>CANLZP010000003.1 GCA_947495695.1 uncultured Erythrobacter sp. | reverse complement strand
ACCGAAGGCTGCACTGCGCAAGCCGCCAGCACGCGTTGCATTACCAATCGCAGTAGATTCCTGGCCAACTGCCTCCGAACCAGCACCAAAGGCGGCGGCGCTCGGGCCAGTTGCTATGGTGTTGGTGCCGATTGCGATGGCGTCATCCGCAGTCGCCAGGGATTCGAGACCGAGAGAAACCGAACGATCGCCCGACGCAACAGCTCCAGTCGACCCGCCATCTGTCGAATCGGTTCCGATTGCTATAGAAAATGCACCTGTTGCCTCTGAGCCCCTGCCAAGCGCTGTTGCGCGCGTGCCTGACGCAATTGATTGGCCACCTACAGCTGTTTGTCCGGTACTACTTGCTGATGCATTAAATCCGACTGCCACAGCTTCACCGCCAGCAGCAGTATTCGTTCCAACAGCAACTGAATTGGAAGATGACCCGGTTGCTCCTGTGCCTATCGCTATCGCAGAAGTAGAAGATGCCGACGCTCCATCGCCGATCGCGGTAGAACTGATGCCAGTTGCCTGAGCCGCATCACCCAGCGCCAGACCGGCCGTGGTCGTCGCTGAGCTGCCAAACCCAATAGCGATTGCTCGCGTTCCTGCGGATGAAGACGTGTTGCCCACAGCGACAGACGTAAGGCCTCCTGCGATGGCTTGCCCACCCACAGCAGTAGCGCCCGTGGCGAGAGCATCTGCCTCACGGCCCACCGCGGTCGCATTTGTCGCCGTAGCGCTTGAATTGCCACCAACAGAAACAGCATTGGTGCCGCTCGCTTCGGCTCGTGATCCCACGGCTACACCGTTGGTCGCCTCGCTGGCATCTGAATCAAAACCAATGGCTGTGTTGCCATCGCCAGCGCCGTTGGCATTGGCGCCACCACCAATCGCAGTGTTGCCGCCGGCAGCACCAGTGGCAGTTGCACCATTTCCGCATGCGGTGTTATTTGCGGTTCCACCGTCATCAGCGGCTGTCGTCGATGCACCAGAATTGGAACATTCAACCGCAGAAGCAGCCTGTGGCATCAAGGCAAAGCCGCATGCGGCCACAAGGCCAGTGCCCGCCATTGCTAGCGCGCGATTGGAAATTTTCGAAAAAACCATTGTTAACCTCCCTAAAACCCGCGGGAGCACACAATGGGTATGGTCACGCGGCCTGGCATAATTGCCGTAATGGATCGCGACCAAATATTGTCGGGCACTTTGGGTGCCTCATGTCTGCAGTATTGATCAGACTTACTGCAACGTCAACCGGCCCTAGGAATAAGCACCAGTAGCCACCGGAAAACCTGCTCAGCCCAACCCTGCTTTCGCCAACAAAGCCTTCGTGCTCGCATCAAATTCGGCCCCGCCCGACTCGATATCCTTGGCCATTTTCTTGCCCAGTTCGACCCCGAACTGATCGAAGGGATTGATGCCCATCAGCACAGCATTGGCAAAGGTGCGGTGTTCGTGAAATGCAATCAGCGCACCCAAAGTGGCCGGATCCAGATCGTCGCACAGCATGGTGGCGCTGGGCCTGTCGCCTGGAAAGGCGCGCGCCGGATCAGTTCCATCGGCGCTCATATTGCCGCCCGCCATCAGGGCCGCCCCTTGGGCAAAGCAATTGGTCAGCAGGATCTGGTGATGGGCAGGATCCAACGCGTCACCCGGTGCAATGCTGGCGATAAAGTCCACCGGCACCAGATGCGTTCCCTGGTGCAACAATTGGAACACGGCGTGCTGTGCGTCGGTTCCCACCCCGCCCCATGTGATCGGCGCAGTCGGCCCATCGACCGGCTCGCCCGATGCGGTCACGCGCTTGCCATTGCTCTCCATCTCCAATTGCTGGAGATAATCTGGCAGCAGACCCAACCGCTCGTCATAGGCAAATACGGCACGGGTCTGGCACCCTCGCAACCGGGTGTAATATTGATCCGCAAATGCCGCCCGCAGGCACAGATTGTCCGCTCCATTGGTTTCGGCAAAATGAGCGTCAACCGCCAGTGCGCCGTTCAGGAACTGGGTGAATTCCTCCATGCCAATCGCCAAGGCAACGGGGAAACCAATGCTGGACCATAGCGAGTAGCGCCCGCCCACGCTTTCGGGAAATGGCAGCACACGAGTCTCGTCAACGCCCCATTCTACCGCTTTTTCCGGGCTGGCGGTTAGCGCAACCACCCTGCCCGACGGATCATCAATTCCATTGTCGGCCAGCCATTTCAGCGCCGAATGAGCGTTGGTCATCGTCTCGATCGTGGTGAAGGTCTTGGATGCAACTGCCACCATCGTCGTGGCCGGATCGCACGCGTTAAAGGCCTGCTCTAGGGCAACGCCATCAATGTTGGAGACGACATGCACATCCACCTTCGCTAGATCGCGGGTAAGCGCATCCACCGCCAATGCTGGCCCCAGCGCCGATCCGCCAATGCCGATGTGGATGAGATGTTTGACATCGCCCAAGGCGCCATCGTGGATCGCCTCAACCAATATTCCCATTCTGCGCAGCAAAGCTTCGCCTTCCTCAACCTTGCTCGCCTCGCCAGCGCCGCGCATCGCCGTGTGCGTAGCGGCACGCCCCTCGGTCACATTGATGATCTCTGCATTGAACAGCTTTTCGCGTTGCCCGGCAAAGTCACACGCATCAGCCAATTGCTCGAAACCGGCAATCAGCGGCGCGTTGAGGTGCGTTTTGGACCAATCGAACAGGATGCCGCAATCGCCATCCTGGCTGGGCCATTCGATCCGCCCAGACAGGGATTCGACCCGTCCGGTGTCTTCAAATAGCGCAGCCAATGTGGGGTGATCGATTGCGTGGAGCGTGTCCCAGGCAGTGCGGATCGGGTCTGTCATGCGAAAAGCCTTTGTCTGAGTGTGCTGAGGCGACTAGGGAACCCAGCGACGTATGAAAACCCTGAAGATACGAATGCATCTATGACTGACAATGTACATACTGGCCCCAATGCGGAAGACGCGGCTGCTAATGATGCCGCAATCGCATCAGCACATGCGGCCGAACCCGCAGAGCAGGAAAGCTGGGGCAGTTTCGCTCTGTTCGTGCTAAAACTGGCCATTGTTGTGCTGGCGTTCCGCATCTTTTTTTTCTCGCTGTTTTCGATTCCATCTGAGAGCATGTTGCCACGATTGTGGAATGGCGATGTGTTGGTCGCACAAAAGTGGGCCTATGGTTATTCGTCCAGTTCGGTTCCCTTCGGCATGCCCCAGATTTCAGGCCGGATCTTGGCGAGCCAACCTGAGCGCGGCGATGTGGCCATTTTCAAGCATCCAATTGATGGCACCGACTATATCAAACGCGTTATTGGACTGCCCGGTGACAGCGTGGCCATGCGCGATGGACAAGTGATCTTGAACGGTGAGCCTATCTTTCGCAAACCGATCAAATCCTTTGTGATTCCTGTCTCGGCCAACACCAACTGTGCCTGGGGTGCTGAAATGGAAGAGACAGCTGAGGGCGGGATGGTGTGCAATTACGTCCAATATCAAGAGACCCTGCCATCGGGCAAAACTTATAATGTACTCGATTTCGGGCCAACGCCGATGGACAATTATGGCCCAATTATCGTGCCTGCTGGCCGGATATTTGTGATGGGCGATAATCGCGATAACTCGCAGGACAGCCGCTACCGCGCAGAAGCGGGCGGAGGAGTTGGTCTGGTCCCACAAGATAATTTGGTTGGTAAGGCAACCTCCATCACCTGGTCATTTGACGGCAGCGGTGAATGGATAAAGCCATGGACATGGTTATCGGCTGTCCGCTGGGATCGCTCGGCGGAGGGTATATGAACACCATCGCTCCAGAAAGCGTTCAATGGTTGAAGCGGTTGGGCTTTACCGTTGCGGATGAAGAGCTATGGCTGCGCGCGCTTACGCATGGAAGCTATGGTCCGCATGATGATTACGAACGGTTGGAGTTTTTGGGGGACCGGGTTTTGGGTCTGACCATTGCGGACTGGCTCTATTCCCGCAGCGGTGCGCCTGAAGGCAAGCTATCCCAGCGCCTGAACGCCTTGGTAAGCCGCGCCACTTGCGCACGGATCGCACGACGGATCGACCTGGCCGATCACATCCGCTTGGGCAAGCAAGCCCGCGATGATGGCGGCGCGCAAAGTACCAACATCTTGGGCGATGTCATGGAAGCACTATTGGGAGCGAGTTTTCGTCAAAACGGATTTGCCGCCACGGCAGCAGTGATCAAAGGCCTATGGGCTGAAGAAATGGATGGCGATACCGGTAACATCAAGCACCCCAAAAGCGCGCTGCAAGAATGGGCCGCGGGCAACCAGCGCCAGCCTCCTCAATACGAGCTGGTAGATCGCAGCGGGCCAGATCACGCCGCCCGCTTTACGGTGCGGGTCAGCGTAAAAAATGTGGGCGATGCAAAGGCGACTGCCAGCAATAAGCAGGAAGCCGAAAAACTGGCCGCCAAAGCTTTTATGGACGAATTCGGATGATCCGGACCCAAACTTACAGCGACAGAACAGGCGCTAAGGATTTTACACAATGACTAAACAGAAATGCGGTGTTGTCGCCGTGATCGGTGCTCCCAATGCCGGAAAATCAACGCTGGTCAACCAACTGGTTGGGCAAAAGGTCGCGATCACATCGGCCAAGGCGCAGACCACCCGCTCGCGCATGTTGGGTATCGCTCTGCATAAGGGTGAAAACCCTGACACGCAGATGATCCTGGTCGATACGCCGGGCATCTTTGCTCCCAAGCGGCGGTTGGACCGCGCCATGGTCAGCGCAGCATGGGAAGGCGCAGAAAGCGCCGATGCCCTCGTTTTGCTGGTCGATCCGATCAAGCAGCGCCGGCACGAGCTCGAACCGCTGATCGAGACGATTGCAAAGCGCCCAGAACGCAAGATTTTGTTGCTGAACAAGGTCGATAAGGCCAAGAAAGAGCCGTTGCTGGCTTTGGCAGAGGAATTGACCAGCAAGGTCGATTTCGGCGAGGTGTTCTTTGTCTCTGCGCTGACTGGTGATGGCATTGAGGAGCTGAAGGGAAGTTTGGCTGAGATGATGCCCGAAGGTCCATGGCATTATCCCGAAGATCAGGTGTCCGACGCCTCAGAACGGTTGCTGGCCTGCGAAATCACCCGAGAGCAATTATATCTGCAATTGCATGACGAACTTCCGTATGACGCCGCCGTCCGTCCCGAGAGCTACACCCAACGGCCCGACGGTTCGGTGGAGGTGCGCCAGCAAATTGTGATCGGACGTGACAGCCAAAAGCCCATCGTTTTGGGCAAAGGCGGTCAGCGGATCAAAGCTATCGGAGAAGCTGCGCGAACGGAGCTGGCCCAAGTGCTGGGCCAGAAAGTTCATCTGTTCCTGCATGTGAAGGTAGACGAAAACTGGTCCGACAACCGCGAAGTATTTGAGGAAATCGGCCTCGACTGGGTGAAGTAATGCACCCAAGCGTCAGAAAATTGTGGGACCTGTTCCGCGCTGAGCACCCAGATGCACCAGAACAGCCAGTCGCTTCATTCCATTTCTGCGACAATCGCGAAGATGCCGATATCTGCCTACAATTGGTGCTCGACGGTAAAAAGCGCGCAACGGCAGGGTCGGTACAGGAATATGAAATCTGCAATGATCCGCTGCCTCGACCCGGCGACCTAAATGTAGTGACCGATTTTGACGGCATCGCCCACGCGATCACCCGCACGACTTCGGTTGAGTTCAAGAAGTTCAGTGAAGTCGATGCCGAATTTGCCCGCGCAGAGGGCGAAGGCGATCTAACGCTGGAATGGTGGCGCGATGCACACCATGCCTATTTCACGCGCGTATTGGCCGGAACAGATATCAATGTTGATGATGATCTGATGATTGCTTGTGAACATTTTGAGCTTGTGATGGTCGCATAAGGCCCAAGCGCGTGAGGCAATTGCTCAATCATCCACTATCGTAACATTGACGCCCTCGACTAAGCAGGTTCCGCTGGCCGAAACCTGCGGATTATCCCATTCAACAATCCAGCCGATGGTTGGATCATTGTCATCGAGAGTTGTAGGATTGATCGAGACTGCAGCGTTGGGCAGTTCGCTGAAGCGCTCATCTTCCAACCATACTTTATCGTGGCAAGTCTGCGCGGCCGATAGGGTGGATGCATCATTTGCGCCCGTCACGTCCGGCGGTGTGCCAGCAGAAGAGTTGGCAGGATCACTTGAACCGTCAACTTCGGCCTGATCCGCTGGGCTTCCACAAGCAGCTAGGCTCAGAACAACAACGCCAAAAATTGCGGTACGCGCGCCAGATTTACAATTCTTCATGCGGATATCTCCCTTTGCTTAGTCGGGCCAAAGATGACGATGGCCAAAAGCTAACGCTTTTTGGCGATCTTGATTTTTTGCTGCTTGGCAAAGCTCTTGGTCGAATCTTCGCTGCGATTGAGCGCCTTGGCGATCTGTTTCAGCCCCTGCCCCTTTGACGCGAGCAGTTTCAGGCGCCCTGCCTCTTCCGCGTTCCAGGGTTGTTTGTGCCGCTCGAAATGTTCTTTGCCCATGGCCGGTGGGCGTAGCCCCTGCGGCCAGAAATTGCGAGGGTCAGCTAAGAAATTCGGTTAGAGCCGTTCGAGTTTCGCCTG
Organism: uncultured Erythrobacter sp.; assembly: GCA_947495695.1. Lineage (GTDB taxonomy): Bacteria > Pseudomonadota > Alphaproteobacteria > Sphingomonadales > Sphingomonadaceae > Erythrobacter. The sequence goes on along the minus strand of CANLZP010000003.1, from coordinate 506,905 downwards.
AAGCGTCGCCTCGTCGAATGGCTTGATGACATAATCATCGGCACCAGCGGCAATGCCCTCGTGAATGTCAGCTGCTGCGCCTTTGGATGTACAGAACACGATTGTGGGGCGATGCGGCGTCGGGATTGCGCGCAGTTGGCGGACAAACTCGATCCCGTCCATCTCGGGCATTTGCCAATCGGTCAGCACCAGATCGGGCATTTTCTGCTTGCACCGGGCGAGCGCTTCTTCGCCATTTTCTGCCTCAATCGGCGTAAAGCCCAGGCTGGTCGCAATCTTGCGGCTAACCTTGCGGATCACGCGGCTATCATCGACGATTAAGCAGATTTTCGGACGAGCCTGATGGGTCTGGTAGACATCGCGCATGGCCTTGGCTGCGCGAACAATCGCATCAGTATCTTGCGGCTCAGCGGTCGGTGTTGAGACATCATGATCAGGCGCGTGATCGGGTGCATTTTCAGCAGGCTCATGCTCAGCTGGCGCAGCGCGTCGCATCTCCGCACCATGTGTTTCAGCCTGCAGGTTCGCCTCATCCTCAGGTGAACGATTGCCTTGCCCCTTGTTCGGGCCAGTGGTGCGCTTGATCAGATTTTGAATGGTTCGAGCTCCCTTTGGAAGTCATACCCATTGCTGGATGTGTCCATCGCGTTTTCGCCGGGTGTCATCCGAATGTGCAGAAATGGCATCCAGATATCGCCAAACTCGGCCTTCTGATACCAAACGTCGATCACGTCATAGCTGGCCCACATGCCATCGGGCTCGCGCAGGCGCAGCCCTTCACCAATGCGCGGCACAGCGGCAAAGCGAATTAGCGCCTGGCTTTGGTGGGTCTCGTTCTGGACTTCTACTTCGATCACTATGCCGGTCCGCTATATGGCTTCATTCCATACAGCATGCTCTAGCGGGTAAAACTTGACGAATTACCAACGCGATGCGGTGAATGCCCCGCAAGCGAAATGGGTAAAGATTACCTTTCGTGGTTCATCCGTAATTCCGGCATCGGATCGCCGCGCGGCAGGACATTATGATCGTGGCGCCTGACTAGGCTTCTTTTTTAGCGGACGCCTTTTTCTTGGCTGGGGCCTTCTTCTTGGCAGCAGGCTTTTTCTTAGGAGCGGCCTTCTTGCGACCCTTCTTCTTGGCCGGCCCCTTGGCCACTCGGGCATCGATCAATTCGATCGCCTGCGCCTCGGTCAGATCCTCAGGCTTCATATCCTTAGGGATCGTCGCATTGGTGGTGCCATCGGTGACATAGGGGCCATAGCGGCCCGGCATCACCTTCATCTCGCCGCCACTGGTCGGGTGGGCTGCCAAGGTCTTAATCGGCTCGGCTTTGCCCCGGCCACCACCTTTGCGATTGGCCGATTGCGCCAGCAGATCGACCGCGCGGTTCATACCGATATCAAAGATTTCCGCTGTGCTTTGCAGTTTACCATAGGTGCCTTCATGCCGCACCGCCGGACCATAACGCCACAGGCCGGCCTCGATTTCCTTGCCCGTTTCAGGATGTTCGCCAACAATGCGCGGCAGGCTGAGCAGTTTGACCGCCCAATCCAGATCAAAGTCCGGCAGATCCTTGGGGATGGAAGCGCGCTTTTTCGCCTCGTCCTCTACCATCTCGATATAGGGGCCAAAGCGGCCCGTCTTGCGATGGATTTCCTCGCCCGTTTCCGGATGCACGCCCATCAATCCATCGGCAGCACCGTCTTCGCCATCTGCTCCCGGTTGAGCGAAACGGCGGGTGAATTTGCACTCGGGATAGTTGGCACAGGCGACAAAGGCGCCAAAGCGGCCCCCGCGCAACGCCAAACGGCCGCCTTCGCGCCCTTCAGTATCGCACAAAGGACATTTGCGCGGATCGCTGCCCTCTTCAGTTTCCGGGAACAGGTAATCGGACAGATATTCGTCCAGAACTTCGGTTACTTCTGAAGGAAGCTTCTCCATCACCTCGTCGGCTTTGGGTTTGAAATCTTTCCAGAATTTGGCAAGCAGAACCTTATAGGCCTCGCGCCCATCGGACACGACATCCAATTCGTCTTCCATTCCGGCGGTAAATTCATAGGCGACGTAATTGGGGAAGAAACGCTCCAAGAAAGCGGTCAGCAATCGACCGGATTCCTCGGCAAAGAAGCGGTTCTTTTCCATCCGTACATAATCGCGATCGCGCAGCGTCTGGATGGTCGAGGCATAGGTCGATGGCCGACCGATGCCCAGTTCTTCCAAACGCTTGACCAGGCTCGCTTCGGAATAACGCGGTGGCGGCTGGGTAAAGTGCTGATTGGCCTCGACCGCTTTCTTCAGCGGGCTATCGCCCTTGTGCATCACAGGCAGCAAGCCGTCGTCATCTTCGTCCGACTTATCGTCAAACCCTTCTTGATAGACCGCCAGGAAGCCAGGGAATTTCACAACTTGTCCGGTTGCGCGCAGCTCGTGCTGGCCGGTCGCCTCACGCAGAGTGACAGTGGTCCGCTCCAGCTGCGCAGCCGACATTTGACTGGCCATGGCTCGCTTGAATATCAGGCCATACAGCTTTGCCTCGTCACCCGATCCCGCCGCGTCACGGCTGAAATTGGTGGGCCGGATGGCTTCGTGTGCTTCCTGAGCATTCTTGGCCTTGGTGCTGTAAAAGCGCGGCTTTTCCGGAATGTAATTATTGTCATAGCGTTCAGCGATCGCATCGCGAGCGGCCGCAATCGCGCTGCCGTCCATCTGCACACCATCAGTCCGCATATAGGTGATGGCGCCCGCCTCATATAAAGACTGCGCACAACGCATCGTGTGGCTGGCGGAAAAGCCCAGCTTGCGCGAGGCTTCTTGCTGCAATGTTGACGTTGTAAACGGAGGCGCTGGATTGCGCTTGAGCGGCTTTGTCTCGATCTCTTCAATGGTGAAGCGACCATTATCAACCGCAGCCTTGGCCGCCATGGCCGAGCCTTCATTGCCCAGCGTCAATTTGTCGAGCTTCTTGCCCTCAAACTTGACCAGCCGTGCATCGAATTGCGTCCCGTCCTGCTCCAGCTTGGCCAGAACAGACCAATATTCATCCGCCTTGAACAGCTCGATCTCGCGCTCACGCTCGCACACCAAACGTAAAGCGACCGATTGCACACGGCCAGCGGACTTTGCCCCGGGCAGCTTGCGCCAAAGCACGGGCGAAAGGGTAAAGCCGAACAGATAGTCCAGCGCCCGGCGCGCCAGATAGGCGTCAACCAGATCGGTATCGAGCTGGCGCGGACTTTTCATCGCCTCTGTTACGGCATTCTTGGTGATGGCGTTAAACGCCACTCGGTCGACCTTGGCCGGCAAGATTTTGCGCTTTTTCAGCAGCTCTTGAATATGCCAGCTGATCGCTTCGCCTTCGCGGTCAGGGTCAGTTGCGAGAACCAGACGCGAGGCCCCCTTGGCCGCATCGGCGATTTCCTTAAATCGCTTTTGCTTGTCGCGATACAGCTCCCAATCCATCGCAAAGTCCTCGTCCGGCCGGACGCTGCCATCCTTGGGCGGTAGATCGCGGACATGGCCGTAGCTGGCCAGAACTTTGAAATCCTTGCCGAGATACTTCTCGATGGTCTTCGCCTTTGCTGGCGATTCAACGATTACTAATTGCATGGTGAGAGTGTTTCGGTCCTTACACGTGTACGTACGCGCGAGAGTGGGGTTGGAGATTCATTCGTGTCAAGCGGCCAGTTAGTGGGACAATCGCTAAGCTGCAAGCGAGACCCGTCCACCAGCGTGCCTTACCAGCTCGCCGCTGATCTCCAATTCCAGCAACGCCATCTGCACCGATGCCGGATTGGTCCCAGATTGGCGGATCAACTCGTCCACCGCGACAGGGGCCGTTGTCAGCAGGCCGCCGATGTTGGCCGGTTGCGCCTCGGCAAACTCCTCAACATCATAGTCAAAGCTGCTGGCACCCTCGTTCACGCTCGACTTTGGTGAGCCATCGAACCCGCTCAGTAATTCCACCACATCCTCGGCCGATTGCACCAACACTGCCCCTTCGCGGATCAACTGGTTGCAACCTGACGATCGCGCATCCAGCGGAGAACCAGGGATCGCCATCACCTCCCTGCCCGCTTCGCCCGCCAGCCGTGCGGTGATCAGTGAGCCAGACTTGGGTGCAGCCTCCACCACCAATGTACCAGCCGCCAATCCTGCGATGATGCGATTGCGGCGCGGGAAGTGACTGCCACGTGGTTCGGTTCCTGGCGGTTGTTCTGCCATCAACAGCCCGTCTGTAGCGATGCGTTCCTGAAGCTCGGCATGTTGGGGCGGATAGGCAATTTCGATCCCACTGGCGATCACCCCGATGGTGCCGCCGCCACGCGCACTCAACGCCCCTTCGTGGCATGCGCCATCAATCCCTCGGGCCAAGCCGGACACCACGGTAAAGCCTTGCTCGGCCAAAGCAGCGCCAAAATCGCGTGCCAGTTTTACCGCAGCTGCGCTGGCGTTACGCGCACCGACCATGGCCACGCTAGGCTGATGCGCCAACGCGATATTCCCACGGATCGTCACGATGGGCGGCGCGCTGTCATGGTTGGCCAGCAGTGCAGGATAGTCGGGAGAATCGTGAAACAGATAGCGTGCGCCCGCCCGCTTCACCGCCTCGATTTCGTCCTCGATCTTGCCTTGGCCCGCGGCACGATAGGTTCGTTTCCCCTTGCCTCCAAGCTCAGGCAGAGCCTCAAGCGCGGCGGTGGCCGTCCCGAACCGAGCGAGCAATTGGCGAAAGGAAACAGGGCCAATATTGGGCGAACGCAGTAATCGAATACGCGCGAAGGCCTCTTGCTGGGATAGTTCGGTTTTCGTGTCAGCGGCGTCCATCAGCGCGCAGCACCGGTCACTTCTTGCCGCCAATCTTGGGCTCTTCGCCGCGCATCAAACGGCCAATATTGGCACGGTGCAGCCAGATGATCAGCAAGGCGATGATCGTCAGAACGGGAATGAATTCGGAATAGCCTGTGATGCCCGCAGCAAAGGCAGCGGCCACAACCGCGCTCATCCCGGCAACAGAGCTGATCCGTCCAAATGCCAGCACGCCGATCCACACCAGGGCATAAGCCAATCCAATTGGCCAGCCGATGCCAAAGCTGACCCCCGCATTGGTGGCGACGCCCTTGCCCCCTTTGAACCCCAGCCAGACGGGAAAGCTGTGCCCCAAAACTGCGCCCAGCGCGGCAGCTGGCACCGTGCCGATGGTGGCCTCACCATAGTCGAGCGGTGCATAGAACAGCAGTCCGGCCAAGGCGACGGGAACGAACCCTTTCAACATGTCGAGCAAAAGCGTACCTGCAGCCAGCCATTTGTTGCCAGTGCGCAGAACGTTGGTCGCCCCGATATTGCCGCTGCCAATGTCACGCACATCGCCCAGACCAGCCATTTTGGTCAGCAACAACCCGAACGGAATGCTGCCGAACATATAGCCCATCAATAACGCTAAAACAGATTCCAAAGTCTCTCTCCGCCGGGACACGCTTGTCTAATTCGTTCTTTTTCTTCTATTTGGCCGCAAATGTGAAGTGCATGGCTGTGATACATGCGGCCTGATCGGAGTTTTCTTTGGAAGCCAGCGCGCCATCGCCAATCCCCCAAGCCCCAATCCTGTTGTTCGATTCCGGCGTTGGCGGGCTATCCGTGCTCAGCGAGCTGCGCGCACAATTGCCCGATGCCCCGGTGATCTATGCTGCAGATGAAGCGGGCCTGCCTTATGGCGCAAAAAGCGAAGCAGAGATCGCAGCGCGCGTTTCCGGCCTGTTGGGGCGCATGGCAGAACGCTATCAGCCGCGACTGATTTGCATCGCCTGCAACACCGCCAGCACCATCGCGCTGGGTATGGTGCGCGATGTGTTGGAAATTCCGATTGTGGGCACGGTGCCTGCGATCAAACCCGCCGCTGAGATGACGCGCAGCGGTGTGATCGGTTTGCTTGGGACAGAGGCGACCATGCGTCAGGCCTATGTAGACAATCTCGCCCAGGAATTCGCATCTGGCCAACGATTGCTGCGCCATGGTGCCAATGGCTTGGTTGAACTGGCCGAGGCCAAGATGCGCGGTCAGCCCGTCTCGATCGACGCAGTCACTGAACAAGCCAAGGGATTAATGCTGCAACCCCATGGCCAAGACATCGACACCATTGTGCTGGCCTGTACGCATTTCCCTCTGTTGGAGGACGAGCTTCGCGCTGCAATCGGGACGGATGTGCAATTCGTCCATGGCGCCGCAGGGATCGCCCGCCGGATAGTTTACCGCACGACGGGGCAAGCGTTTGAGCGTTCTAAGCCAGACAAAGCCGTCACCACCGGCCAACTCGACGATTTTGTGCGGCTTTCGGACGCATTCGCCGGATATGGGATCACAACGCTGGAAAAGTTCTGACGTGACTGGACCGGTTATGAGCCTCAGCGATGCCGGCCTGGCCGAATTAGGCCTGAACCGGCTGGCAGAGGCGCAAGGGGATATCACTAAAAAAGTGCTGGACCGTTATTATCGCCGCCATCCCGGCGCACGCGGATCCTTCGAATATCATGGGGTTGGCGATACTGCCGAATTGGAAGGGCGCATGGTGACAGCGACCCTTTTTCTGATGCTGCAATGGGCCGAGGATGCCAATCGCACCCGGATCGAACAAGGCACGACGATTGTCCACCATCACGATGCACTGGAGATCGGGCCGCAATGGTATCTGGGCCTGATTGACGCCGTTCTGGAAGTGATTGTGGAGTCCATTCCCGGCACGCAATCAGCCGAAATCGCGCTTTGGCTGAGGGTTCGGCAGGAAATTGCCGACTTCATCGAATCTGTCCGCGAAGAATTTGTGCGAGCAGACAACGATGGTGGATTGCCTGTTTTTCGGCTCACGTAAGGTACCGAAGGCAAATCACAGCCCGATAACGGCGTCTTTTGCTGCGAATCACTCGCAAAGATTGCGGTAGCAAAATGCAACCGATGCTCCTAAATCGTCCTCCAATCGGCGGCTGGTAAAAGCTGGCGCAACGAAGCGGACCATGACGTGAATTACGATCAGATATTCGACAAGGCGATTGATCGGCTCCATTCTGAAGGCCGCTATCGTGTGTTTATCGACATCATGCGCAACAAGGGAGCGTTCCCCAATGCGCGCTGCTTTGCCGGGCATAACGGTCCTAAGCCGATCACCGTTTGGTGCTCCAATGATTATCTCGCCATGGGGCAACATCCCAAAGTCATCGAGGCGATGGAAACCGCGCTGCACGATGTTGGCGCAGGATCGGGCGGCACCCGCAATATCGGTGGTAACACCCATTTCCATGTCCAGCTGGAACACGAACTGGCTGACTTGCACGGCAAAGAAGGCGCGCTGCTGTTCACATCGGGCTATGTATCGAACGATGCGACACTTTCAACACTCGCCAAATTACTGCCGGGTTGCGTAGTCTATTCTGACGAGTTGAACCACGCCAGCATGATTGCCGGTATCCGCAATTCCGGCTGTGAAAAGCACGTGTTCCGCCACAATGACATGGAACATCTGGAAGAATTGTTGGCGGCAGAAGACCCTGACACCCCCAAGGTTATCGCGTTTGAAAGCGTATATTCCATGGATGGCGATGTCGCGCCGGTCCATGCGATTTGTGACTTGGCCGAGAAGTACAACGCGCTGACCTATATCGACGAGGTCCACGCGGTTGGCATGTATGGCAAGCGCGGCGGTGGCATTTCCGAACGCGACGAAGCTGCCGACCGGATCGACATAATCGAAGGTACGCTGGGCAAGGCGTTTGGCGTCATGGGCGGTTATATCGCGGCTGACACCAAGGTGATCGATTGCATCCGCAGCTATGCGCCCGGCTTTATCTTCACCACCTCGCTATCGCCGGTTTTGGTCGCCGGAGTGCTGGCATCGGTCAAGCATCTCAAATCGTCCAGCGAAGAGCGTGATGCCCAGCAAGCTTCGGCAGCCATGCTGAAGGCGAAGCTGCGCGATGCTGGCTTGCCCGTGATGGATTCGACCACGCATATCGTTCCTGTGATGGTTGGCGATCCAATTCGTGCCAAGAAGATCAGCGATATCTTGCTGGCCGAATATGGCGTCTATGTGCAACCGATCAATTTCCCCACCGTGCCGCGCGGCACAGAGCGTCTGCGCTTTACACCCGGACCGCACCATACCGAAGATATGATGGACGAACTGGCAGACGCCTTGGTGGAAATCTGGGACAGGCTGGACCTAGAGTTGCGCAAAGCGGCATAATCGCGCATCACTCCTTTGGACGAGGGAGAGAATGCATGGCGAGTTTGGCCGATAAATCCGCACTGGACACAGGCTCTTTGACGATCAGGCCGATGACGCCTGCAATCGGAGCAGAGGTGCTTGAGATTGATCTGGCCGCAGCAGACATCGCACACAAAATTCCCGAAATCCGCTCTGCCCTCCTGAAATATGGCGTAATTTTCTTTCGCGATCAGGAATTGACGCAGGAACAACACATCGCCTTCGCCCGCCATTTTGGCGAGCTGGAGATCCACCCCGCCACGCCCAAAGATCAACCCAATCCAGAAGTCTTGCGCATCGCGCATGGCCCCAAGAGCCGTGGACAGGAAAACAATTGGCACTCCGACGTCACCTGGCGCGAACGCCCTTCGCTGGGTTCAATACTGTACGCCCACGAGGTGCCCGAGGTTGGTGGCGACACTCTGTTTGCCAATATGCATTTGGCGTATGAACGCCTGTCAGAGAAGATGAAGCAATTTTGCGAAGGCTTGACCGCTGTGCATGACATTGCCCGCGTCTTTGCCAAGCGTCTGAACAAGAAGCCGGAAGAACTGCACGAGAAATACCCGCCGATGCGCCATCCTGTGATCCGAACACATCCTGAAACGGGCGAGCGGGCGATTTACGTCAACAATGGCTTCACCAGCCATATCGAAGGCCTGTCCAAGGACGAAAGCCAATGGATTTTATCGCATCTGTATGCGACCGCTGCCGATGCGGAGATCCAATGCAGGTTCCGTTGGCAGAAAGGCTCGATCGCGTTTTGGGACAATCGGGTGTGCCAACATTTGGCCGTAAGCGATTACTTTCCAGCCCGGCGGGTAATGGAACGCGTCACCATCGCGGGCGACAAGCCCTATTTCGAAGCCTAATCAACGTCCATTGCCGTAACGTATTTTACGCCCGCCAGACGGTAGGCTACCGTACGGAAAATTCTTGGAGCCTATTTGCATGAGTGGAACACCCGATCAGACGTTTGAAGAAGTCGTGCGCGGCCGAAAATCGATTCGTGGCTATCTTGATAAGCCCGTTCCGCGCGAGTTGATCGAAGAAATTGTGGCGCTCGCCATGCGATCACCGACATCGATGAACACCCAGCCATGGCATTTCCATGTCATCACGGGTGAGCCGCTCGACAAAATTCGCAAAGGGAACACCGAACGGATTCTGGCTGGCGAGCCCGATAGCCGCGAATTCCGTCGTGGAGAGCCATTTGCAGGGGTCCACCGCGAACGTCAGATCGAAGTGGCCGTACAATTGTTCAACGAAATGGGCATCGCCCGCGATGATAAGGATGCCCGTCAGGATTGGGTCTTGCGCGGATTTCGTCAGTTTGACGCACCGGTTTGCGTCATCGTGACCTATGACCGTGAATTGTCTGGCAGCGATGACACCGCATTTGATTGCGGCGCAGCTACAACTGCATTGGTCAATGCCGCATGGAGCCGGGGCCTAGGCTGTGTGATCAACTCCCAAGGCATCATGCAGAGCCCTGTTGTTAGAGAGCATGCAGGTATTCCTGACGATCAAGTCATTATGAAGGCGGTTGCGATGGGCTGGCCGGACCCAGACTTTCCTGCGAACCGCGTCTATTCAAACCGCAAGGATATGGGTGAAACAGCGCGATTTGTCGGGTTTGACTGAGCATAAGTTCCGGTCAGAATGGGACCGTCTAAGCTGCGATTTAGTCCGTTCGTCGCAAAGTCGTCTCTGATTGTCCCTACAATCCACGAAGTGTCAGGAACCGTTCACTGGTTAGACACGTTATCGCCATCACTCGACGCACCCAGCGCCAAGAAAGCGTTGGCAAAGATTGAGAAACGGTCGGGGTCGCCCCGTCAGGCAAGGCAATATCAGCCGTGCTAGCGGGCCCATGGGCCGACATAAGTTGAAGGAGTACAACAATGATTGCCATTACAAAGAAGCCAGCATCGGTTCTCGCCATGACGCTGCTAGCAACCACCGCCACTGCGGGGCTATCTGCGCAAGAGCTGGAGGCTGCGACTGATGCAGTCGCCACAACTGCCGAAGCAGATGTCCTGACCACGGTAGTCGGCTCTGTTCCTGCTGACCTCAGCGGCTTGACCGAAGGCCCCGATGTTGAAGGCATTATCTCGGCGCGCAACGATGGCAAGATGATGGTGACCAATGCCAGCGGCAACACCACCGTTTCGCTCAGCAGTGGTACCGAAGTGCGTGCCCGCAAAGGTCTGTTTGGCATGAACCGGCAGCAGCTTGGCCAAGACGCCCTGCTCAACGGTCTGCCGGTCAAGATCAAGACCGTACAGTGGAACAATGGCCTGGTGGCCACCCGCGTAACCTTCTCCGATGATGATCTGGAAACCGCCAATATGATCCGCGGCGGAACCCAGCAGCAGTTCGCCCAGCAAGGTGCAGCGATCGGCGAAAACAAGGCTGGCGTTTCTGCCAATGCCGCCGCAACCGAAGCCCTGCGCGGCCGGTTTGGAGACATTGATCAATACAATGTCAAAGGCACAACCAATGTCTATTTTGGCTCAGGCAGATGGAACCTTTCCCCACAAGCTCGCAACGATTTGTGCGCGACGGCCGAACAAGCCGGTGCAATGGACAATGCTTTGTTGCTGGTGGTTGGATACACCGACTCAACCGGAAGCTATGAAGTCAATCAAGCTCTGAGCGAAAAACGCGCAGGCCGCGTGGTCAACTATTTGCAGCAGCAATGCAGCTGGAAACCCTATCGTATGCTGACGCCCACCGGCATGGCAGATTCTGATCCAGCTGCTGACAACAGCACGGCAGAAGGCAAAGCGCAAAACCGCCGCGTTGCCGTGAACATTCTGGTCAGCAAGAGCGTTGACGGAATGTAGGCCAAGACTTCACTACAAAACAAAGGGGCGGGCCTTGCGGCCTGCCCCTTTTTTGTTGCGCAATGGCTATCTGGAATTTCAGCAGCCACCAGTATCGGCACGCTCCAAATAGGGGCGCGGATCAACCAGCGAATAGTTGACGGCCATTTCCGCAAAATGGTCGAGCCAATATTTGTGACCCGATCCAACAATGATCAAAACACGGTCCCCCGGCTCAGCGATCAAATCGGCTTTTGCAAACATCTTGGCATTGCGCATGTACCAATAGGCGTTGACCTCTGCCCCCGGCTGCGCCTTGGCATCACCAAAAGGCAATAGGCCATAATAGAACAAGCCGTGAGCCTGATTTATGGCTTTGGGGTCGTTATGGCCGATCAAATTGCGCGCCAGGCTGCAACGGTCCTGATCCTTGGACAGATCCTTGGCGATGGCCTCAACTTGACCTGCCAGTGCGCCAAATTCAGCCATGGCACCATTGGCTTGTGCCCAACTGATCACCGTCTGCATGGGGAAATAATCTGGCTCGCCCTCGCTCGACTTTTCGTCAAACCCGTAAACATCGCTGTGACCCAACTTCATCGCCAGGCGATAACCGATTTGAAAATGCTCATTGCGATCTTCAGCAATGCGCTTTTCCGGCTCTTCGCGATAACTCTTCATATGCAAATCGTCGGTCGAGGGTTGCGCCTCAACCAGGATCTTGGTGGGTTTCCACTCGGCGAGCGCATCGGTCATGGCTTCCAATTCGGCCTGCCGTCGCGGCGTAAGGACATCATCGGATTCGATATTGACCATATCGAGGCCGGGATTGTTGAAATGATATGTGCCCAGCACCATCATCTCGATTCCCTTGGCATCAGTATCGTCGGCTGCTTGATCAGCTTGCGTCGCATCCTGCGCCGAGGCGGCCGAAGCCATTATGCCAACGCTGGCGGCCAATGTGATCATCCATTTCATCAATGCTCTCCCATGGTGAGTTGGTGTGTTAATACACCATGGGTTCAAAAAGCAAATAGACTTACCTCAGGCTGACAACATTATCCGCTTCGGGCCGCTGGCGGCTGCCATCAAACAGGCTGGCCATCGGCTCGTCGGTGACTACGAATTGCTCCGCATTGCCGAACCCATTGAAGCCCGTTTTCATCGCCGCGCCGTAAGCGCCCAGCATGCCCACTTCGATATAATCGCCGGCCTGGATGTCCGCCGGCAGGGGAAACGGCCCCTCCATGAAATCGGCATCATCGCAAGTTGGCCCATAGAAGGCGAAGTCCATCTCCGGATCGCGCAGGTCATCTCCCAGTGCTTTCACCGGAAAACGCCAGCCGACATGGGCCGCATCATACAATGCGCCATAGGCTCCATCGTTGATGTACAGCTCTTCGCCGCGACGTTTGTCCACTTTGACGACTAGCGACGAATATTCCGCAACCAATGCCCTGCCCGGCTCGCACCACAATTCAGCGTTGTAGGCGATTGGTAGAGCGTAGAAGTGCTGATTGATGATCTGGAAGTAATCTTCCAGCGGTGGCGGTTCCAAACCCGGATAGACCGAGGGAAATCCGCCGCCAACATCCACCATGTCGATCACCACCGAGGCCTCTGCAATGGCGGCACGGGTGCGATCGATGGCTTGCACATAGGCAAAGGGGCTCATCGCTTGGCTGCCGACGTGGAAACACACGCCCAGCCAGTCGCAATGTTGGCGGGCTGTTTGCAGCAATTCGGGCGCATCCGTCAGGTCGCACCCAAATTTGGCGGCTAGCGAAAGCTCGGAATATTCGCTGGAGACGCGCAGCCGCACCGCCAGTCGCAGATCTTGCGCTGCCTCGCCCGTTTGCGGGTCGCGGCAGGCCTCAACAATCTTGTCCAGCTCTTCCAGCGTATCAAGGCTGAAGGTTGTGCAGCCATGCTGATGATAGGCCTCTGAAATCGCGCGCGGCGTCTTAATCGGATGCATAAAGCACAGCGTTGCCTCGGGCAGCGCTTCGCGCACCAAACGCACCTCTGCGATCGAGGCGACATCGTAATGCGTGATCCCTGCACCCCACAACGTGCGGATCAAATCCGGCGAAGGATTTGCCTTTACCGCATACAGAACCTTGCCCGGAAACTTCTGGGTAAAGAAGCGGGCAGCACGCTGGGCAGCGTGGGGTCGGTTAAGAATGACAGCTTCGTCGGGCGCCAGGGCCTGGACTACTGCCTTTGCATCGGAAAATTGCTGCAACTCAAGGGACCCCCTAAAATGGCTCTTTCGAACCAGTTTGCTTCAACAAAGCTGCCTTACGGTTGGGACCCCCAACCCTTGCTTTAAGGGCTCGGCAGCGAAGGGGGCGCTATACTCGCGAATTCTCTGATATCAAGCAAAATACGCATAGGGTGGTGTGATTTATCGTCAGCTAAGACGCTGCTTGAAGTCCTCATATTCGAAACTCTTGACCAGTTCTAATTGATCTGTGTCGCTGTCCCACAAGTATATGCTGGGTAATTGGACCCCGTTGAAGGTGTTGGTCTTGACCATCGAATAATGCGCTTGATCCAGAAATGCGAAACGAGCGCCTGGCTCTGCCGGCACTGGAAGGCGATAATCGCCGATCACGTCTCCGGCCAAGCATGACGGACCGCCCAGCCGGATCGGGATGGTGTCCTCACCCTCCAATTCGCCCAGCATGGCGGGACGATAGGGCGCCTCCAGCACATCGGGCATATGGCACGTAGCCGAGACATCAGTGACGCCCACAGGTATGTCATTAAACCCGGTGTCGAGCAGAGTTCCGACCAAAATGCCTGCATCCAGAGCTACCGCCTCGCCTGGCTCCAGAATAATCTCGGCACCGGTATCGGCAGCGGCATCTTTCAAGAATTCGATCAACTCTGGGCGCTCATAATCGGCGCGAGTGATGTGATGGCCCCCGCCCATGTTGATCCATTTGAGCTGGCCGAACCACGGCTCAATCGCGTCAAACACTCGGTCCCATGTCTGCTGCAAGGGTGAAAACGTCTGTTCGCACAAATTGTGGAAGTGGATGCCCTCCACTCCTTCCATTACTTCTTCGTTAAGCTGGTCGATCGGAAAGCCCAAGCGCGATCCCGGCGCGCTAGGGTCATATTTGGACACCTCGCCGGTGGGGACCATCGGGTTGAGCCTCAGCCCGACAGACACATCTCCGCCTGTTGTCGCGGCATGATCCAGTATCAATGCGGCCCGCTTCAGCTGGCTGGGCGAGTTAAAAATCACATGGTCTGACAGGCGGCAGATCTCGTCCAATTCCTCCGGCTTGAATGCGGCGGAATAGGTAGCAATCTCGCCATCATAGAATTCAGACGCCAGTCGCGCTTCCCACAGACCCGATGCGCACACGCCGTCCAGATACTCACCCATGATGGGAGCTACCGACCACATTGAGAATGCCTTGAGCGCGCCATAAATCTTGATCGCGCCGCCATCGCTCGCCGCAGCATCACGGACCTGTGCCAGAATCTGGCAGTTGGCGCGCAGCTTGGCTGCATCTACCACGAATGCAGGGCTCTCGACGCGGGAGAGATCAAAATGAGCGAAGGCGCCCGGATCGCCGGCTTTTGTTTGCATAAGCGTTAATCGCCTTTCTTTAAGGCACGCAACACCGCCGCTATGCCAGGATCGCTGCCATCGGCGGCGGTATCAATCGGCGTCATCGGAACCTGTCCGACATAATCTTCGCGTGGGGTTCCATCGACATGGAACAAGGCTTCACCGCCCAAATCCACCCTCGCCCCGCTGGTGGGCAAATCTCTGTTCCACAGGCCACCCAGCAAGTCCCCCATATTTGATCCAATGGTCACGGCATCGCTCGCGGAGTCCATTCCAATCACGATCCCCTCTCCCATGCTGCCGGTCCAGCGACCATGCAGCACAAACACCGGCCCGTCGAAATAGGGTTTGCGGGGATAGACATATTCGACAAATTGCCGAGGGACGGTGAATTCCCTCTCGTAAACCGGGATGCGGTGCATTTGATAGGGACGCACGTCTTTGGTGAAATGCCCGATGATCGAGCGCCCGACCTCGGTATTCCCACCGCTGGGGGTTTCTCTCATGTCGAGCACGATGGCGCGGGCATCCTTGGCCTGAACCATCGCATCGTCAAAGGCTGCAATCAGGTCATTATTGCCCAGCGAATTGAGCACCCGCAGGATCGCAACATCCTGATCAGCACCAGCAAACTCAACCTTAACCAGCGGCCGATCAGACAGTGACCGGGCATAAGTTAGGGTAGAGATAAGTTCGACAGTGCGCACAGGGCCCGCTCCCGTTCGCAGCTCGATCACCCGGTCAAAGCCGCGCTTGCCATTTGCCGCAAGCGTTAGGCCATAGTCGAGCTGCGCGGCTGTCGGGTCGGGCAGGACTGGGCCATAAGGCAAGCGAGCGGCATCTACGGGCGCGATCCCACCGATGGAAATTAATTCGTCACCCGTGCGGATGCCAGCTTCAAATGCGGGCGAATGACGCCTGACATCGCGTACAATGGCCACGCCATCGGCAAAGCTGGCATCCATGTCCGCTGCGGTCATGACAATCGCATAATCATCATCGGTGAACGGACCCACGACTAGATGCGGGTCCATGAATGTCAGTGCGGTTTGGTGCGCAATCCGCCTGAATTCATCGGTATCAGTGGCCCGCGTGGCAATTGCTTTAGAGCGCTCAAATTGAGCCTCAACATCCAAGTCGTCACGCTCGATATAGGCATAGACCCCGCGCAGTAACTGCTCATACTCGTTCCACGCTCCGGTGGCGTCAAATGCAGCAGTTTGTTCTGCTTCGATCGGCGCAGTGCCTTGCGCCTGAGCAACGCTCGCTGCGGCAACAAGCAATAGTGTTGCACTCGTAGCCAGGCTGGCCAGCTTAATCAAAACCCTACCGGTCCGTCCAGCTCGGCCACTTGCCATGGCAGGCCGTGTTGGTTGAGCATTTCCATGAAGGGATCAGGGTCCATCTCTTCCATATTGAACACGCCGTCTCCGCTCCAAATACCTTTCACAACCATTGCGCTGCCAATCATTGCCGGAACGCCGGTGGTGTAGCTGACCGCCTGATTGCCGGTTTCTTCGAAGGCGGCCTCGTGGCTGCATATATTATTGATATAGAATGTTTTTTCGCCTGATCCATCAAGCGCCTCGCCGGTCGCGATACAGCCGATATTGGTGTTACCTTTGGTGGTCTCCCCCAGGCTTTCCGGCTTGGGCAGAACCGCAGCGAGGAATTGCAGAGGAATGATCTGCTTGCCTTGATACTTGATCGGTTCAATCCCTGTCATTCCGACGTTCTGCAGCACGGTAAGGTGTTTGATATACTCATCGCCAAAGGTCATCCAGAAGCGCGCGCGCTCAATCTCGGGATTGAATTTGGCGATGCTTTCCAATTCCTCGTGATACATCAAGTAGGCTTGGCGAGTGCCAACCTGATCAAAGTCAAACGGGGTCGAGATTTGCATGGCGGGTGTCTCCACCCATTTGCCATTTTCCCAATGGCGCGCCGGAGCCGTCACTTCACGAATGTTGATTTCTGGATTAAAATTGGTGGCAAAGGCTTGGCCGTGATCGCCGCCATTGCAATCGAGAATATCGAGAGTACGGATGGTTTTGAGCTTATGTTTTTTCAGCCACATGGTGAAAACAGAAGTGACGCCGGGATCAAACCCGCTTCCCAACAAGGCCATCAGTCCGGCCTGCTTAAAGCGGTCATGATAGGCCCATTGCCAGCTATATTCGAATTTGGCTTCGTCCTTGGGCTCGTAATTGGCGGTGTCGAGATAATGCACCCCAGCCTCGAGACAGGCGTCCATAATCGGCAGATCCTGATAGGGAAGCGCCAGATTGACGACCAGGCTGGGCTGAACCTTGCGGATCAGCTTGACCATGGCGGGCACTTCTTCCGCGTCCACTTCATAAGTGGTCACGTCCACCCCGGCCCTGGTTTTGACCGAAGCCGCGATCGCATCGCATTTGCTCTTGGTGCGGCTGGCCAAATGGATACTCGTGAAAATGTCCTTGTTGAAAGCCATCTTGTGGACACAGACAGAGCTGACGCCGCCGGCTCCAATTACCAAAACTGTCGACATCATTAGTAACTCCAGAAACGATTGCTTAGCGCGCTCTAGCGAAATGCATTAGGACCGCAAGATGATCCAGACTTCGAATCGAACGCCTACACAAAATGGCGTAGCAGCAGCCGCCCTCTCCATTGGAGAAATTTTGCCTCCTACCCCGCTGTTGCCAGTGGAGATCCATGGCACGCGTTGTTGGGTCAAAGCCGAGAATTTGCAGCCCATTGGTGCGTTCAAGATCCGCGGAGGCTGGTGGCGCTTGTCCAATCTGACTGATCAAGAGCGCGACAAGGGTGTGGTCGCTGTATCCAGCGGCAATCATGCTCAGGGAGTGGCTTGGGCTGCGCGCCGATTGAGCATAGCGGCAACCATTGTGATGCCGCGCGATGCGCCGCAGGTCAAACTGGATTCAACGCGCGCTTTGGGTGCTGAGATAGTCCTTTACGAGCGGCCAGGCGAAGACCGCGATGCTGTGGCTGCAAACCTAATCGAACAGACCGGTGCGACATTGGTCCATGCCTTTGGCGATCCGTGGGTGATCGAGGGGCAAGGCAGCGCAGGCATAGAAATCGCCGCGCAATTGGGCCACCATCCCAGCAGCGTCATCGCCTGTTGCGGAGGAGGCGGCCTGGCCGCAGGGCTTTCCCTCGCCTGCCCAGATGCAGCGATCTATGCTGTGGAACCTGTTGGTTGGGACATGGTCGGGCAGTCGCTGGCGGCTGGCAAAATTGTGCACGCAGCAGCTGATGCTCCAAGAACGATTTGCGACGCACTGCAACCCACGGCGACCAAACAGATCAATCTGGATCTGCTGTCTGGCCGGGCACAGCCGGGCGTTGCTGTTACCGATGACGAAGTATTGGCGGCCCAGCGCTTTGCCTTCAGCAATTTGCAACTGGTGGTTGAGCCGGGTGGTGCCGCAGCATTGGCAGCAGCCTTGGCAGGCAAAGTTCCGGTGGATCAGGACAGCGTGATCATGATCACGGGCGGCAATTGCGATCCCGCCAAATTCGCAGCTACGATCTCCACAGGCGGGTAAGTTGCGTTTGACAATTTATCGCCCTCCCCCCAGTTTCGGCGCATAAGCAGGGAGGAAACGCATGCAAGCTCAAATATTGGCTCCGGCCGCAGTATTGGTTGTCTGGTCATTGATAATGTTGGGGTGGACGGCGGCGACCCGTTTTCCAGCCATGGCCAAAATCGGTATGGATTTGAAAAACGCGGCGCCAGGTGGCCGTGGACAGGATCTGGAAGGGCAGCTTCCCGCCAGCGTGACCTGGAAATCGCACAATTTCACCCATCTGATGGAACAACCTACCATCTTTTACCCCACGGTCATCATCATTGCGATGATGGGCGCGTCGGCAGGTGATGTCACCGCCGCGTGGATCTATGTTGGATTGCGGATCATCCACTCACTTTGGCAGGCATTGGTCAACAAAGTATCGGTGCGATTTGCGATCTTTATTCTGTCTACTATCGCGCTGGCTTACCTAGCTTACCGCGCGGTTTCGCTGACTCTTTTTGTTTGATCCCGGAGCATTTGAATGACTGGAAATGAAATTCTACAACCCGCCGTTGCGCTGATGATCTGGACCATGATCATGTGGGCGTGGATGTACGCCACCCGCATTCCCGCGATGAGCAAGGCTCAGGTCGATATGGACCAGTTGGTGCGTGACCCGTCCAAGTCTCTGGATCACACTCTGCCTGCCAATGTTCAGTGGAAATCGCACAATCACAACCACTTGCATGAACAGCCAACGCTGTTTTACGCCGTGGTGATCGTGCTGGTTCTGGTGGGAGTAGGCGGTCCTGATAACGCATTGCTGGCATGGATTTACACCGGCCTACGCGTCGCCCATTCGCTGGTTCAAGCCACTGCGAACAAGGTTATGGTGCGCTTTGTGCTCTACGCAATTGCCAGCGTCGTGCTGATGGTAATGATCGCCAAAGCGGCAATCGCTGTCTTCTAAGGCCAGCCTGCCAAGCGCAAAATTGTAATGAATTACTCGGCGGCTTCGGTCGCCGAGTTTTCATTGGCCGCAAAGTCCATCGTGGCGAGGAACTTTTCCGCATCCAGCGCCGCCATGCAGCCCATTCCTGCAGCGGTGACCGCTTGACGATACACGTGGTCAGTCACATCGCCAGCTGCAAAGACGCCGGGAATGGCTGTCTTCGGCGTGCCAGCCTCAACATCCAGATAGCCACCATCGTCCATCGCCAGCTTGCCTTTGAACAATTCGGTAGAGGGCGCATGCCCAATCGCCACAAAGGCGCCATCGACTTCCAGTGTGGAAATCTCTCCTGTCACCGTGTCTTCCAGCACCAAGTGGGTTAGCCCTCCATCGGCCGGATCGCCTTCAAAGCTCTTGACCGTCTTGTTCCACAAAGTCGTAATCTTGTCTGACGCGAACAGGCGTTCTTGCAGGATTTTCTCCGAGCGCAATTCATCGCGGCGATGGATCAATGTCACATCGTCGGAATGATTGGTAAGATACAGGGCCTCTTCAACCGCCGTATTGCCGCCACCGATCACGGCCACTTTCTTGCCGCGATAGAAAAATCCATCGCAGGTGGCGCATGCCGAAACGCCCTTGCCGCCCAATTCTTGCTCGCCGGGAATGCCCAGCCATTTTGCCTGAGCACCGGTGCAAATTACCAGCGTCTCGCCGATATACTCATCGCCGCTATCGCCGATTGCGCGATACGGAGGGCCTGAATCCAGATCAACCTCAACGATAGTATCCCACATCATGCGCGTACCGACATGTTCGGCCTGCGCTTGCATCTGTTCCATCAACCATGGACCCTGCACCACATCTTTGAAGCCGGGGTAATTCTCGACATCGGTAGTGATAGTCAGTTGGCCGCCGGGTTGGATGCCCTGCACCACAATCGGTTCCAACATGGCGCGCGCGCCATAGATGGCGGCGCTATAGCCTGCCGGACCCGAACCGATGATCAGCATCTTGGTGTGGTGAGTAGCCATGGTCTTGTGAATCTTTCGTCAGATTTTACGTTGCTTTTCCATATGGGAATTCAGCCGCGATATGTCACCCTGTGAAGCGCGCCTTCAAGCGTTCTCGCATCGGTTCATCCACACCTATGATGTCGCGAATATACCCGTCGAACGATCCATGCGTTTGGGAAACTTGGGTCATATAGGTCTCGATATATTCTGGTCGCACACCCATCAAATTGCGCACAGCTCCTGCCTCAATCGAACCATAATGGGATTCCATGCGGGGCACCGATTGACGGATTAGCACTTCGGTCGTTGGCGCTTCATTGGTCAACATGAACTCGTCGACGATATCGTCATGATGCGCGCCCAGCACTTGCAGCACCATAGCAGCTGCAATGCCGGTGCGGTCCTTCCCCGCAAAGCAATGCACCAGACTTGCGCCCTCGCGCTGGTCCAAAACCTTGAAATAGCGACCGAACATGGAAATCATGGCCGGATTGACCGGCATGCGCGTGTACAAAGCCAGCATACGTTGGCGCGCTTGTTCCGCCGTAATCCCTGCACCGGCAGCAGCCTCATGCGGAGGTGAACTGGCGGTTTCTCCATCGTAATGGATCACAGCAGCAGTGAAACTGTCGCTCCGCCGACACGGGAAACTTGCTCTTTCGGTGTTACCGCGCAGGTCAACAATGGTGCGAATATCCAGCGCGTCTACCAGTGCCAAATCGTCATCGGTGGCTTCCATATGTTGCCCCGATCTAAACAGCAGGCCGGTATTTACCCGCCCTCCTCCAGCAACGGAATATCCGCCAAAATCGCGAAAGTTGTGAATGCCATCGGTGCTCAGGAATCGATTGTCAGCCATGCGCCATGCGGTGCCAGACCGCGATGCAACAAACAACCTGCATATCCACCGTCAAACCTATCATCACCCGTAGGAGTACGTAGTCGAGCCAAAACGCAGCCTTGTGGGAAAACCCCTATAGGCACTTCTCATTCTGGCATCGGAAATACTGACCTTCTGATCCCGCCGTGACGCTGTGAAAGGAAATCAATGGCTCATATCTTGATCGTAGACGATGATGAGATCGTCGCTGAGCTGGCGGCTGACACGCTGCTGGGTGCGGGCCATGCCTGTGGGTGGGTAACCAGCGGTGAAGAAGCATTGGAGTTGCTGAAATGGCGTCGCCCTGACTTGCTATTGCTGGATCAGGACATGCCCGGGATGTCGGGCTCTGCCATGCTTCGTCAACTTCGCACGTCGGACAAGCATTATGACTTACCGGTCATCATGTTCACGGCACTGAACGGATCTGAAGACGAAGAACAGGCAATCTATGCAGGGGCACAGGATTACATCCGCAAACCCTTCGATCCGAAATTCCTGGTCTTGTCGGTCAAGCAATTGCTGAAGAAGCGCGAAGGACGCGACAAACATCTCAATTTGCTGGATGTCATGGAAAAGCAATCCGGCATGTGGCGCGAACCCGAACCAGCTGAAAAACGGGTGGTTTAACCAAGCCTGGCCTTGCGGCTCGCCAGATCCCTCAACGTCGCCTCATGCTTACCCCTGTCGATGTCATACAGGCTGACGATTGCGATAACGGTCATAAACAGAGTCAGAATTGTTGGCACATAGATTGCCCCCAATGACCACAGCGTGGATTCGCTCAGGTCACCCTGCCGGGCACCGGCGGCGACCCCAGCGAATGACAGGATAAATCCGGCCATGACGATGCCAAACCCCTCGCCAAATTTGCGCATGAATGTGGCCGCGGCAAAAAACATCCCTTCGGATCGTTGGCCGGTTGCAGCCTCGCCCTGCTCCACCAGATCGGCCATCATGGAAGCCGCCAGGATCTGATAGCAAATGATCAAGCCAACATCGATTGTTTGAGCCACCAGCACGATCCAGAAAATCTCGGCGGTTCCATTTTCGGGAAGAACATCAATTAGCCGCAAGAATATGGGCATCGGAGCACCGATAAATGCGACCAGGCCCACGATAAGGGCGCCTCGTTTCTTGCCTATTTTTTTGGTCACAATAGGGGCCAGCGCCCCGCCCATAAAAGCAGACAGGAACACGCCAAATGTGATTGCGCCAATCTGGGCAGAACTGAATTCCCAGAAATAAGTAACGAAATAGAACGTTAGTCCAGCGGTCAATCCGCTGGCTGCGAACGCCAGCAAAGATGCAATGAAAAGGGCAAAGAATGATCGCCCTGCAATCGTCTGATAGATTTCCTTGAAGATCATCCTCAGCGTCATCTGCCGCTTAGGAGGAGCCTTGCGCAGTTGCGGGATGTATCTATGTGTGCCCAGCGCCGAAACCATAATCGCAACAAAGATGATCGACGAACCCAGCATTCCGTAAAACGCATAGGCATCGGGATTGAATTGACCGTTGGTGATCGCAGCCGTCACAAAAGCCGGAAAGATCAATGCAAAGGCGATGACCGCCATGGCATTCCCACCAACCCAGCCGAAGAAATAACGAAAGCTCAAAATGCTGCTGCGCTCGTCATAATCACTGGTTAGCTCTGGTGCGAGCGCACTGCTGGGTGTCTCATATACCGTGATGAACGTGCGAATGACGATAGCCAGAACAACAACATACCAAAACAGAGCGGTGTCACTCCACCCTTCGGGCGGTGACCAGATGAAATAGTAACTGATCGCAACCGGCAGTGCAGCGGCATACATGAACGGATGGCGCCGGCCCCATTTTGAACGGAAGTTGTCGGACAAATACCCAACGATCGGGTCGCTGATCGCATCAAAAATCAGGGCTACCAGAATGGCCAGACTGACCAATCGAGAATCGAGACCCACAACCTGAGAATAGAACAGCAGCAGGAAGTATTTTAGACCTGCGTCCTTGACCCCATACGCGACCGATCCAAATCCATAGGCCAGTTTAGTGCCAAAGGATGGCCCTACTGCTGCAGAGCTACGCGCGTTTGCGGTGGTCAAGCCTGTTCTCCCAAACACGCGCAACCATCCGTGGCAGTTGTTGCCTTCTGGTACGTCTGCACGCCACCGCACGATAACTGCGGCCGTTCCAACAAGCGATCATCACTGCCTGCTGTATCTTGATTGTGAACCTAGTTAACGTGTTGAGCAAGGGGCTCGGCACCACACGGCCCTTGGCGATTTGCTAAGTGTCTAAAACCAGGCCCTCAAACCAAGGACGAATTTCAGGCCATTGGGGTCCTCACCCGCCAACCGTGCAAGATCGGCGGTGTCACCAAGCTTGGCTTCGTATTCTACGCCCACATAGGGCGCAAACTCTGGCTGAATCTCATACCGGAGGCGAAGACCAGGTTCGATCTTGGTAATACCAGCGCCAATCTCGCGCTCGGGTATGTCTTGGGCGGCCAGTTCGATTTCCATGCGTGGCTGTAGAATAAGCTGCTGGGTGATTTTCTGGTCATATTCTCCCTCGATTCGGGCAGTCAGGTCACCTTGATCGGACAGGAACAGCGCGCCATCAACATGGAACATATATGGCGCAAGACCCTGCACACCGACAACCAGATGGCTGCGCGTGTCGGGTTCAACATCCACGCGAATACCCGCCTGCAAATCGAAGAAAGGTCCGATGGCCCGGCTGTAGAGCGCCTGTACCTCAGCATCTTCGACTTCGGAACCAAACTCCCCCTCACCTTCTGTTTTTACAACGATGCGGTTGAGGTCGCCGCCGTACCAGCCTTGCACGTCCCAGACATAACCATCCTCGCCATTGTCAGCGACAAAGCGCGCTTCGAGCCGCTCCACCAAAACCATTCCGGTTTTCATCCTGCCATTCTCACGGGCGAGCTGGATACGCGAGGGCTCCATTAGCTCAGCACCCCAGATGCTGTCTGCCGCATGACGTGGCCCGTGGAGCGCCCTTGGCGGAACAGCATCCTCACTCGCAGCATCTTTGACCGACTTATCTTCACTCGCAGAGCTGACACCATGGCCCATTACGGCATGGTCCATTTCTTCGGCGGGCATTGCATCGCTCGGTGGCGGACATTGGTCAGCCGGCATATGACCCATCGCACAATGATCAACCTCGGGCGCAGCCGGCGTGCCATGTACATGATGCTCTTGAGCGGCAAGCTGGGCTGAGGCGAGCGCCGTTACGGCAAAAAGCCCAATGCGGATCACGCCTCATCACCTTCAGGAAATGGTCGCACGGTAACCACCTGCATCATGCCCGCATGCATGTGGTAAAGCAGGTGGCAGTGAAATGCCCAATCGCCCGGCTCATTGGCCGTCAGGTCAAATGTTGCGGTGCTGCCGGGTTGCACTACCATGGTGTGCTTAAGCGGCTGATGCATATGGTCGGCGCCGTTGACCATCTCGAAGAAATGGCCATGCAGATGGATCGGGTGCGCCATCATCGTCTGGTTAACCAGCTTCACCCGGACGCGTTCATCATAGCCAAACCGGATCGGATCATCGGTAACGGCCGAGAACTTCTTGCCATCAAAGCTCCACATATATCGTTCCATATTTCCGGTCAGGTGGATTTCCATTGTGCGCTCCACCTCGCGGTGGGGGTTCATTCGCTTGGCTTTTAGATCGGTGTAGCGCAGCACACGGTGCTCGACCTTATCCAGCCCCAGCCCAGGAAAATTCATCCGGTCCATCGGCATCGGAGCAACCATGTCGAGACCCGCGCTAACCTTCACGTCGTCCGGTAATAGCGACGTGTCACGCATGTTGTGCTCCATGCTGCCCGTATCGGACATCGCAGACATATCATGCCCCATCGCCGAGTGATCCATCATGCCCATATCTGTCATCGTCAGGGTCGGAATTTCTCGCAGAGGCGGCGGCGTAGCAATGTGGCCTGTATGGCTGGTCAGGCTGGCCACACCCATTCCGCTGCGATCCATCGCTTCGGCCACGATCGCATGACTTCCGGCTGGCGGAGCAACAATCACGTCATAGGTTTCCGCGACGCCGATCTGGAACTCATCCACCTTTACTTCGTCAACATCCTGACCGTCGGTCTGGATCACTGTCATCGGCACGCCCGGAATGCGGACATTGAAGAATGTCATCGCGCTGCCGTTGATGACGCGCAGACGAACACGCTCGCCGGGTTTGAATTCTAACTGCAAATTGTCAGAGGGACCGTGGCCATTGATCAGGAAAGTGTAAGTGCTGCCTGTTACATCCGAAATGTCACGCGGGTTCATGCGCATTTGCCCCCACATGCGGCGCATCTCGCCTGACATCTCACCTTCGCTCGCGGTCTGCATCTGCCGCTGAAAATAGTGTTCACCAACCTTAAGCTTGCGCATGATCGTGTGCGGATGCATCGGCGTAAATTCGCTCAAGAGAACCACATAATCGCGGTCATAGCGTGGGTCAGGATCGGCGCTTTCTATAACAATCGGACCGTAATGGCCCGCCTGTTCCTGCAATCCGGAATGCGAATGCCACCAATAAGTACCGCTTTGGCGGATCGGGAATTCATAGGTGAAACGCTCGCCAGGCTTGATCCCGGGAAAGCTGACGCCGGGCACCCCATCAAACTGGAATGGCAGCAAAAGTCCGTGCCAATGAATAGAGCTGTCCTCTTCCAGATGGTTGGTGACATGCAAGCGAACGTCTTGCCCTTCACGCAGGCGGATCAAGGGGCCTGGCACGGTTCCATTTACAGCAAATGCGTGACCTGATCGGCCACCTGTTGAGAAATGGTGATCGCCAATCGCCAATTCGATGTCTTCGCCGGAAAGCTCACCAAAGCCCTGCTTTGCATGGGTTAGAGATCCACCCTTTGCCCAGCCCGGCATGGGCAGGCATGTTGCTGCGGCCAGCGTGGCCGTGCTGGTGATCAGGCGTCTTCGGGTGACTTCTGGCATGAATATGGGTCGCTTGTGTTGATCGGGTGCAGCGGCTTGTATATACCCCCCGAGGGTATTTCAATGGGAATTCAACGTGGACAATCAAGCCAGCGCCAAAATCAACCGCCTGAACCGGATCGAAGGGCAGGTTCGCGGGGTGACGCAGATGGTCAAAGATGATCGTTATTGCATCGACATCCTGCACCAGATTCAAGCCATCCGATCCGCGCTGGCGAAGGTTGAAAGCCAGGTGCTTAAAGATCATGCCGCCTGCTGCATCGCCGAAGCGATTGCCAGCGGCGATGAATCAGAACAACGGGTGAAATTTGAAGAGCTGGTCGAGCTGATGGAGCGCGCTCGCAAGTAAGGCAAAACGCCTTACTTGATCTGGGTGAGCAGATTTTAATCACATGGTAATCTGCCCGATTTATACGCAACCATAATAATTCGATCGGGGCTACAGAAGCTTAGGCAGATGCAAGGCCCCGGCGCGCATGAGGGGTTGCCTAACTATGGCATTTAATCTGAGCGAGAGGCTGGGACGCTCTCGTAAATCAAAACAGTCTTCCGCTGTCGTCGCTAAAAAAGCCACGCCGTCGCAAGTATTGGTCCAGGTCGAAGAGGTCGGCGTTGGCTCATATTGGGCGACCGATGCAGCAGGACAATTGATCTATCTTTCGTCCAGAGCGCTGCAGTCGCTCGGGGACGGGGCCAATGCGCTAATTGGATCAGACATCACCACAATCTTTGGCGAAGTCGATCTTGATGATCGCGATCAAGTTGCAACGCGTCCGCTTGGATTTTCGCTGGTCTCGAAGTCAAAAATCGATGATCATATCGTCAAAATCTCTGTTCCTGTGTCTCCAGAAGGCGAGAAATTCACGACCCGCTGGTGGCGGATATCAGGCCGCCCCTATTATGATCACGAAGGCAATTTCGGCGGTTATCGTGGCAATTGCACAGACATAACCGGCGAATTCCAGCAGCAGCAGGACATCAATCGGCAATCGCAATATGACGAGCTGACCGGATTGGCCAACCGCCGGCGTTTGAATGGCCGCCTAAAAACCTTGCTCAGTTCTTTTCAGGCATCTGGCCGCAGCGCGGCATTGATGATGCTTGATTTGGATCGTTTCAAAGCGGTCAACGACACTATGGGTCATCCTGCAGGGGATGAATTGCTTAAACAGGTCGCGGACCGATTGCGGTCTTTGGTCAAGGATCGCGGTGAAGTTGGGCGACTGGGCGGAGACGAGTTTCAGATCATATTGCCCGACATGGACGATCGTGGAGAATTGGGCGAACTGGCAGGCCGTATCATCCAAATGATTTCGCAGCCCTATTCCATCAAT
Organism: uncultured Erythrobacter sp.; assembly: GCA_947495695.1. Lineage (GTDB taxonomy): Bacteria > Pseudomonadota > Alphaproteobacteria > Sphingomonadales > Sphingomonadaceae > Erythrobacter. The sequence goes on along the minus strand of CANLZP010000003.1, from coordinate 479,553 downwards.
GGCCGCCGCGCGATTATTGGTACATCGGTAGGCATCGCAATTGCGCCATTTGACGGGCTGGAATCGGATGATCTCAATGGCGCGGTTGATTTGGCGTTATATGCCGCCAAGGAAGGCGGACGTGGGACATTCCGTTTTTACACTGCGCAGTTGAAGGAAGAAGCGTCCAAAGGTGCTCTTCTGCAGGAAGATCTTCACGATGCGCTTGAGCAAGGCGAGCTGGTGCTCAATTATCAACCGCTGGTCGATCCCAACACCAACATTGTGAAATGTTTTGAAGCGCTGATGCGCTGGACTACGGCAGAAGGTGTTGCGATTTCGCCATCGGTGTTCATTCCCGTGGCAGAACAGTCAGACTTGATCATCAAGCTGGGGAATTGGGCCTTGGGTCAGGCCTGCCGTGATGCGGCAAAGTGGCCAGAGGATATTCGGATCGCCGTGAATGTTTCAGCTAGGCAATTCATGAATGCTGACTTTTGCCGGTGCGTAGCCAAGGCTCTGAAAAACAGTGGCCTTTCGCCGGAACGGCTGGAATTGGAAATCACGGAAAGCGTCTTTGTCGGCGAAGTCGGCTCGGTCGACACTACGTTTAAAGCCCTCAAAGATATGGGCGTCCGCCTTGCTCTGGATGACTTTGGCACCGGCTATTCATCGTTGGGATATCTTAAGCGCGCTCCGTTCGACAAGATAAAGATCGACCAGAGCTTCGTTCGCGGTTGCACATTGAGCGGCGATACCAACCCAGCGATTATTTCAGCCATCGTTGCACTCGCCGGCGCGCTGAACATGCAGACCGTTGCCGAAGGTGTGGAAGCAATGGACGAGCTGGAGCTGGTGAAGCAGCGCGGCGCCGATCTGGTCCAAGGTTACATTTTTTCAAAGGCGCTGAGCCAAAAAGAAGTCGTGACGAAGTTCGAACAGGGCGAATTGACCTTCGAACCAAGCGGCCCGGCCCGGTATCGCTCGGACAGGCAAACCGTATTCCGCAAGATCGGTCTGATCCACGAAGATCACTATTACGATGTAATGCTGCGCAACATCTCTAAATCCGGTGCCCGGATTGAGGGGTTGGACAACGTACCAAGCGGAACACAAGCGGTAATGGACCTGGGTAGCGGTCAGCTGGCTGTCTGCACCGTAGAAAACACGGGCAAGGGAAGCCAAGGCGTATCCTTTGAAGTGCCGCTGGTCAGCGATGGCGCTGATGGGCTTGTCACCACACGCCGGATATCGCCTTACACCTTGGCAGAGGCAGGAATGCCGCTTTCCGCGTTGGGTCCTGGGGCTTATACCATGCCTAAGCAGATCGCAGGTAAGGTAGGACTGCCCAAATTTGTGCAATTGCCGATAGGCAGCGAGGCCGCATAGCTGGCTCCCGCCCTATTCGACCGCTTCCAATTGCTCGCTAAGGGCCAACCACTGCGCCTCAACCTGCTCCAGCTGTTTGGCAATGTTGGCGCGTTGCTCCAGCAATTCGCTCATCGTCTTGTCAGCAAACGCAGGCGTAGCATTGGCGGGTTCGTACATCGCCTGATCAATCGCTTTGCAAGTGGCCTCCAAATCGGCTGTCTGCTTCTCGACTTTGGTGACTTCGGCTCGCAAGTTCCTGATCTTAGCCCTCGCCTTGTTCGACTTACCCCTGTTGGGCTTAGATGACTTGGCCGCGCCCTCTTTCTTCGGCTGATTCTGCCCGAGGACGAAATCGATATAGTCCTCCATGCTGCCGCTATATTCCTTGGCTGTGCCATCATCGACCAGCACCAGCCGGTCTGCCGCCAGCTCGACCATATGACGGTCGTGGCTGATCAGGATCACCGCTCCGGTATAATCGTTCAGCGCCTGAACCAACGCCTCTCTGGCATCCACATCAAGGTGGTTGGTCGGCTCGTCCAGGATCAGCAAATGCGGCGCATTTCGGGTGATCAAAGCCAGAGCCAGCCGGGCCCGCTCTCCGCCAGATAGCTTGCCCACCTTTTGCGTGGCGCGCGGACCGGAAAAGCCAAACCGACCCAATTGCGCGCGCACCGCGCCTGGACTCTCGCCATCCATCGCCCGGGTCATATGCTCCAAAGGCGTGTCATCTCCGGCCAATTCCTCGACCTGATATTGCGTGAAATAGCCGACCTTCATCTTGCCCGGCGCGTTAACCTCGCCTTCCATCAGCGGCAGCTGAGCGGCCAACAATCGCGCCAGAGTGGTCTTGCCATTGCCATTGCGACCCAGCAGCGCAATCCGGTCATCGGGATCGATCCGCAGATTGACCCGCTTGAGAATGGGTGTGTCCGCAACATATCCAACCGCGGCCATATCCATCGTGATCATCGGTGGTTTCAGCTCTGCCGGATCAGGAAATGAGAAGCTCAGCGACGGGTCCTCCATCAATGCAGCAATGGGCTGCATCTTAGCGAGCATCTTGGCCCGCGACTGAGCCTGTTTTGCGGTTGAGGCCCGCGCACTGTTGCGAGCAACATAATCTTGCAACCGGGCGCGCTGTGCATCCTGGGCCGCCTTTGCCGTTGCCAATTGGGCGGCACGCTCTGCGCGTTGCTTTTCAAAGCTGTCATAACCGCCGGGATACAGAGTGATCTTACCGCCCTGCAGATGCAGGATATGATCGACCACCTTGTTCAGCAGATCGCGTTCGTGACTTATAACGATCAGCGTCGCAGGATAGCTCTTGAGGAAATTCTCGAGCCACAGCGTCGCTTCTAGGTCGAGGTGGTTTGAGGGCTCATCCAATAACAGCACGTCAGGCTTGGAAAACAACAACGCACCCAAGGCCACCCGCATTTTCCAGCCACCTGAAAAGCTATCAAGCGGCTGGCCCTGCATCTCTTCGTCAAAGCCCAGCCCGGTCAGGATACGCGCCGCTCGCGACGGCGCGCTATAGGCATCGATCGCCAGCAGGCGCTCATGCACATCGCCCAAGCGATCCGGGTCGGAGCAGGTCTCTGCCTCCTCCAGCAATTGCGCGCGTTCCACATCAGCCGCCAGCACAACTTCTTCCGGAGTTAGCTGACCGCTGGGGGCATCCTGCGCAATATAACCCAACCGCATGCGGGATGACTTGGTGATTGCGCCATCGTCTGGCTCGATCTCGCCTATGATCGCCTTCATCAAGGTGGACTTTCCAGCGCCATTGCGGCCGATCAGCCCCACGCGCGCACCATCAGGTATCGCCGCGCTTGCGCCTTCAAGAATAGGTCGGCCACCCAGCCGAACAGTCAGATCATCAATCGTTAGCATGGCGGCGCCCATAGCAACCCAATTCGCTCAGCCCAATGCCTGTGTTGCGCTGGTTGCAATAAAAACCGCGATAACTTGGCATTTCGCCTGCATCGGCCTAGCAAACAGGGATGGACATGAACGCGCTATTGCTCCGCTATTTCGGTACGACCGAGATGGGTGAATTGACGCCCAAGGCCATTCCGGCCGCCAGCGAACGAATGCTTGTGGATCTGGGAATGGAGACAGATCCCGGCAACCGCTTTGCCTTGTGGAGCCTGCTTTATCTGCTCGACGCTTCGCCTGATCTTGATGTCGTTTTTGAAGACGAAAGCGAGCGCGAGGCTGCCCGCAACTTCATGGACTTAATGGCCGCCGCACCGCCCGAGTGACGCAAACAGCGATGTGAAAAGTCTGCAGCACAATGCAAGCCACGCGGCCGGGATATTCCCGGCGCGTAATCTTATGCTTATATTTCAAAAGGTATTGGTAGGAGGAGGCACTCGCACTGCGCAATTAAAATTATGAATTAAAACGATAATTTAGGACCGCCGCGGCGAAACACCCCCGATGGCACCCAAAATAATTAGTATTTGCAGCTGATCGTTGCTCGCACGTGGCTAGCTGTGTCGTCGTGCTCCGCAAGATTGGAAAATTAGGTCTTGTTAGCCTCAGGCATGCGCTGATTGCCATTTACGGTCCTAGCGCTGGACGCCCGAGAGCTGATCCTCCCAGCGGACCACGTAGGGACCACTCAGGATACGTATGTTTCCATACAGACTCAGAGGCTTTTCCAAGTAGAGCCTTTAGAGCTCAAAAAAGACACAAAATCCTCGCCGGAGAAGGACTGATGCGCTGGCTTTAATCGACATTGCGACGATCTCAGAGCACTTACCAATCTGGACCTCGTGGCTGTGGGCGAACAAGTTTGTGATCGTCGGTTGGATCATCTCGATAGCCGCATTCGTGCTCGTCCCTTTCCGAAGGCCCCCTGCAGAAGCACGCAGCTGGTTACTTGTCTTCCTCGGTCTGCCTTGGGTCGCGCTTGTGGCCTACGGGTTGATCGGGCGACCGTATTTTTCTGCCGAACGAAAGGCGCGGATCGAGAGACTCCCGGAGCTTTTCGATCGCATCCTGTCAAGCATCGAAGACTTTTGGCCAGAGCCGCAATTGTCCGGCGACAACAAAGCCGTCGAAAGTCTCGCCAGAGGCATCGGCGGATTTCCCGCCACAGTGGGAAACAATATCTCGATGCTCAATCAGTATGAGCCAGCCTACAATGCTCTTATTGCAGATATCGACGCTGCGCGGCATCACGTGCATCTCGAATTCTACATCTTCAGGGATGATCGCATCGGAAGCCTTATTGTCGAAGCACTCGAACGAGCGACCAAGCGGGGTGTCGTATGCCGTGTCCTGGTCGATGCGCTCGGCTCTTATGGTTCGCTACGAAAGCTGAAACGACGCCTCAGAAGCGTAGGGGTCGAAGCCCACGACATTCTGCCTCTGCGCCGAAGACTGCGAAGCTCGAGAGTCGATCTACGCAATCATCGCAAGATCGCGGTTATCGATGGCACAGTGGGGTATACAGGCTCGCAAAACATCTGGGACCCGACAGAGCATTCGCGCCGGGTGAACAAGGATCTGTTGCTAAGGATTGAGGGACCAGCGGTCTCACAGCTACAGGCGATTTTCGCGCTCGATTGGTATCTCGAGACGTTTGCAGAATTGATCAGTGCCGACCTCTTTCCTCAACCTCCGAATTCGGAAGGCGGATCGACACAGATCGTCGCGACAGGACCGGAAAATGCGGAAGTCGGAGTGGACCTCATCTTCGCCCAAGCGATGTATAACGCTGCCGAAGAGATCGTCATCACGACACCCTATTTCATTCCCAACGACGCTATGATTTCAGCGATCAAGGCTGCGGCGCTTAGCGGGGTGCGAGTGTGCCTGATCACACCTGAGCGCAGCGATCACCGCTTGGTCGGGCTGGCGCAACAAAGCTATTACTCCGAGCTTATGGCAGCCGGGTTGGAAATCTACCTTCACAGCCCCGAGTTCCTGCATGCCAAGCACTTCCGCGTGGATCACGAGGTATCTATCGTCGGGACGAGCAACATGGATGTGCGATCCTTCGAGCTGAACGCCGAGATCGATCTCATTTCCTTCGATGCCGGTTTCGCGGAAGAACTGCGCCAGATCGAGCACCAGCTTCTTGCAAGCTGCAACAGGCTTGATCTGGAGACTTGGACCCAGCGCTCCCTGCCTTCCAAAGTGGCTCAAAACACAGCACGTCTGATGGCCGATCTGATCTGATGACAAGCACTGAAATCACAGTTGCGAGCTACAATATTCGCAAAGCGATCGGCACCGACCGAACGCGGAGGCCCATCCGCATCCTGAATGTCCTTGAAGAAATAGATGCCGATATCGTCATCCTACAGGAAGCCGATCAGCGCTTCGGCAAACGCCAGAGCGCCCTGCCAGCCTTTCTGATCGAAGCGCACTCCCACTACAAGCCTGTGCCTTTAGACGTTCAGACAGACTCGATGGGGTGGCATGGCAATGCGATCCTTGTGCGCGAAGATATCGAGATCGAGCATCACGACATCATTCATATTCCCTGCCTCGAACCGCGAGGCGTGATCACCGCGAGGCTTTGCGTAAAAGGCAAAAGCCTTTCAGTGTTCGGCATGCATCTCGATCTTTCCGGGCTTTGGCGAACAAAGCAGGCCAAAGTGATCGCTTACCTTGCGCAGCAGGAACAAGAGCATGGCCCGACCATCCTGACCGGTGATCTCAACGAATGGCGCCGCAACGCAGGCTGCCTCAAGGTGTTTCGAAAGCACTTTTCGGTGCTCGATTGCGGGCGCAGCTTTCATAGCCAGCGCCCGCTTGCCCGTCTCGATCGCATAATGCATTGCGACCGGGTCGAAGCGCTGGAATGGGGCGTTCACCAAAGCTCGCTTGCTACACAAGCGTCCGATCATCTCCCGGTGTGGGCGAGGTTAAGGGTCTGACATGGGAAGAGAAACCGCTGCATGACCGGATCAGACCCATTTGCCGACCCAGCGATTACGCAAGACCCTCTGGGCAGCCCAAAGCTCAAACGCGCTTTGTCATGGCCTCTACTCAGCCTTTACGGTCTCGGGGTCACTCTTGGCGCGGGGATCTACGTTCTCGTCGGGGCAACGGCTGAGCAGGCTGGGATCTACGCGCCGATTTCCTTTTTGATCGCAGCCGCAGTCGTCGGCATTACGGCGCTTTCATACATCGAGCTTGCAACGCGCTATCCTGTCAGCTCCGGTGCGGCAGCGTATGTAGAAGCCGGCTTTCGAACGCCATGGCTCACGATATCGATAGGCCTTCTTATCGCTCTGTCGGGCATTGTCTCGGCTTCAGCCGTGGCGATTGGAGCCGGAGGGTATATCGGCGGGCTGACCGGATTGCCCGTCCCCCTTCTGGCGATCATGACGGTGTTGGTCATGGGGTTGCTCGCTGCGTGGGGGATCAAAGAGTCCGTCACCGCTGCTGCGGTAATCACTTTGATCGAGGTCGCCGGATTGCTCCTTGTGATTGGATGGAGTTTCGCTGGGCCTGCTCCTGCGATTCTACCACCGGTCGATCTGCTACCAGCGTTCGAAATGGCTCACTGGTTCGGCATCTTTGCAGCTTCGACACTAGCCTTTTTTGCCTTCATTGGGTTCGAGGACATGGCCAGCGTGGCCGAGGAGGTAAAGGATCCGCGCCGCGCCTATCCGAGGGCAGTGCTGGTGACATTGTTTGTCTCGAGCGCGCTGTATGTACTGACAACTATCGCCGTCATCATGACCATCCCAATCGAGGCGCTTGCAGGCAGCTCGTCCCCGCTGTTGCTAGCGTTCGACAACGCACCAGGAATCCTTCGCGATGCCTTTGGAGTTATCGCGGTGATCGCGACTGTGAACGGGATTCTGATCCAGATCATCATGGCGTCACGGATGATTTATGGCATGGCGGATCGAGGCTATCTGCCGCGGCAATTAGCCTCGGTTTCAAAGCGCACGCAGACCCCGCTCGTGGCGACCTTGGCGGTCGTATTGGTCATTATTGCCCTTTCGCAACTGTTTCCGATCGAGCTGCTTGCGCAGCGCACATCGCAAATCGTGCTGGTGACCTTCGTAATCGTGAACATTTCGCTGTTGAGGGTGAAACGAAGAGAGGATCGGGCGCCAAGACAGTGTTTTGTTGTCCCTGCGGTTGTCCCACTTGCCGGCGCGATTGCATGCGGATCTTTGCTAGTATTTGGGCTTTTGTAGAGCGCTGCTAGTTACTCGCCCGACTGCGCTTGCTCGCGCAATTCCGCCGCCATCGCCGCGAGCGCTTCACTGCCAAGCAAGCGTCCATTGACAATAACGGCTCGCGGTTCGCGAAGGGTTGCAAGCCCCTCCAAAGGATTGGCGTCGAGGAGAACCAGGTCCGCACGGCGGCCTTCGACGATAGAGCCATCCTGATCGTCCAGCCCAAAGAAACGCGGCGGGGCCACCGTTGCAGAATACAGCGCTGCGCGCGGGGTCAGCCCGATCTCGACATACACATCAAGCTCGTCGAGCAATGAGAAGCCGTGGAACAAATAGGGGTTTGCGAAGGACGCATCGGAAGAAGCAAGGATCGGCACGCCAACATCATGAGCCATCAAGAACGTCTTGCGATCCAGCGCGACACTCTCCTGTGCGAGTTCCCGAACCTCGTCGGTCATCGCTTCCAATCGAAAATCGGGCCGCCCCCAGGCCTCACGAACCGGCGCCGGGATCATCTGCATTCTTGGGGCATCAGCCGACGGCCAGTTTCCCAGATAAAAATCGGCAACCACGAGAGTTGGACTGACATGCAAGTCCGACGATGCAACCTGGTCAAGCACTTGCTTGCACAATTCTTCATCCCAGGTTTCCAGAATAGTCCGGTTGCGCGAAGCCATAATGGCGAAGACCTCATCCCGAGAGGCATCGCCGTCCATTGCCTCCTGCAGGTTACCAATCATTTGCTGCTCAGCGGTCGAACACGCCATCGGGATGCGCCCGAAGGGCTCCATCCCGTCTTGTCCGGCGGTTATAGCGGTCGCTAGCGCCACGCGTTCCGGAATGTGCCCGACCAACGGCAGGGCTGTGTCTTCAGTCGCTTCGGCAAGCGCCAGATAGCTCGGCTCATCAAGCATCGAATAGGATTTGACCGCAGCCCAGCCCTCATCCGCGATGTGCGTCACCACAGTTCGCGCCTCCTCGGGAGTGTCGGCCAGGAACATGCCGGGCCACGAGCCGGGGCTGGCATCGACCCATGCACCAGACAGCACGAGTCTAGGGCCGAGCACTTCACCCGCGTCAATCCGCGCCTGAAGCGCCTGTTGCTTGGCAATCGGCCACAGTGCGCCCATGTCGCGTACACCGGTGATTCCGTGAATGAGGTATAGCGGAAGCGCTGTGTCAGGTTCGGTTGGCGATGAGAAAATGTTGACATGGCTGTCCCACAGGCCGGGGACCAAAAATCTGCCTTTGCCATCTACCCGCTCCGCTGTGGCAGGAGGCTCAACCTGGTCGGCAACACGGGTTATCCCATTGCCTTCGATCAGAACCGTTTGGCGCTCGATGATTTCGCCCGTCTCGACATCGACGATATTGACGTTTTCAATCGCCACATCGGCAAACGCAGGGCCTGCAGGCAATGCCAGGGAGGAGGCGACAATGGGCACGAAGAATATTCGGATGAAGTCAGTCATTTCACAGCCTCCTAGCGGACAATATCTGTCGCTCGCTCTTGCACCCGAGAAATTGATCTACTTTCTCTCGCAAACTTGAGTGATGACTCAAAAGCAAGTGCCCTCCATTCTCGAATGCGATCAGCTCGGAATTTGGCAACCGACCGGCGATGCTCTCGGCGATGGAGAATGGATTTAAGCGGTCATCCCTGGCATGCACCACCAGTGTGGGAGCGCTGATTGCTTCGAGATCGTAGGTGGCTTCCGGATCGACGGCCGCGGCTTCATTCTCTATGCCCGCAAGCCGGTCTGTCGCCGGCAAGAAGTCGTCTACAAGACGATCGACAAACACAATCTCGTCGGGAGGCAGTCCGTTAAGAAGCTCAGCCCGCGCGTCAAATGCGCGGCGCAGTTGTCGAGGCGCCACTTTTGTCAAAGACCAGTATACCGCATCGTTTCCCATCAGCGCCGAATAGGCCCATGTCGGGATCGGGCGATCTTCAACATTCGGACTGAAAGGCGTGAACGGAGCAGAGGACAAAAGCACCAGCTTTTCTGTTCGCTCAGGGAACATCTCTGCAAGCTTGAGTGCCGGGGGAACTCCGCCCGACATTGCGATGATACTGACCCGCTCTAATCCAAGCCGAGCGAGCAGATCGTGCAAAGCCTCTGCCTGTGATGCTGTCGAAGGGTCGGGAGGCATGGCGCTCCCCAGATAGCCGAAGCGCGACACGGCGATGAAGCGGAAACCCTCGCCAGCAACAGCCTTTGCCAATAACCGTCCCTGATCGAAACCGCCGCCAGCGCCATGGATCACCAGCACCGGAGGCCCTTTCCCCCAACTAGCGTATTGGATTGAGCCATGGCGCGTCTCTGCTGATCGGCCTTCCGCAGCGAGCTGAGATCGGCGCTTGTCGGCGGCATCGCTGCCCAGGCTAAACCCAATCACGCTCAGCACACCGAGGCTGCCGACCAAGGCCAATCCGATGTGCCAGCGGGGCGTCACGGCTACCGTGCCTCGTATTTGATCAAGCGCAGGTGGCCGTAGGTGAAGGGGCCTTCGGGCAGATGCCAAATCGCATCGCCTTCGCTTGCGAGACGCCAGCCATCAAGCCTTCGATAATTGCCCAGCGGCGTGGACCAGCGGGTAAGTCGTAAGTTGCCGTCCTTTTCCATCATGCCCCGATCTTCGGAGGTGAAGTCGACCAGTTCGCCCTCCTCGTCGAAAATCAGCTCTGCCGAGACAGTGTTGGCTCCAACGGTGAAAGCAACTCGAGCGCACTTGTCGTCTACTTCGGTCCATTGCAGCCGCTCGTCGACAAGCCGCGATGGGGCGAAGAATGCGATGTCGTTTAGGATTGTGACCGTCTCGGTGCGGGTCAATTCGGGCCCACTTACATCGACGACATTGAATAGCCCCGCAGCGCGAACCGTCATGGTCGCCTGATCGACCTCGAAGTCATGCAAAACACTGATGGGTAGGCCCTTCATCATAGTACGCATGAAGAAGAGGCGGTGCATCGCGTCGAAACGATCATATTGCGTTGCAGGGCCAGTCATCCCTTTGGCTCCCGGCGCGTCATACATGGTCGCTTCAAACTCCATCGTGATTTCGGTGACGACGGGTTTGCCGATCGAACCTGTGAGTTCGATGTAACGCTGCACTGGCCCCGGAAGATGCGCGAGATCGTCTTGGTGCAGCGCTTTTCCTTCAAGCATCGGCTTCCAAGACGCTTCGCGACGTCGGCGCTTAAACTCGCGCGATAAGTTGCTCGACCAAGCATAAACCGCGCCGCCAAGCACGAGCGCACCAAGAACTCTGGCCATCCACATTTCTGCTATTCTCCTTCGAGTTGCAGAGCATAGCCTAGTGAGCGAGGAACAGAGGCAATTGCGGCTCGCGAAGCATATCACGCGTGACGCCGCCGAGTATCCGTTCGCGGAAGCGAGAGTGGCCATAGGCCCCCATGACTATGTAACCCGCTTCACGCTTCTTCGCCGCCTTCACAAGCGTTTCTGCGATTGAAGCGCCCTTCTCCCTAGGGAGTTCGACCAGCTCACTCTTCATATCATATTGCGCCAAGTACTCTGAAGCTTCCATGGATGGCAGGTCGAACTTGTCCTCCCGTTTGCTCTTTTTCTTCTCCTCGACACTGAGAACATGGACAGAACTGCTTCGGTTCAGTAACGGTTGGGCAGCTCGGAGAGCGTGCGCACTCTCCGGTGCCCCATTCCAAGCTACTGCAACGGCACTTTCGACATCGAAAGATTTCACATCCTCCGGGACCACCAGAATCGGAGCACGGACACGCTCGAGTAATTCTCCAACGAACCTTGAGGGTGAGCCGTGGAGCTGGAGCGGATCGTGAGCACCTACGATCACGATGTCATGAATAGGTGCATGACCTGCGATGAGATTCATCGCCGAACCGCTGGATGAAACCCAAGACCAGGGCACACCCTCGTTGGAAAGCTCTTTCTCCACGACAGCGCGAAACTGCTTCGAGGTCTTGCCGTAGTCGATCATCATTTCTGCTGACATGACACCGTAGAAGTCAGTTGGCATCCCAAAATCATAGGGCGCAGCTTGCGCGCAGGTTATTCGGCCTTTGTATTGGCGAGCCATGTCCAACGCCACTTGAAGGCGTGCTTCTAGGCATTTGTCGTCGTGAACATGTAGCAAAATTGATCGCATCGCAGCCCCCTCCATTTAAAATCTGTAATGAGACCAATGAGCGCGACTGCATTGTCGGGAACTACGTAAATTGCCGTAAAGCCTTGTGACGCAGATACGCCCTAGCAAGAGTGATCGCCGTGTTTGGCGCGGCATCGTTTCAGGATTGCGTTTATGACCGATAATGCCGAATTCGCGGCCGCGCTCAAAGCCCGCTTCAAGGATCTCTTGGACCGTGCGGAGATCATAGAGGATGACCTGCGGCACCCACTCGATGCCGATTTCAGCGAGCAAGCCATCGATCTTGCCGATGACGAGGCACTTGAAGGTGTCGATGAGGCGCTAAGGGCAGAGATGACACAGATCGGCTACGCTCTGGCACGGATCGAAAACGGGACTTATGGAACCTGCGCGCGATGCGGAAAGGACATTGGCGAGAAGCGCCTAAAGGCTCGCCCGATTGCCACGCGCTGCATCGCTTGCGCTTCATAAAATCTGTAAAGCGGCGCCACAACCAGCGACAGTGATCTTCGCGTAATTCATGCAACTGGGCCTTGCTTCAACTGGCATCCGGACATTTACGGATACTGGCGACCGAGCGCTATCGGCAGAACAGGCATGCAGCCGGGGAAGATTGCCCCGCGGGAAGGATTTGCAATGAGCGTTTTTAATCGCGTGCCGTTCAAACGTTTGACAGTTGGGCTTATTGCCGCTTGCGGGGTCCTTGCTCTGCCAACAAGCGCTATCGGTCAAGACGCAGCTGCTCCTGACCCAGCCGAAACCGCTCAAGAGAACGATATGATCTTCCTCGCCAGCGAAGAGTTGCGCGTATCGCAAGAGACCACGGACGATCTCTTTGCCGCTGGCAGCAGCATCGTTGTCGTCGGCGCACAAGCTGACCACCTCTTCCTTGCAGGCGGAGATCTCAGAGTCTCGAACGCTCGGGTCAGGGATGTTGTCGCGGCGGGTGGCGATATCCAACTGGAGGCCGCCACCATCGCCGATGATGTCATCATCGCAGGCGGTGAAATCGCTGCGAAGGAGACGTTCGAGATCGGTGGAAGCGCTGTCATTGCTGGCGGCGAAGTGCGGTTTGAAGCGCCCGTTGGCCAGGACCTGCGGATTGGTGCGAACGAGATTTTCGTGAACTCCGTCGTCTCGGGGACGGCTCGGCTCTCAGGCGACACGATCACCATTGGCCCGAATGCTCGAATTGGGGGCGATCTCATATATCGCAGCGCAAACCTGACGGTAGATCCAGCAGCGATTATCGAGGGTGAGCGCACCGAGCTTGAAGCGACCAATTCCTATGCGGTCGAAGATGCCGCTAAGGGCTTTGGGCAGTTCTTCTTGTTTTTCAGTCTCTCGATGATCGTGAGCTATTTCGTGATTGTCGCGCTACTGGTCTTGATTGTCCCGCGGGTAATGCAGGCGACGTCGCACATGTTGTCGCGCGCACCTCTTCAGGCGCTGGGTATAGGGGTGCTGTTCGCAGCGGTGGTTCCGGTTTTGGGGATCGCCCTGTTCTGGACAGGAATTGGAATTCCGTTGGCAGTATTCCTGTTCATCGCATCGCTAGCGCTCACACCGATCGCCGTAGCGGTAACCGCGCATTTTATCGGGATGACTGCGCGCAGGATCGTAACAAAGAAGAGCGGCGATGCAGAGAGCACCTTTGAGGGGATTATGTGGCCATTGGGAGGCGTCGTTATCCTGTTGGCGCTCGCGCTGATACCGGTCGCAGGCTTGCTCGTCATGTTCCTGGCAATGCTGTTTGGGCTGGGGGCGTTCGGAAAGCAGATCCTCGGACTGCTTTCCGTACCACCGCAGACCGTTTCCGCGGCATCGGCGAAGGCATGATGGGCCGCAATATTCGCCAGGGGGGCTTCCTCCGATACGCCGTCGTAAGAGATCAGTCATCATCGTAATTCTCGCAGTCTTGGCTGTGTGATAAGATTGAACACGGGTCCCTGCGAGCGGAGTGGTGCCGTCAATCAAAAGGACCGGCATCGGGCACACCAAAGAAACCTAACTCAAGCTCGGTCCGCTACTCTTGGCCATAAAGAAGGGCCATCCCACCCCGACTGAGTCGGCGCGGAATGGCCCTTGAGCTGGCCGCGGGGCTTACCCCAAAAGCCGCTCAGCTGTTGGTGGAGATTTCGATCTTGCGTGCCTTCTCAGGGGAGCTCTCTTTACGCGGGATCGTGATGGCTATCACGCCGTTGTCGGAGCGCGCCTCGATCCCGTCGGGGTCGCAATCGGCAGGAAGTGCGACACGCCGTTCGAACGCGCCATAGCTGCGCTCGGAGATCGTGTAGTCCCGCTCTTTTTCCTCGCGCTCTTCCTTTTTCTCGCCCTTGAGAATCAACAGGTCGCCATCGACGCTAATATCGACTTCGTCGCCTGCCACTCCGGGCAATTCGACCGAAAGGTGGTACTCCTTGTCAGTCTCGCGCATTTCGAGCGCCGGCATGGGGAGCGATGCAAGATAACGAATACCGAGATTGGTCGTTGGGAAGCGCGGCGGGAATTCGTCAAAAAACCGATCCACTTCACCGCGAAGCCGATTGAACGGTTCGCGCAGGTAATCCGACAGACCGGCGTTTTCGCGGGGTCGTTCAGCAAGCATAGTCTGTTCAGTCATTTCAGGTCTCCAAATGTTCCGTAGGGGGAGCCCGTTTTACTGCGGACATAGGCCACTCCAGATACGGAAACATCCTTAGAATGGTACTCAGAACACCTTTTCTGCAACGATCATGCCTGGGTGATCGGGACTGGATTTGATCTTGAAGCCCATCTCCCTTTCGAGCTTCACAGCATCATGTTGATCTGCGCTTTCAAGCGATGTTAGCGTCTTCACTCCTGTTGCCTTCGCATAACGAACGGCGTGATCGAGCAAGGCCCAGCTGATCCCCAAACCCTTTGCGTCTTCGCGAGTACAAAAGGCAAATTCTGCGCACTCGAAAGCTTCATCGGCGCCAAGCATCGCGCAGGCCATGATCTCGCCCGTCCACGGATCGAAGGCGAGGAAATCGATGGTCCAATCGTTTGAGTCGTCGACCATCTCCATCAACCGGTCTTCATCGACTTTGCGAATTCCAGACAGGAAGCGGAAATAGATGTCGCGGCGCGCGACACCGTCGAAAAAGCGCCTGAGCGCTTCCTTGTCCTCAGGTCTCGCCGGGGTAATCAGCGTATCCACGCCACCTTCGGTAGTGACTTCGACGCTCCAATCGCGTTCTGCCTTGCGGTTGGAAAAGCGCTTAGTAACTTGTGGCATCGGTTGTGTGACGGCCAACTCTGGCATGTCTGCTCTCCCTGTATTTCATCCGATGTGGACGAAGCGAGAAAAAGGGATGATCCGTAAACCTCCGTAGACACGCTGAGCGAGGAATTGGAGATCTTCACTGGGTCGCGATCGTAGATGTCTTCCCAGAACCCTATGCTGCCATTGGCCTTCGGCTCGGCAGTGAAATAGGCGACGTAGAGTGGGATACCCTCCGAAAGCTCAAAGGTCCGTGTCTTGTCCGTGGCGACCTCTTGCTGGACTCGCGCCAAATCCCATCCATCATTGGCAAACAGCCTGCCCACAAAGCTGAGCGCCCCATCCACCCGGATGCAACCGTGACTGAAGAACCGGCGGTCTTCCTGAAACAAGTCCCGATTGGAAGTATCGTGCAAAAACACACTGTAAGGATTGGGCATAACCAATTTCATTCGGCCCAAGGCGTTATTGTCACCTGGCATCTGCCTATATCGCCCATTCTGGTAAACGTAGCCACGAGCACGCGCCGCAGCAGGGCTTCGCCTGACTAAGCTGGCAATGCCTTCGCGGGCAATGCTCGACGGAATTTCCCACCAAGGGTTGAGCACCACTCCGCTGACTTGCGTCGTAAAGACTGGAGTGCGGGTAACAGGCTTCCCCACGATCACCCGCCGTCTATCTTTGACGACGCCATCCTCCCATAGGGTCAATTCCTGCGCGGCAATGTTCACGAACAGGTAGCGCTTGCCGAGCTGTGCAGGCAACCAGCGCCAGCGTTCGAGGTTGGCGATTATAGCTTTGCGTCGGTCTGGATCGGTTTCCTCGGCAAGTGCGCTGACCAGCGCTGAATAGTGAGGGTGCGACGGGCGGATCGAGCGGAGATAGGTGTCGAGATAGCCCTTTTGTAAAGCCGCTTCCAAGCCAGCTTCCAACTCTGCGTCAGTCAGATGGCCATCAATGTGCCACCATGAAGGCTTCGCTAAGCCACAACACCGGCCCCGCCATGCTCGCATCAATATGAGCGCAGCTGTGTTCGCAACGGGATCGAGGCTCTCGAGATCGCCGGCATCTATCGCGGTGCGCAGGTCCTTAACCTCCGTTTCGGGCAATTCGATCCCCTCCCCTGCCGCGCGCTCCATCCAGCGATACAGGTTCTCCGCCTCAGCAGTGGACCAAGAGCTTTGCGCGATTGCCGGCTGCGAGAAAGCGACCAATACAGCCAGAAACAGGATCCTGAAACGCATCATGGAACGAGCACCGCTGCGCCG
Source organism: uncultured Erythrobacter sp. (assembly GCA_947495695.1). Classification (GTDB taxonomy): domain Bacteria; phylum Pseudomonadota; class Alphaproteobacteria; order Sphingomonadales; family Sphingomonadaceae; genus Erythrobacter. The sequence continues at coordinate 463,387 of CANLZP010000003.1, read as the reverse complement.
GTGATTGATCCTGCGCGAAGCCTCTCGAGCGCCTTGTTCGCCTGATGCAGCGGGAATACCTCAATGTGCGTTTGCACTGGGATCGCAGCAATCGCGGTAAAGAAGCTCTCGCCGTCCGCGCGCGTCAGGTTGGCGACCGAACGTATCTGCCGCTCGCCCCACAAGAGCTCGTAAGGAAAAGACGGGATATCACTCATATGAATGCCCGCGCATACGACAGTGCCTCCTTTGCGAACCGCGGCCAAGGCCTGCGGCACAAGCTCACCTGCCGGAGCGAAAATAATCGCAGCGTCGAGTTCGAATGGCGGCAACATGTCAGAACCGCCCGCCCACACGCAGCCGACCTCGCGCGCAAAGCATTGCGCAGCATTATCTCCTGGCCGAGTGAAAGCGGCGATCTTGCATCCGAGCCCAGTGGCAATTTGAGCGATGATATGCGCGGAAGCTCCAAAGCCGTAGAACCCTATCCGCATCGCATCGCCGCACATCGAGAAGGCACGGTATCCGATCAGACCAGCGCAAAGCAGCGGAGCAGCATGAACGTCGTCAATGGTCGAAGGTATCGCAAAGCAATAATCCGCATCGGCTATGCAGTGCGATGCGTAGCCGCCATCGACGGAAAACCCTACAAAGACTGGTTCATCACACAAATTCTCGTGACGGTGACAACAGTAGTCGCATCGCCCGCATGATGATCCAAGCCAAGGCACGCCCACGCGATCGCCAATTGCAAATCGGTTCACCTGATCACCCTTCGCTATGACGCGTCCAATCACTTCATGACCGGGGACGATAGGCAGAACATCTTTAATATCGCCATCGATGATATGGAGATCCGTGCGGCAGACCCCGCAGGCAAGCACCTCGAGCAAGATTTCCTGTGCTTCGGGCAACGGCATCGGGCGTTCAACCAATTGGAGCGGCGATCCAACAGACAAAAATTCCATGGCCTTCATGGTCACCGCCGAAACATCGCCCGCGATCATGTTTATCGCCCGCGCCGCCCGAGTTCCTCAACTCGCGCCAGCCACTTCTTGCGATATCCCGGCCAGCCGTCGACGCGGCCGATAATAGTCGTGAAAACCGGATTGATGCCGACAAAATGAAGGATGTGGCGTTTGAGGCTTTTTACACTGTGGGAGCGGAAGAACAGGCGATAAATTGGCGCTGGCGTTCCCATCGTAACGATGACACGTGCCGATTTGCCCTTCAGCAAACCTCGCCACTTAGCCTGCGCGGTAATCTCAATGGCGAAACCGGGACGAAGGACCTGCTCAAGAAAGGCTTTGAGCAGCGCGGGGACATCCCCGAGCCACAGCGGGTAAAGGAGGACGATATGCTCAGCCCATTCAATGTCCTCCTGTGCCTTGAGAACGTCCTGTTCCGGCTCAAGCTCATTCCAAACACGCGGCTCACGAAGCATCGCGAATTCAAGTAGCGCGATATCCAATCTCCTTACCTCGTGTCGCTCTTGCGCGCCTTTCTCGTAGGCGGATGCCAGGGCCGGAACGTAGTGATCCGGCTCTCCGCTTGGGTGGCCGTTGATGATCAGGATGCGTGTCATGGGGCCGGGATGCCCGAGGCTTGACTCGTCATATATCCGTAAATGTCCTCATGCTGACGCACTGCGCAACAAGCTTTTCGAGGAATTGCGCGTGACATAGACCAATCGGACGGGCTCTCTCGGCCAGAACCTCCGAGCGGCCGACCACCTCGGATGGATGGCATTCCTTCAGCACCGATGTGGCCAATGGCGAGCAACGGCGCACTCAGCAGAAACCCACGAACGGCCGAGCCAGCAGGGACTCGGAAGCAGGGTCTTCGCTCACTGCCCCGTGCTAACTGATCAGACTACGGAGGTTTCCGGATGAGCTGCTCGGTGCTCAGCGACGATAATGGTGCCGACACAACCAAGAGGACACTCCAATGGCTACCGGCAATAAATCATCAATCTCACCGTTCTGGGCAGTCGTGATCATATTACTGATCATAGCCGGGGGCATATTCTTCTTCACCGACGTCCTGCGGCAAGACCAAGCACCAGAGCGTGAACTCGAACCGCCTTCCACTGAGTGGACTACTGCGCCAGAGGGCGGAGTTGAAGTCGACTTGCCTGACACCCCGATGCGCGTTGTACCCGAAGATGAGACAACACCCGAGGATGCACTGCAGAGTGAAGATCAGTAACCAGCCGATGCTGCGCTCCATTCCCATAGCCACCATAAATGGGACATCGATTCGGCTGCACTGGACGCTTCTGCTCTTGCTCACGTTCATTTCAGCTAGCGCGTTTGTTTCGATGGGCTTGAGCGCGGCAGCAAATATTGTTCTGCTCATTGTCCTTATCTTCGTGTGTATCGTCTTGCATGAATTCGGTCACATAACTTCAGCGCGGCAATTCGTGATCGAAACGCCTGAGGTCATTCTGCTGCCCATTGGCGGGCCTGCTAAGATGAAACAAATTCCCAATGAGCCGGAGAAAGAACTCGCAATCGCTGTTGCGGGACCAGCGGTGAATTCCCTACTTTTTGGTTAGCTGGTTCTACTGCTTGGGAGATGGCCAACCATCGAAGCCGTTCAGAGTCTCTCGCTTGGTCAAATCAATCTGATCGAGCAGCTTGCAATCTTCAATCTGATTATCGGCGTGTTCAATCTCTTGCCGGTTTTTCCATGGATGGCGGCCGCATTCTGCGCGCTTTGCTCGCATTTGCCCTGCCGCAAACCAAAGCGACCAGCATTGCAACTCGAATTGGCCAGATGCTCGCCGTGGGCTTGGGCTTTGTAGCCCTTTTCATGGGCAACATCGTGCTCGCTGCGATCAGCGTCTTCATTTTCGTCTCAGCGACCTTAAGGGCGCCGGTTGGGCGCCTTCGCGATGCACAGGTGATGGTGACCGGCCACGCACTTTTTTGCCAGACCGATCCGATAAGCCGGGTAGTCTATGAGATCCTCCTTTCCGATAGCGACGAATTTCCCGTCATCTCCTCTAGCGGCAAGCTCACAGGTTTTCTGCTGCGGTCGGACGTCATCCAGCATGCAAGCGAAGCCGGGTACTTAGCAAGCGACGTTCGCTCTGATTTCGCCGATAGGAGATGGGAGTGCACCCGCCCGGCGATTCCGGTCGCGGATGCAGGCAGCGACTATTCGGGCGTCGGAAATTCATCAGGAGAGATAGCGGGTTCATCGATATCGGGTTGCAATGGCTCTGTTTCCGGTGGCCGAACAGGATCGGGCGTGGGCTCACGCGCCGGGCGTTCCGGCGGTGCCTTGGGCTCGATCCGGTCAGGCTCTGGTGGTTGTGTTGCCATCGTGGGCTCCATTGAAGCGAGAATGAGCGTAATGAATGCGCTGTCAACTCTCTGTCGAAGAAATGATCGAGGCGATCTGTTCGGGTGTGTGGTTGACGACATCCTTGTCGATCTCCGCGATGATCGCGGCCTTGAGCCGTTCGGGGCAGCGTTTGCGAAACTCGCCAAGCGCAGAAGGAGATGCGAGAACTATTACCTGACCGCCTTCCTCCGACTGATATTGGTCAAGCGTTTGTGCAGCGCTGCGCGCGAAATCCTGCTCGTTCTTGTCGTGCAGATCGATTTCACTCATCGCGCTTCGCCTGGGTGAGGCGCTAGAGAAGGATCTGCCGGGACGATCCGCACCTTGACCGCTTGATCGCGGATTTTCATTCTGCTCAGAAACGAGCGGTGCAAGAACAGGTTTGCGAGTGTCCCCCTGGTTCCTGAACAGTTGCAGCTTGCTGCCATCGAGCGCCATCACCAGCGTACCAGTCGCGATTTTCATACGAGAACTCCCCGAAAGTCGATCCTTGATCTGAAAGAGCTAGCTGCCAGAGAAGACGCCCTCACTAAGGGAACCTCCTAGGTTGGATCAATCTGACAGACGCGAGACTGGCGCGATTACTGCGCGATCATGTTACCCGGCCCGGCAAGCCATTCCCGACCCTTGAGCATGCCGTTCCAGTAAAGCCATGGCAGAAAATCGGCTTTCAAAATCCAGGGCAGACTTTGCGCCTTCGTCCCATCGATCAACCAGGTCGGGAAGCTGGGTGCCAGTTTCCCGCCATAGGCAAACTCGGCGAGCACGATCTTGCCGCGCTCGACTGTGAGCGGACACGACCCATAGCCGTCGTATCCCGCAGTAGGTCCCTTGCCATCCATTTGACGCAGGGCGTTTACCGCGACCACCGGGGCCTGTTTTCGCGCAGCTGCCGCGGTTTTTGCATTCGGCATCGATCCCGCATCGCCGAGCCCGAAGACGTTCGGGTAACGAACATGCTGAAGTGTATGCTGATCGACATCGACAAAGCCACTTTCCGCCGCAAGCGGGCTATCGGCCAAGAATTTCGGTGCGTCCTGGGGCGGCACGACATGGAGCATGTCGAAATCGCGGGTGACTTCGCCCTGCTCGGTCCGAAAGGTCGCTTGCTGCAATGCTCCTTCGACCGACACCAAATTACTGCCGAGCATCAGTCCGATGTGATATTTCTGGACATAATCCATGAGGGCCGGGACATAATCCTTCACCCCAAACAAGACGTCGCCGGCATTGTGGAATTCGACCTCGATGTTTTCGAGCACGCCTTCTCTCAGCCAGTGATCGGAGGAAAGGTACATCGATTTTTGCGGTGCCCCAGCGCATTTGATGGGCATGGGGGGCTGGCTGAAGATCGCGCGACCGGATCGAAGTCCTCGCACAATTTGCCAAGTGTAGGGCGCGAGTTCGTAGAGGTAGTTGGAGGTGACGCCGAACTTGCCAAGCGAGTCCTCGAGGCCAGCAATTTTCTCCCAGGCGAGCCGAATGCCGGGTGCTACGATCAATATTTCATATTGTATAGTCGACCCATCAGCGAGCGTGACTGCGTTGTTTCCGGGCTGGAAGCTCGCGGCCTTTGCCTTGAGCCAATCCACGCCCTTGGGCATCACGCTGGCCATCGGTCTTACCGTGGCCTCGCGATTGAATACCCCAGCGCCGACCATGGTCCAGCCTGGTTGATAGGCATGCGTTTCGGATGGCTCGATGATCGCGATATCGAGGCTGGGGCGGCGCCTCAAAAGAGATGCAGCAGTAGCGATACCCGCAGCGCCGCCACCGACGATGATCACCTCATGATTTGTTGCTTTGGCCATGGCCCGGGCTCCTCGATGATACACTTCTGTCGCCAAACCGATCGGCCATCGCGGAAAGATCGTATCCGGCGACCTGCGCGTCTTGAAGACGCCGCGATAAGGGGCGATTGTGCGGGTTTGCCAGCGTCTCAAGCGTGATTGAGCGTGTCCCGGTGCGGCAATAGGCGAGCATCGGCCCGTCTGTGCCGAGCCGAACCGCACGGAAAGCCGCGATCGCCGGCTCGGGAAAGGTGCCGCCACTCACCGGAATGTGGTGGAAGGCAAGTCCCGCATCCTGGGCTGCCGCGCGCATCGCGTCAATCCCCGGCTGTCCCGGCTCCTCAGCATCAGGCCGGTTGCAGATGACCGCTACGAACCCCCGCTCGGCCAAGCGCGCCATACTCTCCGGCGAAATCTGACCAGCAACCGCAAAATCTTCATCGACCTCGCGAATCTCCATTTCACAACTCCGATCCCAATTTGCGGCCGGAACCTTGGCAGGTACGAAACCGCACAGATCTCATGGTTAATTTTTGCGAGTCCATCACACCGCATCCACCGGCAGTTTGAGATAGGTGACCCCGTTCTCTTCGGCTGGCGGAAAATGGCCAGCGCGCATATTGACCTGCACCGAAGGCAGGATGAGGCGCGGCATGTCGAGTGTCGCATCGCGCGCTTCTCGCATCTTCACGAAATCATCTTCGCTGATCCCGTCATGGGCATGGATGTTGTGCTCGCGCTGCGCTCCGACAGTCGTTTCCCATTCGTAATGCTGACGCCCCTGCGGCAGATAATCGTGGCACATGAACAGCCGGGTTTGCCGAGGCAAGGAAAGGACACGGCGCAGCGAGCGGAACAATTGCCGGGCGTCGCCGCCGGGAAAATCAGCGCGCGCAGTGCCATAGTCCGGCATGAACATCGTATCTCCGACGAACACCGCGTCGCCGATCACGTAGGCGATGCAAGCCGGCGTATGACCTGGGACATGAAGGATCGAAACGGGCAAGTTACCGATCTCGAACGTGTCCCCATCGCCGAAAAGTACATCGAATTGAGACCCGTCACGCTCGAACTCGGTGCCGACATTGAAGAGCTTTCCGAAAACCTTCTGAACCGTGGTGATGTGCTCACCAATCGCGATCTTTCCTCCAGCGCGTGTCTGAAGGTACGGCGCAGCGGATAGGTGGTCGGCGTGAGCATGCGTCTCAAGCAAGTACTTAACGTTGAGATCGTTCGCATTGACGAAATCGATGACTTTATCGGCCGAAGTTTGCGATGTCCGGCCCGAGCTTTGATCGAAGTCGAGCACCGAATCGATCACAGCTGCTTCACCCGTTGAAGGGTCGGACACCACATAGGTCACTGTAAACGTAGCTTCGTCGAAGAATGCCTCTACTTCGGGACGCAGGACATCGCCTGCTATCGCGCGTTCGACTTGTGCAATTGCAGCGGCGAGCGCCGCATCATTCGCATCCATCCGGGTTTCCATTCTGAAAATCTCCTGCGTATTCTCGGCCGCATTGAAGGGACCCTCTTTGGTTGGTCCGAGAGCGTCTGTGCTGACATACGTAAATATCCGTGAAGCGCTTTGAAGCGACGATCTCGCCTCGCTCGGTTCGGCCAAGCGCTGCCTTTCTTGCGAATTTGGATAGCAGATGGGAGAGCGGAAAAATGCTTCGGATATTTTAGGCCTTTCGGTAGATACAAAAAGGCCCTGCGCTTGAGCAGGGCCTTGAGTTTTGGGGCTAACGTCAAACAGCCAGCCCCTGGGTTGCACCAACACAGCTGCTCGAACTTGCCCTGTGATAAGATATGTAATGTCCCTTAGGCTCGACGCTTTGGCGCGCGTGCTCCATAAACGCGCGCGTGAGGTGCAACGGTCAGGAGGGTGCGGACAGACGCGCGACTGCCTCTTCGCTTAATCGCTCCGCAGCATCCTGGTCGGCGGCGATGACCAAGAAATCGCCCCCGCCATAGGAAAGTCGTCCGGGCGTCAACAGTATTAGACCAATTGGCCGATCCTGCCGAAACAGCAGATCTTCGCAGCGATCGAGCAGTTGCGAAACTTTGGGCGGAACGCCATTGGGATCGAAGTGGCTGAAGACGAGAAATCCGTGCTCGCGCCAATCGCCAACCAGCCTATTGGCAAGCGTCATTGGTAGCGATACTCCGCCCCATCGCCCGTTGCATTCGACCCAATGAAGGTCGGCACGCGCTTCGCCCTTGCCGACGACCACGGCATCGAAACTACACCGCCCGAAATACCCGAGACGCTGGAACACGGTGCCCAAGCACGCAGCCTCGCGCGCGAGCTCGCGTTTCAGTCGCTCGCTCAGCAGGCTCGGAGCGCCGCCCACAAAGCGTCCGTTCTCCCCGCTTGTTTGCTGGTCGAAGATCCCTTCTATGATCGGCGGGCCGTCCGACGGAAGAGGGATCCAGAGCTGCACGGAAGGACTTGCAAGCAAAGGCCCTTCCCAAGCCGTCAGTTGGAGCGGGAAAGGGCTCTTCCATCCGCGCTGGTTGATCGCTTCGGCAAGCTGCGCTGCGATCATTGTCGCGGGCTTTCCACTGAATTGCGGGCTTTCTAGCACCATGTTGCCGAGCGAGGCAGCGCTGCTCGGCAGTTTGAGCCCGACGACATGATGTTCCTTCACGAATCGCTGCAAGTGACCGACCAGCGCGCTCATCCCATAAACGGTCCGATTGTGCGGCACGGCATTACGGCCCAGAAGCATTGAGGCGCAATGCGCAAACCAGAGTTTGTCGTTGACGGCTCGTGCCAAGGTCGGTCCAGGTCCGACCACATGCACCGGTACTCGGGCATCATTGGCAATCCGCTTGGCAAGGCGCCACACGCCTCCGGTCACCATGTAGGGAACGATATTGAGCGCACCAGCTTCCCTCGCGATTTTCGAGGCCAGAGCGATGAGGTTCACATCCTCCAGGCAGACCTGCGAAAGGGTCTGTGCTGAATTAGCGATTGCGGGTGCTAGGACAGCGACATCGCCCAGACCCAAGACCTCGCGGCAATAAGCCTCGAAATCCTCATCACGCTCGCCGTAAACTGCCAAAAGATCACCGTCCCCCGCCAGCATCGCAGCGCGGTAGCTCAGACTTTGATCTGCCCCACGTTCGTGCGCCAATTGAATGCCGCTGTGATCCTCGATCAGCAATGAAGGGGCATCGACGGCGCCAATCCGGCAAAGCGGCCCGAACGGAGGAATTTGGTCGAGACGAGGATTCTCACGCAGCATCTGGCGCGCAACCGTGCCAACATTCGCGTTGTCTCCAGCGCTCAAAAACGACGTGTAGCCTTCGCGAAAGATCAAGTTTCTGTTCGATAGCTTCGGCTGCGGTGGAACGGTGGCAACGCTCATTGCGTATGTCCCTGTTTAGCTACCGACGTCCATGTCGGTGACTGCACGCGCAATTGTCGCAGCGCGGCCAGGAACGCTTCCTGACGTGACAGTGGAACGCGCCCGATCGCGCCGAAATGTTCGCCGCACTCATCGGTATGGGCCTGCATCGCGGCGACATCTTGGAGCAGTCCATCGCGCTGCGCTGCGGTTAGACTTTCGCTTGGCTGCAACGTAGCCAGCCGCGCGATCGCCTGCACCCCGCGGGCATGATCGTTTTCGAACGCTTCGACTTCCGGATTGCCAAGCAATTTGCGCAGTTCTGGGTAAAAATGTCTTTCCTCGAATGCGATGTGCGCTCCGGCCGTGTGGTTCAGCTCCCGCGCAGCCGCCCCCGCCTGCCCATCATCGCCGGCACGCAGCGCCGAAGCAATGGCATGCAACCCGCGACCCAGCGTCTCATGATCGCGCTGGAACTCGTCGAACAGCTCTCGCACGACATCGCTCATGAGCCCAGTATCCGGACATTTGCGGATATCGGCGCAGCCAGCAAGCGGCTTGAGCGCAGGCCATGTGCCGTCTCTATGGATTTCGCGCGACCGAGCCGACCAAGGTCGAATGCACGCTGGTGCATGCGCAGAACGCGCTGATGGTGCAGAGCGAGGCGGACAGATCGGGCAAGAGCCATGCGAACGGCTGGGGTGTCGCGACCTTTGAAGATGGCGAGCCGCATATCGAAAGGCAGGCGTGGGCGGCTTATCATGGCGAACACTTTCGCAGAGCCGCCGCGCGGATTTATTCGAAACAGGTGATGGCGCATGTCCGGCGCGCCACGGTGGGGACACCCAGCCTTGCGAACACGCATCCCTTTGTCGATGGAGGCTGGGTGCTCATGCACAACGGGACGCTGCCGCATTTCGACCAGATACGGCCCTTGCTTCTCGAAGAAGTCCCCGCCAACCGCCGCGGGTTGATCGTCGGTCAGACCGATAGCGAACACGTGTTGCACCTCATTCGTGCGCGCCAGATCGCATCCCCGCACCGCGCGACTTTCGACATCGTGCGCGACGTGGCCGTCTGGCTCGCTACCGCGGTGCGAACGGTCGACCCCGAGGCGCGTCTTGGTCTCAACCTTATCCTGACGGACGGGCGCGAAATGATCGGCACGCGCGTTGGACGACCGCTGCAATACGTTGAACGCGACGGTGTACACGATTGCGAAATCTGCGGATTTCCTCATGTCCATCACGATCCGCGCAAAGGCTACCGTGCAATCGTGGTGGCATCCGAACCGATCAGCCACGAGAACTGGAGCGAAGTGCCTGACTGCAGTATCTATCGCATCAACAAGGAATGCCGCCTCGCATGCGAGCCGCTCGAATTGGAGATGGTATGAGAGGCGGTCGTGGTAGGCAGTCATATCATACCGATATGCGTCCCGATATGCATATTCTTTAGGTAAACCCCCGCAGGCCCCGCTTCCGTTTCCGCACCACATACGGAAAGGGGAAAATTAGCGCTTGGACGGCAGCGGGACGAGGCTATCACCAGTCATCGGCTTTCCTGCTTTGCATCTCTGCGGGCAAGTTCGAGATATCCTACGACTTCGATATCGCTCGTTTGCCCGAAGTCATCGTACTGCGGCCCTCGGCAAAGAAGTTTCGCGGCTGCGAAAGGCACACAATCTCATCACAAAGCGGGGCCAATTCCGAAATCGCATCTGGCAGCGCTACCGGGATGGCAAGGGCGATGCGAGAAGGCCCGGCCTTGCGGACCGCAATGAGCGCAGCCTTAGCCGTGCTGCCCGTGGCGATGCCATGATCCACTACGATTGCCGTGCGTCCCCTCAGATCAGACGGAGCATCGAGCCCGTAAGCCGCCCGGCGCCGGCCTATTCCTTGAACGATTAAGCGATCTGACGCGCTATATAGGCTTCGCTCACGCGGGAAGCTGTGGCGGCATTTTTGTCGATCACCACTTCGGGATTGTCACCATCGAGAACTGCCCAATGGTATATTCCTCGTGACCGGGCTCCCCGAGTTTGCGCACAATCGCCAGATCGAGCGGCGCGCTCAATTCGCACGTGATTTCGCATGCAACCGGAACACCTCCGCGCGGCAATGCGAGCACGGCCAGATCGGTCCAGTCTCGCGACGAAAGTTCGCGTGCAAGAGCGCGTCCGGCAGCCTTTCGGTTTGCGAAAGTAACGGTGAGTTTAGTGATATAACCTTCCGTCGAGCGTTTCGACAAGAGAATTTCCCACCGGGTGCCGGAAGGAAATAGGTGTGGTTCCGCGATACATTGTCGTGGCGGACTTCGGCACAAGGCTTACATGGACATTGCTGCCGGGGTCTGACTGTGTTGGCTTGAGCCCTCAATAACCGCCTCGACTTTGATGACCTTGCCAGGCTGCGGAAAGGTCACATCCTGTCGATCTTGCACTTGTCCATCGACCTTCAGCCGGGCACGGACCCGTCCGGCCACCTGTCCGATCTGGGTGACTTTCAACTCGATCGTTCCCCCGCGATATCTTAACCGCGCGCTGAAGCCGTCCCAACCATCAGGAAGCGAGGGTGCGACATGGAGCTTGCCGTTGCGCAGTGTGAGGCCGAGAATGCCTTCGGTCGCCAACCGCCATGTCCACGCGGCCGCCCCAGTGTACCAACTCCACCCGCCGCGGCCACGATAGCTTCCGGTCGAACCGATATCCGCAACCAGCGCATATGGTTCGGTTCGATACGTATCCGCATCGTCTCTGGTCATGGCGTGCTGGATCGGGTTCAGCATGTTGAATATGCGATATGCGTGGGAGCCCTGGCCGGTTCGGGCGAGCGCAAGACCGAGCCATGCTGCAGCGTGCGAATACTGCCCGCCATTCTCGCGTATTCCCGGAGGATAGGCCTTGATGTAGCCAGGATCGTGCATCGCCTGATCGAAAGGGGGCCACAGCAAGCGGGCGATTTGAGCATCATCGTCTACCAGTTCACGTAGCGCCGCCTGCAACGCCGTCCGGCTGCGCTGCGAGGCGCGTCCAGCGAAGACCGACCATGACTGCGAGATGGAATCGATCATGCACTCATCATTCTCGTGCGAACCGAGCGGCGCACCTTCATCGTCGTAGGCGCGGCGATACCACTCCCCATCCCATCCGTTTTCCTCGGCATTTCTGCGCCATGTCGCGGCCCGGTGTGCCCAATGGCGCGCCTGGGCTTCGCGCCCAAGTAAGCGCTCGCACTGCGCGAGCGAAGCGGCGCAAACCGCAGCGAACCATGCGAGCCAAACGCTTTCGCCTCGCCCCTTGTCACCGACACGGTCCATGCCGTCGTTCCAATCCCCTGCCCCGATCAGCGGCAGGCGGTGGCTACCCAAGACAACTCGTTCGAGCGCCCTTTCGCAATGTTCGATCAGCGGACGCGGCTGCCCCAACGCTTCGAACTGGGCGTAGCGATCGTGCTCGTGGTCGGCGAGCGGCGGCGCGGAAAGGAAGGGCACGTCTTCTTCCAATATCGACACATCGCCGGTCGAATGGACATAATGCGCGGCAGCGTAGGGCAGCCACAGCAAGTCGTCTGAACAGCGCGTGCGAACGCCGCGTCCGGTGGGGGGATGCCACCAGTGAAGCGCGTCACCCTCTTCGAACTGGTGCGCGGCGCATTCAAGAATATGGGCTCGCGCTCGGTCCGGATCGGAAATCAGGAATGCAAGCACATCCTGTAACTGATCGCGATATCCGATCGCGCCGCTCGCCTGATAGAACCCGGTGCGGCCCATAATGCGCGATGAAAGGCTCTGATACAGAAACCAGCGATTGACCGCGATATCGAAAGCGGGATCAGGCGTAGAGACCTCGACCGCGCCCAGCAAGTCATCCCATTTCCCAGCAAGCTCGGTTTCGGATTGTCGGACCGTATCCATCGCTCGCCACTTGCGCGCCAAATCGATCGCCGCGCTCTCCGACTCCGCTTCGCCAAGCACAAACACGATTTCCACCGTTTCGCTACGAGCTATATCCACATGCACCTGCAAGGCAGCGCAAGCATCGCCGCCTGCAGTTTCCGCACCGCTCAGGCCCCATTTTCTCAACCCCTCAGGCCGAGTGATATCGCCGGGTCGACCAAGAAATTCTTGCCTGTCCGTGGTGAAGCTATGGGCAACCTGATCGGACGCAAGGAAAGCCACTCTGCCCGCGAAATCACTGCTCCATGGACTGGTGGCAAGAATGGATTGTGAAGTGGCATCGAAACGGCAGGAGACGTGCCTGCGCGAGGTGCTGGGCAGAGCGCCAAGCAACCATTCGGCATAGTATGTGGCCGTGATACGCCGATCGCGCGCGCCTCGATTGCTCAAGGTGAGGCGCACCAATTTCACCGGATCCTCGGTCGCCACCGAGACCCGCATCCGCTGTTCGATCCCACGGCAGGCGCGCGTCCACTCGGTATAGCCCGCCCCGTGACGTATCTGGCATGTCGCATCGTCTCCTGCCGGGTTTGGCGTCACACTCCATACATCGCTGGTTTCCTCATCGCGCAGGTATAAGGTTTCGCCTGGACGATCGCTGACCGGATCGTTCGTCCAAGGCGTGAGGCGATACTCGCCGCTGTTGATCGACCACGAAAAGCCGCCACCTGATTCCGTGACCAATGTTCCGAAGTGCTCGTTGGCGAGCACATTCACCCATGGCGCTGGCGTATGCATACCGGGTTCGAGGTGAATAACATATTCGCGTCCATCGCGAGTGAACCCACCATACCCATTGTCGAAGATGAGGTCTTCGGGGCGACGTGGAGGGCGCTCGCGCTCCGGCTCATAATCAAGCGAGGGCAGGATCGAGGGTGCCTCCAGCTTATCGGTCGCTTGGCGGAGCTGATCGGCGATCGTCCCTGCATCGCCATCGATGATGGCCCATGCCATAGCTTCCAGAACCCGAACCAGTTGCGCACCCACCTGATCGGAAAAAACCAAATGGAAGCCACCCTGACGCCCCAGCATCTCAGCCGCCCCAATCTCAAGCAGTAGCTGTGCCAGCTCGTCGCGCACCGGTTCGAGATAAGCCGATCCCATCGTCTTCAGAATGACGACGTCAACCTCGAGCCCTGCGCGCCGCCAGATCTGATGCGCGCCAACAAAGAATTCGAGCGATAAATCCTCTTCGAACTCGCCTTTGAGTAGAAGGATCGGACGGTCGCCCGATATGGCCATTCCCCAAAGGCTCGACTGTCCAAGTCGGTTGTCTCGGATGCATTGCGGGGACGAACGCATCGTAGCGCCAGGATAGATTAGGGTCGAACCCAGCGCGTGGACCAGCGGCAATGAGGCTGGATCGAGGCGGGTGCGATGTACCGCGCGCGAGGCTTCCATCTCGGCATCGTCGAAGAGCCATCGGATCGCCGCGAGAGTGGCGTGACGGTCCAACCCGTCAAGTGCCGCGGCCCGAGAGGCCGCAGCGATCATGACCAAACAAAGCTCGGTGCTTTGCCCTGGCTCGAGTTCCACCTTCGTCTGCAATGCCGCAACCGGGTCAAGCGTCCAGCCAGAGCGGCCGCTCAGCGGACTCGATGCGCCTAGCGGATCGCCAACCGAGCGATTTCGCCCGATAAATTCCCTGCGATCTGTTTCGAACAGCGTATCGCCGACAATGCCATCGGGCCCAATCAGCGCCTGGAGAAGCACCGGCGGCGTGTCCTCGGGTCTTCTTGGCCTGCGCGAGAACACCAGCGCGGCCGGCTCTTCAATCCTTTCGCTCTTGACGAATAGCTTGCTGAAAGCCGGATGTCGCTCGTCTTCCAGAGGAGGCGCGAGGACGATCTCGGCATAGCTAGTCAGCCGCAGAACACGTTTCCGCTGGCTTTCATTCACAATCGCAAGACGGCGCAATTCGATGTCTTCATTGGCGCCGACCGTGATTTCGAGCCGAGTGAATATCCCACTCTCGCGCCGCTGAAACTCGGCACAGTGCGTACGGAAAAGGACACGTTCTTCCCGAGGCTCAACACCGGTTGGTTGGAGCGTGGCAGACCACACCTGCTCCGAATGCTCATCGCGGAGATACAGCCAAGACCCTTCTGCATCGAGCGTAGGATCGGCCACGAAGCGGGTCAGCGCCTGGTCCTGCCAGCGCAGCCCGCCACCGCCGGCGGCGGATATGCTGCTTGCCATGCGGCCATTACCCATCAGCAGCACCTGCGGATCGTTGCTGACCGGCGGCGCCCACTCGTGGCGGATTCGCTCGACACCGAGCGCCCCGTCGTCGCCTTCAGAAGTTTCGAGCCGCTCGATCTCGGCTGGAAGTTCATGGGGGACCTGTTCCGAAAGTAGCAGGCTCACTAGATCGATGCGCGGAAAACGCATGAAGCGGTCAACCAGAACATCGCCTGTCAGAAGATTTCCGATCGCACACAGAATCATCCCTTGATGATGCGCCATGAATGCGTTGACCGGGGCGAATGCGTGTTCGGAATGCGTGCGGTCGGGGGTGAAATCAATCGCCTCCCACATTCCGTAGCGTCCGGTCGCCCCTATCTCGTCAAGCCGCTTGAGATTTTGCTGAGCAGATACAGGATCGACCGCCAATGCGAGCGCCGAAGCGTACGGCGCGACCACGCTGTCCTGCGCCAATCCCCGGCGTAGTCCAAGGCCAGGCACTCCGAATGCTCGGTAACGGAAGCGGTGTTCGGGGTCACGCGCGGCATAGGCTGATTCGGAGATACCCCAGGGGGTATTGCTCCGTTTCCCATGAAGACGTTGGATCTCAACAGCTACCCTGTCGCTTTCTCCAAGCAGGGTTTCCAATCTTGCGGGCATCAGCAGCCGCGGCATCAGGTATTCGAACATCGACCCGTTCCACGAGACCAGCGCAAGGCCGCTGTCTGCTCGTGTGACGGGGCGGCCCAAGTGGAACCAGTGCTCGATAGGCGCATCGCCCTTTGCGATAGCGAAGAAGCTTGCGATCCGCGCTTCGGACGCCAGCAAGTCGTAGTGGTGGGTGTCGGTCTTCGCGGTGCTCACATTGTGCCCGATAAAGAACAACCGCCGCTCCCGGTCATAGAGCCAGGCGAAGTCCATGGCCCAGGCGAACCGCTCCGCTTCCCTGGCAAGTCCATCAAGGTCAGCCTCAAACGGAACCTCGCCCGATGCGTCGCGCAGCATGTCGTGCAGGTGATGATGCAGGCGCTCGGTCCAGATATTGAGATCGCGAACCTCTTCAGGTTGGGTATTAGCCAGGCTTTTCATGACCTGGTCCGCCTCACGTTCGAGCGCAGTTAGATCGTGGTTGACCAGATTGCGCAGGTCGGCGCGCAAATCTGCGCCGGTGCATTGCATTTCTCGCGCATTTCGCTGAAGCAAATTAAGGCGTTCGACCAGGTCTTGCGTATCGGCAAGAGCATGGGCGTGCGTTTCGACCAGGCGAATAACATCGTCCAGCCCTGCCCAGCGTTGGGGTTCAAGAGCGCAGTCTTCACTCGCATCGCGCAGCGTTTGCGCGAGGACCAGAAAGGCTGCGGCGAGATTGCCGCTGTCGACGGTAGAGACGTAGCGCGGCTCCAGCGGACGCAAATGATGCGTTTCGTACCAATTGAGAAAGTGTCCGCGATGCCGTTCCATCCGGGCAAGACTGTCGAATACGTTTCGCGCGCGCGCGGACATTTCGGCCCGACCGATGAAACCCATATCCCACGCACTTGCGTTAGACATGAGCATCATTCCGATATTTGTCGGCGAGGTCCGATGCGCGATCTCCTCATGCGGCTCGCCCTGGAAGTTATCGGGGGGCAACCAGTTGTCGCTCGGCCCTGCAAATGTCTCGAAGTAAAGCCAGGTCTTGCGCGCCAATTGTCGCAGGAATGGGGGGTCCAAGCGTGAGGCGTCGGGCTCCTCGCTACGCCGTGCCTGTTCGATGAACCGCGTGATTTCTGGAGCGAGAATCCAAGGCAGCAGCAGCAGCGAGGCAGGTGATATCGCTTCGGGTCTAATCGTGACGATAGCTGCGCTCATCGCCAGCGCGAGCGCAACCGATGGTGCCATTGAGCGCCAATAGTACGCAGAACTGGTGGCACCGATTACATTCCTTTCAATGTGCGCAGCGGAAACCCATTCGAGCAAGCGCTTGTGCGAAACCGAACGCCGCCAGAGCGTCACTGCAATCGCATGCAACGAGACGAGCGCTTCGTTCAGCATGAAGACTATGAAAAGCAGCCAGCGCCCGCACTGGTCCCCCAGCCTCGACCAGAAGCCATAGCTCAAGCCCTTGCGCCGTCCGCGCGCCAAACCGCTTGCCAGGTCAATGAACAGCTGGCCGGCAGGAGCCAGCAGCACCAGACCCGTCCAAAACCAAGGACTCCCGGGCAGCAATAACCAGCCGGCGAGCGCAAGTGCAACCAGTCCGGGCGCGACCAGGCTTCGCCGGAGATTGTCGAGTATTTTCCAGCGATCGATACCGCGTATCGGGTTTCGCACCAGCCTGCCTGTTGCATCTGGAACCCGGCCCATCAGCCATGGCAGCAATTGCCAATCACCCCTAACCCAGCGATGGAGCCGTTTCGAATACTGGCTGTAGGTCGCCGGAAACCCCTCATAGAGAACGATGTCTGTTGCGAGCGCGGCGCGGCCCAATGCCCCTTCGAAAAGATCATGGCTGAGGATCGCATTTTCCGGAACCCGTCCCTGAGTGCTCGCATGGAAAGCGCCCAAGTCATAAATTCCCTTACCCACGAATATCCCGCAGCCGAACAGGTCCTGATAGACATCGGAAACGGCGCGGCTGTAAATGTCGATCGCAGTTTCGCCCGTGAAGAGCCTTGCAAAGCGCGTGCGTCTCCCGCTTTCAGGAGATATCTCGACCCTCGGCTGAATCAGCGAGTATCCGCGAATAATCCTCCCCCTATCGCGATCGAGCTGCGGTCGATTGAGCGGATGGGCGAGCACACCTGCCAGCTTGGCAACCGAACGCGGCGGCAGCATCGTATCGGCGTCAACTGTTACAACGAACTGTGTCGTGTCGAGCGCAAGCGGATCACCGAGAATCAGGGAAAACGGCGCGCGGTCACCTTCGACCAGCATCCGGTTGAACTGTTCGAGCTTGCCGCGCTTGCGCTCCCAAGCCATCCAGCAGCCTTCGCCGCTATTGAAGAGCCGCGGCCGAATCAGCAGGTTAAACGGCGTTCTCGTGCCCTCCCGATACTTTTCATTCAAGCTATCAATCGCCTTTCTGAGCGCATCGATGATCGCATGATCTAACGGCATGACCTCGTGGGGAGCATCCGCCAGATCGGCGAGCAGTGCGATCTGAATATTGGGATCGGCGTTGGCGAGCCAGTGCTTTTCGATCTGTTCAGCAAGGCCGGGGACTTCACCTGCATCCGCAATGACGACTGGCACTGTAACCGTGACCGGGAAAGCGCCGGGAACACCGTTTCTCTCATCCAATTTGGGAAGCAGTCGCGGCTCAGTGACCTGAGTGACGAACCAATGGACCAGAGCTATCGCGAGGATCGATGCAGGAACCTGGCTCAGCAGCAGGGCCGCAACCCATTGGGGCCACGGAGCCTCAATCCGCGCCAGATAGGCAACCGGCAATAAAGCGCATATTAGGCCTGAGAAGACCATGGTGAAACTGAACAACCGCCCGGGATGATCGAGCATTGCCCGCCTTGCGCGCTCTTTCCAGCCGGGTCTCGCTGAAAACTGGCGTTCAAGCTGGCGGCGCCCATCGTCTATCAGCCAATAGCCGACATGATGCGCAACCGTTTCTGCGCCCCTTGCGCGGGCCAGCGCGATTGCGGACTGCGCCACTTCGGTTTCCCCGGCCCCGCCCCACTCCGCGATTTCTTCGACCGCGCTGCGATACCGGTCGCGAGTCTCGAAATCCATCTGGCCGTATGCCCGAGCCGGATCGCCACCAAGGATAGTATCAACCAGGCTGACCCGCTCGAAGAACTCCTCCCAGGGGATTGCGGCAACCTCGGCAAGGTTGGAGATCGCTCTTGCCACCCGATCGGTCGCGCTCAACGACTGCGACTCACAGGCACAACTCGATAGCGGAATATCCACCGCCACTTCTCCAGCGAGCATTGGAGTAAGCGCGGCAACCAGTATCTCGACGCAGGCTATCCTGAGCATTGTGGGGAAGGCCCAGAGCTCCGCAATCGTCAACTGCTGGTGACGCTGGTAGGCGCGGATGAAGCGGACCGCATTGGCAAGCGAAAGCTGCAAGTGCGTCGCACGAAGCAATTCGTGCGCAAGCACGAACACACGCGGCCCCTCTATCTCACAGTCGGCCAACGCGGGCAGCTTTGCATAGAAATCGCGCGGCAGGTCCTTTCGGATTTGCCGAAGGGCCCGATTTACCTGATAATCGTTGTCGAGCAGCCATTCAGCAGCCTTTGCGACTTCGGGGGCCGGTTTCCTGGATGCCATACGCGCCGCGGTGAGCCAACGTTCCACCGCCCGGGGTTCACGCAACAGTCCAACTAGCGAAGTCGGTTGCCGCGTGATGTTGTGGCTCAGGCCGAGCTCATCCGCGACATGTTCCAGCGGGGACAGGGTTTCAGGAGTGTCAGCCACTAGCCGAAGCGGAAGACCGATTGGCCCTCGCTATCACAGGTGTCCTGGCGCAACCCCGTGACCAGATTGGGTCGCACCATCAGCACGGGCATCGGACAATGGCTTGCAAGATATTCCGCGACACTGCCGCATGGGATATCGCTCAATGCCGTTGCTCCGTGCGACGAAATGATGACGAGGTCGGCCTCCAATTCATGGGACATACGGCACAAGGCATGGCGAGGATCGTCGGGACCAAGCATGCGAACCTGCACATCGATCCCGTCCTCCATCGCACGCAAGCGAAGCTGCTCCAGCGATTCGCGAGCATGGCGTTCGTTCTGCCGCTCGATTTCTGCGCTCAGTTCGCTCGATGATCCCAAGGAAAATGCGTTGAGACCGCTCAAACGCGGCACCACATGGCAAAGGACGAGCTGGGAATTGTGGGTGCGCGCAATTCTCAGAGCCACCGGCAGAACACTTTCGGCACGCGCCGAACCGTCGATCGGGACCAAAATGCGCTTATACCGAGCCACGGGTTGCTCATGCCTTGGTGGCACGAGAAGCAACGAAACCGTACCGTGATCGAGGATGTGCAGGGCCGTCGAGCCAAGGCCGGTTCGATTGCAATTGCGATGCGTTGCAAGCGCCATGAGTGCAGCACCATTCGTATCGGCCCAATCGATGAGTTCGTCGGCCGGCTCCCCGGTCAGAAGGACCTCGGCAGTATCGGGGGAAACCCCGACCTCATTGGCCAACTCCTGAAGGGCTTTGCGATGCGAATGCTGGCGGAGCTGCCAGGCAATGGGATCGGCCGGTATGCCCGATGACCGACTTTCGGGAAGCACCCGCGCCAGTACAACCTCAAGAGCGAGGCTTCCGGCAATTGCGACAGCGTGCGCCCCCACATTTCTGGCATAAGGGGTCTCATCAAGGCACGCCAATAAGCGCGGCCGAACCTTCGCAGTCCGCTCATTCCTCTCGAATTGTTCGGCAGCTCTCCTGCCAACCAGTGGCAGATTTTCGGTCTTCTGAGGTGCGCTCTCGCGGCTGGCGTACATCTGTTCCTCCTTCGAAAAGGCAGACGGCCCTTCCTGTAGGCCCGACAATGCGGCGCGAGGAGCCACCAGCTCTATACGCAACCTCCCGTAAACGAGCGACGAACCGAGCAGCAAATGAGATAAGCGCGGGTCTGTTCCGCGTTGCCATGCGCGACCTCGGGACATTCCGTAGTTACCCGCGAGGAGTGAGGGCTCATCACCGCCAGAGACTAGACACCGCAATCAGGGAAAAGCGCCTTGTCCTACGAGACCATCCGCAAGTCCGAGCAAGCGAAGCGCGCGGCGGTCATGCGCGACTACGAAAGCGCCAGCCGCAGGATGGGCTGGGATACCTTCCGGGGCTGGCTCGATAGCGAGGCAGGCAGTTGGCTCAATATCGGATATGAAGCGGTCGATCGTCACGTGGTCGAAGGTCGCGGTACGAAGGAAGCGATCCGCTGGATAGGCAAGGACGGTCAGCGCAAAAGCTTCACCTATGCCGATCTGGAACGCGAAACCGACCGCTTTGCGCGGATGCTGGCGGACCATGGACTTGGCAAAGGTATAAAGGTCTACTCTCTGCTAGGCCGCGTGCCTGAACTCTACATCGCCGCTCTCGGGACGCTGAAAGCAGGTGGTGTTTTTTGCCCCCTCTATTCGGCATTCGGGCCCGAACCGGTACGCTCGCGCTTGGAGATCGGCGAGGCCAATGTGCTTCTCGTCTCGCCGCGGAATTATGAAAAAAAGGTGGCCGCCGCGCGAGGTGATCTGCCTTATTTGACGCATGTGTTCCTGACCCCGAGCGCCGAACAGCCACCCGATAACACAATCGACCTCACAAAGGCATTGGCTGAAACGGAGCCTCGCTTTGAATGCGTTCAGACCGATCCGGAAGACATGGCGCTACTCCATTTCACCAGCGGTACGACTGGCAAACCCAAGGGCGTGGTACATGTTCACGAAGCGGTAGTGATGCACAACGCGACCGGGCGCATTGCGCTCGACCTCAGGGAGGACGACATCTTCTGGTGCACCGCCGATCCCGGCTGGGTCACGGGAACATCCTACGGAATCATCGCCCCACTGTGCGCAGGGGTCACAATGGTGATCGACGAAGCCGAATTCGATGCCGAGCGCTGGTATGCGCTGCTCGAACGCGAGGAGGTCACCGTCTGGTACACCGCGCCTACCGCCATCCGCCTACTGATGCGCGCCGGCGCGGAGATCGCGCGGCGATACGACCTCTCGCACTTGCACTTTCTGGCGAGCGTGGGCGAACCGCTCAATCCCGAAGCGGTTTTATGGAGCAACAAGGTGTTCGGCATCCCCTTCCACGACAATTGGTGGCAGAGTGAGACCGGCGGCATCATGATCGCCAATTACGCATCGATGGACGTGAAGCCCGGATCGATGGGTAGGCCGCTACCAGGCATCGAAGCTGCGATCCTCGAAACTGACGGGGACACGGTGCGCGTGATCGACAAACCGATGCAGCCGGGACATCTCGCGCTGCGTCCCGGTTGGCCGTCTATGTTTCGCGCCTATCTCGGCCAACAGGAGCGTTACGAGAAGTCCTTCCGCGACGGCTGGTATCTCAGCGGCGATCTGGCGATGCGCGACGACGACGGATATTTCTGGTTCGTTGGACGCGCCGACGATGTGATCAAGTCCGCCGGTCACCTGATCGGCCCGTTCGAGGTCGAAAGCGCATTGGTCGAACATCCGGCGGTGGCCGAGGCGGCCGTGATCGGCGTACCCGACGAGCGGTCGGGCGAGATCGTCAAGGCCTTCGTCACTTTGCACTCTGGGTTCGAGCCGAGCGAAGCACTGCAACGCGAGCTTCTCGGCCATACGCGCAAGAAACTGGGAGCGGCGATCGCGCCGCGCCAGATCGAGATCGCCGATGACTTGCCACGCACCCGCTCCGGCAAGATAATGCGGCGGCTCTTGAAAGCACGCGAGCTGGGCCTTCCCGAAGGCGATACATCGACCTTGGAAAAAGCAGCATGAGCGAGAGGACGACCAAGGTCCACCTCAATCGCGAGCATTGCCGCAAGCTCCTGCATCAGATGCTGCGCATTCGCCGCTTCGAGGAGAAATGCGCCGAGCTTTACACGCAGGAGAAAATCCGCGGCTTCCTGCACCTTTATATCGGCGAAGAGGCGGTTGCGACGGGCGTAATGGAAGCACTCGACCCCGATGATGCGGTCGTCGCCACTTACCGCGAGCACGGCCATGCGCTGCTCAAAGGCGTTAGCGCCGATGCCATCATGGCCGAGATGTATGGGAAGCAGGAGGGTTGCAGCCGGGGTCGCGGCGGTTCGATGCATCTGTTCGATGCGGCTACGCGGTTCTACGGCGGAAATGCTATCGTCGCCGGTGGCCTCCCCATCGCGGTCGGACTCGCGCTTGCGGACAAGCTCGCTGGTCGCGACCGAGTGACAGCCTGCTTCTTCGGAGAAGGCGCCGCTGCAGAAGGCGAATTCCACGAAAGTCTCAACCTTGCCGCCTTGTGGCGATTGCCCGTGCTTTTCGTGTGCGAAAACAATCTTTTCGCCATGGGGACAGCTCTGGAACTGTCCGAATCCGAAACGGACATCAGCGCCAAGGCTGCCAGTTACAGCATGAACTCCGAAGCGGTAGACGGGATGGACGTTGTCGCTGTGGAAGTGGCTTCGCGGCGAGCCGTCGCCGCAATCCGCAAGACCGGGGCAGCGCATTTCCTCGAATGCCGCACCTACCGTTTTCGCGCGCACTCCATGTACGATCCGCAGCTCTACCGTGCCAAGGAAGAGGTCGAGGAGTGGAAAGACAAAGGTCCGATTTTGCGCTTTCGCAAATGGGCATTGAACGCGGGGGGACTGCGCGAGGAGGATGTCGAGGAAGTTGAAGCGGAGGTCGATCGCGAGGTGGCCGAAGCGGTGGCGTTCGCCGAGGCTGGCACGTGGGAGCCGGTCGAGGATCTGATGCGCGATGCGGGCGCGGAGAAGCGGATATGACCACGCTCACCTATCGCGAAGCGATGCGCGGTGCCATCCGCAAGGCGATGCAGGAAGATGACCGCGTCTTTCTGATGGGCGAGGACGTCGGGCATTACGGCGGGTGTTATGCAGTATCGAAAGGCCTTCTTGACGAATTCGGCCCCGAGCGCATTCGCGACACGCCTCTCTCGGAAAGCGGCTTTACCGGAGCGGGTATCGGTGCGGCGATGGGCGGAATGCGCCCGATCGTCGAGGTGATGACCTGCAATTTCTCGCTGCTCTCGCTCGACCAGATCATGAACAATGCCGCCACAATCCGGCACATGTCGGGAGGGCAATTCAATGTGCCCGTGGTAATCCGCATGGCGACCGGTGGCGGGCGACA
Source organism: uncultured Erythrobacter sp. (assembly GCA_947495695.1). Taxonomy (GTDB): domain Bacteria; phylum Pseudomonadota; class Alphaproteobacteria; order Sphingomonadales; family Sphingomonadaceae; genus Erythrobacter. The sequence continues at coordinate 439,966 of CANLZP010000003.1, read as the reverse complement.
ACTCGCCGCTCAGCACTCGCACAGTCTCGAGGGGTGGTATGCGCATATTCCCGGCATCCGCGTGCTTGCCCCGGCCACCGTGGAGGATGCGGCCGGAATGCTTGGCCCCGCGCTTGAAGACCCTGACCCGGTGCTGATTTTCGAAAACGCACTCCTGTATAATGAAAGCGCCGATGTCGCCGAACCGGTCGAGGTTGATATCGATCGCGCGAAGATCCGACGCGAGGGAAGCGACCTCACGCTGATTACCTATGGCGGATCGTTAGGAAAGACGCTGGCCGCAGCCGAAGAACTCGGCTCTGCTGCGATTTCCGCCGAAGTGATCGACCTGCGCGTCCTGCGCCCGCTCGACGATGCTACCATCCTTGCCAGCCTTGCAAAGACGCGGCGCTGCGTCATCGTCGATGAAGGTTGGCGCTCGGGCAGCCTATCGGCGGAAATCATGGCGCGGATCGTCGAGCAGGGCTTCTGGAACCTGGATGCACCCTTGTTGCGGGTTTGCAGCGAGGAGGTACCGGTTCCCTATGCGAAACATCTCGAAGAGGCCGCCTTGCCCAGCATCGCCAAAATTGTTGCCGCAGGGCTGTTGGCAATGGGGCGCTGAGCGATGGGGGTTTTCACCATGCCTTCGCTCGGTGCCGATATGGCTGCTGGAACGCTCGTGGAGTGGCTAAAGGAACCAGGCGATGCGGTGGAACACGGAGATATCATCGCTGTAGTCGAGACCGACAAGGGCGCGATCGAAGTCGAAGTTTTCGAAGACGGAACGATCGGGGAATTGCTGGTCGAGGCGGGTGCAAGCGTTCCGGTGGGCGCGCCTTTGGCCAAGATCAAGGCAGCCGGTGAAGCGATTGCTGAAGTAGGACCATCGCCTGCGCCCACCAAGGCAGTCTCGCCCCAACCTGCTCCGGAAAAACCCGTGGTTGCTCCCGCCAAAATCGGGTTCCAATCAGAGACTCGTGCTTCGCCCGCTGCCCGCAAGCTGGCCAGAGAACGCAACATAGATCTCACCTCGATAAACGGTTCCGGGCCTGAAGGGGCGATCCAGCTTGCCGACCTCGAAGCCGCTTCAAAGGGGCCCGCGCCAGGCGCCGCGCCCGGGCCAGACCTGTCCGCGATGCGCCGCGCGATCGCTGCAGCTATGGCGCGTTCGAAACGCGAAATTCCTCATTACTATCTGACCCACTCTTTCGAAATCTCTCAAGCGCTCGACTGGCTGGATCGCTACAATGCCGGCCGCGCTCCACCAGAGCGCCTGATCCTCGGCGCACTGCTGTTCAAGGCAGTTGCGCTTACTCTGGTCGAATTCTCGGAATTCAACGGACATTTGGACAATGAAGGATACAAGGCCAGCGGGGCCGTGCACCTCGGCAGCGCTATCGCAATTCGCGGCGGCGGATTGGCCGCGCCGTGCATTCGCAATACAAATACGCTCGCGTTGCCTGAATTGATGGCGAAACTGCGCGACCTCGTTACCCGTACCCGTCGCGGTCAATTCCGCTCTTCCGAGATCAGCGATGGCACCGCGACAGTCTCTAGCCTGGGCGAGCGCGGGGTCGAGAGCCTACTGCCGATAATCTACCCGCCGCAAGTCGCGATCATCGGCTTCGGCAGTATCGTCCAGCGTCCTTGGGCACACAATGATGAGCTAGCTGTCCGTCCGGTTCTGACCACGACGCTGGCGGGGGATCACCGCGCAAATGATGGGCATCGCGGGGCCTTGCTGCTGCGGCAGGTCGAGGCGCTGTTGAACGATCCGGAGGCGTTATGAACGTATCGGAATCACGCGCCATCGTGATTGAGGAAATCGAGAAGATTGCACCGGACGTCGCACCGGTTTCGATCGGCGACGATGAGGATGTGCGAGAAGCGCTCGATCTCGACTCGATGGATATCTTCAACCTCATCGCAGCGCTCCATCAGCGGCTCGGCGTCGATATTCCCGATGCCGATGCAGCAAAATTCGTGACGATCGGGACTGCGGCCGAGTGGCTGGCAGAACATCTCGACAGCTAGCGACACATCGAGCCGCCACGCCGTAGATCGCATTCCTCCGCGGCACGGATCGGTCGCTCGATTGCGGCTCATTTCAATCGCGTTGGCCAAGGTAACGTGCGATGACGTTATCATCCTCAAGCAGCTGATCCGGCGAACCTGAGAATACCATGACGCCATCATCGAGCAGATATGCGCGATCTATGACTTCGACCATCTCGGGTACATTCTGGTCGGTCAGCAAGACGCCTATTCCGCGCGCCTTGAAGTCCAGAATCATCTCCTTGATGCTTGCGATCGTGAGCGGGTCGATCCCCGCGAAGGGTTCATCGAGGAGTATGAAGGAAGGATTCAAAGCGAGGGCTCGCGCCACTTCGCAACGCCGCCGCTCACCTCCAGACAGCGATGTCGCCGCTGCGTCGCGCAAATGTTCGATCCGAAGATCGGAAAGGAGGGCTTCCAATCGCTGATTGCGAGCGCTTTCATCGGGTTCGATGATTTCGAGCATCGCCCTGATATTCTCGGCGACAGTGAGACCGCGAAAGATCGAGGTTTGTTCCGGCAGGTAGCCGAGCCCCAGAAGCGCACGCCGATATAACGGAAGCCGCGTGATATCATGATCACCCAGCATGATGCGTCCCATATCGCATCTCATCAAGCCAAGTATGCAGCAGAACGTGACAGTCTTGCCCGCACCGTCTCGACCAAACATGCCCACGACCTGTCCTTTGCTAACCTTGAGAGAGACTCCTCTTAAGACCTCGCGTTTGCCGAAGGATTTGTGGATTTCAACGACTTCGAGGTCATCAAAGCTCGTCTCCGCAGCGCGATACCCGCTATCTGCATGCTTCTGAAAAGCCATGTTCATGCGCTTGCTCGCTGTTGCCCACTCCAAAACGAGGGAAAGCGTGCCGGTACTGTTGCGTGACCAGCCAGGCTCTAACCCTTCAGATTACATGATCGCTCTCGCGTTGAAGCCTTCTCCGTTCGCTATGGCCTGATGGACACCTTCAGCACTCCGTCGCGCTGGTGAGAGAACAACTCGTAGGCGTCTTCGATCGAATCTAACGGATAATGGTGCGTCACCAGCTGTCCCGCATCCACGCGGCCCGATGCGACTACATCCATCAATCGCCGCATCCGTTCCTTACCACCTGGACACAACGTGGTGCGGATTGTGTGATCACCAAGGCCAGCAGCGAGCGGTTCGAGCGGGATGGTCAGATCGCCGGAATAAACGCCGAGCGAAGACAGGGTTCCGCCCGGTCGAAGGACACGCATTGCGCCTTCGAAAGTCTCCTGCTGGCCGAGCGCTTCGATTGCGACATCGACACCGCGTCCGGCAGTAATTTTCATGATTTCATCGATCGGATCAACTTTCGCGAAATCGACGATATGAGTCGCACCCATTTTTCGGGCCATTTCCTGCCGTTCAGGAACAGTCTCAACGCCTATGATCGTGGTCGCGCCCATCATATGCGCGCCGGCCGTCGCACAGAGACCGATCGGACCCTGCGCGAAGATGGCTACCGTGTCGCCAATCCTGATCCTGCCCGATTCCGCGCCGCTAAAACCGGTCGACATTATATCCGGGCACATCAGCACCTGTTCGTCGGTCAGCCCGTCGGGTATAGGCGCGAGGTTGGCCATCGCGTCTGGAACGAGAAGATACTCAGCCTGGCATCCGTCGATCGTATTGCCGAAACGCCAACCGCCGATGGCCTTGAAGCCATGCTTGCCCTGCCCGCCGCATTGCGCGTGACAGCCGCATAGGGAAGCGTAAGATGTTCCGGATGGCGTGATTGCCCCCGCGATGACGCGTTGGCCTTCTTCATATCCTGTAACAGCCGATCCAAGTTTTTCGATAATGCCCACCGGCTCGTGACCGATGGTCAGCCCCTTCTCGACTGGGTACTCTCCTTTCAGAATGTGGACATCAGTGCCGCAGATCGTTGTCGTGGTGATCCGGATCAACGCGTCTAGGGGACCGACATCGGGGATCGGCTTTTCGCCGAGCACGATCCTTCCCGGTTCGACAAAGATCGCAGCTTTCATGAGTTCGGTCATAGTTGCGCTCAATCACTGTAGTTACGGAACGAAAGATGCTCTTTCATGGCACACGGGTAACTACGCAGATCGCCGTAGCTGCCCAGTGTATATCGCGTCGATGTCGTCGACGGCAGCGAGACCCGTCCCCGGTGAAATCAAGGCGGCAGCCCCGGCAGCGATCCCAAGTGCGAACGCGTCTTCGACGTTTTTCCCGGATGCAAGACCATGCACCATGGCGGCAACGCAGCTATCCCCGGCCCCAACCGCGCTTTTCGCCTCCACGTCGGGTGCGTTCATCACAATTACGCCATCCTTGCTCGCCAAGACACCGCCGCGCTCCCCCATGCTGACCGCAACGAGCCTAGCGCCGCCTTGAGCGACGATCTGCTTCGCCGCTTCGCCGATTGCGCCGACATCTGTCAGATTTTCTCCGATGAGGTCCTGAAATTCCCTCAGGTTGGGCTTGATAAGCTCTAGCCGGCCAGCTGCTACCGCCTCGGAAAGAGCATCGCCCGATGTATCAAGAACTGTCCGGATGCCTCGCCGGTAGGCGACAGCAGCCGCCCGTGCATAGAAATCGGCGGGTATGCCGCGCGGGAGCGAGCCGCTCATCACGAGGTAATCGCATTTGATTTCTTCGATATGTCGCAAACAAGCCTCGCACTCCGCTTCGCTGACGTTAGGTCCGGCGGGAACGATGCGGTATTCCTGCCCGCTTGATGCCTCGCAAATCACCGTGCTAATACGGGTTTCTCCCACGATGGCGACCTTCTCACGCACCAGTTGATGAAGGTCGATCAAAGCGTCGAGGGCGATGCCAGTCGATCCGCCCGAAAGATAGATGCAGCGCGCATTGCCGCCCATCCGAACGAACACCCGCGCCACGTTCAAGCCGCCACCGCCAGGATCGATGATCTGGGCCGGCGCTCGCAGCTTGTCGGTATGCGAAAGATTTTCGACCGCGTAAGCGACATCGATGGTCGGATTGAGTGTCAATGTCGCGATGTTCATCATCGGAATGATACTCCTTCCAGCACCGCCGCAGGTTTGTTGGACCGTTCCGCAGCAGCGACATGGGTTTTGACAGCGAAAAAGCTGTCGGGCGTCACCGAAATGGAATCGATCCCGCATTCGACCAGGAATTCGGCAAAATCTGGATGGTCGCTTGGCGCCTGTCCGCAAAGGCCAACCGGCTTGCCCTCCCCTTGAACTTCGGCGATGACATGGCGGATCATCCACTTCACAGCGGGGTCGCGCGCGTCGAATTGGTCCGCCAACAGTTCGGAATCGCGGTCGATCCCAAGCGTCAGCTGGGTGAGATCGTTACTCCCGATCGAGAAGCCATCGAAACGCTCTGCAAATTGGGCGGCAAGCACGACGTTGCTCGGCACTTCGCACATGACCAGCACTTCGAGACCATTCTCGCCGCGCTCGATTCCATTCGCCGCCATCTCTCTTAGCACCCGATCCGCCTCACCGACCGTCCGGCAGAACGGCACCATCACCGCGACATTGGCGAAGCCCATATCTTCACGCAATCGGCGTATTGCGCGGCATTCGAGCGCGAACGCGTCTCGGAACAAGGGCGAGACATATCGCGATGCGCCGCGAAAACCGAGCATTGGGTTTTCCTCGGACGGCTCGAAGGCACTGCCTCCGATCAGGTCGGCATATTCGTTCGATTTGAAATCGCTGAAGCGGATTACGGTTTTTTTGGGAAACGTGAGCGCTGCAATCCGCGCCAGTCCGCACGCGAGACGATCGACGAAGTATTCCGAAGGACTTTCAAATCCGCGCGTCAATTGGCTGATCGCCACGCGCTCGTCAGGATCAGCTACGCGGTCAGGCTCCAACAGAGCCATCGGGTGGACCTTTACGTGATTGGAAATCACGAACTCCATCCGCGTCAAACCCACACCATCGGTGGGAAGCTTCCACCAGCGGTAAGCAGCGCCAGGATCCGCGAGGTTCAGCATCACCTTCGTGCGCGTGTCGGGAAGCGCCGACAGATCGATGCTCTCTTCCCGAATGTCCGACAGACCCTCGTATACGAAACCGCGATCCCCCTTGGTGCAATCGACGGTCACCGTCTGGCCATCTGCGAGGCTGGCGATGGCGGTGCTGCAGCCCACAATCGCGGGAACGCCCAGCTCGCGGCTAACGATCGCGGCGTGAGAGGTGCGACCGCCATGGTCGGTGACAATGGCTGCAGCTCGCTTCATGACCGGCACCCAATCAGGATCGGTTACGCCTGTGACGAGGACGGACCCGTCGATGAAGCGCTCAATCTCGTCCCCGCTGGAAATCACACAGACCGGGCCACTGGCCGCTCCAGAACCGATGGCTTGCCCAGTCGCCAGAACAGGACCCGGTTCAAGTACCTTTGATGTATGCAAGACATCGGTCAGGCTCTGGGCCTGGACAGTCTCGGGGCGCGCCTGCACGATATAGAGATCACCGTTTTGGCCATCCTTGGCCCACTCCATATCCATGGCGCAGCCGTAGTGCTGTTCAATAGTCCTCGCCCAGCGCGCAAGGATAAGGATTTCGTCGCCGCTCAGCACGTGGGCCTGACGATCTGCGCTATCGGTATCGACCCAGCGTGTACCGCTGCCATCCACTGAATAGATCAACTTGCGCTGCTTGCGCCCGCATTTTTTCTCGATGACCGGAACGAACCTCTGATCATCCAGAAGCGGTTTGAAGACATGGTATTCGTCAGGCTCGACCGCTCCCTGCACCACGCTCTCACCCAATCCCCAAGCGGCATTTATGAGCACTACACGGTCAAACCCCGTTTCGGTGTCGATCGAAAACATCACACCCGCTCCAGCCTCGTCGGAGCGGATCATCTGCTGAACGCCGATCGAGAGCGCCACCTCCTCATGCGCAAATCCCTTGATCTCGCGGTAGACGATCGCGCGGTCTGTGTAGAGCGAGGCAAAGCAGCGTTTACAAGCTTCCAACAGGGCCGTTTCTCCACGAACATTGAGGAACGTTTCCTGTTGTCCGGCAAAGCTGGCGTCCGGAAGGTCTTCGGCTGTTGCACTGGAGCGGACAGCCACGCTGGGCTCGCTCTCGTCAACGCGCAAGCCGAGCTCGCGATAGGCGGCAAGGATCCCGGAGGCGATGGCCTCCGGCCAATCTCCGCCCATGATCTCCGCGCGGATTGCCTCTCCAGCCTGAGATATTGCCGACTTCCCGTCGTGATACTTAGCCAATTCGTTGGCCAGCACCGGTTCGAGGTCGTTGAAGCTTAGGTATTCCCGAAAGGCATGCGCAGTCGTCGCGAAACCTGGCGGCACGCGAATCTCTTTCTTCGCAAACGCGCCGATCATCTCGCCCAATGATGCGTTCTTGCCGCCCACAAGCGGCACGTCTTCACGTGATAGCGTTTCGAACCAGCGAATGATCTGATCGGCTTTCATCAAGTCCGCCGCTTGCTGCCGGTAAGCCTTCCCCGACCCATCCCCGCCCTCAATCTGCCGTCTCTTCTTCAGGCCACATCGCGCGTATCCCATGCGGTAATGCACCTATAACTTTGTCGATCTGACCTCGTGACAAGTGGCGGTCGAGGACGCAGAATACAGCGTGCACGGCATCGCGCGGGTCTATTCCCCGGCTCCCACTGAGGCCATTGGAAACCGATGCGAGAAATTCCTCTGCGCTATCGGTCTTTTTGGGAAGTCCGGTAGGATCGAAGCGATCATAGAAGGTACCGCGCACGATCATGGGCAATTGCGCCCCGAAATGGGCCGACAATTCCAATGGGAGATGATCCCGCAAATTCTGCAGAACCACTGAGAGGACCCTCCAGGCAAACGCCCGATCCGGCCCGATCTCTGACTGGATTTCTCCAAGCCAGATCGCAGTCGATTGGAGGGATTTGTCGAACAGGGGAAGTATTGTTGTGCTCATGACGATCTCCGAATTTGCCTTTGTGAAGGGGAGGAAATGTCTGAAATTATGGTCGGGCCGGGCGCGCGTAACTACGCAATCCTCCGAGGGTCGGTCGGTGGGAATGTAGCCACGGGGATCTACGGATACAGATGATCGAAGAGAAGGATGATGGTCGGACCCATGAGCATTCTCTGGCAAACGGCCTTCGTCTTTGTCCTTGCCGCGGCGGCGGTGTGGTGGGCGGGTACGCGGCTCCCCGCCTATGTCGTCGCGCTCAGCGAAAAAACAGGCGTCGGACAGGGGCTGGCTGGGATGCTGGTGCTTGGCGGGATTACCTCGCTCCCAGAATTGGCAACTGGGACCACGGCCGCCGCCATCGGCGCGCCGCTGCTCTCGCTCAACGACATCTTGGGCAGCGCGAGCATCAATTTGCTGTTGCTGGCGCTTGCAGACATGACCCTTGGCACCCGCCCGTTGACCTCAGTCGTGGCGCGGCCCGTCACTCTCATTCAGGGCGTTCTGGGGATGACCCTGTTTGCCTTGGTCGGCGCCGCAATAGGTATCGGCGGGGCAGACTTCGGTGGCCCTATAAGTCTCTGGTCGGTAGCAATTTTCGGCTGCGTTCTTATCGCGCTGCTGATTTCCGCGCGCGCTGAGAAACGGCCGATGTGGCAAGTGGTCAATCCTCCCGATCTGGAAGTCGCCGAAGAGACACGTCAGAAATCGATCTCTGCGAGAAAACTGGCATTGGTCCTCGCGGGATTAGCATCGGTCATTCTGGTGGGCGGTGTGGCGCTCGCCAATGCCGGTGATACCATAGCGCGGGAAACAGGGCTCGGCACTAGCGTCGTCGGCCTACTGATCATTGCCGCCGCGACCTCTCTCCCCGAGGCAAGCGCCATTGTCGGGGCCATGCGTCACAAACGCTACGAACTGGCGATCGGCGAAATCTTCGGCTCGAACATGTTCAACCTCGCGATCATTCTTGCGATCGACTTGGTCGCGCCTGGTCAAGGTGTGATCGAGCGGGCGGGCGGTTTCGAGATCGCCGCCGCAATGCTCGCGCTCGTGCTAACAGGGATTTTCGTGATCGGCCTGATCGAACGACGTGACCGCGTGGTTTTCCGCATGGGTCAGGATTCGATTGCAGCGATATGTGTCTACCTCGGCGGTGTCACCCTGCTTTTGTCTCTCGCGCGTTAGCGATCGGACCTGCGGCATTTACGTAAAGCGCCTCAATCCGCTTCCGCTATTCTGAAGCGATGCATGCCGATGCCCAGAAAGACGCCATACTGCAGGAGCGGGACGCCTTCTCCGGACGCGATCTTCGCAAGATCTATGTCACTGGCGAAACCGAAGTGCACGCCTTGCGCGGGGTCGATTTCGACATATGCGAGGGCGAAGTACTGGTGCTCCTTGGTCCATCGGGAAGCGGCAAGTCGACCCTACTCAACATTGTTGGCGGGCTGGATCGACCGACATCCGGAACGCTTCACTATCGAGACACCGAGTTGACGGCGCTCGACGATCGCGATCTCACGCGCTTTCGTCGCGCGCATATGGGCTTCATCTTTCAGTTCTACAATCTAATCCCCAGCCTGACCGCAGAGGAAAACGTCCGCCTTGTCACCGACATTGCGGTCGATCCGATGGACCCAGCCGACGCGCTTGCGCTGGTAGGATTGGCTGAGCGAAAACACCACTATCCCGCCCAGCTTTCAGGCGGTGAGCAACAACGCGTCGCCGTGGCCCGTGCGATCGCCAAGCAGCCAGGCGTGCTCCTTTGCGACGAGCCCACCGGCGCTCTCGACAGCCAGACGGGCGTGCGCGTGCTGGAGACGCTTGAGGCTGCCAATCGCGACCTCAACACCACGCTCCTCATCATCACACACAATGCCGGCATTGCTGCAATGGCAGACCGAGTGTTTCATTTCCTCGACGGCAGGATCGCGCGGATCGAGACCAATGCGCGTCGCATTCATCCGTCAGAGATCAGCTGGTGAAGGCGCTCGACCTCAAGCTGGTGCGCGATCTATGGCGCATGCGCGGTCAGGCATTTGCGATTGCCATCGTGCTTGCTGCAGCCTCTGCCACCTTCATCCTGTCTATGGGGGTCCACCGCTCGTTATACGAAACCCGCGAGGCCTATTATTCGGAAAACAATTTCGGCGACGTCTTCGCCAACTTGACTCGCGCACCGCGCAACGTCGTCGACCGGGTCGCTGCGCTTGAAGGCGTGCAGCAAGCGCAGGGGTCGATCCTGCAATACGCGATCCTGGATTTCCCCGACCGGGTCGAAGCTGTTCGCGCCCTGTTGCAATCAGTCGACGAACGCGGGCGCGACCGGATCAATCTCGTCACATTGAAAACGGGGCGGATGCCGGCACTCGATGCTCCGGGTGAAGTCGTGGTCGACAACGCCTTCGCGGTTGCAAACGATGTCGGTCCGGGCGACGAATTCGACGCGATCATCTATGGCCGCAAGCAAAGATTGCGGATCGTCGGCGTCGGCTTCGCGCCGAACTACGTCAATGCGCTTGCACCCGGCGACGTAGTGCCCGACGACACGCGCTTCGGCGTATTCTGGATGGGCGAGAAAGCGCTCGAGGCAGCGACGGATAGAACCGAAGCGATCAACGCGCTCTCGGTGAAATTGCAACGCGGCGCATCGGAAGCGGATGTCATCCGAGCGATCGACAGCATCCTCGAACCCTATGGCGGCACAGGTGCCTATGCCCGCAACGATCATCCGAGTCACATCTTCCTTGATAGCGAGCTCGACCAGCTCGAAGCGATGGTCACGATATTTCCTCCGGTTTTCTTATTGGTCGCGACGTTCCTTGTCTACGTCGTCCTCGGCAGGATGATCCGAACCCAACGCTCGCTCATCGGCCTCTTCAAGGCCTTCGGGTACTCCGACGCGGCGATCGCCGGACATTACCTGAAATTCGCTATCGCCATCGCAATTCTGGCGACCATCCTGGGGGCGTTGTCCGGAGTTTGGATGGCTCGCTCGCTGACCGAACTCTACGCTCGCTACTATCATTTCCCGATCCTGCTTTTCAGTTTCGCGCCGAGCGTATTTCTAGGAGCGAGTGCTCTCGCCATCGCTTCTGCCAGCATAGGCGCGATCAGCGGAGTGTGGTCGGCAGCTCGGCTGACACCGGCTGTTGCCATGTCGCCGCCCCCTCCCCCCGTATACCGTGCGGGTGCTGTTGAACGTTTGGGCCAGAAAGCAGGGTTTACCGCAATCGGTCACATGATCGTGCGGCATATCGCACGCTGGCCCACGCGGTCGGCGATGACGGTCGGCGGCGTCGCGCTGTCGATGGGGCTGCTGTTTTCAACCCTGCAGTTCATCGATTCCAGCGAGTTCATGCTGGAATCCTACTTCTTCCGGTCGCAGCAGCAGGACATCTCGGTTACGTTTACCGAAGCCCGCAACGAAGATGTGCTTTACGAATTGGCGCAGATGCAGGGGGTGTTGCGGGTCGAACCGGTTCGCGGGCTCAGCGTGGAGATGAGCCATGGCAACAAGGTCGAGCGGACGGCACTCGAAGCGATCCCCCAGGGCGCGAAGCTAAGTGCACGGATCGATCAAGACGGCAACGTGATCGATATGCCTCCAGGCGGCCTTATGCTGAGCAGACAACTTGCCGATCAGTTGGGTGTTGAAGCAGGCGAAAACGTGTACGTGAAAATGCTGGGAGGCAGGCGGACTGAGGCTTTGTTGCCGGTCGGCGCGATGGTCGACGAATTCATCGGCAACCGCGCTTACGCCACGCAGAGCACGATCAGCGTGCTCGCCCGCGACGGTGCCCCGGTGGGAGCGGCAATGCTGTTGATCGACGGGGCGAAGCGCGACGAAGTCCTGACCGACCTGAAGGCCATGCCCGCGGTGCTCAGCATCGGTGACCGCGACCTGGAGATGACGCGGTTCAAGGAAATGATCGACGACAACATCAACACCATGATCTTCTTCTACATCGGCTTCGCTTCGGCGATCGCAGTCGGCGTGGTCTACAACAGCGCGCGCATTCTGTTTTCCGAGCGTGCGCATGAACTCGCGACTCTCCGGGTGCTGGGATATCACCGGATTGAAGTGGCCGTCGTCCTGATCGGCCAGATCGCCCTGTTGGTGGTCATGTCAGTGCCCGTTGGCCTGTTTATCGGATACTGGCTCGCACAGCTAATGCTGCGCATGTTCGGATCCGACCTCTTCCGCCTCCCCTTCGCCCCCTCCAACGCGACTTATGCCGAATCCGCAATAGTCGTCCTCATCGCAGCCATGCTGACCGCTGTGGTCGTGGCGCGCAGGGTGATGCGGCTCGACATGGTCCGAGTATTGAAAGCACGCGACTGATGATGGAACGGATAAAACGCTGGCGCTGGGCCATTTTGATAACGGCGATGCTGATCGCAGGGCTGATCTATTCGCTTTGGCCGGAAGCTGTTGCGGTCGATACCGATGAGGTCTCGCGCGGTGAAATGAGCGTGGGGATCACGGACGACGGCGTCACACGTGCGGAAGAGGTCTATGTCGTTGCCGCTCCCGTCACGGGATATTTGTCCCGCATCGAGCTTGAGCCCGGCGATGCGGTCGATCGTGGCGCGCTGATTACTCGGATGACCGGGCGTCCATCCAGCCCGCTCGATCAACGCACACGCGACGAGATGCGCGGTGCGCTTGCCGCGGCCCGCGCGGCGGAAAGCGGCGCGAGCGCATCTTTTGAGCAATCACAACGCGATCTTGGTCGGGCCGAAGCGATCTTTGAACGCGGATTTCTGCCCAAATCGCAGCTTGAAGCGGCACGCACCCGTGTTGCAACCGACCGATCCGCACAGCAACAGGCCCGCGCCGAAGTTGCGCGCCTGCGGGCGATGCTCGTTAACCCCAGCGGCATCGGAAGCGGCGGCCCTGTCAGCGTTCGTGCGCCTGAGTCGGGTGAAGTCTTGTCCGTCATCAACGAAAGCGAGGGGGTCGTGCCCGAGGGAACCCAGTTGGTGACGATAGGCAATCCCGACACGATCGAGCTGGTCGTCGACCTGCTCTCCCGCGAGGCGGTGCGGGTGAAGCCCGGCGATCGCGTTCAGATCACCCAGTGGGGCGGTCCCGATCCGCTCATCGGCACAGTCGAACTGATCGAGCCTTTCGGTCAGCTCAGGATCTCGGCACTCGGCATCGAAGAGCAGCGAGTGAACGTCATAATCAAATTCGACGCGGGTTCGATCGCAAACGCCGCGAGGCTCGGCCATGGCTATCAAGTCGATGCAACCATCGAACTCTGGCGCGCCGACGACACGTTGAGATTGCCGATCGGTTCACTGTTTCGCGGTCCTGATGGCGAGTGGCAAGCATTCACCGTCGAGGCCGGTCGAGCCCGGATAACGACGGTAGAACTGGGGCAAATCAACGATGAACACGCTCAATTGCTAGGCGGGCTCGAAGAGGGCGCAAGCGTCATCATTAATCCCGGCAGCATGATCGAGGACGGGATGCGGGTGACTCCACGCGAGTAAGGCTATTCGGTCGGGTATTCGATCTGCGCAGCGAGGCGATCCCGGACTTCGCGGGCGTCGAAGCTGCGAAGGTTACCGTTTGGCCTTGTTCCTTTGCCCAATTCGATGTCTGCGCTTGCTTCGAACCGTTCGATCGTGCGGGTATTGTACCGGGTAGCCCAAAATGGATCGCCGTAATACGGATACCAGTGGTACCAGCCGATCCCGGTGCGGTAGTACCGCCAGTAAGGCCGCCAGTAGGTGTGATACGGCGAATGCCACGGGTCGTAGAGCGGATCGGGGCGAACCTGCCGCACTATCTGATGCTCGACCTCGCGGTCCTGGATTACGAAATAGTCATAGCCTTTGAGCAGCGTCAGCTCTGCCGCACGGAATAGCAGGTAGCTTTCAACCCGCTCACGCGATGTCAGGCGGTTCCCGGAAAAACTGACCCGGTAGTGGGTCTCATCGATCCGGATGTCCGAGTATCCGCCAGATACTCTCGTACCAGCACCCAGGGGCTGGTAGGGCGTGCTGCTCATCGCGCAACCGGTCGTCGCGAGAATGATCGCACTGGTGGCTGCAAGAGCTTTCCGGCGCGTAATTGAGAACATGTCTGCAACTCCTCTGGCTGGGCAATTGGAGGAGGACAATGCAGCGGTCAGCGATAGGGAACTATAGGTAGATGTCCGATATGCAGCGACTGCGCGATCAGATCAGACCGCGGGCGTGCCAGCGATCCTCACCTTCAGGATCCGCGTCAGTCAGCTGTATTAGATGCGCTATCGCGCGGTCGTGGGAGAGGAATACCTTGCCATGCAGCTCTTCGAGGATATCGGTCTGCTGGAGCATGTCCATCACTGGCCCTTTGACTTCGGAAAGATGGCAACTGATCCCCGCGTCGGACAAACGGTGATTGATCGCCTCAAGGCTTTCAAGACCCGACGCATCGATCGAGTTGACTGCAGAGCACACGAAGACGACGTGCTTCAGTTCCGGCCTTTCTGCAACGCGTTCAAGCACATATTCCTCAAGCCAGCGGGCATTCAGGAATGTCAGGCTCTCATCGATCCGGATAGAGAGGATGTGCGGCCAGGTGATGACCTCATGCCGGTCAATATTGCGGAAATGCTCTGTTCCCGGAACCCGGCCAACGATGGCCGCATGGGGCCGCGACGCTTTCCAAAGATAGAGCATCAGACCTGTCGAAACGCCTACGATAACCCCGATCTCAACTCCCATTGCCAAGGTCATGGCAATGGTGGCGACATGGGCGGAGAAGTCGCTCTTAGAATAGCGCCACAGACGAAGCGGAGTCCTGAAATCGATGAGACCGAGCACTGCAACGATAATGGTCGCGGCAAGGGTGGCGACCGGCAAGGAGAACAGCAGTGGAGTGAGGAAGATCGATGCTAACGCTATACCAATCGCCGTATAGGCCCCCGCCGCTGGAGTACGCGCGCCAGCATCGAAGTTCACGACCGAACGGGCAAAGCCTCCCGTAACAGGATATCCACCCGAGAATGCTGATGCGATATTGCTTGCACCAAGGCTGACCAGCTCTTGATCGGGCGAAATTCGCTGGCGGCGCTTGGCGGCGAGCGTCTGCGCGACCGAGACGCTTTCGACGAAGCCGATGATCGAGATGAGCAACGCTGGGAGCCAAAGCTGGCTCCACAGCCCGAGATCGACTTGCGGTACCCTAAAAGGAGGAAGGCCGGAGGGAATGGAGCCGACGATCTGAACACCCTGTTCTTCAAGCCCGCCCACAATTACTGCGAGAATGGCCGCGGCCACCGCGACGATCGGTCCAGCCTTGGCGCAGATGTCAGCCAGCGCCGGTTTGAGACCAGCCTTTACGAGAAAGGGCTTAAGGCCGCTACGAACCCAGAACAGAAATGCAAGACTGGGTATACCGATTGCAAGGGTGGGAAGGCTGTAGGCACCGATATTCGCCGCGAGCCTCTCCAGAAGCTCGGGCATGGTATCCCCGCCCCCCGCAATGCCCAGAATGTGGCGCAGCTGGCTCGTCGCAATGAGGATGCCGCTAGCAGTGATGAAGCCAGAGATGACCGGGTGCGAAAGGAGGTTGGCAAGAAATCCGGCGCGAACGAAGCCGAGGATCGCGAGAATGATCCCCGAGAGCATTGCGAGCGCAATCGCCGCTTCAAGATATTCAGGCGTGCCCGGGGCCGCGACACCGCTCGCAGCCGAGGCGGTCATAAGTGAAATGACGGCAACCGGGCCGACCGCAAGCGTGCGGCTCGTTCCAAGCAGCGCGTAGGCGACAAGCGGTAGGATCGACGCGTAGAGGCCCACGACCGGCGGCAGCCCGGCAAGCAACGCATAGGCGAGACTTTGCGGGATCAGCATGATGGTAACGATCACCGCTGCCATCATGTCGCTGCCCAAAGCGCCTCGGTCGTATCGCTTTCCCCAGTCTAGGATTGGCAAATAGCGCGTCAGTGTGGAGGGCGCTGCCATAGCGAGCCTTCAGGCGACCGACTTCCGGGTCTTGATGAGGTCAGTCGAAAGCCGGTGCAGCCACATTCCGGCGAGCATGGCGATAACAAAGACAATCGGTTGCCAATCACCGAACGCCAAGCCGGCAATGGCGGGGCCTGGGCAATATCCAACAAGGCCCCAACCCGCTCCAAAAAGAGCCGCCCCGTAGAGCAATTGCCTGTCGATTATTCGGTTTTCCGGGATGAAGAACCGACTATCGAGCAGCGGTTTTTGCATCCTGTTCGACACAAGATAGGCGATCGCCGAAGGTATGATCGCCCCGCCCATTACAAAGGCAAGCGCGGGGTCCCAATTACCGAAAATATCGAGAAAAGCGAGCACGCGCGCCGGATTAATCATGTCCGAGACGGTCAGACCAGCACCAAAAAGAATGCCGATGACAAGCGCTGTGAGGATCTGTCGCATTCGCTATGCTCCCATAAACATGAAGCGAGCCACGGCGACTACCAAGAAAGCAGTGAGCATGAAGGAAGCGGTTGCCGCCAGTGATCGGGGAGAAAGCCGAGAGACGCCGCAAACGCCATGTCCGCTGGTGCAGCCATTGCCCATGCGCGTACCATACCCGACCAGTAATCCGGCACCTATCAAAAGCGGAACGGAAGAGGTAACCGCAACGTCCGCTGTGCGGACCCACAATCCGGTGACAAGCGCGCCGATCGGCAGTCCCAGCACGAATGCGATCGCCTGCTGCCGCGAAATACCGGTATCGGCGATGCCGGTCGCGCGCGCGACCATGCCGCTGATCCCTGCAATGCGTCCGGAAAACAGCAGCAGCAGCGCAGCTGCTGTGCCTATCAACAATCCTCCGCTCAGCGCTACGAAGGGATCAAGTGGCGCGGGTGAGGTCATGTTTTGGTTCTCCCATTGATAACTTTGATTGGTCGTCTCGAGTGGCACGTGCCTTGGATCTTGAACAATGGCAACCAGCCTGCGCACACATGGTCCCTCACAATGAAAGACTTCGCGAGCGTGTCGCCGCCGATGTCTCCGCTCAATGGCCAGAGTGCGAGATCGGCCTGCATGATCCCCACTTTGCCAGTGTCACGCAGCAGCTTTCGCCCGATCGAATGGCTCGCGCGATACGGATTGATCCTTAGGCCTAGCGATTACCCCTTCAAGTCTGGAGAGGCCTATTCCTGCCCATGACGTGTCGAATTCTCCGCCATCGAGCGACCAGCAAGGTCACCTGTATCGGAACGGGATTTGTGTGCGAGCCACAGCTTCACCCCTTCCGT
Organism: uncultured Erythrobacter sp.; assembly: GCA_947495695.1. Taxonomy (GTDB): domain Bacteria; phylum Pseudomonadota; class Alphaproteobacteria; order Sphingomonadales; family Sphingomonadaceae; genus Erythrobacter. The sequence continues at coordinate 422,762 of CANLZP010000003.1, read as the reverse complement.
AGCCAGCAGCACCGCCAGTGCAGCTCCTGCGCAGATAAGCAGAAAATCTGTGTCGACGGAGCCGGTGTCGAGGAATCTCTGAAGCAGCGGAACCGTCATCGCCCCGATTTGCAATGCGATCGCAACGCCCATTCCGACGAACATCCATCCGTTTTCGGGTGAATGCCAGCGCCAGAATGGGAACTTCAGATTCCTGATACTTAGGAGAAACGAGACCTGAAACGTCACGACCATCAAGAGCACGTGATTGCGCGCATCCTCGATCGGCATGCCGAGCGCCAACCGATCCTCCAGCACCCAGATAGCAATGACCGTCATCAGCACGGCCCCAGGAAGCATCAGGAAAAGAGCCTTGCGATCGATTAGGGAGGCAAGCTTGCGCTCCGGCGGATGCTTTAGCTCGTCGCCATCGCCGCGCCCGAAGCCAAGTGTTACATCGAGAACACCATTGGTCACAAGGTTGAGCCAAAGCAGCTGCACAGGCGTCAGTGGCATGGGCAAACCAAGCGAGATTGCGAGCAGAAACATGAGGATTTCCGCAGCGCCGGTCGCCAGCATGAACAGAACAATCTTGCGGATGTTGGCGAAGGTCACGCGACCCTCTTCGATCCCAGCGACAATCGTTGCGAAGTTGTCGTCCGCGAGCACGAGATCGGATGCGCCGCGCGCCACATCGGTGCCGCTGCGCCCCATCGCGATACCGATATCCGCCATACGCAGCGCCGGTCCATCGTTCACGCCATCGCCAGTGACGGCGACCGTGTGGCCCGCCTCTTCAAGCGCGCTTACGATGGCGAGCTTCTGTGCCGGTTCGGTGCGCGCAAAGACCTGGCTCGAAGTGACACGGCTCGCGAACGCCTCTGGGTCGTCCGCCAGCATTTGCAGTTCCGCCCCGGTCACCACACCCTTTTCGTCGGCCTCCATCCCGAGCTTGCGCGCTATTGCCAACGCGGTCGCGGGATGATCTCCAGTAATCATCGAGACCACGACCCCGGCTTCGCGGCATTTCTCCACTGCTTCGATCACGCCGTGCCGCAAGGGATCGGTCAGGCCGACAAATCCGAGAAGCTCCAAATCGTGCAGGTGATCGTGAATATGACCGTCGCCCGGATCTTCCGTTCCCGCTGCCAGAGCGAGAACGCGATACCCCTCCGCTGCCAGCTGCTCGGCGAGGTCCAGTGCTTCGCCATCCTGATTCCGGCACATGGCGAGGACGGTTTCGGGCGCGCCCTTCACAACCGATCGCACTTCGGCGCCGAAGTCCGCCTCGACCGCGGCGTATCGGAGCGCGGGTTCGTAAGGTACAATCGACAGGCGATCCGCCGCGACGAGGCGCTCTATGTCGCACCCGTTCTCGCGCGCAAAATCAAGCAGCGCCACGTCAACCGCATCGCCTACCGGGCTGCCATGGACCTTGAGCTTGGCCTCGTTGCAGAGCCCCGCTGCTTCGGCGAGCCGGACAAGCGCTTGGTCGGCATGGCCCGACTTCCATGTCTCTCGCTCCACGCTTGCGCCGCCGGGCAGCCTGACCTTCTCTACGGTCAGTCGATTGACGGTCAACGTGCCGGTTTTGTCGCTGGCGATCAGGGTGCAGGCCCCCAGCCCTTCGACCGCTGGCAACGCTCGGACAATGACATTGCGCCGTGCCATTCTGCGAGCGGCGGTCGAGAGCGCAACCGTAACCGCAATGGGCAGACCTTCAGGAATGGCCGCCACGGCAAGCGCAATCGCCAGGAGCACGATATCGCGCAGCGGCTGTCCCTCCAGCGCCAGTAGCGCTCCGAGAACCAGGATTAGCGCCACCGCAATCAGGGCAATCTGTCGAGCGAGCGACGCCATGCGTCGCACAAGCGGAATCGCGCCAGCATGGCTTGCAGCCTGCGCCAGTGTGCGGTCGATATGCCCCAGTTGCGAGGCAGCGCCTGTCTGAGTGACCATGGCAAGCCCCCTGCCCTCAACCACAGATGTGCCCGCATGAAGCATGTTGGTTCGGTCTGCGACGACCGCATTTTTCGCCAGCCGGGCTTCGGCACATTTAGTAACCGGCATGGATTCGCCGGTAAAAGTCGATTCATCGACCTCGAGCCCGATGCCCTCGATGAGGCGCATGTCAGCCATGATGGAAACGCCGCTTTCAAGCTCGGTCACGTCCCCGGGCACGACATCTTCGGAGGCGACGTCGCGCGTAACCCCGCCGCGGCGCACTCGGGCCGTTTGCGGCACGAGCGATCGCAGCGCGCGGGCGCTTGCATCGGCCTTGAGCTCCTGAAAGGCTCCGATCGTCGCATTGAGCACGAGTACGCCGAAGATGAAGATCGCATCCCAGCGGTCGCCCAAAACAAGCGAAAGGACCCCTGCGACAAGCAGGAGATAGATCAGCGGGCTGCGAAACTGACGCAGGAAGACCTGGGCTGGCCCAAGCATCCGCGCTTCGGGCAGCTGATTGGGACCGAACCGGGCGAGGCGGGCATCCGCCTCTGCCTCGGAGAGCCCATGTCTTTCAGCGTCTAGAGCCGAAAGCGCCTGCTCGGCGGTCAAGGTGTGCCACGCCCGATCGTTGTCGGTCATCAGCAGCGGTGCCGCTCAGAACGTCTTTTCGGCGATTATCATGGCGGGTTCGTCGGGGCATGGCCGGATCGTGAAGCCCATTTGCCGTTCGAGATCGAGCCCGTCCTTCTGCTGCGCGCTTTCAAGCGAGGTGATCTTGGCGACACCCATTGCCTCGGCATAGCGCGCGGCGTGATCGAGCATGGTCCAGCTTATCCCGCGCTGTTTCATGTCCTCGCGCGTGCAAACCGCGAATTCGGCGCTCTCGAAGTCCTTGTCGGCCCCCAACATCGAACTGGCGAGTATCTCGCCGCTTTCAGGATCGACCGCAAGGAAATCGATGGTGCGATCATTACTGTCGTCGGTCATCTGGGCGAGCCGCTCCTCATCGACCTTGCGCATGCCGGAAAGGAAACGGAAGTAGAGGTCGCGTCGGCTTACGCCTTCAAAGAAGCGGGCCAATGCGTCCTTGTCCGACGGGCGCGCGGGAGTGATGAGAATCTCCTCTCCGGCCTGCGTGGTCACAAGGCCGCTCCAATCGTTCTCCGCTTCCCGGTTGGAGAACCTTTTGGCTTGCTGCTTCGGGAACGCTGGCTGTTTCAGCTCGAACATGGCGGGTCTCCTTCAATGAGGCAGAGCCTTGATCGACGCGCGCTGGCGTTGCGATCCGTAAATGTCCGTAAGGTCGGCGACCAAGCCGGCTTAATTATCGATGGACCACGCCACGAATAGCCAATGTACGACCAGGAGCAGCGAAAAGGATTCGACTCGTTTTAATTCCATGGACTATCTTGCCCCCAGCAAATGCCCTAGGTTTTGAATGCTGTGTAGATATTCCTCTGTTCAGCGAAAGTGGTGGACATGTCCAATTCTTTACCTGCAGACGAGCAATCAAAGTCAGCGATGACTTTGCGCGGCGCCGATGAATTGCATGCCCTCATCGACACGGTACCCGATGCGATGGTCATCGCGGATGAATACGGACATATCGCCTCGTTCAGCAAAGGTGCGGAGGCCATATTCGGGTATACCGAGGGCGAAGTGATAGGGCAGAATGTCAGCATCCTCATGCCCTCTCCAGACCGCGAAAGCCACAACACCTATATGCAGCGCTACCTCAAAACAGGCGAAGCGCGTATCATAGGGAGTGGCCGGGTCACGACAGCAAGGCATCGCGACGGAAGTTCATTTCCGATCAGCCTCGCGATCGGCGAATTGAAGACAAACGGCGGGCCGTCTTTTGTCGCCTATATCCGCGATCTTAGCGAAAGCCGGGAAACCGAGCGCGAATTGCATACTCTCCAGAGCGAACTGGCGCATGTTTCGCGTATTTCCTCGATGGGATCGCTCGCCACTTCGCTGGCGCATGAACTGAATCAGCCTCTGACGGCGGTGACCAATTACGCCTATTCGGCACGCGACCTTTTGAGCGATCCGAGTCCAGACAATATCGAATTGGTCCGCGAAGCCCTCGAGGAATGCGCGTCCGAGGCCTTGCGCGCGGGCCGGATCGTCCACCGGCTGCGCGATTTCATTAAACGCGGCGAGACCGAGCGCCAACTGGTTAGCCTCAGCCGCATCATCCAGGAAGCGTCGGCGCTGTCCCTAATGAACGGGGATGGGAAAGGCGTCGATTTTGAAACCCAAATAGATGCCGGCGCCGATAAGGTGCTAGTCGACCCCGTTCAGATTCAACAGGTCGTTCTCAACCTGGTGCGCAACGCGCTCGAAGCTATGCTCGAGTCCAGGCATAAACAATTGCGGGTCAACACACACAAAACCGCCAATGGCTTCGCGCAGGTTTCCGTCCTAGATAGTGGTCCCGGTTTGGACGAGGGAGTCGTGGAGCGGTTGTTCCATCCCTTCAACAGCACCAAGTCGGGCGGAATGGGCGTCGGTCTGTCGATTTGCCATACCATCGTCCAGGCGCATGATGGCAAGATCTGGGTCGAGCCATCCGACCTTGGTGGCTGCGCCTTTCATTTCACCGTCCCACTCGCGGAGAGCGTCGATGACCAGCAATGATTATCCCATCTATCTTGTCGATGACGACGATTCCGTTCGTCGCTCGGTCGGTTTCATGCTCAAGACCTCTGGCCATGAGGTCGAAACCTACAAAAGCGGGGTCGAATTCCTCAAGGATGTTCGTACGCTCGAACCAGGCTGCGTGCTGCTCGACATACAGATGCCGGAGGTGGATGGCCTGGAAGTCCAGCAGGAATTGCGCGAACGCGGCGTGCCCCTACCTATCGTGGTGATGACCGGCCACGGCGATGTGGAAGTGGCGGTTCGGGCGATGAAAGCAGGAGCGGTGGATTTCATTGAAAAGCCCTTTGCAAAGGACACAGCACTGCAGGCCATCGGCGAGGCGTTCGAAAGGCTCGCAAGGTCGGGCAAGAAAAGCAAACGGCGCGCGGAAGCGGAATTGCTCGTCAACGGCCTGACCCGGCGTGAATACGAAGTGCTGGTTGGTTTAACCAAGGGGTATCCGAACAAAACCATCGGCTACGATCTGGATATCAGCCCTCGCACAGTAGAGATACACCGCGCCAACCTCATGAAAAAGCTCAACGTCTTCAATCTCTCTGATCTGCTGCGTATCGCCTTTGCCGCAGGAGTTGGCGAAGCGGAGCAAGGCACAAGCCAAGGGCAAGCAGCGGCGCAAGATCCTCGTACCGAATAAGAAAGGTCAATCGACGCGGATATCCGCCACCTCGAAGGGTATCGCTTTATTCTCCGGTTCGGTGATAGAGATGATTGCGCTCGCCGAGAATTTGCAGTCCTCGAACCAGCCGATCACCTCGGCTTCCTCCGGGTTGCTGCCGGAGACCAGCTCCCAAATAGCTTCGCCTCTCACGACATAGCCTGACCGGTCCTGCTCATTGGGCCAGTATCTGCGCACGGTTGAGCGCTTCGGATCAAGCCCATGCGTGTCGGTGTCTATACGCCCATTCGACTGTAAGGGAATCCGCAAGAGATACGCGCGCGCAGCAGAACCAAGCGGAAATTCACGCGTGGGTCCATGCTCCAGTCTTACGAGCCTCCAAGGCATCGCGTTCTCCCCCTACTCCCAATCCGGGGCTTCAATGAATAAGCGTGTTCCGCGTTGACCATGCCTACAATCGTAAGTGTTAAGGGCTATCCTTGCGTTAACCATCCTAAGCCCTGTTTGTGCAGCCCCCGCCGCGGCATTCCTCGAAGGCCATCTACTCATACAAGACAAGCCGGAGGACCATATCCGTTAGTCACCTTCAGCAGCCATTTTCAGGCGATATTCGTCGAGTATTTTAAGTCGGCTGCGAGAAGGCATTGAGATAATCTGTTCGTCACGAAGGCTGCGCAGAGTGCGGCACATGGTCTCGGGCGAGGTGGCGAGATACGATGCCATGTCGCCTTGCGGGATCGAAAGGTTGAGCATGCCGTCCACAACCTCCAGTCGCCCGCCGAGATAGTCGAGAAACGCGGCAGCGCGCGCCCTCATTCCCACTCGTCCGAGGATCAAGCTACGCGCGATGAAGGCCTTCTCTTCACGCCAAACGGCGTCGACAAAAAGATCAGGGTGAACCGGATCTTGTAGGGCGGAACCTGTCCGCAAAAATTGCGTAGAATGTCGAGTGAAGCGCAGGCCACCCACAGCCTCCGCTGAGTATCGATGCGTTTGCAACAGCGGCAAGCCTATGAAGTCGCCTGCGAAAAAGAACGCCATGATCTGGCGATCCCCTTCACGCGAATAAGCGACCGCTCGCGCAACGCCTCGGCAAACCTCAAGAGTGGTCCGGCATGGATCACCTTTTTCGAAAAGGATCTCGCCATCGCGAGCGGGCATGGAGACCGGTCGATCCAGAATTCCGAAATCCGATGATTGATACATGCTGATTCCCAGTTTGCTGCTTGAACGGGAGCGAGACTAGAAGCTGACGACCATGGCGCGGCATCGGTGAATGTACTTAATTCTCCGATGCCGGTTCGAGGGAGATAGCCAACCGCTACTCGGGAGATTTACGGATACAGACCGCGATGAGGGGATGCTTTTACCAAGTCTCTACGGGCCAATGGCAATCATTGGCAGGAGGTACTTATCGTTCATCTGACTTTTCTCGGCGCAGCGGACACGGTGACGGGATCGAAATTCCTCGTCGAAACACCGCGCCACAGGGTGCTCATCGATTGCGGCCTATTTCAGGGCTATAAGGTCTTGAGGTCGCGCAACTGGAATCCTCTGCCGGTCGATCCTGCGAGTATCGATGCGGTCGTCCTCACTCACGCGCATCTGGATCACTCGGGATACATACCGTTGCTGGTGAAGAACGGGTTTTCCGGGAAAGTGATCTGCACCAGGGGCACCTACGCTCTTTGCAACCTGCTACTGCCCGATAGCGGTTACCTTTTGGAAGCGGACGCGCGCTATGCCAATCGCCGCGGTTTCAGTAAGCATGATCCCGCCCTTCCGCTCTACACCAGGGCCGATGCGATGCGTTCGCTGAAATCCTTCGCACCGCAGCCATTTGGAGAACGGATCGACGTCGCGAGCGATTGCTCAATCCGGTTCCGCTATGCAGGGCATATTCTGGGCGCGGCCAGCGTGGATATGATCGCGGATGGCACGCGCCTCGTCTTTTCGGGGGATGTCGGGCGTTACGGTGATCCCCTGATGTTCGATCCCGAGCCTGTGCCGCAAGCGGATTACCTGCTGGTTGAATCCACTTATGGCGACCGGTGTCATCCAGACTTCGCACCTCAGCAGGAACTGGAGCGCATCATCGAGCGGACAATCGCGCGTGGTGGCAGCGTTATTATCCCTTCCTTTGCAGTGGGTCGCGCGCAGGCCCTGCTCTATCACATTCACGCCATCCGCCAGCGTGGGAACTTGCCCGATATTCCCGTCTATCTCGACAGCCCGATGGCCTGCAGCGCAACCGACCTCTTCTGCCACCATGCCGCCGACCATCGTCTCAGCGCCGCGCAATGCCGAGCTGCCTGGGACGAGGTGATCTACACGCGAGACGTAGAAGCCTCCAAGCGACTGGATACGGAGCCCGCTCCTAAAATCATAATCTCCGCAAGCGGAATGGTGACCGGCGGACGCATTCTGCATCGCCTGAAGCACTATGCCCCCGACCATCGCAGCACGATCGTAATGGCAGGGTATCAGGCGGGCGGCACGAGGGGCGGAGCGCTATTGAACGGTGCAGACACGATCAAGATTCACGGCCAATACGTTCCAGTCGAGGCAGAGGTGGTCTCGCTAGACATGCTATCCGCGCATGCGGACCAACATGAACTGCTGCGCTGGCTTGGCGGCTTCGAGACGCCGCCAGATCAATGCTTCGTCGTCCATGGCGAAGCGCAATCGGCCGACCGCTTCCGCCTTCAGATCGCTGAGCAGCTCGGTTGGAAAACCCGCGTCCCCGAACATGGTGAGCGGGTGAAACTATGAAGGCTTCGTCTCTCGTACCCGTCGATCTTGATCGCCCTCGCGAGCTCGTACCGCTCAAGGCCAGACGGCTCAATTTGCACACTCAGCGAGAGGCGATAGCGATCGTCAACCGCGACTGCACCATCGCCAGATCGGAGGGTCTTACGGAGCGAGCCCGGGTCCAGCTGCGCCACGGGGATCGCCAAGTGATCGCCCGGCTGTATCAGGTGGAAGATGATCTCATCGCCCCTGATGAAATCGGTCTCTCGGAAATCGTATGGAGTAGACTCGCCCTGGAAACGGACGGCAATGTCACCCTACACCATCCCCGAAGCCTGAACTCTATGAGTGCGCTACGCAGCAAAGTTTACGGTCACAGGCTCGATGCGAGACACGCCGGTGCGATCTTTCGCGACATTGTCGAAGGGAGGCTTTCTGATGTGCAGACCTCGGCTTTCATTACGGCTTTAGCCAGTCAGCCACCAGCAGCGAGCGAGATCGTCGCGCTGACCGAAGCGATGGTCGCGATAGGTGACAGGCTTGCCTGGCCGGGTAATGTCGTGGTCGACAAACATTGTGTGGGCGGTCTGCCCGGCAACCGGACGACGCCCATCGTCGTATCGATAGTAGCCGCCGCAGGCCTGACGATCCCGAAAACCTCTTCGCGGGCGATCACATCACCGGCCGGGACCGCCGATACCATGGCAACCATGACCCGCGTGGATCTTAGCGGTGAGGAGATGAGCAAGGTCGTCGAAAAAGAAGGCGGCTGCATTGTCTGGGGCGGCGGCGTCGACCTTTCGCCCGCCGACGATCTGCTTATCCGGGTCGAGCGGGAGCTGGAACTCGACTGTACTTCTCAAATGGTCGCTTCGGTAATGTCGAAGAAGATTGCCGCCGGATCGACCCATGTGCTCATCGACATACCGGTCGGGCCGACTGCCAAGGTCCGATCAGCCGCCGATGCGGAGGAACTCATAGCCTATATGAAGAGCGTAGGAGATGCCTTCGGCCTGAAGGTCGAAACCATGATCTCAGATGGATTGCAGCCCGTTGGTGACGGCATCGGTCCGGCGTTGGAGGCGCGTGACGTCCTCGCGGTGCTCGAATGCAGACGCACCGCCCCGCAAGAATTGCGGCAACGAGGATTGGGTCTCGCTGCCGCGATCCTCGAAATGGGTGGCGCATACCCGCCAGGAAAGGGCAAGGACGCGGCGAGAGCCATGCTGGACGATGGTCGCGCGATGGCAAAATTCGTGGCCATTTGCGAAGCGCAAGGCGGCTTTAGGAGGCCAGAGAGGGCTGGGTTCCGGCACGTAATCGAATGCAAGCGCGCGGGGCATATCACCACGGTCGACAATCGCCGGCTCGCGCGCCTCGCCAAGCTCGCCGGGGCGCCGCGATCGCCTTCGGCAGGACTCGAGCTTCACGTCAATATCGGCGATCCGGTGGACCGCGGGCAGCCGCTGATCACGCTCCATGGCGAAAGCATCGGCGAATTGGAATATGCGCTCGACTACTACCGGGCGAATTGCGATCTGATCGAGGAACGCGCGAGATGAGGCCCCTGCTGTTTACACTCCACGCGGCTGAAAGTCTGAAAGACAGCATATTTGTTGGGGGCGACATGGAGGCAGGTACAATCGAGCACCGACGGTTTCCGGATAGTGAAAGCTACATCCGCCTTGAAACCAAGGTTGTGGATCGCGCAGTGGTATTTCTTTGCGATCTTGATGACCCCGATAAATGGATTATGCCACTGTTGCTCGCCGCCGATGCGGCGCGAACGCAAGGGGCGCATCAGGTTGGGCTTGTCGCACCCTACCTTGGCTATATGCGACAGGATCAGGCCTTTCGCGAGGGCGAGGCCGTCTCTGCGCAAGTCTTTGCGACGATCCTTTCCCGGCATTTCGACTGGTTGGTCACGCTCGAACCGCACCTTCACCGGATCGCCCATTTGGAAGAGGTCTTTTCGATCCCCGCCCGCGCGGCCAAGGCGACGGAACCCATTGGCGATTGGATCGCAAAGCATGTCGAGCATCCCTTCTTGATCGGACCCGACAGCGAAAGTGCACCCTGGATCCAGCGTATTGCCGCGCACATCGATGCGCCCTTTTCGGTATTCGAGAAGCAGCGCTTAGGCGACCGCAACGTGCGCATCAGCGGCACTCTGGACGGTTTGCACCCTAAAATGACACCGGTTGTGATCGACGATATCGTCTCGAGCGGAGGAACGATGGCTGCCATCGTCGAGCGAACGGCTCAGGACACTCAGCAGCCAACAATCTACGTCGCTGTTCATGCGCTGGCCAAGCACCTGCCGCAGCGGATCACGACCAACGCAAACTTCGCCGAACTCGTGAGCTGCAACAGCGTGCCCCACCCCAGCAACCGGATCGATATTGCTGGCTCACTGATTGCCGACGTGCAAGATCTGGTCTCGCTCACGTATGCGCGCCATCGCCTATGATCGAGCTGAGTGAAGTCTGGCTGCCCTTGCTCGCCGCCACGGCAGTGGGCCTGTTGATCGGTATCGAGCGAGGCTGGACGATGCGCACCCGGAAGGATGGCGAGCGTGCCGCGGGCGTGCGAACATTCCTCGTCCTCGCCATTGCGAGCGGTATTTCCGGCATTTTGGCGCGGTATCAGGCCGAACTGATCGGCTTTGCGATTATTGCCACCCTCGGGCTGATCGTTGCGCTGGCCTATCTGCGTGAAGCTAAGCTTACCAACGAGGCCGACGCCACAAGCGCGGCGGCGGCGGGCGCCACACTCGCTTTGAGCTTTGTCGCCGGCTTCGGTTCGCCGGAAGTTGCGGTGGCCTTTGCTGCCCTGGTGACGATGGTCCTGGCGCTAAGGACCGAAACCCATCGTTGGATCGCCAATCTCGACGAGGCGGACCTCAAAGCCGCTGTCCGTTTCGCGGTCATCGCCCTTGCCGTCAGGCCCTTCCTTCCCGATCATAGCATGGGGCCGATGGATGCCTGGAACCCGCAGAATCTCTGGCTCGTGGTCATCCTTGTCACCGGCTTCTCCTACCTCGGCTACGTCGCCGACCGAGCGCTGGGCGCGCGATACGGAACGGTGCTCACTGCCATCATTGGCGGGGCATATTCCTCGACAGCGGTCACCCAGTCGCTGGCCCAACGATTGCGCGATGACACTGCGAGCGGGATCGAGTGCACCGGCATCGTTCTGGCGAGCGCGGTGATGTATGTCCGCGTGGTCATCCTGGTCGCGATACTCGCACCACGCCTGATTGTCGCCTTCTCCTCCATCGTGCTGCCCGCGTTGCTGGTGACGTGGATCGCCGGAGTGTGGCTTTGGCGCGGCCAAAGTGACGGTCAGCGCACGCGCCTACCCAGTAATCCAATCGCACTACTGCCCGCGCTCGGCTTTCTGGCCTTCGTCGCGGTCGGCGCTGTTGCAGCCCGCTGGGGCCTGGAACGGTTTGGCGAGCAGGGGATTGCCGTGATGCTCTTCTTGATGGGATCCATGGATGTTGATGTTGCAATCGTGACGGCAGGGGGCCTGCCGGCCGATGCTGTCGCCCAGTGGCTGGCTGCGATCGCCCTTGCAGGCACCATCCTTGCGAACATGTCTGTCAAGCTCGCGATTACGTTGATCAGCGGTGGCCGAAAAGCCCACCCGGCAGGACGCGCACTGGCGCTGAGCATGCTCACCTTGGCAGCGAGCCTCGCCTTCTGGTGGATTAATTTCTAGGCTTTCGCATCCTGCACTTGATATTTGTCAAGTGTCCCATCACGAATCGTGTCATAAAGAGATTGCTGGTTGGCGAGTAACCGCAAGGGAACGATGACCCAATCAGATAGGCCCGTAGCATCCAGACTATGAAACCTTTAAAAGCAGGGAGTAATGTGACGGATTGCTGCGGGCCGACTGCTTTGGCGCGCAATCTGGGTCGTCCCTTCAGATGATATTTTCCACCAACCAGTAGCCTGTAATGATCGTCAAGACGCTTCCGACCAGCACGAACATGGCACGGGCCGGAATGTACTTCGCCGCGATCGCTCCGAAAGGTGCGGCGAGGACGCCTCCTATCAAGAGGCCAAGGGTGGCTGATGCCAACGCTTCGAAACCGTATTGCCCGAGGAATGCCCCGGAGATCGCGATTGCGACGAAAATCTCGGCACTGTTCACCGATCCCACAACCTTTCGCGGTTCTGTACCCTGTAACATCAGCCCTGAGCTTACGACCGGACCCCATCCCCCTCCGCCGATCGCATCGAGTAAGCCGCCGACAAATCCTAAAGGGATAGCAGCCCTTGGTGCTCTGTGCCTGGGCCGCCCTTTCATCCCCTTGAAAAGCAGAAGCAGGCCCAAAAGGCATAAATAGGCGAAGACGAACGGCTTTACTGCCTCTCCGTCCAATCGCGCCAGACCAAAGGCGCCGATCAATCCGCCAAGTATACCGGGTAACAGGATCATCAAGAACAGACGTTTATGAATGTTTCCCGCGATCGCGTGACTGATACCGGATACCCCGCTGGTCAAGATCTTGATGACATGCACCTTGTATGATGCCTGAGCAGGCGAAACGCCCGCGAACCCGACCAAGAATGTCGTTGCAATGGCGCCGAATGCCATCCCGAGAGCGCCATCGATCAGTTGCGCCAAAAATCCAATGGCAATGAACGGCAGCAATTCAGACCAGGCAAATTCGAACAGTTCCATCACCGAGCTCCCGGAAACGGGCTAATCGGGGATACGATTGGCAAACATGCGGAAACCTACGTGGTTTGTGGCTGCTTAAGCGACCCTAGGTCATCCTGCGAGATGCTTTAGGCGCCAAAAAGGCGTGATCTGAAAGGAGGGCTCGCGTCACCTACCCACCGGCGATCGCGATGTTTACGTAAACCGTTATCAAAAGTTTCTACCATCATGTCCTGAACGCTCATGCGGTGCCACTGCGCCCCCATATGCCCAGCGAACAACATCTCCGGAAAGCTGTATCCTGCGATGGCCTTGCCCTTAACCCGCCTGGGTGGCGTACTGATTAAAGAAGGCGAATATCGCGTCCTAAGTAACCGCGTCCAGATGGCGTTTTGGTCACCTCAGCAATCCACTCGTCAACTTCCGAACCAACCCATACTGGCTTCAAGCGCATGCAAGCGAGCGCAAAGCAGATACATCAATTTGAGTTTATTATCTTTTTCGGCTGTACACGGAAAAATGCGAACCCATGCGGATTCGAGATTGGTAGCGGAGGAGGGACTTGAACCCCCGACACGCGGATTATGATTCCGCTGCTCTAACCACCTGAGCTACTCCGCCGTACCATTTGCCGTCGCTCATATTTCGAGGGGCAAGGCGGCGCATTTAGGGTGGTGCTGGCGCGCGGTCAACACCCGTTTAAGCCTTTTCGCGCCCACGGAAGGTAAACTCTCGCATCAGCTCCCATGGCCCGCCGCGATAACGGTGCAGCGCAAGGCCCCGAAAGGCGAAGCTGCGCGGCTCCACTTCATCGGCCAAATGGTCTTGCAAAGCCTTGGCTTGTTCAATCGTTACCTTGTTCTGAATGGTCACATGCAGGCGCGGGCGATGCTGATCCTGCCCAGTCAGCAGGCCATGAAAGTGATCGGCTATATGATCTCGCAGATCCAGGATGCCCCTGCTCTCCAGCTTAATCGCAGTCCCCTTGCCCAGCGGCATCAGGTCCAAGATGCGAGCATCCACCGGCGCCAGTTCGGTTGCCAATTGCTTGCACAAATCCACCGCTTCATCGGCGCATTGCGGCGGCAGCGCGTGAAACAGCGTGACATGCGCCTCGAGATAATTGCGTTCGGGGGGAAAGTGGGCATCGCGCAGCCTGGTCGCCCAGCGGTGCAGATCGGCGGGCAATTGCGCGGTCAGGATCAGCGGCGCATCATCCACTGCTTTAGATACCGTTCTCTCGCCGAAATTCGCGCCACTTGCGCACATTGGCGTTGTGTTCTTCCAGCGTGCGGGCAAACACATGGCCGCCGCTGCCATCGGCCACATAATAGAACGCATCGGTTTCAACAGGATCGAGCACGGCGGCGATCGCCTCGCGGCCTGGATTGGTGATCGGACCAATTGGAAGGCCGGCAATAGCGCGGGTGTTATAGGGGTTTGGATCGCGCAATTCGAACACGCGGATTTCGCGGCCCAATGGTTTGCCCTTGGTGATCGGATAGATTGTGGTGGCATCCGCGCCCAATTGCATGCCGATCCGCAAGCGGTTGGACATAACGCCCGCGACCATGCCGCGTTCTTCCGGCAGGCCGGTTTCCTTTTCCACGATCGAGGCCAGGATCACCGCCTCTTCAATCGAATCGACTGCCGTATCAGGGCTGCGTGTTTCCCACGCCTGCTCCAGATAGGCTGCCATCGCAGCCTGCATCCGGTCGAGCAGCGCCTGACGGCTTTCACCGCGTTCGAAATCATAGGTATCTGGCAGAACAGAGCCTTCTTCGGGGAGCGTAACTTCACCCGTCAGCAATTCTTCGGCCATCAAACGCTCCACCACCAATACCGAGGGCATGCCTTCGGGAATGGTGACATAACGGCGGATCACATCGCCATTTTGGAACGCGACCAGCATGTCGCTCTGGTCCATTTGTGGGGTCAGGGCGAATTCTCCGGCCTGAATAGGATCACCGCTGCCGACCAATTTTGCGCGCAACAAAAATCCATCGGCCGAGGTTATGTGCCCTTCACTCTCCAGCTTTCTGGCCACCGCCGTAAGGCTCGACCCGGCAGGGATGACGAACGGTGTTTCTTCCTGAACGCTGGCAGAGCCGAACATGCCGCCCGCAAAAACGGCCGCTGCGGCGAGAGACAATGCCACAATGGCCGCGATCAGGCAGCCCGTGCGTTTCAAGCTCAGTCAGCCTGCTTCATGATGAGCGAGGCATTGGTGCCGCCGAAGCCAAAGCTGTTGTTCAGCACGGCACGCACTTCGCGTTTCTTGGCCTGCAACGGAACCAGATCGACGCCTTCGGTGCCTTCATCGGGTGTTCGCAGATTGAGTGTTGGCGGCACGATTTGATCACGCATCGCCAAAATGCAGAAGATCGCTTCAACCGCGCCAGCACCGCCCAGCAAGTGGCCAATGGCCGACTTGGTCGAGCTCATCGAGGCACCGGTCAGATCATCGCCCAGCACGCGTTTCACCGCAGCCAGTTCAATTGTATCGGCCATCGTCGACGTGCCATGCGCGTTGACATAATCAATGTCGCCAGCCGTCATGCCGGCCTTCTTCAAGGCCATCCGCATCGCCAGTTCTGCGCCCTTGCCCTCGGGATGGGGCGCGGTCACGTGATAGGCATCGCCCGACAGGCCATAGCCGACCACTTCGGCATAAATCGTCGCGCCGCGAGCCTTGGCATGTTCATATTCTTCCAGCACAACAACGCCGGCCCCCTCGCCCATGACAAAGCCATCGCGGTCCTTATCATAAGGACGGCTAGCCTCAGTCGGGCGGTCATTCATGCTCATGTTCAGAGCGCGGGCCTGCGCAAACCCAGCCACACCCAGCGGATTGATGGTGCCTTCTGCACCACCGGCCAGCATGATATCGGCATCATCATCCTTGATCATGCGAGCGGCATCGCCAATCGAGTGCGCCCCGGTTGAACAGGCGGTCACAACGGCGTGGTTTGGACCCATCAGTCCATATTTGATGGAAACCTGGCCCGAAATTAGATTGATCAGCCGGCCATGGACAAAGTGTGGGGAGACCCGGCCCGGGCCGCGTTCTTTCAGATTGATCGATTCCAGTTCGATGCCCGGTAGTCCGCCAATACCAGACCCAATCGAGCAACCAGCGCGCAGCTTTTGTTCCTCGGTCAGATTTTCTAGTCCAGCATCTTCCAATGCTTGCCCGGCGGCATCGATGCCATAGACGATGAACGGATCGACTTGACGTTGAACCTTGTGATCCACGCGCTTGTCAGGATCAAAGCCATATTCATGGTCTGCGGGTTTTACCTCGCAGGCGATCTGGCATTTCTGGTCCGAGGCATCAAAGCGGGTGATCGGGCCTGCGCCGCTGGTCCCAGCTATCAGGTTTTTCCAACTGGTCTCAACATCGCCCCCCAAAGGAGTGACAAGACCCAGCCCGGTTACAACGACACGCCGCATTATTTTCTCCGCAAAAATGCCACAGGCCCGGCCCGCAAAAGGGCTCGGGCCTGTTGTTAACCGTCACTCAAGGCAACGGAACAAGCGATAAGGGATTAACCTTTGTTCTCTTCGATGAATTTGGTCGCATCGCCAACGGTAGCGATCTTTTCAGCCGCATCGTCAGGGATTTCAACGCCGAATTCTTCTTCGAACGCCATCACCAGCTCGACAATGTCGAGGCTGTCTGCGCCCAGATCATCAATAAAGCTGGCTTCTTGCGTAACCTTGTCAGCCTCTACGCCGAGATGTTCGACGACGATTTTCTGTACGCGATCAGGAGTATCACTCATTCTGGTTCCCTCTTAATTTCGGGGGTTAGTAAGCTGCCTTTCGCCCTAATGAACGGCGGGCAAGAGCGCAAGGGGGGATCACAAACCAGTGCAAAGCTATTCTTGGTCGCTTTGCGTATTGTCGGTCGGTCTGGCCCCTTTGCAAACATCTAGTCTGGCTGACGCACCTGTGTTGCCTCCAACAAAGGACCGCCCGCAGGGCCTATAATTGTACCGGTTGGGCCAAGTTACAAGGGTGCATGGCCGTTTCCCCCCGGCTCTTCATGATGCAGGTTTGGCCCGATCAATGCCGTGAAACTTTGCAGCAATGGCCCCCACACAGTGGCATTCAATGGCAATTTCGGTCGCAAAGAGGGCTTAATCTCGACTCATCGCAGCTCGTGACCGCCTTGTCGTTATACTCGGATCGTTTCTGCACATGGCCCGTTAAGTCATTGAAACCGCAGCGCATTCGGTGACGCGGATACATACCAACCCTTTTAAAGGACACCATGACACAGACAGTTGAAACTCTGAAATCACTTACCCAAACAACTTTTGATTCGATCGAAGGTTATCGCAAGGCAGCCGAAAAGGCCGATAGCCCTGCGCTGAAAAATGCACTGAATACCCGCATTAACGACCGAGCGACGACGCTGACAAAGCTGAACGAAGCCCTCCGAAGTCAAGGTGAAGAGCCGATCACTTCGTCGAGCGCCCTCGGATCGATGCATCAAGCCTTTTTGACTATCACCGAAGCCTTTGAAGGCGGCGATGAAGCGGCAGCCGAACGTGTGGAAGAAGGCGAGGAATTTCTTGCCGATAAGTTCCGCGATGTCCTGGAAGACGATGCAAACGAAATCGATGTTTCCGTTCTGAACGTCATCAAGTCGGCCTATAGCGAAGTCCGCGCAGGCGAGAAATTTGGTAACATGATTGAGCGTGCCTACGCCTAATCGAAAGCCTCAACAGGCAACCGAAACAAACAAAAGCGCCCGGTACAGACCGGGCGCTTTTTTGTTGTCGGTCGTTATCGTTACCGGATCCTGTGGTGCCATTTTTCGGGCGCAAGATACCTAAAGAGCGATCACTACCCCTCGGCAGAACCTTCTTTCTTGGGAGGCTCAATCGTGCGCAACATCAGCTCGCGCAACTGGGTGGGTTGCGCCTTGCTTGGTGCGCCCATCATCAAATCTTCGCCCTTTTGGTTCATCGGGAAAGCGATCACTTCGCGGATGGCTTCCTCGCCCGCCAACAGCATAACAATGCGGTCAATGCCCGGGGCAGAGCCACCATGCGGCGGCGCGCCCAGCTTGAACGCTTCGATCATACCGCCAAATTCCTTGTCGACGGTGGCATTGTCATATCCTGCCAGCTCAAACGCTTTGTACATGATATCGGGGCGGTGGTTCCGGATCGCGCCCGAGCTTAGCTCGTAGCCATTGCAGACAATGTCGTATTGCCAGGCCTTGATCTCCAGCGGGTCCATCGTTTCCAGCGCTTCCATCTCGCCCTGAGGCATAGAGAATGGGTTGTGGCTGAAATCGATCTTCTTGGCTTCATCGTCATATTCGAACATCGGGAAGTCGACGATCCAGCAGAATTTGAAGCAGTTTTCCTCGATCAGTCCCAACTGCTCGCCAACTTGCGTACGCGCGGCACCAGCCAGCTTGGCGGCGTCCTTTTCCTTACCTGCGGCAAAGAACAGGCCATCATCCGGGCCAAGACCCAGTTCGTCATAAAGCTCAGCCATCAGGTCGGGGCCGTGGTTCTTGGCAATCGGACCGCCAAATTCGCCGCCCTTGCGGGTAACATAGCCCAGCCCGGCAAACCCTTCAGAGCGAGCCCAATTGTTCATATCATCAAAGAACTTGCGGCTCTTCTCATTGGTGCCCGGCGCAGGAACAACGCGGACAACTCCGCCCCCGCCCACAATCTTCTCGAACAGGCCGAATCCGCTCTTTTCAAAGTGGCTGGTGACGTCAGAGATAATTAGTGGGTTGCGCAGATCCGGCTTGTCAGAGCCATATTTCAGCATCGCTTCGGCATAGGGGATGCGTGGAAAATCTCCGCTTGCGGTAACGGTCTTCCCGTCGGCAAATTCGGCAAATACGCCAGCCAGCACCGGCTCCAGCGCCTGGAACACGTCTTCCTGCGTGACAAAGCTCATCTCGAAATCGAGTTGGTAGAACTCCAGGCTGCGATCGGCCCGCAAATCTTCGTCACGGAAACACGGCGCAATTTGGAAATAACGGTCAAAGCCCGACACCATCAGCATCTGCTTGAACATCTGCGGAGCCTGCGGCAGCGCATAGAAATTGTTCGGATGCATCCGGCTGGGGACCAGAAAATCGCGCGCGCCTTCGGGTGAAGAGGCGGTCAGGATCGGGGTCTGAAATTCGGTGAAGCCCTGATCAATCATGCGTTGACGCAGCGATGTGATGACCTTGCTGCGCAGCATGATGTTGCGGTGCATGGTTTCGCGCCGCAGATCGAGGAAGCGGTATTTCAGGCGGATGTCTTCGGGATAGTCCTGCTCGCCGGCAACCGGCATCGGCAGTTCTTCCGCCGCGCTTTGCACGGTGATGGTGCGCGCAAAAACTTCGATCGCGCCAGTTGGCAGGTCGCTATTGACCGTTTCGGGGGTCCTCGCCTTCACATCACCATCGATGGTCACCACGCTTTCAGCGCGCAGCTTTTCCAACGCTGGCAGTGCGGGCGAATCTTCATCAGCCACGATTTGAGTAATGCCATAGTGATCGCGCAGATCGATAAATAGCACTCCACCGTGATCGCGTTTGCGGTGAATCCAGCCCGAAAGCCGGACAGATTCTCCGACATTTTCCGCCGTCAATTGTGCGCAGTTGTGGGTACGATAGGCGTGCATCTAAAATCTTTCCATTTTCACAGCTATAACGCTAGAGGCGCTTGCATGTTGTGGCGCTGTCAGTAGCGCTATCATTCGCGGGCGTCGCTCTAGCTGAATGTTGCGCGCGCTAACAGGGCAAGCATGCAAATTTGTCAAGGCGAGTTTGCCCGATACGGACAAGCACAACTGACTAACATCAATTTGGCCCTTGGGCCGGTGGGCGGTACTCCGCCCGACATATAGAAAAGAACAAAATGAAAATTCATGACCTGATTACGACCTCCGACGCTTTGGCCGAATTGTGCGAGCGTCTCTCCAAATCAGAATTTGTCACCATCGACACCGAATTTATGCGCGAAAACACCTATTGGCCCGAACTGTGCCTGGTGCAGATCGCCAATGAGGAAGAAGCGGCCGCGATTGATCCCTTGGCAGACGGGATCGATCTGACTCCGCTGCTGGATTTGATGTGCGAAAATCCGGATGTCTTGAAAGTTTTCCACGCTGGCGGGCAGGATGTCGAGATCATCGTCAATATGACGGGCAAGACCCCCCATCCCATTTTTGACACGCAAATTGCGATGATGGCGATCAGCCAGTCCGAACAAATCGGCTATGCCAATCTGGTGGAAAGCTGGCTCAGCATAACCGTTGATAAGGGTGCACGCTTCACCGATTGGAGCCGCCGTCCGCTGACCGATCGTCAGATCGAATATGCGATTGGCGACGTGACCCATTTGTCCAAAATCTTCCCGATGATGCTGAACAAGCTGGTCAAGACCGGGCGCGGCGCTTGGCTGAATGCGGAAATGGACAAGCTTGCTGATCCGTCAAACTACATCACCGATCCGGAGCTTGCGTGGCGGCGGATCCGCTCGCAAGGCCGCAATCCGCAGGTGTTGGGCCGATTGAAAGGCTTGGCCGCATGGCGCGAAAGCGAAGCCCAGCACAAAGACATTCCGCGCGGCCGGATCATGCGGGACGAGACCTTGGCCGATATTGCCAGCCATCCGCCCAAGAAACAGGCCGATCTGGCCAAAGTGCGCGGGCTGTCTGGTGCGTGGCGCGACAATGACATTGGCAAGCGATTGATGGGTGTGCTGGAAAAGGCAGAGCCGCTCGACAAGTCAGAAATGCCCGAGAAGATGAAGCGCGGCGCCCCGCTGGGCAAGGAAGGCGCTTTGGTGGCCGATTTGCTCAAATTGTTGCTCAAGATCCGCGCTCGGGAAATTGATGTGGCCTCGCGCCTGCTGACCAAATCTGACGAGATGGAGGCATTGGCTGCCGGTCTGCGTGATCTGCCGATTTTGCAGGGGTGGCGCTATGAAGTGTTTGGCCGAGACGCCCTGGAATTGGTCGAAGGGAAGCTGGCCTTTGCCGTGCGCAATGGAAAGCTGCTGATGACCCATGTGGATGATATGCAGGCGAGCATGGAAGAAGGCCTGGCGCAAGATACTGCCGCGCAATCCGGCGATGATGGCTCGGGTGATAGCTCGGGTGATAGCTCGGTTGACGGCGAGGGCGAGGCTGACACCAATCAGGCGGCGGCTGAATAGACTGCAATGTCGACTTATTTGCCCACGATCAAGCAGCTGCAATATTTGGTGGCATTGCACGAGCATGGACATTTCGGTCGAGCTGCGGAAGCCAGCTATGTTTCCCAATCAACTCTGTCTGCAGGGATCAAGGAACTGGAATCGCTGCTGGACGTAACCTTGGTCGAGCGCAGCCGCAGGGTCGTGCGCTTTACCTCTTTGGGCGAGCAAGTGGCGGACAAAGCCCACCGGATCCTGCGCGAAGCTGAAGAGCTCAGCGATCTGGTGCAAGCATCGGGCAAACCCTTGTCCGGCACAGTGCGCATGAGTGTGATCCCGACCATTGCGCCCTTTTTGCTGCCGCGCATTCTGCCACGGCTGCGCAAGGAACGCCCGGAACTAAAACTATTTCTGCGCGAAGAAACCAGCGCTGATGCGGTGGAATCATTGCATCATGGCAGGGTTGATTGTGTGTTGCTGGCCCTACCCTTTGCCACTGGCGAGGTGGAAAGCGCCATTATTGCGAAGGATCAATTGTATGTTGGTTTTCCCAAGGACGATCCGCGCGATCCTCCGGCCACCATTTCATCATCCATGATTGATGAGGGGCGCTTGTTGTTGCTGGAAGATGGTCATTGCCTGAAAGAACACGCGTTGGCCGCCTGCAATCGGCCCGAGTTGCGTGCCTCGGCCACCATGATTGGCACCAGCCTGCACACTTTGGTGCAGATGGTGGACAATGATTTGGGGCTGACGATGCTGCCAAAGATGGCGATTGATGCGGGCATTCTGGAAGGAACAAATGTTATTGCCCGACCATTGAAAGCCGCCAATTCCAGTCGCGAGATCGCGCTGATCTGGCGAAAAAACTCGCCCCGCGCCGATGAATTTGAATTGTTGGCGAAAGAGTTTCGCGCTGATTAGTCGAGCCGTGCGCGACCTGCCAAATTAGGCGGCAGCGGGGATCAAACCGCGTGTTTCAGCCACTTTCTTCAGCTTCTTTGCCGCGAAGATCGGGACAATCACCGAAAGCGCAATTCCGCCCAGCGAGCAAATGCCCAACCAGATCGCCATGGCCGATCCACCCGACTGATACATGGCATAAAGCACTGGCACAGCCAGGATTACACCGCGCACTTCATTGAAGATCAGGGCGACAAAGCCAGCTTTGAAAAACAAGCCGAGGAAGGTTGAAAGCGTTGCACTCATGCCAATCCATCTAGGCCGGATTGGTTGACAAGTTGTTTATACGTATCAGTCTTTTTGATGCGCGACACGTCGGGGCCCTTGTTCAAAACCCCTCAACACTATGTACGCGTGAAACCCGGAATTGGTTTCACACCTGCTGCAATTTTTCTGTTTGATAACAAGGCATGCCGGGCAATTCGGCAGCGCCTATCAGTCCATGTGTTTGATGCCGACGCGCAGATAGTCCCACCCGGTTATCAGCGTCAAAATGGCCGCCCCCCACAAGGTCCAAATGCCCACCGTGTGCGGAATATTGAACACACGGTCCAAGGCTTCAAAGTTCCAATTGGGCAATCCGCCAGCCAAAATCAAAGAGCCCAGCGCAACCATTTGCAGAGTGGTTTTCCACTTTGCCAAACGCGAAACCGGCACCGACACCTGAATACCGCCCAAAAATTCGCGCAGGCCCGATACGGCAATCTCGCGCATCAGGATGATCAGACCGGCGATCACATGAAAATCGCCCACCAATGGCCCGCGCAGCCAACCCTGCGCCGTCAACACGAGGATAACGGCGGCAACCATGATCTTGTCGGCAATCGGATCGAGGAAAATACCCAGCTTGGAAACCGCACCGCTCGACCGGGCCAGATAGCCATCGAAATAGTCAGTTATGCCCATCAGGCAGTACAAGCCATAAGCGAGCAAGTAACCCAATTGCCATTCAGGCCACCACAACAGGAACGCCAAAAACGGCACTGCCAAGATGCGCGAGAGCGTCAAAAGATTGGGCAAGGTCAACATGTCTTAGCCTCCTAGCGCGGTAAGTGATCGGGCAAAAGGGACTAGATTGCCTTGTTCACTGCCGATCATGCTCTAAAGCTGGAAATAACTGGGGGAGAGGCGTTTCACCGCCAATATTATGACGACAACCACGCATTTGCTCCGCCGCAGGCGCTTCTTGCCGTTGTTCTGCACCCAGATGCTGAACGCCTTCAACGACAATTTATACAAGACCGCGATGGTCTTGTTCGTGGTGTATTTCGTTTATCGCGACGAGAGCCAGGAAGGCATTTTCAGCGCGGTAGCCACCGGCCTGTTTATGCTGCCCTATTTCCTCCTGTCTGCCATTGCCGGACAATTGGCCGACAATCGCGACAAAGCAAAGATAATCCGCACAGTGAAATTGTGCGAGATCGGACTGATGATCATCGGTGCGGTCGGGCTCTATATGGTCTGGAAAGGCATCATGGTGGATGCAATTGCCATTCCGCTGTTGCTATTCGCTCTGTTGCTGACGGGCATTCAATCCACTTTCCTTGGGCCGATCAAATACGCGATCCTGCCCCAGCATCTCAAAAAGGAAGAGGTGCTGGCGGGAACGGGATTGGTCGAGGCTGGTACCTATATTGCCATTCTGGCGGGTACCATTTTGGCCGGTTGGATCGATGTTCAATGGGCGGCCATCGGGATTATTGTGACCGCGGTTATCGGCTATATCTCCAGCCGCCAGATTCCCGCGGCACCGCCCATGGGCACCATCACCAAGCTGGACTGGAATGTCTGGCGCGCTTCCAGCCAACTGATCCGGTCAACCAGCCATGACAAACAGATCTTCTATTCGATCATCGCGATCAGCTTTTTCTGGACCATTGGCGCGGTTCTGACGATCCAGTTCCCGCCCTTGGCCAAGAACACTTTGATGGCGAGCAAAGAAGTGGCCAGCCTGTTTCTCGCGGTATTCTCAATCGGGATTGCGATCGGATCTGTGTCCATCAACGCTTTGTTGAAGGGCCAGGTGTCTGCCCGCTTTGCCCCCGCCTCTGTCATTGGTATGGGCGTGTTTGTGGTGGCGTTTTATGTCGTATGCCGGATGTGGCAGGCCAATGCTCCGACCGAGCTCTTGTCCGTGATGGAGTTTCTAAGCTGGCCCATGGCCACGGTCCTGCTGCTGTGTCTGCTGGGCATTTCCATTGCTGGAGGCATGTTTGTCGTGCCGCTCTATGCTTTCCTGACAACCAGGGTCGCGCCCGATCAGGCCGCGCGTACAATCGCGGCCAACAACATCGTCAATTCTGGCGCAATGGTGGCTGGCGCAATGGTCGCGATGAGCCTCAATCTGTTTGGTGTTCCTATCGCCGAGCAATTGCTGTTGAGCGCCGCAATGTGCGTGGTGTCAGCGTGGCTGGGCAAGCGTTTGCATAATGCTGAACTGGCCGAGTCGACCCTGCCTACCAGCAGCTGAACAGCACGCGCTGATCAGCACGCCCTGACTAGCTCTGGGGGCCAATCAGGCGATAAACACCAGAATCGCTGCAAATGCTGCGAAATAGACGCTCGCGAATCCGCGAACATCGTCTTGCGTCAGACGCCATATGGTCTCGGCTTCGCTCATTCCGGTAACTTCACGGACATGGGGCGGAAGCGTCGCCAAAAATGGGTGACGGCTCGATTCATCGGTAAGGACTAGTGATCTACGCATGGGTTACTTGTTAACCCGATTCTTACCATTGTCTCGCGCAGAAATCCTGCCTGTCACAGGTTGGGACATTAATCACGATGCTTCACCTTGTTGTGCCGGTTAGGCGGCAAGATGGGCCCGCCACGTGAATGCACAGTTCTGGCCACAATCCGCCCATCACACGCATTGCCACTTTGCTGCGTCAAAGCTATTTGCGGCCAATGACGATTGAGAGACACCAAACCGCATCACGCACCGCAGCCGCTCTGTTGGTAGACTGTTTGATCGAACAGGGCGCAGACCGCATTTTCACCGTACCGGGCGAGAGCTTTCTGCCTGTGCTGGACGCGCTGCATGATCGCAGCGCCATTGATGTGGTCACATGTCGTCAAGAAGGCGGAGCAGCCTTTATGGCCTGCGCTGATGGAACCATGACAGGACAGCCGGGCATTGCCTTTGTCACCCGCGGCCCTGGTGCCACCAACGCCAGCATCGGGGTGCATGTCGCGCATCAGGATTCGCAACCGATGATCCTGTTCGTCGGCGACGTTGCCCGTCCCATGCAAGATCGCGAAGGGTTTCAGGAAGTCGACTTTCCCGCTTTCTTCGGCCCGATCTGCAAGTGGGCCGCCAAGATCGACGATCCCGACCGCGTCCCTGAGTATATCGCCCGCGCCTATGCCACCGCGACCAGCGGCCGCCCTGGACCTGTCGTTCTGGCTTTGCCCGAAGATATGTTGAGCGAGATGACCAGCGCAGCGCCTCGGCCGGCCATCACGCGTCCCGCACAGGCCCCCTGCCCCGATGCCATGCAAGCGATGATGGCAATGGTTGCTGATGCTGCCAGTCCGATTGCAATCATTGGCGGCGCAGGCTGGAATGAAAAGGCGCGCGAACACTTCCAAAACTTTGCCGAACGCATCGGCCTGCCGGTGGCCACAGCCTTCCGCCGACAAGATGCGATCTCTCCTGATTCCAGCGTCTATGCCGGCAATCTGGGTTACGGCCCCAACCCCAAATTGGTGGAGCGGGTTAAGCAAGCCGACCTGATCCTGGCCGTCGGCGCCCGGCTGGGAGAGGCCACCACCGATGGTTACAGCTTCCCAACCACAGAGCATCCCGATCAGACGCTGATCCATGTCTATCCCGACCCAGAAGAGCTGAACCGGGTGTATCGCACCGATCTGGCGCTGTGCTGTTCGGTGGACGAATTCGCCGAAAGCGCGGCTTTGTGGGATGATGGAACCATCATTCCGTTTGATGCCGGGGCGCAGGCCCATGCGGAATGGAACGAGTGGAATTCCGGCAGCAAGGGCACTGATGCCCAGCCCAATGACTTTGCGTTGGACATGGCAGCATGCGTCACCTTCATGCGCGACAAATTCTCGGCTGACAGCATCATCTGCAACGGCGCAGGCAACTTTTCAGGCTGGTGGCATCGTTATTGGCGCTATGGCGGCTTTCCTACCCAATTGGCCCCCACCGCAGGCGCTATGGGCTATGGCGTGCCAGCAGCAGTGGCGGCATCACGCCGCTTCCCGCAACGCACCGTTGTTGCGTTGGCTGGCGATGGCGATTTTCTGATGAATGGGCAGGAGCTGGCAACCGCGGTTCAGCATGGTTGCGACATGATTGTGATTGTGATCGACAATGGCGCCTATGGCACCATTCGCATGCATCAGGAACGCGAATTCCCCAGCCGTATATCCGCCACAGAGCTGGCCAATCCTGATTTTGCCGCGCTTGCCACGGCCTTTGGCGGATGGTCGGCTCGCGCTGAAACAACCGAGCAATTTGAACACGCCCTGCTGGAGGCTCAGCAAACCTCGGGTCTTCGCCTGATCCACTGCCTGATCGACATTGAACAATTGGCAGCCAGCGGTGCAACGGTGAGTGGTTTGAGAAGCCGATAGGCGAGCCGGACAGACGCTGAGTGGGGTTAAATCGGGAGCTAAATCTCTCCCGACAAGCCCCCGCCCATCTCCAGAATTATGTCCCATTCCTCGGGCGTGATTTCGGCCACGGACAGGCGCGACAAACGCACCAATTCACAATCGGCCAGTTTTGGCTCGGCCTTAATCTGCTTCAGGGTAACGGGCGTGTTCAGCTTGGACTTCGGCTTGATCTTGACCGCCGCCCATTTCTGTTCGGGATCGGTTGGGTCCATGATGCCATCGACGGAAATTGTGGCCACGCCAACAATCTCTAATCCTTCGCGAGAGTGATAGAAAAAGGCCTCGTCCCCCACCTTCATCGCCGCAAGATTGTTTTTGGCCCGATGGTTTCGGACTCCATCCCACACACCCTCTTTTTCGGCGACGAGATCCTGCCAGCCATATTTGAACGGTTCCGATTTCATCAGCCAATAGCGTGCCAAGGCAATTTCTCCTTAGTGAGGGTCTGAAGACCCCTTAACTGCGCCCTCCATCGGGTTCCACCCCAGGTATGGCAAAGGACCACAATTAACCCGATCTTTATCACGTTGGGTCATATCCAAGGCTGAACAAAGGTGGAATGGGGGCCAAGCCGAAGCAGGCTGGTTTGTATGGGCATTGGATAAGACGAACGAAAAGGGACCAATCCAAACAGCAGAGCGTGATCTGATCACGCTGGGCATTGCTGTTGCGGCTATCCTGCTATTCATCGCCACTGGCGGCAGCGTGTTGCCAAAGGTCATGCGCTCAGTCTTTGCTGGTGATTCCGCACCCGATCTGTTGCTGGTCAACGCGTTGCTGTTGAATATCGCTCTGATTATCTTTGGCTGGCGCCGTTATCGCGAATTGACGACAGAGATTTCTGAGCGCCGCAAAGCCGAAGAAATAGCGCACAAGCTGGCGCAAACGGACCCGCTTACAGACTGCCTGAACCGCCGCAGCATGACCGATGCCACGCAAAGCTTACGTCTGAAATGCAATGCGCATGGCCAGGCGATGGCTTTCGTGATGATCGACCTCGACAACTTCAAACAGGTCAATGACATGAACGGCCATTCGGTAGGTGACCGCGTTCTGAAGCAAACCGCCCAGCGACTGCGCGACAGCCTGCCCAAAGATGCGCTGATCGCTCGACTGGGTGGCGATGAATTTGCCTTCGTCCTGCCATTTGATCGCGCCCATTCTGAATTGGTTGATGAGCATGTCATGCGCCTGTTCGAAACGCTTGGCGCGCCGATGGATATCGATGGCAGCATGGTTGATGTCACCATGTCCATTGGTGTGACGTCCGATGTTGATGGGATTGAAGATGCAACAGGGCTCAGCGAAGTTGAAACGCTGATGCACCGCGCTGATATCGCGATGTATCAAGCCAAGAAGCAGGGCAAGAACCGTTACTTCTGGTTCGAACCATCGATGGAAAACGAGCTTCGATTCCGCAACGAGTTGGAAACCGGCATCCGTCGCGGCGTAACTACAGGCGAATTTGTACCCTATTACGAACAGCAGATTGACCTTGAAAGCGGCGATTTGGTCGGGTTCGAAATGTTGGCACGGTGGAATTCCCCAACCTTGGGATTGGTGAGCCCCGACATTTTCATCCCCATTGCAGAAGACATTGGCGTGATCGCTGAATTGTCTGAAAAGCTGATCATCCAAGCCTTTGCCGATGCCAAGGAATGGGACCCTGCACTCACCTTATCGGTCAATATCTCGCCAGTGCAGATGCGCGACCCATGGTTTGCGCAGAAACTGTTGAAGATGCTGCATGAAAGCAATTTCCCTGCCAACCGTCTTGAAATCGAGATCACGGAAAGCTGCTTGCACGAAAATGTTGGAATGGTGCGTTCCATGATCAGCAGCCTGCGCAATCAGGGTGTTCTGATCAGTCTGGATGACTTTGGCACGGGTTATTCCAGCCTTGAACAATTGCGCTCTCTGCCGTTCGATCGCCTGAAGATTGATCGCAGCTTCATTAGCGAATTGCGCAATGCAGATGCCAGCTCCAAGATCGTGGACGCTATCGTTTCCTTGGGCCACGGGCTGGAGATGCCTATCACGGCCGAGGGTATTGAAGACCAGCAAATCCTCGATTCGTTGAAAGAAATGGGTCAGTTGAAGGGTCAGGGTTATCTTTATGGTCGCCCGGAAACGGCTCGCCAGGTCCATGATCGTCTCAAAGAGACAGGTAAGCTTGCCGGATCGGCCGATGTCGGCGCAGCAGAGGTCGATGAGGCTGAAGAGGCCGAGCAGGCAGCGCCCGAAAAGCAGGTCATCAAGCGGTGATCAGCTGGGCGGCTCAACCGCCCGTTCTGCGCGAAAAACTGGACGACTTGCTCGCACCCTAATAGAGCGCGAGCGCTATGCGGGTTTCCTTCACCAAGATGCACGGATTGGGCAATGACTTTATCGTCCTTGATGGGCGAGAGACCGCCCTGCCCGCTGTCAGCAATTCTATCGCCGCAGCCCTTGCCAATCGCACCACCGGTATCGGCTGCGATCAACTGATCGTGTTGGAGACCAGCCAAGAGGCTGATTTCCGCATGCGGATTTACAATGCCGATGGAGGCGAGGTGGAATCCTGTGGCAATGCAAGCCGCGCGATTGCTTTGCTCCACGGTCAACCCGCCCAAGTGATGACTGGAGGCGGGATTATTGCGCTCAAGCCCACAGATGGCGGCGCCACGGTTGATATGGGCAGCCCTCGATTTGATTGGCAGGATATCCCGCTTGCCTATGCGATGGATACAGCTGGAATGCCGGTTGGATGGGAAGAATTGTCCAATCCGGTCGCGGTCAATGTCGGCAATCCGCATGTCGTGTTCTTTGTGGAGGATTGCGACGCTGTCGCGCTCGACCAACTGGGACCGCAGATCGAAAATGATCCGCTGTTTCCTGATCGCATCAATGTGAATGTTGCAACGATCGAATCTCGTCAGGGAATTCGTCTGCGCGTGTGGGAGCGCGGTGTTGGATTGACCAAGGCCTGCGGAACGGGCGC
Organism: uncultured Erythrobacter sp.; assembly: GCA_947495695.1. Lineage (GTDB taxonomy): Bacteria > Pseudomonadota > Alphaproteobacteria > Sphingomonadales > Sphingomonadaceae > Erythrobacter. The sequence goes on along the minus strand of CANLZP010000003.1, from coordinate 393,373 downwards.
CTGCGCAACTGCCGTGGCTGCTGCGCGGATTGGCAAGGCAGAGCGTTGCTCAACCGTGCGCCTGCCCGGCGGTGAATTGTCTATCGAATGGACCGAGGACAACCGGATCATGATGAGCGGTCCAGCAACCGAAAGCTTCCGCGGTAGCTTTGAATGGGACGATTATTCGTGAGCCCCGACAAGCCCCTTGGACAATCTGGCGCCGAAGTGATCTCGCTGGGTTGCCGGCTCAACATTGCCGAGAGCGAACGCATGCAGGCCATGCTGGCGGGCGAAGACGACATTGTGGTGATCAATAGCTGCGCTGTGACCTCAGAGGCAGTTCGCCAAACTCGGCAAGCCATCCGCAAAGCGCGTAGGGCGCGGCCCGATGCGCGGCTGATGGTAACCGGCTGTGCGGCCGATATCGAGCGGGACCAGATCGCTCAAATGCCCGAAGTGGACGGATTGATTGCCAACACGGCCAAGCTGGACCCTCGCGCATGGAATGTGGCTGAAAGTGCCCCGCCCATTGTTCCTACACGCACCAGAGCCTTCATTGCCGTTCAAAATGGGTGCGATCATGCCTGCACCTTTTGCGTCATTCCACAGGGTCGCGGCAAAAGTCGCTCGATGTCGATTTCGCAGGTTTTGCGAGAGGTCGAACAGCATCTGGAACAGGGCGCGCCGGAAATCGTCCTGACCGGCGTTGATGTCACCAGCTGGGGTCATGATCTACCCCAGGTCTCGCCTTTGGGCACCCTCGTCTCGCAAGTTCTCAAAACCTTTCCTGAGCTAAGGCGGCTTCGCATGTCATCGCTTGATGGCATTGAAATTGATGAAGAATTGTTCGAACTGTTTGCTTCAGAGCCTCGCCTGATGCCGCATTTGCACCTTTCGATGCAACACGGCCATGATCTGATCCTGAAGCGCATGAAACGCCGTCATCTGCGCCATGATGCGGTTGATCTGGTAACCCGTCTCAAGGCGCGTCGTCCTGATCTCGCGATTGGGGCCGATCTGATCGCTGGCTTCCCGACCGAGACCGAAGAACACCACCAAGCCAATCTCTCTATCATCGAGGAACTGGGCATCGTTCACGGCCACATCTTCCCTTACTCGCCCCGGCCCGGAACGCCCGCTGAACGTATGCCGCAACATGATCGAAGCGTGATAAAACGCCGCGCTGCAGAATTGCGCGAGCAGGTCGCCCAAACCCGCCGCCAATGGCTGCAAAGCCTGGTGGGCAAACTGCTTTCGATCCTCGCCGAGCGCGATGGAACAGGCTATGCGGAAAACTTCGCACGGGTCGCCGTTCCGGCACATATTTCCGCCGGGTCCATTGTGACGATCCGCCCCACAATTATCGAGGAAGGATTGCTCCGATGAGCGATCAAGACAGCCCACAGTCCAACGGGCCGAAAAAGTCATGGTCAGACCGACTGTTCGGCGGGTTTCGCAAGACTTCTGAACGCCTTAGCGAGAATCTGACCAGCGTCGTCAGCACCGCAAAGCTGGACGATGCGACCTTGGACGATGTTGAGGACGCACTGATCCTGTCGGACCTTGGCCCCTCAGCAGCTGCACGCATTCGCGAGCGGTTGAGAGAAAAGCGCTTTGGCCTCGAAATCTCTGAGCAGCAGCTGAAGGAAGCCGTTGCCGAGGAGATCGCAGAGATCCTGCGGCCCGTTGCAAAGCCGCTTGAAATTACCGCCTTCCCGCGCCCGCAAGTGATCCTGGTGATCGGGGTCAATGGGTCGGGCAAGACGACCACTATCGCCAAGCTCGCCCATTTGTTCACCGAGGATGATTATGGCGTTCTGCTGGCCGCAGGGGACACATTCCGCGCCGCCGCCATTGGCCAGCTGGCCACCTGGGCTGAGCGCGCCGGGGTTGACCTCGTCCGAGGACCAGAAGGCGGCGATCCTGCCTCCATCGTGTTCGACGCGGTGAAGCAGGCCACCGACACCGGAATTGACGCCTTGATTGTCGACACCGCTGGCCGTTTGCAAAACAAGCGCGAGCTGATGGACGAATTGTCCAAAATCCGCCGCGTCCTAGGCAAATTGAACGAACAGGCACCGCATGATGTTGTGCTGGTGCTGGATGCGACCAATGGGCAAAATGCGCTCGCCCAAATTGATGTTTTCAAGGAAGTGGCTGGCGTTACCGGCCTGATCATGACCAAGCTGGATGGCACCGCGCGCGGCGGCGTTCTGGTGGCAGCGGCAGAGCAATATGGCCTGCCGATCCACGCCATTGGTGTGGGTGAGAAAATGGATGATTTGCGCCCGTTCGACCCCGATCTGGTCGCACGCGTAATTGCAGGGATTGCTTGATGAGTGACGCAGAAACGAAGAAAAAGGGCTCTGGCTGGCTGAATGTAGCGGTCGATTACGGCCCGCTGGTGGTGTTCCTTGCCGCCTATAAATACTTCTCGCCAGAAGAGACCGATGCCATTGCCGAGGTCGCCGCAGTCATCAAGGGCACGCTGGCCTTCATGGTTGCCGCAGTGATCGCCTTGACGGTATCCAAATGGCGGTTGGGCAAAGTCTCGCCCATGCTGTCGTTCTCCACCGCTCTGATTGTCGGGTTCGGGGCGCTGACGATCTTCTTTGGGGATCCGGTGTTCGTCCAGCTGAAGCCAACCATCATCTACAGCGTCTTTGGGGTCGCCTTGCTGGTCGGCTTTTGGCGAGGCAAAGCTCTGCTCAAAATCTTGCTGGAGGCCGCGTTTGAAGGTTTATCCGACGAAGGCTGGCTGAAGCTGTCGCGCAATTGGGGTGTGTTTTTCCTTGCTCTGGCCACACTCAACGAAGGCCTGCGCGCCTATCTCGACTTTGAAGGATGGCTATGGGCCAAATTCTGGGTGTTTATGCCGCTCAGCTTCCTGTTCACCTTCACCCAAATTCCAATGCTGATGAAGCAGGGGCTGGATGTGGGTCAAGAGGACGAGGTGATCAAAAACGAACCGCCTACGGGGTAGATTGTTCAGGGTCGACTACTGGGGTGGAAAGCGGGCACCTTGGTTGGCAACAGGTCGTATCGGTTTTGAGGCAGGCAATGACTCCTTTCAATCTTGGACGAACAATGATCGCAATTGGCACAATGGGAGTTCCATTGTGCCTTTGGCAATTGAATCAGGGGCACTTGCTTGAAGACACGCCATACCTCGGCACTCTATCATTGCTTGCCTTCGGCGCATTTCTAGTTTGGCGTTATCCGCGTAAGCCTGTCGACTGACTTGAGGTCAAATCTGCTCAAGCGTTTATCGAAATGACCGTCCGCAAATGGGTCGATTGCGGACAAACAGAATCGCGGTCGGCGCACAACGCTAAATCTCGACTTGGCTGCCCAATTCCACCACGCGGTTGGTTGGCAGGCGGAAGAATTCCATCGCCGTTGCCGAATTGCGCAGCATCCAGGCAAAGATCTTCTCCCGCCAGATCGGCATTCCCGGATTTTCGCTGGCCAACAGCGTCTGGCGCGAGAGGAAGAAGCTGGTTTGCATCATGTCAAACTCGCCGCCGCACTGCTCCATCTGTTTCAGCCCTTGCGGAACATTGGTTTCTTCCATGAAGCCATAGTTCAACACGCCGCGATAAAACCCGTCGCCCATATCGGTATATTCGCAACGTAGCGCCGGATCGACATAGGGTTCATCGGTGATGTTGACCGTCAAGATCACCACGCGTTCATGCAGCACCTTATTGTGCTTGATATTGTGCAGCAGCGCCGATGGTACGCCTGCGGTGGCCGAGGCCATAAAGATCGCCGTGCCGGGAACGCGGGTGGCAGAATTGTTGGCTGATTTGGCAAAGATCTCCATCGGCAGAGCAACTTCGCTCATCCGTGCGCGCATCAGCTTACGGCCGCGCGCCCAAGTGGTCAGCAGCAGGAAGGCGATAAAGCCGACCATCAGCGGGAACCAGCCGCCATCGGGAACCTTGGTGAGGTTGGCCGCGAAATAGGCGCCATCAACGATCAGGAACAGCGCGACGACGGGGGCGGCGTACCACCACTTCCACTTCCACACGCCCACAAACAGCACACCCATCAGCAGCGTATCGATGGTGACCGCGCCGGTCACGGCAATGCCGTAAGCGCTGGCGAGGTTGGACGAGTTTTGGAAGGTCAGGACCAGAATGATAACGGCCACCATCAGCGCCCAATTGACCACCGGAATGTAAATCTGGCCGCCCTCTGTCTCGCTGGTGTGGCGGATCGACAGGCGGGGGATATAGCCCATCTGGATTGCTTGGTGGGTGATAGAGAACGCGCCCGAGATCACGGCCTGGCTGGCGATAAAGGTGGCAAAGGTGGCGAGGAACACCAGCGGCAGGCGCCATTCCTCATTCGCAAGGAAGAAGAACGGGCTCTTGATAGCTTCGGCAGCTTGCTCTGGCGGCAGGCCGATTATCATCGCCCCCTGCCCGAAATAGTTGAGCAGCAGACATGGCATGACAAAGCCGAACCATGAAAGGCGCATAGGGCCTCTGCCGAAATGGCCCATGTCTGAATACAGCGCCTCTGAACCGGTTACCGCCAACACCACCGAACCCAGCGCCAAAAACGCCAGCCAACCATCGAGGACGAAGAAATTGATCGCGTGATAGGGGTTGAGCGCCCACAAGATGTCGGGTGTCTGGATGATCTGCCACGCACCCATCGATGCTATGACGGTGAAATAGACGATCATCACCGGCGCAAACAGCGCGCCGACCTTGGCCGTACCGCGTTTCTGCAGCACGAACAGGAACACCAGCAGCGCGAGCGCAATAGGGATAACAAAGGGCTGCAAGCCCTCGTCAACGACCGTCAAACCCTCGACAGCGGACAAGACGGAAATGGCCGGCGTGATCATGCTGTCGCCATAGAACAACGATGTCGCAAAGACCCCCAGTAGCACCGCCAGCCAGCCGTATTTCGACTTGCTGATATGGCTGGAGATGAGAGCGACCAGAGCGAGCGAACCGCCCTGCCCTTTGTTATCAGCGCGCATCAGAATGGTGACATATTGGATCGCAACGACCAGCGTCATCGACCAGAAGATCAGGCTGATAACACCCAATACATGGGCCGCATCCAGCGCGAGCGGGTGCGGGCCAACAAAGGTTTCGCGGAAAGCATACAGCGGGCTGGTACCGATATCGCCAAACACGACACCAATAGCGCCAACGGCCAAGGCCGCTTTGGTGCCCTGATGGCCACCCTTCCCGCCATGTGGCGAGGCAATTGCTGGCGCTGTGTTTTCGCTCATACCCTAAGGATTTCCCGATGTGGTTCCGGTACTGCCCATGCGATCTGATCGTCGGCCAACTTTACCGCGTCGAACGCAAGGCGGCGGCGCTTAGCACCGCCAATTCCGCCCGGCAAGCTGCGATTGGGCCGCTGAAAGGATGCCGGTCAAGGTGCCGGCTGAATCGGCTGCGCCTCGATCAGGTCAATGAGTTCGTCGAGGCGCTCGAGCCGGGCGGCCAAATCATCGCGCCACGGTGCATCATCGGGCGATGAATTCAACAAGGCTTGCCACACACCGCGGGCCTCGTCTGGCTTGCCCGAACGCAGCAGCGAGAAACCGAGGAAATAGGCCGGTGCTGGATTACCGGGCATGGCTTCCTCAGCCTTGGCGAAGGCATAGGTGGCAGGCGGGGTCACTTGCCCTTCGGCATGCTCAACCAGCGCGTTGGCCAAGGCCAGCCAGCCTTCGCCATGGTTTGGGTTATCTTGCAGTCCTTTGCGCAGCAATTGCGCCGCCTGGTCAAACCGGCCCTTACGCGCAAAGCCATCCGACACCGTCAGATAGCCCGGGCGTGGCTGCGCGGGATCGAACAATTCCTGACGGGCCTCCACCATTGCTTCGCCTGATTGCGATGCGCGAATGTCGGCAGATTTGGGCGCAGATGGCAATCCAGGTTTGCCCTGCACGGCATATCCGGCCAGCCCGAACAGCAGCACGGCACCAAAGAATGTCCAGCTGCGGCGCGGTAGACGCAGCACAAAGGCGGCGATCAGAAAGGCGATTGCGGCAAGCACGATGATGGGAAGCCAGCTCACGCGCCCTCTCCCTCTCTATCAGCCACACCGCCGCGACCAATGCGTTTGCGCAGGATCAACCCGGCAAGCAGGAACAGCAGCAAGGGTACCGCGAACAGAGGCCATGTGGTTGCGCTGACCTGCGGATCATAGCTGACATAGTCTCCATAGCGCTCAATCAGCCATGCACGGATCGCCTCTGGTTCTTCTCCGGCCAAAATCCGGGTGCGGACCTGGTGGCGCATATCGCCGGCCATGCTGGCATCGCTATCGGCGATCGACTGGCTTTGGCAGGTGAGGCAGCGCAGCGTGTGCATCAGATCGGTCGCGCGCTGCTCCAGCGCTGGATCGTCCAATTGCTGATAAGCATAAGGTGCAGGAGCTGTGCTGCTTTGCGCCAGAATGGGCATTGCGAACATGGCGCTGGCCATGGCTGCCAATCCGGCGATCCAGGCAAGGAATTGGCGCGTCATCGGGCCGCCTCCAGCTGCTGGATCAGCATGGGCACATGCTCTGCTCTGACATCACCAATGTGCTGGTACCGGATCATGCCATCACTATCGATGACATAGGTTTCGGGGACACCGGATGAACCCAATTCAAATTGGATGGCAGAAAGATCATCCGATCCGATCCGCGTGTAGGGATTGCCATGTCGGTTGAGAAAGCGCGCGACATCTTCCGGCTTGTCCCGAATGGCAATGCCGATGATCTGTACGTCTTGCTCCTTCAGGCTCTCTAAATGCGGAGCCTCAGCAATGCAGGGTAGGCACCAACTGGCCCAGATATTGAGCAGCTTGGGCGTGCCGTCCTTGAAATCGGCAGTGCTGACGCCGGGGCGGTCCGGACTGATCGGTTCGAGCGAGAATTGCGGCAACGGTTTGCCGATCATGCCCGACACGATGACATCATCCTTGGGCTGGCTCAGCTGATAGGCGGCAAGCCCGAGAAAGAAGGTGAACAGTGCCAAAGGCACCCACAATGTCCATCGCATCAGGCGAACCCCTTTTCACGGCGCTCTGTCCGGCGGCTGTTTGCCCTCGCCCGAACGCTGCGACGTTTCAAATCGGCCAGCACACGGCCAATTGCGGCCAGCGTCCCACCCAGCGCAATCAACAGGCCGCCATACCAGATGAAGGTGACAAACGGCTTCCACCACACCCGCAATTGCCACCGGCCATCTTCGGTTCGGTTTCCGATAACCGCGTAAAGCTGTCCATCCCATTGCGTAGCCAGTGCACTTTCACTGGTTTGCATGGGCGGAGCCCAGAAATTGCGAGACTGGGGCTGCAACAGGATCGGAGCGCCTGATCCCCGCCACGCTGAAACTTGAGCCTCCATCGCGGTCCAATTGGGGCCAGCGACTGGGTCAACGCTGTCCAATGTGACCCGCCAATCGCCCACCGTTACTTCCTCGCCCAGCTGCAGTGCGGCAAGGCGTTCTTTGGTAAAAGCGCTGTCACTGGCCATGCCAAACAACGCTACGGCGATCCCGAAATGCGCCAAGACCATGCCCCAAGTCGCAATCGGCACGCGTAATAGGTTGCGTCCGCGAAGAGGCAGGAAGCTGGCCACAGCCAATCCGATGGCAACGCACAGGCCCAACAGCGGCAAAACGGCCATATCGCCCATAATCGCAGCCAATACCGCCACAGAGACGATAATCGAGGTGACGATTGCGATCGGTAGTTTGATCCGCTCGATCGAATCCCTGCGCCACCTGAGCAGCGGCCCTACCGCCATCACCAACAACATAGGGACCGTGAAAATGGCACCGACCGGATTGAAGTAAGGAGGCCCGACCGACACGCGCACGTCAAAGGCTTCGGTCAACAGCGGATACAATGTGCCCAACAGCACGATCCCCAATATCGCGCTCAGCATCACATTGTTGAACACCAAAGCGCCCTCGCGGCTGGTCAGCTGAAACCGCTCTCCTTCGCGAACATGGCCTGCGCGCAAGCCAAACAGCAGCAGCGCTCCGCCGATATAGATCCCCAACAGAAACAGGATGAAGGTGCCGCGCTCTGGATCAACCGCAAAAGCGTGCACACTGGTTAGCAGGCCTGAGCGAACCAGGAATGTGCCCAGCATGCTCATCGAAAAGGCGACAACGCCCAGCATGATCGTCCAGGTACGCAAGGCATCGCGCGCGGCCAGAACGCTGACCGAGTGGAGCAAAGCTGTCGCCGCCAGCCACGGCATCAGTGAAGCATTCTCGACCGGGTCCCAAAACCACCAGCCGCCCCAGCCCAATTCGTAATAGGCCCAGTAACTGCCCGCGGTAATGCCAAGTGTGAGGAACACCCAAGCGCCCAGCACCCATGGGCGCATCACGCGGGCAAAATCGGGCGTCACATTGCGCGTCAGCAGAGCGCCAACGGCAAAGCTGAACGCGACAGACAGCCCGACATAGCCAAAATACAAGGTGGGAGGATGAAAGGCCAAGCCAGCGTCTTGCAGCAGCGGGTTCAGCCCCTGACCCTCAACCGCAGCGACAACCAGTCGCTCAAACGGGTTGGAGCTGATCAGCAGAAAGGCATAAAAACCGATGGCCACAAAACCTTGCGCGGCCAAGGTGGCCTGCATGGTCTTTTCTGGCAGGCGTTTTTCGACCATCGCGATCAAACCGCCAGCCAATGCCATTACCGTCACCCACAACAGCATAGAGCCTTCGTGATTGCCCCAGGCACCCGACAGTTTGAACAGCATCGGCTTTAAGCTGTGCGAGTTAGTCGCAACCAGCTTCACTGATAGATCGGTCGCCGCGAACACCCACAACAGACAAGCAAAGGCCAATCCGGCGAGCAATCCTTGCAACATCGCTGCTGGTCGCACCATTGCTGCCAAGTCCGATGCATTGTCCCCGCGCTGGGCCAAAGCCCCGCCGATCAGCTGCAACACAGCCAAGGCGGCGCACAGCCAAAGCGCGGCCAGACCTAGCTCTGCAATCACTCTAGGCCCACCGTCGTTTCTTCAGCCATGCGCGCAGCCTGATGCTGGCTCATTTCCTGAAGCTCTCTCGGCACGTAATTCTCGTCATGCTTGGCCAGCAGGTTGTCTGCGATGAACACGCCGTCACGGTTCAAGCTACCCTCGGCCACCACGCCGGATCCTTCGACAAACAAATCGGGCAGGATGCCGCTAAACTGCACCGGCACTCGGGCCGCCTCTTGATCGGTGACTACAAAGGACACGGTCACACCATCGCTCAGCGTCTGAATTGATCCTTGTGCCACCATTCCGCCCAAACGAACCGGTTGTCCGGCAGCAGGCGGAGCTTCCACCAATTGGTCCGGCAGATAGAAATAGTTGGCTTGGTTGCGCAGCGCCCATGCCGCCAGCAATCCAGCGCCCAAAATCGCGACCAGGGCAATCACGATCAGCACCAATCGCTGATGTTTGGCTTTCAGTCCGCTCATTTGCGTTTGACCTTGTCACGGCGTGCTTCTGCCCGGCGCATAGAGAGCCAGCTCCAGCCGATCATGATCAGCGTGCCCGCAATAGCCACAGCATAGGCCATGACCACGAATTCCCACTGATCCAGGCCCTCTCTCATGCTTCCAACGCCTTTCTACGCAATCGGGCATCAGCCTGAAAATCGGCCAACAACGCGCGCATGCGCGCCAGAACGACGCCGCCAAACAAGAGAGAGAAGCCCAGCACGGCAACCGACAATGGCACCATATAGACGGTATCGATCGAGCTTTTGCCCAGAGTGATGCTGGGCGGTTGATGGATCGAATTCCACCACACAACCGAGCGATTGATGATCGGTATGTTGATTGCGCCAACCAGTCCGAAAATCGCCGGAATGCGCGAAGATCCGCCATCCTTGGCAACGGCCTGCGCCAAGGCGATGTATCCGGCATAAAGGAACAACAGCACCAGCATGCTGGTCAGCCGGCCATCCCATTCCCACCAGGTGCCCCATGTGGGCCTGCCCCAGATCGAACCGGTGGCAAGACAAATGGCGGTAAAGGCCATGCCGGGTACAGCCGCTGCACGCGCGGCCAATGCCGCCAAAGGGTGACGCCAAACCAGAAATATCAGGCTGGAAATGGCGATGGCCATCCATCCCCCCATGCCCAGCCAAGCCGAAGGAACGTGGATGAACAAGATCCGCACCGTCTCGCCCATCAAACGATCGGGCGGAACCGCAAACAGGCCCCACACCAGCGCGACGCTCGTCAAAACAAACCCGCTAACCAGAAGCAGCGGGGTCAGCCATTTCGCGAGCGAAAGGAAGCGGGTGGGGTTTGCAAAGCCGTGCATGGATCGTTTCCGTTGCTAAGGCTAATACAGCCCCCCCAGCCCCCGACAAGACTGCAAATTACTCAAATGATGTCGCGTTTAACGCCCGATCAGTTTCTGAGCCATTTTGTCGGCCACCACATCGGGTGAAAGTTTGCTGGAATCGCTTTCCTGCCAAATCTCTTCAAGGCGGCCCGGAATATGCGCAATCCGCTTGCGTACTTCGTTGATGTCGCACGGCTTGCCAGCTTGGCGGGCCAGGTGCTCTGTCGCCACGCTGATGATGCCGCCAGCATTGATAACATAGTCCGGCGCGTAGAGAATTCCGCGCTTGGCCAGCATTTCACCATGATGCGCGCGGGCCAGCTGGTTGTTTGCGCCACCTGCCACAATCGGCGCTTCCAGACGGGCAATGCCCTCGTCATCCAGAATGGCGCCCAGTGCATTGGGGCTGAAGACATCGCAGGCGATGCCCATGATCGCGTCTGAGGCAACCGATTGCGCACCCAGTTCTTGCGCCAGAGCCTTTGCCCGGTCGTCATGGATGTCGGACAGCGTCAATTTCGCTCCATCCTTGGCCAGCAGCCGCGCTACACCGCCGCCAACGCTGCCGGTGCCCTGCACAGCCACATGCACGCCCTGCACGCTGTCTTTGCCCAATTTGTGGCGCACAGCGGCTTTGATGCCGTGATAAATACCCATGGCGGTAAACGGACCAGGATCGCCGCCAGCGGCGTCCTCGCCTTGTGCAGGCAATCCAGAGACATGGGCGGTCCGTTTTGAGACCGCGACCATATCCGCCTCTGAAATGCCGACATCTTCTGCGGTGATATATTGCCCGCCCAAGGCCTCGATCGCATCGCCAAATGCGGCCAGCATCTCGGGCGTCTTGGTCTTGTTGCTATCGGCCAGAATGACCGCTTTGCCGCCGCCCATCGGCAGTCCAGCCATAGCATTCTTATAGCTCATGCCGCGGCTCAACCGCAGCGCATCGCGCATCGCGTCTTTGGGTTCGGGATAGTGCCAGAAACGGGTGCCACCAGCGCCCGGTCCGCAATGGCTGGAATGGACCGCAATAATCGCTGTCAAACCCGAAACATGGTCGCGCACAAGCTGCACCAGCTCGTGGTCATCATAATCCGGTTCAGTCCAGAACGCTGTCATTGCTATCGCCTCTTAAAATTGCGCGCTCATCCGACAGCGGGAGAGAAAATGGGGCGATCGAGGGGTCTCGAACCCCCGACCTCCGGTACCACAAACCGGCGCTCTAACCAACTGAGCTACGATCGCCACATGCCCCGGCCGCTGTCCTTCAAAGGCCGCGTGAACGGGGCTGATACGCGCCTAGGCTGTCTGGTCAAGGCCAGCCATGACGGCGGCGAGCCTGTTGCATAGTGTGGCCCGTTTTGGAAGCGAAAACTGTCATTTGTCGGTGTAAACGTAATATTATTTCGCACTTGCCCGATTGGCACTGCTTCCTATTCTGACGCCGTGGACAAAGGCGCGCCCTTCGCAAGTGATTCTTCCGCCCGGCATTTGGTGGCTCAGCCACGTGTTCAACGCATTCCCAGCGCCAAGCTGGAATTGTTTCAACTGCGCGACTTTTTAGACCAGAGTCTGTGCCAGGAATTGATCGGCCTGATCGACGCCAACCGCCGGCCTTCCACTTTGGCGGATAAGAACGGCGATAATTACTTCCGCACCAGCGAGACCTGCGATCTTGAAACCGATGAGCCTTGCGTAATGGCTTTGGAGGAAAAGCTGCTCACCTTGTCGGGGATCGATCCAAAATTTGGCGAACCCGTGCAGGGTCAGCGCTATGATGTGGGGCAGGAATTCAAGCCGCACACAGACTATTTCGCTCCCGATGGAGTGGATTTCGACAAATTTTGCTCAGTCGCGGGACAACGTACCTGGACCTTTATGGTATATCTCAACGCGGTGGATGCGGGCGGCGCGACGCGCTTCAAGACCATCGGCAAGACTTTCCAACCAGAGCCAGGCAAACTGTTGTGCTGGAACAATCGCAAGGATGATGGCGCGGTCAATCCCAACACGCTGCACCACGGCATGAAGGTCCGCAAAGGCGTAAAATATGTAATAACCAAATGGTACCGAGAGAACCCATGGGGGTAACACTGAACGAAAAAAGACGGCCCCGCAGGACCGCCTTTTGCGTGCTTCCATTCAGAAGCAAAGCTGTTTGAAAGCTGCTTACTTCTTGAGAGAAAGCCCGCCAAAACGCTTGTTGAACGCAGCCACACGGCCACCTTCCTGAATTTGTTTCTGACCACCGGTCCACGCTGGGTGGCTGGTTGGGTCAATGTCGAGCGACATAGTGTCGCCCTCGCTACCCCAAGTGGAGCGCGTTTGAAATTCGGTACCATCGGTCATCTTGACCGTGATGGTGTGATAATCGGGATGCCCTTCGGCTTTCATCGTCTTGGTCCTTTGCCTATGACCGGTTCCGACCGGTCAGCAATTTCGGGAAAGCGCGCCATTACGGAGAGACGCGCTGTTTGGCAAGCCCTTGTGGCCAACCAATTGCATTGTGGGTCGCTTACTTGTTGGCTAGCTCTGCGGCGCGTCAGCAATCATTGCGGTAAATGACACTTCGCAGGTCACCGTACCTTCAACGCTGGCCTTGCCGGAAAATTTGCACACACGTGCACGTTTCTGCACAAATTCAGCATGCAGATCGAGCAAGCAACCCGGCTCAACCGGAGCGCGGAACTTGGCGTTCTCGATCGCCATGAAATACACCAGCTTGCCCGAGCCAGCCAGGTTGAGCGATTCCACCGCCAGCACTCCAGCCGCCTGCGCCAATGCCTCGATTTGCAAAACGCCAGGCATGATCGGGCGACCAGGGAAATGGCCTTGGAAGAATTGTTCGTTGAACGACACAGCTTTTACGGCGTGAATGCGTTCATCCACAACCAACTCTTTGACCCGATCCACCAGCAACAGAGGATAGCGATGCGGAAGCCGCTCGAGCACCTTGGTGACGTCGAAACCGGTATCACTCATCGTCTATCCCCGTTTGCTAGTAAATATGCAGTTGCTTAGCGGCCCGAAGCGGCCGGAGCAGCTGCTGGTTGCTGTGCTTGACGCGCAGCCGCCTGTTGTGCGGCAACCACCAGGATTTGCTGCACAGCCTGATGCATCTGCACCGTATCACGGCGTGGCTGCCAACCGGCTGGAACGGCTGTTGCAACCGTCGGCAGGCGTGCATCGACTGCGGCGATAATGTCGTTGGTTACGTCGATACCATCTGGCCCATATTGCAGCGCATCTGGCGAGATCATCAAAGAAATGCTCTTGTTCTGGATCACCTGATTGCGGGCATTGGCATAGTCATTCAGCAATTGCTCAATCACATAATACTGCGCCATTGCAATGGGCTCACTGGTTGTCTGAACCTGCACTTCTTTCGCTTGGATCTGTTGAACCACCGTTGGGTTGGCCTGAATTTCCGCGTCTGTCAGCTGCTGGTCACCATTGGTGTCAAGGCTTCGCTGCAAAGTCGTCAGTTCCGTATTCAACTGGTTGATCTGCTGGATCTGCGCAGCATAAGTTGTCTGGATGGCGCTATAACCTGCCGCTCGGGCAGCGGCGCGCAGGATCACTGCTGTTGGGTTGCTGGTTGCAATACCATTGACCTGGGCCGAAGCCGGAGTTGCCATTGGTACAGCCAATGTCGCAGCAGCAATCGAAGCTGCCAGAACGGGTTTAAGAAGTTTTTTCATCAGAATTGTGTTCCTACGTTGAACGAGAATGTTTTGGTGTCGTCACCCTCAACTTTCTTGAGGACGCGAGCGAAATCGATCCGGAAGGGACCGAAGGGCGAGTTCCAATTGACGCCGACACCGATAGAGATGCGCGGCGCGGCAGAATCGCCCAAGAATACTTCGCGGAAACGGCTGTTGCCGATAATGTTCGGGGCGTTGGCCGTAACGCCATCAGCCGCGATTGGATTGGTGCTCAGAACCGTTGTCGGGTTGCCATTGGCATCATCCACCACTTCCAAGAACAGCAGATTGCCATTGCCATCGCGGCTTTGAATTCCGTTGGGATTGTCCTGCAAGATCGGTGTTTTCACACCGAACAAAGCGCCAGCATCCAGGAAGATCGATGGACGCAAGCCCAGTTCCCGCGCGCCTGTGCCCAACGGAATTTCCAGCTCGGCACGGCCCAGATAAAATGCCCGGCCACCCAATGAATCGTCGGCCACCCGATCACGATCAGTAATGGGAACCGGGTTGCCATCCTCATCAGAGACATAAGGTTGGCGTAGAACGCGCGGCCCGATGCCGCGAATGTCAAAGCCACGCAATTGCGATTCACCGATGAAGAACCGGTCAGTCAAACGAACGTCATCTTCACCAGCGATTCCGCGGTCTTCCAAAGAGTTGATCGCGCCACCTTCAGCTGAAAGCGAGAATATGAAGCCCGATCCAATCGAGAAATACTGGGCCGCACGGCCTCTGACGCGCACATAGCGGACAGATCCGCCCAGCCCTGCTACTTCGGTTGTGAAGGTCACGTTCTGGCCGCGGGTCGGCCGCACGCGATTGTCGAGCGTGTTATAGGCCAAGCTCAACCCGACGATTGAGCTGGTCCGTTTGCCCAGCGCATCACACAAGAAACGGCCGGCGAACAATGGCTCACAAGTCCGAATGCCATCGCCATCAAAATCGGAAAAGAACTGGTTTTCATCTAGCGAAACGTCATCGTAATTCAGCGTATAGCTGGCAACCAGAGACATATATTCGGTCAGCGGCACACCCGCACGCGCGGTAAAGCCGGTTGTTGCTTGCTCAAACGTCGTGTTGCGAGCGTTGTCGACAAAGTTGAAGCTGTTCAGATCGCGGCGGAAGATATCGAGACCCGCCGAAATGTTGCGGTCGAACAAATATGGCTCGGAAAAGCTGAGCTGTGCCGATCGCGAGAAGCGCGAATAGTTGATACTTGCGCCAACCGTTTGGCCCCGTCCGCGGAAGTTACGCTGACGGATTGAGGCAGACAGAATAAAGCTCTCAATCGACGAGAAACCAGCTGACAATTGCAGTTCGCCGGTCGGCTGTTCTTGCACATTGGCTTCGAGAATAATGCGGTCAGGCTGAGTACCTTCGGTCTGGTTGACCTCAAAGTTTTCCTGGAAATACCCCAGCGAATTGATCCGGGCCGTCGTTCGTCGAACCTGCAAAGAGTTAAATGCATCGCCTTCACTGATACGGAATTCGCGGCGAACCACCTTGTCCTGCGTCAGCGTGTTGCCGTTCACATCAACCCGCTCGACATAAACGCGTGGAACCTGACGCAGGATGAAATTGATGTCCATCGTCAGATTTTCGCGATTTGGCGTAAAGCGCGGCTGCACATCAGCAAAGGCATAGCCATAGGTGCCAGCCAGCTCGGTCAATTGCTCAACCGTATCCTCAACCAATTTGGCATCATACCAATCTTCGGTCTGCATCGGCAGATTGTTGGTCATCCGGTCGCTGTCAAAGTCGCGCAACTGGCTTTCGACGGTCACTTCGCCAAATTTGTAACGCTCGCCCTCTTCCACCACATAGGTGATGATGAAGTCGCGCTTGTCCGGCGTAAGTTCGGCCACCGCAGAAACTACACGGAAATCGGCAAAGCCTTCTGTCAGATAAAATTGGCGCAGCTTTTGCTGGTCAAACGCCAGACGGTCTGGATCATAGCTTGTGTTGGAGCTGAAGAAGCTGGTCAAGCGCGCTTGCTTGGTGACCATTTCACCACGCAAATCACCATCGGAAAATTCTTCGTTGCCGATAATGTTGATCTGGCGAACCTTAGACTTGGGCCCTTCGCTAATCTCGAACACGATATCGACGCGGTTTTGCGCCAGCTGAACCATCTTGGGCTCTACCGTTGCAGCAAACCGGCCCTGCCGTTTGTACAGTTCAATTATGCGCGCAACATCGGCCCGCACTTTAGAGCGAGTGAAAATCTGGCGCGGCGACAGCTTGATCTCGGGAATGATCTTGTCATTCTTGATCCGCTTGTTGCCTTCCAGAACGATCCGGTTGATCACTGGATTTTCGGTCACGTTGATAACGACGTTGCCGCCATCGTTTCGGATCGAGAAATTGGAAAACAATTCGGTCGCACCAAGATCTTTCAGTGCCGCATCAGCCGAAGCTGCGGTATATTCTTGGCCCACACGCATACGGATGTAGCTGAGGATGGTCTGCGCTTCCAAGCGCACCGCCCCCACAACATTGATCGAGCGGATCGTGTCATTCACCGGCGCAGGAGCTGGTTCAGCAGCAGCAGGAGCAGCATCTTCATCGGTTTCTTGAGCGAGCAGCGGCATCGGCGCACCTGCCAGGAAGGTTCCGCAAAGCAAAGCTGCGGCCAATCGGCCAGCGGGCTTCGCCCGGTAATCACCCGCCATGGTATTAGATTTCATCGACACTGTGTTCCTGTCCAAAACAATCTTCTTTCGGTGCCCCAACAATGCTCGAAACCCGAAGAATTCGAGTTCCGGCACCACTAGTCGCCTCTGCCCCATGGAGAGAATGCAATCAAGCGGTGCCTCGCACCAATTGTCGCTTCCCTGCGTCCTTTCCCCCATTAACTCCCAAAAAGCGGGAGGGAGATAAAATCATTCACCGTCACGACCACCATAAAGACCAGCACGAACGCCATGCCTGCTCGAAAGGCCAATTCCTGACCACGCGGACCCACTGGCTTTCTTTGTACGGCTTCCACCGCATAGAAGGCCAAGTGTCCGCCATCGAGTGCGGGGATTGGCAGCAAGTTAATGAATGCCAAATTAAGCGATATCAAAGCGACGAAGCTGAGAAAGGCCAAAGGCCCTAGGCTGAGCTGCTCGCCAGAATATTTTGCGATCTTCAAAGGACCGCCCAATTCCTTGACCGAACGCTGGCCAACAATGATCTGTTTGATGCCCGTCACCATCATGACGGTAATGTCCCAGCATTGCTGCGCGGCCATCGGAATGGCTTCAAACGCGCCCACATCCTCGTATGTTATGGAGACCTCGCCGCTATCGGCCCGGTAAATGCCTAAACGTCCCACGGTTGCCTCATTCCCAAACCCATCGGGTTGCACCGCGCTGCCGATAGTTACGGGCAATTCGAGGGGCGACCCATCGCGCTCAACTGTCAGGATAACTTCGCGATTGGGAAACAAGGCGACCTTGTCGAGCAAAGCGGAAAAATCAGGCACCGCCTCGCCATCGACCGCCACAATCCGGTCTCCTACCTCAACGCCGGCCTGCTGTGCAGCCGACACCTCTGAAAAGCTGCTGACGATTGTGGAATCTTCGGGATACTCAATGATCGGCTTGCCCAACACAGCGAAGAACGCCGCGAATATACCAATCGCAACAATGATATTGGTTGCTGGGCCAGCAAACACGATCAGCGCCCGACGCCACAGGCTGGCAGCCTGAAAACTGTCATTGGTAGGAGCAGGCCCGCCTTCTTCTGGAATGCTGGCGGGGTTCATATCCCCTTTAAACTGGACATAACCGCCCAGCGGGATCGCTGCGATCCTCCACCGCGTGCCGCGTTTGTCGGTCCAACCGAACAGCTCTTTGCCAAACCCGATGGAGAACGCATCTGCGCCGACACCAAACCAGCGTCCGACCAGATAATGGCCCAGCTCGTGCACTGTAATCAACGGTCCCAGCACCAGCAGGAAACCGAGGATATACATCCAGAAAGGGGGCGATTCGAACACTGTCAGGTCAGCTCCAGCAATTGATGCGCGGCGATGCGCGCCGCTTGATCGGTTGCAAGAACATCCTCCAGCGATCGAGGCGTTTGCGCGCTATAATTGGACATGGTCTGCTCTACCATTGCGGCAATCCTGGTGAACCCGATCTGACCAGCCAGAAAGGCAGCAACAGCCACTTCATTGGCTGCATTCAGTGAAGCAGGGGCTGCCCCGCCCGCTTCAATCGCTTGGCGCGCCAGGCGCGTCGCGGGAAAACGGGTTTCATCGGGAGCAAAAAAGGACAATTCGCCGATCGACGGCAGGTCCAAGGGTGCCATCGGCGTGTCCATGCGCTGCGGCCAAGCAAGACAGGAAGCGATGGGAACGCGCATATCGGACGGGCCAAGCTGCGCCAGTGTGGACCGGTCGCGAAACTCAACCATGGAGTGGATCACACTTTGCGGGTGAACCACAATGCCCAGCCGGTCGAGACCGACAGGGAACAGATAATGGGCCTCGATATATTCCAGACCCTTGTTCATCATCGTGGCGCTATCGACGCTGATTTTGGCGCCCATGTCCCAATTGGGATGCGCCACGGCCTGTTCCGGGGTTGCTGCATCCAGCTGATCTTGCGTCCACGTCCGGAACGGTCCGCCGCTGGCCGTCAAAGTGATCCGAGCCACATCCGACAGCTTGCTGCCTGCAAGACATTGGAAAATAGCGTTGTGTTCGGAATCAACCGGAAGAAGAGTCGCCCCATGCTTGGCCACAGCTGCCATCATGACGTCACCAGCCGAGACCAGCGCTTCCTTATTTGCCAGAGCGATTGTGCCGCCCTGCTCAATCGCAGCCATCACCGGACCCAGCCCGGCACAACCAACGATAGCGGCCACTGTTACGTCAACCGGCCGCGATGCTGCCTCAATCAGGGCCGCTGAGCCACCGGCTGCCTCTATCCCGCTGCCAGACAAGGCCTCGCGCAATTCAGGCAGGCAGGCCTCGTCTCCCACCACCGCAATACTTGCGCCAAAATCGCGCGCCATGCTGGCCAGCTTCTCAGCCGAGCAATTCGCAGTGAGAGCCTCAATTCGCCATTTGTCTCGCTCGCGCCCGATCAGGTCCAGCGTTTGTTCGCCGACCGATCCGGTTGCGCCAAGGATGGAAATGCTGCGGGTCATGCCGGGTGGAGGCTCCACAATGCTCCGCTGGCGATCGCCACTGGAAGCAGGCCATCAACCCGGTCAAACACGCCGCCATGTCCTGGAATGAGATTGCTGCTGTCCTTCACGCCAGCACTGCGTTTTAGCCAGCTTTCGAAAAAGTCGCCCGCCTGCGCGAGCACAGCCAGACCTGCTCCAATCGCAAACGCAATGAACAACATTACCCGAAGCTCTGCGGATCCGGTGTTCCAAGCGAACAGGCCGCCTGAAACCAAGCCAGCCGCCAGCATTCCGCCAATCAGACCCGCCCAAGTCTTTGACGGGCTGATCTTGGGTGCGATTTTGGGGCCGCCTATGGAGCGGCCACTGAAATAGGCGCCAACATCAACCGCGATGACTACGGCAATGACGCCCAATACGACTGGCAACGGCAGCTTGATCAAGGTCCAAACGGCGAGGCCGACATATACACCCGCCCCAACCAAAGCGGAAAAACGGCCAAGTCCGGGCTTGGCGATGGTCGAGATCAGTCGAGCAAATTCCAGCAAGCAGGCCACGCCCACCGCCAGAATGAAACCATCCAGCCATGCTCCGCCCAACCATGCTGCCGTGCCTGCAACCGCCAGCATGACAATGGCTGATCCGAGCCGCACGGGCAGATCAGACTTTTTCTGCCCGGATTTCTTCTGGTGGGTCTCAGCGTCCGCCAAAGCGTCGCTCCCGATCGGCAAAATCGTCCAGCGCTGTCTGCAAATGTTCCGGCGTGAAATCGGGCCACAGCGTGTCGACAAACAGCATTTCGGCATAGGCCGCTTGCCACAGCAGGAAATTGGACAGGCGCACCTCTCCGCTGGTGCGGATCAGCAAATCTAGCGGCGGAAGATCATTGGTATCAAGATGGGCGGCAATGCTCTTGTCGGTCACTTCACCAATCGCAGCTGCCTTTGCCGCAGCGCGGGCAATTTCTTGTTGCGCGCCGTAATTCAGCGCGACCGCCAAGGTCCGCGATCCGCCCGAGGTCTGCTCCAGCGCGTCTTCCAACATGGCAACAATATCGGGGGCTAGGCCTTGCCAGTCTCCGATGATTTTCAGGCGGACATCATTGGCAATAAATTCGGGCAAGTCCGATTTGATGAACTTGCGCATCAAATTCATCAAATCATCGACCTCTTCATCGGGCCGCTTCCAGTTTTCGGACGAAAACGCATATAGCGTCAGACAATCCAGCCCCATAGAGCCAACCGAGCGCACCAATTTGCGCACCGCCTCAACCCCGCGCTGATGCCCCATGGCACGCGGCAAAGCACGCCGCTTTGCCCATCGACCATTGCCGTCCATGATGATGGCGACATGCTTTGCCTGTGCGGGCGAAGTGCCCATCAAACCCCTCCAAAAATCCCGGACTTCACTGAGTCAGGATTTCCTGTTCTTTCTTGGCAGCTGCTTCATCAGCGGCGGCGACATATTTATCTGTCAGCTTCTGGACGTCATCTTCCATCCGCTTGCGCTCGTCTTCCGAGATCTCTTTGCTTTTCTCGTCGGCCTTGAGCGCTTCCATTCCGTCACGGCGAACATTGCGGATCGCGATCTTGGCGTTCTCTGCATAGGTCCCGGCCAGCTTAGCCAATTCCTTGCGACGTTCTTCGGTCAGATCAGGCATAGGCAAACGAACGGTCTGCCCGTCAGTCATCGGATTGAGGCCAAGGTTGGCCTTGGTGATGCCTTTCTCAACCGCGCTGACATTGGTCTTGTCCCACACTTGCACGCTCAGCATGCGCGGCTCGGGGGCGCTAACTGTTGCCACCTGGCTCAGAGGCATCATGGCACCATAAACTTCGCACACAACTGGATCGAGCAGGCTGGTGTTAGCGCGACCGGTGCGCAAACCGCCCAAATCGCCCTTCAGCGATTCAACCGCTCCGTTCATGCGCCGATCGATATCGGATTTGTCGTAAACTGCCATGGATCAGGCTTCCTTATTCTCTGGATCTTGTACGATGGTTTGAACGCCATTGCCTTCCAGCACGCGGGCGACATTTCCTTTTTCGCGGATCGAGAAGACCACGATGGGAATGTCATTTTCGCGGCACAATGCGACCGCTGCGGCGTCCATAACTTTCAGATTGTCTGCCAGCACCCTATCATAGGTGATCGTGTCATAGCGCGTGGCATCGGGATTGGTTTTGGGATCGGCACTGTACACGCCGTCAACGCTGGTGCCTTTAAGCAAGGCATCGCAATTCATCTCGGCAGCGCGCAAAGCTGCGCCAGTATCGGTGGTGAAGAACGGATTGCCCGTACCCGCTGCAAAAATAACGATTCGTCCCTTTTGCAAATGGCGCTCTGCCCGGCGGCGAATATAGGGTTCGCATACGCTGCTCATCGGAATGGCGGATTGGACCCGCGTTTGCACACCCAGCTTTTCCAAGGCATTTTGCATGGCCAAAGCATTCATGACGGTGGCAAGCATGCCCATGTAATCGCCCGTGGTCCGGTCCAGGCCGCGTGCGGCCCCTGCAACACCGCGAAAGATATTGCCTCCGCCGATAACCAGGCACACTTCCAAGCCGCTGTCCTTTGCAGCCTTTACCTCTTCGGCCAACCGCACAACATAGGCGGGATCAATCCCGTATTCCTGTTCCCCCATCAGGACTTCACCCGATAGTTTCAACAGGACGCGTTTGACTTGTGGCATCGTCATAAGGACCGGTTTTCCGTGTGCAAATTGCGAACTGCCGCGTTCCTTAGCCTCCCTGCGTTAAAGGCGCAAAGGGAAAGCCGGTTTTGTATTGTGTGAAGATTGTTAGCCGCAAAGCGACCAAGCAGGCCTGGGCAGTGGTGCCGCCCCTGCCGATGAAGGCAGGATCCAATGGTCAATTCCGAATGCGACCCGAATCGTCCATAGATTTCGCTTAGGCGAAGGCGGCATGCATCACAGCTGGATCGCTAACTGTGTATCTAATGATCACAACGAGCCATCATCCAACGCAGTTCCCAGAGAGTTTCGGTTGGGATGAAGATTTGGGATGAAAACAAAAGCCGCCCCGCACCGGAGTGCGAAGCGGCTCATGTTATTATTGTTTCTGCTCAGTCGCCTGCAACAGCAGCGGCAACTTCTGCAGCAAAGTCTGATTCTTCTTTCTCGATGCCTTCACCAAGTTGAAAGCGGACATAATCCTTCAGAACGATTGCTGTTCCGGCGTCTTTGCCTGCCTTGGCGACCACGTCAGCGATCGGGGTCTTGTTGTCGATCACGAACAGCTGGCTGAGAAGAGCATTCTCCTTAGCGAACTTCTTGATTGCGCCTTCGACCATCTTTTCCTGTACGTTTTCAGGCTTACCGCTTTCAGCAGCCTTTTCCGCCGCAATAGAGCGCTCACGCTCGATCAAAGCAGCGTCCAGACCGTCTGCGTCCAATGCCTGCGGGAATGCAGCCGCAATGTGCATGGCCAATTGCTTGCCCAAAGGCTCGAGCACGTCAGCACCGGCTTCGCTTTCCAGCGCAACCAGAACACCAATTTTGCCGAGGCCTTCCGCAGCAGCATTGTGCATGTAAGGAACAATTGTTCCGCTAGAAACGGACACGCTCTTCATGCGGCGAACCTGCTGGTTTTCACCAATGGTCGCAATGTTATCGGTCAGCTTGGCATCAATCGTGCCGCCATCGGGATAGGCTGCGGCTTTCAACGCATCTACGTCGTCAGCGTCCAGCGACAAGGCGACTTGTGTGCTCTTGCGAACAAAGTCCTGGAACTTATCGTTCTTGGCGACAAAGTCGGTTTCAGAATTGACCTCTACGGCCACGCCCTTGGTGCCTTCAACAGCAACGCCGACCAGGCCTTCTGCAGCAGTACGGCTGGATTTCTTCTGTGCAGTGGCCAAACCTTTGGCACGCAATGCGTCAACCGCGGCTTCGATATCGCCGCCAGCTTCTTCAAGCGCCTTCTTTGCGTCCATCATGCCTGCGCCGGTTTTCTCGCGCAGAGTTTTGACATCAGCGATGGTATAAGCAGCCATCTCATATTCCTCTTGAATGTGTGTTGGCGCCGGTCCCTGGCGAGGCCTCTCAGCCATCGCAGTCCACCGGCGCACTCAATCATGTTTACAACGCCAGCATTGCCGGCGTCAGCTATGGTTTGCCTTAGGCAGTCGCTTCAACAGGTGGTTCTTCCATCGAACCAACATCAGCACCTGATGCTTCAGCAGCACCGCCACGACCAGCATTGGCCGCTGCGCTGATGGCATCGCAATACATGCGCACAGCACGGCTGGCGTCATCATTGCCCGGGATCGGGAATGCGATGTTGGATGGATCGACATTGGTGTCGAGTACCGCGATCACAGGGATGCCCAATACTGCAGCTTCCTTGATGGCCAGGTCTTCTTTGTTGGCATCGATGACGAACATTACGTCAGGAATACCGCCCATGTCGCGAATACCACCCAAAGAAAGCTCAAGCTTGTCACGCTCGCGCGTCAATTGCAGAACTTCTTTCTTGGTGAAGCCGCTGGTGTCGGTCGACAGCTGTTCTTCCAACGTCTTGAGACGCTTGATCGATTGCGAAATCGTCTTCCAGTTGGTGAGCATGCCGCCCAACCAGCGGTGGTTGACGAAGTGCTGATTGGAAGCACGGGCTGCTTCCGCGATAGGCTCTTGTGCCTGACGCTTGGTTCCAACGAACAGAACCTTGCCGCCTGCGCGAACGGTCGACTCTACAAAGTCCAGTGCGCGCGCCATCAAAGGCACGGTCTGCGACAGGTCGATAATGTGAACGCCGTTGCGGGCCCCAAAGATATAGGGCTTCATCCGCGGGTTCCAGCGGTGTGTCTGGTGGCCGAAGTGTGCGCCGGCCTCGATCAATTGCTGCATAGTGACGGTAGGACCCGCCATAAGTAATTCCTTTCCGGTTGTACCTCTGGAAAGCTCAGAACCGTGAGGGTGTCCCTCTGCGGCACCGGTATGGGCGCTTTCCATGTGGATTTTCCACTTGCGCAACCCTTCTGAATTGAAGGGAATTGCCTGCGGAAGCGGGGCGCTTAGCCGGTGATGTAACGAAAATCCACCCCTAATCGAACTGCCTTGGTGAAGGAATTGCACGCGCAATGGGAAAATGCGCTTGACAGAACGGAACAGAACGGGAACAAGGGTCTTAAGCGGAACAAACCGCGCACATCCGTGTTTCTACGTAGCTGACCCAATTGTCAAGAACGTCGAATCCCATGGGTGTCAGTCAAGAAAGTGAGATAGGTACAATGGTTGCATTTCTGGTTATCGCATTGTTCGTCACAACCGCGCTGGTCGTAATCGCCGCGCTGGCTGACAGCGCAGTACGCGGTCGTAATGCCTGGAAGGCCATTCGCCGGGAATTGGCGAATGATCAGACCTTTGGTCTACCGGCCACTGATGCCGTTGTTGTGCAGATGCGCATCGCAACCAATCAGAATGATGCGGCGTCCTTGGCTCAGCCTGTCAGGCAGACGCCTCACGCCGTTGCCGCTTGATCCGGCCATATTTGATCAGACCATAAGGCATTAGCGCCAGATAGAGCGCACATATACCGGTTAGCGCCCACCATGGCTCTAAGAGTAGAGCCGCAAAGACAAGGCCTATCGCTGCGATCAATTCCAACCGGACATTGCGCCTTGGTCTTATAGACCCCCAACTCAGCGTTGCGATGTTGGAAATCATCATAAAGGCAATCACCGCCACCCAGATGGCAACATACACAGGGTTGCGGAATATCTCTTCACCCGTGGCAGTCCACAGATAGAATGGCAGGAACGTCAGCCCTGCCCCAACCGGAGCGGGTACGCCCGTCAAGAAGCCTGCGGATTTGTGCGGTTGGTCATCGGTATCGATCTGAGCGTTGAAGCGAGCGAGCCGCAGCGCGCAGCAGATCGCAAAGGCCAGCGAAGCAAACCAACCAATCCTTGGCAGGTCTTGCAAGGCCCACAGATAGATAATCAGTGCGGGTGCCATGCCAAAGGACAGCGAGTCAGCCAGGCTGTCCATCTCGGCACCAAAGCGAGATTGCGCGTTCAACATCCGGGCGATCCGCCCATCTATGCCGTCTAGCACTCCGGCCAGCACAACCGCATAAATCGCCAGATTCCAATCACCGGAAATGGCAAATCGAACACCTGTCAGGCCAGAGCATAAGGCCGCAGCTGTAATGGCGTTGGGCAACATCGCACGAAGAGTGAGCCCACGGCGCGCTTGCCGAGCATCATTCCCGGCCAACATTGCCTCGTCCTCGGCAGCCTTTGGCCCCAAACGAGCTTCGTCGACGCCTTGATCAGGCTCATCGCTCACTGAGCGATGCCCTCCAGCAATTTCTGCCCACCCAATTCAGCCAGGACCGTTTCGCCAGCAATAACCTTCTGACCCAGCAGAACCTTGGGCTCTGTTCCGGCCGGAAGATAAACATCAACACGGCTACCAAAACGGATCAGTCCAACCCGTTGCCCCACAGCGACGGTGTCACCCGGCTTTACAAAGGGAACAATCCGGCGGGCGACCAATCCAGCGATCTGGGTAAATCCAATCACAAGTCCATCAGCGCGTTCGACCAGAATATGTTGGCGCTCGTTTTCATCGCTCGCCTTGTCCAAATCCGCATTCATGAATTTGCCCGGGATATATACGACCCGGCTGATCAAGCCGCCGATCGGCGCGCGGTTGATGTGCACATCGAACACGCTCATGAAAATTGAAACCCGCGTTACAGGTCCTGCAGGCAAGCCGGGGCGGCCCGACCCATCGTCAATTTGAAGTTCAGCGGGCGGTTCAACCTGGCTGATCAGTGAGATCAAACCATCGGCCGGTGCAACAATGGCATCGTCTTGTTGCGGAACAACCCGCTCAGGGTCGCGGAAAAACGCGAAAACACCACCAGACAGCGCCAGTAATGGCCATCCGATTATGCCCCAATCGAGGATGAGGAGGAAAGCGAGGCTGATCGCAACCGCGATCACACCATATTTGCGCCCTTCGGGATGGATTGGTGGCCAGCTCCAGCTGACATCACCACCGCCCCTATTGTCTAATATTTCTCCGGCCATTCCCAGCATCTAGGGATTGGTGGCTGGCGCCGCAAGCGCCGATCGCCAAGACTCTGGGTGCAAAACGCCAAGGGCGCAGCACTACACTCAACCAATCAGCCGTTTAGGCAGCGCGCCTGATGAAGACCGTGCCAGCAGAATATCCTGCGCCAAAGCTGCAGATCAGGCCCGTATCACCCTCGACCAAATCTTGACTGTGCAAGTGGAATGCAATGATCGAACCTGCGCTGGAGGTGTTGCCATAGGTATCGAGAACCGTCGGGCTTTCATCCTCGCTGGCCTCGTGTCCCAGCACTTTTTGGGCGATCAAGCGGTTCATGCCAGCATTGGCTTGATGCAGCCACATGCGGCGGATGGTATCGGGTGCAATGGACAGACGCACTGCCTCTTCCACGATCATCTTCGCAACCATCGGCACCACTTCTTTGAAGACCTTGCGTCCTTCCTGAATGAACAATTTGTCGGGAGCATCTGCGGTTTCGGGATGCGCCCTGTTCAAGTAACCAAAATTGTTGCGAATATTGTTCGAAAATACCGTCTTCAGCTTGGTGCCAAGGATGTCCCAGTGCTCGGACGGAGCGATTGAAGCGTCTTCTACCAGCACCGCGGTGGCAACGTCGCCAAAGATAAAGTGGCTGTCCCGGTCACGCCAATTGAGGTGCCCCGAGGTGATTTCGGGGCTTACCACAAGCACGCTTTTCGCATTGCCAGCCCGGATGTAATCTGCCGCGGTCTGGATCCCGAAGGTTGCCGAAGAACAAGCAACATTCATATCAAATCCAAATCCATCAATGCCCAGTGCTTGCTGGATCTCGATGGCCATTGCCGGATAGGGACGCTGCATATTGGATGCCGCGCACAACACTGCATCCACATCGCTAGCGTCGCGCCCTGCCCGCTCCAATGCCTGACGCGCGGCCTTCACGCCGATCTCTGCAAGGATCGAAATTTCGTCATTGCTGCGCTCCGCGAATCGAGGGGCCATGATCGCTGGGTCCAGCACAGGCTGCTTGGCAACCACATGGCGCGCCTTGATCCCACTCGCTTTCTCAATGAATTCAACCGAGCTGGGCTGCAGCGCCTCGATTTCACCAGCAGCAATCGCGGCCGCATTGCGAGCATTTTCCTGCTCGACATAGGTGTTGAAGCTGGCAACCAGCTCTTCATTGGTGATGGTCTCCTCGGGCGTAAAAAGGCCGGTTGAGGAGATGACGGGGCGTTGGGTCATGGTCATGAAGCGCGTTATTATATTGCGCGGATTGCAACGGCAAGCCTCAGCGCCCGGCGATGCCTGTTAGTTTGCGCGCCGGACCCAGCGGACCCAGCCTAACGCAAGTGTTTGACCCGCCAACGCAGCGGGTTCAGCTGGCTGATGTCGCAGTCGGCTCGACACAAAACCGACAATTCGACACCCAATGTCCGGTGGCAATCTCTACAAATTCAGGAACCGTTTCCTTCATTTGTGCATCGTGTTCCACCGGACTGCGCGGCCAGAAATTACACCCTGACGGGGGATCAATCGGCGAAGGCTGATCGCCTTGCAAAATAACCCGTTTACGCGCATGTTCAGCCCGTGGATCCGGTACCGGAATCGCACTGGTCAGTGCCTTGGTGTAGATATGCAGCGGATCATCCACGATCGTTTCAGCGTTGCCCAGCTCGGTGATCCGGCCAAGATACATCACCGCAATCCGGTCAGAAATATAGCGAACGACCGACAAATCATGCGAGACGAAGATCATGGTCAGACCCATCTCGCTCTTCAACCGCTTGAGCAGATTGAGGATTTGCGACTGGATAGACACG
Organism: uncultured Erythrobacter sp.; assembly: GCA_947495695.1. Lineage (GTDB taxonomy): Bacteria > Pseudomonadota > Alphaproteobacteria > Sphingomonadales > Sphingomonadaceae > Erythrobacter. The sequence goes on along the minus strand of CANLZP010000003.1, from coordinate 365,360 downwards.
TCCAATGCCGAGACTGGCTCATCGGCAATGATCAATTTGGGTTCTGGTGCCAAGGCCCTCGCAATCGCAACACGTTGGCGTTGGCCGCCAGAAAATTCGTGCGGATAGCGCTTCATCTGTGCTGGATTAAGGCCCACCGTGCGCAGCAGTTCAGACACTCGCTGCAGCAGATCATCGCCCTTGGAATCGGGGTGACGAGTGCGGATCGCCTCTGACAAAGTATCGAGCACCGTCATACGCGGATTGAGCGAGGCGTAAGGGTCCTGAAAGATCATTTGGAAGTTCTTGCGAACATCACGGATATCACGATCAGAAATCGCGCTCAGCTCTTTGCCTTCTAGCCAAATCTTGCCAGATGTTGGCCGGATCAACTGCATGATCGTGCGGCTGAGAGTGGACTTGCCACAGCCCGACTCGCCCACCAGCCCCAGCGTTTCGCCTTCTTTGATGGTCAGAGAAACGCCATCAACGGCCTTGACCACGCCCTTGCTTTTGCGAGTCAGAAAATCGCGGCCCAGATCAAAGTGGGTTTTCACATTTTCCAGCACCAAGAAGTCATCACGACGATCGCTCATGCCTCAACTCCTTCGCCTGGCAATTGAATGTCGTCCGTATCGCCCTTGGCGAGAACATCCTCGATCGAACCGCTTGAATCGCAATATCCGCAATCGGCAAAGCAGTGTCCATCGCCCACATCTTTCAGTGTCGGGCGCCCGGTTTCCGCAGCCCCCGTCTTGGGGAAAGGGCAACGCGGGTGGAATGCACAGCCATTGATAGTCTTGGTCAAATCTGGTGGAAGGCCAGGGATGGTGTAAAGTTCCTGACCCTTTTCCTGCAGCGAAGGAATCGTCTTCTGCAGGGACCGAGTGTAGGCGTGTTTGGCTTCGTAGAACACTTGTTCCGCGCTGCCGCTCTCCACGATCTGGCCCGCATACATGACGTTTACCTTGTCACAATTGCCGGCAACCACGCCCAAATCATGGGTCACCAGAATAACCGCAGTGCCAAGACGTTCCTGGCGCTGCTTTATGATGTCCAGAATTTGCGCCTGCACGGTTACGTCCAACGCGGTGGTGGGTTCATCGGCAATCAACAGATCAGGCTCATTGATCAGCGCCATTGCGATCATCACACGTTGGCGCATCCCGCCTGAAAATTCATGCGGGTAGGATTTAACCCGATTTGACGCATCGGGAATGCCAACCTCTTCCAAACCCTCGATAGCTTTGAAAAGGGCTGCCTTGTTATCAATGTCTCGGTGCGTCTGTTGCGCTTCAATCAATTGCGTCGAAATGCGCAAATAGGGATTCAGCGATGTCATTGGATCTTGGAAGATCATGCTGATCCGGTCACCGCGAATATGGCGCAAATCTGATTTGCCCATTTGCAGCAAATCCTGCCCGTCAAAGCGGGCAACCCCGCGTTCGATCCGGCCAGGAGGTTCCGGGATCAACCGCATCAGCGAATAGCAAGTCACCGACTTGCCGGACCCGGACTCTCCCACGATGCCAAGCGTCTCGCCCTTGTCGATTGAGAAACTTACGCCGTCTACGGCCCTGACAGTTCCTTCACGCGTGTGGAAATGCGTGGCCAGGTCTTCAACTTCTAGCAATGCCATGGTCGATCAGTCCTTCGCGCTCTTGGGGTCGAGCGCATCGCGCAAACCATCACCCAGGAAATTCAAGCAGAACAGCGTCAGGGCAAAGAAAAATGCTGGGAAAATGAGCAGCCACGGGAAGATTTCCATGTTCTGCTGACCCTCGTTGATCAGCACACCCCAACTGGCGAAAGGCGGTTGGACGCCCAATCCCAGGAAGCTGAGGAATGCCTCTAGCAGCATAACGGCTGGAACAGTCAGAGTGGAAATCACAATCACCGGACCCAAGACATTGGGGATCAGGTGGCGCAGAATAATCCGTGTGTGGCTGTAGCCAAGTGAAACGGCAGCCTCGACGAATTCCTGTTTCTTCAAACCGATCACGCCAGAGCGAACGATACGGGCCATGGTCAGCCATTCGACGCAGCCAATCGCCACAAACATCAACCACAGCGAGCGGCCAAAGGCGACCATCAGCAAGATCACAAAAATGGTGAATGGCAGCGCATAGAGCAGATCGACAAAGCGCATCATGGCAGCATCAACTCGCCCGCCCATGTAACCGGCAACGGCACCGAAGATAACGCCAATCATCAGCGATACAGTGGTGGCCACCAGTCCGACGAGCAATGATATCCGCCCGCCTTCCATGACTCGGACTAACAGGTCGCGGCCTAGCGTATCCGTGCCGAACCAATGCGCGGCCGAAGGGCCCTCGGCACCAACGAACAGATCCTGGGCTTGACTGTCATAGGGGGACAAAAACGGACCCACCACGCAGAACAACACGATCAGAATGAACAGAAACAGGCTGGTCAACGCCAACTTGTTCTTGCGGAGCCTGGCCCAGGCATCCTTCCAAAGGGACGAGCCTTCTTCCAGCTCTTCCAGCATGGCGGCAACAGCCGGCCCAGCCGGGTCTGGCTGCGGTTTACCCTGCAGCGTGGCGGTTTGCGAAATATCACTCATATTTAAGCCGTGGGTTTAGCGCGACCTGCACAATGTCAACCAACAGGTTCATGATCACGATCAGGGTTGCGAAAAGGACCGTCAGGCCCAGAATGAGAAAATCGTCACGGTTCAGCGCGCCGCGCACGAACCATTGGCCAAGGCCCGGGACCTGGAAGATTGTCTCAACCACAAATGAGCCAGAGATAATCCCGGCCAATGCCGGCCCAAGGAATGTGACCGCTGGCATCAATCCGCCCTTCAGACAGTGCCGCCAGATAATGGTGGTTTCCTTCACACCTTTAGCCCGGGCGGTGCGAACCCAATCCTGATTGAGCATTTCCAGCATACCGCCCCGCGTCAAACGGGCGAAATATGCAGCATAGACCAGCCCCAATGTGGCCGCCGGCAGGATCCAGAATTCTGGTCCAAACCAACCTGCCACAGGAAGCAGTTTCAAGATGATGCCAAAGACCAGTGCCAGCATCGGTCCCATGACGAATGTTGGTAGGCAGATGCCGACCATCGCAGCAGACATTGGCACATAATCGAGCCAAGTGTTGCGCTTTACCGCAGCGATAATACCCGCCGGAATACCCAGCGCCATCGCCAGCAAGAGCGACAATGCACCCAGCTTGAGCGAAACCGGGAAGGATTCAGCGATGATATCTGTCACCGAGCGATTGGCATACACCGCGCTAGGTCCGAATTCACCGCTGAGGGCATTGCCCAGCGAGGTCATAAATCGTTCAAATACCGGCTTGTCATAACCATAGAAGGCTTCGATCTGAGCCAGAATTTCGGGCCGGATAGCCCTTTCTGAACTAAATGGGCTACCCGGGGTTGCCGCTACCAAGAAGAAGGTAACGGCATAGATGGCCAGCAAGACTAAGATGCCTTGAAGCAATCTCCCTGCTACAAATTTTAGCAAGGCTTGATCCTTTCAAACGAGGTCATTGGCTGACGATCAATTCGTTTCGAAATAAACGTATTTGTAGGGGTGGTTATCCAACACTTTGGGTTCCCAGCCTCGCAATTGCGTGTCCTTCATATAGACGCGGGTGTACCAATAGATCGGCAGCACCGGCAAGTCGGTCAGCAGAATTTCCTCGGCATCCTGCAACGCTTTAATGCGCGCATCTTCCGTCTTCGCAAGTTGCGCCTGAGAGATCAAAGCATCGTATTGGGGGTTAGCCCAACCGGTGTCATTGTTGCCATTGCCGGACGTAAACAGTTCGAGGAAAGTTGTAGGATGGACATAATCGCCAATCCAACCCGACCGTGACAAATCATAATCCAGACTGCTTTGGCTATCGAGATAGACCTTCCACTCTTGGTTATAGATGCCAACATCAATGTTCAGGTTTTCCTTCCACATCGCCTGCATAGCTTCGGCAATCTTGCGATGCCCTTCACTAGTGTTGATCAGGATTTCAGAGGTTGGGAAGCCTTCACCATTGGGATAACCTGCCTCGGCCAAGAGCTTCTTGCCCAGTTCAGGATCGTATTGAACCTTGGTAGACACATCGTAGCCCGGTATCCCGGCAGGTACGAAGCCTGTTGCAGGCGCTTGGCCACCCTTTGTGACCTTATCCACCAACAGCTGCTTGTCGAACGACACTGCCAGTGCCTGACGAACCTTGGGGTTATCAAACGGGGCACGGGTTACATTGACGCGGTAGAAGTAAGACCCGAGGTAAGGTTCAATCCGCAGCTGGTCTGGAACAGACTCTTGCAATGACGGGATTTTGTCCTGCGGAACCGTGCTCGTCAGATGCAAGCGGCCACTGCGGTACATGGTTTCTTCGGTGCTTGGGTTTTCAATCGGGAAGAAACGGATGCCATTCAACTTGGTCGTCTCATTGTCCCAATAGTCGGTGTTGCGCTCGACCTCGATCATCTGGTTGGTAACCCAGGATTTCAGTTTGAACGGGCCATTTCCAACAAAGTTTTCAACCGTTGACCAACCACTTTGCCGATCGGTCATTCCGCCATGTTCTTCAACGGCACGCGGATTAACCGGGAAAAAGCTGTAATGCTTGAGCATGTTAGGGAAGTAAGGCGTTGGTCCTTCCAACGTCACTTCCAAAGTCTTTTCATCAATTGCCCGCACGCCAACGGTAGAGAAATCTTCCGTATCGCCAGCATGGAACGATTGTGCGCCCTTGATCACATAAAGCATCGGCGCGTATTCGCTGCCCAGAATTGGGGTGAGGATACGCTGCCAGCTGTAAGCAAAGTCACCGGCTGCAACCGGATCACCATTGGTCCACACCGCATCATCGCGCAGCTTAAAGGTCCAAACGGTATAATCGTCATTGCTTTCCCAGCTCTCGGCAACGCCAGGCGCGGGGATCAAATCGTCAGTCGGATGATAGGCGATCAGGCCCTCGATCAATGAAGAGATAATGTGGTTTTCGGGAACACCCGTTACCAAATGCGGGTCCAATCCCTTGGGCTCTGTCCCATTGCCGAACAGCAATATGCCTTCTGCGGCGGCGCGGTCAGTTTCGCGCTCGCCCCCGGAACATGCGGCGATTAATCCGCCAAGAAGCGCAACCAAAAGGAAGCGGGTGAAGCTTTGAATTTTTGAAATAGCCATGCTGCGTTATGACCCTATCTGAAATTTTGGCAATTCGAATTTGCCCAATTGTCCCCGAAGCTGATCTACAATTGAGCCAAATCCTCGACCCACGTGAGGGTCAAACGAATCTCAACTCGTCAGTTTCATGATTTAAGATGGGTCGCCATTAACGTGCCTTAAACGGCAGGTCAAAAGCTGGTGGTGGCAGGATATGTATCGAACTTTGTAGTTTATTACAGTAACTTCAATATATTACGGAATCATGGTTCTAAATACTCCCACGTTAACTCCCACATAATCTGCAACTGACAGGTCAAACCCGGCCGCTGCTCACCGTCCTTTTGCGGTCTCGGGTTGGTTCAGGTCGTGATGCGTTGGGAGCAAACCACGACCTCGCAATGGACCGGACCGAGGCGGCAATCATAAAAAGAATTCTTTTCTCTAGCATAGACCCCAAGGGGGAAAGGCACGAAAAGAGAGGCGGGTACCTTCATGGTTGCTCACAAAGGATTTCCCAAAATTTGCCCGAGTTTTTTTGGGGGCTCTAGGTGTACCGCCAACAGTAGAAACCAATCACGATGAGTAGCAACACGACAAATGCTGATCCGGGTATGACCTCAAAATAGGCGAGCGCGCACAGGCTAAAGAAAGCGGCTGCATTGAACCCTTGATGGAACGATTGCGAATCGCTGCTTTCGTTCTTCACTTTCCTCCCCCTAGACGCTGATCACCCGCCAAGCGTGAAACTCACGGCCTTAGCGTCTGCTAGTTTGTCGGGCTGAATTCGCCGGTTCGAGTATTAATCACACCCTGGGGCCCAGCTCGCACATAAGCATCACCAAACTGATCGGAATAGGTGCCGGGGCCGGCTCGATTTAGGATCAAAGGATCTGAGCCATAATCAAGTGGGGCTAAATCGATAGAAGTTTGTGATTGTTGTCCCCCAACCGGAGCGTACCTCGTGGATGACTCCATTGGATCGATGAGGTGCCCTGACCTGAACCCTTCTCCCAGTAGTGCTTCACGACGGGCTGAATGCCTAGGGAGATAGGTTTCAGAAATAGAATTTCGATTATCGCTATGTTCGGCTTGAGATGCATCCCTGCCCAAGTACGGCCCGGTCGAGATCACATACTGATCTGTTGCAATGGCACGATCCTGCCTGAGACTTGCAAGGTAACTCGCCCTCGCCTCCCAATCAGGATTACTTTCGATCACCTCTGCTAATTGAGATGCCCCATCATGACCTTGGGCTGCGGCAAGCTCCAACCATGCGCGAGCCTCTTCTCCATCAATTGAAACACCGTTTCCAAACGCATAGAGGCCGCCAACTACGTATTGAGCCAACCCATCACCAAGAAGAGCGTACTTCCCTACCACTGCAATGCCCTCAGTCGGCTGGTTACTATGCGCGGCTGCAATTCCGCGCAGGAGTTCGGAAAATTGCTCTCCCGAAAGCGGTTGATCGAGCGCGGAATGCGCGTATTCGGCACGCAACTCGACCAAGCCTTGTGCCTCCGGCCTCACTGGTTCATTTATTCCCAAAAGCCCTTCTGTGAATTCACTTGCGATAGTCAGTGGTCTTGGAAAGAGTAACCCCAAAATGCCAAGCGAAATTCCAGCCACGATGCCGCCTAGAGCGAGGCGTGCTGAGCTAGGTTTACCCCAAGGTTTGTTGGTATTGGCCCGCTTCATTAACATACTATAGTTGATAAACTCAAAATATGTAACCTGCGATCTTTCAGCGCATGGATATGCGCAAACTCGTGGGAGAAAACTTCGCCCGGCTGCGTCGAGAGAAAGGTCTTACGCAGGAGGAAGTCGCTGCGCGCTCAGGTTTCAGTCAGCAGTATATTAGCAGCTTAGAAAGAGGCAGGCGGAACCCGACCGTTATCACACTCTTCGAGCTAGCTCAGGCTCTGGGTGCGACGCCGATTGATTTGATCTCAAACTCTGACTGACATCTTTGCGCCCCAATTTCAGACATAGCAATCCAACTTCTTAGTGCCCAATAGCGGACATTCTCGTCGGCCATTCCGGCCATGGAGAATGAAAATGACTTATTCACAATTCGACCCTGCCGCACTTAACCGAGTTCCATGGAACTTCGGTGCCAAGATCGGTCCCAAACGCCCTCTTAATCAAAAGCAGATTTGAGCGATACGGTTCTTTCTAGATCGCGAGAAGCGCATTCGGGATTGAGCGCTTTTCGATCTGGCGATCGATAGCAAGTTAAGGGGCTGTGACCTGGTCGAGCTAAAGATCGGCGATCTTGTAGGCGGACCTGAGGTCAGGACGCGGGCAACGATCACTCAGCGAAAGACAGGGCGGCCGGTCCAATTTGAGATAGCAAAGGATGCGCGAGAAAGTTTGTTCGCATGGCCAGAGATTCAAGGGATTGAGCCATCAATTTTCAAACTGAGACATTACCCGACTTTCACTTCCTGTTTTTACCCTGGCCGAGGCTGACTTTGCGGACTCAATAGCCTAAACTCAAAACGTGCAGTCAGAGATTACCTTTGTGCACGACCTGATAGATCGCCTCTCATTTTTGCTGCTGCATTGGTCTGAAAGAAACGGTCGGTACGGCCTAAATCAGTTCAGAGGATGTGCCGATGGCGATAATCTTGCGTTTCCCAGCTGGGTCGCGCCCAAGCTGCACGATCACATCGATAACGCTGGCCGCATAAGCGATGGTGTCGTTGCGGCTTAAGCCAAGCCCGGTTTGCATGACCATTAGTGATAGCTGATCCAGGGCCCCTCTCACTGAGTTGGCATGAATGGTTGAAAAGCTACCGGGATGGCCAGTGTTGATAGCGCGAAGGAACGAAACGCATTCTTCCCCTCGCAATTCCCCAAGGACAATCCTGTCGGGTCGCAGTCGCAGCGCGGATTGCAGCAATTCGTTGGCGGTCACTTTGGCTTCGCCAAGCTCGCCCTTTACCGCCACGAGCCCCGCTCCGTTCTCACCTGGCAATTGAAGCTCTGGCGTGTCTTCAACCAGAACCACTCGTTCGTGCGAAGGTATCTCGTTCAACATTGCGTTGAGAAATGTCGTCTTGCCGGAACTCGTCCCACCAGAGATCAGAATAGTCTTTCTGTGCCGAATGGCTTCGCGCAGAAAAGCGATCGGTTCAATCTGAGCGTCCGGCATTTGTGGTTCGCTTTGGTGCGAAAGCGGCCCGGTGTCGTATGCCTCCAACGGCAAATCCAAACGACGATGACGACGGATGGCCATCACCCAATGTTTGCGAGAGGCTGGCGGACCACAAAATTGCACACGCGCGCCGTCGGGCAGAGTTGCGCCCAACAGCGGATGTTCGCGATTGATGCCCTGATGACTCACCCTAGCGACTTGTTCGGCAAGCCGTTGGATCAGGCCATCGTTAACTTCGGGGGCATCGATCTTCTGCATACCCGGAGCAGTTGAGTCCTCAATCCAGATTTCGCCGGGCCGATTAACAATGATCTCTGTTACGGTATCTCGGTCCAGCCATTGGCGGAACGGCGCCAGATAAGCGTCTAGGTAGACGCTCTGCTCGCTTGCTGCTTGCTGCTGCTGCAAAGGCATCGGATGGATGGAAGAAGTCATCTTCTATCGCTCAACTCACCGTAGAAAAGTCGAGATCACGAGCGGTGAAAACGCGGATTGGTTCACCTTGGCGAACACGAACGGTCGGGCCGACTTGCCCGTCCTGTTGAACCGCAGCGGCAGCAGCTGACTGGCCCGCTCCACCCAGGACAATCGACGCGCCACCAGAGGCCAATGCGCCCAACCCGCCAACCACGGACAAAAGCATGGCCGAACCAAAGCGGCGGAAGAAATTGGACTCAACATCACCTGCAAGCCCCGTTGTGCCATCGAAACTGACGGCGGGAGAGGCAAGATTGACCGAGGCACCATCGGGCCGGATCACGCGGGTCCAGATGACATAGGCGCGTTTCTGCCCGCCTTGCAGCCCGCTTTGATACTGGCCGATCAGCCTGCTGGAGCGCGGAACGAGGATCTTGGTCCCGTCAAAGCTGCGCACATCCTGGCTGACCACTGCACGAACATAACCCGGCACATCGGTATCAATGGCTGTCTCAAGGATCGCCGGAATGAGAGTTCCTTGCGTCACCGTGGTCGAAGGGTTGGTCATTGCTCGCGCTTGGGCAGGAGCACCCCCGACGCCGCCGATCCTGCTGGCAAATTCCGCTGCTGAACCGATTCCACCGCCGCCAGTGGCTGGTTCACCCGGCGCGATAGTGGTTTGCGGGGTCGCGGTCGCCGTGCTGGCGCTGGCATCAAACACCATCGTCGGTGTGGCATAGGGATTGGCGATAGGGGCCGCGACAACGCCCCGATCCACAGGTGCGGAAAGTTGTGGAGCTGCTGCTGGAATCGGTCGTTCTTGAGGTTCCGGCACCATCTGCGGAGGCGCCTGTGGCACTGGTGCGGTTTGCGGAGCGGGCACGGCTGCTGCCTCTGGCTCTGCCAACCGGGCCGAGTTCATGCTCCACATTGTCACCGCGCCTAGCAATCCGACAATGGCCACGCCAGCGGCCAGCCCCAGCCCGTCAGAGCCGGGTTTGCGCTGGGTAACTGCCGGATAGGCCGTGCGGCTGGCCAAATCGATGACCTCCGCACTCTGTTCTTCGCGCGGGTCGGCATCATTGGCTGAGCCATCCTTGCCGTTTTTCGCAGGTAGTCGCATTGCAAGGCGCATCATTTCACCTCTTGGTTATTGGCGAGCGCAGTGTCCCCGCGCGGCGTCCGATTGTCATTAGCCGGGCGCGCGGGTCCAGCGTGCACGATGACCGCTCTGTCTTCGCCTGATCGCAAGATGATCTGCGAAGGCACTCCGTCGACCACCACAGTGTCACCTCGGACAGTGAAATTCACCGGTCCCTCCGTGCCCTCTTCATCGACAACCAATATTGCCGGCACCGATTTGCCTTCAGACCAATTCAGGAAAGTTGCCTCGCCATTGTCGAACACCCGTTCGGGCAACAGTCGTTGATCGCCGTCGACTGTCCAAGCGAAATTCAAGCCTTCCGGATCGAGCACAGCATAGGGATCGCGCGATGCGGCAAGCTCTTGCGGATTGGCCCGTTCGGTTCGCGCAAGCTTCGCCGCCTCGGCATCTGCGGCAGCTTTGGCGGCCTCTTCTTCAGGGTAAGAAAAGCTCAACAAATATAACGGTTTGGCACGTGGGCTAGCGACAAGGTCGAACAGATAGGTCCGCTTGTTGGTGACGACAGTCATATTGGTAACGGCATTGGCACGCAGTGGCTTCACAAACAGCAAATTTGCCCGTTTGTTGGGCGTCACCTGCCAAGCCTGGCTGTCCCCGATGGCGACATTCTCGATATTCTCGTTTTCGCCAAACTTGATCGTCGCTTGCACCTTCGCCTTGCCTTCGATGCGGACAACTTCAGAGGGCGCATAGACACGCTCTATCAAGCGCGCATCCTGCGCAACCGCAGCGGTCGCAAGACTGGTAAAAAGTAGCGCTATCAGGCTGGCGCGGATCATAATGCTTTCTCTCGATGTGCCCTGAGGGCCGGTTTGGTGCCACTGCGGAAACGGTTGCCGATACCGCGGGTTCGTGAGGCGGCACTGCTGTTTGCGGCAGATTTGGCCTCACCGCCCGATGTCGCATAGACACGGGTTGTGCGGTTCGAAACGGTGCTTGCTCCGCCATCATTGGCCGCCGCAGCCGTAGTCAAGCCAGAGACATCAATGCGGCGCGATCCGGCGCTATGGGTCGCTGGCGTGGTTTGAGCCTGCACTCCTGCTTGCGCGGCGGCTGACGGACGTTGCTTGGGGTTGTCGGTGGACTTCGCGTGCTCTTGCGGAGCGAAACCAAACACTTGCCAGCCTGCAACCATAGTCCCCGACACTTTCAGGACCATCAGCATCAGTGCGCAATGCACAGCGCCGATCAAAAAGAATGCCATCGCGGCTTGCGGATCGATTTGGCCCGGTACGGCGGTCAAGGCCGAGAGGATCGGGACAGACAGCTCCAGCATGATAGAGCCGCCCAAGACCGCAAACAGCGGCGCAAGGGACAGCATGACCACGCCTTTCAACCAACCGACAAACAAGCCGCGTGTGCCATTAAACAATGCCATCACGACAAAAATCGGACCCAATGCAACCAGTAATGCCAAGCCGATGCGGGCTGTCACGAGAAGGCCAACCGTGCCGAGCAACAGCAGCAAAGCGCCCAGCCACATCATCCCTTGCGGAGAGAAAGCGGAGAAATTCTGATCGGTGCCGGAGGTTTCCTGCACCGCCGTGAACACGACATCGAGCTTTGCGGCGAAGCCTTGCGTGGCCGACCCCTCGGAGCCAAGCAGCAGCGAGGCGAGCCAGTCCGGCGTGATGATCGCCAAATTCCAGACCACGCTTTGATAGGCGACCCAGCTGGTCGCAAAGGTCAGCACCAGGCCCAAGGTAATCATCCGCGGCGTCAGCGCGCGGACATCCAGACTGGAACGGCCAATCAGCAGCCCGATGGCAAAGAATGCGACATAGAGCGTCAGCAGGATTGTCAGCACCGTGCCGAGCGAACCGCCCGGCGCAAACAGCCGCCCAAATGTCTCAGCCGTAACCTGTGTCGACATGCAATCGACAGCGTGGAGAGCCGATGCGACACCGCCGCCCATCTGGTTCATCGCATTGTCGCAGGCCCCGGTCATTCGGCGGCCTGCCAGATCGGAAATTCGTCATCTTCACCTGCGGCAACATCGCCCGGCCAGCTACGACCCGTGAGCGGCGGATACCATTGTGAAGGTTCATCGCCGAGGGCCTCTCTCAGGCGGTCCAAGCGGCGCACCGAACTTTCCCGGCCAGACAGTATGGTGAGCACTTCGGGTGCGCCGGACAGGTCAAGTCTGACCACCACGCTGGCGTCCGGTTGCCGCACCAGGAAGCACCGGCTGTGCGCCGGAAGCGATTTGATCAAAGCCAGCTCGTGAAAAGTAAGTCCGAAGCCGTCACAGTAATCCTCCGCCCGCGCGCGGCTGTTGGGCATAAAGATCATGGTCGCGGTCTGCTCTACCAGAGCGGTGGAGATGCGGCTGTCCAGCGCATCGCGAGCGCTTTGCGTAGCAAACCCGACCAGCGCATTGCGTTTGCGCAAAGTCTTGAGCCAATCGCGGATGCGCGCGGCGAACACCTCGTCATCCAGCGCCTTCCACCCTTCGTCAATCAGGATCATCGTCGGCTTGCCATCAAGGCGCTCGTCAATCCGGTGGAACAGATACATCATCACTGGTGTACGCAGCTTTGGATTTTCGAGCAGCGCGGTCATGTCGAAGCCGAGTACCCGATTGTCCAGATCCAGTCGGTCCTCTTCATTGTCGAACAGCCAGCCGTGTTCTCCGCCCTGTCCGTCGTCTGAGCCGATCCATGCGCTAAGGCGATCAGCCAGATCACCGGCTTCGGGACGCCGTGCCCCCGCCAGCAATTCCTTGAAATGCCTCAATCGGCGCAATGATTTCACATTGCTGTAAGCAGCATCAACGGCGGCGCTAACGGTGGCCAATTCTTCTGGACCGTCGGCCTGCAGCAGCACACCGAACCAGTCGCGCAGAAAGGCCCGGTTGGCTGCCGTGTCTGGCAAAGCGAGCGGATTGAACCCTGTTGGCTCGCCCGCACAAATGCGATCATACCGGCCGCCAATCCCGCGAATGAACAGTTCAGCCCCGCGATCCTTGTCGAACAAGACCGTGCGCGGCTTAAACTTCTGCGCTTGAGCAGCAAGGAAATTCATCACCACCGTCTTGCCCGAACCGGACGGGCCGATGACCGAGAAATTTCCGAGGTCGCCAATGTGGAAGTTGAAAAAAAATGGTGTCGCGCTGGTCGTTTCCAGCAATGCGACCGCATCACCCCAATGGTTGCCCTCAGCCTGACCCAATGCAAATCCATGCAACGATCCAAAGCTCGCCATGTTTGCGCTCGAAATCAAGGCGCGGCGCACAGCATAACGCTCATTCCCAGGGAACTGCGCCCAAAAGGCTGGTTCCAGATTTGTGTCTTCGCGCACAGCAATCGCGCCGGTATCGGCCAATGCCGCAGCACAGGCCGCCGTTGCATCATCCAGTCGGACCAAATCGCGCGCTCTGATTTGGACCGTCAAATGGTGATCGCCAAAGCCTGCTGCGCCATTGCCCAGCGCATCGCGCGCAGACTGCATATCCGCCCGCTCGGCCGCGGCGTCCTCATCGACCGACCGCAAACGGCGCAGCGCTAGGTCAATTCGCTCCTTTGCGGTTGTACGTTCAACTGGCGCATAGCTTTCTGTAACGATCATTTCGAAAGGTAAGCGCAATAGGCCATCAAGCAGGCCAGGTGACGTGGCGTCCGGATAGTCCTTGAGCCCCAAGATTGACGAAAAATCGGGATCGCCCGCGCCGCGGAGCTCCATCGCGTCAAGCCCGAAACTGGCCCTGCGATAAGGCAGCATCTGCCCGATATCGGCGTCGTCAGCAGGGCGCCGAACCGGCCGCATTTCTCCATTGTAAAGTGCCGAGAGATATTCAAGCAATTCGGAGTTGGTCTGGTCCTTCCCCGGAGCATAATCGCCGAGAACTGTCGCACCATAATATTGCAAAGAGGCGACCACGCCGGTTACTGCCGCCTTCAAAGTTCGGAGATCTTTAGGATCAGCTTCGATATCGCGGCTTGTCTGACGATTCCAAATCCGCGCGGCGCGCTCGGCCAGGCCAGCCTTTCCGCGAGCAGGTCGGCGGATCAGCGCGACAAATTGGTCATTTATGAACAGTGAGCCGCCTGCGAGCCGCTCTTTCCACCTAGCATCAATATGCCGAGCAAGTGGATCTTCGAATTCGGAATCAAGCTCAACTTCTACGCGGCGGCGAATGACGTGATGGTACATGACAAAGCGCGAGTCCAGTGTGGATCGCAACATGACTTCGCGCGTCGCCGCATGTGCGTTCAAAGCTTCGCTATCTTCGGTTTCGAACAACAATCCTGGGACCTGAATCACACTCATCACGCTGCCGTCGCGTAGCAGAATAGTATTATCGTCAACCAAACCAAGATAAGGCAGCCGGTCGCCCGCCAGCGCCTCTTTGCTGCTCCAGGCTGCTGCTCCCATCCATTTATTCATGGCCTGGCCTCGTTCGCTTTAAGGCGCATAGCTGTTGCATCCCCATCGCTTGAAATTCTTGACCCGGGGGCACAAAGAAACCTTGGTGATCCAAACGTCAAAAACGCGCGGCTCTCTCAAGGAAACGACATAGCCAATTGCATGAGCGATGATCGGCACCGGAATTATCCAGAAGCTTTTGAACATCAGGAAGGCAATGGTCGTCACCATTAGATTGATGATGAAAAAATTCATCGTCACGCCGGCAAACATCTGCGGGCGGGTCAGTGCTCTGTGCACGGGATGACGAACCAGATCGCTCATCCTCGCTACGCCGCTGCCGTCTGAATGCCGGCCACGATCGTCGTCGCGCCAAACAGGATGAATACGCCAATGATCACAGTCGCACCAAAGCGCCAGTTCATCCGACCGGTCAGCATCATGAACCCGATTGCTGCAACCGCCATGACCGCAATCGTGGTTGCAACGGTGCCGAGCAAAGTGCCCTGCAGCCAAGCGAGAGCGGACACGATTGGGCCTGCGCCCTGAGGGTCAGCTTGCTGCGCCAGCGCAGCCGACGGCATCGCCAAAAGGGCTACAAACATCAGGCGGAACTTGGTCAACATTTACATTTTACTCCGGGAATGATTCGACAGGCGGGTCATAATTGCCGCGACGTAATTTTGCGTTTCGCGGATGCGCGGAATGCCGTTGGCTCGCTCTACCCTGCCAGGCCCTGCGTTGTAGGCAGCAAGCGCTTTCTCCAGATCGCCATCAAACCGGTCGAGCTGCGCGCGCAAATACCGAGCCCCGCCTTCAAGATTGGCAAGCGGATCATCCGGGTCGACACCCAATTCTCGCGCGGTTGCGGGCATCAATTGGGTCAGGCCGCGCGCACCCTTTGGCGAGACCGCTTGTTCGCGCCAACGGCTTTCCTGCCAAACAAGCGCTTCGATCAATGCGACGCTTAGCTCATAACGCGCTGAAAGCTCGTCCACTTTCGCTGCGTAAATCGCGGGAACGCGGCTTTGGGTGAGTGAGTGAACTTTGGATTGGTGTGCAAATTCCACCGGGCCACCGGCCACCCAGCGCGCCTCTTCGCCGTCAATTTGCAACACGTCCGCTGTTGCGGGAGACGCCAATAACGATGTCCCGACCATCAAACAAACCAGCATTGCACGCGAACGAATCACTGCATTCTCCACAGAGGCGGAAGGATGCCGCAATCGGAAACTATGTGACACGAAGGTGAGTAAGTTATGCTCAGCCGAAGGTCAGCGAACCCGGTGTGCTCATTATTTATGGCTGAATGGCTAATTGAATTAGCAAGCATTGGTTGTCCTCGCAGGGTTCCGAAAACCGCTCTGGCATCAAAGCCAGCTATGTGATTCGGGAATACGAGGTTAGTGCGCTGCTTAAATGACAGCTAAATGACAGACTGGTGCAACAAGCCAATCATCTGCGAAACGCACCTTAGGTGGACCGCAATATAAGCCGGGCGAGCCGCCATCGCAATGACAACCGGCCGCTAGCATTGGTTTACAGGTTTCAGCGACCGAGGGCTGGACTAACGGGCTGCCATGCGTTCGTTGGCAAATTGACCATCGTCGAGCATCTTCAAAGCAAGGCGGGCCAGATGTCGTGAATCTTTCCATTCGCCATTTGCGGTTTCAAGTCCAAGGCGATTTTCGCTTCGCATTGCCGCTTCAAACAATGCCCTTGCTTGGGCAGTCTTCCCGGTGCGAGCGTAAGCAATGCCAAGATTGATTAGTCGCGCGGGATCTTCGGTTTGCAGCGCATCGTTGGATTCGATCTCCGCGATCGCTGCCAAGGTCCGACCCTCCACCAAAGGCTCATAACCGATTTTGTCATTTGCCGCTGCCAAAGGTGCCACGGCTGAAATCAGTGCAATCGAAGCGAATCCGACCTTGATCATGTTATCTCTCCCACTTGTGGAACAAAAATGGCCACGCCCGCTCCAAACTGCAACAAAAATGTAATATTGTCACTGATCTGTAATATTACAGACTTAAATATCTGATATTAAACACATTTAGAGAGTAGCAATTGTCTACCAGCGACCTCCAAAATATGTCAATGGTGTCGTAAAACGGTCTTATTTTAACATACTTCGGCAAAGTTCACTCAAAACCGGATTCTGACAAGAAAGTGTCATGAATCGGTCCTAGCGGTCGTGAAGCGCACATCGCGGCGCACAAAATCTTCCTGGGCATCTGAAGGACTGTTCGCTGTGAAACACATCAAAAAATCGCTTATTCTGACTTGTGGGCTTGCAATACTTACCGGTTGTGGGGCGGACGAAATCTCTTCGCCCGGCACCGGTGGAAACATTACGATTAATAATCCTGCACCGACCCCAACGCCGACCCCAACCCCCACTCCGACGACAACTGCCACTGCTGCAGCTGACTGCCCATTCATCGCCGACCCGCAAGGTTTGACGGATCGCGGCACCATCAGCGGACCAACCGGCTCGTACCGGCTATGCCAGTTGCCTGCGCGGTTTGATCGCTCGTCGCAGCTTCAATTCACGACTGCTGATGCGGCGGTAATTTATCTTATCGATGGACAGGTAGATGTCGGTTCTGACGGTGGGCCAGCGGCAGACAATTCTGACGGCCTCACTGATACTAATGTCGTCCTTACCATTGAACCGGGAGTTACATTGGCAGGCCTTGACGCATCATATCTCAACGTCAATCGCGGCAATGAAATCCAAGCCAATGGAACGACCGCACGACCGATCATCTTCACCAGCCAGCAGAATATCCGTGGCGAGAACACGGACAATTCATCTGGCGATTGGGGCGGCCTGATTATTAATGGCCGTGCGCCGATCACTGACTGTTTGTCCAACACGGCGACGCCAGGCAGTGTTGACTGCGAACGCGAAGTCGAAGGTACAACAACCCCTCCACGCTATGGTGGTAACGATGACAGCGACGGCTCTGGCAGCGTTCGCAACGTCCAACTTCGCTACTCGGGAACCGTGCTCGCGAATGGCGACGAGCTGCAAGCTCTGACTACCGGCGGTGTTGGTTCCGGTACGACCTTTGAAAACATCATGTCGTTCAACAGCGCCGACGATGGCGTCGAATTCTTCGGCGGTACAGTGAACATCAAGGGCCTTGTCGTCGTGGGTGCGGAAGACGACTCGATCGACACAGACACCGGCGTTAAAGCGACTTTGCAATATGTTGTAGCGGTCCAGCGCGCCGACATTGGCGATACAATCATCGAAGCCGACAGCAACAATACGCTCGTTGATGATACACCGCGTCAGAACACCCTGATTTCCAACGCGACATTCATCCAGCGCAAGAATGACGATCAAGTGATCCGCATTCGCGGCGGCACAGATTACTCGTTGTTCAACACGATTGTCTTCGACAATTCGTCAAATGGAACACCTTGCTTGCGTATTGACCTTCCCGAGACAGTTCGTGCAGCGAACGCGGGCCTCGATGATGTTGGCCCACCGCGGTTTGAGTCAGTAGCTCTGGATTGCGCTACTGCGTTCCGCGATGGCAGCGGCGGGATCACCGCAGCGCAAACGCAAGCAATCTTCGAAAGCGGCACTAACAACACAACCGCGCTGATAAACACATTGACCATGACGTATAAGAACGGGGCGAACGAAGATGCTCTGGTCGCATTTGATCCGACCAGCATCTCTAGCTTCTTCGATAACGCCGGTTTCGTCGGTGCTGCTCAAGCTGCCGATACCCGCTTTGATGGCTGGACCTGCGATTCATCGACGATCAGCTTTGGCAACAATAGCGGGAACTGCACCTCGCTACCGATCTACGCGCCTTAAACTGAAGACCGAGAGGGGGTGGGAGCGCGCCTTCTTCCCCCTCTTATCGCATCGACGAGCACTCGCTCGTGTGAACTTTACCAGACCTCAATGAAAGGGTCTTTCGCAATGAAGACTGGCAAGCAGTTGGCGGGGCTGCTCCTGCTCACCACAGCCCTCACAATTCCGAGCGTGGCTTATGGTCAGGACACCCAAGAAGCCGAGCCGCAACCTACTGAGCAAGCTCCCGACGCGGATCCAGACTCAGATGAAGTCGAAGCCCCGGAGATTTCAATTCCAGGCGGCGGCATCATCGTTACCGGTAGACGGAATCAGGACGTGACCCGCAGCTCTGCCCAAGTTATCTCTGTCCTCTCAGAAGAGCAGATTGCGAGGACTGGTGAAGGCGACATAGCCGGCGCACTTGGTCGCACAGCTGGCCTTGCCGTGGTCGGTAACGGCAATGTCTTTGTTCGTGGTTTGGGTGATCGATATTCACTCGCACTACTGAACGGATTGCCGCTTCCATCGCCCCAGCCACTCAGCCGGGTTGTGCCACTCGACATATTTCCGACCAATATTATCGCGTCTTCGCTGGTCCAGAAAAGCTATTCAGCGAATTTCCCGGGAGAATTTGGCGGCGGCGTGATCAATCTGACCACGCGGGCCGTGCCGGATGAGAGTTTTCTCAAGATAAGTCTCGGCATTAGCGGAGACACGGAAACAACCTTTAGCAATGGGCTCGACCATTTTGGTTCCGACACCGATTGGTCTGGTTTCGATGACGGGACCCGAGATGCCCCACCCGCCTTGCAATCCTTCTTTGATAGTGGCTTGCGTATTGGCGATCTCTCGGTCGACGAACAAGGCAGCATCGTTCAGCAATTCGGCGATCCGAATTTGGTCTTGGTACAAACCGTAGGCGAGACGCGTCCCAATTTCTCTGGCGGTATCACAGGCGGTACTGCATTCGATTTTGGCTCTGATGGTCGCTTCGGCATCATCGGAACGGTGTCATTGAGCAACAAGCTGCAGACCAAAGTTGTCACCTCCCAAAATCCTTTCAGTGCAGACCTTCAGCTCGATCGGGATTCGCAAAACTTTGTTACCGACAATCGGATTTTGGCCAACGCCATGCTCGGTTTCGGTTTGGAGATTGGTGATCATCAGTTCCGCTTCACAAATTTGTTCATTCGAGACACTTTGAAACAGACCGGATTGGGTTTCTCTGAGCTGCTGCTCGATGAAGACAGCTTGGTCACTCAGAACACTGCTTGGTACGAACGCCAGCTCTTCGACACCCAGCTCGTTGCGGAAATGGAGTTCGGCGAGCTGTCCATCGATGTTCGAGGCGGATATGCCCAAACCCAGCGTGAAGCGCCGTACGAATATGAATTCGTCTATGTTCGCACCAATCAGGCGAACCAGGATACGGGCGATATTTTTATCAACGTACTTGATCGCCAGCGAGGCAGCGCCTCGGTTGCATTCTCTCAGTTGACCGAAGATCTCTACTATGGCGGCATCGATCTCAGCTATCCGCTGGCCGATTGGCTCTCCGCAACGGTGGGCTATGCCTATACTGATACAGACCGCTTTTCTGAGCGGCGTCTGTTCTTGATCGACGGTGACAATATTCCGCCCGGTGTTGGCGCGCTTCGCCCAGACTTGCTGTTGGGCGATGCGGTAATCGATTTTTACGATATTGGACTGAGCGAGCCGACCCAGACCGACCCTGCCTTTGAAGCCGGGCTGGAAATCCAAGCTGGTTACGCCAAATTCAATATCTCACCCGCTTTCGGGCTGAATTTCGATGTCGGTGTCCGTTACGAAGACGCGACGCAAGTTGTTTCAACCGTTCAGCGGTTCGACAATCCGTTTGTGTCGCTTGCCAGCACTCTGATCGAGAACGATTACTTTTTGCCAGGAGCAACGGTGACGTGGGAGGTTAACGATTCTCTGCAGTTTCGTGCCAGTGCTTCACAGACGATTGCGCGGCCTCAGTTTCGCGAATTGATATTCCAGCCATTCACCGACCCAGATAATCAGCGCCAATTTATCGGTAACCCTGCGCTGCAAGATTCTGAACTGATCAATGCAGAGATTCGTGCTGAATATTACTTTGGCCGAGGCAACCGGGTGTCACTGGCTGGCTTCTACAAGGAAATTGACAATCCGATCGAGCCCTATGTCTCGATCGGTGCGGATACCAGCTTCACCACTCGTTTCGCCAACGCTCCGACAGCCGAGCTGTTTGGTAGCGAGCTGGAATTTCAGTGGACGAGGCCCCTGTTTGACTGGGGGGCAACCGGCTGGCTCGAAAGCAAGCAGTTGATTTTCGTCTCGAATTATACCTTCACCCAATCTGAATTGAAGGTCGGTCCTGACGATACAACTCAAATATTCACCGCCGGTGTTGGTGCGATTGCCAGCAATGCAGAGCTGTTCTTCAATGACGGTGATCCGCTTTCGGGACAATCAGACCATCTGCTTAACGTGCAGCTGGGGTTCGAGGATCAGGACAAGCTGCAGCAGTTTACGTTTCTGGTGAACTTCGCCAGCGAGCGCGTTACTCGGCGCGGTACCGCAGGCCTGCCGGACATCGTTGAAGATCCAGGGCTCACGCTCGACTTCGTAGCCCGCCAAGAGCTTTCGCTATTCAAAGTGCCGCTCGAACTCAAATTTGAAGCGCGCAACATTCTTGGTCGCGACAATTTCGAGTTTCAGGAAGTGGGCGAGAATCGCATTGAAATTAACACCTTTGATGTCGGGACAAGCTTCTCGCTAAGCATATCTGCCGAGTTCTGACCTTCCTCTCCCAAGTTCAGGTCAGTTGGGGCCGCTCGGTGCAAGCTGGGCGGCCTCACTTTTTGAGGTTTAACGTCAGCCTGCAGGTTCGAACTCAATTGAGGTCAAAAACATATCCAACCGAGCGAATTGTACGCAAGGGATTGCCTCCATCGGCAGCCTTGATCGCGCGGCGCAGGCGTCCGATCCAGACATCCACCGTGCGCTCGTCAATTGGCTCTTCATTTTTCCCTAGACCGTTTATCAAGTCTTCACGCGACAACACTCTGTTGGGATTCTCGGCCAGAAAATGAAGGAGCCTGAACTCATTGGGTCGCAGATCAATTGGCTGTCCGGCCCAAAACGCCCTGAGCGCCAAGAAGTCGATTGCAAGATCGCAGTGCTCGAACCGCGTTGCCGCATGTCTTTCAAAACTGGTCATCTGGAGCGCCAGCACGCGATCTAATATTGCATTTCGACTGACCGGACCCAGCATGTAGTCATCCGCTCCGGCCTGTAATGCACGCTTACGGAATTCGTTATCATCGTCTTCGAACAGCATAGTAATATGGGCGTTCCCAGTGCGTGCATCGGCACGCATCCTGCGGCACATCTCCAGACCGGCAAGCTCGTCCATGACCCAATCGATAAAGGCCCAAACAGGCCCTTCAACCAGTGTCTTGGGCCCTTCCGCACCGAGGGAGGAGAAGATAAATTTCGTACCGTCGTGCTCAAATGGCTCGAAACCGTCAGCTTCGGCATTTGTCACAAAAATATTGACCACCGACATAATTTTAGTGCCCCATTCTCTGGAATGGTTTTGCATTGTTTATGTGACGGGTTTGTGACCTGAATCGCCAACTCTGCAGCGGGGCCTTGGTCAATATTATAGCCAACCAACATGGCGATGCACCAATCGGTGCTGTCAAAGTTACGTCAATCAATCTTAGTCGATGATTTCAGATAGATCGCATTATCATTCGAGAAGTCTGTTGCTGGCCGTTATCCGACTGACCGCTTTTTCAATCCAGCGATTGAAAGCAGACAATCCGCTTTCGGCCCAATTATTGCCATCACTCAACGACTACAATTGGGGTGGAAAGCGGACCTTAAGCCTATAGATTAATTTGTCTCGAAGCTGCCTCTGGTCCGGTTGGCAAATGCCACCAGAGACAACATGACTGGCACTTCGACCAGCACGCCGACAACAGTCGCCAATGCAGCGCCGCTGCCCAATCCAAAGAGACCAATCGCGACGGCGACTGCCAGCTCGAAGAAGTTTGATGTTCCAATCAGCGCGCACGGTGCGGCGACAGCATGCGGCACCTTCCAGACCTTGGCGGCTCCATAAGCAATGAAGAATATTCCATAGCTTTGAACGATGATCGGCGCTGCAATCAGGGCGATCAGCAGCGGACGCGCGACAATGGTTTCTGCCTGGAACCCAAACAGCAACAACACAGTAAGCAGCAAGCCGATGATCGAGAGCGGCTTCATCCGTCCAGTGAACTCTGAAACCGCCGCTTCATCGCCGCCATGCGTCGCTAGTAGTCTACGGCGTACGAAGGCTCCCGCGGCGAGAGGCACGACTACATAGAGCGCGACCGACAGCAGCAGCGTATCCCACGGCACCGCGATGTCGGTGACTCCCAGCAGAAGTGCGACAATGGGCGCGAAGGCAACGATCATGATAAGATCGTTCGCTGCGACTTGCACGAGCGTATAGGCCGGGTCACCCTTCGTCAGCTGCGACCAGACGAAAACCATCGCCGTGCAGGGTGCTGCGCCAAGTAGGATCAAACCAGCAATATACTGCTGCGCATCCGCTGGCTCGATCAGATCGGCAAAGACGACCTCGAAAAATAGCACGCCGAGTGCAGCCATCGAGAAGGGCTTGATGAGCCAGTTGACAACTAGCGTGATAATGAGACCCTTTGGCTTGTCGCCGACCCGGCGCACCGCGCCGAAATCGACCGCGACCATCATCGGGAAGATCATCGCCCAAATCAGCACCGCGACGACAAGATTGACCGAGGCGTATTCGATTGAGGCCAGCGATGTAAAGATACCTGGTGTGAGATTACCAAGCGCGATCCCGACAAGGATCGCCCCGCCAACCCAGACCGAGAGCCACTTCTCGAACAGGCCCAGGCCCGCCGCCCGGGCGTCGATGTCAGCAGTGGCTGCGGTCATTGCTGGTCGGCCTCGTGCCCGATGGCCTGCAGCTTCTCGCGCAATGAGATTTGTTCAAGGCTGGCAATCGGAAGCGCCAGCATTAAGTCAATGCGCCGCTTGAGCATTCGGAAGGCGTCCAAGAACGCCGCCGCTTTCTCGGCATCGCTGCCCTCGACCGCCGCTGGATCGGGGATGCCCCAATGCGCCGAAGTCGGGTGGCCCGGCCAGACCGGGCAGGTTTCTGCAGCGGCGCTGTCGCAGACGGTGAAGATCAGGTCGAACTCTGGCCCATCTGAAAACTCGTTCCAACTCTTCGAGCGATAACCCTCTGCAGGATAGCCCAATGTCTTCAGCGTATGGATTGCCCAAGGGTTCACC
This sequence comes from uncultured Erythrobacter sp., assembly GCA_947495695.1. Classification (GTDB taxonomy): domain Bacteria; phylum Pseudomonadota; class Alphaproteobacteria; order Sphingomonadales; family Sphingomonadaceae; genus Erythrobacter. The sequence continues at coordinate 341,970 of CANLZP010000003.1, read as the reverse complement.
GTGCCCATAGGTTTGCTTCCTGCACTGTAGGCCTTGAAGCGTCCCTCGCCATCGTGGTTTAGGATCGCCTCCCCCAAAACCGAACGAGCGGAATTGCCCGTGCACAAGAATAGCACGTTCATTAGGCTGACTCTCTTTCAGGTTCTGACGAGCAATCGACACCTTCCGAGCAAGGCACTCCCTCGCAGCAGTTTTCAGTGAGGTAGCCCATCAGCCCGTTCATCGCGGTGTAGTCCGCCGAATAAATGATCGAGCGGCTCTCGCGCCTTTGTGTAACCAGACCTGCATTGGCGAGTTGGGCCAGGTGAAAGCTCATTGAAGATGGCGGAACATCAAGCGTTTCAGCAATTGCGCCAGCAGCAACACCTTGCGTGCCAGCCTGCACCAGCAATCGAAATGCGGCCAAGCGATGTTCCTGTGCCAAGGCAGACAAGGCACGGATCACGTTATCGGACTCCATAACTCACTCCAATGATTCTATAATTATAGAAATATTGGATTAGGTAATGTCAGTCAATTCCAGTTGTCTGATTGCTTGCCTCGTCAACCTACCCTCGATCAGCCACTTTGGGCCTAAAGGCAGACGATCAGTTGCGCGAAGCTTGCAGCTCAGGGCGGATAGGTTTGCTCTCTAAGATACCCAAGGTCCCATAATCGCCAGGGTGGTCGTTGGGCTGTAGGCGTTGACGAAGAGCGTCTTACCATCAGGCGACCAGCACGCTCCGGCAAGCTCGGTTTCAGCTCGCAACCAGCCTAGCGGATAAGCTTCGCCAGCTGGCGTGATCCCGCGAAGATGATTGGTCGAGACGTCCCCGCTTTGATCTTCGCACACGATCAAGTGACCATTGGGAGAAACTGTCAAGTTATCGCCGTAGTGAAACTGGGTGGGATCGTCGCTCTCGAAGAATAGCTGGAGCCTGGTGCTGCCATCCTCAGCAAGCGCCAATCGGAAAATCTGGCCCAGCTCCTTTGCTCCGCCCGAAGTGCAGCAGAAAAAGAGTTCTCCATCGCCCATGTGGATGCCTTCGCCGCGTGCGAAGAGAGTGGCTCCGCCTGCCGCACCGCGCACACGCAAGTCGTCTTCAGGGCTTTCAACATCGTCGAGATCGATCCAGCTGACATTCGCCCAGCTTCCCGGCTGCATCTGCCGTCCACTCCAGTTTCGAGTGTCAGCGATGTTTCGCACGACCAACGCCTGCAGCTTGCCGCCACTGGCCAAATCGCCCGGCACATCGGGAAGATAGCGATAGAGCAGGCTGTCATCGCGATCTTCGGTCAAATAGACGATGCCGCTCACTGGATCGACACAAGCGGCTTCATGGTTGAAACGACCCATCGCTTTGATCGGCGCAGGATTGACCAGACCTTGCGCGTTGGCGGGGACTTCGAAAACCCAGCCGTGGTCGCGCATCAAACCGTCGCCAGCGTTGGTGACATCTTCTTCGCAAGTAAGCCATGTACCCCATGGTGTGACGCCGCCCGCACAATTTCTGATTGTGCCGCCGAGAGAACGAAATTCACGCACAATTTCGAGCGTTGCTGCATCAAGCACCAGATTGGTCGTGCCGCCTGGCAGCATTGCGCCAGCTTCGTTTCTGTCAAAGCCCTCAGCCAGTTCGCCGCCTGCATCGTGGTGCACTTTGAGTTCGTGATTGCGCACCAGAGCGATTGTGCCGTCGCCAAGATCAAAGCAGCCCATTCCATCTGCGCGATCTGGCACGGTTCCTCCGTCTCTCATGGGGTCTCCAAGCTTGGAGATAATCCTGTAAGAGAAGCCCTTGGGTAGGTCGAGCAAACCGGCAGGATCGGGCAGCAATGGGCCATATGGGCTGGCCGCGAGTGAACCGGAGGGATCAGCACTGTATCGCATGCAGCCGCTTGCCAGTAGTGCGGCAAAGGCGCTGCCGGTTGCGGCCATGAATGTACGGCGGTCGGTTTGCATGGCTATCTTTCGTCTAGTGCTTCGAGGATAGCATTCCAGGAAACGAGTTTGAAGTTTTGCGCCTCAGGGCGGTTGTCGCCGTCTTGGGCAACAAACAGGCCGTCCGGATATGACGGGCCAAAACTGCCAAGCTTGAGCGCGATGCCGTCGGTTTCTTCCGTGTTGCCGATTTCATTGCCACCTATACGAAAGCGGCCAAGAGGAGTCATGTCAGGCAAGCGATAGACAGCATAGGCGTTGTCACCCTGGCTTGAAGCAACAAGATAGCCGTCTTCTCTGCCTTCTGGTGCCAAAGCAAGGCCCTCGACATCAGCGACCAGCAGCCGGTCGTCAATTGGGGTCACCATTTCGCGCGCTCCGGTGGCGGCGTCCAGCCGCCAGATGCCCGCTATCTCTTCACCAACGTAGAGCTGCTGTGTGCGCGGATCGAAAACGCAACCTTCGGGCTGGCTCGGAAGCTTAGCTAGTGTGCGCGTTTCACTTTGCCAGCCGCTATCCGCCAAGCTGACCATATTGACGGCAATCCGCCCGTCCTTGATCGGGCTGTACATAGAGATTGAACCGTCATCGTGCTCTTCGCCGATGCAAAAGCCGTAGGCTTCGCCGGGGCCCGCATCGATGCGGGTGAGTTCGGTCAGTTCACCGGTGGTTGTATCCAGCGAAGCGAGTAGGATCTTGGCATTCGCCGGATCTCCGCGATCGCTCGCCGCAACCAGTGTCGTGCCATCCGAAAGCTCAATCAGATCGACGTTATTGAGCAAACCCCCGGCGAGAAAGCTGCGAACAGAACCATCGAGCCCGTAGACATACAATCCCGCCTTCTTGTCAGTCGCGACGATCAGGCTATCGGAGGGATCAGCCTCGTTGCGCCAGATCGCTGCATCGTCTGCCGCATCTTCATTCGCTGTCCCGACTGGCTCGGTCTGTGCCGTTGCCGGTACAAGAGTAGCGGGATCGCCGGTGATCGGCACTGTCGAGCATGCCGCAGCGATCCCGAGAGACAGAAGGCTTAACAGTTGAAATTCGCGCATGGTCAGAAAGTGTACCTTGCGCCGAACTTCATCGACCAATTGTACTCTTCATACTGAAGCAGGTTTTCACGGCCACCCAGACGGTTGAACGCGAAATACTTCGCATCGTTGATGTTCACCCACTCATAGTACAGCTGAAGATTGTCCGTCGCGCGGAATTTTGCGCTCAGGTCAAGCTGGAAGTGGTCATCTACGTAGCGGTCCAGTTCCGCTTCGTCTGAGAGTTCATCGAGATAGCCATCGCGATAAGTCCCTGAGAGGCGGATGTCGAATGGGCCCTTGTCATACCCGAGCGAGAAGTTCGCAGTGTGCTCCGACGTTGCCGGAAGCGGGATGTTGCGAGGCCCTTCGCTTGCTACCGTCGTGATCGTTCCGCTGGCATCGGTATAAGTGTAGTTTGCCTGCACAACAAAGCCGTCCAGCATGCCAGAAAGCGCTTGCGAGAAGCCCAGCTCGACACCGAAGATGTCGCCCTCATCGCCATTGGTGAAAACTGTCGCTTCGTCGAATGTCACCCCGCGGAACACACCGCCATCATCGAAGTTCTGCTCGACGATGAAGTCTTCGACACTCTTGTAGAACACCGAAGCGAAGATCGCACCGTTGTTACTCATATAGTATTCGGCGGCGGCATCCAGGTTCCAAGCTTCGGTCGGGCGAAGATTGGGGTTGCCGAATTCGCCTTCACGTTCGCCGTCATCTGCCTCTTCAACAGTAATGCGTGGCGCTTGCTGGAACGGGCCGGGACGGACAATGCTGCGATAGCCTGCGAGGCGCAGGATCAGGTCAGGTTGTGCTTCGTAGCGGATATTGATGCTCGGCAACCAATGATCGTAATTTCGATCCACGCTGACCGGTGAAACAATCACTGTATCGTCGGTCGCAGCAGCGCCGCCTGGCAAAATGCCGTCTTCCTCAACCAGCAACACATCATTGCCAGACAAAGTGTTGGACGTATCTTCGTAGCGCACGCCCGCTATCACAGTCAGGTCGCTGGTCTCCCAACGGCCCATCAGATATCCGGCGAGGATGTCTTCCTCGACGGAGAAATCGCTCACCGCTGAGTCGAACTGACTGTCGATCTCCTGAAGCTCGAAGTCACCAAAGTTGGCGAAGAAGAAGTCAGTCGCCTCGGTAAGGCCGGGGAGCGGTGTCAGGTCGACAATGCGATATGTCGGGCCGACACCCAGCGCATCCGCCATGGTGTAATTGTCGTTTTCATAGAACTGAATTTCACCATCGAAACTCTTCTCACGGAAGCGGCCCTTGAAGCCCGCCTGAACAGTGAACTCGCCATTGTCCATTTGGAAGCGACGCCCGATGTCCAGCTGCGTTGCGGTCTCCTCATCTTCGCTGTCGGATAATGCAGTGAGCTCGACATCATTCAGCTCATAAGCTGCTGGGTCAATGAAATCCCCGATCGGATCAATGATCGAGTAAATCGGCACACGCGGATTGGAGTAATCAATACCGACCTGAAGCCCTTCGGCTTCGTATTCGCGTTCGAATTGTGTCGGGTCGACGCTTCCGTTTTCGAACTCGGTCGACTTGGCGTAGCTAATGGAATAGTCGGCAAACCAGTCACCCCAATCGCTTTCACCACCCAAAACGACGGAGCGAATGCGTTGCCGCTCGAAACGGTCTTTGATGTCGCGCTCGACTGTGATCGCTTCATCGTCATTATAGAGTGGGTTCTCGCTTGAGCCGGAAACGCCCGCATCACCAAGGTCAAACGTCAGGCGACGCCGGAATTCCTGATCGTCAAACTGGCTCCAGATGCCTTTAAGATAGAGTTCGGTGCTATCGCCGGCACGGAAGTCTAGGCCAAGTGTCGCGCTGATCCGCTCACGCTCGACGTCATAGTCACGATACTGGACTTCCTCGGCATAGATCAGGCCATCATCCTCTTCCCAATCATCCGCCTCGATATTGTCCGTCTCGAACTTGCGGTTGTAGAAAGATATGCCGCCCGAAATTCCGAAGTTGTCGCTTAGACGGGCTGAGAAATCCGCACTCAGGTCTGGTGTCAGTTCTTCGGATAGCTCGTTATAGCTGCCGCCAACTGAGGCTACGAAAAGATCCTTCTGACGATCAAACGCACTGGTCGTTTCGATCTCGATTGATGCGCCAATGGTATCACCATCCATATCCGGAGTAAGCGACTTTTTGATCGTCACTGACTCGATGATGTCAGACGAGACCACATCAAGCGCAACGGCGCGGATGTCATTTTCCGGGGATGGCAAGCGTACGCCATTGATCGAAGTGGCGTTCAATGTTGGATCAAGGCCGCGCACCGAAACGAAGCGACCTTCACCCTGGTCATTGAGGACATTAACACCTGGCAGGCGGCGCAAGCTCTCAGCCACGTTCTGGTCAGGAAATTGGCCAATCGCGTCGCGTGTCAGTACGTCACTAACGCCATCGCCTGCACGCTTGCGCGAAAGCGATGAAGCCTGGTTGGCAAGCTGACCGATTACCAGAATGTTGCCGCTGCCATCGCGCATCAGAGCAAAGTTTGCCGTGGCAATGCCTGTTTCGCTCACGGTGACAGCCTGCGTCTGTGTAGCCGCCCCGACGTAACTGACCTCCAGAGTGTAGGTTCCAGCCGGAACGCCTGAGAAACTGAATCCGCCATCACGCTCGGTAGTGGCAACCCGATTCAGTTCGACAATTCGCACTTCTGCGGCGCGAATCGAGACAGTCTCCTCGGCGTCAGTGACTGTGCCGCGTACATCACCAGCGAATGCTGCAACCGGCGTCGAAGCAGCAATAACCGCTGCCCCTGTGAACAAGATCGACTTCAATTTCATTGGAATATGCCCTCCTAGAGTCGGAGGTGCAATAAGACCTGTATTTGTCAGCCAAGCTACAGTTCGAAGACGCTTTCATTTCAAAGTCGGCAAATCGGTAATAAATTGGTCTTGGGCGCCAATTCAATGGGAGCTCGAACCCGTTGGCGCGTGGCCAATTTCCGCAAATGGGTCGTTAGCGGACAGTCGGCTTCGAGAGCATATTCCGCAACCGAAGACTATCTGTTTGAGCTATCTGGCGGCATCCAATAGCGATGATATTGCCCCTCACTTGACCATTTGCGCCGACGTTTCCAACCCAATCGAAGCATGATTGGGCTGAGGTATCGACCTTGCGTCGATAACGCCTGCTCGATCTCAATCATACTATATGGTCGCACTCGACTGATCTCAGGAACGCTCGCAAACCAATCGAGGAAGCGCTTTTCCAGATCTGTTACTCGCGGTTCGACCGTCGATTCTGATTGCTGTTCGACCATTCTCTGTAGTGATTTTATGTATGCGGTCATTGAGAGAACCTCGTTTCGGCTCGGTGGTGGTTAGTTGTTTGGCGCGGGGCCGATGACAATTGTGTCGGTTCCCTGGACTGAAAAGTCACCAAAAAGCCCAATAATTCCAACGCTGATGACGGCTGTGACAACAATGACAGCAAAAACTCATATTCAGAGAGTTTGATAGACCGACCGCCGCGTTCTTGACCCTCCAGCAATATGCCCAAAAGCGCTGGCTTACACCGTCATTGGCGTCACAGCCGTCAAACTGTCTCGTAACTATAGATGACAGTGGAAGGAAGCCATTGTCAGAATGAAGCGTCATTCGTACATTCCAGCGCTTTTGCGAATGAGCTGTGCAAACTCGGTAGGTGTCGGGAGAATTCGAAGTCGATGGCTGCTTGTCCGTTCAGTCTCCAGGCCGATCTTTGTCAGCCATTTGCCAAATGCGGTGCATCCGATGGGTTGCTTGCGCCGTTCGCGGACAAACGAACAATAGTCATCGTAGAGGGTGCGTATTGGCTGTGACTGCCCAAATGTCACTATGCCAGCATGACTGTGCTCGTTAGCTCGGTCAGCAAGGTCCAACGCCCATTGAGCCTGCAGTGGAAGCGATATTTCTTGCTGTTCTCTGAGCGCATCAGTCACTGGCACAGCCCGCAGATTGACCTTGGCGAGATCGAACCCAAGCAAGTAGTCCATTAGTGCAGCCACTCCTCCATTATGTGCCTCCGCATGAAGCGCATTGAAGTATGCGGTTTCTCCTACGCGGCTGGGATCGACGTCAAGGACAAAAAACCTGCGGGCACGGTCACCTGCAGGCACTACCCAATCATTGTTAGAGCTAGCCATGATGTGCAGTACATTCGGGACGGAATAGACACCTCCATGTTTGCGTTCGATTGTAATCGTCGGGTCTGTGATGATCGACTTGAGTTTGGCCGTCGCATCCTTGTCGCCAGCCCAACCTAGCTCATTCAAGCCAACGAAACAGAGGGTCTCTAGATGTGAGTTGAAGCGACCCAAGAGTTGCGTAGGCTCGGAAAGCATCAGCCCGTGGATGCCAAGCATCTGGGCAAGCCACCCTATCACCGTAGTTTTGCCCGTTCCTTCTCGCGAGCTGCGCAACACGACCACCACACCCGGAGCTTCCCACGGGCGCTGAACAAGGTGCGCCATCCAACCCAGAAGATAAAGGAAATTTCCCTCGTCACCGCGACAAATTACCGAGTGCAAATGCCAAGCCATCAACTCGAATTTCCCCGGCTTGGGACTGAACGCAAATCCCTGCCAAAGGTTTTGGATGGGCTCGCCATTTTTGTCAGTTGAACCCCCAGCCGGATCAAACACCACTTTGGCAACCGTTCTTCTAGCAGGGCTCTTTTCCCAAATCGGAAACAATGGCGATTGGCCACCGTCATTCTTTTTCACGAACCGATTGGCCAATAGTGCTCTCATCTCATCCTTCGTGCAGGGATGAACCCGCCCATCGCTGTCCGCCCGAAAAAGAGTGGGCTTACCTCCCCAGTCATGCGCGAACCCGACAAAGCAGTTCAACGCTTGAACCGCCGAACCGGCTGGCAATTGGTGCGGAAGACTCATCAGAGTCGTTGCAGGTGCCGTGGTCGGCTTAGGGGCAGTTGTTGGCAATTGCGGTGGTGGTGGCGGGGGTGCCGTGATAACGGCCTTGGATGAGGCTTCTTGCCTTACAAAGCTATGCTGGACATTCGCATGAGAAAGTTTTGCAAAGAAGGACGCTTCCGTCACTCCACCCTGCCGCAATGGGTCGAAGCTAATCCAGTCCTTCTTAAACTGCGCCGGATCGAACGTTCTTCCCTCTTTGCTCCATTCCAGCGCTGCGTCGCGTGCCCACGGACCTAGAGCAGCGATACTCCATAATTCAGGCAGCCATTCGCCGCGGCCAGAGTTCGGATCAAATATCCTCTGACCATCGATAGCCAACTTCAGAAGCCTAGAGAGCTCTGCTCGATTTTCTAGACACTCTGGCAATCCATTGCTGGTCAGATTGGCTGGTAACAATGTTGATTGTGGGGGCAACGATTGATTAGTCTTGCCAGACTTTTCGAGTTCCCCGAGCCACACCGCAAAAAGCGCATCTGGGATGTTAGGGGGGGAAGTGAAATCACCGGGGCCTCTCCATCGGTATGGTCGCTTGGTATGGGGATGGATCGAAGGAGGAAGGACGTCCTGAACAGAATTGCCAGCGGAATCGGCACAGCGGAATTCGAGGATTATTCCTCCCGCCGCATTTTTGATCTGCTTGATAGGCATAGGATTGATGCCGGCCGGCAACTGGTAGAGAAGCTTCGCGCTGCCTTCGCGCCCTGATACGATCTCAACGTAGTCATTAGTAGCGAAGAACTGTTTCAAACTTACACCGCGAAATAGAAGCCATTCTTCCGCCTGCAGAAAGTCATCGATATCTAGTGCCATCGTACCCGAGTACGCGTGCAGCAAGCCAATGTTGCCTTTCAGTTTGCGTGCTTCGTTGTCATCAGTGATGGCGTTGCATTGAAGATTCCATCCCTTCTTATTCGGTCCTTTGCGACCAAGCGGGATCGAGCACAGTGCAAAACCGTGCTTCACGTATTGCGCAGCAAACTGGCCAGTCTGATTAGAGGTGCTCGCCATTTTAACCTGCATCGGTAGAGCTTGAGCTGGGAACGTGCGGGATTGTCCAACCGCGCTGCTTCGCTTCTGAAGCTGCCAGTTCAGCTCGCGCTTTCATGGCTTCAAGCAATGCCCGTAAATAGACGACTTCAGACTTAGCGTGCTCTACTCTGGTCTCGGCGCGTTCTGTTACACGCCGCAACTCATCGAAGAATGGAATGGGCGCATCCAATCCCATTCCGGGCGATGACCATCGCTCAATAGCTGCTGCGACTGTGAACGCAGCATAGGCAGTATCTTCGCCACCCATACTGTCACCGCTTCCCGACTCATGCTGGGCCATGAATCCCGTCTGGCCCGGTACTTCGCAAACCATCCAGCGACCTGAGGAATATCCGAAACAAGGCAAACTCATCGATGCTTCCACAACCATGTTTTCATCGATCCACGTTGCTCGGTTCCATGGGAAGTCTCTCTCAGACACCATCACGCGACCTCAGCTTTGCTAACATCTAGCCCGGCAATTCTTCGGAGACTGGCAATTTTCACCAATCGGCGACTGCCAATGCGTACCGTTTCAATTTGACCTTGAGCGATCAGCTCGCTGCCCTTCGTTCTACCAATTCCTAGCGCTTTCCACGCTTCCGCTTGGCTGCACAAAATAGGTTCCACTTTTCCGTCTCCACAACGCAGCACCGGCTGGAAACGCGCGGGCTTTCACGTGCAAAGAAACGATTAGCTTGACGAAAATGGCGAACCTAAAAACTTCGACGGCATTGTTTTTGCCATTTTGTCGTGATCACCGACTTTTAGGACGGCCTACCGGGTTCTGTTTGATATCGTTCCAGCGCCTTTCGAAAGTCGCGGAAAGTCCTTTCGCACGCGGATGCTTCATGAACGCATCACGTGCCTTCTTCATGCCCGTGTGATGCGTCGTCTTGATCCAACTGTCGATTTCAAGATTGGTGAAAGGCACAATTACGCCATCGGAATCTGCATCAATTCTGTCGCCAGTGCTTAGGGCGGCAATGAGTTTCGATAAATCGGTACGATCAACTCGTACGTCCGCTATGCCCGTACGCATTGCATACGCCCTAAAAGAGTCAGCAAATTCGACCCCAAGGGCGCTTCCATCCCATAGGTTGTCGTGCCCCGGCACGAAAAGGCGATAAGCCTCACATTCGGCCCTTGTTAGGAGACGTAGCCTGCCAGTCTGAGCTGTCCCTGTTGCCGGAAAAGATGCAGTACGGCCCCAGATCGCAACTGTGCGGCAATATCCGCCATCACAAACGGATTGCAGAGCTGAATGAAGCCTAGCCCATGCCACTTTGTGGGCACCAACCCATTCTCGGCGATGAACTACTCTCGGTAGCTTCTTCGCAGATGTCGGGGTGCCAAATGCTATCTCACTTAACGCTTCCGATAGCGTACAGGTTTGTTTCCCACTCATGCGTCGCGCAGACTCTTCCTGATGGGCACTACGTCCGCGTCAGGACCAACAACGCTGCCGCAATAGCGTCCCCAAGCCTCCATCAACTCAACGCGAGCTCCCGGCTTGCCTGCCGTGCCCAAATACGTTGTTCTCCGATATGCGGCTTGCACAGCATCGGGTGTCTTGTGCGCCAGCGCTGCTTCAACGACTGCATCGGGGAAACCCTCATTCGCTGCCCAGTCGGTGAACGAAGATCGAAAGCCGTGGACATGGTACGGCTCACTGGCGTCTCGCAAGACCTTCAGCAAAGTCATGTCAGACAGTGGCTTTCCTCCGATTCCAGGAAAAACGACTTCCGTTCCCGCCTGCTTCAATGCGGCGGCTTTTGACAGCAAAGCCAACGCAGCATTTGAAAGCGGAACGATATGTGCCTTCCCACGCTTCATATGATCGGGTGAGATTGTCCATAACCGCGATTCAAGATTGAATTCGCCCCAAGTTGCGAACCTCACTTCCTGAGAACGCACGCCGGTGAGTATGAGCAACTCCAACGCTAGACGTCCGAATGAATGTTTGCGTTGAAGCGCGACGATGAAAGAGGGTACGGCGACATAAGGCATCGCTTTTCGGTTTGCGCTCTCTTTCACCTGCCGTGGAAGACCGCGCCCCGCCTTCAGGCTTCCGCTACCTGACGGCGCTTCGCTGGAGCGCCAGCCTTTTGCATGAGAGAAGTCCAAGACCGTGCAAATTCGATTTCTTACCTGCCGAGCGGTTTCGGGAATCTCCTGCCATATTGGCGTGAGCACAGCTATTATGTCTGCTGCAGTGATTCCACCTGTTGGAAGGTTGCCTAGCTTAGGAAAGGCATAGTTCTCGAGGCTTGCAAGCCATTGACGGGTATAGACCTCGCTCTTCCAGCCCGCCTCATTTTCGGAATGATAGAGCTGGGCTGCTTCTCGGAATGTGACCTTGGCCGCAACCGAATCTCGCCGCTCAGCTACTATGTCGCGCTTTTCGATCTTGACTGCCTTGCGGACTTCCCTCGATCTGTCACGAGCTTCAGCCAAACTCAGCAACTTGGCGCTTCCCAAGCCCAAATCTTGCCTCTTGCCATCGCGCTGCAACCGACAGACCCAATAAGCCCCGCCACGTTTATCCACTTTCAAGATTAATCCGTCGCCGTCGCTATATGTTCCAGGATTCATTAATGCTGCTTTCACAGCCACTGCAGTTAGGCTGCCCATCGATCTACTCCCACATATTCGAGGCCTTTTCCGGTGAGGTCCAGTGTGGGAGTAAAGGCCTTCTCCCACATTTTACTCCCACACAATAGCGCGGCTGCATGTGATTAGCAACGGTATGCGGCGGAAGCCTACGGGCATATAATCCCCAGAATCCCTCGGCTTTAGCGGTATTGAGCGGTGCTCTACGGGAAGACTGGTGGTGGACAGGATAGGATTCGAACCTATGTACGCTTGCGCGGGCAGATTTACAGTCTGCTGCCTTTAACCACTCGGCCACCTGTCCACTTCCATGTCAGCGGGAAAATCGACGCCCGAACGGGTCGGGGTCATTTGCCGAGAGGCGCCCCTTTGGCGAAGCGGCGCTTGCCTGTCAATGGGTCGACTGGCAGGGAAGAAATTGAAATCACCAACAAGGAAGCAATCATGGCAAAGTCAGAGCGCAAACGCGCGCTCAGAGGTAGAGCAGGTCGGATGAAGGGCGGGCGCGGTTCAGGCCGGGCCTCGTCAGGCAGTGTGCGGCTGTGGGGACGCCATGCGGTGGAGGCCGCATTGACGAACCCTTTGCGCAATCACCGCAAGCTGTGGGCAACTCGCGAAGGCATCGAAACGCTGGATGGGGACTTACCACCCGATTTTCCGATCGAATATGCCGAGCCAGCCGATCTTGGCCGGTTGGTTGCGCGTGATGCCCCGCATCAAGGATTGGTGCTGGAATGCGCTCAACTGGAAAATGTGTTTCTGGACGAGGTGATTGGAGACGCTCCGTCTGGCCCCTTGGTGGTGCTTGACCAAGTCACCGACCCCCATAATGTCGGCGCGATCTTGCGATCCGCGGCAGCATTCGGAGCCGCAGCCATTGTAACGCAAGACCGCCATGCTCCGCCCGAATCCGGGGTTGTCGCAAAATCGGCTTCGGGCGCGCTGGAGACAGTGCCGTGGGTGCGGGTGGTCAATTTGGCCCGCGCAATGGAGGACATGGCAGAGGCCGGATATTGGCGCATCGGATTGACCGGCGCTGCTGAGGAGACATTGGGCAATGCCCTGCCCGCCGGTCCAATTGCGCTGGTCCTGGGTGCTGAAGGCGACGGGATGCGCAGCAATGTCGAGGGGCATTGCGATGCTTTGGCCAAACTGCCAATCTCAAGCTCCATAGAAAGCCTGAATGTTAGCAATGCAGCAGCAATTGCATTGTACGCTGTTGCCACACGAAATAGCTAAACCCCGATTGAGACGGGAAAAGAGAGACCTATCATGAATCGCCTATCTTCCATTAAAACACGCGCAGCTGGGCTGCTGGTTATCGCCTCGCTTGCCTTGACCAGCTGCTTTGTAACGCCGGGCAAATTCACCTCGCAGCTCGAACTGGAACAGGATGGTAGCTTCGCCTTTACCTATGATGGCGAGATTTTCTTTCTGGGCCTGAGCGAATTGGCCAAGATGGGGGGCTCGATGGGGGAATTTAGCGCCGACGAATGTTACGACGATAGTTTCGACGTTCGCGAATGCACCGAAGAAGAATTGGCAGAGCAGCGATCCGATTGGGAAGAACGCGCTGAGCAAAAGGCGGCCAAGGCTGAGAAAGACGCCAAGGAAATGGCGGCCATGATGGGCGGGATTGATCCCACAGACCCTGAAGCCAATGAAGAATTGCGCCAGTTGCTGCTGCGTCACGAGGGTTGGAACAAGGTTGAGGTGAAGGGCAACGGCGTTTTCGATGTTGAATTCGCCGTCGAGGGGCAATTGTCCCACGATCTGTTGTTTCCTGTGATCGAAGGCTTCCCGTCTGCCAATATGTTCGTTCAAGTGATCAAGCGCGATAACAATGTGGTGCGCGTAAATGCACCGGGATTCTCCGCCCAAGGCGATAACAGCTCGATGGGATCAATGATGGGCGGAATGTCCGGCTTGGCCGGATTGGCAGCACTTGGAAAAGACGGTGGGGACAGCGAAACCGCACCAGAGATGCCCGTGATGGATGGTACCTTCTCGATCATCACCAATGGTCAGATCTTGGCCAACAACACCGATGAAGGCCCACAGATGATCGACACGAAGACGGTGCTAAGCTGGGACATTGATAGCGGCACTGCTGCTGCGCCAACCGCGCTGATCAAATTGCAGCCATAGGTCGACACTACCGCCCCGGTCGCCTGACGCTTCACATCATGTCAGCCGGACAAAACAAAGGCCCCGTCAGCACATTGCTGCGGGGCCGTTTTGTTTTCACTGCTCCGGTAATCAGCGCGGATTAAATGGCAATCAGTTGACCGCGTCTTTCAGACCCTTGCCTGCTTTGAACTTTGGCTGGTTCGAAGCCTTGATCATCATCGGTTCACCGGTCCGGGGGTTGCGACCAGTAGAAGCCTTGCGCTTGGCAACAGAGAACGTCCCGAAACCAACCAAGCGCACTTCATCACCGCTGGACAGAGCCTTTGTGACCGATTCAAAAACGCCTTCTACAGCGCTTGCAGCATCGCTCTTGGAAAGGCCGCTATTATCGGCAACCGCACTAATCAGGTCGTTCTTGTTCATTCTGACACCCCCATGTTGTTTGAATAAATTTTGTTCGTTGAATCGCTTTTGCGAAAGATCGCGAATTGACCGAATTCGCCAAGCAATGTCAAAGGCAAATCCGGTCAAAAAGCGCAGAATCGAGCCAAATTTGGCGCTTTTAGGATGAAAGCGCGCTAACCAAGGCAATTGGCGTGCGGCCATTGGCTAGGATGGCCGCCTGAATTGATCTTATCCGAACTCCAGACGAACCCGAGTCGCTGCGCTGCAACAAAGGATAGACGTCACAAGTTGGGTCCAACCGATCTCAATGCGCCGTGGGATGTCCCGAGCCAGCGATCCCGGCAGCGCCGGGTTGGCTGGCCAGATCATCGGCTTCGGTCCATTCAATGGCTGCCGGCATATCGGTCAGTGCAATCTCCAAGACCTGATCCACATGGGCCACCGGAATGATCTCCAGCCCCTGCTTCACATTCTCTGGAATCTCGGCCAGATCCTTCACATTGTCTTCCGGAATCATGACCGTCTGGATACCGCCTCGCAATGCGGCCAGCAGTTTTTCCTTCAAGCCTCCGATGGGCAACACGCGTCCACGCAGCGTCACCTCACCCGTCATCGCCACATCGGGCCTGACCGGAATGCCGGACAAGGTCGAAACGATGGAAGTGACCATGCCGATGCCCGCGCTGGGGCCATCTTTTGGCACAGCCCCTTCGGGCAGGTGGATATGGATATTCTTGCGCTGGAAGATCGACGGTTTGATGCCATAGGCAGGTGCGCGCGCCTTCACGAAGCTGAACGCTGCCGCGATGCTCTCGCTCATCACGTCACCCAGCTTACCGGTTGATTTGATCTCTCCCTTGCCCGGGGTTGTTACGCTCTCGATAGTCAGCAATTCACCGCCAACTTCTGTCCAAGCCAGTCCGGTGACCGCTCCAACTTGTGCCTCTTCCTCCGACATACCGTGCTTGAATTTGCGCACACCGGCAAAGTCGCCAAGATTTTCGGCAGTGATCGTGATGCTGGTTGCTTCTTTTTCCAGAATTTTGCGCAAACTCTTACGCGCCAACCGAGCAATCTCACGTTCCAGCGTCCGCACGCCAGCTTCGCGGGTGTAATACCGGATCAAGTCACGCAAACCGTCTTCGGTCAGCTCGAACTCGCCCTCTTTCAACCCATGCGCCTCGATCTGTTTTGCAAGCAAGTGACGGGTTGCGATCTCGACTTTCTCGTCTTCGGTATAGCCCTCCAGCCGGATGATCTCCATCCGATCCAGCAATGGCTGCGGCAGGTTGAGACTGTTGGCCGTGGTGACAAACATGATGTCTGACAAATCCAGATCGAGCTCAAGATAGTGATCCTGGAACTTGTTGTTCTGTTCCGGGTCCAACACTTCCAGCAAGGCCGATGCGGGATCGCCGCGGAAATCCTGGCCCAGCTTGTCAATCTCGTCGAGCAAGAACAGCGGATTGCTGGTGCCGGCCTTTTTCAGATTGGTCACAATCTTGCCCGGCAATGATCCGATATAGGTGCGCCGGTGGCCCCTGATTTCGGCCTCGTCGCGCACACCGCCCAGCGATTGACGGACAAACTCACGTCCCGTCGCCTTTGCAATGCTTTTGCCCAAAGAGGTTTTACCCACACCAGGAGGCCCAACCAGACACAGGATAGGCCCCTTCAGCTTGTTGGTACGCGCCTGAACCGCAAGATATTCGATGATCCGGTCCTTGACCTTTTCCAAGGCATAGTGATCCGCATCGAGGACTTCCTGCGCTTTCGAAATATCCTTCTTCACCTTGCTTTTCTTGCCCCAGGGCAGGCCAAGCAAAATGTCGAGATAATTGCGAATGACGGTCGCCTCGGCGCTCATCGGCTGCATGCTTTTCAGCTTTTTCAGCTCTGATGTGGCTTTGGCCTTGGCTTCCTTCGACAGCTTGAGCTTGTCGATCTTTGCCGCCAGCTCGGCCATCTCGTCGCCATCTTCGCCGTCGCTGCCGCCCAGCTCGCTTTGGATCGCCTTAAGCTGTTCGTTGAGGTAATATTCGCGCTGCGTCTTTTCCATTTGGCGTTTCACGCGGCCGCGGATTTTCCGCTCCACCTGCAGGACGGACAATTCGCCTTCCATGAAGGACATGACCATTTCCAACCGCTTGAGCGGGTTTGCCTCGGTCAACAAAGCCTGCTTGTCAGCGACCTTTGTGTTGATCGCACCCGCGATCGTGTCGGCCAATTCCCCGGCGTCATCAACATCGCCCAAATCCGCGCCAGCATCTTCGCCCAGCTTCTTGTTGAGCTTGGCATATTCACCGAATTGCTCGACAACTTGCCGCATCAGCGCGGTCACTTCACTGCCCGAGACTGTCTGCGGTTCTTCCATCGATATTTCTGCGAGAACATAATCGTCTTCATCGCGCAGCGATTCCAGTTTGGCTCTGGCGGTACCCTCTACCAACACGCGAACGGTGCCATCGGGCAGCTTTAACAATTGCAGGACCTGAGCGACCACGCCCACATCGTACAAATCATCGCCAACCGGATCATCACACGTCGGATCAAGCTGCGCCAGCAGCACAATGTCTTTGCTCGCCTCCATAGCCGCTTCCAGAGCGGCCACAGACTTGTCGCGCCCGACAAACAATGGGACGACCATACCGGGGAACACCACGATATCGCGCAAGGGTAGAAGGGGGAATTGCTCAGTCATATTTGGGTCCATAGCCACCATTGGGGTGCGCCTTTAATCCGAATATGGGTATCGATGCGCCTCCTCGCAATGCACATGCTGCAATCGCTTGTGGATGGCAGCAGGTAAAGCGCAATCGGGCTAATTTACCGAGGTGCGGCCACCGTGTCGTTCAAACACGTCATGCACTGTTGCAGCCAGCGCACTATTGCCTTGCGTATCGACCGATACGAACACCCGGCCGCGCTGGATTTGATCATCGTAAAAGGCCGCCGAAACCCCGTCCACATCGTGATCCGTCAACATCTTGGCAACTGCGCCGCCGGTCGCGCCAATGATGCCCGAAATCGATGCCACGGATGACAAGGCAGAGGCTGTCATCGCTCCTGCCACAGCCACGGTCCCCACGCCCGGCACGAACAGGCAAGCAACACCCATCAAAGCACCCGCAACGCCGCTGCCCGCTACAACGCTTGCGATGCTGGCGGCGCTATGCCCCTCGGACCATTCATGGTCAGGGTCGGTAAACTGACTGGCACGGCAGAGAAGCGAGATCGCCTCTTGTTCAATCCCAGCCTCGTCCAAATCGGTAATGGCAGCTTCTGCGTCCGCACGGGAATCGAAAACCGCGGTTTCCATGATATGTTTGTTGTCATCACGCCGAAGTCTTGCTTGTTCAAATGCAGCAGCAAAAGCGGCCCGCTCGCTTTCATTGCGAAGGACGATACGCAGTCCAGAAGAATCATGCAGACGCTGAACACTGGCGCGCTCAACCGGTTTATACAGGGTGCGCAGCAACATAGATGTGGTGGTTGGCCGCAAGACCTGATCGGTCCCCCGGTTGATCCACTCTACCCGCCGCGGACGCGGATGGTCCGTCGGTAGGAAGTTGATTGCCATGATGTCCTCGGCCTTTACCACATAGGCGGGCTCAAGGATTCGCTCCTGTTTCATGGTGCCCCAATTGCAACAATATGCTTAATATTCATTTAGCACAGAACGGCTTATTGCAAGCTGAACAGGTTGAAAACCCGTCATAATTGCCAAGACGGCCTGAACTTCAGACCATTAAAACCGAATTTTGCAACCCGCTATTGTTAGTCGCGGAAGCTGGAATCCACTCGATCCATTTTGCGCAGCAATGCTGGCCAGGCCAATCCATTGGCAATCATGCCGATCCCTGCGGGGGGTGTTTGCGCCTTCACCTTTTCCGGTGTTCCCTGCGGAGGATTGTTGAGGTTTTCGCGGCCAACCGACAGCATCCGGACCTGAGCATCGCAGGCTCGTTCCAGAAAATAGAGGCGCAGGAAGCATTCGCCCACGGTCTGACCAATCGTTAGCGTGCCGTGGTTACGCAGGATCATGGCGTGTTTATCGCCCATATCTTCAACCAGCCGGTCGCGTTCTTCCAGATCGGTCGCGATGCCTTCATACTCGTGATAAGCGATGTCGCTGCGCGCAATCATGCCCGTTTGAGTATGCTCGAGCAGGCCTTCTGCCATGGCGCTGACAGCTTGGCCCGATGGTGTGTGCAAATGCATCACCGCATGCGCATCTTCGCAATTCATATGCAGCGCCGAATGGATCGTGAAACCGGCCGGATTGACCGGATGCGATGTTGGCAGAACGGGCTGCCCTTCGACGTCGATTTTGACCAGGCTGGAGGCGGTAATCTCCTCGAACATCATGTCGTACGGATTGATCAGGAAATGGTGATCTGGTCCGGGAACGCGGGCGGACAGATGGGTGAAGATCAAATCGTCCCAGCCATAATGCGCAACCAAGCGATAGGCGGCTGCCAGATCGACCCGAACGGCCCATTCTTCATCGCTTACCTGCGCCCGGATATCAGCATCTGAGCCGCTGCCATTATCGTTCATCAGGGTCGCCATAATCCGTTTCCTTCAAAATATTTCTGTTCGTCTATAGCCCAACCTAGCAGAATTTTCTGCCTAGCTCATGTCCTAGTTCGTGCTTTAACTCATGCCGGGCAAATTGAAGCCTGGTGGAAGGCCCATACCGCCCTGCACCTTTTTCATCTCTTCGGCTGACACTCGATCGGCTTTATCGCGCGCATCATTGAACGCGGCTGTGACCAGATCTTCCACCATCTGCTTTTCTTCAGGCTTCATCAGGCTTTCGTCGATCACGACACCCAGAATGCGGCCTTTTGCGCTGGCCCGCACCTTGACCAAGCCCCCGCCGGATTGTCCCTCGACCTCGATGCCGTCCAATTTGGCCTGCATGTCGTTCATTTGGGTCTGGATCGTTTCGGCAGCTTGCTGGGCCGCCTGGATCATTTCTTCCATCGATTTCATCGGGTCACCTATTCCACTTAGAGCCGCCAGCTTGGGCGACGTTTTCTTGCTTGTCGAGCAGTTCGGCTTCGGGGAAGGCTTCAAAAGTAGCCTTCACCAAAGGATGCTCACGAATTTTTGCCTCAGCCTCAGCCTTTTCGGCCTCTTCTTGCTCGCGCAGGCTGGGCGTTGCTTGATCAACACTTGCGCCGCTGCCCAGTTCCATATGCCAGCGTTTGCCAGTCAGTTTGAACAAGGCGTCGCGCACTTCTGGGGCGGGATCATCGGACAGCCCATCAACCGGAGCATAGATCAATTTGCCATCGCTCAATTCGATCACCCGGATCCAATCTCGCATCATTTGGGCCACGCGCAATTGACCAAAATCATCCACCCGTTGCACCAAATCGGCCCAATTCATCGCAGCCGCTGGCGCATTGGCCGAAGTTGCGGCCGGCAAAGCGGAGGCATCACCCGATGCAGGCGCAGGAGCGGCGGCCAGACCACGCTCTGCTAATTCTTCAATTTTCTTCGCCAATTTTCCAGGATCGGGCAGATCCG
Organism: uncultured Erythrobacter sp.; assembly: GCA_947495695.1. GTDB lineage: Bacteria > Pseudomonadota > Alphaproteobacteria > Sphingomonadales > Sphingomonadaceae > Erythrobacter. Next base: position 322,334 of record CANLZP010000003.1, on the reverse strand, counting down.
CGGCATGCATAACACGCAGCAGCGCCATTTGCGCTGAGACAAGAGGATCGGGCGCTTGGCGCACTTCCTCATGCCCCTTCAGCATCAATTGCCACAATCGGTGCAATTGGGCCGGTTTCAGCCGCTGCGAAAATTCGGTCAAAGCGTCGCGCTCTTGCTGGGTCGGTGCATTGGCCTCGTCACCAGAGACCTGCGCCACGGTTACGCGATGAACCAAATCCATCTGGCCCCGCATCAGCGCCAGTGGCTCAACCCCCAGTGCGTATTGATCGGCAATGGCACCAAGCAACGCCTTCGCATCGCCATCCAGCAGCATTTGCAGCAATTTTCGCTGAGCGCTTTTATCGGCCAGGCCCAACATATCGCGAACGCGCTCTGCCGTAACCTGTCCTTCGCCATCCAGATCAGCATGAGCGATCGCCTGATCCAGAATAGACAAGCCATCGCGCACCGAGCCTTCGGCGGCATTGGCGATAATGTTTAGTGCCTCTGCCTCTGCCTCGACGCCCTCTTTTTGGCAGATCGTGCCAAAGTGTTCTTGCAGCAACTCGGCCGGAATACGGCGCAGGTCAAATCGTTGCGTCCGACTGAGGACGGTAACCGGCAATTTCTCAACTTCGGTGGTAGCGAACAGGAACTTCACATGCGCTGGTGGTTCCTCCAGCGTTTTGAGCAAAGCGTTGAACGCATTGCGGCTGAGCATGTGAACTTCGTCAATGATATAGATCTTGTAGCGTGCCGACACCGCAGCATAGCGCACCGCCTCGATAATCTCGCGCACATCATCCACACCGGTATGCGATGCCGCATCCATTTCGATCACGTCGATATGGCGCCCTTCGGCAATCGCTGTGCAGGGTTCGCACTGGCCGCAAGGATCAATCGTCGGGCCGCCCTGCCCATCTGGTCCGATACAGTTGAGCGCCTTGGCAATCAGCCGTGCGGTGGAGGTTTTGCCGACCCCGCGAACGCCGGTCATCAAGAATGCATGCGCCAGCCGGTCGCGCTCGATCGCATTGCCCAGCGTGCGCACCATCGGTTCTTGCCCGATCAGCTCGGAGAATGTTTGCGGGCGATATTTGCGCGCCAAGACGCGATAGGGTTGCGCGGCGGCTTCGCCTGAAGGAGCCGTTTTCGCGGGCGCTGGCGTTGGTTCTGCCGCAGTAGGCTCAGGCGCTGGCGCAGGGTCAGCTGCAGTTGGTGCAGGTTCTGGATCGCCGAACATAGAGTTTTGCCCAGCCGCCTCTAATTCGGCTGCACTCGGCGCGCTTGTTTCCTCGCCATCCTCCCAAGGAGGTCCGTCACTGTTTTCCGGTGAATCACCCATGCATCACTTGCTACGCGCAAGCGCAGCGTTTGTCATGGCGGTGATGCACAGAATTTTATGAAAAAGGAGCCGAGCGACCCGCCGCAATCCACCTGGGCTGCTTCCTTCCGGACCTGACCCGGTGAGCGAACGCAAACGTCCACCCGACTCCCGGGCGGGCATATGGTGATATTGGGGCTATTTGTCCAGTGGCTTGCGCCTTGCAATCGCAGGCTCAGCGAAAATTGTCGGCGTAGGCCTGCAACTTCAAAGATTTCGCCGGGGTCTTATGCACACGAGCCGCAATGCCATATTTCGCGGCATATTTCTGGGCCGCTTCCTTGGAGGGGAAGTTGAGCGAAACTTGTGCTTGCGTGTCGCCGCTGCCAGTCCAACCCATCAGCGGGTCGGCGCGGCGTGCTTCGGATTGTTCGAACTCCAGCACCCAATCATCGGTGTGGGCCTTGCCCGACTGCATGGCATTTTTTGGGCGCTGATAAATAACTGCTGACATGTAAGACCGGTTGGCCTCAATGTGGCCAAAAATCAAGAGCGATTGAAGGCATTTTTGGTCTTCAAACTGGGTTTTTCGGTCCATGGCTGCTCGGGCCAGCGATGCTTGGGATAACGACCCTTCATATCCTTTCGCACATCATTCCAACTGCCTCGCCAAAATCTGGGCAGATCGCGGGTCGATTGAATCGGGCGACCAGCCGGACTGGTCAGTTTAAGCAGCAAAGGCGTTCGACCAATCTGAGGATGCTGATCGAGGCCAAACAGGGCTTGCACGCGCACCTCAATGCTGGGGGCATCATCGCCCGCATAATCGACCGCATGATGGGTCCCGGCCGGCGAGACAAATTCACGCGGAGCCATGGCATCCAATTTTTGCCGATCATCCCAACTCAATTGGTTCAAGACAGCGTCTGCCAATTTACCTTTGGCAAGCCCAAGATCACGTCGCCCTGCAAGCAAGGGAACCAGCCAAATCGAGGCTTGGTCTCGCAAGGTCTCGGGTTTTAGCCCGTCGATCTCGGCATATCTCGCGCGCGCCAAAAGCGCCTCTGGCAGCAGTTCTCCCAGCCCTTCAACAGCCTTATCCACAAGCATGTCCACAATGCGATCGGGGTCTGGAGAAGGGTCCGGTCCGCTGCTCATAGTGATCGCGCCCAATCGGCGTTCGATCCGAGCCTCCGCTCGTTTTTCGGCTTTATTCCAAGAGATTATGCACTCTTTTTGAATCAGATTCTCAAGCTCTTGCTCAACCTCGGCTTGGGACATTTCCGCAGCCGAGGTGATCCGCGCGCCCTTCGCCTGACCTTGTGCATCAGCGATTATCAACCACTCGGCCCGCGCCAGCGGGGATGCGGGATCCAACATGAAACCGCGTCCACCAGCAATCAGCCAATGCTCGCCCGAATTGTCGCGGCGTTTCGCAACGAAATCGGGCCGCGCCTGAGCTAAGAAGATGGCCGGATTGGCCGGCTCTGCAACCTGTACATCAACCAGCCGTTCAGCGGTTTTGGCCCAGCGCTCTGCCAATTTTCGCGCAGCCTGAGCGCGTTGCCCGCGCTCCCCGGCCCAGCGCGACATGCGTTGCAACAAATCCTCCCCTCGGCCACCCAAGCCCCTCTCTTGCTGGAGCGCCACTAACTGTGCAGCGGCAACGGCCTGGCCATGCTCAGCCCCATACAGAATGGTCGCTGCCGAAACCGGATCCATCGGCAGGCTTGCGACCTTTCCCCCAAAGGCGGTGATCCGATGCTCTTGATCCAAAGCGCCCAATTTGATCAGCGTGTTGCGCGCCGCCGAAACAGCGGCTTGGTTGGGCGCATCCAGCCACTGCAGAGATGCAGGATCCTGTGCGCCCCAACGCGCCAGCTTGAGCACCAATGGAGCCAGATCAGCCGTCGCAATTTCGGGCAAGTCGAATACGGGTAAGCCTGAATGCGCGGCCTCGTTCCAAAGGCGATAGGCAATGCCCGGCCCTTGCCGCGCAGCCCGCCCTGCTCGCTGCGCCGACGCTGCTTGGCTGGCGCGATGCGTCACCAAATGAGTGGTGCCAGCGGCCCTGTCAAAGTGGGCATGCCGCGCCAAACCGCTGTCCACCACCACCGACACGCCATCCAAAGTTAGCGAAGTTTCGGCAATGGCTGTAGCCAAGACGATCCGGCGTCTTCCCTCTCGATCACGACTTATGGCAGCGCGCTGGTCGGCGGGTTGAACTTGTCCGTGCAAGGGCAGAACCAATGCATCGGGTAAAGCATTCTCCAACCGCTCTCTTGTTCGCTCAATCTCGCCCACGCCAGGCAAGAATGCCAAAATGTCGCCCTGTTCGCCGCGCCAAGCTTGCGAAATTGCCCCTGCCATTGCGTCTTCGATCCGTGCATCGGGCGAGACGCCCAGCCAGCGAATCTCAAGCGGGTATGCCCTCCCCTCGCTTTCGATAATGGGAACATCACCGCCCATCAAATCGGCAAAACGTGATCCGTCAATCGTCGCGGACATGACCAACACGCGCAAATCGTCGCGCAGGATTTCACGGGTTTCCAACGCCAGGGCAAGCCCAAGATCGCTGTCCAAATGGCGTTCGTGCGCTTCATCAAACAGCACCGCCGAAACACCGGGCAATTCGGGATCATCGACAATGCGATTGACGAAAATCGCCTCCGTCATAATCACAATCCGGGTTTTGGCGGACATCTTGCTGTCCAGCCGGGTCAGATAGCCAACGGTCTCGCCCGGTTCCTCGCCCAGCATTTGCGCCATCCGCTCGGCAGCAGCGCGTGCAGCCACCCTGCGCGGGGAGGTAAGAATGATCTGGCCCTCGCACCATTTCGCATCCAGCAAGGCAGGCGCAACAGCGGTTGTCTTGCCCGCACCAGGAGGAGCGATCAGAACCGCACCGCGGTGATCATTCAGTGCTGATTGAAGGCGCTCAAGAACCTGTTCGATGGGAAGCGAGGTGGTCAAAACCTCTGCCTGCCAACCTTGGCCTTAATATCCGCGAGCAACGGCAAAATGCGCCGCTTCGGCCATCGCTTGACGCGCCTTGCTGTCGGGGAAAATGGAAATCGCATCAATTGCTCGCTGAGCAAAATGGCGCGCTCGGTCTCGCGTGTGTTCCACTGCGTCATGCTGACCGATCAAGTGAATGGCATGGGCCAAATCTTCGTCTGATGTGCGGTGACCGGCAATCGCAGCTTTCCAAAACTTGCGTTCTTCTTCGCTGCCTCGGGCATAGGCGAGGATGACCGGCAGGGTCATTTTACCCTCGCGGAAATCATCGCCCTGATCCTTGCCCATTTCGGCCGCTTCGGAATCGTAGTCAATCGCATCATCGACCAATTGGAACGCGACGCCCAGATTGCGGCCATAGTCTTCCAAGGCGCGCTCTTTTTCTTCGCCGCATTCAGCCACCACAGCGCTGATCTGGCTGGCGGCTGCAAACAGAGCCGCCGTCTTTGCGCCTATAATATCGAGATAGCGGTCTTCATTGGTTTCAATCTGGCGCTGCGCGGTCAATTGCGACACCTCGCCCTCGGCGATAACTGCGCTGGCGTTGCTGAGGATTTTGAGAACCTTCAGGCTGCCATCTTCAGTCATCAGTTCGAACGCGCGACTGAACAGGAAATCACCCACCAGGACGGTGGCCGGATTGCCAAAGATGATATTGGCCGCCGCTTTGCCGCGCCGCAATTCACTGCCATCCACCACGTCATCATGCAACAAAGTGGCGGTGTGAATAAATTCCACTGCAGCGGCCAGCTTGTGATGGCGTGTTCCTTGATAGCCAACCAGCTCTGCACCAGCGAGCGTAAGCATGGGCCGCAGCCGCTTGCCTCCGCCCGAAATCAGATGTCCCGCCAGCCGGGGGATGAGCGGAATCTCGCTCTGCATCCGTTCAAGAATGACAGAATTCACCGAATTCATCCCCTGCGCGGTCAAAGACAGCATGGGATCAAGTGTGGCCCGCTTGCGCGGTAAGGGGACGACCTTGGCGCTCATAGGGGCGCATTTGGCCCGCACATAGCCGCTTGGCAAGCGCAGAATTGCTGCTAGCTAGAAAAGTATATGTCCGATCAATCACCTCATACCGGCGCAGATGACGCGCAAGGCACCCCGGCAGGCGATCCCGTTCTGGCGGGATTTCGCAAGAGCATCGACAATATTGATGCCGCCATCATCCACATGCTGGCCGAGCGGTTTCGCATAACGCAGGCTGTGGGTCAGTATAAGGCCAAGGCAACATTGCCGCCGGCTGATCCTGATCGTGAAAAGCGCCAGATCGAGCGTTTGCGCAAGCTATCCGAAGCGGCAGACCTTGATCCGGAATTCAGCGAAAAATTCCTACGCTTCATTATTGATGAGGTGATCCGCCACCACGAGCGGGCGCAAAAGGGATAATATCAATTGGCGCGCGGCAGGCTGAGCCTGACCAACAATCCGCCAAGATCTTCGCTTTCATCCAGTTCGACAGAGCCTCCGTAAATCTCAGCCACATCACGAACGATGGCCAAGCCCAGACCTGTGCCGGGCTTGCCTGTATCTAGCCGCGCGCCGCGACTGAAAATCCGCTCGCGTTCGTCGGCGGGAATGCCCGCACCATCATCCTCCACCCAGATAACGCATTGCGGATCATCGGGTTCTGCTTCCAGCGTGACGAAGACGCTGCCGCCGCCATATTTGGCAGCGTTCTCGATCAAATTGCCCAGGATTTCATCCAAATCCTGTCGCTCGACGCTCACCTCGACATTGTTGCTGCCCGCGATATCAAATCGGACATTGCTGTAGAGCCGTTCCACCGCGCGCTGAACCGCATTGGCGCAAGGCACAATTGGCGTGCGAGCATGGCCAACAGCCCGCCTGCCCACCGCACGAGCGCGAGCCAGATGGTGATCAACATGGCGTTGCATGGTGCGCGTTTCACGGATCACTGCATCGCCCAAATTGGGGGAACTGGCGGTCGCTGCATTGGTCAGCACGGTCAGCGGCGTTTTCAACGCATGTGCCAGATTGCCTGCATGAGTCCGTGCTTCCTCAGCCTGGCGTTCTGAATGCTCCAGCAGCGCGTTTAGCTCGGCCACCAAGGGCTCCACTTCATCCGGCAGCTGATCGGTGATGCGATTGCTTCCTGTGGTTCGCAAACGTTGGATCGCGGCGCGAACTCTGCGCAGGGGGCTAAGACCGTATCGGATTTGGAAAACCGTGGCCAAGAACAGTCCGAGCCCCAAAATGGCGAAGCTCCAGATTACAATTGACCGAATGTTGGTAAGCTGCGCGTCCATCTCGCCGGTTGCCGACGCAACTGCAAAGGTCCAGCGGGTATCGCTGCCAGGCAAGATTACAGTCCGTTCGACTAGCCGTAACGGCTCGCTTTCAAACTGGTCGGAATAATAGAAATGCGGCTCGCTATCGAAATGCTCGCCCTGCACTCGCAGAGATCGGTCCCAAAGGCTGCGACTGGGGAAGGTCTCTTGTCCCTCTCCACTGATCTGCCAGTATACCCCGCTGTTGGGCTCCAGAAAGCGTTGATCACCCAGCTGGCTGTAGAGGTAGACTTCGCCGCCTGCCTGAATTTCGGCAGACGCGATCAGTGCGGTGAGGACATATTCCAACTGTTCGTCAAAATTGCGCTCAACCAAATTGACCAAAGTGCGATCCAGAGCGATCCCGCCGCCCAGCAGCAAGACGCCAATCCACACCGCCGCAATCGCCAGCATCCGCCGTGCAAGGCTGCCCTGCCTAGCAGGCGCCCCCATCACCGACGCCAGCGGATCGCCTACGTCTGAGGCAAAACCATCGCCCGCGCTCTCCACGCCTCCCTCGCCCGCATGACGCGGCGGAGAGGCAGAAGAATCAGGCGCGGGGTGCTTCTTCGGGGTCGTCGAGGCTGTATCCAAGGCCACGGATCGTCGTGATTACCTCTGCACCAAGCTTTTTGCGAATGCGCGTTACGAATACTTCGATCGTGTTGGAATCGCGATCAAAGTCTTGATCATAGATGTGTTCGATCAATTCGGTGCGGCTGACCACCTTGCCCTTGTGGTGCATCAGATAGCTCAGCAGCTTATATTCCTGCGCCGTCAATTTTACCGGCTCGCCCTTCAGCGTGACACGGCCCGAACGGGTGTCCAAACGGACATCGCCAGCGGTCAATTCTGAAGAGGTATTGCCCGACGCGCGGCGGATGAGCGCTCTTAACCGAGCAATCAATTCTTCGGTTTGGAAAGGCTTGGCCAGATAATCATCGGCGCCTGCGTCCAGACCGGCAACCTTGTCCGACCAGCTGTCGCGCGCAGTTAGAACCAATACCGGGAAATTGCGGCCTTCCTTGCGCCACATGCCCAGCACGGACAGGCCGTCAATCTCAGGCAAGCCCAGATCTAGGATCACCGCATCGTAATCTTCGGTGCTACCCAAAAAGTGGCCATCTTCACCGTCGGTGGACAGATCAACCGCATAGCCATTTTGTTCTAGCGTCGATTTGAGTTGCTGGCCCAGCGTGGGCTCATCTTCGACGATCAGAATCCGCATTGTTCGCCACTACTTTCTATTTCAATCGGTCAAAATTCGCCCAAGTCTGATGGGCTTTTGCTAGAAACGCGTCAAGCAAGCGCATGGTTTCTGCACAAGCTGCTGCGAACAATTTTCAGTGATTATCGAGAGCGGTTGATGATCCGGCCAGTGGCTGCATCAACATCCACAAATGTGACGCGGCCATCTTTGATGAACTTCAACCGATAGGCCCGCGCTGTCGAATCATAGGCCGGGCCGAGATATTGACTGCCCTTCATCCGGGGCAGGACACGCCGCTCTATCTCGCGCAAGGACAGAACATTACCGGCCTTCATTTCCTTGCGCGCTTCGCCCTGGTCACTGCGGCTTTGGGCAGCCGAAGGCACGGCCATCAGACCGGTCAAAGCAAGCGCCACGGGGGCCAGAAAAACATAGGAGCGTTTCATGATGCGATCACCAATAGGTCAAAACCATTGAACAAGGTCTGAATGCAAGGCTTTCAAACCATTCATATGCATTAATTTCTATTCAGAATGATCCGCGCTGACCATCTCATATTTGACCGAAATCGATACGCCCGTGCTGATCACACCGGGTTGAACAGGCGCAGCACTTTCAACCGCATCCATCGCAACCATACTGCGCGCAACATTTTGAACCGGACTGCGGCCAGTGATACTTTCCGACACTGCGAGCAACTTCACATCGTCATATCCAGCGAAATTGGCATAGGACAGCGCGCGCGCCTTCACCCGCTCCATTGCCCGATTGCGCGCCTGTTCCTTCGCTGCGCTATCGTCCTCTGCCGAGAAACTCGGTCCGCTCAGATCGGTAGCGCCAGCCACCACCAACGCATCCAGCACCTGACCAGTTTGCTCGATCTCGCGCAGTTTTACAGTGACCCGATTGGAAACTTGATAGCCGCGAAACACCTGCTTTTGGTTGGTACGATCATAATCATAGCGCGCATTGAGATTGATCCCCGTCGTCTGGATATCTTTTTCATCAACGCCCAATGACTTGATACGATCGATCACCCGTCGCATTTCCACCGCATTCATCCGCATTGCCTCAACAGCAGTGCGTGCCTCGGTAGAGACCCCCGCACCGATGGTTGCAATATCGGGTTCCAACTCGATCGTTTCATAAATCGACAGCTCGACCACCGGGCCCTGTGCCTGGATCTCTACATTGGCTGCCAGCGCCGCAAAGGGCATCGGCCCAGTGGCCGCGGCTCCGGCAATAAGGGCGATAGCTGCGGTTTTGATTAGGCGGTTCATGGCGATCCTCTCCTGAAAAACTGTTCTGCCAGCCACTCAACCGACTTGTGCGGCTGAGCGCAAGCCCCTAACTGCCGCGCTCTATGGCGCAACCACCGATACTCTCATGGGAAAAGCTTGGCCTGCAGCAAGGCGGACGCTGGTTGCTGGGCGGTCCCGACCGTGAAGATCTGGATATCCACATCGGGCCGCGTGATCGACTGGCGCTGATTGGGCGCAATGGCGTGGGTAAGACAACATTGCTGCGACTGATTGATGATCGCATCGAAGCGGATCGCGGCGTGCGCAAAACCAAACTGGGCACACGCGTTGTTTTCCTGGAGCAGGAACCCGACTTTGCACCCTATCCTACCTTGATGGATTTTGCCTTGGGCGGTGAGGATGCTCCCGCCGCATATGAGGTAGAGGCCATCGCCGGCCAGCTTGGCATCGCAATGGACCGCCCGTCGGACACTGCCAGCGGAGGCGAGAGGCGCCGCGCAGCCCTAGCCCGAGCCTTGGCGCAAGACCCCGATTTGTTGCTGCTGGACGAGCCGACCAACCACCTCGATCTCAGCGCCATTGATTGGCTGGAAGATTGGCTCAAGCGCTATAAAGGCGCCTTTATTACCATCAGCCACGACCGAACCTTTTTAAAGCGCCTGACCAACGCCACCTTGTGGCTGGATCGCGGCATCGTGAGGCGCAAGGACGTGGGCTTTGGCGGGTATGAGGCTTGGGAAGAGCAAGTCTATTCCGAGGACGCGCGCGCGGCCGAAAAGCTGGATGCCAAGTTGAAACTGGAGGCGCATTGGTTGGAGCGCGGGGTAACAGCCCGCCGCAAACGCAATCAGGGTCGGCTGGAGAAATTATACGAAATGCGCGCCGCCCGTGCGGCGATGATTTCCAACAGCGGCACGGCCAAAATGAAGTTGGCCAATGATGATAGCTTCAAATCGAAATCCGTCATTGTGGCGGATGGTGTAACCAAGAGCTTTGGCGACCGCGTCGTGATCAAGAACTTCAATCTGCGGATCCAGCGCGGCGACCGGATCGGGATTGTCGGAGCCAATGGCGCGGGCAAGACAACGCTTTTGAAAATGCTGACGGGTGAGATGCAACCCGATGCAGGCAGCGTCACCATTTCTAACAAATTGTCGGGCGTTATGATCGATCAGCAGCGCAGCCTTTTGGGGCGCGGCAAGACGGTGCGCGACGTTCTGGCAGAGGGCGGCGACTGGATAGATGTGCGCGGCGCGCGCAAACACATTCAGGGGTATCTCAAGGAATTCCTGTTCGATCCCAAAATCGTTGATAGTCCAGTAGATGCTCTGTCAGGTGGAGAGCGCTCTCGACTGTTGTTGGCCCGCGAATTTGCCCGCACAGCCAATCTGCTGGTGTTGGATGAGCCGACCAATGACCTCGACCTAGAAACACTCGATCTGTTGCAGGAAGTGATCGCCGACTTTGACGGCACTGTGCTGATCGTCAGCCACGATCGCGACTTTCTGGATCGCACCGTCACCATCACCTTGGGGCTGGATGGCACAGGTAAGGTCGATGTGGTTGCTGGTGGTTATGAGGATTGGGAGGCCAAGCGGCGCAAGCCCATCGCTTCCAAAGCCAAGCAGACCAAACCACAGAGCGACGCATCCAAGGCTGGGGCCACAGCGGAAGCCAACGCACCACCTGCAAAATCAGACAAGCTGTCGTACAAAGATCAGCGTGATTACGAGCTGTTGCCCGAACGGATCGAAGAGCTGGAGACCGCTATCGCCAAAGGCCAAGCGATCCTGTCCGATCCCGACCTTTATACGTCAGACCCTCAGAAATTCGCCAATATCTCCAAGGGTATAGAGAACGCGCAGGCGGAAAAGGACGCCGCCGAAGAGCGTTGGCTGGAATTGGCCGAACGGGTGGAAGGTTGAGCGAGGCGCTGCACCAAGAGATCAGCGCTTGTCAGCTTTGCGCAAAGCATCTGCCGCAAGGGCCGCGTCCAATTGTCCAGTTCTCTGCACGCTCAAGAATTCTGATCATCGGCCAGGCGCCGGGATCAAAAGTGCATGCCAGCGGCGTCCCATGGGATGACGATAGCGGCGATCGATTGCGCGATTGGCTGGGGCTGGAAAAGCCTGACTTTTATGATCCCGACAAAATCGCGCTTGTGCCAATGGGGTTTTGCTATCCCGGCAAAGGCACATCAGGGGACATGCCGCCCCGCCCCGAATGCGCGCCGCAATGGCACGAACAGGTGCTGGCAACTCTGCCAAAAGATCGCCTTACTTTGCTGGTCGGATCCTACGCCCAATCGCATTATCTGGCTAAGTCCAAGAAGCGCACAATGACCGAGACTGTGCAGCACTTTGCCGAATATGACCCCATCATCCCTTTGCCTCATCCCGCATGGCGCGTTCGCATGTGGATGGGCAAGAACCCTTGGTTTGCGGAAGAATTACTGCCTTTCTTGAGGGAAAAGATCACCCAAGCATTCTAGGGCAAGGCTCACACAATCCGATAGAAGTCGGCCACACGCTCCAATGCCAGTTTCAGTACAAGCTTGCCGCTGCGCGCGGGCCATGACAGCTCGCGCTCGGCTTCGGGCAAACCCTCGCCCGCACAAACAACCCGCCACAAAATGTCTTTCAGCCCGCTGCCTGCCTGATCCAATGCCGCATCAAAGCGTTGTTTGGCGGCAATCTGCCTTTCGCTGGCGTTCAGTCCGGTGTCACCGGTCGACTTTATCCGGACCGGGTCCCACCGCATGGTCAGGTTCGCGCCCAATTGCGCGCGCTCGTAATCGGCCCGCAATCGTTCGCCGGCGTCAAACAAACGTGCGCTCAAATGACCGCGAGAATGCAACCAGCTGAGCGGCGATTCCGCCAGATTGACTGTCACGCTGCGCCTTTTGCCAACCGCACCGCCAGATTTGCGCGGGCCTTCTTGCGTCAACTCGCGCTCGGTAAGGTGTTTTTGCATACTGTTCCTCCTCGATAATGGGCCGATTGGGCCGGTTCTGTCTGAGGGGGCTTGCAATTTTCCGGTTAGTGTAGGAAAGTAAAAATCACCATTTAGGTTATTTTTAGGTTCGCCATGATCAATCGCATTAGAGATATCCGCAAGTCCAAAGGGCTGACGCTGGCCCAATTGGCAGAGGCTTGCGATCCACCAACCACCGCACAGACCATCGGTCGGCTGGAAACGGGGATGCGCAACCTTTCTCTCAAGTGGATGGAGCGCATTGCCCAAGCGCTCGAGATTGATGCAGAGATGCTCGTCCGATCCGATCAGGCAGATACCGTCTCGATCGTTGCGGAATTGCGCAGCGCTGGTCCCGAAGCCTTGTCCAAACCGCGCGAGGCCCTGCTGCCAACGGATCTGGGTGGTGACGGACCAATTGTGGTGTTGGCGGTGGAGGAAAGCGTTGGCGAGTTCCGACCAGGCGACTTTCTATGGCTGCGTCAGGTTCAACCCGAAGACGCAGCTCGCGCGATCAATCGCGATGTTCTGGTGCCCCGCCCTGGCGGACGCTTTTGTTTTGGTCGGTTGATTGACCGCCAAGGCACGCTGATCGGTATTCTGCCTCCGGGCAGCGGACAGAAACAGCAGGTCGTCGATAGCCCGCCATGGATCGGTGTTGCCGAAATGCTGGTGCGCAAACTTTAGCCAGGATAGGCTAACAGTCTGCGCTCAGGCTTGTCCGCGAGCTTTGCGTTCCTGCTTATCCGCCTCGGTTTCTTCCGGTACAAAGCTGTTCGATGTAACACCCAGCCAGATCAGGATCGGTGCAGCCGTGTAAATAGAGCTGTATGTACCGATAAACAGGCCCATGGTGATCGCGATCACTAATCCGAACAGACTTTCCGGTCCGATAAACAGAAGGGGTAGCAAGGCCACCAGCAAGGTTAAGCTGGTCATCACGGTTCGCGCCAAAGTTTCATTGATCGACAGGTTCAGCAAGTCGGGCAGATGCATCTTGCGATACTTCTTCAGGTTTTCGCGGATGCGGTCATAGACGACGATCGTATCGTTCAATGAATAGCCGATGATCGCCAGAATTGCCGCGATAATCTGCAGGCTGAATTCCCATTGGAACAGCGAGAACAGGCCCAATGTGATCGAGACATCGTGGAACAAAGCGAACAAGGCGCCAGCGCCAAATTGCCATTCGAACCGGATCCAGATGTAAATTGCCACGGCCAGCATCGCTGCCAGCAAAGCCAGGACAGCATCCTCGCGGAATTCTCCCGATACCTTGCCTGAAACCGAATCCACACCGTCAATCCTCACATCAGGATGCCCATCACGCAGCGCATCCGTGATCTGGCGTGTCATCTCTGCCGCGTATTCCGGATCGCTTTCCGCCTCTGGCGGCAGCTTTACGCGGATGGAGACCTCGTTCGCGGCGCCAAAGCGTTGGATAACCGGATCGCCAACATTGGGCAGCGCACTCACCGTTTCCCTCAATTCGGGGATCGGTGCTTCCTCGGTCTGGGTGAATGTGGCGCGGATTTCCTGACCACCGGCGAAGTCTACGCCGTAGTTTAGGCCTTGCGTCAGCACCAAGGCCCAGCTGCCAATCATCAACAAAACGCTGAGAATGAATAGCGGCCAGCGGACCTTCAGGAATTTGATATTTGTATCGTCCGGGACGAGTTTGAGCAGTTTCATCGCACTTTCCTCCCTTAGATATTCAGATCGTTTGGCCGCGACTTGCGAAGCCATCCGGCAACCCACATTCGGGTCAGAATTACGGCCGTAAAGACCGAGGTGAACAGGCCGACAACCAGAACAACGGCAAAGCCGCGAATTGGGCCAGAGCCGAACAGGAACAACAAAACACCGGCAATAAAGTTGGTGATGTTCGCATCGTAAATTGCGCGGCTGGCTTCCTTATAACCGTTTTCAACTGCAGCGATGACGCGGCGCCCTCGCTTGCGTTCCTCGCGTATGCGTTCATTGATCAGCACATTGGCATCAACCGCTGCACCAATGGTAAGAACGAAGCCGGCAATGCCCGGCAAGGTCAAAGTGGTGTTCAGCACCGCCATAATGCCCAGGATCATCAGCACGTTGAAGAACAAGGCGATGGTCGAATAGACACCGAAGCGGCCATAGCTTGCAATCATCAGCACGATCACCGCAATCGAACCGATCATCAGCGCCAGCAAACCCTTGCGGATGGAATCGGCCCCCAAATCGGGTCCGACTGTGCGCTCTTCGATAACCGTCAGGTCAACCGGCAGCGCGCCGGACCTTAGAGAGATCGCAAGTTGGTTGGCAGATTCTGCGGTAAAGCTACCCGAAATTTGTGCCCCACCACCCAAGATTGGCTCGTTGATATTGGGCGCAGACAAAATCTCACCATCAAGGATAATGGCAAATGGCCGGTTGACGTTCTCGGTCGTCAGCTTGGCGAATTTTGCACCGCCCTGCGTGTCGAATTGGATGTTGACCACATTTTCGTTGTTCTGCGGGCTGACTCCAGCGCTCGCGCCGGTCAAATTGTCACCGCGGATGCCGCCCAGCCGGCGCACCGCCAAGGACGTGCCAGCAAAAGGCGAATCTTCGACATAAGGGAAAATCTGGCTACCCGGAGGCGCAATACCTGCCGCCACATTGCTGGGTAGAGCGTTTTGATCAACCAGCTTGAATTCAAGTTTGGCCGTTTGTCCCAACAAATCTTTCAGCTGGTCAGGATCCTGCAAACCCGGCACCTGCACCACAATCCGCGTATCGCCCTGACGAATGATCGTCGGCTCGCGCGTTCCCAAAGCATCGATCCGCTTGCGGACCACTTCGGTGGCGCTTTCCATCGCTTGGCTAACCGCTGTCTCCAAACCGTCTTGGGTCGGTGTCAGCACCACCCTTTGGCCATCAACCACAGTCAGATCCCACTCGCGGATCAACCCGGTGCCGTTCACCAAAGGCATCAAATCTTCGCGCGCACGATCAAGGTCGCTGCTGTCATCCAGTAGAAAGCTGAGATTGCCATTGTTGGTCGCAACATCGCCAATGCGAATGCGTGGCTCTGCATTGGCCATCAATGAGCGTACGGATTCCTCCATATTCTCAAGCCGCTGCGCCGCAACCTGCTCTGGCTCGGCCTCAAGGAGAATGTGGCTACCGCCAGCCAAATCGAGCCCAAGATTGACCTCTGGATCGGGCAGCGTTTGGGGCCAGTCATAGCCGCTGGCCGCAAAAATGGACGGGAGAGCAGCCAGCGCAGCGATAAGGGTAATCGCCCATAGCCAAGCCTTCTTCCACGTTGGAAAATCAAGCATAATTTAGCGTCCCGTCCAATCAACCATCAGTCATTAGCGGCTTTGCCACCTGGTGGGATAATATCACCAATGGTCGTTTTGACGGCTTTCACACGAACGCCTTGGGCCAGATCAATCTCGGCATAGTCATCATCCACTTTGTGGACCTTGCCAACCAGACCACCTGCGGTGATCACTTGATCGCCCTTCTTGATGCCAGCGACCTTTTGCTGATGTTCTTTTTGACGCTTCATCTGCGGACGAATGATCAGGAACCAGAAAATCAGGATCATGCCGACAATCGGCGCCCATTGCATCCAAGCTGGTGGTGCATCTGCACCGGCTGCGGCGGCTAGAATTTCGAGCATCTGTTTAAGACCTGCCTTTATCGTTCTGTCTGTCTGAAAAGGGATGACTGGTTGCAACCATTAGGCCGCGACCGAAAACATGCCTTTTGCGCTAAGTGGGCGCGGTTAGCAGCATTGCAAGTCCCCCGCAATTGCGACTGCCACCCGGTAAAGCTCTTTTGCACGCTTGCCTCTCACCAAACACCGCCGTATAGGCGCGCCTTCCACTGATCGGGACGTGGCGCAGTCTGGTAGCGCACTATACTGGGGGTGTAGGGGTCGCTGGTTCGAATCCAGTCGTCCCGACCAGTGGATTTCCTCACAATTGTCATGTTGCGAAGCGCCTCCGCTCAGCCTAACCGCTGGTGCAGGAGACTATGGCGATGAGCAAAACGACACCTCAAGCAAAAATGCGGTCATGGCTTTTCGCCCCGGGCGACAGCCTGAAGAAGATGACCAAGGCGAGCGAGAGCGCAGCCGATATTGCATTGCTCGACCTCGAAGACGCTGTGATGCCCGACAACAAGCCATTGGCCCGCCAAATGGTGCGCGACTTTCTGGCAGAGCGCGAGGACAAGCACCGTATCTGGGTCCGAATCAATCCGCTTTCGTCGGGTCTGGCCGAGCACGATCTGGACGCCATCATCGAGGCGGCACCCGGCGGCATCATGCTGCCCAAGGCTGAAGGCGGACACGATGTAGAGGCGCTCCACGCCCTATTGAACGAGCGGGAGGCAGGCTTTGGCGTAACCCGCGGATCCATCAAAGTGATTCCCTTGGTGACGGAAACCGCCGCTGCCATGTTTACGACTGGCACCTATGCTGGCACGCCGCGCTTGGCCGCGATGACCTGGGGGGCAGAGGATTTGTCTGCCGCTATCGGGGCTCAGGAACAACGCGGCCCGGATGGCGAATATAGTCACACCTTCGAACTGGCACGCAGCCTGTGCCTGCTGGGAGCCGCCAAAGCAGGCGTCGCCCCGATTGAAACGGTGCAGCCAGAATTTCGCGATCTGGAAAAACTGGCCGAGCGCGCACTTCGCGTTCGCCGACAGGGCTTTCGCGGTATGTTGGCTATCCACCCAGCCCAAGTTGATCCCATCAACACCGCCTTCACACCATCGGCTGACGAAATCGCGCACGCCAAAGCCATTGTGCAGGCCTTTGCCGACAATCCGGGTGCCGGCGCTGTGGCGTTAAACGGCAATATGCTGGACCGGCCGCATCTGGCCTTGGCGGAGCGGATATTGGCTGAATCCGCAGAATAGTCCATTTAGGAAATATTATTTTCCTACTTGAACCCATTTGGTTACTCGTATTGCGATTCGCAGTATGGAGCTTAGCCAATGGCCATTCTTGAGACTTTGATCGGACCCATCGCCTCAATCATCGACAAGATCATTCCCGACAAACAAGCGGCTGCAAAGGCCAAATTGGAATTGATCCAATTGGAAGGCTCGCAGGAACTCAAACATATTGAGGCCCGTCTGTCTGCTATTGTAGCCGAGGCAAATTCCAAAGACCCTTGGACCAGCCGCGCCCGACCCAGCTTCCTTTATGTCATCTACGCCCTGATCCTATGGGCGCTTCCGATGGGAATCCTGGCGGCGTTCAATCCAGCTGCGGCAAGCGATATCGCCACCGGTATAAATGCCTATTTGTCGGGATTACCCGAACCTCTCTATGCCTTGTTTGGCACAGGTTACCTCGGTTACACAGCGGCCCGCCAATGGGGCAAGGTCAAGGGGGTGGAGCGCTGAAGGGCCGATAGATCGTCGTTTGCTTTAGGCCTAGACCCAGCAACCCTGACTGCGCGTATCGGCTCGAAAGCTTCGCAAAGGCGACAAAGGCTTTGTTGAATTAGCTCTCATCGATGGCAAAGACATAAGCTGATCCCGAATTCTCGCCCGTGTTATCATTCCGGCTTGCAGCAACGAGTGCATCGCCATCAGACATCGCCACGCTCCATCCAAACAAATCGCCGCTCGCACCATCAGCGGCTGTCAGTTTGATTTGGTGCTTCCAAGAGGAACCAGAGCGCACGTAAACATGAGCGGCTCCGGAATTTTCCCCATGGTCATCCTCATGCATGGCGCTGATCAAAGCAGTGTCACCAACCAGCGCGACATCGCGACCAAATCGGTCGTCCGCACCAGGGTCTGGAGAAGTGAGCTTGGCTTCTTGTTGCCAGACCGCTCCCGAGCGGCTGAAAACATATGCCGAACCCGCATCCACACCGATGGTGCTGTCGTCATCTCTTCGAGCAGAGATCAGGGCTGTATCCCCAGACAGAGCGACCCGGACACCAAAGATGTCCGTGTCTGCGCCATCCAAAGCGGTGAGCTTGGCCTGCTGAACCCAGCCATCAGCCAGGCGGACAAACACATAAGCAGCGCCTGCATCCTGGGCTATTTCATCGTTCAAGTCGGCACCGATAACGATCGTATCATGGTCCAGCGCGACGCTGATCCCAAACAGGTCGCCAGCCGCACCGTCAGATGAAACCAGCTTTGCCTGCTGTTTCCAGATGCCGCCTTTGCGCAGAAAAACGTAGGCAGAGCCCGACCCATCTCCATTGTCATCATCGTGGGGCGCGCCGATCACCATCGTATCACCGTCTATGGCAATGCTCTGGCCGAATGCGTCCCCTTCATATCCGTCAGCCGCGGTCAATTTGACCTCATGCGTCCAGACGTTTCCAGATCGACCGAACACATAGGCTGCCCCGGCATTGTCGCCCTTCTCGTCATGGCCAATGGCACCTGCCACGGCCGTATCGCCAGACAATGCCACATTACCTCCAAGCGAATCATTTGCCACGCCATCGCCTGCAGAGAGAATGGCTTGCTGGTGCCAAGTGTTTTTTGACCGCACGAAAATGTAAGCGGCTCCCACATCAGTGCCTTTGACCTTATCATCCGCTCGAAAAGCGCCCACTATTGCAGTCCCATTGGACATCGCCACGCTGAATCCGAAAAAGTCCCCTGCAGCACCGTTATCGGCCGAGATCTTTTGCCGTGGAATGGGGGCGGACGCATGCATCGGTACAGCCGTGAGCAAAGATAACCCCGCCAACGCTGAAAAGCGAAGCTTGACCATAAGTTGGGAATTTGAAGGAGTGTGTATAATCCTGGCACCTCTTAGTGGGTATATCCCGGCCTGCTCTCAGGCAGCTCTAACCAGAATCGGCAAATCGCAGAAACAGAATATCATGAGAACCGGCTGAACGCGCCATTTATGGCCAATTCGCAGCACACCTTTGCGAAAACTCGATGCAGTGATGCGCGTAACGCTGACCAGCGCCTTACTCGGCGATTTCGATCATGACTTCGTTGCGGCGCAAGAAGGGCAGCGTCCAGGGATCGTTGTAGAATGCATATTGCGGCGCTGCGTCCGGCGTCAGTTGTTGAGCGTCCATATATTCCAACAATTCTTGGGTATAGCGGTCAAGCTTGCTTTCACCCGCAAGGCCAGAGAACCGGATCGCGGCAAAGCGTTTCGATGGCACTTCAACCAACTTTACATCGGGGTTCACCGGAAGCGGGATCGTCTCCATCGTGTATTTTGACGGCATAATGAAACGCACATTCCATGAATTTCCGTCTGACTGCTGAGTGACAGGCGCGGTCATGGCGATGCTCTCGCTCGGTTGCTGGGTAACCGGTGCGGTCATCGCAATATCCTTGCCAGATTGCTGCGTGACAGGAGCCGTCATTGCAATACCGTCAGCCGACTGGTTGTTGCCAAAAATATAGTCGGCGATGATGCGGAAGCCCTTATTGATCGACTGATCCTGCTCTCCGGTCACAGTGGCTTCAGCCGCAATCATGGGCGCGTACTGGCGTATTTCTATATCGCCAGACTGGCTGACAACTTCGTATTCCGGCGTCTCTACACTGTTGCTTGAATACAGACTCCAAGCCAGTGCGGCGAAAAATATGACGCCGGCAATGGCCAACAAAATCCAGATAAGTTTTTTCATGCGGTTTGGTGTCCGTTTGCTCCAGCCCGTGACTGGCTTGATGGGTCGATGTTACTGTGCCGAACGCACGAATGCTGCGATTGTGCCAATTACATTCTCGCCCGACAGCGCGCTTATGCCTTCAGGATGCCTGCTGGCTCTTTCTAAACCAGCCGCTTGGCGCTAGGCCATCGCGATGAGCGATACAAAGCCTGTCATCTACGTCCTCAATGGGCCCAATCTAAACCTGCTCGGCTTACGCGAGCCCGAAATTTACGGCTCCGATACGCTCGACGATATTGCCGGGATGCTAGAAGATCGCGCGCAAGAGATGGGTTTGACCATCGACATGCGCCAAACCAATCATGAGGGCATGCTGGTCGATTGGTTGCACGATGCGCAAGCCGAAGGCGCGCGTGCTGTGCTGCTAAACGCGGCTGCCTATACCCACACTTCGATCGCGCTCTTGGACGCAATAAAGGCAATTTCGACGCCCGTTATCGAAGTGCATTTGTCCGATCCGTCCTCGCGCGAGGAATTTCGCCACCTGTCCTATATTGCCAAGGCAGCGGCCAAAACGGTCCAGGGGCACGGAGCGCAAAGCTATGTTATCGCATTGGAAGCGATTGGAAATGGCGAAGTCTGACCAGGGCAGAATTGCTAAAATTGCAACGCCGCCTCTTGCCAGCCGCAATTCCCCCGCATAGTCACAGCCTCAACACATCTGCCAAGGGGTAAAAATGGCTGAAAGCAAGACAAATGGCGGGCGTCGCAAATCATCAAAGGGGCCTGGCATGAATGTCGATACCAAACTTGTTCGCGAACTCGCAGAGATGCTGAACGAGACTGGACTAACCGAAATCGAAGTAGAGGATGATGATCGCCGTATCCGCGTGGCCAGAGGCGGCGTTGCTGCTGCGGCGCCGGTGATGGCGGCAGCTCCGGCACCCGTTGCTGCGCCTGCGGCCGCGGCTCCGGCTCCAGCAGAAGAGGCCGCTCCAGCTGCCGACAATGCTGATGCGCAAAAGTCCCCCATGGTCGGCACAGCCTATCTGTCGTCAGAACCGGGCGCCGATCCGTTCATCAACGTTGGCGATAGCGTGAAGGAAGGCGACACCATTTTGATCGTTGAAGCGATGAAGGTGATGAACCCGATCAAGGCGGAAAAATCCGGCACGGTTAAAGCGATCCTGGTGGAAAACGCCCAGCCGATCGAATTTGACCAACCTCTGATCGTCATCGGGTAATCCAGCAATGGCCATTACCCGCATCCTGATTGCCAACCGCGGCGAGATCGCATTGCGCATCCATCGCGCGGCCCACGAAATGGGCATCGAAACGGTGGCTGTACACTCCACCGCTGATTCCGATGCCATGCATGTCCGGCTGGCAGACCATGCGGTTTGCATTGGACCGCCTGCGGCAACCGACAGCTATTTGAATGTGGCAGCGATTATTTCAGCGGCTGAAGTGGCGCATTGCGATGCTATTCACCCGGGCTATGGCTTCTTGTCAGAGAACGAGCAGTTTGCCGAGATCGTCGAGGCACATGACATCGCCTGGATCGGGCCCAAGCCTGAACATATCCGGACAATGGGTGACAAGGTCGCTGCCAAGCAGACCGCTGGCGCATTGGGATTGCCATTGGTGCCTGGCTCTGACGGCGCGATCAGCGATGCTGGTGAAGCCAAAAAGATTGCTGCGGAAATTGGCTATCCCGTGATCATCAAGGCTGCCTCTGGCGGCGGCGGTCGCGGTATGAAGGTGTGCGAGAGCGAAGACCAACTCGAAACGCTGATGCAACAGGCAGGCAGCGAAGCCAAAGCAGCCTTTGGCGATGCCACCGTTTATCTTGAAAAATATCTGGGCAATCCGCGCCACATCGAATTTCAGGTATTTGGCGATGGCAAAGGCAATGCCATCCATTTGGGCGAGCGCGATTGTTCCTTGCAGCGCCGCCACCAAAAGGTGCTGGAAGAAGCGCCCTCTCCAGTTATCTCCGAAGAAGAACGGATGCGCATGGGCGAGGTTTGCTCAAAGGCAATGCGCGACATGGGCTATCGCGGCGCTGGCACAATCGAATTCTTGTGGGAAAATGGCGAGTTCTTCTTCATCGAGATGAACACCCGCCTGCAGGTCGAACACCCTGTTACGGAAATGATCACCGGCATCGATCTGGTGCGTGAACAAATCCGCGTAGCTGCGGGCAAGCCATTGTCGGTAACGCAGGACGAGGTCGAATTTCAGGGCCATGCCATTGAATGTCGGATCAATGCAGAAGATCCGTTCACCTTTGCCCCCTCGCCCGGCAAGGTCAGCTATTACCATGCGGCTGGCGGCATGCACGTCCGTGTCGATTCAGGTCTGTATGCAGGATACTCCATCCCGCCCTATTATGATTCCATGATTGCAAAGCTGATCGTTTACGGCCGCAACCGCGAAAAATGCATCATGCGCCTTCGCCGTGCGTTGGAAGAGATGGTGGTGGAAGGTGTCAAAACCAACATCCCATTGCATCAAGAATTGATCCGGCAGGATGATATCCTGAACGGCGATTATTCGATCAAATGGTTGGAAGAATGGCTGGCTGAGCGCGCTGGCTAAGTTGGCCGATATCCGCGCCCACACAACAGGTTTGTTATTTTAATACAAAGAGCTACTCATTCGCCTTAAGTGCGGCAAACGAGTCACAGCATTTGTATAAAATTTGGTCGTGATCTTACGCCCGCTTGCTCAGCAAATAACCTTGCCATACGCCACCGCAATGGTCCGCCGGCTGAACAGCAAGAGACGGGCAGAAAACGGAGATGGTGGAAATGTCTTATAATCTAAAGAACTTCCGAGCTGCGCTTTGCGCAAGCTGTGCAACGGCTTTGTTCGCGAGCCCAGCGATCGCACAAGATGCAGCTGACAGCGAAGAGGCGGCAACCGGTAATGTGATTATCGTTACTGCTACCAAGCGCGATTCAACGATCCAAGATATTCCGTTTTCGATCAATGCTCAAACACAAGAAGACATTCAGCGCTCAGGAGCGGTTACGCTTGAAGATCTGTCGCGCAATGTCGCTGGTCTTTCGATCCAAAACTTAGGCCCGGGCCAAAGCCAGGTGTCGGTCCGCGGCGTTTCAGCTGGTCAGGTTGTACGCGACCAACCCGGCGTGAAAGAGCAAGTAGGCGTGTATCTGGATGAATCAGTCATCTCGCTGTCCCTCTTTACTCCTGACCTCGACCTGTTTGATCTCAATCGTGTGGAAACACTGCGCGGACCGCAAGGCACCTTATTTGGCTCGGGCTCCGTTGGCGGCACAATCCGTTACATCACAAATCAACCCGAAATTGGGGTCACTGAAGGTTTGGTCGAGGCCAATATCAATTTGGTCGACGGTGATGACATTGGCTACCACCTCAAAGGAGCGATCAATGTTCCTGTGAGCGAGAATATCGCTATCAGAGCGGTCGGGTATTACACCGAATATGCTGGTTTTATCGATGCGCTTGGCCCTGCAGGCGGCGAAGATGTGAATGGCGGCGATCGATATGGCGGCCGGATCGCGTTGAAATACGATTCAGGCGGTGGCTTCACTTTGACGCCCCGGATCATCTACCAAAAGATCAACGCCGATGGGTTCAATCGCCAAGAAATCTTCAACCTTTACGCGAATGAATTCACGACACCTGCTTTGGAGTTTGACGAGCGCGAACAATACCTGCTGCTGCGAGAGGGTTTCGAAGACGAAACGCTGATTGCAGATCTGGTGGCAGACGTAGAACTAGATGGAGTGACCATCACTTCTGTATCGTCATACACCAACCGCGATATTTTGGTTAGCCGTGATGCAAGCGCTTTGTCAGGTTCGGTCTCTGTTGATCTGGGTTATGATGATGCAGGTGTAAATCTGCCATCGAACCTTCGTGACACCACTGACCTTGAATCATGGACCCAAGAACTGCGGCTCTCGTCGAACAATGACAGCGCATTGCAGTGGGTGCTTGGTGCGTTCTATTCGGACACTGATCGCTTCTATCGCCAGCGCTTGCCCACTCCGGGTTATGCTGCGGCGACGGACGCGACATTGGGTGCCGGTACATCCGCCGCTGTTGCGAACGGGTTCACCAATCTCGACTCGCCGTTTAACTCGGACTTGCCCTACAACATCGAACAAATCGCGATATTTGGTGAAGCAACCTATGCATTCACCGATCGTCTCGATTTCACGGTGGGCGCGCGTTATTATGACTTTGAAGAAACCCGCACCATCACCACCGGCGGTCTGTTCGCCAATGGCGATACCGGACAAGTCGACGAAACAAGTTCAAACGGTATCACTCCGCGCTTCTTGCTCAGCTACGATGTGTCGGATGCGGTAACGCTGAACGCGCAGGCATCACAAGGTTTCCGCTTGGGCGGCGTCAACGATCCGCTCAACGTTCCGCTGTGTAACGCAGAGGATCTGGCGTTGTTTGGTGGCTTCCAGGATTATGACGATGAAACGCTGTGGAACTATGAAATCGGCGCCAAAGCACAAGGCAATGGTTTCTACGCCAATGTCGCCGGTTTCTACAACGACATCAGCGATCTTCAGGTAACCTTGGACGCCGGCACGTGCTCGTCGCGGATCGTGTTCAACGTGGAAGATGCTCACACGCTAGGCTTTGAGGCCGAGGTTGGCTTTTCACCGATGACAGGACTGGACTTTATCCTGTCAGGCAGCGTGATCGAAGCCGAGTTTGATACCACCCTGCCCGAGCCTTTGGCATCGGCAACCGGTATTCGTGATGGCAACCGTTTGCCATCTGTGCCTAACTTCCAGATGTCCATTTCTGGCAGTTATGAATGGCCAATCTCGGACACAGCAGATGCTTACCTGACTGCAAGTTACTCTCATGTTGGCAGCCGCTTTACGCAGCCAGCCGACCAAGAGGGCAACCCACGCACATTCAACCATGGCCTGCCATTCAATGGTGCTCCTGCGAATGCGGCAACAACGGTTGATCTACTGCTGCCCTCATACGATATTGTGAACCTGTCCGCAGGAATCGACTTCGAAAACGGGCTGACCTTCGTTGTCTATGCAAACAACATCTTTGACGAGAATGCACTGCTCAGCTTTGACCGTGAACGCGGTGGTCGGGCTCGTTTGGCCTACCGGACCAACTCACCCCAAACCTTTGGTGTGACCGTTCGTAAGAGCTTCTAAAGCCAGACAATACATCCGCGTTACAATGCGCGGCCAAAATAAATGGAAGGGCGGACCTGCAAAGGTTCGCCCTTTCTGTTTGGTCAGATGATGAAATACGCAACGGCAAGCGATGTCATAACAACAATCGCGAGCAGGTTGAGCGCGCGCATCGCCGCGCCAGGCCTCGCATCGTCAGGCATGGTGCAGCGGGTCACCACCAGATAGTTCAGGCCAGCTATGATCGGAGCGATCACAAAGGCGGCGCTGGTCGCCAAGTCCAGCAGATCGGTGAAGCTGCCGAGCAAGGTGAGCACAATGGTGCTGCCTGCAACCAGCAACAGCACAACTGAAATGCCGTAAGGTAGGGAAGAGGCCTCAGCCTCTGTTTGCAGGCGTTCTGAATGGCCAAATGTTTCGCGCCACGTGGTGGCGGTGTTGCGCGCGCCAATATCCAGCGCAACCAGCAAGGTGGTCAGCATTGCCGACAAAGCCGCAACGGCAGCCAAAGCTGCGGCACCCTGCCCCAATGTAGAGCTATAGAGATCGATAATCTGTTGAGCGAAGCCGGTTGCGCTCGATTCCGGGGCAATTCCACCGGCATGCATCACTCCGGCCCCCATGATGCAAAAACACACCGCCAACACCATGGTCAGCGCATAGCCGATAAAGAAAGCTCCGCGGGCATCGCGCGTGGTGGCCTCTTGGTCGTCTCCTAAGCGTTGTTCGGCCTTTGCAGTCCATATTGACTGCGTCACAGAGGCTTCCAACGCAGTGGGCATGAAGCCTGCCAATGCGACTACAAACAATATCGCTTTGGGATCAAACACCCAGCCTACGTTGGCAAAGGTGGACCAGTTCACCTGCGGCAAAACCAGCACCGTGGTAACCAAGGTCGCGAGAACCAGAAACAATACCAGCACCCGATTGATCCAATCGAGCCAGCTGTACCCACCGAACAGAAGAACAAACGCACACAACGCAATCAGCGAGACTGCAGTCAGTTGGACTGGCAAATCCACCCCAAACACGACCACGCTGATGCCCGATGTCGCCATCGACAATGCCGCAATAATGATCGGCATAATGGTCAATCCAGCTGCAGCGAACAGCAGCGGTGCCCACAACCCAAGCTCCCTATATCCGACCATGATCGAACGCCGGGTGGAATGGCCGTAATCAACCGCAAATCGAAACGCAGGATATTTCAATATGCCTGCCAGCAAGATGACTGACAGCATCGCCAGGCCGTATAAAGCGCCAGCCCGTGTCGATTGCACCAGATGCGAGGTGCCGATGGCTGACCCGGAAAACAGCAGAGCCGGGCCCATTATTCGCCACATAAATCAGTCCTTTGGTAGGTCAGGCTTTGCAGCAGCCGGCTTTGCATCGGGCGCTTCAGCAGCGGGTCTTTGCTGCACTTTGACAGCACCACATTCTTTCACGCAGCGCGCCTGGGCTGAAGGGTTCATCCGCCCACTTATCTTGATCGTTACCCCATTATCCAGCCGATAGGCCGACGCATCGGTGCCTTCCAAGGCATCGACGCCAGCCGGCAAGCCTTGCCGAGAGACACGCACGCTGCCGCCACGACGAGCAGGCCGGGCTCCGCCACGCCCGCTTGATCGAATAGTGCTGGCTGCGCTGTTCAGGCTGCCCGATATGGCACCGCCCAAGGAACGCTGCGCTTTGCCGGTTGAAGGCCCTGTTGCCCCCATTACCGCAGCGCTTTCGGCCGCATCCTGCGCGCTGGCCTGTCCGGATAGGCATGCCAATCCAACCGTGCTGATCGCAATGATGATAGATTTGCGCATCGATTCGTCCCCCCAAGGTCTCAGATCGTGACCCGAGGATGCACCACTGCAGGAGATATGGCAAACTACGAGAGGGCAGCCTGAGCGGTTGCAGGCCTATCGGCCCAACGGCACGCTCACTGGCCCAACGGCACGCTTACTGGCCCAAAGGCACTCCGGGCATATGCTTGGCAGTGCGGATGGTCAGCGACGTCTTGACACTTTCCACATTTGGGGCCGGTGTCAGCTTGCTAGTCAAGAATTCCTGAAAGCTCTGCAAATCGCGGCTTACCACTTTGAGAATAAAGTCAATTTCACCATTCAACATGTGGCATTCGCGCACTTCATCCAGACCCGCCATATGGTCTTCAAATTCACGCAGAGCGCTTTCCGCCTGGCTTTTCAAGCTAACCATCGCAAACACCGTAATGGCAAAGCCCAATTTCGATGCGTCCAGATCAGCGTGATACCCTTTGATCACGCCTTCTTCTTCCAATCCACGCACCCGGCGCAGACATGGAGGAGCGGTTAGGCCGACCCGTTGCGCAAGTTCCACATTGGTGACACGACCCTCTGCCTGCAGCTCGGCAAGCAAGCGCTGATCGATTTCGTCAAGATTGGCCATATTCACGCCCCTGCAACGATATTTATGCTGTAAGAACACAGCGGTGAAACGAAAGAGGCCCATCAACCTCTCAAAAACTAATTTTATTGTTCCTGCCAGCAATTGTCCCGCTTTGCAACGCATCGAGAAAGACGCTCACCTTGTCGGTTTGGTAACTGTAAGAGCATCATTGCGTGCATAGTGTGCGCAGCGAAGTGATTCCCGCCGGAGATTCGATGTTTTTTGACGACCGCCTTGCTACTGTGCTGCGCCACCGCGCTGCTGGCGAGCATGCGGCGCGCACGCAATTCAGGCAATTGCTCGATCTGCTTGGCAGCCGAAAATACGGCCGCGATGAAAGCTTGGTGGCAGCAGCTTGGCTGCGGTTGGGTGCTCTGGGGGAGCAAATTCCAGCGCCAGAACGGGCCGCGATGATCCGTGAGACAGGCTGGCGATTTCGTAGCGCAGAGCTGGCGGCCCATTTGGCCGAGGATGAACCTGAGGTTGTCGCTGCTGCGCTGACCCGTGCTGATCTGAGCGACGAGGACTGGCAGGGTCTGATCCCACGTCTCCCTATTCGTGCCCGCGGATTTTTGCGGTTGCGCCGCGATTTGCCCGAAGGTGCTGAGATGATTCTGGAGCGGCTGGGTATCACCGACCGCGGGCTGCCGATGCCGCAAACCGCAGATGATGCGCTGGTTCTGGACGATAGTGATGCGATTGCGATGGATGTCGATGGGACCGTCGATACGCCATCAGATACGGCTGATCTGCCTGATACGCTTGAACCACTGATTGAACATTCCGAGCCCACCATCGATCCGCAATTTGAAGACGCAGAGCAGTCTGAGTCGGATCAGGCAGAGCCGGTTCAAGAAGATGCTG
This sequence comes from uncultured Erythrobacter sp., assembly GCA_947495695.1. GTDB lineage: Bacteria > Pseudomonadota > Alphaproteobacteria > Sphingomonadales > Sphingomonadaceae > Erythrobacter. The sequence goes on along the minus strand of CANLZP010000003.1, from coordinate 294,223 downwards.
TTCAACAAGACAGTGACGCAGTCGAATCTGATGCAATCGAGCTGGCAGAGATTGCTCCGTCGCCGCCCTCTGCAAGGCAGGAAGAAAAATCGGAAATTTCCGCTCTGGTAGAGCGGATCGCTCAATTCCGCAGGGAACGCGAGAATCCCGAGCTATCGTCCGATCTTGCCCCCCAGCTTCCCCTGGAAGAAAGCTCGGGCAATGCTTCGCGCGAACTGAGCGCCTTTGCTTTCAGCACCGATGCGGCCGGGCGAATCGAATGGGCCGACGATGCAATCGCCCCTTCAGTGGTCGGCAAACGATTGATGCCTAGGCAAAGTTTGGGCGAACAAGCACAGCTAGACCCAATTTCTCGGGCATTTTTGTCCCAGCAGCCGATTGAACGCGCCGCGCTGACTTTGACCGGTGCTGAGGTCATTTCGGGCGAATGGGTGGTCGATGCCCATCCACGCTTTGCCCCGGCAGGTGGACGGTTCTTTGGTTATGTTGGACGCTTCCGTCGACCTGCTCCGGCAGATCGCGCCGGCGCTGCGCAATCGAGCGAGGCTGATCGGATCCGGCAATTGCTGCATGAATTGCGCACTCCGGTGAACGCACTGCAGGGCTTTGCCGAGGTGATCCAACAGCAATTGTTCGGCCCTGCCCCCAATGAATATCGCGCCCTTGCAGCAACCATTGCCGGGGACGCTGCGCGCATATTGGCCGGATTTGACGAGCTGGAGCGCTTGGCCCGTCTGGAAAGCGGCACCATGACGCTGGACGAAGGCACGTCCGATCTGGGCGACTTGACCCAACGTATGGTCAGCCAATTGCAGCAAGTGATGGCACCGCGGATGGCGGGCTTTCAATATACCGCACCAGACAGCTCCGATATCCTTGCCACTGTGGGAGAGGAAGACGCCGAAGCGCTTCTGTGGCGCGTCTTGGCCACCATGGCGGGGGCCAGCAATTCCGGGGAAACCTTAGCCATCGCTTTGTCATCCAAGAACAACCAAGTGCATCTGTCTTGCGATCTACCCGCGCAGTTGAAGCGGGAAGACGACGTTTTTACGGCCCAGGTCAAAGCATCGGGTGCAAGTGTCAGCGCAGGACTTTTCGGGGCCGGTTTTAGCTTGCGGCTGGCGCGCGCAGAGGCCCGCTCGGCTGGCGGCGATTTAGTGTGCCAAGACGGTGAAATTCGGTTGAAACTGCCACTTTTGATCGAATTGGCACGGTTGCCAACCCAAGCAAAACAAGAAAACAAGCGGACAGACATCAAATAAGCTGGAAAGTACGCTTGTATCGCGCGCATTCCCATTGTAGGGGGCACGCCGCATCTGCGTCGCGAAGGCGGGCCTGTAGCTCAGTTGGTTAGAGCCGGCCGCTCATAACGGCTAGGTCGCGGGTTCGAATCCTGCCGGGCCCACCAAAGCGAACTAAAGATGCTGCAAATCGGTCGGGGAGTGGCGCAGCCAGGTAGCGCACCTGTTTTGGGTACAGGGGGTCGGAGGTTCGAATCCTCTCTCCCCGACCAGTTTTGCAAGGCCTTTGGCCCGACTTAGAACAACACAACAATCCGGATTGAGCGTGTCTCAGGGGCTTGCCCTGTGTTGTCCCTAGGGCCAGCATACAAAAAACCGCCGGAGCGCGAACTCCAGCGGCCTTTTGTTTGCACCAATATGATCAGCAAAAACCGATAGGCGTCATGTCAGAGCCTAAAACCGCACAGAGGCTTCAATGCCCCAGATGCGTGGTTCGTTGACCATAGCAGTCAGATTGTTGAAATCGATCCCGCTAACCGCAGAGGTGTCATTGGTGATATTGCGGACAAATCCGGCAATCTCGTAATCGTCCTTCTGATAGCCAATCCGCACACCGCCTTCCAACTGACGGTCGTCATTAAACTCTACCGATTCATACAGGAAGAAGTTGATTTTGGACCGATAGGCCCAATCGGTGAACAGATAGATTTCGCCATCGCCAACCGGGAAGTCATAGCGCGCTGTCCAATTGGCAATCCATTTGGGTGATTGTGGCAGGCTATTGCCATCGATGCTGACAATCGCAGCAGAAAATGGCGCAGCAGCCGTTACAATCGGATCGAGAACAGTACACAGCGACACATCAGGGAAAGTATCAACGCGAACGCCGCCGCACGCTGCGGTTGTCAAATCGTCGTCTTGAATTTCCGTGTCATTATAGCTGAGGCTGGCCGTCAGCAGCAGCTGATCCGTTGGAGCAAATTCGGCGTCCATTTCGAACCCATAACCACGTACGTTGTCGGCATTGATCACGCGGTTTGCGTTCACATCGCCGCCCACAGCGGTCAGCTGCGCATCGTTGAGGTCATAGTAATAGGCCGACAGGTTGAAGCGCGCCCGGCCATCCAGCAGAGTGGATTTCAGACCCGCTTCATAAGACGTGATGGTCTCTGAATCGGCCACCGATACGCCATCCTCCAATGGAGTGGCGGTCGCTGGAGGAAACAGGATCCGGCCCTGGATGCTGGGTGCACGATAGCCGCGCGCCACGCGGGCATACAGGTTCACATCATCGCTTGCTTCGTAGGTGATGCTGCCATCCCAGGTGATCGTATCATCCTTGACCTCGCGGGTGACGGTGCCAAGCGGGTTTTGCAGGAAAGTCGGGAACTGTGTGTCCTGACTGCGGATCACCTCGAAAGTGCGCTTATCATCATTGTAGCGGATGCCGCCAGTGATGCTGAGCTGGTCGGTCAGATCGTATGTCGCCGATCCAAACAGGCCATAGGCCTCACTGGTTTGGAACTGTGTCACCACAATATTGACCCCGCCCGGCGCGTTCAGCGGATCGCCCAGCGTCGAGTAATTGTCACTGCGGATGATCAGATCTTCCTCGAAATAGAAGAAGCCGAGCTGATAGCTGAGCGGACCATCCCCATTGCTGGCCAGACGCAGCTCTTGGGTAACTTGATCCAGCTCTGGAACCGTGTCCCGCGTCTCTGCGGTGAAGGGAATTTGGCCCGGACCAAACAGACCAGCGGGCAAGAAGTTTGCCCCAAACCCGCCATCAACATCACCCACCGAGGTGGATTCACCTTCCCAAAAGCTGGTGACAGAGATCAACGAAACAGGGCCCAGATCCCAAGTTATCTTGCCGGTCGCATTATAAGTTTCCAGCGATTGATCGTTTTGACCATCGGTGTTGACCGTGAAGCGATCAAAGTTCTCGTTCAAACCTTCTTCGCCGCGGGTAAAATTGTTGGCGCGGAACAGTCGCGCTGTCCCGTCAAGGTCGCGCATCTGACCGGTTAGCAAGATTTCCAGATTATCGGTCGGATTGGCCAAAGCCTGGATCCGCAATGCGATATCCTCATAACCGCCAAACGCATCTTCAACGGTACCGGCCGGCGTCACATTGTCCACGAAATTGGACTGGCGCTGATACAGTGCGGACGCGCGGATCGAGAATTGATCGCCCAGCGGCAAATTGATCGCCCCTTCGGCATTTATGTTGTTGAACCGGCCGTAGGATGCACGAACATAGCCTTCGGTGATGTCTTGCGGTGTGACCGAATCAAACTTCACAATGCCTGCTGGCGTGTTGCGTCCGAACAGTGTTCCTTGCGGGCCGCGTAGAACCTCGACCTGCTGCATATCAAACACAGGAAAGCCCTTCAGGATGGGGTTTTCCAGAACCACATCATCATAAACAAGGCTGACTGGTTGAGACGCGTTGAAGTCAAAATCGGTGTTGCCCAAACCGCGAATGTAAAAACGCGGGAAGGTCCGGCCAAACGATGACTCAACCACCAGGCTGGGCACCCGCCCCGACAAAGCGCGGATATCTTGTCCGCCGCTGCCGATGGCGTTCAACTGGTCATCGCTGATCGCGGTCACCGAAATCGGCACATCCTGAATGTTTTGCTCGCGGCGCTGAGCGGTGACGATGATCGTTCCGAGACCGCCCTCGTCTTGAGAAGCCGCGTTGTCACCAGCATCGTCGGCTTGATCCTGAGCAGCAGCCGGTGCCGCCACCAGCATTGCCGCGGACATTGCCAGACCAGCGGCAGAGGTGAGATATTTGGAGGTAAAGGCCATGAATTGTATCCTGTTTTCCCTGCCCACAGCGGCCATTGTGCCCTGCATGACAGTCGGTTGGACGAAAAAACGCTTCGAACGCCTCTTCCTTGCCTGCCAAACCATGCGCGTCAATTCACAGCCACATCGGACAGAGCCTTAGCGCCAGGGCGTTGCTGCAATGCAACGATGGTCCAATGGCGGATCAGATCGCGCGCGCGGCTGATTGGTTGATCAAAAAGGGTCAAACTGCAGCTTCACCTTGCCCCAGCGCACATCTCCCCCTATCTGCGCGAGCGACATTCTACATTCACTGAATTACGATCCAAAGGACGTCCCCAATGGCCGCGCAATACGCCTATGTCATGAAAGGCATGACCAAGACTTTCCCCGGTGCCCAGAAACCGGTGCTCTCCAACATCAATCTTCAGTTCTATCAAGGTGCCAAGATTGGCATCGTTGGACCGAACGGCGCGGGTAAATCCACGCTGATGAAGATCATGGCGGGCATCGACAACGACATTACCGGCGAAGCATGGGCTGGCGAGAACATCACCGTCGGCTATCTGCCACAGGAACCGCAGCTGGACGAGAGCAAGACGGTTCTGGAAAACGTGCGTGAAGGCGCAGGCGAGACCGCCGTCATGGTTGAGCGTTTCAACGCCATCTCTGCCGAAATGGGTGATCCACAGGACGACACCGATTTTGACGCTCTGATGGAAGAGATGGGCGTTCTGCAAGAAAAGATCGACGCAGTTGATGGCTGGACGCTAGACAACCAGCTCGAGATCGCGATGGAGGCATTGCGCTGCCCTCCCTCTGACAGTCCGGTCAACAATCTGTCAGGTGGTGAGAAGCGCCGCGTCGCACTCACCCGCTTGCTGATCCAAAAGCCGTCCATCTTGCTGCTGGACGAGCCAACCAACCACCTCGATGCCGAGAGCGTCGAATGGCTGGAAAACCACCTTAAGGAATATGCCGGCGCCGTTCTGATGATCACCCACGATCGCTACTTCCTGGACAATGTCGTGGAGTGGATTCTGGAGCTCGATCGCGGCACCTATTATCCTTACGAGGGCAATTACTCGACCTATCTGGAGAAGAAGGCCAAGCGGATGGCGCAGGAATCCCGTGAGGAATCCGGCCGTCAGAAATCGCTCAATCGCGAGCTCGAATGGATCCGGCAGACGCCTTCTGCACGCCAGACCAAGTCAAAGGCGCGTATCCGCAAATTTGAACAGCTGCAGGACGCCCAGGGCGACCGCAAGCCGGGCAAGGCTCAGATCGTTATCCAAGTGCCAGAGCGCTTGGGCGGCAAGGTGATCGAAGCCAAGAACATCTCCAAGGCCTATGGTGATAAGCTGTTGTTCGAAGATTTGTCCTTCATGTTGCCACCGGGCGGTATTGTTGGCGTGATCGGCCCGAACGGTGCCGGTAAATCCACGCTGTTCCGCATGATCACCGGTCAGGAAACGCCAGACAGCGGTACGATCGAAATTGGCGAGACCGTGCATCTGGGCTATGTCGACCAAAGCCGTGACGATCTGGATCCGAGCAAGAACGTGTGGGAGGAAATCTCCGACGGGCTCGATTACATGCAGGTCAATGGGCACGACACCAGCACGCGCGCCTATGTCGGTGCGTTCAACTTTAAAGGCAGCGACCAGCAAAAGAATGTTGGCAAGCTGTCGGGTGGTGAGCGCAACCGCGTGCACATGGCCAAGATGTTGAAGCAGGGCGGCAACGTATTGCTGTTGGACGAACCAACCAACGATCTGGACGTGGAAACGCTCGGCGCGCTGGAAGAGGCGATTGAGAATTTTGCTGGCTGTGCCGTGGTAATCTCGCACGACCGCTTCTTCCTGGATCGTCTGGCAACGCATATCCTGGCGTTCGAAGGCAATTCTCACGTCGAATGGTTCGAAGGAAACTTCGAAGCTTACGAGGAAGACAAACGCCGCCGCTTGGGCGATGCTGCGGATCGACCAACACGATTGGCGTATAAGAAACTGACGCGGTGATGCAGAAATCGGCCCAAATGCCGACTGTCCGCTAACGACCCAATTGCGGACCCAGCTGCCAATGTGATTTGAGGTGCGTCAGCTCCGACATGGCTAACCACGCCGGAGCGGGCACAATTGTTCTGAAATGCGCCTATCGGCTTGCAGAACGATAAGGTTCGCTCGCGCGTGTTTTCGCAAGTTTACTGAGAGCATCGTGATCAACTTTTTTCACGAATTGCGTTGTTAAGTCTTTGGTGCATGCGGCGATTGCATCCTTGGTTGCAAAGACAGAGCCGTCATCACAGCTCTTAGCAGCGAACATTGTCATGCGTTTAAGCAAAACTTCGCGCTTTTCTGGCGAGGACAGCTCGCTCTCTTTTAGTGCGAACTCAACAACCTCGCCAGCGCTAGCGACTTGCGGCGCAGCGAATGCAAGAAGAACGAGGACGATAGATAACTTTGAATGTTGCATGTTAGACTCCTTTATTGCTGCAATGCAATATGGACGGCGCGTCCACACATTCCATCGCAAAGACGTCAATGCATCATTGCAATCATCGCAACATATTCAATTATCTGATATAATTGAATAACTTCTTGGTATGATTCAGCATTGCAAAATGGTATTTGTGCAATGCAGCAAATTTATACATAAGTGTTTTGAATTTTGAGGGATTTACGATTCGCAGACTGCCTCCCACCGGTTCCCTTGAGGCCTTTCTTGCCGCCGCGCGCTTTGGTTCGCTGCGAAAGGCCTCTGATGAACTAAAATTATCCGTGTCAGCGCTGAGCAGACGCGTGCAGAAGCTGGAGCATCACGTAGGCAGGATGCTGTTCACGCGTACTGGCAACGAGTATCGACTCAATCAGGAGGGCAAGCGATTAGTTGCCGAGATCGAACAGCCTTTCGATCAGATGATTTTGGCATTTGAACGTCGCGCGAAACCTCGAAGGATGGAATTGGTCGTTGGCGTTCCGATGTCTTTTGCTACCGCATGGCTGATCCCCAGGCTCGATCTCTTCAGGAAAGCCAATCCTGATATTGAACTTCGGTTAGACACTTCCGGTTCCCCGATTGAGAAGCTGGGCGACAGCCTCGATATGATCATTTTCTTTGCCGACGAGGGCGCCGAGAAAGTGTCGTTTCAGCCATTACGTCCGCAGGGGGCATTTACCGTTGCTCGAGAGGGTGTCGTCGATCCTCTTGATGGATTGAGGAGCACCCTAAGGAATACACCTTTGCTGGTGCATAGGCATTTGCCGCACATACTTGATAGCTGGATGGAGGCAGTCGGATTACCCGGGGACTCCGATCTTACGATTGATAGATTTGATGACGGGCGACTGCTCGTCGCAGCCGCCAAAAGCGGCCTCGGAGTAGCGCTCGTGCTAGAGGACATGATCAATTTTTATGGCAATGCCACGGGCCTTGTCAGGCCGTTCGGCGAATATGTTCGCACTCCCTTCAGTTATGCGATTACCGCAAAGCCTGCGTCCGGCAATCCTCGCGCTGCTAAGCGCTTCGGCACGTGGATCATAGAAGAGACACGCAAAGATAGCGGAATGATACTACCAGAAAAGTTGCTGGAGACGTCGTAGCGCCTCCAGCGTAAAAAGTTTGGGAGAGGTATCAGAAGGACATCCTCCTGACCCCTCAGTAGTTCGCTGATCCAGGTTACGAACTCAATCGCAGTGATGGAAAGGGTGCGTTGCATAATCTGCAACGCTCTTAATTCTTAGCGCAGCGGTAGCCGCTCCCCACCCTATAGTCTGACGCATGGCTTCAACTCCATAAAGCCGGAAAGCAGTCGTCAATGTCGGCCATTTACAAATGCGTCATCGCCAATGCCTAGCCAGTGCGCTGACCCGACGATTTCCTACTCGCAGGAGAAAGCACACGGCGCGCGAAGTCTGACTAAGGAACAACCCAATGGCCATCCCAGCCACCCTCTGCACTTCCCGTCAGCACAGCGCGGCGGTGGCCGTCATTGGACAAAAACAGCCAATCGATCTGTTCCACCTCGACCAACAGCACCGCGAAGTTTTCGCGTGCCGGGGCGACTTGGGCTTCGCTGGGTTTGAGGCCCTCGGCCCATTCGGGCAGTCCTGACACGGGCCCATCTGATGCTGCTCCGGGGGCATCCTCGGCCAGATAGCATCGCCGGGCAAAGGTGGTGCTTTGGTCCCATGCCGCATCGGCGAGCGGACCTTCGCTCTCGATCCGCCCAAGCCCTTTGCATCTGATCTGGATCTTCTGCTCCGGATCATACAGTAGCACCCCTATCGGGGTATTGCCGCCCTCACCCGCACCAATTTCCGCCACCTTTGGGCTCCGTGCATCGGTGTGAAAACGCAGCAAACGTGTGGTTGGATCATAATCGCGCAGCACCATCACCCGCATATTGCCATCCTGAGTGCCCACAACGGGCGTGTGCATCGGTGTGTGGCGGCTGCGTCCCGCCTCTATCAAGCGGGCCTCTGCATCGGCGCGAACATCATCAATTGTTTTAAACATGGCTGGGCAAGACCACGGCGAGCTGCGCGAAGTCAATGGCACAGAGCTTTCATAGTTAGGTTCATAAAAGTACCCGCGAACATGAACGGGAGCCTACGCAAGCCATTCAGTTTTCCGTCAGGGCGACTCGCATAGAAGCATATCTACAGCGCGGGAACTCACATATTCCGGGCCGTAAAACAGGAAAGAGAACCGCACATGGTGGTGGAGCGGGCAAATTTGGAGCCAACCATGACAATCAGCAAGTTTATGAAAGGCAGCGCCTTCTCCGCGATTGCAGCAGCACTGGCATTCACTGCGATGCCGGCACAGGTATCTGCGCAGGAACGCGGTGCGGAAAACCGATCCGAACGCCAGCAGGCCCGCAGCGAAAATCGCGCCAACCGCAAGGCTACGCGCAACAACAATCGCCAACAGGCCCGCTCGGAACGTCGAGGCAACCGCCAGCAAGCGCGCCAAGAACGCCGGGGCGAGCGCCAGCAGGCCCGTCCCGAACGCAGAAGTGATCGCCAGCAAGCACGTTCTGAGCGCAGAGTTGATCGCACCGAGACGAGAGCAAACCGCCGGAGCAATCAGCAAAGCGGAACGTCTCAGCGACGGGTCAGATCGCAGGACCAGGTTGAAAGACGCGGTGTTCGCAATCGCGATGATCGTGGCAATCGGCAATATGCCAACCGCGGCGAGCAATTGCGTGACCGTCAGGTAAATGCGAACCGCACCATTCGTGATGGTCGCCGCGCAGAACGTCGCCAAGAACGTCAGGCCGATCGCCGCGAGGACCGCAGAAGCGAACGTCGTGCAGAGCGGCGCGAAGATCGGCGCACAGATCGCCGGGCTGAACGCCGCGCAGATCGTTATGATCGGCGCTCAACCTATCGCGAAGGACGCAGGGACGGTTATCGTGATGGCCGCCGTGCCGAACGCCACAATGATCGCTATCAGCGCCGCAGCGCCTATCGCAATGGCTATCGCGACGGTAAATATCGCGACGGACGGGGCTATCACCGCGATCACCGCCGTTGGGATCGCAAGCGGTGGCGCAAGAACAACCGGTACAATTGGTATAATTATCGCCGGGCAAACCGCCACGTCTATCGCTTGGGTCACTATTATTCGCCCTACCGCAATTATCGCTACAGCCGGATCCGGATTGGCTTCTTCCTGGACAGCCTGTTCTTCAGCAGCCGGTACTATATCCACGATCCATGGCGTTATCGTTTGCCAGAGGTTTACGGCCCCTATCGCTGGATCCGATATTACGACGATGTGATCCTGGTGAACACGTATACCGGAGAGACTGTGGACGTGATCTACGACTTCTTCTGGTAAGGCCTACCTCCTCCCACCAGCTGATCCATCCCCCCGATGGATCAGCCTGACACCCCCGCCAGCACAATGTGTTGGCGGGGGTTTTGCTTTGCGCTTCCCCATCATTCGACAATTGGGGCATCGTGCGCGATCAACTGTCTTGCCTCTCGGCCGCCAATTGCTAGGACGGGCGCCGTTATGGCGAAAGCTCCGATCATACCAGACCAGGATGCCCTGAAACGCATCGGTACCTCCGTTCGAGAGAAGCTGATGGCCGATCCAGATGCCTATCAGATAGAGACCGACAAGGCCGATCTGTTTGCGATTGGTGACTTCGTCTCGGCGGCAGAATGCAAGCGGCTTTGCACCATGATCGATCTGGTGGCCAAGCCCAGCACCCTGCACGAAGAAGGCTATGACAGCGGCTTTCGCACGTCCTATTCTGGTGATCTTGATCCGCTCGACAGCTTTGTCATGGGGCTATCCCGCCGGATTGACGATTTGCTCGGGATCAACCCCGTGTGCGGAGAGGCGATCCAGGGGCAACGTTATCTGCCCGGACAAGAATTCAAAGCGCATAATGACTGGTTCTATGCCACAGAAGGTTATTGGCCGTTCGAGCGCAAACGCGGCGGTCAACGCAGCTGGACCGCGATGGCTTTCCTGAACGACGTTGAGAAAGGCGGCGAGACCCACTTCACCGAAATCGGGATCAAAATCGCGCCCAAGCCCGGCGTTTTGCTGGTGTGGAACAATGCCAAGCCTGATGGCAGCCCGAATGAAGACACGATCCATGCCGGCACCCCTGTCATTCAGGGGACCAAATACATCTTCACCAAATGGTACAGAACGCGGAAGTGGACCTGATTGTTAGCGCGCCAGCGCCTCTGCGATCAGCTTGCGAGAATTTGCAATTCCATACAGCGCGATAAAGCTGCCCATGCGCGGCCCCTGATCGCTGCCCAGCAAGGTTTGGTAGAGCGCCTTGAACCAGTCGCGCAAATTCTCGAACCCGAACTGTTCATCTTTGCCGATTTCATAGACGATGGTCTGCAGATCCTCCGCTGCCTCGTCTGCGGAAACGCTGGCCAGACGCGCATCCAATGCGCGCAAGGCAGCCGCCTCGGTTTCGCTAGGTGCGCGCTTGTTGAGCGTCGGCACGATAAAGTCGCGGGTGTAATTTACCGCGGCCTTGATCATCGCATCCAGCTCGGCCGAGCGCACGGTCTGACCCAGATAGCTATCGAGATATTCGGCAACATTATCCGTGGTCGCCTCGCTGCCCAAAACGCTCGCCAGATTGAGCAGCAGCCCAAATGTCACCGGCACCGTGTCGCCTGCTCCGGGCGCATCAGGGCCTGCAAATGTCTCATTCGCACGCAGCAAATGCCACGCCGGATTGCCCAATTGCTTGTCCAGTGGCTGCTCGGCCAAGCGTTCGCGAAATTGCCAATAATCATCCACCGCACGGGGGATCACGCCGACATGCAGCTGCTTGGCGCTTTTCGGATTGGGGAAGATATAGAAGCCGAGGCTCTCTTCCGTGCCATAATCCAGCCATTGCTCAATCGTCAGGCCATTGCCCTTGGACTTGGAGATTTTTTCGCCATTTTCATCCAGAAACAGCTCGTAAATCAGGCCATCTGGCTTGCGCCCACCCAGCACCTTGGCAATCTTGCCCGATTGCACGCCGGTGTCGGTCAGATCCTTGCCATACATTTCATAATCGACGCCCTGCGCGACCCAGCGCATCGCAAAATCGACCTTCCATTGCAGCTTGGCCATGCCGCCCAATGCGCTTTGTTCAATCACGCTTCCATCTTCATCGGTGAAGCGGATCGTTCCGGCATCGGGATTAAGCACCTCGACCGGCACTTGCAGCACATTGCCGCTGGTCGGGCTGATCGGCATGATCGGCGAGTAGGTCGCCGCCCGCTCGGCCCGCAAAGTGGGCAACATGATGTCCAAAATTGCCTGATTGTTGCGCAGAACATTCTTCAGTGCATCATCAAACGCGCCCGAATTGTACCGATCGCTCGCGGCGACAAATTCATAGTCAAAGCCAAAGCGGTCGAGAAATTCGCGCAGCATCGCATTGTTGTGATGGGCAAAGCTTTCATACTTCTCGAACGGGTCGGGAATGCGCGACAAGGGCTTGTGCAAATGCTCGGTCAGCATGGCTTGATTGGGCAAATTGTCCGGCACTTTGCGCAGGCCGTCCATATCGTCGCTAAAGGCAACAAGACGCGTAGGCTTACCGCCTGTCAGCGCTTCAAAGGCACGGCGGACAAAAGTGGTCCGCAGCACTTCTTGAAAGGTACCGATATGCGGCAGGCCGCTGGGGCCGTAACCGGTTTCAAACAGCACAGGCGAGCCATCCGGCTTGGTCCCATCGGGATAGCGTTTCAGCAGCCGCTGCGCCTCCTGAAAAGGCCAGGCTTTCGAATTCTTTGCGGCATCAATCAAAGCTGTATCAGTCATGGGAAGCGCGTTTCGCCCAGCTTGCACAATGTTGCAAGCGCGAACTGAGGGATGGCTCGCCAGCGGCCTTGCTGGCCACCTGACGATATTGCTGCGGCAGACTTCAATGCTCGGCTGCAAAACCGCCTAATCCGGCACAAATTGCACAATTGGCAGGAGGGGCGTTTACAATGCGCTCAGCCTCTTGCATCTGAAGTGGAGTGAGCGCCGCACTCCCCCTTCCCTCTATCCATGCCAGCCATGCCGGCACGTGGCTTAGATCGCCCAATGGGGAGACCGGAGGCTGCTCCAAGGGCGATGCCATTATGGCTGCCGCCGACACCCCGCTGTTGATGCTGAACGCGCCGCTGGTCGCATCGCGGCTGGGCTATCCCGATCTGTCGGGCCTCGATCTGCTCGAACTGTTTGCGTTCCTCCATCCGGCTCGCTTTTGCGTCCCAACCCCTCGTGGTCTGGCTCAGGCATTATCAATCGATGAGCCCAGCGGTGACGATGCCGTGCCCGAATTTCTCCAGCGGGCTGCGGGTGCCTTGGTGGCGGTGTGCGAGAGCGAGGATTGGGCAGAACGCGAAGGTGCCTGGTCGGCACTGCAATCGCTGGTAAAACTGCGCTGGCCATGGGCGCAGGTGATCGCGCCTTATATCCGCAAGCCTGAACGGGCCGAGAAATGGCTGTTTTCCAAATTGCCCGAATGGGAAGAACAAGCCGATAGAGCGCAACCATCGCAAGTGGTGCTGGATGAAAATGCGGTGATCGAACAGCTCGATCACCTGACCGGCGAACATGCTGAAAAGCGGCCCGGCCAACAAAGCTATGCCAAGCATGCCTCGCGCGTTTTTGCACCACGCGAACGCCAGGCGGCACCGCATTTGTTGCTGGCCCAAGCCGGTACCGGGATTGGCAAGACGCTGGGCTATCTGGCACCAGCTTCGCTGTGGGCTGCAACCGCCCAAGGCACCGTATGGGTTTCCACCTTCACCAAGAATTTGCAGCGTCAATTGCGGCAGGAAAGCCGCCGTGCATGGCCCGCCGAACGCAGCGACGGCACCCGACCGGTGGTGGTGCGCAAGGGGCGCGAGAATTACCTGTGCCTGCTCAATCTGGAAGACGCGTTGCAAGGTGGCTTTGCCGGGCGGCCAGCAATCCTTGCGCAATTGGTCGCGCGCTGGGCTGCCTTTAGCCAAGACGGAGACATGATCGGCGGCGATTTGCCCGGCTGGCTGGGCACCTTGTTCCGCAAACGCGGCATAGCGGCGCTGACCGATCAACGCGGCGAATGCGTCTATGCCGGGTGCCCGCATTATCGCAAATGCTTCATCGAACACGCCGCACGCGCCTCTGCCCAAGCCGATCTGGTGATCGCCAACCATGCCTTGGTCATGGTCAATGCGGCGCGTGGCCGTGACCATGCACAGCGCCCCACGCGGATCATCTTTGACGAAGGCCACCACGTATTCGAGGCGGCAGATTCTACCTTCGCCGCTGAATTAAGCGGGCAAGAAGCGATTGAGCTGCGCCGTTGGATCATCGGCCCGGAACGCAATTCGCGTGGCCGCAGACGCGGACTGGCGGCGCGGCTGGCCGATGTATCAAGCTATGACGAGGGCGGCGGCGAAGCGGTCGAAGCTGCGGTGCAAGGGGCCGGCGCGCTGCCATCCGAAGGCTGGTTGCAACGGCTGAACGAGGGCGATCCTTATGGGCCGATCGAACGATTTTTGGCGGCGGTCCGCACGGCCACCTATGCCCGCGACGAAAGCGTCAATGGCAAGCATGGTCAGGAAGCGGGCTATGGCATCGAAACAGAGGCCGCTGGCCTTCCCGGCGAATTGATTGAGGCAGCCGGTGAGGCGCAAGCAGCATTGGGCTCCATTCGTGCCCCCTTGATGAAGCTGGCAGCACGGCTGGAAGCGATCATTCAAGACGGACCTGATTGGCTGGACGGGCAAGGCACGGCCCGCATCGAAGGCGCGCGCCATTCGCTCAGCTGGCGGATTGATTTGCTGGCGGCTTGGGATGCATTGCTGGAACGCTTGGGCGGCCCGGCTGACCCTGAATTTGTCGACTGGTTAGTGGTGGAAAGGTCCGACGCGCGCGAGTTCGACGTAGGCGTGCATCGTCGCTGGCTCGATCCGATGAAGCCCTTTGCCAAAGTGGTTCTTGAGCCCGCCCATGGCGTGATGTTGACCAGCGCCACCCTGACCGACCGGGTAGATGATGGCGAAGAATGGGACAGCGCTCGGGCCAGATCAGGCGCCAACCATCTTGATGGCCCAGCGCAAGTGAGCGCGGCGGAGAGCCCATTTGACTATGCTGGCCGCGCTGAAGTGTTGATCGTAACCGACATCAAGAAGGGCGACCTGCCCGGCTTGGCCGGAGCCTATGCCCGATTGATCGAGGCATCGGACGGAGGGCTGCTGGGACTGTTCACCGCCATCCGACGGATGCGCGCAGTCTATGGCCGGATTGCAGACCGGCTCGCCCGCGCAGGTCTGCCGCTCTATGCCCAGCATGTCGATCCGATCGACACCGGAACGCTGGTCGATATATTTCGCGACGATCCGCGCGCGTCTCTGTTGGGCACCGATGCCCTGCGCGACGGCGTGGATGTGCCCGGCCATTCGTTGCGCTGTGTGGTGATGGAGCAAGTGCCCTGGCCTCGGCCCGATATTCTGCACAAGGCACGGCGCGCCGCCAATGGTGGCAGCACCTATGATGACAGGATCATTCGCGCGCGACTGGCGCAGGCCTTTGGCCGGTTGATCCGCAGCAAGGAAGATAGCGGCCATTTCATCGTGCTCTCGCCCGCATTCCCGAGCCGATTGCTCAGCGCATTTCCGCCGGGGACGCCGGTGATCCGACTGACGTTGGACGAAGCATTGCAGCGGGTTGCCGCTGGTGTTTCGGGCGAAGAAGCCTTAACGAACGAGTCTGTGATTTCGCAGCAGGACGCCGGCCAATGACAAGGGACGCAGACCAGTGAAAATTCTCGCCTTGTTGCGTCATGCCAAATCCGATTGGGACGATCTGGCCAAGCGTGATTTTGATCGCGGTTTGAATGATCGAGGGCGCAAAGGCGCCGAGCTGATCGGCCAGCATATTCGCGACCATGGGATCAAGTGGGATTGCGTGCTGGCCAGCCCGGCAGAGCGGGTCAAACAGACGATGATATCGGCCATGCCCGAGACAAAGGTGGTGTATGATGCGCGCCTGTATCTGGCCAGCTCGGACACTATTTTGGAAGCTGTTGCCGATAAGGCTGGCGATGCCGAAGCGGTATTGGTGGTAGGCCACAATCCCGGCCTGCAAGATGTGCTGTTGGACTTGGTTTCGCCGTCCAATGAAAACGCTCTGTTTGACGAGGCCTCGACCAAATTTCCAACCGCAGCCTTTGCAGTGCTGGAATGCGACGTCGATGATTGGAGCAAGCTGAGCAATGGCGGCGGCAAGCTTACCCACTTTGCCCGCCCGCGCGATCTGGACCCAGAGCTGGGTCCCGAATTTTAGGGCGCTGAACTCAGCCCAGCACTTGGCGCGGCCCTGGCCCGCGCTGCCCCAGATGGTCATCCTTATTATACAGCTGGCACTTCGCCAAGCTTAGGCACCCACATCCGATGCAGCCATCCAAACGGTCACGGGTTTTTTCCAGCTGAGCAATCTTGCTGTCCAATTGCCCCCGAATGGACCGGCTGATCTTTTGCCAATCGCGCGCATTGGGTGTGCGGCCCTGTGGCAGCCTGCCGATCTCCTGCTCAATATCAGCCAGGGCCAATCCCAACTGCTGAGCTATCAGGATAAAACTGAGGCGGCGAATGTCGGATCGAAAGAACCGGCGTTGGTTCCCGCCGGTACGGATCGGTTCAACCAAACCCTTCTCTTCGTAAAAGCGAATGGCGGAAACTGACAGGCCGGTTCTTCTGGCCATTTCTCCGATAGAAATCAGGTCGGTCTTGCGTGGTCTAGGGGTCATCTCGCTTTATCTCGACTTATCTCGTGGCTGAACACATGCTGCGGAAATATTCCTTGACCTCAACTTAGCTTGAGGTTGCAAAACAAGCAAATCGAGTGATTCGAACCGATTGTGAAAGGCACAAAAGCAGCCCGCCATCAGTCGGCTTTACTAATGTTTTGAAAGGATTACACAATGCCCAAAGGTCAAATTGAACACGCCAACCTCTCCGTCACTCAGCCAGAAAGAAGTGCGGAATTATTCAAACAATTGCTCGGCTGGCACGAACGTTGGAGAGGTCCAAGCCAATTGCACGGGTGGACCATCCATGTCGGTGACGAGACAACCTATCTCGCGCTGTATACCGGCGATCATGTGAAAGGTGACTATGCCAAGGGGCAGCCTTTGAACCATGTCGGCCTGTTGGTGGACGATCTGGAAGAGGCCGAAAAAGTGGTGCTCGCTGCTGGACTAAAGCCATTTGGTCATGACGATTACGAGCCCGGCAAGAGATTCTATTTCTACGATTGGGACGGGATCGAATTTGAAGTGGTCAACTATGCCGAGGGCGAAAGCGGTGATCTGTCATGAACGAGATCATCCTGCGCGAACCCATGTTTGGCCCGCCGGACAAGGCTTCACGTGTTAGGCGTTGCCCACCACATAGCACGCCGCCGCCATCAGCGCGCCTGCCCAGCGGTTCGAGCGGAACCGATCAAGGGGGTTGGCGGGGTCTTCTGGGTCGAGTGTTACGACCTGCCACATAAGATGCAGCGCCAGCGGGACAAGCGCCGACACGGCGATGGGATCAGGCCGGTATAGCCATATGCCGGCCACCCAAAACGCTATGGCGGCAACGTAGAACAGTGCCACCCCGCCCCTTACTTTACCGCCCAATTTCAATGCCGATGAGCGGATGCCAACCAGTGCGTCATCTTCGCGGTCTTGCAGGGCGTAAATCGTGTCAAAGCCAATCACCCACAGGACGGCTCCGGCATACATGCACGCCAGCACATCCCAATTGTCCGCCCTCAGCGTGATCCAACCAACCAGCAGCCCCCAAGTAAACACCATGCCCAGCCACGCCTGTGGCCACCATGTGATGCGCTTCATGAAAGGATAGGCTGCAACCAGCGCCAAACTGGCCAGTGCAACCCATTGGGCCTCCCACCGCAATTGCAGCAAGACCAGCAATCCGATCAGACACAGCACAAGCAGCCACGCCCACGCGCCTAGCTTGCTGATCCGCCCGCTCGCCACGGGACGCACAGAAGTGCGCGCCACCTGACGGTCCAGATCGGCATCGACAATATCATTATAGACACAGCCCGCGCCGCGCATGGCAATGCTGCCCAACAGCATCCAACCGATCAGCGCCCATTGCGGCCCTGCTCCTGCCAGCCACACGCCCCACGCGCATGGCCAAAACAGCAGCCACCAACCAATCGGACGGTCAAACCGCGCCAATTGCGCCAAATCGCGTGGCAGCTGCGGCAAACGCGCCACCAGGCCGCGATGCTCTGTATCGGGAACAATTTGCTCTTTCACACTTGCTCCCTAGCGCCCCTCGCGCCTAGTGCAAAGTTATGCCCGCTACTCCCGCCTGGCCGCCCCGCAGCGCACCGCGATTGTTCGTTGAAGACGAGCTGGGTGAAGGCCGCGAAATCAACATTGATGGCAATCAAGCGCATTATCTGGGCAAGGTCATGCGGGTGCGCGAGGGCGACACAATTGTCCTGTGTGACAATGCAACCGGAGAATGGGCCGCGCGCATTGGCGAGGTTTCCAAGCGACAGATCACAGCCACGATTACCCAACAGCTGCGACCGAAAGAAAATGTGCCCGATCTGTGGCTGTGCCCTGCTCTGCTGAAGAAAGACCGCTTTGACACAGTGCTGGAAAAAGCGACCGAGCTGGGCATTGCGCGGATCCAGCCGGTCATCACCCGGCGCTGCGTTGCCGACAAGTTGAATATCGATCGTGCCACAATGCTGGTCACCGAAGCGGCCGAGCAATGCGCCCGGACCGCCCTGCCCGATTTGATCCAACCCGTGAAACTGGCAGAGATGATGCGCGACTGGCCCGAAAGCCGCATATTATTCTTTGCTGACGAAATGGGCGGAAAGCCAGCAGCTGAAGCATTTACCGCAGTGCAAGGCCCTGCGGCCATATTGATCGGACCCGAGGGCGGCTTTGACGAAGCGGAGCGTGACATGCTGTTGGACCACCCCAATGTTCGCCCGATTTGCCTTGGACCGCGCATCCTTCGCGCAGAGACCGCTGCTATGGCCAGCATTGCCATTTGGATGGCTGCCCAAGGCGATTGGGTGAATTAGCGCTTTCCTCTGAGCAATCGGTTGCCTAGAGCAACTGACATGAGCACGAGAGACGTATCGGGAGCAGCGGATCCAGTCATCGAGACACGCGATCAATTGATCGCACCGATGGCACAGGGCGAAAAGCCGCGCGAGCAATGGCGCATTGGTACCGAGCATGAAAAGCTGGTTTTCAATCGCGATGATTTTCACGCTCCATCTTACGATGAGCCATGCGGCATCCGCGATATCCTTATGAATATGCAGCCTTTTGGCTGGAAGCCCATTGAAGAAAACGGCAAAGTTATCGCCATGAGCGGCAGCGATGGTACGGTCAGCCTGGAACCTGCCGGGCAATTGGAATTGTCTGGCGCGCCGCTCGAGAACTTGCATCAAACCTGCGCCGAAACGGGCCGACACCTTGAGCAAGTCAAAGAGATTGGCGAGAAATGCGGCGTGGGTTTTCTGGGTCTGGGCATGTGGCCGGACAAAACCCGCGAAGAATTGCCCGTCATGCCCAAAGGCCGCTACGAAATTATGATGAGGCACATGCCCAAGGTGGGTAATCTGGGCCTCGACATGATGCTGCGGACCTGCACCATTCAGGTCAATCTGGATTATTCATCCGAAGCGGACATGATCAAGAAATTCCGCACCGGACTGGCCCTGCAACCGCTGGCCACGGCTTTGTTCGCAAACTCTCCCTTCACCGAAGGCAAACCCAATGGCTATTTGTCTTACCGCTCGCACATTTGGTCGGACACTGATCCGCATCGCACAGGCATGCTGCCCTTCGTGTTTGAAGACGGTTTCGGATACGAACGGTGGACCGATTACATGCTGGATGTTCCGATGTATTTCGTGTTCCGGGAAGGCAAATATATCGATGCGGCTGGGATGAGCTTCCGCGATTTTCTGAAGGGAGAATTGCCCGCTCTGCCCGGCGAGAAACCAACCCAAAGCGATTGGTGGGATCACCTTTCCACCGCCTTTCCCGAAGTGCGTCTGAAAAGTTTTCTGGAAATGCGCGGCGCTGATGGCGGTCCGTGGAGCCGGATTTGCGCTTTACCGGCCTTCTGGGTTGGGCTGCTGTATGACGATACCGCGTTGGATGCCGCCTGGGATCTGGTCAAGCATTGGTCGATGGAAGAGCGTGAGGCTCTGCGCAATGCCGTGCCCAAGACTGCGCTGGACACGCCCCTACCCCGCGGCGGGAAACTTATTGATCTGGCCAAGGAAGTTTTGGCTGTGTCGCGCAGCGGTCTGACCGCCCGAGCCAAGCTTAATGCCAGCGGCGACAATGAAACTGGATTCCTTGAAACGCTGGACGAGATTGTGGCGTCAGGCAAAGTGCCCGCGCAACGTCTGTTGGACATGTATCATGGCGAATGGGCGGGCGATGTCACACGAGCGTATGAATACAGCTTTTAGAATTTGAGGGGTAAAGCAATGCTGATCGTTCTAGCTAAGGCCAAAGTCGGTGAAGGCGCCGTTGATCAAGCGCGCGACGCGATTGCAACTATGGTGGCTGCCTCAAACCAGGAAGCAGGTTGCATCGCCTATTCGTTCACCACCGATGTGCTGGACCCTTCCATCATGCATATCGTTGAAAAGTGGGTTGATGAGGCCGCCCTAGCTGCGCATTTTCAAATGCCGCATATGGCCGCCTTCCAGCAGGCACTGGCCAAGCTGGATGTCACCATTATCGAAGCGATGAAATACAATGCTGATGAAGGCCAACCGCTGGGTTAAACCCTACGATTAATCCCTTTAGCATTGATCAGCGGTAAGCGTGAATCCGGCCGCTATCGTCCATCACATAGAGCATATTGTTGGCCACAACCGGCGGCAGGCTAACCGGCTGATCAAGGTCAGCATATTGGTTGGCCGAACCTTCACCAACACTCACCTTATACAGCAGCCCGCGTGAGCTTGCGACCCACAGCTGGTTTCCGGCGAGCACAGGACCAGTCCAGAAAATCGGATCTTCACGATCTTCTTCGTCGCGGAATTGTTGCAATTGGTTGATCCAACGTACTTTTCCGGTTGTCCGGGCAATCGCCAGCAAACGCGCGTCATCGGTCAGAGTGAAGATCCACTCACCCGCAATCGCTGGGGTTGAGATACCCGCCAGATTCAATTCCCAGACGCGCTGACCGGTGACCAATTCATAGGCAGCCATGCGGCCACCTTGGCCCAAGGCATAGACCCGGCCTGAATCAATGATTGGATCGGCATCGATATCGGTCAGCGATCCAACCGAGGTGGAAATAGATGTCCGCGCCAAAGCATCAGCCCACAAGGTGCGGCCATTCTCGTAACGATAGGCGCTCAATTCTCCCGAAGAATATCCTGCGATCACAGAACCTTGGCCAGCCGCGGGGGCGGCAACGCCAAACACGCCTGCCTGGGTGGATGATCCCGATTCCTGCCACAGCAGCGAACCATCTCTAATATCGAGCGAGAACACCTGATTGTCCTGCGTCATCACAAAGACCTGACCAAACGCAATGGTTGGCGATCCGCGCAACGGGCCAGACGGTTTGACCTTCCATATCTCTGCCCCGGTGTTGCCATCCAAGGCGGTAACTTCGCCCGTGCCATTAGTTACATAGAGCCTGCCACTGTCGTAGCTGGCCCCGCCGCCAAAAACAGCGTCGCGCAGATTATCTTCCACTCCAGCGCGAACCTGCCACAGGCGGCTGCCCGTTGCCGCGTCAAAGGCATGCACGATCCCGTCAGAAGCAACCGCATACAGCTTACCATCACCAATCACGGGTGCAGCAGCAAGACGGCGGCGATTGTCTGATCCCGCGATTTGGGCAGTCCACACTCGCGTAGGATTTTCGGACAGAGCCAGATGGCCGTATGATTTGCTGGCTGTGCCGCCAACCTGCGCCCACTCCGCGTTGACTTCAGCAGCAGGCAATACAACCGATACACCGGCCAGCTCAGGATCGACCTTGGCCCCGGTTTCGATCCGTGACAGCACTGGCACGCGTTCTCCGACGGTTGGGGTGGTGCGCTTGTCATCGCCTCCACCGAACAATCCACCGCTACATCCGGTAAGGGTTGCAGCAGCCGCTGCTGCGATCAGAAATGTGCGTTTGGTCTTGGTCATCATTATGGGGCTTCCTGTAGGAACCTATTGATTGGCAGCAGAGGCAGAACCGGCTGTCGGTACGCCTTGTTGCTCTAGCAATTCGTCGACATCTTCGATCGCATCCACGCCCAGCAATCCGGCCATTTGACGGGCGCGGGAGCGCAAAGTTTCGGGGACATCTTCTGACTTGGCGATTTCTCCGAACAGAGCGCCCGCTTCATCACGCTTGTCCTGTTCCAGATAGGCCATCGCAACCAATTCACCGGCGCTGCCAAAGAATGGCTCACCCGGTATGGCCAAGGGCTGCAAGGCATCGATCACTTCCTGTGGATCGCGCGTGTCAAACGTGGCGGTCATTCCGCGAATGTTTGCCATATTACGCAGAACTGGTGGAGCATCTTCATTGGCAGCAACAATGGCGAACAATTCTGCCGCTTTTTCCGGATCGCCTTGTTCCAAGGCAACACCGGCCTGCAACATCTGCGCAGCGACAGCGGCCCCGCCATCGCTTTCAGCAATCAAGGCTGCCGCAGCTTTATCGGCGCTGTCGAAATTGCCTGCTTGCGCCTGATCCAGCGCAGCGACCAATTGTTCCGACTGAGCTTCCATCGCTGCTTCTTCGCGCGAATCCCAGAAGAGATAACCGCCAAAGCCAAGCAAACCGATAATCAGCAAAGCCAGCAAGGGCCGGCCATAGGTTTTAGCAAAATCGGAATATTGATCTTGCCGAACGGCATCGTCAATTTCACGCAGCAGGACATTGTCCTCGGCGGATTGGCGCTCTGCCTGTTTTTCTTCGCGGGATTTTCCGCTGCCGGGTATCAGGGCCACGTTTGGGCTCTCTCTTCAATTAATACTGGGTACTGTTCGGCGCCGCTTTTAGGCAGGCAACGCCGCAACCGCAATGCCGCAACCAACCTGTCCACCGGCAGTTGAATGGCCGCTTAAGCACAATTGCAGCAAATGCCATCAAATTTCGCGCCCAACCGCGCTGGCATACAGCCTGCGATAGCTCTCGATCATCGGTTTCTCGTCGAAGTGGGCTTGTGCCTTCTGGCGGTTATCAGCTCCGATGGCATTGCGCTCATCACCAATGCCAACCAATTCTTCCAACGCCGTTCCCAACAGCGATGGCTGAGCCGGATCGACAATAAACGGCGCATTGGATGCCGCTGCGCTGGCGCCAATGTCCCCCACGTCAAAGCTGGCAATAGGCAGTCCTGCAGCCATCGCTTGCAGCACAGCAAGCGGCATTTGGGCCTGTGCAGATGGCTCGGCAAATATGTCGAACAATCCCATCACTTTGGCAAGATCGGGCGATCCCCCGGGCAAATGGACGCGGTGACTTACCTCGAATCGGGCCGCCACCTCGCGCGCCACTCCTTCGTCAGCTCCCTCACCCAATATCACCAAATGCCAATCCTGCGGCAATGAAGCGAAGCTGGCGATCAACAGCTTGAGTGCAGCAGGATCGCTTACGGCATCCACTTTCGCCCCGACCCACTTCTCGCCATCGCGTTTAACCACGCGGCGCAAGGCATCGGGACGACATTTGCCGGTAAAGCTGCTAGTCTTGATCCCATGATTGATATGTTTGACGCGGCCAATCGGCTGGTACCAGGTTTGTAGGGCCACCGCCTCCAAGCGCTCGGATGGAACTACCAAGCCATGAGCGCGGCCCAGCGCAATCCGGCGGTACCAATTGCGGCTGGCTTTCAACTTACCCGCTTCTTCGGCCCCGAAACCGTTTTCGTGATGGATCAGTGGAGGAAGACCCATGGATTGGCCAAAAACCGTATGCGCCATCGCCGCATCCATCGCTTCCCAGCCATAGGTCAGGATCAAGTCATAGTCCTGCATTGCTTTGGCCAAACCCAGCAATCGTCCCGGCGTCGGCCAGCCGTTGAGCGAGGGAAAATCGCTGGGAAAATTCACCGGAATTGACGACAAAATCTCCGCTCGAGCGTCAAGCACCCCATCTTTTGCGGACACAATCGAATGGCTGAGGCGCGCGCCAAAGGCATTGATCAATTGCACACTCTGCAGCGCAGCCATTCCTGCAACACCTTTTGTGCCGAAAGAGGAATGACACTGCAGTACCTTGGGCACAGAATTTGCTGGCTTGCTGGAGGAATTACCGCGCGGCATCTGGCCTATCCAGCCCGCGCCACAAGATCATCGATTGCGGCCAAAGACTCCGCTTCGGTCAGCATTGGTGCGTGTCCCACATTGGGCACCACCACGCTGGTCATATCGGGGTGGCGAGCGGCCATTTTGGCCAGAGTTTCCGCAGTCAACAGATCGGACAATTCGCCCTTAAGCACCAAAACCGGCCCACTTTTGAGCGATTCATACATAGGCCACAAATTTGGCGGCGCGGCATTCTCGGGCTGCTTGAAAGGTTCGGCAATCGCCATGTCATAGTCAAAACCAATGCGCCCGTTTTGACCCACCGCCATCGCGCGCTTTGCCATAACTATCCAGTCATTGATGTCGTAATCGGGAAAGCTTGCGCTGCCGCCTTCCTGCAAGAAACGCGCTGCATCCAGCCAAGTTGGAAAGCTGCGTTGGTGCCCGACATAGGTCTTGATCCGTTCAATACCGGCCGGATCAATCTCTGGCCCGATATCGTTCAGCACCGCCCCTGCGATAATTCCAGGCTTCATGGCGGACAAGATCATCGTCATCAATCCGCCCATAGAGGTCCCGATGGCGATGAAGCGTCCGATGCCTTCCTGCGCCAACAAGGCTTGCAAGTCGGCCACATAGTGAATCGGCGAATAGGTTTGCCAATCCTTGGCATGTTCGCTCATTCCGCGCCCGCGCACGTCCGGCACCAATACTCGGTGACGGGTCGACAATTGGCTCGCCAGTTCAGCGAAATCGCGCGAATTGCGGGTCAGCCCGTGCAGGCAAATGATCGGCAATGCGTCATTTGGCTGATCAGCTGGCCCTTCATAGTCCCGAAAATAGAGTTTTAGGCCGTCCTGGCTGGTCCAGAACCGATCTTTATGGGGCGTTTCCATTATGTGTGGCGGCCTTCGAAGAAATTGAATGATTTGCACATCTACCGCACATGCGGGTTGCGCTTGCTAGGTTGCAGCCCCACTATTGCCATATGCGAGCCGAACCGCAAGCCGCCGGATACCGGCCCGATCCCGTTATCGCCAGTCCCGCGCATGGTAATGTGGCGCAATGGCTGGGCGAGGCAGTCAGTCCAGCCGATTTTCCCCAAACCATTGTGCGTTTTCGTAATGATCGACATGCCGCCACCATCGGCCTGGGAAATCTTACGAATGATCAGTGGAGCCGCCATTTTGGCCAGTTTCAGCCGCTGGACGACAATTTGCCGCAACCCCTGGCTCTTAAATATCACGGCCACCAATTCCGCACCTACAATCCGGAAATTGGCGATGGTCGCGGTTTTGTGTTTGCCCAGATGCGCGATGCAGCCGATCGCATCATGGATCTGGGAACCAAGGGATCAGGGCGCACCCCGTTCAGCCGCACTGCCGATGGCCGTTTGACGCTGAAAGGCGCGGTGCGCGAATTGCTCGCCACTGAATTTTTGGAGGCTTTGGGTGTCAACACATCCAAGACGTTTTCCATCATTGAAACGGGCGAGGAGCTGGAACGCGGCGATGAGCCTTCGCCAGCGCGATCTGCCGTGCTTGTCCGGCTCAGTCATGGCCACATCCGCATGGGTACTTTCCAACGCCTGTTGTTTCTGGACGAGAAGGATCATCTCGAACAATTGGTCAGCTATTGCCTGCAACAATATCCAGGAAATGCTCCGCCGCCAGATGCACCAGCGCGCGATGAGCCATCCGTCATATTGATGCACCAATTGGTTGAGCGGATGGCCGATATGGCGGCAAGTTATATGGTGGCAGGATTTGTTCACGGCGTGCTCAACACCGACAATATGAATGTCAGCGGGGAAAGCTTTGACTATGGTCCGTGGCGTTTCCTGCCCCAATGGGACCCCGGTTTCACCGCCGCTTACTTCGATCAAACAGGCCTATATTCTTTCGGCAGGCAACCTGAAGCGATGCACTGGAATTGCGCTCAGTTTGCGGCCACCATGCGCCTGCTGGCCGATTCCGAACCGCTGATTTTTGCCCTCAACCGCTTCGGTCCGCTGTATATGAAAGCAGTTGGCCGTCGCTGGTGCTGGAGAATGGGCGTTGAGCCACGCGGAGCCGAGGAAGACGCAAAGCTGGTTGGCGCATCCGAAGCGGCCATGCGCGAAAACGGCACGCAACCCGATGTGTTTTTCTTCAAGCATCGTGGCGGAGGCGGCGAAGCTGATGGCGAGTTGGGCGAAATATTGGCCAACTATCGCTCTGTTTGCGAAGGCCATGAATATTGGTCCAGCGGGGCACCACATTCCATGCTGATTGATGAGGTTGAGACCCTGTGGTCCGCAATTGAACAGCGCGACGATTGGGCTCCACTGTTCGAAAAGGTGGATGCTTTGCGCGAGATTGGGCGGGCGCATGGCGAGCCTTTGCCACCTGCAGGTAATATTGCTCAAACTTAGTGGGATTTTGGATGGGACACCCCCTTCCCAATTGCGCCTAACCAGACTAATCCAAGCCGCACAGAGAGGATGTTAAGACCTTGAGCGACAAAACAATCGTTTCCTTTGAGCCTGCGACAGGTGAAGAGCTTTGGCGCGGTGACGTGGCCGATGTGGACGAGTGTATTGATCGCGCCCGGCAGGCATGGCCCGAATGGGCTGCCCAGCCCTTGACCAACCGCATGGAATTGGCCCGCAGATTTGCCAATGAAGTGCGTGCCGCTGCCGATCCTTTTGCCGAATTGATCGCGCGCGAGACGGGTAAGCCTTTATGGGAAGCCAAAACCGAGGTTGAGGCGGTCATCAATAAGGTCGAAATCTCGATCAATGCCTATGCCGAGCGCACGGGTAAGAAACGGCTCGATAGCGCCCTGCAAGGCACGGCTGCTGTACGACACAAACCGCATGGTGTGATGGTGGTGCTGGGCCCGTACAATTTCCCGGCGCATCTGCCCAATGGCCACATCGTTCCTGCCTTGATTGCAGGCAATGTTGTGGTGTTCAAGCCGAGCGAAAAGACCCCTGCAGTGGGCGAATTTCTGGTGCAATGCTTTCACAAGGCCGGCTTTCCCGAAGACACGGTGCAGCTGGCGATTGGCGAGGTTGATACGGGCAAGGCTCTGGTCACCCATGCCGGCGTCGATGGCGTGCTGTTCACCGGATCGGTACAGGGCGGCGTTGCGATCAATCGCAGCCTCGCCAGCAATCCGGGCAAAATTGTCGCTTTGGAGATGGGCGGAAACAACCCGCTTGTTGTGATCGACACGCCCAAGCTGGCCGATGCGGCCGTTTTGATCGTGCAATCTGCTTTCACCACAGCGGGGCAGCGCTGCACCGCGGCGCGTCGGTTGATCGTACTCGAGCATTTGTTCGAGCCTTTGATGGAAGAAGTTCTCAAACTCACCGGCAAGCTGATTGTCGATGAGCCTTTTGCTGATCCAGCGCCTTACATGGGCTCGGTTATCGATAACGAGACCGCAGACTTGCTCAGCGACAGCTTCATCCATTTACTGGCCAATGGCGGCAAGGTTCTGAAGCATATGCGTCGGCCCAATGCGGATTTGCCGCTGTTGACGCCCGGTATCATCGACACAACCGATGTTGAGGATCGTCCCGATATGGAATTGTTCGGACCGATTTTGCAGGTCATTCGGGTTCCCGATTTTGATGCAGCGATCATGGAGGCCAACAACACCCGCTTCGGCCTATCCGCATCACTGATCGGCGGAACCCCCAGCGACTACAATCGGTTCTGGGCCAATGTCCGGGCCGGGATCATAAATTGGAACCGTCCGACCAATGGGGCATCCTCTGCCGCGCCATTTGGCGGAGTGGGCTTGTCGGGCAATCATCGCCCAGCCGCCTTCTATGCGGCAGACTATTGCGCCTATCCGGTTGCCAGCACCGAAATGGAGCAACCGCGCGCCTCCATCGGCGTTGGGCTTAGCGACGATTAAGCAACGCTCGGCCCATCACTCGGCCGAACCAAGCATTTTTTGGTAGCAAAGTTTGGGGACGCCCCTCGGCCCGAAGGCCAAGAGACGTCCCCCACAGTCCCTTAGAACTGTGCCAAGGCCATTGGTGGGAATGGCCCAAGTTGTTGATTTCGTTTAGCGCTTAGCGACAGCGCATATTGCTGCGGTCAATTTCGCGGCCCAGCAAAGCACCGCCGGCAGCGCCCAGGATTGCGCCCAAGGTGCGATCACCAGAACCTGCCAATTCATTGCCGATCAATGCGCCAACCCCGGCACCAATCAGCAGTCCGGTGGTCCCATCGTCTCGGCGACAATAGGCCCGGCCATCACGCCCGCGCCAGATTCGCGTGCTTCGATAAACGCGCTGGTCGTGCCCGCTTGCATAGTGATGGTAATGCTTGGCTCTCTTGCGGTGCTTATACTTCTTGTGTTTCTTGTGATGGTCAAAGGTCATCACGCCCAAGGCAGAGCCAGCAGCCGCCGAATGGGCAACTGGCGCTGCGACTTGCGCAGAAGTTGTCATGTCAGCAGCATTGGCTGGCGTTGAAACAGCCACAAGCGATATTGAAGCTGCTGCTGCAAATGCTGCGCGTTTCACAATGGAATTGGTCATTGTCTTACCTCTTGGAGGGGCGGAACATTGCCCCGCGTCGTTCGATTTGTTCATGTATAGGGTATTGAACCTGAACAATCTGCAACAGCATATGCAGAATTGCGTTCATGCGACGAAGCGAAGTTGCTCGCAGGACGAATGGTTGCTTGTCCTGTCGATGCCCGAGCCCTAGTGGCCATGGTGATGCGAACCCATGATCAGGCCGGCGGTGATCACGCCCATCAGCCGGACGGTGATCGGGCCGATCCAGCAGCGCAGCCCGCTGGTGCAAAATCGGGCCTACCCCAAGCATTGGGTGCCTATCTGATCTGGGGTCTGCTCCCGCTCTACCTGATGCTGGTCAAGGAAGTTCCAGCCTTCGAGTTTGTCGGATGGAGAATCATCTGGACCTTGCCCTTTTGCTTGGTGATTGTGGCCGTTCGTGGTCAGTTTCCCGCATTGAAAGAGGCGTTATTCAACAAGCAGAACCTTGCATTGCTGACGCTCAGCGCCGCGCTGATCGCGACCAATTGGCTGGTCTATATCTGGGCCATTGCCGAGGGAGAGATCTATGCCGCAAGCATGGGCTATTATTTGAACCCCTTGCTCAATGTTTTGTTGGGGACCCTGTTCTTAGGTGAGCGGCTTTCGCGATTGCAATGGTCAGCCGTGGCATTGGCCAGCCTAGCGGTCGCGGCACTGCTGGCGGGTGCAGTGACCAGCTTGTGGATCAGCCTGACGTTGGCGGGCAGTTTTGGCCTCTATGGTCTGGTGCGCAAGCAAATCGGTGTGGGATCGTTACCCGGACTGACGATTGAAACGATGATTCTAATCCTGCCGTCACTGGCCATAGTGGGATACTTTGCGCAAAGCCCGGCGGGTACGGTCTTTGGTAATGACCAATTCTTGACCATCGTGATCATATTCAGCGGAATCGTCACCGCCATTCCGTTGCTTTTGTTTGCAGTGGCAGCGCGCCGGATGGATTATTCAACGCTGGGTTTCATACAGTACCTTGCCCCAAGCATGGTCTTTATCCTTGGGCTGACAGTATTTGGCGAGGAACTCAAACCCGCCCAATTGGGCAGCTTTATGCTGATCTGGTCGGCGATCGCTCTGTTTGTGTGGGATCTGTTGCAGCAAAAGCGAAGGGCTAAACAGCAAGCCTCTGCCTAACCCTCAAAGTGCCAACCGAGCGTTTTTCCCGCATGAAAGGGCACAATTTCGCTATTATCAGCGCTCAGCACTTCGGGCACAACGGTATCATTCTTGCTCAAACGCACAGAGGTTTCGTTGACCAGTAGGCCATAGAAGGCCGGTCCAAATAACGAGGCAAAGCCTTCGAATTGATCCAGGGCACCTTCCTCCTCAAACACGGTGAGATAGCTTTCCAAGGCATAGGGTGCGTTGAAAATACCGGCACAGCCGCAAGCCGATTCCTTGGCCTCTCGCGTATGCGGGGCGCTGTCTGTTCCCAGGAAGAATTTGGGCGAGCCGGATGTTGCCGCCTTGCGCAGGGCCAACCGGTGTTGCTCGCGTTTGGCCACCGGCAGGCAATAAGCATGCGGCTGCATCCCACCCACCAGCATAGCGTTACGGTTGATGTGGAGATGCTGCGGCGTAATCGTAGCCGCCACATTGTCGGATGAGGCGAGAACAAAATCCACCGCATCGCTGGTGGTGATGTGTTCGAACACCACCTTCAGCTTAGGAAATTGCGCAACGATCCGGCGCAAATGTCGCTCGATAAACTCAGCCTCGCGATCGAAGATGTCGATCTCGCTCTCGGTCACTTCGCCATGAATGCACAGGATGATGCCTTCTGATTCCATGCGGGCAAAGACCGGATCCAGCTTGGCCATATCGCTGACCCCATGGGCGGAATTGGTCGTGGCATTGGCAGGATACAATTTGGCTGCCGTGAACACGCCCTGCGCTTTACCCTTTGCCAGATCGTCGGGATCGGTCGTGTCGGTCAAATAGCATGTCATCAGCGGGGTGAAGTCCATGCCATCCGGCACAGCCGCCAAAATCCGCTCGCGATAGGCCAGCGCGCTTGCCGTGTCGGTCACCGGCGGGGACAGATTGGGCATAACAATCGCCCGCGCAAACTGGCGCGCAGTGTATGCCACGCAATCGCGCAGCATCGCGCCATCGCGCAGGTGAACATGCCAATCATCGGGGCGGCGAATTGTCAGCGTTTGTGCCATGTCTGCGCGATAGTCGTGCAATCGCGGTCTTTCCAGCCCCTCTGGCGCGCAGTAGGGCAATTTTCATGGCACGAATCGGATTTCTCGCATGCGAAACCACCCTTCCTGGCGCAAAAGGCCGCAGGGAAGACGCGTTTGAACATGATCTATCGGTCAAAGCGATCCAGCCACACATCGAACAGGCCGGACATGACTTTACCGTCATCGATTGGGCAGCACCGCTCGATCAATTTGCCGGACTGGATCTGGTGATGCTGGGCACGGCGTGGAATTATCAGGACCGCGAGCACGAATTCCTATCTCGGTTGGAGGCTTTGGAGGCGGCCGGGATAACGGTCTGCAATCCAAGCCAGCTTGTCCGATGGAATATGCGCAAAACCTATCTCAAGGATCTGGCTAGCAAGGGAGCCAGCACCATCCCCACCTTATGGCTGGACCGCGCCAATCCCAGTGATGTTGAAGCAGCCTTTACAGCCTTCGAAAGCGACACAATCGTGGTCAAGCGGCAAGTGGGCGCCGGTGCTGAGGGGCAAAGCATCTTCAACCGCGGCAATTTTCCCGCAGATTGGCAGATGGATCGCCCGGCCATGCTGCAACCTTTTATGCCCGCCATTCAGAAAGAGGGCGAATATTCGCTAATCTTCATAGATGGAGAGTTTTCCCACGCCCTGATCAAGCGGGCCGCTGAGGGCGATTACCGCATCCAATCGCTTTATGGTGGCACAGAGGAAGCGGTCACCCCGTCTGCCGAAGATCGGTCAGCGGCAGCGGCCATTATTGCCTCTGTGCCCTTTGAAACTCCTCTGTATGCCCGGATCGATATGGTGCGTGGCCCGGAAAATTCCTTGCTGCTTATGGAAGCGGAGATGATCGAACCCTATCTCTATCCCAAGCAGGGCCCCGAATTGGGTGCGCGCCTGACCGCAGCCATCAATCGGAGACTGACCCCATCATGAGCGACAATTCCCCTCAACTTGCGCGATTGTTTGAACGGGCCGTAGTTCGGCTCAGCCCGATCGATGACAGCGAAAATGTCGCCGAATTCCTGCAAGGTTTGGTGACAAATGACGTTACCGCCACTCTGCCAGCCTATGCCGCGCTGCTGAGCGCGCAAGGCAAGACCATGTTCGATTTTCTGGTCTGGCCAGCAGACCAAGGCGGCTTGTTGCTGGATTGCGAAGCCGAAGTTGCAGATGAATTGGTGAAACGCCTGTCGCTCTACCGTTTGCGGCGCAAAATCGCGATCGAGCGCGACGAAACATTGGGCGTTTATTGGCAATTGCAAACAGGGGGAGATGAAGGTGCGCCTGATCCCCGCCATGCCGACTTGGGTCAGCGACGGATTGCCAAGATCTGCGAAACAGACAATGCGGCTGACGCAGATTGGCTTCGCCACCGCCTATCGCTCGGCGTGCCCGAAGGTCGAGCAGAACTGGGCGATATCCTGTGGCTTGAGACAAATGCGGTCGAGCTGAACGGCGTCAGCTTCGACAAAGGTTGCTATATTGGCCAAGAAAACACCGCGCGGATGAACTGGCGCCAAAAGGTCAACCGGCGGCTGGTGGTGGTTCCGCTGGATCAGTCACAAGAAAAGCGGCGCAAGCATGCCTATCCGCAATTGGGACTGGCGGTGGATCATTTGCGGCTAGCCGATATTGATCCTGCAGACGCTCCCGCATGGCTGGCAAGCGCTCTTACCCCTGCTGATTGACCAGATCGATTGAACCTTCGAGCATACGCTCTGCCCGATCACGGGCTGCGGTTTCTGGTAGCCCAAGCGAACGGGCCAGCGCCGATCCGATCAACGCATCACCCATGGCCATCAAGACCAGTGCAAGGGTCTCTTCGTGCAAGCGCATTGCGCCGCCATGATTGGCCGCTTCGTCGGGAGCGATCTCGTCCACCAATTGATGGATAGTTTCGACAATCGGGCTGAGAGCATCTTCATTGCCCGTCAGGATCATCCAACTGGCAAGCGCGCCCGCGCCTTCCTTGTCAAAAGCATCAAACGCCAGATCGACCACTTCGCGCGGTGAGCCCAGCCCCGCCCGGCTCGCTTCGACAGCGTGCTTGATCGTTTCGCACACGGTCTCGCTCAGATGGCGGGCCAGCTCCTTCTGTAAACCTGAGGCAGAGCCAAAATGGTGGAGCAAGTTTGCATGCGTGCGGCCTATGCGCCCGGCCACCGCCTTTAAAGTGACAGATTGCGGCCCGCTTTCAATCAACAAAGCGCGCGCCGCTTGCAGCGCGGATTGGCGCGATTCCTGAGGCGTCAGACGTTTGCGACCTGTCATATTGTGTTCCGAATCCCTCCAGACCTTCCACAGAAGGCTGATCTGTACGGATTAGAGACCATCGCGCGAAAGCTCAAGCATGCAGAGCAAGCGCGCGCGGACCCTATTTGGGTCAACCCGATGACAAGCCATTGGATAGAAGCCATATTACACTATTGACATCAATGTCAGTAAGGGCTATTAACATTGATGTTAGTAAGCTTTTCAACCCTCAGGATTTCTGATGAACGCGCAAACCAAAATCGATGTCGAAACGACCGACACTTCCGGCCCTACTCCCACCGATCTAGAGATCACCGTGCGGGATGAACGTTTCAATCGCGACACAAAGCCATCGCGCTGGTGGGCAGGCGAACCCTTTGGCACCGCCTGGCACAACGCATTGTCAGCCACATTTCCGCGTGGCGAGGCCTTCTTTATCGAAGCGGTTAAGGCTCATCGCGAGGGCGCGCCACCAAAGTTGGCGGCAGAAATTCGCGCTTTCGTGAAGCAGGAAATCAACCACACTCGCGAACACATCGCCTTTAACCGCCTGGCTGAAGATGCCGGATATGACATCAAGGCGATCGACAAGCGAGTGGAGGAAATGCTCCTGCTGACCAAGGATCGCCCAGCGATTGCCAATCTGGCCGTGACGATGGCGTTGGAACATTACACCGCGATGATGGCGCATGAATTCCTCGCCAATCCCAAGCATTTTGAAAACGCCGATCCAGAAGTGCGCGACATGTGGCGCTGGCACTCTGTTGAAGAGGTTGAGCACAAGGGTGTCGCCTATGACACTTGGCTGCACGCCACCAAGGATTGGTCAGGCTGGAAAGCGTGGAAAGTGCGCAGCATCGTGATGCTGTCC
Source organism: uncultured Erythrobacter sp. (assembly GCA_947495695.1). Classification (GTDB taxonomy): domain Bacteria; phylum Pseudomonadota; class Alphaproteobacteria; order Sphingomonadales; family Sphingomonadaceae; genus Erythrobacter. Next base: position 260,509 of record CANLZP010000003.1, on the reverse strand, counting down.
GTCACCTCACGCTTCTTCCGCAATCGTTGGAACGATTCGCTTAACCTGCTTGCGCAAGATGGCATCACGGGTTGGAAAGCACGCTGGGGCCTGTTCAAATATCTCACCGTTAGCCCGGGTGTTGTGACGCGCATCTTCCCGGCATGGCTGGCCTATTTCAAACCCGGCTTCCACCCATGGGATCACGATGACCGCGAGCTGATTGGCAAATATGAAGGCGAGTTTGAAGACGCCTTGATGCCGGCCGAGTAAAACAGCCAAACATTTGGACCAATAAAGAACCCCGGAGCCCTCCACCAGGCACCGGGGTTTCTTAGTTCTTTGCCCAAAAAGCTTTTTCAAAGTTGATGCGGCTAGGCCGCTCGCATGGCCTCGGCAGTCGACAGATCCAAGGTGTATTCATGCGCAGGAGCCTTCATGCCGCGCCCGCAGCTATGACGGTAGCTTGTCTTGCCCTGCGGCTGAAAGCCCAGCTTTCTCAACACCTTGCCCGATGCCGGATTATCGACAAAGTGCCCGGCACAAAGATGGGTGTGACCGATCATGCGCGCCACATCGATCACCGCTTGTCCTGCCTCTGTCGCAATGCCTTGCCCCCAATATGGCCGAGCGATCCAATATCCCAGCTCTACAATTCCGTCTTTCTCGTCCAGCCCGATACAACCCAGCAAAGCTCCATCACGCGCGCGCGTGATCAAAAAACGCGGACAGCGCGGATCAGAAACAGGAAGATTGGCGAAGGCTTGTGCATCCTCGGCGGTGTAAGGCCATGGAGCGCGCGCAAGGTTGCGCACGACGCCTTCATCGGCAATGCCGCCCAATATGATCTTCCAATCTTCGGGCCAGATAGGCCGCAGCAATAGCCTTTGTGTGCGGTGGAACACGATTCTCTCTCCTACTCGCCCCGCAAGAGCCGGATAGAGGCGCCGCGTGACAACTTGATTGCGCCGAACCCGAATTCGACGCGATTTGAGAGGGAGAAACGACAAGAGGGAGACAGGTCTGGCCCTATCTCCCTCTTCGGTGCCGGTATGCCCGGCTAGGACCGTCCCTGGTGGACGATCCCTTTATCGAACCGTCCGGTTATTCGGCTGCTTCCGCCATCATGTCTACCGACACATATTTGCGGCCTAGCTTGCCTTTGTGGAATCGGACCACGCCATCGGTTAGCGCAAACAGCGTGTGGTCCTTGCCCATGCCGACATTATTCGCCGCATAGAACTTGGTGCCGCGCTGGCGCACGATAATGTTGCCCGCAATCACTTGCTGGCTGCCGAATTTTTTAACGCCTAAGCGCCGACCTTCTGAATCGCGACCGTTACGCGATGAACCGCCTGCTTTTTTATGTGCCATGGTTCAGATCCTTACTTCTTATCAGCCTTGGGCGCCGCTTTCTTAGCGGGAGCCTTCTTGGCTGGTGCTTTCTTTGCAGCGGGCTTTTTGGCCGCAGCGGTTGTCTTGGCCGCTGCCGGCTTCTTGGCTGGAGCCTTTTTGGCCGGAGCTTTTTCAGCAGGAGCTGCTTTCGCTTCGGTTTCGGCCTTCTTGGCAGGAGCCGCCTTCTTAGCAGGCGCCTTCTTGCCCTCGCCCACATCGGTGATGCGCAGCAAAGTCATCTGCTGACGATGGCCCGCCTTACGGCGATAGTTGTGACGGCGACGCTTTTTGAAAACGACAACCTTTTCACCCTTCGCCTGAGCGATGATTTCTGCCGAAACAGTAACCTTGGCGGCGTCGGCAATCGAATCGCCTTCACCGGCCAGCAGGACGTCGCCCAGCGTAACCGTATCACCCGCTTCACCAGCGAGTTTCTCAACAGCGATTTTGTCTCCGGCGGCAACCCGGTATTGTTTGCCGCCCGTGCGCACTACTGCGAACATGGTGGTATACTCTCAATCTAAAGCTGTGCCCCTTCACATGAAGGAGGCGCGCCCGACGCTCCGCCTAATTGGCGGGCTGCCGGAAAGAACGGTGCCGTTAAGGGATGGACGCGGCCAAGTCAACGCTAGATCGATGCTTTTTGCATCACATATGTGGTGACGCGTGGTGGCTTCGCATAGTGGTGGCACCGGCCAAGCTACATGCTATGGGATTGCACGATGACTCTGAAGCCTAACTTCTCGATCCATGCGATTCTGGTAACCAGTCTATTGTTGGTTGGCTGCACCGCGTCAGGTGACCGCTACCCCTCTCTTGCTCAGACAGATGCGGAGCGGGTCTATGGCACTTTGAGTGTGGCCGGATCTACTGACGCAGAAACAACGCCCACAGCGCCCGATGAGCCCAATCCTGACCTTGACCAAAGGCTGGCCAGCCTTGTCCAGGAAGCAGACGATGCGCATGCTGCATTCACTGCCATGGCCCCGAATGTTGCTGTGACGGTAGAGCAGGCGATGGGCCTGGGTGTAGAATCCAATGAATGGGCGGCGGCTCAAGTGCAGTTGGCCGATCTGGCAGCTTATCGCAGTGCCACACTTAAGGCTTTGGGTGATCTCGACTTGATCGAGGCACAGGCGGCAACAAGTTTTGCACCCACAGACAAAATCTCGGCAGCCCAAACGCGAATCAACAGCCTGATGATGCAGCAGAACGTGATGCTCGATTCATTCTATCGCATGCTCAAACCATGAACCTAGCCTGCGCCACTTGCCCCGTTCGTGACAGTGCAGCCTGTGCTGTTCTGGAACCTGAAGAACGCGAAGCTTTGGCCAGATCAGGCCGTACGCGTTACCTAAAACGTGGAGAGATGTTGTTTGCAGCGGGCGATCAGCAAACCGCCTGCGCAACGCTGGTCAGCGGAGCGCTAAAGATCAGCGCCCACGATATCGACGGGAATGAGCAAATTTTGGCGCTGGTGCATCCCGCAGGCTTTATCGGAGAGATGTTTTCGCCCTTTGCCAGCCATGATGTTGTTGCATTGACCGACAGCACCTTGTGCACATTTGGTCGCAAGGACATCGAACAAGCGCTGGAGGACTACCCCTCCCTTACCCGCGCATTGTTGCGCCGGTCTCAAGAAGATTTGCACGCCACCCGCAGCATGCTTGAGATGACGGCGCATGGCAGCGCGGAAACGCGGCTTGCCGCTTTGCTGCATGATTTTGCGCAGGCTGCCAGCACTTCGCCTTGCCATCCTGCGGATCGGTTCGAATTGCCACTAACCCGCGGCGAGATGGCCAATATGCTCGGGCTTACAATTGAAACAGTCAGCCGCAAGCTGGGCGAATTGGAAGAATTGGGCGCGATTAAGCGCACAGGCAAACGCGGGATCGAAATGCTCGACCCCGCGCACCTGCAGGCCCTCTCCGGCAGGGAAGTGCTTTAGATCAGGGCGGCTATTGTCACCACGGCAAGTCCCCAAAACACGATCAAGACAGGCAAGATCAGCATTTGAATGGCAGCATCGCGCGGTGTCAGCCGACCTGTGTTGGTCATGATACCTTTATTGGCAAATTCGCCCCAACCCAGCGCACGCTGACGGGTTTCAGGCGCGAGCCTGGTCCACACCATGGGAATTCCAAAACCGCCGATGATGATGACGGTGAAGATAGCCATTGGGATAATCAATCCTGGGCTTGAGAAACCAGCGGCCATGATCGCCAGAAAGCCAAGGTAGAGCGCAACGGTTGCACCATACACTACTCTCGGCACTTCGAAGCTGCGATCCACTTGGGTAGGCGCACGAGGAGCCTCGACGATACGGGCTTTCTCAGCGATAAATTCCTGTGTGGCGAGTTTGGACATGATGTTTGCTCCTGAATGATGAGAGCAAATTGGCGTCTTTGGCCCAAGCCTACATTGTTCTAGATCAAACTGCGGAGATTATTTCTCCCAACGCGACCGATCTGCATAATCGTCGGCGCGCGGCTCAATCCAATGCCACCCATCGCTGCGTTGCTCACGCTTCCAGAACCAGGCAGCGCTCTTCAGATGGTCCATACAGAAATCCACCGCATCGATGGCTCCGCGGCGATGGAGTGCAGCGGCTGAGACGCACACAATAGGTTCGCCCGGCCCGATCACACCGATTCGGTGAACCATCAAAAGCCCCATTAAATCGAACCGGTCAAAGGCGGAATCGGCCAACTGCTCCATCCCGGCCAGGGTAATTGGTTCGTAATGCGACAATTCCAGCGCAGTGACATCCTGTTCGCCGCGCACTTCACCAACGAAGCTGCAGACCCCGCCCAATCCCGGATTGGCAGCGCTAAAGGATGCAATCAAAGCACCAGGATCAAACGGCGCATTCAACAGGCGAATGTCACGCATGGCCCAACTTAGCCCCCACTAACGGGAGGCAAGAGCGCCACTTCGTCTCCGTCCATTGCGCGCAGCGACTGCTTGTCCGACAAGACTCGCCCAGCGCAGGCGACATTGACACGGTCATCTCGCAATTGGTCAGCAACCTCAGGCCCGACAATCGCAAGCAATCCGGCCCAATCGAGCGGCGCGGCGGCATCGCGAGATGCCGTTCCGGCTACATCTTGTAACGGCCCCAGAAACAAGATGGTCACAGCCATGTCAGCCGCCCGTCATCGACATATGGCGCGGCTGGGCCGGATCCGCACCGCGTTCTGAAATATCGAAATGATGGCGTTCAGGCTTGATTGTCATAGCCTCAATCAAGGCCGCCTCGAGATTGGCCTCTGGTTGGTCCGAGCGCAGTGCGGCGCGCAAATCGACCCGTTCCCCGCCGCCAAGGCAGGGATACAATTGACCGGTTGCAGTCACCCGAATGCGGTTACATCCTGCGCAAAAATTGTTGGTCAGCGGCGTGATCATCCCCAGCCGGCCGCCGGTTTCCTCGATCTGGTCATAACGTGCAGGCCCGCCGCTGGCATGGCTGGAAGGTGTCAATGTCCAGCGCTTTTCCAATTGCTCGCGCACCTGAGACAAAGGCAGGAAGTGATCGACCCGGTCCTCGTCAACCTCGCCCAGCGGCATGACCTCAATCAGGGTAAGATCAAAGCCTTCGCCATGAGCCCAAGCGATCAGGCCGGGCAATTCGTCTTCATTGATGCCTTTCAGCGCGACCGTGTTGATCTTGACCTTAAGACCCGCCTCTTTCGCCGCAGCAATGCCTTCGAGCACTTTGGGCAAGGCGTCGCGCCGGGACAATCGTTCAAAGCGAGCCCGATCCAGCGTGTCGAGCGAGATATTGACCCGCTTTACCCCAGCCCGCGCCAAGGCATCTGCATGACCCGCCAATTGCGTGGCGTTGGTGGTGAGGGTCATTTCCTCCAGCCCGCCATGCCCCTTTGGCCCCAATTTGCGGCCCAAAGCGGTAAATAGATCGCCAATGTCGCGCCGGACCAAAGGCTCTCCGCCGGTAATGCGGATCTTGGTCACGCCGCGCGCGATGAAACCCAGTGAGAGCTTGTACAATTCTTCCAGGCTCAGCACTTCTTTGCGCGGCAAAAACTGCATGCGTTCGGGCATGCAATAGGTGCAGCGCAAATCGCACCGGTCAGTAACCGACAGGCGTAAATAACTGATCCGCCGTTGGAAGCTATCCACCAGGGGCGTAACGGCCTGTTGCGGCATAATGATATCGCGAACTTTATTCATGGGTCGGAAGATACTGCCCAGTGATGCCTTGCGCATCCCTCAAATATGCCAGCATGCTGTCGACCGCGTCAGCGTCCGCGCCTGCCGTCAGATTGATCCTTTGGGGTGCGTGAGCCCGGGCCAGATCGCGCGCAATGGCTCGGCGCCAATCATCGTGATCGCGGGGCGCGCTTGGCATCACAATCGCAACGGCCGCCAGCCCGCCCTGCAGCAAAGCCTGAACCTTGGGCAGATCATTGGCGTGAAATTGCGCTGCGGCTTCAACCGCATTGGCAGGCAAGTTCTGTATCGCAAGAACCGCCTGAGACATATCAGCGGCGCTCTCTGTGCAAGGTCATGCCGATCTTCTCATCCGCCTCGGCAATGGCCAGCTTGACGATCTTGACCGTCACGGCCTCTACCCGGGCATCCTGCACGAACAGCGTGTCGCAAATGTGATCCGCCACTGCTTCGATCAGCTTGAAATGAACCCCTTCGGGCAAGGCATCGCTCGCCGCGAATTTCAAATCCATATAGTTCTTGCTGGCTTCCAGCGGCGTATCCGGCTCGTACCGGTCGGCCACGGTCAAACGAACAGAAATGGTGATCCGCAAGGGTTGCGGATTGCCCGTTTCCTCCGAGTAAATGCCGGTCAGGACATTGTGTTCGAAATCGGCAACTTCAAGGATCAACGAATCGGTCATAGTCTGCTCGGCTTAGCCTGAATTGCTCCATCGCGCGAAGATAGCTGTGGGGAGCATGCGCGCATCCTCGCCCGATTCTTGAACCACCAGATCGCCATGCTCGATCGTGCCGGGCAAATCGGCAAACAATTCGTTGACCAATCCGGCCAGCGCCAGGCTGCTCATGCGCACAGCATAAACCGTCAGGAACAAGAAACGGCTGTTGGCATCCAGCAGCTTGCGGCAATCGCCCAGCAATTCTGGCAAGTCATTTTCCAACCGCCAGGTTTCGTTCTTTGGTCCGCGGCCAAATTTTGGTGGATCCAGAATAATCCCGTCATAGCGCCGCTCTCTTCGAACCTCACGAGCGACAAATTTGGCAGCATCATCGACCATCCAGCGGATCGGACGATCTTCCATCTTCGATAGGGCAGCGTTCTCGCGTGCCTGGGCAACCGACTTCTTCGATGCATCGACATGGGTCACACGGCCATGACGGCTGAGCGCAAGCGACCCGACACCGGTATATCCGAACAGATTGAGCGTTTCAGCATCTGCGGCATCGCCCAGCTGATCGCGCATCCAATCCCACACGGGTGCCATATCGGCAAAGAATTGCAGATGACGGAAGGGCGTTGGCTGAGCGGTAAAGCGCACATCATCCCACGCCAACGGCCACCCATCTGTCTCGAGCAGCGGAGACGTGGTCCACCGACCACCACCATCCTCGTCAGAACCAGGAATGAATTCGCTTTCGGCAGACCATTCGGCATGGCGCGGTGCCCACATCGCCTGAGGCTCTGGCCGGATAAAGCGATGCTTGCCAAAGCTTTCCCATTTGCGGCCATGCCCACTGTCGAGCAGGCGGTAATCGTCCCACCCGGTGCCAATGATCAATTGGGGATTGCGCTTAAGCGTGGCCATCAGGCGGCAGGGCCAGCTTCAGAAGGGCCGCCATTTGATAAGCTTGCCCGCTCCTCGATAAAGCTGCGCACCGCATCATATTCGCCTGGCAGTTCGGTGTAGGCTTCTTCACGCGACATCAGATCGCCAATGCGGGTTGGCAATTGTGGCCGCACTCCGGTTGCGCGTTCTACCGCGTCAGAGAATTTGGCCGGATGGGCGGTGGCCAAGGTGACCATCGGTACAGCCGGATCAATATCGCTGGTCAAGGCAGCATGCAGGCCAATCGCTGTGTGCGGATCGATAATCTGCCCAGCATGTTCACGCGCCCAGCGCAGCGCAGCGTTCATATCTTCAGGCTCTGCCCGGGCGCTAGTAAACAGATCAGCGGCACCTTCGCGCTGGGCATTGGTCAGCCGCATCGCCTTGTCCGATTCAAAGCCAGCCATCTGCGCCGCCATCGCTGCTCCATCGCGTCCACCGCAATCAAACAGCAAGCGTTCAAAATTGGAGCTGACCTGAATGTCCATCGAAGGGGCCGCGGTTGCGGTCACGCTGCCGGTGGAATAATCGCCATCGCTCAACGCGCGATGCAAAATGTCATTGACGTTGGTCGCCACCAGCAATTGCTCAATCGGCAGACCCATCTGCGCGGCAACATAGCCTGCAAACACATCACCAAAATTGCCGGTCGGAACACTGAACGCGACCTTGCGCGATGGGCCACCCAATTGCAGTGCAGCGGCAAAGTAATAGACAATCTGCGCCATCAATCGCGCCCAATTAATCGAGTTGACCGCGCCAATGTTGAAGCGCGAGGTCATCTGCGCGTCATTGAACATGCGCTTCACCATCGCCTGGGCATCATCAAAGCTGCCATCAATCGCGATATTGTGAACATTGGGCGCGCGCACCGTAGTCATCTGGCGGCGCTGCACATCGCTGATGCGGCCATTGGGGTGGAGCATGAATATATCCACGCCCTCGCGCCCGGCCACCGCATCAATCGCGGCCGATCCGGTATCGCCACTGGTCGCACCGACAATGGTCAGATTGCTGCCACGCCGGGCCAGAAACTTCTCAAACAGCTGACCCAGCAATTGCAAGGCCACATCCTTGAACGCCAGTGTCGGGCCATGGAACAGTTCAAGCAGCCACTGCCGCTCGTCCAATTGCACCAAGGGTACAACCGCCTTGTGAGAAAACCGCCCATAGGCAGCCTCACACAGTTCAATCAATTCATCCTGTGTCAGGCAGTCGCCGACAAACGGCTGCATGATCCGAGCCGCCAGCTGCGCATAGGGAAGCCCCGCCATGTCGGCGATTTCCGCTTGTGTAAAACGGGGCCACTCACGCGGCAAATACAGCCCACCATCGCTGGCAAGACCAGCCAATGTGGCGCCTTCAAAATCGAGCGCGGCTGCGCTGCCTCGGGTTGAAATATATTCCATTGCGATGCGCGGTTAGCCTCAGCCGCGCCCGAGAGCAAGCAAGGCCATCTTGGGCCGCCTCAATTGTTGCCTTCAACGCGCCCCTTGGCACGAGAGCGCAAGGCCAGAAAATAGATCACCAAAGCGGTGAGAGCGAAGAAGAACCACTGCCCGGCATAGGCGAGATGATTGTTGGGCAGATCGTTGGGGTCGGGAGTTGCGAGCGGTTGCAGGCCAACAACCGGCTGCGTCAGCTGGACCCGCGCACCATCGCGTCCGCCAGGCGCGATCAACCCTTCCACCACTCCGCCGTTCCAGTCAGGAAAGGCCGGGCTGGCCGACCAACCCAGTTTCACATCAGCCGGACCACGCCCCGTTTGGCAACGGACAATCTGGGCATAGCCAGACTGGCCAGCCGCACTGCGCCCGGAAATGGCCTCGCGCGCGATAACGTCGGTGCATTCAAAGGCTGTCGGATGGAACAGGTCCGCCTCTTTATTGGCACCACCATCGTCGCCAGGAAAGGCGCGCAGATCACCGCTTTGCAGAGCGGCTGTGTACTGCGCGATTTGCGCTTCTTTCTCGTCCATCCGGCCCAATTGCCAGAAGCCGAGCATGACCATTGTTGCCACGCATGCCAGCACCACAATCGTTGGGACAATGGGAACAGTGCGCCAATTCATGAGGGATCATCCGACAATTCTTTGGAACCAGCCTCGCCCGCATGATTGCGATATTCGCCAACCAGCAGTCCGGCCTTGGCCACGCGCAGGCCCCACAAAACAGCGATGGTGGTAAAGGGTATCCAGACCAGTGCGTGAATCCAGAACGGCGGCCGCACCGCGGCATCCAGCCACAAAGCCAAGCCCACCGTTAGCGCGCCGATTATCAAAGTGACGAAGGCCGCTGGACCATCGCCCACGTTGAAGCGTTGGAGGCCCAAGCCGCACCCACGGCACTTGGCCGAAAACTTGATCAGCCCGTCAAACAGAGTGCGCTGTCCGCACTGTGGGCACAAACCGAAAAGGGCAGCCCGAGCGATCCCGGGCTGCCCATTATCGTGTGCGGGACTTGTCCCTTGGTCCATTAATGGACCGCAGCACCCCAACCGCCCCAGATATAGACGGCGATGAACAGGAACAACCACACCACATCAACAAAGTGCCAGTACCATGCGGCCGCTTCAAAACCGAAGTGCTGCCGCGGGGTAAAGTGGCCCTTATACGCACGGGCGAGACACACGATCAGGAAGATCGTGCCGATCAGAACGTGGAAACCGTGGAAGCCGGTCGCCATGTAGAATGCCGAGCTGTACGTGTTTTGACCAAACACGAAGGGTGCGATCGAATATTCGTACGCCTGGATGGCGGTGAAGACTGCACCCAGCGCAATCGTTGCCCACAGACCCTTCTTCAATCCGTCACGATCACCGTGGATCAATGAATGGTGCGCCCAGGTAACTGTCGTACCTGAACACAACAGGATCAGCGTGTTGAGCAAAGGCAGAGAGAAAGCGTCGAGCACTTCCATGCCCTCTGGAACCAAGGTCGCCTGAGCGCCCGCCTGTCCAAACATGGTCTGTGTGAATTGTTCTGCTGTACCCGCATCGGTCACTTGAAGCGGTGTTGGGAACAGAGCGAAATCGAAGAATGCCCAGAACCAACCGACAAAGAACATCACTTCCGAGGCGATGAACAAGATCATGCCGTAGCGCATGTGCAATTGCACCACCGGCGTGTGATCGCCGCCTTGTGCTTCGCGCACAATGTTGGCGAACCAGCTGAAGAAGGTTGCGATCAGACCCGCAATGCCCAGTCCCAGAACAATCGGCCATGATGACATTTCGTGCATCATCAGCACCATGCCGCTGGTGAACGTCAGCGCCGCAAAGGCACCGATCAGCGGCCATACGTCCGGTTCAAGAATGTGATAATCGTGATTTTTAGTGCCGGCCATGTATTCAATCCCGTGGTCTGTTGCATTTGCCCTTAATGCCACAGACCCGCCGGGTCCAGTGGCTATGCGCATCAACTAGCTGTCAGGCTCAATTGCCCGGTGGAAAGTGTAACTCAAAGTGATCTGTTCAACCCCATCCATGCCTTCGTCTTCCAAGGCAGCAGGGTCGACGTAATACAGCACCGGCATGTGGACTTCTTCGCCGGGCTGCAAGGTCTGCTCGGTAAAGCAGAAGCACTGAATCTTGTTGAAATATTTGCCCGCTTGCTCCGGCTCCACATTGAAAGTCGCCGTACCAGTGATCGGAATATTGCTGTTATTGCGTGCAACATAGGTCGCCATGTCGCGAATGCCGATCTGGACAGTGTCGGTTGGCTGGGTCGGCCGGAAAGACCATGGAACATCGCGCGCAGTACTGGCATCGAACCGGATGGACATGGTTTTGCCGCCGGCGCTGCTGGCCAAGCGAGCGGCGATATCAGCATCGCTCTCGCTCGCGCGCTGGGTGGTGCCGCCAAAGCCTGTCACCCGACAAAACAGATCATACAGCGGGACCGCCGCATAACCCATGCCCAGCATCGCCAGTGCGCCCAGCATCGCATATATGCCGGTGCGGATATTCTTTTGTTCGATCGTGGCCGCAGACACGTCAGTCACTTGTCATTCTCCAATGCGAACAATCGTGATCGCGTAAAACAGAACCGCAAAAAACAGCAGGACACCGCCCACCACCCAATTGCGGCTGCGTTGACGCTTGCGGAATTCGGTTTCTTCTTCGGGGGTCATTGCAAAATTCCTCAAATCCATCCTTGGCCAGCTGCCACCCGGTCGACCACCAAGGCTGCAAACAGCGCGAACAGATACAAAATGCTGAAGGCGAACAGACGTTTTTCTGGCCGCATCAGATCTTGTTCAACAGATTGCCGTAAGGCGACCGGAAGCGAAAGCGCAAAGAATGCAAGCGACAATGCTATCGCGGCAACACCATAAATGTAGCTTGTCCCACCAATCACCCAAGGCGCGATCGCAACAGGTGCCAGCAGGATTGTATAAACCAGGATTTGGCGGCGGGTAGATCTCTCGCCCTTCACCACTGGCATCATCGGAATACCGACATTTGCGTAATCCATCTTCACAAACAGCGCGAGCGCCCAGAAGTGCGGCGGCGTCCACATAAAGATGATCGCGAACAACAGTATCGGCATCAGCGTGATATCGCCTGTCACGGCAACCCAACCGATCATCGGTGGAAACGCCCCTGCCCCGCCACCAATCACAATGTTTTGCGGCGTGCGCGGCTTCAGCCAGATAGTGTAGATCACCGCGTAATAGACAATCGCCGCTGCAAGAATAGACGCTGCCAGCCAGCCAACGGCCAGCCCCAGGATTGCGACGGAAGACGCAGACAGCAATATCCCGAAATCGCGCGCGTCTTTTTTCTGCATACGATCTGATGGCAAAGGCCGATTGGCGGTGCGTTTCATCCCGCGATCAATGTCCGCTTCCCACCACTGGTTGAGCGCGGCTGAACCACCAGCGCCCATCGCGATGCACAAGATGGTGGCAAATCCGATCACCGGATGGATCGAACCAGGGGCTGCCAACAGGCCGCATATCCCGGTGAAGATCACCAGTGTCATCACGCGCGGCTTGGTCAGCGCGAAAAAGTCTCGCCATTCGGCGGGCAGTGCAAGGGGAGCTGTCTGTTCCATGGAATCGGGCTGCATATAGGCGGTTAAATCCGCCTTAGCCAGTCAATCAGCAGTTCATTCACTTCTTTGGGCCGTTCCTGCTGCGTCCAATGGCCTACGCCGGGCAGAATGTGCCCTTCGCTGCGCGGAGCGGTCATTTTCATCAAAGCCACCGGATCTTCGATCGCTTTGAACAGGAAGGTGGCCGGATCGCGGTCCCCGCCAATGAACAAGGCTGGCTGCTGGATAACCTGGCCCGCAAAGTTTTGCTGCCAGTCAAAATCGCGCTGATGGTTGCGATAGCGGTTGAGCGGCCCACGAAAGCCCGATTGCTTGAACTCATTCTCGTAAAAGTCGAGGTCTTCATCCGTCAGCCAAGGAACCGGAACGGGATCGGGCAGCCCTTCCAAGAAGGTCGCGCCCAAGGGCTTGTCCCAATAATCGCCCGGCGGCACATCGCCGCAAATCGAATACATCATCCGATGGACGAAATCGCGCGGATCAGCCTCCGCCTCGGCTTCGGCCACGCCTTCTTCCTGAAAATAGTGCTGATAGAAATAGCGGCCCTTGCTGGTGAAGTGCTCGTGATAGATTTCGGTAAAGGGGCGCTGCGGAACACCGGAATAGGGTACTGACAGGCCAGCTACTGCGCGGAATTTGTCTGGATGGGCCAGCGCTGTGTTCCAGACAATTGGTGCGCCCCAATCATGCCCCACCAGAACTGCTGGAGAGCCGGGCTGCAAGGCGTCTGCCAAGCCAACCAGATCGCCAGCAATCGCTTCAAAGGAATAGGCCTCCACGCGATGCGGCTTGTCGGACTGGCCGTAGCCGCGAACGTCAATCGCACAGGCGGTAAAGCCTGCCTGCGCCAATGCGGTCAGCTGGTGCCGCCAAGAATACCAGCTTTCGGGGAAACCATGGACCATAATGACCAAAGGCCCCTCACCCTCAATCCCGCAATTGAGGGTGATGTCACCGGTATCGATGCGGCGCATTTCTGGCATGGCTGATCCGTGCTCCCAATATGCAAACGGCTGACCCCAAGGGGCCAGCCGAATGAAGTTCTATGCTGACCGATCGGCCTTACGCAGGTCGATGATCGTGATAATCATGGTGATCCTCGATCACGGGCAGCGTTTCGAACTGGTGATAAGGTGGAGGGCTAGGCAAGGTCCATTCCAGCGTGGTTGCACCTTCGCCCCATGGGTTGTCTCCGGCCCGCTTGCCCGCTGTGAATGCGTAAGCCAGGTTTACGAAGAAGACGACCATCGATGCAGCCATGATGTGATAACCATAGGACGACATCTGGTTGAAGTAGGTGAAGACCTCTGGATAGTCGGGGATACGACGCGGCATCCCATCCATGCCCAGGAAGTGCTGCGGGAAGAAGATTACATTCACCCCGATGAAGAAGCCCCAGAAGTGCAAGTGAGCCAGAAACTCGCTGTGCATCCGTCCGCTCATCTTCGGGAACCAGTAATAGAAGCCCGCGAACAGCGAGAACACAGCACCCATCGACAGAACGTAGTGGAAGTGAGCCACCACGTAATAGGTGTCATGCAGATTGTCATCGATGCCGCCATTGGCCAGAACAACGCCCGTCACACCGCCAACGGTGAACAGGAAGATGAAGCCAAGCGACCACACCAATGGTGATTTGAATTCGAGGCTTCCGCCCCACATCGTTGCCACCCAGCTGAAGATTTTCACACCCGTCGGCACCGCGATGACCATGGTCGCTGCAGTGAAGTACATCTTGGTGTTTACGTCCAAGCCAACCGTATACATGTGGTGCGCCCACACGATGAAGCCGACCACGCCAATCGCGACCATGGCGTAAGCCATGCCGAGATAGCCGAACACAGGTTTACGGCTGAACGTTGCCACGATCTGGCTGACCATACCAAAACCAGGCAGGATCATAATGTACACTTCAGGATGTCCAAAGAACCAGAACAAGTGCTGGTACAGAACTGGGTCGCCCCCGCCTGCTGGATCGAAGAAGGTTGTGCCAAAGTTACGGTCTGTCAGCAGCATGGTGATCGCTGCGGCCAGAACTGGCAGAGCGAGCAACAGCAGGAAGGCCGTTACCAAAACTGACCATACAAACAGCGGCATTTTGTGCAGGGTCATGCCCGGCGCACGCATGTTGAAAATGGTGGTGATGAAGTTGGTTGCACCAAGGATCGAACCAGCACCAGCCAAGTGGAGCGAGAAGATCGCAAAGTCCACCGCAGGTCCGGTAGAACCCGACGTGGATAGCGGCGCATAGACCGTCCAGCCAACACCGGCACCAATGCCGGTACCGCCGGGCACAAACAGAGAGAAACACAGGCTGAGGAAACCAGCGACCGTCAACCAGAACGAGATATTGTTCATCCGCGGGAAGGCCATGTCCGGCGCGCCGATCATCAGCGGCACGAACCAGTTGCCAAAACCGCCGATCATGGCGGGCATAACCATGAAGAACACCATGATCAGGCCGTGGGCCGTAATAAACACATTCCACATGTGATAATTGGCGTTTTCGCTGGCTTCACCGCCAAAGAACTCGACCCACCAGCCCAGATATTGAATGCCGGGCTCGGCCAATTCCATCCGCATGACGCCTGACATGGCGCCACCGATGATACCCGCCAAAATGGCGAAAATCAGATAGAGCGTGCCGATATCTTTGTGGTTGGTCGACATGAACCACCGAGCAAAAAAGCCCGGCTTATGATCCGCATCATGTGCGTGATCATCGTGGTGTGCATCGAAACCTTCTGCGGTAGTGGCCATAATCGTCAGGACCTTCGTTGAATTATATTTCTGTCTTATTCTGCGGCTTCGGCGGCTTGCGCCTCAGCAACGCCTTCAGCGTCACCGGCTGCGGCAGCATCCGCTTCAGATTCTGCATCTTCTTGAGCGGCATCGTCTGCGCCAGCCAATACTCCACCTGGTTGCTCCAGCACCCAGGCTTCCCATTCTTCGCGGGGCAAAGCCTCAACAGCGATGGGCATGAAGCCATGACGCGCACCGCACAGCTCTGAACACTGGCCGTAATAAACGCCGGGCTCTTCAATGATCACCATACGCTCGTTCAAACGCCCCGGAACAGCGTCCAGCTTGAACCACAGCGATGGCACTGCAAAAGCATGGATCACGTCAGCAGCGGTTGTTTGCAGGCGGATCGGCGTGTTGGCCGGGACAACCATGCGATTGTCCACTGCCAGCAAGGCAGGCTCGCCATTGGCCAATGCATCAGCTTCTGGAAGCATGTTGGATACAACTTCGAAGCCACCATTGTCAGGATATTCATAGCCCCAATACCACTGATAACCGATCGCTTTGACGGTCACTGCATCTTCTGGCGGGGTTTCATATTGCTTGGCCAGCAAGGAAATCGAGGGGATCGCGATCGCCACCAGGATCAGCACTGGCACCAATGTCCAGACCACTTCCACCAAAGTGTTATGCGTGGTTTTGGATGGTTCAGGATTGGCCTTGCGACGGTAACGCGCTACCACCCACAACAGCAGGCCCAAAACGAACAGGCTGACGATGGCCATCATTGGGACCAAAAACGCATCATGCATGAACAAGGCGTCCTTGCCGATAGCGGTGTATTGGTCTTGGAAATTTATGCCGCCGTCCGGCATACCTTTGCCTTCTGTTGGAGCCATCGGTGTATAACCCGATGTCTGCGTTGCTTCTGCATCGGTCGCGGTTTCCTGGGCAGCAACGCCCTGAAACGCAAACGCCAGCATAAAGGCTGCAGCAATTGCCATGATGATATTTTGTGCCCGTCGGCGGGATTGACCCAGGTTCATATGTCTGACGCTTTCCGCTTCATTCAAATTTGCGCTTACGCTGCGATTCCCGAAAAAACTCTCCGGTTGCAACCCCGCGCGGCCTACCTACTTCAGGCAAGATTGACGCGGCCTATAGGCCCGCTTGCCCGCAGCCTCAAGCGCTTCTAGGGAGAAAATTATGCAAAATGCATTGAACTTGATGCAATTGGTCAGAGTCCAAGGATCGAAAATTCATGAATGAAGAAGACATTCTGTCTGAATTTCGCGGCTGCGAGGCCTTGCTTGAGGGGCATTTCAAACTCTCGTCCGGCAGGCACAGCGCACACTATCTGCAATGCGCCCGGGTGTTGATGAACCCAGAACGGGCCGGAAATCTTTCCCGCGCTTTGGCCCAGAAAATTCCGCGAGAGATTCGCTCTGCCATTGATGTCGTCGTCTCGCCTGCGATGGGCGGGATCATCATCGGCCATGAAATGGGCCGCGCGTTGGATAAGGACGCCTTGTTCCTGGAACGACCCGAGGGTGAGTTTCACTTGCGCCGGGGTTTTGCTCTGGAAAAAGGGGCCAAGGTGCTGATGGTAGAAGACGTGGTGACAACCGGCCTCTCCAGCCGTGAAGCCATTGCCGCGGTGGCGCGCGAGGGCGGCGAGGTTATTGCCGAAGTGGCACTGGTCGATCGTTCAGCAGGCGAAGTTGACTTAGGCGTGCCGTTCTTCCCGCTGATTGCAATCAGCTTTCCCAGCTATGCCGAAGATGAACTGCCGCCTGAATTGGCCGCAATCCCTGTGACCAAGCCGGGCAGCCGGAGCTGACTTTGGGCTCACCCCTTCATCCAAGCAAGCTGCGGCTGGGCGTGAACATCGATCACGTGGCCACCATCCGCAATGCGCGCGGCGGGGATCACCCCGATCCGGTCCGTGCGGCCGAGATTGTTGCCAGCGTTGGCGGCGATGGCATCACCGCGCATCTGCGCGAAGACCGCCGTCATATTCGGGATGAAGATCTGGCCCGAATCCAGGCGGCGACAGACCTGCCGCTGAATCTGGAAATGGCCGCGACCGAGGAAATGCTGAAGATTGCGCTGCGCCACAAACCGCACGCAGCCTGCATCGTGCCGGAAAAACGGGAAGAGCGCACGACAGAGGGCGGACTGGATGCGGCAGGACTGCACAATCAGATCGCTCCTATCATCACGCGTCTGTCTGACGCCGGCATTCGGGTCAGCCTGTTTATCGAGGCGAACGAGCGGCAATTGGACGCGGCCCTGCGGATGGGCGCTCAGGTGGTAGAATTCCACACCGGCGAATATGCCCACGCGCATCTGGATGGCAATTCAGAGCGGATGGCCAGCGAGCTAAACCGGATCGCCGATATGTCTGCATTAGCGGTCAAGAACGGGATCGAGCCACATGCAGGCCACGGGCTGACCTATGAAAATGTGCAACCCATCGCGGCCATTCCGCAATTGGCAGAGTTGAATATCGGCCACTATCTGGTGGGCGAGGCTGTGTTTGTCGGGCTGGAAGACGCGGTGCGCAGGATGCGCGATCTAATGGATGATGCGCGCTGATGGATTTCCTGGCGCCATGACAGACACCCAGCAACAGCGCGGTGAAGCATGGCGCGTGGCGGCGGCGGCCATTCCCTTTTTGGTCAGTCTCGGCTTGTTGGGGATCGCGGCGCAAACCGGGCTGGCCTTGTCCTTTGCCATTGGCTGGCCGATCGTCCAGATTGTCGGCTATGGCGTCACTCTGCGCAAGGCCAAGGGCGATATGCGGCATCCCTTGGTCACAACCCAGATTATCTTGCACTGGTTGGTGCTGACCTTGATGAGCGCCGTAATATTGGGTGCACCATGATTATCGGATTGGGTTCTGACTTGTGCAATATTGAACGCATTCAAAATTCACTCGACCGGTTTGGCGAGCGGTTTGAAAACCGCGTCTTTACCGAGGTAGAACGGGCCAAAGCGCGCAGGCGGCCGTTCACCATCGCGGGCACCTATGCCAAAAGGTTTGCCGCGAAAGAGGCCTTCAGCAAGGCGGTTGGTACAGGCTTTCGCAGGGGTGTTTTCATGAAGGACATCGGCGTTGTGAACGCACCGTCAGGCGCGCCTACGCTGGCGCTGGAGGGCGGCGCGGCCAAGCGGCTTGCAGAATTGACGCCGCACGGCCATGAGGCGGTGGTTCACCTGACGCTGACCGATGATCACCCTTGGGCGCAGGCCTTCATCATTATCGAATCACGTCCTTTGTAATTCCCCCTCACCCCTGATTTTTGGCACATAAAACCTTGGCACAAGACACAAAGAATACTGACGAGAAGGTAAACTGGCTGGCAGAATTGCGCGGCCTGTCGCTGATGCTGTTGGCGGTGTTCGTGTTTCACAGCCTGGTTGCCAAACCGTTTTACATTCCCAGCACATCGATGATGCCGTCCCTGTTTGTGGGGGATCGGCTGGTGGTCAGCAAATATCCCTATGGGTGGAGCTGGGCCTCAATTAGTTTTCACTTGTGGCCGAGGGGCGATTGGCGGATTGCCGCGGACACACCGGAATATGGCGATATCGTCATCCCGGTCCACCCCACCCGCGATGAAGATTATATCAAGCGTGTGGTCGGATTGCCCGGTGATCGCATTGCGGTGGATGGCGGTCGGATCATTCTGAACGGACAACCCGTTAAGCGAGAAATAATCCCGCCCATCCCTATCCCGTTCGAGCCAGAGCTGCGCTGCAACGGCAATCCATGTCTTTATTCATTCGATGATTATCGCACTCGATCCGAACAGGGCGAGCCGATTTTCGAAGTGCCTGCCTATCGCGAAACCTTGCCCAATGGGGCCAGCTATCTGGTGATCGATCATACCACCCAGTCTTTGGACAATTATGACGAGATCACCATTCCCGAAGGCCATGTCTTCGTTATGGGTGACAATCGCGATCATTCTGCAGACAGTCGCGCTGGCATTGGCGAAAGCGGTTTAGGCGGCCCAATCCCGCTAGAAAACATAGGTGGCCGGGCAGAATTCATCACATTCTCATTGGACGGATCAACCGAATGGAATCCTGTAACCTGGATCACCAGCCTCAGACCAGACCGTGCTTGGACTACATTGCGGCCACCGCTGGCGGAAACAGCCCAAGCGCCATCCAGCACCAACTCTGGTTCTTGATCGCGGGAACAAGAGCCGGAATTGCGCATCGGTAGAACGAACAGAAGTCGGACGAAACTATGGCCAAGAAATTTCTCTATTTTGTCGCAGTGATCATAGTGCTGATCCTGGTGGCGCTGATTGCGCTGAGCGTTTGGTCAAAAGAGCTGACCAAGCTGGCCTTTGTCCCGACCGGTGAATTTGTCGAGCAAACCGCATTGGAAGAAAACGCCTATCAAGATCCCGCTCTGTGGTATTCACGCCCCGGCATTGGCACCAGCGACCCGGCTCGCTGGCAACCGGCGTTGCGCAATGAAGGTCGAACTTTACCAGCTCCTGCCGATCAAAAGCCGGCCGATTTTGCCGTGTTCTTTGTCCACCCAACCAGCTTTATCGATCGCACGCGGTGGAATGCGCCGTTTGATGATACCGAGGCGGAACGCATTGCAAGGCTGTATATTCGAGGCATGGCCAGTCCGTTCAATCAAGCGGAAGAAATCTGGGCACCGCGCTATCGCCAGGCGACCATGGGTGCGTTTCTGACCAGTTCTGGCGAAGCGGAAAAAGCCTTGGGTGCGGCCTATGATGACGTGCTGCGGGCGTTTGAATATTTCATCACATCGGCTGATGCAGATTCGCCTATCGTGCTGGTCGGTCACAGCCAAGGTTCTTTACATCTGCTGCGCTTGTTGAACGAGCGGGTGGCCAACACCGACGTTTCAGATCGTGTAGCTGCCGTATATGCGGTCGGATGGCCCATTTCGATTGAGCACGACTTGCCTTCGTTGCGCATGCCCATGTGCGCCACGGCCGATCAATATGGCTGTATACTGAGCTGGTCGAGCTTTGCCGAACCAGCCGATCCGTCAGCTGTATTGGAAACCTACAGCCAATCAGTCGGGTTCGACGGTACATTGCGCGGCAACAGCAAAATTGCCTGCACCAACCCACTGACCGGCACGCTTAATGGGGCAGCCGAGGCCACCAGCAATCGTGGCACGCTGGTTCCGGAAGGTGATATTTCCAAAGGAGAATTGGTGCAGAATTCTGTCTCGGCTCGCTGTGACGAGCGCGGTCTGCTACTGATTGGTGATCCGCCGGAAATGGGCAGCTATGTGCTGCCGGGCAACAATTATCACGTCTATGACATCCCCTTGTTCTGGCAGAACACGCAATATGATGTCGCAATTCGGGTGGATGCATGGACCAGAGCACGCTGATCCACGATAACGCACTGGATTATGGTGATGCGCTGCCCGAAGGCGGCGCTTTGCTCGGTCTGGACCTTGGGACCAAGACAATTGGTGTTGCGACCTGCGATGCCGGCTGGCGCTTTGCCACGGCAGGCAAGACCTTGCAGCGGGGCAAATTTGGCCGAGACCGGGACATTCTGAGCGCAATCATTGCCGAGCGATCCATTGCTGGCGTTGTGATCGGATTGCCGCGCAATATGGACGGCAGCGAGGGATCGCGCGCGCAATCTTGCCGCGCATATGGCCGCAATCTGGCGGAGGCATTCGGGCTGCCAGTGCTGTTGTGGGACGAGCGCTGGTCCACCCAAAGCGCCGAGCGCGATATGATCACACAAGACACCAGCCGGTCAAAACGAGCCGAGAAGATCGATAGCCACGCCGCTGCAATCATCCTGCAAGGCGCAATTGACGCTCTGGCAGGCGGAGCGTTCTAAGCGGGCGTCAACGCCTGGCTGATCGCTGAGCGGCGTTGGCGCGCAACACCTTGCAACATAAGGCAGCCCGACTGCTCGGCCTCTCTCCACAAGGCATCACGCTCGGCCGGGTCATAAATCAACAAGGCGCGCGCTTCATAACTGGCCAAACGCAGGCGATCGCTCGGGTGGGTCTGGCCAAACTGCTCGGCCAAATCCAGCGCCTCGACCTGACCTGTCGCAATCGCAGTGCGCAGGAAAACCTCGGTCGAATTGGGACTAAGCACGCGGGTGATTGTGCCCTTACCCAAATGGCCCTCGCCCAGATCAAATCCATATTGATCATGCCACCCTTGCGCTGGGCCGATATGCATAATGTTGAGCGATACAGACAGCCGTTCAGGTGGAATTTGGCTGTGGATGTCGCGATGCGCGCGATACAGCATCATCTTGCCCTCGGCCAAAGCCGACCGCTCTATATAGCGCAGCGGCACCTGCTCTCCCGCATATCCTGCCACCGCTTCAAAATCATATTCGTAATAATCGCTGCGATAACCCGGCCCCAGATAGCCGCTCGTCAGGAAAGAGAAATTGTGATCATGTGGCACACCATAGACAAAGGTCTTGGCGCCGCTCGACCGAAAGCAATGGTCGTTTTCAGACGGCCATATATTGGCGCGCAAGAATGTCCCGCCCACCTTGCGGCTGAGCGTGATGGCCTGCGGGCCATAACCGCTATCAAGCACCGGATTGCGATATTGGTCCTTCAGCTGATCGAGCAGCAAATCCCCCAAGAAGTCGCGATTGTTGGTCAATTTGCGCAGCCATCGGGCGCTGGCGTCCAGATTGTCCGGATTGGCCGGGTCAAAGGGGGTGTCGACCATAGCTTCGACACATTCTTCCAACCCGCATTGCCGCCGCTCATCGCATTCGATCAATTGCGGCATGGATCCGCCTCCATTTGTAACAATTGCGGGTGAGCTGCGGCCAATTGGTCGCGCAAGGCGCAGGCAGGCAAAGCCAATTCGTCGTCATCATCCGCCGCCATATGCCCCAGCAAGGCGAAGCCGCGCACAGGTTCCAGCGCCAGAGTGTGGCGCAGCGCATCCCACCGCAAATAGGCAGGACCATCCTGCGTCAATTTGGCGCAATGCGGTGCTGCATCCGCGCGTCCCAATTCGGTCAACACCGCCATCGCCATCGCAATCTGGCTCTCGCGCTTGGTCCCGCTGGATTGGTGAACAAGCGCTCCGTCGCTGATGCGGATTTCCTGCACCGGCTTTGGCTCGCAGGTCGCCCTGCTCAATTGCAGCAGCAGCAAGCATCCACGCACATCGATAATTTGGCGCGAATGCTGCTCGTCAGGCAAAGCGATGGTGCTGCCACGGCGTAAATCTTTGCGAGTCACATCGACTCTGGAGGCATCCGTATCCTCGTGACCTCGTCGATAAAGCATGCCTTGCGCTCGGCCCGCAATGACGATCTCATATTGCTCGCGCTGGGAAAAAGCCGCCACTTGCGGCTCTACCGACTGCTCGACTTGCTCATAGGTGACCAGCGACAAGGAAACCGGACCCACCTCGAACAAGCGCAGCGTTGCAAAGCCTGCAGAATAATTGTGCTTCAAGGGGACATGCCCCAGCGGATTGTCCCGCACCATCTGCACAAAATGCGCCTGCCAGTTCGCAATCAAAGTGCTGGCTGCATCATGCGATGTCATGATCTCTCGCAGTTGGTGCAATTGGGCGAGAGATTCCCTGTTCGCATAGCGCTCCAACTGTTCGACCAACGCCGTCGTGTCCGGCTGCGATAGCCAGTCTGACTTTGAGCGGTCCATTTGCTGCTGGGCCAGACGCTGCGAGACAGGATCGTCCCGCAGCGCCGCGATATGTTCATCGATCCGCATGAATTATCGGGTCCAAGCCCAATCCGTACAATCAGAGCACGTCATAGACATAAACCATCAGAACCAAGACGCGATCGTCATAGGTTGCTGATGATTGGGAGACACTGCCAAATACGCCTGTCGTCTTGTCCAGGGCTGGCAGGTTGGCGAGATCAATCTTGGGTGTGCTCATCACAATTCTCCATTGTCTGCGCCCGGCACAATTGCCGGATCGCCCACAGTGTTTGAGGACAATTCGAGCGATCAAAAAATTAAATCATTGTAATTTTTTTGGCATCAAAGCAGACCCCATTTCATGGTCAGCCCGCTCCCCCCATTTGATCCCGAAGCGTCCTCCAAATTCTTCTTCAAACACGGCCATACGGGTTGGTTGGGGTTGGAGTATTCCGACCATGGCGAAAACTGGGTTGAGCTGAAATTGCCATGGCGCGAGGATTTGCTGGGCGATGCAGATCGACCGATCCTGGCATCCGGACCCATCGTCAGCCTGATGGATATGGCATCGGGCATGAGCATCTGGACCACCATGAAAACTTTCAATCCGGTGGCGACATTGGACTTGCGGGTCGACTATCAACGGCCCGCGCGCGAACACTGCGCGGTGATTGGACGGGCAGAATGCTATCGCATTACCCGCTCTGCCGCCTTTGTCCGGGGTATCGCCTATGATGATGATATTGATGATCCTGTCGCGCATATTGCTGGCGTTTTCATGACCATTGGGAAGGACCCACGCAGTGGCACAATCTGACCAATCAGGTGGCGACAATGCCAGCGAAAAGGCAATGACAGCGCAATTGCCGCATTATGCGCAATCATTGGGCATCAAAGTGTCCGAATTTGAAGACGGCTTACCCGTGCTGACGGTGGAATTCGGCCCCATGGTAGAGGGCCGACCAGGCGCGTTTCACGGGGGCGCCACCAGCGGCCTGCTGGAAAACGCTGGCTATGCCGCTTTGCGTGCTGTGCTGATTGCTGAAGATCGTGACCCTCAGCTCAAACCGATCAATATCACCGTGCAGTTTCTGTCTGCGGGGAAGAATAAGCCGACCTTTGCCAAGGGCCGGATAACCCGTTTGGGCAGGCGCAATGCCAATGTCTCGGTCGAAGCGTGGCAGGATGATCGCAGCCGCCCGATCGCAACAGCCATCATGAACATTCTGATGGCGGAACGGATGGAGTAATTCGAGGCTATTCCTCGGACGTGACCTGCAAACCGTCTTCGGTCAGTTCGAACCGAACCGGCACTCCGTCCACTTCGGTGGTGATAATCAATCCATCTTGTTCGATGCTGAGGTTTGCCCCATTATCGCCCAGCGGAATGTCCCCAATGTCCGAGATATCGAACGGCTGGATCGGTCCGTCAGGATCGGGCCGGTCGGCTGGCTCGACTATGGATGATCCGCTCAACGCGCTGCGCATGAAGTCGCGCCAGATACGGGCGGGCAATCCGCCCCCCGTGACGCCATCCAGCGGAGAATTGTCGTCATTGCCAATCCACACGCCAACCACCAGATTACCGGCATAACCGATGAACAAAGCGTCGCGATAGTCCTGTGTTGTGCCGGTTTTGCCAAAATTGGCGCCAGCCAATGTCGCCGCTTTGCCAGTGCCGTCATTGATGGCCGCGCGGAGCAGACGTTCAATTCGTTGGTGCTTCAGCTGTGGCAGCGCATCATCGCTTTGCGTGACCCAGTCGAACAAGCCGCCCTCTTCCTCTTCCAGAAAGGCATGCGGTTTTACCGGAAAGCTGTTGGCAGCAATCCCGGCATAGGCAGAGGTCAGCTCGATCAGGCTGAGGGTTGATGTGCCCAAGGCCAGGCTGGGATCGCCCACGGGCAAGTCTGATGTGATGCCCAGATCGCGCGCAGTCTGAATCACCGCATCACTGCCCAATTGATTGAACAATCGAACCGTTGCCACATTGCTTGAGGTGGCAAAGGCATCTTCCAAAGTGATGGATTGCGAATAGCGATCATTGGCATTGCGAGGGCGATAGCTGCCCGTTTCAATCGGCGTGTTGGTGATCGTATCGGTCGGGCTCATCCCGGCATCAATGGCCGCCAGATAGGTGAACAATTTGAAGGTTGAGCCCGGCTGGCGCTTGGCCTGAGTTGCCCGGTTGAAGGGGGACCGCGCGTAATCCTTCCCGCCGATCATCGCCACAACTTCACCACTGGGACGCATCGCCACCAATGCCACTTGCGCATTACCCAGGGGGGCCCTGGCGACAACTTGGCTGGCGACAGATTGCAAGCGCGAATCCAGCGTGGTGGTCAGCGTCTGCTTGGTATAGCTGCGCTCGCTGTCCTGCCGCGCGGTCGGCAATGCCCAGTCGGCGAAATAAGTACCGGTCGGCAATGTGTTGCGATTGCGCACGTCCAGCTTTGGATTACCCAGAGCATCGGCTTCTTGCTGGGTGAGATAGCCCGCATCCACCATCGCGCCGACCACGACAGACATGCGCTGCTGAGCAAGATCATAATTGCGCGTGGGGGCAAGCCGGGATGGAGCCTTGAGCAAACCAGCCAACATGGCGGCCTGTTCCGGCTTCAAATTCTCGGGTTGGCGATAGAAATAGTGCAGCGATGCAGCACGCAGGCCATATTGATTGTCCCCAAAATAGGCGTTGGACAGATAGCGCTGCAAAATCTCGTCCTTGGTCAACCACCCTTCCAACCAGAAGGCGATCAGCATCTCGCGCGCTTTGCGGGTCAGGCTGCGCTCGGGCGTCAGAAAGGTGAACTTTGCCAATTGCTGGGTAATTGTGCTGCCACCCTGAGTGGGGCCGCCAGTAGCATTGGACAATGCAGCGCGCGCCAGACCACGCGGGTCCACACCCCAATGGCTGTAGAACCGCCGGTCCTCAATCGCCAGAAACGCCTCGATCACATGATCGGGCAGCTTGCTGATCTCGACCGGCTGATCAACAACGGCTCCGCTGCGGGCAATCGGCGTACCGTCAGAGGCCAACAGGGTGATCTGAGGAGGCGCAATCGGCTCGAGCGATTTGGACAAAGGCGCGGTGAAAGCCAGCCATCCAATCGCAACCATAATCAGGAACAAGAACAGCGCAATGCCGCGAACCAGCCAGCGCCGTTTGCGGCCACGCTTGGGCGGTTCCAGATCCAGCGGATCGGCCGAACGCCTGCGCCACCATTTGCGCTTGGTCTTAAGGTGGCGCGAGGGCGTCTCACCCCCACCAAATGAGCCACCGTCCGTTTGATCCAGGCCAAATTGCTCGTCAAAATCATCCAACGCGCTGCCATAGGGATCCTGCAAAGCGTAATAGCCTGCATCATGCGCGCCGCTGCGATGTCCCCAGCGCCTGTCGCGCGGCAAATCACCCGGCTGTTGGCCAGAATTGCGCGAAGAAGAAGAACGAAACCAGCCAAGCATTATTAGTGTGTTAGCAGACTATGACACTTGCGCGCAAGTCGTCAGCTTGCAGGTTTGCGACACCCAGACAGCTGGCACAAATGGATGATTGCTCAGCTGGCGTTGGAAGCGCTGGTGGGCAGGTCTTCGTCAAACACGCGTTGGTAATATTCGCTTACCAAGGTGCGCTCAGCCTCGTCACATTTGTTGAGGAATGAGAGGCGGAAGCCAAATCCAACCGAGTTGAAGATTTCCGAGTTCTGCGCCCAGGTCATCACGGTACGCGGGCTCATCACGGTGGAGATATCTCCATTCATAAAACCCTGCCGCGTCAATGAGGCGACCTTGATCATATTCGCAATGGTTGCGTCATCGGTATCGGGTGCCTTCGACTTAACGATGTCGAGCTCGGTCTCGGGCGCAAGATAATTGAGCGCCACCACGATGTTCCAACGGTCCATCTGCGCCTGGTTGATGGCCTGTGTGCCGTGGTACAATCCGCTGGTGTCGCCCAGACCAACAGTGTTGCTGGTGGCGAACAACCGGAAATATTTGTTCGGCCTGATCACTTTGTTTTGATCGAGCAAGGTCAAAGAGCCTTGAGCTTCCAAAACGCGCTGGATCACGAACATCACATCGGGACGGCCCGCATCATATTCGTCAAAAGTCAGCGCCACGGGATGCTGCAATGCCCAAGGAAGAATGCCTTCCTTAAACTCGGTAACTTGCAAGCCGTCTTTCAACACAATCGCATCGCGCCCGACCAAATCGATCCGGCTGATATGCGCATCCAGATTAACCCGAACGCTGGGCCATTTCAGGCGAGCGGCGACTTGCTCAATATGGGTGGACTTACCCGTACCGTGATAGCCTTGAACCAAGACACGGCGATTGTGGGCAAAGCCAGCCAGAATGGCCAAGGTGGTTTCCGGATCAAACACATAGGAATTGTCGAGATCAGGCACGCGTTCATCGGCCAGACTGAAGGCAGGGACCTGCCAATCAATATCGATGCCGAACGTGTCGCGCACGTCGATCGTGGTATCAGGCTCGGGGAAGAGTGTTTTCTCCGTGCCGTCGAAATCGGATTCCATTAAGCTTGCCATCGAAGCTCGGATTAGACTGGCTTTTGCCTCGCTGCAAGCAAGACTGACCCGCTTATTTCGCTAGTGCTTCATTTTTGCACAGCGCCGGGTGAGGAACAAAAGTCTTAGGAATGAACATCACGCAGGTGGTGACTCTTGGTCCAAAGAATTGCGCCGCCACTGCCAGCCGCCAGATCAATCGCAAATCCATCGGGCAAGCGCAGCCAGTCATGTTGTCCATAGACCTCGCCCTGCCATTCCAGCGAACCGTCGAGCACCAAAATTTCGTGGCCGCCATCGTTGATCCATTGGCGGCGGTGACCCGCTGACCATCTTTCCAAACTGACTTTCTCGTGATCATTCTGGAACAAATCAGCCTCGCCAATGCCGTGATCGGCTTGGGGCAGGTCTCGAGAGATCTGCCCTAGGTCTCGCTTCATCTGCACGTCGTCTTGGGGATCGAATTGCCACAGTTTCACAAAGATTGTGCAACCCTTTTCCGAGGCTGGAATGTGGTGCGTGCCGGGTGGGTTGCGAACATAAGATCCCGCAGGATAGTCACCATGCTCATCTTGAAACACGCCCTCCAGAACGATGAACTCTTCCCCGCCGCCATGGGTGTGCTGGGCAAAGTGACTGCCGGGTGCATAGCGCACAATCGAGGTGGCTCGGGCGACTTCTTCTCCAACGCGATCCAGCATCCGGCGCTCCACTCCGGGCATGGGAGAAGCCATCCATTCCACAGCATTGGTGTGCACCGCAATTGGTTCAGAGAAATTGGCATTGATGCGCATATAGTTATGATTCCCTGCGATTATTGCGGCGGACATTTCCCCTGCCAGAACTGGCGTTTACGCGACTCCCTATCAATAGGTAGGTTCACATAAGCCTTGCACAAGCCGTGTCAACCTACTAGTCGGTAGAGATATGAACACTCGTGATCACCTTGTCGATCTGGGCGAAGCTGCCATGCGCCAAAATGGCTATGGTGGATTCAGCTATGCGCATCTAGCAAAGCAGGCCGGCATTCGCAAAGCGAGCATCCACCACCACTTTCCGGCCAAGGCCGATCTGGGACTGGCTGTGCTCGATCGATACGCCGATCGGTTGGTGACAGCGCTGAACGATATCAAGTCAACATCGCGCACTGGCGCCCAAGCGCTGCAAGCCTGCGTGACATTATACCGAACCGCGCTGGATGATAGCAACGGCATGTGTCTATGCAGCGCGCTGGCGGCGGATCGCGCCATTCTGACAGAGCCGATGAAGCAGATGTTGGACCGGGCCAATCGCAAGGTTATCGCGTGGCTTGAATCGGTTTTGCTGCTGGGTCGGCAAGATCGCAGCATTGTGGTTCCCGGCCTTCCTGCCGATGATGCGGTGGCCGTACTGGCTCAATTGCAGGGCGCACAATTGCTGGCCAAAGCGAGCGGCCATATGGCTTTGTTCAACACGGCAATGTCATCGATACAGGCGCGCATGTCACGCAGTTGATCGGTGCCCTGATCTGTACTGGCATAGGCCGACCATTGCGCTTACATTGCCAGCATGGCCCTGCCCGATCCCATCGAAACCATTCGTGCAACACTGGTCGACCAGGTGCGCAACGTGTTCAACGATGTGGAAAATGGCCAGCAGCCTGTACCGCCATCTGATGATGCCTTGTTCGAAAAAGACTCGCCCATCCGCTTGGTCCATGCCGATCTGGTGGGGATGATGGTGGGCGGTGTACGCAGCCTGCTGCTCCAGATGCTGCATCCCCATGCCTTGCAAGGCGTACTGGACCATTCCAACTTTCGCGATGACATGCATGGCCGCCTTCGCAGGACCGCGCGCTTTATCGCTGTGACAACTTTTGGCCACCGCGATGACGCGACCAAAATGATCGAGCGCGTGAACCGCATTCATGCGCGAGTGAACGGCACCCTGCCAGGCGGCCAGCCTTATTCCGCAACCGACCCGCGAACCTTGGCATGGGTCCATGTGGTAGAAGCCACCAGCTTTCTGGCGGCCTATCTGCGCCATGTGCGGCCCGATATGCCCGGGCATTTGCAGGACGAATATTATCGCCAATTTGCGGTAATTGCTCGCGCATTGGGGGCGGATCCTGTGCCGATCAACCGGCAGGAGGCAGAAGCCCTGTTCCGGGACTTTCGCAGCGAGTTAGCCACATCCCCTCAAGCTCGCGAGGTCGCCAATTTGGTGCTGACCCAGCGGCCTAAGGGCGCCCCGCCCGCTGTCCAATCCATGTTGGGCGGAGAGGCAGTGGCCATGCTGCCCAGCTTTGCCCGGTCCATGCTGGATCTTGAACGGCCCGGCCTGTTGGCTTTGCCTGGACGGGCGGCAACATGGGGCATGGGCAAGACCTTGCGCTGGGCATTTCGACAAAATTGATCCGTTTAAGGAGAACAACGATGGCCAAATTCACATTCTACACTGTCGCCATGAGCCGCGGCCAAATTGCCCGCTGGGCCTTGCACGAAGCAGGTGCGGATTACGATCAAGTGGTGTTCGATTGGGCGACGCGGCCAGCCGACTTTGTGAAAATCAATCCGATGAACAAGGTGCCCGCACTGGTCCACCATCATGGCGATCATGATCATGTCGTAACCGAGGCTGCCGCCATAAATCACTATCTCGCCGAAACCCACCCGGAGAAAAACCTGCTTCCTGATGCGCATGAAAAGGCAGCATATTTTCGCTGGCTGTTCTTTGCTTCTGGACCTATCGAGCAAGCCGTTCTGGCCAAAGCGCTGGGTTGGGATGTGCCGCCAGAGCGCACGGCAACGGCAGGTTTTGGAACTTTGGAGAAAACGCTGTCAGCGATGGATGGCTGGCTGTCTGAAAATGACTTTGCTGCTGGCAACCGCTTCACCATGGCCGACACCTATGTTGGCAGCCAATTCATCTGGGGCCTGCGCTTTGGGTCAATCCCAGAAACGCCAGCGGTCAAAGCCTATGTAGAGCGGGTAACGCAGCGCCCGGCCTATGCAGAGGCCAATGCAATCGATGCAAAACTGATCGAAGAAGCTGGCTAAGCTGCTCAATCAGGTGAACACGCGGCTCTTGCGCAGCAATTGATAGGCTTCGACAATGGTGGTGAGACGCGCTTCAAACTGGCGATCTCCGCCATTGCGATCGGGGTGATAGCGCCGGACCAGATCAGAATAGCGCCGCCGCAATTTTCGTAAATCGGTGTTGAGGCCCAGCCCCATGGTCTCCAACGCTTGCGCTTCTTCGCGCGAAAAGCGACCATCGGCAAAGGCAGCATGGGCCACTTCAGCCACGCGCTGAGCCCGTGATTTGATCCCGGCAACGCGGGCCCCGATCGCGTCCAGCGGATCGTTAAAATCAGCCCAGCGCGGCATGCCATCAACCCCGGCGGTTGGTTTGAAAGACGGGCTTTCCGATGCCCAACCCGCAGCCGGAGACTGCGCGGACAAAATCTCGTCGGCACTCATCCCTTCAAACCAGTCATAACCGGAATTAAATTCGCGCACATGTTCAAGGCAAAACCACCGGTATTGTCCCGGACCATCAAACCCGCTGGGGCGGTGGCCGGGCGCGCGGAATTCGCCCTCTTCACCGCAGTTGGGATATTCACATTGCTGACCCGGGTTTTCGACCCTTCCATGAAACTTACTGCTGCGCATAAGCCATAAACAATGGGGACAAGCAGACAAAATGCCAATAGGAAGGCCCCCATGACCGGAACAATTGCACAAGAAATGAAGAGTCTGCTGGAAGATGCTTTGGCACCCGAAAGCTTGGAAATAATCAACGACAGCGCGCAACACCATGGCCATGCTGGCGATGATGGTAGCGGCGAATCGCACTTTACATTGGTGGTTTGCTCGGCCGCATTTGCGGGAAAAAACCGCTTGCAACGCCAACGCATGGTGATCGCTGCATTGGGTGATATCGTTGGCGAGAGAGTTCACGCCGTCGCCATCAAAGCCTCGGCACCAGGCGAATAGAGTCGGAGAATGAAATATGAGTGAGAACGCACAGACCGTTTGGATCACCGGCGGATCGTCCGGAATTGGCGCTGCCTTGGCCAGAGATTGGGCCGCGCGCGGTGCAAATATCATCCTGTCGGGCAGAGACCGCGAACGGTTGGAAGCCGTAGCAGCAGATTGCGGCGAGTGCTTGATCTTGCCGTTTGACGTGCGCGACGATGCGGCGCTGGCGGACGCAACAGCGCAGGCGATCTCATGGAAAGGCGGCGTCGATGTGGCGGTGGCCAATGCCGGCATTTCGCAGCGCAGCCAGGCCTTGAAGACAGATATGCAGGTCTATCGCGACATCATCGAAATTGACCTGACCGCGCAGATTGCTTTCACCCAATCGCTGATCGGCCATATGGCTGAGCGCGGTAGCGGGTCGCTGCTGTTTATCTCCTCCATTGCAGGCAAGGTCGGCGTACCGATGCGCACTGCCTACAGCGCGGCGAAATTCGGATTGGCGGGCTATGCTGATGCTTTGCGCGCGGAACTATCGCAAAAGGGCGTCAGCGTTCATGTGATCTATCCCGGGTCGATTGCGACCGATGTCGCCCGCAATGCATTGACCTCTGACGGGACCAAGCGTGGTCGTTCAGACAGGGTTATCGATGAGGGCATTCAGCCAGCAGATGCAGCCAAGACCATGATCGATGCGGTCACCAAGGGAGAGCGCGAAATCATCGTGGCCGAGGGAATGGAATTGGGCATGGGCGAGATGCGCCGCACGCCCGATGCTCTATTCGATCAGGTCGCCGAAATGGTCGCCAAGGGCTATATCGAGAAGATGGAAGCAGCGGGCTAAGCGCCACTCCATTCCACCCACGCGCCGTGTGGATGGGCATGGGACAGGCACACAGCTTGCCCCCCTCCGGGCCAATAACGCACATTCAGCTCGTGCCGGAAGGTCGCTGGATCGGTTTCCAGTGAAACCCAGGCCAAGGGCTGGTCGCGGCTCGCCGCGGCACCGGCTGTTTCCATCGCATTGGTGATCGCTTGCTGTGTTTCGGCGGGCATATATTGCCACATAATCGAGTGGAACATGACCCGTGTGACGCCAGAAGGCTGCTCGCTTGCCAGCATCTGTGCAACAAATGCGCCAGCATCTTGCTGCACCACATCGGGGGCCTGTTGCGCGGCCAAGGTGATCGCGGCATCGATCCTCTCCATCCGGTCGGCCACTTCGGGCCAAACATAACTTTTCAAGCGGAGTGCAGCATCGGGATCGGCCAGATTAATCGGCGCAACATCGCATCCTTTCACCGAGACAATCTCAACCGGATTGTTGGGCGGAGGATCGCCGCGCCACTCTGGCTTGATCTGCATCGGCGAACCAATTGGCCCGACCCCAACCCCGCCAAGATCGAAGTGATAGCGATCCAGCATCGTGAGGACACCGGCGCTTGCGCCTAGTTCGAACAGTTCGAACCGCGAACCCAAATGGCCAGACAACCACAACAGGCCAGCCATTATGCTTGCTGACCGCCCAGCCTCATTGGTTTGCGGCGGCCCGTCGAGCCAAGGCAACAATTGCGCATCAAACTCTTGCACCAATTCTATCACCAATTGGTCAATCTGGTCCTGATCGCTCAGCGCACCAGAATAGACCTGCTTCAGGCGGGTGTCGGCACCGCTCAGCACCAGGTGATGCAGTCCGCCTGCGAAGCGCAGCGGCATCGCATCCTTTAGGCTCAAGCCTGCCCAGCCGGCAATTCGCCGCCCGGTCGCTGTATCGGTTTGCATGACTGCATGGAGCGATCTGACGATCCGCGCGGTGCACGGTGCGCCATTCAAATCGGCGTGGTCTGCCTGCCATTCAATCGCCTTGGCAATCTCTGCAATTTGCATGACCGGACCCGATGTCCCACCCGTGTCTGATCCATCCGCCATTGCTCAATTCCCTCAATAAGTTTGCTCTTTGCCCAGCCAGTGCCTAAATCGCGCCGCGATGACTCACTCAGATAACAACTTGCTGACCTTTGCCATTCCCAAGGGGCGCATTCTTGACGAAGCGCTGCCCGTGATGGCGCGTGCCAATGTCATTCCCGAAGATGGGTTCCATGACAAAAGCAATCGTTCGCTCAGTTTTGCAACCACGCGGGACGATATGCGTTTGATCAGGGTGCGAGCATTTGATGTCGCAACCTTCGTAGCACATGGCGCGGCTCAAGTCGGCATAGTTGGCTCTGACGTGATCGAAGAGTTTGATTATCCAGACCTTTATGCCCCGGTTGACCTCAACATTGGTTATTGCCGGTTGTCAGTCGCAGCGGAAAAAGGCGTGGATGTGAGCGACAAAAATGTCAGCCACCTGCGCGTTGCGACCAAATATCCCAATTTGACCCGGCGGCACTTTGAAGCGCGCGGGATTCAGGCCGAATGCGTGAAGCTGAACGGCGCGATGGAGCTTGCTCCCTCGCTTGGTCTGGCGCGGCAAATTGTAGACTTGGTTTCGAGCGGCCAGACGCTGAAGGACAATGGCTTGGTCGAAATCGCGCCCATCATGGATGTGACCGCACGGCTGATCGTCAATCGTGCGGCGCTGAAAACCGATCCCCGCGTGGGCGAGCTGGTCGCAGCCTTTCGCGCTGATACGGAAAACCGGCAGGCCGCCTGATGCAATTGCTGCGCGCCTCTGATCCCAAATTCGACGCCAAGTTTCGCCAGGTCGTTAACGCGCGCCGCGAGAGCGACAGCACCGTTGCCAGCCAAGTGCGCGACATTTTGCGCGAGGTAAAGGCGCGCGGTGATGCCGCCGTGGTCGATTATACCATGCGGTTTGACGGCTATGCCCTCAGCCAGAACGATGATTGGGTAATAACAGCTGATCGATGCCGCGAAGCATATGAAGGGCTTGAGCCCAATCTGCGCGATGCGTTGGAATTGGCTGCCGAGCGTATTCGGGCCTATCACCGCGACCAATTGCCAGACAATCGAGACTTCACCGATGATGTTGGCGTGCGCCAAGGGGCCATCTGGCGTCCGGTGGATTCAGCAGGCCTTTATGTTCCGGGCGGACGCGCGGCCTATCCCTCGTCTCTGCTGATGAACGCCATCCCGGCCCGCGTTGCCGGGGTTGAGCGATTGGTGGTTGTGACCCCCACCCCCAAGGGCAACAGCAATCCGCTGGTTCTGGCTGCAGCTCATATCGCGGGCGTAGACGAAATTTGGCGGATTGGCGGCGCCCAAGCCATCGGCGCGCTCGCTTATGGCACGGATAAGATTGCACCCGTTGATGTCATCACCGGCCCGGGTAACGCCTGGGTGGCCGAGGCAAAACGGCAAATGTTTGGCGTTGTCGGGATAGATATGGTGGCCGGACCGAGCGAGATTCTGGTCATCGCGGACGCTGACAATGATCCCGACTGGATCGCAGCCGATCTGTTGAGTCAGGCTGAGCATGATCCAACTTCGCAATCGATCCTGATTACGGATGACGAAGCCTTTGGCGCGCAGGTTGCCGATTGCATCGATCTCCAATTTGCTTCGCTATCGACCGCCGAAACTGCCCAAGCCAGCTGGTCAGACTATGGCGTTATCATCGTGGTGGATTCGCTCGACCAATCTGTTGAGCTGGCCAATGCGCTGGCGGCGGAGCATGTCGAGCTAGCAGTGGCCGATCCAGAACCCTTGCTGCATGGCATTCGTCATGCGGGCAGCGTGTTCCTGGGCCGGATGACGCCCGAAGCGATTGGCGATTATGTCGCCGGTCCCAACCATGTTTTGCCCACCGGACGGCGCGCGCGTTTTGCCAGCGGCCTGTCTGTGCTCGACTTTATGAAGCGCACCAGCTTTATCGCCTTGGATGATGGTGCGCTGCACGCTATCGGCCCTGCAGCAACCGCGCTGGCCCATGCAGAGGGGCTGCCGGCCCATGCAAAATCCGTTGAATTGAGGCTCAAATGAGTAATTCCCAACCTGCGCCGCGCGCGCAAGCCCGCTCAGCCGCCCGCCTCGCCGCGGTCCAAGCGCTGTATCAACAGCATATGGAAGGCACCGCGCTGACCAAATTGCTCAATGAATTTCACCAACACCGGCTGGGCATGGAAGTTGATGATGATCAATTTGCCGAGGCCGAGGTTGAATTCTTTGACGATGTTGTCGGCGGCGTGGACGCTCGCAAGGACGAGATCGACGCTATGATTGCGGCCAAATTGTCAGAAGGTTGGACCATCGCTCGTATGGACAAAACCATGCTGCAAATCTTGCGCTGTGGCTCCTATGAAATCCTTGCTCGGGCAGATGTCCCAGCGCCAGCCGTGATCAATGAATATGTCGATGTGGCAAAAGCTTTCTTCGATGATCGCGAGGCCAAATTCGCCAACGGCATTCTGGACACGATCGCCAAGGAAGCGCGAAATTAGAATATCAATCCGTTCATGCTGAGCCTGTCGAAGCATGTGTATCAAAGTGCTGCACGTCCTTCGACAAGCTCAGGACGAACGGTTAGTAGGCTGCTATGAAAGAAGCTGATTTCATCGCTGCTTTGCGCAAACTGCCGCTTCATCTCGGCGCGCGCGGTCTGAAAGATGATTGCGCCATTTTGGAACTTGGCGATCAATCACTGATCATCACACATGACGCGATGTCCCAAGGCGTGCATTTTCGAAGCGGTGCCGATTTGGCCGATGTTGCGTGGAAGCTGGTCGCCAGCAATCTGTCCGATCTTGCCGCCAAAGGGGCGGAACCCATCGGGGTGCTGCTGGGCCATGCGCTTGGCCAGGGCGACGAGCGCTTTCTGGATGGTTTGTCTGAGGTCTTGACCACATTTGGCATATCATTGCTGGGCGGCGACACAATTTCCGTCGAAGGAGCCCGCACCTTTGGCCTGACAGCCATCGGCAAAGCCACGCACACGCCGATCCCTTCACGAAGCGGAGCGCAAGCGGGCGACAAGCTGTATGTCACCGGCACATTAGGCGCTGCGATGCTGGGATTTGAAGGCGAGGCCGACTATCTGCAAGCTTTCAACCGGCCCAGTCCTCGATTGGCAGAAGGTAAGGCACTGGCCCCATCGGTAAGTGCGATGATGGATATTTCAGACGGATTGCTGCTCGATGCATTCCGCTTGGCCGAGGCCAGCCAGGCCACGCTGACCATTGCTGGCCATCAGGTACCAGTTGCCGACGAAAAGCGGCGCGATGACTGTATGCGCTGGGGTGATGATTACGAATTGTTGTTCACCCTGCCCGTAGGCGTGGAGCCTAGCGTTGCGGCAACCTGTATAGGATCGGTGGACCCCTTGGGCTTTGCCCCGCTGCTGCTGGATGACAATCCGGTGGTGAACAGTCAGGGATTGGGCTTCGAGCACTAGCTGCGCCTGCCCTGAGCCGCAATTTGGCCGGATAGACTGGTAAAACTGGTGAGATTACCGCCTTAATAGGGCTTCTGCCCTTGTCAGGCCGCGTTCAATCCGTATAGCCATCGCCGCACGAGCGCACCTGTGATCGCAGGGCGCTATTCCACGTAAAAGAGAGGGGATTTCTGTGGACCTTATTCTCATTTCAATTGGGCTTGGTTTGCTCGCCATTGTTTATGGTGTCTTTACCAGCCGTCAGGTTCTCGGCGCTGATGCCGGGAACGCTAAGATGCAAGAGATTGCTGGCGCCATTCAAGAAGGCGCACAAGCTTATCTCAACCGCCAATATATGACGATCGGTATCGTCGGTGTAGTCGTGGCCGTTCTGGTCGGACTGTTCCTCGGCATGGTTCCGGCTGTCGGATTCCTGATCGGAGCGATCCTGTCGGGCGTTGCCGGCTATATCGGGATGAACATCTCGGTCCGCTCGAACGTGCGTACTGCGCAGGCGGCTAGCGTAGGCTTGCAAGAAGGCCTGACAATCGCGTTTCGCGCGGGCGCCATCACCGGCATGCTGGTGGCTGGCCTTGCCCTGCTCGCAATCGCGGTGTTCTTCTACATCCTGGTTGGTTCGATGAATCTGGCGCCAAACAGCCGCGTCGTGATTGACGGTCTGGTTGGCCTGGCCTTTGGTGCATCGCTGATTTCAATCTTTGCCCGTTTGGGCGGCGGTATCTTTACCAAGGCTGCAGACGTTGGTGCCGACTTGGTCGGCAAGGTTGAAGCAGGCATCCCAGAGGATGATCCCCGTAACCCTGCCACCATCGCCGATAACGTTGGTGACAACGTTGGTGACTGTGCTGGCATGGCTGCTGACCTGTTCGAAACTTACGTCGTCACCGTTGGTGCGACCATGGTTCTGATGGCTCTGCTGCTGACCAATATTGGCGATCTGCTGCTGCCATTGATGGCACTGCCATTGCTGATTGGCGGCGCGTGTATCGTAACCTCGATCATTGGCACCTATTTCGTCCGTCTGGGCAATGGCACCAATGTTATGGGTGCGATGTACAAGGGCTTCATCGTTACGGCCGTTCTGGCCATTCCGTTGATCTGGATTGCCACTTCATATGCTCTCGGCACAGCCGGGATCGATATGAACACGGTGCTTAACCCAGGCCTCGGCATGGTTGAGTTCACAGGACGCGATCTGTTCTATTGTTCGCTGATCGGCCTTGCGCTGACAGGCATCATCATCTGGATCACCGAGTATTACACCGGCACAAATTATCGTCCGGTCCGCTCGATCGCCAAGGCTTCGGAAACGGGCCACGGCACCAATGTGATTCAGGGTCTGGCGATCAGCTTGGAATCGACCGCACTGCCCACCATCGCCATCATCGCCGCCATCATCGGCGCGTACCAGCTTGCAGGGCTGCTTGGCCTGGCATTTGGTGCCACCGCGATGCTTGCACTGGCTGGCATGGTTGTTGCGCTGGACGCGTATGGTCCGGTAACCGACAACGCTGGCGGCATTGCCGAAATGGCTGGTCTGGACGAAAGCGTCCGCGAAAAGACCGACCTGCTCGACGCTGTTGGCAACACCACCAAAGCTGTGACCAAAGGTTATGCCATTGGTTCGGCCGGTCTTGCCGCGTTGGTGCTGTTTGCAGCCTATACCGCTGACCTTCGCGCATACTTCCCAACCGCTGAAGTCAACTTCAGCCTTGAGAATCCGTATGTGATTGTGGGTCTGCTGCTGGGTGCTCTGCTGCCGTATCTGTTCGGTGCCATGGGTATGACAGCGGTTGGCCGTGCGGCTGGTGACGTAGTTGTCGACGTGCGCAATCAGTTCCGCGAAAAGCCGGGCATCATGGAAGGCACCGAAAAGCCTGACTATGCCCGTACAGTGGATCTGGTGACCAAGGCCGCGATCAAGGAAATGATCATTCCGTCACTGCTTCCGGTGCTTGCACCGATTGCGACCTACTTTGTGATCTACTACATCGCAGGCCAGAACGAGGCTTTCGCTTCGTTGGGCGCATTGCTGCTCGGCGTGATTGTCGGCGGTCTGTTCGTCGCACTTTCCATGACCGCCGGTGGCGGCGCATGGGACAATGCGAAGAAGTACATCGAAGACGGCAACCATGGCGGCAAGGGCTCAGAAGCTCATAAAGCTGCTGTGACCGGTGACACTGTTGGCGATCCTTACAAGGATACCGCAGGTCCGGCCGTGAACCCGATGATCAAGATCACCAACATTGTGGCGCTGTTGCTGCTGGCAGCTCTTGCTGGCACGCACTAAGACGGTTGATCAAACGTAAGGGCCCTAGGGTCCTGCCAAGACCCCGCCGCGAGCAATCTCGGCGGGGTTTTTGTTTGGGCAATTGACCACGGCTATTTGGTCGCGCAAAGGCAGGGCATGGAAAGTAACAACGCCGCAGATACCCCAGCTGCTGACACAGCGCCGCCCTCGCCCGAACAGTTGGTCGCAGGGTTGGTCCGTTTGCTAACAGTTGAGCCAACCGGCGAGCACAGCTTTACTGGTCGCTCGCAAAAGGACGGGTTTGGCCGGATGTTTGGCGGGCAGGTGATTGCGCAAGCATTGCAGGCTGCCCAAGAAACCGTAACCGATGGCAAGCAAGCACATTCCATGCATGCCTATTTCCTGCGAGGAGGCGAGGAAGGCCCCATGACCGATCTGAAGGTCGAGGCCGACTTTGACGGGCGCAGCTTTGCCAATCGCCGCGTTGTTGCCAGTCAGACCACCAAGGATGGCAGCCACCGGCCAATCCTCAACTTAACGGCCAGCTTTCAGCGTCCGGAAGAAGGGCTGTCGCATGACGAATATGTCATGCCTGATGTGCCCATGCCCGAAGATTTGCGCACGGACATGGATTTGCGCCGCGAATTTGCGGACAAGGCGGGTATCACCGGAAACGCACGAAAGCTGATGCTGCGGCCGCGCTCGATCGAGATGCGCACAACCGACAAGCTTCATTGGATGAACAGCGAGCCTCGCCCGCCCGCAGCGCACAGCTGGTTCAAGGCCGCAGCCCCGCTTCCTTCGCTTGCGGGCAATGAGGGGCTGCATCGCGCCGTGATCGCTTATGCCAGCGACTTTACTCTGCTGGGCACCAGTGCCCTGCCCCATGGGCTCAGCTGGATGCGCGGCGAATTGGTTGGCGCAAGTCTCGACCATGCGCTGTGGTTTCACCGTCCTGCTCCCGCTGACGAATGGCTGCTCTATGCTACCGATTCCCCGTGGACCGGCAGTGGCAGAGGCTTCAACCGGGGCCGCATATTCACCCGCGATGGCCAATTGGTCGCCAGTGTCGCCCAAGAAGGCATGATGCGCCGCCGCAAAGGTTCCTAATGCGCCAACAAGACGGGTAACTTCGGATCTTTCAACGCACGCCGTGTGACCCCTCCCAGCAGCATTTCTGCAAGGCGCGATCGACCATAGGCGCCCATGACCATATAACTGCATTCGCGCCGCAGAGCCGCTGCATACAACGCATCTGAAATGTTCGCCTCGCCAGGTGGTATTTCGAAAACTTCGCAATCGATCCCATGCCGGCTCAAATAGGCCGCACCGTCCAATGGCGGGAAGTCAAAGCGATCCTCCTTCGTTTCCTCGGTCACCGTTGCCAGATATACCTTGCTCGCCTTCTTCAGCAGCGGCAGCGCCGCGCGCACCGCGTGGCACGCCTCGGTTGACCCATTCCATGCCACCATGGCCGTGCCCGAACAATCCAGCGCTTTGTGATCCGTCGGTACAACCAGCACCGGTGTTCGAGATCGGAGAACCAAGTCACCCACCATATGCGAGGGTCCAATGCCTTTCTCGCCAATATCATGCGGACCAACGATGATCAGGTCCTTAAGTGCTGAATGAGCCAGCAAGCGATACTCAGGCATGCCATCTTCAAGCAGCCAATCCCACTGGACCCCTTCATTGGACAGGTCCTTTTCGACCTTATCACGCAATTCCTCGGCCCTCTGTTTGATCACTGGAAGGGCAGCGGCCATCGCCGATCCGTAGAAATCCCCAGGAGCAAAAATTTCCAAGTTGACCGCTTGAAGGCAGGTTAGATGCCCATCGAATGCCCTAGCGATGTCCAATGCGACTTGCTTGCGTGCATCAAGGCCTTCATCATCACCAATATGCAACATAATCGATTTCATGATCACTACCTCCAACTATCAATCCGCCACCGATCTGTGGAGGCTTCGTTGTTAGGGCAGGCAACACAGCTCGCATTGATCCATATCAAAACGTTTGCCTTATTTGCGCATTATCTTTGTTCAAATCGAGCCCATGCTTGCGTTGGTGCCGATCAAGAGTAGGCTTCAGCGGAGAGAGGTTTTCATTCATGCAGATTACTCGCGAAGCACCGCTGAAATACACACTGGAGCCCAGCAATCATCCCTATCTTTCTGGCCCTTGGACCCCCGTCCATGAGGAAGTGACGGTAGACGAGCTGGAGATCATCGAGGGTGAAATCCCGGCCGATATTGACGGGATCTATCTTCGCAACACCGAAAATCCTGTGCACCAGCCGCTGGGTCGCCATCACCCGTTTGATGGCGATGCGATGATCCATCAGGTAGATATCTCAGGCGGCAAGGCGAGCTATCGCAACCGTTTTGTGCGGACCCATTGTTTTACTCAGGAACAGATCGCTGGCGGCGCGCTGTGGGGCGGATTGATGGACCCGCCGGGCACATCCAAACGCCCTGGTTTTGGCGCGCATGGCGGCTTGAAAGACACGGCCAGCACCGACATCATTGTGCACGCCGGAATTGCCTATTCCACCATGTATCAATGCGGCGAAGCATGGATGATGGACCCGGTTACTCTGGAGAATTTGGGTAAGGCGCCATGGGGGCCGATTGATGGCATCTCCGCGCACCCCAAGGTGGATGAGCAAACCGGCGAGATGATGTTCTTCAATTATGGCGTCCACGCGCCCTATATGCATTACGGCGTCGTCGATCGGGCGGGTAAATTGGTGCATTATGTGCCGATTCCACTGGCCGGTCCGCGCTTGCCGCATGACATGGCGATCACCAAGAACTGGTCGATCCTGAACGATATGCCTCTGTTTTGGGACGAGGAATTGCTCAAGCGGGACATTCA
This sequence comes from uncultured Erythrobacter sp., assembly GCA_947495695.1. Taxonomy (GTDB): domain Bacteria; phylum Pseudomonadota; class Alphaproteobacteria; order Sphingomonadales; family Sphingomonadaceae; genus Erythrobacter. The sequence continues at coordinate 218,877 of CANLZP010000003.1, read as the reverse complement.
TGCCGCGCGCATTCATGATGGCATTCCTACCCGATTTGCACTGATACCGCGCCATGGCCAGCCAGAGGATATCCGCTGGTTTGAGGCCGATCCGACCTATGTCCTGCATTGGACCAATGCCTATGAGAGCACCGGGCCGGATGGCGATGAGGTGGTTCTGGAAGGCTATCATCAGGCCAAGCCGATGCCCGATCCGATCGAGGAAATGGGCAAATACAGCCATATGATGGCCTATGTGGATGAGCACAGCTTTGAATCGCGTCTGCATCGCTGGCGCTTCAATTTGACCACGGGCGAATGCACCGAACAGCGCCTGTCCGACCGGATCACAGAATTTGGGATGATCAATCCCAATTTTGCGATGAAGCCTTCACGCTATGTCTGGTCCACCACCTCCCGGCCCGGCTGGTTCCTGTTCAATGGCTATGCCCGGCAGGATACGCAAACGGGCGAGGAACAAATCTATCAATTGCCGGACGGGGTCTATGCCAGCGAGAGTCCCCTCGTGCCGAAAAAGGGCTCTACACAGGAGGAGGATGCTTATCTGGTAACTTTCTTGATTGACGAGAACACCGGGTCTTCCGAACTCGCAATCCTGGACGCTGGTGATGTGACCAAGGGTCCAATCTGCCGGGCGAAATTGCCGCATAAGATCTCGAGTGGGGTGCATGCGACATGGGTGGAGCGGGACATGCTGCCCGCTGCTTAATGCGCTGAATTGTGCGGGTGAGACCGCGCGATTTCGATTTTTGCACTTTTGACACCTTCCCAACTTGTTGTTGGATATGTCGTAGGCAGTTTCGGGGCGCTTTGTGGCAAGCGGAGACTGGCTAACGTAAAACTGACAGCACCCATTCAAGATTTCGACGTTGTTGTAAAAACGTCTTCGTAAAGAGGAAGGCAGTCCAATACATGGACTGGCGGATTATTGGAAAGCGCCCGTCTGAACTGTTGCCGCATTTGCTGTTCGTCGTCAAAATCAGCCAACCAGCATATACAATATTCAATAATATATTGGCTGGTAGGATCTGTCCTATTATCAGTCAGCTTGATAGCTTCGGCGAAATGCGGCTTTGATTTCTCTAGCTCTCCCGCGCTGAGCAGAACCCTGCCAACAAGAGCTCTAGCAAGGGGAAGTTTGCTATCGCTTAGTTTCTCAGCGTACATTAAGGCATCGGCATTCCTCTCTTCACTCATGGCTAGCGCACAAAACAGTATGAAAGATGCATGCTGGGATGCCGTAGAAAAATCTTTGCCAGTCATTTTCTGCTTCCTGTTCCCGGTCGGCGCTTATAGCATAGCTTGGGAATTTAGATTAAAGGAGTGTTTGGTTCTTGTCGTAGTGACGAAGGAACGAAAATTAGGGCCAAACAGTCAATACCCAGCGCAAGTGCTGAAAGCCTGTATCCAAACAACCCCGTTTACAAGTTCCTGTAGCGATCGGTTGGTCGATCAAATATTAGACGAAAATGACGAAGCGGTCATTGCCCTCGTCAAAGAAAACGGCCGCAATTGGGCTGGGGAATAAGGACGCTCAGCTTGCTCCATATAGCCTTTGCTCTTGTGCCAAATACGTTGATTATGACGCACTGCTCACAAACGATCGAGATTTGCTGGACTTTTCTCATTGTCCAGAGAGTAAAATGATGGTGGCTCAGGCCTCGACCGAGGCCACGCGTTTTTGACTTTTGTGAGCAACCTTCCGCAAGGATTTGGTGTCGCGATTGACGTGCCAAATGGTCCAGATCGCGGCGAGCGCGACCAGCAGATAAACACCGTACTCGTTCCGCGCCCAGCCTTCATTGGCGTAAAATTCGCTGGCGGTCAGCGACTGGGTAAGGCCCGCTGCAAGCAGTCCAAAATAGGACCACCCCATCATTGTCCCATGCGCAGCGAGGATTGCGGGCGAACGTGTACGGCGAAAGCGGAAAGCGCAGGCCATCGCGGCGGCGACAGTGGTCAGACTAACTACCGAAGCGATTACGAAGGGGCCGAACAGCGTGATCTCCGCCTGCAACAGAGCACTGACATTTACCGCCAACATCGCGGTGACATAGACGTAGCCGATCTGCTTGTGTCGTTTACCCCCCTTGCGCCGCAGTATAACCGCCAGGCCGCAGCCTAGCGCGATAAAAGCGCAGGCGACATGCAATCCGGCCATCAACGGATCATCCCAGTATTGTGTGACAGACGAAAGGTCCAAACGCGCCTCCTTGCCCGGACTAACTATTCTATGTTAGAATACAGGTCAAGCTGTGGCATTTTGATAAGATCAAGGAATAATCGACGACGATGCAAAAACCTCGAATGATCGTGCTGGCCCTGATCGGGACTGGCTTGCGCTATGGCTTCGAAATGGAAAGTTTCGCGAAGCGCACAGAGATGCGCCAATGGGCCAAGATAGGCATGTCAACGATCTACAAGACGCTGAACGATCTGGAGCGTGATGGCGCGATTTCGGTTGAGCTTGAAGAAAGTGACAAAGGGCCGCTGCGCAAAGCATACGCGTTGACACCAAGGGGTCGAGAACAGATGGCGGCCCTCATACGCGAGGCGCTCGCTTCAAACGCATCCGTTTACTCGGAACGAATTGCCGGGCTGATCTTCGCGCCCTTGTTAGGCGCCAAACATTCTCACACAGCAATCTCCGGAGCCATCTCTGGCCTCGAGCAAGCCGATGCAAAACTGCTGGAAGGTCTGCAACGTGAAGGCATAGATGGAATTGGCAGAGCTGTTGTCGACTATTATCGCACGATCTATGACGCCGAACGAGTTGCAATGAAGAAAATCATGGCGATGCTTGCGCCAAAAGCCTAAAATGTAACTCATTGACATACGGCCTCGCGTCCAAAATTTGGCCGACTTGTACTAACGTCCTGCTCTGGGTCGTTAGCAGACTGTTTGCAAATCAGGCGCGTCCCACTCCCATTCGCTTCACTCACTCGCGTGGTAGAAATCGTAGATCGTGCGGGCGACCGTTTCGGACACGCCCGGCGCTCGTTGCAAATCTTCTAATGAGGCCGCGCGCACTTTGCCCGCCGTGCCAAAATGCAGCAGCAGAGCGCGCTTGCGGGCCGGACCGATGCCGGGAATCTCGTCCAGCGGGGATGCGGTGATGGCGCGGCTGCGCTTGGCCCGATGCGCGCCAATGGCATAGCGGTGCACCTCGTCGCGCAGGTTCTGCAGATGGAAAAGCACCGGCGAATTGGTTGGCAAAGTCTTCTCTCGACCATCGGGGAAATGGAACACCTCGCGCCCCTCGCGTCCATGATGCGGTCCTTTGGCAATCGCGATCAAGGGCACATCCTCGATCCCCAATTCCTCCAGAGTATCGCGCACGCTGGACATTTGCCCCTTGCCGCCATCGATCAGCACAAGATCCGGCCACACCGCCTTTTCGCCCGAAGTCTCGCGGTCGGGATCATCCTTGAGCGCGCGTTCAAACCGACGCCGCATCACCTCGCGCATCATCCCGAAATCATCATTGGTTTGCGCTTCGCGGATGTTGAATTTGCGATACTGGTTTTTGATGAAGCCGTCAGGTCCGGCAACCACCATTGCGCCCACCGCCTTGGTCCCCTGGATATGGCTGTTGTCATAAACCTCGATCCGCTGCGGCGGGCCGTCCAATTCCAGAAATTCGGCGAGCTCTCGGCCAATCTTCGCCTTGGTGCCGCGCTCGGCCAGGCGGCGCTCCAACGCCTCTGCCGCATTGCGGCTGGCCTGCTCCATCAATCGGCGTCGGTCCCCACGTTGCGGGATAGATAGGGTGACTTTCTTGCCGGCCAGCTCGCTCAGCACCGCTTCGACAAGCGTGCTTTCTGGCAGTTCGCGGTCGAGCAGAACGGTGGGCGGTGGCGGCACCTCTTCGTAAAATTGCAAGATGACGTTGGACAAGACCTGCGCCTCCTCTACGTCCTTGGTGTGGGTGGGGAAAAAGGCGCGATGGCCCCAATTTTGCCCGCCGCGAATAAAGAAGGCTTGCAAGCCGATTTGCCCCCCTTTGGCCGCCAAGGCGAACACATCGGCATCGCCAACGCCCGAGGCATTGATCGCTTGGCTGCCCTGAATAAAGGTGGCGGCGCGCAATCGGTCGCGCAGGATCGCAGCGGTTTCAAAGTCCAGATCCTGCGCAGCTTTGGCCATCTGCGTTTCCAGATCGGCCTGCACCTGACCCGACTTCCCCGCGAGGAATTGCTTGGCCTGATCCACCAGTTGGGCATATCCGTCCTTGTCGATCCGGTCGACACAAGGCGCGCTGCACCGCTTGATTTGATACAGCAGACAAGGCCGGTCGCGCCGCGAAAAAAAGCTGTCGGTGCACGATCGCAGCAAGAACAGCTTTTGCAGCGCATTGATGGTGGTGTTCACATTGCCCGCGCTGGCAAAGGGGCCGTAATAATTGCCCTTGGCCCGGCGCGCGCCGCGATGCTTCATAATTCGCGGAAAATCATGCTCTGACCGCAGCAGGATAAACGGAAAGCTCTTGTCATCGCGCAGCAGCACATTGAAGGGCGGGCGATAGCGCTTGACCAATTGCGCCTCTAGCAGCAGCGCCTCTGCCTCGGAATTGGTGGTGATGATCTCCATCGAGCGGGCCTGGCTGACCATGCGCTGCAAACGTCCGGTAAGGCCCTGAATTTGTGTGTAATTGGCCACCCGGGCCTTTAAGCTGCGCGCCTTGCCGACATACAGGACATCGCCGCGCGCATCCAACATGCGATAGACACCGGGAACCGGCTTCAGCGTCTTTACTGTATCGCGGATGGCGGTGATCCCCGCATCAAGATCGGGCGTGGCGCTGGCTACGGTGTAGGTGGCGCGTTCTTCATTGAAGCGTTCAGCCCCGCGCGGGTCATGCGGTGATCCTGCCGCCGAAGGTTCGCGCCCATTTGCCATATCGCACAGATAGGCAGGAATTGCGGCCAGATCAAAGCCAAAGGCAAGCCAATTGATACTTGTCGTGCACGTTAGCTTGTGCATTGCAGCATTATCCTGCTAGGAAGTCTTTTCGTGACCCGAAAACGGGCAATAATGTAATAATGCTGTGTGCAGCGGTTAACCGCGGACGACGGCAAACAGTGGGAGAGAGCCTTGCGACAATTGCAGGGAATGGATGCGTCTTTCGTCGCAATGGAGACGCGCAATTCGCCGATGCACATCGGCTCAATCCTGGTCTACAATCCGGAAACCGCACCCGAGGGGTTCGTCCGGTTCAAGGATATCCTCGAATTCTTGCGTTCGCGCATGCAATTGTCGCGCACCATGCGGCAAAAGCTGGTGCAAGTGCCGTTCAACCTCGATTTTCCCTATTGGGTAGAAGACGAGGATTTCGATCTCGAATATCACGTGCGGCATGTGGCCTTGCCCAAGCCCGGCGATTGGCGCCAATTGTGTATTCAGGCGGCCCGCGTTTTCGCCCGGCCGCTGGATCTGAAGCGTCCACCATGGGAATTTACCGTGATCGAGGGCCTCGATAATGTCGACGGCATCGCCAAGGGTAGCTTTGCTTTTGTAACCAAGGTTCACCACTCTGCCATTGACGGGATGAGCGGGATCGACCTGATGGAGGCCATGCACACGCTGGAGCCTGATCCTGCGCCGTTGGAAAAGCATGACGATTGGCAGCCAGAGGCTGAGCCCAGCACCGTTGGCTTGCTCGCCCGCAGCTGGTGGAACGCTGTCACCAATCCAATGCGTCAGGTGAATGTTGCAGCCCAAGCCATACCCGGACTGACCAAGGCAATTCAGGGCCTGGTGAACAAAGATTTCAACATCCACGGAGAGATGCTGGCCCCGCGCTGTCGTTTCAACGCCGTAATCTCGCCCCACCGCGTGGTGGAGGGACGCAGCTTTAAACTTGAAGATATCAAATCGATCCGCGCGCTCGCGCCAGGGTCCAAGGTCAATGACGTGTTTTTGTCGATCGTAGGCGGATCAATGCGCAAATATCTCGCGTCAAAGAATGATTTGCCCGAAAAGACTCTCACCGCAATGGCCCCGATATCGGTCCGCTCGAGCGAGGAAAAGGGCGATATGGGTAACCAAGTCGCCGCCATGATCGCACCGCTGGGTTCGCACCTGGAAGACCCGGCAGAGCGCTTGGCCTATGTCTATTCGCAAACTTCCAACAGCAAAGCGATGACCGAAGCGGTTGGCGCGCGCAATATGACCGAGATCAGTAAGGTCAGCCCTGCGCTGTTCATGGCATTGGGCGCTCAGCTTTATACCAGGCTGGGTCTGGCCAATCGGGTCGGACCGCCCTTCTCTACCGTGGTGACCAATGTTCCTGGCCCGCCAGTATCGATTTATTCCAGCGGTGCGCGGCTGGAAAGCATGATGGGTCTGTTGTGCCTGACCGATGGGTTGGGTTTGGGCCATGTGGTGCAATCCTATCGCGACGAGGCAACCGTTTCCTTCACCGCCTGTCGCAAATTGCTGCCCGATCCAGACTTCTACATTGCCTGCATTGAGGAAAGTTTTGCCGATCTGCTGGACGCGGCCAAGGCACTGGGACAAGATAGCGACCAAACGAAAACCACAAAAACTAAGAAAAAGTCGCAGAGGACAGCATAATGGCGAGCGCAGCACCGGCAGATTTTGCCTTTGAGACCACGGCACGGCCACCCAGCCCATTTTGGGCGCTGGCCGAAGGCCGGGCAATTTTCGAATTTGGCGCTTTCTATATGACGCGCGGCTATCTCTCGACGCTCAAGGGCGGCGATGGGCATGCGGTGATGGTGCTACCCGGCTTTATGGCCTCAAACAGCTCGACCGCGCCAATGCGCCGCTTGCTGAAGCGTTTGGGTTATGACGCCCATGGCTGGGACAGCGGGCGCAATGTGCGGATCGACAATGCTCTGGTTGAACGCCTCAGAACGCAAGTGACCCGCCTGCACGAGGAAAGCGGCGGCAAAGTATCGTTGATCGGCTGGAGCCTGGGCGGCGTATTGGCCCGCGAGCTGACCAAAATGCACCCTGAACTGGTTCGCACAGTCATTTCACTGGGCAGTCCGATTAGCGATGATCGCAATCACACCAATGCGCGGCGCTTGTTCGAATTCTTCAACGGAGAAGAGCCCGAAGTTTTGAAGGACGGAAATTTCGAGGGTCTGAACGATGCCCCGCCGGTTCCCACCACCTCCATTCTCACCAAAACCGATGGTGTGGTGCATTGGCGTGGATCGGTTCAGCATCCCGCTGATACGCCGACCGAAAATATCGAAGTTTATGCCAGCCACATTGGCTTGGGCGTTAATCCGTCGGTGATGATCGCGATTGCAGACCGTCTGCGGCAGGAAGAAGGGGCATGGAAGCCATTTGAGCCAAGCCTCGCACAGCGCTGGATGTTCCCCAAAACCGTTCTAAGCTGAGATCAGCCGGTATAACTCGCGCAGCTGGCTGCAATTGTGCGGTCAGAATATCTTGCGAATATCGATCCCGATAAAGCGGCCCGTCGGGTCCAGTAATCCTGGCTGAAAGGCCAGCGGGACAGCGCCATTTTCGTCGCGCACATTGCGCCGCGCATTGAACACATTGTCAGCTCTGAATGCGAGCCTGAGATCGTCCAGAAATGTATCGGGCTTTTTCAACACTTCGCCCAAATTCACGAACAATCGCAGATCAATCGTCAGCAGATCGTCGATCGACAGATCGCTGCTGCCCGGCAAACCACTGCCATTAACCCGCGCACTGCCGGTATAATCCGCCGTCACCCGAAGCCCTTTGCCCTTGCGGAAAATGCCAGCCCGCATCGAGGTGGTATGCCGCGGGAAGCCCAAAGTCTGCGTCGTATCGCCGTCCAGCTGGTCCAGGACCGGGGCGTTGGCAGCGATCAGGATCACATTGTCGAGCTCAACCGAATGGGTGAGGTTGACGAAATAGCGCCCCCGCCCGTCGCGCCCAAAGCCGCGCCTTATGACGCCCGCGCCACCTCTTGCAGCGCCGCGGCCCTCTGCAGCCGGAGCAGTCGCATTGGGCTTTGCACCCTCCGTTGGTTTTGGGTTTTGTCCATCGGGCGCCGGTGGCCTCCCAGCATTGCCCCTGCCCGCACCATCAGGCCGGCCGCCGGGGCTGGCTTTGCCGAAGCTGCCGCGAGTGGTAAATCCAAACACCAACCGCTTTGACCGGGTGCTTTCAAAGGTGATTGGGCGGCGATCCACTTCGATCAATTGGCCGCTGCCATCGCGCACAATTCGATCTGGAAATGCGGCCTCAATCGCTTGCGTAACCGACGGAAAGGCGCTGGTGACATTGCTCGACCTATTGCGCACATATTCCGCCGTTAGCCGGGAATTCTCGATCAACGGAACGCGCCAATTGGCCGCGAATTTCCAATCCTTCTGCGTCTCTGCTTGAAGGTCTTGATTGCCGCCCGTGATCACCGTGGCCAGCACGGTTTGGCCAGCCACAAAATCAAACACCGGTACGTTTAGTGTCTGAATTTCAGGACTTCCCAGCTGGGTCAGGCTGGGCGCAACTTGTGTGTAGATATAGTTGGCAGACAGGTCCAAGCCGTCGGTCACACCCCAATTCAGCCCGGTGTTGGCATCAATCAGAGTGCCAAAGTCCGATAATTCTTCTAGCCCCCCACTGAAGCTGATCGACACATCTCCAATGGCACCCCATGCACCGCCCCGCTCGGCAATGGGGATCGATACATTGGTGCCCACTTCCCAGCGTGCCCGGGTCAGCTTGGTGTCGGCAGCGGTTCTGCTGTCCTCACTCTCGATCCGCTTCCAATCAAACCCGCCGTCAAATGTGGTCGAAACCTCTCCGGCTGGCAGCATAAGCGGACTGCCCCGCAAAGTGATCTGATTGGTAGTGCTAAGGTTGCGATTATTGGCGGTGTCAAAGCCTGCATCGGCATTGGCGGGCAATGCCCCATCCAGCGCCAGATCACCCAAAAGCGCCGCATCGATCAGCGCCCGCGGATCAAAGGCCTTGTCGATCCGAGTTTTGGTTTGCGACCAATTGGCATCACTTGTGGCAGTGAACTGAAACAGTCCCATCGGCCGGCTATAGGTTGATCCAGCTGAAAAACTGTCGCTGCTCACCCGTGTCCTGAGCGGCGTCTCTTCGCCAAACACGCGAAACGCCTCAATGCCATCGGGATTAGTCAACAGGGCCGAGTTGAGGCCTGAAAGACGCGTGCGCTGTTCGCGTTCATACGTTCCGTTGAGCGAAAACAGCGAACCATTATCGAGATTGGAAGATGTCCAATTGACCGTCGCTTCGATATCCAGACTGTCATCTACCAGACTACGGAATTGGGCCGGGTCGGGATCGCCCGCCACCAGGCTGCTCGATCCCTCGGTTTGGATAATGTCGCGCTCTGACTCGGTGAGGGTGGACGTGTCACGCACCTCGGCCGTAACGTTTAATCTCTTGCCCGAATCAAGTTTCAGCAGCGTGAATTCTGCCTCGCGAGCAAGATAGCCTCCTTCGCTCGGCCCCTCATATTCAAACTCGATTTCGCGGCTGGAGAAATTGTCCTTCAGGATCAGATTGACCACCCTCTGATCAGCCGAAAACCCAAATTTTACAGCAACTTCTTCGGGCAATACCTCGACCTTGCGAATGGCTTCGGGTGGGTAAGAACGTAATTCGCGAAAGCTGGAAATCCGCAAACCATTCACCAGAATGGCTGGTCGACCACCGCCTCCGCGGCGGCGCGACGAGCTGGTTTGGGGGGCAATTACCTGCAGAATTTCGGCGATGGAATTGGCCCCGATGCCAGCAACGTCAGCCTCGTTCAGCTCTAGGATTGGAGCCTGTTCGACCTGCAATTGACCGCGAAGCCGCTCGCCCGTCACCACAATACTGTCGCCATCGCTGTACAATTCGACATCATCGGCACCCTGCGGGGGAGCCGAATTGGCGGTTTGAGCATGGGCTGCGATGGGCAACACCAGCACTGCAATCGGCGCAGCACTCGACAGCAAGGAATGGGCAGGCTTCATAGTCGCAGTACTCACCAAGGCAGCGCATTCACGCAAGCGGCTGAATTGTAATATTTTGCATCACAGCAAATGGAAGGCACGTGTCATCGCATTGGCACGAAATCGCAGCTCGATATTGTGAGCACCTGCCCGGTGTTGCTGAACCAACGCACAAGTTCGCTGTTTTCTCCCGAGGGTTTCCTTTTCATTCCAGCGCGGCTAAAGCGCCGCGACAGATTGCACTTGAACACAGAACAAGGATTTACATGGCCAAAGAAGAACTCCTCGAAATGCGCGGCAAGGTGGTAGAACTGCTGCCCAATGCGATGTTCCGGGTTGAGCTTGAAAACGGTCACGAGGTGCTCGGCCATACTGCGGGTAAAATGCGCAAAAATCGCATCCGCGTGTTGGTGGGTGACGAGGTCCTGTGCGAGCTGACCCCTTACGATTTGACCAAGGCGCGGATCACCTATCGCTTTATGCCTGGTCGCGGCGGTCCTGGTCAGGGCCCCGGCCCTCAATAAGCGGCTGCGCTGAATGAGCGCGCCTGCCAATCAACCCTATTTGACTCTTGCTTCTGCCAGTCCACGGCGGCTGGAATTGCTTGCCCGATTGGGTGTTACACCCAATGCGGTGCAGCCCGCCGATATTGATGAAGCGGTGCATCCGGGCGAGCGTCCCAGAGATTACGCCAAGCGTATGGCCCGGGAGAAATGCAACGCGGTAACGGCTGAAGGATGCGTGTTGGCGGGCGATACGGTAGTGGCCGCTGGCCACCGCATCTTGCCCAAGGCCGAGGACGAGCAGACTGCGCGCAATTGCCTGTCCATCCTGTCCGGGCGGCGTCACATTGTCCTATCGGCCATTGCCGTTCGCTCAGCTGACGGCACACTGCGCGAGCGATTGTCAGAAACTCTGGTGCGCTTCAAACCGCTGACCACGGCCGAGATTGATGCCTATATAGCCAGCGGCGAATGGGAAGGAAAAGCCGGCGGATATGCCATCCAGGGCGCGGCCGAAGGTCTGATCCTGCGCATAGACGGTAGCCATTCCGGCGTTGTCGGGCTGCCTCTGTATGAAACGCGCGCTTTATTGAAGTCTGCAGGCTTTGACATTGGCTGAGTGGATTCACGAGGAAAGTTTCGGGGAGTATCGCTCTCTTTTGGTCGAAAATGACCAAATTTTGGCCGCGCGGCTCAACTGGTTCAGCAAAATATGTGCAGGAACAATTGCCACCGCCAAGGTGATCAAGCGATCCAAAGGCTCCGCCCGCGCGCTGTGCCTCACCCAAGCCCCCGCAGCAGGGTTTGAGGTAGAGGTGCCTGATCTGCCCCGCGATGCAAGCGAGGGCAGCGACGTTCGGATCATGATCCACCGCGAGCCGATGGCAGAGCGGGGCCGCTTCAAAAGAGCGCAAGGGCGCCATTTTGCCGATCAACCCGCGCCTGATGCGATTGCTCCGATGGACAAATTGATCCGGGGCAAGTGGGTCCATCGCTTGCCCGCCGGAATGTGGGAAGAGGTCTGGAGCTTGGCTGCCGAGGGCGAGATGGCATTTGCCGGTGGTAATCTGGTGATCAGCCCGACCCCTGCGATGACATTGATCGACATCGACGGCACCGGATCCGCGCGCGAGTTGGCGATGGCAGCGATCCCCGCCATTGCAAGGGCCGTCAGATGGATGGATCTGGGCGGAAACATCGGGATCGATTTCCCTACAATTGCCAACAAGGCTGACCGCAAGGCGGTGGACGCCGCGCTGGCCGATGCCTTGGACAATTGGCCGCACGAGCGCACCGCGATGAATGGTTTTGGCTTTGTCCAATTGGTTGCCCGGCTTGAGGTGCCTTCCTTACTGCACCGGCTGACCTTCTCTCGCTCAAGCGCCTGTGCGCGGTACCTGCTGCGTCAGGCAGCGGCTATCACCGATCCCGGCCAATTGCTGCTGCATTGCCATCCGGCTGTAAAGGCAGCGATGGACGAGGCATGGCTGATCGAATTGCGTGAAAAATCGGGCAAAGTTTTGCGGATCGAAATTGATCCTAGTCTTGCGTTGGAGGCTGGATTCGCGCAATCCATCACATCATGAGCACGACAAAACCCTGCCCCATTTGCAAGAAGCCTCGCGCGGAAGAGCATACACCCTTTTGCTCAATCCGCTGCAAAGACCGTGATTTGAGCCAATGGTTCGGCGATGGTTACGCCGTGCCGGGACGCGCCGTTGATCCTGAAGAAATTGCAGCGCAGGATTGGGACCAGCAGAATTAGTCAATTTGCGGCAAGGGATCGCGAAATACCCCTTGCCAATCGTGCGCGGCTTCGCCATAGGCCCGCACTCATTTGCTCGCCGGTTTGGAGTTTTCTTCCAGACAGTAGCCGCAGCGAATGCCCGGGTAGCTCAGGGGTAGAGCAGCGGATTGAAAATCCGCGTGTCGGTGGTTCAAATCCGCCCCCGGGCACCACTTTTCCGCTCAATCAGCCGCCTCAATCCAGCATCAATGCTGCCACCATCAAGGCAGTGACGAAGGATGCCAGCGTGGCAGCAAAGACGGGAACGAGCGGTCTCGGACCTGCTTCCAAAAGCAACGCCAGCCGAGAGCGCATCGCAGCAGCAGTTACCGCCAGCAAAAGCAGCGTTTTTGATAGAGTGAGGCCGTTGTCGCGCACCGCTTGTGGCACTTCAATTATGCTGTTGAGGCCCACCAGCGCCAAGAACCCCACGATGAACCAGGGAACGGCAACCTTGCGCCACAGTGGTCGCGCCTGTCTTCCAGCGTCCTCTCCCCGGCCAAGCCAGACGGCAACCAGCGCAACAATCGGCGCCAACATCGCCACCCGCGCCAGCTTGACGATCGTTGCATCCGCGCCGGCCGGATCAGAGAAGCTGAACCCCGCGCCAATCGCCTGAGCGACATCATGGACCGATGCACCGATCAAAAATCCGGCCTGCGCATCACTCAATCCCAGCATCTGAGCCAGGACCGGATAGACTGTCATCGCAATAGCGCTGGCCAAAGCGACCCCTACCAGCACGATTGAGAAACGGGTCGGATCAAGCCTGTTCTGCCCGATAACACCATATAGGGCCAAGGCGGCAGAGGCTCCACAAATGGCGGTCGCCCCGCCTGCCAGAACGCCTGCCTCGCGCCCCTCCCCGATCAAACGTGACGCCATAACGCCGCTGGTAAAGGCTGCCAGCATAACGAGGGCCAGCCCGGCAAATGTCACCCAGCCCGACGCCGCCACCTGCATGACCGTAATCTGTAGCCCCAGCACCACAATGCCCAGACGCAGTCCATGGCGAGCAGCAAAATCCAATCCTGCATGAGTTCGCACATCTTCCGAGGCAAAGCTGAGCGCCAGCCCGATCAGCAAGCCTAACAGGATCAGGGGAAAGCCATAATATTGCGCCAGCCACATCGCCGCCAAACTGGCCGTGGCGCAAATCGCAAGACCCGGCAGAAAAGCGGTCCCTGGGCGCTTTTTCGGCGTGTTTTCCGCCTGATGGATCTCTCCAAACAGATCGCCAGCATAAAAGTCTTGCGGCAATTGCTTCATCACGCGGCCCCTTCGCCATGCAGTCAGATGGACCGCGATCGGCCTGCCTAACAGTCGATTTTCCTCGACCAAGCCGAGCGGTTGTTAGCGCCGTAACAGCGACTTGGCCAATCCCACGAAATTTTGCGCGTGACGGGCTTAAGCCAAGGTTTGCCAAAAAGCCTCAAAGCGCCTATGAATCGAGCAACGCCCCGGCGGCTGCGACGCATTGTGTTTCGCCACGCCGGGGCTCGTTATTTTTGCCAAGGAATGTCTGCAATGACGCGTCGTCGCCAAATCTATGAAGGCAAGGCCAAGATCCTTTACGAAGGTCCAGAGCCGGGCACCATCATCCAATATTTCAAGGATGATGCGACCGCTTTTAACGCCGAGAAAAAGGGTACGATCAACGGCAAGGGCGTGATCAACAACCGCATCTCCGAACATGTCTTTTCCCGGCTGTCTCATATCGGCATTCCGACCCATTTCATCCGCCGCCTGAATATGCGCGAGCAATTGGTGCGCCAATGCGAGATTGTTCCGATCGAAGTTGTAGTGCGCAATGTCGCAGCTGGCTCCATAACTAAGCGGCTAGGCATCGAAGAGGGTGAGCAACTGCCCCACACCTTGATCGAATATTATTACAAGGATGATGCGCTGGGTGATCCGCTGATTGCGGAAGAGCACATTGCCTGTTTTGGCTGGGCTTCGAACGAGGAAATGCAGGACATTTCTTCCATGGCGATCCGGATCAATGATTTCATGTGCGGCATGTTCGCCGCGATCGATGTGCGCCTGGTCGACTTCAAGCTGGAATTTGGCCGGATCTATGATGGCGATTTTAGCCGGGTCATTCTGGCCGACGAAATCAGCCCGGACGGATGCCGTTTGTGGGACATGAATACGGGCGAGAAACTGGACAAGGACCGCTTCCGGCGTGATCTTGGCGGCGAAGAAGAGGCCTATCGCGAAGTGGCCCGCAGGTTGGGCTTGCTGCAAGGCGAGGACAATGGCCCGGGCGAAGTGCTCGACCTTTCCAGCCACCGCAACAAACTGCGTGGCTCAGCCAATCCACCCAAGAAATAGGCGACCGGTGCGACGACAAAAATTGCGCTTTGCCTGGGGACCTGTTGCGGCTGAGATAGCCGGTTTGAGTCGCTGGATTTCCGGTTCTTGCGGGCTCTTGATAGCGCTGTGTTTGAGCAATTCGGCTCCGGCCTATGCGCAAGACCCTTCGACCAAGGCTACACCGGCCAAGCCTGACTGGGTTTTTGAAGAAAGCGACGTACCCGTCGATCCCGGCTTTGTGTTCGGCAAGCTCGACAATGGCATGCGCTATATTCTGCGCGAGAATGCCACGCCCGAAGGCACCGCAATGGTTCGGATGCGGATCGATTCAGGCTCTTTGGACGAGACCGAGACCGAACTCGGCCTGTCTCATTATCTGGAACACATGGCCTTCAATGGCTCCAAGGGCATTCCCGAAGGTGAGATGATCAAGCTGTTGGAGCGAGAGGGCTTGGCCTTTGGTGCCGACACCAACGCCTCCACTGGCTTCAGCGCGATCACCTATATGCTCAACCTACCGCGCAATGACGAAGAATTGCTGGGCGCGGCCTTGATGTTGATGCGCGAAACCGCCAGCGAGCTGCTGATCGAGCAAGACGCGGTCGAGCGCGAACGCGGCGTCATCTTGGCCGAGCGGCGTGACCGGCGCAATTTTTCGCAGCGCGCGTTGGAGGATTACTTCGCCTTTTCAACACCTAATGCGCGCTATGCGCAAAGGCTGCCTATCGGCGCGCTGGAGGTGCTTGAAAGTGCCAACGCGGCTCAGCTGCGCGGCCTATACAAACGCACCTATACGCCGGCCAACACGGTGCTGGTGATAGTGGGTGATATCCCCCTCTTGACCATGGAGCAGGCGATAAAGACGCGCTTTTCGGACTGGCAAGGCCGCCCCGCTCCGGTTGATCCCGAAACAGGCCCAGTGGACATCAGCCGCTCTGGGATAACCGATATCTATATCGATCCTGCCTTGTCCGAATCTGTCTCCATCGCCCAGTTCGGGTCATGGCGGGACCGTCCTGACAATGTGGCCAATCGCCGCGAGAACGCCTTGCGCACAATCGCCTATGGAATCGTAAACCGCCGATTGGCGCGGCTCGCCCGGTCGCAAGATGCTCCGTTTCGCGGGGCCAGTTTCTCTACCGGAGAGATATTCGAGGACGCTCGGGTCACCTCCCTCTCAATCTCCAGCCTGGATGGCCAATGGCGCAAAGGAATGTTGGCGGCTGTAAGAGAAGTCAATCAGGCGCTAACCTATGGCTTTACCCAGTCCGAGATTGCCGAACAATTGGCCAACCGCCGGACCGCGCTGGAAAATGCGGTCGAGGCAGAGAGCACACGCAGCAATGGTGCGTTGATCAGCGGGGCTTTGTCGTTGCTGGGTAGCGAGCGGATTCCAACACAGGCTCGTTATCGTCTCGATCAGTTCGAAGCGACGCAGGAGGATTTCACCGCCGAGCGTCTGCTGGCAGCCTTGCTGGCGGACGTGACCCCGCTGGATGATCCCATGATCCGCCTGCAGGGGCGCGTATCTCCTGAGGGCGGCGAGGAAGCGCTGCGCGAGACATTTGCGCAAGCAATGGCACTGCCCATCGCAGCGCCCGAAGACAAAGGCGCCGCCGAATTTGCCTACACCGATTTTGGTGAGACTGGCGTCATCGTGTCCGATAGCGAAGACGATCGGATGGGCTTTCGCCTCATCACCTTTGCCAATGGCGTTCGCCTGACACTGAAACAGACCGATATTCAGGAAGATCGGGTGAGCTACCGGGTGGCAGTGGATGGTGGGCGATTGTTGAACACGGCAGAAAATCCGCTGGCGACCGAGCTAGTACCATCATTGCCCGCAGGCGGGTTGGGACAGCACAGCCAGGACGAATTGCTCAGCATTCTGGCCGGTCGCAGCGTAGGTTTGCGGATCAGCAACACGGAAGACGCCTTCACTTTGGGTGGAACGACAACCCCACGCGATCTTGAGCTGCAATTGCAGCTGATCACCGCCGGTTTAACAGATCCGGGCTATCGCCGCGAAGGACTTGAGCAATATCGCCGCCGGATCGACAATTTTTTCAACACGCTGCGCGCCACCCCGGGAAGAGCCTATAGCACGCAAGCCGGCGCAATTTTGTCCGACAATGATCCGCGCTTCTCTCTGCTGGAGAAAGACGAATATTTCGCGCTGGATTTCGCGCAATTGCAGTCCGTCATCGCAGATCGCCTGGAAAATGGGGCAATCGAAGTGGCACTGGTGGGTGATTTTGACAGCGATGCTGCCATCGCCGCGATTGCTAATAGTCTGGGCGCCCTGCCCCTGCGCGAAGCCGAGTTTCTGCCACGAAAAGAGGCGCGCCAACGCAGCTTTACCCAAGCCCGCGGCAAGCGCGTTCTGCATCACCAAGGCGAGGATGATCAAGCCTTGGTACGGATAGTTTGGCCCACCACTGATGATCGCGATCTTGCTCAAGTATCGACCCTGAGATTGCTGGGCGCAGCGGTAGGGATTGAGTTGCAACAGCGTCTGCGCGAAGAACTGGGGCAGGCCTATTCACCATCCGCATCCAGTCAGATGAGCCATTTTTACCCCGGCTATGGTACATTCCAGATCAGCGCTTCGGTCGAATCGAGCGAGATCGAGGCCACCAGAGCCGCCATCATAGAGCTGCTGGAAGACTTGCAAAACGAGCCGATTGACCCCGATCTGGTGGAGCGCGCCAGAAATCCTTTGCTGGAAAATTATGACAATGCGCTTAAACGGTTGAGTGGGTGGATCCCATTGGCCTGGCGCGCGCAAAGCGAACCTGAGCGGATTGACCGTTTTCTAGCCTATCCCGATGTTCTGAAGGCTGTGACTTCAGCAGATCTACAAGCCGCAGCGCAGCGATATTTGGCGCCGGATGATGCGGTCGAGATTCTCGTGCTGCCCGAAGAAGCTGACACCACAGCCGAATAGTCCAGCAATCGCGCATCAAAACCGCACGCAGTCGTGGGCAATATTGTACGAATGATTGCGCTGCCGCATCGCCGCGCTATAGGCTGCGGCCAACCGACCCAGAATCTTGGCAGGAGCCAGTATGAAAGTCCGTATCCTCGTCCGCCTTAAGCCCGGAGTGCTTGACCCGCAGGGCCGCGCTGTTCACCACTCGCTGGAAGGACTTGGCTTTGACGGTGTAGAAGATGTCCGGATCGGCCGCCTGATCGAGCTGGATGTGGCCGATAACACCTCGGACGAACAGATCGACCAGATGTGTCAGCAATTGCTCGCCAATATGGTGATTGAGGATTACTCGATTGAGAAGCTGAGCGCTTCGGAAGCGGCGTAATGGCTATGCGCAGCGCCGTTGTCACCTTCCCCGGATCCAATTGTGACCGCGATATGGCGGTTGCGCTGGCCAATGTATCGGGAACGCAGCCGCTGCGACTATGGCATGGCGATGCAGAATTGCCCGACGGGTTGGACTTCATCGCTCTGCCCGGTGGCTTCTCCTATGGCGATTATCTGCGTTCAGGCGCGATGGCCTCGCGCAGCCCGATCCTGCAGGCGGTGGTTGCCGCGGCAAAGCGCGGTGTGCCTGTTTTGGGCGTGTGCAACGGCTTTCAGGTTTTGACAGAAGCCAAATTGTTGCCCGGCGCATTGATGCGCAATGCCAGCCAGAACTTCATTTGCAAAACGGTTCCGCTCAAGGTGGAAACCAACCAAACGCTCTTCACGTCGGCCTATGATGAAGGCGAGATCATCCATATCCCGGTTGCTCATCACGATGGCAATTTCTTTGCGGACGAAGCTACGCTCGACCAGCTGGAAGGCGATGGCCAGGTCGTGTTTCGCTATACCGAGCCATGCAATGGTTCACGCCGCGATATTGCCGGGATCATCAATGCTGAAGGCAATGTGTTGGGTATGATGCCGCATCCCGAACGGGCGATTGAGCAAGCCCATGGCGGCTGTGATGGACGCAAATTGTTTGAAAGCGTGATCGGAGCTTTGGTCAACGCCTGATGATTTGCCTGATCAAGCGCTCTTGCGCGCAAGAGGCTTGAACAAACGCCGCGCATCTTCTGCGGGCATTGGGCGGCCAAAGTAGAAGCCTTGGATCTTATCGCATCCCATTGACCGGATCAGCGCCGCTTCTTCAGCAGTTTCAACGCCTTCTGCTGTCGTGGTCATATCCAGACTTTGCGCCATCGCAACCACAGCCCGAATAATGGCTAAGCTTTCAGCGCTTTGTTGCGCCGCGCCCTGCACAAAGGTCCGGTCGACCTTGATGGTAGAGAACCGCAGCTTGCGCAGATAGCCAAGCGAGGAATAGCCGGTGCCAAAGTCATCCAACGCCACGCTGCAACCCAGCGCCATAACCTGCTCCAACGCATTGCGGGCAATGCTGGCATCGCGCAGGAAAATGCTTTCCGTCACTTCGATTTCCAGCCGCTCAGGACGCAATCCTGTTTCAGCCAGCGCGCTCACCACATCATCGGTAAAGTCCGGCTCCAGCAATTGCTCGGGCGATACATTGACGTTCACCTTGACATTCTCGGGCCACTTGCGCGCCTCGATACAGGCCTGACGCAGCACCCAGCGCCCGATCGGCACGATCAATCGCGTGTCCTCAGCCAAAGGAATGAATTTGCCTGGGCTGACAAAACCGTGATCCTTGCTGTTCCAACGAACCAGAGCCTCAAAACTGACCAGTTCCTCGCTATTGGAATCAACCACCGGTTGATAATGCAGGACCAATTCTTCCTCCTCCAGCGCATTACGCAAAGAGACTTCGAGCTGGCGGCGTTCTTCTGCGTGAGCATGCAGTCCGGGCTCGAATTTGTGGTGTTCGCCGCCGCCTTCATCCTTTGAACGGTACAGGGCCAAATCGGCATTGCGCATCAATTCTTCGACCGTCCGGCCATCGCGTGGCCCTACTGCCGACCCGACGCTGGCCCCAACATACAGAGTGTGGTTATCCACCGTATAAGGTTCAGACAAATGGTCGATGACCTTTTGGGAGACTTTCTCGATCACGGTGTGATCGGTTGCATCGCGGATCACAATGGCGAATTCATCGCCGCCCAATCGGCCGCACATGCAATTGTCGCCCATGATGGATTGCAAGCGTGCGGCAACCTGCGCCAGCAGCCTGTCACCCACCAGATGGCCGAGCGAATCGTTGACCGACTTAAAGCGATCCAGATCAACCATCAGAAACGCACAGCGCGAACGCCACTGCTCTGAATACCGCAGCGCCTCGCCTAATGCTTCGGTCAATTGCAACCTATTGGGCAGCTTGGTGAGAGGATCATATCGCGCCAAATACGAGATTTTCTCGGAAGATTCGCGTTGCTCGGTGACGTCGGAGCCGACCCCGCGGAAGCCAATGAATTTACCCCGTTCATCCCGCATGGGCGTGCCGGACAATTCCCACCACCGTGGCTCTCCCTTGATCGACACTTCGACCAATTGATTGGAGAAGTTCTCGCGATGCTTTAACCGTTCGGCAAGATCATGCAGGCTGGTTGGGAAGTTGCCGCTTTCCCATGATTTTCCGGCCACCAGCTCAAGCAAGGGGCGCCCCTCGGCCTCGGATTGAACTTGGCCAAGCGCAAAGGCAAAGCGCGGCGATACGGCCTGAACGCGGCGAGAGGTATCGACCTCCCACAGCCAGTCGGCCTCGTTCTCTTCAAATTCGCGCAGCAGCAGCGAGACGACCTGATCCTTCTCGGCCACGCCGTCTTCAGCAATCTTTGCACACAAGGTCTTACGCGAGACTTCGATAGCGCCAAGCATCACAATAGTGGCTAAGATGACCACGGCAGCAACCATGCCGTATTGACCTGTTAGGAAGAATGCTGTGGCAGCGGAGAAGCCAACAATCGTCGAGAAGATCACTATTCCCAGCGGAGCGGAGCTGAAGAACAGGGCTGATCCGGCCATAATGATTGCCACCAAGGCCCAAGCCGAAACGTGGAGCGTTGGGCCGCCAATCATGCCAAAGTAGGTTAGCGGGATGGCCCACAAGAGGCCCGAGCAGACCGGTGTCAAAGCTTGGCGCAAGACTTCAGAGCGGGCGACCGGGCGGCGATATCCATCCGCCAGACTTTCATCATAGCTGGCACCTCGGATCTGCACCGTTACGACCAGTGCAAACCACAGGCCCAACCAAAGCGGAGCGACAGCCCCCAAAAATAGCCAGACGGTGAGCAGCGACATCACCACATGCATCGCCACGCGATAACGGGCATGTCCGATCAGTGTCGAATATTGCAACCCGCGCAGCTGTGCCCATTCGGGATTGTCGACCGTTGACAGGCCAAACACCACGGACAGGGGCAACTTCCCCGACAGGGAGTTGTTGGATGAATCAGTCTCGCTCACGAAAATGCGTCTAACGCAGAAAGGTTATCGGCCAGTAAAGCAAAACTCTACAGCACGCTGTAAATACTGTTAATCCGCTGATTTTGAACGCAGTTTGGCGACGGCTTCTTCCCAATTCTGGCCGTCCAAAGTAACTATTTCCGGCTGAATTAAAGAATTGGGCTGAATACAATTGAAGTTGATGCTCCAACTGTCCGGGTGTGAACGAGGCTGGTAAAAGCTTTTCACACCGCAGATTTTGCAGAACAGATGGTCTGCATTTCTTGTGCCGAATTTGTAAGAGGTCAGCGTATCCTTACCGCTTATCAGCTCGAAGTCTTCATGCGGGACAGTGAGATGCAGATATCCCGTCATCGAGCAGACCGAACAATTGCAATCGAGCAATTCGGGCCTTTCAGTCGTCTCCGCCTCGAATTGCACCGCCCCACAATGACACCCGCCAACCACCTTTACCATGCTGCGCGTCTCACTCGACCGTTACCGATTTTGCCAAATTGCGGGGCTGATCAACATCTGTGCCTTTCACGCAGGCCGTATGATAGGCCAGCAATTGCACCGGAACAGCGTAGACCAGTGGTGCGATCAGCGGGTGAACTTCGGGCATTTCGATGGTCGCAATGCACCCTTCGCCGGCTTCCGCCAATCCTCTCGCATCAGAAATAAGGATTATTTTTCCGCCTCTTGCACGGACTTCTTCCATATTCGACACGGTCTTTTCAAACAGTGGACCCGAAGGAGCGATTACCAGCACTGGAACCGCATCGTCAATCAAGGCGATAGGACCATGCTTCATTTCGCCCGCGGCATATCCTTCAGCATGAATATAGCTGATTTCTTTGAGCTTCAGCGCGCCTTCCAAGGCCAGCGGGAAATCCTGGCCGCGTCCCATATACAACACGTCGCGGGCCGGAGCGATCAGATGGGCCATCCCGGCAATATCTTCATCATGTTCAAGCGCTGCATTGAGGCTGGCCGGAGTTTCAAGCAGATGCTTGACCACTTCCTCCTCCTCGGCCCGGCTCATCAAGCCTTTGGCCACCGCCATATGCGTCGCCAAGGCCGCCAGAACCGCCAGCTGACAGGTGAATGCTTTGGTCGAAGCGACGCCGATTTCCGGACCGGCATGAGTCGGAAGCAACAAGTCGGCCTCCCTCGCCATGGAACTGGTTGGCACATTGACCACAACGCCGATGGTTTGACCCGCCTGCTTGCAGTGGCGCAGTGCTGCCAAAGTGTCCGCAGTCTCACCGCTTTGGGAGATAAACAGGGCCAGTCCGCCCTCCTCCAAAACAGGGTCACGATAACGAAACTCGCTCGCCACATCGATGTCCACCGGCACCCGGGCGAAATGTTCAAACCAGTATTTTGCCACCATTCCTGCGTAAAACGATGTGCCGCAAGCAACGATGGTCAGACGCCTGACTTGCGAGATATCAAAGTCCAATTGCGGCAGAGCCACCGAATTGTTCGCCTGGCGCAGGTAAGATCCCAATGTCTGCGCAACCACCGTGGGTTGTTCAAATATCTCTTTCTGCATGTAGTGGTGATAATTGCCCTTTTCGACAGCGGCGGCCGAGGCACCAGAAGACTGAATCGGGCGGTCTACTTGGTTGTTTTCACGATCAAAAATAGTCGCCCCATCCTTGGTGATGACAACCCAATCGCCTTCTTCCAGATAGGAAATGCGCTGGGTGAGCGGGGCTAGGGCCAAGGCATCAGAGCCAAGATAAGTCTCGCCTTCGCCATACCCCACCACCAGCGGTGACCCCAACCGCGCACCGATCAGCAAGTCGGGATGGTCGCGAAAGGCGATGGCCAGCGCGAACGCCCCGCGCAGCCTTGGCAGAACATTGCTCACAGCCTCTTGCGGGCTGGCACCTTGCTCAACTTCGCGCGAGACCAGATGGGCGGCCACTTCACTATCGGTTTCGCTTTCAAACACCCGGCCATCGGCTCGCAGCTCTTCGCGAAGCGGCTTGAAGTTTTCGATGATGCCATTGTGCACCAACGCGACCTGATCGGTGGCATGCGGATGAGCGTTGCTGGCTGTTGGTGCGCCATGCGTTGCCCAACGAGTGTGTGCAATACCGATAATGCCCGGGGCATCATTGCCCGCCAACACCTCTACCAAATTCTTGAGCTTACCCTCGGCACGGCGACGAACCAGTTGGCCATTGTCGATCGTGCAAATGCCAGCGCTATCGTATCCGCGATACTCCATCCGCTTGAGCCCATCGACCAAACGCTCCGCAACTGGAGCGCTACCAACAATTCCAATGATCCCACACATGCGCCGTCCCGACCTGAACTATATTTCGAAAGGCCTCTGCCGATATCGAGAGGCATCTGAATGCAAGCTTGCCTCTAGCGCCATATCGCGACGACTTAAACGCTCTTTTGAGCACGAACTGTTTCAGGCGATACATTCTGCACAATCCAGCAGCACGCTATCAAACGCTTTGCTCAGTTGATATGCAACCGCAAGCGGGCTTGGTTATGGTTAACGCATAATTTATATTCGCTGATTAGGCAGACGGGAATGTTCGGGGGCAATTCGATTTCATGACCAAGCTAGTGATCCAGATTCCTTGTCTGAACGAGGGTGACAGTCTTGCAAGTACAATTGCTCGTCTGCCGCGCTCGATAGATGGCGTCGATACAATTGAATTGCTGATTATCGATGACGGCAGCTCGGACGACACTGTGGCCGTGGCGAAAAGCTGCGGTGTCGATCACATTATTAGCCATCGTCGCAATCGCGGCCTGGCTCAAGCTTTCAGGACAGGCGTGGCAGCGGCACTGGATGCCGGTGCAGACATCATCGTCAACACGGATGCTGACGGCCAGTATGAAGGCCAGGACATTGTTGCCTTGGTAAAGCCAATCATTGCCCATGATGCCGATATTGTGATTGGCGACCGGGGTGTTGCCAACAATGAACATTTTGGTCCGGTCAAGCGCCGGTTGCAAAGGCTGGGCAGTTATGTGGTGCGCCGATTGTCACGGACAGACGTAACCGATGCGGTAAGCGGGTTCCGCGCGTTCAGCCGAAGCGCAGCACAGCAGCTCAACATCACCACCGATTTTAGCTATACGACCGACATGCTGATCCAGGCGGGTCGCAAGCGTTTGGCGATCACCAGCGTGCCGGTGCGGACCAATGCGACCGAACGGCCCTCGCGCCTGTTCAATTCGATTCCGCGCTTCATCATCAACACCGGCATTACAATTGCGCGGGCCTATACCACGCACAACCCGCTGCGGGTGTTCTTCTTTGGTGGCGCGCTGATCGCATTGGTCGGGCTGACGCCGATGATCCGGTTCTTGTATTTCTTTATTTCCGGACAAGGCGACGGCCATATTCAATCCTTGGTCATCGGCGGCGCATTGCTGATCCTTGGCACCTTGATTGCCATCCTTGGGATATTGGCAGACCTGGTGGCCGCCAATCGGAAATTGATCGAAGCCAGCCTCAACGAGATTCGAATCTTGAAAGAGAAGATCGACGCAGACGCTCCACGGAAATCGGGCGATAGCTCGGCTCAGGCACACGACAAGGCCGACTGATTCATGCAAGCCTCCCCTCCCGAGAGCTCCGCAAATATGACAGGGATCACTTCCAAATCCGCACTAAGCTGGACCGCTCTAGTCGCAGTTGCATTGGTGATGCTTCAGCTTGAACTGGTCTTTTCGAAAAGCATTAATTGGGACGAGTTTTTTCATCTCAGCCAAATCCATGCCAAGCTTCGGGGCGAGTATGTTCAGTGGCTGCAAACTCCGCATGTCTTCTTGTTCAGGTGGGTCCCAAGCCTCGTCCCAGACTCAATAAATCAGGTCATCGCGATCAGATTGATGCTCTTCCCCTTGGGAGGGCTTACCGCATTCTTGATTTGGGATTGCGCCCGCCGGTTAACAGATCCGTTTTCAGCAGCAATCGCGGCCCTGTCATGGCTGGGCGCAGGTTATGTCTTTACCCATAGTTTCGCCCTGCGCGCAGACATCATTGCTGCTTTTCTCCTTA
The DNA here is from genome assembly GCA_947495695.1 of uncultured Erythrobacter sp. Lineage (GTDB taxonomy): Bacteria > Pseudomonadota > Alphaproteobacteria > Sphingomonadales > Sphingomonadaceae > Erythrobacter. The sequence continues at coordinate 193,952 of CANLZP010000003.1, read as the reverse complement.
CCCTTGCCATGTGGTCCTTGATTGCAATGCAGAGCCGTTACTGGGCGCTTGCATTCGCCGTTTTTCTATCGGCCATTGCATTCGTAGCGACGGTGAAAAGCGCGCTGTACGCACCGGCGTTGGCGGCGCTGGTCGCATGGCGTTTTGGCGAGCTTCACAATTGGCGCTGGGCCGTTGCAACAGCGGGTCTGGTGGCTGTTGTTCTTGCGATAACGATCATGGTTCTGCCATCATCGGTTACCGCCAGCGTAACGCGAGTGCTGCAGTCGTCTGCTGACAGAATGTTCAATGCCGGCCTGTTCCCACAAGGCCAATTTCTGCTGCTTCAAATTGCAATGGCGCCAGTCTTTTCAGGCATTATAGCAATTGCAGCCTGGAGCGCCTTTAAGGGCAAAATCGCCGCTCCCGGATGGCTCATCATAGGGCTCATTTTGCCGATCTTGTCCGTCGCAATCTATCGCAATGCCTACCCTTATTTCTTCGCCTTCATCCTGCCGCCTGTTGCAATTGCTGGCGCATTTGGGGTGCAGGCATTGTTGAAGCGATATGCTTATCCGCTTGTATTGTCTGTGATATTTATCGGTGCCGTCGTGATGAGCGTGATTGAGGATCGAAAATTCCTGGAACAACAGCGCGTTGTGCTTGCTGGCATTGCCGAGATTTTCCCTGAGCCAGTGCATTATATCGATGATGTTGCTTTCGAACCGGCCTTGCCCAGAGCAGTTAGCCATTTCGCATCTGGGTGGGCACTTGCCGGGTACCGTAAAAGGGGAGAGCCGATCTATCGCTACGCTATGAGCGCCGCCCCAGCACCTATGCTGTTTCGGCACGGCTACGCATTGGAAAATCTGGCACCAGACGCAAGTGATGAGCAAGCTTTGCTGGTTGAAGATGCCAAGGCGCTGAGTGAAAATTACATCCAGCATTGGGGCCGCGTCTTTGTGGCTGGCAAAAATCTTCAAGCCAGCCAAGCCGAGCGCGAAGTCCAAATAGAAATACCGGGTCTTTACACGTTGGAAGGTGCCACACTTACCATTGATGGGCGTCAGTATATTGCAGGAGACACAATCGACTTGCGCCGTGGCACAATCTTGATCGGTCCGGTCGATAAAGCTGGCTCTACCCTTCGCTGGGGCGACAATATCGCCGTTCCCACAACGCCCTTCCCGACGGGATGGCTGTTCACCAACTATTGATATGGACCAGCAAAAAACATCCAATAGCGTAACGGGCAAGAACGGCAGTGTGCTTCTCATCACGCGCAAGTGGGCGCCCGCCGTAGGCGGAATGGAGACCTGGTCTGTCAATGTCGCCAGCGCTTTGGCAGAGCAGACTGACGTTTCGGTGATTGCTCTGCCCGGCCGCGACAACGGTATGCCGCCTAACGCCATTGCCTTGCTGCTGTTTCCGCTGACAGTGCTGCGACGTTACTGGGGCTTGGACCGCAAGCCAGACGCGATTGTTCTGGGTGACATGGCAATCTGGCCGATCGGCTTGTTGCTCAAGCTGTTCGGTTTTCGCGGGAAACTGCTGATTGCTGCGCATGGCACCGATACATCCTACCATCGCCGCCCAGGTCTCAATGCCAAGCTGTATGGGGCCTATCAGCGCATCGGGTCGCGTTTGATGCGCAAGACGCTGGCATTCGCCAATTCACGCGCCACAGCTGACGTTATGAAGGAAACCGGATGGACCGCATCCAGGGTTATTCCGCTCGCAACGCAGCTGCAGTCGGATTACTCTCCTTCCCCCGCAAACGGTGCGGGCCTTGAGCTGTTGTTCGCGGGGCGATTAGTTGAGCGCAAAGGCTGCGCCTGGTTTGTCAAAAACGTCTTGGACCTCCTACCCGACGGAACAGTGCTCAAAATTGCAGGTACAGGTTGGGATGCGTCAGAGGCCTGGGTCATCGAACACCCTCAAGTCGAATATCTCGGCGCGCTCAATCGAACCGCCCTTGATCGCGCCTATGCTCACGCCGACTGCGTGATCATGCCCAATATCGAAACCCCGCAAAAGGACTTTGAAGGGTTTGGTCTCGTCGCATTGGAGGCTGCTGCAGCCGGAGGGATTGTAATAGCCGCCAACCATAGCGGCTTACGCGATGCGGTTATCAACGGGGAGACCGGGTTTCACGTGCCCAGCGAGGATGCTGACGCATGGGCCAGAAAAATCTTGGACATCCACAGCTGGGATGGACAGAAACGCCAAGATTTTGTCGCAAAAGCCCGTGCCGCCATCGCTTTGCATTACAGCTGGGAAACCGTTGCGGGCCGCATTATCGGCTTGGCGCAAGCGGGCAGGTAACAGGACAAGGTTACCGCTCAGATTGATCGCAATTGCCTTTGCCAAATCGGGCCGCATTGGGTTCGTTCGTCATCTATCGTGAGCCACAGGCGCGCAAGACTATTCTCTCAGCACCCAAAGATCCCCCAAAACCTTAGGAAAAAAATAAGGTTTCCACTTTATTCACCAAACTTCGTGAGGCGTCCTTCGTCATATTTCGGCGAAGAGACCAATGAAGTTTTTGTGCGTGGGGATCTAGAATGACCGCATTTGGTAGGAAGTCCGGACCTGGGGGCATGAAGCCCGGGGCTCGCCCATCCTTTGGCGTGGCAAAGCCCATGCAAGGCGGCGACCGCAGCAATGCGGCTGACGAAAATGCGGAAGAAGGTGGTGAACAATTCCCTCCTTTGCCAGGCGCTGATGGCGCAGGCCAAGACGGTGCCAGCAGCCCTTCTGGCGGTGACGGTTCAAGTGGTTCGCTTTCCAATAGCAACGAAGACGCGCTGAGCCGGTTGGCTGATCGCGCCAATCAGGTTCACGAACAGACCGAAATCGGCGGTTTTGAAGCCAGCGTGCACAAGATCAAGGAACAGGTCCTCCCACGCTTGCTGGAACGGGTCGATCCCGAGGCGGCAGCAACGCTGTCCAAGGAAGAGCTGTCCGAAGAATTTCGTCCGATCATCATGGAAGTTCTGGCCGAGCTGAAGGTCACATTGAACCGCCGCGAGCAATTCGCGCTGGAAAAAGTGCTGATCGATGAATTGCTGGGCTTTGGTCCGCTGGAAGAATTGCTGAACGATCCTGACGTGTCCGACATCATGGTCAACGGGCCACAGCAGACCTATATTGAAAAAGGCGGTAAGCTGAAGCTTGCCCCGATCCAGTTCCGCGACGAACAGCATCTGTTCCAGATCGCCCAACGGATTGTGAACCAGGTTGGCCGCCGCGTCGATCAAACCACACCTCTGGCCGATGCTCGCTTGAAAGACGGTAGCCGTGTGAACGTCATCGTTCCGCCTCTGTCGCTGAAGGGCACAGCGATCTCCATTCGTAAGTTTTCTGAAAAGCCAATCACCCTTGATATGCTCAAGGACTTTGGCTCGATGAATGACAAAATGTGCACCGCGCTCAAGATCGCTGGTGCCAGCCGGATGAACATCGTTATTTCAGGCGGTACGGGTTCGGGTAAAACCACCATGCTGAACGCCTTGTCGAAGATGATTGATCCAGGCGAGCGCGTGCTGACGATTGAGGATGCGGCCGAGCTTCGCTTGCAGCAGCCACATTGGTTGCCGCTGGAAACACGTCCACCAAACCTTGAAGGCCAAGGCGCCATTACAATTGGTGACCTGGTGAAGAACGCCCTGCGTATGCGTCCTGACCGCATTATTCTGGGTGAGATTCGTGGTGCGGAATGTTTCGACCTTCTAGCAGCGATGAATACAGGCCACGATGGTTCTATGTGTACGCTTCACGCCAACAGCCCACGCGAATGTTTGGGCCGTATGGAAAACATGATTTTGATGGGCGACATCAAGATCCCGAAAGAGGCGATCTCGCGCCAAATCGCGGAATCGGTTGATCTGATCGTTCAGGTGAAACGTCTGCGCGATGGTTCGCGCCGCACCACCAACATCACCGAGGTAATCGGGATGGAAGGTGACGTGATCGTGACGCAGGAATTGTTCAAATTCGAATATCTCGACGAGAGCGAAGACGGCAAGATCCTGGGCGAGTTCCGTGCCTCTGGCCTGCGCCCTTACACGTTGGAAAAAGCCCGCCAGTACGGCTTTGACCAAGCCTATCTTGAGGCGTGTTTGTAATTAAGCGCTAGGAGTTGCTCAGCAATGCCGGCACGCTCATCGACAGCATGCCGCCGCCAATAATTGCGCATCCTAGAAATACACCGGTCCACGGGACCCAGCCCACGCGCTCGATTTGATCCCGCTTAGACCGGCGGCTTTCCATCCACAGCGCAAATCCGGCCACCACAAAAAACCCTACCCCGATTAGGGTGACCAATTTTGCATCGCTGGCAAACATCAGATCATGGAGCGAATCTAGCATCAGGCCTGCGCATATAGTTGCTCGCCTCGCTTGCGCAAATCTCCAGCCTGTTTAGACGCGCATTCCATGGATGGATCTGTCGCCCGCCCCCGCCCTATGCTTGCTCTTGGGGTTCGCTTGCTAACCGCAGGCACACTGGCGACCATGGCCATGTTGGTGAAGCTGGCCGGAACTATGGGCGTTCATCTGGCTGAACTGATATTCTGGCGACAGGCTCTTACCTTGATCGCGGTAACCTGCATTTTGCTCGTCACCGGCCGATTGGCTCAGACCAAAACCACACGTTTTGGTGCGCATTTTCGCCGCGCGATCACAGGCATTACCGGCATGTTCTTTGTGTATGGCGCGGTCACCATATTGCCGCTGGCCGAGGCGACAGCGATCAGTTTTGCCACCCCATTTTTTGCCGTGATGCTGTCTGTCGTCCTGTTTGGCGAAAAAGTGGGTAAATATCGGTGGGGCGCTGTGATCTTGGGTTTTGCGGGCGTTTTGCTGATTACACAACCTGGGGGATCCGGTGTGGTTGACCCGTTTGGAGCCGCCATAGGCCTGATTGCGGCATTTTTGGTGGCGGTGATCTCGTTCCAAATTCAGGATTTGAACAAGAGCGAAAGTCCCTGGACCATCGTGTTCTGGTTCACGCTGATCACCACGCCGTTGATGGGTTTGGTTCTGCCCTTTGTTATTCAGGGTCATGACAGCCAGACTTGGTTGATCATTCTTGCGATGGCAGGCTTTGGCGCATTGGGGCAAATCCTGCTGACCACGTCGCTGAGATTTGGTTCTGCAGCTGTGATCATTGTGATGGATTATACGTCATTGCTGTGGGCTACGGTCTATGGAGCGATCATCTTCTCAACCAATCCTACCAGCATGCTGTGGATCGGCGCGCCTCTGACCATTTCGGCCGGATTGTTGATCGCATGGCGCGAGAGAAAGTTGATGCAGCAAGCCGAAGCCAAGCCTGTTGGAGATGCTGCTTAGGAACCAATCACCGCTGTAATGCGTAGTTAGTGCAGTCAAACAAAGGAAACGCACCATGATTCGCAAGACAATGATCGTAGCCGCACTGGCCGTAATGACCGTTTCTACCGCTGCTTGTAACACCGTTCGCGGCGTAGGCGACGACCTTAACTCAGCAGCAGACGCTGTTGATGAAGAAACCTAAGTCTCAAGCTATTTGAGACGCTTAAACAGGGCTCGCCATGATGGCGGACCCTTTTTGCATGGGCGGTCCTACTTGGTAAGCTCGATCAGCCGCCGCGATAGCTGATCAGCACATTGTTGGCCGGCATGACGTGCCGCGCCGTGCAATGAAAGCCGCATTGCCGAGCCAAGTGGTCCACATCCTCCAGATCGCGGATCCCCCATCTGTCATCGCGTGCGCGCAGGCTCTCATCAAAGGCCAGATTGGATGGAGCGGGTTCGACATCGCGTTCGAAATATGGACCGTAAAGCAAGACCGCTGGCCTGCGCCCGCCATTCAGTGCAGCAGCGCCATGAAACAGCCCGACCGTCGCTTCCCACGGGCTGATGTGGACCATGTTGCAGCACAATATTGCGTCAGCTTGCGATATTGGCCAGCCGTCAGGTCGCGCGGCATCCAATGCAACAGGTGCGGCCAGATTTGCGCCAGCATATTCGGCCCGATATTCTGCAATCGAGGCAAGCGCTTGGCTGTCTGGATCGCTTGGCTGCCAGAGTATTTGCGGAAAACATGCTGCAAAGAATACAGCATGCTCGCCCGATCCGCTGGCGATTTCCAGCACCTGGCCTTGCTCAGGCAGCTCCTTGGCCAGCACATCTGCAATCGCAACACGATTGCGCAGCGTTGCAGGCGCGTGACGCTTCACATCAGCTGACCTGCCGCTCTTGCCCTTCCCAATAGGGATCGCGCAATTGGCGGCGGAGGATTTTGCCAGAGGCGTTGCGCGGCATTTCCGGAATAATATCAATGGTTTTGGGCGCCTTGAAAGCGGCAACCCGCTCGCGAGTATAGGCAATCACTTCGTTCGGATCGAGGTCATGGCCTGGCTTGCACACGATGCAGGCTTTTACCTCCTCGCCCCATTTCTCGCTCGGGATACCGATAACCGCCACCTCGGCAATCGCTGGATGGCCATAAATCGCGCTCTCGACCTCGGCTGGGTAGACATTCTCTCCGCCGCTGATGATCATGTCTTTGATGCGGTCCTGGATGTAGACAAAGCCATCTTCGTCCATGATCGCCGCGTCCCCGGTATGGACCCAGCCTTCGGCATCGATTGTACTGGCGGTCGCTTCGGCAAGTTTCCAATAACCCGCAGTGTTTGAAGGCGATTTGATGCAAACTTCGCCAATTTCTCCCAGCGGAAGCTCTGTATTATCAGGTCCTCTGATCTGAATTTCAGCGCCCGGCACGGCTCTGCCCGCTGACCGCATCCGTTTGTTGCCATCGGTCGAATGATCTTCTGGCGCCAATGCGGTGACAGTTCCGGTGGTCTCGGTCATCCCATACAGTTGAACAAAGCCAGCGTTTGGCATGGTTTTGACCGCTTCCTTCAGCAGCTCCAGCGGCATGGGAGCAGCGCCATACATCAGATATTTCAACTTGCTGAAGTCGGTGTCGGATGCCTTGGGATGCTGAACCACCATCTGCAAAGCGGCCGGCACGATGAACATATGCGTCGCGTCTGCTTCAATCGCTTCCAAAGCGCCAAGTGGGGTGAACTCGGCATCAATCCGGCAGCGCACGCCATTGGCGATGGAGTTATTGATCAATCCGGTGCCGCCGATATGGGCGCAAGGCATTGCAAAATATACACAATCATCCGGATCGAACTGGTTCCATTCTACCCCTGCCTCATTGCCAAGGTTGCGCAGGACGAACAGATTGGCATTCGATAATTGCACCCCCTTGGGGTTGCCCGTCGTGCCCGAGGTGTAAAGCTGCAGAACCGGATCATCCTGGTGCGGCGGCTCATACTCTGCGGGCTCCATCGCGCTAGCATCGCGCACCGCCATCGACGCTTCGATCACGCCAGGCTTTGACGGTATCTCACCCGCCAATTGCAGCGCTGTGTCGACAAATTCTTCGCCAGCGAACACCAGTATTGCCTCGGTATCGCTGAGGATATAGGCGATTTCAGGCGGAGCCAGCCGCCAGCCGATTGGCACCATCACCGCGCCCATCCGCGCTGCTGCCATATACAGCAAGCAATGCCGGTCAGAATTCTTGCCCAACCAGGCGATCCGGTCCCCTTTGCCAACGCCATGCGCCTGCAACAAAGCGATCAGCTGCCGGGTCAACAGCTCGGTCTCGGCAAAAGTTGTGACCCTGTCTTCCTGTTCCACGGCCACGGTATTGGGCCGCTCGGCCGCCCAAAACTTTAGAATGTCGTCAAAGGTGATGAAGTCGTGATGGGAACCGTTGGGCATGGATACAATCTCTCCGCTTTTTACTTGGTGCAGAGGTTAAGCATTTTGCAGCCCGTGGGTCCAACGCTTTGCGCTATTCAAACCGGCCCGAACGCCTTGCTGCCGGTTCGCGCAGCAGCAGCCAGATGCCCAAACCCAATGGACCCGCAAACAAAGTTGCGAGCAGGATGGGTATTTGCAGCAGCCGCGAAAAGCCCTTTGCGTCAGCGTCACGCGCAATCCAGATGCCAACGAACAGATCAAATGCCAGATAATGCACCCAGCCAACCACTACGCCCCCGTCAGAGGCGAAGATAGCACGGATGCTTTCGATGCTACCAAAGTCCAACCCAGCGTTTGGCCCCACCGGATCGATCATTCCTGATACGATACCAATCAGGCCGACGGCATAGGTCAAGCACAAGATCCCGACGCCTGCGTAAAGCGCCGTAGCCATGACCACTGGTTTGCGGGGCAACAGGATCAAACCTGCCCATGCCACCATCGCCAGAAAGTTTGTCGCTCCAAAAACTGCATCCCAGCTCATGTGTCTTCTCCTGAAGTTTCGTCTGATGATGACCGGCGCCACCATGCTGCAAGCAGGCTGCCGATGACCACGTGATAGACCGCGGAAACCGCGCTTGGAACAGGGGCCAGGGCCGCCTGCATAGGGGTTGCGAATTGCGCGGCGAATGAAGGGGACGAGGCCAGCGAAGACCCCAGACCGCTGTTCTGCATGCCTACCTCGATCGCGCAGGTGCGCTGTTCCGCTTCGTCAAACCCAAGCATATGCGTGATCACATAGCCAAGTCCAAATCCGGTGAGATGGAGCATCAGCAAGGCCAACAGCAGAACGCCTGCATGCTCCATGATCAAAGGCTTTGAGTTGGCAATGATCCCGCCCACAATCAGCACCACGCCAAACACCGATACCAGCGGTGAAATGGTGGAAATTTTCGCCGTTGCGCGCGGCAGCAAGCGATTGAGCACCACGCCTGCGATCACCGGCACCAACACCACCATGATCATGCCGCGAAACAACGCCCAGCGGTCAATCTCGACAAAAACGCCAGCCAACCAGCCGGTCAACAAAGGTGTCGCGATAACTGCGATCAGGGTGGAGACCATGGTCATGCTGACCGACAAGGCCAAGTTTGCCCGGGCCAGATACGCCACCACATTGGAGGCGGTTCCGCCCGGACAGCAAGATACCAGGATTAGGCCAACCGCCAGACCGGGCTCCAGTGAAAACAGGGTTGCAAAGACAATCCCTGCCAGCGGCATAACGGTGAACTGCAAAGCGACCCCTGCGCCAATGCATCGCGGCATCGTCAGCACTCGTTTGAAATCTTGCGGAGACAATGTCAGCCCCATGCCCAGCATGACCACGCCCAATAAGACGCTGACCAGCGATTGTCCAAACGGTTGGAAGGTGCCGTCAACCACCCAGATAAAGTGGGCAGGCACAAACCACGCCCAAGCCGTTCCCAGCACGGTCCACAAGGCAAACAGGCTGGTTATCCAACGGATCATAGCTGCAATCAGGCCTTGGGCCATTCGCGCGCAGCACGGCGGATCATATCATTGTCATGAGTGAAGCGCCCGGCCGCCTTGCGCGAGGCCAGAGCCAGTGCGCCTTCGGCAACAGTGCGTCCTTCAATCGAGCGAAATTTGCGCAATCCACCTTGCAGCATCAGGTCAGAGATCGGGCTGATGATCTTGGCCAGCCCCTCGCCCAAACGCGCATCTTCCTGCCGACTTCCCATCAACAAACCGGCCTGAAGAATATCCAACCGTTTGAAACCGACCTTGGACAATTGCTGTTCGGTCTCGCCCTTCACCCGCGGGTAGAACAGCTTTGCATTGGGGTCCGCATTGACCGAGCTAACCGTCACCATGCGCTTGACACCTGCTGCCAAAGCCGCGCGCGCTGTATCCAGCACCAGATATTGATCGACCGCCCGAAACGCGTCCTCGTCCTTGCCGGCACGCTTCCACGTCGTCCCCAAGGCACAGATCAAGGCATCGGGCTTTACGGCTTCTAATATCTCGCCCCATTTGTCGGGTTGCGCGACGAACATCTCCATCCTCGCGCCTGCTGGCAATGCCGTTTCGCGGCGAGCAATTCCCACCAGCCGTATATGGTCCTTGCCGATGCAGGCTTTAATCACCTCGCGCCCCACCAATCCGGTGGCGCCAACCAAGGCGATGCGGAACACATCAGACATTGATCAATCCCATCGGCGCTTCGCCATAGATCTCGCGGCACCGGTCAATCGCAAAACGATCGCTCATCCCTGCGATAAAATCGGCGATTTTTCGGCTGCGATAAGGTTCATCCTCGGGCAGGCCTTCCAGCCACTCAGCCGGCATCAGTTTGGCATCTTGCGAATAGGCGGCAAACAATCTCGAGACGACATCGCGTGCTTTCTGGGCAGCGTTCACCTGCTCGGGGTGGTAATACAATTTGTCATACATGAAGGTCTTTAGGCCGCGCTCAGCCAGACCCATCGGTGGGGAAAATCCGGCCAGGCATTTGCCCGCATCGCGGACCTCCTGGATAGATTTCAACCCCTGACAATTCTGGGTTGTGTGGGTGATCACGTCATTGACCATCAATCCGATTTGATCGCGGATCAGCTCGCGCAATTGCCTCTCTCGCGGAGCATCGGGCAGGCGTTTTTCCACCGCACGCCATTGATCGGCCAGAAAATCATATTCCATCAGATCATCAAGCGACAAAAATCCTGCGCGCAAGCCATCGTCAATGTCGTGATTGTCATAGGCGATGTCGTCTGCAACCGCGGCCACCTGCGCTTCGAGAGAGGGCCATTGGCCCAGCTCTAGCGGATAGGCATGGTCCAGCTCTGCCAAGGCCCAGCTGGGCGTGTTGACCGGCCCATTATGCTTGGCCAAGCCTTCCAGCAACTCCCAGGTAAGGTTCAAACCGTCATACCCGGCATAGGGGCTTTCCAGCCGCATCACTGTGCGCATGGATTGGGCGTTGTGATCAAACCCGCCGTGGCGCAGCATCGCCTCGCTCAAGGCGGCCTCTCCAGCGTGACCAAAGGGCGGATGGCCCAGATCATGGGCCAGGCACAATGCCTCTGTCAGGTCTTCGTCCAGACCCAAAGCGCGGGCGATAACGCGTCCAATTTGCGCGACCTCCAAACTGTGGGTCAGCCGGGTGCGATAGTGATCCCCCTCGGGCGAGATGAACACCTGCGTTTTAGAGCGCAGGCGGCGAAAGCTCATCGAGTGGATAATTCTGTCGCGATCGCGCTGAAATTCGCTGCGAGGGCCGCGCGTTAACGAAACCGCGCTTTCAAATTCGCGGCCGCGTGAGGCGGTGGGATCAGCGGCGTAGGGTGCGCGGTTCATGTTGCAACAGCGATTAGGCCAGCACCACCGACGCGACAACGGGAACAATCAGGCAACACCGGTTCTATCCCGAAAGAAATGCCCGTTTGGTCGAAAAATACGGAGCGTCTCAGCCCTCGTCCATGATCCAATCGGCCGCTGCCTTGCAATGGATGCGGGTGCTGTCGAACACTGGCAGGATATTTGCGTCCACCGTCACAATTAAATCCAGCTCGGTGCAGGCCAACACAATGGCTTTTGCGCCCTGCTGCGCCTTCTTGTTGATGATGGTGCGCATAGTGCGTTCAGCCTCGCGCGTGACTTTGCCAACCATCAGCTCGTCATAGATGATTGCGTCGACTGCGTTCACATTGACGGTGTCAGGCGGCAACAGATCCACGCCGTGCGCGACTAGACGCCGGCGATAGAAGCTTTCCGTCATGACATTGCGCGTGCCAAGCAACGCCGCACTGTCGCAACCAGCCGCATTCATGGCTTCGCCAACGCATTCCGCGATGTGGATGATAGGAATATCAACCGCTGCAGCCACTTGGTTATACACTTTGTGCATAGAGTTTGCGCAGATGATCAGACCTTGCGCACCGGCGTCTTGCAACCGCTTGGCGCTTTGTCCCAAGACCTCGCCTGCTCGCTCCCAATCGGATTCTTCCCGAAGCCCGTAAAGTTGCGAAAAATCCAGGCTTTCAATCAGCAAGGGAGCGCTGACCATCGGTTTTGACCGCTTTTGGACCAAACGATTGATCCGGTCATAATACATGCCGGTAGAGACCCAGCTCATACCCCCTATCAAACCGAGTTTTCGCACGCTGAATGTGTCCCCTGAAACGCTTAAAGCGCGCCGCATAGCGCCTCAAAACAGTCTATTAGCTGAATAGAGTCAGCAATGTTGCACGATTAATCGCTGGTTTGCTGGCTTTCCAGCCATGCCCGCAGGTCCGCGACGGTTTGATCTGCGGCTTCTTCATGCGGCAAATGGCCGATGCCGGGATAATTGGCCAGCGTTGCGTTGGGCAAATGCTCCATAAACCAGCCCGCCGCTTCATAGGGGATCAGGGCATCTTCCTCTCCCCATATCACCAATGTCGGCACATCAACTTGCTCAACCGCAGCAGCATCAAATGCGTTGCGCGGAGTAGAGAAGCGTTTGAGCGTTGCCGCCCTGTTTCCGGGATAACGCGCCATTTCCCAATAACGGTCCACCAATTGCTCGGTTACGATATCTTGATTGCTGACCGATTGGCGCAAGCTGCGATCAACCAACGATCGCGGTGTCATGGTGGCTAGGATCGAATTAACGCCGGGTATGCCCGCCAAGGTGAAAGCCAGATTGCCGCCGCCCTCGCGCTTGATCGGGGCACCGCCAGCATCCACCAAGACCAAGCCATCTAGCCGGTCGGGATTGTTGATAGCATAATGCATCGCGATCCCTCCGCCCATGGAATTGCCCGCCAAAATAAATTGGTCGATTTCAAGATGGTCGGCAATCTCGGTGATATCTGCGCCAAATGAAGCGAGAGAGTATTCATCATCAATCGCCGGTCCGGTTAGGCCGTGGCCGATCTGGTCAAACCTGATGACACGGTAATCGCGCTTTAGATCTTGCGCCCAAGCATCCCAGGTGGACAGGTCAGCATTGGAGCCATGCAGCAAGATGATTGCGGGTGCATCGCTATTACCATTGGCCGGACCTTCGTCGCGCAAATGGACGGTCAATCCATCCGACAGCTCGACAAATTGCGATGGCTCACCGCCGTATTTGGCGCGCATTTCAGCCGGGTCGGTGTCCGGCACGCGAAGCACGATCAGAGCGATGAAAATGACCGCAAAGATGATGCCCAATATGCGTAAGAACCACTTCATTGACCCATCTCCGCTATCCATCGGCTCACAATATCAAGCCCTTCCGGATCGATTGTTCCTTTGCCCAGTTCGGGCATAGCAACGCCCGGTTCGATCGAGTTCATCCGGTGCACCATGATCGAGGCATCGGGTTTGCCGGGCAGAATGGACACCGCATGCCCCCCTGCTCCGCGGCCCGCCGCCACAGGAGGCTTGCGGATGCCGATCGCATGCGGGTCATCCTGCTCCCAGCGCAGATCGAGGCCCGAATTTGATGCACCGCCACCTGGCTGGTGACAATGTGCGCAATTGACGTCCAGATAAGCCCGCGCCGCTGCGTCCAATGACACCTCATCGCGCTGTTCCCACAGGGGCAAGCGGCGCTCCACCTGCGGAATGGAGGCAAGCTCACCTGTCTGCTCTGACAAAGCAAGCCAATCGGCGGACAAATTGCGCGCTTTGGGACCGATGGGAACAACCTCGCCATCCTTGCTGTGGCAGGTCTTGCACTGGTTCTTGTTGGGAATACGATAGCTGATCTGGCTGCCATCGGGCCGCGTCACGGGAATGCGCGCTCCAGCCAATGCCAGGCGCGCCTCGGTCTGCTCTTCATTCCAACGATAGGGCAAGGCCAGCCAGCCATCCGCCCGGTGCAACAGCACTCGCGTTTCGATCAGCTGGCGCTTGTCTCCCTCGCCAAAAGCAAATGTCTTGATCAAGGCGCTGCCAACCGGAAATTGCAGCAGGCCGTCTCCGTCAGCGGTAAAGCTCTCTCCCGCCGGCGTGTAAACAAAACGCAATTTGTCTGCGCCGTCCGAATAAAGCGGCGTGTTGAGCCGATAAGGAATGACGTCATGACTTCCCGACTGCTCGCGCATATCGGAGAAGAATCCGAACTCTGAAAGCGCGCGAGGCATCCCGCCCAATACTGCCACATCATTGACAGTTGGTAGCTGGGAGATAGCTGCATTGCCCCCTATGGCGCCGGAAAAGGCGACCATGGACAAGCCTAGGGCAAGCAGACCTGCACCCTTCACTTTAGACGCGCCTCCATCTCGGCAGGCAGAACAACCGCTGGCAGCGCAGCAATGGCGCCATCGGCGGCAGGCTGCACCAATTGCGGTTGTGCCTGGGTAAAGGGCTGCCCCACTTCGGTCAGCCCAAGGGAGACAACCGGCACCGCGTCTTCAACCGACAGATTTTGATGCAAGCCATCGGTCAATACGGGCGGCAAAGCCCCGCCAAATGCAGCCGCCAAAAACTGGCCGCCTTCAAAATCGGGAGCATTGCCGCCTGAGCCATAGATATTGCCGCGCACCACCACATCGACCGGACGCGGTTCATAGCGTTCATCATCAAAGGCCTGCGTATAAGCAACCATCATCACATGGCTGGTGGAATTGTTGACCAAAGCATTGTCGAGCACTTGAACGCCTTTGTTCGCCATCACCATCACACCCGTTCCCGAAGGAACTCCGGCCACGATATTGCCTTCCGGCGCGAAATTGTCCGTGTTGTTATCGATCACCGCATTGCGAGCGACCAACACTTGGCCTCCCCCAACTTTCGGTAGAGCGGGCAGATCGAACACCAAAATCCCGCCGGTGTTTTTGGTCGCCAAATTCTCGGTCACTTCGGCGCGGTTGCTGTTCTCGATCTCGATCCCTGCGACATTTTCCACCACACGGTTGCGGCGCACGATGATGTCTTCTGATTGGCCGACATAAATGCCCGCATCCGATGCACCGCGGACATAGCTGTCTTGCACCAGAATGTTGCTCGCCTCGACCGGATAGATGCCATAGGCGCCATTGCCGGCATCGGGCCCATTGGTCCATTCCACCCTCAGCGCGTGATAGACAATCTGGTCCGCGCCTTTGGATTTAATCCCGTCACCCTTGGCATTTTCAACCGCAAAATCGCGCAGGGTCACATTGTCGGAAGTCACCAACAGCCCCTCGCCCGCGCCTTGCTGGGTGGTGAAATCCAATACGCTAGCGTTCATGCCTGCGCCTCGAACGGTCACATTATCGACATCCAAACTCAGACCATCGGTCAGCACATAGCGCCCTTCTGCCAACACGATTTCATCGCCAGGCTCGGCCAGAATTAACGCTTCTTGCAGGCGCTCCTGCGCGCCTTCACCGGGTGCGATATCATGCGTTGCCGCGGCAAGGCTGGATGCGCTGGCCAAAGCCAGAACAGCGGTCGAAAATTTGAGCATATTGGTCTCTCCCTGCAACCCATTCTGCCGCAAGGGAGCCGAATTGCAAGGGCCCTTAATCGATCGCCTTGACGATTTCCTCGACCATCTTCTTGGCATCCGACAACAGCATCATGGTCTGGTCCATATAGAACACATCATTATCGACGCCGGCATAGCCAACCCCGCCCATGCTGCGTTTGATGAAGAACACCTGCTTAGCCTTGTCCACATCGAACACAGGCATACCGTAAATCGGGCTCGTCTTGTCCGTCTTGGCAGCCGGGTTGACCACGTCATTTGCGCCAATGATGAAGGCCACATCGGCTTGCGCGAATTCGGAATTGATATCTTCCAGCTCGAACACGTTTTCGTACGGCACGCTGGCTTCGGCTAGCAGCACGTTCATGTGCCCCGGCATACGTCCGGCAACGGGGTGAATGGCGTATTTCACCTCCACACCCTTTTCCTCCAGCATATCAGCCATTTCGCGCAAGGCGTGTTGCGCCTGCGCCACGGCCATGCCGTAACCGGGAATGATGATGACCTTTTCCGCCTGCTCCAGCATGAAAGCTGCATCGGCGGCGCTGCCCTGTTTATAAGGGCGTGCTTCACGTGCTTCGCCGCCGCCAGAACCGCCATCGCTGCCAAAGCCACCCGCAATCACCGAAATGAAGCTGCGGTTCATTGCGCGGCACATGATGTAGCTGAGGATCGCACCCGAGCTACCGACCAATGCGCCGGTGATAATCATCGCAGTATTGCCCAGGGTGAAGCCCATCGCTGCCGCTGCCCAACCAGAGTAACTGTTCAGCATTGATACGACGACCGGCATGTCTGCCCCGCCGATGGGAATGATCAGCAAGAAGCCAATGATAAAGGCCAGCACTGTGACCCAGATGATCAGCTGACCCTCGCCCGCACCGCCCGCGCCTGAGAACGCATAGACGCCGATCATGCCCAGGATCGCAACCAGCGTGCCCAGATTGATGATGTGGCGGCCCGGCAGCATGATCGGAGACCCGCTCATCCGGCCCGACAATTTCAGAAAGGCGATAACCGAACCAGAGAAGGTGATCGCACCGATGGCGATGCCCAGACCCAGCTCGATCCGGCTGACCATCAAGATCTGTCCAGCCGCATCGGTGATGCCAAAGCTGGCCGGATCAAGCCATGCCGCAAGGCCCACAACCACGGCGGCCATGCCGACCAGCGAGTGGAAGCCTGCAACCAATTCCGGCATCGCGGTCATCGCAATTTTGCGCGCGATGGTGACCCCGATGATGCCGCCGATAAACATCGCAATACCGATCTCGACAATATTGGCGATGTCATGCGTGACCAGAGTGGTCACCACGGCGATAACCATGCCGATCATGCCATTGCGATTGCCCGCGCGGCTGGTGGCCGGCGATGATAGCCCACGCAGCGCCAGAATGAAGAAAATGCCCGACGCCAGATAGGCCAGCATGGCCCATGCTGGTGTTCCGGAAAGGCCGTCTGCTGCGGCTGCAAGGATGGAGAAGCTCATCTCTTACTTCTCCTTTTTCTTATACATGGCGAGCATCCGCTCGGTCACGGCAAAGCCGCCGAAGATGTTGATGCTGGCCATGACCACACCGGCCAGACCCAGCCACTTGGCCAGCTGGCTGCCCGCCTCTGCGCTAGCGATGAGCGCACCGACAATGATGACCGAGCTGATCGCATTGGTCACCGCCATCAGCGGGGTGTGCAGCGCCGGGGTGACCGACCACACAACGTAATAACCAACAAAGCAGGCCAATATGAAAATCGAGAGGATTGAGATAAAGTCCATCAGTTGGCTCCCTTCAGCCTCTCGTTCACGATTGCGCCGCCTTGCGTCAGCCGCACGGCATCGCCAATTTCTTCGTCGAGCACCGGCTTTCCAGCATCGTTGTCCCAGAAGGCGGACAGGAAATTGAAGTGGTTGCGCGAAAACAGGGCCGATGCATCAGCCGCCAAATGCGCGGGCGTGTTGGAATAGCCCATGATTTTGACGCCATGCTTTTCGACGATTTGGTCCGGCACTGATCCAGCGACATTGCCGCCCTGGGCCACGGCCAAATCAAAGATGACACTGCCCGGCTTCATCGTCGCGATCTGCTCGTCCGACACCAGCTGCGGTGCAGCACGGCCAGGGATCAATGCGGTGGTGATCACAATATCCTGCTTGGCGATATGTTCGCTCACCAGCTTGGCTTGTGCTGCCTTATATTCATCGCTCATCTCGGTCGCGTAACCGCCCGAGCCTTCGCCTTCGATGCCTTCAACTTCTTCCACAAAGATGGGTTTGGCACCCAGCGATTGGATCTGTTCTTTGGTGGCGGAGCGCACATCGGTGGCGGACACTTGGGCGCCCATCCGGCGCGCGGTCGCAATTGCTTGCAGGCCTGCAACACCCACACCCATCACGAATACACGCGCTGGCTGCACGGTTCCGGCTGCCGTCATCATCATCGGGAAGGCGCGGCCATAGGTCTCTGCAGCCGAGATAACCGCCTTATACCCGGCCAAATTGGACTGGCTGGACAAGACATCCATCGATTGCGCGCGGGTGATACGCGGCATGAATTCCATCGAAAGAGCCTCAAGCCCGGCTTTGGCATAGGCCTCGACCACATCGGCTCTGCCAAATGGATCGAACAGTGCCGCCACCATCGCGCCAGGTTTCGCATCGCCCAGCAGGGCAGTATCGGGTGCTTGCACGCCTAAGATGATATCTGCCTGTTTTGCTGTATCGGCCGCAGAGCCGATGCTTGCGCCCGCCTCAGCATAAGCCTCGTCAGAAATCGAAGCTGTGGCGCCTGCCCCAGATTCAACCGCAAATTCATTGCCTAACGCGATGAATTTTTTGACAGTTTCGGGCGTTGCGGCAACGCGAGCCTCGCCAGAGGCGCGTTCCTTCAGAACTGCAATACGCAATATCTTGGCCGCTTACTCAGCGATCAGCACAATGATGATCAACGTGATCACTGCGAGCGTTGGGACTGCCCATTTCAGCATGCTGATAAAGCTACCGTAAGTGCGCTGTGCCGATTCCAAATCTTGCGAAGCCATCGATCCGTTCCCTTAAACCTAATGAAGTGATTCCCCGACCGTCTATCGCGGGGTGCGGCAATTCTCAAGGACACAGATCAATCTGCCACCCATCCTAGCCAATCAAATAGCCTTAATCACGTATTTACCCCTCTGCCGTAATACTCCTGCTGTTCAACTATGGGACGACTTTGGAGTTCATGACGGATAGCGAAAACCGCCTTGTCATGTTGATTGACGATGAACCGGCACAAAGCCGGTTAATTACTGCGCTGGCCGCGCGGGACGGTTGGCGCACACTTGTCGCAAGCGATTCAGAAGCGGCAATAACCATGCTGGGCACGCGCGATGGCATGCAATTGTCCGCGATTATCCTTGATCAATGGGTTCCCGGTGATGACGCCTGTTCGCTGATCGAAGAATTGAAGGCGCGCCGGCCCGGTTTACCCATCCTGATGCTCACCACCAGCGCATCGCCTTTGCTGGCGGTCGAGGCAATGCGCGCTGGCGCAACCGACTATCTGATAAAGCCGGTGGCACCCGACAGGTTGATGGAAGCCTTGCGCGCCGCAACCGAGCGCGAAGGGGCCAAGGCAGAGCTGCAACCGCTTACGGAAAAAATGCACGCATCGCTCGATTTTGACGCGATGATCGGCACCGCCCCCAAATTTCGCACTGCTCTGGCGCAGGCTGCCAAGGCTGCACGCGGTCACGCCAACGCGCTGATCGAGGGCGAGAGCGGCACAGGCAAGGAAATGCTGATGCGCGCCATGCACGGCGCCAGCCCGCGTTCAAAAGCCCCGTTTCGCATCATCAACATCGGCGGAGTGCCCTGTAACTCGCTCGCCTCTGTTCTGTTTGGCCACGAGCCCAATGCCTTTCCCGGCGCATTTGACCGGCAATTGGGCGCCTTGCAGCAATGCGATGGCGGCACCTTGGTGCTGGATGAGATCGACCGCCTGAAAGATGACATGCAGCAACAGCTGGCCGAGATGCTGGAAACGGGCATTGTCCGGCCGGTGGGAGCGACGCATGGCTTCCGGGTAAATGTCCGCATCCTGAGCGCAGGCAATTTCCCGCTCGATGAACTGGTACAATCGGGCCACTTCCAGCCCAAATTGTACAGCGCGCTTGCGCAGACCACGATCAAGCTGCCGCCTTTGCGCCAGCGGCAGGGGGACATTCCCGGCCTGACCCGTCATTTCCTGGCCCGGATCGGCGATCAGCCCGGATTGCGGCACTTGTCGATCAACGATTCTGCCCTCGCCTTGCTGTCAGCCTATGATTGGCCAGGCAATGTGCGCCAATTGCAGGCGGTTTTGTTCCGCGCGGCTGTGTTCTGTGACAATCAAACGCTGACCGCTGACAGCTTCCCACAATTGTGCGAGCTGCTGGGCGATGAGCAAGAAGCAACCAACCCGATCCACGAAGGCGTGGGCGTCATGCTCTATACGCAAGACGGCAATCTGCGACCGCTGGAAGAAATCGAGGCGGACGTGATCCGCCTAGCCATCGGACATTATCGCGGGCGCATGACCGAAGTGGCGCGCCGCTTGGGAATTGGTCGATCAACGCTCTATCGCAAGCTGTCGGACCTTGGGATCGACAACGCTGCCTAACCGTATTAGCGCGGCGGCCATGACACACATTCAAGATTTCGCAGGGCGCAAAGCGCTCGTTACAGGTGCCGCTTCTGGCATCGGTGCAGCTTGCGCCCGGTCCTTAGCCGCACGTGGCTGTGCCAAACTGGTGTTGGTTGATGTTGATCGCGCCGGTCTGGAGGCGCTGGACTTGCCATGTGAAACACAGCTGATTGATGGCAGTGTCGCCAATCCGGACCTATGGGCAGAGTTAGCAGCCGATTTGGACCAATTGGATCACGCCGTGGTTAACGCAGGCATTAGCGCAGGCGGTATGATCGCCGACTTAGAGTTTGCGGAGTGGCGAAAAATTCTGGACGTCAATCTGGATGGCGCATTTCTGACTTTGGCGGCCGCTATGCGCGCCATGCAGAACGCCGGCGGCAGCGTTGTCATTACTTCATCCAGCACCGGAATAAAGCCTATCGCAGGAACCGGTGCATATGGTGTGTCTAAGGCAGCTGTTGTGCAAATGGCTCGGATCGCAGCTTTGGAAGGTATGCCCCAAAAGATCCGCGTCAACGCCATTGCGCCAGGCGGGGTCGATACCGCCATTTGGGACAGCTCTAAAGTTTTCCGCCAAACAAGTGAAAAGCTAGGCCGCGACGCGACGCTGAAAACCTTCGCCAAGACCACTCCCCGTGGTGAGTTCGCCACTGCAAACGAAATAGCCGATAGCATCCTCTATTTGCTGTCCGATGCCGCCGCCAATATTACAGGTCATGTGATGGTTAGTGATGGTGGCTTCACTCTGTGATGGGCAGGCTCAGATAACCACCCATAGAATACCGCCAACTCTGGCCTATTGCGGCAGTTCCGAAAAATCGGTCAGCGCGGCGTCGCGCAATCCGCGCCATACATTGCGCGCCTGCACTGTCTCAGCAACATCGTGAACTCGCAGCAATTGCACGCCTGCATTCATCCCGGCCACCGCCAAGGCAATGCTACCGCCAAGGCGTTGGTGGGCAGCATCTTCATTAGATAACGCGCCAATCATGCGTTTACGGCTGGCACCCAGCAAAAGCGGCTGACCCAAGGCGTGGAACATTGGCAAAGCATTGATCAGCGCCAGATTGTCGGCCAGCGATTTTCCAAAGCCAATGCCCGGATCAAGGATGATCTTGGATCGCGAAATCCCGCTGGCCACGGCGGCATCGCGGCGTGTTTTCAACCAATCGAACACATCAAACACCACATTGTCATATTCGCCGCCGGCATGCAGATCATCGCCAGTGCCAGGCGCATGCATCAAGATGACGGGACAACCGCTGCTGGCTGCAATTTCTGATGTGCGCGGATCATATCGCAGAGCCGAGACATCATTGGCGATATGCGCGCCCGCCTCTAACGCTGCCTCCAGCACGCCTGCGCGGCGGGTATCTACGCTGATGGCGGCGCCCATGGCGCTGCAATATTCAACTGCTGGCAGCACGCGGTCTTTCTCGTCGCCTTCCCATGTCGCAGCCGCACCGGGGCGCGTGCTCTCCCCGCCGATGTCGATAATCGCTGCGCCCGCTTCCAACATGGCAGAGGCATGGGCACGGCCCGCATCGACATCATCCAGAAACTCACCGCCATCCGAAAAACTGTCCGGCGTCACATTGAGAATACCCATGATCTGGGGTTGGTCGAGCCGTATGGTGCGCGCTCCCAATTCCAGTGGCGGATGCATCAAAGCCAGATTGGTCATTTGCGCCGCAGCTTCCTCTGTCAAAGCAGCGGGCAAATTCTCGATTATCTCCGGGATTGTCTTTTGCGCAGCAATCTGCCGGTCGGTGATCTTACCGTCCTGCCGCGTGATGACCGCAAATTCACGCGCATAAATCATGCCGCCCGCCAGCCTGACTGCATCGCCATCGACTGCTTGTGGACCAGACACAAAGCTCAACGGACGAATATAGACGGTGTCGCTCATGCAGCCGAAGCCTTTCGTAAACTCATCAGTTTGGGTCATCTGCCAGCTTTGACAAACTGCCTACCCCCTGTTGCGCGTCAGCCCAATTATGGAAAGAGGCCGCGCGCGAGAGTCCACGGTTCTTTCCTAGGCGGAGCACTATTTGAGACCTGACCATTCTTAACACTATCGCAAATCTATCGCCTTACTGTTCGTGTCAGCCAGAAGAATTGCTTAGCAAGTTAGGAAATGCATTTCGTGGATATGACAGTGCCCAAAAGGCAGACCAAGCGCTCGCCAACATTCTTGCGCGGGTTCTTGGAATGCGATGATCAGACGCTGGATGTCCGGGTGCGCGATGTTTCGGTTAATGGCGCTTTGCTGGATGTCTCTCAAGAATTACCGGTGTTTGTGCCAATGACTTTGGTGTGCGGGCTGTCACGCATAAATGGCATTGTTGTCTGGTGCGAAAACGGACGCGCAGGCGTTGAATTTGCCGAACCGATAAGCGGCAGAACTCTGACGGATTCGCTGGAGAACAAATTGCGCGTTTCTGCTCCCAAGCAATATCGGGATGGCGAAATTGCCGGCGAATCTGAGCAGTAATCCGCTAGCTTAGCAATCCTCGGTGGCGAGCAGATAGGTCTGCCGCGCAGCGTCGATCGGCTTTACGTCTCCGCCATCTTCATAATGCCAGAAGGTCCAGCCGTTGCAGCTGGGCGCGCCTTGCAAATCTTTGCCCAGGCCATGGATGCTGCCGATTTGCTTGTCATAGGTCAGCGAGCCATCTGCGCGCACCGTGGCAATCCAGCGACGTTTCTTATCGAACAGCTGTGTGCCCGGCTTGATATAGCCATTTTCCACCAACGCACCGAACGCAACGCGCGGCGCGGCCTTCTTGCTTTGCATGGTTTCGATCACGCTTTCATCCAGCGGCAATTCCTTCTCGATCCGCTTATAGGCGGCATCGCGATAGACGTTCTCGCGTTCGCATCCGATCCAGTCCCGGCCCAAGCGTTTTGCCACGGCGCCGGTTGTGCCCGTGCCAAAGAACGGGTCGAGCACTACGTCGCCCTTCTCGGTCGTGGCGAGCAGCACACGATACAGCAGGCTTTCCGGTTTCTGTGTAGGATGAACCTTGGTTCCGCCCTCTTTCAAACGCTCTCCGCCCGAACAGATTGGTAGCAGCCAATCGCTGCGCATCTGCAATTCATCGTTCAGCGTCTTCATCGCGCGATAGTTGAAGTGGTACTTCGCTTTCTCGCCCATGCTGGCCCAAAGCAGCGTTTCATGCGCATTGGTAAACCGCGTGCCTTTGAAATTGGGCATCGGATTGGTCTTGCGCCACACCACATCGTTCAAGATCCAGAAGCCCAGATCCTGCAGGATAGCGCCAACGCGGTAGATATTGTGATAGCTGCCAATGACCCACAGGGCGCCGTCTGGCTTTAGCACGCGGCGCGCCTCGGTTAGCCAATCGCGCGTGAACTGGTCGTAAATGGCAAAGCTGTCGAACTGGTCCCAATGGTCGGTCACTGCATCGACCTGGCTGCCGTCAGGCCGGTTGAGATCACCGCCGAGCTGGAGGTTGTAGGGCGGATCGGCAAACACGCAGTCAATGCTGTTGTCGGGCAGCGAGCGCATCGCCTCGATGCAATCACCATCCAGAATTTGGCCGAGCGGAAGCGGTGCTGCTGGCGCTTTGGCCTTTGCAGCGGCAACTTGTTTCGTGCGCGCGGCGCGCGTCTTCGCGGTCTCCAAGACCCCCATATCCACATCCCTTGGCAAAGTTATCCACAGGGTGAGTCCATCCGGACTCTACGTCAAGCGGTAAATCATCGGCGCATATGGTTAATGTCGGGTTAGTTATGAGAGAACAAAAAGAGTCCCCCACAACATGTTGAGTCTCATCACTTTTGTAAGACTCGACATGATGGGGTGTTGCGCTGAAGACTCAGCGGCCAGCTAGCTTGCGAAAAACTGTTGGATCAGGCGAACAGGAAGACGTTGAAGGCAATATACACAGCCAACAGCAGTGCTCCCATCCAACGCGATATGCGCGATGCGAACCAGAACAGCAGCAATATCATCAGGGCAGAGCCAACAACCAGCGGCCATTCCAAATCGTTCAGCGAAGCTGGTGGCGCTACGGGTGCAAGGATCATCGTGACCCCGCCAATCAGCAGCAAATTGTAGATATTGGAACCAACTACATTGCCCAGAGCCAGACCAGGCTTCCCGCGAAGGGCAGCAGCCACAGATGCGGCCAATTCTGGCAAGGATGTGCCAATCGCAACGATCGTCAGCCCGATCACAGTTTCGCTGATCCCGACCAGTCGGGCCAAGTCAATCGCACCATCGACCAACAATTTACCGCCGCCAACCAGCAAGGCGAGACCGATTGCGAAGAACACGATTGCCCGGCCCCATGAAGGCAGATCATGTTCGTCTTCTTCATCGTCCATGCGCGGGTGGCGGTATCGCCAAATAATGTAAGCGGTGAGCAGCACCAGCAAGGCTATGCCGATCCACAGCGACGCAAATTGGGTAAATCCGATCGCCAGGACCAGGCCCGATACGGCCAGCGCAACCACAGCGTCCCGGCGTCCGGTGCCTTTGAGCACTATCGGAGCGATCAATGCTGTCGCGCCCAAAATCAGCATGGAATTGGCAATGTTGGAACCGGCGATATTGCCCCACGCCAGCTCTGCTGACCCGGACAACACAGCTTGAACACTGGCAACCATCTCGGGCATCGACGTGGCAAACCCAACGATCACCAATCCGGTGACCAAATTGGATACACCCAGCTTTTGGGCAATACCCACCGACCCTT
This sequence comes from uncultured Erythrobacter sp., assembly GCA_947495695.1. Classification (GTDB taxonomy): domain Bacteria; phylum Pseudomonadota; class Alphaproteobacteria; order Sphingomonadales; family Sphingomonadaceae; genus Erythrobacter. The sequence continues at coordinate 169,356 of CANLZP010000003.1, read as the reverse complement.
TGACGAGAAACTCGCCGCCAACGGCAAGGCCAATCAGGCCAGCGATACTGAGGAGAATAGCTTCAATCACAATTGCGCGCTTAGCCTATTTTGCAAGCTATAGAAGAGCCAATTGTGCAACAGGGGCAAAGCTTTGCCGATGCAGCGGGGTAGGCCCGTGGCGATGCAGCGCTTCCATATGCTCGCGCGTGCCATATCCCTTGTTGCGCTCCCACCCGTAATGCGGATGATCATGCGCCGCTTCACACATCAGCCGGTCACGCCACTCCTTTGCGATGATCGAGGCGGCCGAAATTGCAGGCTCTGTCGCGTCTCCGCCCACAATCGCGTGGCCATTCCATCGCCAAGCTGGCGCCCTGCCCGCTGGTGTCATATTGCCATCAATCAACACTTGCGCAGGGTCCGCCCCCACGCATTGCGCCAGACCGGCCACGGCACTTGTCATGGCTTGCATGGTGGCGACCAGAATGTTGAGCTGATCAATCTCTTCCGGCTGGGCAATGCCAACCGCCCAATAGCATGTTATACGCAGCTGTTCGTCGAGCATCGCACGACGTTTGGCAGAAAGTTGCTTGGAATCGGCGAGACCCGATGGTGCCCCCTTGCACAGCAGGACTGCACCGGCCACAACCGGACCAGCCAAGGGGCCTCTACCGGCCTCGTCCACCCCGAAGATGATCGGACGATCATAATCCGGGGCACCAGATATGTTTTCGGGAGTTCCATTGAACATGCGCATGATAACACAACCTCTCACCCTTCTATTCCCCGCTGGCCTGTTGCTCGCAAGCTGCAATGCCTCGGCCGATGTGGATAGCTCTGCCGATCCGTCACAAAGCGGATTGGAGATTGCCGAAGTCGGTACCTTTGAGGAACCTTGGGCTGCGGCATTCCTGCCCGGAACCGAAATGATGGTCGTGACGCAAAAGGCAGGCAGTATCAGCGTGATCGATACTGCAACGGGCGAAACCATGTCGGTCAGCGGTGCACCCGAGGTTGATTATGGTGGCCAAGGCGGTCTGGGCGACGTTGCATTTCTTGAAAGCGAAGCGGGTGATGCGTCGCAAGAACGAAGCATCTATCTCAGCTGGGCCGACGCAGGCAATGGCGACACTCGCGGCGCGGTGGTTGGCAAAGGTACATTTGCATGCAGCAACGCTGGCTGTTCGATCAGCGACCTCAATATCATCTGGCAACAAACGCCCAAGGTAACCGGTCGCGGACATTATTCACACCGCATCCGTTTCTCTCCAGACGAGGCCTATATGTTCGTTGCCAGCGGTGACCGGCAAAAGCTGGACCCGGCCCAAGACAATTCCAACACGATCGGAACGATCGTCCGGTTGAATTTGGACGGTACCCCTGCGGCGGGCAATCCGATGGCAGACCAGCCCTCACCCACAAACGAGATCTGGTCCTATGGCCACCGCAACATCCTCGGCATGGATTGGGATGCGGAAGGCCGCTTGTGGGATATGGAACATGGCCCAGCCGGCGGCGACGAGCTCAATCTGGTGGCTGCAGGGGCCAATTATGGTTGGCCAACCCGGTCTTATGGCAATCATTACAGCGGCGATCCGATCGAGGATCACAGCGCGGATGATGGCTTTACCAAACCAGCCGTACACTGGACCCCGGTTATCGCGCCGGGCGATATGATCTTTTACTCGGGCGAGCTGTTCACGGAGTGGCAGGGTGATGCCTTGATCGCTAGCATGTCCGAACCGGGTTTGGTGCGGGTAGAGATCGATGGTGACAGCGCAGCAGAAGCGCAACGCTATCCCTTTGAAAACCGTATTCGGTCGGTTGATCAAGGGCCTGACGGGGCGCTTTGGCTGTTGGAAGATGGCGAAGAAGGCCGCTTGCTGAAGGTCACGCCCAAACAATAGTTTTGGCGACTAGCAGCGCAATTTGATCGACAGCCAGTGCCATTGTGCTTAAGCGCGCGGCCCGATGGCTAAGTTGGTGCCCCTTGCGAATGTCGAACCCGATCTGATCGAGCAATTGCTCGATCGGGCGTTCGGCCCTGAGCGCCTTGCCCGCACCGCCTATCGCATGCGGGAAGGCACGCATTGGCTGGAGGCCTTGAGCTTTGCTGCGCTGGACGAAGACGATTTTCTGGTCGGCACTATTCAGGTCTGGCCAATCGCCTTGTCCGATCCAAAAGGTCGTCCGCACCCGATGCTGATGATCGGTCCGGTGGCCGTTCTGCCCGAGCAGCAGGGCGAGGGCTTTGGTAAGGCATTGATGTTGGCCACACTGGAAGCCATCGGTCCCGACGCTCAATTGCCGCAGGTGATGATTGGCGATCCTGATTATTACGGCCGCTTCTTTGGCTTCACTGCTGAACACACATCAGGCTGGCATTGTCCCGGCCCCAATGATCCGGCGCGTTTGCTGATGCGCTGCGCACATCCTGCAGTCTTGCCCGCCGAAGGCATGCTGGGGCCGTGGAGCACAGATTAAGCATTGTTGGTTATCTAATTGTTCGACTTGGCGAACCCACCAGCTTCTGGCATCGCAAAATCTGACATGCCGTATCAACCTCCACCTGAACTTGCGGAACTGACGCTCAGCCAAATTGCTGAACAGGTTGCCCAGCGTAAGCTGCCGCCGGTTGAAAATTGGGCGCCAGAAAAAATCGGCGACAGCCGCATGCGTATTGCAGCCGATGGACAGTGGTTTCACGATGGCTCTGTGATCAAGCGCGATGCCATGGTGCGCGCCTTTTCCGGCCTCTTGACCCGCGATGATGACGGATCGCACCATCTGGTTAGCCCTTTTGAAAAGCTGAGCATCGACGTTGAGGACGCCGCCTTTATCGCAACCGATGTGGCGCTGCGCAGCGCGCCTGATGGCAAGCCGGACGAAGCAGGACTGGCCTTTCGGCTCAATACTGACGAACTGATCATTGCTGGGCCCGATCATCCTCTGGTGGCCCGTGGCTCGTCCGAAACACCGGCGCTGTATTTGCATGTTCGGCGCGGGTGCGAGGCCCGGCTTAACCGCAGCACCTATGCCCAATTGGCCGAGATCGCCCTATCGCAATCGGACGAGTGGACCGTAACCAGTCAAGGTGAGCAATATTCGCTGGTGCCAGCATGACGGCGCTGTTTGACCGTTTGTCTGACGTGTTTGAACGCGGCCACGCCAATCCCGTGGATGAACTGCTGAGCGACACCCGATTTGCCCAAGCCGACCGCACCGCCGATGCCGCTGTGTTGATCGCTGTGACTGATCGCCCCGAACCGGGTTTGATCCTGACCCAACGCCCGCAAGGAATGCGCGATCATCCCGGCCAGGTAGCGCTGCCCGGCGGCAAGGTTGATGCCGGTGAAGATGCCATTGCCGCGGCCCTGCGCGAGGCAGATGAAGAGCTTGCGCTTCGCCCGCATCATGTCAGCATTGTTGGCTCTACCGACCGCTATCAAACCGGCACTGGTTTCGACGTGACCCCGGTTGTGGGCGTGATCCCCCCTGATCTTGATCTCACCCCCAATCCGGCAGAGGTCGAGGCTTGGTTTGAAGTTCCGCTATCCTTGGTCATGGATCGTGCCAATTGGACCCAGAACGAGGTGTATTGGCGCGGCGAAATGCGCCATTATCTGGAAATGGATTATCAGGGATTTCGCATTTGGGGCGTTACAGCGGGAATTCTGGCGAATTTGTCGCAACGCCTGTCTTACAAAGAATTGATCAATGGTCGCTGATCCGCACTTTCACTCACTGCACGATGCGGCTTGGACCAAGCGCGCCGGTTTGCGCGCGCTAACGGCTGCCTTGGGTGCCGACAACATCCGCTGGGTGGGCGGAGCAATCCGTGACAGCCTGTTGGGGCAAGAGGTGGAAGATGTGGACTGCGCGACCACCCATTTGCCCGCTGTAGTGATCGACAAATGCCAGGCAGCGGGCATTCGCACCGTCCCGACCGGCATCGATCATGGTACGGTAACAGCCATTCTGGACGATGGCCCGGTGGAGATCACCACATTGCGGCGCGATGTGGCCACCGATGGCAGGCGTGCAACAATTGCCTTTGCGCAAGAGTGGAGAGAAGACGCAGCTAGGCGTGATTTCACAATCAACGCGCTGTTCGCCCATCCCGAAACGCTCAAGATTTCCGACTATTTTGGCGGGCAGGAGGATCTGGCCGAGCGGCGTGTTCGGTTTATCGGCGATGCCAAACAGCGCATCCGCGAAGACCATTTGCGAATCTTGCGCTATTTCCGTTTTCAGGCACGGTTCGGTTCGCAATTGGATGACGAAGCCGAGGCTGCCTGTTCCGAGCTGGCTGAAACGATCAAGGGATTGAGCCGCGAGCGTGTGGCAGCCGAGTTGTTCAAGCTGCTTGAGCTGCCTGATCCCTCTGACACACTAAGCCGCATGCGCGAGCTGGGCGTCCTGCAGGTCATCTTGCCAGAGACTTGCCCGCCGCAGCTAAAAGCGTTGGAGCAGTTAATTGCGGCTGAACAAGCCCAAGGCTTTGACGCAAGCGCAATCCGCCGCTTGGCCGCCCTGTTGCCGCCCCTTCCTGATATCGCCGATTCGGTTGCAGCCCGGCTGCGTATGTCACGCAAGCAGCGTGCGCATCTGATCTGCGTTTCCGAACGCCAGCCGGGTGATCCGTTAGCTATGCAAGCCTTGGCTTATCGTGAAGGCACCGATTGCGCGGTTGATCGGGTGTTATTGGCCGGTGGTGATGCGACCCCGCTGAAAGACTGGCTCGCGCCGCAATTCCCGCTGAAAGGCGGAGAAATTGTTGACCGTGGTTTGGCGGTCGGTCCGCAAGTGGCGCAGATCAGACGCGCAGTCGAAGAACTGTGGATTGCCGAAGGGTTTCCTTCCCATGACCGGGTTCAGGAATTGTTGGATCAGGTGGTCCAACAATCGCCCGGCGCCGCACAATAATCTCACAGCTTCAGCGCAAATTCAGGCCCGCCCCCTCATAAATGTCACGGTTGCAAAGCCCCCGGATTATTGTCTAGGGAGCGCATCCAAGGCGGCCGGGGATCGGTCGTTTCGCCTCGGGTATTCGGCTTTTCCCGTTTCGCCCCACATTCTAATTCAGTCGCGCCAAGCGGATATTTGTTCGCTGGGTGTTGCTCAAGATTTGATTTCTACGGAGACACATTCATGAATTTCGCCAAATTTGCCCTTCTCGCCACAGCGATCGCAGCCACACCCATCGTGGCACATGCTCAAGATGCTGGCACGACGATCTATGGCAATGACGACGCGCCGATCGGTACGGTTGAAAGCAACGCCGATGGCATCGTGACCGTGGATACAGGAGCCCACAAGGCTCCACTGCCCGCCAATCTTCTGGCCAATCAAGAAGGCAAATGGACCGTCAACGCGACCCAAGCTCAAATCAATGGAATGATGGATGCACAGGTTGCTGAGCAGGCTCGCCTAGCTGCTGAGGCTCAGGCCAAGGCTGAAGCCGAAGCAGCCGCGGCTTTGGCCGCCGCATTGGTGGTAGGCGCACCAGTTATCACCGCTGATGAGCAGACATTAGGTCTGGTCGATGCCGTTGAAGGCGGCAATGTGATCGTCAAGAATGACGAAGCGCAATTGATCACGTTGCCAGAAAATCTGATGACCGTTGCGCCGGACGGCCAATTGATGGCGCTCGCAAACTTTGCCGACATCATGGCTGCGGTTGAAGCTGTCGGCGGCTAGGCCGACCCACAGATGGAAATTTCGAAGGGCCGCGTGGTGCAATACCAGCGCGGCCCTTTTCGTTGGGGTATGACAGTCGCTCTAAGGACCGAGCAATCGAAGGACTAAAACCGGTTGTCCTTGGGGAAGCCTTGCGGCGGCAAACGACCGGCTGCGCCGCGCGCGACTTTCCATTGCCAGATGTCGGTTTCGGTCCTCGTCCGATCGCCTTTGCCGCCCATCGTCCAGCTGAGTCCCTCAGCCAAGACAAAGCTCTTCAAATCTGACAATCCACCATCGCGATAGCGCTGCAGCATCACGCCTTGTCCGCGCGCCATGATCGGAATTTCCTCGATATTGAAAACGATCAACTTGCGGTTCTCGCCCACCACAGCAACGTGATCATGGGTCGGGTCAACCTCGCGCATGACAGCGAATTTCGCATCGTTCTTCAGATTGACGACCTGGCGGCCCTTGCGCGTTTCAGCCAACAATTCCTTGGTCTCGGCGATGAAACCTTTGCCGATCGAGGACGCGAGCAACAAACGCCCTTCCGGCTTGTGAACAACCATGCCAACCACGCGAGTCTCTGCCTCCATATCGATCATCGATTGGACCGGCTCGCCAAACCCGCGAGCGCCGGGCAATTTGTCGCAGCCGAGCGTGTAAAAGCGCCCGTTCTCCGCTGCAATCAGCAGCTTATCAGTGGTTTGCGCGTGGGTGATGAAGGCGAGCTCATCGCCTTCCTTATACTTAAATTCCTGGGCCAAATCGACATGCCCCTTGGCCGCGCGGATCCACCCTTTCTTGGACAGAATGACGGTGACCGGCTCCTTCTCGATCATCGCATCCATCGAAAATTCGACCGCAGGCTCGGCCTCTTCAATGCGGGTCCGGCGCGCACCCAAAGCGGTGTCCTCGGCGTAATCCTTGCGCAATTGATTGAGGTCACGCTTGAGCCGCGTACGCTGGCGCGCTGGCGAGCCGAGCAGCTTTTCCAAGCCGTCCTTCTCTTCCAGCAGAGTGCTTTTCTCGTCGCGCAGCTGCATTTCTTCCAACTTGCGCAAGGACCGCAGCCGCATGTTGAGGATCGCTTCGGCTTGCCGGTCGGTCAGCTTGAACTCGTCCATCATTACCGGCTTGGGTTCATCCTCGGTACGGATAATCTCGATCACCCGGTCCAGATTGAGGAAGGCAATGATATAGCCTTCGACCAGCTCCAACCGCCGAGCAATCTGATCCAGCCGGTGCTGGCTGCGGCGCTGCAAAATCTCGATCTGGGACCGAGTCCAGTTTTCCAGCAACTCCTTCAGACCCATCACCATCGGCGTGCGGGTGGCATCCAGTACGTTCAGATTGAGGCCGAACCGCACCTCCATATCGGTCAGTTTGAAGATGGATTCCTTGAGCAATCCCGGGTCCACATTGCGGCTGCGCGGGACCAGCACGATGCGGATTTGTTCATCGCTTTCATCGCGCACATCCTCCAGGATGGGCAGCTTCTTGTCTGCAATCGCCTGAGCGATCTGCTCGATCAGCTTGCCTTTTTGAACTTGGTAGGGAATTTCGGTGATGACCAATTGCCATTGGCCACCGCTCAGCCGCTCAATCCCGGCCTCTTGATCCTCCGGCTTTTCGGCCTCAGGCGCTTCAAAAACACCTCGGAGACGAAAGCTGCCTCGCCCGGTTTCATAAGCTTGAGAGATCACCTCCGCACTGTCGATCACCTGACCGCCCGTGGCAAAATCTGGCCCTGCAAACAGCTCCATCAAACGCGCATGTTCGACGTGGGGGTTGTCGATCAGCTCCAGCGTCGCGTCGATCACTTCGGCAACATTGTGGCTGGGAATATTGGTCGCCATGCCCACTGCAATGCCGCTGGCGCCATTGGCCAGCAGATTGGGGAACAGGCCGGGCATCAGCTCGGGCTCTTCTTCCTCGCCATTATAGGTTGGGATGAAGTCTACCGTGCCTGCGTCCAGCCCTTCCATCAGCTGCATCGCGGTTTTGGTCAGGCGCGCTTCGGTATAACGATAGGCGGCGGCATTATCGCCATCGATATTGCCGAAATTGCCCTGCCCTTCGACCAAGGGATAGCGCAGCGAAAAATCCTGCGCGAGCCGGACCATTGCATCATAGGCGGCCGTGTCGCCATGCGGGTGATACTTACCGATCACCTCGCCCACCACGCGGGCCGATTTCTTGAAATTGTTGCTCGGGTCCAGCTTCAACTGACGCATGGTCCACAACAGGCGGCGATGAACCGGCTTCAGCCCGTCACGCAGATCGGGCAGCGAGCGCGCCGTGATGGTGGAGAGCGCATAGACCAGATACCGTTCGGACAATGCCGCATCGAACGGTGCATCGACAATAGTGTCGAACGGATCATCAGGGAGCAATTCAGTCGTGTCAGCCATGCACACCGCTTAGCAATTGCACATGGCCGGGGGGAGAGCCCTTTCCACAGGAATGGAGCACAATCCTATCAAATTCGCGGCCCAATCCTGATTGCGCCAAGCGATCGCTTTGCATAGGCTTTGTCTTAGGGAGAGATCATGATCAAATTTGCCGTTACCGCATTGGGTGCCGCCTTGGGCGCAGCGCTTTGCAGCCTGCCTGCCATTGCATCCGCAAAGTCGGGCGTAGAACCTCTGCCCTACCCCGAGGTGACGGTGTATGAAGCCGAAACCATCATCACAATGGAGCCGGGTTACTCTGAGGCGAAATATGTCGCCACTGCAGATGGGATCATCTTGGGCCTTGCCCAGGATCTGAACGGGCTGGAGGCGTGGACCACAGGTCGCAACGTCACCGTCGATCGGCAGTTTGCAGACCGCGTCCTGATGCCCGGATTTATCGAACCGCATATTCATCCGATGCAAACAGTGATGATGTTGCCCATACCCTTCATCAGCCCGGAAAGCTGGGATTTGCCGGGCAAGAATTACCCGGCGGTTGTCGGCGAACAGGCTTATGAGCAACGGCTGCGCAGCGTTTTGGCTGAAAGCGATGACGAGCTGTTTCTGACGTGGGGCCATCATCGATTGTTTCACGGCGACATGAACCGCGCCAAGCTGGACCGGATTGCCCCCGACAGAGCCGTCATCATCTGGCAGCGCAGCTTTCATGAAATCATCGCCAACACCAAGGCTCTGGAGATCCTCGGGCTGAGCGACAAGGATGCGTTTGCAGCAGAATTTGATCGACCAGAGATTGACCCCACGCATGCCGATTATGACACCGGCATCATCCATGAAACCGCGCTGTTTCACGGCATAGACAAACTGCGCCCCTACCTCTTCTCGCCTGAGAAAATACAGCAAGGCATGGTCGAAATGCGCCAGATGATGCTGGAAAACGGCGTGACGACCAGTGCCGATCTCGCCTTTGGCGGGTTTGGAGGAGTCGAAACAGAGGCACCCTTGTTCAAAGGCCTGTATGATCAGCCATCAACCCCTTCGCGCATTCTGGCGATCCCTGTGGCTCCGTTAATTCCAGGCGATCCCAACGCCTGGTTGGAAACCATCCAAGACACCTATGGCAGCGAGAAATTCTTCTTCTCCAACCGGGTCAAATTGTTCGCTGATGGGGCATTTTTTGCCCAATATATGCAGATGAATCCGCCAGGCTATAGCGATGGTCACGAGGGCAAATGGATCACGCCGCCCGAGGTTTTGGAACAGCAAACCCGGCGCTTTTGGGAAGCCGGCTGGACCCTGCACACGCATGTAAATGGCGATAAAGGGCTGGATGTTGTGCTGGACATTTTCGAACGACTGCCCGTGCGCAACGGCCAAACCATGGTGTTGGAGCACCTGGGCTATTCGACCGAGGCGCAAAACCGCCGATTGGCGGCCATGGGCATGATGGTATCGGCCCAGCCCAACTACATCCGCATTTTGGGCGATGCCTATGCCGGAACCGGCCTTGGCCCGGACCGTGCCGCGCAAATGAACCGGCTTGGCTCGCTGGAGCGCAAGGGCGTTCCCTTGGGGCTGCATAGCGACTTCAACATGGCCCCGATTGATCCGCTCTATCTGGCATGGGTCGCCAGCAATCGCGAAACTTTGGGCGGGATCGTGAAGGCCCCACACGAACGGCTCAGCCTGGAAAAGGCATTACGGGCGATCACGATCGAGGCCGCACAAGTGATCGGTCTGGACGATCAAGTCGGCAGCATTGCCTCGGGCAAGAAGGCTGACTTTGTCGTGCTGGATCGCGATCCCAGAGCCGGTGGGGCAGCCGAGTTGAACAATGTGCAGGTTCACGGCGTCGTGTTCGAAGGAAAATGGTTTCCGGCCAAATGACGGCGGACCAAGCCCCGCACTGACTAGCAGCCCCTTAGCATTTGCCTCCATCGCGCAAAGCCACAATCTCGGTCCGCAAGGCGCGCAATTCGGTCAGGATTTCTTCGCGCTCGTCATGTGCTTCTTCGTCATTGGCCTCGGCCATAGCGTTGACGATCACACCGATGAACAGGTTGAGCACAATGAAGCTGGTGACCAGAATGAACGGCACGAAGAAGGCCCATGCCCATGGGAAAACCTCCATCACCGGGCGCACTATGCCCATCGACCAGCTTTCCAAAGTCATGATCTGGAACAGCGAGTAAAGCGAGGAGCCCAGCGATCCGAACCATTCAGGAAAGGCTACGCCAAACAGCTTGGTGGCCATCACGGCGCTGATGTAGAACAGCAGCAACAGCATCACGATCACGGTGCCAATGCTGGGAATTGCGCTGAACAGGCCGACGATGACCTTGCGCATGCTGGGGACGACCGAGACCAGCCTGAGCGCCCGCAAGATCCGCAACGCGCGCAAGACCGAGAATTGCTCGCCCGCCGGTACCAGGGCCGCACTGACGATAGCCAGATCGAACACGTTCCAGCCGTTTTTGAAAAAAGCTAGCCGGTATGCGAACAGTTTGATCAATAGCTCGACCACGAAGATCGCGATGGCGATCCGATCGAGCAATGAGACAATCGTACCGACACGGTCCATCACGGCAGGCGATGTTTCCAGCCCTAGCCCGATCGCATTTATAACGATGATTGCGGTGATGAAGCGTTCGAAAAATTTGGATTCCACGACCAATCGCGCGCGTTCACGCAAAGTCATAGTGACAGTGTCAGGATATGTAGCTTGGTTCATCGCGACCAGCATATAGGCGTTGTCCCCAAGGAAAACAGGGGCATTCTGAGACACCTATCGATCTACTGGATTTCGCAATAGCGGATTAGTCAGGCGCTTGTGTCAGGCAAAGTCGCTAGGCGAGGGCTGCCGCACAATTTTTCCGGTACAGGAGGCATCAATGGACCTAGGCATCTCGGGCAAAAAAGCTTTGGTGAACGGCGGCAGCGCAGGCATGGGCCGAGGCGCGGCCTTGGCGCTGGCGCAAGAAGGCGCGCAAGTGTTTATCTCGGCGCGCGGAGCCGAACGGCTGGAGGCGACCTGCGCTGCGATAGCGGCAGAAACCGGCGCACAGGTCCATCCGATTGTTGCCGATCACAGCAGCGATGAAGGGCGCGCAACCATTTTGGGAGCATGCCCTGATCCCGATATCCTGGTGGCGACATGCGCTCCCCCTCCCTTCACCGATGATTTTCGCGATGTCACAAGAGAGCAAGTGGAAGAATCATTACGGATCGCGCTGCTCAGCCCGATTGACTACATCAAGGCAGTGATTGACCCGATGATCGAACGCAGTTGGGGCCGGATTGTGAATATCAGCACTGGCGTTGCCAAATACCCGGCATCGATGCGGGTTTTGTCGGGGCCGCCGCGCGCGGCCTTGGCGAATTATTGCCATGCCATCGCCAAGGATGTTGCCAAACACAATGTCACCATCAATTCGGTTCTGCCGGGCATGCACCACACCCCCGGCATCGAAGACGTGTTTGGCCCGCGCGCGGAGGCCAACAATCGAAGCTATGACGAAGAAATCGCGGCTTTTGTAGACGCGGTGCGCATTCCAGCTGGTCGATTTGGCGATGCGGACGATCTTGGCGCGATTGTGGCCATGATGTGTAGCGACAGGGCCAGCTACATGACCGGTCAATCATTGGTAGTGGATGGCGGCGTGGGCACGTCTACTTTTTAGGCAGAGGTCTCGCGCCAAATCATGTGCGCCCTTTGCTGCGGGCTACATCCGCCGCGCATCATGGCTGTCTGCGGGAACAGTGACAGATAGTCCGTCCAGCTCCTCGGTCAGATCAATCTGGCAAGACAAGCGACTGGTTCGGCGAACATCTGCGGCAAAGTCCAGCATGTCTTCCTCTTCCTCGCTGGCGTCTGGCAATTTGTCGAACCATTGCGGATCAACCACCACATGGCAGGTGGAGCACGCCATCTGGCCTTCGCAGGTGCCCTCCAGCGGCAGTCCATGCGCCTGCGCCAAGCGCAGCAAATTATCGCCTGCCTCTGCCTCGGCCTCGATAATTGTCCCTTTCGGGTCGGTGAAACGCACAGCAACCATCAAACCTCCTGCGCTGCCACAGCAGCGTTGATCTTTGCTGCAGCGTCCTCAATCTGGTCGAGCGTGGTGTAGCGCCCAAATCCCAGCCGGATTGAATTCTTGGCCGCTTTGTCATCCAGACCGATCGCGCGCAACACATGGCTGGTGCGGCCCGATCCACTGGCGCAGGCCGACCCTGCGCTGAACATGACATCGCGCACGTCCGACATCAATCGCCCAACATCCAAGCCCTGCTTGCGAATGTTGAGATTGCCATGCCAGCGCGCTTCGGCGCTGCCATTGATGTCCCAATCGGCAAACATGTCGCGCGCACGATTCCACAAGGCTTCGATATGGTCGGCGTCCTCGCCCATGCGTTCCTGAGCCAACTTGGCCGCCGCACCCATCCCAGCGATCAACGCTGGCGAAAGCGTACCCGAACGCAGTCCGTGTTCCTGGCCTCCTCCAGTTTGCACCTCTTTCAGCTGCACGCCGTCGCGGACCCACAAAGCTCCCACGCCTTTGGGGCCATGGAACTTATGAGCCGATATCGCGATCATATCCGCGCTGGTGACTTCGATCTTGCCATAGGCTTGCACCGCATCGACCACGAACAAGGCATTGTTTTCCTTCGCCTTATGATGCCAATCAATAGTCGGTTGGATGGTACCGATCTCATTGTTCACCTGCATCACTGCGATCAGCCGCGTATCAGCAGGCACATCTTGAGCTGTGTTGCATTGACCTTCGCTCGAGACATTCAGGACATGCGCCTTGCCCGCGTCCTGCGCAGTGTCGAGAACGGCTGAGTGCTCGATTGCAGAGACCGAAACATGTCCGCCAGAGCCACTGCCGCGAATGGCGAGGTTCAGCGCCTCCGTCGCGCCGCTGGTGAAGATCACCTTGCCACCGGCCGGAAACAGAGCAGCCACCCGGTCGCGTGCCAGTTCGATGGCAGCGGCGGCTTGGCGACCCATCCGGTGCGACGAATGCGGATTGCCAAATCCGGTGCCATCGGGCCCATCCAGCCACCGCAGCATGGCATCGCGGGCTTCTGGAGCGAGGGGCGTGGTGGCCTGATAGTCGAGATAGATCATGTTAAAGAAGCCCATGCCGAGGCGAATTGTTCCAATTCATCGGGCGTGGTGCTCCATCCAATGCTGACTCGGATTGTTCGCGAGGCGACCTCGTCGGACACGCCAAACGCATCCAGCACGCGGCTTTTCTTCAGCGTACCGGAAGAACATGCACTACCCGCCGAGACCGCAAAGCCCATCGCGTCCAACCGGATCAGCAGTGCCTGGGCGCTAAGCGTCGGGTGAGCGAGTGCGAAGATATAGTCTGTCTGATCACCGAATGTCTGAATATCAGCGGCCAGCGTGCTCGCGAAACTGGCACGGTCCGGTGGTGATGTTGCCCATGCGCCAGCCTCCAACGCTGCGGCCATACCCAATGCGGCGGGCATATTCTCCGTCCCTTGGCGATAGCCGCGTTCATGACCGCCCATCGGTTCGAGCAGATTGTAATCACGCACCAACAAGGCGCCGATCCCGATTGGACCGCCAAATTTATGGGCCGAAACAACCACCATATCGGCATCAGGAAGGTCGATTTTTCCAGCACTTTGCGCGCAGTCTGATAGCAGTTTCGTACCCGTCGGTTTTACAGTGACGGCCATTTGGCTGACCGGATTAATCACACCTGTTTCTGAATTCACATGTTGAATGGCCAAAACGCAGGATTCATCCAAAGAGGTTTCATCATCGAAGCTCTCCGCATCAGGTGCCGCGCGGAAAACCGCGTCATGCTCCACGGCGCTAACAATCCGGCGTTTCGCCTTTGTGCGGTTGAGCGCAATCCACAGAGCCTCACTCGCGCCGGACGTAAAGATCAGCTCACCGTCCCAGCCCAAACTGCGTTTGATCCGATCGCGCGCATCCTCGAGCGCGGACTTCGCTTTGCGCCCCTCTGCATGCGGAGAAGATGGGTTGGCCCATAGCGCGAACCCTTCCTCCATCGCCGCTTTGGCTTCAGTGCGCAGCGGGCTGGTGGCCGCATGATCAAGATAGATACGAGGTTTCACAAAAACCCTTATTGCGAATGATTCTTAAAAAATTGCAGAAACTTACACATGCCACTATAGAGCACTGGAAAGTCGGTGCCAGCCGGTACTTGTCTTAACTCATTGCATAAGGTTTCTCGATGCCATCAGTCATCTTTCCCGGCCCAGAAGGCCGTCTCGAAGGTCGTTTTTCCCCACCACCACGTCCGCGTGCTCCGGTGGCCATGATTCTGCATCCCCATCCAGAGGGCGGCGGAACCATGAACGAGCGAATTACCCAGCATCTGTACAAGACATTTGTTGATCGCGGTTTTGCAGTGTTGCGCTTTAACTTTCGCGGCGTTGGCCGCAGCCAGGGGAGCTTTGACAATGGCATTGGCGAATTGTCCGACGCAGCCGCAGCGCTCGATTGGGTTCAATCGATCCATCAAGAAGCGCAAACCACTTGGGTTGCTGGCGTCAGCTTTGGCGCGTTGATTGGCATGCAATTGCTGATGCGTCGCCCAGAAGTGCGCGGCTTTATCTCGATTGCTCCGCCAGCCAATATGTATGATTTCTCGTTCCTGGCACCTTGCCCGGCATCGGGTATCTTCATCCAGGGTGCCGCTGACACGGTTGTGCAGCCAAATGCTGTGCAGAAGCTGGTCGATAAATTGCGCACGCAAAAGCACATCACCATCCATCACGAAGAAATCCCACGCGCGAACCATTTCTTCGAGAATGAATTGGGTGATTTGATGGGCTCGGTCGACAATTATCTCGACTTCCGCCTCTCGCCGGATTGCCCGATCAAGTAAGATCGCGCCGGCGAAGGCCACCCAAAAATCCTGAAAATATCCGTTTGGTAGAGCCGTTGGCCCTGCCCGATGACATGCATCTGCGCCCTACAACCCACCCGACACTCTGCCCAAAACTTGATCACAATTATGTTATGTTGTAACATCCCAATTCTGGAGTCGCTGGCACTCAAGATCGGCGCTCCTGAATGATAGGAGCGAACAACATGTCATATTTGACGAAATCGCATGCCAACCGCCCAGCCGCCATCATCGGTGTTGTGGGAATTCACGCCGGACTTGGCGCTCTGGTGGTGCTTGGTCTGACCATCACTGGCACCATGCCAGACGTATATTCAGGCCCCCTGCCGACGACCGAATATAAGGATCCACCCCCACCCCCGCCGCCCGAACCGGCCAAACAGCCTGAGGCCACACCCAATAGCGTGGTATTCACACCGCCGGTGCCCGACTTCTTGCCGCCCAAGCCCAACGTCATTGATACCGCACCCATCCTGCCCCCGATGAGCGACGAAATTGGGCTGGTGATCGATCCTCCATCCACCGACAGCGGTATTGGTACTGGCAACAACTTCCAACCGACTCAGGTTTCGCCCCGCAACGATCCCTCGCGCTGGCTGACCGACAATGACTATCGCAGTATCTGGATCCGCAAGGAGATGTTTGGCACGGCAAGCTTCATTCTTGAAGTTGGCGCCAGTGGTAGGGTAGAAAATTGCTCGATCACCAAATCCACCGGGCACGACGCGCTGGATCAGGCGACCTGCAAATTGGTGGCAAAGCGGGCCAGATTTGCGCCTGCATCATACAGCTTGGGTAAGGCGACGACAGGCACTTACTCCAGCTCGATCCGCTGGGTCTTGCCGGACTAATTTTCGACCTGGTCAATCGGCGCTTCGCCGCTGGAATCGGGCACCGTCCAAATCGCTATATTGGCAATGGCAATGATGGCTAACAGCAACATCAGCATAGGCTGTTTAGGCGGTGCCCCCCGTCGCCACATGACGAACGCGCCCACAGTCAGGGCAATTGCGGCCAACATCACAATCGAAAGGACAATATTCATCTTGGGTCTTTCTCGTTCCTGTTACAGGTTCTTTATAGAGGGTTAGTTGCAGTGTTGAAACATCTGGGGCAAGCCTGACAAATCCATATCAGGAGGACAGAATGGGAATTTTTAGTTCAATCAAAAGCGCAATCTTCGGCTCGGATGAAGATGAAACGGCCAATGCACCGGCAGCCAGCGCGGCGCCTGTCGCTGACCAGCGCGCGGCCATCAGCCACGATGAGGTTGAGCGCCGCATTGCCAATATTCCAGGCGCTGACGATCTGAACTGGAAAACATCGATTGTCGATTTGATGAAGCTGGTCAACATTGATCCCAGCTATGCCAACCGCAAGGAACTGGCCGTGGAAATGGGCAATACCGACTATTCCGGCACGGCAGAGGACAACATCGCATTGCACAAGGCTGTGATGGACCAGATCGCCCAAGCAGGCGGCATCGTGCCGGACGATCTTAAAGGTTGAGGCAACGGTCTGGCCAGTCAGACCGAGTCGGTCGAATGAATTCCGTTTGGCCAAGATAATGCAAGTTTTCGCGCCGTCAGGTCCCTAACCGGACTTGGCGGCGTGTTCGTTTTGGGTTGCCAAGACCGATTTGAAACCAAACACTTGCCAGATAACTTTGCCTTGTTACGATGCTGGCACCAATAGATTGTGACTGTTGGCGGACTTTGGGGGCATCTATGAATATTTGGCGGTCATTTATTGTCGGTGCGTTCGCATCGTTACTGTTGATGACCAGCCAAGCGCGCGCGGAATGGCACGAGGCCAGCAGCGATCATTTTGTCATATATTCTGATTCCAACCCAAAAGATCTGAATCGCTTTGCCGAAATGTTGGAGCATTATCACCAAGCATTGAAACTGGTGACCGGACGCGACGTGGAAAGGCCCAGTCCATCCAACCGCGTGACCATCTATGTGGTGGGCAGTGAACGCACATTGCGCAAGCTATATGGAGACAAAAGTGCCAATATCGCCGGATTCTATATTCCACGCGCAGGCGGATCGCGAGCCTTTGTCCCATGGGTCCGCATGAGGTCGGGCGAGCCAGACTTTTCCGTTACAGTTTTGCTGCATGAATATGCGCACCATTTCCTGATCTCGTCCTCGCGTTTTCCGATGCCAAAATGGTTGAGTGAAGGTGCTGCGGAATTCTTTGCCTCCGCCAGAATGAACAAGAATACGCTGGAAGTTGGACGTCCGGCCTATCACCGCGGAGCCGAACTGCAATACGCCCGCCGGGTGACTGTCGAACAATTGATGGACCCAGAGAAGTACAAGGCAATCCATGGCAATAATTTGGCTAGTTTTTACGGCCGATCATGGGCGTTGTACCACTATCTTTCCTTCTCTGAGGAACGCCAAGGCCAACTGACCAACTATTGGGTGGCGGTCGCTTCCGGGATGAGTTCGATAGACGCTGCAAATAAGGTGTTTGGCGATCTTGACGGGTTGGAACGCGAATTGAAAGGCTATCTGCGACAGAGGTCTATTGCGGGCTATAAGATCAATAAAGACCTACTGCCGATCGGTCCAATCACTGTCAGACAGATGAGCGAAGGCATGGATGCAATGCTGCCGATCATGATCCGTTCGCAACGCGGCGTGACGGAAGAACAGGCACAAGAGCTACTGCCAGAAGCACGCGCGGTGGCAGAACAATTTCCCGGGGACTCTGGGGTCCTGGCCGCATTGGCAGAGGCTGAATTCGATGCCGGAAACTCGGGTCTGGCAATCGCTGCAGCAGACCGGGCAATTGCAATCGATCCAACCACCAAGCATGCCTATGTCCAAAAGGGATATGCCTTGTTTCAGCAGGCCGAAGATGCTGACGATCCAAGCACCGCCTTCAAAGCAGCGATGAAACCCTTCATTGCTTTGAACAAGCTGGAAGTGGACCATCCTTTGCCGTTGATCCACCTCTACCGCAGCTATGTTCAAGCCGGAGAGGCACCCAGCGAAAGCGCCCGCCTTGCATTGGAGCGGGCATCACAAGTTGCACCGTTTGATCTATCGCTGGCCTTCAACGTGGGCATGATGTTGGCATCAGAAGGCAAGATCGAGCTGGCCGCCAATGTGCTTGCCCCCATCGCAGCCAATCCCCATGCGGGTGGCCAGGCTGAGGCAGCGGCAAAGCTGATCGCCGCCCTAAGGGCAGCGCCAGATGGCATCCCCTTCGGCATCAGCACGAGCACTTTTGGCGAAGATGATTTGCTAGAGGACGATGATGTTGAGCCCAGCGAGGCAGCCGAATAGCATCGCACTGCCTCGTCAATTCAGTCCTAACGGCTCATCATTCCGGTCACGATTGAGCCAAGGATACCGCCCAATGCGCCGCCACCTGCTGCGCCGCCTTGCTGGCCACCGCCTGTCGCTTGCTTGGCCATATAGCCGGTAATTGCCATGGCCAGTATCGGCAGCATCTTCTTCAAGATGCCCTCGTCGATACCGGTCATTGCGGCCACTTCGCCCGCGACAGACCGGCTGACATCTTTGCTGCCAAAGATATTGCCCAGAATGTCGTTGCCTTGATCGACCGGTGTCGGGGTTTGGCCAAGTACGGCGTCCAGCAAGCCCCCACCAAGACTGCCCGCGCTGCCGCCGCCCAGAACTGCTCCCGCCAGACCGCCCAAGCCGCCCAGCGGATCAGGCGTGCTGTTGCCACCTGTTGCGCTGCGCCCCATGCCGGCAACAATCGCGGGCAACAATGCCCCGGCAGCCATTTTCGCGGTCTGTTGATCGATGTTCAGTTCGCGCGCCATACTGTCGATGACACCGGTACTCTGAAGCATTTCGGCTAGGCTCATTCTTATCTCTCCTAATCAGATGGAACAAATCCTAGACCTATCGCCGGCAAAGAAAAAGCCCCGCTCCAGCCAGTCGGGCCGGACGGAGCTTCCTCTTGAAATTGCCATGCCTTGGGTTGGTTAGGCAGCTACATTGGCATTGGGCGCTGCTTGGCGAACGCCTTCGTCAACATGGGCCTCAAACTCGGCAAAATTGTCGATGAAAAGACGCACCAGCTTGTCGGCGGTCTGATCGTATTCCGCCTTGTCTGGCCAGGTTGAGCGTGGGTCCAGAATAGCTGGATCAACGCCTGGCACAGCCACTGGGACGTCAAAGCCAAAGTTGGGATCCTGACGGAATTCAACATCGTTGAGCGAGCCGTCCAGGGCCGCATTCAACAGCGCCCTCGTGGCCTTGATCGGCATGCGATTACCAACTCCGTATTTTCCGCCAGTCCAGCCGGTATTGACCAGCCAGCACTGCGCCCCGCCCTCGGCGATCCGCTGTTTCAGCAGATTGCCATAGACGCTGGGATGGCGCGGCATGAACGGCGCACCAAAACAGGTGCTGAAAGTTGCTTCGGGCTCGGTCACGCCGATTTCGGTGCCAGCGACCTTGGCCGTGTAACCCGACAAGAAGTGGTACATTGCCTGTTCGGGCGTCAGCCGGGCAATCGGAGGCAACACGCCAAAGGCATCCGCCGTCAGCATGATCACATTGCTGGGAACAGGGCCCAGATTATCTTCCGATGTGTTCGGGATATAATCCAGCGGATAAGCACCACGGGTGTTTTCCGCCAGCGAGTTATCATCAAAATCCAGATCGCGTGTGACGGGATCCATCACCACATTTTCCAGCACCGTGCCGAATTTGCGGGTGGTGGCAAAGATTTCCGGCTCTGCTTCTTCTGACAGACGGATCATCTTGGCATAGCAGCCGCCCTCAAAATTAAAGACGGCGGTGTCCGACCAACCATGCTCGTCATCGCCAATCAATGTGCGGCTGGCATCGGCTGACAAGGTGGTCTTGCCCGTACCCGACAGGCCAAAGAAAATTGCGGTTTTGCCATCAGCACCGACATTGGCCGAGCAATGCATCGGCATAACGCCCTTGGCTGGCAGAAGATAATTGAGGATGCCAAACACGCTCTTCTTCATTTCGCCAGCATATTGCGTTCCACCGATCAGGATCAGTTTCTCAGCCAGATTGACCGCAATCACTGTCTCGCTGCGCGTTCCATGGCGGGCCGGATCAGCGCGGAAGCTGGGAAGATCAATGATGGTGTATTCCGGAGCGAAATCACCCAATTCTTCGACAGTGGGCCGCACCAACATCGTGCGGATGAACAGATTGTGCCACGCCAGCTCGTTAATCACCCGCACATTGACGCGGTGTTCCGGCTGCGATCCGCCAAACAGATCGGCGACATACAATTCTTCCCTGTCACCCAAGACCGCCAGAAAATCTTCTTTCAGAGCCGCGAAATGTTCGGGCGTCATGTCGACATTGACCTTGCCCCACCACACCGTGTCTTCGGTCGTATCATCGCGTACGATGAATTTGTCCTTGGCCGAGCGACCTGTGTGGGCGCCCGTTTTGACAACCAGCGAGCCATAACGCGACAGTTCACCTTCGCCTGCGCGTACTGCCGATTCTACTAGCTCGGCAGTGCCAAGATTGGCGTGAATATCAGCGTCGGTTTCAAGGCCCTGGCTTGAAAGGGAATAGGCTAGCGGGGTGGACACGCAATTCTCCTGCGATGAGACATAAATACACTCAAATTTCCGATGGCTTGAACCGCAATGCCAGCATCAAAAATGCCGAGCGCAGTATCACAGCGCAAGAATCACTGTTGCATACGATTGCACAAGCCCGAGCCGTCCGCATAGAAGGGCCGCCAAACTGCGTCAAATCTCAGCAGCCGGTTTGCCACTATTTGTTGGCTATATCAGGCCACGCGTTGTTTCCCTATCAGCTTCGCGCTAATCAGCTGACCTATGGAACAAAGCTCTCGCATGGCTGAGGCTGCAGTTGGCAGTGGAGACACTGAATCGGCAAGATCCGATCCCTTTGTCGTGGCTTTGGTTGATGATGATCGCAACATCCTGACCACAGTCTCCATCGCGTTGCAGGCTGAAGGCTTTACCACCCGGGTCTATTCGGACGGTATTTCGGCACTGAAAGCCCTGATCGAAAATCCGCCAGACTTGGCCGTGTTCGATATCAAGATGCCGGAAATGGACGGCCTCACTTTGCTGCGCAAATTGCGCGAACATTCCAGCCTACCGGTTATTTTCCTGACCAGTAAAGATGATGAGCAGGACGAGGAAATAGGCTTGGAATTGGGTGCGGATGATTACATCTCCAAACCATTCAGTCTGAGGCTTTTGGTGGCACGCATCCGGGCTATTTTGCGCCGTGCGGATCAGGGTGGCGACCAGAGTACACAATCCAACAGACCGGGCGGCTTGGACGCTGCCGAGATAGAGCCAGCCAACCCCAGCCTGACACGCGGGCGTCTATTTATGGATCCTGCCCGTCACCAGATCAGCTGGGATGGCAAGCCAGTCTCTCTTACCGTCACGGAATTCTTGATCCTTGAGGCGCTGGCAACCCGCCCAGGCGTAATTAAAAGTCGCAATCAATTGATGGATGCGGCCTATCCTGACGATGTGTTTGTGGATGATCGCACCGTAGACAGTCACATCAAACGGATGCGCCGCAAGTTCCGATTGGTGGACGACGAATTTGCTGCAATCGATACACTTTACGGGGCAGGCTACAGCTTTACCGATGGCTGAACACACGCCCCTTGGCCGTTTCCAGGGCGAGTCAGGCAAGGTCAGTTGGCTGGGCCGACTGTCGCTTACCTCACGCATATTGGCGGTCAATATCTTGCCGCTGGCACTGCTGGGCGGCGGTATATTCTACCTCGATTCCTATCGCAGCCAATTGCTGGACGAGCGCTATAAGCTCGCGCGGATCGAGGCCCAGATTACGGCAGAGGCCTTGGCCGGAGCGTCGCGCAATCGGCAAGAAGCTTTGCTTATCCAGATCGGCAAGGAACAGCGCATGCGTCTGCGCATGTTCGATAGCGAAGGAAATCTGTGGGCGGACAGTTTCGCCTTGGATGAACCCGCATTTGAATTTGCTGATCCGGATGCTCAGGGTTGGGAGCAAGATCTTGCGCGCGCGCTTGATCGCGGCCTAGATGCGATTGTTCGTGCAGAAGTAGTCCCAGAGTTTTTTGAACCGGAATCCAGTCTGGCCGATGCTTGGCCCATTCTGATCCGCACAAGAGAAGAAGGCATTAGCCAGATCGAATTGAGCCAGGCGCCCGATCGCACGCCCGTGATCACCGCGGCTGCACCTGTCGGCCTGCTCGGATCGACTTTGATGACAACCCGCAATGCCGTCGACATCACCGAATCCGTTCGCAGTGCGCGCCAAACATTGGGCATAGCGGTTCTGCTAGTCTTGCTGGCCTCGATTTTGTTGTCCTTGTTCCTCGCGCGAACGATTGTCATGCCCCTGCGCGAGCTGGCCTCTGCAGCGGTCAAAGTGCGCCAAGGCCGCGATCGCGCGGTAGAGGTCCCTCGCCTGCCCGAACGACATGACGAGATTGGTCTGCTGGCGCGCTCTGTCTCTGACATGACGTCGGGATTGCGCAATCGGATCGATGCGGTCGATCATTTCGCTGCTGATGTCGCGCATGAGATCAAAAATCCGCTCGCCAGCCTGCGCAGCGCCATCGAATCTCTGCCCAAGGTTCAGGATCCTGAACTGCGCAGCAAGCTGACCGATATTGCGACCCATGATGTGCGCCGGATCGATCGCTTGGTGAGCGAAATTTCCGATGCCAGCCGGATCGACTCTGAAATGTCCCGTGCAACGTTGGAGGACATTGATCTCAGCAAGTTGGTGCAAGCGATTATAGGCTTGCGCGAAGACCGGGCAGAAAACCCTGACAACCGGATCAGCCTTACGAAGAGCGGCCCTCCCCCCATCGTGACAGGTGTTGGCACCCGGCTGGAACGCGTTATCGAAAACCTGTTGGACAACGCAGCCTCCTTCTCTCCGGAAGACACTCAAATCGCGGTCGCAATCAACAATGACGGTCAGCATGTCACATTGACCATCTGCGATGGTGGGCCTGGCATTCCTGCCGAAGCGCGGGAAAAGGTGTTCACCCGGTTCCACTCGGTCCGGCCTAATGCCGAAGACTTTGGCCAGCACAGCGGACTGGGACTAGCCATCGCCAGAACCATTGCCGAGGCCCATGATGGCACATTAGACGCGCAGGATCGTCCGGACGGGAAACCGGGCGCCTGCCTTTGCCTGCGCCTGCCGACAGCTGAATGAGCAGCGACACCATCTTGGTCCAAGCCAGCGCGGTCGCGATTGAAGGCATCACCGTAATGATAGAGGGCGCGCCGGGCTCTGGTAAATCCAGCCTAGCGCTCGCCCTGATTGATCGCGGCGCTGACCTAATTGGAGATGATGGCGTGCAATTGCAGCGCGCAGGGCAAAACATTGTCGCCAAGCCGCCTCCCAACATCGAAGGCAAGCTGGAAATCCGCAACATTGGCATTGTCGAAATGCCCGCTGCGTCCGCGCCATTGGGCTTGATCCTGTCCTTGACCCCTGACGCGCCGCGCTTTCCTGAAAAATTGCAGCAGCGGCCAATTTTGGGCATCAACATTCCGGTGCTGGCGTTTCGCGCAGGCGATACGGTTCAGGCTCTACGCGCAGAATGGGCGTTAAAGATGCATGGTATCCAGGTCCATGATTAGCGTACAAACCCCCTTCCCCAACGGCCATCATCGGCGCACAAGGCAGCGATGAGCGAGGCACCATCCGGCGATTCTCCTGCACCAGCGGAGGCCAGCACACAGCGCGTGCTGTTGGTCACCGGCTTGGCGGGTGCTGGTAAGACAACCGCTTTGCAGGTGCTGGAAGATCTGGGCTGGGAAACCATAGACAATTTTCCGGTCCGGCTGCTGCGTGGCCTGATTTCGCGCCCCCAGCACCAGCAGGCTCCATTGGCGATCGGATTTGATTCACGAACACGCGGGTTTGTGCCGCAGAAGATCATCGAGATTGTCGAGCACCTTACCCGCCGCGATGATCTTTCGGTATCGACCCTGTTCATCGACTGCAGCTCGGGCGAGTTGGAGCGCCGTTATAATGAGACCCGGCGGCGCCATCCCATGGCCAATGACCGACCGTTGCAGGAAGGCATTCGAGCAGAGCGCGAGTTGCTAGGCCCTTTGCGCAATTGGGCCGATCTGGTGGTCGATACCAGCGAGCTCACCTCGAACGAGCTGCAGCAGCATGTGCGCACCCTGTTTGGCGACGAGCAATCCAATCCGATGACGATCACCATCTCCAGCTTTGGATTTGCCCGAGGGATGCCTCCGCTGGCAGATCTGGTGTTTGACATGCGCTTTCTCGACAATCCGCATTGGGTTCCGGAATTGCGCGAGCAGACCGGAATGGACGAGCCTGTGGGCGAGCATATCCGCCGCGACCCCGCCTTCGCTGAGAGTTTCGAACGTATCCGCGATCTGTTGCTCACCTTGCTGCCGCGATATGATGCGCAGGGCAAAAGCTATGTCCATATCGCCTTTGGCTGCACCGGAGGCAGACACCGATCAGTGTTTACTGCCGAACAAATGGCCCAAGGCTTGCGAAGCGCAGGATTTTCGCCCACTGTCCGGCACCGCAATCTGGGATCGCGCATCACCGATGAAATAGAGGGGATAAAGCGTTGAATATCCAGAAGAAACAATCATGGCATTACGCCGCAGGAAACAACGGAATCACCTTCTTCTCATGATCGGTTTGATCTTGGTCACTCATGGCCGCCTTGCGGACCAATTTATCGACGCGATGGAACACGTCGTCGGGCCGCAGGATGCGGTTGCTGCGATTTGCATTGGTCCCAATGACGATATGGAGCAGCGTCGCGGTGAAATCGCCGCTGCGATCGGCTCGGTCGATCAGGGCCAGGGCGTTATAATTCTGACAGACCTGTTTGGCGGCACTCCGTCCAATCTCGCCATATCTCTGCTCGATGCGGGCAAGGTAGAAGTGATTGCCGGGATCAATTTGCCGATGCTGATCCGCCTTGCTGGCGCGCGCAAATCCATGAGTGTTGGCGATGCGGTAGAGGCCGCGCAGACGGCTGGGCGCAATTACATCACTGTCGCTAGTGAATTTTTGGGCCATAGCGAAAGCCCAAAGCGGGCCAAGGCATGAGCGAACAGCGCCGCACAGTAACCATCGTCAACAAGCGTGGACTTCACGCCCGCGCCAGCGCCAAATTTGTTGGAATAGTCAGCGCTCTGCCCGAGGGGATCTCGGTCAAAGTTGCCAAGGGTGGCAATCAGGCGGCCGGCGGTTCCATCCTCGGCCTGATGATGCTGGGTGCAGCCAAGGGTGACGATGTTGAACTGATCGTATCTGGCGACAATGCCGAGGCCGTCATGGCCGAGGTAGCTGCTGTGGTTGAAGACGGCTTTGGCGAAGAGTGACGCCAGTTTGACTGCCCAATCTTCACCGTCTTCAACTCCCTCATCTCGGCGAGAAATTACCGGCTATTCCAACCCCACGGTCAAATATCTGCGCAGCCTGCGTGAAAAGAAACACCGCAAGGTCGCGGGCGAGTTTCTGGCCG
The DNA here is from genome assembly GCA_947495695.1 of uncultured Erythrobacter sp. Taxonomy (GTDB): domain Bacteria; phylum Pseudomonadota; class Alphaproteobacteria; order Sphingomonadales; family Sphingomonadaceae; genus Erythrobacter. The sequence goes on along the minus strand of CANLZP010000003.1, from coordinate 143,849 downwards.
AAGGCTTGCGCCTGCTGACCGACGCGCGCGAATGCGGCTTCATTCCCAAAACACTGGTACTGTCTTCGGCGCGCGATCCGCATCCCTTGCTGGCCAAGATGGAGCGAGATGTGGTGGCCAACGGCGGAGAAGTGATAGAGACCTCGCCAGATATTCTGGCCAAGATTACCGGCAAATCGAACCCGCAAGCCGTGGCTGGTGTGTTCGCCGAATTCGATACCGCATTGACCAGTTTGGACCGCAATCGGTCCGGCATTTGGATCGTCGCGCAGGCTTTGCGCGACCCTGGCAATCTGGGCACGATGCTGCGCACCTGCGATGCAGTGGGCGCTGGCGGGTTGATCCTGATCGATGACTGCGCCGATCCGTTCTCGGTTGAGGCAGTGCGCGCCAGCATGGGGGCCTTGTTCACCACCGGCATTGCGCGGGCCAGTTGGAACGAATTTTTGCCATGGCTTCGCTCGGGCGAAGGTCAGCTGGTCGCCGCATCCCTGCGCGATGCCGTGCCCTATCGCGGCGCACCTTATCAGGCCCCGTGCTTCATCCTTGTCGGAAATGAATCGCAGGGCCTGCCCGAAGCCTATGAGGACGAATGCGATCTGCGGGTAACCATGCCGATGTTAGGCCGCGCCGACAGTCTGAACGCGGCCGTGGCAGGCGCGGTGCTGGCGTACGAAGTTCTGGAAGGGCTCAAGTCATAATTTGACGCGTTTCCAACTATGCCGTTGGTCGCGGCTCATCCGTCGCTGCGCGGTCTCCAGATCAGCAGGATCTGCGCCACAATAATGGCTATAGCAAAGCCCGACAGCATCCACGGATTAACATACCACTGCTCGCCCCATTCAAACTCGCCGCCCATAATACGTGCCCAGCCACGAAAATGCTGCGTGGAGGCGACGGACAGGCCGAACACCGCAAATATGGCAGCAAGATAGCGTACCAGCCAATGGCGCAGATTGGGCATCATGAACAGCAGACCCAGCAGGCCGATGACGGTCCGCTGGCTGCGGCAATAGGGGCATTTATAGACCCAATCCATCAGGTCCACCGCCCAAGTGGCCGCACATAGCAGGATCGCTGCTGCGCCAACCCACATCCGGTATCGCACCAAGATGTCCGGCACATTGGCAAATTTCTCTGCCACCGATTGCTTATCGCTCATGTCGTGTATTCCCCCACCCAGACACTAGGCGATGGGATTACCAGACGCGCCTCAATTGGCAAGTTGACGCCATCGAACTACTCAGCAGCTTTTTTGGACGCATCTTCGAGCAGGTCGGCTTCGGCAGCATCCTTGGCATTGTAACGCGGAGCAGCCTCAACCAATGGCACTTCGTCAATCTCACGCTTGCCGATCTCGATACCCTTGTCCGCAAGTCTCTTGCCCGAGGACAAGACGTTGCGTTCAAAGCTGCCAACGAATTTGTTATAATTGTTGACCGCCGTCTCCAACCCACCGCCCACGCGTTTTAGATGGTCAGAGGCAACCCGCAAACGGTCGTATAGCTCCGCGCCCAGCCGGCCGATTTCCTGTGCTTCCTTCGCCAATCCATCCTGCCGCCAAACCTGCGCCACAGTGCGCGCAATCGCGACCAGATTAGTCGGTGTGGCGAGCAGCACGCGACGCTCAAAGGCAAAATCCCACAGCGTGGGATCCGCGTCCAAAGCGGCGGTAACAAAGTGCTCGCCCGGAATGAACATGATGACGTAGTCCGGCGCTTCTTCGAACTGGCTTTGATAGCTTTTGGTGCTCAATGTCTGGACATGATTGCGCATAGACTTGGCGTGCGAATCCAGCTCGCGCTTGCGGGTGTCTTCATCATCGGCCTCGAATGCAGCTTGATAAGCGTTGAGCGACACTTTGGAATCGATCACGAGTTTTTTCTGCCCCGGTACATTGATGATCGCATCGGGACGAAGCCGCCCCTCTTCGGTTTCAACTGAATGTTCGAGATTGAAATCGGTGTGTTCGGCCAGTCCGCATTGTTCGAGCAAATTTTGCAGAGCCCGCTCGCCCCAACGGCCCCGCGCCTTGGGCGCATTGGTCAGCGAATTGCCCAGTCGCTGGGCTTCGCGCCGGACCTCTTCTTGCCCTTCGCGCATCGACTGGATCAGCCCGGTCAGTTGACCAAAGGCGTCCTTGCGCTGGTTCTCCAGAGTTTCGACCTGTTTTTCATATTTCTCCAGCCGATCGCCCACGGGCTTGAGCAGTCCCGCCACCGCTTCCTTATTCTTGGCCTCTGCCTCGGTCAGGCGCTTGCTCGCCTCGGCATCAAATTTCTCGCGAGCAATTTCGAGCACCTTGGCGCCGGTGTTCTCGAATTCCTTGAGCAACTTGTCACGCGATTCTTCCAGCAGACGCTTCTGCTCGGCAAAACCGGCGCGCTCCGCCTTGAAGGTGGAATTTTCTTCCCGCGCCTTGTCTAGGTCCGCCGCCAGAGCATCAGCGCGGGCTGCGCGTTCGGACATGGTGGCCAGTTCCGGCGTCATGCGCGCTAGATCTTCTGCAGATTTCTTCGCTTCACCATCGCGCTCTTCAAACCGGGCTTTCCAATCAGCGACGGGGCGCGAGCCAAAAAACCAGCCAGCGGCAGCGCCAGCCAGTAGGCCCAGAATGAGTGCGATAATGCCAAGAATTGTCGGATCCATCCGACTAACCTAAGCGGAACGGATAAGGAACACTAGTCCCTAATCGGCAAAACCTGTGGCTTATGCCGCCTGCCGTAATTTCTTCAGCTTCTTCAGCGCCATATTGCGCTTCAGCCGAGACAGATGGTCGATGAACAAAATGCCTTCGAGGTGGTCCATCTCGTGCTGGATGCAGGTCGCCATCAGCCCATCAAGCTGTTCGACATGCTCTTTCCCATCAAGGTCCTGATACTTCACCGTGCAGGTCGCGGGGCGGTCCACGTCGGCAAAGATTTCAGGTACTGACAGGCAGCCTTCCTGATAGGTCGCGAGGTCCTCGGCCGGATCGATGATTTCCGGATTGATGAACACGCGAGGATCATTCTTTGTGGCGGGATGGGTGTGCGCATGGCCATCGCCATGATCGTGGTCACACTCGACCGGCTCGGCGTCGGGGTCCTCGGGTTGAAGATCGATCACCAGCACACGCTGAGGCACGCCCACCTGGATCGCCGCAAGGCCAATGCCGGGCGCGTCATACATGGTTTCAAACATGTCCTCGACCAGCGTTTTCAGCTCGTCATTGAACTGATCCGCAGGAACGGGTTTGGACACGATTTTAAGCCGGGGATCCGGCACTTCAAGGATTTCAAGAATAGCCATAGGGGCTCAGATAGTGCCTCTCGCTTGCTGTCGCAAGCGCAACAAGCCGATCAGTGATGCGTCTAATCCACTGGACGCCGCGCCCGCAGCGCCTGCGCCAGAGTGCCTTCGTCCAGATAATCCAGTTCTCCGCCCACGGGCAGACCGTGGGCTAGCGCGGTTATGCGCACCGGAAATGCCTCCAACCGCTCGGCGATGTAATGCGCGGTGGTCTGACCTTCCAGAGTGGCGTTCATGGCCAGCACGACCTCGTCCACGCCGCCCTCTTCCACGCGCGAGAGCAATCCTGCGATGTTCAAATCCTCTGGCCCGATCCCATCCAGCGCGGACAATTTGCCGCCCAGCACGTGATAGCGGCCTGAAAACAGACGCGAACGGTCCAGCGCCCACAGATCGGCGACATCTTCCACCACGCACAGCGCCTTCAGATCGCGGCGCGGATCGGCGCAAATACCGCAGGGGTTGCGCGTGTCGACATTGCCGCATGTGTCGCATTCCAGCAGCTTTTCGCGCACCACGCCCAGCGCATCCAACAGCGCGGGCAAGGCCTGTTCACGGTTCTTGACCAGATACAGCACGGCGCGCCGGGCCGAGCGCGGACCCAGTCCGGGAAGACGCGCCAAGGCGCTGGCCAATGCCTCAATCTCTTGCGATGCCATGGGGGGAGAGATAGGGGCTTCGCATCGTTCAAGAAAGGGCTGCACCAAAGCCATGCGCATAATTTTCATGGGAACACCGGATTTTGCCGTGCCAGCGCTGGCTGCGCTGCACGAGGCCGCGCATGAAATTCTGTGCGTTTATACTCAGCCGCCCCGCCCCGCTGGCCGGGGAAAGAAACTGCAACCATCTCCCGTTCAAAAGCTGGCAGAACAATTGGGCATAGAGGTGCGCAGCCCCAAATCGCTCAAATCAGCTGAGGCGCAGGCTGAATTTGCCGCGCTGAATGCCGATGTGGCAGTGGTGGCTGCCTATGGCTTGATCTTGCCGCAAGCGGTGCTGGATGCGCCCACCCATGGCTGCATCAACATCCACGCCTCTATCCTGCCGCGCTGGCGCGGGGCCGCGCCGATCCACCGCGCGGTGATGGCAGGAGATCCCGGCACTGGCGTCACCATCATGCAGATGGAGGCAGGCCTTGATACCGGCCCCATGCTTTCCACCGTGCGCACCCCGATAGAGGACAAGACAACAGGCGAGCTGACCGAGGAATTGGCTGAATTGGGCGCGCAATTGATGGTTGGTACGCTGCGCGATCTGGCGATCCATATCCCTGTCGCTCAAGACGATGAGGATGCAACCTATGCGCCTAAGATCGATAAGGCCGAGGCCAAGATCGACTGGTCGCGCTCAGCCACTGAGCTGGTGCGCCATATTCACGGCTTGGCCCCCTTCCCCGGCGCATGGAGCGAAGTGAATGGCGCCCGCGTAAAGTTCCTGCGCGCGGAAGTTTGCGAAGGGGCAGGCGATGCCGGCGAGGTGCTGGACGATGATCTGGCAATCGCTTGCGGCGAAGGAGCCTTGCGTCCCATCCGCCTGCAACGCGCGGGCAAACCGGCGATGGATCGGGCCGATTTTCTGCGCGGCAATACGATCGGTAAAGGGGCCAGATTGGCGTGACCCGCTTTGCGCTGACGATAGAGTTTGATGGCACGCCATTCATGGGGCTGCAGCGCCAGCCGCACGGCCCCAGCGTGCAGCAATCGCTGGAAGATGCCGCCGCTGCAATCACTGGCGAGGACGTCACCTTGTTCAGCGCGGGCCGGACGGATTCGGGTGTCCATGCACTCGCCATGCGCAGCCATATGGACATTGAAAAGGATCTGACGCCGTTCCGCCTGATGGAGGCGCTCAACGCCAAGATGCGTCCCGATCCAATTGCCGTGACCCATTGCGAGGTGGTCGACGAGGAATGGCATGCGCGCTTTTCCTGTATCGGACGGCGCTATCTCTATCGCATTGCCAATCGCCGAGCGCCCATGGCGCTGGACAAGGACCGCGTGTGGCACGTGGCCAATCAGCTGGATCATGAAGCTATGCACCGCGCGGCACAGACGCTGGTCGGACGACACGACTTCACCACCTTTCGCTCGGCCCATTGTCAGGCGAAAGACCCTGTCAAAACGCTCGACCAGCTGGATGTGGAGCGGGTCGGATCAGAGATTCATATCCATGCCGCCGCGCGCAGTTTCCTGCACCATCAAGTGCGCAGCATGGTCGGATGTTTGAAATTGGTAGGCGCAGGAACTTGGCCCGAAAGCCGCGTGGCCGATGCCTTGGCTGCATGTAATCGGCAAGAGCTAGGCCTCAACGCACCGCCAACAGGACTCTATTTCGTCGAGGCGATCTATCCCGAAGACGCACACCGCAAAGCGGGCGCTTAACCTAACGTCACCCTAGCCAAGGCGCATTTGCAGGCCTAGCTGGGTGGAAACAATTACAGGAGAATGCAGGATGACTACGGGTAAACAGCTATTCACGACATTGGATGCAGGCGGCGCTTTGACCGTTGAAATTGCAGAGGCGAGCTTTCCCGAGCCAACCGGCAATCAGGTTCTGGTCAAGATGGAAGCCGCTCCAATTAACCCGTCAGACCTCGCAATCCTGACCAGCGCGGCTGACTTCGACAATGCCGAATATTCTCACGGCAAGGTTGTCGCGCAAATGCCCGAGCCTTTCCTGTCAGGTCAGAAAGGCCGCCACGGCCAACGCCTGCCAGCTGGTAACGAAGGTGCCGGCACCGTTATCGCCACTGGTGACAGCGACATGGCCAAAGCCCTAATGGGCCAGCGCGTCGCCTGTGTGCCGGGCAATGCGTTCAGCCAATATGCGATTGCCGATGCGATGATGTGCCTGCCATTGGGCGATCATTCCAGCGAAGTTGGCGCGTCCAGCTTCGTCAATCCGATGACCGCTCTAGCGTTTGTCGAGACCGCGAAAATGGAAGGCCACGATGCGATCATCCATCTGGCCGCCGCTTCCAATCTGGGCCAAATGCTCAACAAGATCTGCCTCGAAGACGGGATGAAGCTGGTCAACATCGTCCGCAAGCAAGAGCAAGTTGATCTGCTGAAAGGCCTGGGCGCTGAGCATGTCGTCAATTCATCCGACGATGATTACATGGCGCAATTGCGCGCGGCCATTGCGGCCACGGGCGCCTACCTGGGTTTTGACCCGATTGGCGGCGGACAGGCGAGCGACGGCGTGCTGAAAGCAATGGAGCAGGTCGCAGCTAGCCAGATGGAAGAATTCTCTCGCTATGGCTCTAACCAGGACAAGAAGATGTACATGTATGGCCGGTTGGATCTGGGGCCGACAATTCTGACCCCATCCTACGGTCTACAATGGTCGATCTCTGGCTTCTTGCTAACACCATTCCTGGCCAAAGCAGGCATGGAGACCGTGGTGCGTCTACGCACCCGCGTTCAGCAGAACCTGACGACCACTTTCGCCTCGCATTACAAAGCTAAGGTCAATCTGGAAGAGATGCTGACCAAGGAAGCGATCCAAGATTATCGCCAGATGAAAACCGGCGAGAAATACCTCGTAACCCCGCATTCTTGATGGAGCGCACGCGGTCCGGCGTGCGGTCAGAAACCTCGGCAGCGCAGCTGCGATGATTATTTGCTAAGGCTTCAAGCGCCAGCGCCGCCGTCCGGCGGCTCGGCTATCCTCGCTCACACGACCTAAAGGTCGCGTCGCTGCGGGCGGCCAGTCGGCCTTGCGCCAGCGATGCTGCCGTTTAGTTTTACTAACGCCGATCAAATGCTTGTTGGATAAGAGCGGGGTCGTTGATCCCGCTCGCCAGCATAACTTGCAGCAATATCCGAGCCTTCACCGGATTGAGACCGCGCGCGGCGACAAAACCGCTGGCATTATCCTCGGCTTCGCGATCGACCAGCCCTTCATCCACCCGGCTGGCCCGCACCACCACAATTCCGCTTGCGGCGGCCTCTGCCAGCCTGCGGCGAATGATACGCGGCGCATTGCCCTCGCCAAACCCGGCCAGCACAATGCCTTTGGTTCCGTCCTGCACAAGGCAGTCCACCGCATCGGTTTGCATTCCGGCATAGGCATAGAGGATCGGCACGGTCGGAAATTCGTCAGGAAAGGCGAAGCGCGCCGGACGGTCGGTTGCCCATGGATCACCAAACCAATCGAGCGAGCTGGGCGTCACGCTCGCAATCGAATCGCGCGGAAAGCCGCGAAATGCATCTGTCCCGCTGGTCCGGGCTTTGCGCGCATCGCGGGCAGAGATCACGCGATCGCTCATCACCAGCAAAACGCCGCGTCCTGAGGCATCGCCATTGGCCGCAACGCGAATCGCATTGACGAAATTGCGCATGCCGTCGCTGCCCACCGCATCAGCCGGTCGCATCGCGCCCACCAGCACAATCGGCTTGTTGGTGGGCAAGGTCAGGTCCAGCAGTAGCGCGGTTTCCTCTGCCGTATCGGTGCCATGGGTGATCACCACCCCATCAAATTGCGGGTTATCCATCGCCTCAGCACAGGCAGAATGCAGCGTGCGCCACAAATCAGGGTGCATATCCTCAGACCCGATCGCCGCCACCTCGCGGCCGGTTAGCCGCGCCTTCAAACCCAAGGCATCGGCCTGCTGGATGAAGGCATCGATACCGATCTGCCCAGGGCGATAATCGCGTTTCAAAGCTGCTCCAGCGGTCCCCGCAATGGTGCCGCCGGTCGCCAAAATCAGTATGTTTGCGCTGCTGTTCTTGGGGTTGTTCATAGGGGATGCGATAGCCTTGGGGAAAGATTCAGGCCAGAAGGCAATTGATTTTACCAAAAGAGGCGTTAGATAGCCCCCTTCCGTGGGGCGATTAGCTCAGTTGGTAGAGCATCTCGTTTACACCGAGAGGGTCGGCAGTTCGAGCCTGTCATCGCCCACCACGGCCTTTCCTTTCAAACACTTACTGTTCTTGCAACGCCTCGCGCACCAACGCGATGGCCGCTTCGCTGTCCCAGTGATAGCCGCCGGTCACGCGAAAGATTTCCTGACCCGACGAATCGAACAGCGCCGTTATGGGCATTCCCAAGTCGCCCAACGCCTCTGCCGCGTGATTGTCAGGATCAAGCCATGGCTCGAGGTTGCGAAAATCATTCTTGGCAAAAAAGGGTTCGACCCGCTTTGCCCCCTGCAGATCCTGGCTGATCGTGATGACGCGCAATTCATCGCCCATCGTATCGGCCAGATTGTCCAGCATCGGCATTTCCACCACGCATGGCGCGCACCATGTCGCCCATAGATTGATCAACACCGGGGTGCCTTGCACAGCGCCCAGATTGAGCTGACGTCCGGCCGGATCGGTCAACAAAAGGTCGGGCAGCAATGTACCTGCTTGGCTACGATCAATCACGCCGGACAATTCCAGCTTGGCAGGGGCGGACTTTTCCTCTTGTTGCGCCGCAGGGCCAGCTTCCCTATCGCAAGCCCCAACAGCAAGCGCCAAGGCCAATATTGTGAGCGACGAACGGAACACGACTGATAACTCCCACGGGTCTCCTGCACAGGCCCCATCAGGTAATGCCCCAGGCGGCAACCAGATGTGGGGTGGCAGGTTCGCTGATGGACCTAGCGCGATCATGCGCGAAATCAATGCCTCGATCCCGTTCGACAAGGCATTGTGGAGCCAGGATATCGCCGCGTCCAAGGCGCATGTCGCCATGCTGGGCGCGCAGGGCATCGTTACAGCCGAAGATGCTGCCACCATCAGTAAAGGGCTGGATCAGGTTGCCGCGGAATATGCCAGCAATGGCGTTCCCGAAGATTGGGATCTGGAAGACATCCACATGACCACCGAAAGCCGCCTTGCCGAATTGATCGGTCCGGTGGCAGGTCGGTTGCACACTGCGCGCAGTCGCAATGATCAGGTGGCGACAGATTTCCGCCTGTGGGTACGGCAATCTTTTGAGGTGCTTGATGCGGGCCTGCTCGCCCTGCAACATGCGCTGGTTGCCCGTGCCGATGAACACGCCTCCAGCATTATGCCCGGCTTCACCCATTTGCAGACCGCCCAGCCTGTGACTTTGGGTCACCATCTGCTCGCTTATTACGAGATGATTGCGCGCGACCGTTCGCGGATTAACGATGCGCGTCGCCGGATGAACGAATCGCCGCTGGGATCAGCCGCCCTGGCTGGAACCGGTTTCCCGATTGACCGGCAGGCGACCAGCGATGCTCTGGGGTTTGATCGCCCCACCGCCAATAGTTTGGACGCGGTGTCTGACAGGGACTTTGCCCTCGATTATCTGATGGCTGCAGCGCAATGCTCTTTGCATCTGTCGCGTTTGGCCGAAGAATTTATCATTTGGGCCAGCCAGCCTTTTGGCTTTGTGCGCCTGCCCGATACGCTGAGCACGGGCAGCTCGATCATGCCGCAAAAGAAAAACCCTGATGCAGCCGAGCTGGTGCGCGGCCATGCCGGGCGGATCATCGGTGCGGCAACCGCTCTTATGGTGACTATGAAAGGCTTGCCGCTCGCCTATTCCAAGGACATGCAGGACGACAAACCGCCTATTTTCGAAGCCGCTGGCCTGCTGGCGCTGTCCATCGCCGCGATGACCGGCATGGTGGCAGACAGCCAGTTCAACGCCCAGCGCATGCGTCAAGCAGCCGAATTGGGCTATGCCACCGCGACCGATCTGGCCGATTGGTTGGTGACCGAAGCGGACATTCCCTTCCGCGAGGCGCATCACATCACCGGCGCGGTGGTCAAGCTGGCCGAGACCGAGGGACTGTCGCTCGATCAAATTCCTTTGGCCAAGTTGCAAGAAATTGATCGGCGAATTGACGAGCGTGTGTTTGATGCTCTGTCGGTCGATGCCTCTGTGGCGGCGCGCAGTTCTTATGGCGGAACCGCGCCAAGCCAAGTACAGTCACAGGTCGAGCGCGCAAAGGCGCAATTGGCGAAGGAGCGCAGATGACAAATGGTGCAAAGCTGATGGCCGGCGCTGCGGCATTGCTGATGCTGGGTGCATGCGGTCAACGGACCGATGTGGCGCCGCTGACAGGGCAAAGCTTGCCGTCCGCCCCTTATGGTCAGGAAACGCAACCCGATTCTGCTGAATTGCTGGCCATGGAGACCTTGGCCGCGCCCGAACGCAGCGTTGAATTGCGGCGGCGTTCCGAAGAACGCGAAGACGACCCGTTTGATCTGCCACCAGAATAAGAGCCACTAAAGCCGATGGATCATTTTGCACTGCGTGATGGCATTTTGCATGCCGAAGACGTCCCACTGCCCCGAATTGCAGAGGAAGTGGGCACCCCCGTCTATGTCTATTCGCGCGCGACGCTGGAGCGCCATGCCCGCGTCTTTCGCGAGGCTTTGGCCGGTTTGGGTACAGGCGAGCAAGCACCGCTGTGCGCCTTCGCAGTCAAATCCAACCCCAATTTGTCAGTCCTAAAAGTCCTGCAACAGCAAGGCTTTGGCGCGGATGTGGTATCGGGCGGAGAGCTGATCAGAGCGCTGGCGGCAGGCATGGATCCGGCTGACATCGTCTTTTCCGGCGTAGGCAAAACGCGGGCTGAATTGGAGCTGGGTCTGGATAAGCAGATCGGTCAGTTCAATATTGAATCGCGTGAAGAGGGCGAGGAATTGTCCGAAATCGCGGTGGCGCGCGGCGAAGTGGCCGATGCTGTCCTGCGGATCAATCCCGATGTCGATGCCAAGACGCATGAGAAAATCTCCACCGGCAAGGCCGAGAACAAATTTGGCATGCCGCTGATGCGCGCCCGCGAAGTGTTCGCAGAATTGGCCGCATTGCCGGGCCTCAACCTGCGCGGAATTGCCATCCATATCGGCAGCCAATTGCTCGATCTGGAGCCGTTGGAAACAGCCTTTGCCAAAATCGGAAAGCTGGTCGCGGACCTGCGCGCTGCTGGACACAGCATCACCCATGTCGATCTGGGCGGCGGGCTAGGCGTGCCTTATAAAGCGGGCGAAAACCCACCTTCGCCTGCAGAATATGGCGCGATGGTGGCCAAGGCTAGCGCTGGGTGGGACGTCAAGCTGACCTTTGAGCCAGGCCGCGTCATTGCTGGCAATGCCGGCGTGTTGTTGACCCGCGTGGTGCGGGTAAAGCGAGGCGGCAATGGGCCACCGTTTGTGATCGTCGATGCGGCGATGAATGATCTGGCCCGCCCTGCGTTGTATGGCGCATGGCATGATTTTGACGCGGTTGAGCCAAGAGGTGAGCGGATGGTGGCCAATATCGTTGGCCCGATCTGCGAGACCGGCGATACCTTCGCTCGCGACCGCGATTGCGATGCGGTGGCCAGAGGCGAGTTGGCAGTGTTCCGCACCGCCGGTGCCTATGGCGCGACGATGGCCTCCAGCTATAATTCGCGCGGCTTTGTGGCCGAAGTGATGGTGGACGGCGATCAATTTGCTGTGGTGGCCGACCGGATCGATGCCAATGCGATCATGGACGCAGAACGCGTGCCCGATTTCCTGACATGATCGGCTCGCTGCCCCTGTTTCACCAAATCCGTGGGCAGAGCGTGCTGGTGCTGGGCGATGGGCCAACAGCCGAGCCCAAGAAGCGGCTGGTGGTACGCGCAGGTGGCATTGTGATGCACGATATGCAGCAGGCCGTGGATGAAGGCGTGCGCCTGGCCTTTGTGGCTTATGAAGATGCAGCCGCATGCGAGGCAGCCGCGATCAATCTGCGCTGCGCTGGACTGCTGGTGAATGTGGTCGACCAGCCTGATCTGTGTGATTTCACCACCCCCAGCATTTTGGACCGCGACCCAGTGTTGATTGCGGTTGGGACTGGCGGCGCTTCGGCTGGACTGGCCAAGCATGTCCGGCTGCGCCTCGAACGCATGTTGCCAGAATCACTGGGCGCACTGGCCAAGGCTCTGTTTGCAGCACGACCGGGTTTGCGCGCTCGGTTTCCCGATGCAGCCGACCGGCGGCGCGGGCTGGATGAAGCCTTGTGCGAAGGTGGAGCTTTGGATGCGCTGGACGCAGAAAGCCACAATCGGGTCGATGATTGGTTGGCCGGTACGGAACGTGGCCAAGGTAGCGAAACAGTCGAATTCACCCTGACCAGTGCCGATCCAGAAGATCTGACCCTGCGTCAGGCGCGCGCTTTGGGCGAAGCCGATGCCGTGTGCGCCATTGGTCCGGCGCCGCCTGCGATTATGGCCCGCGCCCGCGCCGATGCGGTGCGGATCAATTGCGACGCAGCCAATTGCGCCCATGCGATCAGTAATGGAGAGCAGCAGCCCCATTGCCCGATCGCCGAGCAACGCTTTGCCGAGGATAGTGCTGAAGGTCCTGGCGCAGGCCGCAGGCTTACCGTCATCCTGCGCTATCAGCCCAAATAGTCTCAGGCAGCCGCGGTCATTGGCTGTTGCACCGCTTCGGCAAAATAGCGCGCCATTGCATCCACAGCAGCATCGCTCAGCGTGATGAATACGCGTCGCTTATCTTTGCTGTCTTCGATCCGTTCCAACAGACCGGTTTCTGTCATTTGCCTGATCCAGCGCAGTGCGGTTGTAGGCGGAACCCCCGATGCAATACACAGCGAGCTAACCGAAACGCGGTGATGTTCGGCATGCGCTGCCGTCAGATCAAGCAGCATATCCCACGCCGGATCGGAAAACAGCTCAGCATCGAAAAAGCGTGATCGCCCCTGCCGTTGGCGAATTATCTGCCGAACCAATCTGGGGTCAGGAAGTGGATATGATATACTTAGCGTAGACGCCGCGCATGCGTCGCCGACCTTCTCAGCACGAAAATCCAGCATCCTGTCTTTCACAGCGCCGCCCGATGTCAGCGCACTATCACCCAAATGCTCCATCTGCCGGGCAATGGCGTCGACTTGCTCGGTCAAGCGTAGCAAAGCCAGCCTGTCTGTTTCGGACAACTCACGCACACGCGGTCCGTTTACTGCACCCAAAATACGGCCCACGGCCACAACCCGCTCTGCCCGTGAAGCATCCACCAGGATTTGCGGGGCTGATTGGTCAAAGCAGGAGAAGACCGGATCAAGAGCATCCAATGATGTGGTTACGATCAATTGCGCACCGGACCGCGCGATACGCATATCCAGCCGCGAAAGCGCAGCCATGCTGGCTGCATCAACCATCGGGCAATCCAAGATCACAACGTCACCCAGCACGGTCAGGCCACCATCCAGCAGCGCCGAAACCTCGCCGCCCTCCCCGATTTGAAAGCCCGCTCCGCACAGATCATCACCAATTTGATCGCGCAGATAAGGTCGGTCAGAAAACACCGAAACATGCGCGGTCAGACCCGCTGCATCACCCACTGCCGCATAGGAAAAATCTGCCTGAGCCATCGAATCAGCCTCCGTTGAATTACGTACAAAAGTAGAACAAATGATGATCAGGTCAAGAATTATTGCCTCGATGGAGAGAAATTGCGCGGGCATTGAACCTTTCGGGCCTATTTGCAGACTACCCTTGTGATGGCCGAGAAAAACGCCCCTTCAGCGCCTAAAGCGCCCACCGGACAGGCCCCTAATGGTCAGGCCACTAACGGTCAGACAGGCGCCTTGTTTGACGAGCTGTTGGTGATGCTGGTGCAACAGGGCGACAAAGCGGCGGCTCAACGCTTGTTTCAGCGTTGGAACCCCCGGCTCCTCAGGAGTGCGCGCCGCTATGCTGGCGATGCAGCCCTCGCCGAACAATTGGCCCAAGATTGCTGGCTGGCGATTTGGGACGGGATCGGATCCCTGCGCGAAGCGTCTCGGTTTTCCCCGTGGGCCTTTGGCATTTTGCGACGCAAGGGTGCCACCCAGATCTCAACGGCCATGCGTGACCGCGCGATGATCCATGCCGATGCCGATTTGCCCGCCGATGGGGCAAGCCACCCCGATGAGCGTCTTTCCATCAACCAAGCCTTTGCCAGGCTACCAGCTGATCAGCGGCTATCCGCGCATCTCTATTTCGTGGAGGGTCTGACCCTACCCGAGATTGCCACAGTGCAATCCATCCCCATTGGAACGGCCAAATCGCGCCTGTTCCACGCGCGGCGCAAATTGAAAGCCGCACTCAAGCCCGACACCCCAAGAGGAGAATATCCATGACCGATAAAGACGATATGATAGCCAATGCACTGGACGCCGATGACAAGGAATTCCTTGCCAGTCTGGAAGGCGATCGCGGAATGTTTCAGCAAATCGGTGACAGCTGGAAAGGCCCCATGGGTGGCTGGGCCAAGCTGATTTTTGGCATCACCACCATTTTGGGCTTCTTGTTTCTATTCGTGATCTGGCAAGTCGCTCATTCCACCGACCATCCGATCCTGCACGCGCTATGGGCCATTTCGGGCGTAGCTCTGCTGGTGGTGATAGGTTTTGCCAAGCAGTGGATGTTTGCCCGCATGAATATGCTGACCATCCTGCGCGAAATCAAGCGCCTGCAGGTGCAGGTTGCTCAACTTTCAGAACAGAAAGACTAGGCCTGAACAGCCGCTCGATCAGTCCAGGAATGGATCGCGCACCAAAATGGTGTCGTCGCGTTCCGGGCTGGTCGAGACCAGAGCCACCGGCGTTTCGATCAATTCCTGCACGCGCTGGATATATTTGATTGCATTGGCGGGCAGATCGGCCCAGCTGCGCGCACCAGCGGTGGTTTCGTGCCAGCCTTCCATTTCCTCGTAAATCGGCTCAACTTCTGCCTGATCGGCCGAGTGGCTAGGGAAATAGTCCAAAATCTTGCCGCGCAAACGATAGCCGGTGCAGATTTTCACCGTGTCAAATCCGTCCAGCACATCCACCTTGGTGAGAGCAATGCCGGTCACACCGCTGATCGAGCAGCTTTGGCGAACCAACACCGCATCAAACCAGCCGCACCGCCGTTGACGCCCGGTAACGGTGCCAAATTCATGGCCCCGCTCGCCCAGTCGCTGGCCATTGGCATCGTCCAACTCGGTCGGGAAAGGGCCAGAGCCAACCCGCGTGGTGTAAGCCTTTACAATGCCCAGTACAAAGCCGGTGGAATTGGGGCCAAGCCCGCTGCCGCTGGCCGCCGTGCCGCTGACGGTGTTGGAGCTGGTGACAAAGGGGTAAGTGCCGTGATCAACATCCAGCAGCACGCCTTGCGCGCCTTCGAATAGGATCTTGGCCCCGGCCTTGCGGACCTTCTTCAGGCGCTTCCACACAGGTTGCGCATATTGCAGCACAAATTCAGCGATTTCGCGCAGTTCTTCCAGCAGAGCCTCGCGGTCAACGGGCGCTTGATCAAACCCGGCGCGCAAGGCGTCATGATGAGCGCACAGCCGGTCCAATTGCGGCTCTAGGCGGTCGAGATGCGCCAGGTCGCACACGCGGATCGCGCGGCGACCCACTTTGTCTTCATAGGCTGGGCCAATGCCGCGGCCGGTGGTTCCAATCTTGCCCTTGCCAGCAGCGGTTTCACGCAAACCATCCAGATCGCGGTGAAGCGGCAGGATCAGCGCGCAATTATCAGCAATAGCAAAATTATCGTCATTGATGGTGACGCCCTGGCTTTCCAGCTTGGTCACTTCCTCACGCAGGGCCCACGGGTCCAACACCACGCCATTGCCAATGATTGAAAGCGTGCCGGAGACGATCCCTGAAGGCAGCAGGCTGAGCTTGAAAACATTGCCATCAATGACCAGCGTATGTCCGGCGTTATGGCCGCCCTGAAAGCGCACGACAGCATCGGCACGGCTGGCCAGCCAGTCGACAATCTTGCCCTTGCCTTCATCGCCCCATTGGGCACCAATCACGGTAACGTTAGCCATGGAATCTGCTTTCTAATCCGATGCGACAAACCGCGCGGGGTTAGGCTCTCACCATTGGGAGGGCAAGCGGCAAGTACCGCCTATCACCCGACCAGCTGTGCCGCCGTGTTTATCGAGGGTGGTTAAGTGGTCGCAATCACATCGATCTCAACCAT
This sequence comes from uncultured Erythrobacter sp., assembly GCA_947495695.1. Classification (GTDB taxonomy): domain Bacteria; phylum Pseudomonadota; class Alphaproteobacteria; order Sphingomonadales; family Sphingomonadaceae; genus Erythrobacter. The sequence goes on along the minus strand of CANLZP010000003.1, from coordinate 127,648 downwards.
CAATTCAGGTAGTGCCAGTGATGACACCTCAACAATTGTATCGGCTGGAAAGGGCGGTGTGAAATGCGTTTTGCGCGCTTCGACTATGGCAGGAAAATTTGCCATGTCCGTGAGATAGATCGTCACTTTGACAATCTTTGTCATGTCGCTGCCGGCCGCTTCCAGCACGCGTTCGATATTGGCCAACGTCTGGCCGAGCTGGAGGTCAAAATCGCCCTCGCCCATGATCGAGCCATCTTCTGCAATCGCCGCTTGGCCCGACAGAAAGATCAAATCGCCAACCACCCAACCTGGGCAAATCGCATAGGGTGCTAGCGGATCAGGGTCGATCGTGATCGGCGTTGCGCGCTGGTTCATTGGCCGATCCACTTCACCTTACAGCCGGACCGGTTCATTGCCGTCCAACCGGTGGGTGCAGCCCAAGGCAGCGGCATCCTCACCTTCGCCGATTTGGGCAATGGTGCGCCAGCCGATCGCACGCAGCCGTGCTGCGGCATCAGCATCATGTCCTTGAGGTAAATACAATGTGTCGGGCTGGGCCAACTCAAAGCCCGCGCCAGCCAGCACATCTACGAAAAGAGAGAAGCCAGTGGCGACTTCTTCGCTGCCCATGATTTGATAGGTTCCGCCGCGGCCAACAGCCCCGCGAACACCGTCTGCATAAAGGGTAAAGCCAATCCAGCTTTGATATTCAAAACCATGGCGCTCGGTTGGGTCAAGCGTAATGCGCGCGCCAGATGATCCTGCTTGCCCGACACGTTTGGCGATCGCTTCCAATCCGGCGATCCTGCTGGCCAAAGCGCCGCCTGCATCAATCGCACGCAATTGCTCCAGCGCCTGGTCCAATGGCCCGGTGGCATAAAGCAGCGGAAGATAGGCCTCTCCGCCCACGCTTTTCAGGCCGCCTGCATCCTTGGTGTCCAGCTCGCGCCGGACATCATCGATCTGTTCAGGCGCCAATGGCATGGCGTCGGCGGCAAGAATGTCGACCAGATCGGGCAGAGTGAAATCAACCGAAATGCTGGTCAGCCCCGCAGCGGCCAAAGCCTCAACCGCCAAAGCCACCATTTCACTGGCAGCAGCAACTGTGTCAGCCCCGATCAATTCTGCACCCAATTGCAAACGCTCGCGCGCGGGGTTCAATTGATCGGCCCGCATCACCGCCGTTTCGCCGCAATAACACAGGCGCAACGGGCGCGGCGCATCCGCCAGGCTGGTGGCTGCGATCCGGCCAATTTGCGGGGTAATGTCCGACCTCAACGCCAAAGTGCGCAGGCTGGACGGATCAACAAAGCGGAACATGCGGCGCGGATGTGCATCCTGCTCGTGCGTGGCCATTCGGCCAACCAGCGACTTTTCAAATTCGACCAAGGGCGGGCGGACCCGGTCATATCCATGCGAGCCGAGCACATCGAGCGCAGCGCGCATGGCGCGCGTGATCTTTTCGGCAGCTTGGGGAAGCCGGTCTTCCAGCCCCTCGGGCAAAAGGTCGTCAGGTTTGGTCATTGCAAGCGGGCGATTGCCCGATTCCCTTCTAGAATTCCAGCGCTTTGACCAATTTCACGCCGTCAATCTTCTCGGCGCTTGCCACCACATCAGCTGAGATTGGCTGATCCACACTCAAAAGCAGAACCGCTTCTCCGCCTGCTTCGCGCCGGCCCAGATTAAAGGTGCCGATATTGATCCCGTGATCACCCAGCAAGGAACCGATGCGGCCAATGAAGCCGGGCTTATCGTCGTTTACGATATACAGCATATTCCCCGACAGATCGGCTTCGATGCCAATCCCGAAAATCTCCACCAGTCGCGGAGAGGAATTGCCAAACAATGTGCCCGCAACAGAGCGCGCGCCCTGAGCTGTATCAACGGTAACGCGCACCAGAGTGTTATACGCCCCTTCCCGGTCATGACGCACTTCGCTGACGTCCAGCCCGCGTTCCTTGGCCAGATAGGGCGCGTTGACCATGTTCACGGCGTCGGAATAGCGACGCATAAATCCAGCCAGAACAGCGCCGGTGATCGGCTTGCCATTAAGCTGTGCAGCGGCACCTTCACGCTCGATGCTGATCTTGGTCAGATTACCATGCGCCAGCTGCCCAACCAGGCTGCCCAGCTTTTCTGCCAGCGACATATAAGGTTTCAGCTTGGGCGCTTCTTCGGCGCTGAGCGATGGCATGTTCAACGCATTGGTGACGCCGCCATTGACTAGAAAATCGCTCATTTGCTCGGCCACTTGCAACGCGACATTGACCTGAGCCTCGGTGGTCGAGGCACCCAAATGCGGGGTGCAGATAAAATTCGGTGCGCCAAACAGCGGATTTTCCTTGGCCGGTTCGGTTTCGAACACGTCCAAGGCAGCCGCTGCCACCTGGCCGCTTTCCAGACAATCCTTCAACGCCAATTCGTCGATCAATCCGCCGCGTGCGCAATTGACAATGCGGATACCGGGTTTGGCATTCTCCAGGCGCTCACGGCTAAGGATATTGCGCGTCTGATCGGTCAAAGGCGTGTGTAAACTCACGAAGTCGGCGCGCGACAACAAGGTATCGAGGTCAACTTTCTCAACCCCCAATTCGATCGCGCGTTCTTCGGTCAGGAAGGGATCATAAGCGACCACTTTCATCTTCAATCCCAGCGCACGGCTGGCGACAATCGCGCCAATGTTGCCGGCCCCGATCAGGCCCAGCGTCTTGCCGGTGACTTCTACGCCCATGAAGTCTTTCTTGGGCCATTCACCGGCCTGCGTGCGTGTGTTGGCGGCCGGAATTTGCCGGGCCAGTGCCATGATCATGGCAATCGCATGCTCGGCAGTGGTGATCGAATTTCCGAACGGAGTGTTCATCACCACCACGCCCTTGCCCGAGGCGTAAGGGATGTCGACATTGTCGACCCCGATACCGGCACGGCCAATCACTTTCAGATTGGTGGCCGCATCCAGCACTTCCTTGGTGACAGTGGTCGAAGAGCGAATTGCCAGACCATCATAATCGCCTATCCGGGCGATCAATTCTTCGGGAGTTTCACCAGTGATTACATCGACATCGCAGCCGCGCTCTTCAAAAATACGCGCTGCATTGGGATCCATCTTGTCAGAGATGAGGACTTTGGGTTTTGTCATGAGAATTTCCTTGCGTCGCGCCAGCATCTTGGCCGGCACGCGATAGAGGGGGAAAGGCGGCGACCCGATTCAGAGCCGCCCACCGTTTGGCCGCTATTAAAGCTCGGCTTTTACTTGGGCATAAGCCCATTCGATCCACGGCAAGAGACGCTTGAGGTCTTCCTGCTCGACCGTGCCACCGCACCAAATCCGCAATGATGGCGGAGCGTCGCGATAGCCGTTGAAATCATAGCCAACGTCGCGATCTTCCAGCATCTTGACGATCTTTTTTGGCACCGCTGCCTGGTCTTCATCCGACAGGTTTTGATACCATTCGCCGGTGAACTTCATGCAGATACCGGTGTTGGTCCGCTTGGCCGGATCAGAGACCATGTTTTCCATCCAAGGCGTGGATTCGATCCAATCGGTCACGATCTTGGCATTGGCATCGGCGCGTTCAAACATCGCCTTTCGACCACCCAATGCTTGCGCCCATTCCAGCGCAGCAATGTAATCTTCTGTTGCCAGCAGCGAAGGCGTGTTGATCGTAGCCCCTTCAAAGATGCTGCGATTAATCTTGTCGCCCTTCTTCAGGCGGAACAGTTTGGGCAGCGGCCATTCAGGATCATAGTTTTCGATCCGATCGATCGCCTTGGGGCTGAGTATCAGCATCCCGTGCTGCGCCTCTGAACCCATTACCTTCTGCCAAGAATAGGTCGTAGCATCCAGCTTGGCCCAGTCCATTTCCTGAGCGAAGATGGCGCTGGTCGCATCATTGATGGTCACGCCTTTGCGGCCCGGCTCCAACCAATCGGTGTTGGGGATTTTCGCGCCAGACGTCGTTCCATTCCAGGTGAAAACAACATCATTGTCCTGCGGGACCGAGTGAAGGTCAGGGATCTCGCCATAATCGGCGTCCAGAACCTGAAGGTCTGGCAGTTTCAACTGCTTAACCGCGTCTTGGATCCACACATTGCCAAAGCTTTCCCAAGCCGCAACGGTGGCTGGCCCTGCGCCCAGCATGGTCCACATCGCGCATTCCAGCGCGCCAGTGTCGGATGCTGGCATAATGCCAACGAGGTAATCCTCGGGCACGCCGAGCATTTCCTTGCTCAGGTCGATGGCATATTTCAGCCGCGCTTTACCGGTCGCAGAACGATGCGAACGGCCAAAGGCTTGAGTTTTGAGGTTTGACGCTGACCAGCCAGGAAATTTGGCAGTTGGTCCAGACGAAAAGAAAGGGCGCTCAGGTTTGAGCGTAGGTGTAGCAGTCATGTATTCTCTCCTTACAGAGAGCTCGCGCGGCGTTGGGACCGCGTGGCCCGTCGGCGGCACTAGACACACCTGCTGCGAAGTCAAGTTGGTTGCCTAGAAATTTGGGGATCAGACTTCAGCGGAAAGCGGCGCGGAATTCATGCACCCTCTCGCCAATTGCTGCGAAGCTGATTAAAGAGCCCGAGTAATGGATATTTCTGGTCTTCGAATTGCCATGTTCAGCGGCAATTATAATATGACGCTGGACGGAGCGAATAAAGCGCTGAACCGTCTGGCGGAATATTTGCTGCGGCATGGCGCGCATCTTCGGGTCTATTCGCCCACTTGCGATGATCCCGCGTTCGAGCCGACCGGTCATCTTGTCAGCGTGCCCAGCTTTCCGATTCCAGGCCGTTCGGAATACCGGTTTCCGATGGGGCTATCGCGCGCGAACCGGGCCGATCTGGCCAGGTTCAAGCCGAACATTGTGCATATCGCCTCGCCTGACCGGACCGGCCATGCAGCGCTGCGCTGGGCGCAAGACAATGATGTGCCCGTCCTGTCCTCGGTCCACACAAGGTTCGACACCTATTTCCGCTATTATAAGCTCGGCTTCCTTGAACCTTTGATCGAGGGGATAATGCGGCGCTTTTATAACAATTGCGATGCATTGGTGGCCCCTTCGCAAAGCATGATCGACGAGCTTCTTGCGCAAAAAATGCACGATACCATCGGGCTGTGGTCACGCGGTGTTGATCGCCACAAATTCGATCCTTCGCGGCGCGATTTGGAATGGCGCAGATCGCACGGGATTGCTGATGACGATGTCGCGATCACATTCCTTGGCCGGTTGGTCATGGAAAAAGGTCTCGACATATTTGCCGAAACAATCGTGCAATTGCGCAAGCGCCAGGTCCCGCACAAAGTGTTGGTGATTGGCGATGGTCCTGCGCGGCAATGGTTTGAACAGAACCTGCCCGGTGGCATCTTTGTTGGACTGCAAACCGAAGAAAAGCTGTGGCGTGCGATTGCCAGCGGCGATGTGTTTTTCAATCCCTCTGTGACCGAAACTTTTGGCAATGTGACGCTGGAAGCGATGGCCAGCGGGCTACCAGTGGTTGCAGCAGGCGCGACCGGTGCCTCCAGTCTGGTGGAAGATTGGGAGAACGGCCGACTGATTCCGCCAGGCGATGCAAAAGCCTATGCCGATGCCCTTGAGCCCTATTGCACCAATGATGATTTGCGCACGCGCCACGGTCAGGAAGGCGAACGTCGCAGCCGCAATTACAGCTGGGATTCGATCAATGCTGTGATGTCCGAAACCTACCGTCGGCTGGTCGATGAACGCGCTGAGTTGGTCGCGAAAGAGGTAGCCGAAGCCGCATCTTCCTAAGCTGGATCGCGCGGTATTGTGGCTTAGCGTAGAACGCCCTCGCCCCGCATCTTGCGAGCATACCACAGCATAAACAGCGTTGTGACCCAGATCATAACGTTGAGCGGGATACTTTGCAGTTCTGCGGGTACTTCGATCATAAAGTTTTGATAGATAGTGGTTCCGATCAGGCCGACTACCGATATCGCGACTGACATAACTGCCCAGCGCGAGCGCAACAGCAGCAACACTGATCCGAAGAATGCTCCCCAAACCCCGAGGGCCCAAAGAGCGTTGGCCCACGCTGGAAATGAATCAAAGAATGCGATCTGATCCGCTGTCATGCCCAGATCTTCCAGCTTACCTAGATGCGTCATCGTATAGCTGAAAATGCCAATGGCATTCCACAACAGCGTTAGTATCCCGACAACCCAAAGGTGCTGCGGCGCTTTTACCGGTTCAGTCATAAAATCCCCCTCCAACGTTATGCTGGCGACGTTCTTGCGTCTGCTCAGCCGTGATGGAGGGGGAGTTTAGAGCGGCATTGGCCCGAGCGCAAACCCGCGGCGTCAGTTGCGTCGCCGGTCGCGCTCCAATTCACATGCGTTCGATGCGCTTGGCCACTTCGTCGATAATGTCGACAATCTCGTTGATTGCCGTCTGATCCAACTTGCCTGCCTTGGCGCGATTTTTCAGCACCGTGCCAAGATTGCCCATCGCACGGAACAGATCGGGCGAGCGTTCTTTGACTCGCTCTGCACGGTCGCCATGTTCCGAAATGCGGCCCATCAACTTGTCCACTTCGTCGGACCGCTCGGCCAATTCCACTTTGCCCGCCTTGGTTGCCTTGAAAGGCTTCTTGCTGCTGGCATCGGCTTCTTCATCGGCCTTCTTGCTCTTGGGCTTGGCCGCTTTGATAAGGCCTTCATCCTCCAGCAATTGTAGTGTGGGGTACACCGCGCCGGGACTAGGGGCATAAGCACCGCCGGTCATATCCTCGACCGCGCGGATCAATTCATAGCCATGGCGCGATTCTTCATTGATTAGCGCCAGCAAGGCCAGGCGCAATTCGCCCTGACCGAACATCCGGCTGCGACGTTTGCGACGCCGTTGGCCATCCTGCCATCCGCCGCTACGGCCAGAGCGACGCTCATCGCTGTGTTCCCAATCGCTTGCCGCAGATGCGGCCATCATTGCGATCATCGGACCCAGATTGTTCCATCCGCCCATGCCTCTTTTTTGCCACGTCATCTCGATTCTCCATTCGCGTTCATTAACTCTTCGATGTATTGAAGATATATCTTAGAGCTATCGTTTCAAGTGTAAATGCGATTTTCGCTGACCTTTTCCGACAAGCGGCCTATCACGCCCGACCAATGGCCGATTTGTTTGCAAATGATGCGCCGCCAGCGCAACCACCCCGCGACGAACCGCGCGATGACGCGCCGTTGGCGGATCGCCTGCGCCCGCGCCAATTGAGCGAGATTATCGGTCAGGACCATGTCACCGGGCCAGAAGGACCGATTGGGCGAATGGTGGCGGCAGGCAAGTTGTCCAGCATGATCCTGTGGGGTCCGCCAGGTACGGGCAAGACCAGCATCGCCCGGTTGCTGGCCGATGCGGTGGGAATGCGCTTTATCTCTGTCAGCGCGGTATTTTCCGGCGTTGCCGACCTGAAGAAAGCCTTTGCAGAGGCTGACCGTGCCGCGCAGGCGGGCCAGCGCACACTTCTGTTTGTGGACGAGATACACCGCTTTAACCGCGCGCAGCAGGATGGCTTCTTACCCTTTGTCGAACGCGGTACTGTCACACTGGTGGGCGCCACCACAGAGAACCCCAGCTTTGAATTGAACGCCGCTTTGCTCAGCCGCAGCCAGGTGCTGATCCTGCATCGGCTGGACGCAGAGGCATTGGGCCAATTGCTGGACCGTGCCGAGGCTTTGCAAGGCCCCCTGCCCTTAACCCCAGCAGCGCGCGACGCATTGATCGCCAGCGCGGATGGCGATGGTCGCTTTCTGCTCAATCAGGCAGAAACGCTGTACAATGCTGCATTGGATGCACAGCTTGATCCAGCTGGCCTGGGCCAATTCCTGCAACGCCGGGTCGCCGTATATGACAAGGATCGCGACGGGCATTACAATCTGATTTCTGCCCTGCACAAGTCCTTGCGAGGGTCTGATCCTCAGGCATCTCTCTATTATTTGGCGCGCATGTTGGTGGCTGGTGAAGAGCCGCTCTATGTGCTGCGCCGCCTGGTTCGCTTTGCCAGCGAAGACATCGGACTGGCTGATCCGCAGGCGCTGGTCCAATGCCTCGCAGCCAAGGACGCCTATGCTTTCTTGGGCAGCCCCGAAGGTGAATTGGCGATTGTGCAGGCTTGCCTCTATTGCGCCACTGCACCCAAATCGAACGCCGCCTATGTCGCGCAAAAATCGGCCTTCAAGGCTGCGCGTGAGACGGGCAGCTTGATGCCACCTGCCAATATCCTCAACGCACCGACCAAGCTGATGAAGGATGTCGGCTATGGCGAGGGATATTCTTATGATCACGAGGCGGACGACGGTTTCTCTGGCGACAATTATTGGCCCGAAGAGCTCGAGCCCATGACGCTATATTCGCCCGTCGAGCGAGGGTTTGAGCGCAAGATTCGTGAGCGCATCGCCTATTGGGACAAATTACGCAGCGAGCGCGTGTGACACCGCGCTTTGATCGATTTCTGGCGATTGATTGGTCGGGCGCAAAAGGCCAACGGCAAAAAGGCATCGCGCTGGCACTGGCCAAACAGAACGGCCCGCCAGAATTGCTCCGCCCCAAGGGCACGGCTTGGTCACGCATTGAGGTGATGGAGTATCTCCAGAACCTGACGCACACGCGTACCCTAGTCGGCATAGATATGGGAATTTCGCTGCCCCATGCCGATGCTGGCGCATTCTTTCCCGACTGGGAAGCCAGCCCAAAGGATGCTCCGTCGCTATGGGAACTGATCGATCTGATTTGCAGCGATGATCCGCATCTTGAATGCACCAGCTTCATCCAGCACGCCCAAGCTTCTCGCTATTTCCGCCACAGCAAAACCCATGAGGGGGATTGCTTTCACTTACCCAGTGCCGCCAGCCGCGAAGGGCGCTTTCGGCGGGCAGAATTGGCTCAGCGAAATCATGGCGTGCGGCCGGTCAGCAACTTCAATCTGGTGGGCGCGGCTCAAGTCGGCAAATCCAGCCTGACCGGCATGCGCATGCTCCACCAATTGCGCGACACCATCAAAGTATGGCCGATCGATCCGCTTCCCCATACCGGACCGGTTCTGGTCGAGATCTATACCGCGATTGCGGCACGTCGCGGCGGTATGGCCAAGGGAAGAACCAAGATCAGAGAATTTACCGCACTGAACGCTGCTTTGAAACAATTGGAATCGCCGTCGGTGCCGGGAGAAGGGTCGATCGACGATCATTCATCCGATGCGCTGATCACTGCTGCGTGGCTGCGAAATGCGGCAAAAGACCCAAAGAATTGGCGACCCGCCGGACTAACCGAACACATTTCCCGCACCGAGGGCTGGACATTTGGTGCGGTTTGAGGATTTTTTGCTCATCTATCGCTTCGCTACTTGAGGTGGGGCTCGCTTTGCACTAGGGGGCGCTTCTTGGCGATTGTGTGCCGGCTTAGCTCAGTTGGTAGAGCACCTGATTTGTAATCAGGGGGCCGCGAGTTCGAATCTTGCAGCCGGCACCATTTTGCACCTCCATTTTCCGCAAGCGATTAAACCACAGCCATCAGGCTGGCGTTGCCGCCTGCAGCTGTGGTGTCGATCGAAGTGGATATCTCCTCCACCATCCAATCGATCCGATATCCGCCCTCGGCGTGACCGCGTTGCACAATGGGAATAGGGCCATCTTTGGCAGCGATTGTCGACAATATCGGCCTGATGTCCTGCCCGGCATCCTCGATCAAAATGTGATCAAAGGGAGGCTCGTTGATCCAATCCCCAACCCATTCCAGCCGAGCGAAATCCAATTGAGGCAGCGTCTCTGCCAAGCTTAGCATGCTGTCGGGAGCCACCGGTGTATTGCCGCTGGCCAAGACCGCTTTCAGCTGGCTCTGTAGACCTGCCTCAGTCTCGGCGAGCAGCAATATCCTGCCCCTCGGATGCAAGGTATACACGTTACGTTCGCCCACCGGCCCCGGCAATTCGGCAATTTGTGGCATTTGGTCCGAGACATCCGTACCGCACAGCACCAGCCGACCCAGATAAAGCGGCCCACCGGCCTTGGGGCCCGTGCCCGACAATCCGCGCCCTCCAAAGGGCTGCACGCCAACAATCGCGCCGATAACGTTGCGGTTCACATAGATATTGCCCGCCTTCACAGTGCCGCTGACCTGGGCAATCGTCTCGTCAATCCGGCTGTGAATACCAAAGGTCAGACCATAGCCGGTTTCATTGATGTGGCGCACCAATCGGGCAATGTCGCGGCGGCGATAGCGCAACACATGCAGCACCGGTCCGAACACCTCGCGCCCCAATTCGGCAATTTCAGAAATCTCGATAATCGTTGGAGCGACAAAGGTGCCGTGCTGGGTCGTATCATCTAGCGCCAATTGGTCCACGCGGTGGCCAGTCGCTTTCAGTCGATCGATATGCGCGTTGATGGTGCGCTGCGCATCGGCAGAAATCACAGGCCCGATATCCATCGCCAATTGATCGGTCGGCCCAACCCGCAATTCGGCCAAAGCGCCCTGCAACATTTCCAGCAATTCGTCGGCAATATCTTCCTGAACGCACAATATGCGCAACGCCGAACACCGCTGTCCCGCGCTGTCAAAGGCACTTGCAATCACATCGCGCACCACTTGTTCGGGCAGGGCCGAACTATCGACCACCATCGCATTCTGGCCGCCGGTTTCGGCGATCAGAGGGATCGGCGAGCCATTGGGCAATGTTCGCTTGGCCAATTGGCGTTGGATCAGCTTGGCAACCTCGGTTGAGCCGGTGAACATCACGCCGTTGGTGCCTGCCGCACCCACCAATGCCGCGCCGATTTCGCCTGCACCGGGCAAATATTGCAAGGCCTCTTTCGGGACGCCGGCATCATGCAACAATCCAACCATATGCGCCGCAATCAACGGCGTTTCCTCGGCCGGTTTGGCCAGCACCGTGTTGCCGGCCGCCAAAGCAGCGCAAACCTGCCCGGCAAAAATCGCCAGTGGGAAATTCCACGGACTGATGCACACGATCGGACCAAGCGGCTGAGCAGCGCGTAGACCTTCGCGCGCCTCAACCGCGTAATAGCGCAAAAAATCGACCGCTTCTCGCACTTCGGCAACGGCATTTGCTGCTGATTTGCCCGCCTCGCGCATGATCAGGCCGAGCACATCCTCCATCTGCACTTCCAGCGCATCAGCGGCCCGGTCAAGGCAATCAGCGCGTGCATCAACAGGAGTGCTGGCCCAGCTTCGCTGAGCATTACTCGCTCGTTCGACCGCGCTTACAGCTTGATCCACGCTGGCCCAACTGACCTGCCCCACCCGATCGCGGTGGTCCGCGGGATTGAGCACCGGCACCCACGCAGGCTCAACGTCATCGCTGAATGTTGCAGCGGCACGCCAATCACCTTTGGCGCTGGCTTGCAATTTTGCCGAGAGATCGGCCAAGGCGCTCTCATCGCTTAGATCCAGCCCGCGTGAATTCTTGCGCGAAGGATAAAGCTGCTCTGGCAGATTGATCAGCGGATGCGGCGCCCCCACCGGCTTGACCGCGCAAGCCTCGTCCACCGGATCAACCGCCAGATCCTCCACTGCAATCGTCTCGTCCCAGATACGGTTCACAAAGGAAGAATTGGCGCCATTTTCAAGCAAGCGCCGGACCAGATAGGCAAGCAAAGTTTCATGCGTGCCCACCGGCGCATAAATGCGGCAGGGGCGGCCCAATTTCTTCGGCCCGACAACTTCATTATACAGCGCCTCGCCCATTCCATGCAGGCATTGAAACTCGTAATCGCCCAGAGAAAAATCTTCACCCGCCAGATGGTGGATGGTGGCCAATGTCTGCGCATTGTGGGTGGCAAATTGCGGGAACAGATGGGCCCGTGCATCGAGCAGCTTGCGCGCGCACGCGATATAGCTGAGGTCGGTGTGGACCTTGCGCGTAAACACCGGAAAATCGGCCTGCCCATCGACCTGAGCCAGCTTGATTTCGCTGTCCCAATAGGCACCTTTGACCAGCCGCACCATGATCCGGTGACCAGATCGTTGCGCCAGATCGACCAGCCAGTCGATCACCATCGGGCAACGCTTGCCATAGGCCTGAACCACAAAACCTAGGCCATCCCAATCGGCCAACTGGGGATCCAGTGCCAGAGCCTCCAGAATATCGAGCGAGAGCTCAAGCCGGTCGGCTTCTTCTGCGTCGATATTCAACCCGATATCATAGCGCTTTGCCAGTACGGCCAGCCGGCAAACCTTGGGCAAAAGCTCGCCGTGAACCCGCGCCAATTGGCTGCGTTCATAGCGGGGATGAAGGGCCGATAGCTTTATGGAGATGCCCGGCCCTTGATACACACCGCGTCCCGCCATTGTCTTGCCAATGGCGTGGATGGCGCGTTCGTAATCGGCGTAATAATTTTCCGCATCCGCCATCGTCATCGCCGCTTCGCCCAGCATGTCATAGCTGTAGGTGAAGCCGCACTCTTCTTGCTTGCGCGCCCGTTTTAACGCCTCATCGATGGTTTCTCCGGTGACGAATTGCTCGCCCATCATCTCCATCGCCATATTGACGCCGCTGCGGATCACCGGTTCGCCAGCACGTTTGATCAAACCGGTGAGCGAAGAGGTCAGGCTGTCTTCCTGAACCGGCGCGACCAGCCTGCCCGAGACAACCAAGCCCCATGTGGCAGCATTGACGAAGATCGACCTATCCTCGCCCAGATGCGCGCTCCAATTGCCGCGCGATATCTTATCCCTGATCAAGGCGTCGCGCGTGGCTTTGTCGGGCACACGCAACAAGGCCTCGGCCAGACACATCAACGCCACGCCCTCTTGGCTGGAGAGCGAATATTCCGCCACCAACCCTTCGACGCCGCCGCTTTGTCCCTTTTCGCGCAGGCGCGTCACCAGATCGCGGGTTTGCGCAGCAATGATCGCACGTGACGCATCGGGCAGGCGCGCGGCCTCCAACAGCGGCGCAACTGCGGTGGCCTCGGGCAAACGATAGGCCTTGGTTATGGCCCGCCTAAGCGCGCTGGGCGCAGCCAGAGCAGGGGCAAAATCGGCAAATGGGGTAGGCTTATTTGCAGCCGACATGGCGAATTCCAGCAGCAGGGTGATGACCAAATCCGGTCACTATCGCGTCTTCTCGAAAGAGTCGATCAGCTGGCCGTTTGGGCGGCAGAAAATTCTCCGGAAAAGCGGATAAGCTCCTGAAACGCTTGAAAGACATGATAGCCAGTTGCTGGCGTAATGTCCTTGATCAAGGCGTTGCGCTGGGGGTCAATTACATCCAGCCAGGCACCGCGCACGGCTGCGTCAATATGGTCTGCGAACAACTGCTTACCGATCGCCACTATCTGTGCTGCAATAGCGGGGTCATGCCCCAACCGCCAAAACGCGATATGCGCCTTCAGTTGCTCGGCCACCGACCACGTGCGTTGGCGCAGTTGCATCGGCTGGCCATCCAAGCCTTGCGACAATGGAATATAGTCTAGCCCATCCAATATTCGGTTGGCACTGGAATGAAGCGCCGCGGCCAAGGGATGGGGTCTCGCGCCGGTAATCTTGACCATCTGACCCAAAATCCAAACCCACTCGAGCATATGGCCTGCTTCGGTTCGATTGTTTGCATCGGGGATGTCATACTCCTCGATCAAGAGCTCAAGATCATTGCGATAAAACCGCGACTCCACAAATCTCACAATGCTGAAGGCGCGCTCTAAGCTGCGCGTTTCACCGGTTGCTTCAAACCAGGCAAGCGAAGCCTCGGTCAGATGCATATGCGGATTTTGCTTGCGATTGGTTGGCGCAGGCAAAGTCTCTGCCGCGCCGCCCTCTTCTGGGGAGCGCATCAGATGCTGGTCAATCGCTTGCGACAAATGCTCGCCTGCATCGCGCGCAAATTCCCAGCCAAATGCGCGATAGGCCATAGCAAAAGACAGCAAGGCAAAGGCTGTGTCATAGGCCATCGCGGTATCATCGGTCAGGCCGATACCAGGCCGCACCATCTTGCCATACAGGCCATCGGGTCTGCGGCAGTCCGCGATCAATACGTCCAAGGCCCTGCGCACAAGGCCTTGGGCATGTTCGGTTTCCCATCCCAGCTCTGCAGCAATGGTAAAACAGATGGCCATACGAGCCTGAACCCGCACGCGGCTATCCTCATCCGGAATGCCAAAGCCATCCAAATCCAAACGCTCGAAGAAACCACCTTCGGGATTGACCCCCCGTTCGGCCCAGAATGGGAAGGCCTCATCCAGCATCCACTGTTCGGCCCTTTTGGCCAAATCGCCGATCTGATCGGCTAGCGGCGCATCATCCCCCACGGCGCGACCTGTCGCTCAACCTCTTCCACGATAGGATGCGACGCCTTGATCGGGTACCCACAGTCCTTCGGGGGAAGCGCCCGTTTGCCAGAACACATCGATAGGAATGCCACCGCGCGGATACCAATATCCACCGATCCGCAACCAGCGCGGTTTCATTTCAGCGGTCAGTCGCTCGCCAATCCCAACCGTCACGTCTTCATGAAAGCCATTGTGATTGCGAAAACTGCCCAAGAACAGCTTGAGGCTTTTGGATTCCACGATCGTTTCGCCCGGAGCATAATCGATCACCAAATGAGCAAAGTCAGGTTGACCGGTTACCGGGCACAATGATGTGAATTCAGGCGCGGCAAAGCGCACCAGATAAAGAGATCCAGCGCGAGGATTGGGCACATAGTCCAGCTGCGCCTCGTCCGGAGAGGATGGTAAGGTGCTGTCTTGACCCAAATGTGTGGTGTGGAGTGTGTCGCTCATGCCGCGCTGTTGCCGCGAAGTGCGCCGATATGCAAGGGACTGACTGGACGCCGCCAATTAAGTGCCTATTCAGCGCGCACCTGTTCAACCGTCATCAACAGTGAATTTATGACCCGGCACAGTCTCTCTGCACCCCTCATGCAAACCGCAATTGCTGCGGTTCTGACCGCATCTGCGGCAGGAGCAATTCTTGCGCCCGCCATGGCGCAAACCCCAGTTCGCGATTTTACCCTTCCACCCGGCGAAACGCCGACCCCTGCGCCCGTGCCAGCGCAAGGACCGGTGGACGATACCGGAGTTGTTCCTGTCGCCCCGCGCCCGATTGATACCAATACGCCAGAACCGGTACCCAGTCCGACTCCAGGCGAGCCGACGCCCACACCGCTGCCAACTCCGGGCTTGGGAGCGGTGGTTCAACCCCTGCCACAACAATCCACGCAGAGAACTGCAGAGCCATCGCCGCCGCAAACACAGGCACCAGAACAGGCTCCCATAGTTGCGCCGACAAATACACCCTCACCCCAAGCCAGCCCAACACCGCCCCAGGCCAGCCAGAGACCGGGAGTCGGCACAGACTTTTCGACATCACAAGTCACCAGTTCTGCCGAGGAAAGCGGTGCGGCGTCGGATAACTGGCTTTGGATTGCCGGTGGCATTGCGGCCTTGATGGCACTGTTGGCGGGCGCAATGTTTTTCCTGCGTCGTAAAGCCACATCTGCGTCGGTTCCGACTATCAAGCGGCCGATTGTTGGGAAGAACGCAGGTCAATCCATGGCTGCGGAAAAAGGGCGGTTTGTGCTCGACCTGAAGATCACCAGCATCGTGCGCAGCGTTATGATGGTAACGGTCAAAGCAACCATCACCGTGGCCAATCGATCTGACCGCGCCTTGCGCGATCTGACGGTCTCGGGCGATTTGATCAGCGCCAGCAAGTCCATGCCAATGGAGCAACAAATTGCGCGCGAGGGCGCCAACCTTCCCCCGCTCGTCACGATGGAACGCGTAGGCCCGAACAAGACCCAAACCACTGAAGTTACGCTGCAATTGCCAACCGGCCAGATCGACGGTTTTCGGCAGGGGAATATTCCTATGTTTGTTCCGTTGGCGCGTATTTGTGCCGATTGCGAGGCCGCCGATGCCCAGATCAAGACCTTCGTTCTGGGTGTCGAAGCGGCGGGTGCCAAGCTTCACCCACTGCCATTGAATGGCATGCCCGGGGAATATCAGGGCGTTGGGTCGCGGCCCGTCACCTAGCGGGCAGCTTACAAAGTCTCGACGGACGTGCAGCAGACCGCTACCGCTGATCGCTATGCAAAGTTTGGTTTCTACGGAGTGGCTTGCGGCTGCATTGGATCAGCCCAATCTGGTCGTGCTGGATGCCTCAGCACACTTGCCAAGTGCCAAGCGTAATGCCGCCGCCGAATTTGCTCAAAGCCATGTTCCCGGCGCACGGTTCTTCGATCTTGGCGCTCTGGTGGACGAGACATCTCCTGTCCCGATGGCCTGTCCCAGGCCACAGCAATTGTCCGATTTGCTTGCCGAATTGGGGGTGAGCCAAGACGATAGAATCGTTTTCTATTGCGATAGCGCAGTCAAAACGTCGGCCCGGGCATGGTTCCTGTGCATGGAAAATGGCCTGCACAATGTTGCCATTCTGGATGGAGGCTTGGCCAAATGGAGGGCCGAGGGACGTTCGCTGGAAAGCGGTGAACCTGTTGTAGTGCCGGCAACCCCAATGTCGCTCCATTCTCAATCCCGCATACGCTTAAAGGCAGATATGTTGGCCAATATTGAACGGGCGAGCGAACAGGTGTTGGATGCACGCGATGAAGGTCGGTTCAGCGGCACAACTGTCGATAGCGTACACGGCCAGCCCACCGGACACATTCCCGGCTCGCTCAACCTTCCCTTCCCGCAATTGTTCGCCGATGATGGCACATATCGCTCCCCTGATGAATTGCGCGATCTTTTTGCGGAAGCCGGGATTGATCTGAACCAGCCCGTCACCACCACCTGCGGCAGCGGTGTTACAGCCAGCGTCCTGTTGTTCGCCATGCACTTAGTCGGCAAAGACGATACCGCTTTGTATGACGGCAGCTGGCTGGACTGGGGCAGCGATCCCGACACCCCCAAGGCAGTTCGATCAGAGCAAGATGGAAAGGTCGGCTGATCATGGCAAAGGATGACAAGACCGCAAAACCGGCGACCCGCGTGGTCGAGGCAGGACGCGGTCCCAATTGGACAGGGCGCGTGGTCAACCCGCCCGTGTGGCGCGCCAGCACGCACCTTTATGCCAACGAAGCAGAACGCAAAGCAGCGCTCAAGTCCAATCAGGATGGCGAATTCTTCTATGGTCGGCGCGGAGCTCCCACCCAATGGGCCTTGGCCGAGGCGCTGACCGAGATCGAGCCAGGCGCCCATGGGACGGTGATTTATCCCAGCGGCGTTTCAGCCATTGCTGGCGCTTTATTGAGCGTGCTGAAACCCGGCGATGTGCTGCTGATCACCGATAATGCCTATGACCCGTCGCGCACTATGGCGACAGGATTGCTGAAGCGATTGGGCGTGGAATCGCGCTTTTTCGATCCGCTGGACATTACTGCCTATGAAGCGCTGTTTTGTGATCGCACCAAGGCGGTCTGGCTGGAAAGCCCGGGCAGCCTCACCATGGAAGTGTGCGATGCGCCCGCCCTTGCTGCCATTGCGCGCAACAAGGGTGCGGTCAGCCTGATCGACAACACCTGGGCCAGTTCGCTGGGCTTTCCCGCGTTAGAACGTGGCTGCGATATTTCTGTGATGAGCCTGTCCAAACATGTCGGCGGGCATTCCGACCTGATGATGGGCAGCGCCAGCGCAGGCGAGCGATATTATCGAGCGCTGCGCCGCACTGGCCAAGAGTTGGGCAATGTGGTCAGCCCCGATGACGCCGCCTTGGCTGCGCGTGGCCTGCGCACGATGAAGCTGCGGCTCGACCAATCCTCCAGCAGCGCGTTGCAGATTGCAGAATGGTTGGATGCCCAGCCGCAAGTCAGCGCGGTCATGTGTCCCATGTTACCTGGCGATCCCGGCCATGATTTGTGGCGGCGCGATTATACCGGCGGGTGCGGTTTGTTCAGCTTCGTGTTGAGCAGCGAAAATCCCGATGCACAGGCCATTGTGGTCGATAATTTGCACCATTTCGGGATCGGATACAGCTGGGGCGGGTTTGAGAGCCTGGCCTTGCCGATCTTCCCCGGTCAATATCGCGATGTGATGCCGTGGCCGCCAAAGAACCTTGCCGCACTCGGCGTTACTGGCTCTTCATCGGCCATTCGCCTATCGATCGGTTTGGAAGACCCACAAGACCTTATCGCCGACCTTGCTCAAGCGTTTGAAAAACTGGACCGGACATGACCACAACCGCCGAATTGCCAGCCGATGTAACCGAGGCCACCGATACTACTGGTGAAAGCACAGGCACCGAGGAATCGACCGAAACGGCCGCTCCTGCCGCTGAGCCCACCCCCGAAGAGCCGGTCGAGGTGATTGAAGGCTCGCAAACTCTGGTTGATGATGTGGGTGAGCGGAACGAAACCGCGGGCGCATTTCTGGAATCCCTATCAAGTCTTGCCATCGAGGTTGGCAATCTGAGAATTTCCCTGCTCGATGTCTTCCTGGTCATTATCGTGATTGCCCTGGTGGTCACCGTTGCGTGGATGACCACCCGTATGAGCCGCAGCCTGATCAAGCGGATCAGCCGCTTTGACAGCACGCAGAAATTGCTCGCGGAAAAACTCAGTACGATCGCAATCTGGGCCTTTGCCTTTCTGATTGGCATTGATTTGCTGGGCATTGACCTGACCGCCCTTGCCTTTTTTGGCGGCGCGTTTGGTTTGGCGATTGGTTTCGGTCTTCAGAAAACCTTTGGTAACTTAATCTCGGGCATCCTGCTGTTGCTGGATAAATCTATTAAGCCCGGCGATGTCATTTCGGTGACCGATCAGGCCGGCAATGAAAGCGTTGGGCAAATCCGTAAGATTGGCATTCGCGCCATCTCAGTGATCACTCGTGACCAGACCGAGCATTTGATTCCCAACGAAAATCTGATGATCAATCAGGTGGTCAATTGGTCCTACTCCTCGCGCGATGTGCGAGTCCGCGCGCCGGTGGGCGTATCCTATGGCAGCGACGTGAATCTGGTCAAAGATCTGCTGCTGCGTGCCGTCGACGATACAGACCGGATTCTCAAGCATCCACGCCCTCGCGTGAATCTCATGGGTTTTGGCAACAGCTCCATCGATTTCGAGGTCCGGTTCTGGATTCAAGACCCGGAGGAGGGCCTGTCCAATATCCGGTCCGATGTATTCTTTCGGATCTGGGAATTGTTCGCCGAACACAACGTAGAAATCCCCTTCCCGCAACAGGATTTGCACCTTCGTTCCAGCAAGCAGCTTGATCGTCTGATCGAGGTAATGTCGGCCAATAAAGCTGCCGAGGAGTAGCGCGCAAATTCCAGCGAGATAGCTTTGCTAAGCATGCACAAATCCATTCTCGCTGGAACATTCGACCGTATCGCCCCATTTGCGGGCCATGACACAAACAGGCACAATCTATCTAGTTGGCGCAGGCCCGGGTGATCCCGACCTGCTGACTTTGCGCGCGGCGCGCTTGATCGAGAGCGCTGAAATCATTGTGCATGATGGGCTGGTTGATCCGGCCATTCTGGCGCTTGCCCGCACTGATGCAGAATTGATCTCGGTTGCGAAGAAACGCGCGCGTCACACTTTGCCGCAAGAAGACATCAATGCTTTGCTGATCCGCGAGGCGCAAAAAGGACGCGATGTGATCCGCCTGAAGGGCGGTGACCCTCTGGTGTTCGGACGCGGCGGTGAAGAAGCAGAAGACGCCCGCGCGGCCGGAGTTCGGGTGGAAATCGTCCCCGGCATCTCTGCTGCCAATGGTGCAGCTGCCGCCTCGCAAATTGCGCTAACCCACCGCGATGCCTCCAGCATTGTCAGCTTTGTAGCTGGCCAATGCAAAGGCCTGTCGGACCAGGATTGGTCGGGATTGGCCGGTAAAGGGCGCACCTTGGTAATCTATATGGGCGTTAAGACTGCCCCTCAGATCGCCGAGAAGCTGATGGCGGACGGCCTGACGCCCGATGTTCCGGTAGCCGTGATCGAGAATGCAGCGCGCGCCAACATGCGCGTAGTGCGCGGATTGCTGGCCGGACTGCCCCAATTGATCACTCAACATGCAATCAAAAGCCCCGCCCTGATCGTGATTGGCGATGTGACCGCGCGCGATGACCGCGTGATTGCTCAAACTGCCGTGGAGGCAACGCAATGAAGATATTGACTGGCAATGATTTGAAGACTGGCGAGGTCATCTGGTGGGATGGGAAAGGCTGGTCGCGCTATGTTGATGATGCGGTTGACGTGGGTGAGCGAGGCGACGAAATCCTCGCCCGCGAAGACGCCGCGCGACGCGTAAACTCGGGCTATGCCATCGAAGCGACCAAGCAGGATGGGGGCGTCCGTCCGGCCCATATTAAGGACCGCGTGCGTGCGCTCGGCCCCACTGTCCGCCCTGACCTGACCCTCAAACCAGCCGACCCCGAAGCCGGCAATTGGGTGATTTAAGCCATGTATTTGTATGATTCCTATGACCAAGCGATGGTTGATGCCCGCGTTGAAGAATTTCGCGATCAGGCCCAGCGCCGGCTTGAAGGCCGCATCACCGAAGAGCAATTCCGCCCCTTACGCTTGATGAACGGGCTCTACCTCCAATTGCACGCCTATATGCTGCGCGTCGCCATCCCCTATGGAACGCTGAACAGCCGCCAAATGCACATGCTGGCCGATATTGCGGACAAATATGACCGGGGTTATGGCCACTTTACCACGCGCCAGAACATCCAATACAATTGGATCAAGCTGGAAGAGACCGCCGACCTTCTGGCCGATCTTGCCTCGGTAGAGATGCATGCCATCCAGACCAGCGGCAATTGCATCCGCAACATCTCGTCCGACCATTTTGCAGGAGCCGCAGCGGACGAACTGGTCGATCCGCGCCCCTACGCCGAATTGCTGCGCCAATGGTCGAGCTTTCATCCGGAGTTTTCGTTCCTGCCACGCAAATTCAAGATCGCCGTGATTGCGTCGGATACGGACCGCGCTGCCATGAGGCTGCACGATATCGGTATTCAGATCGTGAAGAATGACGCTGGCGAGTTGGGCGCAGCCTTCTACGTTGGCGGCGGCATGGGCCGTACCCCGATGATTGCACCGATGATCCGCGAATTCGTCCCGCTTGACCAATTGGTGACTTATTCCGAGGCCTGCTTGCGGGTCTACAATCGCTATGGTCGGCGCGACAATAAGTATAAGGCTCGGATCAAGATCCTGGTCCATGAATTGGGCAAGAACGAATACACCCGTCAGGTGGAAGAAGAGTTCAAGCACTTGCTCGATCAAGGCGTGGAGCCACCCTTGGCAGAGCTGGAGCGGCTCAAGCCGTTCTTCGCCGATCCCGACTTTGTTGATGGGCCAAAGACGGCCGATC
The DNA here is from genome assembly GCA_947495695.1 of uncultured Erythrobacter sp. Lineage (GTDB taxonomy): Bacteria > Pseudomonadota > Alphaproteobacteria > Sphingomonadales > Sphingomonadaceae > Erythrobacter. The sequence continues at coordinate 106,380 of CANLZP010000003.1, read as the reverse complement.
GTAGCGATCCCGATTTCGCCTTATGGGTTGAGCGCAACACCCATCGCCACAAGCATGATAGCTATGTCAGCGCGGTCATCAGCCTGAAGCCAGTTGCTGGTATTCCGGGCGATGCTTCGTCTGAACAGATGCATCTGATGGCCGATCTGGCCAAGGCTTACAGCTTTGATGAAATGCGCGTGATGCACACCCAAAACGTGGTGCTGCCGCATGTTCGCATTGCCGATCTGCATGCGCTGTGGACCAAGCTGGAAGCGGCGGGACTGGGCTCGCCTAATCTCGACACAATCGAAGACATTATCGCTTGCCCCGGGCTGGATTATTGCAGCCTGGCCAATGCGCGCTCGATACCCTTGGCGCAGCGCATCTCAACCCGGTTTGCTGAAAAGGGCAAGACCGAGCAATTGGGCGAGCTGAAGCTGAAGATTTCGGGCTGTATCAATGCCTGTGGGCACCACCATGCAGGCCACATCGGTATTTTGGGTGTCGATAAGAAAGGCACCGAGAATTATCAGCTTTTGCTGGGTGGAAGCGAGGCGGAAGACACCGCGCTGGGTAAGATAACCGGCCGCGGGTTTGACGAAGATGGCGTGATCGACGCGATCGAGACGGTGACCGATATCTATCTCGACAAGCGTGAAGATGGAGAGCGGTTCCTCGACACCTATCGCCGTATTGGCATGGATCCCTTCAAGGAGGCTCTTTATGATTAAGAGCGACCTCAGGACCATCCAAAGCGGCAGCTTTGTGGCGTATTTCCAACAACATAATGGCAGCGGCAAACCAGCGACAGGAGGCCGGAATGACTGAGCAGCAAGATTGGGGCACCAGCCCGGACCAGGTCCAGTTCCGTTTCCGCGATGACGAAATTGCTGATGTACCGGCAGTAACAGTCGATTCTTGTTGCGACCAAACCAACGCTACAGCCGTGCGGATTGAACCGGGCGATGATGCGCGCGAATTGCTGCCTTTCCTCGACCGGCTGCAATTGGTTGAGGTGAATTTCCCCGCTTACACTGACGGGCGCGGCTATTCCGCTGCGCGCGTGTTGCGCGAGGCGGGTTACACTGGCGAATTGCGCGCTGTGGGCGATGTCCTGGTGGATCAGATTGGATTTATGCGGCGCTGCGGCTTTGATGCCTTCGCTCCAGACAAGCCGATCAATGAAGACGATGCCAAAACCGCCTTTGCGCGGTGGCCCGAAGTTTATCAAAGCGCGGCAGACACTCGCAAGCCAATCTGGGATTTGCGCCATGAATGACATGCGCGCCGTTGACCGGATTGATACTGGCCCTCGCTTCTCAGAGGCCGATGCGATCAAGCTCAATCGCATGTTTCGGGGCGCCAGCACGCAGGAAATGCTGCAATCTGTGATCAAGGACGGCTTGGCTGGACAGGTCACAACGGTATCCAGTTTTGGCGCCGAAAGCGTGGTCTTGCTGCATTTGATTGCACAAGTGGATCCGGATCTTCCTGTGCTGTTTCTGGAGACCGGAAAACACTTTCCCGAAACCCTGACCTATCGCGATGAGGTGATCGCAAAATTGGGTCTGACTAATGTCATCGAACTTCATCCCGACAGTGCAGACCTCGCCTCCAAAGACGAGACCGGCCTTAGATGGTCCTATGATCCAGACGGATGTTGCGAGATCAGAAAGGTCAAACCACTGGCCAAAGCGCTGGCCGATTATGACGCCAGCTTTACCGGCCGCAAAAGTTTCCAGAGCGCAACGCGGGCAAATTTGCCCCGATTTGAAATTGACACCACCGATGCGCAGGGCCGGCTGAAAATCAATCCTCTGATCGACTGGTCAGCGGAACAAATAGAAGCCTATTTTGAAGAGCATGATTTGCCGCGCCACCCGCTCATTGATCAAGGCTATCCCTCCATCGGCTGTTCGCCATGCACGCACAAAGTTGCACCGGGTGAAGACCCTCGGTCCGGGCGCTGGAAGGGATGGGATAAAACCGAATGCGGCATCCACAGCGTGGATGGCGAAGATGCCGATCTACCGCCGGGTTACGAGCCGTTCCTATAGGGTTACGGGATTATTTCCTTAAAGAAATAAATGGGATAGGGAGCAAACTTCACCCCCTATCCCAACTGTCAATTATTCTGCTTCGACGCGTTCGACGACCGAAACTTCACCGTCGGAATCAACCGATTGCCACACACCATCTTCGGTCATGGATTCGTTGCTGCACTGCTGTTCAGCACCTTCTTCATCTCTGGTGGTGCAGAACACGTCGGGTGATTTCTGCTCCCAAGTGCCGCTCTCGGTATCTTCACCCGCCGTGTTCGTGAAAGTGCCATCAGCACGCACTTCTTGCGTAATCGATGAGCCATCCGCACCGGTTACGGTGTAGGTGCCTACCGATGGCTTTCCGTCCAAAGCAACAGGCTCCGCTGTCTCTGTCGCAGCTTCTTCAGTTGCTGCAGCTTCTGGCTCAGCGTCGCCTTGCGAACAGGCCGAAACCACTGCCAGCGCAGCAATCAATGCAATCTTTTTCATATTACCCCCAAATGTATGGCCGAGGGAAACGGCCATCAGTTCAATCGTGATTCGTGTCCCTGATCGCAGCCTAGAGGTTCGGCCACTAATCACCAAATGGCGCAGCTACAGCCAGCCCTCAGCTTTGTACCAGTCAGCCGTGCTTTTCAGTCCGGCCTCGCCTTCGATAGCGGGCTGCCACAGAGCCTCGGGAACCGCTCTATCGGAACGCGAAACCCAATTAGGATGCAGCATATAACCGACCCGGTCAGCGGTTAGCTTGGCGCGTTTTCTGCGGAACAGACCGTCGATCGCGGCGGCGCTGTGCAAAATGGCGCCGGGCAAGTTCAAGGCCAGCACCGGGCGGCCCATTGCCGTGCCGATGGCATTGCCCAATTCCTTGTGGCTCCAACCACCCTCGCGCCCATCATCGGGTTCAAAGATGCGTTTACGCGACTGCGGGTCGAAGGGAATGAGTGCCACCAGCAATTGCGCCAGATCATTCACGTGGATGATCGAAGTGGCACCGCTTGGCGGCAATGGAACCAGTCCGAATTTGGCCGAGCGGAACAATTCGAACATGTCCTTATCACGCGGGCCATATACCGCCGGTGGGCGTACAATGGTCCAATCCAACCCGCTCGCCTCGACCAATTGTTCGGCCTTGTCCTTGGACGCGCCATAGGCTGACAATTCGGGCTTGCGTGCGGCCAATGACGAAACGAACACCAGCCGCTTGGTACCGCTGCGCTTCATCGCCGCGATAACATTGGCGGTGCCGACCACATTGGCCTGCTCGAAATCTTGCGGATCGGGGCTGCTGGTCAGGCCGGCGATATGGATGACCGCCCGGCAGCCCGTGACGAGTCGTTCCAATGCGGTCAGATCATCCAGATTGCCCTGGACCCAGTCGACCCGCAGATGCCCGTCCTTGGGCACCTTGCGGGCGAGCGCTTCAACCGGGATCAGCGCCTCGCCAAGCATATCCAACACCGCCTTCCCGACAAATCCGGTGCCTCCGGTGATCGCGACAGGCAGTTCCCCGCTCACAGCAACACCAATTGGTCGCGATGGACAACGGCCGAGCGCGGCGAATATCCCAAGGCCGCAGCTTGTTCACCCTCGCGCAGCCCCATGATCTTGCGACAATCATCGATTGAGTATTCGCTCAGGCCCTGAGCGATTATGTCGCCCTTAGCATTGGCGATGCTGACCAATTCCCCGCGATCGAAGTCACCCTCGATCCGGACAATTCCAGCAGCGAGCAGACTTGAACCTTTGCGCAGAGCGGCCTCGCAGCCTTGGTCGACATGCAGCACACCTTTTGGCGCGATGCGTCCACCCAGCCATGCCTTGCGGGCAGCATCATGACGCTGGGGCACAAAAACGGTCCCCAAATTGGCCTCAACAGCATTGGCAATCGGCGAATCCCACCGGCCATTGATAATCGCCAGCGTTATCCCGGCGCGCTCGGCAATTTGCGCTGCCTGCAATTTTGAAACCATGCCGCCAGAGCCCATGCCCGACGACGACACGCTGCTGGCCATTGCCATCACTTCGGGTGTGATACCCTCGACCGTGGGAATGATTGCTGCGTCGCTGTCCGACGGGTCACGGTCATACAGGCCATCAACATCGGACAGCAGCAAAACCACATCGGCATCAGCGGCTTGGGCAACGCGGGCGGCCAGCCGGTCATTGTCACCAAAACGAATTTCTTCGGTTGCTACGCTGTCATTCTCGTTGACGACCGGCACCGCACCAGCTTCCAGCAATCGGGTGAGCGTTGCCGAAGCATTGAGGTAGCGTCGGCGATCTTCCAGATCTTCCAGTGTCACCAGCATTTGTGCCGTTGTCAGGCCAAAGGTGCCCAGGTTTTCGGACCACAACCTCGCCAGCTCAATCTGGCCGACTGCAGCTGCCGCCTGCGCGTCTGCCAAACTGCCGCGCCCGCCATTGGCAAATCCGAGTTTCGCCGCGCCCATTGCGATAGCGCCCGAACTGACAACGATCACTTCCGGGCCTGCATCGCGCAAACCCTTGATATCCTGCGCGAGCATATGCAACCAGGCCACGCGCGCTTTGCCCTGCTCCACCAGCAAAGAGCTGCCGATTTTGACGACAATGCGCCGCGCCTTGGCAAGGTCAGAGAGTGACGAGAGGCTCATCGCGTCAAATGGGCGACCACTCGCCCTCCTCTTTCTGGTCTTCCACTTCAGCGCCCTTGGTTTCGGTCGAGGTACTTTCGGGCAGGTAGCTCAAGATTGCGTCCATCAATTGTTCGATGCCTGCGCCCGTTGCACCGGAAATGGCAAAGACTTTCTCAGCCCCTGCGTCCAGCAATTCACCAGCAAATGCTTCGGCCAATTCGGCATCAGCAAGATCCAGTTTGTTCAGCACAACCAGCCGAGGCTTGTCTTCCAACCCAGCGCCATAGGCGCTCAATTCATCCTCGACGATACGCATCGCCTCAACCGGATCGGGGCCTTCAATGTCGATCAAGTGGATAAGCACGCGGCACCGCTCGATATGGCCCAGGAAACGGTCACCGATACCTGCACCATCGGCAGCGCCCTCAATCAGGCCGGGAATATCCGCCAGCACAAATTCGCGACCCTTATGGCGCACCACGCCCAGCTTAGGCACGAGGGTGGTAAAGGCGTAATGTCCAACTTTGGCACCGGCGTTGGATACCGCATTGATAAAGGTCGATTTGCCCGCATTGGGCAAACCCAACAGGCCAACATCGGCCAGCAGTTTCAGCCGCAGCCACACCCACATTTCTTTAGCGGGTTCGCCGGGTTGATGCTGGCGTGGTGCGCGATTGGTCGAGCTTTTGTAGCTCGCATTGCCGCGTCCGCCCATGCCGCCTTCCAGAAAGACGACCCGCTGCCCGACCTCGGTAAAATCGGCCAGCACCTCTTCTTTGTCCTCTGACAAGACTTGCGTGCCAACCGGAACCTTGACGATCAGATCAGGAGCCCCGGCACCGGTTTGGTCGCGGCCCTGCCCATGATTGCCGCGTTTGGCTTTGAAATGCTGCGAATAGCGAAAGTCGATCAGCGTGTTGAGGCCTTGCACGGCTTCAAAGATGATATCGCCGCCTTTGCCGCCATTGCCGCCGTCAGGTCCGCCGTATTCAACGTATTTTTCACGTCGAAAGCTAACCGCTCCGGGGCCGCCGGCGCCCGATTTGATATAAATTTTGGCTTGGTCAAGGAAGTGCATGCAGCGCCTCTATTCGCTTCTGGCGGATTTGGCGAGAGGGTTACGCCCTCCCGCCAATTTTCCATCATAGCGAAATGCGCACGCCGCCAATGACTGAACGGCCCGGATTGGTGAAGCTGAACACTTGCTCATAGTCTTCATCCAGCAAGTTTTCAGCCCGCGCAAACACATCCACCTGGTCACTCAAACGATAGCCAAGGTTGATATTCACCAAGGTAAATTCGTCAAGCGTGACCCGCACCGGTACAAAGCTGGGGTCGGTGAAGGCGACGTCTTGTGCAGAGCCATTGTATCGCACGATCACATTGGCAGAGGCGCGATCATCGCTCGAAACCCAATTTAGCGCGGCCGAGGCGATGTGATCGGGGCGGCGCACCTCTTCCTCGCCATTTTCCTCTGCATCCAGCCAGCTGTAGGCCGCATCCAGAGTGAAACCTGCACCCAAGCGCGCATTGGCCGACACTTCGATACCTTGGCGTGTTGAGGTAGTGTCCCGATTGAGCGGGGTCGCCAAGAAATCTGGTGCAGGAAAAGCGGTGAACACTTCGTCCTTCAGCTCGTCGTTGAAATAGGTCAGCGACAACGACACGGCATCATCGGCGAAGCTTTGATCAACGCCCACTTCCCAGCCCGAAGATTTTTCCGCCTTCAGCTCAGGATTGCCGATAAACCGGCCATCAAAAAAGCCGAACAGCTGGAAAAATCCGGGGTTCTTGATGCCCGAACCACCCGCAGCCCGCAATCGGGTTGATGGCCCGGCCTGAACCCCGGCAGCGATGCGGAACGTTGTTGCGTCTTGAAAGCGATTGTTGAAGTCCTGGCGCACTGCAGCGGACAGATCGAAGCGATCACCGGTCAGACGATACTCGCCCACCAATCCGGTGTTGCTGGCTGTGCGAAATCCGGAAAAGGCTGATCCGAAGGGATCGTCGTTGCGAAACTTCTCACGCTCCACATCAACAGCCGCCGTCATTGTGTGCCGGAACACAGGTCCGCCCAGCACCAACGTTGTGACATAGGACCCCTTCAGGCGCTGGCCAACGTTTCCGCTGGTGCGCAAATCGCCGGAAAAAGTATCGCGCGTCACATCGGCAATCTGGCCGGATATGTCGTGGCTCCACGCGTCGCTTGCGGTAAAACTTGCGCCGACCAGCGTATAAATCGCCTCATTTTCGTAAAACACACCGGGACTGTCGAGCACGAAACCCAAGGTTGGGCTGGTGGAGTCGAAATCTTGATCGTTGAAATCACCCTCGGTTGTAACATATCGGCCCACCGCCCGCAGCGAAAGCGATGGAGCAATTTCCCAATTACCCTTGCCGGACAGGGTTAGGCTGTCGACGCCAAGATCGCGTGTACCGCCTCTGGCGTTGGGCTCGCCATCGCTGCTGACAAAGGCAGCGCTTAATGCCAGATCGCTCGTTTCGCCCGAAAATCCAGCGCGCGCAGCCGCATTAATGCGGCCTTGCGAACCAGCTTCAAACCGAGCCGAGACGCCGCTCAGATCGCGTCCAGAGGCAGATTGATAGGCAACAACGCCGGCAACCGCATCCGACCCATACAGAGCGCTTTGCGGCCCCCGCAGGATTTCCACCCGCGCGCCGATTTCGGTTTGCAATGTGCCAATATCGGTCTCGCCATTGAACGGACTGGCCGCCTCAATACCGTCAACCAGCACCAGCACATGATTGCCCTCGCTGCCGCGCAGGCGGATCTGGGTCAGACCTGGGCTGCCATTGACCGCGACGCCGGGGACATCGCGCAGGATATCCGCCAGCTCACGAGTTTGGCGATTGCGCACATCTTCAGCGGACAGGATCGTGACCGACCCGGTATACTCGCTTGCCTCAACCGCCTCGGCAGAGCGCGTAGCCGCAACGATAATGGCATCAGGAACGCTCGCCGCGCTCTCTTGCGCAATCGCTGCTCCATGCCAACCCAAGGCCGTAGCCGCGGCGCATAAATAACTATATTTCATACCAGATCCCTTCTGATCCGAGCAAAACCTCACAGCCACAAGAGGGACGCCTCTTGCAGCCAGCTAGTCCGTCGCTCAGACGAAGAGTTTCGCGCCTGGCCAATTCCTGAGCCGGGCAAGAGCGACACGTTCCGGTCGGTCTCCTGGCTCACGGGTCGCTGCGCTTTGCCAACCTTCCCGGGTGATCCATCGATCGCCCAGTGGCTGCTGCCCCCCATAAAGAAAAGGAGTCGCTTTGGCATCGCGCTCGCCGCTTACAGTTGCAGGGACAGCCTCGGCATTGGGTGGTAAAACCACCCGCACCGTGTTCCCGTTACCGGCACGCAATTGTGAAATTCAAAGCAACGCCCTGTCTTTCACAGGCGCGGCAATAGGCCCGCTGCTGCTATAGCGCAAGCCTGCGTTTATCGAAGATGACGCTGATCAACCCTCGGGCGCAGGAGCCTGTGGCTGGACCACGGGTTGAGAGACGAACTGCACCGTATTTGCACGCGCATCGCTGGTCTCGGCCTCCTCGGCTGCCTCTGCCACATCGGCAATGTCTGTTACTGGCGGACGGGCTGGCAATGCCTCTTCGCTCAGTTCCTGGACCACGTCCTCGGTGGTGATTTCCGGTGTGAGTTCGGATGAAGAAACTTGCGCTGCCGTCAATGAGGCTGCGGTTGAAGGCGGAGTATAGGTGCTGGTGATAGGCGTGTCTGCCGGCACGACACCGCCAACAGGGCCAACAGGACCAACCAAAGACCCTGCATCTGACGTGGTTGCCGGTGTTGGCACTGGGTATTCAGCCTGAAGGTTGACCGTTCCACCAGCCGGACCAAAGCTGGATGTCGCGAGCCCATGATTGGGCCCATAGCGCGCGTCCCATGCTGCAACATCGGTGCGATACTGCTCGAATGAACGATAGAAGTTTTCGAACACGGCTTCCATACGGCCAAGTGCAATCGGAGAGTATTCGCCCAATCCGCCCGGTTGTACTGTGATTACTTCGCGGCTCAGCTCCAGCGCCACATCGCAGAAATCAGCCAGCGCTGGGGGAAGCGCGAAATAGTTATAGACCTGTGTCATATAACTGTCCTGCACATTGCGGTAGGAACGACCGTGCTCGGCACGAAATTCGCGGCCCAAATTGCGATTGGCGCGGGCCAATTCACGCGAGTGCACCTTCAGAAAGGCGCGATAATTTTCAACCAGAGCGGCGTGTTCAAACCGGGTGCAGTTCAGCGCGGCCACATTCAGGCCAGAACGCACATTCCAAACCGTCTGGGTGTCGCTGATCCCGGCATTAACCGTCTGACGCTCACCGTTTAGGCCAACTGCGGGAATAGCCATGAATTCAACCGCGCCGCCGGGAGGGGTTGGCCGTGGTGGAATAACCTCAACAACCGGAGGAGGCGGTGGTGGTGGTGGTGGCGGCGGCGGAGGTGGAGGCGTTGCGCATGCGGCCAATACGGTCACAGCGGCTGCCACCGTAAGGATTCTCAAACCCGCTTTATTTTTCGCGCTCATAAGCCGTAGCTCTCCCGTCCGTCGCGTTGAATGTGCCCAACCTTGCCTTTCGCGAAGCTGAATCCAACAGGTAAACCGATCCTAAAGCAAAGAAAATGCCCGGGAAGCGCTTGGCTGCCCGGGCATCGATAAAGCGAGTCCTGCTTGCGGTAGTCCGCGTGCTGACATCACAGGTTGGCGATTACTCGCGTGAACCCATGAAGCGCAGCAGGAACAGGAACATGTTGATGAAGTCGAGATACAGGCTGAGAGCGCCCAGAATAATCGCCTTTCCAGCGTATTCTGTGCCGCGATACATGCTGTATTCGGTCTTCAAACGTTGCGTGTCATAGGCGGTGAGACCTGCAAAAATCAGCACACCCAAGAAGCTGATGACCAGCTCCATCGTACCTGAACCAAGGAACATATTGATCACGCTGGCGATAATCAAACCGACTACGCCCATGATCAAGAAGCTGCCCCAGCCGGACAAATCCTTCTTGGTGGTGTATCCGTAAAGGCTCAAACCAGCAAAGGCACCCGCTGTCGCAAAGAAGGTCGCTGCGATAGATGCACCGGTATAAACGAGGAAGATCGTGGACAGCGACAGTCCCATCAGGATCGCGAAACCCCAGAACATCATCTGAAGCGTGCCCTGACTGAACTTATTGCGGCCAAAGCTCATCGCAATCACGACCGCCAAAGGCGACAATGCCACCAGCCACATCATCGGGCCACTGGCAAAGGAAATCGCCAAGCCCGAGCGCGCGGTCAGCAATGCGACCACACCGGTCAACAAAATTCCCGATGTCATGTAATTGTAGATCGAGAGCATGTGCTTGCGCAGACCCTCGTCAAATACTTCGCCTGTCCGGGGAACTGATGCCCCGGTAAAGCTCTGCTGTTGCGAACGCTGTTGTTCGTTCCATTCAGCCATGATGGTTATCACTCCGAAATGCTGGGCGCACCATAGCGCCTGTTGCACCCAATATCGGTGTTAAGCGTGAATTTTTCAAGCAAAACCGAGTTGCAAAACTTGCATCTGGTTAACTGTCTTGGCGCGCCGCCTCTGCCAATGCGCCGCCCTTGTCCGCTGTCGCCTTAAGTGTTGCAATCAAAAGTTTTTTCAACGCCTCGTCGGCATCCAGTACATCAAGACCCTCGCGCGTCATCCCGCCGGGGCTGGCCACACGGTCGGCCAATTGGGCAGGCGTGTGATCAGATTGAGCCGCCAACTGGCTTGCGCCCTGCACCGTGGTAAGCGCCAGAGCCTCGGCCATTGACGCTTCAATCCCCAATTCTTGGGCGGCACCCGACAGAGCATCAATGAAACGATAGACAAAGCCCGGTCCTGATCCGGCCAGCGCCGTTACAAGGTCAAACTTGGCTTCATCTTCCAGCCACATGGCGGTGCCAAGCTGGCCAAACAAGCCGCGCGCGGCCTCCTTCGCCTCATCGTCCAGACCTGTGCCCGTCAATATAACCGGAGACTTGCCGATACGTGCCGCCAGATTGGGCATCACGCGAATGAGCGCTGCGGCATCGGGAAATGCTGATTGCAGCATCGCCACCTCGATCCCGGCCAATAAGGAAAAGACCGTCTTGCCCCGCGTAAGCTCCTGCATACCCGGCGCAAGCGCATTGAGCTGCTGCGGCTTGAAACCCAGCAACACGCAGTCATGCTGAAGCGTGTCGGGCGCGCTGCGGTGCAGCACCACGCCATCGGGCGCTCGATCCATGGCCGGATCCAGCACTTCAAACCGTGATGCAGGAACGCCCGCCTGCAACCATCCGGCCAGCATCGCGCCGCCCATATTGCCGCAGCCAATAATCAGCATTTTCTCAAAATCGGCCATCACCGCATTCCCCGCATCTCAACAGCGGCGAAGACTTAGGCTTCTCCGGCCGCGTCGACAAGCGCGCTGTCCAGCGCCGCACGGGGGCTTTTGTCCCCCCACAGTACAAATTGGAAAGCGGGATAGAAACGATCGCATTCATCAATCGCGTTTTCCGCCAAAGCCTGCGCCTGAGAAATGCTCAGCAGGCCTTCGTCACCCAGCAAGGCACCATGGCGATACAACAGCACTTTGCCATTGGACCACACGTCGAAATGGCCGAGCCACATCTGTTCATTGATCATGGCGACCAATTCATACGCTTGGCTCAGCTTGTCATCCGCCACGCGAATGTCAGGCAGGCAGAGCATTTGCAGAACATGGTCTTCCTTGCGCCAAATCGCGCGCAATTGATATTTGGTCCAGCTGCCCTGAACTTCGCAGCTGACCTCATCCTCAGAGATGATTTCGCACGGCCAGCCTCTGGCCTCGAACAAGGCCGCCAGCATGTCCACCGGTGCGGCGTCATCATCCGCTGTCAATTGTGGCTCTTGCTGCCTCATCATATGCGCCCTGTCTTTTTCATGAGACGAGGGATGCCTTGGCATGTGGTCCAAACGCAATGGCGTGATGTGCGGCACTTGGGGAGAACTGATTTCGCCTGTTCAAACCCTGTGTACAGAATAAGACGATTTTCAACCAACCTATTGAAGTTCAATGATTTCCTCACCTTCAGGGCTGGAATAGGCAAAGCTGTCCAGTCCTTGGGCCTTCAACGCATTGACCAGCTCTCTCGCAGCCGCTCGGGACTCTACAGGTCCGGCAAGCAAGCGGTTCGCCTGCCCCCATCGCACCACATGCGGATCAAATTCGGACAAAAGATCAGGCGCATTGCGTGCCATGCGCCGCCAATCGAATCGCAATGCCGTGCGATCGCGACCGGTCGCCACCTGCACCCATTCGCGGGCGGGATGGGCGGGCTGCGCCGGTGGAGGCGGCGCTGCAACTTCGCGAGGCGGCTGAAATGTGCTGATGTCGACCCGATCAATCGGCGGCGGCGAAGCGGTCGAGGCTGGCTGATCCATACCTGCAAAGGCTTGATCGACACCCAATTTCTGCCGCGCGGCTGGCTCCGCCTGCTCGTTGGTTATAGCAGCCAAGCGACTGCCACTTGGCGTTCGGCTGGGTGGTGGGCTTGGCGACGCACTGGATGTAGCGCCACTGCTTGGGGCCGAGCTGGACGTACCAAGCTGCTGCCCTTGCGGCACCAAGCGAGCATCAACACTGGCCACGGGCGAAATCGTGCCGGTCTGCGAATATTGCGCAATTTGTGGGTCATCGCGGCCAATTTCCGCCGCCTGAGGAAAGATGCCGAGATTAGCAGCCGCGGCCTGCTGCGCCTTAGTCAGGCGCGGCATATAGGCCAGATAGGGCGCAATACGGCTGGCCAGATCGCGCGGCATCACGGCATTGGAGATCGCGGTTGCCTCGTCAATCTTGCCCAAGATGGCCAGACCAAAGGCTCTTGTGCGAAATGCGCCCAGCTCGCCGCTTTTCAGCAACGGCAGCAGGCTGGCCTCAAAACTGGATGCATCGCCGGAAATGGCCTGACTGATGGCAAGCCGCCGCGTTACCTCTGGATCGGCGCCCTGCGCCAGCGCGCTGCGGTAACTTTCCTGGGCCTGCACATTGTTGCCTGCCAAATCATAGGCCAGCCCTCGATCTGCCGCGACAGAGCGGGTCGAGATGCCCTTGGCCTCGGCCTCGGCATAAATCCGCAAGGCCTCAATCGGACGAGATGAGCGCAGGAACACCGCGGCGCGACCCAGCTTTGCCTTGGAATTGTCGGGCGAGAGCGAGAGCGCCCTGCCAAAGAAACCCATCGCAGCGTCCAAATCACCCAATTGCAGCGCCGCGTCGCCCGCACCGACCAGCGCCCCAACATCACGCGGATTGCGCGCCAGACGCTTCAAGGCCCGGTTGAGGCGTTGCACATCGGCCGAGGGCAATTGCTGCACCACTTCGCGCGCAACGGGCGTATCACCCGATTGGGCAAATGCTGCAAATGGCAGGACCAAGGGGGCCACCCAAATGGCCCAGAGCCTGCGGCGGTTTGATTTGTTTTTCTGCATAGTCCTGGCCGACCTAATCATGGCGCAGGCCATTACTAGTGGACGGGTCTGAACACAGGACGAACCGTTGGCTGAACCGGACCGTATGCCCGGATCGCCGGAATCCAATTGTCATCAACCGTTGTTGTTATTGGTTGTTTTGCCGACCTAAAAAGCGAGGAATGCTGAGAGAGGACTTTTCGTCATCCCCTTCGCCATCTTCATCTTCTTCGTCTGTTTCCGAACCACGCGAGAGATTGGCCATGCGCTCGAACAGAGTGCTGCCACCGCCCGATGCAGGTGCACCGGCATCAGCGACTCCGCCAGCATCGCCTCCTTCACCGCTGCCGCCCAGCAACCCGCGACGGCGACCGCCAAGCTGAGCCTGGACTGGCTGATCATCCTCAGCCAATTTATCAGCGTCTGCTAGCAAATCGTCAGAACCACCGGCTCCATCTGCCTCTGCCTCAGCGGTCAAATCCAACGTACCATCTTCGGCACCGTCGCCTGTTCCAAAGCCCCCATCTTGCGCGCCAGCATCAAACCCGCTGTCATCAGCGGGATCAGCGAGAGCGCCTTCATCATCGGCATAGGGGTCGTTGTTCTCGTCACGCAGTCCAGCCAGGGGATCGACAATGTCATCCACATCTTCGCCGTCGACTATACCTTCGTCGCCCGCCTGCATGCCGGTAAGATCAAACGGTTCTGTTGCTGGCTCTTCCGCAATTTCCTCAAGCTCCGGCTCGGAAATTACCGGCTCAGCCTCGGCCATTGCGCCCAATTCCAGCGGCGCTTCTAATTCGGGTTCTGGCTCTGACACTTCGGTTTCGGGCGGCAAAGCAATGACCGGACGCTTTGGCGCCCGGGCACCGCCCAGGGATACCGGAGTGCTTTGCGTAGCCTTACCAATCGCGCTCTGTTCGATACCGGTTGCAACCACCGACACGCGGATCTTGCCGTCCAGTTCTGGGTTAAAGGCAGAGCCCCAAATGATGTTGGCATCTTCATCAACCAGCTCGCGAATGTGGTTCGCAGCCTCATCCACTTCCAGCAGCTTCATATCTTCGCCGCCGATGATCGAAATGATCACACCCTTGGCGCCCTGCATACTGACGCCGTCCAACAGCGGGTTGGCAATGGCATGTTCAGCCGCTTCCAGCGCGCGGTTCTCGCCCTCGCCTTCGCCCGTGCCCATCATGGCCTTGCCCATCTCGCTCATGACAGAGCGGACATCGGCAAAGTCCAGATTGATCAAGCCGGGCATCACCATCAAATCGGTGATGGAACGCACGCCCTGCTGCAAGACTTCGTCGGCCAGCTGGAACGCTTCCTTAAAGGTGGTTTCCGCCTTGGCGACCAGGAACAGGTTCTGGTTCGGAATGACGATCAGCGTATCAACATGTTGCTGAAGTTCATCGATGCCCGCATCTGCAGCGCGCATTCGCCGGGTCCCTTCAAACAGGAACGGCTTGGTCACAACACCAACTGTCAGCACGCCTTTGCGCCGAGCGGCCTCTGCAATCACTGGCGCAGCACCGGTACCAGTGCCGCCGCCCATGCCCGCAGCGATAAAGACCATATTCACGCCTTCCAGCGCGTCTTCAATCTCTGCAACGGTTTCCTCAGCAGAAGCCTTGCCCACTTCAGGGCGGGCACCCGCGCCAAGACCGCCAGTAATTTCTGGCCCAAGCTGAATACGCTTTTCTGCGGCCGAAGTGGCCAAAGCCTGCGCATCAGTATTTGCAGCGATAAAGTCCACACCCTCGATATCGGACTCGATCATATTGGCGATGGCGTTTCCTCCTGCTCCGCCGATACCAATGACCGTAATCTTGGGTCGCAACTCATCCGTAGATGCTGGGCCGATATTGATGCTCATTACTCTTTCCTCCGGGCGGTTTTCGCCCCACTTCATCGCGTTACGCGATAGTGACATAAACACTGTGCCCCGTGGATAGCGTGTTTACCCTTATCCACAGTGCGTAATACTGGCTCCAAAGCGGTTACAGCGACCAATCGCGCGCTGCTTTAACCGCGTCAGAAATAATCCTTCACCGCCTTATACAGGCGTTCAAAGATGGCGCCTGTGCCATAGCGTGTGGTCAAAGTGTGACTCTGGCCGATGGCGCGAATATCAATCGGGTCATCCGCAGCGTAAAGGCACAGTCCGGCAAGTGTAGCAAAGCCTGGGGTTGAATGCGCCTCTGGCAGCCCTTTCAAGGCAGGGGGACGGCCGATCCGGACCGGCATACCCAGCGCGCCTTGCGAAAACTCGGCCAATCCGGCCAGTTCTGCACCGCCGCCCGTCATCACCACCTGTCCACCGCGCACGCCTGAAAAGCCCATGACCTTCAGCGCTTTGCCAATCTCGTCGGTCAATTGGCCCAGCTTTTGGGTGACGATAGAGACCAGTTCGGCACGAGCGATCTGATTGTTTTCATCCGCGCCGCGCGCAATCGGCCCTGATTGTTCATCTCCGCGCCCATTGACCGGGATCATCTCCCGGTGATCGGCCGGGCTGGCGATGGCTGAACCCGATACGCATTTCAACCGCTCGGCCTGAAACCGGCGAATGCCAAAGGCCGAAGCAATAGCATCGGTGATATCGTTCGAGCCGAAGGGCAGTGCTTTCAGCCCCAACAACATGCCCCCGATATAGACCGCCACATTGGTCACATCGCCGCCAATCTCCACCAAGGCGACGCCCAGCTCGCGTTCTTCCGCGCTGAGGCAGGCATGCCCCGCCGCCAGTGGAGAGGCGACCACCGCCTCTACGTCCAGATGCGCGTTCTGCACCGCCTCGGTCAGATTGCGGACCGGCGCTCCATCGGCCAGCATCACATGAATGTCGACGCCCAGCCGCTCTGCATGAAGCCCTTTGGGATTGGCCACGCCATGCGCTCCATCCAGCGTGTAATGCGCCGGTTGCGCGTGCAGCACCATGCGTCCATCGGGTTGAATTGTGTCGCGCGCCGCTATCAACAGCGCTTCGATATCTTCTTCTTCGATCCGCCGTCCGCCGATCTCTATTTCGACCTTGGAGACCTGGCTCGCCAGACCAGCCCCGGCACAGCCCACCCAAACGCTTTGGACGCTGGCTCCGGCATTTTTCTCCGCCCGCTCTACCGCGTCCCGAATGGCATAAGTGGCCGCAGCCATATCGGTGACATAACCGCGCTTGATCCCTTGGCTGGCCCGATGCCCCGATCCTAGCACCACCAGTTCGCCCGTTTCGGTCAGGCCCATGATCATGGCCGAGATCCGGAAGGAACCGGTGTTTACAGCGCCAAAGACTTTGCTGATCCGCGGCGTGCTCATGATGGGTCCTGCGCGCTGGAGAGCACTTCATCGGCACGGCCAGGAATACGCATGTAAATGCGCGGAGGCGCCCGCATATCAAAGGTTGTCACCTTGCCGCCCAGCAGACGGTTTTGCCCGTCCAGCCGAGCGAACGAGACCAGCGCAGATGCACCCTCTGTCTCGCCTTCCGGCAGAGCCAGAACTTGGTCGGTATCAAATGTCAAATTCCAGCGACGGTTGCCGACCCACTCTGCGCCGGTCACCTTTTGCTTCAAGGCAGGTGCTGCATCCAACAAGCGTTCCAAACCTTCCACTTGGCGCGCGGCACCTGGACCGGAAATCTTCAGCATCTCGCGCGCTTTGCGTTGAGAGATCGGTTCCAGCTCGGCTCCGGTCGTGTCGATCAACATCAGCCGGTCGGCTTTGACCAGCACGGCATGCGGCTGGCGCTCAACGATATCGACCGCCAGCGTATCGGGCAATTGACGAGATACTCTGGCATCAGCGACCCATGGCAGAGCGAGCAAGCGTTCCCGCGTCGCCTCCAGATCAACCAGCGGCATGGGCTGATCGCGCTCGATCAAGACGCGCTCATAGACGCGGTCAATGTTCATATGTTCGACCCCGCTGGGCCGAATATGGCGCACTTCAAATCCTGCGTTGGATGCCATTCCTGCGATCTTGGCCTGCGCCAAGGCCGGAAGGCCCGCTAGGCTGGCAACGAACCACAACAAGGCCGCAGCGCCGCCCAAAATGAAGAACAGGAATATCTTGTGAAGCTGCTCGTCGGTGAAGGGTAGCAATGACATAGCGCCGTCGATAAATCCGCCCGTGCGGGCCTTCGCATTACGGGCCGTTTTGGCACGGCTGTTGGCTTTGGCGGCTCTGCGCACGCCTTTACCGCCTCGCTTAATTGTCGCCATGCCCTGCCTCCTTCCCGGCCAATGCCTGTTCGACAATGCGCTCCACCAAAGTCGCGTAATCCATCCCTGCATAGTGCGCTTGTTCGGGCACCAGGCTGAGCGGTGTCATCCCCGGCTGCGTATTCGTCTCCAGCACGAACAATCCTGCTTCACCCAGCTCGTCATCCCAGCGAAAATCGGTTCGACTGGTCCCGGCACAACCCAATATCTGATGCGCGCGGACCGCATATTCCATGCACAAGCCGGTGATCTCGGCAGGAATTTGCGCAGGGCAAACATGCACCGTTTGCCCGTCGGTATATTTGTGCTCGTAATCGTAAAACCCGGTTTCGATAATCAGCTCCGTCACGCCCAAGGCCTGCGGACCTTGGGGGCCGTCGATGACTGCTGTGGTGAGCTCGCGTCCCTTGATGAAGGGTTCGGCCAACAATTCTTCAAAGTCCTGCCACGGACCAGCCGCATCGCGCGCAATCGGATTGCCCACATTGCTGTCCTCGGTCACAATCGCGACGCCTACAGAAGACCCCTCGTTGACGGGTTTCAGAACATAGGGTCTCGGCAGAGGGTCACGCTCGAACAGTTCTGCACGCGACACGATCCGGCCGCCTGGCATGGGTATGCCCTTTGGTACCAGCGCCTGCTTGGTCAGTTCCTTGTCGATCGCGATGACAGACGTCGCAAGGCCGGAATGGGTGTAGGCGATGCCCATCAGATCAAGCATGCCCTGCACCGTGCCATCTTCACCGGGCACACCGTGCAAGGCGTTGAACACAACATCGGGATTGGCCTCGGCGATGCGCGCTGCCACTTGGCGATCCAT
Organism: uncultured Erythrobacter sp.; assembly: GCA_947495695.1. Classification (GTDB taxonomy): domain Bacteria; phylum Pseudomonadota; class Alphaproteobacteria; order Sphingomonadales; family Sphingomonadaceae; genus Erythrobacter. The sequence continues at coordinate 88,205 of CANLZP010000003.1, read as the reverse complement.
ATCGATCCGCGTCACGCGATAGCCGCGGCTTTCCAGCGCGTCAGCCACACCATTGCCGCTCATCAAAGAGACCTCGCGCTCGTTGGCCCAACCGCCCATCAAGACAACGACATGAGGTTTGTTGGCGCTCATGGTCGACCCACCCGTTGGATTTCCCATTCCAGCTCAACACCCGAATTTTCATAGACTCGGCGGCGAACTTCTTCGCCCAAGCCTTCGATGTCAGCGCTGGTGGCATTGCCCATGTTGATCAGGAAATTGGTGTGCTTTTCGCTGACCTGAGCGTCACCCATGACCAAGCCTCTGCACCCTGCTGCATCGATCAATTGCCATGCTTTGTGGCCATCTGGATTCTTGAAGGTGGAACCGCCAGTTTTGGTCCGCAGCGGCTGCGATTGCTCGCGCGCATCGGCAATACGGTCCATCTCTGCACCGATGGCAGCAGGATCGCCTGGCTCACCCTGAAAGCGTGCTGCCACCACAATTGCGCCGTCGGGCAAGGCCGAGTGGCGATAGGAATATTGCAGATCGGCAGCGGGCAAATTGATCATGCTGCCATCCGCCAAGATCACATCGCAGTCGATCAGAACATCGGCCACTTCGCGCCCATAAGCTCCGCCATTCATCCGGACAAAGCCGCCAACGGTGCCCGGAATGCCGCGCAAGAATTCTAGACCTGCAATACCGGCATCGCGGGCGGTGGATGACACCAAAATGCCGCTGGCCCCGCCGCCGCACTCCAGCCTATATTCGCCCATGTCGGTCACCTGGGCAAAGGGTTTGCCCAGCCGGATAACGACGCCCGGCACCCCGCCATCGCGCACGATCATATTGGAGCCCAACCCCAGCGCCATGATGGGGAACCGACCTTCCAGCCGCTCAACAAAGCCTGTTAGATCGGCCAGATCGGATGGCTCGAACAACCAATCTGCCGCCCCGCCACATTTGAACCAAACCAGTTTGCTCAAAGGAGCATTTTGAGTCAGCCGCCCGGTAATACCGGTCATGGGAATGACGGCGTCAATTGCGCCTTCCACCGCGCATGATGGGGCAGAGCCATCGTCGCGATCCAACCAGTCATCAGGCTGTGTCATTGTCATGCCTGCCGCTGTGAATCGATAGCGCTGGCAAGGCCAGCCGCCCATTTGGTGATATCCCCAGCGCCGAGGCACACAATGATGTCTCCCTCGGTAATTTCATCCGCCAGATGGCTGGCAAGGCCTGCCTGATCGGCGAGAGCCAAGGCCGAACGATGCCCGCGAGATTTCAGGCCCGCAACCAGTGCATCGCTGTCAGCACCCTCGATCGGGTCTTCACCGGCCGTATAGACCGGGGTCACGATGACATGATCAGCATCGTTGAAACAGGACTGAAAATCATCCATCAAATCGTGCAGACGCGAATAGCGGTGCGGCTGCATAACCGCGATGACCCGGCCCTGTTCCCCTCCGCCAACGGCTTCGCGCGCGGCACCCAGAACTGCCTGAATTTCAACGGGATGGTGCGCGTAATCGTCGATGATGGTGGCTCCGCCAATCTCGCCCACCTTGGTAAAGCGTCTGCGCACTCCGCCAAATCCGGCGAAGCCTCCGCGGATAACCTCATCATCGCAACCCATCTCGATCGCAACCGCGATCGCGGCCAAGGCGTTTTGCACATTGTGCCGGCCCGGCATGGGCAATCGCACGCCCTCTATCCGTCGGTCTTCTTCTCCGCGCTGGCGCACAATCACGTCAAACACATTGCCCATCGCATCGGGTTGAATGTTAACGCCGCAAATGTCTGCCTGAAGCGAAAAGCCATAGGTGATTACGCGGCGGTCGCGCACTTTGCCGACCACGGCCTGCACTTCCGGGTGGTCGATGCACAGCACCGCTGCGCCATAGAAAGGCACGTTGTGAATGAATTCGACAAAGGCCGATTTGACGCCTTCGAAATCGCCGTAATGATCCAGATGCTCGGGATCGATATTGGTTACAACTGCGATTGTGCCATCTAACCGCAAGAAGCTGCCGTCGCTTTCATCGGCTTCGACAACCATCCAGTCAGAATCGCCCAAACGCGCGTTCGATCCATATTGTTCAATGATGCCGCCATTGATGACCGTTGGATCGATGCCGCCATGGTCCAACAACGCCGCAATCATACTGGTGGTGGTTGTTTTGCCATGCGTTCCGGCCACGGCAACGGTGGACTTTAGCCGCATCAGCTCGGCCAACATTTCCGCACGACGAACCACCGGAATGCGGTTTTCCAACGCAAAGGCAACTTCAGGATTGGTCCGCCTGACAGCCGTCGAGGTCACGACCACAGCGGCCCCCTCCACATTGCTGTCGGCATGACCGATATGCACCGTGATGCCCTGCCCGCGCAGCCGCTCAACCGTGGGGCTTTCGTTAATGTCAGAGCCTTGCACGCTATAGCCAAGATTGCTCATGACCTCGGCGATGCCGGACATGCCAATTCCGCCAATGCCCACGAAATGGATCGTGCCAATATCGGTGCCGACGCCCTTCACGATGCGCCATCCCTAGTTGCGCCCTCTGCAGAAGTGCGCGTTGCGGTTGATCGTTTGGCGCTCTCGCCCACGCGGATCACATCCATCATATCTGCGCCCCCAAAGCTTTCCACCAAATCGGCCAGATCTTCCACCGCTTTTGGCCGGCCGCAATTCCATGCGCCATGCGCTGCATTGGCGAGGCTCGCCGGATTTTGCGCCATTGCCTGGATTTGCAGGCAGATATCCTTGGAGAGTTTTTGCAGAGCTTCGGATTGTTTGACCCGCTGCGCATTTGCCTCGTCACCCTTGTCCGAAAGATCGGCAATTGTGCTGGCAGGCTGACGGATCATGCGCGCGCCACCCGCGGCGACAATTTCGCGCGTGTTGGCTGCTTGATGGTCATCGGTTGCAATCGGCAGAGGTAGCAAAATAGCGGGCCTACCCACAGCAGTCAGCTCGGCCAAGGTAGAGGCACCCGCGCGTCCGATGAACAAATGCGCATCGGCCAGCCGTTCTTCCATATCTTCGAAATAGGTGCCCAATTCAGCGGGAATGTCATGCGCCTTATAACGCTCTCTGACAGCGTCCAAATCTTCCTTTCGGCATTGCTGGGTGACTTGCAAACGCTGGCGCAAGGCCGGTTGCAACATGGCCAGACCATCGGGCACCACTTGCGACAAGATGCTGGCGCCCTGACTGCCGCCAGTGACCAGCACACGCAACAGGCCATCTTCGGTGAAATCTGGGAAAGGCTGATTGCGCAAGGCCAGCACTTCTTCGCGAACCGGATTGCCAACCAAATGGGTCTTGGCCAGATGATCACCTTTCAACCGGTCGACATGGGGATAGCTGGTCGCAATCGCATCGACACGGCCTGACAGCAATCTGTTCACCCGCCCCAAAACCGCATTCTGTTCGTGAACAATGCTGGGTATCTTGGCCGAGGTTGAGGCGAGCAAGGCTGGCAGCGCGGGATAACCGCCAAAGCCAACCACCGCGCTGGGCTCAAAACTGTCAAACAAACGCAGCGCCATGCTGCGGCCGGTAAGAACGGCTTTGACACCTTTGAACCAGCCGAGCGGATTCTTGCCAAAGCGGCCCGCTGGCAAAACATGCGCAGTCAGGAAATCGGGTTTGCCGGGAATGGCGGCTCCGCGCTCGTCCGTAATCAAAGCGACATGGTGGCCGCGCTTGTCCAGCTCTGCCGCCAGGGCAAAGGCAGGGATCAAATGTCCGCCCGTTCCGCCAGCAGCCAAAACGTAATGGCGGCTTGCTCCGGTGGGTACATGCTGGCTCATACCTTTTCCTCTTTCTGGCCCAGCCTGTCGAGCAAACCGGGCGTTTCGCGTTGGAGGAAGGGGTTACGCCGTGTGATCGCCAGCAGCAATCCAATCGTCAGGCAAACCGCAATGGTGGATGACCCGCCATAGCTTACCAGCGGCAAGGTCATACCCTTGGACGGGAACAATTGCAGATTGACCAGAATGTTGATGAAGGCCTGCCCGCCAATTTGCGTGACCAAGCCGGCACCGGCCAGCAGAACGAACAGATTGTCTTCGTCGAACAGGCGCAGCAACACCCGCAAGACGATCGCCAGATAAAGCAGCACAATCAGCGCGCAAATCAGCAGACCAAATTCCTCGCCAATGACCGAGAAAATATAGTCCGTATGCGCTTCGGGCAGGCTCATCTTGCGAATGCCCAGCCACAGACCGCTGCCGGTCCAGCCCCCGGCCAACAAAGTTCGCTCAGCCAGATCGACTTGGTCAAAGGCCGTGCCGCCGCTGAAGAAACTGTCGATCCGATAGCGCGCATTGTCATACAGGAAATAGGTCGCCGTCAGCACAGCTATGCCGCCGCCAATCAGCGCTGCGATTCGCTGAACAGAAACGCCGGACAGCAGCACCAGCACAAACCACACACCGGCAAACAGCACCGTCGCGCCCAAATTCGGCTGCAACATCAGCAAGGCCGCCACAACAAACATGATCCCTGACACCACCGGCACAACCGGAAGGTTTTGATCGCGCAAACGCCATGTCAGGATCCATGCCAGCGCAATGGCAAAGCCTGGTTTTAGAAACTCAGAGGGCTGAAATGAAAAGCCCAGATTAAGCCACCGTTGTGCTCCATTCTTTTCAAACCCGATCAGCGGCACCAGCACCAGCGCTACGATCATGCCCGCCGCCAATAAGATACCCAAACGCCGCGCCTGTTCGCGGGTCAACAGGGATGCGCCAATCATGACACCCACACCCAAAAACTGCCAAACCAGATGCTGTTTAAGAAACAGAAATTCATCCAACGTAACCGCAGAAGTCGACAGTTGATCTGCGCTGGCGGGAGACGCTGCGGCAACTGCGGCTGTGCCGATCATCATCAGCAAGGCCACCATGGCGAGCAAGAATTTGTCAATCTCACGCCACCAGATCTTCACCTCGTCGCGCCAATGCCCCCTGAATTGGCCGCCAAACTGGTCATTGCCACTATGCGCGACGGTGCGGCGTCCAGACCCGTTGGGGACATAGAAGCGGTTCGTGCTCATATATCTACCCCTTCGGCCAGGGCCTGTTGAATTTCGCTGGAGGCACCGGTCAAGGCTGCAACAACTTGGCGGAAATGCTCGCCACGTTTTTCATAATCGCGAAACTGGTCAAAGCTGGCGCAGGCGGGCGAGAGCAAGATCACATCACCGGGTTGTGCATGGTCCACTGCGCAGCGCACCGCTTCGCATAACAATTCCGATTTATGGACGTCCACATGCGGTTCCAGCAGTTCGGCAAAACGCGGGCCTGCCTCGCCAATGGTGTAGGCAGCCGCAACATTGCCCAAATATTGCTCGCATGGGCCAAGGCCATCTTCCTTGGGCAATCCGCCTACGATCCAATGGATCCGAGGGCGACCGTCTGCATGGGGAGGATAAGCAGCAAGTGCAGGAGCCGTGCTATCCGGATTGGTCGCTTTGCTGTCATTGATGAACAGCACACCTTCGTGATTGGTCACACGTTCCATCCGGTGGCCCAGGCCGGTGAAAATCGGCAACGCGCTTTCCCATTGAGACCGCGTAACGCCCATCTCTTCGACCAGAGCGATCGCGACAGCCACATTTTCCAGATTGTGTGGGCCTTGCAGATTGGGCCAATCAGGTTGCAAATCGGCCAACGCTTGCTTGTCCACCTCTATCGTGCGGCCGCTTGGCCTGCGGGATTGCTCAGCCGCCATGATTGCCCGCGTGGCTGTGTCTTGTCCCCCAAACACCGCCAATTGACCGCTGGATTGCATGGCCATCAGGCGCCCTTTGCTGAAGGCGTATCCTTCGAACCCGTCATATCGGTTCAAATGATCAGGCGTGATGTTGAGCAATGCGGCTGCGTCACAATCAAGCGAGCGGGTCAGATCAATCTGATAGCTCGACAATTCCAGCACATAGACCCCGCCTGCTGGCAAAGGGTCCTGCCCCAAGATCGGCAAGCCAATGTTGCCGCCCATCGTACTGGGGATTCCAGCTTGCTGCAGAATATGATGCACCAGCGCTGTGGTGGTCGATTTGCCATTGGTACCAGTGATGCCCACCACCTTGTGCGGCGGCAGATCTTGGCGAGCAAGCGCGAACAATTCGATATCGCCAATCACTGGCACACCAAACTTTTCGGCATGAGGCTTGATCGGATGGGTGTTGAGCGGAACGCCGGGTGACACAATCACACCGTCGAAACCGGTCAGATCTTTCTCCAACGGATCAGCCAGTTCAACGCGTCCTGCAAACTTGGCGCGCGCATTTTCTTGCAAATCCCACGCCGTTACCTTTGCACCGCTGGCAAGCAGCGCCTCAACCGCAGCCGCACCAGAGCGGGCCAGTCCCAGGACCGCATAGCGTTTACCGGCAAAGGCGGTTGAGGTGATCATCGCAGTTTCAAGGTCGCCAATCCGGCCATCGCAAGCACAATCGAAATGATCCAGAAGCGGATCACAACTTTGCTTTCGCTCCAGCCAAGCTGTTCGAAATGGTGGTGGATCGGTGCCATGCGGAAGACCCGCTTGCCGGTCCGCTTGAACCAGAACACTTGAATGATGACGCTGGCGGTCTCGACCACAAACAGGCCGCCCACAATCAGCAGGACAATCTCGTGATGGCTGGCCACAGCAACCGCGCCCAAGGCTCCGCCCAAGGCCAGACTGCCGGTGTCACCCATAAACACAGCGGCTGGTGGTGCGTTAAACCATAGGAAGGCCAATCCGGCCCCCATGATAGCGGCGCAGAAGATGGCCAGCTCGCCCGCGCCAGGAACATGCGGGATGCCCAGATATTCGGAATAATCGACCCGGCCCACCAGATACGCAATCAAGGCAAAGGTGCCCGCCGCGATGATGACCGGCATGATTGCGAGCCCGTCCAAACCGTCGGTCAGGTTCACCGCATTGCCAAATCCGACAATCACGGTTGCTGCAAACAGGTAATAGAACGGACCCAAAGGGATGGTCAGGTCCGAGAAGAACGGCACGTAAAGATCGGTGTTGATCTGGCTGACAATCAACCAGGATGCAACGCCAGCAACGACAAATTCCAGCAGCAGGCGGACTTTGCCCGAGACACCTTTGTGGCTGGCTTTTGAGACTTTGTCATAATCATCCATGAAGCCGATCAGACCAAAGCCCACGGTCACGGCCAAACAGGCCCAAACCAGCGGATTGCGCAGGTCCATCCACAACAGCAAGGAAAGGCTCAGCGCCACCAGGATCATCAATCCGCCCATGGTGGGCGTACCAACCTTGGCGAGATGGGTTTGCGGCCCATCTTCGCGGATCGGCTGTCCCTTGCCTTGGCGAACCCGCAGCAAGCTGATGAAGCGCGGACCGATGACCAGACCGATCAGCAGCGCGGTGATCAATGTCGCACCCGCGCGGAAGGTCTGATAGCGGATCAGATTGAACACGCCTTCAAAACCAAGCCACTCGGCAATCAAAAAGAGCATTGCGCTGTCCCGCCTCTATCCTTCGAGGCCTGCAAAATGTGACACCAATTTGCCAAGGCCGACCGAATTGGACCCCTTGACCAAGATCGCATCGCCGCCTGCCACGCCATATTCCTGCAACGCGGCAATCGCCTCGGTCGGTCCATCGCAATGGGCGAAACCACCGATGTTGCCAAGCGAGGCTTGCCCCGGTTTCCCCAGTTCGCGAACGAGGGCCGACATTTCGTCACCCACCAGAATCACAAAGTCAATTTTCGCCTCGTTCAAAGGCTCGCTCAATTGCGCATGAAAGCGGTCGGAAAAGTCGCCCAGTTCTTTCATGGAACCCAGCACTGCAACCCGGCGTGTGGCGGGTGTTTGCCCCAATTGGCGCAGCGTTGCGCGCATGGAGGCTGGGTTGGCATTGTAGCTTTCATCGATCAGCAGAGCACTGCCTTCGGGCGTCGCGGCAATGCGGTGGCGTGCACCGCGCCCCTTCAGTCCGCCCATTTCTGCCAGTGCCAGTCCAGCTGACCCCAAATCGCCGCCCGCAGCACGAACTGCGGCCATCACGCATAGCGAATTAGCAATCCAGTGCTCGCCAGGCTCTGCAATGGAATAACATAGGCGTTCATCACCCATATCGACTGTCACCAGCGATCCGCCATTGGCCGAAGGAATGGCATCCAGCAGGCGGACGTCGGCGCTGTCGGACCGGCCGAATGTGACGACTTTCGCGCCAAATGTGCGGGCGTGCTCGATCAAGCGCGCGGAATGAGGGTTGTCAGCCGGGATAATGGCTGTGCCGCCATCGACCAGCCCAGAGAATATCTGGGCCTTTTCGTCGGCGATGGCCTCTTCGCTGCCAAGGTTTTCGATATGTGCCGGAGCAATCGTCGTTATTACGGCGACGTGTGGCCGGACATGATCGGCCAGCGGTGCGATTTCGCCCGCGTGGTTCATACCCATTTCGAAGACGCCAAAGCCGCTGCGCGCAGGCATGCGGGCCAAGCTGAGCGGAACGCCGACATGGTTGTTATAGCTGCGCACGCTGCGATGGCATGCGCCGCGACTTGCCCTGTCCAAGGCGGAAAAAATGGCTTCCTTGACGCCGGTTTTACCAACCGAGCCGGTCACCGCGATCCGCCGCGCCGATCCGCGTTCGCGTGCAGCATGGCCCAAATCATGCAGAGCCTTGCTCGTGTCTTTCACCAGCACATGCGGGTAGTCGACCGGACGGTCCACAATCGCTGCAACCGCGCCATTGGCAAAGGCTTTATCCAGAAAACGATGACCATCCATTGCCTCGCCTTTCAGGGCGACAAACAAATCGCCTTCGCGGACATCGCGCGAATCCATCTCCACACCAGAAGCGCGGAAATCTGCGCTGGCCGTGCCACCAGTTGCCGCGGCGATGGATTGCGCATCCCATAGTGCCAAGGGCAAGGTGTCGCGCTGACTAACCGGCCACGCGCGCACGCCATATTGCTGAGCCAATGCTCGAGTAGCCATTATGCGGCTCCTTGTTGGGCGGCGCATTCACGCGCCACGGTTACGTCATCAAACGGTAAGATTTTCATAGTGTCTCCGGCTCCAACAATTTGCCCTTGCTCATGGCCCTTACCGGCGATGAGGATGATATCTTTGGGACCAGCCTGTGCAATTGCACTCGCAATCGCCTTGCGCCGATCACCCACTTGCATTGCATTTGGCGCACCGCTCAAAACCTCTTTCCGAATGCGCGCGGGATCTTCGCCGCGCGGATTGTCATCGGTCACAATCACAATGTCCGATCCCTTGGCAGCAGCCTCGCCCATCGGCGCGCGCTTGCCTTGGTCGCGGTCTCCGCCTGCGCCAAACACAGTGATCAGCCGGCCACCCTCGCTTCGGGAAACATGCGGCTCCAAAGCGGCAATGGCTGCCTCCAACGCGTCGGGCGTATGGGCGTAGTCGACATAAACAGGCGCACCTTGCGCGGTGATGACCGCACGTTCCAAGCGCCCGCGAACGGGCTGCAAGCGACCGATGGCGTCAAATACTTGAGAGGCTTCCGCGCCTGTTGCCAGCGCCAGACCGGCAGAAACCAGCGCATTGGCGGCTTGATAGGCACCGATCAGTGGCAGCTTGATCGTCCTGAACACGCCAGCATGATCCAGCTCCAATGTCTGGCCCAATTGCGTGGCGGTGCGATTGGTCAGGCGAATAAACTCTCCGCCTTCGCCAACACTCAGAACAGTAAGGCCGCGCTCTGATGCATGTTGTTTGGCGGCCTCGGTCCATTTGCCATTGGTGCCATCGTCCCAGATGACGGCGGTGGCTCCGGGCGCCACCACTTCATCAAACAGGCGCATTTTGGCGGAGAAATAGTCCTCCATATCGGCATGATAATCGAGGTGGTCGCGGCTGAAATTGGTGAAGCCCGCCGCACTGACAGCCACGCCTTCATTACGATATTGCGACAGTCCGTGGCTGGAAGCTTCATAGGCGACATGGGTGACGCCTTCGCGCGCCAAACCGCTCATATTGGACAAAAATGTAACAATGTCCGGCGTGGTGAGGCCGGTGGAGACGCTTTCATCAGGCGTGGTCACACCCAGCGTTCCGATCGAGGCAGCCCGCTCCCCGCACATGCGCCAGATCTGCCGGGTCATTTCAACGCAAGAGGTTTTGCCATTGGTGCCGGTGACCGCCACGATATTTGCCGGAAAGGGCTTAAAGAATTGCGCTGCCAATTTGGCAAAGTCACGCCGGGGTTCATCGCTGGCGATATGCACCGCGCCGCTGACCGAAATTTCTGGCCGGGTTACAATAGCAACAGCGCCAGCGTCCACCGCATCGCCGATGAAATCTTCCGCGTTGAAGCGCGCTCCACGAAAAGCGCCGAACACAGTTCCGGGCGCAATCTTGCGATGATCTATCGCAAACCCGGTCACGTCAGCCTGCACCGACCCATCCAGTGCAATGCCGGCTGCAGAGGCGAGCGCACCCAGCTTCATTCCGCTGGTTTCCTGACCAGCGATTCCAGATCGCTGATATCGACATCGCGCCTCGCATCGGGCTGAACCCCCATCAAGGGTCCAATCCTTGGCACCAGGCGACCGACGACAGGGGCCGCGTTCCACGCCGCCGTTCGCTGATAAGAACTGGCCAAAGTACCGCGCGGTTCATCAATCACAGCAACCACAACATAGCGCGGGCGATCCATCGGAAATGCCGCTGCAAAACTGGAAACAAGTTTGGTCCGGCTATAGCCACCTCGGGTCGGTTTTTCGGCAGAGCCGGTCTTGCCGCCCACGCGATAGCCCTTGGCATCGGCGCTGCGGCCCGTACCATACAGCGATACCATGCGCAGCAATTGCCGCATGCGCGATGATGTAGACGCTTTGAACACCCGCCTGCCACGCGGGGCCGCGCCAGGCTCTACTTTGCGAAGGGTCGCCGGACGCCAAATGCCGCCATTGACCATCGCCGCATAGGCGCTGGCCAAATGCAGCGGAGTGACCGAAATGCCGTGGCCATAACCGACGGTCATATTGGTGAGGCGCGACCAATCACCTCCCGGCCAGATCGGATGACCCTTGGCGGGAAGCTCGATAAAGGGCCGCTCGTTCATGCCCAAATCGATCATCGTCTGGCGCAGCCGTTCCGGCCCCAATTGGTCGGCAACGCGCATCGTCACCGTGTTGGAGGAATAGGCCAACGCTTGAGGAATGTTCAGCGTTGCACCCTTGTCCGAATAATCGCTGCGCTCAATCGAACCGATTTTAACCGTTTGCGCATTCCAAGGAGCGCTGAGATCCCGGATCACACCGGCATCAATGGCTGCTGCAATGGTAAGCGGCTTGAACGTAGAACCGAGCTCGTAAACCTGATTGGTGACGCGATTCATCATATTGGCCGCGCCATCGACATCGATCCGGTTGGGATCGAATTCAGGCAGCGAAGCCAAGGCCATCACCTCGCCAGTATCTACATCCAGCACAATGCCCGCTGCACCCTTGGCATCCACCGCCAACATGCCGCGCCGCAATTCGTCTTCAAGCGCGCCCTGCACGCGGATATCGATCGACAATGGTATCGGATCGCCGCGCAATGCCGGATCGCTCAGCTGCTGTTCCAGCACCTGCTCCATGCCAACCCGGCCTTTGCCATCGGCAGCGACATAACCCAGAATATGAGCGCCCATCGAGCCTTGCGGATAATGCCGATCGGTCTCACGCGGCATGCCCAGGGCGAGTTCGCCAATGGCCTGCACCTGATTGGCTTCTTCGGGCAGAACACGGCGACGGATATAGCCCGCCTTGCCCGATGCCAGCTGACGGGCCACCTTTGCCTCGTCCAAGGCAGGAAAGATTGCCTGAAGTTCAGCCGCAACCTGTTCGGGTGACTTCACCAGAGGCGCGCCGCCATCGCCCAATGCTTTGGGATTGTACCATAAGGCATAGGCTGGAAATGCGCGCGCCAGAGGCGTTCCATTGCGATCGGTGATCTCTCCGCGAGGAGGCAGCAGCGCATCTTCCAAAGAGGTGCGCGACACCGCTCGATCAGACAGCCCAAAATAGAAAATCCGCAACACAGCGGCTGCGGCAACCAAAGCAAACACCAATGCCACCCACAGCACACGCCAACGCGCCAATGTTAGCGACTGGCGCCGGAATGTTACCAGGTGAACTCTGCCGGTAGAAATGGCCGTAGTGGCCGACAGAGAATTCATTCGATGACCTCTGCGGACAACATTGTGCGGGCCTGCGCGGGACGAACCGGCGAAGCATCTGCAATCAGATCGCCAAACGCCTCGGCAAACATCGTGCCGGGCTCAATCTCGGCCGCAGCCACGGTCAGTGCAACCGGCTGTCCTGTCAAAGGCGAGCGCATTTCGCCAGGTTCAGCCGGTGCGACGGGAATATCTGCCCGAGCCACGCGGATCGGGCTGGGAGCGCCGGGTGCTGACGGCGCCGAAAAACTGGCAAGCTGGCGTTCGCTGCCAAGATATTGGTCTGCGCGCGGGGCGCTGTAGCCAAAATCAACCGTGTTCCAATCGGACAATTGGCGCTGGCTCGCGCGGGTCTGGAATTCGGTTTCCAGCATCAGGGTCTGATTTTTCAACGCGATGATCTGACGTTCTGCCAGCAGCACTTCGCTGTTGACGGCATGGACGCGGAAAGTCAGCGCTAGGAACAGTCCTAGACATACGGCCAGCGCAACAATCCAGCCGATCTGGCGCATACGTGAACCGGAAACCATCATGCTGCCATCTCCCTAGCTGGCGTGTGGGTGCGCACGGCGTGGCGCAATGTTGAAGAACGCGCGCGCGGATTGCGTTCGATCTCTGCCGCTGCCGGGCGGATCGCTTTTGAAACTTTTGTGAATACTGGATCAGGTCCGCTAATTTCACCCGGCATATGGCGCGAAATGGCACGGCCAGCACCCGATGCAGTGCGCAAGAATCGCTTTACAATGCGATCTTCCAGACTGTGAAAGCTGACAACCGCCAACACGCCGCCTTCGCGCAGCATAGCCTCTGCCGCAGCCAGGCCCGCATGCAGCTCACCCAGTTCGTCATTCACATGAATGCGGACCGCCTGAAAGCTGCGCGTGGCAGGATCCTTCTTGTCATGCGGTTTATAACCCAGCGCTTTGCGCACAACGCGGGCCAGATCTCCGGTGGTTTCCAGCGGGCGCGCTGCAACAATAGCGCGGGCAACCCGGCGCGATTGACGCTCTTCGCCATATTCATACAGCACATCGGCAATCGCAGCCTCGTCTGCACTGTTCAGAAAATCAGCGGCGCTTTCGCCCTGCTGGCTCATCCGCATATCCAGCGGGCCATTGCTGGAAAAGGCAAAGCCGCGCTCGCCCTGATCCAACTGCATGGAGGAAACACCAATATCCATCACCACCGCGTCCACTTGCGGCACACCGATGCGCTCCATTTCCTCGCGCATTTGGGAAAAGCGTTCCGCATGAAGCGACAGCTGACCTTTGTATTCAGCAACCATGGCTGATCCGGCAGAGATAGCATTGGGGTCACGGTCAAATGCGTAAACCCGCGCGCCAGCATCCAGCAGCGCACGCGAATATCCGCCCGCACCAAAGGTGGCGTCCACAACGGTCATGCCCTTGGTAGGGGCAATCGCGGCAATCACTTCGTCAAGCAGTACGGGAACATGAGGGGCCGTCATTTCGAGCCCCCTGTGCCTTTACCCTTGGCCGCTGTGTCAGCCACCAAATTGGTGCAGGCCGCTTGCGCGCTTTCCCAGCCCTCGCCCATTTCGGCGAGTTCCAGCGGGTTCCAAATGCTGAAGAAACGGCCACCACCCTGAAAGTACAGACCGTCACCGACCTGACCCAGCGTGCGCAGATGTTCAGGCATGATGAAGCGGCCGCTGTCATCAAATGGGACTTCGACAAAGCCAAACAATTGCATGGCGCGAAGATCGCGATCCCAAGCATCCTGCCCCAGTCGCAAAGCGCGCTCTTCCTCGCGGTCCAGCTGGGCCTCCAGCTCTTCCTTGCGAGAGGTGCCAAATCCGATCAGGCAATTCCAACGCTCGTGTTTGGCCAGGCAAAGGATCTTGCTGCCAGCCGAGGATTCCTTAACCGCTTTGCGGAACAGCGGAGGCAAGACAAACCGACCCTTATCGCCTGCGGGCGAATAAGCCTGTCCACTGTACCCTCCGAAAGCCACGCTGCGGTCTCCACCCCTAAACTTCGGGTCGCCGACCGACCCATCCCCTCACCTGAACACAACTTTCCCGCCGTCACCCGCGCGCAAGCACAGGTGGCGTGCCCCACAACGCAGGGCAGACTCGAAATCTCATGTCCGATGGAAAATGGTCATACCGCGCCAATGCACGGGATGGAAGGATTTTTGCGGGATTTTACGGGAAAACCCGATAGGCCATTGTTTTCAAATTATAATTATAAGTCGGATTTATGAAGGATTTAGCAAATTGGGATCAGCTTACCCTCTCAATAGGCTGTTTTTGCATAAAAAAGACTCGGCTGACTATTGGATCGAGTCGATGTTCCCGCATTATTCCCGATAGATGTCATGGGATCGGCCAGTCGACCCGATTTTCGCTTAGTTGAATGCCTTTGCCAGCAGATCCTGCAAGTGCTTTTCACCCTTGTCGCTGCGCTCTGTCGTTTCAAACAGGGTCGCATCTGCAACCAGAGTCACGCGCCCTTCACCAATGACGCAGGTTGCCATCCGGTCATCTGCGTCCAGCAAACATGCGCCCTCACCCTCAGGTTCCAGCGCGATTTGGCCAGACATGACCATTGGCAATGTGCCGCCATCATAGTCGAAAGACTGCAACTCCAGCGGTTGCTGTATATCGAACGAAATCGACAGACCCCAACGCTCGACCACAGGTGGTATCAAAGCGCCCATCATGGGATTGCGTGGATCGCCCAAGGGATACGCATAATGGCCAGCCAACATTGGATCGAGCGCGATCAGCAAATGCCCCCCGGCATTCACCCATTCATCCAAGGCAACATTGTCTGCCGGACTAAGGCCGCGCGGCTGCACGATCATCAGTCGGTCAAACGCAGCCAAGGGCGCAGCGTCTTGTTCTGATTGGGCAGGCTCAGCCTGAGTGTCCGGAGTGGCATCTTGATCTGTGCTCAACGTATCAAGCGCAGCCAGATCATAGCGTTGCTCAAGGCTGGTGCGGATCCATGGCAATTGCGCATTGGCATCGACCAGATCATCCAAAGCCGCACCATCGGGCCAATAGATCGGCAGGCTAGTCATCAGCCCCAAGGGCTCGCGCTCACCCGATTGAACAGCAGAACCTGCCGCCGCATCGGAATCGGTCGCTCCAGAGCAACCGACCAACACGGCCGCTGCGACAACCGGTAAAAAGTCAGAAAAGCTAACGCGTTTCATCCAGCAATTCCTCTTGCGAGCGAGCATCCGGTCCGGCGGACAGGCCTTGCTCTGGCAGCACAGCCTGTTCCTGTTCGGGCGTTGCTGGCACGGCTTCGGCCGGCATATCAGGCACCAGGCCTGCATCAGCCAATGGGTCGCGCTGCGGTGCTGGCGCGCTTGGCTCTGTGGTCGGCGCAGCATCGGGAACAGAGGTCAGTTCGGACAATTGCGCGCGGTTCTGAATCACATTGGCAAGCCCCACCAGTAAGATCATCGCGCCAATCCCGGCCAATCCGACCTGCAGACGCTGCAAGGCCTCGGCGCGGGTACCACCCAGCGGCGCACCGATTGCTTCTTCGGTCACATTGTCGGTTTGCGTATCAGCCATATCGTCAGGCTAAGCGATTGTGCGGGTCAGTCAAACCCTGATCGCTCATTTCGCATCCAGCCAGTCGAACACTGGCAGGCCTTTTTCGCGCAGCCAGTCAGCATTATAGAGCGTGGACAGATAGCGGAAACCGGTGTCGCACAAGATGGTTGCGACGCGCGGATTGTCCCGGCCCTCGGCCACCAATTTCTGACCCAAGGCAATCGCGCCAGCAACATTGATGCCCGACGAAAGCCCCAAACACAGGCCCTCTTCGCGCAGCAATTGGCTCACCCATTCCATGCCTTCTTCATCGGACACGCGAAATTGTGTGTCGATCACAGCGCCTTCGAGGTTTCCGGTGATGCGGCCTTGCCCAATACCTTCAGCAACCGATGATCCTTCGCTCTGCAACTCGCCCTTGGCGTAGTAATTATACAGGGCCGCGCCATGCGGATCGGTCAAAGCGATCTGGATATTATCGTCCCGCTCTTTCAAGCCCAAGCCAACACCGGCAATCGTCCCGCCCGTACCTGCGGCACAGGTAAAGCCATCAATCCGGCCGTCCAATTGCTCCCACAACTCAACCGCTGTACCCTCGATATGCGCCTTGCGATTGGCGGTGTTGTCAAACTGACCCGCCCACACAGCGCCTGGCGTCTCTTCCGCCATACGGCGAGAGGTATGCTGGAAATGCGCAGGATCGGCATATTTGGTGGGCGGAACCAGCACCAACTGCGCACCCAAGGCCCGCAGCGTATCCATTTTTTCTTTGGACTGATTGTCGGGCATGACGATAATCGTCTTATAGCCGAGCGCATTGGCCACCAGTGCAATACCGATACCGGTGTTGCCCGCTGTGCCTTCGATCACCGTGCCGCCCGGCTTTAATTCTCCGCGCGCTTCTGCATCGCGGATCATATACAGCGCCGCGCGATCCTTGACCGAAGAACCCGGATTGGCAAATTCGCACTTGCCCCAGATCTCGCATCCGGCTGCCTTGCTGGGCCCTTCCAACAAGACAATCGGCGTGTTGCCGATCAGATCAAGGGTCGACTTGAATGGTTGAGTGATGTTCATGGCACCGAACGTAAGCGTTCGCATTCCATGCTGCAATCAAGATCAATCTTCAGGTGCGATAGTCACTTTAAGTCCGTCCAGCTCAGATGTCAGAGGAATCTGGCACGACAGACGCGATGTTTCGGCGCGGTGGTCCGAGCTTTCCAGCAGGTCATCTTCGTCTTCGCTCATCGCTGGCAATTTGTCGGTCGGGCCACCTTCAATTGTCACGTGACAAGTCGCGCAAGAACAGCAGCCGCCGCACAAAGCCAGCAATTCGTCAAAACCATTGTCGCGGATGGCTTCCATTACGGTCAGGCCGTCTTCCACTTCGATTGTGGACTCTTCACCGTCACGGTTGACGACAATCAGCTTGGGCATGCTTATGGTTCCTTCGTATGGTGGGCGCAGTTCGCCCCTATCGATGTATCGGGCGGGCTGCTACGCATTGCTGCGGTTTTTTGCAAGTTAGAGGAATAGTTAGTGGGTCTGAGCGCGGGCGCAATAGAAGCGAGCCTAAATTCGGTTGCCAGCCAAGATGCCAGCGTTGCTGAAGCGTTGGAGCTGGTCGGCTATCCAGAGGCGCGTATCCGCCCAACCGGATATCGCACTTTGTTGCGGACCATCGTGGGTCAGCAAGTTTCAGTCGCAGCAGCGGCCAGCGTGTGGAACAAACTGGAGGCGGAATTGGGCAAAGATATGGTGCCCAGCGAGATTTTAGCGCGCGACTTTGACAGTCTGCGGGCCTGCGGTCTGTCCCGCCAGAAACAAGGCTATGTCCGATCGCTGTGCGAACTGGTGCATGCCGGGACGCTCGACCTTGAAAATTTGCCAGCCGATGATGAGGCAGCGATCACCGAACTGACTTTGATCAAGGGCATCGGCAGATGGTCTGCCGAGATATATTTGCTGTTCGCAGAAGGGCGCCCCGATATCTGGCCAGCAGGCGATTTGGCCGTGCAAGAAGGGGTCAAAAGATTGCTCAAACTGGAACAGCGCCCGAGCGAGAAAGAAGCCCGCGTACTGGCGGATCGCTGGTCACCGCATCGCGGCGCTATGGCGATATTCACCTGGCATTATTACGACAATCCGGCGCTGTAACAGCCCTGCACATTTGCAATTCGCCCTGCCATGCTTAGCTGACATGCTGACCATAGGGAGAATTTCATGCCGTCCATCGACCAATTTCCATTGATCCCGCGCGATGCCCTGTTCGGCAATCCCAGCCGCGCTATGGGCAAAATCAGCCCGGACGGACAATGGCTCAGCTGGTTGGCACCGCATGAGGATGTGCTGAATATCTGGCTGGCCCCGGCCAGCGATCCCACCGCTGCCAAGGTGATGACGCAATCAACCGAGCGTCCGATCCAGCAATATATGTGGTCGCCCGATTCGGGCAGCCTGCTGTATATTCAGGACAAAGGCGGCGACGAAAATTTCCTGCTGTATGGCGTCAACATTGCCACGGGCGAAGAAACATCGCTGACCCCGTTCGAGAACACCAGGGTCGATATTGTCGGCGGATCAGAAAGCATCCGCGATACGATCCTGATTGGGCTCAACAATCGTGACCCACAATATCACGACGTGCATCGCTTGAACCTCAACACGGGCAAGCTTGATCTGGTCATGGAAAACAATGGCTATGCCGGCTTCATGGCCGATGACACCCTGACCTTGCGGATGGCGCTGCGCCAAAATGATGCAGGCGGCACAGATTACTTTCGCGTGATCGATAATTTGGTTGAGGAAGAGCCCTTCACCGCGACCGAAATGGAGGATTCGCTCACCACAAATCCGGCCGGCTACACCCATGATGGCCAGACGCTCTATTGGCTCGACAGCCGTGGGCGCAACACCGCTGCCCTCTATGCAGAAGACGCGACGAGTGGCGAGCGTCGACTGATCGCACAAGATGACAAGGCCGATATTGGTGGCACTTTGCGCAATTCGAAGACCGGCGAAATCGAGGCCTATTCGGTCAATTATCTGAAGACCGAATGGACCGCCATCAATCCCGACTTGGGCGAGGCATTTGCGTTTTTACAAAGCCAGTTCGAAGGCGAAGTGGGTGTTTCCAGCCGGTCCGATGATGATCGCACCTGGATTGTCTGGAATGACCCGCTGACGGCCTCCACCTCTACCTATATTTATGATCGCGATGCGGGGACGCTGACGCCGTTCTATGTCTCTCGGCCAGAGCTGGAGGGAATGCCGCTGCAGCCGATGCACACTGTTGAAATCACGGCGCGTGACGGTTTGACCCTGCCATCCTATTTAACGCTGCCTGCTGGAACCGATGCCAAACAAAGCGGCCGTCCCTCCAGCCCAGTACCGATGGTGCTGTTGGTTCATGGCGGGCCATGGGCGCGCGATGGTTATGGCTTTAACTCCATCCACCAAATGCTGGCCAATCGCGGTTATGCGGTGCTCAGCACCAATTTCCGTGGCTCCACCGGATTTGGCAAAAACTTTATCAATGCCGGGAACAAGCAATGGGGCTTGGCCATGCATGATGATCTGATTGATGCGGTGAACTGGGCGATTGATCAGGGCATCGCTGTTGCCGATCAAGTCGCGATCATGGGCGGCTCCTATGGCGGCTATTCAACGCTAGCCGGATTGACGTTTACACCTGAAACATTCGCCTGCGGGGTGGATATTGTTGGGCCGTCCAACCTGGAAACCTTGCTGGAAACCATTCCACCTTATTGGGCGCCCATGGTCAAAACCTTCCATGAACGGATGGGCAATCCGGAAACCGAAGAGGGTCTGGCAATGCTGAAAGCCGCCAGTCCGCTGTACAAGGCTGACCAAATCACCAAACCATTGTTGATTGCGCAAGGGGCCAATGATCCCCGCGTTAAACAGGCAGAGAGCGACCAGATCGTCTCGGCCATGAAAAGCGCCAATATTCCCGTCACCTATGTGCTTTACCCCGATGAAGGCCACGGCTTTGCTCGTCCGGTCAATTCGATCAGCTTCTTTGCGATTGCCGAAAACTTTCTGGCCGAGTGTTTGGGCGGTCGCGCCGAACCAGTGGGCGATGTCTTGGCTTCGTCGACCGGCGAAATTGTCGAAGGCGCTCAGCATGTCCAAGGGCTTGGCTAAACGAGAATAGCTGACATGAATGTCAGTAGCTGACAAAGCCTTTGGGCCTCGCTAAGGCAGGCACCATATCAAGATCGGGAGAAGACAATATGAGCGACCACACCAGCAACGCCAGACGCGCAATTTTCATTACGGGCGGCGGTTCGGGCATTGGCCGTGCGGTGGCGATACATTTTGCCGAGCGCGGGTGGTTTGTTGGTATTGGCGACATCAATGAAGAGAATATGGAAGACACGCTCGGCATGATCGAGGGTGGCTTCAAATATTCGCACAAATTGGATGTGCGTGACCGCGATGCTTGGGACGTGGCGCTTAAGGCTTTCGCTACTGCCGCTGGAGGCCGCATTGATGTGGTCTTCAATAACGCCGGGATTGCTCATGGCGGGCCTTACATTGACCAGCCAAAGGAAGAGATCGAGGCCTTGATCGATATCAATGTCAAAGGTGTACTGTTCGGCGCGCAGGCGGCGCACGAGCATCTGGTAAAGACAGCGCCCACATCCATCTTGATTAACACGGCGAGCATTGCCGGAATTATCGGTGCGCCTGGATTGGCGGCCTATTCTGCCACCAAATGGGCCGTGCGCGGTCTGACCGAGAGCCTGGATGCGGAATGGGCCGCGGATGGGGTCCGGGTTGCCTCGCTTTGCCCCGGTTTTATCGACACACCAATGATTGCGCAGGTCCAAGAGGACTCCAACCGCACCGCCAAGGAAGCCTTGCAGGAGAGCGGTATGGAAGTCTCACCCGTCAGCGATGTTGCTGACGTGGTTTGGTCCATCGTGCATGGCGATGACCTTCACTACACAGTGGGTAAGTTTGCCAAGAAGATGCGCCGCCTCCACCGTTGGATGCCTGGAACAATTCGCAAGCAGATGCGACAGCGTGGGCTGGGCGTGGAACTCTAACGCATAACGTCAGAGCAGCGCGTCAATCGCGCCTGCCATCACAACATCACGTTCTGACAGTCCGCCTCCATTGTCGGGGTCGGCGTCATGCGTGGTCAGGGTTATTTCCACCCGATTGTAGACATTGAACCATTCCGGGTGGTGGTCATGGCATTCGGCGAGCAGAGCAACGCGGTTCATAAAGCCCCACGCCTCGCTGAAATTGGCGAAGGCAAATTTGCGCTCGATCGCTCTACCCACACGCGCAATCGACCAATTGGGATGCGCCGTCAGCAAGGCATCACATTCGGCATCGGTCAGCTGAGGCACGGACATTTTCGTCTCCAATCGCGCAAATTGTTGTTCCTCCATCGCCTTTCGCCTATCGCTGCACGCCATGCAAGCCAGCCTGTCAGCGACTGATATAGCCTGCCGTCGGGGCGACCGTCTGCTGCTGCGTGGGCTGTCGCTGGATCTGGGACCAGGTGATGTGCTGCAAGTCAGCGGTGCCAATGGCACAGGAAAATCCAGCCTGCTGCGCATCTTGGCAGGATTGCTGACCCCTTATGCGGGCCAAGTGCATCGCGTAGGCGCCATCGGCCTGTTGGATGAAAAGCCCGCTCTGGACGAGCATTTGCCATTGGGCAAAGCGCTCGATTTCTGGTCCGCGATTGATGGCCGGACCAATCCGCACAGACCTGCAGACTTGGCCGATTTGATGGATGTTCCGGTCCGGTTTCTTTCTACTGGCCAACGCAAACGTGCCGCCCTTGCCCGGCTGGATGCTCAACGGCCAAAGATCTGGTTGTTGGACGAGCCGCTTAACGGGCTGGACCGCGATGCGATTGTGAATGTTGGCGCGATGGTGGATGTGCATCGCAGAGCCAAAGGTATCTGCGTGCTGGCATCGCATCAGCCCTTCCCCATGGATGATATCCAAGTGCTGGATTTGGCGGAGTATGCGCCATGAGCAGCACCTTCACCACTTTGCTCGCCCGCGACCTGCGCAATTTGCTGACCGGCGCGCATGGTGCCGGTGCGGCGCTGCCATTGTTGTTCTTCCTCAGCATCGCAATGCTCTATCCCTTCGCGGTTGGACCCAACCCCACAATGCTCGCCAAAACCGGCGGAGGTGTGGTGTGGATCGCGGCCCTTCTAGCCGCCATCTTGCCTTTGGACGGTCTGATCTCGCGAGATCTCGAAATGGGCTTTTTTGATCAATTCAAGCTGCGCGGCATGTCAGAAGAATGGGTCATGAGCGCACGCCTACTGGCCCATTGGCTCAGTTTCGGGCCCTTGCTGATCCTTGCCTGCTTTCCCGCCTCTGCACTGCTCGCATTAGAGCAAGAAACTGTGCGCCTGCTGGTCTTGGGATTGCTAGCGGGAACGCCGGGATTGGCTGCGATGGGCATCATCATCGCGGCGCTCACTGCCTCGCTCAGAAGCGGAGCCGCACTGGCCGGATTGCTGCTGATACCACTGGCCTTACCGATCCTGATCTTTGGGGCCGGGGCCTTGGGCCGTAACGATCCTGCTACGCTGGGTTTTGTGGGAGCGATCAGCCTGTTGCTGGTCGCTATCGCCCCTTTCGCCGCAGGCGCATCGATCAGGGCCGCGCGCGAGGGATAAACCCCGGTGCGCCGACGATGCGGAGGTGATGCAGCAAAGCTGACACCTCCTCGCATTACATCAAATTAGCGACCTATTGTTCAATCTCGCCGCCGAAGGTTTTGGCGAAGAAATCGCCCGCCTTCCACACCGGCTTTTCCGCCATGTTGGCCACGTTTTGAATGATCGAGAAATTGACATCAGTGAACCGGCCCAATTGCTCAAAATCAATCAATGACACCTCGTCCGAAACTTGGTGGTAATGGGTGGTCAGAAATTCCTGTTGCGCGGCTTCTCCGCCATTGCCCCAGCCGGTCACCAGAAAGATCGCGGGAATTCCCTGCTCGACAAACCGGTATTGGTCAGACCGGGTGAACAGCCCTTGTTCGGGAACGGGGTCGGGTCTGAGCGTGATCCCGTGGATGGCAGCGGCCGCTTCTACCTCTCGCAACAGCGTTGATCGCTCCGCGCCAAAGGCTGTCACATCGGTGAATTCATAGGTCAGTATGGGCATATCAAGGTTGATATTCGCGACAATCTCTCCGTCACCCAAGGTTGGATTTCGCGCAAAATAATCTGATCCGACCAGGCCCTGCTCCTCAGCGGTTACAGCCAGGAACACAACTGGGCGCCGGCCAGGATTTTCCCGCAGCATCCGGGCTGCTTCGATCATGGAAGCAATGCCGGTCGCATTATCCATCGCACCATTGGCGATTTCGTCATCGCCTTCCTCGGGTGTCTTGGGGTTGGCGGTGCTATCAAGATGCGCGGATACCACGACAAATTCATTGGCCACAGCAGGGTCCGTGCCCGGCACCATGCCGATGATATTGCGGCTGCTTGTTGTTTCAATGGTCGACTGAGCAAGCGTGCTGGCGCTCAATCCCATCTCAAAGGAAGGCAGATTGTCCCGCTCACCTGCCGCATAATTGGTGACATCTTCCCAACTTATTTGCTGGCCTTTGAACAAGGCCTCTGACTGTTCCGGGCTCAAAACCGCAAAGGTTTGGACATTGGGCGCCTTGTTGAAAGCCTCGCCATTCTCATCGGCCCAATAAAGTGATGCTTCGCTATAGGCATGCTTGAGCTGTTCATAGGGGAATCGGTCTGTGTCTGTAGGTGTGAGCACCAAAATTGAACCGATGGCCCCACGCTCTGAAAGTCTTTGTGAGGCGGTCACGCCAAAATGCGCTCTTTCTTCGGAATTGAGAGAGCGTGGCGCCCCGCGCAAACGCACTGCAATTTTGCCGGTCAGGTCCAGCCCTGCAAAATCGTCCTGCTCATATCCTTCCGAGGCAAATGCTTGTCCGACGAAAACCAGTTCGCCTTCACTCTCGCCTAATGCTGCACCGCGTTTGGGGAAGGTGAAATAGTCTTCACCCGGTGTGCCTGCTGGCAATGCAGGTGCTCCGGTTGAATCGGTAACAACCAAGCTGGCGCGGTCGCCAAATACCGAGACCGCACTGAGCATCGGGACAGCCTGAAAATAGGTTGCGTCATTGCCTGCTGGTTGCAATCCAATCGCGGCATATTGGCCAGCCACATATCCCGCCGCCAGTGCATAGCCATTGGTGCCAGCTTCTCTGCCATCCAACGCATCACCAGCCAAAAATCGCACATCAGCTTCAAGCCGGCCGCGGTGGGCCATCGCGTGGGCGGTCGCATCTGATGCGTTATGCTCGGCGTGGTGCCCGCTGTGGGGCGCGGGGGCTTCCTCAGCAAGTGTTGGATTTGCAACAAAACATAGGGCGGCTGCAGACGCCAGAAGAGCAAAGCGCATGGTGGTCCTTTCACGAAACCAAATGAAGTTTGCCATCGCTAATTGGATGGCGTTGGGGCTGCCATACATTCTTCAATCGGCTTGGCCAAGACACAGCACTGGAGGTGGAATTGCAGGTGCCCCAATAGAGCCAGGCTAGCTAATGCTGGACCGGGCCGAATTGTACGAAAACTGCATACTTGAATGAGCCGATGCCGCTTAGTCAGCTCAGTCCAATTGATAGAAAACATCTCCATCGATTTCGTGTGTATAGGCAAATCCAAGCCGCAATAGCAGAGCTTTTGATCGAGCGTTGCCTTGTTCAGTATCAGCCACGATACGCTCCACCGAAGACATCGCTTTGAGCAAATCGATTGTCAGCTTGCTTGCGGCATAAGCGATCGACTGGCCCCATGCTTGTGGCGAAAGGACATAGGCCAAGCTGGCAGTGCCATCGTCATAGACGGTGGCTTGAGTATAACCGACCACATTATCGCCCTCGAACACGGTCCAGTTCAGCCATGTTTCCGGGCAATCTGCTGGAGCACCTTGCAAAAGTCTCCCAATACGTTCGGAAAGGGCCTGCACTGATTCAGGGGGGCCATCATCGAGGTGCTTATAGATCCGCTCGTCTTGCAAGGCTGCAAATAGGCCCTCGGCGTGCTCACGCACTTGCGGTTCAATGCGGACGTCAACCATCAATCAGAATTCTCTGAATATTGCGTCATGGGTATTCACAATTGGATCAATAAGGCGGTTGGTCCTTACCCGTTGGGCTGCTGGTGAAAATCTCGTTGCCCGTTTCGGTGATCGCCAAGCTGTGTTCAAATTGCGCGCTGAGCGACTTATCGCGGGTCACTGCGGTCCAGCCATCTTTCAACACCTTGGCCCAAGGTTTGCCCAGATTGATCATCGGTTCGATGGTGAAGAACATGCCGGGTTTCAGCTCGGGACCCGTGCCTGCTTCAGCCGCGTGAACCACCTCTGGTGCATCATGAAATAGGCGGCCCAAACCGTGGCCACAAAATTCGCGCACCACGCCATAACGGAACTGGCGCGCATGCGCCTCGATCGCTGCGCCAATGTCGCCCAATCGGGCGCCGGGCTGTGCCGCCTCGATGCCCAGCATCAAACATTCATAGGTCACATCGACCAGTCGCTTGGCTTTCAGCGAAGGCTCGCCAGCAAAGAACATCCGGCTGGTGTCGCCATGCCAACCATCCAACAAGGGCGTGACATCGACATTGACGATATCTCCGTCCTTGAACACCTTGTCGTTAGGAATGCCGTGGCAGATCACATGGTTGATCGAGATACAGCTGCTGTGGGTATAGCCGCGATAGCCCAGCGTTGCAGGCACCGCCCCGCCATCCAGCATCATCCCGCGAATTGCGGTATCCACGCTCTCGGTTGTTACGCCCGGCTGGACCAGATCGGCCACTTCATCCAGAATGCGCGCAGCCAGTTGGCCAGCCTTGCGCATACCTTCAAAGCCTTGTTCATTATGCAGCTTGATCGTGCCGTCACGATAGACGGTCTCATCGCCTTCAACGAGTTGGTATTGGTTCATGCGCGGGCATATAGCCCCCAATTGCGCAAATTGCGAGTGACAAGCGAGGCTGCGGCACTAAGTAGCAACAGTTATGAGCACCAAGAACGATCTGATTCAGCCCGATCGCGATCAAGACGCGATCACCATTCACCTGACTGACAAGGACGGTTTTGCCGATTGGTCAAAATCGCTTTCCTCGGGTCAGCGCGCTTCCTTGGCCGCACAAAAATTTGAGGGCGGCGCAGCCCAGGTGGGGATCATCCCCGATGGCGACAATTGGTTTGCGGTGGGCGGCGTGTCCGATCCTGAGGATCTTTCCAGCTGGTGCCTTGCCAAGCTGGCAGAGGCATTGCCCGAAGGCACCTTTCGCCTGACATCCGGAGATCCTGGGGCCGCCATGCATGGCTGGATTGCTGCACAATACAGCTTCACCAGGTACAAGGATAATGACAACGCCGCGGGACCGCGGGTCTTGCTGACCAAGCAGGTCAAACAGATTGATGCTGCTCTGGCAGAGGCTAAGGCCGAGATGTTGGTACGCGATCTGGTCAACACTCCGGCAGAAGACATGGGCCCCGCCGCATTGGAGGCTGAATGCGAGAAGCTGGCGAAGGAACATTCGGCCAAGCTGAAGGTGACCAAGGGCGATAATTTGGAGCAGGATTATCCGATGGTTCACGCTGTCGGCCGGGCAGCAGCGCGCCATCACGCGCCCCGCATCATGCATCTGAGCTGGGGCAAAGAAAGCGATCCGGTAGTCGCGATTGTAGGCAAGGGCGTCAGTTTTGATTCCGGTGGTCTGGATATCAAACCAGCTGCTGGCATGCTGCTGATGAAGAAGGATATGGGCGGCGCTGCCCATGCCATCGCCTTGGCCGGATTGATCATGCAGGCTGGGTTGAAGGTCCGATTGCACCTGTTTGTCCCAGCGGTTGAAAATGCCATTGCGGGTAATTCCTTCCGCCCTGGCGACGTTTTGAAAACGCGC
Source organism: uncultured Erythrobacter sp. (assembly GCA_947495695.1). Lineage (GTDB taxonomy): Bacteria > Pseudomonadota > Alphaproteobacteria > Sphingomonadales > Sphingomonadaceae > Erythrobacter. Next base: position 61,543 of record CANLZP010000003.1, on the reverse strand, counting down.
AAGGGTCTGACGGTGGAGATTGGCAATACCGATGCCGAGGGTCGTCTAATATTGGGCGATGCGCTGACCCGCGCGTCAGAGGAAGAACCCGAACTGATCATCGATTTCGCGACCCTGACCGGAGCTGCCCGCGTCGCCTTGGGCCCGGAATTGCCCGCGCTGATGACGCGCAATGATGAAACGGCGGAGGATCTGATTTCCGCTGGCAAGGCGCATGATGACGAGCCATGGCGGCTTCCATTGCCAGCCGCCTATGCCGAATGGCTCAAGTCAGACATTGCCGATCTCAACAACACCCATGGCAACCCTTATGCCGGGGCCAGCGTGGCAGGATTGTTCCTCGACAGATTCGTTGGCGAGGGGATTGATTGGGCGCATTTTGACACATTTGCATGGCGGCCATTCGCCAAACCCGGTCGGCCCAAGGGCGGCGCATCCTATGGTTTGCGCGCCAGTTTCCACATGTTGCAAAACCGCTACGGAAGTTAACCGGATTGGCTGACAAACTTGCTCGAAACAATTTGACTGTATAAGCGCGCCAAATCCGCACGAAAGCGGGCAGAATTTGTCTTGGGGAAAATGCCGAAATGAGCGGCGAGTTAAGATATACGGTTCCACAAGGTCCGCTTCGGCTGGCTGGCCCGGTTGTGCGCCCTGCCCCCGGCACTTTGCCCCTGCGCGGCGATCTGGCGCATATGGCCTTGGCGGGCAAACATTTGGCCGCGCATTACGTTATCCCCTATGGCTACACGGTGGCTGGTAAGGATGCGCAGCTGCATCTGACGCCCGATAAGGACAGCGACATAATTCAAGTTCTGCCCAATGGCAGTGATTTCGAAGTCTTGGATTTTTCGGGTGATTGGGCATGGGGTTGCCTGGGACCAGAGGGTCCATCGGGCTATGTCCTCAGCAGTCTGCTGGTTCCGGCGCAAGGCTGAGCCAGACCGCCATGAAACCGCAAATTTTCATAGATGGCGCTGCTGGAACTACCGGCATAGAAATTCACCAACGGCTGGCTGGTCGGGCCGAATTTGATCTTATCATACTGAGCGAAGGCGAGCGCAAGTCGGCAGAAGCACGGCGCGATGCCCTGGGCCGTGCTGACATCGCCATTTTGTGCTTGCCCGATGATGCCTCTCTTGAAGCGGTTGCAATGGCGCAAGGCAGTGACACGCGCATCATCGATGCCTCTTCAGCGCATCGCGTCGCGCCCGATTGGACCTATGGTTTCCCCGAGCTTGTCGGTCGGGACCAAGTGGCCAAGGCGCAATTGGTCAGCAATCCGGGGTGCTACCCGACGGGCTTTCTTGCCCTCGTCGCTCCACTGGTCAAAGCCGGTTTGCTGCCGGCTGATTGGGCCTACAGCGTCAATGCCGTGTCGGGTTATTCCGGCGGCGGCAAGGCGCTGATTGCCCGGTTTGAGGACGAAGCCGACATTGCCTTTCGTTCCTATGGTTTGGCGCTGGGTCACAAGCATATTCCCGAGATGCAACAGCATGCCGGCCTTGCCTATGCTCCGGTTTTCTCGCCCAGCGTGGTCGCTGCGATGCGGGGCATGGTGGTCGACGTGCCCTTGTCGCTTGAGGCTATGAGTAACGCACCCACAGCATCGCAAATGTATGACGCGCTGAGCGAATTTTATGCCGGTTCTGCGGTCGTCTCGGTCAAACCGTTTGGGGCCGAATGCAGCGAGCTGCTGTTGCATAGCGATGCACCTGCGTGGGACGGGCTGGAATTGTTCGTCTTTGCCGATGCTGACAATCATCAGGCACGCCTGGTCGCGCGGCTGGACAATCTAGGCAAAGGTGCCAGCGGAGCCGCGGTCCAATCGCTCAATCTCATGTGCGGATTGAACGAGACTTCGGGCCTCGCGCTCTAACGCGCGCGAAGGTCGTCTGCCTAATAATTAGGCAGGGCCCGTCTGCTATTTGAGCAGGCATTTCCACTCGCGTAACATCATTGCTAAAACCTCTGCGAATTCGAATGACCTTTGCGTGGAAAGCGCGATTGTTCTAACGACCTTGCTCCACACCTTGGCACGATTCTTGGATTATATATTGTGACTGAGGAATAGAAACAGCAAAGCAGCCGAGCATTCTGGCGAAAAGGTCAGGAAAATGCGGTCGCTTTATCCGCCGAGGATGCCGCAACGTGAAAAAGATCGAAGCTATCATCAAGCCGTTCAAACTGGATGAAGTCAAAGAGGCTTTGCACGAGATAGGTGTGTCCGGGATCACCGTAACGGAAGCCAAAGGTTTTGGTCGGCAGAAAGGCCACACCGAACTGTACCGCGGCGCCGAATATGTGGTGGATTTCCTGCCCAAAGTTAAGCTGGAAGTTGTCGTTTCCGATGACATTGCAGAGCGGGTTGTTGAAGCCGTGGCAGCTGCTGCACAAACCGGCCGGATCGGCGACGGCAAAATCTTCGTGTCGGACATTGCCAGCGCTTTGCGGATCCGCACGGGCGAGAAGGACGAAGACGCGATTTAACACTCATTGGCTGCTTCGGCGGCTGACCTCTCAACCGCCTCTCAATTGATGGGCAGATAAACAAAACTAAGCTGGAGACTGTATCCAAATGGCAAATGCACAAGAAGTCCTGAAACAGATCAAGGACGAAGAAATCGAATGGGTCGATCTTCGTTTCACCGATCCCAAGGGCAAATGGCAGCATCTCCAGATGTATGCCGGAGTGATCGACGAAGACGCGTTGGAAGATGGTCTGATGTTCGATGGCTCTTCGATCGAAGGTTGGAAGGTCATCAACGAATCCGACATGATCCTGAAGCCCGATCTGGGCACAACCTACATCGATCCTTTCTCCGCGACGCCGATGATGGTGCTGTTCTGCGACATCGTGGAACCATCCGACGGTCAGTTGTATTCACGCGATCCACGCTCGACCGCCAAACGCGCCGAAGCCTATCTGAAATCAACCGGTGTGGGTGACACGGTTTACGTTGGTCCCGAGCCTGAATTCTTCATGTTTGACGATGTGCGCTTTGAAGATGGCTATGCCGGTTCTGGCTATGCCATTGATGACGTGGAACTGCCCACCAACACTGGCAAGGAGTATGAAGGCGGCAATATGGGTCACCGCCCCCGTGCCAAGGGTGGCTATTTCCCAGTCGCTCCTGTCGATAGCGCGATGGATATCCGGGCAGAGATGGTTTCGACCATGCTCGAAATGGGCCTGCCGATGGACAAGCATCACCACGAAGTGGCCGCTGCTCAGCACGAGTTGGGCATTACCTTTGGCGATCTGGTGACCACGGCTGACCGGGTACAAATCTACAAATATGTGGTTCACCAAGTGGCCCATGCTTACGGCAAAACGGCCACCTTCATGCCCAAGCCAATCAAGGACGATAACGGGTCTGGCATGCACACCCACATGTCGATCTGGAAAGATGGTGTGAACACGTTCGCGGGCAATGGCTATGCTGGTCTGTCCGAGACATGTCTGCATTACATCGGCGGCGTGATCGCTCATGCCAAAGCATGTAACGCCTTCACCAACCCGACCACCAACAGCTATAAACGCTTGGTTCCGGGCTTCGAAGCACCTGTGCTGCTGGCCTATTCGGCGCGTAACCGTTCGGCATCATGCCGCATTCCATATGGTGCCGGTGACAAGGCGAAGCGGGTTGAATTCCGCTTCCCCGATCCGCTCGCCAATCCATATTTGTCGTCAGCTGCCTTGCTGATGGCTGGCCTCGACGGGATTGAGAACAAGATCCACCCGGGCGATGCGATGGACAAGAACCTGTATGACCTTCCACCAGCCGAGCTGGCCGAAGTTCCAACGGTTTGCGGTTCGTTGCGCGAAGCTCTCGAAGCTCTTGAGGCTGACCACGAATTCCTGCTCAAGGGTGATGTGTTCTCGAAAGATCAGATCGACGCGTATGCCGAGCTTAAGTGGGAAGAGGTATCGCGTCTGGAAACGACGCCATCTCCAATTGAGTTCGACATGTATTACAGCGCTTAATTTGTTTGGCTTGAGGGGCCGTCCGGCCCCTCGGCTAACGCGCCAAAACACAAAGCCGCTCGGAGCAATCCGGGCGGTTTTTTGTTGGGCTGACCGATGCAAGGATGCGCGCGCCTCACGTTCTGGACTTTCCGCTTGTCCTGCGCCCCGTGGTCATGACAGACTGGCAAGCCAACCAAATGAGGGACTGATTTTATGGCCACTCCGCGCATCGACACCAACCGACGCCACTTTCTGATCGGAAGCGGTGCCATGCTGGCAACTTTCACCCTCGCCAGCCCAGCACAGGCGAAGGGACTGGCCGATATTCTGGCGAAAGCTTCCGACAGTGCCTTGGACAAATTGGCCGTTCCCGGAGCGTTTTACGGTGACGAGGACATTCGCATCAAGCTGCCTCTGATCGGTGATCTTGGCGATCTGGGCGGGTTGGGTGATTTGGCCAGTCGCGCCTCCGGCCTGTTTGGACGCAAGAAAAAGGTCGATCTGTTGGGCGGGCTGACCCGCACTATCAACGACGCCGCTGGTTTGGCGGCAGGAGAGGCCAAACCAATATTCCGCGAATCTATCGGCGAGCTTTCCATTACCGATGCGCCTGGCATCATCAGCAAGAAAGACGGAGCGACCCGCTATTTGGAGGAAAGCTCCGGCGATACTCTGCAAGGCAAATTGCGCCCCTTGGTGGACACTTCGATGACCGAACTTGGCGCCTATGAGCAGCTCGACAAGCTGGGCGAGTCATCAAACTTGATTGCTCAAGCTGGGCTAACCAGCGACCGATTGGGGCAATCCGTGACCGAACAGGCCCTGAAAGGCATCTTCAGTTACATCGCAGCAGAGGAAGCCAATTTCCGGGACAATCCCCTCGACAAAGTGGACGGTATTCTGGGCGGCATATTCGGCTAGCTTCGCAAAGAATTCATTTTCCTACTCGGGCAAATTCTGCCTACTTCGTGCGCCTTTCAATTTTCAAAAGGCGATTTTTCCATGGTCAGCAAGAACCACCCCCACAAGCCCTCACCCACAAGCCCGGCGCGAAAGCCAATCTTCGATGCTGTCAGGCGAATTCTTGGACGCGGTTTCCACCAGCCAGAGGTGGAAGCGCTGGATCAGGCGTTCGAGCAGGCTATCAACACGGCCCCGCAACGCAAGGTCAGCACGGCAGGAATTGCCCTCATCAAACGTTTCGAAGGCTGCGCCCGATTACGGACCGATGGTTTGATCGAGGCCTATCCCGATCCTGCGACAGGCGGCGAGCCATGGACAATCGGATGGGGCGCCACGCGAGACGGATTGCACGGCTTTGTCGGGCCAGACACGGTCTGGACGCAGGAACAAGCCGACGAGCGCTTGGAAGATGATCTGATCCGCTATGCCGCCGATGTTGCCGCCGTGATTGGCAGCACGCCAACCACGCAGGCGCAATTCGATGCCCTGGTCAGCTTTCATTACAACACCGGCGCAATCGGACGGGCGACGCTGGCACGCAAGCATGGTGTGGGCGATTTTGGCGGAGCGGCTGGCGAGTTCCAACGCTGGAACAAGGCCGGCGGCAAGGTACTTAAGGGACTAACCCGTAGGCGTATGGCCGAAGCACAACTATACGCTGCCGCCTGAGCAAGCGGTGGCTTGAATATGTTAATAATCGCGGCTGATTTCCAGCAGCGCGCTTTCCCTGCCTACGGTCGACACGCTGCCGAGCAGAGCCAACCAGCTGGTGATGCGGAACTCTACAGAGGTCGCGCTGTATCCGCGCCCGTCAGTGATGATCTCGACATAGAAACGGCGCCCGATGTTCTTGCCAACCGCAACACCCGTGCCCCGATCCAATGCAGGATCGGCACCGACGATCCGCAATCTGTCGAGCCCAATCGCGCTACGCAATTGGTTGATCGGGTCGATGCCTGATCCACCCCGCAGGCTCGCCAAGGCTGTGCCCAGTTGCAGAGCATCGGTGGCTGACAGTGAGGTGATCGATCCTCCGAACAGCAGCCGCGCAAGGATTTCTTCCTCGGGCAAGGCTGGGCTTGAACTAAAAGTGACCTCGGGCTGCAATGCATTGCCGGTCACATCGACCGTAACCTCCAACCCGTCCTTATCCGTGGTGGCTTCAATGTCGAGACGCGGATCAATCGGAACCGTCTCGTCAAAGTCGATCACACCGCGGGTCAGTTCGAACCTCGTTCCGGCAAAGCTGTAAGATCCGCGCACCACTCGCGCTTCGCCACCAATGCGTGGATCTATAGTGGTCCCGCGCAGCTGGATATCGGCGCCCCACTCGCTGTCCAGACCCATGCCGTCGACATCAATCCGGCTAGGGCCGCGCGCATCGATCAGGTAACGCCACGCTGCGCCAGGCGCGCTGGGCGGTTGTATGTCGGCAGGCAAGTTGATCTCTCGAGTTGCGATATTGGGCAAGGTCAGATCATCCGCCGCTGTGCCCAATTCCCAACTGGCCCGGTTGATCCTTAACCGCCCTGCAATGGTTCCGCCGCGCCCATCTGACAGGATCCGCAAGGGTCCCGTGACCGTCGCGACCAAGCCATTGGCATTGAGCAGCCGAGCATTGTCCGTTGCCGCTCGCAAATCCAACTGCGGTCCACGCGTAGCGCTGATATTGGTCAAATCAATTGTTCCGCTGGCAACAATTGTCCCGCCATTGGGCGCATTGCCGCTAAATCGCGTGATCCTAAGGCGCGAGCCAAGGAAATTGCCGCGCGCGGTAATATTGCTGATATCCGTTCCCGAAAGCGAACTTTGGACGCGCAGATTATCGCTCGAGACGGTGCCGCGCACCTGCGGATCAGCCAATGTGCCAGTCGCATCCAGCGCCAACGAAACGGGTCCGGTCAAGTCAAACACTTCTATCGCGGCCAAGCGCCACAGATTGTCCGCTCGCCCGGCATAGCGCAACTGGCCAAGCAGATTGCCCGCCTGTAACCGTTCGAACAGGCTGCCCGCCGCTGGCATATCGCTCACCCGCATTTGCAGCCTGCCCAACCGCCTGCCGTCTTCATCCAGAACCGCCCGCGCTGCCATTCGATCGGGACGCAACTCAGCCACCAAAGCGACATTCATCGGCCGCGATGACAGGACCAGGCCAGACCGCGTCAATTGATTGACCATCACCTTGGCGCTGCCGCTGGGCGCTCCATTGACGGTGGCTTGATAGTCGATCACACCCGATATGGTCCCATTGACACCCAGATCGGGCATGGCGACATCGATCAGCGACAACGGCATCTTGTCCAGTTTCAACGCAAGCGCGGTTTTGCTCGCGCCCAGTTCGCCTTCAACCAGGGCTAGACCCTCTCCGTAACCGATCTGCGTTTGCGCCAATCGCCAGCCGCCATCGGCTTGCTGGGTCAGGACGGCGCGACGAGGCATGGTGATCCTGCGGCCAGCAAAACGTCCGCGCGCCAGAACCGAAATTTCGTCCGGCTCGACATCAGCATCCAGCCTCAAATTGAACTGGCTACCCCGGCGACCGGCCACCCGGGCAGTGACATCGCCACGCCCGTTTTCAATGCTGGCGCTGGCGGCCATGCGGCCAAGGAACAGCGAGCCATAGGTCAGCCCTTGGGCTGTAATCTGCGCATCAACCTTGCTGTTATTCTCGATCAAGAACCCGTTTGCCTGAATATCGGCTCGGGCAAGCGAGAGAGGTGTCTCTCCCTGAAAACGCGCGTTGTTGGCTTGCAGATCGACGGTAAAACTTTGCCCGCCATCGCGCGGTGCTAGCGCGATCGTTCCGTCTATCCCGCCGCCGCTCAATTGAAGATCGCCGCTGGCGCCATTGTCGACCAGCAACAGATCACCCGACACTTGGGTGCGCCAAATGCGCATCTGCTCGACCGCAAGACGGCTAGGCCCTTCAACCGGAGTGACCAAGCCCAGGACACCTTCGAACGGCCCCAATGCAGAACCACCCTCGGTCTCGATCCTCAATCCGTCATCATCCGGCGCAATCGCCACGCGAACATCGCTCAGACCTGCTGCGGGCAACGGTGAGGCGAAGACTAGTGTTGCATTGGGCCCCGCCTGTCCAAGCACAGCATCGAGTGTGAAGTCGCCGTAATCGGCATGCGTGCCGGTGCCTGCCAGCTGGGTCTCGCCATCGCTGACGGACCCATCCACATCCAATTGCAGTTTTTCGCTTTGGACGGTGAATTGATTGAAATTAATCGGTTTTGCACTGCCAACGCTCAGCGTTCCTGCAAATGCGAGTGGATCGCCAGCCAGATTGGCGACAGTTGCATTGCTGACCTCATCCAATTCGCCCGAGACCTTGGCTTGCAGATCCCATCCGCCGCTCGCCGCCAGAGCCAGATCAATGCGCGCAACGCCGCCAATTTGGCCCAGATCATCAATCGCCAGATTGCGTGCCTCAACCGGCCCAGACAGCCGGTAGGTCCCTAGCTCCAGGTCGCCGCGAAGGCCCAATTTCGCCATGAGACCAGGGAAGACCAGGCGCAGATCATCCGAGATCAGGCGAGATCCCGCATAGACGAGCGTGCCGGACAGCGTGCCATTGACGAGGCGCGGGTCAATCATTGCATTGCGGGTAACAACCCGCTGCGTCTGCGCCGCAATCGGCACGCGCCATTGGTTGCCATCAAAGGTCGCAACGCCTTGCTGGCGTAATGTTTCGACCTGCGTGGTTCCGATCCCAAGCTCTGCAATCGTGAGCGTATGATCGACCTCCAAATCGCGGAAAGGTCCGTTCAGATTGGCTTGCAAACGGGTGCCGCTAAGGGTCACGCCCTCTCCCAACAGTTTGGGCTGCAATAGGATCGCGTTGAGCGAAAAATTGTCGAACTGATTGTCGGCCAGATCGACAACGCCTGTGCCTCGAGCGTCAATCGCGGCTGCCACCCACCGCATCTGACCATCCCACACGCTGTCTTGCAGAGTGCCCGAGGCCAAAATTGACACCACTGGACCCATGGCCTCGCGCAAAGTTCCGGCCAATGCAGCTTGCGGATAGACTTGCCCCAGGAGCGAATATTCGCCCGCTCCATTCGTCAGCTGAAGCGCGGCAAAGCGCTCTCCATCACGTTGGACCAAAGCGTTGCCCAGCCAATCGCTCCACGTCCCATCGCCATCGATGCGAGCGCGATAGCCAGCCTCTGCGCCCAACATTTGGGCGATCATGCCGTCTTGAGGAGCTTCATAATCCAGCGACACATCAAAGGTGTCACCATCGGGCTTTGCATCCAGCACCAGCGCCAATGTATCGCGCGATCCCATCTTTGCGTCGGCCGACACAAAAACCCGGCCGTCCCGAATATCGGCCTCGGCCTGCACATCGACCCGATGCGCTTGATCGCCAGCCACACCGGGCTGAACCGTCAGATTATCGATCTCAAATTGATCGATCCGAATGTCGAAATCGGGCAGAATGGGCGCATCGGGATCGCCTGGCAGCAGCGCTGGCAAGCGTTCCAGCGAACCGCGCCGCGCAACCAATTTGCGCACATCAAGCCCCGTGCTCAGCCAGGCCAGTGGCCGCCAATCCAGCTCTACCAAAGGCACCGTCAGGAACACACCCTCGGGATCGGACAGGGCGACATCATGCAGCGTCGCTTCGCCGTACAAATCACCATCAATCCGCCCGATGGCAATTTTCAAGCCCGATGCAGGTGCAACTTGAGCGATCTGATCGGTGATGAATCTTTTGCCGATCGGAGAATTGAAGAACACCATCGCCAGCAGCAGCGGTGCCAAGACAATCGCCAATACCCAGCCGATCCGCTTGGCCCAGCGCCGCTTGCGCTTGCGCGGGATAGCCTCGCTATCCTTCTCGTCGTCCAGATCAAATTCATTGTCAGACATCAGAACGCCTGACCTAAAGAAACATAGACTGCGACAGGGCTGTCATCGGGTCCAGGATTGAGCGGCACGCCCACATCGACCCTGATCGGACCGAAACCGGTCTTGTACCGTACACCCAGTCCGGCGCCGAATTTGATAAAGCGAAAATCTGGTGTGGAGGAGATTGACACGGTACCAGCATCAACGAAGGGCACTATCTGAACCGCGCCATCCATCAGTCCGGTATCAATGCGCGCTTCCAAAGAAAATTCGACCAATGAACGGCCACCGGTTGGCTCACCCAGATCATTGCGCGGCCCAACCGCCTCAAACCCATAACCGCGGATTGAGGAACCCCCGCCAGCATAGAGCCGGCGCGATGGAGCTATCTCGAAAGTCTTCGCGCCTTGGATTGTCGCAAAGCGCCCACGCGTTGCAACCACCGTGCCGCTTCCAACGGATTTGTAATAACTCGCATCGGCCTGACTGCGCAGATAGAATACCTCGGTGCCATCGGATTGCGATACTTCCGGAGCGAGAAAACCCGTCACACGAAAGCCTTGAGTGGGATCAAGCAAGGAATCGCTGGAATCTATTGTCGCGCTGCCAAACAAGGATGCGATCAGATAGGTCTCGCGCGGTCGTGCGATGCCATCGGTTACGCGGTTGCGTTCGTCGGTGAGCAGCACTTCTGACCCGACCGACCAGCTGAACGGGCGCTGGAACAACAGGTTAGACAAACGCTCCAAACTGCCACGCAATGCCACCGTTCGCGCTTCGACAGCCTCGGATTCGATATCGCTGGCATAGGCATCAAGCAGGAAGACCTGATCACGCTGATAGAAATTGTTCTTTTTGAAACTGACACCCAGCAATTGCTCTTGCGTGCCCGCAATGGCGCGCACCTTCAGCGCGCCTTCTGGTGGGAAGAGATTGCGGTGTTCCCAGCTCGCCTCCAATTTCACGCCATCTTCTGAACCATAGCCAATCGCGCCTGCGATGGTTCGCAGTTTGGCTCTTTGCAGGTCCACGTCGAGCGCAATCTCGCCCGGTCCAACCTCTGTCGGAGCGGCCACTTCACGCGGTGTGATTGCGACAGTTGAGACCAAGCCGGTCGCCACAATAGCCCGCCGCAAATCGAGCTCCAGACTGCGACGATAGGTGTCTCCGGGATAAAATCGGGCAATCCGGGCCAATTGCTTGCTCGACAAAAACTTCGGATCACTGCTGTTGACCTGCCCGAACACATATTTACCGCCCGGGGTTACCGGCATGGTCAGATCGCCTTCTTCGCGGGCATGGTCGACCAGCAACTCAGGATCATCGATCTTGGCAAAGGGATATCCGTTTTCGCCCAAAGCGGTGTCCAGATCACGCTGTTCTTCGACCAATTTGTCGCTGTTCAGGGGATCGCCTTGGACAATGCCAAACACTGTTCGCAAATCTTGCGCATCCGGGGCCGCTGAAAGCATGCCCAGATCAATTGCGCCAAAGCGATAGCGTTCGCCGGGTATGATATTGAAGCGCACTCGCGCCTGCGCATCGGAATTATCGGCGACATCATCGCCAGCGCGCTGCGCCCCGACCCGGCGAATGATCTGCGCGTTATAATAACCATAATTGCGCATCAGACGTTGCAGTAATTCCTCGTCAGCGCGCGCGCGGGCCGACAATTGCGCAATGTTTTGCTCGCTATCACCCAGCTCTTCGATCGTTGAAAGCGCACGGAATCGCGAGAGAAAGCCTGCCCGTTCGGGAAAATCAGCCACATCTGTTGGGAAGCCCAGGATGAGCTTGCGATCAATCTCGACCAGATCAATCTCTTCCGTTTCGCGTTGTCGGAACCGAGGCAAGTCAGCAAAGGGATTGTCGGCTTGCGCCCCGGCCAAAGGATTGACTTCCTCGATTCCCTGCAATTGCAGATCATCGGGCCATTCCACCTCGAACTGCGGCAGGTCGGCCATCGGGCTATCGGGTTCAAGCGTAGCTGTATCGGGCACCAATGATGGCGAAGCCGGGTCTGTAGAGGGATCTTCATCCTGTTGCTGAGCCCTATCTTGAGCCCAGTCTTCAGGTCGTTCTACCGCTGCATCGGGGATCAAATCTGCCAGCTCTTGAGAGCCAGAACTGTCTTGTGCAAAGGCAGGCACACCGCTTGCCGCCAGCACCGCAGCAATCGCAATCGACCAATTTGGGAAAAGCGAAGTGCGCTCAGCTCGTCTCGAAGTGAGACTGCTGACCATCTTTGTTGCCAGTGGAAGGCACAGGTCCGCGCGGCTTAGTCGCATTGGCGATAAGACCAGTTTGTTCTTCTGCAGTGATACGCTGCCATCCATCGCGACCAAGCTTTTCAAGGGGGCGGTAGCGCACCTTATATTGCATCCGCGGCGAACCTTCCACCCAATATCCAAGATAGACATACGGTATCTGCTCTTCCGCGGCGCGTCGGATGTGGTCGAGGATAATGTAATTTCCAAGCCCCGAGCGTCCCTTGTGATCCGGATCATAAAAACTATAGATCATAGACAGGCCATCGTCTTGCCGATCCGTTAGACAAGCGCCCACAAGGCGTCCTGGTTCCCCGTTTTCATCGGGTTCGCGATATTCAATGACATAGCTGGACACAGGTGTGTGCTCGACCATGTCGGCATAGTCCATCTCGTCCATGGCGGCCATCCCGCCCTCTGGGTGGCGAGCGCTTAGATATTTCAGCAACAATTCGAATTGTTCATCGGTTGCCCAAGGGCGACATTCCACCGCGATCAAATCGCTGTTGCGGCGCAAATTCTTGCGCTGCGTTGCTGATGGAGCAAATTCCGGTGCAACGACGCGGACCGACACGCACGCCTGACAATCCAGACAGCTGGGGCGATAGGCTACGGTTTGGCTGCGCCGGAAACCAATCCGACCCAGCGCTTCGTTCAGCTGATCCGCATTAGCGCCTTTCAATTCTGTGAAGACCTTACGCTCTGTCCGCCCAGGCAAATAGGGACACGGCGCCGGGCTCGTCACAAAGAAGCGGGGAAATCGAATGGGCGCCGTCACGGGTGGCCAAATCCTCTCAGGATGGAATCAAGCGCATTTGAGCGCGTTAAGCCCATGTTATGCCTGTTTGGAGGCTCCGGTAAAAGTCCCTTAACCATGAAACATGGTAAATGACTGGTTACTTTGCACAATCAGCCGAGGAAATGCGCCTTTTGATCGATAAATCGAGCGTTTTTTGTCAGTTGAGCTCAACCGGACTAACGGCGTAACCCTTCATCCTTAACGTCTCTACCAAGGCATCCAGCTGCGCCCGGTCACGCGCTTCGCACTCAATATCGGTGATCAGCCCCTTGGCCGGCAGATGAGTGAAGATGCGCTGGTGGTAGATTTCGATGATATTGACATTGTGCGCATCAAATTCACGCATCACCTTGAACAAAGCGCCAGGCCTGTCTTGCAAAGTTACCCGCAGGCGCGCCAAACGGCCTTGCCGTGCCAAATCGCGCAACAACACATTGGCCAGCAAGCGCGTATCGATATTGCCCCCGCACAAGACCAGACCGATCTTCTTACCAGCAAAGCGATCAGGATTGGCCAACACCGCGGCAAGGCCAGCTGCCCCCGCGCCTTCAACCACCGTTTTTTCAATTTGCAGCAGCAAAGAAACGGCATTTTCCAGCTCGCGTTCTTCTACTAGCAGAATATCATCCACCAGCTCGGCGATGATCTTCGAAGTGAATTCGCCCGGCGATTTGACCGCGATTCCCTCTGCCAACGTATCTCCGCCGCAAGCCAAATCCTGACCTTTGACCCGCGCAAACATGGATGGGAACAAGGCCGCCTGAACGCCGATGATCTCAATCTCTGGATTGATCCCACGCGCCGCGGTTGCCATGCCGGATATCAAGCCGCCCCCGCCAATCGGAGTAACCAAGCAATCAATATCGGGCTGATCCTCCAGCATTTCCAACGCCACCGTGCCTTGACCCGCAGCCACATTGGGCTGGTCAAATGGATGGACGAAGGTCAGTCCCATTTCCGCTTCCAGCTTGCGCGCATGGGCATAGGCTTCGTCAAAGGTCTCGCCCTCCAGCACAACCTGACCGCCCACGCTTTCGGTCTGCATAATTTTGACCGTCGGTGTGGTGCGCGGCATCACGATCGTGACCGGCACGTTCAACCGGGTCCCATGATAGCTTAAACCTTGCGAGTGGTTGCCAGCCGAGGCCGCGATAACACCGCGTGATCGTTGTTCTTGCGTCAGATCTAGCAGTGCATTCAGTGCGCCGCGCTCTTTATAAGCAGCAGTGAATTGCAAATTTTCAAACTTCAGCCAAATCTCGCAACCGGCAATGTTTGACAGGGTCTGCGAATGCATCATCGGGGTGCGCACGACCGCCCCTTCGATCCGCTGGGCTGCAGCGCGAATATGGTCGAGGGTCAGGGCTTCTAGCGCCTGCGCTGTTGCTTGCTTGTCTGCTTCATCACTCATGATTGCGTGCGGTAGTGACTTGGCCTCCTATCCGCAATGCGAATGTCTTTGCACTTGACCGGTTTTTGCCTAATCCGCTTCTCATGACAGACACACAAACACTCGCCTTTATCGGGCTCGGGGTGATGGGTTCGCCCATGGCTGGCCATTTGGCAGCAGCCGGACATCGCGTGATCGCCTATAACCGGACCGCCGCACGCGCCGATCTTTGGTTGGCAGAGCAGCGGGCAAAAGGTCACGATGTCGCCATTGCCGATACCCCGGCCCAAGCGGCGAAAGATGCCGATATTGTGTTCGCTTGCGTGGGCAATGATGAAGACCTTGGCCAAATCGCTTTGGGCGCAGATGGCGCACTGGATGCGATGCGCGAAGGCACTTTATTCGTCGATCACACAACCGTATCGGCCCGCATGGCGCGCCAGATCGATAGCGAGGCGCGGGCACGCGGTATTGCGGCGGTGGATGCCCCGGTATCGGGCGGTCAGGCCGGTGCCGAAAACGCAGCCTTGGCGATCATGTGCGGGGGCAGCGAGGCTGCAATGGCGCAAGCGACGCCGGTGATGGACTGCTATGCTGCGCGGATTGTCCATGTTGGCGACGCTGGCGCTGGCCAGACCGCGAAAATGGCCAACCAGATGTGCATCGCGGGCGTTTTGGGCGGATTGTCCGAAGCGATCCGGCTGGCTGAGGCTGCGGGCTTGGATATGGACAAAACCTATGAGGCTATTTCGGGCGGAGCGGCGCAATCCTGGCAAATGAACAATCGTTGGCCCACCATGGCAGCGGGCGAGTTTGATTTTGGCTTCGCGATCGACTGGATGCGTAAGGATTTGGGCTATGCTCTGGAAGAAGCGGGCAAGCTCGGGCTGTCATCGCCGATTACATCTCTGGTCGACCAATTTTATGCCGAAGTGCAAGCGCAAGGCGGCGGTCGCAAAGACACCAGCGCCCTGATCACACGCCTGCCAAAGGGGGCGCAGACATGATCCGCATGCTTACCTTGCCACTGGCTGTTGCCGGGGCGCTTCTGGCTGCAAGTCCTGCTGCGGCGAACACTTTGGTCGAGAACGTCCAAGGCATCACCATCGACGAGAATGGCGCATTGATACGCTTTACCGGGCTGGTGATCGATGATGATGGACGAGTTCGCGAAGTACTGATGCGCACGGATGAACGCCCTTCTGACATTGACTTTCAAGAGGATGGGCAGGGCCGCGTCATGTTGCCGGGCATGATTGACGCGCATTTGCATGTCATGGGTCTAGGTATTCAATCGCTGACGCTGGATTTGTCCGAGACCAATTCGCTGGATGAGGCTCTGGCCAAGATCGCTCAATTTGCCGCCGACAATCCGGGGCGTCCATGGATTTTGGGTAGCGGCTGGAATCAGGAAAAATGGGGCCTTGGGCGGTTCCCCACCGCGGCTGATCTGGATGCCATACTGCCCAACCGTCCTGTTTGGCTTGGGCGCGTGGATGGACATGCCAGTTGGGCCAACAGCAATGCAATGGAACGGGCCGGCGTAGACGCAAGCGCGACTGATCCTGTTGGTGGGCGGATTATCCGCCTGCCCGGCTCGCGCGAGCCATCGGGGGTATTTGTCGATAATGCGACTGAGCTGGTGGCTAAAGTTGTGCCTCTGCCCCGCCCCGAAGACCGCGATCTCGCTTTGCGCAAAGCACAACAGCGCCTGTTTGAACATGGCATAACCGCAGCTGCCGACATGGGCACCACCATCGAAGATTGGCAAACTTTCCGCCGTGCCGGAGACAATGGCACGCTGAAATTGCGTATCATGTCCTATGCTCGCGATGTCACAGCCATGGAGTTGATTGGTGGCCCCTCCCCCACGCCATGGCTCTATGATGACCGGCTGCGGATGGGCGGCATAAAGCTCTATCTGGATGGAGCGCTGGGATCACGCGGCGCAACCTTAAAGCAAGCCTATGCTGATGAACCGGGCAACCGCGGTTTACCGATCACATCACCGGCTCAATTAAGGAATTTGATGAGCCGCGCGGCGCTAGATAATTTCCAGGTCGCCGTTCACGCGATTGGTGATGCCGCCAATGCCGATTTGCTCAGCGCTATCGAAGAACTCAGCGAATCTTACACCGGTGATCGCCGGTGGCGCGTGGAGCATGCCCAGATCGTTGACCCAGCCGACATTGAGCGGTTTGGACGGTTTGGTATTATTGCCTCGATGCAACCGCTGCACCAAACTTCTGACCGCTTGATGGCCGAAGCACGCCTTGGGCAAAATCGGTTGGGCGGCGCCTATGCTTGGCGCAGTATCGCTGCAACCGGTGCCAAGCTGGCCTTTGGGTCCGATGCTCCGGTTGAACCTCCTCATGTCATGAACGGTCTGGCCGCAGCCATCAGCCGCACCGATGATCAGGGGCAACCCTTTGGCGGATGGCTGCCTGCGGAAACCATCTCTCGCACCGATGCCCTGCGCGCTTTCACCAGCGATGCCGCGTTTGCCGGCTTTGCAGATGGCCGCTTTGGCAGACTGGTTCCGGGTGAGAGAGCGGACTTCATTCTGGTTGATCGTGATCCGCTGCTTTCCTCGCCCGAAGATATCCGCGAGACGGTGATTTACGAAACCTGGATCAATGGCGAGAAGGTCTTCTCTAAGGATCAATAGATTCGACGATCAGGCCGAGCATAGGGACACAACACCCTCGCGCTTTTACTCATCCTTAAGCTTAAACCTGCAAAGGTTGCGGTGAAGCGTGGACCAGACCCTTGTCTTTTGGGGAGAAAGTCTGCATTCTTTACGCAATAAGAACGTGGCATGAAATTCGTTCAAGAACAGATGGTCGTACATCGCAAAGTAGATTTGATTCGCCGACATGTTGGCGATATCAGGGTTATGTTGCGGTGCGGCATTTATGTCACAAAATGGCTGTATTTGGACAAGAAATCGCTAATTTCGGACCAAACGCACTGAGGAATGAGTTGTAGGGTTGCAAGCATTGGCAAGCTTACATATGAATAAGAATGAGAGATTTTAAGAGCTCTAAGGAGACAATAAGATGAAGATTCGTGATTTCGCCGCTGCAGCTGCAGCTCTTTCTTTGGCCGCTGCGCCTGCAATGGCTCAGGCCGCTGACCGCACTTCTGCTCCGGCTGAAGGCGAAAGCGAACTGGGTGGCCAGGGCGGCTCAGGCATCATCTTGGCGCTGCTCGCAGCTGCTGCTGTGATTGCTGGCATCATCATTGCTGCTGATGGCGGCGACGACGATCCCGTTAGCGCCTAAGCGACTGACCAAGAATTAAGGACGGGGCCCGTTTTCGGGCCCCGTTTTTTATGCGCGCAATCTTTTCGGTTGGCGTGCACTGGGCTGAAGTCAATCGACAGCGCATGCCCGCGCGCTCAGCACTGCTCCTCTTCACACCGGTCTGATTTCGCGGCTAGCTATTCGAGCTTACTCGGGGGTCTCTGCCGCTGAAGGCTCCTCGCCCTCACCCTTTGCTGCATCCGCTTTTCTTTCTTGTAAGCGCATGAGCAGCAGCGATCCTTCAAACAGGATCAGAAGCGGGATCGCCAAGATAATTTGCGAGCCGGGATCTGGCGGCGTGACAATCGCTGCCAGCGCCACAACCCCCACCACGACATAACGCCGCGCAGAGGCAAATTGCTTGCGAGATACAATCCCAGCCCGGTTGAGCAGCAACAGCAGCACGGGCAGCAAGAAGCACACGCCAAACGCCAAGATGAACTGCATCACCAAAGATAAATAGTCTCCGGCAGAGGGCAAAGCCTCAACCTCCAACCCGCCAGCGGTTCCCTCAAATCCCAGGAACCAGCGAAAGGCAGTGGGCATAACCACATAATAGGCCAGCGCAGCCCCGCCCGTGAACAGCAGCGGTGTCGCAATCAGAAATGGCAGGAAAGCCTTCTTCTCTTTCGCATACAGGCCGGGTGCTACAAACGCCCACAATTGGTTGGCGATGATCGGAAAGCTGACAAAGAAACCTGCAAACAGGGCCACCTTCAGCTCGACAAAAAACACCTCATACAATTTGGTGAAAATCAGCTGTCCCTCCCCGGATGGGAAGGCATCTTTCAGCGGCTTGACCAAGAAGTCTAAGATGGGGTCGGCAAAATACAGGCAAACGCCGAACCCAATCGCAAGCGCCAAAACGCTGCGCACCAACCGGCTGCGCAGTTCTACCAGGTGGTCAAGCAAGGGCGCTTGGGTATCGTCGATATCTCGCAGGATCGCCATCTTGCAGCCTATCCCTTGTCGCCAGAACGGTTGTTGTCGACGTCTAGCGAAAGCTGCGGATCGCTGCTTGAACTGTCCGAATCGGATTCCGCATCCGTGGCCACATCACCTAAGGCGACCGGCGGCCCGGTCATTTCTGCATTGTCGGATTCAGCACCGGCATCAGCATCAGTCCGGGCCATAATGGCCTCGTTCTGCGCTTTCCACTTCTGCTCCATTTCTTCCAATTCCGCTTCTCGGACCATGGCATCAAGCCCGGTGCGAAAATGATTGGAAACTTTGCGCACTTTGCCGATCCACTTGCCGGCGGTGCGCATCGCCATGGGCATGTCTTTGGGGCCAATGACGATGATCGCCACAACCACAATAACCAATAATTCTGCTGCACCCAAATCAAACATTGCGGTGGACGCGTCCTTTCGCGTCAGTTCGCGCTGTCGTTCCCATTGGTTGCGGCAGCATCACTTTTCGACTTGCTTTCGGATGGCGTTGCATCCTTTGCTTGCGCTTCGATTTGCGCAGACGGCTTGGAAGAGGCGCTCTCTTCTTCGCTCATACCCTTCTTGAAGCTTTTGATTCCTTTGCCAAAATCGCCCATCATATCGGCGATCCGCCCGCGTCCGAACAGGACCAGGATGACAAGTGCGATGATCAGAAGTTGCGGCCAGCCAATACCCATAAAGAGTCTCTCTGTTGAAATTACCCAATTGATATAGGGATGAACCCCCCGCTGCGCCAGTCATCAACACATTTCCAGCAAAACAACGAGAAGTTCAGTCCTGACTGAAATTCTCTTCACTCTCGGCCCGCTCAGCCTCTGGCTCGCCACCGGGTGGTTCTTGATCGTCACCCTCGCTTGCCTCACACCCGTTTTGATCGCCTTCACCATCAGCGCCAGCATCATCAGCCCCGGCGGCATCCATCGCCTCTTCAAACGCATCATCGACCGGATCGAGCAAGCCAGCAGCCTTCAATTCGTCAATTCCTGGCAAATCTCTGCGTGTACTCAGCCCGAAGTGATCGAGAAATTCGGGCGATGTCGCATAGATAACCGGGCGACCTGGCACTTCTCGGCGGCCCGCCATCTTGATCCAGCCAGCCTCCATCAGCACATCCAACGTGCCCTTGGCCGTCTGCACGCCGCGGATCGATTCAATCTCTGCCCGGCTCACCGGCTCGTGATAGGCGATAATCGCCAGGACTTCCGTGGCCGCGCGGCTCAAACGCCGGACCTGCTCTCGCTCGCGCCGCAGCAAATGGGCCAGATCAGGCGCGGTTTCAAAGTGCCACCGCTTGCCCCGCTCTACCAAAGAAATGCCGCGCTGGTCATAATGGTCGGCCAATGTCGCCAAGACCTGCCGGACTGAAGCAAGTTCCATACCGCCCAAGTGTCCCGACAGCGCCTCTGCCGTCATCGGCTCTTCCGAGGCGAACAATGTGGCTTCAACCGCGCGCAGCGCCTCGTCCAGCTCTTCGCTCATTGGGTTACCCTTCGGATATGCATGGGGCCGAATATCTCATCTTGGGCCAGCTCTGCGCGGCCCTGTCGCGCCAATTCCAGCGCCGCGACAAAGCTGGAGGCCAGCGCCGACTTGCGCAATTTGGGTTCGGCATGCGGAGGCAAAAAGTCCTCCAGCTGCATCCAATCCAACGTTACGCCCAGCATGGCCGAGACCCTTTCCAAGGCACTATCCAGCGTCATCACCGGGCGATCTGACACCATGTAGACGCGCGGCGCTGTGCGGGCCTTCACCTGCCCATAGGCTTGGATCAAGGCGAAACTGTCGCAGGTCCATTGGGTCTTGCGGTCGATCCGAAGACCTTCAGGCGCTGCGCGCAGGAATATATCGCGGCCCTGCCGGTCGCGCGCCATCAAACGCGCCGCCGCTTCGCGCATCGCGCCCAAGCGTTGCAAGCGCAACTGCAAACGCAGCGCCAATTCTTCGGGACTGGGGTCTTCCTGCTCTTCCTTGGGCAGCAGCATGGAGGATTTCAGATATGCAAGCCACGCCGCCATCACCAGATAATCGGCCGCCAGCTCCAGCCGCAGCGCTTCAGCCCGCTCGATATAGGTCAGATACTGGTCAACCAGCGCCAAAATCGAAATCTGGCGCAGGTCAACTTTTTGCCTGCGAGCCAGGTCGAGCAACAGGTCGAGCGGACCTTCCCATCCGTCCAGTTCCAGATAGAGCGCCGGGTCTTCGCTCTTGTCGGCAGCAACACCGGCCCACGCCTGATCCGCATCGGGCAATGGCAGTTCGCCCAGCATCAGTCCATCATCGTTCATGCTGCCTCTCCTGCCAGAGCCAGCAAGGCATCACGTTTGGCCAACAACGCCGTTTTTGCGTCGCTTTCGTTACGAATGGAGGTACCTGACAAAGCACGCTCCAGCCGCTCTGCACCTTTGGCAGGCAGAGCGGGAAGCTGCTGCGCGATGGCGATCTGATCGTCCATCTTGGCCCAGCAATTCAGGATCACATCGCATCCGGCAGCATGCGCCTTAACCGAGCGTTCGGGCACGGTCCCGTCCAGCGCTTCCATATCGATGTCATCGGTTAACAGCAGACCGTCAAAACCAATCCCCTGACGAATGATCTGCTCGATAATTGTTTCAGAAAGTGTTGCCGGATTATCCGCATCCCAATGCGTAAACAGCAAATGGCCGGTCATACCGATCGGCGCATCGCGTAATGCGCGGAACGGAGCCAGATCGCTTTCCAGCTCCTCATCGCTGGCCGTTACCTTGGGCATTTCCTTATGCGTGTCGCACATGGTGCGCCCATGGCCGGGCATATGTTTGATGCAGCCAGCCACTCCGCCCTTGGCCAAGCCGTCCAGAATTGCCCGACCAATGGCAGCCACCTGACGAGGTTCGCTGCCCAAGGCGCGATCCCCGATCACATCATGGGCGCCAGCCTGGCGCACATCGAGCGGAGGATGAAAATCCACCGTAATACCGTGTTGCGCCAACTCCAACGCCATGGCGTGCGCATTGACCCGCGCCGCCTCAATCGCACTGGCCGGAGCAATGGCATAGAGCCGGTCAAACGCTTCCCCGCGGGGATAGGCGCTCCAATGCGGGGGCCGCAGCCGTGCGACACGGCCACCCTCCTGATCGATCGAGACCAGCAGGCGCTCGCGTCCATGAATGCTGCGCAAATCATCGGTCAGGCGCCGTAATTGATCGCCATCGACGCAATTGCGGCCAAACAGGATATAGCCCACAGGATCCGCCTCCTGAAAGAAGGCTTTTTCATCCGCGGTCAACTGGGGCCCGGCAATTCCAAAAATGGCAGGCGTCATGCAGAGAAATTTCGCAGCAAAGCCGTGCTTGGGCAAGCTGCAATGCCCCTCGCAATGGGGAAAACGGGGCGAATTTACCCAATTTCAGCACGAAACAGGGTTAATCCCGGTTAGCCAGCATAAAATGCGCTCTGAAGTGCCGGAAAGGCGCCTTACGGCCGCTTGACCTGACAGGCGATCCCTTCGCCTTGCAAAGATTCGCATAGAGCGCGCGCTTCGTTAAGATCTGCTGCAATTGCCTGCAGGCGGTAAACCGTTCCAATATCGGCCTGCCCCTTCAAAACGCGGTGTCGAATCCCGTTCAGCAGCGTGGTTTTGTTGCGCAAGGTGACCCAGCCCGTTTCGGCCAGCCCGCGCGAGCCATAGGCCCCGACCTGAACGCCAACGCCGTCTTGTTCGATCGGTGTCTCATCGGTCGTGCGGGTGCTGAGCGTTGGCCGCGCGGTGCTCTCAGGCTGACCGTCCTTGATCACGCTTTCGGTGGATTTGCCTTCGCCCACGGCAAAGCTGGTATCCCCGGTACCGGCAAATTGCTTACCTCCGGCAACCTCGGGGCGAACCTTGTAGGGGCCTTCGGGAGCAGCCACAGTCGATCCATCGGCCACATGGGTTTCATCATGCGTGCGATTCGTGAAATACCACACAGCGCCAATGACCAGAGCCAGGATAAGCAACAAAATGGCCGCAAAGCTGACGATGCGGCCGGTGTCGATCCCGCCGTCATCATCATAATCTTCCGATTCCAACCAAGGCAGGCTGTCATCATCATTCAGGGCCAATTCGTCACCCAATGCCAGATTTTCGTCCTGCGGCCCCGACATTGTTACATCTCCTCAACGGCATCCACGCCTAATATCCGTAAACCATTACGAATAACTTGCCCTAACTGCGCCGCTAGGAAAAGCCTTGCGCCGGTTAACTCGGCATTGTCGGCCACGATAAAGCGTTTGTCGGGCCGGTCATTACCCAAATTCCAATAGGCATGGAAAGCGCCAGCCAGATCATACAGATAAAAGGCAATCCGATGCGCTTCGCGCGCTTGCGCTGCTGCTTCTACCAGACGGGGGAATTGCGCGGCCTGCTTGACCAGATCCAGCTCTTCTGCGCCCAGCATTTCCAAATTGTCTGGAGAGGGAGCAAAACCTTCGGCTGCAGCCTTGCGCATGGTCGAATGGATCCGGGCATGGGCATATTGCACATAAAAGACGGGATTGTCCTTTGACGCCTCGACCACTTTGGCAAAGTCAAATTCCATTTGCGCTTCAGGCTTGCGTGTCAGCATGGTGAAGCGGACCACATCCTTGCCCACTTCTTCGACCATTTCCTTCAATGTTATGAAATTGCCCGACCGTTTGGACATTTTCAGCGGTTCACCAGCGCGCATCAATTGCACCATCTGAACCAGTTTCACATCGAACGGAATCGGCTTGCCCTGACCCTCGGACAAGGCCGCAACCGCAGCCTTGATCCGCTTGACGGTGCCGGCGTGATCCGCGCCCCATACATCGATCAGCGCATCGGCGGTTTCGGCCTTTTGCATGTGATAGGCCAAATCCGCCCCGAAATAGGTCCAACTGCCATCCGATTTCTTGATCGGGCGGTCCTGATCATCGCCAAATTTGGTTGAGCGGAACAGCGGCAGCTCCACTGGCTCCCAATCATCAGGCGCTTTGCCTTTGGGGGCCTCTAATATGCCATCATAGACCAAATCATGTTGGCGCAGCCACGCTTCTGCCCGATCCGGTTTGCCAGCGGCATGCAGCGCTGCCTCGGACGAGAACTGATCATGCTCGATCCCCAGCAATTTGAGATCCGCTTTGATCAGGTTCATCATTTTCTCAACCGCTTCGGCTCGGAAAATGGCCAGCCAGTCGGACTCCGGCTTGCTTTGGAAACGATCACCCAGTTCCTCCGCCAGATCCTGACCAAGCGGGATCAGATAGTCGCCCGGGTAAAGACCTTCGGGAATGTCTCCCACATCTTCGCCCAGCGCCTCACGATAACGCAGGTGAACAGACCGAGCGAGAGTATCCACCTGCCCGCCCGCATCATTGATGTAATATTCACGCACAACGCTGTGCCCGGCATACTCCAGCAGGCTGGACAGGGCATCGCCTACAACCGCGCCGCGGCAATGGCCCATGTGCATGGGTCCGGTCGGGTTGGTGGAGACAAATTCAACATTAACCCGCTGTCCTGCACCCATGGATGATTTGCCGTAGCTATCGCCCTGGCTAGCAATCGCGGATATCTCGTCCAACCATACACCGGGTGTCAGCCGCAGATTGATAAATCCGGGGCCTGCAATATCAGCACTTTGAACCTGTGGATCATCATTCAGCTTGGCTACGATTTGCTCGGCCAGTGCGCGCGGATTGGTCTTGGCCTGCTTGGCCAGAACCATCGCTGCATTGGTGGCCAGATCGCCATGCGATGGATCGCGCGGCGGCTCGACCGCCACATTGGCATAGGACGTACCAGCTGGCAGCGCGCCCTCTGCCTCTAGCGCAGAAAGCACATCACCAATCTTGGCCGTGAAAGCGGAGTATACTGTTTGCATATCAGACATAGGCGCGCGGTTAGACGAGCCACCAAAAAGCGCAAGTTTTTGCTACCCGTCCCAAGGGACCCAGATAGGTCAAAATGGGAGCCGGATTTAGCGCGTGGCGTTATAGGCCAGCTGGTCTTCGCTCAGCTGAAACCCGATCAGAAGCTCAAAGCTGGCTCGCTGAATTGCTGCGCGCACTTGCGGGTCTGCCAGTGGATCAAGAGCAGCATCAGGATCGCCTGCTTTGCGTCGTCGTGTGATCCGCTCGCGAATATCGGCGGGCAAGGATGCTTCGGCACGGTCGACAAAAGCACCGGCTTTTCCGCTTGCCTGGGCGCGTTCTTGCCCATCCGCAAAGTTCAACGTTACGTTGCCTACCCGCTTGGTCACAACAGCAGAGCCGCCGCGCACCACGGTTGAGAAATAGGGCACGGTGACTTGGCGCGCACCGCGTGTGTCCATCCGACGCGCAATCACATCAAATGTGACGCCGCTGTAAACCTTGGCACCCGAATCATCGCATGTGCTGCGCACATTCGTGATCGATGCCGTCATGTCCAGGTTGGACGCTGTGCGATCGCCCGCCGTTCTGAAGGCGGTTACATCACCGGTATAATCAGGAATCCCCACGGAAG
This sequence comes from uncultured Erythrobacter sp., assembly GCA_947495695.1. Classification (GTDB taxonomy): domain Bacteria; phylum Pseudomonadota; class Alphaproteobacteria; order Sphingomonadales; family Sphingomonadaceae; genus Erythrobacter. Next base: position 36,546 of record CANLZP010000003.1, on the reverse strand, counting down.
GACATGATGACAGTACCGAAGTGATGCCAACACCTTGATCGACAACCAGTTCACCTTCGCGTGAGCAGCCAGCCAAAGCGGCGGCCATGGCAATTGCAGGTAACAGGCGAGTGCGGGAAAACATGAGGGGCAAAATCCTTGATCGATCAGTTTTGGCTCAAAAGCGTGAGCATGTCCTAGCGGCGCGTAAAGCAATGCGCTAGAGGGCGCCGTATGAACGCTGCCTTTCAAACACCAGAATCTGGGGACACAGCCGACAATAACGGCTCTGCCCCCGCTCTCAAGCTGCTGATCGCAGCGCCTCGCGGTTTTTGCGCCGGAGTGGACCGCGCGATTGAAATCGTTGAACGATCCATCGAACGTTATGGCGCGCCGGTCTATGTCCGCCACGAAATCGTGCATAATAAATATGTAGTCAATTCGCTGAAGGCGCAGGGTGCTATCTTCGTGGAAGAGCTGGACGAAGTCCCCGACGATGCTCCGGTTGTATTCAGTGCGCACGGCGTACCCAAATCGGTCCCGGCAGAAGCCGAACGACGCAAAATGATCTATGTCGATGCCACCTGCCCCTTGGTCAGCAAGGTACATCGCCAGGCCGAGCGTCAGATTGAAAAAGGTCAGCACATCATCTTTGTCGGCCACGAAGGCCATCCCGAAGTGATCGGCACCATGGGCCAGGTTGAACCTGGGCAGATGACGCTGGTGGAAACGGTTGACGATGTGGCGACGCTGCAAGTGCCAGACGAAGCGAGCCTGTCCTACCTTACGCAAACCACTCTGTCGGTGGATGACACAGCTGACATCATAGCTGCGCTGCAACAGCGCTTCCCACATATCCAGGGACCCAAGGCAGAAGACATTTGCTATGCTACCAGCAACCGCCAGGCTGCGGTTAAACAGATCGCTCCATCAAGTGATCTGGTTCTGGTGATTGGAGCACCAAATTCGTCCAATTCCCTGCGCTTGGTTGAGGTCGCCCAGCGGCTGGGTACTGACGCCAAATTGATCCAGCGCGCTGATGAAATCGAGCCGGAATGGCTGGAGGGCGTGGGTACTCTGGGCCTGACCGCGGGCGCATCCGCTCCGGAAAAACTGGTGCGCGAAGTTGTGGATCGTATCTCACAATGGCGCACGGTTGAAGAAGAGACCATTTCTGCTGCAACAGAGAAGATGGTCTTTAAACTGCCGCGCCAGCTTACTGAGTAATCGAGAGCACCACCTTGGCCGTCTACACCCACCTTGCTGCCGAAGATCTGGCTGACCTGATTGCGGCCTATGACGTGGGCCAGCTGGTTTCGGCAAAGGGCATCGCCGAGGGCGTGTCCAACAGCAATTGGCTGATCGAAACCACAGGTTCCAATGGATCGGGCACGCGCTTCATCCTGACCATGTACGAACGCCGGATCGAGACCAGCGATCTGCCGTTTTTTCTCGGACTGCTTGACCATTTGGCCGACCATGAATGCCCGGTTCCGCGCACGATCCATGATCGCGATGGGGCGGCCTATCGCATGATGGATGGCAAAGCGGTTGCCTTGATCGAATTTCTGCCCGGCGTATCGATTGACCACCCCACCCCAGCGCAAGCGCGCTCGGTCGGGCGGGCATTGGCGCAAATCCATCTGGCTGCGCGCGACTTTGATCAATCGCGCTATCAGACGTTGGGACTGGCAGCATGGGACGATCTGATCGAAAAATGCGGCGCAGCCAATTTGGCGAAAATCGATCCGCAGCTGCCCGATATGGCCTTTGACGAGCTGAGCTGGTTGGCGGGCGAATGGCCCGGCGGCCTGCCGCACGGCGTCAGCCATTGCGATCTATTTCCCGACAATGTGCTGATGCTGGACGATAAGGTTTCTGGCCTGATCGACTTCTATTTCGCTGCCAATGACATCTTCGCCTATGATCTGGCGGTCACTCATGCCGCATGGGCATTTGATGCAAGCGGGCAGGAATTTCGGCCAGATATCTCTGCAGCATTGATTGCTGGGTATGAAGATGTCCGGCCAATGTCCGCGATTGAGCATGAATGCTTGCCCATCCTTGCGCGCGGTGCCTGTATGCGGTTCATTGCGTCACGATCTGAGGATTGGCTGACCACGCCCGATGATGCATTGGTGAAGCGTAAGGACCCGATGGATTTTGCCCGCAGGCTGGCGTTCTATCGCGATCAAGGTGCCCAAGCATTTCAGACAGAAGCTGGCTGATGAAGGCGGTCCAAATTTACACCGATGGCGCCTGCAAGGGCAATCCAGGACCGGGCGGCTGGGGTGCGTTGATGCGCATGGGCGAGTATGAAAAAGAGCTGTCCGGCGGCGAATTTGAAACCACCAACAACCGGATGGAATTGACCGCTGCAATTAAGGCGCTGCGAGCGTTAACGCAGCCATGCAAGGTCGAGCTGTATTCCGACAGCAAATATGTGCTGGAAGGGATCACCAACTGGATCCACGGATGGCAAAAGCGGGGCTGGAAAAACGCTAGCAAAAAGCCGGTGCTGAATGAGGATCTGTGGCGCGAATTGTTGGACGCGGCCGCGCCTCATCAAATGAGCTGGAACTGGGTGAAGGGCCATTCGGGACATCCGGAAAACGACCGGGTGGACCAATTGGCCAGCGATCAAGCCGATGCTTTTGGCGCGGGGCGATCAGAAAAGTAGAGTATCTTCAATTGGTGCCGGCGCACATCAATGCGATGCGCGCCGGACATACCAATCAGTAATTGTCGACCACTTCGGCCTTGGGTCCATTCTTTAAGACCGATTCAATCGCGTTCTTTGCACTAGCCTTTGAGGAATAGCCTTCAGTCCACCAAATCGTTTCCGAATTGTAGATGAAATAGGACACGAATTCGCCCTTCTTGTTTTTCCGGATTTCAAAGCGGTGAGCCATTTGCATTCCTCCATTTTGGGTTAGCTTCCCTGCTCACCCTAATGCCGCTGACAGAAAAATCTAGCCAAACCGCAAAGGGCTGTAAGTTTCAGCATTTATGCCCTTGGTCATTGCATCGGCTGGCTGATCCAGCAGCATCTGAACAGCCAGGCGCGCAGAGGCAGGCGCGGTTTGAATTCCCCAGCCGCCCTGCCCGGCAAACCAGAAGAATTGGGGGATCGCGCGGTCGCGGCCATAAATGGGCAAGCGGTCAGGGGCAAAGGTGCGCAGTCCAGCCCATTTGCGCTCGACCTGCTCGATCTGAATGTCGGCCACATTTGCCAGCCGATCTATCGCTTCGGCAACCGCAATCTCTTCGGGGGCAGCATCGCATGGAGCGCTGGGCACTTCGTCATGCGGGCTGAGCCACAACCGGCCATTTTCTGGCTTGAAGTAGAACCGGCCGCCAATATCCAGAACCAACGGAAGAGTGGCGGGTGCTTCTGGCGAGACACGCAATTGCAACACAGTGCGGCGCAGGGGCGTGAGGCCGAGCGGTCGCGCACCGGCGATAACCGCCACTTCATCCGCCCAGGCGCCAGCTGCGTTGATCAATATTTTCGCGCGGATCTCCTCCCTGCCACAATCAAGTCGCCAGACATCGCCAACCAACCGCGCTGATCTTAACGGTGCCCGCGTCAACACCTCGCCCCCGGCCTTGCTCAACCGCTTGAGATAATGGCTATGCAGGCCAGCCACATCAATATCGGCACAGGCCGGTTCCCAAATGGCATCGCACCATTCGCTGCGCAGAATGGGTGCCTTTTGCGCTAATGCCGATGGATCAAGCCGCTGCAAGCTGACGCCTGTTTTGGCAAAACGGCGCATAAAATCATCCAGCTCACCGCGATCTTGCTCGCGCCCGATATATAAGGAACCGCGCTGCTTCAGAAAGCCGTTCTCATGCAGGAAATCACCCGATGCCAATGTGAATGGCACAACGTCCGGACCGCCATAACACTCGTCCCAAAACGCAGCGGAGCGCCCGGTAGCATGATAGCCAGGCTGATCTTCGGCTTCCAACACCACCACGCTGGCGAGCGGTGCCAGCTCGGCTGCCAGACTGGCGCCAGCAATGCCCGCCCCGATGACGGCGAAATCGTAGATCGTTCGGCTCATTGTTGCGCTGGTTCTGCCAATTCTGAAGCCCGAGATGGGGCATATTGAGCGAGAAAATGGTCAATCGCATCCATCGCCAAGGATCGGACCAGATCGCCTTCACGCAGCAATTCATGGTGGGCTTCTTTGCCAAACTCCAGCAATTGAGCGTTGGGCATGCGCTTGGCCGCTTCTGCAATGGCAGGCATAGATACAAGCTTGTCGTTTGATGTGCCAATCAGCAATGTCGGGGTGTCTATCGACTCCAACCTGCCAGCAGCAAACAGATCGCGCATAGAGGCATAGGCTCGCTCTACCCAACCCCAGCTACCCGGCCCCATGACCAGTTCAGGGCGATGTTCGCGCCACCATAATTCATCAGCATAGCGGTCCCGGTCATGCGTCAACAATGAAGCGCGGGACGCGGGAACGGCGCCGGGCTTCTCGCTCCATTTCCAGGCCGGCCGCATAGGATCACCGACAGCGATCATCAACTTGGCGGCACCATGACCGATGGCCGATGGCAGCGGCCCGACAAACCCAAGCATCGGAGCCGACAGGAACACCGCATCAGGGTCGGCAGCGCCATCCATAATGCCGCGCAACACCAGATGCCCGCCCATCGAATGGCCAGCCAAAACATGCGGTCCGGGCGTGGATGCTTTCCAATCCGACCAGAAGGCGCGCAAATCTTCGATCCAGACCGAAAAATCACTTATGTGGCCGGTAACCTCGTCATTGCCCAGCCGGCCCGAACCGCCCTGCCCGCGCCAATCGGCGGCAGTAACCCGCCAGCCAGCGCGGTGCCATTGTTCCAGGGCCTCAAGATATTTCTCGTAATTGTCGCCCCTGCCTGGAAAAAACAGGATCGAGCCACGCTTGGGCTCGCCTGCGCCTGGCCAATCAATCCGGCGGATCGAATGACCGTCAGCAGCCCGCCAAATGCTCTCCACTGCGTCAGCCGGGATGGCGCGCCGATCGATAGGGTTATTGTGCGCCTGCTTCACGTTACTAATGACAAGCCTCCAGGTCTGGTTACTTTTTGGTAAGTGATAATCTGTAGCACCGGCTTCCAAGGGGAGACTTGGGGCCAAATGTTCAGCGAATACCTTTACTACGGGCTGCTTATTGCCTTGGCAATCGCGCTGGTATTTGCCGCGTTTACAGACTTGCGTCGGCGCCAGATCGACAATTGGTTGAACGGCGCAATCGTTCTGGGCGCACCGCTATATTGGTGGTCGAGCGGCCTGTCCCTGTATCCCGAAATTGCCATCCAATTGGCCATTGCTCTGGCGGTTTTCGCCGTGCTTTCGGGCCTGTTCATTCTGAAGATGATGGGCGGCGGCGATGTCAAACTTTTGACTGCGCTGGCGCTTTGGATCGAGCCGACAATGTTCCTCAAACTGCTGATCATCATGGCGCTGGTTGGCGGCTTGCTGACCATAGTGATGGGCATTGCCCACCTCATGAAACGCCAAAGTGATCGACTGGCCGTACCCTATGGCGTGGCCATCGCGGTCGGCGGATTGTGGGTGCTTGGCACACACTACCTTCCCCTTGCTGGTCAAACAGCTGGCTCGGGGTGAACCTGATTTTAACCATTTAAATCTAGAAACGTGAACCATACCCGCCCGAACAATTTTTAATGGGCCGAAATAGGGGGCTAGAATAGCCATGGATAGGAAGAAGCTGGTATTGCTGTTGGGAGCGCTGGTCATTGCGATCGGCACCGCTTTGGCAGCCCGTAGCATGTTCGCTGGTGCAGCTGCACCTGAAGTAGAAGCGGCTCAGCCGGTTCCACAAGGACCGAAAGTTTTGGTGGCGCAACGCGCTTTGCCCACCGGCACCATTATCACCGTCGACGCGCTGAATTTCCAGCAGTGGCCGGAAGAACTGGTGCAGGACGCTTATTTCCTTGATGGCGAATCCGACATCAACAAACTGATCGGCACCGTTGTGCGCCACCCCATCACTGCGGGTGAGCCAGTTACTCAAGGTTCGCTGGTTCGTCCTGGCGATCGTGGGTTCCTTGCTGCGGCGCTTGGCCCAGGCATGCGGGCGGTTACCGTTCCTGTGTCAGCCAATACCGGTGTTGCCGGCTTTGTTTTCCCAGGCGACCGGGTTGACCTTGTCCTGACCCAAACTGTTGCCGGTGAAGAAGGTGCGCCATTGAAGGCCGCTGAAACAGTACTGCGCAATCTGCGCGTGCTTGCTACCGACCAAACAACCAATCAGATCAAAACCGAAGACGGTAAGACGGTTGTTCGCGGGTTCAAGACGGTAACCATCGAAGTGACGCCAAAGATTGCTGAGAAAGTTGCTGTGGCCCAAACCATCGGCACGATCAGCCTGGCGCTCCGCTCAATCGCTGACAACCAAGTTGAACTCGAACGTGCAATTGCTTCGGGCGATATCGTAGTGCCCGAAGATGCCACTCCCGAAGAAGAAGAGCGTCTGTTGCGCGCCGCGATGAATCGTCCGGTCGACAAAGGCACAACCTTCAGCACCGGTGGTGATGTATCGCGCTTCCAACGTTCTACCATTCCGCCACAGACCAAGGCTGCTGTTGCTGCCAACGCTGCGGCAGGTCTGAACGGAGCCGCACGTCCAGGACCAAGCGTCCGCGTGACACGGGGTAACAACACGCAAGTTGTTGGTGTTGGATCAGGCGCTGGTCGTATGCTCAACCAACAAGCTGCAGGCGTTCGCAGTGGCGGTCGCACTGTACCTGCCGCCAGCGCTGCGCTGGTCCGGTAAAGGGGCACGACCATGAACAACTTCACACATCGTCACGCTGCACATGCGGCAAATAAGATCAAACCGAGGGGCAAGATCATGAAACGCCACCTTACTGCCAAATTGCTGCTCGCCAGCCTGGCCATCGCACCGCTTGCAGGTGTCCCGATGACCACCGCTACCGCGCAGTCTATCGCCAGCCCGACGGACGACATCGTGATCTCCATTGGTCGCGGCGAGCTTGTCACTATCCCTGGTTCAATGGCCGATGTTTTCATTGCCAATGATGCCGTTGCGGATGTGCAGGTAAAGTCACAGCGCCAGCTGTATGTATTCGGCAAGAATGGTGGTGAAACCACGATCTATGCCAGCAATGCTGCAGGTGACGTGATCTGGTCAGCCAATATCCGCGTGGGCTCTAACATTGACAGCATCGATCAGATGCTGGCTCTGGCGATGCCCGCAGCCAAAGTCAGCGTTGCAACCATGGGTTCCAACACTGTTTTGCTGACCGGTACGGTTGCAGCTCCTGAAGACGCAGCAGAAGCCGAACGCTTGGTTCAAGCCTTCTTGGGTGATGATGCCAATGTAATCAGCCGCCTGAAGATGGCGACACCGCTGCAGGTCAATTTGCAGGTTCGCTTTGCCGAAGTCAGCCGTTCGCTGGTTCGCGCAATTGGCGGCAATCTGTCGACACGTGACCAGACCGGCGGTTTCCTGTTCGGTGTGCAACGCGGCAATGGCCCCGTTATCGGCGGTGCCGGTACAGCTGGTCTTCCAGTGATTGATGCTTCATCGCAATTCGGTCTGCCAGCAGGTTCAATCTCGCTGCCATTCGATCCGGCATCGGGTGAGTTTGTGACCGGTGGCACGACTTATGACTTTACGTCCAACCCTGCGCAAACTGCTATTCAAGCGGCTGGCCGCTTGTTTGGTCTGGATGTTGGTGCAGCGTTTGACCTGTCCGAACAGCTTGGCCTGGTTACCACGCTGTCAGCGCCAAACCTGACCGCGCTTTCGGGTGAAACGGCTGACTTCCTTGCAGGTGGTGAGTTCCCGATCCCGACCAGTCAGGGTCTGGGCACCACCGCGATTGAATATCGCAACTTTGGTGTCAGCCTGTCTTACACGCCAACAGTTCTTTCCAACGGCCGGATTTCAATCCGCGTTCGTCCGGAAGTATCCGAGCTGTCGACGCAAGGCTCTGTTGTCATCAACGGCTTCCAAATTCCGGCACTTACAATTCGCCGGGCAGAAACCACCGTTGAGCTGGGTTCGGGCCAAAGCTTCATGATTGCTGGCCTGATGAGCAACAATGCGCAGACCACATTGGATAAGGCCCCTGGCCTCGGCGATGTGCCGATCCTGGGCAATCTGTTCCGCTCACGCTCGTTCCGTAAGGGCGAAACCGAGCTGGTCATTGTTGTTACGCCTTATCTGGTCAAGCCAGTGAACGCGTCCGACATCAAACTGCCAACCGATGGCTTCAATGCAGCCAACGAATTCGAGCAGTTGCTGGGATACCAGAAACATTCGGGCAAATCGGGCGAAGGTCGTCCGGTTCCAACCGCCAAGGATAAAGACGCTCCTGACCCCACTGTGGGCAAGATCGATCCGGCAGCGATTGTCCCGTCAAGCCAGTCCAACACCAAGCGGGCTGACAATGAAAAGAAACGCAAGAACGATCGTCGCGCAGATTCTGCGGCGCCCGGCTTTAGCCTCTAATCGAGAAAGGTGAGATCAATGCCTATTGCAAAACACAGCAAGCTGGCCAAAGCGCCCGCAGTTGCAATCGCCCTCTCGCTAGGCCTGGCCCTTGGCGGATGCGGCGGAATGCCAACCAACAAAAGCCTCTATAGCGTAAAGCAGCCGGTCGTAGAGCGGTCCAACTATACGCTGGATGTGCAAACCAACCAGTCCGGCATGGCCATTTCCGAACAACAACGTCTGACGGGTTGGTTCGAAGCAATGGACCTGCGCTATGGCGATCGCATTTCGGTGGATGATCCACTGGACAGCGAAGCGACCAAGGAAGCGGTTGCTGAATTGGCCGGCCGGTTTGGTCTGCTGATCGAATCAACCGCTCCGGTAACATCCGGATTTGTTCAGCCTGGCTATGCCCGGGTTGTGCTGACCCGCTCAACCGCATCGGTGCCTGGTTGCCCCGATTGGAGCGAGTCTTCGGACATGAACTATAACAACGCGACCTCACCAGGTTACGGCTGCTCGACCAATGGCAATCTTGCCGCAATGGTCGCCGACCCAGAAGACCTGATCGAGGGTGCTGAAGGCTCGGGCGAAACCTGGGTTACCGGCCAAACCCGCGCTGTTGACCGTTATCGCACCGATGGCCCTAGCGCCGGCGGTCTGACATCCAATCAAACTGGAGGGAACTGAGCCATGAACGCTCCTTGGAAATCAGGAATGCCTGGCAATCGGGATCCATTCGCCGCCTATATTTGCGACGACAACGCGCTGGACGTCTTGCGTCCTGTGGTGATCGAATTGGGATGGCAGCCGGAAAAGTGCAACAAAGGTGGACTGCGCAACGCTGTTCAGTCTTTGTCTGTCAGCGCGAGCCCGAACATTCTTATGGTCGATCTGTCTGAAAGCGGTGATCCGCTGAACGATATCAATGCTTTGGCTGAGGTTTGCGAACCCGGCACAGTGGTGATCGCTATCGGTCAGGTCAACGATGTGCGCTTGTATCGCGATCTGTTGGCCAGCGGCATTCACGATTATCTGCTGAAGCCACTTTCGGCCAGCCAGGTACGCGATTCACTGAACCAGGCTCAGGCTGTCTTTACAGCTCCTAAGCCCGGCGAAGCAGAAGCGGTCAAGCGCCACATTTCCACCGCAGTTGTGGGAACACGCGGCGGTGTTGGCGCCTCTACCTTGGCTACGTCGCTGGCATGGTTGTTCAGTCAAGAACACCAGCTGCCCACGGCATTGCTGGATCTGGACGTACATTTCGGAACGGGTGCCTTGGCACTCGATCTGGAACCAGGTCGCGGCTTGACCGATGCGATTGACAATCCAAGCCGGATTGACGGTCTGTTCATCGAACGCGCCATGATTCGCGCCAATGACAATCTGTCGATCCTTTCGGCAGAGGCACCGATTAACGCACCGCTGATGACAGATGGTTCGGCCTTCGTTCAACTGGAGGAAGAATTCCGCCAGGCGTTCGAAATGACCATGATCGATCTGCCACGCAACATGCTGATCAACTTCCCCCACTTGCTGGCGGACGTGAACTTGGTGTTGCTGGAGACGGAAATGACGTTGGCATCTGCCCGCGACACCATCCGCATCCTGTCTTGGCTGAAAACCAACGCGGCCCATGCCCATCCAATGGTCATTGCCAACAAGGTTCAGTCGGGCGTGTCAGAGATCAGCAAGGCTGACTTTGAAGCCTCGATCGAACGCAAAATCGACTTCACCATTCCCTATGATGTGAAGGCTGCTTCCAATGCGGCCAAGCTGGGCCAGGTGTTTGTTGAAGCCAATCGTTCGGCCAAGGCGACCTCTGTTATCAAGCAGATCGCAGACCGGATCGTCGGTTCCAGCGAAGAAGATCTTGCAGCTGAAGAGCCAGAGAAGAAGTCTCTGCTCGGCACGTTCGATTTGAAATCGTTGCTGGCGAAAAAGGGCAAGAATGCTCCGGTTAGCGAGCCAGCAGAGTAATATTGGTTAGGTGGGTTGCACATAGGGTTTCGGGGGCTGTTTTGGCCAATCGCTTAAGCGCCCCCGTTACCACTAACCTGATTTTGATAGGGAAAGGCGGGACAATCACATGAGCATTTTTGAGCTCTTGTTGCTTGGCGGCGTAGTAATGGCGGTACTCGTGAGCGGCTATATGCTGTACGTGATGCCGTCGGCTGCAAAATCAAGTCAACGCCGCCTGGATGCGGTGCGCTATCGGCACTCCGAAAGCACCGACACCAAGGTTGAATCGCAACTGAAAAAAGCCATCGCCGCGCGTAAGCCAAAAGCGCATAGGGTTGCTGGTTCTGGTTCGCGCATAGAGGCATTGGCAGTGCGTCTGGATCGCACCGGCAAAGGCTGGACCTTGTCGCAATATCTTTATGCAACACTGGGTGTTGCGCTGTTTGTCACCGTCATCATGTTCCTGCGTAGCGGGGCACTGTTGATGTCATTGGCCGTTGGCTTGTTCGTAGGTGCTGGCCTGCCGCATTTGGTGGTCAACTTTTTTATCAAGCGTCGGACCAACCAGTTCAACGGGAAATTTCCTGACGGCATCGAGCTGTTGGTGCGTGGTTTGCGTTCTGGTCTTCCGGTAACCGAGACCTTGGGCATTGTTGCCCAAGAAGTTCCCGGCCCAGTAGGCGAAGAGTTCAAAGGCATCGTCGAGCGGATCAAGATTGGCCGCACGATGGAGGAATCGCTTCAGGAAACAGCCGATCGGCTGGGTATCCCGGAGTTCAACTTCTTCTGCATCACCTTGGCGATCCAACGCGAGACCGGCGGTAACTTGGCCGAAACATTGTCAAACCTTGCCGATGTTCTGCGCAAGCGTGCGCAAATGAAGCTGAAGATCAAGGCGATGAGCTCAGAATCAAAAGCATCAGCCTATATCGTGGGTTCATTGCCCTTCATCGTCTTCATCATGATCTTCACGATCAACCCAGACTATATTGGCGGCTTCTTCACCGATGACCGACTGATTGTTGCCGGGCTCGGCGGACTGGTGTGGATGTCGATCGGCGGTTTTATCATGGCCAAAATGGTCAGCTTTGAGATCTAAGAGAGGGAACGGAAACAATGCTAAACAACCCTCCTGGACCGACACTTCTCGGCTTTGATGTTATCCTCGTTGGAACGATCCTTGCCGGGATTGCCACTCTGGCTGTGATGTTTGCCATCTATGCTGCGGTGACCGTCAGGGATCCGATGGCAAAACGCGTTCAGTCACTGAACGACCGCCGTGAAGAGCTGAAAGCGGGCATCATCACATCAAGCGCCAAAAAGCGCGTCAGCCTGGTTCGCAAGACGGACAAGACTGACAAGATGAAAGAGCGCTTGCAGGGCATGAAAGTCCTCCAGCAAAGCCAGATCGAAGCTATTCAGCAAAAGCTGGCCCATGCTGGTATCCGAAACAAGGAACTGGCTGTTCTGGTGATCGGTGCGCGTATCGTGCTGCCTATCGTTTTGGGCCTCACTGCGTTCACACTGCTTTACGTCGTGGAGATTTATCCCGATTGGCAGATGAAGAAGGTTATGGCTTTGTCCGCAGCCGTTTTACTCGGCTACAAAGGGCCGGAAATCTTCCTCGCCAACAAGGCCAGCAAACGCACAGGCGAAATCCGCAAGGGTTTGCCCGACGCACTCGACCTGTTGGTCATCTGTGCAGAGGCTGGTCTGACGGTGGATGCTGCCTTTAACCGGGTCGCCAAGGAATTGGGCCGTGCTTATCCCGAGTTGGGTGACGAATTCGCCCTAACCGCGATTGAGCTGTCCTTCCTAAGCGAACGTCGGATGGCGTTTAACAATTTGGCCTATCGGGTCGATCTGGAATCGGTTCGCGGCGTGGTCACCACTATGGTTCAAACCGAACGCTATGGTACTCCGCTGGCATCTGCATTGCGCGTATTGTCGGCTGAATTCCGTAACGAGCGCATGATGCGAGCTGAAGAAAAGGCTGCGCGCCTTCCCGCCATTATGACCATTCCGCTCATCCTGTTCATTCTGCCCGTGCTGTTCATTGTGATCCTTGGACCGGCAGCTTGTTCGATCTCGGATTCCTTCATCAGCAAATAAGGAATTTGACGAGCAAAAGCCCAACAGATTTGGGTGCAGAGCCTGATGGGGGTTAGGCTCTTGCAATCGGAGGCCCACTTCGCGTCAATCGCGCGGGGTGGGCCCCTTTGTATCAGTATTGTCGAAAATCCGCTTCAGCATGGCTTTGAATTGAGCCTGCTCTTGCGTTGACAGAGCAGCAAAAATGTCGCGCTCCATTTGCTCCACCATGGGCATTACCTCTTGATGGATGGCTTTGCCTTCTTGGGTCAGCTCCAACAGATGAGAGCGACCATCATGCGCATTGGGTTTGCGCTTTAGCAATTCGCGTTCTTCCAGAACCTTGCTCGCGCGATTGACCGCAACCTTGTCCATCAAAGTCGCCTGGGTCAGGTCGCGCTGAGTGGCTGCGCCCGCATCCCCCAGCACCGCAATCACGCGCCATTCTGTGATCTTCAAACCAAACCGCGCGCGATAGCGTTGTGCGATCATGCTGCTGACAGCGTTCGATGTTACAGACAGTTGATAGGGTAGAAAGTCAGCCAGCCGTCCAAGGGTAGCACCGGATTGGTTTTGATCGTCGTCCATGATGGATCGCTTCCCACAATAATCGCCAGCTTGGCAAGAGCCGTAGACTTTTTGCACCACATTTTAGCGCCAATAGTCAGCGATATTCAGGCTCGTCCCACCAAGGGTAGAAATCGGGCATATCCTGGCTCACCTTGTCGGGATAGACTGGTACACGCTTTTCCAGGAAGCTGGCGATGCCTTCCTTGGCGTCCCCTGCCCGCGACATGCTATAGATCGATTTGCTGTCTACCCGGTGAGCCATCATCGGGTGTTCGGTGTTGGACAAGCGCCACATCATCGCCCTGGTCATCGCTACCGAAATGGCTGATGTATTGTCTGCGATCTCGCGCGCCAACGCAACCGCTGCCGGCATCAGATCACCGGCTGCATGGACTGAGCGGACCAGGCCCGCCTCTTTTGCCGTGGCAGCATCAAATATGCGCCCAGTATAGCACCATTCCAACGCCTGCTGAATGCCAACTATCTTGGGCAGGAACCAGCTCGAACAGGCCTCGGGAACGATGCCGCGCCGGGCAAACACAAAGCCATACCGAGCCGTGTCGCTGGCCAGCCTGATATCCATCGCCAATTGCATGGTCGCGCCAACGCCAACCGCCACACCGTTGCAGGCGCTGATCAGCGGCTTGGTGGATTGGAACAGGCGCAAGGTCAGCTTACCACCGCCATCGCGCACCGTCGGGTCAGACAAATCCTCCACTTCATTTGGATCGGAGAACACATGCCCCCCGCCCTCTGGCGTCAGGTCAGCACCAGCGCAAAAGGCGCGGTCCCCAGCGCCTGTAAAGATCACCGCACGAATGCTGTCATCGGCGTCAATGTCGTCCATCGCATCGCAAATCTCACCTTGCATATGGCGCGTATAGGCATTCATTTTCTCAGGACGGTTCAATGTGATCTTTGCGATACCATCGCTCTTGTCGACCAAGATTTGCGTGTAATCGGCCATGTATATCTCCTGAGATGGGTGGCAGGTCTAAAGTCGGGTTTGCCGGACCACCTATAACGTCAAGATGGAGGCAATTTCATGTCCATTTTCGATAGGCGCAATCGACAAGGCAGGGGGCAACCAGCCGACATGGGTTTTAGTTGCTGGCAATTATGGTGAGCGCCATTCCAGAACCACGGTTTCGCTGCCATCGTCTTCTTGTCGTGCCCCGGTTTTGCTTAAGCCGGCTTTTTCCAACACCCGGATTGACGCCAGATTGGGCGATGCCACGGTCGCGATGAAGTGGGTTAGCCCATGCACGGTTTGGCCGTAGTGCATCAGCCCGCGCACAAATTCACTCGCCAAGCCCCTGCCCCATACACCCGGTTGAAAGGCGTATTTGATTTCAGGCTCGGGTTGATTGCCCGGATGCACGATGCCGCCAAAACCGATGACTTCGGATGTCTGAAGATCCTCGATCGCGAACATTCCATAACCGCGCTTTTCGTAATTGGTACGGGTAACACCCATCCAATATTCAGCCTCTTGCGCTGTTATTGGCCGGCCATCGTCAATCCAACGGGCCACCTCGGCTTGCCCATATAATTGCAGGACGCGCGGCTCGTCGCTCTCAACCCAGCGCCGCGCGGCGAGATGTTCGGTCTCGAATACAAACGATCCGCTCACTGCAGTGCCCCCAAACGAAATTGCCGCCGCCCGGACATTTCTGCACGAGCGACGGCAAGTGTAAAGCGTTGAGGCGCCAGGCCTATGCCTACGCCGTGTTCTTAGCGCGGTGCCATACGGATGGCGCCGTCCAAGCGGACGTCTTCGCCGTTGAAATAACCGGTTTCGATCATGGTCATGGCCAGCTTAGCGTATTCTTCAGGGTAACCCAGACGCTTGGGGAATGGGACAGAGGCGGCCAGCGCTTCTTTCACCTGAGGTGGCGCCGCATTCATCAACGGGGTTTCAAAGATGCCGGGAAGGATAGTGTTCACCCGGATGCCTTCGCGCATCAGGTCGCGCGCGATCGGCAAAGTCATGCCAACAACGCCGCCCTTCGATGCAGAATAGGCCGCCTGGCCCATCTGGCCATCTTCAGCAGCAACCGACGCTGTGTTGACGATCGCACCGCGATCGCCTTCGTCCGACAAAGGATCCACCGACATCATACCAGCTGCTGATTTGGCAATACAGCGGAAGGTGCCGATCAGATTGACCTGAATCACAAAGTCAAACGCGGACAATGGGAAATGTTTGATTTCACCTGTCTGTTTGTCGCGGCTGGCGGTCTTGATCGCATTGCCGATGCCTGCGCAATTGACCAGAATGCGTTCTTGTCCATGCGCTTCGCGCGCTTTGGCAAAGCCAGCATCGACATCATCATCGCTGGTCACATTGACCTTGCAAAACACGCCGCCAATGTCGGCGGCAACAGCTGTGCCCTTTTCTTCATTCATGTCGAAGATGGCGACTTTGGCGCCCTTGGCCGCAAGTGCGCGAGCAGTGGCCTCTCCAAGGCCGGATGCGCCACCCGTTACAACGGCGGGGGTGTTGGCTGATACTTCCATTATCGTAATTCCTCTTAAGGTATTGAATTAAAGCGCTTCGACGATCGTCACATTGGCTACGCCGCCACCTTCGCACATTGTTTGAAGGCCATATTTCTTGCCATGCCGTTTCAGGCCATGGACCAAAGTTGCCATCAGCTTTGTGCCCGATGCGCCCAATGGGTGGCCCAGCGCAATTGCGCCGCCATGCACGTTCAGCTTTTCGGGATCGGCACCAGTATGCTTCAACCAGGCCATTGGAACAGGGGCAAAAGCCTCGTTCACTTCATACAGATCGATATCGTCGATCTTCATGCCCGCGCGCTCCAGCGCCTTGTCTGTAGCGAACAGCGGCTCTTCCAGCATGATCACCGGATCACCGGCGGTCACGGTCAAATTGTGAATTCGGGCCATTGGGGTCAGATTGTGCCGCTTCAAGGTCTCTTCATTGACTACCAGCACAGCCGACGATCCATCACAAATCTGACTGGCCGAGGCGGCTGTGATCCTGCCTTCGGGAGCAAGCAATTTCACCCCGGCAATGCCTTCCAGCGTGGCGTCAAACCGGATGCCCTCGTCCACCGTGTGCATATCGTCGCCTTCGGGCGTTTCAATCGCAATCGGGACAATTTCATTTTCAAACGCGCCAGCATTGGTTGCAGCAATAGCGCGCATGTGGCTTTCCAGCGCGAATGCATCGATCTCGTCCTTGGAAAAACCGTGCTTCTGGGCAATCATTTCTGCGCCCATAAACTGGCTGAACTGTACATTAGGATATTTTTCCCGAACGCCGGGTGACATGTAATTGCCCAGCCCTTCCTTCATATGCAGCGTCATATTCGACCCCATTGGCACGCGGGTCATGCTTTCCACACCGCTTGCGATCACAGCGTCTTGCGTGCCGCTCATCACCGCTTGGGCTGCAAATTGGATAGCCTGCTGGCTCGAACCGCACTGGCGATCGATTGATACGGCCGGAGTGGATTGCGGCAACAGCTTTGATGCCAGCACACCCATGCGTCCGACCTGACCGGCTTGTTCGCCCGCCTGGCTGACGCAGCCTGTGACAACATCGTCAATCGCCGTTGGATCAATCCCGCTGCGCTCGACCACAGCGTCCAGTGACTGGGCGAGAAGATCGACCGGGTGAACCCCGGCAAGGCGACCACCGCGGCGGCCCCCGGCAGTGCGAACGGCTTCAACAATATAGGCTGTGGTCATGTGCTCAACTCCGGCGAGAAAAATTTGGAATTGAGATCGGCCTAGGCATACCTTACGTTTGCGTCAACTTACTCATAGTGGTAACTACCGATCAAGGCAGCGAAATCCACCGGCAACCTTCCAAGAAACACTCGAGCGCTCAGGTCGACTGGCTGAATCGGGACATTGGCTGAAATTTGCCGGAAACTGCCCCAAAATGCAGTGTTGCAGTCACGCTACACCATAGCGACCAATTTGCTGCATAGCGCCTAGCTGCCTTTCAATCAGACGTCTTATAGGAGTAATCCACCCTCAGGGACTGGCTACTCAGCGGATATTGCGCATTTTTTGCGCGATATCGCGCTGTTTTGCTTTCGCCCGATGAACTTGACTGTCGCTCGTTGCTCGCTTTTCCAAAGCGAACGCGGGACGCAGTCGGCAACGCTCTCACCACCTCGGTGTTGAGGCAATTCATAAGGGTACTAAACCAAATGAAAATTTCTACTCAACTTAGACTGGGCGCTGGTTCGCTGGCCGTCAGTCTCGCACTGGCGTCGGCTCCTGCCTTCGCTCAGGAAGATGTCGCGGCACCCGCCGAGGCTGAAGACGAAGGTCAATTGATCATCGTTACGGGTTCGCGGATTAGCAACCCTAACCTCGAACTTTCCAGCCCAGTTGCGGTTGTCGGCTCTGAAGAGATCGATCTGCGCCAGCAAGGCAACATCGAGAACGTTCTTCGCGAAATTCCCGGCGTTGTTCCAAGCACAGGTTCAAACCTGAACAATGGTAACGGCGGCAGCACGTTCATCAACTTGCGCGGTATTGGTTCCAACCGGAACATCACACTGCTCAACAGCACACGCCTTGTGCCAGTTGATCGTACCGGCCGTGTGAACTTGGATATCATTCCTGTTGCACTGATCGAACGCGTTGACGTTCTGACCGGTGGTGCTGGCTCCACATATGGTGCCGACGCTATCTCGGGCGTGATCAACTTCATCACCAAGCAAGACTTTGAAGGCATGGACTTCACGGTCAACAATTCAATCACCGAGCAAGGCGACGCGAACAACTTCCGCGCCGACCTGACAATCGGTGCTAACTTTGATGATGGTCGCGGTAACGCCGTAATCAGCGTTGGTTACTCTAAGCGTGACCCACTGCGTCAAGGTCAGCGTGACTTCTCGATCGACAACATCAGTGCACGTAGCGGTAACGCAGGCGGTTCTTCGACAACTGCTCCAACCCGCATCAGCGGCGGTGGTTTCTCGGGCTTCCAACAGATTGATCCAGCCACTGGCAACATCAATCCTGGTTTCACACCGTTTAACTACAACCCGTTCAACTACTTCCAGCTGCCACAAGAGCAATTCCGTATCTATGCTCAAGGCAACTACGAAATCGTTGAAGGCATCGAAGTCTTCTCTGAAGCGATGTTTGTCGACAGTCAGACCGACACCAACGGCGCTCCTTCTGGTTCGTTCGGCTTTGCCGGTCCGATCCCTTTGAGCAACCCGTTCTTGCAAGACAACACTCGTGACCAACTGTGTGCTGCTGCAAGCATCGCACAAGCTGATTGTGATGCTGCTTCGACAGTGACGGACCCATCGGATCCAAACTATCGTGAATTCACGCAGTTTACCTTTGCTCGTCGCTTCATCGAATTCGGTGAGCGTTTGAGCGAACGTACGACCCGTCAGTTCCAAATCAAGGTTGGCGCACGCGGTTCGATCACCGATAACCTCAACTTTGAGATCTTCGGCGCTCACGGTGAGAACGAAGTCGTCCGTAAGCAATCTGGTAACGGCCTGAAATCACGCCTGATCCAGGCACTGTCGGCGGTTGATCAAAACACCTGTGTAGATCCAACCAACGGATGTGTGCCTTTCAACCTGTTCGGTGAAATCGGCAGCATCACTCCTGAAATGCAGGGCTTCCTGGATACCGGTAACCAGCAAGTTCGCACATCGGAACTGTCACAGGTTGGCGGTTACATCGACGGCGACCTGGCTTTGTCTTCACCTTGGGCTGACCAAGGCGTAAGCTTCGTGCTTGGTGCTGAGTATCGCGACTACACAGCCGGCAATACTGCCGACCTGTTGTCACAAACTCCTGGCGAAGTTCTGGGTAACGGCGCAGCTGTTCCTGACCTCGTAGGCGTTGGATACGACGTTAAGGAAGCATTCGGCGAGCTGGTTGTTCCACTCGTAGAAGGCAAGCCTGGCTTTGAAGAGCTGACGCTGCAATTGGGTGGTCGTATTTCTGACTATTCAAGCACCGGCACTGAATACACGTGGAAAGTTGGTGGTACATACTCACCAGTTTCTGCGCTTCAGATCCGCGGTAACTACCAGCGTGTGACACGTGCACCGAACATTGGTGAGCTGTTCTCACCACAAGCAACTGGTCTGGGTAACTTCTCTCAGGATCCTTGTCAGGGCAATATCGCTGGCGATGCAAACCTCGTTGCGGTTTGTTTGGCTCAGGGTGCACCAGCTGCTTCGATCGGGAACATCATTCCTGACCCGGCTGCTCAAGGTAACGTTACCACTGGTGGTAACCCTAACCTTGGCGCAGAAGACGCAACCACCTGGACTATCGGCGCGGTCTTCCGTCCCGACTTTGCTCCTGGACTGTCTTTGACTGTTGATTACTACAACATCAAAGTTACGGGCGCGATCACGAACCCAACAGAAGACGATCTGTTTGCATCATGCTTTGGCGCCGCATTTGCGACGGCACCTTCGGTAACAGCTGCTTCGGCATCTGATCCGGCATGTACCAGCATTCGTCGTAACCCAATCACGGGTAACCTGTTTGGCGACGTGGCAATCACACCAGGCTTGCCTCAGGTTCTTTCGAACTTGGGTCAGATCACGACTGATGGTGTTGATCTGACGATCAACTATCGCAAGGACTTTGACTTCGCGACTTGGACCTCGAGCTTTAACGGCAACTGGACCAACAGCAGCAAATTCCAAGCGACACCAAGCGGTCTGAACCGTGAGTGTGTTGGTTTCTACAGCTCTAACTGTGCATCCATCCAGCCTGAGTTCTCCTCAAGCTGGCGGAACACTCTGACATTTGACGATATGTCTGTGTCATTGTTCCACCGCTGGATCGACGCGGTTGAAGTGGAGCCATTGGTTGCAACCAACTTCCTGGAGCAATTCCAGACTGCTGGTTCAGAGCACTACTTTGATCTGACGCTTGCTGTTGATCCAACAGAAAATCTGAAACTGATCTTCGGTGCTCAGAACATTCTGGACAACAAGCCTCCGTTCACAGGTAGCAGCATCGGCGCCACCGGATTTAACTCCGGTAACACCTTCCCATCTACATATGATGTGTTGGGTCGCCGTTACTCGGCAACTGCAAGGCTGCGTTTCTAATAGCTAACGCAACTTAGCTTATAAGGGAGCAGGCCAGCATCGCTGGTCTGCTCCTTTTTTATTGTGCGGGCTTTTGTCCGTTGATGGCCCAGGCAATGGGCTGACCTTCGCTCTTCAACATCATCGGGAATCGGGCATCAACCTGAAGCCCGGCGGACAAGAGCTGCTTTTCCAGCAATGCCATTCCAGCGTCATCCTTGGACGCCGCGATCATCGCTCGGATGCGTGTCATTTCCTGGGTCGATTGCTTGTTCAGTTGGGCAATGATGTTGCGACAAACGGGTACAGGCTTATCGGCCCCGATAGTCAGCGTTTGCAGCACTGCGTGAGCGAACTCATTCGCCACTGAATATTGGCCAAATTTCAGACCTGCCGACTGGGCAATGGCTTGAAATCCAGCGGGAACCATATTCCCCAGCATTTGCCGGGAACGTAAATAGGCATCCGCTTTTGCGATCAGCTGCTGATCTTCCAACGCCCACGCCAACTGCTCTGCCCTTGCCTTGTTTATGGCATGGATTGGGCTGCCGCTATGATGGACAACAAACGCAAAAACACCCGTCGGCAACAAGGCTCTCGAAATCTCAGCAGCGATCCGCTCGGTGTTGCCATATTCAATCCCGAACCGGCTAACGAAGGCAGCGATTGAGCCGTCGCCAAAGGGCAAATCCTCCATATCGACATTGGGCCGCAATTTAATGTGTTTGGGCGCAGTGGGCAAAGTCTTGCTGTAATCCACGCCGGTCAACTTCAAATCCTTCCGGATCCGATGGATTTGTTGCAGAACACCGCCGTCGCCTGTCGCAAGATCGACAATCCGGGCCTTTCGCGGAAGATTGGCCAGCGCAGCTTTCCAAAATTCCAGCTGCAGCTCGACGATTTCTGGAGTGGAATCTGGGAGGCATCCGATTGAGCCGCTGTCCCGGCCATCGGTCCAGTAGTTTTCCCAAGCGTGCTTCATAACGCCATGAATGCTATTTTCCATTGGATGACATCCGATCCCCAGCAAGGATTATTTTCGCCTCTAGACAGTTGGCGCCTTGGGTTGTGTTCGTCACGATAGTGGCCCGTCGATTAGGCCAAATCCGCTAGTCACACGCGAGCGCAAAGAGCTCTCTCTACTTATCGCAGGCGCTTGACCGAGAGGCTTCCTTTCCGGTCGCCGATTTTGAGCCGGAAACCGCCGAAGCCCGATTTTGAGATAACAATTTTCATTCCCGCTCGAGGCGACCGCCCAAGGCTGTTTGGTCTCGTCTCTTGCCAAATCTGACCGTTCTTGAGAACAAATATGCGCTTCTTCGAGGCGTTCCCAACATAGAAATCAACCAATTCGGATTCGATCTGGTTGGGCTCCAGCTCCGTCCGCTGTTCGCGACGCTCCTGAACCAAATTGGGATCATTCTCCGCCAACTCAGCATCCTGCTTTTCGATCTCAAAGGCTGTCAGCCCGAAATCGTCTCGTGTGCGGGCACGTCTTTGCTCACGGCTAGCAACCGCCAGGCTCTTCGCCTTCACCAATGCTGCATCAAAGCACGACAACCGCTCGGCTGGCTCGGTGATATTTTCACATTTGGCAAACGGCTCCAGCGCAGCTTCTTCGGGAGCCTGAGCATTGGCGCTGACTGCAATCATGCCTCCAAAAAAGGCGATGGTTGCCAAACACTTTGTCATCGTACTGATCTTTCTATCTTTATGCTTGAGCGGCAATTCATAGCGGGTGGTGATAGTGAATGCCTTATTGGGGATGGATTCCAACCTCTGCGCTGTCTGGTTGTGATGCTACCGTCAGCCGGTGCGCCTTGCAACTGGGCCTTTTGTCACGCCTCCACAAAGAGAAAAGGGCCCGCCGTTATGGCGAGCCCTTTTTGTTTGATCGTTATGAGCGTCGGAGGCTTAAAGCCCGCCCGGCCCGCAATCGTTCTCGAGGAAGTCGAGTATCTTGGCATTGATAGCCTGTTGGTGCCTAAACATATGAGTGGTCGAGAAGTGGTCGGCACCTTCCAATGTCAAATATTGAGCATTGGTCTTACCGGCCTTCTCCATCGCCTTTTTGAAATCTTCCATATGATAATACATCACGCGACGGTCATCATCAGGGTGGATCATCAGCAAAGGAATGTCCGCATTTGCAACCTTGTCAATCGGGTTCACACCAATCATCCCACGACGCTGTGACCAATCGTCAAGCGCGGTAGGTGAATCTACACCACGGCGGCCCTTGTATTGTTTCTCAGCATCGGCAACCGCAGCGCCTGCGATTGAACACTGATAGATGCCATTTGCCCGCGTGAGAGCGTAAAGCGCGGCCTGACCGCCATAAGACCAACCAAAGAATGCCACGCGATCTGGATCGACCAATCCCTGATCAATCAGGTATTTGACGCCATCATCCTTGTCATCCTGCATCGCGAGGCCGTGCTCGCCATAACCAGCGTCAAAGTGCTTCTTGCCCCAGCCTGTCGAGATTCGGTTCTGCGGTGCCAAGACCATATAGCCAGCGTTTGCAAGCATCTGGCCCCACTCGTCATACAGGACCATGCCGTTTACGTGCGGGCCACCATTGTGCTGTACGACCAATGGGAAAGGACCTTCGCCCTTGGGAACGGTAACGTAAGCAGGAATTTCCAGACCGTCGCGCGCCTTGTAGCGGATATATTTGACTTCCGACAATTGCTCTGGCGCGATCAGAGGGTTGCGGCTGCCCAACTTCGCCATCTGGCCATCTTTCACCAGCCAGAATGAACCAGGATCGCGCGGACCGATATTGTTGACGACCATCGTGTTCCCATCGCGCGAGCGACTCGTAATGCGGACATAATGCGCATTGGGGATTTGGGCCTCCAGTGCTTCGTAGAGTGCCTTTTCTTCCTCGTCGAACCAATGCCGCTGCGGCTTGGCGCCAGGATAGCGGACTGCAACCAATTTGTTGTTGCCAGGGATCGAGTGTGTCTGGATTGAGGTGACATCAGCATCGGGCGCTTCGAACAGTTTTCTAACAAAGCGTCCGTTGGCAATATCATATTCCCACAGAGCCGCCTTATCATCACCATCCGCGTTCCAAATTAGATACGCCATGTTCGGATCTTCGGTGCTGCGGATCGCCTGACCGACAAAACCACTCAAGAACCGATAGAGGTTTTCATGCTCGTCCAGATCATATGTCAGGCCAGAAGCTGGTTCTCCCCAGGAACCATCTCCAATTTTGCGGAAGAAAGTTTTATTCTCGTTTGATCCTTGTTCAATGCGCTGGCTCATAAACGGGTTGCCTTCCCCGTCGAAAATCGCGCTACGGAAATTCTCGCTGCCCTTTAGCATCAAGCTGCGACTGCCAGACTTCAAGTTTACTTTATAATAGGCGCGCGGGCGGGCTGCGGCGAATGGATCCACGCCGGTTGGATCCGCCACTGCGTTACCGGCTGATATGAGAATGTGGTTCGGTTCTTTCGGAAGCGTGCTTACCAGTCCAAAATTACCATCAACCTCGCTAAATTTGTTGGTCTCAAGATCGTAAAATAATGATTTGTAGGACCGAATATCTTCTTCGGGCCGCTTTACCGACTTGCGTACAATCTTCCAAGCATTGCCGAAGATGTGGCGGTCGCTCACCCAGCCGGCAGTGAATATCTCCATCGGATCCGCATTGAGACGTCGCAGCGGTTTCGACATGTCATCGGTTTTGTAGATCTCCATGACATATTCGCCTTCGCGGCTCTCAACCTTGTGAACCAACAGGTGCTTGCCATCAGGGGACACCGAAACGCTGTTAACAACGCTCCGCAAGGACCAGACATCGATCGGCACGCGCTGTTCTGACTGGGCGACAGCAGGCGTGATTGGCAAGGCTGTTGCACCGAGCGTTGCGATGCCAGCCATTGCGGCAAGGAGGGAGGCTTTAAAAGTCTGCATGATTGGTCTCTCTGGGTGAGTCTGCGATCTTAAGATTAATACAAAAAAGCGGCCCCATAACAAGTGTATGGGACCGCTTTCTTTGTAGTCAGGCTAGTATGAACAGACTTAGAACGTCTTGCGAACCGAAGCGAAGAACTCACGTCCGTCGATGCTGTAGGCGTTACCTAAAGCGCGGTTTGCAAAGCAGTTAAAGTTGCCTGGACCTTCATTACAATCAACCAGCGGCGGTGCGCGGTCAAAGATGTTGGTCACACCAACGCGGATCGTCCAGCTGTCATCGCGATAGCGAATGGAGGCTGCATGCTCGTAATAAGCATTGGCAAAGCCCACGTCCCGACAGAAGATGCCGTCGCCGGCGACATTGCCGCTAGCGCTACCGCCACCCAGGCAGGTGTTGCCGAGGAAGCCGGTTGGATTTCCATCAGGTCCATTACCGAAGGCGTCAGACAGCGGATCAATTCCTGGTGCAGATTGCTCGACTGGACCAACGTAGCGGGTCTGCCAAGTGAACAGGAATTTATCAACTTCAGCTGTGAACGTTGTGCGACCGGTCCATTTGGGGAAACCAAATTCGCCAGCATCTTCGTCAAATGATGCCACACCAGAATCATCGATAAAGATATTGCTACGCTCGATTAGGTGGTTGGCCTGAATTTCAAGGCCGAGATCAACCAGATTGCCGAACAGACTAACTTCTTTGCTGAAGTCTGCGTTGATATCCAGACCACGGACCAATTCTTGGTTCAGGTTGATGAACCCGGAGTTGATGTCTGAAACCAGAAGACGTGTGGAAGCCAGTGTGTCGTAACCGATCCGGTCACAGAACTGGCTACGGATACCATCATCGCGCGTGAAGCAGTCATTGATAATGAACTGCGAGCTTGGCTCAATGATCGAGTCTTTCACCTTGATGTCGTAATAGTTGACGTTGAGAGCAACATCATAACCGTCACCAAATGTCTCTTCGAAGGCAAAGCCAGCCGTGATCGAACGAGACGTTTCCGGATTGAGATCAAGTGTACCACCAGAAATCGCTTCAGCACTTGTCGTTTGAATCGGTGGGAAGGCGATCGTTGGATCGTTGGCGTCGAAACCGATGCCGACAACCGTAGGATCGCGTCCTTCACGGATACAGTTAGCTAGCGTGGTTGTTTCACGTGTATCCAAGCTAGCGTCATAGGCACCGTTGATAAACGCGGCGTCGGGAACGGCGCATGGATCGAATACCGTCGGGAAGCCTGTTTGACCGGCCAGGAAGTTTTCACGCAAGTTCGGCGCACGGAACGACGTACCATACGTTACTTTCAACAACAGCGAGTCGATCGGACGCCAACCACCCTTGATGGAGTAGGTTCCGTTCGTGCCGTAGAATTCCTCGTCAGTGATACGGCCAGCAATATCGACAGAAAGTTCGCGCACCCAAGGCTTGTCAGCCTGCAGTGGAATCGAAATTTCGCCGAATGCTTCTTTCAGTTCCTTGCTACCCACAGCACCGCGGTCGGCGAAGAAGGCAAAGAACAAGCCATTTGAAGCAACATCGTTCGGAGTAGAGTTGATGCTATCCTTACGATATTCTGCACCGAACACGGCACCGACTGGACCAGCAGGCAATTCGAACAAATCGCCCGTTACATACGCTGAAAGCAGCGTTTGCTCATAGGTGGTGTCGAAACTACGAACGCCGAACAGATAATCACGCTCTGCTTGCGTTTCGAAATCGCCGATAGCTTGGCCAAGGACGCTGTCAGCGAACAGGTTTACTGGAACACAACCTTGCGTCAGGTCACCCAGAGCTGCGCCTGGATTGGCGAGGCCGCTGGCGTCACAAGCTGTAATGCCCTGCGGGTCACCAAAGAATGTGAAGACGTCGAGGTTCTGATCGTAGTCATCAGCAATTCCGTCGCCATTGTTATCGAATACGCCGTCGCCGTCATAATCGGCTGTAGGGTCAAGACCCAGAGAGAATGCCAGCTTGTCTTCACGGATACCGGTACGGATTGAGCTACCCTCGGACCGTGAGTAGACACCCGACACTTCGAAGGTCCAGCTAGAACCGATGAATGGAAGGTCACCACGAACACCGAGGACACCGCGATATTGCTCTTGGGTTACGTCGACATTGTTACGGTCACCGCGAATACTGAAGATTGGCGAAACCGGAAGTGCGAAGCCGCCACCAAGTCCGCTGCCAAATGTTGCATTCTCTGCAGCACGGCAGTCAACACCGTTAGGGTTGGTCCTGAAGTTACATGGGTTGAAAGCGTTCAGATCGGGAACCGATGGAAACACCTGACCGGTACCTGTATTCGAAGAGAAAATCTCCGCACGGGTATAAAGCGCTTCAAAGAATGGCGTGATGTTGGCTTCACCTGGGAAGGTGTATTCGCCGTAAGCCATTACGTTGTAGAGCTTTTGCTCACTAATCAACGTGGCATCAAGATCAGCCGCGTTGGTGTTCACATCCTGGAAGTCAACGTCACGAATGCCGTCATTGTTGGCATCAACGTCAAACGCAGGGATACCAGCAGAAGAGAATGTAGACTCGTTGAAGTTAGGAATGCCGGTGTTAGAATTACCGTTCTGGTAATAGACCGAACCCAAGTTCGTGAACGGGATAAAGATACGTCCCGAAATGCCCGTGATCACACAGGGGCTTTCCGAGACCGATACGCCTGGAGTACGATTTTGTACAACAGCGTTATCGCGCTTGTTAACCGTCAGGATGTTTCCGTTCTGGTCAATCTCATAGTTTGTTTCGCATCCGGACAGGAAGCTACGATCACGCAAGCGAATTTCGTCACGAACGCGATACTCACCACCAATGCCGAAGAAGGCACGGTCGGTGTTGAAGCCCCAGGCAGCGCTGACTGTGTAGTCGTTGCCGCCACCTTCTTCGTTCAAATTGCCGCTTGCAAACAGCTCAAGACCGTCGAAGTCTTTGCGCAAGATGATGTTACCAACGCCGGCAACAGCGTCCGAACCGTAAACCGAAGACGCGCCGTCAAGTAGCAGGTCGTAACGGTCAATCAGAGATGCAGGCAGCAAGTTGATTGATGGGTTCGTCGGAGCGCCTTCAACACCAGCTGGTGCCATGCGGCGGCCGTTAATCAACAGCAATGTGCGGTCGGCACCAAGGCCACGCAGGTTGATTGTCTCTGAACCAGGTCCGTTGTCCAAAACAAAGCCCTGGAAGGTTGCGTCGATTTGCACACCAGCAGCCGATTCAGAACGCTGCAGGATTTGAGCCGGGTCAAACGCACCAACATTGGACGACTGATCGGTTGTAATAACCTGAAGCGGTGAAATGCTGTTGAACGTGCTCTTGCGAATACGCGAACCAGTAACCGTGATGGCTCCCTGGTCCGAAGTAGCGCCATCAGCACCCGTCGTGATATCAACGGTTTCTTCTTCCGCTTCTTCAACAACTTCTTCAGCTGGCTCTTCAGCGTCTTGCGCGAGAGCGGGTGCGCCAACAACCAATGCGAGCGCTGAAACAGAAAGAGCGAGACCCTTCACAGTATTTTTTTGGAACGTTTTCATTAAAGACTCCAGTTAGACAACCAGAATCGGGCTCAGAAAAAGATTCGCTTATTGGAAAAAACGCCAGTCCCCTCAGCGCCTTAGACCCAAGACAGTCCCTCTGATTGCAACCCAATCCCCATTAGGAACGGGTTTAGTGACCCAGCCGTGCCCTGATGTCAAAGCACCCGGTTACGATTTCAACTATCTACCTGAACATGTGTTGCGCAATTCACACAATCGCTCTGCAGCGATGGTAGCGGAAAAGGTGGGCACTTCACCCATCCCGCCCCACATTACCCAACGGTAATCTGCAATTCGCCATCGCCTTCGTCGATCGCCAGCGTGCTTCCATCGGGTATATCACCTTGCAGCAATTTGTCCGCCAGCGGGTCTTGCAAGTAGCGCTGAACAGCACGTTTCAGCGGCCTTGCACCATAGACAGGATCATAGCCCACGCGGCCCAGCCAACGCAGGGCGGCGTCGGTCATGTTCAGGGTAATCTTGCGATCATCAAGCAAGTTTTGCACCCGTTTGACCTGAATTTCGACGATCGGTGCCATATGCTCCATGCTCAGGCGGTGGAACAGGATGATCTCGTCCAACCGGTTTAGAAACTCGGGGCGGAAATGACCGCGCACAACATCCATCACCTGCGGCTCAACGTCAGCCACCTTCTGATCATCCTCCAAATTTGCCAGATAATGACTACCCAAATTGGAGGTAAGGATGATCAACGTATTGGAAAAGTCGACGACCCTGCCCTGCCCATCGGTCAGGCGGCCATCGTCCAGCACTTGCAGCAGCACGTTGAACACATCGGAGTGCGCTTTTTCGACCTCGTCGAACAAGACCACTTGGTAAGGCCTGCGCCGGACCGCTTCGGTCAGAACACCGCCCTCGTCATAGCCAACATATCCAGGAGGCGCCCCGATCAGACGCGCCACCGAATGCTTCTCCATAAACTCGCTCATGTCGATGCGCACCATGGCATCGTCATCATCGAACAGAAATTCGGCCAAGGCCTTGGTCAATTCGGTTTTGCCGACACCGGTAGGGCCGAGGAACAGGAAGGAGCCCAGCGGACGGTTCGGATCTTGCAGACCCGCCCGCGCCCTTCGCACAGCCTTGGACACAGCTTCAATTGGCTGTTCCTGTCCAATCACGCGCTTGCCCAGCAATTCTTCCATCTGGAGGAGCTTTTCCCGCTCGCCTTCCATCATCCGTTCCATTGGAATGCCAGTCCAGCGCGCAACAACGCTGGCGATGTCCTCTTCGGTCACCTCTTCGCGCAGCAAAGCGTTTTCGGTATGCCCTTCGGCTTCTTCTAACTGTTTTTCCAATTGCGGAATGCGGCCATAGGAAAGCTCGCCCGCTTTGGCCAAATCGCCTTCGCGCTCGGCCTGCTCCAGCTCAAGCCTGGCAGCGTCCAGCTCTTCTTTGATCTTCGCCTCGGCGTTAATCTTATCCCGCTCGTTCTGCCAACGCGTGGTCAGTTCAGAGCTTTCTTGCTCAAGATTGGCCAATTCTTCGCGCAAAGCGACCAGGCGATCTTGCGAAGCTGCGTCGCTTTCCTTGCTGAGCGCAGATTCCTCGATCTTGAGCTGGATAATCCGGCGATCCAGGCCTTCGATCTCTTCCGGCTTGCTTTCCACTTCCATCCGGATCCGGCTGGCCGCTTCATCCATCAGGTCAATCGCCTTGTCGGGCAGAAAGCGATTCTGGATATAGCGATTGGAAAGCTGGGCTGCGGAGACAAGCGCGCTGTCGGTGATCCGCACGCCGTGGTGCAGTTCATACTTCTCTTTCAATCCGCGCAGGATGGAGATCGTGTCTTCAACACTCGGCTCATCAATATAGACCGATTGGAAACGCCGCTGCAGCGCAGGGTCCTTCTCGACATATTTCTGATACTCATCCAGCGTGGTGGCACCGATGCAGTGAAGCTCTCCTCGCGACAAGGCTGGCTTGAGTAGATTAGAGGCATCCATCGAGCCTTCCGATGCGCCTGCTCCGATTAGAGTGTGCATCTCATCGATGAACAAGATAATCTGCCCATCGGCATTCTTCACTTCGTCGAGTACGGATTTCAGGCGCTCTTCAAATTCGCCGCGATATTTGGCGCCCGCAATCAGCGAACCCATATCCAGGCTCATCAAAGTGCGCCCTTTAAGACTGTCCGGCACATCGCCATTGGCAATACGCAACGCCAACCCTTCCGCAATAGCGGTCTTACCGGTACCCGGCTCGCCAATCAGCGCAGGATTGTTCTTGGTCCGGCGCGCCAGAATCTGGATCGTCCGGCGGATTTCCTCATCGCGACCGATAACCGGGTCCAGCTTACCATCGCGGGCAGCCTGAGTGAGATCGCGCGCGAATTTCTCCATCGCGTCATAAGCATTTTCGGCTGTTGCAGAATCTGCCTTGCGCCCGCCTCGCAGTGCGTTGATCGCCTGCTCCAGGGCTTTGGGATCAAGACCGGCTGCTTGCAGCGCCTTGCCCGCCTTGGTGGTGGTGGCCAGAGTTAGCGCAACCAGCAGCCGTTCAACGGTGACATAGCTGTCGCCCGATTTCTCGGCGATTTGCTCAGCGGAATCGAGGACCCGCACCGCGTCATTATCAAGACCCGGTGTCGCCTGCGCTCCGCCGCCAGATACGGCGGGTATCTTGGCCAGTTCGGCATCAACTTCGCTCACCGCACGAGGGGCATCGCCGCCCGCGCGCTGGATCAACCCAGCAGCCATGCCCTCATTGTCTTCCAACAATGCTTTGAGCAGATGCGTTGGGGTAATGCGCTGGTGGTTCATCCGAATGGCGACCGTTTGTGCGCTTTGCAAAAAGCCTTTGGCACGATCAGTGAATTTTTCGAGATCCATTTAGAACATCCTCACTAGACTACAGTCCCGATATGGCGTTGCGTTTATGCAACACAACCCCTGCGCAGCCAAAATCTATCCAAGTGTGTTACTCACATAGGTAGGCTGCACCGGCACAGCCGCAACGGCCAGCGGAAAATTAGCGCGTTTGAGCCGCTCCGGCTCAGAACCGAACCAGCAGACAGTCAGCTGTGGAATCTGGATCGATAGATCAAGGACGCCAGCTGCGCGCCATCTCGTCCAGCAGCATCACGCCAAAACCGCGCGCGCCCACCGGGATCATGGGCCGGGTCGTCTCGGTGCGATCAACCGCAGCCATGTCGATATGGACCCATGGCAGATCCTCCGGCACGAAATATTCGATGAAGTGAGCGCCCGCACTGGCACCAGGCGCGGGGCTGGTGCTGGAATTTTTCACATCAGCAATGTCGGACTTCACAGCCTTACGATAGGCTGGGTGAAGCGGCAGACGCCACAGCGCCTCTCCGGTTTTGCCTGAAGCTTCCATGGCTGCTTTGGCATGGGCGTCTTCACGCGCGAACATCGCCGCAAATTCTGGCCCAAGCGCCCCCACTGCCGAGCCGGTTAGCGTGGCGATATCGACCAAAGCGAACGGCTTTTTCTCCTTCACGGTGTATTCAATCGCGTCGGACAGTACCAAACGCCCTTCGGCATCAGTGCTCAAAATCTCGATTGTCTTGCCGGACATTGTGCGCACCACATCGCCTGGCCGCTGGGCATTATCGCCCGGCATATTTTCGGCCAAAGCTACAGCGGCAACAACATGCACTGGCGCCTTGGATTTGGCCAAGGACAATACCGCGCCGGTAACGGCGGCCGCGCCCGACATATCGCCCTTCATCTCCCACATGCCACGGTTGGGTTTGATGGAAATACCGCCGGTATCAAAAGTGATGCCCTTTCCAGCCAGCGCAATTGGCGCTCCGCCTGCTCCGCGATAGGTGATCATCATCAGACGCGCGCCGCGACGGCTGCCCTGCCCCACACCGGCAATCGCGCCCATGTTTAGGCGGCGCATGTCGGCTGCATCCAGTACTTCAATTGTGACCCCATCAACACCAGCAAAGGCACCCTTGGCGCGATCCACAAAGCTGGCCGGATAGATCACATTGGCAGGCTCGTTGATCAAATCACGCGCCAGCCGGACGCCTTCCGCCAATGGTTCAGCTCGACCTTCCCACAGGTCTTTTGCCGCCGAAGCATCGCTACCCACCACAGTGATACGGTCGGCAGGAGGCTCCTTGCGGTCACTTTTATAACGGTCGAACCGATATTGCCCCAAAGTCGCGCCAAACGCTGCATCAGCCATAGCGGCTGCATCGGGCAGGCCAACGATGGCAAGCGGAGCCTTTTGATCCGCCATCGCCTGAGCAATCTTTCCGCCCAATTCGCGCCAATTCACTGGGCCATCGTCGCTCGCCGCGCTGAACAGCGTCAGCTTGGGACGGCCATCAATCCGCGGCACTTCCGCCGACGTACCGGCACCACCAGCAAGCGCATCTGATTGGATGATCGCCTCGGCCAAGGCGCGGTCAGTATCGCTCAATGGTGCATCATCGGGCAATGCATCGCCCGTTATTACGATCGCAACGGCCGCATCACCGGGCGCACGCTGGGCAAATTTCATCGGCCTTTCGACAGAATTCTGGACCGTGGCCGGAGCAATGCCTGAACCCATTACGTCCTGCGCCATAGCTGAATATGGCAGCGCCAGTGTGATCGAGGCTGCAAAGGAAAGGGCGACAATTTTGCGGTGACGGGTAATGACTAAATCCTCTCTTCAAACAATGATCAGTTGACCTCTGCCAGCGTCAAAGCAATTGTTGGTTTCAAATGCAATGATGAGGATGCAGGAATGCGCAAATGGTTGGTTGGCGGGGGCTTTGGTCTGCTCGCTCTGGTAATTTTTGGCTTTATCGGCCTTGCCACGTGGGAGCCATATTTTACCGATCCGGGAGCTGAACCTCCAGCCGACACCTATCGCGCAGAAATTATCCGGGATGAATATGGCGTGCCGCATATCTATGGCGCGCGCGATGCTGATGTCGCCTTTGGTATCGCGATGGCTCATGCGGAGGACGACTTTACCACCCTTCAGGATGTTATCGCCATGAGCCGCGGGCGATTTGGTGCAATCGCCGGTCAAGACGGAGCGGCCGTCGATTATGTCTATCACCTGCTTGACGCGCGCGGCACTGCAGAACGTAATTTTGGCAATCTACCAATTGAAACACAGGATTTGGCCAACGCCTATGCTGCTGGTCTCAACACTTATGCCGAGGCTCATCCTGATGAGTTAAAACTGGCCAATCTGTTCCCGGTAAACGGCATCGACATCGCCGCTGGATTCGCATTCCGTCAGCCATTTTTCTTCGGTCTGAACAACGTGATTCAGCCCTTGGTCGAAGGTGAGCCATTACGCCGTGAATTTGGCCCTGATATTCCCGGCTTTCCACGCGATGCCCGGGGCAATGCGGTCGAAGCGCCTGCGTCCGAGCAGACTGCGCGCAATTTCTCACCCTTTGGACCTGATGCTGCTTTGGCTGGCTCCAACGCATTTGCAGTGGCTCCGGCAAAGTCAGGCGGACCAACCACGCTGATTTCCAACACACATCAACCGTTACGCGGCCCAGTCGCATGGTATGAGGTGGTGGTCGAAAGCGACGAGGGATGGCATTTTGCGGGCGCTACCTTCCCCGGGGTTCCCTTCCCCGCGCTCGGCCATAACGAGCATCTGGGCTGGACCTTTACGGTCAATCGGCCGGACTTGGTTGATGTTTACCAGCTGGAAATGAATGAGGCTGGCGATCAATATATGTTGGACGGAGAATGGCGCGATCTTGAAGAAAAGACGGTCACCCTTCCGGTCAAATTGGGACCCATTGTCTTGCCCATTCGCCAGACGGTTCATCGCAGCGCGCATGGACCAGTAATCAAGAATGATAAGGGCGCGTTCGCGATCCGCTATGCCGGAATTGACAACATAGGCTCGCTCGATGCCTTCTATCGCAAAACAAAGGCGACTACTTTTGATGAGTGGCGCGCAGTGATGGCACGGCGCGATATTCCGTCCTTCAACGCGGTCTATGCCGACAAAACCGGCAATATCGCCTATTATTACAACGCTGCATTGCCAGACAGAAAGCCCGGCCCCAATTGGCGAGGCATCTTGCCTGGGAACGATTCTACGCTGATTTGGGCTGGGCCGGTCGAGTATGATCGAATTCCGCAGGTAGTTAATCCGGCGTCGGGGTGGCTCTACAACTCAAACAACACGCCGTTCACCGCAGCAGGCGCTGGTAGCGATCTAGCGCCGGATGACTACGCTCCTGAACTGGGTGTCGAACTGAAACAAACCAATCGCTCGTTGCGCGCTTATAAGCTCATGTCTGAGGCCAATCTGCTCGACCGCGCCAATCTCAAGCGGATCAAGTATGACATGGTTTATGAACGCGAAAGCTATGTGGATGATCTGTTCAATGCGGCCAAAGATCTGGAAGTTAACGGCGAGTTGGCCGAGGCTCGCGACCTTTTGCTCGGTTGGGATTTCACCGCCGATAACGAAGGCGCAGGCGATGCGATTGCCTTGCTTATGATCCGTGATTTCATGTCGGCTGAATATGGCAATCGACCCTATCCGGATGTGGAGGAAAAGCTGCACGAGGCATCCGATCACCTCATCACCCATTTTGGCAAGCTGGACCCGCCCATGTCGGACTTATTGCGTTTGCGGCAGGGGGATGTTGATCTTGCGCTGGATGGCGGATCTGACACTTTGCGCGCCTCGACCACATGGCAGGTTGACGATGATGGCCGGCTGCAATTGGTCCATGGTGACAGCTTCATCCAATGGGTCGAATGGAACGAGGGAGAGCCTGTATCCTCGCGATCGATCCAGCCCTTCGGTGCTGCAACGACCCGGCCAGACAGCCCGCATTACACCGATCAAATGCAAATGTATGTCGATCATGAGCTGAAGCCTGTGCACTTCTGGCGCGAAGATGTGTTGGCTAATGCCTCGCGTCGATATGTAGTTGAGTCCAACTGACAGCCATGTAAATAGGAACCCAATCGTCAGCCAAGACTTGGTTTGATGAGAGCAAATTTCGCACTAAGGAGAATTCGAATGTCAGTAGCAGGAACTTACAACACCGTCGTGAAAAGCCCGATGGGCGACCAGAGCGGTACCTTTACCGTTATACCAGGTGACGATGGCAACACTTTCACAGGCTCTATGGCTGGCGGAATGGGCAGCATGGATGTCGAAGAAGGCAAGATCGACGGCAACAAGCTAACCTGGAAAATGAACATGACCGTACCGATGCCGATGGGCCTCGATTGCGAAGCAACGGTCGATGGCGACCAGCTCACAGGTAATGTCAACGCAGGCGCTTTTGGTGCGATGCCGCTGAGCGGCCAACGCGAAGGCTAAGCCACACATCGCTTCACAGCAAACAATCTAAAGGCTGCCCAAGTTCGCGCTTGGGCGGCTTTTTTGTTGGCCCAAATTGCGCTCAAGCCGGCCGGCTATGCGGGCCGATTAAATTGCGTTAACGGCCATACCTCGGCTTCGTTTCCTGTACATTCACACGCGTACGACCGCAGGGGGCTTGGCGCATGAATTCGTGCTCTTAAGTGATGTACGCGACCAATCTTGATTGGTCGCGCCGCGCTGCTCCCTTCGGAATCATGCGAGGGGAATGATCAATGAAGAAGACCAACCTGCTTTTGTCGTCGATGACAGCCGCAATTGCTGCGGCGCTGCTATTGCCCCCACAAACTGCGCACGCAGAAGACTGCCTGCTCGACCGGGACAATGACGGCATTGTGGATGCCACTTCCGACAATGATGGCGGGGCCAATTCCAACGATCAGGAAACGCGCCTTGCGTGCGGTGTTGGAGCACAGGCAACGGGCGGCTTTTCCACCGCTCTTGGAGCAAATAGTGTGGCCAGCGGCTCAGACGCAATGGCCGTTGGAGAAAGCGCCACAGCAAGCGGCGATGCCTCCACCAGCCTTGGCACCTTGAGCGATGCAACCATGGCCAATTCCAGCGCATTTGGTGCCAGCGCGCAGGCTGTGGGGGCAAATTCCACCAGCATCGGTGCTGGTGCCGATTCAAGCCAGAACGATGCCAGTGCATTGGGCTTTGACGCCAATGCTGCCGGACTACAATCCACCGCCATTGGATCATCCAGCGATGCAATCCAGGCCAATGCGACCGCGTTGGGTTATCTGTCCCAGGCTGGCGGCGTCGATGCCAGCGCCATCGGTGCCGGATCGGTTGCCAGCGGTAATGGCGCGACCAGTGTGGGAACCGGCGCTGAGGCCAGCGCGACGGATGCCAGCGCGCTGGGTTCATACGCCCGCGCGCAAGCGCTCGGCTCTATCGCGATCGGAGGGGATGGAACCGATCTCGACAGCTTAGGAGCTTTGGCCAGCTCGGACATGGCCATCGCAATCGGTGCCGATGCCGCTGCCACCGCAAGTTATTCGGTTGCATTGGGGCAACGATCGCTAACCAACAATGTTCTTGCGGTGGCAGTCGGGGGCAATGCCAACGCCCTGGGCGTGGGCGCGACGGCGCTCGGACCATCAGCCAGCGCCACCGAATCTGCCACAGCGATTGGCGCTGGCAGCACTGCGGCCAATGGCAGCTTCGCCGGTGGGCAATCCAGCGTTGCCAGTGGGCAAGGCGATGTGGCGTTGGGTGCCTTTGCCACCACCGCAGGCGGAACAGGAACGCAAGGCAATATTGCCATTGGCGGCCTGGCGGAGACCTATGATTCCGCTAGCGCCAACGGCTATTCCGCGACAACCGCACAGCAAAGAACAACCGCAAATGGCGGTAACAGCATTGCGATTGGCGCAAGCACGCTATCGACCGGAGCGGGCTCTATCGCAGTGGGAGCGGCTGCAGCTGCGAGCGCTGCAAACGCTTCTGCCTTTGGTGCTGGGTCTGAGGCAGTTGGCCAGGAATCTACTGCGATTGGTAATGCAACGCGTGCTGGCGGCTTGCGCAGTGCAGCCTTCGGG
>CANLZP010000002.1 GCA_947495695.1 uncultured Erythrobacter sp. | reverse complement strand
CGCGGATCGCGGGCGCTTGGGGCAAGCTCTACTGCAGTGGGTGACACGGCTTTTGCACTTGCTGGTCGGGCGACTGCTGTGGGTCAACGCGCCAATGCAGCCGGAGGTCGTTCAACAGCGGTTGGCTATGACACTGATGCTGGAGCCAATGCCACGGCTGTAGGTGATACAGCGAATGCCAGCGGTACCGGTGCGACCGCGATTGGTTTCCGTGCCGCGGCAACCAATGCGAACTCAACCGCCATCGGTGCCAATGCTACGTCTACGGCTGACAATCAGGTGACGCTGGGCGGGCTCGGTTCAAGTGTACGTGTGGGCGATATCGATGCCTCAACCGCTGCGCAATCTGGTGATCTGTTTGCTGTAACCGTCGATGGCAATGGCACCTTGGGCAAGGGCTCTGCTCTGGCCAGCATGCAGGCGGTTGCCAGCGTGAACAACAATCTGCGCCAATTGGCGGCGGTGTCCGATGCACAATTCGCGGCATTGGAAGGCCGGGTTGATACGGTGTTCGATCTAGCTTCGGCAAATGGTGAAGCGATTGACCGAGCCAATGAAGGTGTTGCCATGGCGCTGGCCATGGAAAGCCCCTCTATCCCAGCAGGCGCATCCTTCGCTCTGTCAGGCGGCGTCGGCAATTATGAAGGCCGCACCGCTCTGTCGATGGCGATTTCTGCCGCGATTGGCGAAATGGCCAGCATTTCTGCGGGTGTTGGTGTTGGTGCCAACAGCGGTGAAATCGGCACACGGGCTGGCTTCCAGGTTGCGTTCTAATCTGGTTGATTCATAGCTAGAATGGAAAGGGGCGGGCATCGCAATGATGTCTGCCCCTTTTGCTGTGCGCAGTGCGTGCAAAGACGTGCACAGAATTTGTTGCATTGCACAAAATCCTTGACTTTACGGGGTTTGTCACCCATCTGCATGACATCGAGGCGCCTGGCAGCGTGAACTGGCGGTAGTAAAAATTCTACCAGCCCCGGCCGCAGCTTCGGTTCTAATTTTTCAAACTTCCCTTTTCACGCGGGCGGTTATTTAACCCCGCGAATGCGCGACGAGTCCGTCTGGACTGCGTCAGCGCACCGCATATAATGCGAGTTTAACACTTCATAATGACTACGACTTTTGACCAACTTGGTCTTTCACAACCCGTTCTTCAGGCCTTGGATCTGAAGGGTTATAGCGAACCTACTCCCATTCAAGAGCAGGCCATTCCGGCTGTATTGAAGGGCCGCGATCTGTTGGGGATCGCTCAAACCGGGACCGGTAAAACGGCCGCGTTCATGCTTCCCAGCATTGATCGACTGCGCGAAGCAGATCGGCAAACGCCGTTCAAATCATGCCGCATGCTGGTGCTGGCGCCAACCCGCGAACTGGCCGGACAAATTGCCGCCAACGCCAAGGAATATGGCGCTTTGGCAGGGCTGAAGGTTCAGTCCATTGTAGGTGGAACCAGCGTCAATAAAGACCGCAACAAACTGCACCGTGGCACCGATATTCTGGTCGCAACACCGGGCCGTTTGCTTGATCTGGTCGACCAGAAGGCCTTCAACCTTTCCGGGGTCGAAGTGCTGGTTCTGGACGAGGCCGATCAGATGCTGGACCTGGGCTTCATCCATGCCCTGCGCAAGATCAACGATTTGGTCCCGGCCGAGCGTCAGACGCTGTTTTTCAGCGCAACCATGCCCAAGCAGATCAAGGAATTGGTCAACAAATATTGCCGCAATCCGGTGCAAGTATCGGTTACTCCGGCGGCCACAACGGCCGAACGGATCGAGCAATATCTGTTGATGGTTCAGCAGGACGAAAAGCAGACCTTGCTCGGGATGATCCTGAAGGGTCAGCACGACATTCCAGGTAAGCTGGAGCGTGTGCTGGTGTTCACTCGGACCAAACATGGTGCGGACCGTGTGGTAAAGAAGCTTGCCCAGATCGGGGTGCAGGCCAATGCCATTCACGGCAACAAATCCCAGCCCCAGCGTGAGCGCGCCCTGAGCGAGTTCAAAAAGGCTAAGACCCCCGTTCTGGTTGCCACCGATGTGGCCGCACGCGGGATCGATATTCCCGGCGTAAGCCATGTTATCAATTACGAACTGCCCAATGTGCCAGAGCAATATGTCCACCGTATCGGACGCACCGCGCGTGCCGGAGCAGATGGCATTGCGATCGCATTTTGCGCCGAGGACGAGCGCGCTTATCTGAAAGATATTCGCAAACTAACCGATGCCGAGTTTGAGCGTCTGCCTTTGCCCGAGAATTTCCGTGCCGTAGTCGAAGGTGTTGGGCCTACAAAGCCAGCCCCCAAGCAGCAGCGTCAACGGGTCAAGCCAAAGCCATTTGGCGCTGGTCGTGGCCGTGGTGGTGCCAATGCAGGTGGGCAGGATCAGGGTGAGGCGCGCAAGCCCAAGAACAAGCATCCCAACCGTGCCGGAAAGCCAAACCGTGCTGGCAAACCAAATCACGATGGACAATCGGGTGAACGCTCAGAAAACCGCTCCGGCGGACGGCCCAGTGGGCCGGGCGGTCAGGGCCAACAGGGCGGTCGCGGTAAACCGGGCGGCGGCAACCGTCGGCGGTTCAACAGTCGCGGCGGCAAGCCGGGCGGTAACCGCGCCAGCGGCTAACATCGCTGGCGGGTAACCAATCCGCACAAATCGGCGAATTGTGCACTTAGAAACAGCAGCGCGCTTGGCTTTTGCGTGAGTGATGGCCATATCGCGCTGCTGAAACAGGAGCATGCCGATGGCCGACACTTACGATTATGACCTCTTCACCATCGGTGCAGGATCAGGCGGCGTTCGCGCCAGCAGGGTCGCCTCTGCCCATGGCGCGAAGGTTGCCGTGGCAGAAGAATACCGCGTTGGCGGAACCTGTGTCATTCGCGGATGTGTGCCCAAGAAGATGCTCGTCTACGGCGCGCATTTCGCCGAAGATCTAGAAGATGCGCAAAATTTTGGCTGGACGATCGAGGGCAAGAGCTTCGATTGGGTCAAACTGCGCGATAATGTGCAGACCGATATTGATCGGCTCGAGGGCCTCTATGGTGAAACCTTGGCCAATCACAATGTCGAGATTTACCGCGAGCGCGCCCAGATTACCGGCGACCATGAAATCACTCTTGCCAGCGGCAAAGTGGTAACAGCCAAATACATTCTAGTGGCCACTGGCGCTCGTCCGACATTGCTGGATTTTCCCGGCGCAGAGCACGCTATCACCTCGAACGAGGCATTCCATCTGGACGCCTTGCCCAAGCGAGTAATGATCGCGGGCGGCGGTTATATCGCCAATGAATTTGCCGGCATTTTCAACGAGTTTGGAAGCAAGGTCTGTCTGGTCAATCGTGGCGATCAATTGCTGCGCGGCTATGACGAGAGCCTGCGCGATCGTTTGCTGCAGATATCCTTGATGAAGGGGGTCAATTTCCACTTCAACACAACTTTCAAGCAAATCACCAAGAACGATGATGGGTCCTTCCACGTCGAGTTGAACGGTGCGGATGACATGGACGTTGACCTGGTCATGTTTGCGACCGGACGCTCGCCGAATACCCAAGGTCTGGGCCTTGAGACTATCGGCGTAGAATTGGGCGACAAGGGCGAGATCAAGGTCGATCAATTTAGCCAGACCAATGTCGATTATGTCTATGCTGTTGGCGACGTGACTGATCGGGTTCAACTTACTCCGGTAGCCATCCGAGAGGGGCAGGCATTTTCTGACACTGTATTTGGCGAAGGAGAGCCGCGCGCTGTTGACCATTCCTGTATCCCCAGTGCCGTATTCAGCCACCCACCGATTGCCGCCGTGGGGATGACCGAGGGTGAGGCCCGCAACAAGATCGGCAATATCCGGGTTTACCAGTCAGATTTTCGCTCAATGAAA
The DNA here is from genome assembly GCA_947495695.1 of uncultured Erythrobacter sp. GTDB lineage: Bacteria > Pseudomonadota > Alphaproteobacteria > Sphingomonadales > Sphingomonadaceae > Erythrobacter. The sequence continues at coordinate 783,378 of CANLZP010000002.1, read as the reverse complement.
AATGTGGTCGCTGGCCGCAACGAGCGCAGCCTTTACAAGATGATCGTTAATGCGGCGACAGACCAGATTGTTGGTATCCATATGATCGGAGCCGAAGCGCCCGAGATCATGCAGGCCGCCGCAATCGCCGTGAAAGCAGGCCTGACCAAAGCCGATTTCGATGCGACCACGGCCATCCACCCGACCATGGCGGAAGAACTTGTCCTGTTTAAGTAGTTTGTGGTTCGCAATCGTTCACGCTAGCTAAGTGCCCTCAAACAAGGGGACATCAAATGGCGGGAACTATTCTGGTCACAGGCGGCACAGGCTACATCGGAGGCGAGCTGATTGATCAGCTGTTGGCGGCTGGCAAGACGGTTCACACCACTGTTCGCAATACCAGCAAAAGCGAACCGCGCCTGCGTGCCCGATGGCCCGATGCCGGTGCCGATAACAGTGATGGGCGGTTGAAAGTGTTTCAGGCCGATCTGGAAAATGACGCTGGTTGGGCGGAAGCCAACGCAGGTTGCGATGCCGTGGCCCATGTCGCCTCTCCATTTCCATTGGCTGTACCAAAGAATGAAGATGATTTGATCGTACCTGCGCGAGAGGGCGCTTTGCGCGCGATCAAATTTGCCCATGCTGCGGGAATAGACCGTTTTGTCTTGACCAGTTCCGCAGCTGCGATTGCTTATGGCGATCAAGACGGAAAAGAACAGTTCACCAAGGATGATTGGACGCCCGTCGACCATCCCTCGGTCGCACCCTATGCAAAATCCAAGACAATTGCAGAGCGCGTGGCTCGCGATTGGGCCGCAGCGAATGCGCCAAGCATGGTTTTCTGCTCGATCAATCCTGTCGCGGTATTTGGACCAGTTGTGAATGACGATCTTTCGACCTCGATCGAGATTGTGAAGAAACTGCTCGACGGTTCCATTCCGATGACTCCCAACATGGGCATCGGCGTGATCGACGTGCGCGACGTTGCCAAGGCCCATGTGGCGGCATTGATGGCTCCTGCCGAAACAGTGCGCGATGGGCGCTTTCCGATGCAGGCAAAGTTCCTATGGTTGAGAGAGATGTCGCAAGCCTTGTGCACTTTGGTCCCAGAACTCGCCGGAAAAGCTCCGACGAAACGCATGCCCAATTTTCTGGTTAAGCTGCTCGCGCCTTTCGTGGCAGAAATGAACACGATGAAAAGTGAGCTGGGCCGAACGCGCGATGTTGATGGCACGCACACCGCTCAAACGCTGGGTCTAACATACATCACTGCAGAGCAATCGCTGGAAGACACAGCGCGCAGCCTTGCTGAACATGGGATAATCGAAAGCTGATGGATATTTCGGGAAAAACAGTTCTGCTGACCGGCGGCAACGCCGGTATAGGCCGCGAGATGGCGCTGCAATTGAAGGCGCTGGGCGCGAAAGTCGTGCTCACTGGCCGCAATCCCGACCGCCTGAAAGCAATGTCGGACGCTGGCTTTGAAGTCATCTCCGCCGATTTGTCTAATGCGGCGGGCGTTGATGCTTTGCTGGACGAGTGGGGCGGGCGAGAACTCGAAATATTGATCAACAATGCCGGACAATTGGTCGATCATGACTTTCGCAAGGAAACGCCCGATTCAGACGCCGCCGATGATTGCATTTACGCCAATTTGAACGCTCCGATCCGCTTGATTGCGGGTCTGATGGAGCATCTGAAGGCGCGGCCAGAAGCCAGCATCGTCAATGTCACATCGGGGCTGGCGATTGCTCCGGCGGCGCGCACGCCTGTTTATTGCGCGACAAAATCGGGATTGCGCTTTTACACACTGAGCCTGCGAGAGCAGCTGAAGGACACCAATATTCACGTGACGGAGGCGCTGCCTCCCGTGGTTGATACGCAGATGAATGATGGCAATCCGATGAAGAAGATGCCGCCCGAAGAATGTGCCCGGCAAATCGTTGTTGCGATCCAAAAGAACCATGACGAGGCGAACATCGGTATGACAAAGGCGCTCCGCGTTGCAGAGTCCCTGTCCCCGGCATTGGCCAAGAGCATATCACTGCGTTTTTGATAATTTGACGCTGGCGCAGATGGGTGTCTAGGCACCTTGCAAGCAAAGTTGTTTTTAAGTTGGAGGCTGAATGTCCGCTAATATCGCCGAAATGGAACGCCGCCGAGAAGCCGCCAAAATGGGTGGCGGTCAAAAGCGTATCGACGCGCAACATGCCAAAGGCAAACTGACCGCGCGCGAGCGGCTGGATGTGCTGCTGGACGAGGGCAGCTTTGAAGAGCTGGACACATATGTCGAGCATGATTGCACCGATTTCGGGATGGAAGACCAGAAGATCCCCGGCGATGGCGTGGTCACCGGATCAGGCACGATCAATGGCCGGCTGGTGTTTGTGTTCAGTCAAGACTTCACCGTGTTTGGCGGCAGCCTGTCCAAGCGCCATGCGGAGAAAATCTGCAAGGTGATGGAAAGCGCGATGAAATATGGCGCTCCGGTGATCGGTCTGAATGACAGCGGCGGCGCGCGTATTCAGGAAGGCGTGGCGTCACTGGGAGGCTATGCCGATGTGTTCCAGCGCAATGTGCTGGCCAGCGGCGTTGTCCCGCAGATCAGCCTGATCATGGGGCCGTGCGCGGGTGGGGCGGTTTATTCGCCTGCCATGACCGACTTCATCTTCATGGTCAAAGACAGCTCATATATGTTCGTGACCGGACCCGATGTGGTCAAAACGGTCACCAATGAAGAGGTAACACAAGAGGAATTGGGCGGCGCGGTTACGCATACCACCAAGACCAGCGTAGCCGATATTGCGTTTGAAAATGACATCGAAGCCTTGATGGCGACGCGCGATTTCTTCGACTATCTGCCGCTGTCCAACCGTGAAGAAGTGCCCGAACGACCTACCAACGATCCTTGGGATCGGATGGAAGAAAGCCTCGACACGTTGATCCCGGCTAATGCCAATCAGCCCTATGATATGCATGAGGTGATCCAGAAGGTTCTGGACGAGGGTGAGTTTTTTGAAGTCCAGCCAGCCCATGCGGGCAATATCCTGTGCGGCTTTGGCCGCGTGGAAGGGCGCACCGTGGGCGTTGTGGCCAACCAGCCGATGGTTCTCGCCGGCGTGCTCGACATCAACTCATCGAAGAAAGCCGCGCGTTTCGTCCGGTTCTGCGATGCGTTTGAAATTCCGATCATCACACTGGTTGATGTGCCCGGCTTCCTGCCCGGAACCGCGCAAGAGCATAATGGCATCATCAAACACGGGGCAAAGCTGCTGTTTGCCTATGCAGAGGCAACCGTGCCCAAAATCACGATCATCACCCGCAAGGCCTATGGCGGGGCGTATGACGTCATGGCGTCAAAGCATTTGCGCGGCGATTTGAACTATGCCTGGCCAACGGCGGAAATCGCGGTGATGGGCGCGAAGGGCGCAGTGGAGATCATCTTCCGGCAAGATCGCGGCGATGCGGAAAAGATCGCCGAGAAAACCAAGGAATATGAAGACCGCTTCGCGAACCCATTTGTGGCGGCGCAGCGTGGCTATATTGACGAGGTGATCTACCCGCACTCAACCCGCAAGCGGATAGCATCGGGCCTGCGCAAACTGCGCAACAAAAGCCTCGAGAACCCGTGGAAGAAGCACGACAATATTCCGTTGTGAGGTGATATGGCAACATACAAAGAGATTCAGGACCGAGTGAAGGCCAAGGCGGGGTTCGTCCCCAAGACCTGCTGGATTGCTGATCTTAAACACCAGTATGGGCTCTCCAACAGAACTGCACCAAACAGAAGGGGGACTAAGAGGATTCATCCCTGTCCACCAGATAAACGTAACGCGATTGAAGCTGCATTCTCGTATTTTGGAATGATCAAATGAAACTCGGCAGACTTAACCACATTGGCGTTGCAACGCCTTCAATTGCAGATTCCATCGCGCATTATCGCGATGTGATGGGCGCAACCTCGATCACAGAGCCTTTTGATCTGCCCGAACAGGGCGTGAAGGTCTGTTTCGTCGATACGCCCACCGATTCGAGCGCAAGTTCTGCGCTTAACGGAACACAGATCGAGCTGATTGAGCCGTTCGATGAAAATTCTCCGATCAATGGCTTCCTCGCCAAGAACCCGGCCGGAGGGCAGCATCATGTGTGCTATGAAGTGCCGGATATCGCTACGGCACGCGAGGAATTTGAGAGCATGGGCAAGCGTATCCTTGGGCCGACACGGATTGGCGCGCACGGCACCCCTATCTTTTTCGTCCATCCCAAGGACATGCAGGGCATGCTTACCGAGATTATGGAAACGCCAAAAGATGGTGCCCACTGGTCCAATTGATTGGTTCATCGAAAGAGAGAATACATGTCCTACGAAACGATCCGCGTCGAAAATGACGGCCCGCTGAAAACCATCACGCTGAACCGCCCAGACCGGTTGAACGCTATGCCGCCGCAGATGGCGGACGAGTTGGGCGAGGCGTTTTATGATCTGGGTGATGCTCGCGCGGTGCTGATCACGGGCGAGGGCAAGGGATTTTGTTCCGGCGCCGATTTGGCCGCGCGCGGCGAGGGATCGGCATTGTCCGGCAACGGCGGTAGTCATCAGGCTTTGCAGAACCATTATAACCCGGCCATCAGCCAAGTATTGCGAGCGCCCGTTCCCGTGATTTGTGCGGTCAATGGTCCGGCCGCAGGCGTGGGTTGCAGTCTGGCACTGGCAGCCGATTTCACCATCGCCTCGAAGAAAGCCTATTTCCTACAAGCCTTCGTCAACATCGGCCTGGTGCCGGATGGCGGGTCAACCTGGTTGCTGGCCCGCGCCATTGGCCGCGCTCGCGCCACCCGCATGATGATGCTGGGCGAGAAAATCGGGGCCGAGCAAGCAGAGGACTGGGGCTTGATCTATAAAGCGGTTGAGGCTGATGATTTGATGGGCGAGGCCAATGCCTTGGCTGAAAAGCTGGCCAATGGTCCGACGCAGGCGATCCGCTTGATGAAAGAAAATCTCAATCTGGCGCTGGATGGATCGGTGCAACAGGTGTTTGTGCGCGAGGCAGAGACCCAGCGTTTGGCCGGTGACAGTAATGACGCGAAGGAAGGCGGCATGGCCTTCCTGCAAAAGCGTAAGGCAGAATTTAAGGGCAATTAAGATGGCTGATGTTGAAGACTGGAAGGCGCTGGCTGACAAGGAGTCCAAAGGCCGCGATCTCACTTGGGAAACGCCCGAGGGCTTTGACATCAAGCCGCTCTATACCGAGGCCGACAGCCATGATCCCGGCCTACCCGGATTTGCGCCTTTTACGCGCGGAGTGAAGGCGAGCATGTATGCCGGGCGTCCTTGGACCATCCGGCAATATGCCGGCTTCTCAACCGCCGAGGAATCCAACGCATTTTATCGCCGCAATCTGGCTGCCGGGCAAAAGGGACTGTCGGTCGCCTTTGATCTGGCCACCCACCGTGGTTATGACAGCGATCACGAACGGGTCACCGGCGATGTCGGCAAGGCTGGCGTCGCGATTGATACCGTGGCGGATATGGAAATCCTGTTCGATCAGATCCCGCTCGACACGATGAGCGTTTCGATGACGATGAACGGCGCAGTGATCCCCGTGCTGGCGTTCTACATCGTCGCGGGCGAACGTCAGGGCGTGTCCGCAGAGAAGCTGTCGGGCACCATCCAGAACGATATTCTCAAAGAATTTATGGTGCGCAACACCTATATCTATCCGCCCGAGCCTTCGATGCGGATCGTGTCGGACATCATCGCCTATACCAGCGCCAACATGCCGAAATTCAACAGCATTTCGATTAGCGGCTATCACATGCACGAGGCTGGGGCGACGGCGGTTCAGGAACTGGCCTTCACCATTGCCGATGGCAAGGAATACGCCAAGCGCGCGATGGAAACGGGCCTGGATATTGATGCCTTTGCCGGACGGCTTTCGTTCTTCTTCGGCATTGGCATGAACTTCTTCATGGAGATCGCCAAACTGCGAGCCGCGCGCACCTTGTGGTACAATGTGATGGACGGGCTGGGGGCTCAAAAAGACCGCTCCAAAATGCTGCGCACCCATTGCCAGACGTCGGGTGTTTCGTTGCAGGAACAAGACCCCTACAACAATGTGATCCGCACCACGGTTGAGGCGATGGCCGCGACATTGGGCGGCACACAATCGCTCCATACCAATGCGCTGGACGAGGCGATTGCCCTGCCAACCGATTTTTCCGCCCGCATCGCGCGCAACACGCAATTGGTGCTGCAAGAAGAAACCGGCATCACCAATGTCGTCGATCCGCTGGGTGGCAGCTATTACATCGAGGCGCTGACCGCCAAACTGGTGGAAGAGGCCGAAAAGCTGATAGCCGAGGTGGACGCAGCGGGCGGTATGACCGCCTATGTTGCGACCGGCGCGCCCAAGGCCGCCATCGAGACCGCGGCTGCACAAAAGCAGACCAACGTCGATAAAGGCGAGACCGTGGTGGTGGGCGTCAATAAATACCGCCTGGAAGAAGAAGCGCAGATCGACACGCTCGACATTGATAACCACAAGGTACGTCAGGGCCAGATTGCACGTCTTGAGAAAGTGCGTGCCGGCCGGGATGAGGCTGCATGTCAGGCGGCGCTGAAGGCGTTGACGGAAGGGTCTAAGTCGGGCGGTAACGTGCTGGAGCTGGCTGTTGCAGCTGCGCGACATGATGCGACTTTGGGTGAAATCTCATCGGCAATGGAGCAGGTGTTTGGCCGCCATGATGCAACACCAAAACCGGTCAGCGGCGTTTACAAAACCGCTTATGAATTTGATCAGCGCTGGGCGCAAGTAACCGACGGGGTGGATGCGGTAGAGCGGCGATTGGGCCGCAAACCGCGCATCATGGTCGCGAAAATGGGCCAGGATGGGCACGATCGCGGCGCCAATGTGATCGCCAGCGCCTTTTCCGATATGGGCTTTGAAGTGGTGTCCGGCCCGCTGTTCCAGACCCCATCCGAAGCGCGCGATATGGCGCTAGCGAATGATGTGGATGTGGTGGGCGCAAGCTCGCTCGCCGCGGGGCACAAGACGCTGATTCCCGAGCTCATCACCTTGCTGAAAGAGGCCGGGCGGCCCGATATCAAAGTGACCGCCGGCGGGGTTATCCCTGCGACCGATTACGAATTTCTGCGTCAGGCAGGGGTGCAGGGCATCTATGGTCCCGGTTCCAATGTGATCGAATGCGCGGCCGATATTTTGACGCTGCTCGGGCACAATATGCCGCCTGCAGGCGAGGGGCTGGACGAGGCTGCGGAGTAACTTTTGGCGACCAATCAGCCCCACGATAAGACAGGACAATCAAGTATATGACCGATCTTCCCCCTCAAACCCGTCCGGAAACCCTGTCGGTCCACGCTGGTTGCGCGCCCGATCCCACCACCAATGCGCGGATCACGCCGATCTATCAGACATCCTCCTACGTCTTTGACAGTCCGGAGCATGCGGCGAACCTGTTTAGCCTCGCCGAGTTCGGGAACATCTATTCGCGGATCATGAACCCCACCAATGATGCGCTGGAGAAGAAGGTTGCGGCCTTGGAAGGCGGCGTGGGCGCACTCGGCGTCGCATCTGGCCATGCTGCACAATTGATCGCGTTTCACACTTTGATGGAGCCGGGCTGCAACATAGTGGCAGCAAAGAAATTGTATGGCGGATCGCTCAACCAATTGGGCGAAGCGTTCAAGAAATTCGGTTGGGAAACGCGCTTTGTCGATACTGATGATGTCGAGAATGTACGTGCAGCCATGGATGACAAAACGCGCGTGGTCTTCATCGAAAGTCTGGCCAATCCGGGCGGTGTGGTGACCGATATCGCCGCCATTGCAAATATCGCCCATGATGGCGGCGTCCCGTTGATGGTCGACAACACCATGGCCAGCCCTGCGCTGTGCCGTCCGTTCGAACATGGCGCGGATATTGTGGTGCACTCCACCACCAAGTTCCTCAACGGGCATGGCAATGCCGTGGGAGGTGTCATCGTCGACAGCGGCAAGTTCGACTGGAAGGCGCAAGGCGACAAATTCCCGTCCCTGACCCAGCCAAGCGGCTCCTACCACGGGGCGGTGCTGGTCGATGCGTTGGAGCCCATTGGTCCGATTGCCTTTATCATAGCCTGCCGCGTTTTGGGCTTGCGCGATTTGGGTCCGGCCATGGCACCGATGAACGCGTTTCTCGCGCTAACCGGGATGGAGACGCTGCATCTGCGGATGGAGCGGCATTGCGCCAATGCACATGCTCTGGCCGAGTGGTTGCAAGATCAGGAAGAGGTTGAGTGGGTGTCCTATGCCGGACTGCCCGACAATCCTTACCATCAGCATGCTCAGAAATATCTCGGCGGCAAGGGTGGTGCGGTGTTTACCTTCGGCCTGAAGGGCGGGTTTGAAGCCGGAAAATCGCTGGTCAGCAACGTCAAATTGTTCAGCCACCTTGCCAATATTGGTGATACGCGCTCGCTGATCATCCATCCGGCCTCCACCACCCACAGCCAATTGGATGAAGAAGGTTTGATTGCGGCGGGTGCTGGCCCCGATGTGGTGCGCGTTTCGGTGGGGATAGAGCATATTGACGACATTACCGCAGATTTAAGTCAAGCCTTATCAAAGGGTTAGGCTGCTGCATTGCGATCATGTCGCCTGCCTACAATTTAGTTTCTCGAAAATGGGCTTATCTTTCGACTCACTACGAATGGGGTCGCTGGTAACAACACAAATTGGGGGATTATTATGCGTAAAATTGTACTTGCCGCTGCCGCTTTCGGATTGGCTTTCACGGCTTCACCCGCGCTTGCCGATGACCATGCGAAGGCTGAGCCTGAACTCGCAAAGGTGGATTGGTACCGGATCAATATGATCAAGTGGAAATCAGGCAAAGGTCAGCGTGCGCACGAAATCATCGATATGTTCGAGAAGGTGGATGCTGCGCTGGGATATGATGATGTTATCGATATCCACATGAATACGGGCGAATGGCACTCGATCGTTGCAATCCCGATGCGTCAAGGCATCGCTGCGATGGGTTGGGCCAATAACGCCGAAAGTGACAAGTGGGATGCCGAGTTCGCCAAGCAGGTTGGCGGCGAAGACAAGGCCAAGGAGTTGTGGGCTGAATACCAGTCTTTGATTGCTGAGCATCATCGCCACGTCGGGCATATTGACCAATAGGCTACTTAGCGGGCGAATAGCCCCAATTCGATAGCTTGATCGGGGCCTCTAGGGTGGGCATAGGCGGTTTACGTCTGAGTTGCTCTTCTGGAGGCCCCGTTTGTTTTCCAAGATACTGATTGCCAATCGCGGTGAAATTGCTTGCCGTGTAATCAAGACCGCTCGCCGGATGGGGATCGCCACCGTTGCGGTTTATTCTGATGCGGATGCGCGTGCGCCGTTCGTGCGTATGGCGGACGAGGCGGTTCATATCGGACCAGCTCCGGCAGTGGAAAGCTATTTGATCCCTGAAAAAATCATCGATGCCTGCAAGCAAACCGGCGCCGAGGCGGTTCATCCCGGCTATGGTTTCCTATCCGAACGGGCCAGTTTTGTGGAAGCATTGGCCGCAGAAAACATCGCGTTTATCGGGCCGCCTGCGGGCGCGATCGCCGCGATGGGGGACAAGATCGAATCCAAGAAGCTGGCCAAGGAAGCCGGCGTCAATGTGGTGCCCGGCTTTGTCGGTGAAATCCGTGATACCGATCACGCGGTCGAGATCAGCGACGACATTGGCTATCCGGTGATGATGAAGGCCTCTGCCGGCGGCGGGGGCAAAGGCATGCGCCTGGCCTGGTCTGAAAAAGATGTGCGCGAGGGCTTTGAAGCAACCAAGCGCGAGGGCCTCAACTCATTTGGCGATGACCGCGTATTTATCGAGAAGTTCATCCAGAACCCGCGCCATATCGAGATCCAGATCCTGGGCGATAAGCATGGCAATATTCTCTATCTGAACGAGCGTGAGTGCAGCATTCAACGTCGCCACCAAAAGGTGGTGGAAGAAGCGCCTTCGCCCTTTGTTACGCCCAAAATACGCAAGGCTATGGGTGAACAGTCTGTCGCTCTGTCGCGCGCGGTGGATTATCATTCCGCCGGGACCGTCGAGCTGATCGTCAGCGGTGCCGATCCGACCGGCGAGAGTTTTTACTTCCTCGAAATGAACACGCGTTTGCAGGTCGAACACCCTGTGACAGAAGCGATCACCGGGATTGATCTGGTCGAACAGATGATCCGTGTTGCCGCTGGGGAAAAGCTGGAGATGACGCAGGACGACATCGGAATTGACGGTTGGTCGATTGAAAACCGGGTCTATGCCGAAGATCCTTATCGCGGATTTTTGCCGAGCACCGGTCGCTTGGTGGAATACCAACCCCCTCTCGAAGGATGGACCGACGATGGTGCGGCCAATGGGCGGCGCGGTGTGGCCGGCGTCCGCGTGGATGATGGCGTTTATGAAGGCGGCGAAGTGTCGATGTTCTATGACCCGATGATCGCCAAATTGGTGACCTGGGGCGAGACACGCGACGAAGCGGCAGATTTGCAGATACAGGCGCTTGATGCGTTCCGCCTGAAAGGGCTGGGGCACAATGTCGATTTTCTCAGCGCGATCATGCAGCATGACCGGTTCCGTTCGGGCGAATTGACCACCGGATTTATTGCGGAAGAATATCCCGATGGCTTCATGGGGGCACCAGCCTCAGATGAGCTCAAGCGCGGCCTTGCTGCGATTGCCGGGGTTATCGCCACAGCTGATGCGGATCGTGCACGACGGATTGATCAACAGCTAGATGGCGAGCTTTACGCGCCGGGCGATTGGGTGGTGCGCATTGGAGAGACGGAAGACACGTCGAACCATTTTGAGGTCAGCCTGGAAGAAGAGGCGATCCTGGTCGATGACGAAGCGGTCGATTGCAGCTTCGAATACACACCCGGCGATGTCATGATTGACGTTGAACTGGCAGGAGATGCGCTGACCGTTCAATTGGGCCGCACGCGCACCGGCTATGTTCTGACCACACGCGGGGCCAGCCACACTGCACGCGTATTGCCGATGCGCGTGGCCAAGCTGGCTGGCCACATGATCGAAAAAGAGCCGCCAGATCTTTCCAAAATGCTGATCTGTCCAATGCCTGGATTGCTGGTCAAACTGCATGTTGCCGAAGGTGACGAGGTGCAACCCGGACAGCCGCTCGCCACGGTGGAAGCGATGAAGATGGAGAACATCTTGCGTGCCGAAAAGCAGACCACAGTGACCAAGGTTAACGCCGCTGAGGGAGATAGTCTGGCGGTCGACGCGGTAATTTTGGAATTGGAATAGGGCCGTAATTCTTCGCGGATATTCCTGTTAAAGGTCAGAAAATTTCACTCTCCGGCAAGCTTTGGCAAGTCGACACCCGATCGTGTCGATCTATGGTAAATGCGCTGGAACAATTTTGCAGCACGAGCAATAATATCGTCCTTCGAGTCGCTTCTATGACGAAAATGGAGGCACATATGGCACGCAAAGGCACAGGATTCTTCGACCGCAAAGGGCAGTTTTTCAAGACCCCGGAAGAAGCCACACGCAGCGATCTGGCAGGAATGCTGGGCAAAATTGGCGATGGTGAAAGTCTCGCTCCCGGAATTGCGCATACCTTGTTGGAACGGCGTTCCGAGATCGAAGCTCTGTTTGCAGAGCATGACGAAATGATGGCAGAAAATGCCGATGGGTTTGCACCCAGCAATGTCACGCCTCTAAAAGCCTAATCCACGATCGCTACGGCTCTGATCCAGCCAGCACTGGCGCGTTCAATCTTGACCGGAAAACAGCTGAGGGTGAAGCCATGGCTGGGCAAAGCGGCAAGATTGGTCAGCTTTTCGATCTGATAATAAGGGCGAATGCGGCCCGCCTTGTGCCCCTCCCAGATGATCGCTGGATCGCGCGTTTCGGCCCAGCGCTTCGCGGTGTGACTGAAAGGAGCATCCCAGCTCCACGCATCGGTGCCGACCACCTCAACGCCGCGCTGCGTCAGCCATAGCGTCGCCTCGGCACCAAGGCCAACGCCCTGATCGGTGAAGTTTTCCGTCCCATAGATCGCGCCCGACTGGACCAGAACAATGTCGAGCGGTTGAAGATCGTATCCGATCGCATCCAGCGCCGCCTCAACCTCGGCTGCGCTGACCACATGGCCATGCGGCAAATGGCTGAAATCCAGCTTCACGCCTGGGCGCAAGAAGCGGTCGAGCGGAGCCTCGTCAATGCTCGGGGCGGGCGAAGCGCCATCATCGGTGGTGGAGTGAAAGTGCCATGGCGCGTCCATATGGGTGCCATTGTGGGTCGACAATTCCAGCATCTCGACCGCCCATCCTTCACCATCGGGCAGGTCATCTTTCTCCAGCCCGGGGAAGAATGCGGCGATCTGTTCCCATGTGTTTTCATGGGTCATATAATGGATCTTGGGACGCATCACTTCCGGATCGGAGATCACATCGTTCGAGATTGGAATCGAGAGGTCGATAAATCGGGTCATGCGATCTGCTCGTCGAGAAATACCGCAATATCAGACAATTCGACATCGTTGGCGAGATACGCCTCGCCAATGCCGCGCAGCAGGATGAAGGGCAGGGTGCCTGCATCCATCTTTTTGTCATGCAGCATATGATCGGCCAGTTTTTGTCCATCGCAGGAAAGGTTCAGCTGGCGCACATCCGATGGCAATCCAGCAGCCGCAATCGCATCAGCCACGCGCTGTGCGTCGCTCGCCGACAATTCGCCGCGCCTTGCGGAATAGCGCGCCGCCAGCACCATGCCCAATGCAACCGCTTCGCCATGCAACAACTGATCGGAAAAGTCGGTCTCTGCCTCCAGCGCATGGCCAAAGGTATGCCCCAGATTGAGCAAGGCGCGCGCGCCGGTGGTTTCGCGCTCGTCCTCGGCCACGATCCTCGCTTTGGTGACAACGCTGGTAGCGACGGCTTGCTCCAAGGCGGCATCATCGCGGGCGAAAACTGCCTCGCCATTTTGCTCCAGCCAAGCGAAGAAATTCGCATCGCCCAAAATGCCATATTTGATCACCTCGGCATAACCTGCGCGCATTTCGCGTGTCGGCAAGGTGTCGATCACATCAAGGTCCGCCAGAACGAGCGCGGGCTGGTGAAACGCTCCGATTAAATTCTTGCCGGCGCCAGTGTTGATCGCAGTCTTCCCGCCAACGCTGGAATCGACCTGCGCCAACAAAGTGGTCGGAATTTGGATGAAGCCGCAGCCGCGTTTCAGCACCGCACAGGCAAATCCGGTCAAATCGCCCACAACGCCGCCGCCCAGCGCGATCACATGATCGCCGCGCTCCACCCTTTGGGCCAGCAGCCAATCGGTCAATGCTTCCAACCCGCTCCAGCTTTTCGCGCCTTCACCGGGCGACACGACGTGCCACACCGGCTCAAAACCCGCCTTAGTCAAAGCCAGAGTCACTCGGTCTCGCCAATGCGCTGCGACATTGTCGTCGGTTACGATCGGCACACGCTTCTTGCGCAGCAAAGTGCCGCATTCTTGCGCCAGATTATCCAGCAAGCCGCGTTGAATGCGCACATCATAGGCGCGCCCGGCCAGCGCTACGGAGATTACAGCCATGCGTCGATCGCCTCTAATATGCTCACAGCAGTTTCCACATGCGGTCCGTCGCGGCTTTCCACCCGCACTTGCGCTTGCGAATAATACGGCTCGCGTTCTTGATACAACCGCGTCAAGATTTCTTGGGGATCGCCAGACTTTAGCAAGGGGCGCGTATCGCGCCTGCTGGTCCGCTCGACCAAAGTGTCGATATCGCAATCGATCCAGACGCCAATCGCCTGGTCCAAAATCAAAGATCGCGTCTGATCGTCAACAAACGCGCCGCCGCCTGTCGCAATAACGCCGCTATGCTCGTCCATTAGCCGAGCGATCACGCGGCGCTCACCATCGCGGAAATATTCCTCGCCAAAGTCCTCGAAAATCTCGCTTATCTTGCGTTGAGCAGCTGCCTCGATCGCGTCATCAGCATCAACGAATTTGCGATTGATCAGATTGGCCAAATTTCGTCCAACGGTGGATTTGCCCACTCCCATCAGGCCGACCAGCACAATCGGGCGATCGATCCGCGCTGCGATGCGGGCGATCTCCTGCTGGGACAAAGATGGTTCGACGACGGTCATTGCCGTGTCGCCTATAGATGGGCTAGGGCCGGTGCAATATTGCTCTTGCATTTGAGCGGAACATTTTGATGATGACACAGCGCCAATGACGAAGAAAAACCTGCGGGTCGGATTGATGATAGCACTGATAATTTCTGCGATCCTTGGGTTGGCCTGGTTTGATGGCGGCGAAGAACCCATCCGCCCGATTACTCAGGAAATTCCTGTGCCGGACGGCCGCTGAACATGGCGCGTAGCATTCGAATTGGACGCAAATTTGCGACTGGCACTGCCCTGATTGCGCTGTGTGCCAGCCTGGCGGTTGCGCAAGATGCGCCTGAATCTCTTTTGCCGCCAGGGTTTGACAACCCAGCACCAACTCCGTCGCCAACTCCAACGCCTACTGCAGCACCGGTTCCCGCAGCACCTGGTCAGCCCGGAGCAGCACCAATCGCACCGACCGTGCAGCCGTTGCCCGGTGGCGCATTGGCGCCGATGCCCGATCTGGGCTCGGTCGATCTGTCGCAGCTTCCATCTCTGGAAGAGCTAGAAGAAATGTCGCCGGACGAATTGGATGACCTGCTCGGCCTGACGCCCAGCTATGATATTCCGCCAGCGGCCCGACGGTCCATGGCGCAAGTTGGTCTATTGTCAGCCAGCGAGGGTGGTTTGCCCAGCGGTTCGCTCGCGCGTCAGCCAGCATCTCTGGTGAGAGCCGTTCTGGCCGGTTCGGACGGCACGCTGGTATCGCGTTGGGGCCACATTGTGCTGCGGCGAACCTTGGCTAGTCGGTTGAGCGCCCCTGAAGGCATGAACCCGGTCGAATTTGCCTCTTTGCGCGCCAAAACCTTGAATGCAATGGGCGAATATGGCGTGACCCGGGCGCTGGTTCAGGACATTGATACCGGGAATTACAGCAATGGTCTGACCAATGCCGCGGTGCAGGCCTATATCGCAACCGGCGATGTGGTGGGAGCATGTCCGGCAGTGCGCTTTGCCGAATCTGGCCGCGATGATGCGCAATGGACGATGCTGCGCGCGATCTGCAACGCTTATGTGGGCGAGGGCGCCCTGGCCGGTAGAGAGCTTGATCGAGCGTTGAGCAACAATATCGCCCCGCAAATTGATGTATTGCTGGCGCAGCGTTTTGCCGGAGCGGCTGGACGCGGGCGCCGCGCGGTCTCGGTGGAATGGGATAATGTCGACGATCTGAACCCGTGGCGGTTTGCATTGGCAAATGCGGTGGGGGAACCCATTCCAGACGAATTGCTGGAGGATGCAGGGCCATATTATCAGCGAACATGGGCAACCGCGCCGATGCTTCCATTGATGCAACGCGCCAGAGGAGCCGATCGGGCCGCGCGAGAGGGTATCTTGTCATCCGTCGCGATGGTGGATCTCTACAGCCAGATTTACGCTGACAATACGCTGGCCGGGGCTGAGGCGCTGACGGCGTCTCGCTTGCGGCAGGCTTATGTCGGAAATTCCGCAGACGAGCGCATGTCGGCCATGCGCGACATCTGGGGCGGCACCGCCAACCCCGATTATGGGCGCTATGTGCTCACTGCCTATGCTGCGGCGCGGCTTTCTCCCGATGCGGCCTTTGCTGACGATGCCGCGCCACTGATTGCCTCTATGCTCAGCGCCGGGTTGGACCGTGATGCGTTGGCTTGGGTGAATGTGGTTCCGGCCGGCAGTCAAGGCTGGGCCATGCTGCAATTGGTTCGTCCCACCGCTGATGCGCAATTGACCGGTGAGCAGATCGAAGCCTTTTTGGATGACGATGACAGCGCCGGTCAGCGCAAATCACAATTCTTCCTCGCCGGGCTGGCGGGGTTGAACCGTGGCTCCTCTGCGCAACTTGGCAATGCAGCTGGCGATCTGGGCGTCGATCTGTCGCGCCAGACGCGTTGGACCCAATTGATCTCTGCTGCGGCCCGGGTTGAAAACAGCGCGCTGGTGGTGATGCTGGCCGGACTGGGCATGCAAGGCAGTAATTGGGACCAGATGACCCCGCTGCACTTGTTCCACATCGTTTCTGCGCTGAATAATGTTGGGCTTTCTGCCGAGGCTCGGCTGATTGCAGCGGAGGCGGTCGCGCGCGGCTGATGTCAGCCGGGGTCGATGCCTTTCTGGAAATGCTGGCGGCAGAACGCGGCGCGGCGGCGAACACTTTGGCTGCTTACCGCCGGGATCTGGATGGCGCGGAAGAACTGGTTGGCGATTTGTCCCAGGCCACCCGCGATCAAATTGTCGATCTGGCAGGGGCTTGGGCCGATCTGGCCCCTTCAACTGTCGCACGCAAATCATCAGCCTTGCGACAATTTTTCGGCTTTGCTGTCGATGAAAACTGGCGGGAAGACGATCTTTCCAATGCTTTGCCGCGTCCCGGCGCGCGCCGGTCCTTGCCCAAGACATTGAGCCATAAAGAGATCGAAAATCTGTTCCATCGGGCTGAATTGGAGGCCGAAAGCGGAAAGCCCACAGCGGTGCGCCAACTGCTGTTGCTGGAATTGCTATATGGATCTGGCCTGCGGGCCAGCGAGCTTGTTTCGTTACCCATTTCTGCGGTGCCGCGCGATGCTCCGTTGCTGACCGTGATGGGTAAGGGCGGACAGGCCAGGATGGTCCCAGTCAGTGGTCGCGCGCAAGATGTGCTGGGCCAATGGATGGACCTTCGCGATGCCCAATCGCAATATCTTTTCCCGTCCCGAAACAAGCATTTGAGCCGGGTGCGGCTGTTCCAAATCCTAAAGGAATTGGCGATTCGCGCGGATATTGCTCCGGAAAAGATCAGCCCGCACGTGTTGCGCCACGCTTTTGCCACCCATTTGTTGGAAGGCGGAACCGATCTGCGCGTGCTCCAAACCTTGCTCGGCCATGCCGATATTTCGACTACGCAAATCTATACCCATGTGGATGCGGCGCGGCTTGTGGCATTGGTGAATACGCGGCATCCTCTTGCCCAAAATCGAACAACAGACTAGCGGGATGCGATGAACTCTTATCTCGAATTTGAGAAGCCGGTGGCCCAGCTTGACGAGCGTATCACCGAGTTGCGCAGCGCGGCTGATAATGACGATGTCGATATTGCGGCTGAGCTACAGCGCCTTGAAAGCAAAAGCGCTGATCTGCTGAAAAGCACCTATGCCTCTTTAACCCCGTGGCAAAAGACGCAGGTTGCGCGCCATCCTAATCGGCCGCACTTCCGTGACTTTGTCGAGCATGCCTTTGAAGAATTCGTGCCGTTGGGCGGCGATCGTTACTTTGGCGATGATGACGCAATCTTGGGCGGGTTTGCCAAATTGGGTGATCGTCGGTTGGTGCTGATCGGCCATGAAAAAGGTAATGACACCGAAACGCGGCTGAAGCACAATTTCGGCATGGGTAAGCCCGAGGGCTATCGCAAAGCCATCCGGTTGATGGATCTGGCGGGCCGGTTTGGGCTGCCGGTTGTAACCTTGGTGGACACATCGGGCGCATTTCCCGGGGTCGAGGCCGAAGAACGCGGGCAGGCAGAAGCCATCGCTCGCTCGACCGAAGCGTGTCTGGTCCTGCCGGTGCCGATGGTTTCTGTGATCGTGGGCGAGGGCGGTTCAGGCGGAGCGGTGGCATTGGCCAGTGCAGAGCGTGTGTTGATGCTGGAACATGCTGTCTATTCTGTGATCTCGCCTGAAGGCTGCGCATCGATTTTGTGGCGTACCGCAGAAAAGGCCGCCGATGCGGCTGAAGCGATGAAGGTTACCGCCCAGCATCTCAAACGATTGAAGGTGATAGACCGGATCATTACCGAGCCGATTGGCGGGGCGCATCGAGACCCGGTTAAAGCCGCACAATCCTTGGCAGCTGTTGTGGGCGAGGAATTGGACGGTTTGTCCAAGCTATCAAGCAAGGAACTGCGCCGCATGCGTGAGGATCGTTTCTTGCAGATCGGCTCGGGCCAATAGCGCTATTGGCTTAACGCTGCGTCTTAAGTTACGATAGCATCATATATTTTTCAGCAGTTGGTGGGCTGCTGTCTTGTGCGTCGGGCCTTCGAAAGGGCCGACCATTTGACGGCTGAGCGCGATCGCGTCAGTCTTCGTGTCAGGAATATCAGGAGGACTATTGTCATGCCCAAATTTGCCCAATTATCAGCGCTCAAATCCGGATTGAAATTGCCACGCGCCTTGCCGCTATTCGCAGGCGTTGCTCCTTTGGCATTGGCGCTGAGCGGCTGCATGGGCGGCGGGGCTATCCCCAGTGCCTCGACTCCCATTACTCAATCAGAGGCGCAACAAGGCGCGGAATATCACCCGCAATTGCTCGCCCAATTCGGTGGCGCGATGAGCGGTCAGCAGGCCAATTATGTCGAGTCGGTGGGCAAGAATATCGCGGTACAATCCGGGTTGGGCAATGCCCGCGATTCCTTCACTGTCTCGCTGGTCAACAGCTCGGTCAACAACGCCTTCGCAATTCCGGGAGGCTATATTTACACCACCCGTCAATTGCTCGCATTGATGAACAATGAGGCAGAACTGGCCGGAGTCTTGGGTCACGAGGTTGCGCATGTCGCAGCGCGCCACTCTCAGCGCCGTCAGCAAAAGGCACAGCGCAACTCACTGTTGGGCACCGTCGGCGCAATCCTTTCAGGTGTGCTGCTGGGCGATAGCGGTCTGGGCCAGCAATTGGGCAAGACCTTCCTGCAAGGGTCACAACTGCTGACGTTGAAATTCTCGCGCAGCCAAGAACTCCAGGCTGATGATCTGGGCATCCAATATCTGCAAAAAGCTGGATATGATCCGCGCGCTATGGGCACTGTGCTGAGCAGTTTAGCGGCGCAAAATTCGCTGGACGCACAATTGCAGGGTCGCGGCAATGCGACCATTCCGGCATGGGCCTCAACTCACCCTGATCCTGCTAGCCGGGTCCGCACCGCGTTGGATAAGGCTCAACCTTTGGGCGGCGGAACTACCAATCGTGATATTTTTCTCAGCAGCATTGATGGCTTGATCTATGGCGATGATCCCAAGCAGGGCGTGATCGAAGGGCGGCAATTTATCCATCCAGAGCTACGCTTTACTTTCACCGCACCACAGGGCTTTTACATGACCAATGGTGCCACTGCTGTGGGTATCAATGGCCAAAGCGGGCAGGGCCAGCTGACTTTGGCGCCGTATAATGGCGATTTGTCCGGCTATATCCGCACGCAGTTCAACGCTTTGGGCGGGGATCAGCAGAAGATTTCGCCGCAATCCATCCAAACGACAACCATCAATGGCCTAAAGGCGGCCTATGGCACAGCGCGGGTGAACAATGGCAACAGCCAGGTTGATCTGGTGGTTTATGCTTATGAGTTTGCCAACAACAGAGCCTATCACTTCACCACCGTTGCGCCGGCTGGAAAAGGTAATGTCTTCTCGGCCATGTATGCGTCCATGCGGCGCGTTACCAATGCCGAGGCGGCCAGCGTTGTGCCGCGCAGATTGGATGTTGTGACGGTGCGCCGGGGCGAAAGCGTAAGCGTTTTGGCCAATCGGATGGCCTATGACACTGGTAAAGAAGCACGGTTCCGTGTGCTGAACGGGCTAGGCGCGAATGACACTTTGCGCGCCGGGCAGAAGGTGAAACTGGTGGTTAAGTCGCGCTAGATAAATCGTCAGGGCAAAGAAAAAGGGCGGCGGGAATATCCCACCGCCCTCTTTTCTGTATTCGAACTGGCGATTAAGCGCTGGTGTTCGAAGCAGCCATTTCGTCAGAAACAGTCGTGAACGTAGTGCTCAGTTCGTTTCCGAGAGTGCCCATGGCAGTGATAGCTGCAACAGCGATAAGAGCGGCAATCAGGCCGTACTCAATTGCAGTCGCGCCAGATTCGTCTTTGATCAGTTGGTTAAAGAATTTCATGTGTAGTCTCCTGGTTCAGTCTTCAGTACCCGTGTCCAACCCGAAATATGGCCAGACGATTGTGGTGATAGTCAGAGCTCATTGAAAAATTCCTAATTCGGAACCTTTCAAAAGTGTTACCCCCCGCTATGCGCCTCTACGACCTTGTCCGTCACCTGAGCCCAAAGACCGTCGTTTTCGTTCGCAACGGAATCGAAAGCGCCGATCGAGGCAATGACAATCAAGCTCACAATCAGGCCATATTCGATTGCCGTGGCTGCCGATTCATCGCTTCCAAAGCGTTTAAGAAATGAAAGTGAAATCATGGAAACCTCGACAATATGCTCCTGATGAAGACCGGTATCGCGGTAGGTTCTTAAGAAAAGGTTATTGAGGCGCTCAAAGATGGAAAAAATTCCGACATGGCAGTTGGTGGTCGCAGCCGCTTTGCAACGCGCTGATGGAGCCTGGCTGATGCATCGCCGACCTGATCACAAGCATCACGGCGGCCTGTGGGAATTTCCCGGTGGTAAGGTGGAAAGTGCCGAAAATCCTAGGGTTGCGCTGGCTCGCGAGCTTAAGGAGGAGCTCGATATTGAGGTTCATCCGGGCGATCTTCAGCCGCATTGCTTTGCCGAAGAAGCGGCCGATCAGCGCCATCAGCCAATTGTCATTCTGCTTTACACATTACGTATTTGGACGGGGGTGCCGGTAATTATGGAGGGCGGAGCGCTCGATTGGTTCACCTCGGAGCAGACCAGATCGCTGGCCAAGCCGCCTCTGGATATCGAACTTGCTGCAAAACTCTTTCAAAAAGAGCAAGGATAGGGATTGCCAAGCCCGCGCTGCCCCCTTATGTGCCGCCGCTCAGCGCGCCCGTAGCTCAGCTGGATAGAGTACCTGACTACGAATCAGGGGGCCGGAGGTTCGAATCCTTCCGGGCGCGCCAACATACAAGGCATCCCTTAGGGGGTGCCTTTTGTGTTTGGAGCTCTGATTCCGGCGAGGCATGCCAGCCCCCGAGCCGCTCAGCGCCGGTGCCATTCTCCATTGCTGGTCATCAATCAGTCGGGCTTCTGCAGGAGCAGATCGGCGGGTCTAGCTGCGAGAGCTTGGTTGCTTCGGAACAAAATTGGCGCCCGATCATTGATTTCACAAGAGAAAATGAGGAATCTATGACTGAACAAGCCACAAAAATCTTCGATCGCCTTGAACAAGACCATGACAAGCACCGCATGCTGCTTGACCAAATTGAAGCGACAACCGGCGATAGCGCTGATCGCAATCGTCTGTTCAAAGAACTGACCAAGGAACTAAAGGGCCATGCGGCGGCGGAAGAGCAGGCGCTCTATTCCACTATGATGCGAAAGCCTGCGACAACAGATGACACGCGCCATTCTGTCGCGGAACATCACGAAATTGACGAAATGCTCAATGATCTGGCGGCGAGGGACAAATCGTCCAGCGCGTGGCTGCAGAAGTTCAAGGACTTTGCCCATCGCTATCGTCACCATATCGAAGAGGAGGAGGAAGACCACTTTCCCGATTTTGAAGATCACATCGATGATGAAGACGCACGGTTCATGGCCAAGGTGTTTGAACAACGCAAACAGGCCGAGAAAGCCGAGGCCGAGGTCACTCCACAAGCGCTTGAAGACGCACAAGCGTAAGCCATACCGATTGAACACATCAGGGGGTCTGGGCAGTTGCAAGACTGGCCGGGCCCTTTTGCCATTATCCGAAATAACCGGGCGATAGGCGCGTCAGGTGCCGACAAATTTGCTAGCCCGACGATAGCAGAAATGCCTTTGAGCAGACCTTGAGAAGCACTACACGTTCCTGCGACCGGTATAGGAGTTGAGACCAGTATGAGTTGCCAGCACGATCACGATGACGAAAACACATCTGGCAAGCCGGACGTTCCAGACCACGTACAAGACGCGATCCGCACTTTGATCGAATGGTCAGGCGATGATCCCAAGCGCGAAGGGCTGCTCGACACGCCAAAGCGGGTCGGGCGCGCTTGGCTGGAATATTGCCAAGGCTATCAGGAAGATCCCGCCATCCATATGAGCCGGGTGTTCGAAGAAGTCGGCGGATATGACGAACTCGTTCTGCTTAAAGACATCCCGTTCCAAAGCCATTGTGAGCACCATATGGCGCCGATCACGGGCAAGGCGGCAATCGCCTACATGCCCAAGGATAAGGTTGTCGGCATTTCTAAGCTGGCCCGCGTGCTGCACGGCTATGCCCGCCGCCTGCAAATTCAGGAACGGCTAACGGCAGAGGTGGCGCAATGCATCTGGGATCATCTGGACCCGCACGGCGTTGCTGTGGTGATAGAAGCCCAGCATGGTTGCATGACAGGCCGCGGTGTGCGCACGCCCGGTGTAGAGATGATCACATCATGCCTGAAGGGGTGCTTCCTGGATGATCCGCGTAGCCGGAAGGAAGTAATGAGCCTGATGGGCTATGGCTGATGATGGGCTCGCTGATGCGGCTGATAATGAAAGGTTAGTTCGATCAATCGGTTGAGAGGAAACCCAATGCGTCTTGCTTACCTGTTTGCGTTGATTGCCACATTCATTCTTGGCGCTCCTGCGGCCGCTGAGGATTGGCGCGCTATGGCCGAACGCCACACGGTCGAACTTTCGGAGTTTACTTTTCATACGGGCGAAACGCTGCCTTCCATAACGATGAATGCCTATACTCTTGGCGAGCCGCGCCGTGATGCTGATGGCCAGATTACCAATGCGGTGATGTTGCTGCACGGAACCGGAGGCAGCGGGCTTTCGCTGCTGCGACCTTCGTTCGGTGATGAATTGTTCGGTCCCGGGCAACTGCTGGATATTGAGCAATATTACATCATCTCGCCCGATAATCTGGGACATGGCAACAGTTCCAAGCCGAGCGATGGGCTACGGGCAGAGTTTCCACGTTATGACTATGACGATATGGTCCGTGCCCAATACCGGATGCTGACCGAAGGTTTTGGCGTTCAGCGGTTGGAGCTGATCCTCGGCACGTCGATGGGCTGCATGCATAGCTTCGTTTGGGGGTCAGATTATCCCGGCGTCGTGCGACGGTTTGTCCCGCTCGCCTGCAATGCGATTGAGATTGCTGGCAGGAACCGCATTTTCCGGCAGATCATTATCGACGGTTTTGAGGGCGATCCGGCCTATGACAGCGGAAACTATGCCTATCCCGCTGATGTGAAATTGGGGCAGGTAACCTATGCCCACATGCGTTTGTTGGTCGGTCCAAACCCTTACCGAATGCAAGCCGAAGCCCCAACGCGCGAGCAGTCAGTCGATGTGTTGCGTGGCGTAACAGAGCGAGCCTTGGCCAATCCGGCAGACCCCAATGACACGATTTACCAATTTGATTCCTCACGCAATTACGATCCCGCTGCTCGCCTTTCAGAGATCGCGGCGCCGGTGCTGTGGATCAATTCCGCCGATGATTTTATCAATCCGCCTAGTTTGGGAAATCCTGAGGCGCTGGCACGAAGCATGCCCAATGCGCGCTTTGTCTTGATCCCGGCAAGCCCGGAAACCCGTGGCCACGGAACTCACACCTATCCCGAATTTTGGAAGAAAGAACTCGCGGCGTTCCTGTTGCAGTTTCCTTAATCACCGATCGCCCTGCAGAGCCCCGCGCGCTTTGCTACTCACCTTCACTTTGCCAAAGGTTGCGCGGTTCTTTCGCATCGTCGGTCTGCCCATTTTGGCTCAAAGCGTCGGGATGAGTAGTGCCGCCGAGTTGGAAAAGTGTCAAAATTGAAATCCGCCGGTGAAATATGGCGTCTGGAGCCACAAAACCACGCGCAAAAAAGGGCGCCGCTCCGTGTGGGGAGGGCGCCCTGATTTCAAATTAGGTGATGCTCTCTTACAGCTGGCCGAGCATATGTTCCGCGCTGGAGACAGAGAAGTCTCCGGGTGCTTCAACATTCAATTCCTTCACCACGCCATCTTCGACGATCATCGAATAACGCTGTCCGCGCTTGCCCAAGCCAAAGCCTGAACCGTCCATGGTAAGTCCGGTTGCTTCAGCAAAATCGCCGTTGCCGTCTGCCAGCATGGTGATGTCTTCGCTGCCAGCCGCCTGATTCCAGGCGCCCATAACGAAGGCGTCGTTCACAGCGGTGCCGACGATTTCGTCAACGCCCTTGGCCTTCAATTCGGCAGCTTTTTCGACATAGCCCGGCAGGTGACGTGCTGAGCATGTCGGGGTGAATGCTCCGGGAACCGAGAACAGGGCGACTTTCTTGCCAGCGAAATATTCGGACGAGCTAACCTGCTCAGGTCCTTCGGCGGTTGCCTTGACCATGGTGACTTCGGGTAGCTTGTCTCCAACAGAGATCGACATTGCGCAATTTCCTTTCGTGTTTCGGTCCTTGAACGCTCGATATAGGTGCTTTGCTAGCCATCGCAACAAGTGATCATATAAAGATCGCTTTATATTTGCTTCTGGGCTTACCAGCGGCTAGAGGCGCGGCTCAATTCAACCTTCGCCCATCATGCGAAGGTCTTAGCCAATTCAGGAGAATTTTCGTGGCTGAAGCTCAGCAAGATTACATCATCGCAGACATCGCACTGGCAAAATATGGCCGCGATGAAATCGCCATTGCCGAAACCGAAATGCCCGGTTTGATGGCTTTGCGTGAGGAATATGGTGCTGCCCAGCCGCTGAAGGGCGCACGCATCACCGGTTCGCTGCACATGACCATTCAGACCGCAGTGTTGATCGAAACGCTGGTGGCTTTGGGTGCGGATGTTCGCTGGGCGACCTGCAACATCTTCTCGACCCAGGATCACGCCGCGGCTGCGATTGCCGATCAAGGCATCCCCATTTTTGCTATCAAGGGCGAAAGCCTGTCCGATTATTGGGACTATGTTGGCCGCATCTTCGATTGGTCGACAGCAGATGATGCTGACCGTACCGCAAATATCATCCTGGACGATGGCGGCGATGCCACCATGTTTGCGCTTTGGGGCGCACGCATCGAAGCGGGTGAAACCCTGCCAGAACCCGCCAATGCTGAAGAGATTGAATTCCAGCGCGCACTTAAGGCGTTTGTCGCTGCCAAGCCGGGCTATCTCAGCAAGTCGGTTGAAAATATCGTCGGCGTTTCGGAAGAGACAACCACGGGTGTCCACCGCCTGTATCACTTGGGCAAGCAGGGCAAATTACCGTTCCCGGCGATCAATGTGAACGACAGCGTCACCAAATCCAAATTCGACAATCTGTATGGGTGCCGCGAATCTTTGGTCGATGCGATCCGCCGCGCCACCGACGTCATGCTATCGGGCAAGATTGCTTGTGTCGCTGGCTTTGGCGATGTTGGCAAAGGCTCTGCCCAATCGCTCCGCAATGGCGGCGCTCGGGTGTTGGTCACGGAAATCGATCCGATCTGCGCGTTGCAGGCTGCGATGGACGGCTTTGAAGTTGTGACCATGGAAGAAGCGGTTGAGCGGGCCGACATTTTCGTCACCGCAACCGGTAACGAGCATGTCATCACCGCTGAACATATGAAGGCGATGAAGAACATGGCCATCGTGTGCAACATCGGTCACTTCGATTCCGAAATTCAAATCTCGGCGCTCGACAATTACGAATGGAACGAGCTGAAGCCCGGCACCGATGTGGTGAAATTCCCTGATGACAAGGAAATCATCATTTTGGGCAAGGGCCGACTGGTCAATCTGTCTTGTGCAACCGGTCACCCTAGTTTCGTGATGAGCTTCAGCTTCACCAACCAGGTGCTCGCTCAGATCGAACTGTGGACCAAGGGTGATGAGTATAAGAACGACGTCTATGTTCTGCCCAAGCATCTGGATGAAAAGGTTGCCGCGTTGCACCTCGATAAACTGGGTGTGAAGCTGACCACGCTGAGCCAGGTGCAGGCCGATTACATCGGTGTGCCGCAGGCCGGACCGTTCAAGCCGGACCATTATCGCTACTAACTGTAACGGCTCATCGACATTAAAGGGACGGCCCTCGCATTTGCGTGCAATTGTGCGCATTTGCGGGGGCTTTTTCTATCGCGGCATGTTGCATAGCGCAGCGGCGCAGCATAGCTGGGTATCTATGGAATTTTCGCCCACCGCGCTTGCCCTGATTGGCCTTGTGCTGGCCGCTTGGACAGTGGCTGCGGCGTTGATGATGATTCGCGCTGCCAGCAGCACCCGCCGATTTGAAGCGGTGCGCAAGTCCACCCGCCGGCTCAATCGCATGTTGGACGAAGCGCCAGCCATTCCCTTGCTGGTCCGGGTTGATGGAAAGATCGAGGCGCCCGAGCGCTTGGCCGGTTGGCTTGGGCTGGAGAGCCTGCCGCAATTTCTCAGCGAGTTGGATGCAAGCGGCGATGGTGGCCTTAGCACGCAACAGCTTGATCAGCTGACCCAGGCTGTGCGCACAACGCAAAAGACAGCCGCTCCGTTTCAGTTCTCGCTGACCCCCACAGGCTCCAGCCGGAGCTTGGCATTGCGCGGCAGTTTGGCGGATCCGCAAGTGTCTCCAGGCGGCGCGGCGCTGGTTTGGGTGTTCGACTTTTCCGAGAGCGAAGGCGAGCTTTCGCAATTGCGCAATCTGGCCGAAAGCGCCCAGCGTGATTTTGCGTCTCTGGTTGGCCTGATCGAAGCCGCACCGATGCCGATGTGGTTCCGTGGGTCGGACATGCGGCTGAAACTCGTCAACAGCGCCTATGTCGATGCTGTGGGTGTTGATGATGCTGAGGAGGTTGTTTCCAAACAGGTTGAGCTGCTGGAAGCGATTGATGGCGAGACACCAGCAGAAATTGCCCAGAAGGCGGTCGAAGCAGGCCAGGCCATAGAGCGGGTTATCCCCGCGACCATCCATGGCCAACGCCGGATGTTCAGGGTCAGCGATTTGCCGCTTAGCGGTGAAGGCGTTGCCGGATATGCCGTCGATATCGAGGATCTGGAGCAGCAATCGCGCGATTTCCGTGCCTTCCGCGATGCCCAGCGGGCCATGCTGGACCAGCTTTCCATCGGGGTTGCCCAATTTGATGACCGCGAAAATCTGGTCTTCGCCAATCGTCCCTTCCAACGCTTGTTCGACCTGTCGACATCAGCAGTGGCCGAGGGCGTCGCGTTTAATCGGTTTCTGAACGATGCGCATGAAAAGCGCCGCACGCCTGAAGTAAGAGATTTCCCCGCTTGGCGGCGCGAGCATCTCAATTGGTTTGGCGCGCGCGAAGCTCAGGAAGAGGCGTGGCCGCTGTCCGGTGGTACACACCTACGGATTGTCGCGCAGCCTATGCCAGATGGGGGCATTGTGCTGATCGCAGAGGATCGCACTGAACAACTGGCTTTGTCTGCCACGCGCGATACTTTGCTGCGCACCCGCACCGCAACATTGGACAGCCTGTTCGAAGCGCTGGCAGTTTTCGCGCCGGATGGATCCTTACAGCAATGGAACCGCAGTTTCGCCGGCACTTGGGGTCTGGATCCAGAACTGCTCGATTCGCATCCCAATGCTGATGATATGCTGGCCGCCATTGCGCCCAATCTGGCCAAGCCAGCGCAGGTAAAGCGGCTGGGCGAGATTATCCGCACCGCGACGCTGGATCGCAAAGAAAAGGGCGGCCGGATCGATTTGGCCGATGGCCGCACGTTGGAGTATGCCGGCGTTCCGCTTCCCGATGGCAATGGCTTGCTGACGGTGCTGGACATTACCGATTCGCAAAATGCAGAAAATGCTCTGCGCGAACGCAACCAAGCCTTGGAGGAGGCCGATGCGGTAAAGGCGCGCTTCCTGGCCAATATGTCCTATGAATTCCGCACGCCGCTGACATCCATCGGCGGTTTTGCCGAACTGATCCAAAGCGGTGCAGCAGGTCCCGTGAACGATCAGTTGGCCGATTATGTGGCCGCCATTTTGGACTCTGTGGGGCGTCTGACAGAACAGGTCGAAAATGTGCTGGATCTGTCGCAAAGCGAAGCGGGTCTGCTGCCGCTGTCAAAAGAACGGTTGGAGTTGCTGCCTTTCGTCACTTATGTTGTCACTCAGCGTGAGGAAGCGATCACCAATGGCGGGCTGACATTGGAACTGCGCGGCAATCCGGGTGGCGCAGTCCATGCAGACAAACGCCAGATTGGCCGAGCGATCGGCCTGCTGGTGGACAATGCGATTGAGGCGACGCCCAACGGCGGCAAGATATTGGTCGATGTGGCCAAGACCAAGAGCGGTGCACGCATCATAGTATCGGACAATGGTCGCGGTATGAGCCCAGAAGAGCTCGCTCAAATTCTGGAAGGTCTGGAGCCTAATTCGGAAGGTAAGCTGGAGCGCAGGCAAGGGCTGGGTATTCCGTTGGCCCGTCAGTTGATCGAGGACCACGGGGGCAATCTGAAGATCGACAGCGAGAAGGGCGCAGGCACCACCGCGACCATCCGTCTGCCATGATTCAGCATGTTGAATTGCCCGATCTGGCCGCGATGGACAGTTTTGGCGAGCGCATCGCCCGGCAATTGCGCGCAGGCGATGTGGTGGCGCTGAGCGGCGGGCTGGGCGCAGGCAAGACCACGCTGTCGCGAGCTATATTGCGGTCTCTGGGTCATGCAGGCGATGTTCCCTCACCCACTTTCACGATCATCGAGCTCTATGAAGGCCAGCATTTGCGTCTGCCGATTGTCCATGCCGATTTCTATCGATTGAACAGCCCGGAAGAAGTGCATGAGCTGGGGTTGGATGATTATCGCGAGGGAGCAGCTTTGCTGGCCGAATGGCCTGAAAGCGCCGGAGGATTCGCGCATGAATCTGCTTGCCTTTCCATTGTGTTGGAAGTTGCGGATGAAGGGCGCGTCGCGACTGTTGAAGCGGGCGCAGATTGGGTAGGGCGGTTGCCATGAATGATCTGCCCGATGGACTGGACGAATTTCTTGGCAAGGCTGGCTGGGGCGATGCTGCAGTGGACCCGATTCCGGGAGACGCTTCTTTCCGGCGTTACTTCCGTCTGAACCGCGGCGATGAGCCTGCGATGCTGATGTATGCTCCTCCGCCAGAAGAGGACCCGGCACCTTTCTTAAAAGTGGGCACTTACCTTGCCCAACATGGGATGCGTGCCCCGCACATCTATGCCGAGGATGCGGCCAAGGGTTGGGTGCTGCTAGAAGATTTCGGCAATGACCGGATGCGCGATTGGTTGGATGATAACCCGGATGGGGAAACGTCCGCCTATGCTGGTGCGATTGATGCCCTGATCGAGCTTTCGGACAAGCCAGCCGGACCCTTTGAGCCCTATGATCTGGCAACGTATCAACGTGAGGCTGCACTGCTGACGCAGTGGTATTGCTCGGCGATGGAATTACCAGTGGATGAGCCATCCTATGCCTCGGCCTGGAATGAAGCGCTTGCCCCCTTGCTTGAACGGCAAAATCCCGGGGTCAGCGTGCTGCGAGATTATCATGCCGAAAACATCATGTTGCTGGGTGATCCGCGCGAAGGAGCAGCGCAAGGTCTGATTGATTTTCAAGACGCGTTGGTGGGCCATCCGGCTTATGATCTGGTCAGCCTGTTGCAGGATGCACGGCGCGATGTTTCGCTCGAATTGGAACAAGCGATGCTGCAGCGGTATTGCGAGGCTACCGGCGCCGGAGACGAATTTTTGGCCGACTATGCCCGACTGGGCGCACAGCGTAATGCCAAGATCGTGGGGATATTCACACGCTTACATAAGCGCGATGGCAAGCCACGTTATCTTGATTTGATACCCCGCGTTTGGAAGGCGATGGAGCGAGATTTGGCGCATCCTGCATTGACCCCCGTTGCGCAATGGTTCGATGCCAATATTCCCGCTGACCTGCGCGCAGCCAATGGCGGAAAAATCACATGAGCAAATTGGCATCTGACTGCGCCATGGTGATGGCAGCGGGATTGGGCAAGCGCATGCGCCCCCTCACAGCCAGCCAGCCCAAGCCGCTGGTTCGCGTTGCCGGAAAACCATTGATCGATCATGCGATGGACCGGCTTGCAGATGCAGGCGTGGGCCGCGTGGTGGTCAATGTGCATTATCTGGCCGACGCGCTGGAGGCGCATTTGGCAGAACGAGACGTGCCAGCCGTGACGATCTCTGACGAGCGGGACCAATTACTGGAAACCGGCGGCGGTATGATCAAGGCGCAATCCCATCTGCCTGATCCGTTTTTCTGCCTGAATGCTGACAATATCTGGCTGGATGGCCCTCGCTCGGCCTTTCATGACCTCTCGCTGCGGTGGAATCCGGACGAGATGGATGCACTGTTGTTGGTGGTGCCGCATTCGCGCGCCATCAATTTCAACGGGCAAGGTGATTTCCATATGGATGCACTGGGTCGGCTAACGCGCAGGATCACGGGGCGGGTTGCTCCGTTTATTTACACGGGTATCCAATTGGTGTCGCACCGCTTGTTGCGCGATGCACCCGAGGGAAAATTCTCCACAAACATATTGTGGAGCCGCGCGATTGAGGAAGGGCGCTTGTTCGGGGCATCCTTTACCGGCCAATGGTTTGAAGTGGGCACGCCCGATGCCATCGCACCGACCCAGCAAGCGCTGCAGCGTGGTTTATCGGGGTGAGTGATACGGCCGCCGAGCGCTTAGGCCCCAAGGTCTATTCCATTGCGGCGCATCGCGGCTTTGCCGATGCCTTGGTCGCCGGTTTGGTCCCACGATATTTTGACGAGGATTTTGGCCTGTCGCGGCTGACCTTGCTGGTACCCAGCAGCCGCGCAGCGCGCACGATCAGCGAAGCCTTCATCCGCCATTTCGGCGAAACCGGCCGGGCCGGATTGTTGATGCCGCGCATGGCGATGGTGGGTGATCTCGACCTAGACGAAACGCTCGGATCGCTGATGGACCCGATGGGCGCGAGCGATATTCCGAGCGCGATTGAACCCATGCAGCGCTGGTTGGAGCTGGCTGATGTGTTGGGCGAGGCTTTGGGTGAGGATGCGCCCTCGGGTGCAAGCTTACTGAAATTGGCCAAAGAAACTGCGGCGGTTATGGATCGCTTGTTGGTTGAGGAAGTGACCCCCGATCAATTGCTGGATGATGCGGTGTTGGGCGCGTTTCAAAATCTGTCAGAGCATTGGCAATTGAGCACGCGGCAGTTCGCCATATGCCAGTTGCATTGGCGCAGAAGACTGGCCGACAAAGGGCAGGTAGATGCTGCCACACGGCGAAATCTGCTGTTTGACCGCGCAGCCAGTCACTGGCGCGATAATCCGCCCAAAACACCCATCGTGGCCGCCGGAGTGACCAGTGCAGCCCCGGCCTTGGCTCGCCTGTTACGCAGCGTTGCAGATCTCCCCAACGGCGCGGTGATCGTGCCCGATTTGGACCTGTCGATGGATCAAGCGACATGGGACGAACTGGGCTGGGCGGGGCGCTCTGATGAGGCCGGCGGGACAATATTTGGCAGCGATGATGCGGTGACCCACCCGCAATATCACCTCAAGCTGCTGCTCAACCGGATGGGCGTAGCGCGCGAGGAAGTGCGCCAATGGCACCGAAAGGGGCTGGGGGCCGCACCGCCTGAACGCACTCATGCCATTTCTTCGCTGTTTTTGCCGCCAGAAGCGAGCAAGGCATGGGTCGATTTGCCCGCAGATAAGCGCCGCTTATCGGGCATCCGACTGATTGAAAGCGCCACGATTGAGGAAGAGGCGCAATGCGTTGCTTTGCTCGTCAGGCAGGCGCTGGAGGAGCCGGAAAAGCGCGTTTCGGTGATCACGCCGGATCGCGGCCTGGCCCGGCGCGTGGTGCAGCATTTACAGCGCTGGAATATTGCAGCCGATGACAGTGCCGGCCAGCCGCTTAATCTTACCCCGGCAGGACGCATGCTGCTGCAATTGGCGCAATTGCTGGCCGATGGTTTTGCTCCTGTCGAGCTTATTTCGGCTCTGGCGCACCCTTTCATTCATCGCGAGGGCAATCGCGGCGTATGGCTGACCAATCTTCGCAAATTTGAAAGGGCCCTGCGCGGTCCTCGACCGGCTGAAGGGCCAGAGCCGCTGCGGGCCGTCGCGCAAAAGGCGGGGGTAGAGGAATGGTGGGACAGCACAGCTGAGCTGTTGTCCGTTTTGACACAGGATGATCTGGCACAGCCAATCGCGCTTGCTGATGGCGTGGATCGATTGGCCAAATGTGCCGAGGCGCTGGCTGGCGAAAGTCTGTGGGGGAATGAAGACGGGCGGGCGCTGTCTCGCTTTGTGGAAGATTTGCGGCGCACGGCTGCGGTGACCGGCACGATGATTGATCCGCGTGATCTGCACCGCGCGCTAAGCGATGCGATGGCCGATATTGCGGTGAGGCCACCCTATGGCGGGCATCCTCGGGTTGCGATCTATGGCTTGCTGGAATCGCGCATGACGCGCGCTGATCTGGTGATCTGTGCGGGACTGAACGAGGGGAGTTGGCCCAATATTCCGGGCAGTGCTCCGCTGTTGCCGCCCGCCATTTTGCGTACCTTGGGTATACCGGGAGCAGACTTTCGCATTGGCCTGTCAGCGCATGATTTGGCCGGTGCCTTGGGCGCCCCGCAAGTTGTGCTGACCCGCGCTGCTCGCGATATGGAGGGGCCGACCATCCCTTCGCGTTTCCTGTTGCGGGTGAAGGCTATTTTGGGCGAACAGGCGGATGATTATCGCGAGTTGGACATCCCGCGCATTGCTCAAAGTTTGGACCGCTTGGTCGAGCGCGCTGCGATGTATGATCGTCCCGAGCCCAACCCATCGGCAAAGCTGCGTAATGTACCGATCAAAGTGACCGGGCTCGACCGATTGCTGGGCGATCCCTACCAGTTTTACGCTGGCGAGATACTCAAGCTGAGCAGTCCCGATCCGTTGGATGCGGAGCCGACTCCGGCTTGGCAAGGGATCCTTGCGCATAAGATTTTGCAGCGCTGGCATGAGGCCCTCACCAGCGATCCGGGCGCGCAGATTGATGCCATCGCGGACCAGGTTTTGCGGGAAAATAATGTCCATCCGATCGTCTGGGGCCTGTGGCGACCGCGCTTGCTGGCCGCATTAGAATGGGTGACCAAGCAGATCGCAACCGAGCCTGATCGCAAAGTGCTGAAGGTTGAGGCTGATGGGTCAATGGATGTCAGCGGAGTGCGGGTCTATGGCCGCGCGGACAGGATTGACCGGCTGCCCGACGGCACATTGGCTATTGTGGATTACAAGACCGGAACGCCGCCGTCTGCTGCGCGGGTTGAGGCAGGCTATGCCTTGCAATTAGGCGTCTTGGGTCTGATCGCGGCCAAGGGCGACTTTGACGGTCTGACCGGTACCGCGACGGGGTTTGAATATTGGTCGCTGGCCAGAGCGAAAGATCGCAGCTTTGGGTTTGTCGATGTTCCTATGAAGGTTGGCAAGAAGACCAAGGGCCTGTCGCCCGACGAATTTCTGCCGCGACACGAACAATTCCTCAATGATGCGATCTCCCGCTTTATCAAGGGCACCGATCCCTTCACGGCCAAGCTCAACCCCGACTACCCCGGCTATTCCGATTACGATCAACTGATGCGGCTGGAAGAATGGCAAATCCGGCTGGCCGATGTAGATGCGGAAGAAGATGCAGAGACGGCGAAATGAGCGGCGCTGTGTTCCCGCTCATCGGCAATCAAAAGGCCGCGGTCGATCCGGCCGAGAGCGTTTGGTT
Source organism: uncultured Erythrobacter sp. (assembly GCA_947495695.1). GTDB lineage: Bacteria > Pseudomonadota > Alphaproteobacteria > Sphingomonadales > Sphingomonadaceae > Erythrobacter. The sequence continues at coordinate 749,717 of CANLZP010000002.1, read as the reverse complement.
GTCGGCTTCTGCCGGGACTGGCAAAACGCAGGTGCTTTCCGCGCGCGTGCTGCGCCTGCTGCTTCAACCCAATACCGATCCTTCGCAAATTCTGTGCCTGACCTTCACCAAGGCGGGTGCAGCCGAAATGGCGGTCCGGATCAACGATGTGCTGGCGCGCTGGGTACGGCTGGATGGGCCAAAGCTGGCCAAGGAATTGGGCCATATTGGCGCGGATATCGGGCCAGAGACGCAGGCGCGAGCGCGGACATTGTTTGCCAGCGTATTGGATTGTCCGGGCGGTGGGTTGCGGATTGATACGATCCACGCATTTTCGCAATGGTTGCTGGGGAATTTCCCCAATGAAGCTGGGCTGATGCCCGGTGCGCGGCCGATGGAGGACCGCGAGCGAGGTCTGCTGTTCAATCAGGTTCTGTCCGACCTGCTACAACAGGCGGAGCGTGAGGGAGATCAGCGATTGCTGGGCGCGGTGGCTGAGTTTTCTCGTCGGAAAGATCCCGACAGTTTGCAAGCATGGCTGATGCGGTGCGCCAATCTGCGTGAACTGTGGTTTGGCCCCACCGCTTGGCAGGTGCCGATGCTGCCGCAAGTCTTGCAATTGCTTGGCCTGCCCAGTGATGCGGATGAGGCATGGGTGAATGATGTCTTGTCGCCGGAAGTCTTTCCCGATGCTCAATTTCAGGCGATGTTGCCGATCTTGCGCGGCTGGGACACGAAAAGTGGTCGCGCCTCGGTGGAATTCATCGATCCTTGGCTGAAGATGGATGCGGACGAGCGCGCGGCTGCTTTGCCCGCCATCTTTGACTCCATCCTGATCAAGAACGGCAGTCCTCGGAAAATGGCAAAGCCGAATCAGGCCGATCCCATTTTTGCAGATCGCCAGCAGGAAGTTGCTGATGCTGTCGCCCTGTATTCAGAGCGTCGCGCCTTGCTGGAGCTGGCGCAATTCCTCGCTCCTTCGCTGGAATTGGGCAAAGCCTTTGCCCATCGCTGGGACGAAGCTAAACAGCGCGAAGGTCTGTTGGACTTTGACGATCTGATCCAGCGGGCCGCAGATTTGCTGTCCAAACAGGTTTCGGCAGACTGGATCCGGTTCAAGCTGGACCGCCAGTTTGATCACATTCTAGTGGACGAGGCGCAGGATACCAACGCCCCGCAATGGGCGATCATTGATGCATTGATTGACGATTTCTTTGCAGGCGAGGGGGCTCGCGGGGACCGGTTGCGGACCATTTTCACCGTCGGCGATTACAAGCAGGCGATCTTTGGCTTCCAAGGCACCAGTCCTGAAAACTTCCGCAAGGCGAAAGAACGCGTTGCCGCCTCTATGCGCGCGGTCAGCCACAATGCCGAGAGCATTCGTAGGCCCCGCGCACCCAAGGAATTGCAAGACCTGACGCTGGGGCGCTCGTTCCGCACCTCCATGCCTGTGCTCACCTTCGTCAATCGCGCGATTGAGGAACTAGGTTGGGAAAGTTTGGGACTGGAGCGGGCGCCCGAAGACCATGTTGGCGAAGCTGGCCCAGGTCTTGTCACCCTGTGGCATCCGGTGCGCGGCGAAGATGCGATTGGCGACAATCCGGATGGTGATGAAGAAAACTGGCTCGCCAAGCATGATCGATTGATGGCGGAAAAGATCGCCCGGCAGGTAAAGGCTTGGCTGGAGGATGAACCCTTTATCCTCTCCAAAGGCCGCAAGAAGAGGCGCGCTACGGCAGGCGATGTGATGATCCTGGTGCGTAGCCGCAAAGATCTGGCCGCGCTGATCGTTGCGCGCCTTCATGCCAAGAATGTGCCGGTTGCAGGCGTGGATCGGCTGCGGCTGGGCGCACCCTTGGCGGTCAAAGATTTGATGGCGGCTCTGCGCTTTGCAGCCCAACCACTGGATGACCTCAATCTGGCCAATTTGCTCTCGTCCCCGCTGTTGGGATGGAACCAGGATGATATTTTGAGCCACGTTCCGCGCGACAAGGGTAAAAGCCTGTGGGACCATCTGCGCAAGCTGGATCATCCCACGGCAGCCAAAGCAGCGGCGCAATTGCGTGATTTGCTGGCCCGGGCAGATTTTGAAACGCCGCAGGCCATGCTCAACTGGATGTTGGTTGGCCCATGGCAGGGCAGAGCCAAACTGATCGCTCGGTTGGGGCAAGAGGCGAATGACCCCATCGATGAATTGCTCAACGCGGCCTTTGCTTATGAAACGGGCAACACGCCCAGCCTGACCAGCTTTATCCGCTGGTTTGACGCGGGCGAGGCCGAGCTAAAGCGCGATGCAGGTGAGGCATCCGATTTGGTCAGGGTGATGACCGTCCACGGGTCAAAGGGGTTGGAAGCGCCGATCGTGATCCTGGCCGATGCGACGGGCAAGCCGGGCAATGTGCGCGATTTGGCTCTGCCCGAGGAAGTTGCGGGCGGAAAAGATGATGAGGCGCGCACCGTTCCGGTACCATCGACTGCGGCTGATGACCGCAAAGGGCGCTTGGAAGAGGCATTTGATGCGGCAAAAGCGGTGGAATTGCAGGAGCATTGGCGGCTGCTGTATGTGGCCATGACCCGCGCGCAAGAGGCACTGTTTATTGGAGGATCTTTGTCCAAACAGGCCAAAGCTCCGCATGATGACAGCTGGTATGCCAGGTTGCTGCCCTTGTTTGATGCGGACAGCGGGTTGGATGATCCCATCTTTGGCGGTCGGTTTGAAACAGGCGAGCGGGCGCAATTGGACGGTGCTGAACCGAGTGCCGCTGCCAGCGTTCCGCCCATTACGTTGCCATCATGGGCCAAAACGCCCATCGGTCCAGAGCCGCGCCCACCGCGCCCCTTGGCTCCCTCGTCTGCGGGCGAGGATCACAGCGTCGATCCACCCTTGCCAGCCGAGAATGTCCGCATAGCCGCGCGACGCGGGGTGCTGATCCACAGTCTGCTGGAGCGTTTGCCCGATGTTCCTGAGGCGCAGCGCGACCAGGCCGCCCAGAAATGGCTGGAAAGGCAGGCGAGTAACCTAAACGATAGTGAGCGCGCGGAAATTCTCGCCAGCGCGATGGCGGTGATTGCTCATCCAGACTTTGCTGATGTGTTCTCGCCCAACGCTTTGGCCGAGGTCCCCTTGGCTGCGACGGTGGGCGGCGAGGTAATTGCCGGCATTGCAGATAGGTTGCTGGTCACGCCTGACACCATCACCGTGGTTGATTTCAAGACTGCACGGCGGCCTCCCTCAAGGCTTGAAGACATTCCGCAATCCATTGCCAAGCAAATGGCCGCATACGTATCGGCGCTGGAGGTGATCTATCCCGGTAGGCAAGTGCGGGCAGCCGTTCTCTACACTCAAACGCCGCAATTGTTCGTTCTGACAGAAGAGATGCTGGCGGCGCACAAACAAGCCTTCCTGTCGATTTAGGAAAGCTATTGCCGCCACGCATTGAGTGTGGCGCAAATAGTCCTAGATAGAGGGTAACGAAGAATAGGAGATAATTCCGATGGCAACTTTCAATGTAACTGACGACAGCTTTCAAAGCGACGTCGTGGATGCCGATAAGCCCGTATTGGTCGATTTTTGGGCCGAATGGTGCGGGCCATGTAAAATGATCGCTCCGGCGCTGGAAGAAATCAGCGACGAATTGGCGGAGAAGGTTGGCATCGCAAAGATGGACATCATGGAAAATCCGGACACTCCCGGCAAACTGGGCGTGCAAGGCATTCCGTTCCTGGCATTGTATAAGGGCGGAGAAAAGGTCGCTGAACTGACCGGTGCTCGTCCAAAAAGCCAGCTTAAAGAATGGCTTGAAGGCGAACTTTAAAGTAATGTGGGCTCCTGCGAAAGCAGGGGCCACCTTGCCAGAAGTCTAGCTGCTGGCCGCCAAGACCCGGCCAACAAATTCATCCCAGATCGCGGGCGTTGATGCCCCCACCAGACCTTTGCGATCTTCTGATGAGCCATGCTCGTCAACCCGATAGGCGGTTCCATCCAACCGCGCTGCCCTTCCTCCTGCTTCATTCAGCCACAACACGCCTGCGGCATGGTCCCAAGGCAATGTGCGCTTGAAGCTCGACACATCGTTCTGCCCCAGCGCTAGACGCGGATATTGCTCGGCGGCGCAGCGCGGAATGTCGACCAGCTTGTAATGCGGGGCGAGTTTTGCATCGACCATGGCGCGCTGTTCCTCGGTGAGAAATGTTCGTGCAACGGCCGTGACGGGCTGGGCCTCACCGGTACCGACCGAGTGGACCCTCTCGCCATTCACGAAGGCCCCTTCGCCGCGTTTGGTGTGGCACAGTCGATCAGTAATCGGGTCATACAACCATCCCGCAATCGCCTCTCCTGCGTCGGCCAAGGCAATGATGATTCCGAACGGTTCTTTACCCTCTGCAAAATTGGCGGTTCCATCCAACGGGTCAATGATCCAGCAGGGCCCCGATAAATGGTCGAGCACAGACTTGTCTTCATGGACCGCCTCTTCTCCAACAATCGCCACACCCGGGGCCATTTTGGCCAGCGCATCGGTGAGAAACTCTTCAACCTCGCGGTCGACAATTGTGACCGGATCGTCCTTGCTCTTCATCTCGATCTCATGCTCGTTCAGAGCGCGAAAGCGGGGCAGCATGGACCGCTCTGCGGCAAAGCGCAGGAGATCACGAATTTCGTCGTCGAGCGCGCTCATGAGCGATAGTCCGCATTGATCGAGATATAGCCATGCGTCAGATCGCAGGTCCAAACCGTTGATCGGCCATCGCCGATCCCCAGATCCACCGCCAAATCAATCTCTGAGCCCTTCAAATGTTGGGCAACTGGCGCCTCGTCATAGTCCTCGACCGGCAGTCCATTTTTCGCTGCCCATACGCCGCCAAACGCGATGGACAATTTGTCCCGATCTGCTGGCTCACCCGCTTTGCCTACGGCCATGACCACACGGCCCCAATTAGCGTCTTCTCCTGCAATCGCGGTTTTGACCAAAGGAGAGTTGGCGATAGCCAATCCGACCTTGCGCGCGCTGTCATCGCTGGCAGCACCCGAAACGCGCACCGCAATGAATTTGCGAGCACCTTCACCGTCGCGCACCACCAAATGTGCCAGCTGGCGGCAAAGATCGCTCAGCGCGGCAGCAAAGGCATCGGCGCCTGAGCTCTCATAATTCTCGATTCGAGCAGCCGTGGATTTCCCCGTTGCGAAAGCTAACACCGTGTCGCTGGTCGATGTGTCTCCATCCACGGTAATGCAGTTGAAGCTCTGAACATTGGCGTCGCTGAGCAGAGTCTGCAGGAATTCTGGCGCAATCGCTGCATCGGTGAAGATGTACCCCAGCATTGTCGCCATATCCGGCGCAATCATGCCGCTGCCCTTGATGACGCCAACCAAATTGACCCGCTGACCATCGACAATGGCACTGGCATGGGCACCCTTGGGGAAGGTGTCGGTCGTGCTGATGGCTTGGGCCACTTCTTCCCAGCTCGCCCTATCGGCGGCAAAGGCGGCGGCTAGGCCTTCTTGCGCTTTGTCCTTGGGTAAGGGGACGCCGATCACACCGGTGGAAGACACAAACACTTGCTGCGCAGAGCAACCGATGTGGTCAGCAGCCTGCTGCATGATTTGTTCAACTGCCTCGCGCCCACGATAGCCGGTGAAGGCATTGGCATTACCGGCATTCACCACCAAGGCGCGTGCGCTGCCCGATTTCACTTGCTCTCGGCCCAGCTCAACCTCGCTAGAGGCGCACAGGCTTTGGGTAAAGACACCGGCTACGCTGGTCCCGTCGGCCAGCTCGACATAAGTGAGATCGGCCCTGTCCCAATCCTTATACTGAGCCCTTACCGCGCGCAGTGTCACGCCATCGATTATGGGCATTTCGGGAAAGGGCTGGGCCAATGGCGATGTCTCAAGTTCCATGACCTCGCTCTAGGTTGCCTTTGCGCGTCAGTAAATGCGGTAATGGAGTGGACGAAACCGTTCGGCATCCCTAAGTAGCGTGTCGCAATGATTAGCCGTCTTCTCGCATGTTTCGCTCTGGTTACCGGACTTGCAGCTGCCGCTGCACCGGTCAGTGCGTCTGAAGTAGAAGCGCTGTCCTGCCAGATTGATGCCAGCGCGCAGTTGAGCGTTGACGGTGCTGAAGAGCACCAGGCTTGCGCAAGCATGCCCCGAGCCAGCTTGGCACAGCGTCTACAAAAGGCAGTATTGCCTGCTGCGCGCCAGCCAATCCCTGCCGCTCCTACAGTCCTGCTGAGGATTGATCGCGCTTACGAATAGCGCCGGTTTCTGCGTGCCTCTTCAGGCCGCTTTTACACATTTGCGGTAGCGGGCGTTCAAGGCCCAGCTGCCATCTCTTTTCAAACATTCAGTCCCGTCAGGACCTTCATCATGTTTAACGCATTGGCCAAAACCTTTTTCGGCTCATCCAACGATCGATATGTCAAAACCGTTGGGAAAATCGTCAATCAAATCAACGCACTCGAACCGCAGGTTCAGGCACTGTCTGATGATGAGCTAAAAGCTCAAACTGACAAATTCCGCCGTATGCTGGATGACGGCAGCACGCATGACGATATTTTGCCCGAAGCCTTTGCCACCGTCCGCGAAGCGTCGGTGCGCGTCTTTGGTATGCGCCATTTTGACGTGCAGATGATTGGCGGCGTTGTGCTGCATCGGGGCGAAATTGCCGAGATGCGCACAGGCGAGGGTAAGACCCTGATGGCTACTCTGGCGACCTATCTCAACGCGATTGAGGGCAAGGGCGTCCATGTCGTGACGGTGAATGATTACCTTGCGCGCCGCGATGCCGATTGGATGGGCCAACTGTATACGTGGTTGGGTCTGACAGTTGGCGTGATCGTGCCCAATTTGAATGAGCTTGAGCGCCGCGATGCTTACAATGCCGACATCACCTATGGCACCAATAATGAATTCGGCTTTGATTATCTGCGCGATAATATGAAGCACGAACGCGCACAAATGGTTCAGCGTCCCTTCAATTTCGGCATTGTCGATGAGGTGGATTCGATCTTGATCGATGAGGCCCGGACACCTCTGATTATCTCTGGTCCGACCGAGGATAAGTCCGAGCTTTATGTCACCATCGATGCCGTGGTGAAGGAGATTCCAGAAGATTGGTACGAGAAGGATGAGAAAACCAAGAACATCCAACTCACTGAAGACGGCACTGAGAATGTCGAGCAATTGCTGATCGAAAAGGGAATTCTGGCGACAGACAACCTATACGATGTGGAAAATACCCAAGTGGTTCACCACCTCGATCAGGCCCTAAAAGCGGTCCATATGTTCAAGAAGGACACCGACTATATTGTGAAAGACGATAAGGTCGTGATCATTGACGAATTCACCGGACGTATGATGGACGGTCGCCGTTGGTCCAACGGTCTGCACCAGGCGGCAGAAGCCAAGGAAGGCGTCAAGATCGAGCCTGAAAACCAGACCATGGCATCGATCACATTCCAGAACTATTTCCGCATGTATCCAAAGTTGTCGGGCATGACCGGAACAGCCGCCACCGAAGCTTCTGAATTTTGGGACATTTACAAGATGAATGTGGTCGAAATCCCGACCAATGTTCCGATCCAGCGGATCGATGAAGAAGACGAATTCTACAAGAACACGCTGGATAAGTTTGCCGCGATCGCCAGCGCCATTCGGGAAAAGAACGACATTGGTCAGCCGGTTTTGGTTGGTACGGTCTCTATCGAGAAATCCGAATTGCTCAGCCAGTTCTTGGACAAGGAGGGCGTAAAGCACGAAATTTTGAACGCTCGCCAGCACGAACGCGAAGCGCATATTGTCGCCCAAGCCGGACGGTTTGGAGCGGTTACCATTGCCACCAATATGGCTGGTCGCGGCACCGACATTCAGCTGGGCGGCAATCTGGAGTTTCGGATCGGCGATGAATTGGCCGGCATTCCCGAAGGCCGCGAATACGATAAGGCATTGGAGGCCTTGAAAGCCGAAGTTGCAGCAGAAAAGGCTAAGGTGCTGGAAGCGGGCGGCTTGTTCGTATTGGGAACAGAACGCCATGAAAGCCGCCGGATCGATAATCAGCTGCGCGGTCGCTCTGGTCGCCAGGGCGATCCCGGCCTTTCGCGTTTCTACCTCTGTCTGGAAGACGATCTGCTGCGCATCTTTGGCCCGGACACGATGTTCTCCAAGATGATGAACTCCAACCTTGCCGATGGCGAAGCGATTGGTTCGAAGTGGCTTTCGAAAGCGATTGAGACCGCGCAGAAGAAGGTTGAGGCACGCAATTATGACGTCCGCAAGCAGGTCGTTCAATATGATGACGTGATGAATGACCAGCGCAAAGTTATCTATGAACAGCGCGGCGAAATCATGGAATCGGAAACGGTTGATGATGTGGTCGAGGACATGCGCCACGACACGGTCAATGCGATCGTGGGCGAAGCGTGCCCTCCCGGTTCCTATCCCGAACAATGGGACATCGAAGGTCTTAAAGAAAAGGTCGAAGATGTGTTCGGTCTCAATCCGCCCATCGATTCCTGGTTGGAAGAAGATCAGGTTGAACCAGAGATCCTGGAGGAGCGCATCGATGCGCTGGCCGGCGAGAAAATGACCAAGAAGGTCGCCGAGACCGATTCTGGTGTTTGGCGGCAGGTGGAGAAATCCATTCTGCTCGAACGGTTAGATTATCATTGGAAAGAGCACCTCGCGACGCTGGACGCCTTGCGTCAGGTGATCTGGATGCGCGGGATCGCTCAAAAGCAGCCGATCAATGAATATAAGCAAGAAGCCTTCGGCCTGTTTGAAAACATGCTCGACACACTGCGCGAGGACGTAACGCGGATTCTGCTGAAATCTGAATTGCGCGCGCAGCCGGTTCAGGCGCCAGATCTTCCAGATTTGCCCGATTTCCTCACCGGCCATATCGATCCATTCACTGGGCTGGACAATTCCGATGATAGCGATGGCTCAGCAGAGCGTCCCGAAATGTTTGGCTCGCTAGCCGGATCGCCGCGCGCTGCGGCCGGACCGGGCGGGGCGATCAGCGAAAATCCTTACGCCGGTCAATCAATCAGCCGCAATTCGCCATGCCCATGCGGCAGCGGCAACAAGTACAAGCATTGCCACGGCGCTGCTGGCGGTCGTGCCGGCTGAGCGCGCTTGCAACTCAGCTAAGCATTAGGGGCGGGGCAATCCAATGATCGGACTGGTCCCGCTCACCATCATTGCTGCGTTTTTTGTCACCGCGCTCCTTTATGCGGCGGTCGGCTTTGGAGGCGGATCGACCTATGCTGCGCTGCTTGCGCTGTCGGGGATGGATTACCGCCTGCTCCCGATGGTGGCGCTGGCCTGCAATATCATCGTTGTCGTCGGCAGCAGCGTGCGTTTTGCTCAGGCGCGCATTACGCCATGGCGTGGGGCGTTGCTGATGACTTCGTTAGCGGCTCCTGCGGCGCTGCTGGGAGGCTTGACCCCGATTGACCGCGAAACCTTCATGCTGCTGCTGGGCGGCAGCCTATTGCTAACCGGCGTCACCATGCTGATTCCCGTGCGTGAAGGCGTGGTTGGAGAGCCAACCCGCTTTGCCACGGCCATGCCTTTTATCGCAGCACCGCTGGGCTATTTGGCCGGATTGGTTGGCATTGGGGGCGGAATATTTCTCGCGCCGCTGTTGCATCTGACCCGCTGGAAGGACCCGCGCGCCATCGCGGCGACCGCCAGTATCTTCATCTTGGTGAATTCGCTGTTTGGCTTGGTTGGCCAGGTGCTCAAGCAGGGGCCGTCAGTGCTAGGCGGCGCAATTGGTGCCGCTCTACCCTTGCTGATCGCTGTGGCAATAGGCGGTCAGATCGGCAGTCTGATGGCGGTGAAGTTCTTGCCACAGCGCGCGATTCGATGGCTGACCGCTGTGCTGGTGATCTGGGTGGGGGTGAGGCTGCTCACCGGCTGAGCTTGCCCCAAACGCAAAAAGTCCCGCCTATTGGCGAGACCTTTGGCTTGTTCGTCGAATGAAGTGGCTCCCCGAGTTGGATTCGAACCAACGACCAAGTGATTAACAGTCTCTTGTCCTAAAATACTCTCTCGTTTGCTCTGCTACGCTGCACGTCGATAAAAGCTCTGTAAACCTAATGGTTAGGGTTGGTGCAGTGCGCTAGTCATTGTCCAAGAGCCCTCCCTTGTGCTACCTAGCTGCTACTTATTTAGCGGGGGTAGCATGAAGGCAAAGCTAACAGTTCGTAGGGTTGAGGCAGTCCAGCCGGAGGCTTCCGACGTAATCATCTGGGATAACGAGCTGACGGGGTTTGGCTGCAAGGTTACACCGAAAGGTAGACGTTCCTACTTCCTCTATTACCGCACAAGAGAAGGTCAGCAGAGGCGACCAACAATCGGTTTGCATGGTCCATTGCGGCCAGAGGCTGCTCGTGAGATCGCAAAGCGATGGCTGGCGGAGGTTGCGCAGGGGAATGACCCTTCACAGCAGCGTTCGCAGGATCGATCAGCCCCAAACGTTAGGCACTTAAGTGAGAGGTACTTGGCGGAGCATGCTGAAATCAGGAAGAAGGAAAGTTCAATCCGCTCTGACAAGCGGCTAATTGGCTCTCATCTACTTCCTGCTATTGGAACGAAGAAAGTCGCGTCAATCACACGTGATGACATCGCGAAAATACATCACTCGCTTCGAGAAACACCCTATGAGGCGAACAGAACGCTTGCCCTGTCCAGTAAGATGTTCAGCCTAGCTGAGCGTTGGGGATTGAGGCCTGATAACTCCAATCCAGCTAAAAACATCGATCGATACAAGGAAGAGAAACGGGAGCGCTATCTTTCCAGTGATGAAGTCGCACGCCTTTGGGAGGTGCTGAACTCTGAGGCGGCTGCATCAAAAGTGTCGAGCAGCGCCTTGGCGGCAATCAAGCTCCTTATGCTGACTGGTCGCCGGTTAAATGAGGTGCTGAAGCTTGAGTGGTCATGGGTCGATCTGGAAGCGAGGGTGTTGAGGCTGCCTGATACTAAGTCGGGCGCTTTGCTTGTGTCTCTAGGCGAACCCGCAATCGAAGTTCTCAACGACTTGAAAACGACCCAAGCAGACGAAACTTTCGTCATCGCAGGCAAGAGAAAGAATGCTCATTTGGTCAACTTGCAAAAGCCTTGGCGTCTGGTGCGTGAAATGGCTGAGCTAGAAGATGTTCGCTTGCATGACTTAAGGCACACTTTCGCCAGCGTGGGTGCTGGCATGGGGCTTAGCCTGCACATGCTGGGTCGACTGCTAGGCCACAAGCAAGCAGCGACCACAACGCGTTATGCTCATTTGGCGCAAGAACCCGTACGCACCGCTGCGGATGCAATTGGCGCAGAGCTATTGAGGCAAGCAAGTTGTATGCCAATTGAGAATTAGAGGACGGTTAACTCTGGTTATCGATCAATTCCCTTCAGTAGAGAGGGCGCTTGTAGTAATAAAGGGCGCAATAGGACTACAGTTGAGGTAATTAAAAATGAGTGATTTATTTCTAATGCGTGAAGCAGAGGCGGCAGACTACTTGGGACTTTCCCCCAAAACTTTAGCTCGATGGAGGTGGGCTGGTAAGGGACCAGTATTCCATAAGCTTGGTTCGGCAGTGCGGTATTCAGTCGCTGAGTTGGATTCATTTGTTTCAAGTGCAGCGGTGGCGCGATGATTTCAGTCGCTTCAGCAGCACGTGATTACGCGGATAGAGGCTTTCCGGTCTTGCCGCTGCGTCCAAGAAGTAAGATCCCCGCAACAGCGCATGGCAAGAACGATGCCTCAACAGATGCAGGACAGATTTCACACTGGTTTGAGCCAGACAGCAATCACAACATCGGCATAGTAACGGGTGAACAGTCGCGCCTCATTGTGGTCGATATTGACCCGCGCAACGATGGCGACGCCAGTTTTGAACGCTTTGAGCGCACATTTGGCGAGCTACCAGATACAATGTCGGCTAAAACCGGGGGAGGCGGCAGGCACCTATATTTTAATGTCCCAGCCGAAACCGCAGGGTTGAGAGACAGTATTAACGTTGATGGCTACGCTGGAGTTGACCTGAAAGCTGGAGGCTACGTTGTAGCTGCCCCGAGCATCCATGAGTCTGGCAATGCTTACTGTTGGGAACGTGAAGTAGATATAGCAGAGGCTCCTAGTTGGTTGATCGACCTTGCTTGTGGTCAACGACGCATCAAATCAGCAGAGACCAAGTTTGGCGGCCCGGTTGAGGAAGGTGGTCGCAATGACACTCTTTTCCGTATGGCATGCGGTCTCGTCGCTCGTGGCCTGTCTGACGAAGCGATTAGGGCAGCTGTTTTGGCGGAAAACGTAGCTTGCTGTGTTCCCCCGCTAGCCGAAGATGAGGTCGAGCGGATTATTCAAAGCGTCAAACGCTATGAGCGTGGCTCGGAGTATCCAGATACTGAACTAGGAAACGGTCGTCGTTTGGTCGACAAACTCGATGGCAATGCCCGGTATGAACCATCTGCGAAAGTCTGGTTCGTTTGGGATGGTCGCTGTTGGCAGCGGGACATTGAGGGACACATCGCTCGTCAGGCAAAGCAAGTCGTGGATGAGCTACTCTCAACTGCAAAGCTGAGCAACGACCCAGATACGATCAAGCGACGAGTACAGTTTGCTCACAAATCTCAAACATCGCCTCGCATCTCAGGAATGATTGAACTGGCGAAAACCGAACCGGGCATTTCGATCAATTTTTCGGCTTTTGACCGCCAGCCGCACCTCCTTAACGTAGCGAATGGTATGATTGATCTAAGGTCAGGCGAGCTGTTGCCGCATGATCGTGAGGCTTTTGCCACGCACATTATCGACATCGACTACGTACCTGAGGCTGCTTGCCCTACCTTTGATTGCTTCCTTGATGACATCTTGATGCATGATAAGGAGCTGGCGGAGTACGTTCAGCGAGCGGCAGGCTATACCGCAACCGGAGAGACCCGAGAGCAGTGCCTCTTCTTCCTTATTGGGGAAGGGGCCAACGGTAAGAGCACTCTACTGAACACCTTGCGCGGCGTACTTGGACCTTATGGCAAGCACACGCCTACAGAGACGCTGATTGCTAAGACAGGTGCTGCCTCAAATGATCTGGCGCGTTTGGCAGGGTCTCGCCTTGTCACAGCATCTGAGGCTAACGCAGACCAGCGATTGGCGGACGGATTGCTGAAGCAGATTACTGGCGATGAACCTATTGTAGCCCGATTCCTGTTCAAAGAATTCATCGAGTTTAGGCCCACGTTCAAGGTCTGTCTTGCTACAAACCAGCTTCCGCATGTGAACGGAAATGACTCTGCGATTTGGCGCCGCCTTCGGATCATCCCATTCAATCGTAATTTCTCCGTCGAAGAGCAGGATCGTGAACTGAGCAAGAAGTTGGAAGCCGAAGAATCGGGCATCCTCGCATGGATCGTTCGAGGAGCGATGGATTGGTATCAGCATGGGCTGCAAACCCCGAAAGTTGTTGCTGAGGCGACCGCTGGGTATCGCTCGGAAATGGACACCGTCTCTCAGTTCATCGAAGAGCGATGCGAAGTTGCTCCAGGCGCGGCGATGTCATCTTCGTCACTTTATGAGAATTACCGCAAGCATTCCAATGATACGGGCCGATCTCCAGTGAGCCAGACCATGTTTGGTCGGACGCTGAGCGCCAAAGGATTTCGAGCGGAGAAACGGAGTAGTGGGCTTAAGTTCCGAGTCGGCTTGAAGCTCCGCACAAGATTTTTTGAGGAAGCGGCATGAACAAGCGAATGTACCTAAGCGACAAACTGCTATCGCATGTGGTCGATGTCGGCATTGGCAAGGCAATTATTGACCCGTTAGGTTCAAACTGTGAACCGCAATGCGACCGACGTTCTTGGTGCTTTGATGCGCCGCTTCTAGGCCGTCCAATTCGGGTCTGTTTTACAGAATGGCGGTTTGATGAGGCACGGATTTCTCTCGCCCTTTGGCCATCGGATGATGTTGATACTTGGATTCAGTGTGCCAATGCTAAGCGGAGTGCAGGCGAGGTTACAGTGCATGGCCACATTGATCGTAAGAACGGACGGCTTCGCCTTCAGGACCCCTTCAACCCATCTTTATTCGTGTCAAAGCATCGTCGTGCAGAGCTGCTAAATTTGCTGGATTTGGCTGAGGTAGATTACCCTGTTTGTTTGATGCTTCCCTATGGGAGAATTGCGCGTGCAGCGTAATGCACTTGACCATTTGGGATGGTTGGACAGTTGAGGACGGTTCTGCCGAAACCATTCCTAGGTGGCTTTTTCCTCTGCACTTTATACCGAACTGTCCAAACTGTCTTAACTGTCCCAATTTCAGGAAAATGAGTGGATCGCAAAGGCTAATGCTGTGGTGAACAGTTTTGATGACCAACTTTCACTCAGAAAAACCCACATTGGAAAGCTCTAAAAGGTGGCAGCCAGCGAAGATTCCCCGACGCGGGCAATGCCGGAGAGCATTTCACTCCTTCATGTTGATCCCCGGCCTTTCTGGCTCATTTTACTCTGCTACGCTTAATCGCTCTAGATCCTCTGTATGGTCCTACAGAGCAGAAGCACTCAGGGCCGCTAAACTAGACCAAACAATCTTGCATGATGTGAAGCAGCTGGTTGCTGAAATAAGGCCTGAAGATGGGTTGGCTATGGCGCAAGTTAGGGGACGTGCACAGCTCCCCTCGTGGTCGAAGATGGCGATCTGCGAATATCAAAAGCGAGGCTATTCACGGTGCGAGATTGCAGCAGCATTCCGGTGCTCTCAAAGTACTGTTGCGAATGTCTTGCAGGGTAAGAGATCAGCCTACGACCTGTTTTCAGGTGTTCGCCGACTGACGCCTCAACAGAAAGAACCTTCCGGCAAATGGTGATTTGGTTTTCGACCGACCAAAGATTCTGCGTTTGAGCCGGTCAATTTGGCAAGCTCTGCTATTCCAAGGGCGATGACCTGATGACAATACCATCTTCGTCTAGCAGGCCAGTACAAAACACATCTGCCAGCATTGTACGCTTTGCTACTGCGAATGTGTCAATGGGATCGTCGAAAGTAGCCGAGTGCGTCAAGACTTTTTGGCTTTCGGCCGCCTTTCTTCTGGGAGCCACAAGCCAAGCCAAATTTCCTCTTTCCGCGATGTTGTGTATTTTCTCAGGTGTTCCATCAATTTCCCAGGATTGGAGATATCGTTGACGTGGATTTAGCCTCCATCGACGCTTTCTCTGGTTGTCTCCGGCAGCGAGAATTAGGTCGTAATAGGAAGTAGTTACATCCACTATTGTCCTGGCCCCCATCGAGTTCGCAGCTCGATATGGTTCACCAGTTGACTGACCGTAGTAGGTTGCAATGAAACCGAATGTATTGGTGTAATTCTGAAACCCAAGATCCAATCCAAAGTCTGGAGCATCATAATAGAAGAGATCCCAGCTACTGATTCTTAGAATCCCAGAATCCTTCTCGAATCTGCCTATTGGTGATTTTTGGGATCTGACCAGTTGGATCCAAATCGGCTGAGACGGATTAATCTCAGCCACCCGGTTTTCATAAGATGCGTTTGTCTCGTACTGACCTTGCTTCGGTACATCTCGAAGCGACTTCCAGACATCATCAAAAGTTCGCAGCCTAATCTGTTGGTCTAAGTATGCGCTACAGTCCGCAGAATCGGCTTCAACTCTCTGATTTCCGAAAGTTTCAAGGACTAACGCGAAAGTAAGAAGCGCGTATTTCATAATCTGCTCCAGAATGATGATGCACTAGCTTAGCGCACGTTTTAGACAGAACAAGGTATCCTCTAACTGGCATTTCTCAGCCTGACCTTCTTAGGGCGTCCCACATCAAGCCTTGGCGATTTTCAGATGCAGCTGAGCGGCTTGATCCAAACAATGGATTGTTGCTTGCTGCGAACGCTGATGCCCTCTTTGATAAGGGCTATATTTCGTTCGAGGAAGAAAGTGGATTGCTGTTTTCCAAAGCACTTGGCCAAAGCGGCCTAAGCTCATTCGGATTAGCTAGTGAGATGAGCATTGATCTAGGTTCTGTGGCGCGTTCAAACTTCATGAAATTTCACCGAGAGAACATCTATTTGGCGTGAGACTTATGTCGCCTCTCAACGTATGTGGGGGAACCGACAAAATATACATCACATGGCTAGACGTGGAGTCGCAGCTGCAATAAGATGGGGCCAATGATTTCGCGTAATATACGGGGCTAATGTGGCGAGAGTAGCGACAAATAAATTTCTCCAGCAAGCGCGAAAAGCAAAGAGTGATGAGTTCTACACTGTTCTTTCGGACATCGAAAAAGAGCTTCGCCACTATCGGAAACATTTTCACGGTAAGACAGTATTCTGCAACTGTGATGATCCGAGGAAGAGCAATTTCTTCCATTACTTCTCTTACAACTTTGAAAGGCTGGGCCTAGATGGGCTGATCACCACTTGTTACAAAAACAGGGATCGAGACCTGTTCAGCAAGCATGACGAAGAGCGTGCGATTTATCTAGAGTACGATGGTGACAAAAATGGCAACAATATCCCTGACGTTGAAGAGATCGGCATAAGGCCTTTAGACGGAGACGGCGATTTTCGGAGTGCGGAATGCATCCAGCTTCTCAAACGGTCAGATGTGGTCGTTACCAATCCGCCATTCTCCTTATTTCGAGAGTATGTCTCTCAGCTCATAGAGTTTGATAAAAAGTTCCTGATTATAGGGACTTGGAATGCGATCACGTACAAGGAGATATTTAAGCTGATCAAAAATGATCAGGTTTGGATTGGGGTGAATAGCAACCGCAATTTCTCAGGCTTTATTGTTCCTCCGCATTATCCGCTACACGGTACTGAGGCACGGATTGATGAGGAGGGTAACAGGATTGTTTCCTCTAACAATACGTGCTGGTTCACGAACCTTGAGAACGCGAAGCGGCACGAAGACTTGATCCTGTTTGAGTCGTTCGATCCATCGAAGTACCCAGAATATGACAACTATAAAGCAATTGAAGTGAGTCAGGTCACGAAAATCCCCTTTGATTATAGGGGTGTGATGGGTGTTCCGATCACGTTTCTTAATAAGTACAACCCCGACCAATTCGAGATTGTCGGATCAGACTTTGAAGTGAAAGATGGCTTGCTGCCGGATCTCATCAAGGGGGAATGGGGCGGAAAAACCGACAGAGCCTATCTGAACGGGAAGCGAATGTATGCTCGAATTTTCGTGAAACTCAAGTGAAAGCCCGACGATGAAAATTGAACTAAAAGAAATATCCGTTCGAGAGCTTACGCAAGGGTACGAAGACAATGAGGAGGCCGGAGTTCTAGGATTCGACGGACGCCTAGATATCCGTCCGCCTTACCAGCGTGAATTCATTTACAAAGACAAGCAGCGAGATGCAGTTATTGATACTGTGTCCAAAGGTTTCCCTCTCAACGTCATGTACTGGGCTGTGCGAGATGATGGGGGCTTTGAAGTGATCGATGGACAGCAGCGAACCATTTCTCTTTGTCAGTATGTCGAGGGCGACTTTTCAGTGCAGATCGGGAGCTTTCCTGAAAAAAGGGCCTTCCATAACCTGCAACAGGACGAACGAGATGCGCTCCTAGATTACGAGCTAATGGTCTATCTTTGTAGCGGAACCGATAGCGAGAAGCTTGAGTGGTTTAAGACCATCAACATTGCAGGCGAAGAGCTGACAGATCAGGAGCTGCTGAATGCAGTTTACCACGGCCCTTGGGTTTCTGACGCCAAGCGATATTTTAGTAGAAGCAATTGCCCGGCTTATGGGCTAGGTTCTGACTACCTGAGTGGTTCAGTTATTCGTCAAGATTACCTCGAAACTGCCATCAAATGGGCATCCAAAGACGGCGACATAGAGAATTATATGTCGGCGCATCAAGATGAACCAAGTGCCAACGATCTGTGGCTGTATTTCAACTCAGTACTGAATTGGGTGAAGGCGGTATTTGTCCAGTATCGTAAAGAGATGAAGGGCGTGCCTTGGGGCTTCCTCTACAATGAATTTAGGGAAGCCAAACTCGACCCATCAGCAATCGAGGATGAAGTAGCAGCGTTGATGGCTGACGAAGACGTCACCAACAAAAAGGGGATTTATTCCTATGCGTTGAACCGCAAGGAGAAACATCTCAATATTAGGGCCTTCACTCCTAATCAGCGCCGTGAGGCCTACGAGCGCCAAAATGGCGTTTGCCCAGTTTGCAGCGAGACGTTTGAGTTCTCTGAAATGGAAGCTGACCATATCACTCCTTGGCATGAGGGCGGACAGACAAATTCTGAAAACTGTCAGATGCTTTGCCGCGAGGACAATCGGCGAAAGTCAGGTAAGTAGCGGCAAGATGGCAATTTTCACGACAAGCAACGTACCAATATCCTCCCTGATCGAGGATATTGATATGGGTAAGATTGGCCTGCCCGAGCTTCAGCGTCCTTTCGTCTGGCCCAACGTCAACGTTCGTGACCTCTTTGATTCCCTATATCGTGGATACCCAGCCGGTTTTCTTCTGTTCTGGAAAACCGGAGTTGATGCAGGTCTCAAGAGCATCGGGACCAGTGCAAAACAGTCTGTTCCTGAGCTGGCAATCGTGGACGGTCAGCAGCGCCTGACCTCACTCTACGCAGTCGTTAAGGGCATGGAGGTCCTGCGCTCCAACTTCAAGAAGGAGCGCATACAGATTGCGTTTAACCCTTTGTCCGGTCGTTTTGACGTGGCGGACGCTGCCATCAAGAAAGACCGGGCGTTCATCCCTGATATCTCAGTTCTTTGGGCACCGGACTTCAAAGCCGGGGCATTCCGAAAGGCGTTCTTGAAACAGCTCACCGAAGTTCGGGAGATCACCGAGGACGAAGAGGAGCAGATCGAGGACGCTATCGACAGCCTCCGTAATCTGACCAACTATACCTTTGTCGCTCTCACCTTGGATTCGTCGGTAGATGAAGAGACGATTGCCGAGGTGTTTGTCCGTATCAATGGCAAGGGGAAAGCTCTCAACCAAGCTGACTTTATCATGACCTTAATGTCTGTCTTCTGGGATGAGGGCAGGATGCAGCTTGAAAACTTTGCCCTTAATGCAACCGTGCCTAGCGAAGGGCAGGCTTCACCTTTCAATCACTTCATTAAACCTTCGCCGGATCAGATGTTAAGAGCAACTGTAGGTGTCGCGCTAAAACGAGCACGTCTTAAGAATGTGTATGGGGCACTGCGGGGCAAAGACGCATCCACGGGCTTGGATAACCCAGAGAAGCGAGACGGTCAGTTTGGCTTGATGCAAGATGCACAGGCAGCCGTGCTAAATCTCGCAAACTGGCATCACTTTTTGGATTCGCTCAAGCTCGCTGGCTATCGAGGTCAAAAGATGGTCAGCTCTGAGACAGCCATTATCTATAGCTATGTGGTCTATTTGATTGGCATCCGCGACTACGGCATTGACCGCGAAGAGATGCGGCAAGCCATTGCTCAATTCTATTTCATGTCAGCAATGACCGGTCGATACACCAGCTCTCCAGAAACTCGATTCGAGGCGGACTTGTCTCAGCTAAAAGACTTGGAGAGCGGGGAAGCGTTTCTCAGTAGACTAAGGGACATCTGTGATACGACACTGACAAACGACTTTTGGGAGATAACCCTTCCAAGCCAGTTGGCGACATCAGCATCGCGCAGTCCAACTCTCTTCGCATATCAGGCTGCGCTTATCATGTTGGACGCTCCTGCTTTGTTTAGCCCACTTAAGATCGCAGCAATGGTCGATCCTGCAATCAAAGGCACTAAGGCTGCGCTAGAGCAGCACCACCTCTTTCCTAGAGGCTACCTTGAAGAGCAGGGGGTTGGTGACCTGAAGCAGATAAATCAGATAGCGAACTTCGCTCCTGTTGAGTGGCCCAAAAACATCAAAATTGGGAAGCAATCGCCTTCAAGCTACGTCCCTGAAATCGACGCGGAGCTATCTGCGAGCGATCGAGAGCGCTTGTATGATCTTCATGCCCTGCCGCACCTGTGGTGGGAGATGCCCTATAAAGAATTCTTGGTTGAGCGGCGACTTCGTATGGCGAAGGTTGTCCGCCGCGCTTGGGAGCAGCTGAGAGGGGCCACAAAAGGTAGTCCAGCCGCTCCGCCTGAAATTGCTGACCTTATCAGTGGTGGAGAAACAGGAGCTGTTGAGTTCAAGTCAACGTTGAGGACCAACCTGCACACGGGCCAGCCAGACGAGAAAATGCATCTAAGTGCGCTTAAGACAATAGCTGGCTTCCTCAATGCTCAAGGGGGCACATTGTTAATTGGCGTAGCGGACGATGGCGAAGTCCTAGGAATTGGAGCCGACAAGTTCCCGAACGAGGACAAGATGGGTCTTCACCTAGTGAACCTTATAAAGGACCGTATGGGCGACGTGTTCCTTCCGTATGTCCATCCACATTTCGAGGACGAGGACGGCGAGCGAGTCCTATCAATTAAGTGCGAGAAAGGACCCAAGCCCGCATTTCTGAAAGATGGAAAAGAGCAGCGCTTCTTTGTGCGAGGAGGCAATGCGACTGCTGAGCTATCTGGGTTGTCGATCACCGACTACGTGAAGCAAAGATTCGGATAAGTGAGATTATCAAGAAATTTTCTCATATACCGACAGGGGGGTATTAGAGGTGGAGGCAGCTTGGGGTCAGCAGGGCAGTCCTACCCTTCCGAAATGAAACGCACCGATACCTATTTGCTACCTAGGCTTAGCTTAGGTGTAGCTGGAAACATCTAAGCCATTGAAAAAATGGCTCCCCGAGTTGGATTCGAACCAACGACCAAGTGATTAACAGTCACCTACTCTACCGCTGAGCTATCGGGGAGCAGCCTTTTGACAGGCAGGGATGCGCCTATATTGGCGACGAATTCGTTTGGCAAGGGCCGACTTGCATTGAAGCAAAATTCATCCAACAATAAATTGTTCAGCAACGATCCGTTCGTCCAACGCATGGCCCGGATCAAACAGCAAAGTCAGCTCGGCCTCTCGCGCCAAACTGAGCGAGACTTCGGCGATATCGTGGAACTCTTTCTGGTCAGCAACCACGGACACAGGCCGCTTGTCCATTTCCAACACGCGAAACTTTATCTTCAACCGATCGGGCACGATGGCGCCGCGCCATCGGCGCGGACGAAAGGCGCTGATCGGAGTAAGCGCCAGCAATTCTGAATCGAGTGGCAGGATCGGACCATTGGCCGAGAGGTTATAGGCGGTTGAGCCAGCAGGGGTTGAAACGAGTACGCCGTCACACACCAATTCCTTGATCCGCACCTTGCGACCCACTGTCACTTCGATCTTGGCCGTTTGGCGCGTTTCACGCAGCAGCGAGACTTCGTTGATGGCGCTGATCGAATGCGTTTCACCCGAATTGCTAATGGCGTCCATCCTAAGGGGAGCGATTGCCATCGCGCGCGCTTTGCTCAACCGCTCCTGAATGTTTTTCCCAAGGCGATAATTGTTCATCAGGAAGCCAACGGTTCCCAAATTCATACCATAGGCGGGGATGACCCGGCCACTGTCCAGCATGGCATGCAAGGTTTGCAGCATGAAGCCATCGCCGCCCAATACTATGGCGACCTCGGCATGCTCCAATGGGACCCAATCATGCTGAGGATGCAACTCGGCATAGGCCGCTTGCGCGCGCGGCGTATCGGATGCGAGCAGTGCAAGCTTGGTAAAGTCGTTCGGCTTGGCCAATTCAGTGCCCCTCTCGCCCGCAGGCTGCTTGCAGTGTTATTATGGCCAAGTGTGCCATAATTCAACGGGCCTGCAATTGCATCGCGCAATCACCGGCGAACCTCTCTATAGAGACAGCATGGCCGATATTCCTTACCTGCCCCGATCTATGCGTGGAGCTGACCTACCAGATGCGGTTGCGCGCGCGCTGGAATCCGATTTGCTGAAGGCATTGGGAAGGGATGAAATTCAAGTTCTGTTCCAACCCCAAGTGTCTACAGTGACCGGAGAAATTAACGGCGCAGAAGCGCTTGCGCGGTGGCATCATCCCAGCCGTGACGTGGTGGGCGCACGGGATTTGTTTGCGATTGCTGAGAAAGCCTCGCTGGTTGCGCCTTTGTCGCGCCATATCGTGGCAAAGGCGTTGGATATGGCGGCGGACTGGCCGCAAGAGATGCGCTTGTCGCTCAACATTACTCCTGAGGAATTGGCGGAAGGAATTTTTGCGCAGACATTCATCGAGGTTGTTGAACGCTCGCGCTTTACACCGGACCGCCTGACGCTGGAAATTACCGAAGATATTTTGCTGACCGATTTGGATTTCGCAGCGACGGCGCTAGGAACTTTGCATGATGCTGGATTTCGTATTGCGCTGGACGATTTTGGTGCAGGATTTTGCAATTTCCGTTACCTTAAGCTGCTCCCGCTCGATGTGATCAAGCTGGATCGTTCGATGGTTGAAGGCATTGCCAGCGACAAGCGCGATCTGGAAGTTCTACGCGCCATCGTGGCTTTGTGCCGAGCTCTGGATCTGGATATTGTGGCCGAGGGTATCGAGAGCCAGGAACAATTGGATGTGATCGTGGAGGAGGGTTGCGCGCTGTGGCAGGGTTTCTTGCGGTCAGAGCCGATTGATCCGGCAGCGATGTTGCAATTGGCCCGCGCTTAGGCCTTGGCCTTCTTCGCCTTTTTCACCACATTGCTGAGCCCCTTGGTCAGCTGGAACAGCCCGTTCAACCGGCTTTGCGGATCATTCCATGCGCGATTGATAACCAGCTTCATATCGGGACGCAGTTTGGCCGTACCTTGCAGGCGATCGACATAGGCCAGCAGCCCGACGGGATCGGGGAAATCATCCTTGTGGAAACTGACCAGAGTGCCGCGGGCACCAACATCGATCTTGGCAATGCTGGCCTCGATGGCCTGATGCTTGATCTCGATCAATTTCACCAGATTGGCGGTTGAATCGGGCAAGGGGCCGAAGCGGTCGATCATCTCGGCTGCCATCGCTTCAATCTCGGCCTTGTCCTTGGCATCGTTCAAGCGGCGATACAGCGCCATGCGAACGGCCAGATCCGGCACGTAATCCTCGGGGATCATAATCGGCGCATCAACCGTGATCTGGGGCGAGAGGCCCTCGCGTTCCGGTTCCAGCCCGGCTGCACCGGCTTTGGCCGCCAAAATCGCGTCCTCCAGCATGGATTGGTATAGTTCGAAGCCCACTTCGCGGATATGGCCCGATTGCTCATCGCCCAGCAGATTGCCTGCCCCGCGAATGTCCAGATCATGGCTAGCAAGTTGAAAGCCAGCGCCCAGCGAATCCAGATCACCCAACACCTTCAGACGCTTCTCGGCAATTTCGGACAATTGCGTGTCTTTGCCATAGGTTAGATAGGCATAGGCGCGCAACTTTGATCGGCCAACACGGCCGCGCAGCTGGTACAATTGGGCGAGGCCAAAGCGGTCCGCACGATGGATGATGATCGTATTGGCGCTGGGAATATCCAACCCGCTTTCAACGATGGTTGTTGAGAGCAGCACATCATATTTCCGGTCGTAAAAGGCGCTCATGCGCTCTTCGACCTCGTTCGCGCCCATCTGACCATGAGCAGACACGGTTTTCACCTCGGGCACATTTTCGCGCAGCCATTCTTCCACATCGGCCATGTCGGAAATGCGCGGCACCACGATAAAGCTCTGGCCCCCTCGATGGTGTTCGCGCAGCAAGGCCTCGCGCATGACCATATCGTCCCATTCCATCACATAAGTACGCACCGCCAAGCGGTCGACCGGCGGGGTCTGGATAGTGGACAGTTCGCGCAAGCCAGTCATTGCCATCTGCAAAGTGCGGGGGATGGGCGTTGCGGTGAGGGTGAGGACATGCACATCGGCGCGCAGCTGCTTCAGCTTTTCCTTATGCGTCACACCAAAGCGTTGTTCCTCGTCAACAATCACCAGGCCCAGATTGCGAAACTTGGTGCTCTTGGAAAGGATCGCATGGGTTCCGATCACAATATCGATATCGCCGCTGGTCAGCCCATCGCGGGTTTCGCTGGCTTCTTTGGCGGGGACCAATCGGGACAGCCGCCCGATCTTCAGAGGAAAGCCGGCAAAGCGCTCTACGAAATTGGTGTAGTGTTGGCGCGCAAGCAGAGTGGTTGGGGCAACGATTGCCACTTGCTGACCGCCCATTGCGGCCACAAATGCGGCCCGCAACGCGACTTCTGTTTTGCCAAAGCCAACATCACCGCAAACCAATCTGTCCATTGGGCGGCCGCTGGCCAGATCGCGCAAAGTATCGTCAATCGCGCGGTCTTGATCGTCGGTTTCGTCCCATGGGAAGCGTTCGACAAACTGGTTGAAGCCCGACTCATCGGTCTCCAGCACAGGCGCTTTTCTAAGCGCACGTTGCGCTGCAACCTGCATCAACTCACCGGCTATCGCACGGATACGTTCCTTCAGTTGCGAACGGCGCTTTTGCCATGCTTCTCCGCCCAATCGATCGAGCATGACGGCATCTTCGGAACTGCCATAGCGCGACAGCACATCGATATTCTCGACCGGGATGAACAATTTGTCCCCGCCGCGATATTCCAGCATCACGCAATCATGCTGGCTCTTGCCCACGGCAACGGGTTCCAGGCCCAGATATTTGCCAATCCCGTGATCGACATGCACCACGAGATCGCCGCGACCTAACGCCTGCAATTCGGCCAGAAAGGCGTCGGAATCCTTGCGCCGCTTCTTACGCCGAACCAGCCTGTCACCCAGCACATCCTGCTCGGTCAGCAGCTCGATCTGATCATTGGCAAAGCCGGTTTCCAAGGGCAGAACCATCGCTGCCGTCTGACCCTTTGCAGCCAGGCCCAGTGCTTCTTGCCAGTTGTCGGCCTGGCTGGTTTGCACGCCCGCCTCGGACAGGATCGAGGCTATGCGCGAGCGGCTGCCGGTCGAATAGGCGGCGAGGATCGGCTTACGCCCCGATTTGGCGATTTGGCTGAGGTGCTTGCCTGCAGCCTCGTAAATATTGTGACCGCGCGCGCGTTCGGGCGCGAAATCGCGTGCAGAGGTAAAGCCAAAGTCCACTACGCTATCGCTGGGCGGTTCGGAAAAAATAACGCAGCGATGGACATTGTGCTGCGCCATCCCATCCCGGAATTCGTCTGAAGACAGATACAATGCGTCTTGGGGTAGCGGGCGAAAACTGCCCGCAGCTTGACCCGCAGCGCGCTCGCGAGAGCGGTGATAATCGGCAATGTCGGACAAGCGTTCTTCGCTGGCGGCAATGGCTCCGCTATCTATCACCACCACATCGTCATCGGCAGACAGATAGTCGAACAATGTGGCCAGCCTGTCTTCGAACAGAGGCAGCCAGTGCTCCATCCCGGCCAGGCGGCGTCCATCGCTCACTGCCTCATACAGTGGGTCTTGGGTGGCGGTGGCTCCAAACTTCTCGCGATACCGGGTGCGGAAGCGTTTGATGCTGTCTTCATCCAGCAAGGCTTCGCTGGCGGGCAGCAATAAATGGTTCTTCAGGGTGCCGACCGACATCTGCGTCGCCGGATCGAACAGCCGCAGACTTTCCAACTCGTCGCCAAAGAAATCTAGGCGCAAGCCTTGATCAAGACTGGAAGGGAAGATGTCGACAATCGATCCGCGCAAGGCGAATTCGCCATGGTCAATTACTGTATCGGTGCGCGAATAGCCCTGGCGTTGCAACAATGCGGCCAGACTATCGTGCCCGATGGTGGTTCCTTGTTTGAACTCGCGCACGCTTTCACGGATGCGAAACGGCGTCAGCACGCGTTGCAGAATCGCGTTGACAGTGGTGACCACCAATTGCGCGCCAGAATGTTCGGCCTGCAGTCGGAACAGAGCAGCAAGCCGTTTGGCACTGACGGACAAGGCCGGGCTGGCGCGGTCATAAGGCAGGCAATCCCATGCCGGAAATTCCACCACTTCCAGCTCTGGAGCGAAGAATTTGGCTGCCTCTGCAATGCTGCGCATGCTGGTATCATCGGGCGCGATGAACACCGCGCGGCCTGTCGCAGCGCGCGCCAGATCGCTCATCACCAATGGCTGCGCACCACGGGCGATAGAGGACAAGGTCAGCGGCGACTTGGCCGATAAGATGCGGTTGAAATCAGGCATTGCGGTTCAATTGTTGGCTAAGTTTGCGGCGCTGTGCCCGATCAGCGCGGAATGTCCACAAAATCGAGCTGTTTCATCAAATCCATTTGCGGCCCTGAAAATTCTTGCGGCACCGCAATGGTCCCCATGGCCCAGCCGATCACATCGACATCTTCTTGGTCCAGCAAAGCCTCGAACCAGGCCAGCTCGGCCTCGGTCCAATCAGCAGAATAGCGGTCAAAGAAACCGCCAAAGATATAGTCAGCTTCGCGGGTACCACGATGCCAGCTGCGAAATTTGGTGCGGGCCATTCGGGCGGGAAATGTCAATGCGTCGGGCATGACAGGCGGGTAGGGCACTCGCCAATATCGCGCAAGCGGCTATAGAAAGCGAATGCGGCCCGAAGTTCTCAATCCCCTGTTTGCTGAAAGCGACACGCTGGAAGGCGTTGGTCCTAAGCTCAAGAAGCCTTTGGAAAAGCTGGGTCTGAAGAGGCTGAGAGACTTTTTGTACCATTTGCCTGATCGTTTTGTGACGCGGCGCTCGATTGATTCGCTGGATGAAGCATCCGAAGGCGAGCAGGTCATTATCGTGCTCACCCCGACAGAGCATCGCAGTCCGCGCAATCCGGGGCGCGGCCCATATCAGGTTTTGGCGCAGGATAGCGTGGGCAATATCTGCACTCTGACCTATTTTGGCCGGGCGTCTTACACAGCCAAGAAACTGTTGCCTGTAGGCGAGAAACGCTGGGTCGCTGGGCGGCTCGATCGCTATGGCGATATGCTTCAGATCGTACATCCCGATCACGTCGAGAAAGAGGGCGGGGCAAATCTTGGGAGGTTGTGCGAGCCGGTCTATGCCTTGTCCGAAGGTTTGACCCAGCCGCGCATTGCCGGCTTGGTCGCGCAGGCCTTGGGGCGTCTGCCGCAGCTGCCTGAATGGATCGAGCCATCGCAAATGGAAAAGGAAGGATGGCCTAGCTGGAGCGATTCGCTCCGGCTGGCGCATAAGGCCGAGCATTCTGGCGCACGCGACCGGCTAGCCTATGACGAACTGCTCGCCAATTCGCTCGCCCTGCTACTGGTTCGGGCCGACAATCGCGCGCGGCGCGGCCAGCCTTTGCGCGGCGATGGGGCCTTGCGCGACAAGCTGGACCTGCCGTTCCCATTGACAGGTGCGCAAACGCGTTCGGTGCAAGAGATTGAGGGCGATCTGGTGCAAGAAGCACCGATGTTGCGCCTGCTGCAAGGCGATGTTGGCGCGGGTAAAACTGTGGTAGCCTTGATGGCGATGCTGATCGCGAATGAAGCGGGTAAGCAGGCTGCCCTGCTCGCTCCGACCGAAATTCTGGCGAGGCAACACTACGAAACTCTGCGCACAATGGCTGGCCCCACCGGCGTGGAGGTCGCGCTGTTGACGGGCAGGGACAAGGGCAAGGCGCGCGAAAGCATATTGATGGGGCTGCTGGATGGCAGCATCGATATTGTCGTTGGCACCCATGCAATTTTTCAGGACAGCGTGGCCTACAAAGATTTGGCTTTGGTTGTGGTGGATGAGCAGCACCGTTTTGGCGTGGCCCAGCGTTTGCAATTGGCGAGCAAGGGCAAAGCCACGCCGCACACACTGGCCATGACTGCAACACCGATTCCGCGCACGCTGACGCTGGCGCAATATGGCGAGATGGATGTCTCGCGTCTGGATGAGATGCCGCCGGGTAGGCAGGCAATTGATACCCGCGTGGTCGTACAGGAAAGACTGGCTGAGATTGTGGACGGCGTGGCGCGCCATGTTGGCGCTGGTCAGCAGGCCTATTGGGTATGCCCGATGGTGCGCGACAGCGAGGTGGCCGACATTGCCGCAGCAGAAGCCCGCTATGCATCGCTTAAGGAGCGCTTTGGCGATAATGTTGTGCTGGTCCACGGCCAACTCAAACCCGACCAGAAAGACCGCGCAATGCACCGCTTTGCCTCGGGCGAGGCCAAGCTTTTGGTCGCAACAACGGTGATCGAGGTGGGCGTGGATGTTCCGGCCGCAACGCTGATGGTGATCGAGCAGGCCGAACGCTTTGGCCTGGCGCAATTGCACCAATTGCGTGGCCGCGTGGGGCGCGGTTCGGAAAAGTCTGTTTGCCTCCTGCTAAGGGGCGCTGAACTAAGCGAAACGGGTCGCAAAAGGCTCGCTTTGATGCGCGAAACCCAGGATGGTTTTCTTATTGCGGAGGAAGATCTGGCGCTGCGCGGCGGAGGTGAATTGCTGGGCACCCGCCAATCGGGAGACGAGGCCTTTAGAATAGCAGACCTAGAGCAGATCTCGCGGCTTTTGCCTGCTGCTCATGCAGATGCGCGGCTGTTGATGGAGCGCGACGGCGGCTTGGCCTCGCAACGCGGTGAGGCTGCTCGAATATTGCTCTATTTGTTTGAGCGCGATTGGGGCGTGCAGCTATTGCGCGGGGGCTAAGCTTCCGTAGACTGAAGCGTGGCAATCAAGGCTTGGGCTGCAGCATCCACATCTTTCCATGTCGGGCCGAAATGTTCTTCTCCGTCGTAATAGGGGTCGGCAATCGCGGCCCCTTCGCGCCCCTTTACGCAATCCATCAGTAGGGCGATCTTTGCCGTGCTATCGGATGGTGCAGCCGCCAGAATATTGCGCAAATTCTGGTGATCCATCGCAAAGATATGGGTGAAGCGGGTAAAGTCTGTGCTTTCTAATTGCCGGCCGCGATAGTGGCGAATATCGACACCGTGTTTTTGCGCCGTTTCGACAGAGCGTGGGTCGGGCGCAGAGCCGACATGATAGGCTGCGGTGCCAGCGCTGTCGGCAATCGCATCCATTCCTACAGCATCAGCAGCCTTGCGAAAGGCAGCCTCTGCCAGCGGAGAACGGCAGATATTTCCAAGGCATACGAACAAGATTGCAGGTCTGGTCATGAAGGGCACCCTACTGGACGCGCACCTTTTGGCGCAATAGGACCGGCAGGATCATAGGAGAATTTTCAATGCGCAGATTGATCGTTGCCACATTTTTGGCCTCCACATTGCTTGGCAGCGGGGCGGTGATACCTGCCAGCCCGGCCCATGCTCAGCAATCAGATGCCGAACAGGTCGAAAGTGAAGCAGCATCGGCGTTCAAGGCTCTGCGCGATGACGTGTGGCAGTCGACATTGAACAATTCCCCCACGCTGGCAACCCGCATCGGAGACCGGCGCGGCGATGGCAAATTGAGCAATATCTCAATTGAGGAGTACGAGCGCGGAATTGCGGAAACACGCACCTTCTCCGTCCGTCTGGAATCTATCGATGAAGAGCAGCTTCCCGCAGATATGCGTATCGACTACGCGATCATGAAAAGCAGCTTTGACGACGAGCTAGCTGGTGCTGAATTCGATCATAGCCGCTACATCATTTTCACCAATCGCAGTAACTGGTTTTCGCGGATTGAATCGCTTCCCTACCGATCTCCTTTGTTCACCCTTGCCGATTTCCAAAGTTACGCAGACCGTTTGGACGTTTTTGGACAAGTTAATGCTGATGGAATTGAGCGCAGCCGCAAAGCGGTGGAGCTCGGCCTAACCCAGCCATGCGAGCCGATGCGGGGTATCGAAGCCAATATTCGGCAGCAGATTTTCGACGATTACACCCAATCACCGCTGTGGCAGCCATTTTTGGCGGACAAGCCGAGCTCGATCAGCGACGCGGATTGGAACAGGCTGAAAGAGCAGGCAAAGCTCGCGTTGGAAACTGGGATTATGCCAGCCTATCGCTACTTTTTGGCCTTTTACGAAAACGAATACGAGCCCAATTGCCGACCGGGGACGCCTGGCGTTCTCGAAACCCCCAATGGCGCAGAATATTACGCCTATCGCGCTCGCAGTTTCACCACGACCGATATGACACCGGACGAAATTCACAATTTGGGCTTGAGCGAGGTCGCACGGATCCGATCTGAAATGGTTGAGGTCGCCAAACTGGCCGGTTTTGAAAACCGTGAAGCCTTCATCGAACACCTGCGCAAAGATCCGCAGTATTACATGACCGACGAGCAGGAATATCTGCGCTACACGCAGGCGCTGGCGAAGGAGATCGACAACTTCATGCCGAAGCTGTTCGGCAAGCTTCCACGCTTGCCCTACACCGTTCTGCCGATCCCTGCTGCACAAGCCCCGGGCAACACGACGGCTTATTATGAGCGCGGATCTTTGGAGGCCGGCCAGGCGGGCATTTATCGGCTCAATCTGACCGAATTGGACCAACGGCCCTTGTGGGAGTTGCCCGCATTGGGGGTGCATGAAGCGGTGCCGGGACACCATCACCAAATTGCCTTGCAACAAGAGCTCGATATCCATCCCTTGCGAGCCAATGGCACATTCTTCACCGCCTTTGTGGAGGGGTGGGGGCTCTATTCTGAACGGTTGGGGATAGAAATGGGGCTGTATGATACGCCAGCAAAGGAAATGGGTCGGTTGTCATACGAAATGTGGCGCGCGACCCGGCTGGTCGTAGATACAGGGCTCCATGCAAAAGGCTGGAGCAAGCAGCGCGCGGTTGACTACATGTTAGACAATACTGCGCTTTCGCCGGCAAATATCGATGCCGAGGTCAATCGTTATATGACCTGGCCAGGACAGGCGCTCGCGTATAAAATTGGAGAGCTGAAAATTCGCGAGTTGCGCGGCCGTGCGGAAGAATCTTTGGGCGCAAAATTCGATCTGCGTGACTTTCACGACACTGTCTTGGAAAACGGAGCGATTCCCTTATCCGTTTTGGAGGAGCATGTGGACCGATGGATCGCCGCGCAATTGGCGGATGGCTAACGCTGCATCCGGTTAAGCCTCAATCGGATTGAGACATAGATGGGCCGGGGTGCATTGCTAGCACCTCTTCAACAATTGCGCGGACATTGATCACGGCTTGCAGCTTAGCGCCCAACAGAGCGGTTCCGCTCACTTTGCGTTGAATGAACAGCGTTTCTGCCGGCGGAAGATGCCAACTTTTCTTGTCCTGCGCGATGGCCATGCCTTCTTCGCGCAATAAGGGCACAAACGACCGGTCACCAAAATCAAACGGCGCATCAGCGCTCATTTCAGAGGCAATGATGTTGATCATGGTATCGAGAGATTCCCTTTGTCGATCGATCACGGTTTGATTGATAAACCCAGCATTCAATGCTTCCGCCAGGATACGGTCTGGGTCGGCTGACAATCCAGCCATCAGCAAATTGCGATATGCCAACTGCACATGCGGAGCGACATCACGCGTTGCACCGAAATCCAGCAGGATGATTTTATCATCGGATTGGCAATAACGAAAATTGGCGAAGTTCGGATCGGTTTGCATAACGCCGAATTCAAACAATTCCCTAGCCACCAATCGGATCAGCCGTTCAAACACAGCATTGCGAACGCTCGCGGGCTCGTCGGCTAATGTCTCTATCGGAGCGCCTTCTTCAAAGCTCATGGCGAGAATTCGCGGCCCGGTTAAACCATCATGCAGTGAGGGCACCACAAATCCGGTGTCGCCAGCCAAGCGCTCGGCGAATTTGCGCATCTGGTCTCCCTCGCGCGCATAATCGGCCTCTTCTTGCAATTGCTGTTTGGCTGCGGCCAGCAAGGGGGCGATGTCCAATTCCTTGGGCAACAGACCGGATAGCCGCAGTAGGCTGGCAACATTATCGACATCGGAATCTATGCTGTCCGCAACGCCGGGATATTGCACTTTGATGGCCAACAGCTCGCCCTCACGGGTCATAGCCTTATGGACTTGGCCGATAGAGGCGGCAGCGATTGGGCGAGGGTTGAACCATTTGAACTGGCTGCGCCAATCAGCGCCCCATTCCTCTTTCAACACCTTGTCCAGCTGCCGGGCGGGCATGAAATTGGCCTTATCCCTTAGGGCAGAGAGTATTTGGGTCAGCTCTGCCGGCAGCATGTCACCAGCATCCATGCTGATCATCTGGCCCATCTTCATCGCCGCGCCGCGCAAATGTGACAGTCGCTCGGTCAGGCGTTGGGCGTTGCTGGCGGTCAGGACCAACTCGTCCAGCGTGGGCATTTCTCCCGCGGCAAGCCGTTTGGCACCCTGGCCCAGAACGGACCCTGCAACGCCTGCGGCCAAACCGCCAAAGCTGGCCATGCGCGACAATCTGCCGCTGGGCACTGCGCGTTGGCGCCCCCATTTGGTGTCATCACTCATTGTGATTCATTTCCCGAGGCGCGCAAATTGGGCGCAGTTAGAATGTGGATAGGCGCCGGCGGGCCAAGCAATCTACAGAACGCTTGGCTATCAAACGGGCGCGCAAGGATCAGGTTTCTTCGTCAACCGCATCGGCAACAGAGGTCAGATCGTCACCCAGGCCACGCACGGTATTGCAAGCGGACAAAGCCAGCGATGCGATGATAATTGTGATGACGGAAACCTTGCGCATGTGAATTCTCCTTAAAGGCCACTTTTTAGGTGTGGATGAGCGGGGTGGCAAGCGGGCTTTAGGCGGTTTAGGACGGTGCCATGGCAAGCGCATCGATTCCTTCCGGAACTACGGATCAGTCCCACCCAGAATGGCAGTATTTGGCGCTGATGCGGCAAATATGGGAGCAAGGCAACGAGCGGGTCGACCGCACTGGCATTGGCACGCGTTCCATTGCTGGGGCGATGCTGCGGTTTGATTTGGCGAACGGTGCCATGCCGTTACTGACAACCAAACGGGTTTTCTGGAAGACGGCCACGCGCGAGATGCTGTGGTTTTTAACCGGCGAGACCAATATTCGTCCCTTGGTTCTGCAAGGCGTGAAGATTTGGAACGAGTGGCCCCATGCGCGCTATGTCAAACAGAGCGGTGAGAAAATTGCGCTTGAGGATTTTGTCCAACGTATTGCCGATGACGAAAGTTTCGCCATGCAGTGGGGCGATCTGGGGCCTGTCTATGGCAAACAATGGGTAGATTGGCCGACATATCGCTATCGCAAGGACGGGCTGTACGAGAAAGGCGAGGGCATCAATCAAGTCGCCCAAGTAATCGATAGCCTGCGCAACAACCCGGGCAGCCGACGCCATATCATCGAAGGATGGAATGTGGCTGAGTTGGACCAGATGGCCTTACCGCCGTGCCACAAAACCTATCAATTCCATGTCGTGGGCGAGGGGGCGGATGCCCGCCTGAATTGCATGCTGTATCAGCGCAGCTGCGACGTGGCCTTAGGTCTGCCTTTCAACCTTTGGTCGGCGGCGTTGCTTCAGCGCATGATTGCCCAACAGGTGGGGATGCAACCGGGCGAATTGGTGTGGATGGGCGGCGATGTTCACCTTTATCTGAATCACGAACATTTGATCACCGAACAGCTCACTCGGGAACCGCAAGGTCACCCATGGCTTGAGATAGTGCGGAAACCGGCAAGTATCTTTGATTATACAATCGAGGATTTTCAGGTGCATGACTACGCTCCGCTGGGCGCGATTAAGGCTCCCGTGGCTGTCTGATCATGCCCAGCTTGACCGCAAGCGCTGTGTGAAATAAAATAACTCACACGCGAAATATATTATTAGTGCAGTTTCTGCTTGTGGCAGAGACACAAGCGGGAGAGAACAATGGCTGGAGACAGTGAAGTGGCGTCGGGGGGCAGCAACAAGCCTGCGCTGGCGCTGCATGTTCCAGAACCCAAATATCGCCCTGGCGACACAGCCGATTTCAGCCATATCGATATTGGCGAAGCAGGAGCGTTGTCGCGTCCTGACGAGGCAAGCGCTCCGGCAGACATGTCAGACTTTGCCTATAGTCTGGTGCGGGTGCTGGGCGAAGATAACCAGGCCCATGGTGCTTGGGACCCAAAGCTTGATGCTGACACATTGCGCACGATGCTGGGCAATATGGCGCTGGTCCGTGCATTTGATGAACGCATGTTTCGCGGTCAGCGTCAGGGCAAAACCAGCTTTTACATGAAGTGTTCCGGCGAGGAGGCGACCAGCGTTGCAGCCGGAATGGCCCTGGCCAGCGATGACATGGTGTTCCCAAGCTACCGCCAGCAGGGCATCTTGATCTCCAGGGGGTATCCCTTGGTCGATATGATCAACCAGATATATTCGAACAAGGCGGACAAGTTGAAGGGACGCCAGCTGCCGATCATGTATTCGGCGCGCGATTACAATTTCTTTTCCATCAGCGGTAATCTGGCTACCCAATTGCCTCAGGCAGTCGGCTGGTCGATGGCGAGCGCGATCAAGGGCGACACGCGGATTGCAGCAACTTGGGTGGGCGAGGGATCAACCGCCGAGGGCGATTTCCATTCGGCCTGCACTTTTGCCACCGTTTATAACGCACCGGTGATCTTGAATGTGGTCAACAACCAATGGGCGATCTCCAGCTTCTCGGGTTTTGCCGGATCAGAGCGGACCACATTTGCCGCGCGTGCATTGGGCTATGGCATGGCCGGATTGCGGGTGGACGGAAATGATGCACTGGCCGTGTTTGCTGCGCAGCAATGGGCGGCCAATCGAGCCCGGTCCAACGGCGGTCCAACCCTGATCGAATATTTCACCTATCGGGCCGAGGGGCATTCGACCTCTGATGATCCCAGCGGGTATCGCAGCGCGCAAGAGCAAGACGAGTGGCCACTGGGCGATCCGATCACACGCCTGAAAGATCACCTGATTGCGATTGGCGAATGGGACGAGGACCGTCAGGCTGCGATGGACCAGGATTGCGCTGACCGGGTTAAGGCTGCGACCAAGGAAGCGGAAAAGAACGGTATTTTGGGACATGGTCTGCACCATCCGTTCCGCACCATGTTTGAAGATGTGTTCGAAGAATTGCCTTGGCATTTGAAAGAACAGGCCGAGCAAGCAACGCGCGAACGCGAGATCAAATGGCCCGATGAGCATCCCAAAGATGGAGCGGGCAAATGAGCGAACCTCAAATGACCCAAGCGCCTAAAGCTGCCGGTGAGAACGCCGAGCGTCGGCTCAATATGATTGATGCGATCAATGACGCGATGGACATTATGCTTGAGCGCGATCCTGATGTGATCGTGATGGGCGAAGATGTGGGCTATTTTGGCGGGGTTTTCCGCGCCACGGCTGGCTTGCAGGAAAAGCACGGCAAAACTCGCGTATTTGATACGCCGATCTCAGAATGCGGGATCATCGGTGTTGCCGTGGGCATGGGTGCTTATGGCTTGCGGCCCGTGCCGGAAATCCAGTTCGCCGATTATATTTACCCCGGCCTTGACCAATTGGTCAGCGAGGCAGCGCGCTTGCGGTATCGCTCGGCAACCGAGTTCATCGCGCCGATGACGGTGCGTTCGCCCTTCGGTGGAGGGATTTTTGGTGGCCAGACCCACAGCCAAAGCCCCGAGGCTATGTTCACCCATGTTTCAGGTCTGAAAACCGTCATCCCGGCGACGCCATACGATGCCAAGGGTTTGTTGATAGCGGCCATTGAAGACAATGACCCGGTGATCTTCTTTGAGCCGAAGCGGATCTATAACGGGCCGTTCTCGGGTTATTATGACAAGCCGGTTGAGCCATGGAAGAAGCACAAGGACAGCGTTGTACCCGAGGGCTATTATCGTATCCCGCTGGGCAAGGCGCGCCATGTTGCCCAAGGCGAGGCGCTGACCGTGCTGGCCTATGGCACAATGGTCCATGTGGCAGAGGCGGTTTGCGCCAATAAGGGCATTGATGCCGATATTCTGGACCTGCGCACGCTGGTTCCACTGGATATTGAAGCCATCGAAGCATCGGTAGAGAAAACCGGTCGCTGCTTGATCGTTCACGAAGCGACGCGCACATCGGGTTTCGGTGCTGAATTGTCCGCATTGGTGACAGAGCGTTGCTTCTACCATCTTGAAGCGCCGGTCGAACGCGTTACCGGCTTCGACACACCCTATCCGCACAGCCTGGAATGGGCGTATTTCCCCGGTCCCGTCCGTATTGGCGAGGCCATCGACAAGATCATGAGCGAGTAGACGCTATGGCAATATTCACATTCAACATGCCCGATGTGGGCGAAGGCGTGGCCGAGGCCGAAGTGGTCGAATGGCACGTGAAGGTTGGCGATAGCGTCAGCGAAGACCAGCATTTGGTGGACGTGATGACCGATAAGGCCACGATCGACATCGAAAGCCCCGTCGATGGTACTGTGATCGAGCTTGCTGGCGAAGTTGGCGATACGATTGCCATTGGCGGCATGTTGCTGGTGATCGAAGTAGAAGGCGAAGATGCGCCGGAAGCCGATACTGGCACCGCAGTTGAGACCCCAGCCGCCGAGCCGGAAGTCGCATCTGAGGCCGAAGCCGAACCTGCGCCAGAACCGGAACCTGTAAAGGAACCAACACCGGCTCCAGCGCCTCAGGTCGAGGCAACTGATGCGACAACTGCCGCGCCAGAGGCCAAGGTCCTCGCCACTCCTGCGGTTCGCAAACGGGCGCGTGATCTGGGTATCGATCTGGCCCAGGTAAAGCCTGCTGCAGATGGCCGCGTCCGCCACGCCGATCTGGATGCGTTTTTGTCCTACAACGCAGGCGGCGGATTTGCCCCTGCTGGTGCTTCTCGGGCAGACGAAGAAATCAAAGTTATCGGCTTGCGCAAGCGCATTGCGCAAAACATGGCGGCATCCAAGCGAAGCATTCCTCACTTCTCCTACGTTGAGGAGGTGGACGTGACCGATCTGGAACGGATGCGCGCGGATCTGAACGCCAACCGTGGCAACAAGCCGAAATTGACGATGCTGCCATTGCTGATCAGCGCGATCTGCAAACTGGTTCCGGCCTATCCCATGATCAACGCACGTTATGATGACGAAGCCAATGTGGTCACCCGCCACGGTAGCGTGCATATTGGCATTGCCGCGCAAACCGACAACGGCCTGATGGTTCCGGTTGTGAAGGACGCACAAAGCCGCAATTTGTGGCAATTGGCCAGCGAAGTTGGACGATTGGCAGAGGCGGCGCGCGACGGTTCAGCTAAATCCGACGAGCTGTCCGGCTCCACTTTGACTGTAACATCGCTCGGTCCATTGGGCGGTGTTGCAACAACGCCGGTGATCAATCGTCCCGAAGTGGCCATCATTGGACCCAACCGGATTATCGAGCGTCCGATGTTCGTCACCGGCTCTGATGGCATCGAGCGTATCGAGAAGCGCAAGCTGATGAATATCTCGATTAGCTGCGACCATCGGGTGGTTGATGGCTATGATGCGGCGAGCTTTATTCAGGAGATGAAAAAGCTCATCGAAACGCCGGTTTTGCTATTGACCGAATAAAGTCGAAGAAATGCGAAAAAATGGCTGATACAGCCGTTGACAGCAAAGTTTGTGGGGCCTAATGGCCTCGCTCCCAAGCGGTGCAAACCACAGTTTGAACGGTCAAGTTTAAGCGGGTGTAGCTCAGTTGGTTAGAGCGCCGGCCTGTCACGCCGGAGGTCGCGAGTTCAAGTCTCGTCACTCGCGCCACTTGGGACTTTCTGAAATCGAATTGGCTTTTGTCTCGGTGCCCTTGGACGGGTTTACTCGTCGGGGCTGGGCGGGCTCCATTTGCCCGTTTCCATCCAGATCAGAAAGCGCCGCAAGGGTAGCAGCCAAATCACGCCCAAGATCAAATAGACCATCGTTTGCACCAAAGTGGGCCAGTCGCCGATGATTTCGGGGATATAGCGCGCGATCAACGCGCCATAGATAATCAGTCCGATAAGCAGGCCAAAGATACCGATGGGAATTCGAGCGGTGGGTTCTTCTCGCATCAAAATGGTCCATAAATGCGGGTTGGGGTCACAATAGCGTCCAAACCGATGTCGTGCGGCTCTGCAGGCAGGGCCTCGCACAATTGCACATCCCAAGCTAGGCCAATCGCAATACGGCCCGGATGGGCAGCCAACCAACGATCATAATGCCCGCCGCCTTGGCCCAGTCGGTTGCCTTCAGCCGTAAAGCCGACCAGCGGTACAAACACCAGATCAGGCACGATCTCAGCCGCTTTGGCTGATGGTTGCATAATCCCGAATGGGCCACGCGATAGATCGGAATGCTCATAGGGGTCGTTATGCTCTCGAAATTGCATTTCGGCTGTGTCTGAAGCGAAGGACGGCAGAGCAATTGTGTGGCCAGCCTCTTGGAAGAATTTGGCGTAGCCCGATGCTGGCGCCTCGCCTGCAACCGCTTGATACAGTCCTATCACGGCATCGCTGGGGACTTTCTGCAACAGCGGCTCAGGCGGCCGGTGGAACAGCAGCGCTCGGATACTATCGGGCTGTGCCTGAACATGCTCCAATCGCGCCTTACGAAGCGATTTACGCAGTTCAGTCTTGGTTGGCATTGATGGCATAAAACGTCCGCTACGCAGATCTGCGACAATTGTCATCCATGGACAGCCGCTGATGAATAGTTGGCAGTACTCCTGCGCTCAAGCTGTGAAGCGTTAGCGCATAGCCCGCGCTCAAGCAGCGAAGCGTTAGCGCATCAGTAAAGTGGCGGGACCACCATGGGTCGTTTGCTCGAGAAATCCGCCGACGCCTAAAACGTCAGGTGGGTGCCGTATGCCCTGATCCCCAGGACGAACCCGTAAACCAAGGCAGGGACAGCTCCCGTTGGATTGCTTATAGCCTCAGGGATGTTCAAACGGCTCGTGCCGGGCAGCCCCGCCAAACCCTATCTAGGCGTCCGAGGCCGCGGCCTCAAGCTTGTCGGCACATAATTCGAGCGATTGTGCCAGTTGATCCAGCTTTGGTGCGATATCTGGGGCGCTTTGCGCTATTGTAGGGGCAGGGTCAGGATCAGCGGATGACGAGGTTGAGTTTTGCTTTGTTTCATGCAGCTCATCTGCCAGCAGCAGCGCCGCGAACAGCAAGTTCTCTGCCTCTTGCGCTGACAAATTGCCGCCCATGGCGTGCAGTTTGGCGTCGATCATTGCACCCAATTTTGTGATATGCGCTTCTTCACCATCTGCGCAGGATACACGGTGCGAGTTTCCGCCAATGGTCAGCGTGATCTGGCTCATGCTTCCACCTGCTCGATCAGGCGATCCAGATCGCTTAAGGTGCTCGAAACTTCGGCCCGCAAGGCTTCGTGCTTGCTGGTCAATTCGGCCAACTCAGGATTGTCAGATGCAGATGGAGCAGACCGCAATTTCTCGGCGGCAGCGTTGATACGCGCCAAAGCCGCTTCGATCCTATGGATCGCTTGGTCGATCCTCTCTCCGTCCATGGGTGGATAAATATCAATTTTTGCAAATGGTGGCAAAGCCTTGGCCCAGCCTGTTGATAACTTCTCTACGCAGAAGTGTCATAATCAGATTCTTCGTCTCAATTGGCAGGCTGCGGGGGATGCCGCCGGTGTTGTGCTTGACCTCGCAGTTTGCCTCCGCAAAGGCTTGCATCGCGTCGAATCGTCACGCCGGGCTACGGACACGATGGCCTTGCCCGAACACACTGCCGGAGCTGCTGTGCATGAGTCTTGATCCCGCCCGCTTGCAATCCATGGCCAACGCCATTCGCGCCCTTTCGATGGATGCGGTTCAAGCTGCCAATTCGGGCCACCCCGGAATGCCGATGGGTATGGCTGATGTGGCTACAGTTTTGTGGTCCAAATATTTGAAATTTGACCCATCGCAACCTAACTGGGCAGACCGCGACAGGTTCGTTCTGTCGGCTGGCCACGGTTCGATGCTGATCTATTCCTTGCTGCACCTGTCTGGCTATGCCGCGCCAACGATGGATGACATTCGCAATTTCCGTCAATTGGGCAGCCCCTGTGCCGGGCACCCGGAAAACTTCCTGCTCGATGGCGTTGAATGCACCACCGGACCGCTAGGCCAAGGCTTGGCGATGGCGGTCGGGATGGCGATGGCCGAACGCCAGCTTAATTCCGGTTTTGGTGACGATTTGGTCGATCACCGCACCTGGGTGGTCGCTGGCGATGGTTGCCTGATGGAGGGCATCAACCACGAAGCAATCGGTCTTGCTGGGCATCTGAAGCTGGGCCGGCTGACAGTGTTGTGGGACGATAACAACATCACCATTGATGGCTCTGCTGACCTGTCCTCCAGCGAAGATGTAAAGGCCCGTCATGCCTCTGCGGGTTGGCATGTTGTCAGCTGCGATGGCCATGACTTTGCCGACATCAGCCGTGCGATCGAGGAAGCGATGGCTGACGAGCGCCCCTCATTGGTGGCTTGCAAGACCATCATCGGTAAGGGCGCGCCAACAAAGCAGGGCACGTCTGCAACGCATGGCGCTCCATTGGGAGCTGACGAGATTGCAGCGGCTCGCGACGTTTTGAATTGGCCCCACGATCCTTTCACCGTGCCAGATGATGTAACCGCTGACTGGCGTTCAACTGCTGAACGCGGGACACGCGAACGCACGGCATGGCAGGCGCGCTTGGATGCATCAGGCCGCAGGGGCGAATTTGAAAGCCGGATGGCCAATGTCTGCGATCTGGCGGGACCAGCCATTGAAGGGCATATTGCTGCATTGGCTGCCGAGCCGCAAAAGGTTGCGACCAGAAAAGCGTCCGAGATGGCGCTTGGCCCGCTCACCGCTGCCATTCCGAATTTGGTCGGCGGTTCGGCCGATCTAACCGGATCGAACAACACCAAGACGCCTAGCACGCCTCCCTTTAGTGCCGACGATTACTCTGGCCGCTATGTCTATTACGGCATCCGGGAGTTTGGCATGGCCGCGGCGATGAACGGGATGATGCTCCACGGCGGTGTTGTGCCTTATGGTGGCACATTCCTGATCTTTAGCGATTACTGCCGCAACGCAATCCGACTGTCCGCGCTGCAGCAGGTTGGTGCGATCTATGTGATGACGCATGATAGCATTGGTCTTGGCGAGGATGGCCCGACCCACCAGCCGGTTGAACAGGTGATGAGCCTGCGCCTTGTACCCAACCTCAATGTCTATCGCCCATGCGACACGATCGAGACTGCGGAATGCTGGGCCCTCGCCTTGCAAACGCCTGAGACGCCATCTGTGCTTGCTCTGTCTCGGCAAGGTCTGCCGCAATTGCGGGGCGAGGGCGACGAGAATTGGTCGGCCAGTTCCAACCGTTGTGCATCAGGTGGCTATCGTCTGCGCGGTGCCAATAGTGAGCGCAAAGTGGTGCTGATTGCCACTGGATCAGAAGTCGCTTTGGCGATTCAGGTGGCCGACGAATTGGAGGCGAAGGGCATTGGTTCGGATGTGGTGTCAATGCCATGTACCGAATTGTTTGACGCACAAGACGACGCTTATCGGGCAGACATTCTTCCGGCCGACGTGCTTAAGGTGTCGGTCGAGGCAGGAACCAGCTTTGGCTGGGAACGCTATACGGGCACCGACGGGGTCAACATCGGCATTGACCGCTTTGGCGCATCGGCACCGGCGGGCGATCTGTTCGAGAAATTCGGCTTCACTGTGGACGCAATTGTTCCGCAAATCACCAATCAACTCAAAGGCTAAGTAGGAGTTTTTCTCATGGCGACGAAGGTTGCAATCAACGGTTTTGGCCGCATCGGACGGCTGGTAGCGCGCGCCATTCTGGAGCGTAGCGATGATGATCTAGAACTGGTCGCAATCAACGACTTGGCAGATACAAAGTCCAATGGGCTGCTGTTCAAGTATGACAGTACGCATGGCCGCTTTGCCGGTTCGGTAGAGGTTGCTGATGGGGCGATGATTGTCGATGGCAAAAGCATTGCCGTTACATCAGAGCGTGATCCCGGCGATCTGCCGCATGGCGAAATGGGCGTGGATATCGTGCTGGAATGCACCGGTTTCTTCCAATCGCACGAGGCCGCGGCACCGCATTTGACCGCTGGTGCCAAGCGTGTGCTGATCTCGGCGCCGGCCAAGAACGTCTCAGCCACCGTCGTTTATGGTGTGAACCATGATATTCTAACCGCCGACGATGTGATCGTCTCCAACGCAAGCTGCACCACCAATTGCCTTTCGCCCGTGGCGAAGGTGCTGAACGATCTGGTGGGAATTGAGCGTGGTTTCATGACCACGATCCACTCCTACACCAATGATCAGCGCATGCTGGACCAGATGCACAGCGATATGCGCCGTGCGCGTGGCGGAGCGCAGAATATGATCCCGACAACCACTGGCGCTGCCCGGGCTGTTGGCTTGGTTCTGCCTGAATTGGCGGGCAAGTTGGACGGATCGTCTGTTCGTGTCCCAACACCCAACGTCAGCCTGATTGACCTGGTGTTTACGCCTAGTCGTGATACCTCGGCTGAGGAGCTAAACGCGGCACTGAAGGCGGCAGCGGATGGTCCAATGAAGGGCGTGTTGGATTATACCTCTGATCCTCTTGTCAGCAGCGATTTCAACCATCACCCCGCCAGTTCCACGGTCGACAGCCTGGAAACCAGCGTGATGGAAGGCAAGCTGGCTCGCGTCGTCAGCTGGTATGACAATGAGTGGGGCTTTTCCAACCGGATGATCGACACCGCCAAAGTCA
Source organism: uncultured Erythrobacter sp. (assembly GCA_947495695.1). GTDB lineage: Bacteria > Pseudomonadota > Alphaproteobacteria > Sphingomonadales > Sphingomonadaceae > Erythrobacter. The sequence continues at coordinate 707,234 of CANLZP010000002.1, read as the reverse complement.
TGGCGAAACTGCTGTAATCCTCTTGCGCTGATCCTGAGTTTGTCCAACAGTGGGCGCTCGCCTCAAACACTTAGACAGGCTCAGGATGAGCGGAGTTCCCAATGCCAAATTTTAAGACCCTGGATGATCTGCCTGCCGATGTAGCTGGCAAGGTCGCGCTCGTTCGTGTCGATCTAAACTTGCCGATGGCAGAGGGTCGGGCAAGCGATCTCACCCGCGTTGAGATGGTCAAGGACACTATTCTTGAGCTGGCAGACAAGGGCGCCAAGGTCTTGTTGTTGGCGCACTTCGGCCGTCCCAATGGCGCGCGCTCATCTGTTCTGAGCACAAGCATGGTGCAGGGCGATGTCGAACGCGTGCTCGACCGCGAGATCATGTTCATTCCCGAAGTCTCCGGTCCGGTGGTGGACCAATCCATCGGCATCTTGGGCAATGGCGATATCGGCCTGCTGGACAATGTCCGTTTTTGGCCAGGTGAAGAAGCCAATGATGCCGATTTTGCCAAGAGCATTGCCGCGCATGGTGATTTCTACGTCAATGATGCATTCTCTGCCGCGCATCGGGCGCATGCTTCCACCGAGGGCTTGGCGCACTTACTGCCTGCCTATGCCGGGCGGGCAATGGAACGCGAGCTAACCGCATTGGATGCAGCATTGGGTAATCCTGAAGCGCCAGTTGCAGCGGTCGTGGGCGGGGCAAAAGTATCGACCAAACTGGCCGTCCTGGAAAATCTTGTCGGCAAGGTCCAGCATCTGATTATTGGCGGCGGTATGGCCAATACGTTCCTCGCTGCACGAGGAGTGGATGTCGGCAAAAGCCTGTGCGAGCACGATCTGACGGACACTGCCAACGCCATTATGGACAAAGCCGATCACGCAGGATGCACGGTGCATTTGCCCTATGATGTGGCAGTTGCGACCGAATTTGCTGCAAACCCGCAATCCTTGCGGATCTGCAATGTGCATGAGGTTGCTAGTGACGAGATGATTTTGGACGTCGGACCGCAAGCGGCAGAGGCCTTGGGCGATGTTCTGAAGACCTGCCGCACATTGGTGTGGAACGGGCCGATGGGCGCGTTTGAGATTGAGCCATTTGATGCAGCTACTGTAGCTTTGGCTAAGACAGCCGCCGCTTTGACGCAGGAAGGATCCCTGATCTCTGTGTGTGGTGGCGGGGATACAGTGGCGGCGCTGGCGCACGCCGGTGTGACAGACACTGTGACCTATGTATCAAGTGCCGGCGGGGCCTTCCTGGAATGGATGGAAGGCAAAACATTGCCCGGTGTCGCGGCCTTGCAAGGCTGAAGATAAAGAGGACAATATGGCCGACGTAACTGCCACCTTAGAGGCAAATGAACTGCGTTTTATGCAGTGTTGGATGCACCGCGACACGAGCGGCATCAAACAGATTGCCGCGCGCGATTTCATGATGCTGGTCGGTACCAATCCGCCGCAATTGCTCGACCGACCAAGCTTTGTTGCAGCGATGGAAAAAGACTTTCGGTGCACAGGGTTTCGTCTGGGCGAAAGCTTTGTCCGGCGCCATGGCCGATCAGCCTGGTACAGCGCTGGCGTTCAACTGGAATTGCGGTTGGGAGCCAAAGAGTGGAGCGGAGACTTTCTGGTCACCGACATGTGGCGCAAGCCGCGCTTTGGGGGTTGGAAATTGATGGAGCGCAGCCTGTCACAATTCCAATCAAGCGAAGAATTTGCGGACAAAATTAGGATGTTGCAGCTTTGGACATGAGTGATGAAAGCGAATTTGAGGGCCTGTTGAAGGCCACTGAAGGCGAATTTGCTGGTTGGTCCAATTGGCCGGGCGATCCTTATGAAACGCGCTCTGGGCCGTTTTTTATGCGACGCGACAAAGATGGCTCCATTGTCAGCGCGTTTAGGGCTGAAGACCGGCATATGAATGGCGGCGGGTTTTTGCATGGTGGTTGCATGATGACCTTTGCCGATTTTGCTCTGTTCGCCATCGCCCATGACGAGATGGGCGGCGATTCGGGCGTGACGATGAACCTGTCAGGAGATTTTCTAGGCGCAGTTCCTCCCGGCGCATTGGTAGAGGCGCGCGGGGAAGTGACACGGGGCGGGGGTAAGACGATCTTCGCGCGCGGGTTGATCACCGGCAATGGAGAACCAGCTTTCAGTTTTACCGGGATCGTCCGGCGTTTCCCTAAGAAATAGCCTTTGCTGCGTAGGTCAGGTCGGTCGCAATGGCACACGCCAATGGGCCCACAGGCTTGAAGACAGGATAAGTGTTTAAATGGCTACCAACTGCAGTTGCGAGAAAACGGCTCGCTGTCTAAGTGCCCACCAAGGCATAGGTATGCACAAACAAGGATGACTCCCATGAATCTCGATCAAATGACCGCAAAGATTGCGACTGCTGATGGCTTCATTGCCGCACTCGATCAGTCTGGCGGATCAACCCCTAAGGCGTTGCGCGGTTATGGTGTCGAAGATGACGAATGGAATGGCGACGAAGAAATGTTCGCCAAAATACACGAAATGCGCAGCCGTGTGATTACATCGCCTAGCTTTAGTAATGGGCAAATCATTGGCGCAATTCTGTTCGAACGCACGATGGATAGCCAGGTGGATGGCCAATCAACCGCAGACGCGCTCAAGGCTCGCGGGGTGGTTCCTTTCATCAAGGTGGACCAGGGATTGGCGGATGAAGCCAATGGGGTTCAATTGATGAAGCCGCTCGATAAATTACCAGCGCTGTTGGAAAAGTCAGTTGATAAGGGAATGTTCGGCACAAAGATGCGGTCTGTGATCAAGTCCGCTAATGCTGCCGGTATCGCTGCCATAGTCGAACAACAATTTTCCGTCGCTAATCAGATCGCCGATGCTGGCCTGATGCCGATCCTGGAACCCGAATATGATATCACCGCCGCCGACAGGGCCGAGGGCGAGGCAATTTTGCTGGCCGAGATCATGAAGCGGTTGGACGCCTTGCCCGAAGGCCGGAAAGTCATGTTGAAATTGTCCATCCCGGTTAAGCCTGGCCTATACGCGCCTTTAATTGCGCATCCTAACGTGCTGCGCGTGGTTGCCTTGTCTGGTGGATACTCGACCGATGATGCTTGTGAGCAATTGGCCAAAAACGGCGGTATGATCGCCAGCTTTAGCCGGGGTTTGCTACAGGATCTGCGTAAGGACCAGACTGACGCCGAGTTTGATGCTGTTCTGGGTAAGGCAATCAATCAGATCGCTTGCGCCTCAGCCGCGGGTTGAACTCCATTTCAGCGCGATGGGTTGAAGGTAAAATCCAGCGCGTATTTCTTCAGGTGGATGGCACCGCGTCCGGTTGCTGGAGTGCCAGCCGAAGTCAGGGTCAATGTACCGCCATTGACGGCCAAGGGTTTACCCAGTTCCAGCGAAACTTCACGCTGCACATCGCCGTCGGTGATGATCGCGGCAACCACCAATTGGTTGTCTCGAGTACAGAAGTATGAATCCCCGCAACGCGAATCTTTGATGATGCCAAAAGCCGTGACCGATAGAGTTTCAGTAATTGGGGCAGCTTCAAAGATAGCAACATTTTGGACAAATGTTGGCGCGCCGGATGTCGCCATCAATAGAAGGGCGCTCGCGATTGCGGGGTGGGGCATAAGAAATCTCCTGATCCGATCAGTGTCAGTATAGTCGGCCGGTGTCAGGAGCTTGCTTTCAACTGTCCTGAATGGGCACAATTTTCGTCAAGGTTAACGCACATAGGCGGCAAAGGACATTGCGCGATGTCAGCGCGTCGTTATTGAGAGTGCGATGGAACATCAGCTACCCCCGACACAGCTTTATCTGATCTCGCCACTGGACGTTGGCGGCGATTTTCCCGATCGATTGGAGCGCGCGATTGCCGCAGGTGACGGTGCAGTTGCCGCCTTTCAATTCCGGGTCAAAGATATGGATCAGCATCAAGCTGCGGCTTTGGCAGAGCCATTGCAGGCGATCTGTGTAGCGCATGAGGTGGCCTTTATCGTCAATGACAGCATTGCGCTGGCGAAGCGTCTAAAGGCTGATGGAGTGCATCTGGGTCAGAAAGACGGTTCTCCCAAGGAAGCGCGCGAGGAATTGGGGCGTGAGGCCCAGATTGGCGTGACCTGTCATGCATCCAAGCACTTGGCTATGGAAGCAGGCGAGGAGGGGGCAGACTATGTCGCATTTGGGGCATTTTATCCCAGCACCACCAAGGAAACAGAACATCGGCCCGAGCCGGAAGTGTTGGAATGGTGGAGCGGACTGTTCGAGATACCTTGCGTTGCCATCGGCGGCATTACGCCAGACAATTGCGCGCCCTTGGTGGCCGCCGGCGCGGACTTCCTTGCCGTCTCAGGGGCAGTTTGGGCAGGCGATGAACAGGCTGCAGTGCGCAAATTCGTCACCAGCCTTGCCAAGGCTCAAGGGTGATTTCAGGCCGGAATTACGATAGGATACACCCATATGACATTCTTTGACCGCCTGCTCACCATCATCATCACCGCCACTCTGACATCGGCGGTGTGGATCGTTGCAGGCGGAAGCTTGATCGAGCTGACCGAAGACCGCAGCGCTCCTGCAGCTGTAGAACAGCCTGATGCAGTGACGCCAGCTGAGCAAAACCTTGCTGCAACTCCAGCAACACCTTCGGCAGAACAGGGCCTGCAGGACCTGCCAGTGCCAGAGGGTGTGCCTGCCACTGCAACTCCAGAACCGGGCGAGGCAACCTTGATGATCCCGGTCAAGAATGTGCGGGCGATTGATCTGATCGATACATTCCTGGATCAACGTGATGGTCAGGCTCGCCTTCATGAGGCGATCGATATCGAGGCGCCGGCGGGAACAGCCGTGGTGGCCGCGGCCCCCGGTACAATCGAGAAGATGTTCCTCTCAAAAGTAACTGGCGAGACCATGTATGTCCGCTCGACGGACCGACGTACAATTCACGTATATTCGCACTTGGACAGCTTTGCCGAAGGTTTGAAGGAGGGGCAGCGCATACGTCGTGGCCAAAGATTGGGCGAAGTCGGCGCGGCGGATACGGCTGGTGGCGGAGACGGCGAAGCGCCGCATCTGCATTTTGCGATGTTGCGTACGACGGCCGATGCCGATTGGTGGGAGCCCGCCAATGCGGTAAATCCGTATCCTTTGCTCACCAAGACCTTGAGAGACTAGGCCTAGACCTCAAGAGATCTGGCCCAGACCTGGCTCGGACCTGGCCCAGACCGGGTAAGATCAGGTCAAGCTCGTCCGTGAGCAGATCAGCTTTCCGAGCGAGCCGTCATTCTCCAGCTTTTGCAGTTCATGCGTTCCGGTATGGCGAAACTTTTGCCCACGCTTTGGACCACTGGTGAAGGTGAAATTCTTCCCCTTGAGCAGATAAATCCCGCGCCCCTGCGCTGTCGAGTAACTCGATGATGCGCCGATGGTGAAGCTTTCTTCTGCAACGTAGCGCATCGGCGCTAGCTCGGCATCGCCGGGCAAGGCGCACTGATAGGTGCCTCGTGGCATCGTTTTCAGCGTGCTGCCGTCAAATGCCAAGGCAGGCGCAGCAGCCCATATGGTCGCGGCGATAGCCAGCGCAGGGGGCATCCGTCGGGCTTGTGACAAGGCAAGAGCAATTACGGTCTTCATAGGCGGGCGATCTATCATTCCTTGCGCTATATCGCCAGCCTGCTTGCCCCGAGTTGAAGCGTAAGCTAAGGCGCGCCCGAGTTCTCGGACCAAGTTTACCGGATGGTTCATCCGATCCCCACAAGAAGGCAATCCCATGAAAATCAGCGGCGTCGATATCCGTCCTGGCAATATCCTCGAATATGAAGGCGGCATCTGGAAAGTTGCCAAGATTCAGCATACCCAACCTGGCAAGGGCGGGGCCTATATGCAGGTCGAGATGAAGAATCTGCAGGATGGCCGCAAAACCAATGTCCGCTTCCGCAGCGCCGACACCGTTGAAAAGGTCCGTCTGGATACGGCTGATTATCAATTCCTGTATGAAGACGGCGACATGCTCGTATTCATGGATCAGGTGAATTACGAACAGATCATGCTTCCATCCGACTTGCTGGGAGACGCGCGCGCATTCCTGCAAGACGGAATGCAAGTGCAGCTGGAATTGTGGGAAGAAAAGCCCATCAGCGTGCAGTTACCCAACCAGATTGAGGCGGAAATTGTCGAGGCGGATGCCGTGGTAAAGGGGCAGACCGCTTCTTCCAGCTATAAGCCGGCCGTGCTGGACAATGGAGTGCGCATCATGGTTCCCCCGCATATCGGCGCCGGAACGCGCATCATCGTCGACGTATACGAACAAACTTACGTCGGCAAAGCGAGCTAACCAACCATGTCTATGTATTCAGGCCTAATCCGCGTGATGGAACGCGCCGCACGCAAAGCGGGCGGACGTTTGCGCCGTGACTTTGGCGAAGTTGAACATTTGCAGGTGAGCCGCAAAGGGCCAGCCGACTTTGTTTCCAAGGCGGATCAGATCGCAGAGCGCACGCTCTATGACGAGCTGCTGCATGCACGGCCCGACTGGGGATTTGTGCTTGAAGAAGGCGGTACAATCGAGGGCGATCCGACCAAGCCGCGTTGGATCGTCGATCCATTGGATGGCACGAGCAATTTTCTGCACGGCATCCCGCACTTTGCCATTTCCATTGCGGCCCAAGAGCCCAAGCCCGGTGGTGGCTGGGGCGAGGTAACCGCCGCGGTTATCTATCAGCCCATTTTGGACGAAACCTATTGGGCCGAAAAATCGCGCGGTGCTTGGCTGCAGGACGCCAGATTGCGCGTGTCAGCCCGATCTCACTTGTCCGATGCTCTGATTGCGACCGGCATCCCCTTTAACGGTCACGGTGATTTTGAGGAATGGTCCAAGATCTTTGCAGCTACCGGACCGCAAGTGGCTGGCATCAGGCGTTATGGAGCAGCATCGCTTGATCTGGCTTGGCTGGCTCAAGGGCGATTCGATGGCTTTTGGGAAAGCGGTCTGAACGATTGGGACACAGCAGCAGGTTGCTTGCTGGTGCGCGAAGCAGGCGGATTCGTGACAGATTTCCGCGGCCGATCAGAGCCAATTCACTCGGCGCAGGTGCTCGCAGCCAATGACGGATTACATTCCAAACTTCATAAAATGCTGGTTGGTGCCTTAAAGGGTTGATGCAGCCTCGTCACGGCGCTAACAGCCGTGCCTCCAACGCGCAGTGCCCCTGTGGTGGAATTGGTAGACGCGCTCGACTCAAAATCGAGTTCCTAACGGAGTGCCCGTTCGAGTCGGGCCAGGGGCACCACTTTTTTGCGCGACAACTTACCCCACATCGATCTTGATTTTGATGACGCCGTCTTCGCGGCTGTCGAACAGTCGATAGGCTCCTGAGCCATCCTCAAGCGAGAAATGGTGACTGAACAGATCGGGGGCTTTGATGCGGCCTTCCTGAATCAGCGGCACTAAATGCGGCCACATGTTTGGGACATCGCAAATGCCGCCCCGCACGGTCACATGTTTAAACATAATCAAGGGCAAAGGGAGCGAATCATCGGGTTCAGGGATGCCTATGAAGGAACATGTGCCGCGCGAAGCCACCAGTGGCAGCACGCTGGCGATGGCTCCGCTGGAACCAGACGCTTCAAAAACCGATTCCGCACCCTTGCCATGGGTCAACTCGCGAACTTGATCGATCAGGTCAGGGCCAGGCGCAAGGGCTATAGCGCCCAGCTTTTCGGCCATCGCTCGGCGCGATGCGACAGGATCAATCGCCAAGACCTGCGCTGCGCCCAAAAGAAACGCCAGCTCCACCCCAATCAGGCCTATTGGGCCCAGTCCAACCACGGCCACCGTACCGCCCGGTTTTGGGTCCGCGCGGGTCAGCCCGAAATAGGCGGTCGCCATGCCATCGGTCAGCAACAGTCCTTGCTCTTGCGTCAATCCATCCATGCTCATCAAGGTTTTATCGGCATTGGGGATATTGACGAATTCTGCCTGACCGCCTTGCAATCCTGTGCTTAGTCCAAATGCTGTCGCGGCCGAACATTGGCCAGGGTTTCCAGTCTTGCAAACACTGCATTGACCACACCCGGTACCGCCAGCAGACAAGACCTTGTCGCCTACTTTGAAGCCATGCACGTCTGGTCCGGCTTCCACCACTTCGCCGATGAATTCATGACCAGTGCAAAACCGTGGAGTATCCGCGTTGTATTCGGTCTTTCCGATATGTGCGCCATGATACATGTGCAAATCGCTGCCGCAGATGGAGCAGCTTTCCACTTTCAGGATCGCGCTGTTGGCAGACCGCAATTCCGGATCGTCATAGCTCTCATAACGGATGTCCCGAGGGCCGTTGAACACCAATGCTTTCATGTGGTCGCGTCTCCTTTTGCAGGACGATGTCGCACCATCGACAAAACTGGGCAAGCGCCATCTCTACGAATTTGCTTGTGTTTTCGGCAATGCTTTGGGATTCAGCGTCCCAGCTTATGATCGCAATGCCATCCTTTCACGCAATAGCCGCCATGGTGCTGACTATTGCCATGTTTATCGGCTTTGCTCGTGGCAAGATGTCGATCGAGATTATCTCGCTTTTGACCATCGCTGCCATGGCTGTTGGCCTGTATTTCTATCCACTCGAAGGAACCAGCCAAACCGATGGTCTGGCCTTGGCCTTTGGCGGATTCGGCCATTACGCGCTGATAACAATTTGCGCCTTGATGATCATGGGCAGAGGCTTGGTCGTAACCGGTGCTCTGGAACCAGCAGCGCGGGTGCTAGAGCGTGTGTTCAAAGTGAATCTGCAATTGGGCTTGCTGGTTTCGCTGTTGATCGCATTCTTCTTATCGATGTTTGTGAACAATACACCGGTCTTGGTGTTGATGATTCCCATCTTCGTTGCCTTGGCAGAGCGCGGGGCCTTGCCGGCATCCAAGACGTTAATCCCGCTGAACTCCGCCTCCTTGCTGGGCGGACTGGCGACAACGATCGGCACATCCACCAATATCCTGGTCGTCTCCATCGCGGTTGATTTGGGCATGCCTGAAATGGATGTATTCCACTTTACCCCGATAGTGTTGGCGGCATCGCTGGTTGCATTGCCATATCTGTGGCTAGTCAGCCCAAAATTGCTGGGCGATAACCGCGTGGCCGAGGTTCATCAGAAGCGGCGTTTCCACACGCGGCTGCGGATCGGCGGCCACAGCAGCCTTATTGGGCAGGAAATGTCTACGATTATGCCGAAATTGTCCGATGACATTCGCTTTCATGACACGGCCAGCGGTCCCATTCAGGCCCAGCAGCGCTTGCATATCTCGGGCACGCATGCCGCGCTGGAAGATGCCGTTCGCGAGCTTCGCGGTGAGCTGGCGCCCAGTTGGGTGCTGGACCGTATTCGCCGCGAATCTTCCAACAGCGATAAAGACATTGTTGTGGTCGAGATGACGGTCACAGCTGACTCGCGCTTGATCAATCGGACGCTTCCCACATCGGGTATCGCTGATCTGCACGGAGTGGCAGTGCTGGGCATTCACCGGCCAGACCGTCTGTTGGGTGAAAAAGAACAGTATAGCGAAGGCGGTGATCTGCGGATCATGGAAGGCGACGTTCTGCTCGTGATGGGGCTGGACAATGACCTTCAACGCTTTGCAATTGCTGACAGCCTCCTGATGCTCGAAGGTGCGCGCGAATTGCCGCGTAAGTCCAAGGCTCTGCTCGCTGGGACAATCATGGGCTTTTCGGTGTTTACCGCTTCTGTCGGAATATTCCCGATTGCCGTATCGGCGCTGGCAGGTGCAATTTTGATGTTTGTCACCGGTTGTGTGAAGTTTGACCGCGTGGGCCGAGCTTTGTCAGGGCAAGTCATTGTGCTGGTTGCGGCCAGTATTGCGATTGGCCGGATCATATTGGAAAGTGGTGCTGCAGGCTGGTTGGCTGAGTTACTTGTGCTGGGCCTGCAATATCTCTCGCCGGCTGCGGTGTTGGCATCGATAATGCTGTTTGTGACCGTGCTGACAAATTTTGCGTCCAATGCGACTGCTGCCACCGTTGGCACGCCCATCGCCTTTGCCATCGCCACGCAATTGGGACTGCCTGCAGAGCCTCTCATTCTGGCCGTTCTGTTCGGCTGTAACCTTTGTTACGCTACGCCAATTGCCTATCAAACCAATATGCTGATCATGGCTGAGGGCAGCTATGAATTTAAGGACTATATTCGCACCGGCGTTCCGCTCGTGCTGATCATGGTCACCACCTTGTCGGTCCTGCTGGTGTTCACTTACGATATGTAAGTTCTTGCCGAAGCATTACGCTTGCAGCCGACACATCCTTTTCTATGTGGGAGAATTGACGTGAGACTTGCTGCAATTTTGGCAGGAGCCAGTGCTCTGGCTCTATCCGTGCCGGCGCAAGCGGATGACCTGCGCGATGATCTGGCGCAAGATATGCCCGATCTGATCGCACTGTATCAAGACTTGCACGCTCATCCCGAGCTCAGCTTTCAGGAATATAAAACAGCGGCCAAGCTGGCGGAGCGTGCGCGCGCGTTAGGTTTCGAGGTGACCGAAGGTGTGGGTAAGACCGGCGTGGTTGCAGTGATGCGCAATGGCGAGGGGCCTACCGTCATGCTGCGCGCTGACATGGATGGTTTGCCCGTGGTTGAGCAGACCGGGCTGCCATTCGCCTCCAAACAAATCGGCATTCCGGAATCAGGCGTTGAAACGGGCATCATGCATGCTTGCGGACACGACACTCATATGACCGCATGGGTTGGCGTTGCCCAATTACTGTCAGAGCGCAAAGACCAGTGGCAAGGCACCTTGGTGATGATCTTGCAACCAGCCGAAGAGCTGGGGCTGGGTGCCTTGGCCATGTTGGAAGACGGGCTGTTCACGCGTTTTCCCAAGCCGGAATATGTCTTGGCATTCCACGATGCAGCACAAGCCCCTGCAGGCTTCATTGGTTATTCCAAGGGCTATGCGCTGGCCAATGTCGACAGCGTGGACATCAGTGTGCCCGGCGTGGGTGGTCATGGCGCCTATCCGCACACCACCAAAGACCCGATCGTTGTCGCCAGTTCCATTGTGATGCGATTGCAAACTTTGGTGAGCCGCGAAAGCAACCCACAGGACCCTGCAGTTGTTACGGTCGGTAGTTTCCACGCCGGGGCAAAGCACAACATCATTCCCGACGAGGCTAAACTCCAGCTGACCGTCCGATCGTACAGCGATGAATCGCGCAAGCTGTTGCTTGACGGCATTGAGCGTATTGCAGTGGCTGAGGCGCAGGCGGCAGGGATGCCCGAAGACAAGCTGCCTCAGGTTTCTGTGAAGGATCCTTACACACCGTCGACTTACAACAATCCTGACTTTACCGACCAGGTGATGGGCGGTTTGATCGAGCGTTTCCCCAACCGGGTGTTCGAAGTGCCATCGGTGATGGGCGGCGAAGATTTTGGCCAGTTCCGCAGAGCAGATCCGGACAATATCCAGTCGCTGATATTCTGGGTGGGCGGGGTGCCGCAGGATCGGTTTGAGGCCGCAGCGCGTGGGGAAGTGGAGTTGGTTTCGCTCCACTCACCTTTCTGGGCACCCGATGCCAAGACCGTTATTGAGACCGCCACAGAAGCCATGGCTGCGGCAACGCTTGACCTGATGGCTCGCAGAGGCGGCTAACCAGCCGGGCCAAACGCCGCATCCAAAACGAATTACGACCGCCGAAACTTGGGGGAGCTTCGACGGCCGTACTCTCCTCCCCAGGAGAAGGTTGGCGCCGCCAAACCATCGGCGGCGCTATAGTTTTGCCTGGCGTTAGCCGTAGGAACCAAGCCGGTGATGCAGAGCATTGATCTTGGCTAGTTCTTCACGGTCATCGGTTGCCTTGGCGTGGCTTTCCAGCGCACGACGGAGCAATTTGAAGTCAGCCGTGGAAAGAAGGGCACGAGCGCGGCCAGGTTCTTTCGAAGGTGCAGTATCGGTCATCAGTTTTTCCTTTCGGGCGCGCTTAAGCGGCCTCGAATTGGTTCATTGTGTTGTCGGAGCCGCCCGCTTTCAAAGCAGCTTCGCCAGCGAAGTATTCCTTGTGATCATCGCCAATGTCCGAACCAGCCATGTTCTGGTGCTTAACACAGGCAATGCCTTGGCGAATTTCTTCGCGCTGAACATTCTTCACGTAACCAAGCATTGCTTGGTCGCCGAAGTATTCCTTGGCCAGATTGTCCGTGCTCAGCGCTGCCGTGTGATAAGTCGGCAGAGTGATCAGGTGGTGGAAGATGCCAGCCTGCGCAGCAGCATCGCGTTGGAAGGTGCGGATACGCTCGTCGGCTTCTACGGCGAGTTCGGTCGCATCATAATCAACGCTCATCAGCTTATCCCGATCGTAGGCAGAGACATCGCGGCCTTCCTCGGCCCAGGCATCAAACACCTGCTGACGGAAATTCAGCGTCCAGTTGAAGCTGGGTGAATTGTTGTACACCAGCTTGGCGTTTGGAATGACTTCGCGGATACGGTTCACCATGCCGCCAATTTGGCCAATGTGAGGCTTCTCGGTTTCGATCCACAACAGATCGGCACCATTTTGCAGCGATGTGATGCCATCCAGAACGCAGCGATCTTCGCCTGTTCCAGCACGGAACTGATACAGGTTTGAAGGCAGGCGCTTGGGGCGCAGCAATTTGCCATCACGGCTCAGGAACACATCGCCGTTCTTGATGTTGGTTGGATCAACTTCTTCGCAGTCGAGGAAGCTGTTGTATTGATCGCCAAGATCACCTTCCTGTGTGGTGTAGGCAATCTGCTTGGTCAGGCCAGCACCCAGCGAATCTGTCCGGGCAACGATGATACCATCTTCAATGCCCATTTCCAGAAAGGCATGGCGGCAGGCACGGATCTTCTGGATGAAGTCTTCATGCGGAACCGTAACCTTGCCGTCTTGGTGACCGCACTGCTTTTCATCAGAAACCTGATTTTCGATTTGCAGAGCGCAGGCACCGGCTTCGATCATCTTCTTGGCCAGAAGATAGGTTGCCTCGGCGTTACCAAATCCAGCATCGATATCAGCGATGATCGGCACAACATGCGTTTCGTAATTGTCGATCGCATGCTCGATGCGCTTGGCTTCCACTTCATCACCGTTGGCACGAGCGGCATCCAATTCGCGGAACATCATACCCAATTCGCGTGCATCGGCTTGCTTCAGGAATGTGTAGAGCTCTTCAATCAGCGCAGGAACGCTGGTTTTCTCGTGCATGGATTGATCCGGCAAAGGACCAAATTCGCTGCGCAGCGCGGCAACCATCCAGCCGGAAAGATACAGGTAACGCTGTTTCGTGCTGCCGAAGTGCTTCTTGATGGAAATCATCTTCTGCTGCGCGATGAAACCGTGCCAGCAGCCGAGCGACTGCGTGTATTCGGCCGGGTTCGCGTCATAAGCTTCCATATCGGCGCGCATGATCTTTGCCGTGTATTTGGCAATGTCGAGACCCGTGGGGAAACGGTTCTGGATTTGCATCCGTGCAGCCGCTTCTGCGTCGATCGCATTCCACGGCGAGCCCTGCTGCGCGATGGTGTTTTCAAGATTGTTGATGGTAGCCTGGTAAGTCACGAAAATTCTCCTGTGGTCGGGCGGGGAGGGTGCCCTGTTGCCCATTGGTTATGAGTGCTTTGGAGACTCAAAAACAGGAAAACTTACAAACAAACTTGTCTGTTTGGCGCTATTATGCCAGTTTCACTTGTAAATCTGTAAATTAATTTACAACCAATGTGGAGTGCTCAAATTGGCAGAAACTGCTCTATTCGCGGGACCGGCCCTGCGCAGATTGCGCAAGCGTGTTGGCGCTACGCAAGCGGCCATGGCGGGTACCCTTGGCATATCGCCCAGCTATCTCAACCTGATAGAGCGTAACCAGCGGCCATTGTCTGCTCGCGTCTTGATGCGGGTAATCGAGCAATATGATTTTGACCCGCGCACACTGCGCGAGGATGAGGCGATTGGCGGAGTAGATGGGCTGGCCCGCCGATTGGCAGACGAACGCTTTGCAGATCTGGGTATTGATCGCGAGGAAGTGAGCGAGTTTTTGGCAACAGCACCGCAGGCTGCGGCTGCATTCGTGCGATTGTATGATCGCAGCGGACCAGAGGCGAGCGGGGTGAACGATGCGCTGGTAGCTTCACGGCGCGAGATCGAGCGGTGGCGCAATCACTTTGCTGACCTGGATCATGCGGCTGAGGAACTGGCGGACGAGATGCGCTTGTCTCGTAGTGATATTGCGTCTGCCCTGACCCAACGTTTGCGCGAGAAGCACCAGCTCTCGGTCCGCATCTTACCGCTGGACGTTATGCCCGAGGCAATGCGGCGCCTCGATCTGCATGCCCGGCAATTGCAATTGTCCGAGATGTTGGACCAATCATCGCGCAGCTTCCAAATCGCATTGCAGATCGCCCAGCTTGAGCAGCGCGAGGCGATCACCAATATTGTGGCTGGCTCGCAATTGTCGGACGAGGGCGCACGGCAATTGTTTGAGCATCACTTGACCGGCTATTTCGCTGCCGCACTGCTGATGCCTTATGGACGCTTTCTGCGTGCCTGCGATCAGTCAGGCTATGACATCGCGATATTGCAGCGGCGCTTTGGCGTGAGTTTCGAGCAAGCCGCACACCGGCTGACAACATTGCAGCGTGTTGGCCAGCGCGGCTTGCCCTTCTTTATGGCGCGATTGGATCGCTCGGGGCAATTTTCAAAGCGCTATTCCGGAGCCAGCGGGGCCACCTGGTTGGAAAGCGAGGGCAGCTGTCCCTTGTGGAATGCCCACCAGGCGTTCGAGCGGCGGGGTCAATTATCTGTCCAGAATGTCCGCGTGGATGGCGCAGATGGTGGCCCAGCCCATTGGTTCACACTCTCTCGTACAGTTGAGGGAATGGGATCGGGGTCCGACACCGGATTCATCGTCGTCCTGGGTATTGAGGCCCGACTGGCGGCCAATTTGGCTGCGGCGCGCGGTCAGCGGCTTGACGAGGCAACAGCCCAGACCATCGGACAAGGATGCACACGTTGCTTTGTGAAAGAGTGCCGGCAGCGCTCGCTCCCACCATCTGGTGTGTCTTTGAGGATTGATCGGGTAAAGCGCGGCATCGCACCGTTTGAATTTGGCAATGAGGCATGAGCGGCCATCACTAGCTCAGGATGGATGACATTTTCCTCGATGTAACTCGGGGTTAAGCATGCTTTCCGTTTAGAAACAGAGATATAAATCCGAGTGTAAAGTTTACCGACATTTCACTTATTGATCTTAAACCCGACGCAATTGGATGAACAATTTGCTTTGGGCTTTACCGATGATTTGGAATCAAACCTGCCATTGCAGCTACAGTTTCGCCGGTCAGCGGATGCGTCTGCTGAACTGTGCCGAGCAGGGCGTGTGATCTGATGCTCGACGCCAGCTACCTCTCTGTTCTGGGTTATTTCGGCTATTTGCTGGGTGCTGTCGCTTGCGCGGTGGGCATTTTTGTCATCGCTCGCAAGGGGGCCAAGGAACGTTCGGATCGGACTGCGGCCATTACGGCTGTGGGACTGACGGGACTGTGGTGCATCTTTGCTGCTGCCTATGGATCAAGCGCTCCAGCAACATTGATGGCAGAGATCGCGCGTAATCTAGGTTGGATCGGGCTGATCCTGAAACTGTTTGCCAATGATGGCCGCGATGAAACATTGCTGCCGATTAGGCCCGTGATCTTCACCTTGGCCTTTGTAGAGCTGTTACAGCCGGTCTTGCTGCTGATTGCGCTGCGCTTTGCCCTGACACCAGAAATAGCCAGCCTGACCTTCCAGATCAGTGCTTTCTTGCGTCTGTTGGTGGCTATTGGTGCGCTGGTGTTGCTGCACAATCTGTATGCTGGTGGATCGGCCAGCTCGCGGCAGTTGCTCCGCTGGAGCGCCATCGCCTTGGGTTGCGCCTATGCCTATGATCTCAATTTCTACGGCATTGCTTATCTCAGCGGGTCAGCGCCCATGCTGCTGGTTGTGATGCGCGGCATCATTGCAGGAGCGTTCGCGATCCTGCTCGCCTTTGGCTCCAGCCCTGCCAGCGCGGGATTGCAGTTCAGCCCGTCGCGCGCGGTCGCGTTCCAATCGTTCTCTCTTGTCATCATCGGAGCCTATCTGCTCGGCATGATGGTGGTAACCCAATCGCTGTCCCTGTTGGGCGGCGAGGTGGGTCGCCTGGTCCAGATCGGTTTCTTGGTGCTGGCCAGCATTGCTGCGGTTTTGTGGCTTCCCTCTCAACGAATGCGCGGA
This sequence comes from uncultured Erythrobacter sp., assembly GCA_947495695.1. GTDB lineage: Bacteria > Pseudomonadota > Alphaproteobacteria > Sphingomonadales > Sphingomonadaceae > Erythrobacter. The sequence goes on along the minus strand of CANLZP010000002.1, from coordinate 690,977 downwards.
TGGATCCGTGTGACGGTTGCCAAGCACCTGTTCCAACACCGCTATGATTATCGCCAGGAATGGCTGCGTTTCACTCAGACTATCGGTCATGCTGCATCGCGCTCTGAAAGTTTTCACGAGCGTGCTGTCAAAGCCCTGGCGGACATAACCGAAAGCCCAGGTGGGTTGCTGTTGTCTCCCAATGAAGAGGCAGAACTGGAACTGGTTGCGCGTTGGCAGTGGCCGACCATCCAGCATTCGGCCCCGGCGGGCAGCTATCAGCTGGCGGCGATGTTGGAAGAGCGCAATTTCGTGCTCGATCTGGACGAGGTGCGTGCGGGCATTGATCGCATCGGAGAGAACGCATTGGTGCCGGATTGGCTGCGCAATGCCGAGGATGCATGGGCTGTTGTACCGCTGTTGCACTTTGATCGTTTGGTGGGCGCAGTGGTGCTGGCCAGGCCCAAGGCGCAGCGAGCATTGGATTGGGAGGATTTTGATCTGCTGCGCGTGGTTGGACAACAATTGGCCAGCTATCTGGCCGAGCAATCGGGTCAAGAAGCCTTGATGGAAGCCAACCGGTTTGACGAATTCAATCGCCGGATCGCTTTCGTGATGCACGACATCAAGAACTTGGCCAGCCAATTGGCCTTGTTGGTTCGCAATGCAGAAAAGCATGCCGACAATCCCGAATTTCGTGCCGACATGTTGGTGACGCTGCGCAACAGCGCGGACAAGCTGAACGCGCTTCTGGCTCGACTGGGGCGGTATGGTTCTGGCCAGGTCAGTACGCGCGAATTGATCGATCTTGCAGGCGTGGCAGAACGCGTGGTGGCCCGGTTCGACGGCATTCATGACGTCACCATCACACGCAGCGAAACTTGTACGGTTTACGCCGATGCTGAAGGCGTGGAGCAGGCGCTGATCCACTTGGTCCAGAACGCGATTGATGCAAGCGAAGCGGGTTCCCCGGTCTTTGTGCAAGTTTCCAGCGATGGCCTGTCCGGATTGATCGAAATTGTCGATTCAGGCGCGGGTATGTCACCTGCGTTTGTACGCAACGGTCTGTTCAAGCCGTTTGTTTCCTCCAAGAATGGTGGATTTGGGATCGGTGCCTATGAGGCTCGCGAGATTATCCGAGCAATGGGCGGCCGCCTGAATGTTGAATCGCAAGAAGGCATAGGCTCGCGCTTTATCCTCAGCCTGACGGTTGCGGCGGCGCATGGCATGATGACCAAAAACAAAGATAACCAAAGCGAGGTGGCGTGATGGCCGACAAGAAACCTGCACTGCTTGTGATCGAGGATGATGCCGGTCTGCAAGCTCAACTGAAATGGGCTTATGACGATTTCGAAGTCACCATCGCAGGTGATCGCGAAAGTGCGATTGCAGCGCTGCGGCAGATAGAGCCGGTTGTTGTCACCCTGGACTTGGGCTTGCCGCCTGACCCTGATGGCACAACGGAAGGGTTTGCCGTGCTGGATGCCATCATGGAGCTAAAGCCCGACACCAAGGTCATCGTGGCATCGGGACACGGCGCGCGCGAAAGCGCCCTGCAAGCAATTGAGCGCGGCGCTTATGATTTTTACCAAAAGCCGGTTGATATCGAGGCGTTGGGCCTGATCGTTCGTCGAGCCTATAATCTGCACGAAATCGAGCAGGAAAACCGCCGCCTAGTTCAGCGAGTGGGTGATGATCACAAGGTCCTGGGTCGGATGATTACGGGTGCGCCTGAAATGGTCAAAGTTGCGCGGACAATCGAGCGGGTGGCCAACACCAATGTATCGGTCATGCTGCTGGGTGCGAGCGGCACCGGCAAGGAATTGTTGGCGCAAGGTCTGCATGATGCCAGCGATCGCAGCGATGGTCCGTTTGTGGCGATCAATTGCGCGGCGATCCCGGAAAACTTGCTGGAGAGCGAGCTGTTCGGTCATGAGAAGGGCGCCTTTACCGGCGCGGTTAAGACCACAGAGGGCAAGATCGAAAGCGCCAATGGCGGCACGCTCTTCCTGGATGAGGTGGGCGACATTCCGCTGCCATTGCAGGTAAAATTGTTGCGCTTCCTACAGGAGCGCACGATTGAACGCATTGGTGGTCGCAAGGAAATTGCGGTCAACACACGCATTGTCTGCGCAACCCATCAGGATCTGGAAGCCATGATTGGCGAAGGCAACTTCCGCGAGGATTTGTTCTACCGTTTGGCCGAAATCGTTGTTCGGATCCCCAATCTGGCCGAGCGTCATGGCGATGCTACCCTTCTGGCCAAGGCATTCTTGAAACGCTTTGCCACCGAAATGAACCCGCAGGTCTCCGGCTTTGGGCCGGATGCTCTGGCCGCGATTGATGCATGGAATTGGCCGGGAAATGTTCGCGAGCTGGAAAACCGGGTAAAGCGGGCGGTGATCATGGCTGATGGCAAGCTGGTGTGCGCTGGCGATCTGGATTTACAGGAAAGCGGTGAAGACCGGGACGATGTCTTGAACATCAAGGCCGCGCGAGAGCAGGCCGATCGCAAGGTCATTCGCCATGCGTTGGCGCGCAGCGAGGGCAATATTTCCAGCACAGCCAAATTGCTGGGTATCAGCCGACCAACTCTGTATGATTTGCTCAAGCAATATGATCTGCAGGCTTAAGAGCTAAGGCAGCTTGGTATCGACAATCGGCCTGCTGAAGGGCAGGGCGGCGCAATGAAATCTCGTCTTGCTTTGCTGGCCGATCCCATGATCGCGGTCTTACTGATCGCGACCATGGCCGGGTTTGTGTTGCCCGCTGTTGGTGCTGCTCGTGAAACCGCGCAATTGGTCACCAGCGTTGCCATCTTCCTCCTGTTTCTGGTCAACGGCATGCGGGTGCCGCGCGGGGAGATATTGCGCGGGTTGGCCAATTGGGGCTTCTTCTTGCCATTGTTCATCTGGGTGTTTGGCGTGATGGCGCTCGCTGGATTGGGAATTTCGATCTTGGCGCAGGGCATCTTGCCGCCCTTGGTGGCTTTGGGCTTCCTCTACCTCGGCACCCTGCCTTCCACCATTCAATCAGCGACCAGCTACACTACGATTGCGGGCGGGAATGTCGCTTTGTCGGTCGTCGGAGCGGCGTTGATCAATATCGCTGGAGTATTTGTGACAGCGCCGCTTTTCGCAATTTTGGGTGGTGGAGCGGTTGCAGACATTGGCAGTGATGCAATTGTTCGCATCGGAACAATCTTGGTGCTGCCATTCGTCATTGGACAGGCTGTCCAGCATTGGACTCGCGACTGGATTACCGAGCGCAAGGCCAAGGTCGTTTGGCTCGACCGGATTGTGATCGGCATTGCCGTTTACGTCGCTTTTTCCGGTGCGGTTGAGCAGGGCATTGCCCAGATGTTCGATGCCATCGGATGGGCCTGGCTGATTGGAATTACGCTGGCCTTTCTGGCTGTTGCCAATTGGGGGGCGTGGCAAGCGGCTACAGCACTGCGCTATCCACGCGAGGACAGGATAGCTTTTCTGTTCGCTGGCGCGCAGAAAAGCGTTGCCATTGGTGCCCCCTTGGCAGCGATCCTGTTCGCCCCGGAAGTGGCCGGATTCGTTATCGCCCCGCTGCTGCTTTACCACCTGCTGCAACTGCTGATCGCAGCCCCACTGTCGGCTAAGCTATCGGCAGGTTAGTCAGCCACATTCGGCAGCTTCGTGGGCTCAGCCCCTTCGCGCTTGTTGTGGCGGATGGACCAGAACAAGGACAGGCCGATCAACACCGCACCCAGCAAGCCGGTGATCGTTTCGGGGATGTGGTATTTGGCTGAAAACAGCATAATCCCGCCGAGCACGATGATGGCCCAGAACGCTCCATGCTCCAGATAGCGATATTGCGCCAAGGTGCCGGTTTGAACCAGATGGATGGTCATGGATCGCACGAACATGGCGCCTACAGACAGGCCCAATGCAATGATGATCATATTGTTCGACAAAGCGAAAGCGCCGATCACGCCATCGAAACTGAAGCTGGCATCCAGCACTTCGAGATAGAGAAATCCGCCTAGGCCGGATCGCACGATTTCCCCAGCGGCCTTTTTGCGTGCCTCGCGTTGTTCAATGATCGCACCCAAAGCATGGACGCCAATGAAGGTGACAAGGCCCAGAATGCCGGCGGTGAGGAAGGTGTTGGCATCTTCCGGTGTCAGCTGAGTTGAAACCCCGTAGATGATCAGCAAGACCAACCCCAATTCAACAGCAGGTACGCTGCTAAAGCGAGAAATGGCGCGCTCAACCGAGCCGATCCAATGAATCTGTTTTTCCGAATCGAAGAAGAAGGTGAGGCCCACCATGGCCAGGAACGCGCCACCAAAACCGGCAATGCCCACATGAGCGCCTGAAACGATCCGCTCGTATTCCTCAGGCTCGTTCAATGACAAGGTTACTGCGTCAACCGGGCCGATGCCTGCCGCAATTGCCACAATCGCGATCGGGAATACGATACGCATGCCGAAGACGGCGATCAGAATTCCCCAGGTCAAAAATCGCCGCTGCCAAACGGGGTCCATTTCTCGCAACACTGTGGCGTTGACCACGGCGTTATCAAAGCTGAGCGAGACCTCTAGAATGGACAGCACAATCACGATCCAAAGGATCGAGAGTGTTGCCACGACTGAACTTGTGCTAGCCCAGCCGTACCACACGGCCAGTCCCATACAGATGGCAGTGAATATCAATGAAAATGTGTAGTAACGCAGCAGCGTTTGCATGACGGCCCCCGGACCCGATATTTCTCACAGCTCGCTAGGCAGAGCGCCAGCAAGGCGCAAGGACAGAGGGCTATTTTTTGGGCTGATAAGTTTGTTCTTCGCTCGGAAAGCTGCGGTCGCGGACTTCTGAGGCAAAAGAAGCGACCGTCTTGTCAATGATCGCCGCGATGTCCTCATAGCGTTTAACGAATCGTGGCACCCGTTCGAACATGCCGAGCATATCTTCCGTGACCAGCACTTGGCCATCGCATTGGGCCGAGGCGCCGATACCAATCACAGGTATTTCGAGCGTATTTGTGAGTGCAATTGCGATCGGCTCGATAACCCCTTCGGCCACGATCGAGAATGCGCCAGCGTCCTGCAACGCCTGTCCGTCAGAGATGATCTTATCGTGTTCCTGCTGGCTGCGTCCGCGCGCTGCGTAACCGCCCAGAACGTTGACGGCTTGAGGGGTAAGACCAACATGGCCCATTACAGGGATGCCGCGATTGGAAAGAAAGGAGACGGTTTCGGCCATTGCCTCGCCGCCTTCCAATTTTACCGCCGCACAGCCGGTTTCTGCCATGATTTGGCTGGCAGTATTGAAGGCTTGCTCTTTAGATGCTTCGTAAGACCCAAATGGCATGTCGACCACGACAACGCTGTGATAGCTTCCACGCACCACCGCAGCACCATGGTTTACCATCATGTCGACCGTCACGGGCAGGGTAGAGTCGAGGCCATAGATCACCTGTCCAAGCGAGTCGCCCACCAGCAACAGATCGCAATGGGCATCCAGCAATTGTGCCTGACGGGCAGTGTATGCGGTCAGCATGACCAAAGGTTGTTTGGTTTTGCCATCCTTCTTGTGATCGCGGATGCGCGGCACCGTTAGCCGCTTGCGCGGCTTTGGTGTGGGGTTGGCGCGACTGGTCGATGTATCGAGTTGAAATGTTGTAGACATAGAACGCTTTTAGCCGAGCGGGGGATTTGCGCAAATGCTTGCTCGACTAACGACGTTTTGCAGGGCAAAGATGCTTGGTATAACGCCGTGATAGAGCGTAAATTTGTCTGATTAGGGGACGGGACAGCACATGGTAGCAGCCGCAGGTACAACCGAGCGCGAAGGGTGGTCTTCGCGGACAGCATTCATTCTGGCGGCAGTGGGGGCCGCGGTTGGCTTGGGAAATGTGTGGCGTTTTCCCACACTGGCTGGCGAGAATGGCGGAGGCGCTTTCGTCTTGTTCTACGTCGGCTGTGTGTTCTTGTTGGGTCTTCCGTTGGTAATCTCAGAGATTTTCATCGGCCGGACCGGGCAAAATGATGCTGTTGGTTCGATCCGCAAAGTGGCTGAGAAGTCTGGCGCCGCCAAGTCGTGGTCCGCCTTTGGGCTGTTGGGGGTTGCCGGGGCATTTCTGATCGTTTCGTTTTATTCGGTCGTGGCTGGTTGGGTGCTTTATTACGTCGGAGTGATGGGCGCTGACTTTGTGGGCGCGTTGACAGCTGGTGAACCCTTGCGTGGAGCTTTGGTCGGAGAAAGCCAAGAGGCAATTCAGGGACGCATGGGCGATCTGTTCGCTAATCCGGCGTTGCTGCTTGCGATGCACTTGGCGTTCATGGGTGTAACCTTGTTCATCGTCGCGCGGGGTATTGGATCAGGCATCGAAAAGGCGGCCACTATCCTGATGCCGATGTTCTTTGTTTTGCTGATTGGGATAGCCATTTACGGGGCATTTGTGGGCAATATGGGTGAGGCTGTTGCCTTCTTGTTTACGCCCGACTGGTCAAAATTGACGCCGCAGGTCATGAACACTGCATTGGGACAGGCGTTGTTCTCTCTGTCTTTGGGTGTGGCCGGTCTGATTACCTACGGCTCTTATATCAAGGGGAGCGCGGGCCTTGGCCCTACGTCTGTAACCATCGCTTTTGCTGATACAGGTGTGGCTCTGATTTCCGGTTTGATGATTTTTCCGATTGTCTTTGCGGTTGGTCTTGATCCTGCGGCAGGGCCGACTTTGGTGTTCCAGACCCTGCCATTCGCATTCCAGACGATGCCGGGCGGTGCGCTGATTGGCTTTTTGTTCTTTGTGCTGATCCTGGTCGCTGCGGTGACAAGCTCTATTTCTCTGCTGGAGGTTCCAACCGCTTGGGGCATTGGAGAATTGGGTTGGAGTCGCCGGAAATCATCGCTGATCTTTGGAACGGGAGCGTTTCTGATCGGGATTGCGTGTTTGCTCGGTTACAATGTGTGGTCGGACGTCCGATTGCTCGGCTTCTGGCCGCTGTTCGCCGAGACAGATATTCTCGATACGGTCGACGGGTTTACAGGTAAGGTAATGTTACCGCTGGGCGCATTGTTCACAGCCGTTTTCGTTGGCTGGAAGGCTGACCGAAATTTGGTTGAGGAAATGACGGGCCTATCGGGTTTCTGGCTGGGAATTTGGCGTTTCTTGATCGCTTGGTTGTGCCCGCTAGCGGTCGGTGCAATTTTGGTGACGGGTCTGTTCCCTGGCATTCTAGGAGGCTGACGGCTCGGTTTCTTTTAAACAATAACGGCCTTCAATAGGGCGGGAAGGGCAACTTTCCCGCCCTTTTGCATGACTGTGAAGAGAGCAATTGCGAATCATCAATAAATAGAACATAATAAGAACATGACTCCATCTCTGCGATCCTGTTCTCTTTCCGATTTTTCTTCCGTTGTTCCAACGTGTGATGTTTCAGCGTTGGCGGCCCGACAGGACAATCGCTGGCGCCCGGGCGTTGCAGGTTCTGCGCATAGCGAGGTGTTTGCCTCTGCCGGTGATGGAGCAGGCGCAGGCCTGACACTGGCTTTGGCGCGCGATGCGATACAGGCCGTTGCTGATCAGCGCAGCATGGATGATGGCCGGATTATGTGGGTGCAGGATCGCAGGGCCGTGCGGCTTTCGGGCAGGCCCTATCGCCATGGCTTGCCGCAGCAATGGCGCGATCGGTTGATTTATGTTGAAGCCAGCAGCTGCGAAGATGCTCTGTTCGCATTGGAAGAGGGGCTTCGGTGCCGCGAGCTGGCCTTTGTGATCGGTGAAATAGCCGGCAATCCACGCGCGCTGACATTCACTGCCTCGCGCCGTTTGAGCTTGGTTAGCGAGCGTTACGGTGTCCCCTTGTGCTTAATTCGGTTGGACGCGCGGCCTGATCTTTCCTCAGCCCGTATGCGCTGGTCGGTTGCCTCTGACCGCTCGCTGGCGGCGCTGTGGGATCGTCAGGCACCCGGCTTGCCTTCGTGGAAGGCCGAATTGTTCCGCTCACGCAGTCATGCGCCCGGGGTTTGGAATTTGTATGAGGATGCCGGTCAACTCAGGCAGTCCCCGCAGCGACAATCGCATACAGCTGCAAAACAGCAGATGGTGGGCAATGCCTTTGTCCGCAAAAGGTTGATCGGGGCTGATGCGATCCGAAATCAGGCTCAACTCGATCTGCTTCAGGCTGCTGGTTAGTCCAGAAACCGGCGAAAACCCTTAGCAAAGCTTATAATTCATTAACCATTATCTGGCATCACGGCCAAATGGATCAGGACACAACTCGCTCATCCCTGCGCAAACCACTCGACATTCTTGTCGAAGGACGCCTTCGTGCGCGCCCAATTTGCGTTGAATTGATTGATGTTTCCGAAGGTGGCTGCAAAATTCGCGGACGCCACGGTTTCGCCAAAGAAGGCGAGCACGTTACCTTGAAGGTTAACGGCATCCGCGCGCCTCTGGGCAATGTTGTGTGGGTCGAAGGCAAATATGCCGGTGTCAAATTCACCGGGACCATGCACCCTGGAGTGATTGATCATCTGTGCAAGCAGGAATTGATCAAGAAGCGCGACCGCGGAGCAGAATAGGCTCATTGGCCGCGATTACGCCATAGCATCTGACGACAAATGGAACCGGCATAAGCCAGTCCAATATCATCGAATTTACTCGCTTCTGGGTGGATCCACATGATTTCGCCGACAATTCCGACTGCGTCAGTTCAGAACAAACCAGCACAATCGCTCTTGTGCCAACGCCAATAGTCGTTAGTTTGCAGCTCAATCCGGTGCTAGAAAACAAACAGCCGGGTCGTTATCGCACCACGTAATACATTGATTATACGTGAGGGTATAGCGGCTGATGAGCGAACAGTTTTACCATTTAGAACAGAGCAATGATGGCCGTGTGTGCAAACACATCGGCCAATATCTGTGTCCAGCTCACACAGGGCGAGGGGGCGAATAGTGGCGCTCAACTTCTCTAAGCGGATCGGCCAATTTAGCTTCGACAGCCGTATATTGGGGTGGCTGGTTGGGGCAGCATTCCTGTTTGCTGGGTGGATGTATTTGCAGGCCTATCCGCAACACAACCCACTTGCTCCGTTGGATGTTCGTCATCCCCCCGGAATTGCAACCTCGTCAAAACTGCTCGCCGTTACCGAAAATCGAGGTGAATGCCGTGCAGCGCTTGCCCGCAGCGGTGTACAATTCCGCCAATTGCCGGCCCAAGGTGAGGGGCCATGCGGCTTGTTGGATAGAACCCAGCTGACGCAGACCGCCTTGGCTCCATCTGGCCCCGTCATGACCTGCCCTATTGCTGCTGGATTGGAGATCTGGGTCCGGCATAGGTTGCAAACCGCCGCACAAGAGCATTTGGGCGCGACTGTGACACAAATCGATCATATCGGCACCGTCAACTGTCGCAGGATGAACAATCGTCGTTCTGGTCCATGGAGCGAGCATGCGCGTGGCAATGCGATAGATATCCGCTCATTTACTCTCAGCGATGGTCGGGTAGTGGATATCGAATCGGGCTGGGGGCAGGGCCAGGAAGGCGAATTTCTGGTGGCGGCCAGGAATGCCGCATGCGCAAGTTTCCGCACCGTTTTATCACCTGATTACAACGCATCGCACAGTAACCACTTTCATCTCGATCAGGGCACGCGTTGGGCAACTGTTTGCCGCTAAACCGGCATATTGGTTCCATCACCATGATGGTGTAATCGCGTTGTAGAGATCGCCAATATCGAGCAGGGTGGGCCAAGGTATGATATTTGAAATTGTCGCCGATGGCGGGTGCAAATCCTATGTTATTGGCTGCGAGGCTACCTGCAGCGCGGCAATAATCGATCCCAATCTCAACCAGCTTGACCGGTATCAGGGCATCGCCAATCGCGAAGGTTTGCGGATCAAGTATATCTTCGAAACGCACACACATGCCGATCATTTTTCAGCGGCCGCCCAATTGGCAAAGCTGTTCGATGCGCGCGTGGTAATGCACCGTGATAGCCCTGCGCCGCATGTCGATATTCATGTTGAAGACGGTCATCTGATCCCGCTGGGACAATTGCGAGTCCAGGTCATCCACACGCCCGGGCACACGCGCGATTCAGTGTGCTATTATGTTGAAGACCACCTGTTCACTGGCGACACCTTGCTGATTGGAGGGACTGGCCGGTCCGATCTTCCCACAGGCGATCCCGCCCAGCTGTATTCCAGCCTGTTCGACAAGTTGCTCTCCCTTCCGGGCGAAACACTTGTCTATCCTGCGCATGACTACAAGGATTTGGGTTCCTCGACCATCAGCGCAGAGATCGCTGGCAACAGACGTCTAAAGCCCCGGTCTGAGGCCGAATTTATAGAGCTGATGCAAAGTCTCAACCTTGCCGCACCCACACATCTGACAGAAGCCCTGCGGACCAATATGACGGGTGGGAAAACGGTCCAGCAGATGCTGGGTGAGGCTGGTGAAAGCGTCCCCTTCATCTCGATGAAGGAGCTCAATGCGCGTTTGGGCCAGCAGCGCAACGATCTGGTGGTTCTGGATGTGCGCGAGCGCGACGCCTATTCCACCGCTCATATTCCCGGTGCGATGCATCTTGCACGAGGGCAGTTGGAACTAAAGGTGGACGAGACATTCCCCGATCCTGGCATCGAGATCGTTACCGTTTGCACGGTTGGCAAAATCTCGACATTGGCCGCTGCAACCTTGCGGGAATTGGGATTTGTGCGCGCTGTCGCTTTGGATGGCGGCATGAAACAGTGGCGCGAGCAGGGATTTCCGATCGATAGCGGAGAAGACCCCGCATTGCTGATCTGACAATTCGTCAGGTTGCCTCGAACGAATAGCCCGCCGCACGAACGGTTCGGATCGGATCAGCCAATCCGTCTATCACGATGGCTTTGCGTAAACGGCGAATGTGAACATCCACGGTGCGCAATTCGATATCGCTATCAGTGCCCCAAACGCCGTCCAGCAATTGCCCGCGGCTGAACACCCGGCCCGGGCTTTCCATGAAGAATTTCAACAGACGGTATTCAGTCGGGCCCAGCTGCAATTGTTGGTTCTGCCGCACGACTTTGAAGGCTATTGGGTCGAGCTTGATATCGCCGACCTGGATGGATTCACCTGCCAGCGCCGGACGAATGCGACGCATGACGGCTGCAACCCTTGCCAGCAATTCGCGCGGGCTGAACGGCTTGGTCAGATAATCGTCTGCTCCGGTATCCAAACCGCGAACTCTGTCGTCTTCACCTTCGCGCGCGGTCAGCATGATGATCGGGACATGCGCGCATTGCTTGCTGCGCCGCAATTGCCGGCAGACCTCGATCCCGCTGGTTCCTTCAATCATCCAATCAAGGATGATCAGGTCGGGCAGGTCTTCATGGGCCAAAATTAGTGCTTCGTCACCGTCCGACGTGCAGCGGACCGAGTAGCCTTCCTTGCGAAAGCGAAACTCCAACAGTTCTGACAGCGCTGGATCGTCTTCCACCAGTAATAGCTTTGCGCTCGACATGGTTTACTCCTTCAACCGCCAATCGCCACAAAGCACGGCGATTGTTACGATTATAAGACAGGCTTGCTCAGCCCTCATCGTCAGGAGGGTAAACACCCGTTGCAGCATAGTGCACCATCTCGGCGACATTGGTTGCGTGATCACCGATCCGTTCGAGGTTTCTAGCCACAAACAGTAATTGAGCAGCGCTGGAGATCGTTGCCGGATTTTCCACCATGTAGCTGACCAGATTGCGAAAGATGCTGTTGTAGAACGCATCGACCTTGTCATCGGTGGCAATAACTTCGCGCGCCAAATCGGGGTCTCGCGCAGAATAGGCCGTCAGCACATCGTGCACCATCTCACCGGCAAGCTCACCCATCGCGGGCAGCAATGTCAGAGGCTCAAAATGCTGACGCCCGTCAATCTGGCCCACACGTTTTGCGATGTTCTTGGAATAGTCGCCAATGCGCTCAACCACGCCAGCGATTTTCAACGCCGCGATTACTTCGCGCAAATCGTCTGCCATGGGTGCGCGCAAAGCGATGACCCGCACCGCCAGCTTATCAACCTCGGTTTCCAGTGCATCGATCTTCTTGTCGCCATCGACAACCCTCTGAGCGAGCTCTTGATCGCCTTTAACCAGCGCATCCATTGCGCCCTGGATTGCCACCTCGGACAAGCCGCCCATTTCCGCAATCAAGCCGCGAAGCCGGGTGATGTCCTCGTCGAAGGCCTTAACCGTATGATCTGACATTAGCCGTAGCGTCCTGTGATATAATCTTGAGTGCGTTGCTCAATCGGGTTGGTGAAAATATCCGAAGTCTTGCCGTATTCTACCATTTTACCGAGATGGAAGAAAGCAGTCCGCTGGGAAACGCGCGCGGCTTGCTGCATCGAGTGCGTTACGATGACAATGGCGTAACGACCATTCAGATCATCGATCAGCTCTTCGATCTTGGCTGTGGCAATCGGATCCAGGGCCGAGCAAGGCTCGTCCATCAAGATCACTTCGGGATCCACGGCGATGGCACGGGCGATACACAGTCGCTGCTGCTGGCCGCCAGATAGCGCGGTGCCGGAATCGCTCAAGCGGTCCTTGACCTCTTCCCAAAGACCAGCGCGGCGCAGCGAACGCTCGACCACTTCGTCAACTTCATCTTTCGTTTCGGCCAATCCGTGAATGCGCGGGCCATAGGCGATATTGTCGTAAATTGACTTGGGGAAGGGGTTTGGCTTTTGGAACACCATCCCCACCCTGGCACGCAATTGCACAACATCCATTGCGGATGTGTAGATGTTTTCGCCATCCAGCTCGATCAAGCCTTCGACCCGCGCCGAGGGGATCGTGTCGTTCATGCGATTAAGTGTCCGCAGAAAAGTCGACTTGCCACAACCGGAGGGACCAATGAATGCCGTGACATACTCGGACGGAATGTCGATCGAGACTTCGTCGATCGCTTTCTTGTCGCCATAATATACCGACACGTCGCTTGCGCGCATTTTGGCTTCAGTTTGCTTCAAATTGGGATGGATTACAGTCACCAGGTTTTCTCAAATTTGTTGCGAAGATAGATAGCCAAGCCGTTCATCAACAAGAGGAACAGCAGCAGCACGATGATTGCGGCGCTTGTGCGTTCGACAAAGCCGCGGTCGATTTCGTCTGACCACAGGAAGATCTGCACCGGCAGTACCGTGGCTGGTGCGGTAAAGCCGTCAGGGGGCGTTGCGACAAAGGCGCGCATGCCGATCATCAAGAGCGGTGCCGTCTCGCCCAAGGCTCGGGCCATGCCGATGATCGTGCCGGTCAATATTCCGGGTAAGGCGAGCGGTAGGACATGGTGGAACACCACTTGGATGGGCGAGGCACCAACCGCCAATGCGCCGTCACGGATCGATGGAGGAACCGCCTTGATGGCGTTGCGGCCGCTGATAACGATGACGGGCATCGTCATGAGCGCCAGCGTCATCCCGCCGATCAATGGTGCGGATCGGAAGTTCGGGAAAATCCATAAGAACACAGCCAGGCCAAGCAGACCAAATATGATGGAAGGCACGGCGGCCAAATTGTTGATCGAGACCTCGATAACGTCAGTCCACCGATTTTTTGGCGCGTATTCTTCCAAATACAATGCTGCAAGCACCCCGACCGGGAACGCCATCAGCAATGTCACAATCATCGTCAGGATCGAGCCTTTGAGCGCGCCCCAGATACCTGCCAGTTGAGGATCGGTCGCATCCGACCTTTGCAAAAAGCCGAAATCAAAATTCTCCGACAAAACGCCTTGGCTGGCCAATTGGTCTGCCAGCGTCTGCATTTCAGGAGAGCCTTCATTATCCAAACCGGCTGCCAAGTCAGCGCTGGCGGGCAGATTGAATGTTTGCGGACCCTGGGCGAGCTCTGGATTGGCAATAATTTGCCCGGCAAGATCGCGCCAAGCTTGCGAACTTAGCTCGCTGGCGGCTTGTTCGCCCAAGGCGCTTTCAGCGGACAATTGCACAATGTCGGGCAATCCCTGCGCTTCCAGCGTTTGCTCGGCGGAGGGCGATGCCATCTGTTCGGCAGTGGCGCTCAGACCATATTCGGACAGATTAATGGGCACGGCTAATTCGGCGCGTTGGAACCCGCCCAAGCCATTCAACGTCATGCTGCTGAGCAAGAAAATCAGCACAGCAACAGAAAACGCAATCGCGCTAAGGCCGGCCAGTTTAAACCGGCGCTCGGCCGCGTAACGCTTCTTCAGGCGCTTCGCGAACGCCTCGTTGCGGGTAGGGGCCGTGATCTTACTCATAGGCTTCTCGGAACCTCTTAACGACGCGAAGGGCCACAAAGTTCAGTCCCAGTGTGACCATGAACAGCACAAAGCCCAGCGCAAATGCGCTGAGGGTAGCTGGGTGGTCAAAACTGCCCTCGCCGGTCAGCATGGCAACAATTTGGAACGTGACCGTGGTCATGGCCTCCAACGGGTTGCCGGTCAGATTGGCCGCAGCACCCGCTGCCATAACGACAATCATTGTCTCGCCAATGGCACGGCTGATGGCCAGCATCACGCCAGCGACAATACCGGGCAAGGCGGCGGGCACCAGCACCTTGCGAATGGTTTCAGACGTCGTGGCGCCCATCGCCAGGCTGCCGTCCCGCATTGCACTGGGCACAGCGGCGATAGAATCATCAGCCATGGACGAGACGAACGGGATGATCATCACCCCCATTACCAAGCCAGCGGCCAAGGCGCTTTCGCTAGAGGCGCTGGTAAAGCCGACCGAATAGGCCATGTCGCGGATTGCCGGTGCGACCGTAAGCGCGGCGAAATAGCCATAAACAACGGTGGGGACACCGGCGAGAATTTCCAGCGTCGGTTTGACCCAGGCACGAACCTTTGGGTGGGCATATTGTGTTAGGTAAATCGCGCTCATCAGGCCCAGCGGAATGGCCACAATCATCGCGATGACCGCGCCAATATAGATCGTTCCCCAGAACAGAGGAATGGCACCATAGCGCGAACCGTCTGGATTGTCGGGATTGCTCATGGGGTCAGGCCCCCAGAACGTGCCAAACAAGAAGTCTATCGGATTGACCATTCCGAAGAACCGGAATGTTTCGAATACCAGGCTGGCGAAGATACCAAAGGTGGTCAGGATAGCCACCAGAGACGCCAGCAGCAGGATTGCCATTACGGTCCGCTCAACCCGGGTGCGGGCCGTGAAATCAGGCCTCAGGCGCAAGAAGGATGCCACTCCGCAGCCAAAGGCAATCACCACAGCAACCGCGATACCGATCAAGTGATACCGGTTGATGGCCTCGCGAAAGGGCTCGACGAATTCTTGCGCAGCCGGGTTGAACACCGAACCTGCGTTTCCGCTCGCGACAGCGCGGGCCTCGGAAAGAATCGATTCGCGTTGAAAGCCAAATTCTGGAAGCCTGCTAGCAGCTTCACTGGCCAATACTGATTGGATGACCAATTGCGGTGCCGCCAGAGTCCATATCAATGCGAAGGCAAGCGTTGGGATCACAATCCACAATGCGACATACCATGCATGATAATTGGGACGCGCGGCCATGCGCTTCGCACCGGATTCCTGTTGGAAGCTCCACGCCTTAGCGCGGGCTGCAAGCCAACCGGCCAATCCCAGACCAAACGCGATAAGAAAGAGTGTTATCGGCGACATGGGTTAGAGCCTGATACTTTCCAAGATTGCTTCACCGAAACAGACATTATCAAGCCTTCGATCCACTAACTTTCTGGCCAATGATATTTTGGCGACTACGGTTTGCAGGCTTGGCGATCAAGTGGCGACGGCTCAACAAAGCTGAGGCTGGGGATATGTTCGCCTTTATGAGGAGGGCCATGGGCAAATAATAAGACGGTTTTATGACAATTGGGCCGTTTATGACGCCGTTGATGGCTGGCCAGCTGATTGATCGTCAAGGATCGGGAATCTTGCGCTGATGACGGTGCCAGATCCAACTTCGCTGGTGATATCCAGACGTCCGCGATGGCGCTCAACAATATGCTTCACAATCGCCAGACCCAATCCGGTGCCCCCAGAGGCTCTGCTGCGGCCCGGATCGGTACGGTAAAAGCGGCGGGTCAAATGCGGGATATGCTCAGCAGCAATGCCTTCGCCCTGATCCATAACGGACAGCCTGGCGTAATTGTCAGCCCTACGATCAATCTTGACTGTCACAGGAGCATCGGCTGCCCCGTATTTGAACGCATTGTCGACCAGATTGCGCACCAATTGCTCCATCTGCTGAGTGTCGCCAGCAATCGACACCTTATCGGCAAGATCGAATATGAGGCGAGAGGCACGCTCTGATCCGGCCGCATCGCGAGCTGCCCGTTCAACCACAACCGCCAAGTCAATCGGCTCGCTTGGTTGATCGTGCTTTTCCGCTTCGACCCGGGATAGCGACATCAAATCGCTGACAAGGCTTTGTAGCCGCCTTGCCTCGCGCAGGATCGTTGTCAGAAACTTGCGCTCTGTCGGCTGATCAATGTCACCTTCGGCCTCGTCCAGCGTTTCGACATATCCGATAATCGAGGCGAGGGGCGTGCGCAGTTCGTGGCTGGCATTGGCAACAAAATCGGTGTGGGCGCGGCTGATGTCTGCCTCGGCGGTTCTGCTGACCAGCTCTACAACAGACAAATCATCAGAGATGCCTTGTACCTGCATCCGCCAAATATCACGTCTGCGCACAAGTCCGCGGACCATGGCGGTTCCGTTGCGGCCCTTGTCCAACAAAGCGATCGCTTCGGGCTGGCGAAAGGCCACGCGCACGTCCTGACCAATGATGTGTTTACCCAGCATTTTTCGCGCTGCACGATTCGCCTCGGCGATCTTGTTGCGCTCGGTCAGCAGCAAGGGGGTGGCAGCATGCTCGATCAAGCCGCTCATATTGTCGCGCGATAAGGTCTTGTCCTGCTGAACCTGTAGACGCTCAGGCGCACGCATGGTGGCCAGGAACAAGGTTCCGATCCACAAAATCGCCACTGCAATTGCTAAGGCAAAGTCCAGCCCGGCAATCAGCAGCAGGCCAAAGGTACCCAGCGCTGCCATGACGCCGAACCAGGGAATCGAGTTGCGCGTTTCCATCTGGGCTGGGCCATATCAGATGCAGGTTTCTAGTGAAGCCGCAATTGCACCTCTTGCACGCCAAATTTGGCGCACATACTTCCGCATTGAAGAGAGGTGGTGACCCCTACGGGAATCGAACCCGTGTTTCAGCCGTGAAAGGGCCGCGTCCTAACCGCTAGACGAAGGGGCCATCGCAATCGCGAGAGCGCGCCTTTACGAGGCACTTGGATAGGGGTCAACCCCTGCAATGCCTCAATCTGCAAAAGCTGCATCTTCCAGATGCAATTCCGCTGCCGGACGATTGCCCCAATCATCAATCTTGGCGCGCCCGGCCAGATGGAACCTGCGCCCTGCAGAACGGTGCAAAAGCGTCTGTGCCATCTCTGTTTCGGCGGCGCGAAATGCGATGCCTTTGATCGATTTTCCATCTTCACCAGCTGCGATGATGCGTAAATGATCTTGCCCAACAATATCTGCCTTGATGATTCGAACCGGTCCCACAGCAATGCGCGGACCGGGCCAGCCAACGCCATAAGGGCCCGCTGTATCGAGCGTTTCGACCAATTCGGGGGTCAGGCCACCGGGTGCCACAGAAATATCCAGTAGCATCGACTGGTTTTCACGAGCGCGCGCAATATCCTTCGACAATCGCTGGTCCAGAAAATCTGCAAATGCATCGACTTTGCTTGCATCGATAGACAATCCCGCTGCCATTGCATGGCCGCCGCCCGCACTCAGAAAGTCTGTTTCGCGTGCTGCGATGATGGCTGCACCCAGATCAACCCCAGAGATCGAACGGCCAGATCCTTTTCCGGTCCCGCTTTCTTCATCCAGTGCAATGACGATGGCTGGCTTTCCAGTCTTCTCTTTCAATCGACCTGCGACAATACCGATCACACCGGGATGCCAACCTGTGCCCGAAGCGATGATGACGGCTCTGTTGCCTTGACCGGTTATCTGTTCTTCGGCCTGTTGCTGGACCGCTGCCTCTATCGCTCGGCGGTCCTCGTTCAGATCGGATAATTGCTCAGCAATCGCGCGGGCTTCTTCGGGATCATCGGTGGTCAACAGCCTCACCCCGAGCGTGGATTCACCCACCCGGCCACCCGCGTTAATCCGCGGCCCCAAGGCAAACCCCAGGTCGCTGCATTGGGGCGCTCGCTTTAATCTACTGGCATCGATCAAAGCTGCCATGCCAATCCGTTCGCGGCGGGCCATGATCTTCAAACCCTGAGCCACAAAGGCGCGGTTCAAGCCGTGCAGAGCGGCGACGTCCGCCACCGTGCCTAAAGCGACCAAATCCAGCAATGCCATCAGATCAGGTTCATTACGGCCGGAAAAGAAGCCTCGGCCTCGCATGGTTCGCACAATGGCGATGGATAAAAGGAAGGCCACTCCAACAGCAGCCAGATGGCCATGCGCAGCGGCAATATCGTTCTCGTCCAGTCGATTGGGATTGACCAGAGCGGCGGCCTTGGGAAGCTCGGGCGAGCATTTGTGATGGTCGACCACAATCACATCGATCCCTGCGTCATGGGCCTGCTTGAGGGCGTCATGCGCCATCGCGCCGCAATCAACCGTGACGATAAGGCTTGATCCGCTCTTGCCCAGACGAACCAACGCCTCGCCGCTTGGGCCATACCCCTCCAGAAGGCGGTCGGGAATGTAGTAATCGGCATGTGCGCCCAGACCGCGCAGCAAATCGATCAGCAAGGCGGCGCTGGTTGCTCCATCAACATCATAATCGCCATAAACCGTGATGTTCTCGTTGCCGACAATGGCTTGCGCGATCCGCTCTGCCGCTGCTTCCATATCCATGAACTGGGACGGGTCCGGCAGAAATTCACGCAGAGTTGGTTTTGCGTGCCGGGCAATGTCATCTTGAGCGACGCCGCGTGTCAGCAGCAATTGCGTGAGGATATCCTCGCCCAGTGTATGAGCACCGGTTTCCAGCGCCATATTGCCGCCACGCCATTGCCATGCACGGCCAGATAAAGAGGAGGATACGCCAAGGACGGGAGCAAGAGATGTTGAAGCCATGAACGCATTGTAACGGATAGTGCCCAATTGCGACAGATGGTGTGATTGACAATCGACAGTCAGCGGGCTTTGACCATGCGCCATGTTGGATGTTCCAATCCTGATTGCCTGGCACAGCAGAACTGGAGCCAGCGAGGCGCTGGCAAAGGCTGTGCACCAAGGGGCCGATGGAGCGGCGTTGTTAATGCGCGCCAATGCGGTTCAGCCAGAGCATTTACTGGCCGCTCAAGCCTGTGTTTTCGTCTGCCCCGAAAATTTGGCGACCATGTCAGGCGAAATGAAAGAGATGTTCGATCGCTGTTATTATCCCGTTTTGGGGGAAATAGAGGGCAAGCCCTACGCCAGTATCATTGCTGCTGGATCAGACGGGGAGGGGGCTCAGCGCCAATTGGATCGCATCGTAAAGGGTTGGCGGATGCGCCGAGTTGCTGAACCGATGATCTACAACTTCTCGGCGCAAACAGAACAATCCATTATGGCCCGGAAAACTGCGCCAAACGCATATTTGATTGCCTGTGATCAATTGGGTAACGCTCTGAAAGAAGGTCTGGAAATTGGATTGTTTTAGCTGTCACTTGCAATCCCACGAACTTGACCCCGCAGATGACTTTACGACGGGTTTGTCGTAATGGTTTCAAGTGTAATTTGCGCCAGCTCGGGAGGTGACGCAATCGGTACTTCCTTTAACCGTCAAATAGCTGATCAGCATGGCGTGCAAGGAATCTTCTTTGTCTTCGACAAGGAGGAGATGCCGGATATTGGCGCAATTCGCGCTTTCGCAGAAGCGGCCAGAAACACATTTATCTCTATTGAGCGGCATCGCGGTGCAATGAACAAGCCGGTATTGGCGACGGGAGATGCATTAGATAATCTGTCAGAGCCGCATTCATTGTCGGTGCAATTGTTGCACGGCGGTTTGACCTTTGATTTGGGCTTTCCAACGGATGGGCAAGATGATGCCCTTCCGTCGAACCTGATAAATTTCGATTGCGATTGGCCAGTTGAGGCAGGTTTTTCCGGCGTCCTTCAACTTCGCCCCGGATACCATATCGGCTCGGGCGCAAACAGCCTGCCGATCATGCGCAGCTTTATGGAGCTTGCGCGCGATTTTGTGCTGCATTTCAAGCAGATATCCGCAATTATCTGGCCCCCAGCAAACAGCGTGATCGGTCGCCGCTATTTCGATTCGAGTATTTCGGCATGGTTGGAACGCGGCATCTTTCCGCCGCGAGGTCTTGTCGCCTTTCAAGAGGCTACGAATGGAGAATTTTGCAGCCTGGGTTTGGACTTTTTTGTCGGGCAAGAATTGCGCATCGCAGCAGGCTTGATGGATGATACTGCGTCGCCTGGCGGGCTTAGCGCGCGGCTCGTCAACCAGCTGGTTCTAAGTGGCCCGGCAACCGAGCAACAAGAATTGATTGCACCCAATGGGCGCAGGGTCAGTTTGATCCCCGCGGAAGAGGGCAAGGTACTCTTGGTTCGATAGCGTTTATTGGTAGAGGGAATTATTTCCAACTGGTGTAGTTTGACTTGGCAATCAATTCGGCTTTGGCAGCGTGATATTCCGCCTCCATGCGTGCGACCAAGTCTTCAACCGTGCCGACGCTCTTGATGGCACCCACGCCTTGGCCCGATCCCCAGATATCTTTCCACGCTTTGGCTTTGGTATTGCCGCCGCTGCCAAAATTCATCTTGCTGGGGTCGCTAACGGGCAGATCATCAGGATCCAGACCAGCTTGTTCAATGCTTGAACGCAAGTAATTGCCGTGCACACCCGTGAACAGGTTAGTGTAGACAATTCCCTCTGAGCTGCCGCCGACAATGCCTTCTTTATACCCTTGGGTAGCATTGGCTTCTTCGGTCGCAATAAAGGCGCTTCCGGCATAGCCAAAGTCTGCGCCCATCGCCTGGGCAGCCAATATGGAGTAGCCATTGGCGATTGACCCAGACAAAGCCACCAAGCCGTCAAACCATTCGCGGATTTCCTGCATCAGTGCGAAGGGCGACAATGCCCCAGCATGCCCGCCAGCGCCAGCGGCCACGGGGATCAACCCATCAGCGCCCTTTTCAATCGCCTTTCTGGCAAATCGATTGTTGATCACATCATGCATTGTGATGCCGCCCCAATTACGAACAGCGTCAAACAATTCGGTGCGCGCGCCGAGCGATGTGATGATCATAGGCACCTGCCACTTCTCGCACGTTGCCATATCCGCATCGACCCGGTCATTCGTCTTATGAACGATCTGATTAACGGCGAAGGGCGCAGCGGGCTTGTCAGGGTTTTCCCGATTGTGCTTGGCCAGTTCTTCGGTGATCTGATGCAGCCATTCGTCCAACAGACTTTGCGGCCGAGCGTTGAGCGATGGGAAGCTGCCGATGATGCCCGCCTTACATTGAGCGATGACCAATTCCGGGCCCGACACGATGAACAAGGGCGATCCGATCAGAGGAAGGCGCAGGCGATCAAATGGTGCGGGTAGGGACATGCAAAACTCCGTTGGAACTTGTTCGTAATCGCTTTCGCTTAGGCAGCCGATCGGCGCCTGTCGAGAGAGCGAATGTGCTAGGGACGCGCAGCATCAAGATGCCGTAGCGTCACCTTAGTTGAGGAATTGATCCAGACTGTAAAACCGAGCGGCTGTGTTGGAATAGAGGTCATGCTTTTCAGCGGCACTTGCGCCAGATGTTATCCGTTTAAAAGCGTTCCACAGGACGGGGTATGTCGCACCCCAACGATCCACCGGATAATTGCTTTCAAACATCGCGCGGCGCGTTCCAAAGGATTCGATACAGGTTTCGATATAGGGCCGCCACATTGCGGCCAGTTCCTCTGATCCCACGCCTGCTGCCGGACCTTGTGCCGGCATGGCGCAATTATGCATCGCCAGTCCGCCCAGCTTTATGCTGACGTTTTCACATTTGCCCAGCTCCAGAATATTGGAGCGCCAGATATCAAAGCGCTCTTCCAGTCGCCCCTCGTAGGACGCCATGCCAAGCGGCGTGCCGCAGTGATCTAGGCAAATCGGTTGATCAGGGAACGCCCTAGCCAGATCGATCACATCGGGGATTTGCGGCTCGACAATCCAGGCATCGAACGTCAGGCCCATCTTGCCCAAATGAGCAAACCCTTCGCGAAAAGCTGTTTCACGATACAAACCCTCAACCTTTTGGATGGGCACCCCCAAGACTTCGGGGTCAGCGTCCCATGCCGCTGCGTATCGGATGCCTCTAAACCGGTCCGGGGCAGCGCTTTGCAGGCGCTCCAACACGGGTCCTGCTCCGTCTCCCAGCATCAAGTCCGCATGCCCGACAATACCGGCACAGGCGCGCAAATTGCCATAGAGCCCGCTGGCGGACTGGGCTGCGACACCATTTACATATTCAACTTCGCCAATCACTTTCATGTCATCTGTCGTGTCGGCACGATAAAACGCGCCGCATTCCATAAACACCGTGGCGATCACGTTGTGGCCTGTTTCAATGTCACCGCGCAAATGGTCAAAGTTGTAATAGGCGGTGGGAACAATAGTCTCGATGAACCTATGGCGAGGCTTCGGAAACATCGGCACCATGGGACGAAGATCCCAAAAATGGTGATGCGGATCAATAATCTGCAGATCAGGTTCGAGAATTTCTTCAGCCATGCACACATCCCTTGGTCAGGCTGCGTTCTTGTTGGAACGACAGTTTTTTGACACTCTCATTTTGAGAGAGTTCCATCAAGTGGCTGATATGGATGACCGGAGCGTTGGGCCGATCAATCTTCCTGAGGCGAACTTTGGCGAAACCTTGGTTGAGTTTTGGGTTCTTCGATTTCCTGCAGTTCAACCTCGGCTGTGCCCTGGTCATTTACTAAGGCCGACGGTTGGCCCGCAACGCGCGCGATTTTTGAATGACCATCTGAGCGGCTGGGCGCGCGCTGCTTGGTGCACCAATCCCCGCCACCATCACTGGTCAAATGCTCTTCAAATTCGACACCAATCCAGTCATCGACTGCGCGCCGGACTTCCGCGCCCACGGTCTGCCCATCTCCAAAGTCGACAATGAAGCGCGTGCCAACAGGGACATCGCACAGGCCCTGAAGACGAGCGCCGGTCTGAGACAGATCGCGCATTGTCACTTCGTATCGATAATCATCATGGATCAGGCCTACCTTGCGCAGCACAGTTCGGCGGTTTGATCGCGCTCTGCTCGGTCCTTTGGGGACGAGTTCGATAACATCGTTTTCGACCATTTCCAGAACTTGGGTATTAGGCGTGGCTTTGCCGTAGATATAGCCTTGAACGCTGGTGACACCTTGGGATCGCACGAAGTCCAATTCGTCGATGGCCTCAATCCCTTCGGCTGTGGTTTCCATTCCGAGGGAGTTTGCTAACCCAACAATCGCAGCAATAATGGCCGCGTTGCCGCGCACGCTGTTATCGACCGCGCCCCGAATAAAGCTCTGATCGATTTTGATTTTGTCAAACGGAGCATCACGCAAGTAGCCGAGCGAGGAATAGCCCGTTCCAAAGTCATCCAGTGCGAAGCGAATGCCAAGCTCTTTCAGCGACTGGAACCGGCGAGTGGTGCCATCCGTATCGCCCAAGAATACGCTCTCGGTGATCTCCAATTCGAGCCGGTGTGGCTGCAAACCAGAATTGGCCAAAGCGCTCGTCACCACCCCGGCTAGGTTTTCGGTCATGAATTGAACAGGTGATACGTTCACCGCGACCCTAATGTCCTCTGGCCACAGCGCAGCATCATCGCATGCCTGGCGGATTGCCCATTCGCCCAAGGGAACGATCAAGCCGGTTTCTTCGGCCACAGAGATGACGATGTCCGGACTCATCCAACCTCTTTCGGGATGGTTCCAGCGCAGCAAAGCTTCGAAGGATTTGACCTGGTTGGTTTGGGGGCATGTCAAAGGCTGATAATGCAATTCCAGCGCGCCTTCAGGGATCGCGCGCCGCAAATCTTCCTCGATCAAGCGGCGTTCTTCTGCGCGGCTATGCAGGTCGCTCGAATAGAAGCGGAATTGACCGCGCCCTCCGGCTTTGGCTGCATACAGCGCCAGATCGGCACTGCGGACAAGATCATCGACATCTTCCCCGTCAAACGGTGCGATGGCAATGCCAACTGAGGCACCAATAACGCAGCTATTGCCTTCAATCACATAGGGCTGGGACAACAATTGGATTATGTGATTTGCCAGATTCCCAAGTTCGCTGCGATCGTCTTCATCTGGGATGAAGATTTGAAACTCGTCTCCGCCCAGCCGTCCTATTTCACCTTTGCTGCCCACAATGCGCTGCAATCTTTGGGCAACTTGCTGCAGCAAAGCGTCTCCAGTCGGGTGCCCCAAGGTATCATTGATGTGTTTGAACCGGTCCAAATCCAACATCAGCAAACTGCATGGCCTTTGAGCCACTTTGTAGCCCGTCAATAGGATTTGCAGGCGCGTGCTCATGCGCACGCGGTTGGCCAAACCAGTAAGGGAATCAAATTGCGAAAGGCGGGTTGTATCCGCTCGCTCGCGGCGCTGAATGGTTACATCGCTAGCGTTGCCGCGATAGCCAATAAATGTTCCGGCTGAATCAAATTGCGGCCTTCCACTGATCGACCACCAGGCCTCTTCGGTGCCCAGCCTTGTGCGCACCTCTTTATGGGTAAAAGTATTCTTGGCCCGGAGCAGAAATTCTACATTGCGGCCAGTGGCAGCTTCTGAAGACATATCATTTTCAGAAACAGTTCTCAGATCGACCAGTGCATTGAGTGGCCTGCCGATCAATTCTTCAACATCGCTGTCTAAAGATGCGGCCGCCTGCTGCGATACGTAGGTTAATGCGCCATCGCTGTCGGTTGCCCAGAACCAGGCAAGACCGGAATCTTCATAGTCAAGGAACAGAGCGATTTGCTCTCGAGATAGGGACCGGTCATTCTTCCAGCGCGACAAGGCACCCAGCGTTGAACCGCCGCGCGCCGTTTGTTTGCCAGATGATGCTTGAGCATTAGCCATAATGCGCGCGTCAATTGTTCCCTGTGATCTCAATGAACCCTAGTGGAACTATAGTAGTAGATACTTACAGAATGACTAATGCTCTGTTAAACAATGCTTGGCGCAGTAAAAGCCATTAAATTGCACTATTTGCAGCACTCAGCACGGCTCTGACAGATGCAGTTGCGACGTCCTCGTCAATCCCGCAGCCCCAGAATTGCTTTCCACCGGATTGGCAGTGCAAATAAGCCG
This sequence comes from uncultured Erythrobacter sp., assembly GCA_947495695.1. Lineage (GTDB taxonomy): Bacteria > Pseudomonadota > Alphaproteobacteria > Sphingomonadales > Sphingomonadaceae > Erythrobacter. The sequence goes on along the minus strand of CANLZP010000002.1, from coordinate 665,676 downwards.
CCGCGCGCGCGTCGCGGCCAGATCCCAAAGCATGCTCGCTATAATCGAGCACTTTGATCTCCAGCCCAAATGTGTCTTCGATCGTGCTGACTACCGACGAAATTAGGCCGTTTCCGCGACCGCTAACGCTCTGTTCTTGGCCCGCCACAGCAATTGTGCCGGCAAACAGACGTGTCCCGTCGGACCCGCGGCTTTCTTCATAGCTGACCAATTGGAAGTGTTTATCCGGTGTCTGGACATGATAACTGGACTTAAATGCTTCCCAGATGTCGTCTGCATTCAGTTCGCGGCCCAATTCATCGGCCAAGTTCTGAACCTGTTTTGAGAAGTCGGCCTGCATCTTCTTAGGCAGTTTGAGACCCTGATCCTGCTCCAGAACCCAGGCAAAGCCGCCTTTACCGCTTTGCGAGTTTACTCGGATTACTGCCTCATAATCCCGACCCAAATCGGCTGGATCGATGGGGAGATATGGCACGCGCCATTGTTCGTCATTCTGCTGGCTGTTCGCCTCAAAGCCCTTCTTGATCGCATCTTGATGCGACCCGGAAAAGGCAGTGAACACCAGCTCACCACCATAGGGGTGGCGCTGATGCACGGGCAACTCGTTACAGTATTCCACCGTTTCAATGACACGATCAATGTCAGAGAAATCCAATTTAGGATCAATGCCCTGAGTGTATAAGTTAAGAGCAACTGTGACCAAGCAACAATTGCCGGTCCGCTCGCCATTACCGAACAGACAACCTTCAACCCGGTCTGCCCCTGCCATCAGGCCCAATTCCGCAGCGGCCACGCCTGTTCCGCGATCATTGTGCGTGTGCAGGCTGATGATGGCGCTGTCACGATTTGGCAGATTGCGGCAGAAATACTCGATTTGGTCGGCGTAGATATTGGGAGTTGCAGCCTCTACCGTTGCGGGCAGATTGAGGATGATTGGTTTGTCTGGTGTCGGTTCGAGAACCTCCATCACGGTTTCGCAGACTGCGATGCTGAAATCCAATTCTGCGGTCGAGAATGTCTCGGGCGAGTATTGGAAGTGCCAATCGGTGTCTGGTCGCTTGGCCGCCTCGTCTCGCATCACCATGGCGCCGTCTCGGGCGATCTTGCGCACTTCATCCTTGCTCATCCGGAACACGATGTCGCGCCATGCCGGGCTGACAGCATTGTACAAATGAACAATGGCGCTTTTGGCGCCATCCAAGCTTTCAAAGCTGGTGCGGATCAGATCTTCGCGGCTTTGTGTGAGGACCTGCACCGTCACATCATCGGGAATATCACCCGAGCGGACCAGACCTTGAATGAAGTCAAATTCGGTGGCTCCCGCACTGGGGAAACCCACTTCGATTTCTTTGACGCCAATTCGGACCAATTCCTCAAAAAAGCGCCGTTTCTTAACGGCATCCATCGGGTCAATGATCGATTGATTGCCATCGCGCAAATCGGTCGACAGCCACCGCGGCGGGGCAGTGATAGTCCGACTGGGCCATTGCCGATCAGGCAAATCTACTTGTGGGAATGCGCTGTATTTTTGCGAAGGATTGGAAAGCATGGGCATGGGCAAGCTCTTAAACTGAGATTTTACGAGGAAGTGCGGCTAAATGCGCGTTCTAAATCTCCCTTGGGCGCTTGCCGCGCCTTCAGAGCACGCGGCCACCTACGCCCAAGGGCGGGATAGTCGTAGCAGTAAGTTTGCCATGCGTTTCATGACCCGTGTCTTCGCCCAAAACCACAAAGATGGCAAGCGGATTGAAAAATTGTGTAACCTTACAGCGCCGCCTTGCGAAAGAGTGGGCATCCCGCACTTACGCGGTCAGGAGTAATTCAATGCACAAGTCACTTATCTCAATCGCTCTGCTGGCAACGGTAGCTGCGTGTTCACCTGGGAGCGAAAATGTCGCTCAAGAAACTGCCGCTGTCGAAGCTGGCGCTCTTACCCAACTTGGCGGCACACCTGCCGGCCCAATTCACACCGCTTCAATCGGTGATACTCTGGCACTCAGCGGCTATGATGCGGTCAGCTACTTCAACGCCGAAGGCGGCCCGGTTGAAGGAACAGAAGAGTTCACCGTAAACTATCAAGGCTATGACTATCGTTTCTCGAGTGAAGAGAACGCGAAAACCTTCAGCGCAGACCCAGCCAAATATGCGCCGCAATATGGCGGCTATTGCGCATGGGCGATTGGCGCCAATGATGCGCTGGCACCAGGTGATCCCAATGTTTACAAGATTGTAGATGGCAAGCTGTATCTGAACTTCAGCGAAGGCGTTGCCGAGCGTTGGAACAAGGACATTCCCGGATTTATCGAGAAGGGTGACGTAAACTACCCGACCCACTCGCCGGACGAACACTTCACCAGCTAATCGCTGCGAAGATCATGAATTTGGCTGAGCCCCTGTTCTTAATTGAGCGGGGGCTTTGTCGGTTCTATCGCCAGCGCAATCTGTCCGGGGTGAGCTGATCCACCGATGTGACGCCCATCAGGCGCATTCCTCGGGAGATCTCATCTTGCAAGATACCAATGGCTCGCTCGACCCCATCCTGCCCGGCTGCCGCAAGCGCATAGAGGTAAAGTCTGCCGCCGCTGGCCGCAGTGGCACCGGCGCATACCGATTTCAAAGCATGCGTGCCGCGCCGAACGCCGCCATCGCAAATGATCTCTATCTCGCCGCCAACTGTGTCGACAATTTCGCGCAATTGATCGAACGGAGCGCGGCTGCCATCCAGCTGGCGGCCACCATGGTTGGAGATCATGATCGCATCGGCCCCAATCTCTACTGCACGCCGAGCATCATTCGCGCTCATCACGCCCTTCAGACAGAACTTGCCGCCCCAATCTTGCCGGATCTTGGCCGCCGTGTCCCAATCCATCGATGTGTCGAGCATGGTGTTGAAATACTCAGCGATGCTGACGGCTTTTCCGCTGCCTTCGCTGACATGGGTATCCAGATTGGGCAGACGAAATTTCTTGCGAAACAGGTAATCCAGCGTCCAGCGCGGACGTGTGGCGTAGGACCAAACCGCTGAGGGGGTAAAACGGGGCGGGGTGGTGAAGCCGCTGCGCAGGCACCGCTCACGCTTGCCGGACACAATAGTGTCCACCGTCAGCGCCAATGCATCGAAATTGGATGCCTGACAGCGCTCGATCATCGAGGAGTTCAAGCCCTTGTCCTTGTGAACATATAGTTGGAACAGCTTGGGGGCGTTGGTCAGCGCGGCGATCTCTTCAATACTGCGCGTGGCTAGGCTGGAAATGCCGAACCACAGGCCGAATTTTTCCGCCGCCTTGGCAACAGCGGTTTCGCCTTGATGATGAAAGGCTCGTTGCACAGCTGTGGGGCTAAGCATCAGGGGCAGGGCGCTTTTGCGGCCCATGATGGTGCAGCTGGTGTCGATCTCGGCCACGCCGGCCAACACATCGGGAACCAGATCGCACGAGCCATAGGCATCGGTATTGCGCGCCTTGGTCACTTCGTCATCGGCAGCGCCATCGATATAATCGAACACAGGCCACGGCAGCCGCGCTTTGGCGAGCGATCTGAAATCATCGATATTGTGGCAATCGCTAAGGCGCATCAGCATACTCCCAAGTCGTTTTCGAACCGACTGCGCAAAGCGTCAAGCGTATAGGATTGTTCGGGCTCATGCGCAGGGCAGGCCCGATATGCGCTGTCTTGCGGAAGACAATTGGTGCCGCAAACCATGATCGCTTGCTGTCCAACCCAATCAATTCGCCACAGCCGCCCGCCCGGCGTCGCGACAAAGCCATCCATCCTGCTGGCAATATCGCTTTCCATATCCAATACCGAGGGCACTTCGCTGTCAAATTCACTGTCAAAGCCGCCATGCGTATGCAGGCTGGCGACAGGCGCCATTCCTGGCTCGTCAAAATAGAAAATATCGCAGCTGGCCCTAGCGCCCTCGATGATTGGGCTGGTTCCCAAAGCGCCAGTGCCATCTTCAAAGATTATCTGACACAATTCTGTGTTCTGATCGAACGATGGTTTCTGCAATTGGCCCAATTGCTGCTTGGCATAGGCTTGCACATGGCCGGGAGTTACCGTCACCACAAAGTCTTCCGGACCCTTAGTGTTCAGGATCGATTTTGCGACGATAACCACCCAGCCAAGCGCACATAGCGCCAAGACCAGTTTGAATGTGCGAGCATCCTGCATGATGCTCACCGGGCTGGACCTAGTTCTTTTCCTTGTCCACCAGCTTGTTTGCGCTGATCCACGGCATCATCGCGCGTAGTTCTGATCCGGTCTTTTCGATCGGATGCGCTTCGGCACGCTTGCGGGCGGCCTTCAGTTCTGGCTGGCCGGCACGATTGTCCAGCACGAAGTCCTTCACGAAACGGCCCGACTGAATGTCATCCAGAACGCGCTTCATTTCCGCCTTTGTTTCGGCAGTGATGATCCGAGGGCCGGTGGTGATGTCACCATATTCGGCTGTGTTGCTGATGGAATAGCGCATGTTGGCGATGCCGCCTTCATACAGCAGATCAACGATCAACTTTGTTTCGTGCAGACATTCGAAATAGGCCATTTCCGGCGCGTAGCCAGCCTCGGTCAGCGTTTCGAAACCCGCTTGAATCAGATGGGTGATGCCGCCGCACAGAACGGCTTGCTCGCCGAACAGATCGGTCTCGCATTCTTCGCGGAAATTGGTCTCGATGATGCCAGAACGACCACCACCGACGCCCGATGCATAGGCCAGAGCGACGTCATGCGCGGACCCGCTGGCATCTTGATCAATCGCGATCAGGCAGGGCACACCGCCGCCGCGCTGATACTCGCTGCGGACCGTGTGGCCGGGGCCTTTGGGCGCGATCATGATCACGTCAATATCGGTCGGCGCTTCGATCAGGCCAAAGTGAATGTTGAGGCCATGGGCGAAAGCGATTGCTGCGCCGGGCTTCATATTGCCCTTAAGATCGTTCTCCCAAATGGCTGCCTGATGCTCATCAGGTGCCAGGATCATCAAGATATCGGCCCAGCCAGCCGCTTCCTTGTTGGTCATCACCTTGAAGCCAGCGTCTTCCGCTTTTTTCGCGGTGGCAGAGCCTTCACGCAACGCGATGGCCACGTTTTTGACGCCGCTGTCGCGCAGGTTCTGCGCATGCGCGTGCCCTTGGCTCCCATAGCCGACGATGGCGATGTTCTTGTCAGAGATCAGGCCCAGATCAGCGTCTGCGTCGTAATAGACTTTCATTGTATTTTCCTTGGGTTGTGTAGGTGCAGCGTCAGATTTTTTCTGCGCCGCGCATCATTCCGACAATGCCCGAGCGTCCGACCTCAACCAGGCCAAGCCCGCGCATCAAAGCGACAAAACTTTCAATCTTTTGGGACGAGCCGGTCAGCTCGAAAACAAAACTTTCCGGAGTGGTATCAACCACATTGGCACGGAACACTTCGGCGGTGCGCAGCGCCTCAACGCGCATCTCGCCGGTTCCCTCAACCTTGACCAAGGCCAGCTCGCGCTCAACATGCGCACCCGCTGTGGTCAGGTCGACCACGCCATGCACAGGCACCAGACGCTCCAACTGCGCTTCGATCTGATCGATCACCTCGGGAGGCCCGCTGGTGACGATGGTAATGCGGCTGATCGCGTGATTTTCGCTTATGTCGGCAACGGTCAGACTGTCGATATTGTATCCGCGCGCGGTAAACAGGCCCGTGATTTTGGCCAAGATACCGGGTTCGTTATCAACCGTAACGGCTAGGACGTGACGCTCGGAAGCGGCTTCTGCGATTTTCATGAGAATCTGTCCTTACACCAAAGCCTTGGCTTCATCGTCCATCGTGCCTTCAACCTGGTCACCATAGAGCAGCATTTCAGTATGCGCTGCGCCCGACGGGATCATCGGGAAACAATTGGCATCCTTGGCCACCATACAATCGACGATCACTGGACCGTCATGGGCCAGCATCGCTTCGATGCCCGCGTCCAGATCGACTCCATCTTCAATCCGGATGCCTTTCCACCCATAGGCCTCTGCCAGCGCGACAAAGTCAGGCAGGCTGTCAGAATAGGAATTGGAATAGCGGCTTTCATAGGTCAGTTCCTGCCATTGGCGGACCATGCCCATATACTCATTGTTCAGGACGAAGATCTTGACCGGCAGGCGGTATTGGCTGGCCGTTCCAAGCTCTTGAATATTCATCTGAATGGAGGCTTCGCCAGCAATGTCGATTACCAGATCGTCGGGATTACCCAATTGGGCGCCGATGGCAGCGGGCAGACCATATCCCATCGTTCCCAAGCCGCCTGACGTGAGCCATTTGTTGGGATCGAAGAAATGGAAATATTGGGCTGCCCACATCTGGTGCTGGCCAACCTCTGTCGTGATGATCGGATTGCGATCCTTGGTAAGCGCAAACAGGCGTTCGATTGCCTTTTGCGGCATGATGGCGCTGGGATCCTTGGCCGACTTTTCGGGGTAGGCCAGACATTCGCGGGCTCGCCAGCCCGTGATGCGGGCTTTCCATTCGCCCAGATCCTGCGGTTTGCGATCACCCCATGCCTCTATCAATTGCCCCAATACGGTCGCGCAATCGCCAACTATGCCCAGATCAACCGGCACATTCTTATTGATGCTGGCTCGGTCGATATCGATGTGGATTTTCTTGCTGTCTGGAGAAAACGCATCGAGCCGACCGGTGACGCGATCGTCGAAGCGAGCACCGAGGCAAACCATCACATCGCATTTGTTCATCGCCATATTGGCTTCGAAGGTGCCGTGCATACCCAACATGCCCAGCCAATCGGGATGATCGGCAGGCAATGCGCCCAAACCCATCAATGTGCTGGTGACGGGCGCGCCGGTCAGATCTTGCAACTGCCGGAGCAAACGACTTGCTTCGGGACCGGAGTTAATGATGCCGCCGCCGGTGTAGAGGATCGGCCGCTCGGCCTTGGCCATCAATTCAATAGCTTCGGCAATCTTGCTGTCCGTGCCAGCCATCTGCGGCTGATAGCGATGCGATGCAGGAGAAGCTTCCGCATTGCTGCTGGAAGCGATGGCAATCTGCACGTCCTTGGGGATATCAACCACAACGGGGCCGGGGCGGCCACTGGTGGCGATGCGAAATGCTTCGTGCAAAATGGCTTCAAGCTCGTCCGGGTCTTTCACCAGATAATTATGCTTGGTGCAGTGGCGCGTGATGCCAACCGTATCGGCTTCCTGAAAGGCATCGGTGCCGATCAGTGCGGTTGGCACCTGACCGGTGATAACCACCATCGGGATCGAATCCATAAAGGCGTCGGCAATGCCGGTAACGGCGTTTGTTGCGCCTGGACCGGATGTGACAAGAACCACTCCAGGCTTGCCGGTGGACCGGGCATAGCCTTCGGCTGCATGCGCTGCGCCAGCTTCATGCCGCACAAGAATATGACGTAGGCGTTCATCTCCGAACAGTTCGTCATAGATGGGCAGCACCGCGCCGCCGGGATAGCCGAATACAAATTCGACCCCTTGCTCAACCAGGCACTTAACCAGGATAGCTGCGCCGCTGCGCTCCTGTGACACTTGCATTTCCTTCCATCAGCAGCACGGATGCCGGATTCGCGATGCGTGCTTCTAACAATAAATGAGGCCCGGGGCAGCAAAAGCGCACCGAGCCGTTGAAGCCTCCGCTATGCGTTCGTTTATAACGTGTCAACCGCTAATTGCGTAATAATGATGCGAATATTGTATCAATGTCGCAATTTTGAGACTCAACCTTTGGCCAGTCCTCACCCGTTTGCCGCCGAAACCACGTATATTGGCGCTTTGCGTAATTTCTGGTCGCTTGCTGGCCTTGCTCCACCATTTCCTCTCGCGAGCACAATGCTCTGAGATAGGCCGCGATTTCACGCACGCCGATGGCCCGCATAACCGGTAGGCCCGGGTCTAGGTCACGGGCGACCAGTCTTTCTACCTCGTCCAGCGCGCCTTGCTCCAGCATGAGCAGGAACCGCCGGTCGCACCGCTCGTACAGCCAATCACGATCGGGCAGCATAATCATGGGATGCAACTCAACTTGATCGGCAATGCCGCCCGTTTTGTGCTTCAGCCAATGTTCCATCGGCTTTCCGGTTGAGCGCACAACTTCCAACGCTCGGGCGATCCTCTGGCTATCGTTTGGGGCGAGGGCAGCGTGGCGCTCGGGGTCTTCATCGGCCAGCGCGTTATAGGCATCATGTGTGGGCAGTCTGCGCACCATCTCGCGAATGGAGGGGGTGATCTCTGGAATGGGCGCGATACCTTCTAGCAAGGTTTTGACATACATCCCGGTCCCGCCGCACAGGATCGGCACGGCATCTTGTGCATGCAAGGCGGCAATCTCTCCCTTGGCCTCGGTGGCCCAATCCGCCGCTGAACATGCCTCCGCGCCATCCCAGGTTCCGAACAGTCGGTGCTCGATCCCGCCCATTTCTTGGCTTGTCGGGCGAGCGCTCAATATCTGCAGGTCGGCATAGACTTGCGCGCTGTCGGCATTGATAATAGCGGACTTTCGACCCTGCTTTTCCAGAGCCAAGGCAAGCTGAACCGCGCAATCGCTCTTGCCGCTGGCGGTTGGCCCTGCGATGAGCGCCACGCTTGTTCGTTTTGGAGATTCTCGCTTGCTCATCGCCCGACTGATAGCAGACCCTGCGTCGCTGGAAACGTCTGTTGAACAGGCTATCGCCGCTTTGGAGGCGCTCGGAATGCCGGTTGCGATGGCTCGCATGCTGGATCACCACGGCGGCGCGCTGCATTTGTCCCTGCCTGATGGTGACGAAGCGGCACTGCGCGAGGTGCTGGATCAGCATTTCTCTCCGTCCGATGTGCTGATTGCGCGCGCGGACATTACGGTACCGCGTTTGTTCGTCTCCGACATGGATTCCACCATGATTGAGCAGGAATGCATTGACGAGTTGGCCGATTATGCGGGTATCAAAGACAAGATCGCCGACATTACCGAACGCGCTATGTTGGGCGAACTCGACTTTGAAAGCGCGCTGCTGGAGCGGGTTGGTCTGTTGGCTGGTCTGGATGAAGGCGCGATTGAGCAATGTTTGTCCGAACGGATTACCGCCATGCCCGGCGCGCGAGCTTTGGTTCAAACCCTGAAAGCGCATGGATGCCGAACGGTCCTGGTAACTGGTGGGTTCCACCATTTTGCTGATGTGATCGCGCAGCAGCTTGGGTTTGATCGCGTGGTTGGCAACCGCCTTGAGGTCTCAAGTGGCCGGCTTACGGGCGGATTGGTTGGCACCATTACGGACAGCTCGGTTAAACGAGCCGTCCTGCTGGAGGAATTGGAGCAATTAGGCGCCAATGCAGTGTCTTTGGCAACAGGTGACGGAGCCAATGACATCCCGATGCTCGAAGCTGCCGATTTCGGGCTGGCCTATCGTGCCAAGCCCAAAGCGCGCCAAGCTGCCAATGGTTGGATCGATTATGGTGATTTGAGCTCGATCCTGAAACTGATGGATATTCCCGAGGGCGACTGGATCCGCGGCTAAATTGCTTTTGCTGGAATCCTTTTGCGACGTGCTTTCAGCCAAGCGTTGAGCCTGATAGCTCCTGTCAGTGCAAGGATAGAAACGGTTATCACACCCAGCAAGCGTGTGTCAGGATCAAACAAGCGGCCGGAATAGGTCACCAAATAGATGAACCACAGTGCGTGGATTCCCAGCGTATGGAGCCGTTTCCACCAAACTCCCATTGCCTTCATCGCGGATCTGTTTGAGGTGAATGCCATAGCGTACAAAATGACATAGCCCGCACCTCCGCCGTAAAGTGTTGCAACAGGCGCGGGCTGGCCGCTGATTTGCAAATAGGAAACTAAGGCAAACAGGTGGACTGTGTGGCTTAAGGCAAATCCAAGGCCAACGTATTTGCGCATGCTGAGCAATGCTTTCGAAAACCCATTGCTCCAAATTTGCACAAGTGGTCGAGCGACATAGGCGAGCATTAGCAAAGGGAATCCCACTCGGGACGTCCACCGGGTCGCCAATTGCCATTGTGTCACCCAGTCGATTTGCAAGACAAATGGCAGCAGCATGGCGCCTAATCCCAACAGCAAACCCAGCCACATTGGCCACCGTCTCGTCATGTGAAATCTCCCTGCAACTCAGCCTAGCGGACAGTACGCATGTGAGGAAGTAGACAGGCTATTAACATTACTGTAAATAGTGCTGCGTTACGGAGGTAATTATGGCTCTTACTGATCTCCCGCTGGTCCATCCAGATCGCAAAACATCGGGTTTCCGCCCGTTCAAGGTGCTGCACCATTTCCGCAAATTGGTCGAGGATAAGGAAGACACCGAGCAGGTCTTTCATATTATCGAGGCTTTGAAGGGGAAAAAGGGCCACAAACAGGGCTGGAATTTCATCCGGTCGCCAGAAGGCCAGCGCATGATGCGCGAGAATGTCGATCTGCCGGCTATGTTGGACGATCATAACCGCTGGGCTGATTGCGGCGCGAACACTGTCGCTCAGCACTATATGAAGTTTATGAAGCGCGAAGGTCTATCTGCTGCGGGCCTAGTGGCAGAAAGCCACAAATGGCAGGACAAGAAAGCGCGTCTACAAGATCAAACCGAATGGTATTTTGAACGGCTGCGCGATACGCATGATCTGTTTCACGTGCTGACCAGCTATAACCGTGACGGTTTGGGCGAGGCTGCATTGCTCGGCTTTAGCTATGAACAGAACCACAATCTGGGTGTGTTGTTCATTGCCTATGCCGGAACCAGGCAGCGCTTGAAGGAATCGGACACCAACGCTCCCTTATTCGAGGCGATCCGCGAAGGGCGGCGTCTGGGTAAGGCGGCTGCGAAAATTGCGCATGAAGATATCGAAGCTTTGATGCGCGAAGATATTGATGAAGCGCGCAAGCGGTTGAATATCGGCGAGCCGGTTATTTATCGCCAATGTATCGCGCAGATGATTGCCGAGGGCACTGCCGATGAAGACATGCGCATGCCGGAAGAGGCTCTTGCAGCTTAAGCAGAGGCCTCGGTTGTTATTCGGCCAAGATTCCAGCGCAGCAAAGCCAGTGCTGCAAACAGGATAAAGACCGAGAGCAAGAACGGTGCGCCGGGGAAATAGAGGCCCTTGTCATCGGCAAAAGCGCCAAACAATCCGGTCATGACAACGGGCCCGATGATGCTGGTCAGGCTGATGACAGAGGCAATAGCGCCCTGCAGCTCGCCTTGCGCATTATCGCTGATCCGTTCGGTCATCAATTGCTGCATGGCCGGAAAACTGAGGCCGGCAAGGCTGCCCAGCAATATGCCTGCCAGCATGGTCCAACCGCCTGGCGCAAAAGCGAACATGGCATAAGCGGGCACCGCAAATACAAACCCGATCATGCTCGTCGATTTGGCGCCGAAGCGCGCGATTGCTGGGCCGGTCAACCCGCCCTGAACGATGGCAAGCAGCAGGCCGTAAAATGCGATGCTCAAACCAATCTGCAATTCATTCCAGCCAAAGGCGAGGACGTTGTAGTAAGCCCAAACGGTGAAGGTCGATTGGGAAGCCAGCTGCATCAGGAAGATAATACCCAAAAAGCCGAGCACGATGGGGGTCTGGGCCATCTGGATGATCGTTCCAAAAGGATTGGCACGCCCGATGGTGAATCGGCGGCGCTTTTCAGTCGGCAGCGTTTCCTTGAGGATGAAATAGCCAATCGCCGCGACGGTGATGGAGAGAATGGCCGCTGCCACAAATGGCAGGCGCTCATCGACACTGCCCAGAACGCCGCCGATGGCTGGTCCTACAACAAATCCGCTGGCTGCGGCACCGCCCAAAATGCCGAAATAGCGGCCTCGATCTTGCGGCGAGACAACATCGGCAACGCAGCTGTTGGCAGCGCCCCAGCTTGCCCCCATGATGCCCGACAACAATCGACCGACAAACAACCACCACAGATCCGGGGCCCAAGCCATAATGGCGTAATCAATGCCCAGAAAAAACAGAGTGAACAGCAATATCGGTCGTCTGCCATAGCGATCGGACAGGCCACCAATGATCGGAGCAAACAGGAATTGCATGACGGCATAGGCAAACAGTAGCCAGCCGCCAATTTCTGCGGTTTGCTCCACGCCTTGCCCTGTTAGTGTCTCGAGCAGGGCGGGCATGACTGGAATGATCAGTCCGATGCCGACCATGTCGATGAACAGGACAAAGGCGACGAACAGCAGAGTAGATGTATCGGGCCGTCCCGATACGGGCGCGCCGGTTGCCGGTTGGCTGTTCATCGGTCTGCTTTCGGAATCACAAATTTGAGGCCGGACCAAATCTCGTCTACGGCGCATTTCTTGGTATCAACCAGTCCAGCTGCCAGCCCGATGCGCTGGACCGCAGCTTGATCTAAGGCGGTTTCCCGACCAGAACCCTTCTTGGGCCAGCTGACCCAGATCTGACCCTTCTTGTCGATCAACCCACGCAGATTTTCCAACTTAGCGGTCAAGTCGTCTTCTTCGGTTACAAAAATATGGGCCGCGTCCAGCCCCTCAAACGGTTCAGAAGCAAAGCGCAGCTCCAGCGCATATTCGTCAATTTCGTCGATGATATTCTCGGGCATGGCATCAAACCAACACACCTGGCCATCGCGCAGAGTGAGCTTTTGAGCGAGCGGCGTTTCTGAATATCCGGCAGTCATGACGTCACCTATAGGGCCATCATTGTGCAGTCGCCATAGTCGACCGACAGATGCCACAAAGCGCCCAAAGCAAAGGCGCGGACATACCAGCGCGGTACCAGCAACATCAGCGCATAGGCGAGGGCGGCCTCCCAGCCATGCAGCAGATGAAAACCGATACTGCAACGATTGGGATCAAAGATGGGATCGGCCAGCAGATGGTCGAGATCGATCAGATTGGCGCTTGCGATAATCAGGCCTGCCAGCTGCCAGCGCTCGCGCCACAAAAGCGCGGCAATCAAGAACGGGACGAGCCAATGCCCGCCATAGTGCAGAATGGGTTGGAGGAGGTCCAATTCAGATCACCGTTCGTCCTGAGCTTGTCGAAGGGCGAGTGCAGTTGCGCTCCACCCGTTCGTACTTCGACAGGCTCAGCATGAACGGGCTAGGCGTATCACCCCTCCATCCAGTCGCGGAAGAAGCTCGCATGAGCCTCGCGAAGGTCGGCGAGGGGAACGCCTAACAGCGCCTCGCCGCCAACGGTCCCAAGCCTGCGGAACCCGATTTGAGCGGTTTCGGCATCTTGCGTGCCTTTGGCCAATGCCTCGTTTAGTGCATCGGTGTCGGGGACTGAGATAATATAGCGACCCTGGTCTTCGCCAAACCACCATTGCGCTGACGTGTAAGAGTCATTGCCTTCAACATCGGCACCCAGACCACTGGCCAAGGCCATTTCAGCAAGGCCAACAGCCAACCCGCCGTCGGAAAGGTCATGGACAGCATTGACCAAGCCATCTTCGATCAATTCGTGAATGATCGCGCCAGCATTCCGCTCAACCGTCAAATCTGTCGGAGGCGCGCGGCCATCGTCTTGGCCATGAATTTCTTTTAACCACAAGGATTTGCCCAAATGCGACCGGGTAGGATCAGGCTTGGCCCAAAATTCTGGACCAACCAGATAAAGCGTGTCGCCAGCATTCTTGAAGCCCATCGTCATCATCTTCGAATAATCGTCGATGATGCCAACGCCGCCGATGGCCGGTGTGGGAAGGATGGCTGAACCGCCGCCCGTTGCCTTGCTTTCATTATAGAGGCTGACATTGCCCGACACGATCGGGAAGTCGAGCGCTCGGCAAGCTTCGCCCATACCTTCTAGGGCATGGACGAACTGGCTCATGATTTCGGGGCGCTGTGGATTTGCAAAATTGAGGCAATTGGTCACCGCCAGCGGCCTTGCACCCACCGCGCATAGATTCCGGTAGGCCTCAGCAATCGCCTGTTTGCCGCCCTCATACGGATCAGCATAGACATAGCGTGGCGTGCAATCGGTGGTGATTGCCAGCGCCTTCTTAGTGCCGTGGACGCGGACAACACCGGCATCGCCGCCGGTTTGCAAGGTATCTGCGCCCACTTGGCTATCATATTGTTCGGAGATCCAGCGCCTCGAGGCGAGGGCGGGGGAGGCCATCAGCTTGAGCAGATCCGCACCAATGTCGGTGCTTTCCGGAACGCTTTTCAGCGGTTTGACTTGCGCCCAGGCCTTGTATTCCTCTTTGGACAGATATGGCCGGTCATACTCGGGTGCGTCGGCTGCGAGAGGCCCCAAAGGAATGTCGCAAACGACCTCACCTTCAAATTCCAGCACCATATGCTGCGTGTCAGTCACTTCGCCAATAATGGCAAAGTCCAGCTCCCACTTCTCGAAAATTTCGGCCGCCATGGCTTCTTTGCCCGGCTTGAGCACCATCAGCATCCGCTCCTGGCTTTCGCTCAGCATCATTTCGTAAGGCGTCATACCGGTTTCGCGGCAGGGCACCTTGTTCATGTTGAGCCGGATGCCGGCCTTGCCATTGGTTGCCATTTCCACGCTGGAGGATGTCAGGCCAGCAGCGCCCATGTCCTGAATGGCAACGATGGCATCTGTCGCCATCAGTTCAAGGCACGCCTCGATCAGCAGCTTTTCGGTAAACGGATCGCCGACTTGAACGGTCGGGCGCTTGGCTTCTGCATCCTCTTCAAAGTCGGCGCTGGCCATGGTCGCACCATGGATGCCGTCTCGCCCGGTTTTGGATCCGACATAGACGATCGGATTGCCCACGCCGGTCGCTGCGGAGTAGAATATCTTGTCCTGATCGGCCACGCCAACGGTCATCGCATTGACCAGAATATTGCCGTCATAGGCCGGGTGAAAATTGGTCTCGCCGCACACAGTGGGAACGCCTACGCAGTTGCCATAACCGCCAATGCCCGCGACCACACCTTTGACCAGATGCTGCATCTTGGGATGTTCGGGCCGGCCAAAGCGCAGCGCATTGGCATTGGCCACCGGTCGCGCACCCATGGTGAACACATCGCGCAAAATGCCGCCCACACCCGTCGCCGCGCCTTGATAGGGCTCGATATAGGATGGGTGGTTGTGGCTCTCCATCTTGAAGATCGCGGCCTGATTATCGCCAATGTCGATAATGCCTGCATTCTCGCCAGGTCCGCAGATGACCCACGGAGCTTCGGTTGGCAGCTTCTTTAGATGCAGGCGTGATGATTTGTATGAGCAATGCTCAGACCACATGACGGAAAAGATGCCCAATTCCACCAGATTGGGCTCGCGCCCCAATCCACTGAGAACGCGCTCATACTCTTCCGGGCTGAGCCCGTGTTGTTCGACGACTTCTGGGGTGATCTGCGATGCGTTGCTAGCCATAGCTGCGCCTTAGCGCCGCATGCTTTGCCTCGCTAGCCCCGAGCGCGTTTGTGCCACCGGTTATTCCCAACCCAGCGTGCAAACAGAGCCGCGACGCCAAATGCCAGCAGCGATTGCAGGTATAGGAACAGGTTCGCTTCTTGGGGGGCAGGGCCAAACCAATTGATCGCTTGGAAGGCTAGCAACAGCGCCATCAGGATCATTGGTGGAGCAATGGGTCCGCGCGTGCGCTTGATATACCAGACAAAGACTCCCACGGTGATCAGCAATTCCAGCGGCATGGCAATATATGGGTAATTCCAAAGCCCAAGCCCATAGGTCTGCTCTCCACCACCAATGGTTAGATCTGGCCGATGGGTGAGAAAATCGAGCAACCAATGCGATGCGACAACCAATGCAGCTAGTAAAGCAGCGCCGCTATCACGGTCTCGAAATCGTATGAACAAGCCAAACAATATGGCCCAAACCGCCGTCCCCAGCAGGCTGTGTGTATAGGGCATATGGTACAGATCGAACGGAACCATCACCGTCGCATTGGGGTCCACTCGCATCTTCTCGATGCCAATTGCGGCAAATATGAAAAACGCCCAGTCGACCAATTGGGCCGCAATAAACAGCGTACCAAGTTTAGGCGCGCGCGGGCTGACCGCTGCCGCTGCGAAAGCAGGGGCGAAGTGACCGATAAACATGGCTTATGCCTTCAATTTCAGGGTGATCCAGGTCGCCACAGTGCTGGCCACTCCCGTGGCAAAGCCGCCCCAAAGTATATCGAGCACGGTCACCTTGGTGTCCCAAACCTTGAAGACTGCCTGGCTGGTCAGATCAAAGGTCGCGTAACACAGCATGCCAAGCAAAATGCCATTGATTGTGGCGGTCTTGACCTTGCCGCTTTCCAAGCCGGGCCTAATCGCGAACCACACCATTCCCGCGATATACGAAAAATAGAAAACACCAGCGGCGCCCACCCGAATCTCGTCAGCCATGATCTCCCCAATGATCGGACGGTACAAATTGGGTCCGGCCCAACCCAGCCACAAGAAATCCAGCATGCCAAAGGTCAATGCCGCAGCGATATATGCAATTATCCACTTCATTCATGCTTCCCCGTCTAGCTTATCAGCTTGACCACCTGCGCCGCTCGGGTCAATGCTCCTTTGCTATGGCAGAGGGTAATTCCGATATTTCGCAGATGAGCTTTGAGCAGGCTTTAGGAGCGCTCGAAGAGATTGTGCAGCAGCTGGAGACGGGCAATGTCCCGCTGGACCAGTCCATCACGCTTTATGAAAAGGGAGAGGCCTTGCGACAGCATTGTCAGGCTCGTCTCGATTCTGCGCAGGCACGGATTGAGAAGATCGTGACTGATCGAGAGGGCAATCCAACCGGCACTCAGCCGTTTGATTCTGCTGGATAACAACAGTGTCGAGCGTACAAAACATCCCAATGCTCAGTGAAGGCCTAAAGCGTGTTCAGCGAGAGGTCGATTCGGTGTTTGATGCCTTTCTACCTGTGCCAGGTGACACGCGTGCAAGGCTGGTAGAGGCCATGCGCTATGCCGCGATTGGCGGCGGCAAACGGGTGCGCCCCTTGCTGTTGGTCAGCACGGCCGAGATGTTCGGGGTGGATCGCGATGCAGCGCTGCGCGCGGGCTGTGCGGTCGAGGCGATACACGTTTATTCGCTGATTCATGACGATTTGCCCTGCATGGATGATGATGATCTGCGGCATGGCAAGCCCACTGTGCACAAAGTTTTCGACGAGGCGACAGCAGTTCTGGCAGGCGATTCTCTGCATGCTCTGGCGTTCGAGATCCTGTCCGATTTGGGAACCAGCAATGATCCTTTCACGCGGGCGGAACTGATTGCCACCTTGGCAATGGCAAGCGGCAAGGATGGCATGGCCGGCGGTCAGATGATGGATATGGTGGCCGAGGATGCCGATTACGATTTGCACACCATCACCCGCTTGCAGCAGCTGAAAACGGGCGCTCTATTGGCGGCTTCGGTCGAAATGGGAGCAATATTGGGTAAGGTTCCGCCCGAGGGTCGCGCTCAGTTGCGTGCCTACGCTCGCGATATCGGACTTGCCTTTCAGATTGCTGACGATTTGTTGGATGAAGAGGGTGACGAAGCCAAGGCAGGCAAGGCGCTGCGCAAGGATGGTGAGCAAGGCAAAGCCACCTTCGTCAGTTTGATGGGCGCGGACAAGGCGCGAGAGCAGGCGCATGCACTGGTTGAACAGGCAGTGGCGCATTTAGCCGGTCACGGCGAAGAAGCAGATATGCTGCGCGCATTGGCGCGGTTTATCGTGGAGAGAGACAGGTAAGGCTGCTCTGTCTGCGGATTGGGTTTTCGCGATCGGCCGCCAGCGCTTGCGCTTAAGGCATGCCGCACGATCAGATGGATGAGAGATAGAATATGACACAGCGCATCGGAATTTATCCCGGAACATTTGATCCCATTACCCTGGGGCATGCCGACATCATTCGGCGCGGGTCCAAGCTGGTCGACAAATTGATCATCGGGGTCACCACCAATCCATCAAAAAATCCGATGTTCACCACCGAAGAACGCTTTGCGATGGTTGAGCGAGAAGTCGCCAATTTGGGCCTGAAGAATGTTGAAGTCACCGGTTTCAACGCCTTGCTCGTCAAATTCGCTCGGAAGCAGGGTGCGAATGTACTGATCCGCGGGCTGCGCGCTGTGGCTGATTTTGAGTATGAGTATCAAATGGCTGGAATGAACCAGCAATTGGATGATGACATCGAAACAGTGTTCTTGATGGCCGATGTCTCGCTGCAGCCTATCGCATCCAAACTGGTCAAGGAAATCGCTCTGTTTGGCGGCGATATCACGCCGTTCGTCAGCAAGGATGTTTGCGAAGACGTTGTGGCGCGGGTGAAGAAGATCGGTCCACTGGGCGATTATTGAGCCAAAGTCGATCTGCGCGCCCGCATTCCTAAGCTGTGCAGCAAGCTGGATCATTCATTGAAGTGACAGACGCCAGCGGCTAGACCGCGTCGAAATCAATCTCAGGGTACTCAAAGGCTCTTATGTACAAGACGATTTTCACATTGGTTGCATCGCTTTCTCTGTTGGCTGGCCCTCAAATGGTCGCCGCTCAGGAAGAGGCACCCGTTGCACCGCGCAGCTATCCTCCGGTAAATTTCAACATCACCGAGGAACCGGAGAATATCTGGGTACTCGATTTGTCGAATGGAGAGCGGGTCAAAATCCGCCTGATGCCGGAATGGGCGCCCAACCATGTTGAGCGGATCAAGACTTTGACTCGCCAAAATTTTTACGACGGGGTGATTTTTCACCGCGTGATTGACGGATTTATGGCGCAAGGTGGCGACCCAACCGGCACCGGACAGGGTGGTTCGGCCATGCCTGATCTGGAAGCTGAGTTTAACCCGATGCCGCATGTTCGCGGTTCGCTGGCGATGGCGCGTGCTGCCGATGAAAACAGCGCAAACAGCCAGTTTTTCATTGTGTTTTATCCGCGTTTCTCGCTCGATAAGCGTTACACCAACATCGGCCGAGTGATCAGCAATATGGGCGGCGTGGATGCAATCGCGATGGGCGAGCCTCCTTCCAACCCGACCCGTATCGTGCAGGCATCCATGGCTTCGGACAACGCGCCCGTGCCAGCACCGCAGGCGCCTCCAGTTGAAGAACAGATCACGCTGGATGATCTCAACGCGCCGCTGCAGTAATATTCGCTTGGCAGCAGACCTTGGCTGCGCTTAGGGGCGCGGCATGAAGGTTGATCTTTTCGATTTTGATTTGCCGCAGGAAAGCATTGCGCTTCGTCCTGCGCGGCCGCGCGATTCCGCTCGCATGTTGGTGGTGCCGGGCGGTGAGACTATGCGCGACCAGATCGTGCGCGATCTGCCGCAATGTCTGCGCGCTGGCGATGTGCTGGTGTTCAACGATACGCGGGTAATTCCGGCCCAGCTGGATGGACGTAGGGTCTCTGCCACCGGCGAAGCCAAGATTGGTGCCACGCTGCACAAACGGATCGATTTGCGGCGCTGGCAGGCTTTTATCCGCAATGCAAAACGGTTGCGTAAAGGCGATACAATCGAGTTTGGCGGCGAGGTTACTGCTATTGCAGAGCAACGCCATGATGATGGCAGCTTTACCTTGGCCTTTGACGGGGACCAGCCGGTAGAGGTCTTATTGGAACGGGCAGGGCGGATGCCACTGCCACCCTATATCGCGGGTAAGCGACCGACAGACGAGCAAGACAAGCAAGATTACCAAACCATCTTTGCCAAGGAAGATGGGGCTGTTGCTGCTCCCACTGCCGCCCTGCATTTTACGCCCGAACTGTTGGCGGCGCTGGACGAGGCGGGCATCATCCGTGAAACGCTGACGTTACATGTTGGGGCAGGGACTTTTCTGCCAGTGAAGGCGGACGATACAGACGATCACCAGATGCATGCCGAATGGGGCCGGATCGAGCCGGAGGTGGCCGATCGGTTGAATGCGGCGCGCGCTGCTGGCGGACGGATTATCTCTGTTGGCACAACATCGCTGCGATTGCTGGAAAGCGCTGCGCGTGAGGACGGCGTGATTGAACCCTTTGCCGATGACACGTCCATTTTCATTACGCCGGGTTATCGATTCCGCGCGATTGATGGCCTGATGACCAATTTCCATCTGCCCAAATCAACATTGTTTATGCTGGTTAGCGCTCTGATGGGCACAGACCGAATGCAGCAGGCCTATGCCCATGCGATTGAGCATAACTATCGGTTTTATTCCTATGGTGACTCTTCGCTTCTGCTGCCCTAGCGGGGAAATATGAGCGACCCCATTTTGGATATTACGGGCCTGACCAAGGTCTATGCTGGCGGCCTGAAGGCGCTGGACAATGTTGATCTGAAAATTCAACAGGGCGAGATTTTTGCACTGCTTGGTCCCAATGGTGCCGGCAAGACGACGTTGATTGGCGCTGTTTGCGGTTTGGTGCGCCCAACATCGGGCACAATTTCCGCTTTTGGCCATGACATGCGTAAACATTGGCGCAGCGCCAGATCGCGGATCGGCTTGGTGCCGCAAGAACTTTCAACCGACATGTTCGAAACAGTCATTCGGGCGGTGTCCTATTCACGCGGGCTGTTCGGCTATCCGCCTGACGCTGCTCGGATCGAAGAAGTGCTGAGGAGCCTCAGCCTGTGGGATAAGCGCAACGAAAAGATCATGGCTCTGTCAGGCGGGATGAAGCGTCGCGTTCTGATCGCCAAGGCCCTGTCGCACGAGCCTGATCTGTTGTTTCTGGACGAGCCTACTGCGGGCGTAGACGTCGAATTGCGGCGCGATATGTGGGCGTTGATCGAACAGATGCGCCAGCGCGGGACCACCATTATCCTGACCACCCACTATATCGAGGAAGCCGAAGAAATGGCCGACCGAGTCGGTGTGATCCGCAATGGCAAGATCCTGATGGTGGACGATAAGCATGCGATGATGACGCGCTTGGGTCGGACCGAAGCGCGGATCGCCTTGGCTGCGCCGCTTGATGCGATACCGCCTGCACTCCAGAGCTTTCCCATCGAGTTGATCGAGGATGGGCGCGAGATTTGCTATCGTGGCGGAGATGGCACCGGCAAGGGCCGCGCTGAGGTAGCCGATTTGACCAAGGCATTGATTGCTGCCGACATCGACTATGTCGGGATCGACGTGCGAGAATCCAGTCTGGAAGATATTTTCGTCGGGCTGGTGGCAGAGCAGGAGGCGCAATGATGCATTTCAATCTGCGCGGCGCATGGTCGATTTACGTGCGCGAACTGATGCGGGCCTTGCGCACCGCGTTCCAATCCATCTTGTCACCAGTGCTCACGACCTCGCTATATTTTATCGTGTTTGGATCTGCCATCGGCGATCGGATGCCCGATCTGGGCGGGGTGGAGTATGGTGCGTTTATTGTGCCCGGATTGCTTTTGCTGACATTGCTCAGCGAAAGCACATCAAATGCCAGCTTTGGCATTTACATGCCGCGCTTCACCGGCACGATTTACGAGCTATTGTCTGCCCCTGTCGGAGTGGCCGAGACGCTGGTCGGCTTTGTTGGAGCCGCCGCCACAAAAAGCCTGATTTTGGCGGCAATTATCCTGTCCACGGCAACATTGTTTGTCGATTATCACATCGCGCATCCGGTTCTGGCAGCGTGCTATATTATGCTGGTTGCTGCCAGCTTTTCTCTGTTCGGCTTTATCCTGGGCGTTTGGGCCGACAATTTTGAAAAGCTCGGCATCATTCCTATGCTGATCCTGATGCCGCTAACGTTTCTGGGCGGGACATTCTACTCGATCGATATGCTGCCAGAGCCATGGGACACGGTCGCCTTGGCCAATCCGATTGTCTATCTGGTCAATGGCTTGCGCTGGACCTTCTATGGCTCGTCGGATGTGTCGATTGGTCTGTCCTTTGGGCTGACGTTGGGCTTTCTGGCGCTGTGCGTCACCGTGATCGCCATTATTTTCAAGACCGGATGGCGGTTAAGAGACTAGTCTCGCCGCCTCTTTGCCGCTAGGCGCGCCAGCCTATGAGTACTCGCTTCTCCTTTGATATCAGCGCCACCGATGGGCGCGCTCGCACGGGCACAATTTCCATGCAACGCGGGGACATCCGCACACCGGCATTCATGCCGGTTGGCACCGCTGCAACAGTAAAAGCGATGAAGCCGGAAAGCGTGCGCGCAGGCGGTGCGGACATAATCCTGGGCAACACTTATCATCTGATGTTGAGGCCAGGGGCTGAGCGCGTTGCACGGCTTGGCGGGTTGCACCAGTTCATGAATTGGGATTGCCCCATCTTGACCGACAGCGGCGGTTATCAAGTGATGAGCCTATCCGATTTGCGCAAATTGACCGAAGAGGGCGTTGAGTTTCGCAGCCATATTGATGGCTCCAAACACATGTTGACGCCAGAGCGTTCGATGGAGATCCAGCGTCTGTTGGGATCGGACATTGTAATGGCGTTCGATGAATGCCCGCGCGCCGATCAACCGCGTGATGAAATCGCTGCCAGTATGGAATTGTCCATGCGCTGGGCAAAGCGCAGCCGTGATGGTTTTGATGCAGGTGATGAGCATGCTGCTCGCTCTGCGCTGTTTGGTATTCAGCAAGGCGCGCTGGATCAGGAACTGCGCCAGATAAGCGCCGAGAAACTGACCGAGATTGGCTTTGATGGCTATGCTATTGGCGGCTTGGCTGTAGGCGAGGGGCAGGAGGCCATGTTTGCCACTTTGGACTTTGCGCCCGAGCAATTGCCCGCTGATCGTCCGCGTTATCTGATGGGCGTGGGTAAGCCTGATGATCTGGTTGGCGCGGTTGAGCGCGGGGTAGACATGTTCGACTGCGTTTTGCCCACCCGCTCGGGCCGCAATGGGCAGGCCTTCACCTGGAATGGGCCGTTGAATTTGCGCAATGCGCGCTTTGCAGAGGACACAGGACCACTGGATGAGCGATGCAGCTGCCCAACTTGCGGGACCTATAGCCGCGCATATCTGCACCATTTGCAAAAATCGGGCGAGATATTGGGCGCAATGCTGGTGACAGAACACAATTTGGCGTTCTACCAGCAGTTGATGCAAGCGATGCGCGATGCCATTACGCAGTCACGCTTTGCAGAATTCGCGAGTAATTTCCGACGCGATTATTTGGGACAGACAGACTGATGCCGAACAGCCCTGATCAATGCAGAACAATGGTCGATGTTCGCGAAGGCGTGGATGCCACCGACAAAGAGTTGGTTGCGCTGCTCGATCGCCGGTTCGGCTATATGCGGGCTGCTGCCCGGATTAAGACCAGCCGTGACACTGTGCGCGATGAGGACCGCAAGGCGGCCGTGATCAAGGCTGCACAAGATGATGCGGCTGCGCGGGGCATTCCTGCCGATGTGATCGGCGATATCTGGGAGCGTTTGGTCGAAGGCTCCATAGCCTATGAATTGGTCGAGTGGGATCGCCTTAGAGACTAATCGGCAGCTTTACTTTGGAGTTTTGCCAAGGAATTTGGCCAGCCGAAGTTCTTTCGCATCGGGCTTAGCCTGTTTGATCGTCCGGGCTAGCTTTTCTACCCGAGCCGTCCATTTGGCAGCGTTTTTCTCTGCTCCGCCAAACTTAACCTGTCCCAAAGCTAGAATTCGCGCAGGCTTGAAACCGCAGAACTCCAGAATCTGTTTCTTCCAGCGGTTAACGATTGCATTGCCATGCGCGAGCCGGTGGAAAATCGGGGGTGTATCCATAGTGATGATGGCATCGGCAGAGCGACCAACCATGTTCTTGTCCCACCATGTGTCTTCTTCGTGATAGGCAAAAGTGAAGCCGGGGAGCATTATTCGGTCGAGCAAGCCCTTTAGCAGGGCCGGTTCAGCACCCCACCACATAGGAAATACAAAGACGACATGGTCACAGGCGTCTAGCTTCTCGGCCAAAGCTGCAATGTCGGGCTCCCAATCGGTGCGCTTCCGATAACCATGTGAAAGGTTCGGCGTGAAGGAGAGGTCACGAACGGCCACACGTGTGACATCGCATGTTGCCGGTAATGCTTGCTCATAGATGTCGAGCAAATGCGAACAATAGCGCCCTTCATCAGGGTGTCCGTCGATCAAAAGCACCTTCATTGATTATTCCTCTTACGCCTCGCGGACGAGTGCATGCCCGCCCAGCGCAAGAATGAAAAGGGCACTTACAAAAAGGGCCATATGAAGCACACAAAAAAGGCGGCCCCGAAAGGCCGCCCCTTTGTTTCAGGCTGGTCAATCGATCAGCGTGAGTAGAACTCGACCACGAGGTTCGGTTCCATCGTTACCGGATAAGGAACTTCATCCAGCTTCGGTACGCGGGTGAAGCTCACCTTGTCCGTGCCATCAGCAGCAACATAGTCAGGAACTTCACGCTCGGGCAGGCTCTGCGCTTCGATAACCAGCGCCATGTCCTTGGCTTTGCTGCCCAGGCTGATCACATCACCAACGTCAATCCGACGGCTAGGGATGTTACACTTCACACCGTTCACATAGATGTGACCGTGGTTGACGATTTGACGTGCGGCAAAGATCGTCGGCGCGAATTTGGCGCGGTAAACGATCATGTCCAGACGGCGCTCAAGCAAACCGATCAGGTTCTGGCCGGTGTCACCCTTCATGCGGGTGGCGTCGGTGTAGGTGCGCTTGAATTGCTTCTCGGTTACGTCACCGTAATAGCCTTTGAGCTTCTGCTTGGCGCGCAATTGCAAGCCAAAGTCGCTCATCTTGCTCTTACGACGCTGACCGTGCTGGCCAGGACCATAAGAACGCTTGTTTACGGGAGAATTTGGACGACCCCAGATGTTTTCACCCATCCGGCGGTCAAGTTTATGCTTTGCGCGTGTACGCTTCGACATGAGTCGTTTCCTTCAATTTGCAGGATCACCCCATTGGGTGACCGTTTAACCCGGCATCGCTCCGTCAGACCTATTGCCTGACGCGGCTTCCGCTTCACCGGGGTGCGGAGCCAATTGCGAGCGCGCGGATTAGCAGGATTATTCCTCAGGTCAAGACGTTTGGAGATTGCCAAGCACATGTGTAGTCTCACCAGCTTGGATATGGCGAGGTCGCTCCATTTGCCTAAACTGATTGGGAGAAACTCTGAATGTCTGCTTCATATGACTTCGTAATTGTTGGTGGTGGTTCTGCCGGGGCGGCATTGGCTGCTCGACTGAGCGAAGATCCCGGCGTCACGGTTGCTTTGTTAGAGGCTGGTGGCAAGCCTCCAGCACGTGAGGCCATACCAGCGGCATGCGCGACGCTGCAGCTGGATCCAGAGGTGGATTGGATGTTCAAGGGTGAGGCTGGCAAGGCCGGACGCGGTTTGAACGACCGCCAGATCCCGGTGCCGCGCGGCAAGATGCTCGGAGGCTCTTCTGCGATGAATTATATGGTGTTCGTGCGCGGGCATCCAGGCGATTTCGACAATTGGGAAGCCAAGGGCGCTTCGGGCTGGAGCTTTGCCGATGTGGAGCATTGTTTTGAGCGTCTTGAGCAGGTCACGCCGTCCAATGAGGCAGCCATTGATGGGCAGGGTCGGGGGCGCTCTGGCCCGATCGGAGTGGGCATTCGGTCGCCCGTTTTGCCATGCTCGCGGCAATTTGTGACGGCGGCAACGCGCACGGGGATGCCTGAAGGCGATTACAATGGCAGCGGACGCTTTCAGGAAGGCGGCGTTTCTTCTCTGGTGCAAACCAATACGCGCGATGGGAAACGGTCTAGCAGCTATCACGGATATCTGGAGAATGCGGCCGAGAACCGGCCCAATCTGACCATTATCACCAATGCCCATGCCAATGGCTTGATTCTGGACGACGAGGCTGGTGGCTTGTCAGCCCGCGGCGTGGAATATCGCGATGCGGATGGCAATGTGCATGAGGTTCATGCCACACGCGAGACAATCTTGTCGGCAGGCGCTGTGGGATCGCCGCATTTGCTGATGCTGTCCGGGATCGGACCAAGGCGCGAGCTGGAAGAGGCCGGTGTCACCTGCCGCCTCGATCAACCGCATGTCGGAAAGCATTTGAAGGACCACTATCTGGTCGGAATGACCTTTCACGCTCCCGGCATCGGTCAAAACGTGGCCGAGATCGGCCTGGCTTGCGGGCCAGAATTGTTGCGCGGTCCCGATGGGCCATTGCCGGTTGATCCAGCCGATGATGTGCATCTGGACGAGGAGCAAAAGGCGCTAAAAGCCGAAGCCGAGCGGCAGCTGGCCGAATGGGAGAATTCGGGCAGCAGTTTGGCATCATCCAGCACTTACGATGGCGTGTGCTTCTTCTCCACGGGACTGGGTGATGAATTTACCCATGACGGGCAGATTGGCTTCTTGACGGCGACCAACACGGCTGAGTTTTATCGTAATGGCCTCAATATGGATATCGACATGATGTTCGATGATCCAGAAGCCGCCTTGGCAGTCGAAAAAGAGAACATCATTCTTCTACCCAGCAACTGCGTGCCGCGCAGCGAGGGCGAGATCGTGCTGAAATCAAACGATCCAGCAGAGGCTCCTCTTATCGATTTCAATTACTTTGCCGATCCGCATGACCTCAAGGTTATGGTTGCCTTGATGCGCAAGTCATTGGAAATTGCCAAGAACTGGCCGACCGATGTGCCGGGGGAAGGTCCGGGAGAACTACTAATCCCGCCAATGCTGGCCGAAAAGCACGGCTATAAAGATGGCGACGAGCCAAGCGACGCACTGCTCGAAAATCTGGCTCTGCATTTTGGCAATACGATCTATCACCTCAGCTGCACCTGCCGGATGGGCGATGTGGTGGACAATCGCTTGCGCGTGATGGGGGTCAATAATCTGCGTGTGGCCGATGCCAGCATTATGCCCGAAATTCCCAGCGGCAATATCAATGCCCCCACCATGATGATCGGTGAACGCGCTTCTGATTTGATCAAGGAAGACCACGGATTGATGGTTGCGGCCGAGGCCGCATAGCAGCCCCGGGGCGATTGGCTAGTTAACCCATCCGGTTGAATTCAACCCATTGCTCTTTGGTCAGGCAGACCTTTTCCTTACGGCGGCTGCTCATGTCCATTGAGACGCGGCGGCAAATCCGTTTATCCTCGGCCTTAGCTGCCTTTTTCTGGTCGGCCTGATCGGCTTGCATAGGTTGAGCTGGAACAGGTTGAGTAGAGGTAGCCTCGGCCGCATCTGCGCTTTTTTCGGTCGCTTCAGACTGCGCGTATTCAGAATTGGCCTGATCTTCGGCCTTCTCTCCGGCGAATGCTGGTGCGAAAGTTAGGGCTAACGCAAAAGCGAGTGTGGGGGCAGCAAATTTCATGATGTAAATCCTGGGGGGATGTAAGTAAAAACGGGGACTTAGTCGGCAAAATTGAGTTTGTCGAGGTGTTAGCTGCGATCGCGATCTTCACGATTAAGATGGGTTAAAACACCGCGCAAGGTCCGCACTTCCAGGTGATTCCAGCCCGGCTTTGTCAGCACATTGCGCAGGGTTCGGCGGGTCATTTCGACGCGATCTGGCGGATAAAAATATCCCTTTGGCTCAAGCATCGCCTCCAAATGTTTGACCAACCCATCCAACTCCTCTTGTGGAGCAGGTGGTAGGGTCTCTTCCACTGTGGGCTGGACCAGATTTTGCAATTTGGACCATTCGTAGGCGCAAAGAATTACCGCTTGGGCAAGATTCAATGAGCCAAATTCCGGATTGATCGGCACGGTTAGAATTTCGCGAGCTAGCGCGACATCCTCTGTTTCCAGCCCGGACGCTTCGCGTCCAAATAGGATTGCGCTGCGTCCGGGTTGATTCATGATCTGCTGGGCGGCCTCATCCGGTCCAACAACCGGCTTTGTCAGCCCGCGTTTGCGCACCGTTGTGGCATAAATATTGGCGCAATCGGCCACTGCCTCTGCCGTGGTGTTGTAAATCTTTGCCTCGTCCAGCACCTGATCTGCGCCCGATGCGGCGGGGCCTGCAGAGGGATTTGGCCAACCATCGCGCGGATTGACGATGCGCATTTCGGTCAGACCGAAATTGAGCATGGCCCTTGCGGCTTTACCTATATTCTCGCCCAATTGAGGGCGCACCAAGATGATGACAGGCCGGTTGGGTGCTGCGTCAGCCATTGGGGCCGGTCGGATCGCTTTGCGCGGCTTCCTGTACGGTGCTGGCGAATTCTTCAAAATCGCGCGCTTCGGAAAAATCACGATAGACACTGGCAAAGCGAATATAGGCCACGCTGTCGATCTGGCGCAGACCGTTCATAACCATTTCGCCAATTTTCGCCGATGGGACTTCGGCATCGCCTGCAGTTTCCACTTGGCGCTGGATGCCTGAGACCAATTGATCGATCCGTTCTTGCTCAACCCCGCGTTTGCGGCAGGCGAGTGCGACCGATTGTTCCAGCTTGGTCCGGTCAAACGCCTCGCGGCGCGGTTCCCGACCATCGATCCCGCTTTTTACGACCACAACTTCGCGCAATTGCACGCGTTCAAACGTCGTGAATCGAGCACCGCAGCTAGCGCATTGACGACGGCGCCGGATCGAGGTGTTGTCCTCGGTCGGTCGACTGTCTTTTACCTGGCTGTCTTCATTGGCGCAGAAGGGGCAACGCACGTTACTTCTTCACCCGGCTGTAGATCGCGAGGCCGGCCCCTGCGAGCAGTCCGATGGGCCAAGTGATGACGGGCAGCAGACCGCCACCCAGCGCGCCAATAGCGGCCCCTGCCAACAAAGGCTTGGTTCCGGGATGCTTCATCCCTTCCTTGGCGATACCGGTCAGTTCTTCCTTGGTGTCATTGACCCAATCGGGGCCATCGGATTTGTCGCTCATCACTTATGCTCCGGGGTACACTGGGAAGGCCGCACACAATTCGCTGACGCGTGAGCGCACGCTTTCTTCAACCTGCGCATCGCCTTCCGGACCGTTCTTGGACAGGCCAGTGATCACTTCTGCGATCAATGCGCCGACATTGCGAAATTCCGCTGGACCGAAGCCGCGCGTTGTTCCCGCCGGGGTGCCAAGACGGATGCCGCTGGTCACAAAGGGACTGCGCGTATCGTAGGGGATGCCGTTTTTGTTGCAGGTGAGCCAAGCGCGGTCGAGACCAACCTCGGCCGATTTGCCGGTCACATCCATCGCGGTCAAATCAACCAACATTGAGTGATTGTCTGTACCGCCCGACACGATCCGCAGGCCATTCTCTTCCAGACTTGCGGCCAAAGCGCGGGCGTTCTCCACCACAGCACTCGCATAGGCTTTGAAATCAGGGCGCAAGGCCTCACGGAAAGCCACAGCCTTGGCGGCAATGACATGCATCAACGGACCACCTTGCAGGCCTGGAAAGACCGCCATGTTAAAAGGTTTGGTCAGTTCCTCGTCATTCCACAAAATGATGCCCGAACGCGGACCGCGCAGGCTCTTGTGGGTCGTGCTCGTCACGACATGTGCGTGGGGGAAGGGCGATGGATGAGCGCCGCCTGCTACCAAGCCAGAGATATGGCTCATATCGCACAGCAGATAGGCGCCCACTTCATCGGCAATTTCGCGGAAGCGCTTGAAGTCCCACAGACGCGAATAGGCGGTGCCGCCGCAAATGATCAGCTTTGGCTTGTGCTCGCGCGCGGTTGCGGCGACCGCGTCCATATCGATCAGCTCGTCATCCTTGCGTACGCCATAGGATACTGGGTTGAACCACTTGCCGCTCATATTGACGGGTGATCCGTGGGTAAGGTGGCCGCCTGAATTCAGATCAAGCCCCATGAAGGTGTCGCCCGGTTGCAGCAGAGCCAGGAACACCGCTTGGTTCATCTGGCTGCCCGAATTGGGTTGAACATTGGCAAAATTGCAGCCGAACAACTCCTTGGCGCGTTCGATCGCCAGAGTTTCGACCACATCGGCATAATCGCAGCCGCCATAATAGCGCTTGCCTGGATAGCCTTCGGCATATTTGTTGGTGAAGACGCTGCCGGTTGCTTCCAGCACGGCCTTGGAGGCGATATTCTCGCTCGCAATCAGCTCAATTTTATCCTGCTGGCGGCTCAGCTCATTGCCAATCGCAGCGGCGATTTCGGGATCAGCCGAAGCAAGGTCATCGTGCCAAAATCGGTGCATAATATCGGTTTGTGTAGAAGGTGCGGTGCTCATGATCATGCTCTTTAAACTGGGGCAGAGAAGGTGTTATTGAAGCGGTTCAATCGTGTCCGATCCGTCCGGCGGATGACCCAATTTGTCCACCCGGCGACGATGGCGGCCTTTAAAGTCGTCCGCATCGGCAAAATCGGTCGCAATGAAAGTTGCGATGCAAGATTTGGCCATCTCGATACCGCTCAGTCTGGCGCCCAAGGCAATGCAATTGGCGTCATTGTGCTCGCGCGCTAGGGCGGCGGACAGCGGTTCTGACACCAATGCGCAGCGCAGAGCGGGGTGGCGATTGACGCTGATCGAGATGCCAATGCCGCTGCCGCACAGCGCAACTCCGCGTTCCACGGTTCCATCAGCAACCACCGCTGCCAATTTGTAACCATAGTCCGGGTAATCGACACTTTCGCCGGGGTTAGGCCCGAGATCGGCCACCTCGTGCCCTTGGTCCATCAACCATTCAACAAGTTCGGCCTTCATGTCTGTGGCCGCGTGATCTGAAGCTATCGCAATACGCATGGCCGCCTACATAGTGTGGCGGTTTGATTCTCTCCACCCCAAGTATGGATTTTTCGACCGCACAGCGTATTTTGCTCATTATATGCCAAATGATGTTGCACCGAGCGGATCCGATCCGAGCCTCACAGCTAGGTTGGAATCTTGGCTAAATCGCTTTTTTAGTGATGAAGGCCGCCGGAAATTTGGCAGTGGCTGGTTAAGCGGTGTGTTGTCGATTGTGCTGGGTATTCTGGCAATTTCGACGGTACTTGCGCTTCACTTTCCCGCGCTGCTCACCCTGCCTGAATTGCGAGATCGCTATCCCTTGGAGTTGGTAAGGCTAGCGATTGATGCAGGCATTTTGCTTGGAATGGTTCTGGCCGCTGTTTCCATGGCCCTGCGCCGCCGAAAAGTTTTGGGGCTAACCGGCCTATCGCTTGTGGCCATCGCGCTGGCGCTGGGGGCAGGAGGCGTCGAGATTGGGCGAAGCGAGGGCTCTGCCATCTATCTTGGCCTCGACTGGTTTGTCCTAGGGGTGCTGACAACGGCAGCGGTCTTTGTGCCGCTAGAGCGGGCATTTCCGCTGCGAAAGGAGCAAGGTGCGTTTCGCCGGAGTTGGCTGACCGATACACAATACTTCTTCATGAGCCATGCCCTGGTTCAGTTGATGTCGGTCCTGGTCCTACTTCCCGTTGTTAGCGTGAGCGAGTTCATCGCGATCGACAGCCTTCAAAGTTGGATTTCGGCCACGCCTTTGGTTTTGCAATTTGCTGCGTGCGTCGTCCTGGCTGACATCTCGCAATATTGGGTTCATCGCGCATTCCATCGGATCCCGGTTCTTTGGCGCTTTCATAAGGTGCATCATTCGGTGGAGAAGATGGATTGGCTGGCCGGATCAAGGCTCCACCTTGTCGACGTGATCGTCACCAGGGGAATTGTGCTGCTACCGTTGATGGCTGCCGGTTTTGATGAGCGTGCAATTTTCGCCTATCTTGCTTTCGTGTCAGTCCACGCGGTGTTTATTCACGCCAATTTTGCGCCATCAATGCTCTGGCTTGATAAATGGCTTGTGACACCCCGCTATCACCATTGGCATCATGCGAATGAGCCAGAAGCAGTGGACACCAATTTTGCAGTGCACGTTCCGCTACTCGACAGAATTTTCGGCACTCAATTCTTTCCCGATGAACGATGGCCAAAGCGCTATGGGATCGATGGCGTGCGGGCGCCGGACGGCTATTTAACGCAGCTGGTTTGGCCCTTCGCCAGGACCAAATCAAACAATTAAGCGTCGAGCTTGTTGAGCTTCTTGCCGAGCCATTTCCACAAGGCTTCGATTTCCTGCGCAGCCTTGCCCGCCGGGTCAATTTCAGCGGCCGTTTCGCCTTTCGCAGACGACCGGTGGAAGGCGGCGCGATCACCCAGAGTGACCGGACACAGCTTTAGCCCCATCGCCTTGGCCGAGTCTTTGGCATCCCTGGTCAGTACGCTTGCGCCAGCTGGAACCGAATTGAGCACCACAAAGGCGGGCGTTTTGGCAAAACTGACCAGCTCTGCAATGGGTTCAAGCGCGTGAAGATCGAACGCGCGCGGCTTGCTGGGGATCAGGACAATATCGGCGGCTTTGATCGCTTCACGTGCGGCGGCATCGGCATGCGGGGGCGTGTCGATCACGACAAAGTCGACCCCGTTCTTCTGCGCGCCCTCAATTGTCCGGCCAAGCCGGGCAGGGGGGCTGGTGACAACCACGGGCAGAAAATCGCCGCGCCAATCGCTCCACGCCGCAGCGGTTGCTTGCGGATCGATATCGATGACGCAGCTTTCGTGTTTAGCTTGGGCCGCACGGGTGGCCAGATGGATGGCAAGGGTTGTCTTGCCCGAGCCGCCCTTCTGGCTGACGATGGCTATAGTTTTTGGATTAGTCTGCGGATCGGTAATGGCCATATCGGGTGCTCCCTAACATTGGTCAGGCAATTCCTCTCCCGATGACAAACTGTGATGTAACGCGGGTCTTTTGCCCGTTTATTACTGATCCAGGAACGAACGCATTTTGCGCGACCGGCTTGGGTGCTTGAGCTTGCGCAGCGCCTTTGCTTCGATCTGACGGATACGTTCGCGCGTCACGCTGAACTGTTGACCAACTTCTTCCAAAGTATGGTCGGTGTTCATGCCGATGCCAAAACGCATGCGCAGCACGCGTTCTTCGCGCGGAGTAAGGCTGGCGAGCACGCGGGTGACGGTTTCCTTCAGGTTAGCCTGTATCGCAGCGTCCACCGGAATGATCGCGTTCTTATCCTCGATGAAGTCGCCCAGATGCGAATCTTCCTCGTCGCCAATCGGCGTTTCGAGTGAAATCGGTTCTTTCGCGATCTTCATGACCTTGCGCACTTTTTCCAGTGGCATGGACAGACGCGCTGCCATTTCTTCTGGCGTAGGCTCGCGCCCTTCTTCGTGCAGGAACTGACGGCTTGTGCGGACCAGCTTGTTGATCGTTTCGATCATATGGACAGGGATGCGGATCGTGCGGGCCTGATCGGCGATAGAACGCGTGATCGCCTGACGGATCCACCACGTCGCATAAGTGCTGAATTTATAGCCGCGACGGTATTCAAACTTATCAACCGCCTTCATCAGGCCGATGTTGCCTTCCTGAATAAGATCAAGGAATTGCAAGCCGCGATTGGTGTATTTCTTGGCGATGGAGATAACCAGACGAAGGTTGGCTTCAACCATTTCCTTCTTGGCAATGCGCGCTTCGCGTTCGCCCTTTTGCACCATGTTCACGATGCGGCGGAATTCTTCCAGGCTCATGCCGGTGTTGGCGGCAATGTCAGCGATTTCAGCGCGGATACGCTCAACCGCATCGGCTTCTTTCTCGGCGAAAGCAGCCCATTTCTTGTCCTTCTTGGCCTTTTCTTTCAGCCAAGTGTCGTCCATTTCGTTGCCGATATAGACTTTCAAGAAGTCGACCCGCTTAACTTTATGGCGCTCTGCCAAACGCAGCATTTGACCACCCAGAGCGGTTAGGCGACGGTTAAAGGCGTACAGATTGTCGACCAGAAATTCGATCTTGGTCGCGTGGAATTGCATGCTTTCCACTTCAGAAGTCAGCTCTTCACCCAACTTCTCGTAACGATTTTCCTTGGCCTTGGGCAGCACTTCACCGCGAGCAAGCGTATCCACGCGCTCTGCCTGAAGTTTCTCGAACTTCTTGAAGGTGCTGGTGATGCGGGCGAAGCGTTCGATCGCGTCGGGCTTCAGCGCTGCTTCCATCTGGGCAAGCGAAAGAGTGTTATCCTCTTCCTCTTCTTCGTCGTCCTTTTTGGAGCCACCTTCGCCGCCTTCGCCATCTTCAGCGTCTATGTCTTCGCTGTCGCTGTCGTCCTCGTCATCGTCGCGGATAGAGGGGCCTGCAGAATCTTCGGTGATCTCACCGTCGTCATCTTCCTCGGCGCCCTCTTCCATTTTGTCAGCCGGCGGCTCTTTCGAGAGCATAGCGTCCAGATCGAGGATCTCACGCAGCTGCATCTCTTCGCTGTTCAGCGCTTCAGACCACTGGATGATAGCGTGGAAAGTGATCGGGCTTTGACACAGACCAATGATCATCGTGTCACGGCCGGATTCAATCCGTTTGGCGATGGCGATCTCGCCCTCGCGGCTGAGCAATTCAACCGCGCCCATCTCGCGCAAGTACATACGCACCGGATCATCGGTGCGTTCGCCTGTGCCGGTTTTCTTGGCGGCGGGTGCCTTGATGTCTTTCTTGGCGTCTTTCTTGGCGCCGACGCTGATTTCCTCGACTTCGGCTTCTTGCTCGGCCTCAGCTTCGGCTTCTTCGTCATTTTCGACGATCTGCACGCCCATTTCAGATAAGGCCGTTTGCACGTCTTCGATCTGATCAGAGCCCATGTCACCAGGCAAAGCTGCATTCAGCTCGTCCAGCGTGACATAGCCTTTCTTCTTGGCCTTGGTGATCAGCTTCTTGATCGCACCTTCGTTGAGGTCGATCAGAGGAGCATCTTCAGAATCAGCAGATTTCGCTTTCGAAGCCATTATTTTCTATCAATCCGTTTCCAGATCACCAACCGGATGGTCTTCCGGTTCGTGAACAATATCCACATCGGCCGCATTAGCCGCTTTTTTTCGCCCGAAAGTTTTCAGGCGGTCATTTAAAGTTTTCAGCCGCTGACGCAATCTTGCCTGCTCGGCAAAAGCCCCTTCGGGATCTGAATCGAAACGAGCAGTGGACGCAGCTATCGCAGCCTCCAAAGC
This sequence comes from uncultured Erythrobacter sp., assembly GCA_947495695.1. Lineage (GTDB taxonomy): Bacteria > Pseudomonadota > Alphaproteobacteria > Sphingomonadales > Sphingomonadaceae > Erythrobacter. The sequence continues at coordinate 630,939 of CANLZP010000002.1, read as the reverse complement.
CGGTTTTTCGACCAGCAACGTCACAGCCTCAGCCAATTCCGCGCACGCATCTACCGGGTTGGTGCCTTCTCTGAGGAAGGCGTATCGATCTCGATCCGGTGGGGCGGGAAGGCCTTGCTCTAGCGATATGGCTGTTCCTGCGCCCGAATCAAGCGTTTCTGCAATTTCAAACAGCGATTCCACCAGAATTGTGGTTTTTGGATCAAGTCTGGCCAATCTGCCCAAGGCTTCTGTGTGCTGCTCGATCTGATCGGGATAGCGCAACAGGCCTGCCAACACCCCGGCAATCAGGGCATCGCGCGACCCACCCGAAATGGCTTTGCGCAACCGTCCCAGCGCATCGCCAGACATTTGCGGAATAGGTTGTTTACGGTCGCGATTTTTCCAATCGGGGCGTTGCCCGCTTTGGCGCGGTGTAAACTCCCGCTTGGGGAAGGCAAAGGCAGAAAAGCGGTCCAGCAATTCGCGCCGATACAATGCTTGAATATCAGGATGCTCGATGGCGTTCACATGATCCATCAGGCGTGCTTTCAATCCGGCCTTGTCTTCCGGAGTGCTGAGCGATTGCGCATCGCGTTCAAACAGCCACAGCATTTCCAGCAGGCTGGTCGGTTCGGCCAGCAATTGTTCTATCGCCGCTGTACCGCGTTGGTTGATCAAATCATCGGGATCGAGCCCCGCTGGCAGTTGCACAATCGACAAGGATTTGCCCGGTTGCAGCATCGGAAGCGCCCGTCCGATGGCGCGCATGGCGGCGCGTTGGCCAGCTGCATCGCCGTCAAAACACAGCACCGGCACATCGACCATCCGCCACAGCATCTGCAACTGAGTTTCGGTCAGCGCAGTCCCCAACGGAGCAACAGCGTCTTCAATCCCTGCATTGGCCAGAGCGATGACGTCCATATAACCCTCGACCACCACCATCCGGTCGGTCTTTCGCGATGCAGGGCCGGCACGATGCAAATTATACAGCGTGCGACCTTTGTCGAACAAGGGCGTGTCGGGCGAGTTGAGATATTTCGCGACCCCATCGCGCGAATCCAGAATGCGTCCGCCAAAAGCGATCACGCGTCCGCGTGCATCTTGAATAGGCAGCATCAACCGATCGCGAAAGCGGTCATAAGGCGCTTTGTCTTCGACGCTGATTTGCATGCCGGATTCGACCAGCATCCCCGTTTCGAACTTCGATAGGGCGCCTTTCAACGCGACCTTGCTGTCTGGCGCATAGCCAAAGCCAAATTCTTCGATGATTGTCCGATTGAAACCGCGGTTGATCAAATAGTCGCGCGCATGTTTGCCGCCATCGCTACGCAAGTTGTCAAAGAACCATTGCTGGGCGGCTTCGGTAACATCGATCAGGCTGGCGCGCTTTTCCGCTTGCTTGGCTGCGCGGGGATCGGGCGCGGGCACTTCCATCCCGGCTTCTTCGGCCAATTGCTTGACCGCATCCATAAAGCCCATGCCGCGCTGATCGGTCATCCAGCGGATGACGTCGCCATGCGCGCCGCAGCCAAAGCAGTGGTAAAAACCCTTCTGATCATTGACCGTAAAGCTAGGCGATTTCTCGTCATGGAACGGGCAACACGCCTTCCATTCGCGCCCGGCACGCTGCAATTTGTCGGTCCGCATGATCACGGTCGACAGCGTCACGCGAGCGCGTAATTCGTCCAGCCATTGCGGTGAAAGTGCCATACCCTTTAGTGCGCGAGTGACGGGCTGGATTCAAGCGCAGGCTGTGGACCAGTCTGTGAGCATTTTATGATAGCGCCTGTTTTACCAATCCGCTGGCCAGGCTCATGTCCAGTTCAGCACCATATTTGGCCTTCAACTGGCCGATGACCTTGCCCATGTCTTTCATCCCGTCGGCACCCGTGGCGGTCTTGATTTCGGCGATTGCAGCCTTGGTATCTTCCTCGCTCATCATCTGAGGCAGAAATTCCTCGATAATGGCCAGTTCCGCGCGTTCAGCATCGGCCAATTCGTCGCGGCCACCGTCAACATACATGGTTATCGATTCGCGCCGTTGCTTGACCATTTTCTGCAAGACGCCGGTGACCAATTCATCGTCCGGCACATTTTTGTCGGACGTGCGCAGCTCAATATCCTTGTCCTTGATCTTGGCAGAGACCTGACGAAGCGTCGCGGTGCGCTCTTTATCCTTCGCCTTCATCGCCGTGATAGTGGCGGCTTTTATTTGGTCGCGCAGTGAGGAATCGGACATGTTTGGTGTTTCCTGTGGATGGATCGTTGTTGGCGTTCAACTTATCGTACATTTGCACCTTGCGATAGGTTGACGTGGGGCAGGGGCGGCCCTAGCGAATGTCTCTTAGCGACATCGCCGGAAAACCTTTTACCTGGAGAGCCCCCAATGGCTTCTGCCTCTACGCCTGCGCAACCCAAAGATGCGACGGGAGTCATTGTTCTCGCCGATGGCACAGTGATTTGGGGAATGGGCTTTGGGGCTAGCGGTTCTGCGGTGGGCGAAGTGTGCTTCAACACAGCCATGACCGGCTATCAGGAAGTGATGACCGACCCCAGCTATGCCGCCCAGATCGTCACCTTCACCTTTCCCCATATCGGCAATGTCGGCACCAATAACGAAGATCTGGAAAGCCGGGTGGATAGCGCGGTGGGCTGTATCGTGCGCGAAGCCGTGACCCCCGCCAGCAATTTCCGCAGCGAGCAGGATTTCACCAGCTGGATGGAGGCCAATGGCAAGATCGGCCTGTCCGGCGTTGATACGCGTGCGCTGACGCGCCGCATCCGGCTGTCGGGCGCTCCCAACGCGGTGATTGCGCATAATGCCGATGGCAAATTCGACATTCCCGCTTTGCTGAAGCAGGCGCAGAAGTGGTCTGGCCTAGAGGGACTGGATCTGGCCGAGACTGTGACGCGCAAGGCTCTGGAAGATTGGGCCAAAATGCCCGGAGGAGCCGGGGCTTGGACGCTGGGTGACGGCTATGCCGAAGGTGAGGGCGCAGATCGCCCCCATGTGGTGGCGATTGATTACGGTGCGAAGGACAATATCTTCCGCAATCTGGTGAAGGCCGGTGCCCGGGTTACGGTAGTGCCGGCGCAATCCTCGCTGGAGGATATCCTCAGCCACAATCCCGATGGCGTGTTTCTGTCCAACGGCCCGGGCGATCCGGCGGCAACGGGCGAATATGCGGTGCCGGTGATCAAGGCGCTGCTCGACCGGGATATGCCGCTGTTCGGTATTTGCCTGGGCCATCAGATGCTGGCGCTGGCTGCGGGGGCCAAAACCACCAAGATGCATCAGGGCCATCGCGGCGCCAATCACCCTGTTCAGCGTGTGGGAGATACATGGCAGACCTCGCGAGACCTGGTGGAGATCACCAGCATGAACCATGGCTTTGCGGTAGATGGTGACAGCCTGCCGGAAGGCGTTGAGCAAACCCATGTCAGCCTGTTCGATGGCAGCAATTGCGGCATTGCGATCAAGGGCAAGAATGCCTTTGGCGTGCAATACCACCCTGAGGCCTCTCCCGGCCCGCAGGACAGCTTCTACCTGTTCGAAAAATTCGTGGGAGGTTTGGGGTGAAGCTCGTCTTATTGCCAGTAACCTTAATAGCCGCCGCCTGTGCCTCAACCGACGTGCCTGCAAATGTAGCTGATCCAGACAATCCAACCCAAATCGAGCTTGATGCGATTGCGGACAGTTGTGATGCACCCCGTGATTGGCTTCAGCTTGATGGATCGCAGGTAAATTTCCGGCCGATCACTGATGAGGAGATCGCTTCCGGGGAATTCGATCCGAATTTCGAAGCGGCAGGTTGCGTTTTTGAGATGATCCGAAAGACCGGGATCACGAAAGTTGGCTTCACCGGCAACGGGAAAGCAAGAGAGATCGAACAATAATGCCTAAAAGAACTGACATCTCCTCGATCCTCGTCATTGGCGCTGGTCCTATCATTATCGGCCAGGCGTGCGAGTTTGATTATTCCGGCACCCAGGCAATCAAGGCGCTGAAGGAGGAGGGCTATCGCGTCATCCTGGTCAATTCCAATCCGGCCACGATCATGACCGATCCCGAATTTGCCGATGCGACCTATATCGAGCCGATCACGCCCGACATCGTCGCCAAAATCATTGATAAAGAACGCCCCGATGCCTTGCTGCCGACGATGGGCGGACAAACCGCGCTGAATTGCGCGCTTGCTTTGGATGCGGATGGTACGCTGGAGAAATTCGGCGTCGAGATGATCGGTGCCAAGGCTGATGTGATCGACAAGGCCGAAAACCGCCTGCGGTTCCGCGATGCGATGGACAAAATCGGCTTGGAAAGCGCGCGCAGCGGCACAGCCCATACAGTGGACGAAGCCTTTGCCGTGCTGGAACGCACCGGTCTGCCCTCCATCATCCGCCCCAGCTTTACGATGGGCGGGACCGGCGGCGGGATCGCCTATAACAAGGCTGAGTTCGAAGCGATTGTGCGCGGCGGCATTGATGCCAGCCCGACCAATGAAGTGCTGATCGAGGAATCGCTGCTTGGCTGGAAAGAGTATGAGATGGAGGTTGTCCGCGATAAAAAGGACAATTGCATCATCATCTGCTCGATCGAAAATGTCGATGCGATGGGTGTGCACACAGGCGATTCCATCACCGTGGCACCGGCGCTGACGCTGACCGATAAAGAATATCAGATTATGCGCACCGCATCGCTCAATGTGCTGCGCGAAATTGGTGTGGAAACCGGCGGGTCCAATGTGCAGTTCGCGGTCAATCCAGCCGATGGCCGACTGATCGTGATCGAGATGAACCCGCGTGTCTCACGCTCCTCTGCGCTCGCATCGAAAGCCACCGGCTTCCCGATTGCTCGTGTCGCGGCGAAATTGGCGGTTGGGTACACTCTGGACGAGATCACCAACGAAATTACCGGCGCAACGCCGGCCAGCTTTGAACCGACAATTGACTATGTCGTGACCAAGATCCCGCGTTTTGCATTTGAGAAATTCAAAGGGGCCAAGAATGAATTGGCCACCGCGATGAAATCGGTCGGCGAAGTCATGGCGATTGGCCGCAATTTTCAGGAGAGCATGCAAAAGGCGCTGCGCGGTCTGGAAACGGGCCTCGACGGGTTTAACCGCGTGCCAGAGCTGGAAGGGGTCCATCGTGATGTGATTACCGCGGCGCTGTCCAAGCGTACACCGGACCGTTTGCTGCAAGTGGGGCAGGCTTTTCGCGAAGGTCTGACGGTGGAGGATATTCACCCGATCACCGGCTATGACAAATGGTTCTTACGCCAGATCGAAGAGATCATTGACGCTGAAAAAGACATTTCCAGCAATGGTTTGCCCGGCGATGCTGCGTCTTTACGTAAGCTGAAATCGATGGGCTTTTCCGACAAGCGTCTGGCGACCTTGGCGGTGCGCTCTGTTGGCGTGGCCGGCGGAATGGCGGAAACGCAGGCGCGGCGCAGCGGATTGCTGCACGATGCTCTGCAAGCCATGGCCGGGGCGACATCGGAAGACGAAGTGCGCGCGCTTCGTGACAAGCTGGGTGTGCGCCCCGTGTTCAAGCGGATCGATAGCTGTGCAGCCGAGTTTGAGGCGATCACGCCCTATATGTACTCGACCTATGAAGCGCCCAGCTTTGGCGAGCCGGAATGCGAGGCGATGCCTTCGGACCGTCGCAAGGTCGTTATTTTGGGCGGTGGACCCAACCGCATCGGGCAGGGGATCGAGTTCGATTATTGCTGCGTCCATGCCTGTTTCGCGCTTGAAGAAGCGGGTTTTGAGACCATCATGGTCAATTGCAATCCGGAAACCGTCTCGACCGATTATGACACGTCCGACAGGCTCTATTTCGAACCGCTGACCGCCGAGGATGTGCTCGAAATCCTGCGGGTTGAGCAATCCAACGGCGAATTGGTGGGTGTGATCGTGCAATTTGGTGGGCAAACGCCGCTGAAATTGGCGCAGGCGCTGGAGGACGAGGGCATTCCGATCCTTGGCACCTCGCCCGATGCGATTGACCTGGCTGAAGATCGCGAACGCTTTGCCAAGCTGGTCGACAAGCTGAAGCTAAAGCAGCCGGAGAATGGCATCGCCAAGAGTCGGGACGAAGCCGCCGCAGTTGCCGCTCGCATTGGTTATCCGGTGCTGCTGCGCCCATCCTACGTCTTGGGCGGCCGCGCGATGGAAATCGTCGATAGCGAGGCTCAACTCGACAATTACATCAACACCGCGGTCAATGTGTCGGGCGACAGTCCGGTGTTGATCGACCAATACTTGCGCGATGCGACCGAATGCGACGTGGATGCCTTGTGCGATGGCGATGAAGTGCGGATTGCGGGCGTGATGCAGCATATTGAAGAGGCCGGGGTTCACTCGGGCGATAGCGCCTGCACATTGCCGCCATACTCCCTGCCCGATGATATCATCGCCGAGATGGAGCGTCAGGCCGAGGCGCTGGCCTTTGCCCTGAAGGTGCGCGGCCTGATGAATATCCAATTTGCGGTGAAAGATGGCGAGGTTTACCTGATCGAGGTCAATCCGCGCGCTAGCCGCACGGTGCCATTTGTCGCCAAGGCGATCGGACAACCGGTCGCAAAAATTGCTGCGCGCGTCATGGCGGGCGAAAAATTGAGCAATTTTGAACCGTTCAAACGCGACCTGCCTTACATGGCGGTGAAAGAGGCCGTGTTCCCGTTCAATCGCTTCCCCGGCAGCGATCCTGTGCTGACACCGGAGATGAAATCAACCGGCGAAGTGATGGGCATCGACACCACATTTGCGGCCGCTTTCCTCAAGTCTCAATTGGGCGCGGGATCAAGCTTGCCGGAAAGCGGGACGGTGTTTGTTTCGGTCAAGACCAGCGACAAGTCGATCATCGTTCCGGCGGTAAAATCGCTGTTGGAACAAGGATTTGACATAATCGCCACGGGCGGCACGCAGGCCTATTTGACCGAGCAGGGATTAAAGGTTGAGCGGGTGAATAAGGTTGCTGAAGGCCAACCGCATGTGGTCGATAAAATCATCGATGGCGATGTCGCTTTGATCTTCAACACAACCGAGGGTTGGCAGAGTTTGCTCGATTCGAAATCGATCCGCGCTTCGGCCCTGGAAGAGAAGATTCCTTACTACACAACGGCCACTGCTTCGCTCGCTGCAGCCCAGGCAATTGGGGCTGTAAACGCAAGGCAGCTTGAAGTCCGCTCATTGCAAGACTATTATAGCTAAACAAATCTAGCGTTCCTCCCGACATTTCGACGAGATCGCGCCGCCTCCTGTGAAGCGGCCATGGTCTCGATGTCGTGAATTTTGGGGGGCGCGCGCCGAACGAAAAAGACTGGATTGCTACGATGGATAAGGTTCCCATGCTCGCGGAAGGCTATGAGCGGCTTACGGCTGATCTCAAGATCTTGCGCGCGGAACGCCCGAAGATTGTTGATGCGATCGAGGAAGCTCGCGCGCATGGTGATCTCTCGGAAAATGCTGAATATCACGCCGCGAAAGAACGTCAGGGCCAGGTAGAGGCCATGATCGGTGACATCGAAAGCAAGGTGACTCGCGCTCAAATCATTGATCCGGCAAGTTTGTCGGGTGACAAGATTGTGTTCGGCGCGACCGTCACGCTGCTGGATGATAACGACAAACCGGTGAAATACCAGATTGTTGGCGAGACCGAAGCGGATGCAGCCAGTGGCCGCATTTCGTTCAGCTCTCCTTTGGCTCGTGCCCTGATTGGCAAGAACAAAGGTGACGAGATCGAAGTGACCGTGCCATCGGGCGACAAGTTCTACCTTGTCGAGAAGATCGAATTCATTTGATCAAGGGGGCTGCTCAATCGAGCAGCTTTTCCATCGCATAATTGTGGATCGGGACAGGCTGCTGAGCGGACCCGATGTCAAAATCACGCCTGTGTGTGACGGCGTATCCGGCGCGCTCGAATGCGCTGCGGGCAAGTTCGCTCGCCTCGGTATACAGCCGGACAATTCTGGTCGTGCGAGCATGCGCTTCGGCTGAAGCTAGCAATTGGTCGGCCAACCCGCGCCGCGTGTGGTCTGGGTGGCAATACAGCATGTCGAGATGACCCTCGCCATGCTCGTCCACTTCCAACAGAGCATAGGCTACGGGTTGACCGGTTGCGTCTTCTGCGACCCAGATAAGTGCTCCTGCAGCAGCGCGAGTGACAAAGCGATCTGCTGTGAGATGGCGGTTTGTCCATGCAGCAACTTGCGCCGGGCTATAGCCATGCGGCCCAATCGCGGTAATGGCCGCGCGAGTAATCTCGGCCAGACGCGGTGGATCGGTATCGCGGAACGGGCGAAGGGAATAGCTCATAACTGTGCGTTGGCTGAGTGCTGATTGGGTGGCGAATGCTCGGTCCAAAGCCAGCGCGCGCTTATGCGTCGGGTGTCAGCAATTTGTGTAGATGGACCACAACATAGCGCATCTCTGCGTCATCAACGGTCCTTTGCGCTTGCGCACGCCACGCATCTTCGGCGGCTTCATAGTCGCTGAAAACGCCAACCACATGGACACTCTCTGGATCCTGGAATTCCATGGAGCGCGGATCAGTGACCCGTCCACCCATGACCAAGTGAAGTTTCTGTTTTGGGGTGGTTTCTTCCATCACTTAAATCTTTCTTGAGGGCCAATGCCCGATCTGTCGATAAGCGCAGGCCCATAGACTCATTGGACGGTTTGGACCAGCATCTTTGCGCGGTTAGTGGACGATCCGATCGCGCACATCGCGCACCGTGCGGCTCGCTTTACGCGTGGCTGTGCGCGTCACAGTCCGAGTGCGATCGGCTGCGGTACCCGCCAGATGGGCGGCTTCGCGCTTTGCGGTCCGCGCCTTGTCGCTGACACTGTCGCTCAAGTCTTCCAATTTGTCCTGTCCTTCGCGCGCGACATCGCTCGCCGCGTCGAAGGCCTGAATGCCATAGGTGATGACCGCATCGGTCACCAAGGCTGCCAACACACCGGTTCGCTTGGTCAAACGGCGGCCTGGCTTCGTCATGGAACCGATGGCGAGGCCAACCAGGATCGCTGCGCCCACTGTGGCGAAAGGATGCTTTTTCACAAATTCCGTCGCGTTTTCGGCAGCTTCTTGTGCCGCTACTTGCAAGGAGCGTTCTTCATGGCGCTGTTCAGCGGCCTCGATTTTCACGCGGAGTGCATCACGCTTTTCATCACTGCTCATGGTCTTCTCCAATTATTCTATCACCACGATCATCATTCGGGGGAAGGGTGACAGGGTCGGTTTCATCACGAGAGGCCTGGTCCGGGGGCAGATCCTCTGTCGCTTCATCGCTCAGCAGCTCAAGGATTGGCTTGCGCGCGAACCATAGAGCCGCGGCGGCCACCACGGCCGCCAAGATACCGCTATTGTTGCCGGCCGTGTTTCCGGCCTTGTGCAACACATCGCTGGCGCCATCGCCGATGCGTCCGGCAATGCGTTTGCCCAGGGTCTCCGCATTCATAATATTGCGGACATGAGCCACATCAGCGACGATCAGGCTGTGCGCGGTGTCGCGCAGGGCCTTATCTTCCCGCATCTGTTGCTTCAGCTTGCTCATTTTCCGTCGCTCTTGAACGAATTGGCGATTTCGATGCCGTTGGAACGCACCAACAGCAGCAGTATCACTGCGACCAGCAACAGAACGCCAACAACGACAGCTGTCGCGCCCCAAGCTCCCAATACCGGGATCAAGCCAAACAACACGCCCACCACCAATGCGATGAGCGCAAGGTGGATAAAGCCGAGTGCGAAAAGGCCGTACAATGCAGCCGATTTTCCGCGATTGGCAACAAAGCCAGCGCGGGTCTTCTGGAACGCCAGCTCAGCCTCGGCATAATTTTTGCCGTCTTCGACCAGCGCAGCGATTTCCTCTGTCAGAGACACATCGCGTGCATCTTCCAACTCGTCTTCGCCGCGTACCGCTGCGTCCAAATCAGTGTCTGCATCCTGCCGCTCAACCGGCAGGTCGTCATCGCGCATGTACAGCCCCCTCAGCTGGTGCTTAGTCGCGTCCGCCGCCGCTGAACATGCGGGCCAGCAAGAAGCCAGCCACTGCTGCGATACCTACGGCAACGCCGGGGCTTTTGCGGACAAATTCACGCGCATCTTCGCCGATTTCGTCGACGCTTTTTGCTTCCAACTTGGCAGATGCTTCGGCCAGGCTGCGCGAGGCTTTGCGGGCGTAATCGCCATATTGCTCACCCAGCTTCTCGTCGATTTGCGGAGCGGTGTCAGACACAACCTTGCCCAGCGAAGACAATGCATCACTTGCCTTGGTCTTGCCTTCAACGGCTAGCTCGCCAGCCTTTGCTTTGGCATCGGCGCCATAATGCTTTGCTTCTTCGACCAGATCACCGGTCTTACCTTTGGCTTGGTCGCGATATGAACCTGCGCGATCGCCTGCTTCTGCCTTCAGCGCAGCAGCGCCGGCCTTCGCTTCATCAAGCGCGGCGGAGAAACGGGTTTTCGCTTCGGATGTGTTGTCTGTTGTTTTCGTCACTTTGGTTGCTTTCTTAGCGGTTGTTTTCTTTGCGGGTGTCTTGCGCGATTTGGTCGCGCTGGAGCTGCTAGAGCTTCCTTGTGCCATAAATGCCTCCTTTGTGCCCGGTGCGGCTACGTATTCCAATGGCCAAACTATAAAGTTTGGGGTTCTATGTTGCAACGCAACTTGCGCCTCAAAGTTCCGACGCATAAAGGCGCAGTAACCAAATAAGGCATACTTCCTAAATGGTGGTGTCTTACCCAATTACAACACTTCAGCTCCGGAGCAAAGCCCGATGACCGCTATTATCGACCTGCATGGCCGCGAAATTCTTGATAGCCGGGGCAATCCCACGGTCGAAGTTGACGTCCTGCTGGATGATGGCAGCTTTGGTCGGGCAGCCGTTCCTTCCGGTGCTTCTACCGGTGCGCATGAGGCGGTGGAGCTGCGCGATGGCGACAAATCCCGCTATATGGGCAAGGGCGTGCTGCAAGCGGTTGATGCGGTCAATACAGAGATTGCCGACACTATTTTGGGGCTGGATGCCGAGGATCAGCGCGACATCGATCTGGCGATGATCGATCTGGATGGCACGCCCAACAAAGCACGTTTGGGCGCGAACGCCATTTTGGGCACGAGCCTTGCCATTGCAAAGGCCGCGGCCAATGCACGGGGCCTGCCGCTCTATTCCTATCTTGGCGGTGTGTCGGCCCATGTTCTTCCGGTGCCGATGATGAATATCATCAATGGCGGCGAACACGCTGATAATCCGATTGATATTCAGGAATTCATGGTCATGCCAATTGGCGCAGACAGCCTGGCCGAAGCTGTGCGGTGGGGATCAGAGATTTTTCATACGCTGAAGAAAGGCCTGCATGACAAGGGGCTGGCTACCTCTGTTGGCGATGAGGGCGGCTTTGCCCCCGATTTGGCAAGCACACGCGCGGCACTCGACTTTATCATGGCCTCGATTGAACAGGCCGGTTTCAAAACGGGCGAAGATGTGGTGCTTGCACTCGATTGCGCGGCAACAGAGTTTTACAAGGACGGAAAATACCAGATCTCGGGCGAAAATTTGTCGCTCAGCGGACCTGAAATGGCCGAGTATCTGGCAAAGCTTTGTGCTGAATACCCCATCCGTTCGATCGAGGATGGCATGGATGAAGATGATTGGGATGGCTGGGCCGCACTGACGCAAAGAGTAGGCGATACAGTGCAATTGGTGGGCGATGATCTGTTCGTCACCAATCCTGAGCGTTTGGCGATGGGTATCGAGAAGAATCTGGCCAATTCGCTGTTGGTTAAGGTCAACCAGATCGGCACTCTGACGGAAACCTTGGCGGCGGTCGATATGGCGCATCGCGCCAGCTACACATCCGTGATGAGCCACCGTTCTGGCGAAACTGAGGATGCAACCATTGCCGATTTGGCGGTGGCGACCAATTGTGGACAGATCAAAACTGGCTCGCTCGCCCGGTCAGATCGCTTGGCTAAATATAATCAGTTGATCCGGATCGAGGAAGAGCTGGGCGCAAGTGCCGTTTACGCTGGCAAAGGCTGTTTTGGCAGCTAGGCAATTGCGTGGAAATATTGGCCCATTCGCTCGATGCCGGTATCGCTGATCCTGACCAGCGTGCGGCGTTGATCGGTTAAATCCTTTTGGCGCAGTACCAACCCATTGTCCTCCAGCACACTCAGCCATCTAAGGCCTGTGGTGGGTGGGGAGGCCGAGCCGATGCAGGCGCTGGAAACAGAGACATCCTTGTCGGCTAAATAGGCCACAAACAGGTCCAGCAGAATGTCCCATGCAGGCTCTCCAAACAGGTCAGACTGGCCGATAACCCGGTCCCTGCGGCGCCGATCCTCATAAGTCTTTTCTGCCAAAGCGAGCAGTTTACGCGTGGGCAGGGCCTTACCAACGCCTTCAGCTGACTGGTGTTGTTGATCATTATCAATGCCGTCTTGCGCACTAGGCTGATGCAGATGTTGAGCTTGGATAGACCGCGCCAGCGCCATCAACTCATCAGCAACCGATGCCATGTCGCGATCTTCAACAGGTCGGGGTTGCCGCGCCACTACTGAGCAATCCCACTGAGGGTGCGGGTCGCATCCGTGCAGGCAATGTCTGGTATCTGGCGCAACAACACCCTCCCATAAAGCTGACGCCGTGTCAGCTTGTGTGTTGAAGGTATTTACAGCCTGAATACTCCGCTCCGAACCCTCGGACGACTACCTATACAGGTTGTAGGAAGGGGGCATATTGATCGGGATTAGCGGCGTTTTGCCGCAGGTTGAGGGCAAAGATGTGCGATTACGCCTTGTCTGACATGGCCCGATCCAGACGCAATTGGTTGATCGCCGCGTCAACATGGGCCGCAGCAATATGCGCGCCAAGCTGGTCAAGGCTGGTCAGCTGAGCCTCCAACGCGTTGACAATGTGGGCTAATCCTTCGGCCCGGTCTACTCTCTCAACACTCAAACGTAATCTTCCCGCCGCGCGTCCTCACTCCATGTACTTAGCGGAAGGGGCGGTGAAACGACAGGCGAGTTTGATCCGATTTCAACATAAACACTGCATAAAACATGTAGTTAGTATTACTACGTAGTGCAGCACCATGATGCGGTTCGGTCAGCTATTGGACCGAATCTTTTCCCAAAAATACTCTAATCGAGATCAAAGCTGAGATATTTTACAGATGTTCCATTGGTCAGTTCTGGATTCATCCCAACAATGCGAGGGTCGCGCAGCACAGTATCGATCGACCAGAACAGTGGAATAACCGGCAGTTCAGTATTCATAATCGTTTCGGCCTGCTTCAGCAGGGTATTGCGCTGCCCAAGATCGCTCAACTCCGCGGACTGCTTTACCAAAGCATCGAAGCGTGGGTCTGACCAATTGCCACGGTTGAACAGGCCACCGGTCGTCATCCAATAGAGCTTATTGTACGGGTCAGGCCCGTTGTAAGTCAGGCCAGCGCGCGCCATTGAAAAGTCGTTATTGTCTATGGAATCAAGATATACCCGCCATTCCTGATTGTAGACGCCAACGCCAATGTTCAGCTCCTTGCGCCACATCTCTTGGATCGCTTCGGCAATTTTGCGATGATCTTCCAAGGTATTCATGAGAATTTCGTGCACCGGAAAACCTTCGCCATTGGGATATCCGGCTTCGGTCAGCAACTGACGTGCGCGATCCGGATCGAATGGCAAAACGTCGCTCGTTTCATAATCGGCCATGCCAGGCGGCACGAAGCCGCCTGCGGGTAACTGTGCTCCTTTGAGCACTTGTTCTGCGATCAATTTTCGATCAATCGCCAGCGACAAGGCCTGCCTAACCCGAACGTCATCCAATGGTTTTCGATCAACATTGATGTAGTAATAATAATTGCCGAGCCTGGGTCGCTCAAAAACTAATTCAGCATGATTTTCGTTATAGAAAGGCAGTTTGTCAGGCGACACACCGCTGGTGACATGCAACCGGCCGCTCATGAACAGACTTTCTTCAGTCTTACCATTGTCGATCGGAAAATAGTGCACTTCGTTCAGCGAGATGTTGTCCGCATCCCAATAATCCGGATTTTTCTCCAGGATAATACGCTGGTTCTCAGACCATTGCTTGAACCGATAGGGGCCATTGCTGACATAGTTTTCCGCCGTCGCCCAGGAATTGCGACGGTCAGCAATTGTGCCATGCTCTTCCACGGCCCTCTGGTTGATCGGGCCGAGCGCGGGTGTGATCATCAGAATGTCGAAGAATGGCAAAGGCTGGTCTAGCTCGATCACAATCGTGTGATCGTCGGGTGCTTTGATACCAACCTGACTAAAATCTGTGATCTCACCGAAATTATATGCTCGGGCATTGCGCACTGGGTGGATCAGATCGGCATATTGCGCGGCCAGTTCGGGTTGCAGCAAGCGCTTCCAAGAATACAGCATGTCGCCTGCAACAACCGGATCGCCATTGGTCCATGTGGCGTCCTTGCGCAGATGGAATATCCATTGGGTGAAATCGTCGCTATGCTCCCAGCTTTCCGCAAGACCCGGGGCAGCCAACCGCGAATCTTTTGGGTGGAAGCTGGTGAGTGTTTCCATCAACGCATCGAGTATTGCGTTCTCGGGAACGCCCGTCACGAGGTGGGGATCAAGGGTGGCCGGTTCGCCATAATTGCCGATCAGCAAAATGCCCTCGCGCGCTGCGCGGTCGACTTCGCGTTCGCTGGTTCCGCATGAGGCTAAAGCCAAGGGTGCGATGATCAGAGTAAGAAGTTGAAACGCCGCGCGGGCTATGGGTTTGGTCAAACAATCCTCCTGTTGAAACAGAGGCTGTCATGACTGGCCACCAAGCGCAAGGTGCGCGCTCGGCCGTTAGGGTTGCTCGCTTGGAAAAATGGTGGACCCTGTTGGGTTCGAACCAACGACATTCTGATTAAGAGTCAGACGCTCTACCAACTGAGCTAAGGGTCCACACAATCGCATCTGAACAAGTGCAAAGCACTAGATCTGTCAGGCTACCATTGCTCGGCCCGAATCAGCGAAGGCGCTGCATATAGCGATGATTGATGCAAAAGAAAGCTCTGCGTGCTGCAATGCAGCAAAAATTTATTGCAGCCGACGTTTGGGCGCTTCCCTGTTCCAGCGGTTCACCATCAGCAAACCGCCGATGCAGATCATATTGGTCATCATCGACGAACCGCCATGGCTCATAAACGGAAGGGGTATTCCCACCACTGGCGCCAGTCCCATGACCATCATTAAATTGATCGCCACATAGAAGAAAATGGTTGCGGTCAGGCCTGCTGCCAGCAATCGGGCAAACCGGTCGTCAGAGGCATTGGCCACTCTCCAACCCCAGCCAAGTATTATGGCAAACACGCCGATCACGAAAATTCCGCCCAGCAGGCCCCATTCCTCGGCCATGGTGGCAAAGACGAAATCGGTGTGCGGTTCGGGTAGATAGTTGAGATGGCTTTGCGAGCCATTGTTGAATCCCTTGCCGTCCATTCCGCCCGATCCGATCGCAATCTTTGATTGGGTGATGTGATAGCCCGCGCCCAAGGGATCGGATTCGGGATCAAGGAAAGTGGTGACGCGGCGCTGCTGATATTCTTTCAGGCCGAAGAAAAAGGCGAGGGGGACGGCAACCGCTCCAGCAATACCCGCGCCCACGAACCACCGCATTGGCAGTCCTGCCAAAAACATCACCACTGCTCCGCCAAAGGCCATGGCCAATGATGTTCCCAGATCAGGCTGCATCAGCACCAAAGCCATGGGCAAGCCGATCAACAGTCCGGCGGGTACCAGCGCTCTCCAGCTGGCGATCATGCCCAGTGGCAGTGCGTCATAAAATCGGGCCAGGACAAGGACGATCACCGGCTTCATCAATTCCGAGGGTTGAAGGCGCATAAAGCCCAGATCGAGCCAGCGTTGGCTGCCACCGCCCATGGCGCCAATTGCCTCCACCGCAACCAACAGCAGCACGACTGCGATATAGGCGGGATAGGTCAGGAATTGGATGACGCCCTTGCTGAACATGGCGATGATGCTCGCCATGACCAAAAACACGCCAAAGCGGATCAAATGCGATGACGCAAATGGCTGCATAGAGCCGCCTGCGGCCGAATACAGCACGGCGGCCCCAAAACCGATCAGAAGGAACAGCGGGATCAACATTTGCCATGGCTGTCTGGCGATAGGTTCTGGGATGATGGAGTTCACTGGGCGATCCCCGCCGCAGCGGCATCAATGACTTGTTGCTCGGGATTGGGGCGGGGCGCACCAGAGGGCGTCGCCTCCGGACGCGGTGCTATCACCTCTTCGGCAATTTCCGAAGGTTGTTGTGCGGCGACACGGGCCTCAGCCTCCACCAAGTCAAAGATATCTTCATCTCGGCTTGGGGGAGGGGAAACAGCCTCGCCGGCAGCTTGAGCAAAAGCAGCGTATTTGCGGTCGAGCCGTTCTTGCGCGGTCCCGCCCCATTGGGTCTCAAGCCGCCTCAGCGCGTCCATACCTTTGGCCGGATCGAACAGGAACGTCATGACGTCACGGGCGATCGGATAGGCAGAGCCCGACCCGCCGCCGTGCTCGATAACCACCGCTCCCGCGTAACGCGGATTGTCAAAGGGTGCGAAGAAAGTGAAAAGGCCGTGGTCGCGGAAGCGCCAGGGACCGGTGCGACCGTCAGACTTTGACAGTGACACGACCTGCGCCGTGCCAGTTTTGCCGGCCATTTTGATGTCATCAAAGGGTAGTCGCGCCCGGCCGGCGGTGCCCGGCCCATTGACCACATCGCTCATCGCTTGGCGAACGTAGCGGACATGCTCGTCGGGAAAGTCGACCTGATCAAACCCCTTAGGAGGGGTGGCCATATTCAGGCGGGGCATAACATGGCGGCCTGTGGCCAAACGCGCCGCGCTGACCGCCAATTGCAGGGGGCTGGCCAGCATATAGCCCTGTCCGATCGTCGCGTTTACAGTATCGAAGGCCTGCCACTCGCGGCCAAATTTGTTCAATTTCCACTCGGGATCAGGCACTGTGCCATAGAATTGGCTGGTGACGGGGAGCGGAAATTCTTGCCCCAATCCGCAGCGCCGGTTCATCGCGGCAATGGGATCCATCCCGATCCGCTGGGCGAAATGGTAATAATAGACATCGCAGCTTTGGTAGATGCCCTTGGCCATATCGACCGTGCCATGGCCACCGCGTTTCCAACAGCGGAATACGCGGTTGCCCACGCGCAAACCGCCGCCGCAAAAGACGGTTTCGTTCGGATCCAGCCCTTGTTCCATAAAGGCCATGGAGACCATCGGTTTGACCGTTGAACCCGGCGGATAGAGGCCCTTCAGCACTTTGTTACGAAGCGGCACTCGCTCGTCCTCGCGCAGCATGGCATATTCCACGCTGCCAATGCCGTCGGAAAAGCTGTTGGGGTCAAAGCTTGGCATGCTGGCCATGCACAACAGATCGCCCGTTTTGCAGTCCATCACCACAACAGAGCCGGATTCCAACCCGATCCGGCGGGCCGCATAATTTTGCAGCGGACCATCGATTGTCAGGCGGACAGGATCGCCTTGGATATCATCACGGGTTTCCAGATCACGCACAATTCGCCCAGACGCCGTAACTTCGACCCGGCGCGCACCAGGAACTCCGCGCAATTCCTGCTCAAACTGCTTTTCCAACCCATCCTTGCCGATCTTGTAGCCCGGCGTGATGAGCAGAGGATTTCGGTCGGCCTCATATTCTTCAGCAGATGCGGGACCAACATATCCAACCAGATGGCCGACGGTGGCGCCGGTGGGGTAATAGCGCGAGAAGCCGCGCTGCGGCACGACCCCTTGCAAATCGGGCAAGCGCACGCTGACGGCCGCGAATTGTTCGTAATCGAGGCCTTTGGCAACTTCGACAGGTTGAAAGCCGCGCGCGTCGCTCACTTCCTGCTTTAGATCATTGATCCGGTCTGGTTCGAGCGACAGCAAAGATCCCAATTGATCAATCGTGGCGTCGGGGTTAGCCAGACGCTCGGGAATGATATCGACCCGGAAATCAGCCCGGTTGGAGGCGAGGGGGGCGCCATCGCGGTCCAATATCCACCCGCGCCGCGGCGGGATGAGTGATAGATTTACCCGATTACTCTCTGATTCTGTGCGATATTTCTCATTCTCTGCGATCGAGAGATAAGCCATCCGCCCGGCCAGCAGCAAGCCGATGCCGCCTTGCACAGATGCGATGACAAAGCTGCGCCGATCAAACGAGTTCTTGAGCGTAGAAGTGCTGATGACTGGCTGCTTGCGCTTACGCTTGCCTTTACCGACCATCACACGACCTCGCGCGTGCGGCTGAGGCGGAAACGATCCAACCAGGACACCACCATGGCCACAATTGGGTAGAGCAAAATTGACAATGCGATTTGCGGCGCGATTACCGTCAGTTGATGGGTATTGGGTGTCGCCCCAGAAAATAGCATCGCAAGCGTCAGATAGGCTGCCAGCACAACGCTCGCGGTCAGCCAGTCATGGCCAAAATTGCGCCAGGGAAAGCGTTGTTCCAATTGCTCGATAGCCAACATGGCCAATGACCATAGCAGAACTGCGCTGCCAAATGGTTGCCCGCTGAACAGATCATCAACCAGCCCCAAGGGCAGGCCGATCCAGACCGGGAGCAGGCCCGGCCGCATGATTCTCCAGCCGAGCAACATCATGAAGCCCAATGGCGCCATGATTGGCATCGTTCCCGTCAGGACAAATACGGGCAGCAATGATCCGGCCATGATCGACACATAGGGCACGGCATATTGCCGCCAGGGTGATGCTTCGCGGTTGATCTGGCGACCGTATTGCCGACTATCGGAAACACGGTTCAACTGGCCTGTCATTGGTCAGCCTCAACTTCGTCCAATGCAATTTGCACGGGTATCTGAGCACTTTGCAAAGCGGCGGGTTGCCAGATAGGCTCAACCGATACGATATCCGATGCTGCCGGATCAGCGATCAACCGCGCAATTGCTCCATCACTGGTGACTTCATCGACAATCGCGACAGCCACACCTGGTCGATAATATCCACCGGCTCCGCTGGTCACAAACACATCGCCGGGTTCCAAGGGGTTGATGCCCAGATTGATCAATCGAATGTTCAACAAGCCATCGCCGCGGCCCTCGGCAAAGGCGACTACTTCATCATCAGCGCGGCGCACTGGCAGCACGCTCTCGCTATCGGTCAGCAGCATCACCCGCGCGCTGTTGCTGGAAACTTCCAATATGCGGCCAACAACGCCATGCGGCCCGCGCACCGGCATACCCACCGCAACCCCATCGCTGCTTCCGGCCCCCAAATAGGCAAAGCGGCGGGTGCTGGCAGAGGTGGATCCGACCAGGCGGTTGACGACAATGGGCTCAACCTCTTCCTGCTTTATGCCTAGCAATGCCTTTAGGCGCAGGTTTTCCTGTTCAACCGCTTTGGCTTCTTCCAATTTGATCCGGGCGATTTCCAGCTCTTCATTCAAAGCTGCGTTCTGGCTGCCGGCGCGCAAATACCCGCTGACATTGTCATACAGGCTGGCAAATCCGGTTCGACTGGTTGTGGTGACTTCGGCGGCCGGTTCAACCGCATTGATCGCTGTGCCGCGTACCCCGCTGAAAGCACTGGGCTGGAAGATCGAGATGACCAAAAGCACCGCGCCAATCAGGGCACCGATGGAGGCGAGCACATAGCCGGTGAAGATCGAATATTGTGCTCTGCGCGAATGACCCGAACGCCGGGATGAAGGCGGCGCCATGCCCCGGTCTCCTTATTTGGCCACTAGGCGGTCATCAAAACGCCGCGATAGATGGGATCTTCCATAGCGCGGCCGGTGCCGATTGCCACGCAGGACAATGGATCTTCTGCGATGCTGACCGGCAGGCCGGTTTCATCGCGCAAATGTTCATCAAGCTTGCGGATCAACGCTCCGCCGCCGGTCAGGACGATACCTTGATCGACAATGTCAGCTGCCAATTCAGGGGCGGTGTTCTCCAAAGCGATGCGAACACCTTCAACGATGGCGCCAATCGGTTCAGACAAGGCCTCTGCAATATGGGCCTGATTGATGGTGATTTCCTTGGGCACGCCGTTGACCAGATCGCGGCCCTTCAGCGTGATGGTTTCGCCGACGCCGTCTTCAGGCGCAATGGCGATACCGTAATCTTTCTTGATCCGCTCGGCCGTGGCTTCGCCGATCAACAGATTGTGGTGTCGTCGGACATAGGACACGATGGCTTCGTCCATCTTGTCGCCCCCGGTACGTACCGAGGTGGTGTAAGCCAGGCCGCGCAAGGACAATACGGCAACTTCTGTGGTGCCACCGCCAATATCCACCACCATAGAGCCTACCGGCTCTGTCACCGGCATATCGGCCCCGATGGCCGCTGCCATGGGTTCCAGGATCAAATACACTTCCGATGCCCCGGCGTTACTGGCAGCATCGCGGATGGCGCGCCGCTCAACCGAGGTTGAACCCGACGGCACACAAATCACGATTTCTGGATAGCGGAACAGGCTTTTTTTGCCGTGCACTTTGCGGATGAAGTGCTTGATCATTTCCTCGGCAATTTCGATGTCCGCTATCACGCCGTCGCGCAGAGGGCGGATGGCTTCGATGCTGTCCGGCGTCTTGCCCATCATCATCTTGGCATCATCGCCCACGGCTTTGACCCGCTTGACCCCGTCAATGGTCTCAATCGCTACAACCGATGGCTCATCCAGAACAATGCCCCGATCTTGAACATAGACCAGCGTGTTGGCCGTGCCGAGGTCGATGGCCATGTTCTGTGAACCGAATTTCAGTAGGTTGGAAAAGAAGCTCATTGGGTGCAAACATTCCGTAGATTTCGTGCTGAACACAAAGGTTTCAGCGGATGAGTAATTGCCTGAGAATTCCAGGGATATTTGGTTGTAACCAATGGCGCGGGAAAAGGCCAAAATTTTTGTCCATTGCTCCACCGATTTTCCACCGCTGGCCTCGAAATTGATGCGCTTCGGCGCTAGCCTGCATTCATGCCTCAAATTCGCCGCCTTCCAGAAGCCTTGATCAACCGCATCGCTGCGGGCGAAGTGGTGGAGCGTCCTGCTGCCGCACTAAAGGAACTGGTAGAGAATGCGATTGATGCCGGTGCCTCGCGAATCGCTGTCAAACTGGTCGAGGGTGGCCTCACCCGGATCGAAGTGAGTGATGATGGTTGCGGGATGAGCGCAGACGACATGGCGCTGGCGTTGGAGCGCCATGCAACCTCGAAATTGCCCGACGAAGCCATCGAACAAGTGGCGACATTGGGCTTTCGCGGAGAGGCTTTGCCCTCGATCGCAAGCGTTGCTCGATTGACCATCGAAAGCCGCGTGCGGCGGGCAGATCAAGGTTGGCGACGGATCGTCGATCATGGCGAAATTATCGAGGACACGCCAGCTGCCCTGCCGCCTGGAACGCGAGTGCGGGTTGAAAACCTGTTTGGCAAAGTGCCCGCGAGGCGCAAATTTCTGCGCACGCCTCGCAGCGAATATGGCGCCTGTCTGGATGTGATGCGGCGGCTTGCTATGGCGCGGCCCGACCTAGCGATTTCGCTGGAGCATGGGGAGAGGCGGATCTTCGCTACCCAGCAGAACGAAAGCTTGGCTGACAGGGTGGCTGGCATTGTCGCACGCGAGTTGAAGGACAACTGCGTTGCAATCGATGCAGAGCGCCCAAGCCAAAGCGGGATGATGCGCCTGACCGGTATTGCTGGCCTGCCGACCTACAATCGCGGTGTGGCCGATCACCAATATCTATTCGTGAATGGCCGTCCGGTGAAGGATCGCTTGTTGGTGGGCGCGGTCCGTGGCGCTTATTCCGATATGCTGGCGCGCGATCGCCATGCCGTGCTGGCGCTGTTTCTGGAGGTTCCGTTTGAGGAAGTGGACGTGAATGTCCATCCGGCCAAAACCGAAGTACGCTTCCGCGATTCCAAGGCCGTGCGCGGTTTTATCGTGTCTGGCCTTAGAGCGGCATTGGCTACGGGAGACCGGCGCAGCGCGCAGGGACCCGATCGCGGCGCGATGGCACGTTGGACTCAAGAACCATTTGGTGGTGCTGGGGGCGAGCCTGCTCCAGCGCTCCGCTCCATTTTTGAAGGCCGCGACTGGTCAGCGTCACGCACCGGGTTTTCTCCGAGCGTGCAGGGCGGCGTGGCTGAGCCGCGCCAAGACTGGGCTGGATCGGTAAGCGCGGACGGAGAGGTTCTGGCCGCACCCATGGGCCGCGCTGAACAGGCCGAACCCATCCCCGAAGGTGCGGATTACCCTCTTGGGATCGCGCGCGGACAGGTCGCCAACACCTATATCGTGGCAGAGGCGCAAGATGGCTTGGTATTGGTTGACCAGCATGCCGCACATGAACGGCTCGTGTTGGAGCGTCTTCGCGCGGCGGGTGCTGGCGATGCGGTGGCCCGGTCCCAAGCCTTGCTGGTGCCCGATGTTGTCGAATTGGACGAGGCCGATTGTGACCGCTTGGAAGAGGCCGCGGAAGGTTTCGAGAGCTTTGGCCTAACGATTGAACGGTTCGGCCCATCGGCGATGCTGGTGCGGGCCGTGCCGCATGCCTTGCGCAAGGCTAAACCGGAGCAACTGCTGCAAGATTTGGCTGACGATATCGCCAAGCATGGGGAGGCATTGCTGCTGACCGAGAAGCTGGAACATGTGCTGGCCACAATGGCTTGCCACGGATCGGTCAGGGCAGGGCGGGTGCTCAGCGTGGCCGAAATGAACGCTCTGCTGCGCGAGATGGAAGAAACGCCGCGCTCAGGCCAATGCAATCACGGCCGCCCAACCTGGGTAAAGTTGAGCATGGAAGACGTCGAGAAACTGTTTGGCCGGCACTGAGGTGCCACTAGTCCAACACCCATTTTTTGAGAACTGGAACATCTTATGTCTATGAAAAATCTGTTTGATATTAGCGGTAAGGTAGCGGTCGTTTCTGGTGGCTCTAGCGGGATTGGCGCCATGATGGCGCAAGGTCTGCTCGAAAATGGTGTGAAGGTTTATATTACCGCCCGCAAAGTGGAACGGTTGATGGCCAATGCAGAAGAACTGTCGCAGTTTGGCGAGTGTATCGCCATTCCGGGCGATATGTCGTCTGTTGAAGGCATCGAGGCGTTTGTTGCCGAAGTCAGCAAGCGCGAAGACAAGATCGATATCTTGATCAACAATGCGGGGGCCAATTGGAGCGCGCCCATCGCTGACTTTCCCGAGAAGGGGTGGGACAAAGTCATGGATATCAACGTCAAAGCGATATTCTTTGCGATACAAAAATTCCTGCCCCTGCTGAAGGCAGCTGGCGACAAGGATGATCCAGCCCGGATCATCAACATCGCTTCCATCAATGGCATCCGCAATTCGGGCATGCCAACTTATGCCTACACGGCGAGCAAGTCTGCCGTGGTCCAATTGACCGAGCATGTCGCGGTTGATCTTTGTTCCGCCGGGATCAATGTGAATGCGATTGCACCGGGCCTATTCCCCAGCGACATGACCAAGCAAATCGTCGATA
The DNA here is from genome assembly GCA_947495695.1 of uncultured Erythrobacter sp. Classification (GTDB taxonomy): domain Bacteria; phylum Pseudomonadota; class Alphaproteobacteria; order Sphingomonadales; family Sphingomonadaceae; genus Erythrobacter. Next base: position 607,418 of record CANLZP010000002.1, on the reverse strand, counting down.
ATGACGAGTTGACGAAGTTCTCAATCTCGAAAATACCACGGGGCAGAATGGGTGGTCCGGAAGATATTGCCGGAACAGCAATTTTCCTGTGTTCGCCTGCCTCCGCGTGGATGATTGGTCAGACGATTGTGCTGGATGGCGGGATGATTTCCACCGCCTAGGTCTGGCTCAATCTATCGGCGCGTCAGGATTGCGAACTTGCATCAGGCCGATGTTGGTCGATTCCATCACCATCTCATCGTTCTGATTGAAGACCTGAATATGTGTCTTTGTCAGGCCCATATCGGGACGAGATTTGCTGCGACGCTTCTCGATCAGCTCGCTTTCAACCCGCAAAACATCGCCCGGATAAACCGGGGTTTTCCACTTGAGATTTTCCAGACCGGGAGAGCCAAGTCCGGCGCTTTTCTGGCCCATAAAATTCTCGACCAACATTGCCATGACCATAGAACAGGTGTGCCAGCCACTGGCTGACAAACGACCGAAATGCGTCTGTGCGGCAGCTTCATCGTCCAGATGGAAGGGTTGCGGATCGTATTTGTTAGCGAATTCCAGCACTTCTTCGCGGGTCACTTCATAGCGGCCATAACTTTGCCGTGTGCCGACAATCAGGTCTTCGAAATACATCACGTCGTCACTCATGGCACGCCTCTGTTTAAACGTTGAATTTGAACAGCATGACGTCGCCGTCCTGGACAAGATATTCCTTGCCCTCCTGGCGCAATTTACCCGCTTCGCGCGCGCCGCTTTCTCCGTTCAGCGCGATATAATCGTCATAGGCGATTGTTTCTGCGCGGATGAAACCCTTCTCGAAATCACTGTGGATTTCGCCAGCAGCCTGAGGCGCTTTGGCATTCTTGGCCACGGTCCATGCCCTCGATTCCTTGGGGCCTGCGGTGAAGAAGGTTTGTAGATCGAGAAGCTCGTATCCAGCGCGGATCACGCGGGCTAGGCCGCTTTCTTCAAGACCTAGTTCGGCCAGATATTCGGCGCGGTCTTCCTCGGGCATTTCGACCAGTTCGGCCTCGATTGCGGCTGATACCACAACTGCCTGCGCGCCTTCGGCTGCGGCTTTGGCGAACACTTGCTCGGTCAAGGCATTGCCTTTCGCCGCGTCTTCTTCAGCCACATTGCACACATACAGAACCGGCTTAGCGGTGAGCAATTGGGCTTGCTCGAACAAGCGTTGTTCTTCATCGTCCTTCGGCTCGGTCAGGCGGGCCGGTTTGCCATCGCGCAGCAGGCCGAGCGCTTGGCCCAGCACGCTGGCGAGCGCCTTGGCTTCCTTGTCACCGGCATTGCCGCGCTTTTCCGCATTGGGGACGCGCTTTTCCAAGCTCTCCAGATCGGACAGCATCAACTCGGTTTCGACCACTTCAGCATCTGCCAGCGGATCGACGTGATTGCTTACATGCTGAATATCGTCATCTTCAAAACACCGCAGCACGTGAACAATCGCGTCTACCTCGCGGATATTGCCGAGGAACTGATTACCCAGACCTTCGCCTTGGCTTGCACCCTTAACCAGACCGGCGATGTCGACAAAAGCCAGCTGCGTCGGGATGACCTTGGCGCTTTTGGCGATCGCAGCAATTTTGTCCAAACGCTCATCCGGAACCGCGACCTGACCGACATTCGGCTCGATCGTGCAAAAGGGATAGTTCGCAGCCTGCGCGGCCTGCGTCTCGGTCAGTGCATTGAAAAGGGTGGACTTGCCAACATTGGGCAAGCCGACGATCCCGCAACGGAAACCCATCGAAAACTCCGGATAATAGTGGTGCCGCGCGCCTTAGCCGCGACAATCGGGAAACACCAGCCCAGCGCGATCTAAGCTACGTTATGAACCGATTTGATCCACGGCCCAAAGGGTGATGCACCAAGCCATCCGACCTGAACCTTTGCGGTCAGATCATTGATCGCGATTTGAGGCTTGGGACCAGGGTGCACTGGCGTGCGTAGGGGTCTGGTGCCAGCTGGCATCGCAATGACCTTGGCGATTGCATGGGGCACATCCATCGGATTGGTCGATCCGCCTCCGGTGCGCTTGCCCAATTGCTCGATCATAGCGGCATAGCCCGATGTATGTGTGCCATCGGATCTATCCAGCAGTTCTAGGCTGTTTTTGTTGGCATTTGACCAGATCATGGTCGGGTAACCGCCCGGCTCGATAACATTAACGTCGATACCATGCGGAACAAGTTCATAGGCAAGCGCTTCGCTCATTGCTTCAAGGGCAAATTTCGATGGAGAATATTGTCCAAAGCCGGGCGCGATGACGCGGCCCAATTGCGACGAGATATTGATGATGAGGCCTGATTTCGCCGCGCGCATGGCGGGCAGAACGGCCCGGTGAATGCGCTGTGGACCAACAACATTTGTGTCGAGCGTCAATTTCGTCGCCTCAACATCCTGAATTTCAATCGGGCCACCAAAGGAAATGCCCGCATTGTTGATGACCACATCCAGCGCTCCGCCATTGATCCGCTCTGCCTCTGCCACCCCGGCGGCAACTTGCTCGTCCGAGGTCACGTCAATTTCCAGCACATGGATGTCGAGATTGTCGGCCTTGGCCAGCGCGATCAATTCATCGCCTTCATCGCGAGGTAAATTGCGCATGGTCGCAAACACTTTGGCCCCCAAGCGGGCATAATGTTCTGCGCCCATTCGGCCAAATCCGGTCGAGCAGCCGGTGATCAGAATGCTCTTCCCCGAAAGATTGGGCTTGGTCTCGACCAGATCGGTTTGGGCAAGGGTTGCAGTGGCAGCCAGAGCGCCAGTGGCAGCGGCTCCAGCAAGTAGATGACGACGATTGATGGAAGGCATGGTTTACTCCTTTGTCGCTATACGTTTGAGCGACGGTTTCTATCGCGGTGAACTAGTCCTGCATCCGCATGGCAATCTCGCTCATGAAGCGCGGGTCGTTGTCATTGGCCAGCCATTCAGCCTCGGCCCCAATGGCCCCCAACATCTGTACCAAACTGTCTTGTTCAGCCTTGGCAAAATTGCCCAGCACATGGCTCGTGACTCGATCTTTATGGCCCGGATGGCCTATGCCGATGCGCACGCGCCGAAATTCGGCACCAATGTGCTGAATGGTGGAACGGATGCCATTGTGGCCTGCGGCACCCCCGCCGCGCTTCACCTTGATCTTGAACGGATCAAGATCAAGCTCGTCATAGAACACGGTGACGTCTTTAGGTTCCAATTTGTAATAACGCATTGCCTCGCCAATGGCGCGGCCGCTTTCATTCATATAGGTGGCAGGTTTAATCAGCAGGATCTTGTTAGAGCCGATCCGGCCTTCCTGGGTCCAACCCTGAAATTTCTTTTGGATCGGGCCAAAGCCATGCATCTCGGCGATGACGTCGCACGCCATAAAACCAACATTGTGCCGGTGCATCGCATATTGCGGTCCGGGATTTCCAAGGCCTGCCCAAATTTGCATGATTTGTCCTTAGCAGGCTTTGCCTACCCCTCAAGCGTAGCGAAAGAATTGCCACCGAGGACGCGCACCCGCATGGGTGTGCGAGAGGCAAGAAAGCCAAATGAGCGGATGCGAATTCCGACGCTTGAGGCGCAACAAACAGCTCACAAACAAAACGGCGGACTTCGTGAGAAGCCCGCCGCCTTGGTGATATGTATTGATGGGTCGTAACAGACCAGGTCAGCTTATCCTTCGCCGCCTTCGCCTTCTTCGCCATCATCTTTCTGCGCGGTTGCTTCAACCTCATCGGCTGCAACTTCTTCGCCATCTTCTTCGCCGTCTTCGCCTTCACCTTCACTCTTCTTGAGTGCGGAAGGAGCAACCAGCGTTGCAATGGTGAAGTCACGATCGGTAATCGCGCTCTCGCTACCAGCAGGCAGCGTGATTTCGCTGATGTGGATCGAATCGCCAACTTCCTTGCCGGTGACATCAATCTCAATCTCGTCAGGAATCTTGTCAGATTCGCAAACCAGATCCAAATCGTGACGGACCACGTTAAGAACGCCGCCCTTCTTGAGGCCAGGTGATGCTTCTTCGTTAATGAAGACAACCGGAATAGCGACTTCGATCTTCGCGTCTTTGGCAAGGCGCAGGAAATCGATGTGCGTCGGACGGTCTGTGACCGGATGGAAAGCGACATCCTTGGGTAGGGTGCGAACGCTATCGCCACCAAGATCGATCATAACGATAGAGTTCATGAAGTGGCCCAGCATCAATTGGCGGACAACTTCCTTCTCTTCGAGATGGATTGTGATGGGTTCTTCTTTGCCGCCATAAATGACAGCGGGTACACGACCTTCGCGACGCAATGCACGGGAGGCTCCCTTGCCAGCCCGTTCGCGCAGCTCGGCCGGCAGGTTTAGAGCGTCGCTCATGTCACTAGCCTTTCGAATTGCTTGTTTGATACATTTCGCTTGCCACGCCTCCAGGGATGACCATGACAATCGAAGGGCGGGCCTTTAGGGTGCATGGGCAGTCTTGGCAAGCCCTGTGCGAGCGCTTGGACAAGCATTTTATCGGGCGGCGAGCCCCGATCGCACGCCGTCACACCAGACTTTATTGAATACGCCGGACTGTATATCCGCGCTCAGCCAGCAATTCTGGCAGGCCATCCTTGCCAACAATGTGCGCCGCGCCAACGGCCACCAGCGGTTTTTCACCGCGATTTAGAATGCGGACCAGCGGCGCGATCCACGCTTTATTGCGCTCTACCAGCAAGGCTTCGCGCAGTTCTGGATCAGCCATCAAGCCTGATGTGGTGGCATCGATCAATGCCGCTTCATCACCGCCCAGCCAAGCACGCCGCAATCGGTTAGGATCCTGTTCCTTCAGCGCTTCTTCTTCAAGCACGCCAACCAGCAGATCGGATTGTTCGCTTTCGGGCAGTTGATCAAAAATGCTCAACTGCTGCACCGCGCCCTCAAACTCATGGATGGTTCGACCACGAAACTCCCGAAGGATGACCCGGTCTGCTCCAGCCTCGCCTTCACCGGTGTTGCTCGCTTGAGCCAGAATCAGGGCAGCGGCCCATGTTTCGATATCGCGAAAGTCGGACACGCGATAATTTGCCTTGCTCAGCAAAGCGGACAGGGCAGGGCGCTTTATTGCGGGCACTCTTTGGTCGAGGTCTGGCTGCCCGGGCGTTGTTGAAAGTTGGCCAAATGTGCTGCGCATCCGGGTTGCGTCTTCCAGATCGGCGATTTCAACCACGAGGGAATCGGCATTCTGGATGACGCTATCGAGTGCCGGTGTTCTCCACTGCAGGTCGGCAGGCAAGGAATGGATCGTACCAAACATCCACCCTCGGGCCGTGCCGCTATCATCGCTTAACTCATAAAGAATTGGCGATGGCGCGATCCCCTCGGCCAATTCTGCATTGGCTTTATCTGAGGGACTGTCCCCGCAAGACATCAAAGCCAGTGCGACCGCTGCCAGAATTGAGAAGCGTTTGATCACTGAACCCGAATGGTCTCAAGCCCCAAGTCTTCCAGAGCTTCTTGGACGCTTTCTTCGCCCGCCAAATGACCAGCACCAACGGCAATGAAGACTGTTCCTGGTGCGTCCATCCGCTCGTCGATCCAATTGGCCCAATTGCGATTGCGCATAAATAACAGCCGCTCGGCCAAGGTCTTGTCGGTCAGACCTTCGTTCATCAATTCGGCCAATCCGTCCGCATCGCCCTCGATCCACTCTTTGACCATAGCGTCGAGCTGATCTTTGATCTCGTCCACATTATCTGCCGCCTCGATCAGGAAAGCGATTTGCGATTCTTGAGGCAATTCATCGAACAGGCTCATCTGAAATTCGAGCGTTTCGAGTGATCCGCGCTCCTTATCTTCGGCCTGGGTCAACAAAACCTTCTCAACCCCGGATTCGGGTGAATAGCCCTTCTGCAACAAAGGCAGCATGCTCATCAGCATGCCCGCATACCATGGCTCGAACGGGTCAAATGCAGCCTCTGGCAACCCCAGTTTGGTCAGCGCGCCTTCGTAAGTGGACTTTTGTTCTTCGGTGAACATGCTGCGCAAGGTTGTTCCTGCGGGCAACATGCCTTTGGCCATGACCAATTGCTGCATTTCGGTCGCCATGGAATCGTCCATGGTAATCTCGGTCACCAAACTCTGGGAAGAATTGAGCGCGTCGGAAATCGTCCCGTTCAACCACTCAACATCCTTGGGCAGCGCATGAACCGTGCCGAACAGATAGATCGTGGTGTCTTCATCCGCCACTTTCCAAAGAGCCGGGCCATCCAGCTCAACCTGTTCAACCGGCACCTGCGTATGTGGGACGGGCGCTGGTGTTGTCTGCTGCTGTGCAAGCGTGGGTGTGGCCAAAAGCAGGGCGGATATAGCCGCCGCATTGGTCGAAAGTTTTGCGAGGGTTTTCATGATGCTATCTTTCTGTGTGAGAGCATGAATTGCAACTGAATTGCAGTACATATCAAGCGAGAGCTTGCAGGTTTCAATCGAGCTCGTCGTTAAAGATGTTTTCTATGGGACTGCCAAACAGACGAGCGATGCGAAACGCCAAGGTTAGCGACGGGTCATGCTTGCCCGTTTCGATCGCATTGACTGCCTGGCGCGAGACATCGAGCTTGCCAGCCAGTTCGGCCTGGCTCCAATCGCGCTCGGCCCGAAGGACTTTGAGGCGATTTTTCATGCCTGCAATCCTCTTGTGCGATAGGCAAAATAGCCGATTGCCCAGCTGCCTAGTAAACACGCCAAAATTTGGCTGTGACTGGGTGCGCCTAACCATCTTCCGAGCAAGAATTCACTCGACCAGACAAGCGTCACAAACAATGTGGTCATGACCGAAACCACCGCGCCATTGGCCATCAATTGGAAGGTGTATTCTTCCGACCTTTTGCGATCCAGTGCTGCGACCTTGGTGACCACTAGGGCAATCAAAACCATCAATGCCGCGCTAGCGATGCCGGTTAGAACCGGGTTGGGGGCATTGGGTATCAGTGGGGTTGTATCGAATGAATCGCCAAACAATCCCAAAACCGCAAAGGTGGCCATCAAGCCAAAGGAAAAGTCGGCTACTTTTTGCTGGCCATCACGACTCAATTTGCTGATCGACATTTATGCATATCCTATTTGTAGATCCCGACACTATGTCAGGTATACGTGACTATATGTCGATAGATCATGGCAAAGTCAAGTGAACCTGACAAAAAGCTATGACAAGTTGACTAAAGCTGCTTAGGCCCATCCTGCTAAAGGGGCGATGATTGGCGGATATGCTGCGGCGCGGCATTGACCCTCAAGGGCGGTTACGCCATGGGCCTTGCCCATGAGTTTGAACCTGCCAATCCGCGATCCTAAGGCGTCTTTTCAGGACATGATCTTGGCCCTCCATGATTTTTGGAGCGCGCAAGGATGTGTCATCCTGCAACCCTATGACATGCGCATGGGTGCCGGTACGTTTCACACCGCGACCACTCTGCGTGCGCTGGGTCCAGAACCGTGGAGCGCTGCCTTTGTTCAGCCGTGCCGCCGCCCGACCGATGGGCGTTATGGAGAGAACCCCAACCGCCTGCAGCATTATTACCAATATCAGGTAATCCTGAAGCCGAGCCCGTCCGACATTCAAGAGCTGTATCTCAAGAGTTTGGAAGTGATCGGCATCAATCCACTCAAGCACGATATCCGCTTTGTGGAAGATGATTGGGAAAGCCCGACGCTGGGCGCATGGGGTCTGGGCTGGGAGGTCTGGTGCGATGGCATGGAAGTCACCCAATTCACCTATTTCCAGCAGATGGGCGGGTTTGACTGCAAACCTGTCGCTGGCGAGCTGACCTACGGCTTGGAACGCCTCGCGATGTATATCCAAGGCGTCGACAGCGTTTACGACCTCAGTTTCAACGGCCGCGGCGTGTCCTATGGCGATGTGTTTCTCGAAAACGAGAAGCAGATGTCCAAATGGAATTTCGAAGTGGCTGACACCGATGCGCTGTTCGATTTGTTCAACAAGGCAGAGGCCGAGTGCAACAATGCGCTGGATAACAATGTCCCTGTCGCCGCCTATGAACAAGCGGTGGAGGCCAGCCACATCTTCAACCTGTTGCAAGCGCGCGGCGTGATCAGCGTGCAGGAACGCGCCAGCTATATGGCGCGGGTGCGTGATTTGGCGCGCGGATCGTGTGAAAAACACATGGAGAAAGAAGCGCCTATCTGGGCGGAGAAATATCCGGAGTGGAATGCATAATGGCTGACTTCCTCCTCGAGCTTCTTTCCGAAGAAATTCCCGCCCGTATGCAAAAAGGCGCGCGGGCAGAGCTGGAAAAGCTGTTCCGGCGCGAAATGGACGCGGCTGGCGTTACTGTCGGCGATCTGACGGTGTGGTCTACACCGCGCCGCCTGGCCTTGATTGCGCGCGATTTACCGGGCGCGACCGAGGCTGTGCGCGAGGAAGCCAAGGGCCCGCCAGAGGGCGCACCCGATCAAGCGGTGGATGGTTTTTGCCGCAAGAACGGCGTGACGCGCGACCAATTGGAAGTGCGCGACGTTAAAGGGCGCAACACCTATTTTGCAGTGATCGAGAAGGCGGGGCGCGAGACATCGGATCTGCTGTCCCAAGCCATCCCGACCATCATCCGTGACTTCAGCTGGCCCAAGTCGATGCGCTGGGGCGATGCCTCGCTGTCGACCGAGAGCCTGCGCTGGGTGCGCCCGCTTTCAGGTATCGTCGCGATCCTCGGCGAGGAGCTCGTCGAATGCGAGGTCGACGGCATTGCGAGCGGCTACGCGACGCTCGGCCACCGCTTCCATTGCCCTGGCGAAATCACCATTGGTTCGGTCGCCGACTATGCCGAGAAGCTGCGCGCGGCGCATGTAATCGTTGATCATCAAGAGCGTCAGGAAGCTGTGCGTTTGGGTGCAAAGGCAGCGGCAGAGAAAGCCGGCCTCAATCTCGTCGAGGATGAAGGGCTGGTGGTCGAGAATGCTGGCCTGACCGAATGGCCAGTGCCTCTGCTCGGCAGGTTTGAGGAAGAATTTCTCGATGTCCCACCCGAAGTGATCCAGCTGACCGCGCGGGTGAACCAGAAATATTTCGTGTGCGAGGATGCTGATGGCAAACTCGCCAACGCCTTTGTCTGCACCGCCAATATCGACGCGGAAGACACCGCAGTTGTGGTGGATGGCAATCGCAAGGTTCTGGCCGCGCGCCTGTCCGATGCGCGCTTCTTCTGGGAGCTCGATCAAAAGAAAACGCTGGCCGAACATGCCGAGGGGCTGGAGCGGATTACCTTCCACGAGAAGCTGGGCACCGTTGCCGACAAGGTAGAGCGGGTCGCCAAGCTGGCGCGCTGGTTGTGCGAGGAAGGCATCGTTAAAGGCGACCCTGACCTAGCTGAACAAGCGGCTCGCCTCTGCAAGGCTGATCTCGTCACCGAAATGGTCGGTGAATTTCCCGAATTGCAGGGCCTGATGGGCGGATATTATGCCGCCAAGGAAGGCCTCGACCCGAAAGTCTCCAATGCGATCCGCGATCATTATAAGCCGGTTGGGCAGGGCGATGATGTGCCCACCGCTCCGGTGACCGTGGCGGTGAGTTTGGCGGATAAGTTGGATACGTTGCGGAGCTTTTTCTCCATCGATGAGAAGCCTACTGGATCTAAAGACCCGTTTGCCTTGCGGCGTGCGGCGTTGGGCATCATCCGGATATTGCAAGACAACCAATTGAGAATGAGCGCAGGTGAAGGAGATATCCTCGAGTTCTTCGCTGACCGTCTCAAGGTCCAGCAACGCGAGGCGGGTGTCCGCCATGACCTGATCGACGCCGTGTTCGCGCTTGGTGGTGAGGACGATCTCGTCCGGCTTCTCGCCCGAGTTCATGCGCTGCAAGCCTTTGTTGAAACCGAAGACGGAGCCAATCTGCTCGCCGGATACAAGCGCGCCTCCAACATCCTCAAGAAGGAAGAGTTCGAGCCAACCGAGCTTTCGCACTCGCCCGAACCGGCCGAACAGGCGCTTATTGAAAAGCTTCAATTCCTTGAAAGTGCTGCAGACGGAGCGATCGCCAACGAGGATTTTCATTTTGCGATGGAATTGCTCGCCAGCTTACGCGCACCAATCGACCGGTTCTTTGAAGACGTGATTGTGAATGCCGAAGAAAAAGATGTGCGCGCGGCGCGTCTGACATTGCTATCGCGCTTCCGAGATGCAGTGCATCGCGTGGCCGATTTCAGCCGCATCGAAGGATGATCAAGTTGGAAAAGTGGCAAAATTGAAATTCCGCCTGAAACCCGCAGAAACGCCGGGCTTTTAGGCAAAAGTTCCGTTGACACCGTGCCCTTGGTGTCAAGCAATGTAGGAAACAAAATGTCTCAACAATCGGTCTATACTTTCGGCGGAAACGCACCGCACAGTGATCCTCGCCAGAAGGACAAGACCGTTACCGGAGGCAAGGGCGCCAATCTGGCAGAGATGGCCAGCATCGGCTTGCCGGTCCCTCCCGGTTTTACCATCACCACCGAAGAATGCGTCCGCTTTTTGCAAGAAGGCGGCGATTTTTCCGATGGGTTGAACGCCGCTGTTGGCACCGCGCTGGCTCATATCGAAGCGACCGTGGGCAAGGGATTTGGCGATGCGTCCGATCCATTGCTGGTCTCGGTGCGTTCAGGCGCACGGGTCTCCATGCCCGGCATGATGGACACGGTTCTGAACTTGGGTCTGAATGACGATACGGTGGAAGGTCTGGCCAGCGCATCGGGCGATGAACGCTTTGCCTGGGACAGCTATCGCCGCTTTATCCAGATGTATTCCGACGTGGTGCTGGGCTTGGATCACGGCTTGTTCGAAGAAGCATTGGAAATTGCCAAGGAAGACAAGGGCTATTTCGCGGATACAGAAATGGAATCCGACGATTGGAAGGTGCTGGTCGCCGAATTCAAGACGATTGCCGAGCAAGAGATGGGTCGCCCGTTTCCGCAAGATGTGACCGAGCAATTGTGGGGTGCAATCCGCGCCGTGTTCGAAAGCTGGGATGCGGACCGGGCGAAGGTCTATCGCCGTCTCAACGATATCCCCGGCGACTGGGGTACGGCGGTCAATGTGCAGGCCATGGTGTTTGGCAATATGGGCGATACCAGCGCGACCGGCGTTGCCTTTACTCGCGATCCGGCGACGGGCGAGCATGCCTATTACGGCGAATATCTGATCAATGCGCAGGGCGAAGATGTGGTCGCGGGCATCCGCACACCGCAATATCTGACCAAGGCTGGGCGCGAGCGGGCCAATGCCAAGCCGCTGAGCATGGAAGAAGCCATGCCCGAGGCCTATGCCGAGCTGGCGCATGTGTTTGACCTTCTGGAAAAGCATTACCGCGACATGCAGGACATCGAATTTACTGTGCAGCAGGGCAAATTGTGGATGTTGCAGACCCGCAGCGGCAAACGCACTGCCAAGGCCGCGCTGAAAATGGCCGTTGATATGGTGGGTGAGGGCCTGATCGAGGAAAAGGAAGCAATCCTGCGGGTCGATCCGATGGCGCTGGATCAATTGCTCCATCCGACGCTGGATCCCGAGGCAAAGCGCGACGTGCTGACCACCGGACTGCCCGCTTCTCCCGGCGCGGCATCGGGCAAGATTGTGCTCGATTCTGACACGGCAGAAAATTGGTCGCAACGCGGTGACAAGGTGATACTGGTGCGGGTGGAAACCTCGCCAGAGGACATTCACGGCATGCATGCAGCGCAAGGCATTTTGACCGCGCGTGGCGGCATGACGTCACACGCGGCGGTTGTGGCGCGCGGCATGGGCCGCCCCTGTGTTTCGGGCGCTTCGGCGGTTTCGATCGACAAAGATGCGCGCACTTTGCGGATTGGAAATCGCGAACTGAAGGAAGGCGACACGCTGACCATCGACGGTGCCAATGGCCAAGTTATGTCTGGCCAGGTCGACACAATCGAACCAGAGCTGGCGGGTGATTTTGGCGTGCTGATGGAATGGGCCGATCGCCATCGCCGGATGGGCGTGCGCACCAATGCCGAAACGCCCAATGATTGCCGGATGGCGCGCCAATTTGGGGCCGAGGGCATTGGCCTGTGCCGCACCGAGCACATGTTCTTTGACGCAGAACGGATCAGCGCTGTTCGTCAGATGATTCTGGCCGAAGACGATAGTGGCCGCCGCAAGGCGTTGGCGAAATTGTTGCCTGCCCAGCGCGAGGACTTCAAATCTATCTTTGAAGTGATGGTGGGCTTGCCTTGCACGATCCGTTTGCTCGACCCGCCGCTGCATGAATTTTTGCCGCATGGCGAAGCCGAATTTGTCGAATTGTCCGATGCCACGGGCTTGGGTGTCGACCATTTGCAGCGCCGCGCCGCAGAATTGCACGAATTTAACCCCATGCTTGGCCACCGTGGCTGCCGCTTGGGGATCACCTTCCCCGAAATCTATGAGATGCAGGCGCGCGCTATTTTTGAAGCCGCTTGTGACGTGGCCACGGAAAGCGGCGAGGCCCCTGTGCCAGAAGTGATGATCCCCTTGGTCGCGACCAAGCGCGAGTTGGAACTGCTCAAGGCCTTGGTCGACAAGACCGCCGAGGAAGTGTTCGCAGAAACCGGCACGCGGGTCGACTATCTGGTCGGTACCATGATCGAGCTGCCTCGGGCGGCGCTGATGGCGGGCGAGATTGCGCAGGAAGGCGCGTTCTTCTCCTTTGGCACCAATGATCTGACGCAGACGACCTTGGGTGTCAGCCGCGACGATTCCGCGCGCTTCCTTGCCCCCTATGTCGACAAAGGGATCTTCCCGCGCGACCCATTTGTCAGCCTCGATATCGAAGGCGTTGGTCAGCTGGTCGAGATGGCTGCCGAGCGGGGCAGGGCAACCCGGCCCGATATCAAGCTGGGCATTTGCGGCGAGCATGGCGGCGATCCTGCCAGCATCGAATTCTGCGAAAAGGTCGGGCTCGATTATGTCAGCGCGTCACCCTACCGGGTCCCGATTGCACGGCTCGCAGCGGCGCAATCTGCTCTGAAAGCATAAGTCGAGATGGCCTAGCGCCAACCGGCCCTTATCGCCAACCGGTCAACGTCAGGATTTCGAAGGTCTCTGTGACCTTGCCATCCGCATCGCGCATGGTGTCAAAGGCACCGCGCGCGCGGTCCAAGGCTGATTTGGTGAGTGGCGGCGGTTGATCTGACAAGACGCTGGTGAGGGCTTGCTCTCGCAAGTCCGCAATCAGACGTTCAAAGCTTGAAAAGCGCACATTAAGCGTATGGCTATCAACCACTTGTCGCGAAAATCCAGCGCGCTGGAGCAGCCCGGTGGCAGAGCGGGTGTCCACCTGCGGATGGATCCGGGCGGCAGGTCGATCACCATCAGCGGCCAGCATGATCTGACGTAGTGTGGTGAGGCTTCCGGCGCCCAAAAAGTGAGCGATAGCCAGTCCATCCGGGGCCAATGCACCGCGCAAATGGATCAATGCTCCGGGCAGATCATTGACCGTGTCGAGCCGGTTGATGCTGGTGATGAAGTTTAAAGGAGCCGCGGGCAATGGCTGCTCCTCATCCATCTGAGCGTGGGTAGCCACCTCGCTGCCGCTTGTGCCGAGCCATTCCGCCAGCTCGCCGCAGGCTGGTCCGATGATCAGGCTCCGGTCGGGCTGATGCTGCATGAATTGCAGCCGCTCGATCGTGTCTTGCTCCATCTGCTGGGCCAGCCATGATGCAGCCTGATTGCGCTGGCAGAGCTGTGCCGCACGCATGGCGCGGGCCGCTCGCCTGGCCTGATCAAAGATGCGGGGAACCTGCTGGGTCGTCATGCCAATTCCACTGCCCCGCTTGCCTACACAGTGCAAGCTGTGTCAGGTCTGTGCCATGAAATTGGGCGGGCATATTGCAGAAGGTTTGAGGCCATTGGTGGACCTGGTCTATCCACCGCGCTGCCCCTTATGCGGAGAGGGCGTGGCCCAACAAGGTGGATTGTGCACCCTGTGCTGGAGCACGCTGGCCATTCCCGGCGAACCTGCCTGCGTGTCTTGCGGCCGTCCCTTTGCCAGCGATCACTTGGGCGAGGCCGCGCAATGCGCGCCCTGCATGGCCCATCAGCCGAAGCATGACGGGATTTCTGCTGGCACATTGTACAATGATGCTTCGCGCAAATTGATCTTGGGGTTCAAGCATGGGGGCAAGATCGGGTTGGCTCCCATGATGGCAAAATTGATTGCGGCGCGGTTGCCCCAAAGGGTTGAGGGTGAGGGGCTTCCTCTGATCATTCCGGTTCCCTTGCATCGTTGGAGGCTTTGGCGGCGCGGTTACAATCAGGGTGTTTTATTGGCTCAGGAGTTGGCCAAGCTGGGCGCCGGGGAATTGATGGTGGATGGCATAGTCCGCACCAAGCAAACGCCGCCCTTAGGCGGATTGGGCCGAAAGGAGCGCGAGAAGACTTTGGCCGGAGCCATTGCGATCAGGCCATCTAGAGGGGGCAAGATCAAGGATCGGGCCATCGTGTTGGTGGATGATGTGCTGACCAGCGGCGCGACCAGCGATGCGTGTGTCACTGCCTTGAAGAAGGCAGGCGCACAAGCGGTGCGGGTCGCCTGTTTCGCCAGAGTGCTGGATGAGGCTTTGCCCGATAGCAGCCAGTTAACGGCTTTCGATCAGGCAGAAATGGTTGGTAAATACGAAACGCCCGAGGTTCCATTGGAACCCCGGGCGCCACGTGACGAAATTAAACGAACCCACTTCGAAAAGCTTGAATGACTTACCCCCTGTAAGCCATTCGGGTCCTATCCCTCATCGTTTCGGCAAGAGCGCCAAGACCTTAAGGTCGGCTGCATCCTACCATTCCCCTGAACCTGGCACATAAATGTACCGAATTCGGAATGCGGACCCCCCGATCCGCAAACTGATACCTCTCATTGAGGGCACTTTGATTAAAGCAGGAAGTTCCCGCACGTTAGATTTTGGTGGTAATATGTGGTTATCCTGCAACAAACTAACGCGGGCGATGGCCCACCGTATAAAGGAATATCCGTGAACAGCTCTGACAGTACCATTGCCAAGCGAGAGACAGGCAGTGAATTTATGCCGAAGTTTGATGACAAGGGCCTGGTAACAGCAATCGTTGTCGACGCTGATTCGCTTGAGATACTGATGGTGGCTCATATGAATGCGGAAGCGGTTGAGGCCACGCGCAGCAGCAATATCGCGCATTTTTATTCGCGTTCGCGCCAATCCCTATGGAAGAAGGGCGAGACATCGGGGAATATTCTGACGGTGGAAGAGATATTGGTAGATTGCGATCAGGACGCTCTGGTTTTGAAGGTGAAGCCTGCTGGTCCCGCTTGCCACACTGGTGAGAGAAGTTGTTTCTATCGCCGTATTTCAGGCGAGGTTCTCGTAAGGGTAACATCTTGACGCTAACGTAAGGGGAAGCTATAGGGTTGGGATGGCTACAGCACCCAGCAAAGATTCGCCCGAAGGTGCCGGTCAAAACCATGGCCGGGCTCACCTAGAACGTCCGGACAAACTCAGTCGTGAACAATTCACGATATCGGACCTGACCTCAGAATTTAGCTGCACCGCCCGCGCGCTGCGCTTTTACGAGGATGAAGGTCTGATCGCTCCTGCGAGAGTTGGCTTGACCAGAGTTTATTCCAAACGTGATCGCGCCCGATTGGCGTGGATTATGCGGGCGAAGAATGTTGGCTTCAGCTTGACCGAAATCCGCGAAATGATCGACCTGTACGATCTGGATGATGGCCGGGTGGAGCAACGTCGCGTAACGATTGAAAAATGCCGTACGCATGTGGCCAAATTGAAAAACCAGCGCGACGATATTGATTCGTCGATCAATGAGCTGACCGAATTTATCGCCGAGATCGAAAAGCTCGATCACTGATAGCCCCAACGGTCCAGTTTCCACGCTACTAACGCAATTCACCTATCCAAGGATACGCAGATGCCCACATATACCGCTCCCACCCGTGACACCCGTTTTGTCGTCAATGAGATGCTCGATTTGGCAAGCTATGGAAACCTGCCCGGTTTCGAGAATGCCTCGGCAGATATGATCGACACGGTTATCAATGAAGCAGGCAAGTTTTGTTCAGAGGTGCTCGCGCCCATCAACCAGATTGGTGACGAGCAAGGGTGCACTCGCCACGAAGACGGCTCTGTCACCACACCTGAAGGCTTCAAAGCGGCTTACGATGCCTATGTAGAAAGCGGATGGGGTACGATTGCCAAGCCCGAGGAATTTGGCGGGCAGGGCTTGCCTCATGTCTTGGGCTTTGTGGTCGAGGAATTCAGCGGCACAGCCAATCAGGCGTTTGCGATGTATCCCGGGCTAACCAATGGCGCGACAGCGGCGATTGAAGCGGCCGGTTCGCAAGAACAGAAAGACACCTATCTGCCGAAGATGATTTCGGGGGAATGGTCGGGCACCATGAATCTGACAGAGCCGCATTGCGGCACCGATTTGGGTATGATCCGAACCAAGGCTGTGCCTGAGGCAGATGGGTCCTACAAGATCACCGGCACCAAGATTTTCATCTCTGCCGGAGAGCATGATCTGACCAGCAACATCATCCATTTGGTGTTGGCCAAGACCCCTGGAGCGCCTGACAGCTCCAAGGGCATTTCCCTGTTTATCGTGCCAAAGTTCCTGCTTGATGAGAATGGCGAGCCGGGCGCGCGCAATGGCGTGAGTTGCGGTTCAATCGAGAAGAAGATGGGCATTCATGGAAACGCGACTTGCGTGCTCAACTACGATGAAGCCAAAGGTTTCATGGTTGGCGAGGAAAACAGAGGCCTTGCTGCTATGTTCGTGATGATGAACGCAGCACGTCTGGGTGTGGGCCTGCAAGGTCTGGCTCAGGCAGAAGTCGCTTACCAAAACGCAGTAACCTATGCCTTGGACCGCCGTCAGGGCCGCGCTTTGACCGGGCCAAAGGATACCGATGCGCAGGCCGATCCAATCTTTGTGCACCCGGACGTGCGCCGAATGCTGATGGACGCCAAAGTGTTCAACGAAGGCATGCGGGCCTTGTGTCTGTGGGGTGCCCTCCAGGTAGACCTTACCCATAAGGCTCAAACTGAAGGCGAACGCCAAATGGCGGATGACCTGATTGGCCTGATGACGCCCGTGATCAAGGGCTATGGTACTGATAAGGGCTATGATGTCGCCAACAATATGCAGCAGGTTTACGGCGGCCACGGGTATGTCACCGAGTGGGGCATGGAGCAGTTCGTTCGCGATAGCCGTATCGCAATGATCTATGAAGGCACCAATGGCGTGCAGGCGATGGACCTTTGCGGTCGTAAGCTGGCCTCCAAGGGTGGTCGCGCTGTACAGGCATTCTTCGCCATGATTGATGGCGAGATTGCTGCTGCCAAACAGGTCGATGGGTTGAAAGATCTGGCCGAGCGATTGGAAAAAGCATTGGGCGAGCAAAAGGCTGCGACCATGTGGTTCATGCAGAATGCGATGGCCAACCCGAACCATCTGGGCGCCGGCGCGCATCACTACATGCACTTGATGGGCATTGTGACGCTGGGCTTCTTCTGGTTGAAAATGGCCAAAACTTCGCTCGACGCCTTGGCTGGTGATCCTGAGGACAAAGCGTTCTACGAAGCCAAGCTGACTTCTGCGGCTTATTATGCCGAGCGTTTTCTGCCTGATGCAGGCGCTTTGCGGCGCAAGCTGGAGGCGGGCAGCGACAATATGATGGCTTTGAGCGAAGACGCTTTCGCAACAGCTGCTTAGGCTTCATAAAGTGACGGGCCGTTTTGGCCCAAAAGCAAAAGGCACGGGCCCTCAAATTCAGAGGTTCCGTGCCTTTTTGTTTGCGCCTTGGTTGGCTGGTTTGGCCAACGCAGCGCGAATTATGTGGCCCGAAGGATCAAACCGCAGCCATATTGTTCACATTGCTTGCGATTTTCTCCGCGACCTCTTCGATTGATCCGGTCACCAACAGAGGCTGCCCGCCGACCATGCCGACATTGGTTTGCCCATTTTCGGCCGTTCTGAGCCACGCAATATTTTGCGCCACAACCAGATAATTACCGCCGCGCGATTCAAGTTTTACAAACTTCATTACGATTGCTCCTGTAGCGCATAGTTGTGCGGCAACAGGGTCAATTTCACGTTAACGCCGGTTAGGTAGTGGCCCTAGGCTAAGGTAACGGAACCGGTTTATTCTACAGGTAGGAAATCGGGTACCGAGAGATAGCGCTCGCCTGTATCGTAATTAAACCCGATTACACGCGCATTGGGTCCCAGATCGGGCAATTTCTTGGCAATCGCGGCCAATGTTGCCCCAGACGAGATTCCAATCAGAATGCCTTCTTCTGCAGCCGCGCGGCGCGCCATATTCTTGGCTTCTTCGGCATCGACAGCGATCGCTCCATCAATGGCTTGCGTGTGCAGGTTTGATGGAATGAAGCCGGCCCCAATGCCCTGGATGGGGTGAGGGCCGGGCTGGCCTCCGCTGATGACAGGCGATAGCTCTGGCTCAACCGCATAGGCCTTCATGTCGGGCCAATGGCGTTTCAATTCCTCTGCGCAACCGGTCAAATGGCCTCCTGTACCAACGCCAGTGATCATGGCTGTAGGCGGAGCATCGGCAAAGTCAGCAACAATCTCCTTGGCCGTGGTGCGGACATGCACCGCCACATTGGCCGGGTTTTCAAACTGGGCTGGCATCCACGCGCCATCTGTGCTGGCCACCAATTCGCTGGCACGTTCGATTGCGCCTTTCATGCCCTTTGCCTTGTCCGTCAGATCAAAGCTGGCGCCATAGGCAAGCATCAAGCGCCTGCGTTCAAGCGACATGCTTTCCGGCATCACCAAGATTAGCTTGTAACCCTTTACCGCGGCAACCATGGCGAGCCCGATGCCCGTGTTCCCGCTGGTAGGCTCGACAATGGTGCCGCCGGGCTTCAACGCGCCCGAGGCCTCTGCATCCTCGACCATAGCGAGCGCGATGCGATCCTTGATTGAGCCACCGGGATTGGACCGTTCGGATTTGATCCATACCTCGTGATCCGGGAACAGGCGTGACAGCCGGATATGCGGGGTTCCACCGATCGTTTCGAGGATATTTGCGGCTTTCATGTCAGGCCTCCTGCTCTCATTTTTGAGTGTCTTCAGATTCTAGCTCGGCGGGTGGATCAAATGTCTTGGTCGTGCGCAAGACGGGAAACAACCGACTCCATATGGCAACCGTTATAATCGCTCCAGCACCGCCCGCAACCAAGGCCGCAACAGGGCCTATCAGGAAGGCCAGTGCGCCCGAGAATGCATCGCCGCCTTCGTTGGACGCGCTGATGGTCAGCATCGACACGGAAGAGACGCGGCCGCGCTTTTCATCCGGGGTATGCAACTGGATCAAGGATTGTCGGATATAGACGCTGAACATGTCCGCTGCACCGATCAGCAGCAGCATGGCCAGACTGATCGGCATGCTGGTGGATAGGCCAAACACAATCGTGGCAAAACCGAAAACCACCACTGCGCCCAGCATCTTGGGACCGACATTGGTCCTGATCGGCCGGAACGAGAACCAGGCTGCGGTCAGCGCAGCGCCAATACCGGGCGCCATCGCCAATTGGGCAAGACCAGTCTCACCGACTTGCAAGATGTCGCGGGCAAAAACTGGCAGCAAAGCATTTGCTCCGGCCAGAAAGACCGCGAACAGATCAAGCGTGATCGCTCCGAGCACCATCTTGTTGCGCACAACATAATGCAGGCCATCCACAATCGCGCCGATCGGGCGCTGATCCTTGCGGACAATGGGCTGAGGAACATTTCCGATCAGCCCAAGCGCGCACAGGGACAGCAGAAACAGACCACATGCTGCAATATAGGGCAGGGCAGGGATAATGGCATAAAGATAGCCGCCCAATGCCGGGCCGCCGATCATGCCCACCTGCCAAGAGATTGAGGACAATGCGATGGCCGTGGGCAAAATCGCCTTGGGCACCAGATTGGGGGCGAGGGCAGACAGTGCGGGCCCGGCAAATCCTCGAGCGATACCCAATACAATCGCGACCCCGAACAAGATCGGCAGCGATATCTGTTCGTTCCAGGTAAACCAGGCCAATGCTGCCGCACAAAGCAATTGCAGTAATACGGTCAACTGGCCCAGCCTGCGTCGATCAAACCGATCAGCGGCTAGGCCTGAAAAGGGCGTTAGAACAAACAGCGGCAGGAATTGGAACAATCCGATCAGGGCGAGCTGACCAGAAGCTTCTGCAATGGTCATTCCGCCGTCGCGAGCCAGATTATAGGTTTGCCAGCCAATGATCAGCATCATGGCATATTGCGCCAAGGTCATGCTCAGACGGGCAAGCCAATAGGCGCGGAAATTGCCCACCTGTATCGGGTGGGTTGGGATAGGCTGAGTGGTTTGTTCGGTCGCGTTCACCCACGCGCCATGGCACCGCCTGACACTACTGCCAAGCGATCAATTGTTCATAGCTATGCTTGTGTGTGGTGTGCCGCTATTCCTAGCGCGAACGACGCAACCGCGGGTTGGGCTGCAATGTGTCGATGATCGCCATGAAGTCATCCAGGCGGATGATGCGTTCAAACTGGAAGCCAGCACGCTCGTCACGGTTCCAGATCACATAGGCTTCAATTCTGCCCACCACAGGCAGGCGGATGATCACGCGATCTCCGCGATCTAGGTCTTCTGCATTGTCGACCATAAAGCCATGCGCCGAAAGGTTGGCGACATGCAAATTGATGTCTCCACGCTTTTGGTGCTCGACGATCACCGGGAAATCCACCGGGTGACGCGCCGCGCGACGCAGATCAGTAACGCTCAGATTTGCTCCGGCTGACACAATAAACGACCTTTTTTTGCTACGTTCAGGTTTTCCCTAATGGCGCATAAAGGCTGACATTTGGTAAACCCGTGGTGTCCTAATTTGGGACTTGCACGCTGGTCCCACCGAGGAAAGCACCATTAAAAAAAGTGGTTATCGTGTGATAATCCCATGTTTTTTCTTGCCCAGGCTCAGCTTAAATTGCTCGCCATCAGCAGGTCCCACCAAATACCCTGGATCGGTGATAGCCTCTAGGTCCAGCTTAACAGCGCCTTCAGCAATTTTGCGCTTCGCTTCGCCATTGGAAGCGGTAAAGCCAATCGCGGTTAGCAATGCACCGATGCGCATTCCTTCTGCTCCAACGGCAAGCGTTGGCAGATCCTCGCCCGCGCCTCCACCAGCAAAGGTATCGCGAGCCGTTGCCGCCGCCGCCGCCGCCGCATCGCTGCCGCGCACCATTGCGGTCACCTCATTGGCCAGCACTTCCTTGGCGTGGTTGATCTCAGCCCCTTCCAGATCCTCCAACCGGGCAATCTCGTCCAGCGGCAGATCGGTGAACAGGCGCAAGAACTTGCCCACATCTCGGTCATCCGAGTTGCGCCAATATTGCCAGAAATCATAGGACGGCAACTGTGCTTCATTCAGCCAGATCGCACCATCAACCGATTTGCCCATCTTGGCTCCATCGGCGCGTGTTATCAGCGGCGCGGTGACACCGTAAACCTCTTTGCCATCCATCCGCCGGGTCAATTCAATCCCGTTGACGATATTGCCCCATTGATCGCTTCCGCCCAACTGCAGTCGGCAATTGTACTGGCGGGCAAGCACTAGAAAATCATAGGCCTGCATAATCATATAGTTGAATTCGATGAAGGTCAGTGGCTGTTCGCGATCCAGCCGGGTCTTGACCGAATCAAAGGTCAGCATGCGATTGACCGTAAAGTGCGGCCCAACTTCGCGCAGCATTTCGATATAGCCGATCTTGCTCAGCCAATCGTCATTGTTGATCAGCAGAGCGCCGGTGTCGCTATCATCAAACCGCAGGATCTTTTCGAAACTGCCTAGGATCGAAGCGATATTGCTGGCGAGCTTTTCCTCGGTCAGCATTTGACGGGTAGCGTCCTTGCCCGATGGATCACCGACCTTGGCCGTTCCTCCACCCATAATGACGATGGGGCGATGGCCAGCCTGCTGCAAACGCTTGAGCAGCATGATCGAGGCCAAATTGCCAATATGGAGCGAAGGCGCTGTAGGATCAAAGCCGCAATAACCCGTCACGACTTCTTTCAAAGCCAACGCATCAAGTGCGCCTGCATCGGTAATTTGGTGCAAATGGCCACGCTCGCTGAGGAGCTGGAGAAGATCGGATTTGAATTCGCTCATAATGCGCGCGGCCCTAGCAGTGTCTTGCGTCCATCCCAAGTGGCTTGCAGCAGCTTTTTACCTGCGCAATAGCGTGAGGATGCAAAATCTGATCCTCCATCCTGAATGCGCTGCTGGTCCTATCACCTCGGTCAGCGCCTCTGTTCAACCGACCAAGCAGGGATGCCGCGCGCAATTTCGCCTGGAAGGTGATGTATCTGCGATCAAGATTCCAGCGCCGGCCGATGCCAGCAGGCAAGATAATCTGTGGAAGACCACCTGCTTCGAGATTTTCTGGCAACCTGAGGGTGGCAGCTATTACCGCGAGTTCAATCTATCACCGTCCAGCCAGTGGGCGTGTTATGATTTCGATGATTTTCGCCTCAACAGCCGCGATGCTCCGGTGGAGGTGATCGCGATAGCCTGCGTGCACAATGAAGGCGGTTTGGACTTGAGAGCGGACATTGCCAGCGAATTGCCATTGCCTGCTGCAGTGGCTCTGAATGCCATTGTTGAAGACAAGGACGGCAATATCCAGTTCTGGGCCTTGGCGTTTGAACCGGGCAAACCAGAATTTCACAGTGCGACCTGCCGAGCCATTGCATTGGAGAATGGGCGATGAAGTTCGGGATTGATCGCCTGCTGACCGATGCGCAATTGCGCAAGCCTCTGGAAGGCAAACGCGTGGCACTGGTCGCGCATCCAGCCAGCGTTACAGAGGATCTGACCCACTCGCTCGATGCCCTGATTGCTGCCGGGATCAATGTGACCAGCGCCTTTGGTCCGCAACACGGACTGAAGGGCGATAAGCAGGACAATATGGTGGAAACCGCGGACGAGATCGATCCGCATTACAATATTCCGATCTTCAGCCTGTATGGAGAGGTGCGCCGCCCAACCGAGCAAATGATGTCGAGCGCCGATGTGTTTCTGTTCGATCTGCAAGATCTGGGCTGTCGTATCTATACCTTTGTCACCACTCTGCTGTATCTGCTGGAGGAGGCTGAGAAGCACGGTAAGAGCGTTTGGGTGTTGGATCGTCCCAATCCCGCTGGTCGCCCGATTGAGGGTACAAAGCTGATTGCAGGACATGAAAGTTTTGTCGGAGCAGGTCCAATGCCAATGCGGCATGGGCTGACGCTGGGCGAGATGGGGCATTGGTTCATCCAGCATTACCGGCTTAACGTCGATTACCGCGTGATCGACATGCATTATTGGTTGCCCGAGGGGCCAGGTCTGGGCTGGCCGACTGACCGTATCTGGATCAATCCCAGTCCCAATGCCGCCAATTTCAACATGGCGCGGGCCTATGCCGGCACCGTGATGATAGAAGGTGCAACGCTGAGCGAGGGCAGGGGGACTACTCGCCCGCTGGAAGTGTTGTTCGGTGCGCCCGATGTGGATGCCAAGGCGGTGTTGGGTGAAATGCAAGCGTTTGCACCAGAATGGCTGGCAGGATGCGCTTTGCGCGATTGTTGGTTCGAGCCGACCTTCCACAAACATGCCGGCCAATTGTGCAATGCCTTGATGATCCACGCAGAGGGGCCGCAATATGACCACGCTGCCTTCCGGCCATGGCGATTGCAGGCGCTCGCCTTCAAAGCCATCCGGCGGCTCTATCCCGATTACGAATTGTGGCGCGGCACAGACTTCAAATATGAATACACCAATGATGTGTTGGCGATTGATGTGATCAATGGTGGGCCTTCACTGCGCGAATGGGTCGATGACGCCGAGGCAATGCCGGGCGATCTGGATGCGCTGGCTTTAGCCGATGAGGCTGCATGGTCTGAAGAAGTGCGCGACTTGCTGCTTTACTGATCCGGTTTTCGATTCGCCTACTATGCGCGTTCCGCAATGACTTGATCAACATCAATGCTCGAGCGAATGATCGGGTTATGGCGTTACCACGATGAATAGCTTAGTTATCTACTATTCCCGATCGGGCAACACCCGCGCCGTAGCTGAAAAGCTGGCGGGCAAACTTGATGCCGACCTGGAAGCGATTGTCTGCGACCGCTACTCAAACGGCTGGCTGGGCTATGCACGCGCTGGCTATGACAGCTTGCGCAAAGCATTGCCTGAGATCGTGCCGATCAAGGCAAACCTCGCTGCATACGATATTCTTGTGCTTGGTTCTCCGATCTGGACGAGCTACCCGGCAACCCCGGTGCGGAGCTTCCTGGCACAGCACGAGGCCTTGCCGGATCGGGTCGCGGTCTTTTTCACTCAGGGTGGCCAATCTGCGCCGAAAGACGCGGCGCGGGGCATTGCGGATCTGATTGCGCAGGAGCCCGCAGCGGTTCTGTCAATCATGGGGACATCGGTCGCTTCGCCGGAGGCGGATCAGCAGATCGACAGCTTTGCACAGGGGCTTTTCGACGAGACTCAGGCTGCCTAGTCCTGATCGCGCACCAGCAGTTCGGGGCGATCAAACCTGTCGAAGTCCTGAGCTTCTTCGTTCCATTGAAACGCGACTCCGGGTGCTTCATCGATCAAATGGAGCCAGCGATCATCGCGGTTTAGAACGGCACCCAAAGCGACATATTGCGGGCTTTGGCTGCGCACTTCATCATCGGCAATGGCTTCGTCCGTTCCACGCAATCGCCAGCCGCTGTCCGGCTCCTCATCTCCCTCGCGCGTTAAATCGGGCACTTCGCGATAGAGATAATCGACCAGGCTCCGGCCATCCAGAACGCATTGGTCAACCATGCAGCGTTCCCAATATTCGCGCGGCCGATCAACCTTTGGCAAGGGGCGATTGTCGCCCGTAAGCGCGGCAATGATGTGGCTGTTTGGAATGGAGACAGGATCGCCTTCCTCCAAATTCTGCATGTCATCGGGTTGATTGCTTAATGTTCCTACGAAGTAATCCTGCGCTACCCGTTCGATTGTCACCCACATGCGCTCTGCACCATGGCTGCCGTCGCGATCGCTGAAGATGGCCTTGATTAAATCGCCTTCGCGCAATTGAACCAAATGCTCCGCTGGGGGCAGGAAGAACGTGTAAGGGGCCTCTGCTGCAACCGGATTAGGGTCCTGCAAAGTAATCCCGTCAGGCAGGCCGGACAGGCTCAATGGCCTTGCTTGCGGCTCAATTCCCGCATCGCGTCGTCCATCCCGTCCAACGTCAGCGGATACATCCGGTCATTCACCAGTTCTTTCAAAATCTTGGTGCTTTGCGAATAGCTCCACTGCTTTTCAGGCACAGGATTGAGCCAGACAGTGGCTGGATATGTATTGGCCACACGTTGCATCCACGCCGCGCCGGGTTCCTCATTCATATGCTCCACCGAGCCACCCGCATGAGTAATCTCATAGGGGCTCATCGCGGCATCGCCCACGAATATGATTTTGTAATCATGGCCATATTTATGGAGGATATCCCAGGTCTTGGTGCGTTCCTGCCAACGCCGGCGATTGTCCTTCCAAACGCCTTCATACAGGCAGTTATGGAAGTAGAAGAATTCCAGATTCTTGAATTCAGCCGTGGCAGCGCTGAACAATTCCTCCACCAGCTTGATGAAGGGATCCATCGATCCGCCGACATCAAGAAACAACAGCAATTTGACCGCATTGCGCCGTTCGGGACGCATGTGAATGTCCAGCCAACCTTGTTTGGCCGTGCCGTCAATGGTCGCATCCAGATCCAGCTGATCGGGATTGCCTTCGCGGGCAAACCGCCTGAGACGGCGAAGCGCCATCTTAATGTTGCGCGTGCCCAGCTCCTTGGTGTTGTCCAAGTTCTTATATTCGCGCTTTTCCCAAACCTTGACCGCGCGCTTGTGCTTGCTTTCACCGCCGATGCGGACGCCTTCTGGATTATAGCCGGAGTGTCCGAAGGGCGATGTGCCCCCAGTGCCGATCCATTTGTTGCCGCCTTCGTGCCGCTTTTCCTGTTCCTCGAGACGCTCCTTCAGCGTGTCCATTATCTCGTCCCAGTCGCCCAGGGCCTCGATCTTGGCCATTTCCTCTTCGGACAGGAATTTTTCGGCGACAGCCTTCAGCCAATCTTCCGGTATCTCGACCGGGTTTTGGCCATAATCGGACATGATCCCTTTGAAGACCTTGTTAAAAACCTGATCAAAACGATCCAACATTCCTTCGTCTTTTACGAAAGTTGCCCGCGATAGGTAATAAAATGCTTCAGGTGTCTGTTCGATCACATCCCTCTCGAGCGCCTCAAGCAATGTGAGGTGTTCCTTGAAGGAGGCTCCGATACCGGACTCGCGCAACTCATCGACGAAATTGAAGAACATTGGTTTCCTTTAACCACGGAATTCGCGTGATGCCAGTCCCGCATTGCATGGCTGACAATTTAACCAGTCGCTAACCATGCTGGGCTATCGGTGCATCCAGAAAAATGGGGACGTGCGCAAATGAAGCCGATTGAGATCGATACTGCCGGGGCAACAGCGCTGGATCAAATTCCGGAAAGCTGCGGCGCTGTGACCGTGGGTTGCACCGATGTTGCCGGTATTGTCGAGGCTGTCATCAATTCCTCCAAAAGCCTGCGCGAGGAACACACGGCCTTGCAAGGCACAGTTTCCGCATTGGAAGCTGACCAAAGCAAGGTGGCAGAGGCAAGCGATGAGGCTCGCCTGTTGTCAGAACGAGCAATCGAGCGCTTGGGTGAGGGCACAGCCCTGATCAACTCGTCCTTGGGACAGATCAATTCCGTGCTTGAGCTGGTTGAAACACTGTCCAGCCATGTCACCAGTTTTGCAGCCGCCATGGAGCAAGTGCGCAAATCGGCCCAAGATATCGATCAAATTGCCGAGACGACCAATATTCTCGCCCTGAACGCCACCATTGAGGCGATGCGCGCCGGTGATGCGGGGCGCACCTTTGCGGTCGTCGCCAATGAAGTGAAGAGCCTGGCGAATGACACACGCAAAGCGACCGAGCAGATTTCTGCCACTGTCGATGCCTTGGGCGCGGAAGCGGGAGTGGTGATTGAGAAGGTTGAGGCCGGTGTGCAGGCCAGCGACGAGGCGAAAAGCTCTGTCGCCCAGATCGAATCCACCATTTTCAATGTGAGTGATTTGGTCGAGCAAGTCGACAAGCAGAACGACACCATCGCACGCTCAACCTCGACCATCAGCGACCATGTCGTGAGTGTTCGCGACGTTCTGAGGAGTTTTGAACGCGTGGCCGTCCACAGCGAGGTCAATTTGCGCCGAGCACATGGCCGAATGGAAGAGCTCGAAATGACCGCCAGCGAGATGTTCGACCGTATCGTGCAATCTGGCCTCTCTCCGGAAGACAGCTTGATGGTGGAACGGGCACAAGCTTTCGCTCGCGAACTGTCTGAACGCACATCCGAGGCGATGGAAGCGGGCGACATCACCGCGTTAGAGCTGTTTGACACCGATTATGTCGAGATCAGCGGAAGCAATCCAACCCGTTTCCGGACGTCTTTGACGCATTGGGCAGACAAAATCTGGCGTCCCTTGCTCGATCAAGCCAAACAGTCTGACAGCCGGATATTGGCCGCTGCTTGTACCGATATGAACGGATTTTTGCCGGCCCATCTGACCGAGCATTCGCAACAACCCACCGGCGATTTGGTGCATGACACACAATATTGCCGAAATGGGCGGATGATCTTTGATCCGGTCGACCAAAAAGCGAAGGAAAGCACCGCGCCTTACATGATGGCCGTCTATCGCCAGGAAGGCGATGGCCAGAAATACAAGGTCGTGCGCAATGTTTATGTGCCGCTGACCGTCGATGGCCGCCGCTGGGGCGATTACGAGCTGGCCTACAGCTTCGACAGCTGAGCTGACCGGCCCGATCACGGGTCGACTTTAATCAATCCGGACGCGCCGAAACCGATCAGGTCTGGCGGCGCGCCATAAATGCCAGCCGTTCAAACATCATCACGTCCTGCTCGTTCTTGAGCAGAGCGCCATGCATTGGCGGGATGGCGCTGTTGGGATTGGCATCCTGCAACACGTCCAGCGGCATGTCCTCGTTCAGCAGCAACTTGAGCCAGTCCAACAGCTCACTGGTGGAGGGCTTTTTCTTCAGACCCGGCACTTCGCGGATGTCGTAAAACACGTCCATCGCCTTGGTCACCAAGGTTTTTTGGATGTCGGGGAAGTGGACGTCGATGATATCGCGCATCGTGTCGCGATCAGGGAATTTGATATAGTGGAAGAAGCACCGGCGCAGGAATGCGTCGGGCAATTCTTTCTCGTTGTTGGACGTAATCACAACGATCGGACGCTCTTTGGCGGTTATCGTCTCGTGCGTTTCATAGACGTCGAACGACATGCGATCGAGTTCCTGCAACAGATCGTTGGGAAATTCGATGTCCGCCTTGTCGATTTCGTCGATCAGCAGAACAGGCAGTTCAGGCGCGGTGAAGGCTTCCCACAATTTGCCCTTCTTGATGTAGTTGGCAATGTCGTGAACGCGCTCGTCACCCAGTTGACCATCGCGCAGACGCGCAACCGCGTCATATTCATACAGGCCTTGCTGCGCCTTGGTGGTGGATTTGATGTTCCACTCGATCAGCGGAGCCTGGATTGCATTGGCAATCTCATGCGCCAACACGGTCTTACCGGTGCCCGGTTCGCCTTTTACCAGCAGCGGACGGCGCAGCGTGACTGCGGCGTTCACGGCGACCTTAAGATCGTCGGTTGCGATGTAATTGCTGGTGCCCTCAAAGCGCTGCGTGGTCATAGGTTTCCTCTGGCAACTTGATTTCGGAGTGGCGTTAGGGGGCAGTGCGGCGCGGTGCAAGGGTTACGCAACGTAAGCTATCGAAATTGGCGAGGGTTATCGCGTCGCGCGAGCCAGAGTGTAACGAGATGCGCTCGGCAACGAATTGTCCTATGCAGACACACCAGCAAGCAGGAGCACCCAATGCCAACCGAAAAGATCACGATCCAAACGCCCGCCGGGCATGAGTTGTCAGGCGCTTTGGAATTGCCCACCGGATTGGTACGGGGCGCAGCGCTGTTCGCCCACTGCTTCACCTGCACCAAGCAGTCCAAGGGAGCAATCGCGGTCACCCGTGCCTTGGCCGCGCATGGCATCGCCACCTTGCGGTTTGATTTTACTGGCCTTGGGTCGAGTGAAGGTGATTTCGGCCGCGCTGGATTTACCAGCGATGTGGATGATTTGGTCAGCGCAGCAGAAGCGTTGTGCGAACGTTTTGGCGGCAAGATATTGCTGGTAGGTCACAGTTTAGGCGGTGCAGCAGTGCTGGCTGCAGGTCACCGGCTTGGCCGTGACAAGGTGGCGGCCATCGCCACTATCGGAGCGCCCAGCGATGTGCCGCATGTGTTGCACAATATTAAGGGCGATCTTGATGCCATCGAGCAACATGGCGAGGGCGATGTATCCATCGGTGGGCGTGCCTTCAAACTGAGCAAGGCTTTTCTCGATAACACTCGGGAAACCGATCTGCTCAAGCAGATTCCCGATCTGAAAATTCCTGTGATGATTACCCATGCACCGACCGATCAGATCGTAGGGGTGGAGCATGCCTCAAAGCTGTTTGTGGCGGCCAAACATCCCAAGAGCTTCGTTAGTCTAGCCGGTGCCGATCATTTGTTGACGGACGCAGGCGATGCCGGCTTTGCGGCAGGCGTTATCGCGCAATGGGCGCAGCGTTACCTACCTGACGATGAAACATGGCCTGCACCCGAGCAGGGCGTGCTGGTGCGAACCGGCTATGGGAAATTTGGAACAGAGGTCCACACCGCCAGTCACCATTTCATTGCTGACGAGCCGACCAGCTTTGGCGGGGACAATACCGGCCCTACACCCTATGATTTGCTGAATGCGGCATTGGGCACGTGCACGGCCATGACGATGAAAATGTATGCAGACCGGAAAGGCTGGCCGCTAGAGGGCTCTAGCGTGGCAGTAACGCATGAGCGCGATCACCATGTGGATTGCGACCATTGCGAGGATGAGGGTGAGGGCGCCCAAGTCCAATCGCTCAACCGAAAAATAAGTTTGCATGGCGATCAGTTGACCGATGAGCAACGCGCCAAGATAATCGAAATCGCAGATAAATGTCCGGTCCACAAAACCTTGGAGGGGCATTTGCACGTACATACGGAGACAGCGCAATGATTGTGATTACCGGAGACGTCGAGCTTAAGCCCGAACATAGGGAGGCAGGCATAAAGCTGTGCCGGGAACATTCAGATCGTTCGCGCAAGGAACCCGGATGCATTTCTCATGATTGCACCATCGATCTGGAGAATGACAATATGGTCCGCTTTATCGAGCGGTGGGAAGATATGGACGCAGTGCAAGTCCATTTCCAGGTGCCGGAAGCGCTAGGCATGGTTGAGGCATTGTCTGCCATGAAGAGCGCGCCGTTCGTGATCCGACTGTTCGACGCGAATCCATTGGACGAGATTAGCGCCTAGGCAGAGCTTTTTGGGGCTATATGCGCCCGAGTGCCGAAAAGATAATTAGCAGCAATTGCATGGAAAGCACGACCGGCGTTGCCACCCGCCATCCCATTGCAGCGTCCTTTATCCCGCGTTGCCAGCTCCAATGCAGAATGCCGATTGTCACCAACGTGCTCAAACCTATGGTGAACCAACCGCTTTTGCTGGCAAAGACCATGGCGATGGCGAACAGAGCGATGGATTGGGCGATCACCGCTGATGCGAACCACACAATCGGGATAGGGCGATAGGCCGCGTCTGAAATGTACCAATCGGGCAAACGGCTATCCGGACGCGAGATACGGCGATCACCCGCCATGATGTCATCCTCATTGGGATCGGGCCAATCCGGGTCTGACGAGTTCGGGTCCGGCTTGTCCTCAGGCATCAATGGATTCGCGGTCTACTTCGCCAGCGCGGTTCTGAATGAAGTTAAAGCGGTGCTCTGGATTGCGCCCCATGAGGCGATCGACCAATTCTTTCACGGCCGCGCGATCTTCAAATTCTGCGGGCAGGGTGATGCGGATCAGGCCGCGAGTTTCTGGGGCCATAGTGGTTTCACGCAGTTGCTGGGGGTTCATCTCGCCCAAGCCCTTAAACCGGCCCACTTCCACTTTTTTACCCTTGAAAACCGTCTCTTCCAGCTCGGCGCGGTGCGCATCATCGCGGGCATAGCGGCTCTCTTTGCCAGCAGTCAGGCGGTAGAGCGGCGGCTGGGCCAGGAACAGGTGTCCCTTTTTGACCAGATCGGGCATTTCCTGGAAAAAGAATGTCATCAGCAGCGTTGCGATATGCGCGCCATCAACATCAGCATCGGTCATGATGATCACGCGATCATAGCGCAGATTTTCCGCGTCGCATTCTTTGCGGGTGCCGCAACCCAGCGCCAGAGCAAGGTCGGCAATTTCCGCATTGGCGCGGATTTTGTCGGTTGTAGCGCTGGCGACGTTCAGGATCTTACCACGAATGGGAAGGATCGCCTGCGTCTTGCGGTTGCGCGCCTGTTTGGCGCTGCCACCAGCCGAATCGCCTTCGACAATAAACAATTCTGTTTCGGCATCGGTTTCGCCGCTGCAATCGGTCAGCTTGCCCGGCAGTCGCAGCTTCTTGGCATTGGTCGCGCTTTTGCGCTTGATCTCGCGTTCCTGCTTGCGCCGCAAACGCTCGTCCATGCGCTCCATCACAACGCCCAGCAACGCTTTGCCGCGTTCCATATTGTCGGTCAGGAAATGATCGAAGTGATCGCGCACGGCATTTTCAACCAGACGAGATGCCTCGGGCGAGGTCAGCCGGTCCTTGGTCTGGGATTGAAATTGCGGATCGCGGATGAAGACGGACAGCATGATCTCGCCGCCATTCATCACATCATCAGCGGTGATGTCCTTGGCCTTTTTCGTCCCGGTCAACTCGCCAAAGGCGCGCAGGCCCTTGGTCAAGGCGCTGCGCAAGCCTTGTTCGTGCGTTCCGCCATCGGGGGTGGGGACGGTGTTGCAATACCAGCTGGTTGAGCCGTCTGAATAGAGCGGCCATGCGACCGCCCATTCGACCCTGCCCAAAGATTGCCCGCCATCATCCTCGGGAAAGTCCTGCTTGCCGGTGAAGGCTTGCGCCGTCACGCATTCGCGCTCGCCGATTTGTTCGGCCAGATGGTCAGCCAGGCCGCCGGGGAACTTGAACACGGCCTCTTCTGGCACATCTTCGGATGTTAGCGAGGGCGCGCATTTCCAGCGGATCTCCACACCGGCAAACAGATAGGCCTTGGATCGCGCCAATTTGAACAGCCGGTGCGGTTTGAACTGACGGTCGCCAAAAATCTCTGTGTCGGGGGTAAAACTGACGGTTGTTCCGCGCCGATTGGGCGTTGCGCCCAAATTCTTGATCTTACCGAGCGTTTGCCCCTTGGAAAATTCCTGCGCAAACAATTGCTTGTCACGCGCCACTTCCACGCGGGTATGGCTGGACAGCGCGTTGACTACGCTGACACCCACGCCGTGCAATCCGCCACTGGTGGCATAGGCCTTGCCCGAGAATTTGCCGCCTGAGTGCAGCGTAGACAAGATCACTTCGAGCGTGGACTTACCGGGGAACTTGGGATGCTCGTCCACCGGAATGCCGCGACCATTGTCCGCGATCGATAGCCGATTGCCTTCTTCCAGACGAACCTCGATGCGGCTTGCATGGCCAGCCACTGCTTCGTCCATCGCATTGTCCAACACTTCGGCTGCCAAATGGTGCAGGGCGCGATCATCGGTCCCGCCTATATACATGCCCGGACGCCGCCGGACAGGTTCTAACCCTTCCAGCACCTCGATTGAGGAGGAATCATAATCGCCGCTGGAGGTTGGCGTTCCATCAAAAAGATCATCGGACATGGCGCTGCTATAGGCCTCGGATTCGATCCGCTACAAGCAGCCAAGAATAGTTTTCGTCAGTCGTTGAAGCGGGTGGGTGCCTGATCCACGATAACGACCTCGCCATTGCGCACTTCTCGCACTTCCATGGCGCGTTGGATCACGCCATCGCTACCAAAGCGAAACGGTCCGTCCAGCCCCAGAAAACCGCCATCGCTGCGCAATTCGGATTGCGGAAAGCGGCTGCCGATTCTCCAGTCTCTGGATACGCGCAAGGTCAACAGAACCGCGTCATAGCCAAGCGTGGAAATCCGGTAGGGCTTATCGCCAAAGCGGTTTTCGTAACTGTCACTAAAGTTCTTGAAGCGCGCGTCGGACACGGCCGAGAACAATGCTCCGCGCATTGCAGCCGGGCGGGTGAGGGCGCTCTCGCCGCTCCACAGCTCTGTGCCCAGCACTTGTGTGTCGGTGGCGGGCTGTTCGTCGGTTTGCTCTTTTAGAGCGACTGCGGCCTGCGTTGCCAGGCGTGCGCCATCAGCGATCAGCACGGCATCATAGCCACCACGAGCGCGCAGTCGCTTGGCCGCGTTAGAGATGGAGACATTGCCGCGGTCATAGCGTTCGGCACTGCTCAATGACCCGCCAAACCCGCGCAACACATTGTTCAATGCTGCCATGGAGCGATCGCCATAGTCGCCATTGGGAGCAAGCGCGGCAAAACTGCGCGCGCCCTTTTGCCTTGCATAGCGAACCGTGCGGCTGACCGATTGTTCGGGGATGTGTCCCATCACGAACACGCCCGAAGCGGCCACAGTGGTATCATTGGAGAAAGAGATCATCGGAACGCCCGACCGGCGCGTTTGCGTTCGCGCAGCCGAGACATTGCTGGCCAACAACGGCCCCAGGATCAATGTATTGCCATCGGCCACGGCGCGCGCCGCCGCTTCGCCGGCATTGGCAGATGTGTCATAAGTGGTGATGCGCAGATTATCCGCATTGGTGTCCAGCAAGGCCATGGTGGTGGCGTTGGAGATTGACTGGCCAACCGCGCCATTGTTGCCATTCAGCGGTACCAGCAAGGCGATGCGGTGGCGTGTTTCATCGGTTGGGAGCGCCGTTGCGCTGGGTTCTGGCGTAGGCTCAGCGACTGGCCCCGTACTCGTCGGCCCCGTGCTCGGCACTAACTGACAGCCTGCCAACAGCGTTGCAGACCCTGCAACCACCCATGCGCGCGCGCTAAACAAAAAACGCTTCATTCTTGCCGACCCCAATTACTTGTACCAAAGAGCATTGAGTGAACACTCATCTGCCTGAACCTGACTTGTCTGAGTCCCCACCAGAACCCCTGACAAACGGGCTCTACATCGTCGCCACACCGATTGGCAATCTTGGCGATATAACGGTGCGTGCAGTCGATATTCTGAGCCGGTGCGATGCAGTGGCCTGCGAGGACACGCGGGTGACGGGCAAATTGATGAAGCATTTGGGTCTGCACAAGCCGCTGTGGCGCTATGATGACCATTCCTCGCCGCATGACCGAGCCCGATTGATCGATGCGATGCGAAGCGGCGCGGTGGCTTTGGTCAGCGATGCCGGTACGCCGTTGGTGTCCGATCCGGGCTATCGATTGGTTGCCGATGCGCGAGAGCAGAATATCCCTGTCACCACCTTGCCCGGCGCCTGCGCGGTCATAGCTGGCCTCACCCTGTCAGGCTTGCCCAATGATCGCTTTTTGTTTGGCGGATTTCTGCCTGTGAAAGAGAAAGCGCGCGCTGATGTTTTGTCCGAGTTGGGGCAAGTTGATGCAACGCTGATCTTTTACGAAACCGGGCCGCGCCTGACAAAATCGCTGGCCGCCATCGCGAACAATCTTCCCGGCCGCGCTGTTTCGGTCGCGCGTGAGCTAACCAAGCTTCACGAAGAATGCCGCACCGATACGCCCGAAAATTTGCTGGATCATTATCAGGCGCATCCTCCCAAGGGCGAGATAGTGCTGCTGATCGCTCCGCCGAATGACGAGCAACCACACGGCGATCCCGATGATTTGCTGCGAGAAGCTTTGGCAACGCTAAAACCTTCGCAAGCTGCTGGGCATGTGGCCAAGGCAACCGGGCTCGACCGCAAGGCGCTTTATGCTCGTGCGCTGGAGATCGGCGCTGAGAAACGCGACAAGCAGGGCGATCTGTGAAACGCAAGCTGGCCGAACAAAGCGGGCGGCAGGCGGAACGGTGGGCTTCTGTCTGGCTGCGTCTGAAAGGTTGGCAGGTTCTGGCCCAACGGGTCAAAACTCCGCGCGGAGAGATAGACCTCATTTGCAGACGCAGCGGCGTCGTTGCCTTCATCGAAGTGAAATACCGCAAGCGCGCCGCTGACCTTGATCACGCCATCGATGCCTACCGCTTGAAACGCGTTGCAGCGGCGGTTGAATGCGTTGCCCATGAATATGTCCGCGATGGCGAGGATATGCGCGTGGACGTTATCCTACTTGCGCCCGGCGTCTTGCCACGCCACATCACCAATGCATGGCAACCATAAGAGAGTATTGAATGTCCCTACGCATCGCAGTTCAGATGGACCCGATTGAAAGCGTGAATATCGCCGGGGATTCTTCCTTTGCCTTGATGGAGGCGGCCCAGATACGCGGCCATGAAATCTTCGAATATCACGTCGAAAGCCTGACTTTGGACGCGGATGATCGTCTGTATGCCGAATGCCATCCGGTGAAGGTCCAGCGGGTTGTGGGCGATCATTTCACCAAAGGAGAGGCCCAGCGCCTCGATCTGGGCAAGGACATTGATGTCATTTTGATGCGGCAGGATCCGCCCTTTGACATGGGCTATATCACTGCGACCCATTTGCTCGACCGGATCGAGAGTGAGACATTGGTGGTCAACAATCCCACCAGCGTGCGCAATGCCCCGGAAAAGGTGATGGTGCTGGACTATCGCCAATTCATGCCGCCAACCTTGGTTACGCGATCGGTGGACGAGGTAAAACGCTTCATGGCGGAGCATGGCGCCGTGGTGGTCAAGCCGATCCACGGCAATGGCGGCAAGGCGATCTTCCGCGTACCCGCCAGTGGCGACAATCTGACGGCTCTGTTTGAAGTGTTCAACCAGACGTGGCCCGAACCACACATGGTCCAGCCCTTCCTTCCCGAAGTGGCTGAGGGGGACAAGCGTATCGTCTTGATCGATGGCGCAGTGGCTGGCGCGATCAACCGCATCCCGGGCGAGGGCGAGTTCCGCTCTAACCTAGCGATGGGTGGCAGCGCTGAACCCACTCAATTGACAGAGCGCGAGCAGGAAATTTGCGCCGCGATGGGGCCAGATCTGAAACGACTTGGCCTGACATTCGTCGGTATCGATGTAATTGGCGGCAAATGGCTGACCGAGATCAACGTAACCTCACCCACAGGAATTGTGGCGATCAGCAATTTTGACGGCACCGATCTGGCCGGAATGATCTGGGACGCGATCGAGGGGCGGGTGGCTGCGAACGGTTAGGTCTGCAAGCGAGCCCGGCTAGACGACCATAGTCTCGTCGATCATGTGGTCCATCGGCAGATATTCTCTGCGGCTTCACACGTAAAACGGGGTTGGTTAGGAAGGGCTATGGATAGTCAACGGGAACACAATCGCCAAGGCTGGAACCAGCGCGTTGCCGAAGGCGACATTTGGACGCTGCCGGTAGACTCGCAAACCATTGCTCGTGCTCGGCAGGGCGACTGGGAAGTCCTGCTGACTCCGAAAAAGCCGGTCCCCCGCGCTTGGTTCGGCGAAATTTCTGGCAAAGACATTCTTGGCCTTGCTTCGGGCGGTGGGCAGCAATGTCCTATCTTTGCCGCTGCAGGAGCCAATGTGACGTGTCTTGATGCGTCAGAGGCCCAACTTGCCCGCGATCTGGAAGTGGCCCAGCGTGAAGGTCTGAATATCCGCACGGTACAGGGATATATGCATGATCTATCGGCCTTCGCCGATGCTAGTTTCGATTTGGTCTTCAACCCCTGCTCGACAGCGTTTGCGCCCGAAGTTTTGCCAGTATGGCTCGAGTGCGCCCGCGTGTTGCGCCCCGGGGGAGTTCTGATGACAGGATTTTACAATCCGGTCTTTTTTGTATTCGACCAATTGGCAATGGATCGCGGTGAGTTGGTGGCGCGTCATTCGCTCCCTTATTCTGACTTCGAATTGCCAGAGGAAGAACGACAACAGATGTTGGCCGACGATCCAACATTGTGCTTCAGCCACACATTGGAGACACAGATTGGAGGTCAGTTACAAGCTGGCCTACTTTTGGCTGATATGTTCGAGGACAATTGGGCTGAATTGGATGAAGTGGGTCGCCTGTTCAATCCTTTCATCGCCACAAGAGCGGTGAAGCCTGCCTGAGCCATCCCAAGTTGAGGGTCTGTGATCTCCAACTTTGATGGACCCGGTTTGGCCGGAATGATCTGGGACGCGATTGAGGAGCGTGTGGCTGCGAACGGTTGGTCGGCAAACGACCCAGTTGCGGACGTTCCCTGCTAGGTCTATTTAGGATCGTTCATCTTCAAACAGCAAACGGCATGGATGAATCCCACCAACGCGCCGCCATAGACGGTGATTGTCTCAACAGGCGGTTCGAAGTCGTAAAGTTCGTGTCCTGACATGACGAAATGAACTAATGCGTGACCGATTAAAAAAGCATCGACACCAAATTGGCTTCGCTTTCTGATGATGTCCGAAACATGTCCAGTCAGCGAAAATAGCAGGACAAATACAGGAACATGGATAATAACGAAAAGTGTTCGAGCTGGGTCATCTGGCAAAAGACTTAAGCCTGGCAAAATTCGCCATTCATGACGGAAAACTGCATCCAGTTCATGGCACACTAGAAGCGATAGGCCGAGATAGAAAAATGCGTGTAGAGCGCCGCTATGCTTGCCCATCGTCATGCCGCATATTCTACCACTGCGATGCGACGGATCAAGAAATTCAGTGCGTCCAGCCTTGGAGATGATGTTCAGAATCTGACGGTCATTGCCGCCCCCGACATGCTGCGTCTGCTTCCCACCCCAGAATGCGACGTTCCGGCGGCGACCCAATTGAGGACCTCAACCAAAGTTGCTCAAGCGAAAGACTATTGTTAGTCTCACGATTGGGGTCGGCAATAGATTTGGGGAAAGCAATGAAATATCTAGCTTTAGGTACCGCCGTAGTCGCGATCGGCATTACGCCGGCCGTAGCCGATGACCATGCAATGGATTACGCCGTAGCAGCTGCCCAACTGGCCTTGCCGGCGGCGCTTGAGGACAGCGTTACCGTCATTTCAGTTGATGCCGAGGGGACTGAAACTTTAGTGAGGCAAGGATCTTCTGATATTTCGTGCCGTGTAAGTAAGGGCGACGATGACGGCGCCGCTAATCGGCTAAGTGTTTGGTGCGTTCCGAGCGCAATGCGGGCGATGTACGTGCGCGGTCGCG
Source organism: uncultured Erythrobacter sp. (assembly GCA_947495695.1). Taxonomy (GTDB): domain Bacteria; phylum Pseudomonadota; class Alphaproteobacteria; order Sphingomonadales; family Sphingomonadaceae; genus Erythrobacter. The sequence goes on along the minus strand of CANLZP010000002.1, from coordinate 569,053 downwards.
AAATTCGGGAAACCGGTGTTTCACGCGAGGAAGGTATTGCTCAGTTGCGTGCCGAAATGGAATCAGGGGAGTTAGATGTCTCGTCACTTCCTCAGGTCGGATATGCATACCGGGGGGCTGCCGATACTTACGGGAAAGATGTCGCATCGATCGAGGGAACGAGCTGGCAGATTGTGGCAGTTCCATTTGCAACAGGAGAGACTCTTGGTGTTATTGAAGAACCCGAGGGTTCAATGCCGTGGGTAATGGCATCTGGTACGCCATGGGCGCACATCATGGTTTCGGGCGCATCGGACGAGGAATTCGACTGATCAAAGCACGCATAATCTAAACAACAAGCACCCCCGGAGGTCGAAACCTCCTCCGGGGGTGTTTCTTTGCGTATGTGCTAATGTCGGGGCGCGCCTAGTTTTGGACGTCACTTCTTCTTCGCGCTCTTCTTCGCCCTTGGATGCGCATCGCGGTAATTTTCCAGCATCGTGGCCGCATCCACCTGCGTGTAAATCTGGGTGGAGCCAAGCGAGGCGTGGCCCAACAATTCTTGCAAGGACCGCAAATCCGCGCCTGCACCCAACAGATGCGTTGCAAAGCTGTGGCGCAAGGCATGCGGCGTAGCGGTATCGGGTAGGCCGAGCGCGCGGCGCGCCTTCACCATCGCCTTTTGCACCATTCCTTGACTCAAAGGGCCGCCTTTTACGCCGCGAAATAAAGCCTCATCCGGGCCGACGGGCCATGGGCATTGGCTTTGATATTCCGCCACTGCATCCCGGCAAATCGGCAGTATGGGGACAAGGCGTTGCTTGCCGCCTTTGCCGGTGACTTGCAGCGCCTCTCCCAGCGGTGTGTCGCGCCCTTGCAAGGACAAAGCCTCGGCAATGCGCAGGCCCGATCCATACAGCAGCAGCAGGACAGCCCGGTCGCGCGCGCCAATCCAACCCTCCAGTGCTTCTCCAGCGACCAGATCGGCAATGTTGCTCGCATCATCCGGGGTGACGGGGCGGGGCAAGCCCTTTTTGATGCGAGGACCCCTTAGGCGCGGTGCGGCAGCATCCTGTTCGCCAGATTGGACGCGGGCAAATTGGATGAAGCTCTTGATCGCCGACAATTCGCGCGCGGCGCTGGTGTTGGCCAATCCCTCGGCGCGGCGAGCGGCCAAATGGCTGCGCAAATCCCTTGCTTCCAATCGGGCAATCGAGGGCCAATCGGTAAACTCTTGTGCAGCCAGCAATCGCCTTGCGCAAGCAAGGTAGGCGCGCACGGTATGCGGGCTGCGGCGGCGCGAATGGGTCAAGTGATCGCGCCACTCCTCCAAGAAGTCAGCAGCCATCATATTGCCACTCATACCGGCACCAAAGCATCGCCCACCAGCTCGCCCAGCAAGGCGTCCAACACCGGCATGCCAGCCTTTGTCAGGCCGATTTTCGAGCCGGTTTGCCAAACGAGGCCGAGATCACGATGAAGCTTGAGCCGATTAGTCTGGATCAGGTCTTTTTGGGCAATGCCAAAGCGGTTTTCTAGGACCGCCAGATCGATCCCCTCAACCAGTCGCAAACCCATCATGATAGCTTCGGAAACTTGCTCATGAGGGCCTAGGTCTCGCGAGGTCTCGATACCATCTCGCGAGGTCTCGACTTTGGCCAAAAAGTTCTCCGGCTTCTTGTGGCGAGTGGTCGCAACGCCATTTCTGCGGCCATGCGCACCTGGCCCTATTCCGCAATAATCTGCATAACGCCAATAGGTTAGATTGTGCCGGCTCTGTTGTCCGGCGCGCGCATGATTGCTGGTTTCATAGGCGGGAATACCCGCATTTGCGGTCATTTCATGCGTCAATGCATATAAATCCGCGGCCGGGTCATCCTCCAGCGGAGTGAAGGCGCCAATTCTGACATCGGTGGCAAATCGCGTGCTCGGCTCGATCGTCAATTGATAAAGTGAAAGGTGATCCGTGCCGAGGGCCAGGGCGCGGTCCAACTCAGAGGCCCATTGCTCGGGCGTCTGGCCGGGGCGAGCATAGATCAGATCAAAGCTGACCCGGGCAAATTGGGATTGGGCAATCTCCAAAGCTGCCAGTGCTTCATCGGCGCTGTGTAAACGTCCCAAAAATTGTAAACAATCATCCTCAAGGGATTGTATTCCCAATGATACACGGTTCACGCCCGCATTTGCCAATCCGGCGAAATTGGCGGCTTCGACTGAAGAAGGATTGGCCTCTAGGGTGATCTCGACACTGGCGTCAAAACCCCACAAAGCCTCGGCTTCCTGCAGCAAATCGGCGACCAGAGCGGGCGGCATGAGGGACGGAGTGCCTCCGCCAAAGAACACGCTTTCCAAGCGCTCTCCACCGGCGATTTCGGCTTCGCGCCGCATGTCAGCGATCAGAGCGCCGCGCCATTGATCCACATCCACGCCATCGCGAACATGGCTGTTGAAGTCGCAATAGGGGCATTTCTTCAAGCAGAAGGGCCAATGGATATAAAGTGCGCGCGCCATGGCTCTTTTCACGCTCTGTTAAGCGATAAATGTCAAGTTTGGGGCATGAAGAACGGGTACATAATCACGCTTGGGCTTGCTGGATCACTGGCGGTGGCGGGGTCCGTTGTGACATCCGGCGTGCAGGCGCAGGATCAGGCGCAGGAACTCGGTGAAAACAGGCCGGATAATCGCTTTGCTGCCGAACTGCTGGATACCCATAATGAAGAACGCGTGCGGTTTGGCGCGCAGCGGCTGCGTTGGAGCCCCCAGTTAGCCCGTCAAGCGCAGCAATGGGCGCAGGTGCTGGCTCGGGAAGGGCGCATGCGTCATGCGAGCAATGACGAGCGCAATGGGGCTGGCGAGAATTTGTGGATGGGAAGCGCCGGGCGTTACTCCGCACAATTCATGGTCGACGCCTTTGTCGAGGAAAAACAGCATTTTCGAGCTGGAACCTTCCCCAATATCTCGCGCACCGGAAATTGGCGAGATGTGGGGCATTATACGCAGGTAGTGTGGCATGATACGCAGCAGCTTGGTTGCGCAGTAGCCCGCAATGATCGTGACGATTTCCTGGTTTGCCGATACTGGCCTGCTGGCAACACCTATGGTGTCGAGATCAGGCGATCTCCTAACCGTTAGAGGTTCAATCCTCCCTCAGTTGGAAAATTGATCAGCCACCAATTTGGCAAAAGCATCAGCCCGATGGCTGTTGGCATGCTTTTGCTCAGGATCGATCTCGGCAAAGGTTTGATCGCTGCCTTTAGGCACGAACACCGGATCATAGCCAAACCCCAATTTGCCGCGCGGCGGCCAGGTTAACCTACCGGGGCATTGCCCTTCGTAAACGGCATACTCTCCATCGGGCCAGGCGATCGCCAATACGCAGTGAAATGCGGCAGAGCGGTCAACATCGGGACCTTTCTCGCTCAGCAATCCTTCAACCTTGCCCATGGCCATGTACCAATCGCGGCCCGGATCGCCTTCGAACCATTGCCGCTCGGCCCAATCCGCGGTGTAGACACCGGGCCTGCCATCCAGAGCATCCACTGACAGTCCGCTGTCATCGGCCAGGGCGACCAGCCCCGATGCCTCGGCCGATGCACGCGCCTTTATCAGCGCGTTCTGAGCGAAGGTGGTTCCATCCTCGGCAGGTTCGGGCAGGCCCAGCGAACCCGCGGATATGCAATTGATGCCATAGGGTTCGAGCAGTGCCGATATCTCTTTCAATTTGCCTGCATTATGCGTGGCAATTACCAGCGAGCCCGAACCCAAACGGCGGGTCATTTTACGGCGTCCAATTGCGCGGAGAAGATCTGATCACAACCGATGCGCGCCAAGCGCAACAATCGTAGCAATCCCTCTTCATCATAAGTGGCGCCTTCGGCGGTGGCCTGCACTTCGGCGATCTGGCCACCGGTGAGCAGGACAAAATTGGCATCGGCATCGGCATCGCTATCCTCTGGATAGTCGAGATCTAGCACGGGCGTGCTCTGGTAAATGCCGCACGAGATGGCGGCGACTTGTGATGTGATCGGATCGTCCTTGATTGCGCCGCTGGCCATTAGGCTGTTGACGGCCAAACGGAGGGCCACCCAGGCGCCCGAGATAGAGGCTGTGCGCGTTCCGCCATCGGCCTGTATAACGTCGCAATCCAAGGTGATCTGACGCTCTCCCAAGGCCTTCAGATCGACGACCGCACGCAAAGAACGTCCGATAAGGCGCTGAATTTCCTGTGTTCGGCCTGATTGTTTGCCACGAGCTGCTTCGCGTGATCCGCGGGTGTGCGTTGCGCGCGGCAGCATGGAATACTCGCCAGTGACCCAGCCTTCACCTTTGCCGCGAAGCCATGGCGGGATACGTTCTTCAACGCTTGCGGTGCACAATACCCGGGTATCGCCAAAGCCGATCAGGCAGGACCCTTCAGCATGTTTGGTGAAACCCGTCTCGATCGTGATTTCGCGCATTTGGTCTGGCGTTCTGCCTGAAGGTCGCATTGAAATTCCCTATATCTGATTCGCCATCATTTATGGCTGCAATGCCCATGTCTTTGACGCTCAAGGCTTGAGGCTGCAAGCCCAGTCGCTAGATAGGGGGCATGTCATCACCGCCCATCTCTGAAATGACCGACCGCGCGCGCGAGATTTTTCGTCTCGTAGTGGAGGGGTATCTGGAAAGCGGACAGCCGGTCGGCTCCAAAGCATTGGCGGGCGATGAAACGATAAATCTGTCCCCCGCTTCGGTGCGTTCGGTGCTGGCCGATCTGGAACGCTTTGGGTTGCTTGCGGCCCCTCACACCAGCGCAGGCCGGATGCCTACAGACAGCGGCTTACGCATGTTTGTGGATGGGATGATGCGGGTGTCCGAACCAACCGCGCAAGAACGTGCCGCGATTGAAGAGCGATTGTCAGAGCCAGGTCCGATTGAACAAGCGCTGGAGCAAACCAGCGCGGTCCTGTCCGATCTATCGGGCGCAGCGGGCATGGTTCTGGTCCCGACACGCGAAGAACGCTTGGCCCAGTTTAGCTTGGTCAATCTGGGTCAGGGCAGGGCGCTTGCGGTGCTGGTCGGGGAAGATGGCGCGGTGGAAAATCGCGTCATGCATCTGGGCGATGGGATCGCGCCAGCGGCCATGGAACAAGCCAGTAATTACATCACCGCGAGGCTGGCGGGGCGCACTTTGTCAGAGGCATCGGCAGCCATCAGCGGCGAGATCAAGTCGGGTAAGACCCAATTGGACGAAGCTAGCCGCGATTTGGTCGAGCGCGGTTTGGCCGTTTGGAGCGAAGACGCGACCAACCGGCCGGTGCTGATTGTTCGCGGACAATCCAATTTGCTGGATGATGCCGCCTTGGGCGATATTGAGCGGGTCAGATCACTGCTGGATGATCTGGAAAGCAAGCAGTCGGTAGCAGAATTGCTGCATGGCGCGCGTGAAGCCGAGGCGACACGAATATTCATCGGAAGCGAAAACCGGCTCTTTTCACTTTCGGGCTCTTCGGTTATCGCCTCGCCATACCGTGACCGCGAGGGCAGGGTGGTCGGAGTCCTTGGCGTGATTGGGCCAACACGGTTGAATTACGCTCGGGTCGTTCCCATGGTTGACCTTGCAGCCCGCTCGCTGGGCAAACTTATCGGATAGCTGGAAGTATTTAATGATCGACAATGACAAACCGGACACCGCAGATGAGGCGGTCGCCGAAGAATTGAAGGGCGTTCCCGAGGAGTTTCTTTCCGACGGTGATGACGCTGACGAAGATGAAGAGGTTAGCGTTGAAGACGCGCTGGCGGAACTGCGTTCAGATCTGGAAAAAGCCAACCAAGATGTTCTTTACGCCAAGGCTGAAGCGCAGAACGTGCGTCGCCGTGCGGAAAAGGACATATCGGATGCCCGCGCCTATGCGACGACAGGATTTGCACGCGACATTCTAAGCGTCGCGGACAATCTTGGCCGGGCAATGGATGCCTTGCCAAAGGAAACTCGCGAAGACGAGAAGCTGAAAGGCTTTGTCGCAGGTCTGGAAGCAACCCAGCGCGAACTGGAGAAAGTCTTCAGCCAAAACGGTATCACGCGGATCGCTTCGATGGGGTTGCCGCTGGATCCAAACCAGCATCAGGCAATGATGGAAATTCCGAGCGACGAGCATGAGCCCGGCACAATCGTGCAGGAAATGCAGTCAGGCTATATGATCAAGGACCGCTTGCTGCGACCTGCGATGGTTGGCGTGGCGAAGAAGCCGGACTAAAGTTCCATCACCATCTGGAGATTGCAGCGATCATATGGCGTGGGCCAGCATTCGTCCGGCTCGAGCATGCGAAAACCGGTCTTTTTATAGAGAGCGGTGGCCGCTTCCAGCTTGCTGTTGGTCTCTAACCACAGCGCCTGTGCCTGCTGGTCACGGGCATAGTCGACCAGTCGATTGAGTACGGCTGCGCCAATTCCGCGTCCCTGTGCGGAAGGGTCGGTGGCCATCTTCACAATCTCCAGCCATTTCTTGCCGTCACGGGGATTGTGGTGCGGTGGGATAATGGCTCCGGTCCCGATGACCCAGCCATTCTGATCGGCGACAGCAATATGGCCGCCTTTGTCGATGATTTCCTGCTGAGGATGACCAAGGATCCGCAAATCCTCTTCTTCAGCCCCGAACATTTCGTCAATCCATCGGCGGTTGAGCGCGGCAAAGGCCGGCGCATCAGCTGGCGAAAAATCGCGGATGGTCCAATTGTCTGCTTGCGTCATTGTGCCCCCGGAAAATTTACCAGCAGATCATACGCGCTTTTGTCCGGTGCACCAGCCACGCGCGCTCCATTGCGAAGCCAAAACGCATGTTTGACGATTTCTGCTTGCTGCTCGATCCCATAGCGGTTGAGCGGCTGGCCGGGCTTCAGGCTGTAATCATAGCGCGCCCACGGCATGCGGCAGAACACTAGATACCATTTGCCCCTGGTTTGGGCCTGCCAGACATGGACCAACTCGTGGATCAGCAATCCCTGACGCTGCAGGCTTTCTTGCGAAAAGTCGTCACAATAGGCGCTGCTATGCGGGTGAAAGTGGACATGACCACGCGGGGCCATGGTGACCCGACGGGGTTGGAAGGGAAACCATTTGCGCCGGTGGATGCGCACTTGGTCATAATCAATCGCAGCACCGAATATTGTCCGGGCGAGCGCAGTTTCGCCGGAGGTCAGCATCCGCTCACCACCCGTTGGGCAGGTATGGGCGGAATTTGATATGGGTTGCTGTGCGGTTTGGTTCAGCGTTCGTCCCCGGCAGCTCTGACTTCAGCGTCAAAGCTGTGCTTGTCTCCACCAGAAACAGTGATCGTCACCTCAACCGTGTCACCAGGTTCAATGTCCGGGGCGACGTCGAAGGCCATGACATGCAGTCCGCCGGGTTCGAATTTAATGGTATCGCCCTTGGTCATGGCAATCGGCATCGCTTCGGCCATCTGCATTTTTCCTTCCCATTCGCCATAAGCGTGCAGGGTAGCGCTCTGCGCCCCTTCAACATGGGCTCGGCTGATCGAAAGGCCGCGGTCGGCCTGATAATCAACGTCAAAATACACCGCAGCCGGATTGCCCGACACTGGCGCAAGCATCATGCGAGCATTCGAAACAGAGAGGCCAGGAACGCCATCGGGCTCTTCCACGGGCTCGGGCTCGCTGGTGCAAGCTGCAAGGGCCAAGCTGCCGGCAATCAAAGCCGTTGCTGCATATTTCATGCTCATCACGTCGCAATTCTCCTGTTGGGACAGCTAAAAACTACTCGGCTCGATCCCTTGTGCCAAGCAAAACCGCACCTATATCGCCAACATAAGACACTAACTACCAGAGCTGCCGACCGGTTTTGCCAACCATGGGGAACCCAGAGCGCAGCGTCCAACCATTTGAAACGGAATAGGGAAACCATGGCCAAAGTTATCGGTATCGACCTCGGAACCACCAATTCTTGCGTGGCCGTCATGGACGGGGGCAAGCCCAAAGTTATCGAAAATTCGGAAGGTGCGCGTACAACGCCCTCGATCGTCGCGTTCACAAAGGACAGCGAACGATTGATCGGACAGCCTGCAAAACGTCAGGCAGTCACCAATCCAGACAACACATTGTTTGCAATTAAGCGCCTGATCGGGCGCCGTTTTGACGATCCATTGACCAAGAAGGATATGGAGATCGTCCCTTATGACATCGTCAAAGGCAAAAACGGTGACGCTTGGGTAGAAGCAGGCGGCGAAGAATATTCGCCTTCGCAGATCTCGGCCTTCATTCTGCAGAAGATGAAGGAAACCGCTGAAGGTTATCTGGGTGAGAAAGTTGAGCAGGCGGTGATCACCGTTCCGGCTTACTTTAACGATGCCCAGCGTCAGGCAACCAAGGATGCCGGCCAGATCGCCGGGTTGGAAGTTCTGCGGATTATCAATGAGCCAACCGCAGCGGCGCTGGCCTATGGCATGGACAAGGACGATGGCAAAACCATCGCCGTTTATGACCTTGGCGGCGGCACGTTTGACGTTTCGATCCTGGAGATCGGTGACGGCGTGTTCGAAGTGAAATCGACTAATGGCGACACGTTTTTGGGCGGTGAAGACTTTGACAATGTGATTGTCGAGCACTTGGCCGAAGCCTTCAAGAAGAAGGAAAATATGGACCTAAAGACGGACAAGCTTGCGCTTCAACGTCTGAAGGAAGCGGCCGAAAAAGCCAAGATCGAGCTTTCCAGCTCGGCCACGACCGAAGTGAACCTGCCGTTTATTACAGCGCGCATGGAAGGTGGCTCGTCCACTCCGTTGCACTTGGTTGAAACGATTACTCGTGCCGATCTGGAAAAGTTGGTTGGCGCTCTGATCAACCGCACTTTGGAGCCTTGTAAGAAAGCTCTGAATGATGCCGGCGTCAGCAAAGATGAAATCGACGAAGTGATCCTGGTTGGCGGTATGACCCGCATGCCCAAGGTTCGCGAAGTGGTTGAAAAGTTCTTCGAGGCCAAGCCGCACACCGGTGTGAACCCTGATGAAGTGGTTGCCATGGGCGCTGCAATTCAGGCGGGCGTTCTGCAGGGTGACGTCAAAGACGTGCTGCTGCTGGACGTGACCCCGCTGTCGCTGGGAATTGAAACTTTGGGCGGTGTCTTCACCCGCATGATCGATCGCAACACGACGATCCCGACGAAGAAGACGCAGACCTACTCTACCGCTGAAGACAATCAGAACGCTGTGACGATCCGCGTATTCCAAGGTGAGCGCGAAATGGCTGCTGACAACAAGATGCTGGGTCAGTTTGACCTGCTCGGCATTCCGCCAGCACCGCGCGGGGTCCCTCAGATTGAAGTGACGTTTGATATTGATGCCAATGGCATCGTGAACGTCTCGGCCAAGGACAAGGGCACCGGCAAGGAACAGCAGATCAAGATCCAGGCCTCGGGCGGTTTGTCTGACAATGACATCGACCAGATGGTTCAAGATGCCGAGAAGTTTGCTGAAGAAGACAAGAAGCGCCGCGAGCAGGCAGAAGCCCGCAACCAGGCCGACAGTCTTGTTCACGCGACCGAAAAGCAGCTTGAAGAAAATGGCGACAAGGTTGACGCTGAAACCAAGGCAGCTGTTGAGGAAGCTTTGGCAGAAGCCAAGACCGCACTTGAAGGTGACGATGTCGACGCGATCAACGCCAAGTCTCAGGCTTTGACGGATGCTGCCATGAAAATGGGTCAGCAAATCTATGAAAAAGAGCAAGCCAACGCTGATGCATCATCTGATGGTGCGGATGCAGGCGAAGCAGATAGCAGCAGCGACGAAGACGTTGTTGATGCCGAGTTCTCTGAAGTCGACGAAGACAATAAGGGCTAATGTCCTAATGCAAAATCAGCCCGCCGCGGGTGTTTCTATCTTTGCGATGGAGCATATGCGGCGGGCCGTTTTTTAGGGCGGGGAACCCATGGCTGCGACCGAAATAGACTATTACGAACTGCTGGAAGTGAGCCGTGACGCAGATAGCGCCACGCTAAAATCCTCTTATCGCAAGCTAGCGATGAAGTTTCACCCGGATCGCAATCCCGGTGATGCTGAAGCAGAGGCTAAATTCAAGGCAATTGGCGAGGCATATGAATGCCTCAAAGACCCACAAAAGCGGGCCGCCTATGATCGCTTTGGGCACGCTGCCTTCCAACAAGGCATGGGCGGCGGTGGCGGCGGCCATGCCGGGGCCGATTTCGGTGATATCGGCGATATATTCGAGACGATTTTTGGTCAGGCCTTTGGCGGTGGTGCAGGTGGCGGTGGTCGCCAGCAACAGCGCCGCGGTGCTGACCTGCGCTATGACATGGAAATCACGCTGGATGATGCGTTCCATGGCAAAGAAACCGAGATTGAAATTGAGGTTTCGGCCAGCTGCGACACTTGCGATGGTTCAGGCGCAACGCCGGGCACCAGCGAGCGTGAATGCAATCTGTGCCATGGGCATGGCAAAGTGCGCGCAAAGCAGGGCTTCTTTGTGGTTGAGCGACCTTGCCCCACCTGTCACGGTCGTGGAGCGGTGATCGAAGATCCTTGTCGCGATTGTCGCGGTGAGGGCCGTGTCGACAAGGCTCAGGCTTTGGCGGTTGATATCCCAGCTGGCGTCGATACCGGAACGCGCATTCGCCTGTCAGGCAAGGGCGAGGCAGGGCCGCGCGGTGCGCCCGCCGGTGATCTGTATATCTTTGTCCATGTGCGCCCGCACCCGGTCTTCCAACGCGAAGGAACAACGCTGGCAACGCGTGTGCCGGTCAGTTTCACAACTGCGGCGTTGGGTGGATGCGTAAATATTCCTGATCTAGATGGCGAGACCAATGCGGTCGACATTCCTGCGGGTATCCAATCGGGCAAGCAATTGCGGGTTCGTGGTGCTGGTATGCCAGTGTTGCAAGGTCGCGGTCGAGGCGATTTGGTCGTCGAGATCGCGGTTGAAACGCCAACCAAGCTGAGCAAGGCGCAGCGCGAGATTCTCGAACAATTCCGCGAGACGGAAACGGGCGATGAATGCCCTGAAAGCCGCGGCTTCTTCGACAAGTTGAAAGACGCATTCGGCAGCTGATTTGCTTGTCTGGCCTGCATTTTCCGGCACGCCGAAATCATCATTTGCTGTATCAGTCGACAAGCAAGCCTTTGCGGTTTAGTCATTTCCCAAGAAAAGGGGATTGGTCATGCACGCACTCAAAACATTGGGAATTTCAATTGGCGCCTTGGCACTTGCTGCGTCACTAGGCACGCCGGTGGCTGCTCAAGGAAATTTTGATCAGGTTGAGATCAAAACCCAAATATTGTCGCCCGGTGTTGCTGTGCTGTTTGGGGCAGGGGGCAACATTGCGATCAGCCATGGTGATGACAACACCATCATGATCGATGACCAATTTGCCCCACTTTCTGCCAAGATAGAGGCCGCTGTCGAAGAATTGGGCGCCGAGCCTGTATCATTCGTGGTGAACACACATTGGCATTATGATCACACCGGCGGAAATGAACATTTTGGTGAGACTGGCGCAACCATCTTTGCCCACCATAATGTTCGCAAGCGAATGGCTTCGGGTGGCTCTGCTGCAGGGAACGTATCGCCACCTGCTGCGGACGTTGCGCTGCCGATTGTGACCTATGACCAAGGCGTTAGATTCCATCAAAACGGGGATTCCATTGATCTTGTATCGCTAGGCGGCGGCCATACCGATGGTGACAGTATCGTTATCTGGCGAGAAGCCAATGTTGTCCACATGGGCGATCTCTATTTCAACATTGCCAGCTTCCCATTTGTCGATGTGGAATCGGGCGGCAATGTGTACCATCTGCTTGGATCATTGGGCATGGCCCAGGCGATGATGGATGATGAAACTCAAGTCATTCCGGGGCACGGGCCCATGTCCGACAAGGCCGGATTGATGGCCTATCGTGCGATGATCGCAGAATCGGTGTCACGGGTAGAAGCACTGCGTGAAGGCGGCGCCAGTCTGGAAGACGCAATCGCTGCGAAGCCGCTGGAAGAATTCGGGCGAACAGGTGGGTTCATCGGGCCAGATGCATTTGTGACCGCAATCTGGAACAGCATGGATGCCAAATAACCCGATCTAGTCCAACCTAACCTAGTTGCTCTTCAATCTCAGATCGCAGTTCGTCGAGCAAGTTTTGGTCGCATCGACCAACTTCTTCTTCTTCGTCAATGATGGCTAGGAATGCGGCCCGCTTGAATTGCATGCAATCGTGCTGGTCGATGCCGGCGTCGACCGTCGAGCACATCAAATCAATCATCCGTTCGGCCCCGTGCAGACGGCCCCACATATAGTCGTTCTCACGATAAGCCCGGCTGAAGAAAGCGCCGAAGTTGAAAAATTCTGTACCGCGCAACGTGTCATCAGTTCCGCCTGGCCGGATAGAGCGAGCATCGTCCGGAGAAATGCGATCCACTTTCACCGGATCGAACTCTGTCAGGCCTTCATTGCGCAACAACGGCAGCGTCGCCACGTCATAGAACGGAAAGCCAAGGTAGGTAAGCAGCATCCGGCGGCGCAATTGTTTTGGCATGTGTTCAAGGCTGGCAGCGAAAAGCTCTTCGGCCCTGTCATCCACTTCGGGCAAAAGGCGTTTTGATCCCAGATAATCCAGCACCGCGCTAGGATCGCTCAGCACATTGTCTGACAATTCATCAAATTCAGGACCTAGACCTTCGCGCCCGTCGCTACCGAAATAGAGACCCAATATATCGTAAATAGCGGCTCGTGCGGTATCGAGCGCAGCATCGGATATGTCTGGGTCTTGCTCCCAATCCCTCGCCAATCTACGCGCCAAAAGCCGCAACCGGCGAATGCGAAATCCGACGTCATGGGTCCTAAAGAAAGCGATGGCTGGATCGCTTGCTCCTCCCGATGGAGCGGACAAGTCGTTGATACCGCGCCGCTGCAACTCCTGTCGCAAGGCTTCTTCGATCGGGCTAGCATCGGGCAGGCCGAGCTGGGGTGAGACGACATGTACCAACGCTGCCAATCGCTCGATAATGCCGTTAAACTTTGCCTGAGCGTAGGAATGGAAAGCGTATCCAGCATCCTCGGCCGCAGCTTGTTGGGCTTTGTTGCGCCAATTCTTCAGACGTTTGGCGGTGGGATTGTCCAAGAAGAACGTTCTACCGAACAGCTTTTCAACCGCGCGTTCGATCTCTGGGCGCAAGCCTGCAACAATCCGGCTGAGCCGGGCGGCCTCACGCGATTGCTGCTCCAATTCTTCAAGATTATCGCGTATGGGTTGCTCGCGCGGGATTGTGCTGAGTGATCCAAATATCGCAGCAAAAAATCCGACGGGTTTGGGCTCGCTATCCTTGTTCGCATCATGACGGTTTGGGCGCGGGTCAATATAGACAAAGCGCCGGTCAACTTCGCGCTGGGCCGGACGCCCCTTCAAGGCTTCCATGGCTCCACCAAAAGGCGCGTTCACCAACACCGATCCGTCTATCAGAAATACATTCGCAGTGGCTTTGTCGCGGACATGGACCGGCATAATACGTTTCAGGAATTCGCTGCGCCCGGACCATTCGAGGCTTTTGGTTTTTACCAATTCATCCAACTCTTCCAATTGCAGTGGAGGAAAAGCACCGGGAAAACTAGCTGTCGATCGCGCGGCCATAGTCAGCTCAACCAAGTTCGCTAGATCAAGACCTCCCGCGGAAGGAACCCGCTTGCGGAAGCTTATGGGCATACGATGCTCGCTTTCAGCAACAATCTGAGGACTGTTTAGCCGCAGCAACTCGGTCCGACCGCGAAAGTCAGTAGTGGTGACGAACAAATCGATCGGGTGTCCAGGCGGCAGCAGAGGCTCCCCGGCCTTGCCATCACGCATCGCCTTTAAGGCATCATGCAGAAGAGCGGTAAAATTGGACCCTGAGAAGGGCGGGCTAAACCAGCGCCCTCTGATCAGACGCGAAACCTTATGGCGGACCTCCGCCCGTGTTTCCGGCGCGACGCTCTCGCTGACGGCATTACCGGGACGACGCAAAATCCATTCGGCGATTGGTTGTGCCCAAATCTTGGCATAGCGCCACATCGGTTCCGCCTTAGGATCGGTCAATTGGCTCACATCGGCCTTTTCCAGCCAAAGATCGGTCAATGGCTCTAGCGAGTGGCCAGAATGGATGGCTTGAGCAAGAAACACAGCATTGATCCCACCAGCGCTTGCGCCCGAAAGAATGTCCGGCAGGCACCTGAGACGCAGCTCATGCTCGTTTTGAATATACTCCAACAGTTCGCAATACACCCGCCGAACGCCGCCGCCCTGCGTATCGCCCTTGTGGAATCCGCTGCTGGCCTTGGCCAGATGCCAAACCTCTTTGGTTACTCCGTGCATGTAGACCGCAAGGCTGACGCCGCCGTAACAAATCAGAGCAATTCGCAGTTCTTTTTGACGCATGCGTGGATTGTGCATGGTTAGAACCCTTTAAGCAATTGCGTTCTGCAAATGTTCCGCCTATTAATTGCGGATGGCTAAGAGCAAGAAACGCTATGTCTGTCAGTCTTGTGGCAGTGTCTCGCACCGATGGCAGGGTCAATGCCCCGATTGTTCGGAATGGAACACGTTGGCTGAAGAAGCACCCGCAACGGTATTTTCTCAGAAACATCACCTGACCACCGGCGGCAGGTCGGTTGAATTTGTGTCTTTGGATGCACCAGGAGAGATGCCGGTTCGCCAACCCAGCGGTTTGGCGGAATTCGATCGCGCATTGGGTGGGGGTATCGTTCCTGGGTCGGCCATATTGATGGGCGGTGATCCGGGTATCGGCAAGTCAACATTGCTGCTGCAAACCGCGGCCAATGTGGCCCGATCTGGCGGCGAGGTTGTCTATGTCAGCGGAGAGGAAGCGACCGGGCAAGTGCGTATGCGAGCCTCGCGATTGGGGCTGGCCGACGCTCCGATCAAGCTCGCCTCTGAGACATCTGTACGCGATGTTTTGACCACTTTGGGCACGATGCAAGCACCCAAGCTGTTGGTGATCGATTCGATCCAGACGATGTATTCGGATTCCATCGAAGGCGCGCCGGGTACAGTCAGTCAGGTGCGCGGCTGCGCCTTTGAATTGATCCGCTATGCCAAAGAGAATGGCGTCGCACTGGTTTTGGTCGGCCATGTCACCAAAGACGGCAATATAGCCGGGCCACGCGTGCTTGAGCATATGGTTGATGTGGTGATGAGTTTCGAAGGGGAGCGCAGCCACCAATACCGCATCCTTCGAGCGCTCAAGAACCGGTTCGGTGCAGTCGATGAAATTGGTGTCTTTGCGATGGCGCAAGAAGGGTTGGAAGAAGTGACCAACCCATCGATGCTGTTCTTGTCGGGTCGCGATCATCCCTTGGCGGGCAGTTCTGTCTTTCCCGCGCTGGAAGGCACACGGCCTGTTTTGGTCGAGATTCAGGCCTTGATCGTTAAACTTCAATCGGGCGCGACGCCGCGCCGATCTGTAGTTGGGTGGGACAACAGCCGGTTGGCGATGTTGCTCGCCGTGTTGGAATCGCGTTGCGGCCTGAATTTCAGTTCTGCCGAAGTTTATCTCAATATTGCCGGCGGATATCGTCTGTCTGATCCGGCGGCAGATGGCGCTGTGGCGGCAGCTTTGGTCTCTGCATTGGCCGACAAAGCCTTGCCAGCACAAAGCGTGTGGTTTGGAGAAATTTCTTTGGCTGGAGAGATTCGCCCTGTCGCCCACGCCGGATTGCGGTTGCGAGAAGCCAATAAACTGGGTTTTTCCAAAGGGTTCGGCCCAGCTGACGTGAAGAGCGGTTCGTCGAAGCTTGAGTATCGAGGGATGGGTCAGCTCGCAAACCTCGTTGACCAGGTGATGGCAAGCGCATAATTGAGCGCGCATGACTGTATTCGACATTATTGTTCTGATCGTGGTCGGAGTGGCCGCAATTGGCGGGTTTTTGCGCGGATTGGTGCAGGAAGTGCTATCTTTGGCTGCGTGGATATTGGCGGCCTTCGCCATCTATTACCTGCACAAGCCTTTGACCGAGGCGATCAAAACGCAATTGGATACAGAACCAGCCACGTCGATCCTGGCCTTCGCGTTGTTGCTGTTGATCCCTTATGCAGCGATGAAAGTGATCGCCAACAATGTGGGCGAAGCCTCTCGTAATTCGATCCTCGGGCCGATTGACCGGGTGTTGGGCTTTGGTTTTGGCGCCTTGAAGGGTGCACTGATCTTCGTCTTTGCATTCTCCTTGCTGGTGCTCGGCTATGACACCGTTTGGGGTGTCGAAGGGCGACCGGTTTGGATGACAACCGCACGAACCTATCCCATTGCCGATGCTGCGTCGCGCGATCTGGTGTTGATTATTTCTGAGCGTCGAGCGAAGTTAAAAGAGCAGGCCGAGGCGCTCGAATGACCGCTGCGTCGGCAGGCAAACTTTATACGCCTGCCTTACTCAGTCTGGCCACTCAGCTGGCTGAATTTCCCTTGAGTGATGATTTGACGGCCCGTGCAGAAGCGCGGTCGCGCACATGTGGCAGCACAATTGATTTGGGTGTTGGCCTCGATGCGCACTCGCGAATATCCAAGATCGGAATGCAGGTAACAGCATGCGCTGTGGGCCAAGCATCGGCTGCGGTGCTGGCTTTGCATGTACCTGGCGTTGAGTCCCACCAAGCCGGCGCGATGGAGCAGGCCGTACATAATTGGCTGTCGGGCGAAGGTCCCATGCCGAACTGGCCGGGCTTTGATGCCTTGGCGCCGGCAATGCCGCATGCTGGCCGGCACGGTGCATTGATGCTTCCGTGGAAGGCTCTGTCACAGGCGCTTTTCAAGGCGAATGAGGCAAGCTAGAGCAAGCACAGCAGCATCTGGGGGAGGATGAGCCGCAATGAACGAAGCAGTCCAATCAAGTCAGCCGGAACCGACCGACAAGGAGATCCGCCTGGTGGTCGGTGCGTCCAGCGCCGGGACAATCTTTGAATGGTATGATTTCTTCATTTACGGCACGCTCGCCTACATCCTGAAAGATGCATTTTACGATGTAGACGATCCGACCTTGGGCTTGCTCTTGGTGTGGTCCACATTTGCGGTCGGCTTTGCATTCCGCCCCATCGGCGCAATCCTGTTTGGCTTTTTGGGAGACAGGCTGGGACGCAAATACACCTTCCTGGTGACGGTCACATTGATGGGTGTCGCGACAGCCGGGGTTGGCTTTATCCCTACGGTCGATCAAATCGGCATTGTCGCACCAATCATCGTTATCATCTTGCGGGTGTTACAGGGTCTTGCCTTGGGCGGTGAATATGGCGGTGCAGCCATTTATGTGGCCGAGCATGCCCCGCCCGAGAAGCGCGGCTATTACACCAGCTTTATCCAAGCCAGCGTGGTCGGTGGTTTCGTGCTCTCGATCATAGTGGTGTTGGCATGCCGCGTCATCATTCCCGAGGAAGACTTCAACGATTGGGGCTGGCGGGTACCGTTCCTTTTGTCCATTCTCCTGCTGGTCATCTCTTTGTGGATGCGGTTCAAGCTTTCTGAAAGCCCTGTGTTCAAGGCGATGAAAGAAGCAGGCGAGACATCAGGCAATCCATTTATTGAAAGCTTCACCTATCCCGGGAATAAGAAGCGTATCTTTGTCGCTCTGTTCGGTGTTTCGGGGATCCTGACCACCATTTGGTACACTGCCTTCTTCTCCAGTCTGTCCTTCCTGAAAGGGGACATGCGCTTGGACGAAACGACGGTTGAGATCATCTTGTTGATCGCGGGTGGCCTTTCGATGGCGCTATACATTGTGGTTGGCAAATGGTCCGATCGGGTCGGTCGCAAGAAGCCGATCATCATTGGAGCGCTGGCATCACTGGCGCTGTTATTCCCGATATTTTGGTTCATCGGCAGCATGGCCAATCCAGGCCTTGCAGAAGCGGCCGAGAAGAACCCAGTCGTGGTTTCTGGCCAACAATGTGTCACCGATCCGTTCGCTGAATTGTTCGACCGTGAGCAAAGCGATTGCGGCAAGGTTCTCGGGTCGCTTACAGCAAGCGGTGTCTCCTACACAGTTGAGCAGAGCGATACATTGGCTGTCTCTGTCGGCGGTGAGGCATTGCCGATTGGCGATGACTGGTTGGATAACAATCAGGCCCGCACGCTAGGCTTGCAAGCGGCTTTGTCACAATCCGGCTTTGACTTCTCGCGGCAGGTGCCTCCGCTTCCAAATCTGATCGGAATCATCGCTGCCTTGCTTGGCTTGGGAGTGCTGTCTGCGCTAACTTATGGCTCGGTCGCGGCGCTCTTGTCAGAGATGTTCCCGCCGAAAATTCGCTATTCGTCAATGTCGATCCCCTACCACATTGGTGCCGGGTATCTGGGTGGTTTCCTGCCGCTGATATCGGGTCTTATCGTGGCCAGCACCGGAAATGTGTATTCGGGCCTGTGGTACACATGGATCATCGTTGCCTTTGGCGTTGTGGTTGCATGGTGGGGTCTGCCAGATGGTCCGCCAACCGACTTCCAGGATGATGTCTAAGGCACCGCAGCCGACGCTGCGTCTTACGATTGATCGTCATGCCTTGGCGCATAATTGGCGGGCGCTGGATCAGCTATCCGGCTCGGCCGAGGCTGGCGCTGCAGTTAAGGCGCAATGTTATGGCCTAGGCATTGATCAATGTCTGCCGACTTTGCGCGATGCGGGTGCTAAACAATTCTATGTAGCGCATTGGAGCGAAGTGGCGGCTGTCGCCAAACATGTTCCAGCCTCCAGCATCAGCGTATTGCACGGCCCTGTTACGACTCAGGATGCCGATTATGCGCGCCAGATTGGCGCTGTGCCCGTGATCAATTCGCTGCATCAGGCAAGGCTTTGGACCGAGGGCGGCGGAGGTCCGTGCGACGTTATGATCGATACCGGCATCAACCGCTTGGGTTTGGCGCCGCAAGAGCTATCAGATGATGCGGTCCAGTCTTTAAATGTTGCAACACTGATGTCGCATCTTGCCTGTGCTGATGAAGACAGCGCGATGAATGCGCGCCAGCTAAACGCGTTCAATGTTGCAGCAAATCAGGTGCAGCATAATCGGCTCAGTCTTGCCAACAGTGCAGGGATAGCTCTGGGCTCAGACTATGCGTTTGACCTAACCCGGCCGGGTTTGTCGCTTTATGGTGGAATGCCACGACCAGAGCTGGAACAGCATATCAAGCAAGTTGCGTTTCCGCAGGCCGCGATCATCCAGACACGCCAGATAGAGGCGGGCCAAACCGTCGGCTACAACGCGACATTCACCGCGGACAAATCGATGCGGGTCGGTGTGCTTTCGCTGGGATATGCGGATGGGTATTTGCGGGCTTGGAACGGAAAGGGCGTGTTTCGCCATGGCAATAGCCAACTGCCTCTGCTTGGCAAAGTTTCAATGGACATGGTGGTCGTTGACCTCAGCCAGCGGCCTGATCTGGGCGAGGGCGACTGGTTGGATGTGCCCTATATGCTGCACAATGCTGCGCAGCAATGTGGACTGTCGCAATATGAATTACTGACCATTCTTGGGACACGTTTCAAACCATCCTGAAGCATATGTTGCACTGCACATTGTGCAGGTGCTAAGCGCTTAAGGAATGCAGCATAACAATCAAAACAAGATATCCTAGGGGAAGCGCAATGGCCAAACATGACAGACAGGAAGGCGATCCCGTGATCGTCAAGAAATACGCCAACCGGCGCCTTTATAACACCAGCTCATCGTCTTACATCACGTTGGACGATTTGGCCGGCATGGTGCGCGACAATGTCGAATTTCAGGTGCTGGATGCAAAGTCCGGCGAAGACATCACCCATTCCATTCTGACACAAATCATCATGGATGAAGAAGCCAATGGCGAACAGATGCTGCCGGTCAGCTTCTTGCGTCAGCTCATCTCTATGTATGGCAATTCGATGCAATCTTTGATGCCATCCTATCTTGAAGCCAGCATGGCCAATTTCCGCGAGAACCAAGTCAAGATCCGCGAGGCTTTGGAGAAGGGCATAAGCAACAGCCCGATCGCGAAAATCCATGAAACCAACATGGCTATGATGCGGGCAGCATCAGAAGCTCTGCTGCCGGGAAGCAGCCAAAAGCGAGATCAGGCCAAGGACTCCTCCAAGGCCGAGATCAACGCATTGCGCGAACAAATGGCAGCGATGCAGAAGAAACTGGATGAGTTGGGCAAATAACGCCCAATAAGGCGCGTTCATTTTCAAAGCATACCATCTCAATCAATATTTTTGCCTTTGGGCAATCTACACATCAGGAAATCAATCAATCGTGTCTCAGATCCGTCACGCACTTTCGGTCAAACGTTCCGACGACTTCGCTCAATGGTATCAAGCTGTCATCTCAGAAGGTGATCTGGCCGAAGAATCGGGTGTGCGCGGCTGCATGGTCATCAAGCCATGGGGCTATGGCATTTGGGAACGCATTCAGCGCTTGATGGATGACCGCATCAAAGCTGCGGGAGTGCAGAATTGCTACTTCCCGATCTTTATCCCGCTCGCCAATTTTGAGCGAGAGGCCGAGCATGTCGAAGGTTTCGCCAAAGAAATGGCAGTGGTCACACACCACCGACTGATCGCCGATGGGTCTGGCAAGCTGGTTCCCGATCCTTCAGCCAAGCTGGAAGAGCCCCTAGTGGTTCGCCCTACATCAGAAACCATCATTGGTGATGCGATGGCTCGCTGGATCCAGTCATGGCGTGATTTGCCCATGCTGACCAATCAATGGGCCAATGTTGTGCGGTGGGAAATGCGCACACGGATGTTCCTGCGTACCAGCGAGTTTCTTTGGCAAGAAGGGCACACCGCCCATGCGGATAGCGAAGATGCGATGAAGGAAACCCAGCGCGCGCTGGAAATGTATCGTGCTTGTGCGGAAGATGATCTGGCCTTGCCCGTAATTACTGGCGAAAAACCGGAAAATGAGCGTTTCCCAGGCGCGGTCGAGACTTGGTCGATCGAGGCGATGATGCAGGATGGCAAGGCTTTGCAAGCCGGAACATCGCATTATCTGGGCACCAATTTTGCGGAGGCCGCTGGCATCCAGTATCAAGACCGCGACGGCAACCAGACGCATTGCCACACCACCAGTTGGGGCGTCTCAACCCGTCTGATTGGCGGGGTGATTATGACCCATGGCGATGATGATGGACTGCGTGTACCGCCCGCCATTGCTCCGCATCAGGTCGTGATCCTGCCAATGCTGCGCGATAAGCCAGAAGATGAGCCCCTCATTGCATATTGCGAGGCGCTGAGAGACCAGTTGGCTGGTCAATCGGCTTTGGGTGAGAAGGTCCGGGTGTTGCTGGATACGCGCCCTGGCAAAGCTGCGACCAAGCGGTGGGATTGGGTGCGCAAAGGCGCTCCATTAATCGTTGAAGTGGGCACTCGCGATATGGAAGGCAGCAAGGTTGCCTTGTTGCGCCGTAATGATTTGTGGAAGGCCGAAAACGGCAAACCGAATTTCGATTTCACAGACCGCGACGACTTTGTTGGTGATGTCTCACGACTGCTGGAGAACATGCAGCAAAGCTTGTTTAACGAGGCCAAAGAGCGCCGTGATGCCAATATCCATCGCGACGTTCACGGTTGGGATGGTGTCGTTGATTTCTACAAGAATGCGGGCAAATTCCCGGGCTGGGTCGAAGTTCAATGGTCCAAGCCGACAGGCGATGCTTTGGAAAAAGTGGTCGAGCAACTCAAGGAAGAACGGCTGACTATCCGCAATGTGCCACGCAACGGCGCAGCGGCGGACGGTTCATGTATTTTTACCGGTGAGCCAGCAGTGGAGCGCATCCTTTTGGCGCGGGCATACTAAATTGGGCGAAAGCAAGGGGGGCGCACAATGATCGAATCCATCAAATACAATTTGGCCAATCTGGGCAATTTTAGCGGTCGCGATTCACGCCCGACGTTTTGGTGGTATGTGCTGTTCCTATTCGTCGTAAACTTTGTGATCGGGATTGTCGTATCACTGCCCATGGCGGTCACAGCGTTCAGTTCTTCGTTTGAAGCTGTGCAAAGCGGCGTAGATGCTGAAAACTTTCAGGCCTCGTTTATCGATAGTCTGACCGATTCGATGAGGACCCAAATGTGGATCTCGGTGATTTTTGGTATCGCGATGGCGGGGTTGCTTGCTGCGTCCTTTGTGCGTCGTTTGCACGATTCTGGAAAGCCAGGTTGGATCGCTTTGATCGCAATCGGCTTGTATGTCGGCAGCTTGATCTTCAATCTGATCAATCTGGATAGCATCATGGAATCGATGCGCGTCGCCATGGATGCAACCGATCCAACCGCCATGATCCGCGGCCAGACAGATTTGTATGCTTACAGCGCAATGACCTACATCGCCTATCTGATCATCATCATATTTGGCGTATTTGACACCCAGCGGGGGGCTAATCAATATGGCGATGAACCTGACTATAATTGATGATGGCAGGCCGGTGATGGCGCAGGCTGAAGGTGACAGCAGGTAAGCACTGGTCCATAGGCCCGACGATATGGCCAAAAGACAAATCAATCGTAACGCCGGGATGCCCTCTCGCGAACAAATTGTTGAATTCATCCAAACCGCTCAGGGCGTGGTTGGTAAACGAGAAATCGCGAAAGCCTTTGGCCTGAAGGGCCAGGAAAAGATCGCCCTCAAGAAATTGCTCAAGGACATGGCTGAAGAAGGCCTGATCGATGGCAAGAAAACAGCCTATCACCGGATGGGCGGAGTTCCCAAGGTCACCGTCTTAAGGGTGGTGGCGATTGAGGATGGGGAAGCCATGGCAGTCCCTGATGCGTGGTCTCCCGATGCTGCCGAAGCTCCACCGCAGATAACTTTGCGCGAAAAGAGCGGGCGCGGCGGAAAATCCGTGCCCGCGCTGAAGATCGGCGACCGAGTCCTGACGCGCACCGAGGAGACGGAGCGCGGATGGATCGGCCACCCGATGAAGAGATTGCCTGCGCGCACAGAAGGCATGATGGGCGTGGTGGAGATTGATCGCGGTGGCAAGGCTTGGTTGGCTCCCGTTGACAAGCGCGTGCGCCACTCCTCGCCGATTGCGGATTTGGGGATGGCCGAGAAGGGCCAATTGGTGCTTGCTGAACCCAACGGTCGCTCGCCAAGGTCAGGTGTCAAAGTGGTCGAAGTCTTGGGTGACCCGCTTGCACCAAAAAGCTTCAGCCTGATCGCGATCTCGAAGCATGGTATTCCTCATGTCTTCCCTCAAGAAGCGCTGGCAGAAGCGCAATTGGCCGCGAAGTTGCCCTTGAGCGACGAGCACCGCGAGGACCTTACCGATGTGCCGCTGGTGGCCATTGATCCGGCAGATGCCCGCGATCATGATGATGCGATTTGGGCCACGCCCAGCAAGGATGGCGACGGCTTCGATGCGATAGTCGCGATTGCTGATGTGAGTTACTATGTCCGGCCAGGCGGTGAATTGGACCGGGAGGCACGCAAACGCGGCAATTCGGTCTATTTCCCCGATCGTGTGGTTCCGATGCTGCCCGAGGTGCTCAGCGCAGATGTCTGTTCCTTGAAAGAGGGGCAGGACCGCGCCGCGATGGTGTGTCATTTGCACATTTCGGCGACCGGCAAAGTCACCAAATGGCGGTTTGCTCGGGCAAAAGTCCGGCTGGCGCACAATATCGCTTATGAGGATGCTCAAGCAGCGATCAACGGCGATAATCCACCTGAGTATCTCTCGCATTTGTGGGCAGCATGGAAGGCACTGGCAGCGGCTCGCGACGAACGCGACCCGCTCAATCTCGACCTGCCCGAACGGCGCGTTATCCTGGATGATCAGGGCAAAATTGCAGAAATTGCTGTGCGCGAACGTTTGGACGCGCACCGAGTCGTCGAGGATTTCATGATCGCCGCCAATGTTGCTGCGGCCAAGGCGCTGGAAAGCAAGACAGCACCGGTCGTCTATCGGGTCCATGAAACACCTAGCCGGGAAAAGTTGATAGCGTTGAAGGACTATCTGGCAACCTTCGGCAAGAATTTGGCGATGGGGCAGGTAGTCACCCCCGGCCTGTTCAACCGTATGCTGAAGGATGTGACCGATGATTCTGAAAAGGCTCAGGTTATGGAGGCCGTTCTCAGAAGCCAGACGCAGGCCTATTATGGACCGAGCAATGCGGGCCACTTTGGCTTGGCATTGGGATCTTATGCCCATTTCACCTCGCCCATTCGCCGTTACGCCGACCTTTTGATCCATCGCGCCCTGGTTGACGGGTTCAAACTGGAACAGCCCAAGCCAGGTAAAGGCCTGCCGGAATCAAGCGGATTGGCAGATCGTGACCGCGAAGATCTAGCCAAGATCACCGATGCCATCAGCAAGACCGAGCGTCGCGCAATGGAGGCCGAGCGAGACACGATTGATAGATATGTCGCTGCTTGGCTGTCGGCGCGCGTAGGAGAAACTTTTGAAACCCGCATTACCGGTGTGCAAAGCTTCGGCTTTTTTGCGACCATCGTGGGGCTGGGCGGTGATGGATTGGTTCCCGTTTCAACCTTGGGTCGCGAGCATTTCCGGCATGACGAGAAAGCTCAGGCATTAATCGGAGAGGATAGCGGCACGCGTTATGAACCAGGTCAACGCTTGCAGCTGCAATTGGCCGAGGCGAATGCCCTCACCGGAGCGATGAAATTTGCTGTGCTTGATAGCGAGGGTAACCCAATCGAAGCGCGCGGCGGTCGTCCATCAGACCGGCGTCGCGGAGGAGGCAAGGGTTTTGGCAAAGGCAGCGGCAACAAAGGCGGTAAGGGCAAGCCGATGGTTGGCAAGCGCGGCCGCCCAGCAAATATCCGTCATCAGGGGCGCAAAAAGCGCTAATTAGGGCGGGTTATTGCCGCGTGCGGGCTTCGTCAAAATCTGTTGGAATGACATAAAGTGGGCAAGGTAATGAGCCGGCATTAGTCGAGAAATACGTCACCAATGGTCCGGGGCTGCCTCCCGTCGCTGCACCCAGTACCAAGGCTGCAACCTGAGGATTGTCGGTCAGAAACTCGCGAATCACCGCATGTCCGCTGCCCATTTTGACCGTAATTGTTGGCATAAGGCCGCTTTCGGCGAGCAGATTACCCGCAGCACCGTGGGCCAGCATTTCCACACGATCGCGCGCTTCTTGCTCGATTGTCGCCTGAACGGCACCAAATGCGCTGACATTTTGCTGCGTTACCAGCGCCAGAATATGGACCGCACCATCCACGGCCGCCGCGCGTCGCGCAGCAAACCGCAATGCGGAGCGCGCTTCGTCGGTATCGTCCATAATGACCAGATAAGTTCGCATCAGACCCCTCATTTTTGCGCATGGTATCCGCTGAAAACGTATTCTTAGCAAGAACCTTGCTCTCCGCGCTCGAATTCGCCAGAGCTTGCCGTAACGTCAAGGAAAAGGATTCCGACCGCCGATGCCTATCGAAATCAAGATGCCCGCATTGTCTCCCACTATGGAAGAGGGGACACTCGCCAAATGGTTGGTCAAAGTCGGCGATGAAGTCAGCTCTGGCGACATCATGGCCGAGATCGAGACTGACAAAGCCACGATGGAATTTGAAGCGGTTGATGAAGGCACAATTGCTCAGATCCTGATCGACGAGGGCTCTGAGAATGTGGCCGTTGGAACGGTGATCGCTGTTCTGGCAGAAGAGGGCGAAGATGTAGGCGCTGCAACAGCAAAGGCGGCTCCAGCGCCAAGTCCTGCTCCTGCACCGGCAGGTGAAGCGGATGGGCCAGCGGCGACACCCAGCGCGCGAAAATTGGCTGAGGCAAATGGCATCGATTTAAACACCATCGAGGGCACGGGCCCCGGCGGTAAGATTACCAAAGGTGACGTTGAGACTGCAGGTGGCAGTGCGAATGCCGATGCAAGTGCTGCTCCGGCTCCCGCGGCGCCTGCTGCTGCGTCTCCAACACCGGCTCCTGAAGCGGCAAAATCGGACGGCAGCCGGATCATTGCCTCGCCTCTGGCCAAGCGAATTGCCGAGCAAAAAGGCCTCGATCTTTCTGCCATCAGTGGCAGTGGTCCTAATGGCCGGATTGTAAAGGCCGATGTTGAGAATGCCGAACCGGGCGCTGCACTTGCCAAAACTGCGGCGGCTCCTGCAGCAGCGGCTGCGGCAACGCCATCTGTCTCTCCTGATGACGGTGGTGCGCCCTATGAAGAGCAGAAGCTCAACAATGTGCGCAAGGTCATCGCGCGCCGCCTGACCGAGGCGAAACAGCAGGTTCCGCATATTTATTTGACAGTGGATGTCAGGCTCGATGCCCTGCTGAAACTGCGTAAGGAACTGAACGCATCGCTTGAAGCTGATGGTGTGAAGCTGTCGGTCAATGATCTGATCATCAAGGCCTTGGCCCGTTCGCTGCAACGCGAGCCACAGTGCAATGTCAGCTTCCAGGGCGATGTGATGCACCAATATTCACGGCAAGATATCTCTGTCGCGGTGGCTGCACCTTCGGGTCTGATCACACCCATTATCAAAGACGCTGGCCGCAAGGGTCTGGCCGAAATCTCTACCGAGATGAAAGAGTTGGCTGGCAAGGCGCGCGATGGCAAACTGCAACCGCACGAATATCAAGGTGGCACGGCATCGCTGTCCAACCTTGGCATGTTTGGCACCAAACAGTTTGATGCGGTTATCAACCCACCGCAGGGCATGATTTTGGCTGTGGGGGCGGGCGAGCAACGACCCTTTGTTGTCGACGGCGCGCTGCAAGTCGCCACCGTGATGAGCGTCACTGGCAGCTTTGACCACCGGGCAATTGATGGCGTGGACGGAGCCAAACTGCTCGACCAATTCCGCAGCCTGATCGAAAATCCGATGGGGTTGGTGGTCTAACACCCACGCATTCGTGCAATTTTTGAAAGTCTCTAGAGAGTATCATGGCTAACAATTCTTACGACGTTATCGTGCTGGGCTCTGGTCCTGGTGGCTATGTGGCAGCAATTCGTTGCGCGCAGCTGGGCCTCAAAACGGCAATTGTTGAGCGCGAGAATCTGG
Source organism: uncultured Erythrobacter sp. (assembly GCA_947495695.1). GTDB lineage: Bacteria > Pseudomonadota > Alphaproteobacteria > Sphingomonadales > Sphingomonadaceae > Erythrobacter. The sequence continues at coordinate 542,093 of CANLZP010000002.1, read as the reverse complement.
GTGGGATCTGCCTCAACTGGGGCTGTATCCCGACTAAAGCCTTGCTCCGCTCTGCCGAGATATTCCACTATATGCAGCATGCCGGTGATTATGGCCTGAAGGCGCAGAAGATCGAGGCTGATCTGGAGGCGGTCGTGAAACGTAGCCGCGGTGTTGCCAAGCAGCTCAATCAGGGCGTCACGCATCTGATGAAGAAGAACAAGATCACCGTTCACATGGGCGAGGGCACGCTAACCAGCCCCACCACTTTGACGGTTAAAGGCGATAAGGGTGAGGAGAAGCTCTCAGCCAAACATGTCATCGTCGCAACCGGAGCGCGGGCACGTGACTTGCCGTTTGCTCCGGCTGATGGGAAGCGCATTTGGACCTATCGCACCGCCATGACTCCGCCCGAAATGCCCAAGAAGCTGCTGGTTATCGGCAGCGGCGCCATCGGGATCGAGTTTGCCAGTTTCTACAATGACATGGGCGCGGAGGTAACGGTTGTCGAAATGCTCGATCGGGTGGTTCCGGTTGAGGATAAGGACGTGTCGGAATTCCTCGAAAAGTCGCTCAAAAAGCAGGGTATGAACATCCTGACCGGCGCAGGTGTCGATGCTTTGGAGGCGACGGCCAAGGGCGTAAAGGCCAAGATCAAAGACAAAGCTGGCAAGATTGCCGAGCATGACTTTACCCATGCGATTGTGGCGATAGGCATCCAGCCTAACACCGAGAATATCGGTCTGGAAAAACTTGCCGAAATGGACCGCGGGTTTGTTCAGATAGATCAATATGGCCGCACCAAATCAAAAGGCCTGTGGGCGATTGGTGACTGCACGCCCGGCCCATGGTTGGCGCATAAGGCCAGCCATGAAGGCGTGACCGCGGCAGAAGCCATTGCGCAGGAACTGGGCAATAAGGATGTTCATCCCCACGCATTGGACCGCAACAACATCCCGGGCTGCACCTATTGCCATCCGCAAGTCGCCTCGGTCGGCATGACTGAAGAGAAAGCGAAAGAAGCTGGCTATTCCGTCAAGGTCGGCAATTTCCCCTTCATGGGCAATGGAAAGGCGATTGCTTTGGGCGAGGCCGAAGGCTTCATCAAAACCGTGTTTGACGCCAAAACAGGCGAACTTTTGGGCGCGCATATGATTGGTGCCGAAGTTACAGAACTGATCCAGGGCTACACTGTGGGCAAACAGTTGGAGACAACTGAGGCTGAGCTGATGCAAACTGTGTTCCCACACCCTACATTGTCGGAAATGATGCATGAAAGCGTGCTTGGTGCCTATGGCAAGGCGCTTCATATCTGATGGGGAGTTTGAGGAGTAAGAATGGCTGATTTTCTACTCCTTGCTTTCATCCTGTTGGTTGCCGGCGTTGTCTCGGTTCCGATAGCCACCCGTTTTGGCCTGGGGTCTGTTCTCGGATATTTGCTTGCCGGGATGGCCATTTCCCCATTGCTGGGGTTCCTGCGCGTCGATGTTATCCAGCTTCAGCATTTTGCCGAGTTTGGCGTGGTGATGATGCTATTCATTATCGGTTTGGAGTTGGAGCCCAAGCGCCTGTGGCAGATGCGCAAACGCTTGATCGGCTTGGGCGGCGGACAAGTCCTGCTCACCACATTGGTGATCGGGGCAATCTCCTTACTGAGCGGGATGGATTGGCGAACCGCACTGGCGGTCGGGATGATCCTGGCTCTGTCCTCAACCGCTATCGTTTTGCAAACCCTCGAGGAAAAGGGCTGGCTTAAACGGCAGGGTGGGGAGGCAAGCTTCTCTGTCCTGTTGGTGCAAGACGTAGCGGTGATTTTCATTCTCGCGCTGCTGCCATTGCTGGCCTCACCCGACTTACTGGCGGCAACCGCGCAACATGGCGGCGAAGATGCAACGCACAACCCCAGCCTTGTCGATGGATTGCCTGCATGGCTATCCGGCCTCATCACCTTGGGATCGGTTGGTTTGGTCGTTTTGATCGGAACCTATCTAACCCGCCCGATATTTCGGTTCATAGCCTCGGCAGGCCTGCGTGAATTGTTCACCGCTGCGGCCTTACTGTTCGTTATCGGCATCGCATTGCTGATGCTGCTGGTGGGTTTGTCGCCTGCTTTGGGAGCCTTCATTGCGGGCGTGGTGCTGGCCAACAGCGAGTACCGGCACGAGCTTGAGGCCGACATCAGCCCGTTTAAAGGCCTGCTGCTGGGCCTGTTCTTTATCACCGTGGGCGCCGGGATCGATTTTGCGCTGGCATTCGACATGGCTGGATCGGTCTTGTTCTGGACGGCGGTCTTGATGGTCAGCAAGATGGCCGTGCTGTTTGTTATTGGTAAAGCCTTCAATCTGAAGAAGCAGGACAGTTGGCTGTTTACGCTGGGCCTTGCTCAGGCGGGCGAATTTGGTTTTGTGCTGATCAGCTTTGCCTTGGGCAGCGCGGTTCTATCCGAAGAAATGGGCAATTTGCTGCTGTTGGTGGTGGCGTTCTCGATGTTGCTGACGCCTCTGTTCTTCATCATCTACGATAAGTTGGTGGCACCGCGCTATGCTCGGGCCGGTGCGCGTGAAGCCGACACGATTGATGAAAGCAATGACATAATTCTGGCTGGTAGGGGTCGTGTTGGCGGGATCGTCGATCGCGTGCTGGATGCTGCTGGCTATAAAGCGACAGTCATTGATTACGACTCGCGCCATATCGAACAATTGAAGAAATTCGATGTGCGCAGCTATTTCGGGGATGCGACCCGGCCTGATCTGTTGGAAAGCGCCGGGATAGCCAATGCAAAATTGTTGATTGTGGCGCTCGACGAGAAGGAACAGATCAACAAGCTGGTTGGCTATGTCGCCAAGGCATATCCCGATGTTCATATTACAGCGCGGGCGATTGACCGTGACCATGTCTACCAATTGTGGTCGCTGGGTTGCCGCGACATCATCCGCGAAACTTATGATGGATCGCTCAGAATTGGCCGATCGGTTCTGGAGGCATTGGGGCACGATCGCCAATCGGCCCAGGCCATGGTCGATGCTTTTCAGGAAATGGATCGTCAGTCGATGGTCGAGGTGGCTGACCTGTACCGCTTGGACATCCCCGTTTGGGACAACGAACCTTTGATGAACCGCATAATGGAGTTGCGGAAAGTCTGGGATCCCAAGCTGCGCGAGCAAATGGACGACATCGTCAAGCGCGGAAAATAGAAAGCCGGTCTCTAAGGGCGAAAGCTCAGACCTGGGTGTGATGGCGGACAGTCAGGGATTCGAACCCTGGAAGGGCTTGCACCCTTGCTGGTTTTCAAGACCAGTGCATTCGACCACTCTGCCAACTGTCCGCTCGGAAAGTGCAGCTAGCGTGTGTTTTTCGATCTGTCACCCACATTGGCCATTTCCGGTTCATAAAATTTGTGAGACAAGGCTGATCATGACCTCAAGAACGCTATTATTGTCTGTTTTCAGCGCATTTTTCGCAATTTTTGCTGTCCCGGCCAGCGCCCAAGTGGAAGTGAGCCGGACGGGCGAGCAAAGCGCGAATCTGTCTTATGACGCCTATCTGCAGTTGTTGATTGCGCGGGCGCGGGCCGAAGGTGTGAGCGAACCAACCCTGCGGCGCATGACCGCTGGGCTGACGCCCAATCAACGTGTGATCCAGCTTGATCGCGGTCAGCCAGGAAAGCCGACACGCCGGGGCTATCCAGACTTGGCACCTTACATCGCCAAACATGTGAACAGTGTGCGCATTCGCAATGGGCGGACGGAATTTTCAAATTATCGGTCAGCCTTGTTGCGAGCGGAGAATGAGTATGGCGTCCCGGCTGAGATCATTCTGGCGATCTTTGGCCACGAAACCAGTTACGGCCGGATCAAAGGCGGCTTTGACCTGTCACGTGCATTGTCCACGCTGGCATGGGAAGGCCGTCGCCGTGAATTGTTCGCGGGAGAGTTTGTCGCGCTGATGAAGGTCGCCGACAAAGGCTATTCGCGTGAGACGCTGACTGGCAGTTACGCTGGCGCTTTTGGCAATCCGCAATTCCTGCCGAGCGTTTACCTGCGCCTTGCTACAGATGGCGATGGCGATGGGCGGGCCGACATTTTCAACAACCGTGCAGACACCTTTGCCTCCATCGCCAGCTATTTTGTCGATGCTGGCTGGCGCAGTGGTCAGCCGTGGGGCGTAAGAGCTTATGTGCCAGGTGGTTTTGATGTTGATGCCTACAAAACCAAGCTTGTCGCGCCGGTGTGTTCGCGCGTGCACGAGCGGCACAGCCAATGGAAGTCGGTGAAAGAATGGCGCGCTTTAGGCATCCAGCCACAGCGCCCGTTGGCCGACGATGTAATGACAACGCTGTTTCAGCCCGATGGTCCAGGAACGCCCGCTTGGTTGCTGACCAGCAATTACCGCGTGATCTTGGAGTATAATTGCTCGAACTATTACGCTATGAGCGTTGGCCTGTTGGCGGACGAAATCGCCCGATAGAGCGTTCAGGCCTAACGGGCCGATTGCTGAATTCGAACGGTGGATAGCTGCCGCTCCCACTCGCAAAGTATAAGCGCGCAGGCTAAGACTTTGCCTCGCCGATACCTGTGGGGTTTGGCATTGGTGTTCACGCCCGGCAGGAGCCGCATTTTGCGTTTTGGGATAGTCTTGATTGCAAGTGCCGCGGCGTTGCTGAGCCTCGGCTCGGTCGCCGATGCGCGGTCTGTTCCGCGCGCCGCGATTGAGCCTGCAATTCCCAGCGCAGAAGAAATTCCGATTGCGATGCTGCTGGATATGTCATCGGGACAGATCCTGCATGAGCGCAATGCGGATAGGCGCTTTATCCCCGCCTCCATCACAAAGGTGATGAGCACCTTTCTCAGCTTTGAATTGCTGGACGAGGGGCGGGTGCAGCGCAATCAAACCTTCACCGTGCGCCCCGAGACATTCCGGGAGTGGAGCCGCAAGGGCTCTACCATGTTCTTGCCTCACGATGCACGGGTGACATTTGATCAATTGCTGCATGGGGTAACAACAGTTTCGGCCAATGATGCGTCGGTTGTGCTGGCCGAAGGGGTGGCTGGATCGGTCGATGAGTGGGCCGATATGATGAACGCTAAGGCGCGTTCCATCGGTATGGAGAGCAGCCACTTTACCTCTCCCAATGGCTGGCCGGACGAGGGCAAGACCTTTGTCACTGCGCGGGATCTAACGATCTTGGCGCGGGCGATGATCACCAAACACCCAGAGAAATACGCGCACTTTGTTGGCAAGCGGCAATACAGCTTTGGCGGCATTACCCAGTCCAACCGTGACCCGTTGCTGGGCCGCGTGAAAGGCGCAGACGGGATCAAGACCGGGTTTACCAATGAAGCCGGCTTTGGCTTTGTTGGATCGGCCAAACGCGATGGTGTGCGCTTGGTCATGGTGGTTGCCGGTGCTGATCGTGGCAATATTCGAGATCGGGCCGCTCGAGCCTATATGGAGTGGGGTTTTCAGGCGTTTGATAGGCGCTTTCTGTTTGGTCGGGGCGCAATTGTATCAACAGCTAGGGTGCAGGGCGGCGATGTCTCGGAAGTGGATTTGGTCAGCCGTGACGGCGTGAACGCCGTTATCGCCGATGGCGCCTCGGGTGATATATCTATAAGGCTGCACTATAATGGCCCGTTGAGAGCACCGATTGAACAGGGTGAAGAAGTGGCCCAATTGGAAGTTATGGTGGACGGTATGCCCACATCCAAAATTCCGCTGGTTGCAGGCCGCGATGTTGCGCGTGCTAGCGGGCTTGATCGTGTGTTCAACGGAATTGCCGGGTGGTTCTGGTGACAAGAGGCAAATTTATCGCTCTTGAAGGAGGGGAGGGGGCTGGCAAGTCCACTCAGGCCCACCTGTTGGTTGAGGCATTAGAAGCTCGCGGTATCACCGTTGATCTCACGCGTGAGCCGGGCGGAACTCCGGGAGCGGAAGCCATTCGCGACTTGTTGCTGCATCCTCCGGGTCAGGGTTGGGGAGCCGAAGCAGAGGCATTGCTATTCGCAGCGTCGCGCTCGGACCATGTTGCCCGGCGTATTGTTCCTGCGCTGACACGCGGCGAATGGGTCGTCAGCGACCGTTTCATCGATTCAAGCCGAGCCTATCAAGGCGGAGCAGGGGGGCTAGGCGACGAAACCATTACCGCGCTTCACAAGATTGGCAGCAATGGTTTGCGGCCAGACCTGACGATCCTGATCGAAGTTGATACAGCGAAAACCGCGCAACGCTTGGCCGAACGCGATGGTGACGCGTCGGATGCTATTGGCGGGCGCGATGCGGCCTATCACCAAGAGGTCGCCCAATCCTTCCGTGCTTTGGCCGAGAATGATCCTGACGGCTTTGCCATCATCGATGGTTCGGGCTCCGCCGAGGACGTGCACAGCGCGATCTTGACGGCCATTGATCACAGGCTTGGCCGATGACAGACAATTGGCCCAATCACACTCAGCCGTGGCGCGAATGGCGCGATGCCATGAACGGTCCAAGGATGCATCACGGCTGGATCCTGGCCGGCAAGCAAGGGCTTGGAAAACGAGAATTTGCTGAACAAGCCGCTCGAGCTCTGGTGGCCGAAGAAGGCATTCCACAACCGACCGGCAGCCATCCCGATATTGTCACTCTGACGCATTTGCCAAAGGACGACAAAGAGGAAAAGAAGCGCGACGAGGGCAAGCCCTATGAAACAAAGCGCAATATCTCTGTGGCCCAAATCCGAGGGATGCAGCAACGACTGACCACGCGGCCAACGCTGGGTTCGCGGCGGGTTGTCATCGTTGATCCGGCCGATGATATGGAGGCCTCGGCCTCAAACGCTTTGCTTAAAAGTCTGGAAGAGCCGCCCCAGGGAACGTTTTTCCTGCTGGTGGCGCATCGACCATCGCGGTTGCTGCCGACCATTCGCTCTCGCTGTCGGGTCATGCGTTTTCCACTGATGGACCGTGGCGAGATTGCCAGTTTGTTGGCCGAGTTGGCACCGCAGGCTGACGCAAAGGCGCGCGAACTGGCGGTGCTTTCCTGCGGAGGGTCGCTGGGCGCGGCAGTCACATTCATCGAGCAGGATCTGGCCCCCATCGCGGCGGTCATGCAAAATTTGATCACGCAGGGCGATCCCTCGTTCGAACTGCGCGGCAGATTGGCCAAAGAAATTGGTCCGAGGGCAAAGCGGGAGAGAATGCAATCCGTGCTCGATCTTGCGCGGGGGACTTTGGCTGATCAGTTGGACAAAGTGGAAGATGCCAATCGGGTGAATGTGATCGATGGACACACAGCGATGGTCGAATTGGCTGCGCAAGCTCCTACCTTCAACTTCGACCCGGGATTACTGGTGGTAGAGATTGGCAGCTTGCTTGCTCGCGCCGCTCCGGCTAGCGAGCGCGCCAATGTCTGATCCCTATTATATCACCACCGCCATCAGCTATCCCAATGGCCCGCCGCATATCGGCCACGCTTATGAGGCCATCGCTGCCGACGTGATTGCGCGTTTTCAGCGCCTGCGAGGCCGCGAGGTTCGGTTCCAGACCGGCACCGACGAACATGGGCTGAAAATGGCGCGTAAGGCCGAGGAACAAGGACGGACCGCACGCGAACTGGCCGATGAAATGGCTGGCTATTTTCAGGCGATGTGTGCGGCCCTTAACATCAGTCATGATCGCTTCATTCGAACAGTAGAGGACGATCACCACCGTGCCAGTCAGGCGATCTGGCAAGCGATGGAGTCCAAGGGCGACCTCTATCTCGACCGTTATGAAGGTTGGTATTCGGTTCGCGACGAGGCCTATTACGACGAAGGCGAACTGAGCCAGACCGAGACGGGCGAGAATCTCTCGCCTCAAGGTACGCCTGTGGAATGGACGGTTGAGGAAAGCTGGTTCTTCCGGCTTTCGAAGTATCAAGAACCCTTGCTTGAACTGCTGAGTAAGCCCGGTTTCCTGCGGCCAGAAAGCCGCCGCAACGAAATGATCGCGTTTGTTGAGCAGGGCTTGCGCGATTTGTCGGTCAGCCGGACCAGCTTTGACTGGGGGGTCAAGGTACCCGGATCAGACGATCATGTGATGTATGTCTGGGTCGATGCTCTAACCAATTATCTGACCGGCCTCGGGTATCCGGATGAAACCGAGGATATGGCCAAATTCTGGCCCGCCAATTTGCACCTTATTGGCAAGGACATCGTCCGCTTCCACACGATCTATTGGCCAGCCTTCCTGATGAGCGCCGATCTGCCTGTGCCACAACAGGTGTTCGGGCATGGTTTCTTGCTCAACCGAGGCCAAAAGGAATCCAAATCGCTCGGCAATGTGACCGATCCGTTGGAATTGGCCGACAAGTTCGGGGTCGATCCCTTGCGCTATTTCCTGATGCGCGAAGTCGCCTTTGGCCAGGACGGATCATATTCTCCCGAAGCGATTGTCACCCGCGCCAATGCAGAGCTGGCCAACAGTTTCGGCAATCTGGCGCAGCGTACGTTGTCGATGATTGTCAAGAATTTGGACGGCCAGTTGGAACCGGTGAAATTGGCCGATGTGGACAGCGCATTGTTGGCTCAGGTGCGCTCAGCTTGTGCTGTTGAGCTACCGCAGAAATTTGACGAATTGGCATTTTCCAACGGTATCGAGGCATGGATCAAGGCGGTTTACGCCTGCAATCAATATGTCGATGAGCAAGCACCCTGGACCCTGAAAAAGACCGATCCTGAGCGGATGAACGTCGTTCTGCTCACGTTGTTTATGACCTTGCGAGATCTGGCGATTGCCATCCAACCTGTTGTACCTGAACGGGCCGCATCATTGCTCGATCAGCTGGGCATTCCCGATGATGAACGCAGCTATGCGTCGTTGGACGATCCTGACTGGTATCAGCGCCTTGTTGAAAGTGATTATTCCGTGGCCAAGCCTACGCCGGTCTTCCCGCGTCTGGAAATGCCAGAGGCAGATGAGGCCGCGTGATGCTAATCGATAGCCATTGTCACCTTGAATATAAGGGGTTGGTCGAGGATCAGCAGGGCGTCTTGACCCGTGCACGCGAGGCTGGGGTAGGGGCCTTCTTGAATATCTCTACCCGGCACAGCGAGTGGGACCAAGTTGTTGGCACGGCGGAGCGCGAAGCGGATGTTTTCGCCAGTGTTGGGATTCACCCGCACGAAGCCGATGCTCACGAGAATTTGGGTGCAGACATCTTACGCAAGGCGACCGACAACCCACGGGTCATAGCGATCGGCGAAACGGGTCTTGATTACTATTACGACAAATCCGACCGCACAGTGCAGCAAGATTTGTTCCGCATGCATATTGGCGTGGCACGTGAAACCGGGCTGCCGGTCATCATCCACACACGCGATGCCGAGGCTGATACGCTGGCGATTTTAGAAGACGAGCTGGAGAAGGGAGCTTTTCCGGCATTGATCCATTGCTTCACGGCGTCGCAAGATTTTGGATCGAAAGTGCTTGATTTGGGTCTCACGATCTCTCTGTCCGGCATTGTGACGTTCAAGAATGCCAAGGATTTGCAAGAGGTGGCCAAGACCGTGCCAGCAGATCGATTGTTGGTCGAAACGGACAGTCCTTTCCTGGCGCCCGTGCCGCACCGCGGAAAATCATGCGAGCCGGCATTCGTGGCGAACACAGCCCAGTTTGTGGCGGATTTGCGCGGAGAGGAATTTGCGCAACTGGCCGAGACGACCAGCGCCAACTTCTTTAAATTGTTCAGTAAGGCGGCCCTTTGAAAGTCATCTTGCTCGGCTCCGGCACGTCCACGGGCGTTCCCCGCATTGGCAATGATTGGGGCGCGTGCGATCCGGATGAGCCTCGCAATCGACGCACTCGCGTTTCGGTTCTGATAGAGAGCAACGAAGGCAAGCGCCTGCTGGTCGACACCTCAAGCGATATGCGTCAGCAAATGTTGTCCAACAACATCGACCATATCGATGGCGTATTCTGGACGCATGATCATGCCGATCATTGCCACGGAATCGATGATCTTCGGGTGATGCGGTATGGTCGTGGTGGCCCAATTTCCGGCTTTGCGGCAGAAGATACTGTGCGGCGGCTGCGCCAAAGGTTTGGCTATGTTTTTGCAGGCCAGCATGGATATCCCACGATCGTATCGCTCGACACGCTTGATCGGTTGCGCATGTTTGCCGGTTTCAGTGTGGAATGGTGCCAGATGCCGCATGGTCCGACGGAGACCACAGGTTTCCGATTTGAGGCCGATGGTAGATCAATTGCATACGCGACCGATTACAGCGCCATTACCGATGAGATGATCGATTTGTATCAAGACGTGGATATTTTGGTCAGTGATTGTTTGCGTCGTGATCCACATCCAACCCATGCGCATTTGGAAATGGCGATGGATCTTGCTGAGCGTTGTTCGGCCGGCAAGTTGGTGTTGAGCCATCTGGACAAGAGTATGGACTATCAGACATTGTGCGATGAAACGCCAGACAATGTCGTGGTTGGTTTTGATGGATTGGAGTTGGTGGCGTGAACGAACATTCGGTGGTGCAGATCATTGCTTTGCTGGGATGGTTGATCTTGTGTGGCGGTGCGTTGGCATCGTACAAGCTCGATTGGAGCAAGAGTTTGAAGTTGGCGCTGACATGGATTGCTATATTCGTCGGGTTGTTTGTTATTTTTGATTTGGTGAGAGGGGGTTAGGCCCCAAACCTACTAAAACACAGTGCAGTGTCATTTAACATAATATATATTATCATTCTTGCATTAAGGCCAATATGAGCGATCCAACTTCTCGCCTTCTCACCATTATGGCGACCTTGCGCGACAAGGATAATGGCTGCGAATGGGATCTGGCCCAAAACTTCGCCAGCATCGCTCCCTATACCATTGAAGAAGCGTACGAAGTTTCTGATGCGATCGAGCGTCACGACATGCAGGATCTGAAAGAAGAACTTGGTGATCTTCTGTTCCAGGTCGTCTTCCATTCCCGCATGGCCGAAGAAGCGGGCCATTTTCGTTACGCAGATGTTGCCAACGCCATCTCTGACAAGATGGAAGCCCGCCACCCGCACATTTTCGGAAATGAACACGGCGCGATGGACGAAGGACGCTGGGAAGCCCTGAAGGAGAAAGAACGGACCGATAAAGGAGCGATCAGCGCCTTAGACGGTGTCGCGAAGGCGCTTCCAGCTTTGGCGCGCTCAAGCAAATTGCAAAAACGAGCGGCCCGTGTCGGCTTTGAATGGCCCGATCTTGAAGGCCCAATGGGCAAGTTATGCGAGGAATTTGAAGAACTTGCTCAGGCCAAGACCAATGACGAACGCCTTATGGAGGCCGGTGATGTGTTGTTTGTCGTCGTCAACATTCTGCGCCGCTACGGCGTTGACCCAGAGCAAGCCCTAAAGGCATCAAACGGCAAGTTTGAGGCGCGTTTCCAGAAAATGGAGGCAATGGCCGGTGGCTCGATCGATGGAATGTCGCTCGATGACCAAGAAGAATTGTGGCAAAAGGTAAAGAAAACCGAAGGATAGAGCCTAAATCTCAGATCCGCTCTGGAGCGTTTCGTACTGGCCCAGTTCCTTTGGGTTGAGGCGTACTTTCAACGCTATTTGGGGGCCCTGCTCCCCTTCCCCCGCATCTACTTTTTCCAATACATCGCCATGCGCGTGCAGCCAGGCGATCCGTTTTCCATCGCTTGTTGGCAATGTGACGCTGACTTCTTGTGCTTTGCTGGTGAGCATAGCACCGATCTTTTGCATGAGAGCGTCGATGCCTGCGCCGGATATTGCCGAGATGACCATTGAATCATCGCGATTAGCTGCCTGAGACGCAAGTTCCTCGGCATCCTCAGGGCTCAGCAGGTCAACCTTGTTCCAGACCTCCAAAATCGGGATTTCGCTGTCACCACTATCTCGATCTACCAGTTCCAGATCGGCCAAGACCTCCAGCACCTGGCTTTTCTGGGCAGCATTGGCCGAATTGGCCATATCGCGCACATGCAGGATGATATCGGCCGCTGTCACTTCTTCCAAAGTGGCACGGAATGCGGCCACCAATTGGGTTGGCAAGTCGGAGATAAAGCCGACCGTGTCGGATAGGATAGCTTTTTCAACACCGGGCAGGCCAATTGCGCGCATTGTTGGGTCGAGAGTTGCAAACAGCAGATCCTCCGCCATCACTTCTGCACCGGTCAAATGGTTGAACAGTGTCGATTTTCCGGCGTTTGTATACCCGACCAGCGCAATAATGGGCCAAGGCGCCCTTCCCCGCCGTTGCCGATGGAGTGAACGTGTCCGTCTTACCTGTTCCAATTCTCGGCGCAGGCGACCCATCCGTTGGCGGATCATCCGTCGGTCAGCCTCGATCTGGGTCTCACCTGGGCCGCCCAAGAAGCCAAAGCCGCCGCGCTGTCTTTCCAGGTGAGTCCAGCTGCGGACTAGACGGCTTTGCTGGTAATCCAGATGCGCCAATTCAACTTGTAAGCGCCCTTCAGCGGTTGCTGCGCGCTCGCCAAAAATCTCAAGGATCAATCCCGTTCGATCGATAACCTTATGTTTCAGCCTGTCTTCCAGATTGCGCTGCTGGATCGGGCTAAGTGCGCCGTCCACGATGACCAATTCGGCTTCGTGAAGCGCGCAGGCAGCCGCAATATTGTCCACTTGCCCCGAACCAAACAGCGTGTTGGGGCGCACATCGCGCACGGGAATAATGCTCGCGTCGGCAATCACCACACCAATAGCCAGAGCCAAACCGCAAGCCTCTTCCAGACGCTCAGTCGCGTCCAGATCGTATTTCTGGCGATTGATATCTGGGCACAGCACTAATGCTCGCGCGCCGCGCGTTACTTCACCCAGCAGGTCATCATCGAAGCTCAGTCGATTTCACTTTCCCAGTCATCGGTCAAATCGACCGGAGTGGCTGGCTGAATGGTGGAGACCGCATGCTTATAGGCCAATTGCACAAAGCCATCACGCTCTAACAACATGCAAAACAGGTCATACGCAGCGATGCGGCCTTGCAGCATCACGCCGTTGACCAAGAACATCGTCACGTCGACATTGGATTCGCTAACGCGGGACAGGAATACGTCTTGCAACAGGCGCTGCTTCTTATTGCCCTGCTGGCTCGAGAATTGCTCGGCATCAACTGGATGGCCCGGCATGATGGTCGAGATCGCATGCTTATAAACAAGTTGTGATTGACCATCGCGGCGGAGCAGGATCGAAAAATTATCGAACCACGTCACAATACCCTGCAGTTTCACGCCTTTGACCAAGAACATGGTCACGGGAGTTTTGCTCTTGCGAAGAAAATTGAGAAAGGCGTCCTGCAAATTGACATGCTTGCCATCGTTGGCTGGCTTTGCCGGTGCAGCTGGTTTGGGACGCGCAGAAAGGGTCCTACCTTCGGTCATCATATATTCCTTTTTTATTGGCGGCCGCTTTTGCGATCCGCAATCTGGTCACTTGAATTCACAAGTTTCCGTGTAACTGGCACTCTAATGGCCCCAAAAGCTGGCTCAAGCAAAGCAATATTTTCTGTTTGTTCAACACAGATTTTGTTGCGGCACTGAAACTCTTAGGTCTTGCGGTCATTTTCCTTGCGATCGGCCATACCCAATAGTTTCAACTTACGGTGCAAGGCAGAGCGTTCCATGCCGATAAAAGTCGCTGTTTTCGAGATATTGCCTGAGAAGCGCCGGATCTGAATACTGAGGTATTCGCGTTCAAAACTTTCCCTTGCTTCGCGCAGAGGGGCTCCCATCATTGACGCAAAGCCAGTGTCGCTCGTTTCCATCTTACCGCCCGAAATCTCAGTGGGCAGCATATCGGCCTCGACCATGCCCAACTTCTCGCGCGGGGTCATGATGATCGTCCGCTCAACCACATTGCGCAATTGGCGCACGTTACCGGGCCAATCATAGGCTTGGAGAGCCGCCATAGCCTCATCGGAAATGGACGGCGCAGGGATGCCCTGTTCGCTGGAGTATCGGGTAAAAAAGTGCTCCATCAAAGCCGGAATGTCGTCTCGCCTTTCGGCAAGCGAAGGGATGGAAACCGGCACAACGTTCAAACGATAGAACAGGTCTTCTCTGAAGCGCTTCTCCTCAATTTCTACCGTTAGATCGCGCGATGTCGACGAAACCACCCGGACATCCACGCCAATTTGGCGAGTGCCTCCTACCCTGACGAAACTTTGGTCGGTCAGAACGCGAAGGATGCGTGCTTGGGTTGAAAGCGGCATGTCAGCCACTTCGTCCAGATAAAGCGTCCCGCCATCGGCCAATTCCAGCAAGCCTGGCCGCACCAGCTTGCCATCACTTTCTTCGCCGAACAATTCTTGTTCGAACCGGTCTGATGTAATCCGCGCAGAATTTACAATGACAAAGGCATTGTCCGAGCGCTGGCTCCAACTGTGAAGCAAGCGGGAGGCCACTTCCTTGCCCGCACCTGCTGGACCAGAGATTAACACACGGCTGCCGGTGTTGGCGACACGTTTCAGAGTTGCACGGACATTGTTGATATGGGTCGAGTTGCCTGTGAATTCCTCTCCTTTGGAGAAATCTTCCCGCAACTGTGTATTTTCACGCCGGAGCCGTTCGGTTTCCGTTGCCCGTTCAACCAGCAACATCAACCGTTCGGCCTCGAATGGCTTTTCAATAAAGTCCATCGCGCCGCGGCTAACTGCGGAAACGGCTGTGTCGATATTCCCGTGTCCGGAGAATATAATCACTGGCAATTCCGGTTCGCGCGCCTTGATCGCGTCAAGAACTTCCAGCCCGTCCATCTCGCTGCCGTGCAGCCAGACATCCAGCAACACCAGGCTGGGCCGCCGCTCGTCTATTGCGCAAAGAGCATCGGTGCTGTTGGCGGCCGTGCGGCATTCATAGCCCTCATCGCTCAAAACGCCTGCGACCAAGTCGCGAATATCGCGCTCATCATCGACGATCAAAATATCCAGAGCCATTACAGGTCTATCCTAACATTGGGGGAATTCGAGGGGGACGTAAAAGTGCGCAGCAGGACCATTACGAAACCGCCTTATCGTCTTGTTTTTCAACGGGGTGTCTTGCGAAACGAAGGATGACGCGCGTGCCAGCGGTTTCACCCGCAGAAAAGCTCATATCGCCGCCATGTTCGTCGACGATCTTGTTTACAATCGCGAGCCCCAAGCCGGTTCCTTTGTCGCGGGTGGTCATATAGGGTTCGGCGATCCGCTCGCGTTCTTGCGGCAATCCGATGCCATTATCTTCGACAGAGATGGTGAGCATCTCGTCATCAGCTACCATCTTCACAGCAATCTTGCCCCGATAGTCCGGCTCTGCACCCATAGACTTGCTCTCAACCGCTTCGATCGCATTTTTGAGAACATTGGTCATCGCCTGACCCAATTGGTGCTTGTCACATCTCAATTCGCATCCATCGGGCGCATCTATCGATAATGAGAAATCGATTTGTGGATGGGCAACCTCTTGCAGGAACAGGGCCTGCTTAACCAAATCAGCGCCATCCTCCGAGCGGAAATTGGGTTTGGGCAGGCGCGCAAAGGATGAGAATTCGTCGACCATCTGACGCAGTCCACCGACTTGCCGAACGATGGTATTGGTCAGCTCGTCAAACAATTCACCATCGCTCTCGATCTGCTTGCGATAGCGCCGCTTAAGTCGCTCCGTCGCGAGTTGAATTGGGGTGAGCGGGTTCTTGATCTCATGCGCAATTCGCCGGGCAACGTCGGACCACGCTGCTTGGCGTTGATGGAGCAGCTGGCGAGTGATGTCCTCAAAGGTAATCACATGCCCGCCCCTTGCCGGAGCCAGCTTCACCGCCAGTGTCAGCAATTCCTGCGCCTTGGATTGGGTCACGATGCCGCTGCTTTGGTTCGCTTCGATCAGGCTACCAATTTCCGGCGACAAATCTGACAAATTCGCGCCAATTGCGGAAGGCTCGCTCTGCCCAATAAGCAGCTCTTGAGCAGAACTGTTCATCAACAAGATCTGGCCGTCCTTGTCGACTGAAACGACGCCCGCTGTCACCGATTCCAAGACGGCTTCGGTAAAAGCGCGACGATCATCGATCTGCCTGTTCGCATTGACCAGGTCATCGGTCTGCTTTTCCAACTGCACCGTCATTCGGTTGAACGCGCGGTTGAGCAAGCCGATTTCATCCGCTCCGGTGCGTCCCTTAACGCGCAAGTCAAAGTTGCCAGCCCCCACTTTTCGAGCGGCGGCAACCAGATCGGTGAGCGGCTCCACCTGGCGATCTGCGAAGCGTAGGGCAAACCAGACAGACACTCCAACGAGGCCAAGGCTGACCAGAAACAAAGCCAGGTTGAACCGGAGTTGGAGGGCTCTGGCCCGCTGGATCAGCACTTCATAGGCTGATGAGATTGACTTTGCCTGTTCCCATGACTGGAACGATCTCGCCTCGGAGTTTCGGGCGTTATACAGGAACAATCCGCTCTCTAGATCAATCGGGGCGATCGCCTCGATCCGGGTTGGATTGGCAGAGATGTAAACCGGTTCCCCCTGGGCAAGCGACGCCAGGGCCGGACCGGCGACCATGGTGGGGTCATTGCCTTCGGTCAGGTCGTAAGATGCGGCCACACGCAAGTTTGCATCGTCAATCTTCTGCAAGATGACGGTTTCATTCAACTCGCGCCCTTGCATCTGGAAGGTAACAAACTCTGCGAAATTTTCTTCCGCCAGCTCGTTCGGGGTAATGATTTCGAGACCAGATAGATAAAACCGGACATCGCCGGCCATGGTAATGGTTTCATCGCCGACATTGCGCTGGTTTTCTTCATAATAGCCTTGCGCCAATTCATTGGCGTTCTGCATCAATCCGCGCGAATTATCCGAGAACCAGAAATCTACGCCCGATTGAAACAAGAAGGCGGCAAAGGCAGCGACCAACAACGTTGGCACAGCAGCAACCAGAGAGAAAAAGAAAACCAGCCTGACATGCAGCCTGGCGGTGCTGCCTGCGGCCCGTCGCAAAGCCAACCGTCGACCCAGCAGAACCAGTAAGGTCATCGCCGGGATTAGCGTGCTGATCAGCAACACAGCGACTTGTGCAGATGGCAACAATTGTCCGCCCGGTGGTGCATTGGTGAATGCGAACCATGTGCTCCACACAGCCAACACAAATGCCACGCCCGATGCGATTTCTAACCAGCGATAGAAATTTGCTTTCCGCGTCGCCACCACAAAGCGGCGCCACCATCGTGGAGACTTACGGTCTATTGTGGCTAAAGAGGAACTCATCGTTGCTGGATTACAACGCCAGTGTTGCAATCATGCAAGTCTTTTCTCCACAATTGTGTCAAAACGTGCGCGCAAAGCGGTCTGGGTTGATCGACAACTCGTTCAAGCGCTTGCGCAAGGTGTTCCGATTGATGCCCAGCAATTGCGCAGCCCTAACTTGATTGCCGCCGGTTTGCTCCAGCGCGTATTCGAACAAGGGTTTCTCGAACGCCGCCAATGCAGTGTGATAAAGCGCGCCGGACTGGGGCTGATTGCTGGAAAACCAATGGTCAAGAGCGGAACCAAATCCAAGTTGCTCCGCCTGACTTGCGTTTGAGCTCTCTTCTCCGATAATTTCTTGCAAGTCTCCGGCTTCGATTTGGTCTTTGCGCGCCATCAAAGCGAGGCGGTAAACAACATTGCGCAATTCGCGTACATTGCCGCGCCATGTGCGGGTTTCTAGGGCCGCAATTGCTTCATGAGTTATCGCCCGGCGTGGTAAACCTTCCTCGGCCGCCTCGGCCAGGAAATGCTTGGTTAAAACTTCGACGTCTTGGGCTCGGTCTCGCAAGGGCGGCAATTCTATTGGAACGACATTGAGCCGGTAGAACAAATCCTCACGGAATGTCCCCGCCTCTATCATCGGTCCAAGGTCTCGATTGGTAGCCGCGATAATGCGGACATCAACCGCGATTTCCTGTCGACCACCCACTCTGCGAATCCGGCCAGATTGCAAAGCGCGCAGTAGGCGCGTTTGTGCCTCTGCTGGCATGTCACCAATCTCGTCCAGAAACAGCGTGCCGCCATTGGCTTGTTCAAATTTACCGATGGCCTGACCGATCGCACCAGTGAATGCGCCCTTCTCATGGCCGAACAATTCACTCTCAATCAGATCTCCAGGAATGGCTGCCGCGTTGACAGCCACCAAGGGCCCGGACTTGCGCGAGCCAAGCTGGTGGATGGCCTCTGCCACCAGTTCCTTGCCCGTGCCGGATTCTCCCGTCACAAGAACGGTCAAGTCGTTACGGAGGACCCGCGTGATCATGCGATAGACATGCTGCATGGCGGGGCTGCGCCCGACCAAAGGCATGCCGTCGCCTTCCAGTTCTGGCGAATTGTCGATGCTGGAATTTTGGCCGACGGCCTGTCCAACAGCGCGCACCAATTCGTCCAAGTCAAATGGCTTGGGGAAATACTCAAACGCTTTCGTCTCGCTCGCCCGGACAGCCGTATCCAGCGTATTTTGTGCCGAGAGGATGATCAGCGGCATATCGGGAGCAACTGATTTCACGTCACCCAAAGATTTGATGCCGTCTCCATCAACCAGCATCACGTCCGTCAACATTACGGCATAGGCATGTTCAGCCAACAAGCGGTTTCGCCCAGCGATGCTATCAGAGTGATGCACCACATAGCCTTCATCCTCCAACGCGGCTGTGATGACCGTTGCGATGGCCGCGTCATCTTCAATCAGCAGTATCTTTGCGCTCATTGTTCGTCACTTTCAGGAGCTAGCGGCAGGTTAATCCGGAAGTTGGTTGTTCCTCGTGCGTCATCACGATCGTGGCTGATCCTGCCGCCCATCTCGCGCATCAATTTGCGCACTAATGCCAATCCCAAGCCTTGCCCCGACTTTTTTGAGGTTACGAATGGTTCGAATACATGATCCCGCAATTTTGGATCGATCCCGGTGCCATTGTCGCTAACGGTGATCTCTATGGGCAGGCGAACCTTACGCCCAAGGTTGATAGCGCTGAACGCTAGCCCGCCCACAAACCGCGTTCTTACCGTTACGCATGGATTATCCGACCCAGACAAGGCTGCGTCGCGCGCGTTTGAGATCAGATTGATCAACACCTGCTCCAACGCGTCGCTACCAGCCAATACGTTCGGCAGTGAAGGATCAAACTCCTCGACGATTTCTATGTGATCTTCGCTCGCCGCACGTACGGTTCGAATGGCTGCCTGAATTGCAGCATGCAGATTGCATGGTGTCACTGGATCGGGCGTGCTGCTGCCCAATTGCTGCATTCGATCAATTAGCCGTGCAATGCGGTCAACTTCATCAGTGATCATCTTGGCAAGCGAGCGATCCTTCGGCTGAAGCTTGCGCGCGACCAACTGCCCTGCCCCTCTGATCGCAGCCAAAGGGTTCTTGATCTCATGCGCCAGAATTGCCGGAGCACCTAAAGTGATTGAGCCATCATCATCTTGGTTCGAAGTGTCATCACGCCCTGCGTCTGACATGGTTATGACCCGCCACCCTGGATGGCTGGTGAGCGGTGACACCGTCATGTTGATGTTGATTTCTTTTCCCGCAACCAGCAGTCCAACGTCGCGGGCGACCAACGCGGCATCGTCAACCGCCAACTTACCCTTCACCCTGTCACTCGTGAACGCCAATGCCTCTGCAATAGGCCTGTTCAGCAACCGTTTGGCACTGACGCCCAGCATGTTTTCCGCTGCGTGATTGATCTCACAAATTGTTCCGTCAGCATCGATCAGCAAGGTGGCAAAGATCAGGCCGCCAATTTGAGCTGCTGCGTCGGGCCTATCTTGAACCACGGTCAAGCAGCTCTGCGATGCAAGAATGGCGCGAAAAAGCGCTCGATCTCGCCCAACACCTCGTCAGCATCGTCGATAAAGTTGGCTTTGTTGCGGAACTCGGCAGAGCCATGCATGCCCTTGGTGTACCAACCCAAATGCTTACGGGCGATCTTGGTGCCGACATCGCGGCCATAATGGTCGAGCATACGTTTATAGTGCTCAACCAGGACAGCATATTGTTCGTCAAAGCTGGGCGTCTCGCGCTTCTCACCCGTCTTCCACCAATGCATGACCTGTCCCAGCAGCCATGGCTTGCCATAGGCTCCCCGCCCGATCATCAGTCCATCGGCGCCCGATTGTTCAAGCGCTTTTGACGCATCATCAATGGTGCAAATATCGCCATTGACGATCACAGGTATAGAGACAGCCTCTTTCACAGAGCGAACAAAGCTCCAGTCAGCGCTGCCTTTGTACATTTGGTTGCGGGTGCGACCGTGGACGGTGATCATCTTGACCCCCAGATCCTCGGCAATACGGGCCATTTCCGGCGCATTCAGGCTGGCATGGTCCCAACCCATCCGCATCTTTACGGTCACTGGAACGTCTACCGCTTTGACGGTTGCTTCCATCAATCGGGTCGCCAAGGGAACTTCGCGCATCAAGGCCGAACCGGCCAGTTGGCCAACCACCTTGCGCACCGGACAGCCGAAGTTGATGTCGATAATCGCGGCGCCATTACCTTCCTGCAATTTGGCCGCCTCTCCCATGCTAACCGGATCGCAGCCGACCAATTGCATCGACACAGGTTCTTCGGTCGAGTCCCACTCGGCCTTTTGAACAGACTGGCGCGTCTCACGAATGGCTGCCTCGCTGGCAATCATCTCGGTCACATTAAGGCCCGACCCATAGCGCCGTACCAGGGTGCGAAAAGGCATGTCCGTAACCCCTGTCATGGGGGCGAGCAGAACCGGCTCGGCAATTTCAACATTGCCAATCTTAATCGGTTTCAGCGCAGGAGGTGCTGGAAGCTGTGTCATTATCCATCAGTGCCTAAAATTTGTGCAGCGCATAGTGGATTGCGCATTACCCGTCCAGACCCTAAGCGCGGCAGGCCTATGTCGGACGAACACGCCCATCCCCCCTTGCCCTTTGCAGCGATTATCGTGGCTGCAGGAAAAGGCGTCCGCGCCGGCGGTGAGTTGCCCAAGCAATTCGCACCATTCAGCCACAAACCGCTGGTTCGCCATTCAGCAGAGGCACTGTTGGATGCAGGATGCACACAATTGGTGGTTGTGATCCCACCCGGTGGCCAAGAATTGGCAGAACAGGCTTTGGCTGGCCTGGAAGCGATAGAATATGTGACGGGCGGCGCCACACGGCAGGAATCAGTGCGCAACGGTTTGGAGGCTCTGTCCAACAGCAATCCTGATCGCGTGCTGATTCATGATGCTGCCCGGCCGGGCCTACATGAGCCTGTCATAGAGCGGTTAATCGGCGCACTGGAAAAGTCGCCCGGAGCAATTCCCGTCTTGCCCGTGGTTGATAGCCTTGCTGTCGATCAAGCTGGATTGATGGCTGGCACGGCCGACCGCGACAGTTTGCGGCGGGTGCAAACACCTCAGGCGTTCCGCTATACTGCAATTTTGCAAGCTCACCGCAATTGGCAAGGTGACTTGAACGCGGGCGACGATGCCCAGGTGCTAGCCGCAAGCGGGCAGCAAGTGGCACTGGTGTCCGGAGACGAGCGATTGAAGAAGATCACCTTTGCGGAGGATTTTTTGGGCCACAATCAGACTGGCAATCGGATCCCGATAAGAATCGGATCAGGCTATGACGTGCACCGGCTGGTCGCTGGCGAAGAATTATGGCTGTGCGGGCTGAAAATTGATCACAACAAGGGCCTGTCCGGCCACAGCGATGCCGATGTTGCTTTGCATGCGGTGGTTGATGCCCTGCTCGGTGCGATTGGTGATGGCGATATTGGCACCCATTTCCCGCCCAGCGACCCTCAATGGAAGGGTGCGCACTCCCCTATGTTTGTCGAGCATGCGGTAAAATTGGTCGGTGAAGCGGGCTATCGTGTGGGCAATGTTGATCTGACGCTGATTTGCGAAGAGCCAAAGATTGGCCCGCATCGGGACGCTATGCGGGAAACGCTGGCCCAATTGCTTATGGTTGACTTAGGCCAGGTGAGCGTAAAGGCGACTACAACGGAAAAACTGGGCTTCACGGGTCGCGCTGAAGGTATCGCAGCACAGGCAAGCGTCAGCGTAATCGCAAACTGAGGCAGGAGCAGAATAAATGACTATGGATCGACTGCTCTCGCAAGAGATCACTGATTTGGCCCGGCGGGTCGTTGAAGAAAACGCCAAAGCTGGACGCACGATTGCTGTTGCCGAAAGCTGCACTGGCGGGTTGGTCTCGGCTGCTCTGACCGAAATCGCTGGATCATCGTCTGTATTGGATCGCGGCTTTGTCACCTATTCCAACGATTCCAAGATGCAAACCTTGGACGTAGCAAGCGATATCATCGAGACGTTTGGCGCGGTATCCATTGCCTGCGTGTGGGCGATGGCCAATGGCGCTTTACACAAGAGCAAGGCCGATGTCGCAGTTGCGATCAGCGGCGTCGCGGGGCCCGGAGGTGGGACAAAGCTGAAGCCTGTGGGAACAGTTGTATTTGCCCGAGCCATTCGCGGCGCAGAAAGCGAGCCAGAAGGTGAGCTTAAGAACTTTGGCGAAGGCACCCGCGCCGAAATTCGGCATCAAGCGACGGTTTGCGCCTTGGAGTTATTGCTACCGTAAAGCAGCGCTGCGCGCGCTTCGAAAGCCTCCACCATTTTGTGGAATGCGCGGTCAAAATATTGACCAGCAATCGCCTCAAACATCTTGTTCTTGAACGAAAAATCGACGCTGAAAAACAGCTCGCAGCCGCCTTGGGGCAGTTGCTTGAAGGTCCAATTGTTGTCGAGATCGCGCAGCGGCCCGTCCATGTAATGCACATCGATAGAGTGCGGGCGATGCTTGCTCACCTTGGATGTGAATTTTTCCCGTAGCGATTTGAAGCCGACCACCATGTCAGCAATCATTTCCGTTTCACTGTCAGACCGCACGCGCGTGGCCACCACCCAAGGCAGGAATTCGCCATAGCGGCCTACATCTGCCACCAGATCGAACATCTGCTCTGCGCTATAGGGCAGAATTCTCGTCTCTCGGTTACTCGGCATCCCGCTGCCTAAGCAGTAGCTTGCTTTGCGGTTTGTTTGGCCAGCTTCTCAGCCCGTGCCGCCTTCATTTGCGCGAAATCGTCGCCTGCGTGATAGCTGGATCGGGTGAGCGGGCTGGAGGCAACCTGCAAGAAACCCTTGGCCCGGGCAATCGAGCCATATGCATCGAACGCTTTAGGCGGGACAAATTCTTCGACCGTTGCGTGGCGCGGGGTTGGCTGAAGATATTGGCCCATGGTGATGAAATCCACCTCGGCGCTGCGCATATCATCCATCACCTGATGGACTTCCAGGCGCTGTTCGCCCAGCCCCAGCATGATGCCCGATTTGGTGAAGATCATCGGGTCATGGCGCTTCACTTCTTCCAACAAGCGGAGCGATGCGTAATAACGCGCGCCGGGCCGGATCGTTGGGTACAGCCGCGGAACGGTTTCCAGATTGTGATTATACACATCTGGACCCGCTTCGCAGATCGCCTCAACTGCAGGGCGCATCTTGCCACGAAAATCTGGAGTGAGGATTTCAATCGTTGTGTTGGGTGTGTTTCGGCGCAGGGCCTCAATCACCTTCACGAACTGCCCGGCGCCGCCGTCGGGCAAATCATCCCGGTCAACGCTGGTAATGACAATGTGCTCCAAGCCCATTTTTGCAGCCGCAATGGCGGTATGTTCTGGCTCAAGCGGATCAACCTTGCGCGGCATGCCGGTCTTTACATTGCAGAACGCACAAGCGCGTGTGCATACATCGCCCAAAATCATCACGGTGGCGTGCTTTTTGGTCCAACATTCCCCGATGTTGGGGCACGCAGCCTCTTCACACACAGTGTTCAGGTTGAGGTCGCGCATCAACTTGCGCGTCTCTTGATATCCTTTGCTGACAGGCGCGCGGACGCGAATCCAATCAGGCTTGCGTTGGCGTGCTGGGCGGTCTTCAGGTGCCGCTGGTGAAACCGGAGTAAGGTCGTTCATGAGGTCCATCTAGTGAATGGCGTTGATAGGCGCAATGGTGCTACTTGCCGTTGCGGAAATGGTACTATACCTGATTGCGCCATGGAAACGACCGCCCTTCAGACCTTTACGTCTCCCGTCGTCCTTTTCTTCGTTTTAGGACTATTGGCCGCTTTCGCTCGGTCTGACCTCGCAATTCCCGAAGCTATCGCCAAAGGTATGTCGCTATATTTGATGGCGGCTATCGGGATGAAAGGCGGCGTTGCCGTTTCAAAATCCGGTATAGATGGCACGGTATTGACGGCACTGGGTCTGGGCATTGCGGCCAGTTTCCTCATGCCCTTTCTGGCGTATGCGCTGCTCAAGGGCTTTGCCAAACTTGACCGGCTAAATGCGGGCGCTGTCGCAGCGCATTATGGCTCAGTCAGCGTTGTGACATTCGTGACAGCGGTGGAGATTCTAGAGATTCAGGGCAAGCCACCGGGTGGCTATATGGTTGCAGTGATGGCTGCGATGGAAACGCCGGCCATTCTCACCGGCTTGCTGTTGGCCCGAGGGATGGGCTCAGGTTCCAGTAGCCAATCAACTGGTGAGATGCTGCACGAGGTGTTTTTCAACTCGTCGGTGGTGTTGTTGTTGGGAGCCTTTGCAATCGGGATCATCAGTGGAGCCCAAGGCTTTGCCGAGGTTAGCCCATTCTTTCAGGCCGGGTTCAAAGGCGTTTTGTGCATCTTCTTGCTCGATATGGGCTTGATCGCCGCTCGCAGGATCATGGATGCCCGCGCGGTTACCTGGCGGATGGCGACGATCGCGATTGCATTGCCACTGATCAACGGAGTGATCGGAACATCGGCTGCGGTCGCGCTTGGGCTGGATGTGGGCTCTGCAGCAGCGTTGGGCGTCTTGTGCGCCAGCGCCAGCTATATCGCCGTGCCGGCAGCCATGCGGCTTGCCCTGCCCGAGGCCGATCCAGGGATTTATCTCACCATGTCTTTGAGTATAACTTTCCCATTCAACATTCTTATCAACATTGGCCTGATTAGCGCGCTTGCGACCGCGCTGTCTGGCCAAGGAGCTGTCACGCCATGATAGAAACGGTCACCCGCAAGCGGATCGAAATTCTGACCGACACAGCTTTGGTCAAACGTGTGACCAGCGCCATTGATAGCGTGGGTATTACGGGTTGGACGATCACTCCGGTCAGCTCAGGAAAGGGGCGAGACGGCCATTGGCGCGAAGAGCGGGTTATGGGCACTGACAAAGTGTTCGTATTGACCATCGCTTCCGAGGAAAAAGCTGATGCGCTGGCCGAAAAAATCGCGCCCTTGCTGTCCTCGCATGGCTTTTTGTTGTCGATGTGGGACGTCCAAGTGATCAGAGGGGAACGCTTTTAGTGCCTGAATTTGCTGAGTTGGTGCGTGGCTATCGCCGATTTCGCGAACACACCTACCCCGAGCAGCGTGCTCGGTTTGAGGAAACCATCCGCAACGGACAGCATCCCAAGCTAATGGTGATTGGCTGTTCAGACAGCCGCGTTGGTCCAGAACACATCTTTGACGTTGATCCTGGCGAGATATTTGTCCTGCGCAATGTGGCCGCACTGGTTCCGCCATTTGAACAAACACCCGGGCAACACGGCGTTTCGGCGGCGATCGAATTTGCTGTCCAATTCCTCGGGGTCGCTCAAATTGTCGTGTTGGGTCATGGCAGATGCGGCGGTTGCAAAGCAGCGCTGGATCAAACTTTGGCCGAAGCGGCGCCGGGCGACGGCGGGTTTGTCGCCGGTTGGATCAAACTGCTGGATGATGCGCGCGCGCAAGTTGTTGCCCAACATGGCACCGAAACACGCGAGGCTGAATTGGCGATGGAATATGCCGCCATCAAACAAAGTATCGATAATTTGCGCACTTTCCCCTGGATTAGGGAAAAAGAGAAAGCGGGCACATTGAAGCTGCGCGGGGCGCATTTTGCTATTCGGGGAGGCATTCTATCTGCTTTGGATGATACCACTGGTGAATTCGCCCAATTCGATTAGCTTTCATTTGATCGAACAGTGCAACCAGTCGGTGGCTAAGCAACAATAACGACTTGTCGGTTGCCACTGCGCAGCCCAATACTGTTGATATGGCCGAAAACGAACTCAAGAACATCGCACTGCTTATCGATGCAGATAACACCACTCCTAATGGGATCGACCCTGTCCTGACCGTTATGGCGGAACTGGGCCAGGTCAATATCCGCCGGGCCTATGGCAATTTTGCCAAGGACAATCTGGCAAAGTGGGACAAGATCACCAACAAATTCGGGATCCGCCCACAGCAACAATTTGACGTGTCCAAGGGCAAGAATGCCACCGATATGGCGATGACAATCGATGCGATTGACCTGTTGTATCAGGGCAAAGTTGACGGCTTTGGCATCATGACATCGGACAGTGATTTTACGCCCCTTGTCACTCGCCTCAGGCAAGATGGGATCTTGGTTTATGGATTTGGGGAGGCCAAAACCCCCGCAGCATTCAAATCGGTTTGCACGCGCTTCATCGATATCAAACAGCTGATCAAAAACAGCGATGCGGATCGCATTGGGGCGAGCAAGAGTGACACCAGCGGCAGCGATCAAGCCATTGATGAAGAATTGATCGAGCTGATAACCGCTGCCTATTCAGAGACGGACCGGGATGAAGACGGTTTTGCCAAACTGCAGCAAGTTGGCCAGATTGCAGGCAATCGCTCCAGCTTCGATGTGCGCAATTATGGCTTTAAGAGTCTTACCCAATTGTTTGAAACATTGGACAATTTCACCGTCGATCGGCGGACTGGCAATCAAGTATACGTTAAACGTCTGCGATAGATGCGAAAGCGGCGCGAACTCCCTTTTGGAATCCGCGCCGCCATCAATCAGAAAATTGCCGTTGGTTAGCTTGCAGCGTCAGCTGCAACACTGGCTGGCGCTGCTGGTGAGGCTGGCACGACCGACGGAGCAGGAGGAGCAGCTTTCTCAGCTGCATATGCAGCCCACAGTCGAGCGATTGCAGCTCGCTTGCCTTCAACCTTTGCAAAGGTTTCTTGTGCGGCACCATAGTCGCCTGTGTCAGCCTGGGCGATTCCCAACCGGGTCAGGACTTGGGCAGTATCGACCCCGGGAATGGTGAGGCTTTTAGCGTAAAATTCAGATGCCTTGGCTGGTTGTCCGTAACTCAAGAACGCATCGCCAGCTGCAACCACCGTGCGCAAACCTGCCGACGAGCTGCGCGCGTCCCGCTCCAATGCGGGCAAATCGGCCCGATCGGACGCGATCCGGCTTTTAGCCGTCGACAAAGAGTCGGCTAGAAAAATATCATCCCGGCTTGCACGGCCCGTTGCGTAACCATTTTCGATGACTGTCTCGACTTCCTTGGGCAAGCGACGAGGGTCAGCTGCATCCACATACTCGATGTATTCTTGCTTACCGCTGAAGGTGTCTAAGCGATAGCCTAGGCGCATCAGATCCAACATTTCTGGTTGGCTGAACGTGCCCAGGTTACGCGCGATATTGATCGCGTCCCGCCAATTGTCTTGCGAAGAGTAATCTTCGATCCAGCCGATCACAAAATCATACACATCGGGTTGAATTTGATTGTTGTAGGCGACGCTCAGCCCGCGACGATACCATGATTCATCAACGGCCAGTCCGGCCGCTTTGCGCTGGGCAATGGCTTGGCTAAGATAATCAAGCCCGCCTTTGTTGTTGCCCTCGCTGAAATAACTCTCTGACATCGCAATACGCATGGAATCTGCGGTCACATTGGTCGTTGTGAAGTTTGCGTCAATTGCAGCCTGCAGATAATTCCTCGCTGTGGGGAAATCTCCCGCGCTATTGGCCAATTGATAAGAGATAAAGTTGAAGCGACCAACCTGGTCGGCCTGCACCTTGCCGCTGCTCAGCATCAATTTCATGCCATCCAGCTGGCGCGAGCGATCGTCCGACTTAATACCAATGTTGTAGATAGCGTTGCCCGCAACCATCTTTTCATCCGCAGAATTGGTCAAAGCCAGCAAGCCTGGGATCAGAGCTGCGGCGCCCGTTGTATCATTTCCCTCTGCATTCACAATTTCCTGTAGCGGCTGGTAAGCAGCAATAAATTCCTTGGAATACTCAGCCTTAGGCTCTTCTTCCTTCTTCTTTTTCTTCTTCTGCGCGTAGGCAGGCTCAGCCGCAGCGACCATTGACACGGCTGTACCGGTGGCCAACGCAATGGCGAGAGCAAGAAGCGATGCGGGGTTTTTGCCAGCACGCTTGTTTGTTACGAAAAAACGCATGTGAGAGTCTCTCCTGATTAGGCACATGGCCCGAAAATTATGCAGGGGGCGGACGATGATCGTCGCCATGCTTTGATTTGATGAAAACGCCATGGACTGGCTTTTTCCAATTTGCAATTCTTCCTATGAAAGCGCGGCTGAATGAGCTTTGAACGCAGCAATTCCACTGTCTATGCGATCACACCGCTCAGCGCAGCGCCTTTATGTGGATAAAGCGCATGCGTAGCCTATTTGTTCCGGCGCTTTGGTGGCGGATTGAGCCGAAATTCCCTACATCAGATGCATGAAAAATGCGTTTTGCATGAACCAAGATTGGTGCTGATTTGGCCGACGATACAGAAATTCTGAACCCTCCTGCCGCTGGCGGCGAATACGAGCGGATCGACATCGTCGATGAGATGAAGACGAGCTATCTCGATTACGCGATGAGCGTGATTGTGTCGCGCGCCCTGCCCGACGTTCGGGATGGTTTGAAACCCGTTCACCGCCGCATATTGTTCGCCAGCAAGGAAGGTGGCTTTGTTGCTGGTCGCCCATACCGCAAGAGCGCCAAGATCGTCGGCGATGTTATGGGTAACTATCACCCTCATGGCGACAGCGCGATCTACGATGCACTTGCCCGGATGACCCAAGATTGGTCGTTGCGCGTCCCGTTGATCGATGGTCAGGGCAACTTTGGTTCGATGGACCCCGATCCGCCAGCCAGCATGCGTTATACCGAGGCCCGTCTGGAACGTGTCGCAAACACACTGCTCGATGATCTCGACAAGGACACGGTCGACTTTTCGGACAATTATGACGGTTCACTGAAGGAACCGCAGGTACTGCCTGCCCGCTTCCCCAACCTGCTCGTTAATGGCGCAGGCGGCATCGCGGTCGGCATGGCGACCAATATCCCACCGCACAATCTGGGCGAGGTCCTGGACGGGTGCTTTGCTTTCCTCGACAATCCGGCGATCACGTCCGAGGAATTGATTGAGTACATTCCAGGCCCTGATTTCCCAACGGCTCCACTCATTCTGGGCTCGGCGGGCGCAAAGCAAGCTTACACGACCGGACGTGGTTCCATCCTTATGCGGGCTCGGCATGAAATCGAGACCAAACGTGGCGACCGGCAATCGATCGTTCTGACATCGATCCCGTTTCAGGTCGGCAAATCCGGTCTGGTGGAAAAGATAGCCGATGCCGCGAAAGAAAAGCGGATTGAAGGCGTCTCGGATATCCGTGATGAAAGTTCCCGCGAGGGCATGCGCGTTGTCATCGATTTGAAACGCGATGCCTCACCAGAAGTCGTACTCAATCAGATCTGGCGCTACACTCCGGCACAATCGAGCTTTCCGGCCAACATGCTCGCGATCCGTGGCGGGCGTCCTGAAACATTGCCGCTGCGCGAGATAATCAAGGCATTCATCTCGTTCCGCGAAGAAGTTATCACGCGACGGACCAAGTTCGAATTGAACAAGGCGCGTGAGCGCGCACATACCTTACTCGGATTGGTTGTCGCTGTATCCAACCTCGATGAAGTTGTTGCGATGATCCGCGGTGCACCGAACCCTGCGGCTGCGCGGGAGAAATTACTCGCCAAGGAATGGCCAATTGGTGAGATTGCGCAATATATCCGCCTGGTCGAAGCGATTGAGCCTGACGCCGAGCAGGAAGGTGGCACTTATCGCCTCTCACAACGTCAGGTGAAAGCCATTCTTGACCTGCGCTTGCACCGTCTGACAGCGCTGGGCCGCGATGAAATAGGCGACGAGCTGAAGGTACTGGCAGACACGATTGCCGAGCTTCTCTCCATTCTGGCTGACCGGGTGAAGCTCTATGCAGTGATGCGCGAAGAATTACGGGAAATCCGCGAAACATACGCCACGCCGCGCGTTTCAGAGATTGCTCCGGCGTGGGATGGTCTGGAAGATGAGGATCTGATCGAGCGGGACGAGATGGTCGTCACCGTAACCCATGATGGCTATATCAAGCGTACTCCGCTCTCCACCTTCCGAGCACAAAATCGTGGAGGTAAAGGCCGGGCCGGTATGTCCACCAAGGACGAAGATGCCGTGGCAGAGATGTTTGTGACATCGACCCACACGCCCGTGCTGTTCTTCTCCACCGCCGGCAAAGTCTATCGCCTGAAGGTATGGAAGCTGCCAGAAGGTGGGCCCAACACCCGTGGCCGCCCGATCGTCAATATGCTGCCATCCTTGGATGATGGTGAGACAATCCGGACCGTCTTGCCTCTGCCCGAGGATGAGACAAGCTGGAGCGCACTGAGTGTTGTCTTTGCCACTGCGAAGGGCAGCGTACGCCGCAACAGCATGGATGCCTTCACCAATGTGCCATCAAACGGCAAATTCGCGATGAAGTTCGATGCCGAGAGCGAGGATAAGCTGATTGGCGTGGCCCTGCTGGAAGCGGGCGATGACGTGCTGCTGGCAACCCGAATGGGCAAAGCAATCCGCTTCTCTGGCGAAGATGTGCGTGAGTTCACCTCGCGCACTTCCACAGGTGTTCGCGGGATGAAGTTCAAGGTAGCCGGCGATGAAGTGGTGTCGCTGTCGATCTTGCATGGCGGTAATGCAACTCCAGAAGAGCGTGATGCCTATCTGAAAGTTGCACCGTGGAAATCGGAGGATGAGGCACCGGCCCTATCAGACGAGCATGCCCAAATGGCAGAGGAGGAGCAGTTCCTCCTGACCGTTTGTGCCAATGGCTTTGGCAAATTGTCTTCTGCCTATGAATATCGCCGCGCCGGTCGTGGCGGCATGGGCATCACCAATATCGACAATATCAAACGCAACGGACCCGTTGTGGCCAGCTTTACGGCCACCAAAGCCGATCAGCTGATGCTGGTGACCGATCAGGCCAAGCTGATCAGGATCGGTCTGGAAAGCCTACGGGTAATTGGTCGCGGTTCTGCTGGCGTGAAGCTGTTCGATGTCTCCAAGGGAGAAACCATCGTCAGCGCTGTTCGGATTGACGAACAAGAAGCGCCCGAGGACGCTGTTGAAGAAGCGATAGTCGAGGGTTTGGTGGAAGCCCGCGGCGGTGATGATGTCGTTGCTCCCACTGATGATTCAGACGGTGAGAGCAGCGAGTAGGAGCAAGTTTGATGCGCATTGAACAGTCGGGGCAAATTTGCGGTGCGACGGTTCATGGCGTGGATTTGTCCGCAGAACTCACGCCGCAAATGGTGGCTGACATTCGATCTGCGTGGTTGAAACACCGCGTTTTGGCCTTTGCCGATCAATCGATGAGCGATGATGACCTTGAGCGATTCACGCTTGCCATGGGCGGCTTTGGAGATGACCCCTTCTTCGACCCCATTCCGGGGCGCGAGAACATTGCTGCCATTCTGCGCGAGGCAGACGAAGCGTCTCCCCTGTTTGCGGAGAATTGGCATAGTGATTGGAGCTTTCTAGCGCGTCCGCCCGCCGGCACGTGTTTGATGGCGATCGACATTCCGCCCATTGGTGGTGACACATTATTTGCTGATCAAATTTCAGCCTTTGCCGCCTTGCCAGATGAGCGCAAAGATCATTTGCGCTCTCTTACAGCGATCCACAGCGCGCGCGGTGCCTATGCACCCGATGGCGCTTATGGTGAGGATGATGAAGGACGCAGCATGGCCATTCGTCCCGATGAAAGCGCCAGGGCGACGCAGAAGCATCCTTTGGTTCAGCGCCACCCAGAAACTGGTGAAGAGGCAATTTTCAGCTGCGCAGGCTACATAATCGGCATAGAGGGTATGGAAGATGCAGAGGCATTTTCATTCCTGATGGAATTGGCCGCATGGCAGTCCGATGATCGATTTATCTATCGCCACAAATGGCAGTCAGACATGCTGGTGCTGTGGGACAATCGAAGCGTATTGCACAAGGCAACCGGTGGTTATGAAGGCCACCGCCGTGAATTGCATCGCACCACAATTGCGGCGGCTGCCTAATTCTTTCGCGGCTTAACTGCCACTTTGCGGATGTTCTCCGCGCAATGTCTGCACCACGCCAGTTGCGATCAGGAATTGTCCCAAAAAGTAACTAGGCCAAATCAGCCACGCTGAAATCGGGTTGCCATTCAATTGGTCCAGTTGTGCAAATATCAACCAATCCGAGATGACAAACAGCACGGCTCCTATTCCAACTCGATAGCGCGGGAAGCGGCTCATCCAGGCCGTTGCAGCCATTCCACCCAGCGCCAAAGCGTAAAGCGTGACCTCCCAATTCCCTGAAAGCAGGTAAGAAATCGCTGGCGTGCCCAGCAGCAATACCACCGCCAATGCCTTTTGACTGAACGTCGAGACCTCGCGCCCATTCATGAGATACAGCGAGATGGCCACGAGATGTGCCAAGAAAAAGAACAGGCCACCGATCTCAAACGACAATTCTATGCCCATGTCGCCAAGCGACGAAAACATCATGACAGCGACCAGCAATCGCGCATCGCGATGCGCACTGCGCCGCAAGGCATAAATTGCCAAAGCGGCAACAGCTGCCCCTTTCAGCAATATCAGCCAGAGCCCGCCAACAGCACTATCTTGCAGAAAATAGTAAGCGATTGCCGCTGTAATACTGAACAGCAACCATGGTCGATGCTCGACCAATGCACGTTTTGGCATTGCACTATCTCCTTGCTGATCATTGCTAGGGCTTGATGCCCACTCAGTGCAAGCCTAACTGCGCCAGCATGACCTATGATGTGCACATTATCGGAGGTGGTCTCGCAGGAAGCGAGGCGGCCTGGCAGCTTGCGAAGCGCGGATTCAAAGTGCGTCTGTCCGAAATGCGCGGCGCGCCTGAGGATAAGGGCGGCGAGATGACCGCGGCTCACCAGACCGATGGGCTGGCCGAACTGGTATGCTCAAACAGCTTTCGATCGGATGATGACACCAAGAATGCGGTGGGGCTGTTGCATCACGAAATGCGTCAGCTGGACAGCCTCGTCATGCTCGCAGGCGAAATAGCGCGAGTTCCGGCAGGATCAGCCATGGCCGTTGATCGCGATGTGTTTTCAGCTGAGGTGCAACGCACACTAAGGGAGCACCCCAATATCACCATCGCCCGAGAGCGCATTGATACTCTGCCGCAAGACGGTCTAACGATTGTCGCTACGGGCCCGCTAACCGCCCAATCGCTGGCACAAAGCATCGTCAAAGCAACAGGTCAGGAACGGCTAGCGTTTTTCGATGCCATCGCCCCAATTGTGCACCACGAATCCATCGATATGGACATCTGCTGGATCCAGTCGC
The DNA here is from genome assembly GCA_947495695.1 of uncultured Erythrobacter sp. Classification (GTDB taxonomy): domain Bacteria; phylum Pseudomonadota; class Alphaproteobacteria; order Sphingomonadales; family Sphingomonadaceae; genus Erythrobacter. The sequence goes on along the minus strand of CANLZP010000002.1, from coordinate 508,657 downwards.
GGTGGGACAAAAAGACCGCCGCCTCCAACGAGGAAGGCGATTACATCAATTGTCCGATGACCAAGGAGCAATATCTCGCCTTCCATCAAGGCCTGGTGGATGGCGACAAAACCGAATTCAAAGAGTGGGAGAAGGACACCCCCTATTTCGATGGCTGCATGCCGATCGAAGTGATGGCGGCACGCGGCGTTGAAACACTGCGGTTCGGCCCGATGAAACCAGTTGGGCTCGACAATCCGCGCGATACCACGCCCGAATTTCCGCAAGGCCGCTGGCCCCATGCCGTCGTGCAATTGCGGCAGGATAACAAGCTGGGCACTTTGTGGAATATGGTCGGCTTCCAGACCAAGCTGAAATATGCCGCGCAGATTGAGTTATTCCGAACAATCCCCGGTCTTGAGAATGCCGAATTTGCCCGTTTGGGTGGCCTGCATCGCAACACATTCATCAACTCGCCATTGGTGCTGGATCGCCAGTTAAGACTGCGCGAGGCACCCCATATCCGCTTTGCCGGACAGATCACGGGTTGCGAAGGCTATGTCGAAAGCAGCGCAATCGGGCTTATTGCCGGGATGATGGCGGCCAATGAGTTGGCTGGTGAGGAATGGCATGCTCTGCCCGCCAGCACCGCGATGGGCGCATTGCTGTCGCACATCACCGGTGATGCTCAGGCAGACACTTTTCAGCCGATGAATGTCAATTTTGGATTGTTCCCACCACTGCACGAAGTGAAGAAGAAGGAACGCAAGCAAGCCTATACCGACCGGGGCAAAGCGGACATGGCCAACTGGATCGCAGCAAGCGAAACCGTTTCCGCCTAATCAGCAGCGACAATTGCTCCGTCGGCTTGTGCTCGACGAACTGGGCCGGAATGTTGTTCGAAACTCTGCTTGCGTAAGCTCACGATCGCCATCCGCATCGGCTCCATCAAACCGGTTGGCCGTGGTGACAGCCCATTCCTCGAAGGTCAGCAAATTGTTGCCATCCACGTCCAGCTTGCGAAATGCATCGCTTCTGGTGGAGAGCATTTCGTTGCGTGTAATGCGCAAATCGCGGTTCCGGTCATAGCGGAAGAACCGGCGTTGCTCTCTTGTCAGCTCGCTGGCCTCGGGCGGTGTCGGACCCTCCATATCTCCAGGGTCGGTCAGAGGCAGATCGGTCGGCTCTGGTGTTGGTTCGGCAGCCTCGGGCGGAGGAGGCGCATTTTCTTCAACCTGCGCCCTGCCCTGCCACCAGAACAAGCCAATGGTCGAAAGCACCAATCCCAAGACTAAACCCAACACGACCCGACCCATCAGGATTCTCCTCGAAAACTCGTTGCTTCGCTAGTCTGTTTCATGATCCGATTAGTCCAGCCTTCATGGCGGTCAATGCCGCCCCGCGCCCTTCCATCAAAGGTCGGCCGCCTCGTTTGATCGCTCGCTTACCCAAGGCTGACAACACAACAATGCCTCGCGCCTTTTTCGGAAGCCGCGCCACCTCACCTGCATGCGATCGCGCCAGTTCAACCAAGAAACTGCGTTCTTCTTCCATCGAAACTTTCGCGGCTAGATCAGCCAAGGCCCACTGTCGGCAGGCACTGCGCACATGCTGCTCCTGCGGGTCGCCCTCAAGCTCCAGCGCGGATAAGATAGCACTGCCCCTGCCATCAACAAACGTCATCGCATGTTCTGCACCCAAAGGTGGTTCTTGCAGCAAGTGCTCCCAGCCATCGACCAAGGCGATCAAACCAGCTTCCTTGCCGCAGCAGTGCGCTCCCGCGGCATCCAGCACTGCATCCCCGTCAGGCCGCTCAGACTTTGGCGTGCCCAGAATGTCGCGCCACCAGCTCATACGCATTTGCCCCAGGATTGGCTCGGTTGTCGCGGCGACAATGCGCGCCAATCGCTGGTCCAAACTGAACACCACTGACAATGCATCACGGTTTTGAGCAGGCGTATACGCCAAGGCCAAGCGTAGCTCTTCAGGCAGGTTTTCTATCTCTTCCAAAGCCATAATCCCGATAGGCTTGGTTGGTGCGACAAAGTCAACACCGCGTCTGATTAACCTCGGAAAACAGGGTTAAAATGCAGTTATCCTTAGCCGTGTGTTAACCATCCCATTTGACATATTGGACACTCTACATGGGCTAAGCAAGTGCGATGGAATTACCTATCAAACAGGGTACAAAGCCGATGAACGCGTTGAAGAAGTTCTGCAAAAGCATCCGTCGTAACACCAGCGGTAACGCTGCATTGTTGGTCGGTCTGGGCATGCCAGTCCTCGTCGGAGGCACCGGATATGCCGTCGATACGGCACAGTGGTATCTCTACAAGCGAGAGCTGCAATATGCGGTCGATCAGGCTGCGCTGGCGGGCGCGTGGGCACGCGGTAACGGTGACACCGGAACCGGATACCAGCTCCGCGCCGCTCAAGAATTTGACGACAACATTTCGGTCACCGCGGATTACACCCCTGTCGATGTCGCGAGTTTGGCCGATTGGGACGGTGGCACACAAAACAGTGTAGTTGTAACGGCAACAATTACGGTGGATCTACCGTTCAGCCAGCTTGTCCTTGAGCGGCCAACAACCGTTTCTGTGCGTTCTCAAGCCATTTACGAAACAGTACCGGCCTACAATCCGTGCATTTTGGCGGTCAAACCGTCCGGCGACAAAGCAGTCTGGTTCAATGGTGGCCCGAATGTGAACGCTGCTTGCGGACTTGGCGCTGTGTCAGACAGTGATGATGCGGTTACGATTACCGGCAGCTCGGGCACATATGATGTCGGCTTCGTTGTAACCGCAGGAACGGTGCTGGACCGACACGATGGTTTTGCCAACTCGGATGTGGTTGAAAACGCGGAAGGTGTATTTGACCCCTTCGAAGATTTGGTGCCGCCAAACAATCCAAACACCCAGACATTGTCATGTGGAGCGACAAGCGATCCATGGACCGCAGACGAAACAGAAACAGTCTCGGTAACATACAGCTATTATCAAGGGCGCAATGCTAGCCAGGCAGAGCGTGATGGTACGATAACTTATTCGGGTACTGGTACTTCCACCCCCCCGAATGATCCACCTACGACTAATGTGGGACTCACGTATTCATCGGAACCCGTCGCAAACACACAATCGGTTACGGGTGGACTTTATCAGATCGCAGGCAGCGGTCGCGATAGTATTTGGGAACAAGCAACCACCACAACATCGTATACCTATGCGAATGTCGCCTACAGCCCCCCTGCTGGCACGCAGCAGCCGGGCACTTATGCCGACTTTGATCTGGCCTGCGATACCACCCTGGCGGGCGGTATCTATGTGATTGATGGTGGTTCGCTGAAGGTCAACGCGTCTTACTCTCTCACCGGAAACGGAGTGATGTTTGTCCTCAAAAATGGCGCAGATATTCAGATCAATGGTGGCGCAGCAATCAATCTGTCAGCGATGACCAAGAATGAACTGCTCGCCGCTTATTCAGATCCAGCGATCTCGTCTGATGCTGCCGAAGAACTGGCAGGCATGTTGATCTTTGAACATCCAGACTCAGCAGGGTCAGACAGTGCGAGAATCAACGGAAACGCATCCACATCGCTAAACGGCACCATTTACATGCCCAACAGCGCGGTTGAATTGCTCGGCAGCATGTCAGGCACCAGCGCATGCCTAATGATCGCCGCTGGTGAAATTCAAATTGGCGGTACAGCCGATCTGTCGACCTTCTGCCCACCAGGCGAGGAAATCGACACCTTCTCTGTCAACGGCGGAACCCGCGTGAGGTTGGTTGCATGAGCACTCTATTTGCCAAATTGCGCAAGCTCGGTCGTGACGACAGGGGCGCCGTTGTTATTGAGACAGCCTTTGTTGTTCCAGTCCTAGCAGTCATGGCTATGGGCGGTTTCGAGGTGAGCATGATTGTCTCGCGTCACAACGAGATGCAGGCTGCTGCTGCGGAGGCTGTTGCAGTCACCCTAGCCCGCGTGCCGGATGAAGCCAGCGAGCGCAATGCGCTGGAGGCGATTATTGAAACCTCAACCGGTCTAGCAGCGGACAAGGTGACATTAACCCAGCGTTTTCGCTGCAATTCTGACGCTGACTTGATTGCCGATTCGACCAGTTGTGCCACCTCGGCCGTGATCTCCGAATATGTCGAGATTAATATGCGGGATACCTACACCCCCGTCTGGTCGAGCTTTGGCGTGGGCGGCCCGGTCGATTACAACATCACCAGAAGGGTTCAGATCGCATGATCAAACGACTTTTCATTTCTCTGCGCGACGATACGTCGGGTACGACAATCATCGAGTTCGCTGTTCTGGCACCAGCCATCATCGGTATGATGCTGGGCGTGTTGCAAGTTGGCCTGAGCATGCAGGCGCAAAACGCGTTGCGCGGCATTGCCTCTGACACGGCGCGCTATGCGGTGGTCGAATATATGAAGAAGAACGAGGTCACCAACACCACCATCAAGAACCAGGCGGAGACGATTGGCGAAGGTGCGCCCTATCTGCTGCAAGATTCGTTCACGGCAACCGTGGTTGATGCTGGCACCCAACGGGTTGATGGTGCGTTCGAGAAAACGCTCACCCTCACCTACACGCCGCCAAACGTTTTGCCCTTATTCGAATTTGCATCACAAGAGCTGAGGTTTGAACGGCCGATCTTCCTGATCGACGAGTGAGCCTTCGCGCCCGGGCATCAATCCTTGTAGCAGACCTTCTTGACCGCCTCGACAATTCGGGGCGCGTCAATCAGCGCGATCTTTTCTAGATTGGCGGCATAGGGCAACGGCACATCTTCATTGCACACCCGCAGTACAGGTGCGTCCAAATGGTCAAAGCCTTGTTCCATACAAACGGCGATCACTTCGGATGCGATTGAGCAAACCGGCCAGCCTTCTTCTGCAATGACCAGTCGATTGGTCTTTGCCAGGCTGTCCAGAATGGTCTGCGTGTCCAGTGGTCGCAAAGTGCGCAAATCGATGACTTCTGCATCGATGCCTTGCCCAGCCAATTCGTCCGCTGCTTCCAGCGACAGACCGACGCCAATTGAATAGCTCACAATCGTAACGTCAGAGCCTTCTCGCATGATCCGGGCCTTGCCGATTGGCAAAACGTGGTCATCCAAGTCAGGCACATCGAAGCTGCGTCCATAAACCAGCTCGTTTTCTAGGAACACCACCGGATCTTCTGACCGGATGGCGGCCTTCATCAATCCCTTGGCATCAGCGGCGTCATAGGGCGCAATCACGACCAATCCCGGGACGCTGGCGTACCATGGACCATAATTCTGGCTGTGTTGAGCGCCCACGCGGCTTGCCGCGCCATTGGGGCCGCGGAAAACAACGGGACAGCGCATTTGGCCGCCCGACATATAATTGGTCTTGGCCGCTGAATTGATGATGTGGTCAATCGCCTGCATGGCGAAATTGAACGTCATGAATTCAACGATGGGACGCAATCCGCCCATCGCAGCACCGGTACCAATGCCGGCAAAACCATATTCGGTAATCGGCGTATCAATAACGCGTTTGGGGCCGAACTCGTCGAGGAGCCCTTGGGTCACTTTATACGCGCCCTGATATTCGGCGACTTCCTCACCCATAACAAACACGCGGTCATCGCGGCGCATTTCTTCGGCCATGCCGTCGCGCAATGCTTCGCGCACGCTGGTGCTGGTGAAAGAGGTTCCTTCAGGGATGGTAGGATCGGATTTCGGTTGGGATTGGGGCTTTTCTGGAACGCTTATCCCGCCTGGTTCATCACGACCAACATCCTTGCCCTCTCCCGGCGCCGGATCACTGGTGGCATTTTCTTCTGCCGCAGCCGCCGGGGCTGGCACGTCATCGGCCTCTTCACCCTCGCCCATCAGCATGGCGATTACCGTGCCAACCGCGATATTTTCGGTGCCTTCTTCGACCATAATTTTGCCCAAGGTACCTTCATCGATGGCTTCAAATTCCATCGTGGCCTTGTCCGTTTCGATCTCGGCAATGATGTCGCCCGGCTGCACCAAATCGCCTTCTTGCTTGAGCCATTTGGCCAGTGTGCCTTCTTCCATAGTTGGAGAAAGCGCGGGCATCTTCAGTTCGACAGCCATCAGTAATTCTCCACCAGAACATCGGTGTAGAGCTCTTGAGGCTCCGGCTCGGGCGAGCTTTCGGAAAAGTCAGCAGCTTCGGCCACGCGGGCTCGAATGGCCTTATCGATGGCTTTCAAATCTGCCTCGCTCTTGCCCCCGTCAATCAGTGCCTTCTTCAAGCCTTCGATCGGATCGTGGTGATCACGCTTTTCCTGCACTTCTTCACGGCTCCGATATTTCGCAGGGTCGGACATGGAATGTCCGCGATAGCGATAGGTATTGCATTCGATCAGCACGGGTCCGCCGTTTTCGCGCACATGCTTGAAAGCGATTTCAGCTGCGTTGCGCACTTCCAAGACATCCATCCCGTTCACGTCCATACCCGGAATCCGGAATGCCGTGCCGCGCCGGTGGAACTCGGTTTCTGCCGAGCTGCGCTTAACCGCGGTACCCATGGCATAACCATTGTTCTCAATCACAAACACGATAGGCAATTGCCAAAGGCTGGCCATGTTAAAGGTTTCATAAACCTGGCCCTGGTTGGCCGCGCCGTCACCAAAATAGGCCAGGCACAGCCCGCCATCATCCTTATATTTGTGAGCCAGCGCCAATCCGCCTCCCAGCGAAACCTGCGCACCCACGATACCATGGCCGCCGTAAAACTTATGCTCGGTCGAGAACATGTGCATCGACCCGCCCTTGCCCTTTGAAATGCCAGCCTGACGGCCCGTAAGCTCTGCCATGATGACATTGGGATCGATCCCATAGGCCAACATATGGCCGTGGTCGCGATAGCCGGTGATCACGCTGTCCCGATCATTGTCGAGCGCGCTTTGCAGTCCAATCGCGACCGCTTCCTGCCCGATATAAAGATGGCAAAAGCCGCCAATCAAACCCAACCCATACAGCTGGCCAGCCTTTTCTTCGAACCGGCGGATCAGCAGCATCTGCTCGTAAAACTGCATCATCTCTTCTTCGCTCGCATCGTAACGCGGGCTTTTCTCATGCGCGTCTTGCAGCGAATGCAGGACAAATTCCGCGTCGCTCTGCGCAGATTTTGCCGATGATGCTTTTTTTGATTTCGCAGGCTTTTTGGGCGATTGGGCCAAAGCTAAATTCCTCAGATTGCGGCTCCTGCACTAACAAGTGCAGACACCATGCCTATAGGCTCAAGCGCATGGGTTACGCAACGTCAGCAAGAGCCTTGCATACGAAATTATTGAGATTGAAAAGAGTTTCCGAAATGGAATGAAAACACTCAGACGTGGGCCGATTGGTCCCGCGTATCAATTTTCGGATTCGGGCAAAACCAGAACAACTTCATCTGGATGGACAACGTTCAAATTGCGGCGCAATTCCTCGCCAACCATATCGGGATCAGCATTGTTGGGATCCAGCAACATGACGCGGTTCTTCAACTCGTCGCGCTGTTTCACCAGCACCGCAATCTGGGCCTCACGTTGCTCTAGCGCGGTCGCTTTCTCGCTCCACACTAACAAACCGGTGGGTCCAGCGATGGCAAGCACAGTTAGAGCGAGCAGCCCCAACAATGCAGCGCCCTGCTTAACCTGCTCTGCTGGCAGTCTTTGAATGAGTCCCTTCCGCTCCACAAAAGCACAGAATCATAGTTAGTGGTTCGTTTCAAGAACTTTGTGTCAAAACTCAGTAAGATCGCGGCAGACCGAGTATATGTTCCGACAAATATGACAGTATCAAATTCGTCGAGATCGGCGCCACTGTATACAACCGTGCCTCGCGGAATTTGCGTTCGACATCGTATTCTTCGGCAAAGCCAAAGCCGCCAAAGGTCTGCACGCACATATCTGCCGCAGCCCAACTCGCCTCCGATGCCAGCAATTTCGCCATATTGGCTTCCTCACCGGCATTGCCGCCCTGATCGTAAACCTCAGCCGCATGATAAACCATCAGCTCGGCCGCGCGCATTTGTGCGTAGGATCTGGCGATGGGGAACTGGATGCCCTGGTTCTGGCCAATCGGCCTGTTAAAGACCTGCCGTTCCTTGGCGTATGCGCTGGCCTTTTCGATGAACCATTTGGCATCGCCGATGCATTCTGCGGCAATCAACACACGCTCTGCATTCATGCCTGACAGAATATAGCGAAAACCCTTGCCCTCTTCCCCGATCAAGGAACTGGCGGGAATGCGCATGTCATCAAAAAACACTTCGCATGAGGAATGGTTCATCATTGTCCGGATGGGCTTGATCGTCATGCCGCCGCGCGTGGAATTTGCCCCAGCGACTTCGCGCATATCGACCAGAAATATTGAAAGCCCCTCGGTCTTTTTCTCCACCTCTTCGCGCGGTGTGGTGCGCGCCAGAAGCAACATCAGATCGGAATGTTCCGCTCTGCTGGTCCAGATCTTCTGGCCATTGACGACGTAATCATCTCCGTCCCGGACGGCGCGTGTCTTCAGTGACAGCGTATCGGTTCCGCTGGTTGGCTCTGACACACCAAACGCCTGCAACCTCAGTTCACCGCTGGCAATCTTGGGCAGATACTCCGCCTTTTGAGCATCGCTGCCATAGCGAAGCAGCGTGTTCATGATGTACATCTGCGCATGTGCCGCGCCGCCATTGCAGCCCGATGCTTGAATTTCTTCCATGATTGCGGCGGCTGCATCCAGCTTCAATCCGCTGCCACCAAATTCTTCCGGGATAAGCGCGGCCAAGAAACCAGACCTTGTCAAAGCGTCGACAAATTCTGCCGGGTATCTCCGATCACGATCCGCATCGCGCCAATATTCGCCGGGGAATTCATCACACAATGCTCGCACCGCGCGGCGGATTTCGGCAATTTCCTCGGAGTCATGCATTCTGATGTCAGCCTTGATAAATAAGTGCGAGCGGATAGCCCTTGCCCGCGTGCTTGCCCAACACACACATATCTGTCTACCTGCTTAACTTGATAGAATGGACGTGCCTCGGGTCTGCTCGGCAAATCGGAACACTCGTGCAGTTCGGTCGTTGACTGGTGAAAGAGGGAACCAACCATCAATGTTCAATACGATTAACAATCAAATCAATTCCATGGTCTACAGCATCGGGGAAGCCATTCCCGGCATCGTGATCGCGCTCATCTTGCTGATGATCACCGGCATCATCGCAAGTTTTGCGGTGAAGATTACTGACAAACTGGTTGGCAAAACTGAACTTCGGCCGTCATTGCGCAATCTGACAGAGACTATGGTCAAGCTGGCGGTATGGCTGATCGGCATATTCATCTGTGCCATCATCGTATTCCCGGACCTGACCTTTACCAGCATGATTGCTGGTCTTGGTATTGGTGCGGTCGCAATCGGTTTTGCATTTCAGGACATCTTCGAAAATTTCTTCGCCGGGATTTTGATCATGCTGCGCGAGAAAATGCGCATCGGAGATATCATCGAGTGCGAGGGCATCGAAGGTAAGGTTGAACATATCAATCTGCGTGAAACCCATGTGCGCAAGCTGTCGGGTGAACTGACGGTCGTTCCCAATTCAATCCTGTTCAAGAACCCGGTGGAGATCATCACTGATGAACCAAAGCGCCGCCACAGCGTGGTGATTGGCGTGTCATATGACACCGAGCTGGATCATGCTGCGAAGGTTATTCGTGCAGCTGTCGAAGCGCTCGACGATATTGAAACCGACAAAGGGGTGGATGTCTTCGCGCAAGAATTCAATTCTAGCTCGGTCGATTTTTTAGTGCGCTGGTGGGCAGGATCAAGCAACCGCGCTGGTTGGGAAACCAAGGACAAGGCCATCAGAGCCATCAAATCCGCATTGGATGATGCCGGAATTGAGATCCCCTTCCCCTATGTCACGCACACTTTCAAACAGAACGTACCGCTGGGTGACCAGCTGGCCGAGTAAATTGAACGCGCGCTAAGGCGTCTCCAACCCAAAGGAACCCCATGGAAATACTGTCATACGATCCCGCCCGGTTTGCCGATCTGCCCGACTACCCCTTTGCGGAAAATTGGGTGACGATTGATTTGGGCGAAGGACATTCTGGCAGAATGCATTATCTGGATGAAGGGCCGACAGACGCCCCTCCCGTGCTGCTGTTTCATGGGGAACCCAGCTGGTCATTTCTGTACCGCAAGATGATCCCCGTTTTGGTCGACGCTGGGTTTCGTTGTCTGGCGCCCGATCTGATCGGCTTTGGTAAAAGCGACAAACCCGATGATCAAGGCTTCTACACCTATGCCAGGCATGTCGATTGGTTGGAGCAATGGCGCGCGCAAGTGGTGCCTCAGCCCGTAGCTTTGTTCTGTCAGGATTGGGGTGGTTTGCTGGGCCTGCGGATGGTGGGCAACAATCCAGACCAGTTCGCATGCGTGGTGGCCAGCAATACGTTTCTGCCAACCGGTGGGACACCCTCGCCAGCATTTTTGGCTTGGCGCGAATTCGCCAAGTCATCGCCTGACTTTATGATCGGTGATCTGCTTCAGCGCGCCACGTTTACTGATCGCAGCGAAGCGGAGATTGCTGCCTATGATGCACCGTTCCCGGATGAGCGCAATAAAGCAGGTGCCCGCGCATTTCCGCAACTGGTGCCCGTTGAAGACGGAATGGCAGGCATCTCGGACAATGAAGCTGCCTGGGAAGGTCTTGCCGCCTTTGACAAACCGTTCCTTACGTTGTTCGGGGCCGATGACCCTGTAACCGGAGGCCTCGGCGAAACTCTCTCGAGCAAGATTGCCGGCGCTAAGGGTCAGCCTCATGAAATTTTGAGCGGTTGCGGCCACTTTTGCCAGGAAGACCGCCCGCGGGAATTGGCTCAAGGCGTAATTGATGCCGCAAAGGCAGCAGGTTTTCTGGGCTAAGCAAAAGTGGTGCGCCCGACAGGATTCGAACCTGTGGCCCCCAGATTAGGAATCTGATGCTCTATCCACCTGAGCTACGGGCGCGTGCGGTCCGTTTAGTCAGACCGGCCTGCGGTTGCAATCAGTTCAATTTTTCAGGTGGTGCAACAGGAAAAGGCAGCGGCGCAACGGCAATGCCCTCGTCGATCAATTCCTTAGCCTGTTCTGGGCTGGCTTGACCATGGATGGGCTTCTCATCCGCTTCGCCGTAATGCATCTCGCGCGATTTCTCGGCAAATTTGTCGCCCACCCAAGTGCTCTTCTTCAAGGCTTTATCTTGAGCTTTGGCGAGTTCGGCCAGCGCCTTTTGCACCTCGGCAGGCATGGGTTGGTTTGCCACTGGCTGCGCGCTGTTAGTATGAGGAGCGGTATCGTCGCTGCGGGTGTTGCCCTTTGCAGGGACCGCCGGTGCCATTGGTGCTTTGCGCACGTCGCTTGAGCCACAATGCGGACACGATACCAACCCGCGATCGCGTTGATCAGAAAAGTCATCGGATGAACCAAACCAGCCTTCAAAGCGGTGGCCATCCTGACAGGAGAGATCATAAACAATCATCAGTTGGCCTAATTGGGCATTGAGCGCCGATTGGCAAGACTTGGCAATTGCGTCCTTACTTCATCGATCCTGCCAAGATTGAGATCACAGAATCCCAGACCCGCGCCCTCGCCCCCCATATCCAGCACAATCTCACCCCAAGGGTCGATGACCAAGGAATGCCCATAGGTCTCGCGTCCATCTTCATGGATGCCCACCTGCGCAGCAGCAATGACAAAGGCGCTTGCCTCGATCGCTCGTGCACGCAGCAGGACGTGCCAATGGTCCTGCCCTGTCGGGACTGTGAAAGCTGCCGGGACAGAAATTGCGTCGCATTGCGCGCGTCCTAGGGCCTCAAACAAAGCCGGGAAACGCATGTCGTAACACACAGCCAATCCCAGTCTGCCCAATGGAGTGTCATCGACAGTTACCACCTTGTCGCCGGGCGCATAGGCGGCGGATTCGCGCCACGTTTCACCCGTTGCCAAGGCGACGTCGAACATATGCATCTTGTCGTATTGCGCTGCCACGTTGCCCGATGCGTCTATCAAAAAGCTGCGATTGACCCAACGGTCATCATCGGGCTGCTTCAACGGCAGTGAACCGAGCGCGACGTAAATACCGTTTTCCCGCGCTGTGGCCTGGACAGCTCGCAGCACCAGATCTTCATCCTGAAAGGCAATTTTGGGCGCCGCCCGTTTGCGATTGCGATCCAGCATACCTGCCATCTCTGGCGTGAACAGGATCTGCGCCCCGCCCTGCTTTGCCTCTGCGACTGCCTTCACGATTGTCTCGGCATTGGCGGCAGGGTCGATCCCGCTGGTCATCTGGAGGATCGCGATGCGCATGTGTCAGGCCGCTAACAATGCGTCGAGCTTGCCGGCCGATTCCAGCGCGGCCAGTTCGTCCGATCCGCCAACGTAGGTATCACCGATAAAGATTTGCGGGACTGTCCGCGCTCCAGGAGCCCGCTCCAGCATTTCAGCCTTCTTTGGGCCGCCCATGGTGATATCAAATTCTTGATATTCAACGCCCTTATTCTCCAGCAAACTCTTGGCACGATAACAGAAACCGCAGCCGAATTTGGTGTAGATATCTACCTTTGGAGTGGCCATTTGAAATCCTTGAAATTGGGTGTGCCTGATCCCGGCACCGATGTCTTGAAAGCGGAAAATGTGATTACTATTTAGGGACTGCACCGGATAGCCGCAATGGGATCTTGGTGCATTAAACCGGACGCTGCCTAGTGCAGGTCCATCATACTTCAGATTGCTCAAAAGAGGATTTGTACACATGTCACGACTAGATTTTACTCCTTATCGCCGCACGACCGTTGGTTTTGATCATCTTTTTGATCTCTTGGAAGGCCAAGGACGGAACAATTCGGGCGATAATTACCCCCCTTTTAATATCGAGCGCCGTGGCGATGACAATTATCGCATCACATTGGCTGTCGCAGGTTTCAGGCCTGAAGATCTCGATATCACCGCTCAGCAAAACCTGCTGACCATCGTTGGACGCAAGCGCGACGAAGATGGCGTTGCAGCAGACATGTTGCACATTGGAATTGCTAACCGCGGATTTGAACGCCGTTTTGAACTCGCTGACTATGTCCGCGTTGAAAACGCCGGTCTTGCCGATGGATTGCTGACCGTCGATTTGCTGCGCGAAGTGCCAGAGGCGATGAAGCCGAAAAAGATCGCCGTTAATGGCGCAACTAAATTGGAAGCTGTGCCATCAACCGATGCAGCAGACGACAGCACCGAAGCGGCATAATCTTTTTCAGATAATTAAGCTTTGAAAATCAAGTGGGGGCGAACCGTAAGGCTCGCCCCCGCGACGTTCTCGCCGCCTTGACCGGATCCCACCGTCCGGGTCGCAGAAGACGGTCAGATCCGAGCCAAGCCTTTGCAGATTGGCGCTCGCGCCAATCTAACAACTGGTTGATCAACGAATTTCACTCCAACCAAAGTTAGAGCCCGAGGCAAGACCTAGGGACAACCGCTTTGATTGCGCAAGGAATTTCTGTTAAATTTGTAACTAAACGACAGAATTGCCCCGTCTCGGGACAAAATTGTATAAAAGCGTCACTATACTAGGCGGGATTGCTCCACCGCCGCAGCAACGAATCCAGCAAACAACGGATGTGGATCGAACGGTTTGGACTTCAATTCAGGATGGAATTGTACGCCAACAAACCAAGGGTGATCAGGCCGCTCCACAATCTCGGGCAACAATCCATCGGGCGACATACCCGAGAACACCAAGCCCTGCCCTTCCAATCGCTCACGATAGGCAGAGTTAACCTCGTAACGATGGCGATGACGTTCCGAGATCATCGTCTCACCGCCATAGATCTGTGACACATGGCTGTTGGCGCTCAATTTCGCTTCATAGGCACCAAGGCGCATAGTTCCGCCCAAATCACCGCCAGCTTCGCGGGTTTGCAGCCCTTCTTCGGTCATCCATTCAGAAATGATGCCGACGACAGGTTCGCTCGCTTCGCCAAATTCGGTGGACGAGGCCCCTTCTATACCGGCGGCACGTGCGCCTTCAATGCAGGCCATTTGCATGCCCAAACATATGCCAAAGAATGGGACCTTGCGTTCTCTCGCGAAGCGAACGCTGGAAATCTTGCCCTCGGCACCACGTTCCCCAAAACCTCCGGGCACCAAAATACCATGCAGAGGCTCCAGTTGAGCCACGATATCGCTGTCTTCGCCTTCGAACACCTCGGCATCAATCCAACGCAGATTGACCTTCACACGGTTGGCCAAGCCACCATGCACCAGCGCCTCGTTGAGGGACTTGTAAGCGTCTTGCAGGCCAACATACTTGCCGACCACGCCAATTGTGACTTCACCCTCAGGATTGAAATACCGGTCGGTCACGTCGTCCCAACGCGCCAGATCGGGCTCGGGAGCATCCGTGATACCAAACGCGCGCAGAACCTCGCTGTCGAGCCCCTCGCGGTGGTATTGCAGCGGCACCGAGTAAATCGACGGAGCGTCAAGCGCCTGAATGACGGCTTCGGCACGGACATTACAGAATTGCGCGATCTTGCGTCGCTCACCCTCGGGCAGCTCATGTTCACTGCGGCACAGCAATACATCGGGTTTGATACCCAAGGATGCCAATTCCCGCACAGAGTGCTGGGTCGGCTTGGTTTTCAGCTCTCCGGCGGCCGCAATATAGGGCACCAGGGTCACATGGACGCTGAGCGTCTGGAGCGGTTCAAGCTCGTTCCGCAATTGGCGGATCGCTTCCATAAAGGGCAAGGATTCGATGTCGCCCACCGTGCCGCCAATTTCGCACAGTACAAAATCGAGATCATCCACATCTGCCAATGCGAATTCTTTGATCGCATCGGTCACATGCGGAATCACCTGAACCGTCGCACCCAAATAGTCACCGCGGCGCTCGCGCGCGATGATATCGCGGTAAATTCGGCCACTGGTCACATTATCGCTTTGCTTGGCAGAAACGCCTGTAAAACGCTCGTAATGGCCCAGATCGAGGTCGGTTTCCGCCCCATCATCGGTCACATACACCTCACCATGCTGATACGGGCTCATCGTGCCCGGATCGACATTGAGATAGGGATCGAACTTGCGAATGCGGACTTTATAGCCACGCGCCTGCAACAGAGCCGCGAGGCTCGCTGCCATGAGACCTTTGCCGAGCGAGGAGACCACGCCGCCGGTGATAAATATGTACCGCGCCATGGGAGTTGAGCCTTAAGCCCCTAATCGGATTCGGCGCAAGCGAAATGGCATCATTGTCATGACGCAATCCACAGTGCTGTCGAAAACTTGTTGCTGGAAGAAGGTTTACTGAGTGACGTCGGCCAGCGGATCATCGCTGGTTGCTGGATCCGCAGCTGGTGCGGTTTGCACCGGTGCACCTGTCAACGGATCAACAGCCAATGGATCGACCGGAGCCTGAGGCGCAACATTACGATCCAGTGTTGATGAAATCTCGTCCGTTCCCGTCGTTTCAACCGCAACTGCAGCCAATGCGATCGACAAAGCAACAAACACCACCGCCAACCATTTCGTGGCGCGGGTCAGAAAGTCGGCCGCACCGCGTGCACCCATGACGCCGCCAGGGCTGCCGCCGATACCCAAACCACCACCTTCAGAGCGCTGCATAAGGATCACGCCCACGAGAGCGGCTGCGATGATGGCCTGAAGAACGGTTAGAAACAGAAAAAGCGACATAAAACTCAACTCAATTGCAATGTGACGGGCATTTAGGGATGCGAGACCGTTTCGGCAAGGCGCTTGGCCCGATTGAAGCCCGATTGAGCCTCGTCAGAGCGAAGCACCTTAGCCCAAGGTAATGTTGTAAACCGGATTAACTGTCCTGAATCTCGCCAGCTGCAAGCGCAATACCCATGAAACTGTCCGCCGTCAGGCTGGCTCCACCAACCAGCGCCCCGCCCACTTCATCAGCGCCCAACAATTCGCGTGCGTTGTCTGGATTGACCGAGCCGCCGTAAAGAATGCGGACTTCTGAGCCTTCTTCTACACCGTAAAGCTCCACCAGCAGCGCCCTAATGGCTGTGTGCATGGCGGAAATGTCATCAACCGTAGCGCTATTGCCGGTTCCAATGGCCCAAATGGGTTCATAGGCTACCGCCAGATTTTCAGCCGCGTTTTCCATAGCCGGCAAAGATTCGCGCAATTGCTCGATCACGAATTCTTCTGCCTTGCCTGATTGGCGAATTTTATCGGATTCACCGCAGCACATGATCACGCGCATTCCAGCATCCAAAGCTGCCCGCGCTTTGTCCTGAACGCATGAATTGCTCTCATTATGTGATTCGCGCCGTTCGCTATGTCCAAGGATCACGAATTTGGCGCCAGCATCAGCCAGCATTGTCGCGGAAATATCTCCGGTATGCGGACCTTCCTGGCCGGGATGGCAGTCTTGTGCGCCCACCGCGATCTGCGCTGCCTCGCGATGGACCGCATGAATAAGCGTATAAGGAGGCGCAACCGCGACCTCCACTTTCATATGGCGCTGCGCCGCGCGATCAATCGCCCGAGCCTCGGACAACATGGCGCGCGTGCCGTTCATTTTCCAATTGCCGACAATGTATGGCCGCTGAGGCATGTATTTATCCTGTTAACGAAACGAATCTTGCACACGCATTATATGGGGTGCCGGGCGGCGTCGGCTAGCCGACTGCGACAATACAGTCAAAAGACGTTGAGACCTGTTGCGGCAAGGTCGCAGGATATATAGAGCCTGCGCCAGAACATTTACGTGCGCTGCAGCTTGGATTTGGGATTTTGCTCAAGACGGCCGCAAGTTAGCCAACACCGGGAATAAACGATTTCATGATCACTTTCATGCGCAGCTTCTTCAAGTCAAAGATCGGGCTTGGAATTACATTGGCATTTCTAGGACTTATCGCCTTCGCATTTGCCAGCGGTGACGTTGCAGGCAATGCGACATTTGGCGGCATTGCCGGGGGGGATCGTGTTGCCGTGGTGGGCGACGAACGTATAGATGCTGTCGAGTTTAGCCGCGCCACCACTTCTGCTGTGGATCAGATCCGGCGTGACAACCCAACCATAACTTTGCCCGCCTTTATTGAACAAGGCGGCTTGGACGAGGTGCTGGACCAGATGATCGATCGAGCTGCGATTGGCGGATTTGCACAGAAATATGGACTGCGTGCCGGCGATAACTTGGTGAATAGCGAAATTCTGTCGATTCAGGGCTTTCAAGGCCCCGATGGAAACTTCTCGCAAGAAATTTATCAATCAGCTTTGCAGCAGCAGAATCTGACCGATGCTTTGGTGCGCGAAGATCTGGGGATCAGCTTGCTGGCCGAGCAAGTTCTGAACCCTGCTATGGCTGGAGCAAACTTCCCCCAAAAATTCGCTCTGCGTTATGCGTCCTTGTTTAAAGAGCGTCGGCAAGGTGCCTTTGCCTTTATCCCAAGCGCCGCATTCGCACCTGAGGGTGATCCAACCGACGAACAATTGAGCACGTTCTTTGACGCAAATAAGGAACGCTACATTCGCCCCGAGCGCCGGGTCATTCGCTATGCCAGCTTTGGTATTGAAAGCATCGACAGCCGCTTGGATCCGACAGCTGAGGAAATTGCGGCGCGATATCAAAGCAATGCCGACCAATATGCAGCGCGCGAAACACGCACGCTGACCCAACTGATCGTCCCAACACAGGCAGGTGCAAATGCGCTGCGTGACCGGATTAATGGCGGTGCGTCTTTGGCCAGTGTTGCGCGTGAAGCTGGCTTCAGCACCACCAGCATCGGTCCGATAGAGCGTGAAGCATATGTCACCAGCGCCAATGCCGATGTGGCAGATGCGGTGTTCGCAGCGGCAGAGGGTACCATTGCCGAACCGCGCCGCGGTCCATTGGGCTGGCATTTGGTCCGGGTTGACGATGTCAGCAGCATTGCAGCACGCAGCTTGGCCCAAGCAACGCCAGCCATTCGCGAACAATTGACCAATGAGAACCGGGTTGCCGCGCTGTCTGATCTCAGCGCGCGAGTGGAAGAGCAGATCGACAGTGGAACCCCGCTTGGCGAAGTTGCTGAGGGACTGGGCATCAGCATTTCATCTACGCCTGCATTGACTGCCGATGGACGAGTTTATGATGACCCGCGCCGCGGTGTACCCCCTCAATTGCAGCCTGTCCTGGAAACAGCGTTTCAGATGGAAGAAGGCCAACCGCAATTGGCCGAAGTGGTGCCGGGCGTGAACTTCCTGATCTTCGAAGCTTCCGACATTGCCTTGTCGGCGACGGCGCCTCTGGATGAAATTACGGAAGAGGTTACGCTCGCTTGGCGCCTATCCGAAGGTTCGCGTTTGGCAAAGGAGGCCAGCGATCGCATCATGGCCCGGATGGAAGGCGAAGGCACGTTGAACGCTGCCATCTCTGAAGAAGAAGCACAACTTCCGCAGGCTCAGCCGGTCGATCTCAACCGGCAAGATCTGATTACCCGCCAGAATCAGCAGATCCCACCTCCACTGGTGCTGATGTTCAGCATGGCAGAAGGCACGGTAAAACGTCTGGAAGCCACCAATGATCTGGGCTGGTTCATTGTCGATCTGGATGACATTTCTACTGACGATGTCTCGATTGACGATCCGGTGATTGCCGCTGCGCAACGGCAGTTGCAGGGCGCTTTGACCAACGAATATGCCGATCAGATGACCGCTGCGATGCGCCTTGAACTGGGCGTTGAGCGGAATGAAGCCGCGATCGAAGCGGTGCGCAAGCTGCTGCTTGGCGAAAGCTGACGGAGGCGGAGCTGACCAACGCTCGATTGCCAGAAAATGCGGATGCTGCCGCGCGCGATTTGCGTGCCGGTAAGCCTGCGCTTGTTTGGCGCAAAGTTATCGCAGACACACAAACTCCTGTTGGCGCTGCGGTAAAACTGATCGAGCCAGGGCGCGGCGATTTCTTGCTGGAATCGGTCGAGGGCGGTGAAGTCCGTGGGCGATACAGCCTGCTGGGGCTCGACCCCGACTTGGTATTCCGTGGATCGGGTAATCTGGCCGCCATCAACAACAATTGGCGCTTTGACCGCGATGCCTTTGTAGATTGCGAAGGCGGCGCTTTGGATGAGTTGCGGGCACTGGCTGCATCTTGCCGGATCGATGTACCCGATGATTTGCCGCCTGCTTTGGCCTGTCTGGTTGGCTATTTCGGCTATGAGACTATCGGCCTGGTTGAAGATTTACCACGTGCCAAGCAGAGCGAACTTGCCCTGCCCGACATGCTGTTCGTCCGCCCCACCCTGATCATGGTGTTCGATGGCCTGACCAATGCGTTGTTTTGCGTTGCTCCAATATGGTCGGCCGATGATTGCGAGGACGCGATTGCCCGCGCCGGAGAGCGGATCGACGACAGTTTGAGCAGACTGGCGCAATCACAGCCTGCGGCCCCTCGAACCGGCGATCTGCCCGATATGGCTCTCGAGCCGGTAATCTCGGGCGATGATTACAAGGCGATGGTTGCCGCGGCCAAGGATTACATAACCGCAGGCGACATTTTCCAAGTGGTGTTGGCGCAGCGCTTTACCTGTCCGTTTCCTCTGCCGCCGCTCAATCTGTATCGCGCATTGCGCCGGGTGAACCCTTCGCCTTTCTTGTATTTCCTCGACCTGCCTGGCTTTGCCGTGGTTGGAAGCAGCCCAGAAATCCTGGTGCGGGTACGCAATGACGAAGTGACCATCCGCCCGATTGCCGGGACAAGGCCACGCGGGGACAATCTGGCAGAAGATCGGGCAAACGAAATTAGCCTGTTGGAAGATCCGAAAGAGCGAGCAGAACATTTGATGCTGCTCGATTTGGGCCGCAATGATGTTGGACGCGTGGCCAAACGCGGCAGTGTCGAGGTGACGGACAGTTACACGGTCGAGCGCTATAGCCATGTCATGCACATTGTTAGCAATGTGATCGGACAATTGGATGGCGATAAAGACGCACTCGACGCGCTGTTCGCAGGCTTTCCAGCTGGGACCGTCAGCGGAGCGCCTAAGATCAGAGCGTGCGAGATTATCGCAGAACTGGAACCCGAAACACGCGGCGCTTATGCTGGCGGCGTTGGCTATTTCTCTCCTGATGGTTCAGTGGACAGTTGTATTGTGTTGCGAACCGCAGTGGTAAAAGACGGAACGATGCATGTTCAGGCAGGAGCTGGTATCGTTGCAGACAGCGATCCCGACTATGAATTGGCCGAGTGCAAGGCCAAAGCCGGGGCATTAATCTCGGCCGCCCAAGAAGCGGCGCGCATTGCCGATGAAGCAGGATTTGGACAATGAAGCAGATTGTACCCCTCGCCGCACTTATGCTGATTGTGCCCTTGTCCGGGTGCCAGCAGGAGCCTGCAGGGCAGGCCGTTACCCGGATTGATATCAGCGGATCCCAAGGCACAGAGATCGCCGCAGATGGTGCGGTTCAATCGGGAGATGAGGCGCAGACCTTGGTCAATTCTGCCTGCACTATGATCGATTTCGAAGGGGTTCCCCTGACCCATTGCATTGCTGACCCAGCCCAGCATCGGATCGCCACTGCGCATTCCAACAATGACGATGAGCCTTATGGTTCACTCAAGGCGCTGTCTGATGCAGAGCAAGGTCAGGATATAGCGTTCGCCATGAATGGCGGCATGTTCGATCCCGATGGGCTGCCGATCGGCTATTATGTGGAATCGGGCGAGCGGCTGGCCGAACTTGATCGCGAAGATGGCCAAGGCAACTTCTACCTAAAGCCCAATGGCGTGTTTTACGGCACTGGCGGCGATTGGCAGATCAAAACAACTGATGCCTTCTATTCGACAGTCAGCGTGCGTCCCACATTTGGCCTGCAGTCTGGCCCGATGCTGGTCATCAATGGCGAGATGCACCCCGAGATTCAGGACGATGGTCCATCAAAGATCATCCGCAATGGCGTGGGCGTTGATAGCGAGGGCAAAGCCCATTTTGTCATCTCGGAAACGCCGCTCAGCTTTGGCCAATTGGCTCGCTTTTTCCGGGACGAAATCAAGACCCCCAACGCCTTGTATCTGGACGGCAATATTTCCGCCCTTTGGGATCCTGCCCAAGGCAGGATTGATGATCGCGGTCCAATTGGCCCTATGGTCCTGGTTGAAAATGTTGAGGGTGGCTGACCATGATCCTGGTGATCGATAATTACGATAGCTTCACCTTCAACCTGGTCCATTATTTGATGGAATTGGGTGCAGACGTTCGAGTGGAACGCAATGACGCGCTAACCGCGCAACAGGCTCTATCGACAAATGCTTCAGGCTTTCTGATCTCGCCCGGTCCCTGCACTCCCAATCAGGCCGGCATCAGCCTCGATCTGGTGGCAGCGTGTGCAGATGCGGCAAAGCCTTTGCTGGGCGTATGTTTGGGTCATCAATCTATCGGCCAGCATTTTGGCGGCACTGTTGAACAAGGCGGTTTGATGCACGGCAAGACCAGTGCAGTTACACATGATGGGTCAGGCGTGTTTGCCAATCTGCCCACCCCTTTCCAGGCGACGCGCTACCACAGTCTGGTGGTCCAAAATCAGCCGAATGATCTGCTGGTCAATGCAACATCGGACGATGGTTATACCATGGGTTTCCGTCACCGCGATTTACCCATCCACGGCGTGCAATTTCACCCTGAAAGCATCGCCACACAACATGGTCATGCATTGCTGGCCAATTTCCTGACCCTATGCGGCATCGAGACGGAGCAGCCAGCATGAGCAGCCTACCCAATGGCGATATCCGGCTGAGCGAGCAGGAGGCCGAGACTGCCTTTGGTAGATTGCTGGATGGAGAGACCAGCGAAGAGGAAATCGAACAGTTTCTCATAGCTTTATCTGATCGCGGTGAAACGTCCGACGAGATCGCGGGCGCTGCCAGAGCCTTGCGCGCCCGTCTGATCCCAATTGAAGCCCCTGCCCATGCTATCGATGTATGCGGCACGGGAGGTGACGGGCACCATACTCTCAATGTCTCCACCGCTGTCAGTCTGGTTGTGGCTGCCTGCGGTGTCCCGGTGGCTAAGCATGGCAACCGCGCTGCATCATCCAAGGCAGGCGCAGCAGACACATTGGAAGCGCTTGGCCTGGATATGGATGCCGCCGGCAAAACCGCCGAAAAGACGCTGGCCGAGATCGGCATTTGCTTTCTATTTGCCAAAAACCACCATCCTGCGATGGGCCGCATTCAACCTATCCGGCAGCGCATTGGTCGGCGCACAATCTTCAATTTGATGGGCCCCTTGTCCAATCCCGCGCGTGTTTCCAGCCAATTAATTGGTATCGCTCGCCCCGCCTATGTCCCGATCTATGCTGGCGCGATGGCGAAGCTTGGAACCGGGCGCTCGCTGATTATCTCGGGCGACGAAGGATTGGACGAGCTTAGTTTGGCCGGTGGCAATGAAGTTGCAGAGGTGCGTGGTAATTCCTTCCAGATGATGCGGATCTCGGCCGATATGGCGGGATTGCCTCATGCGCCGGTTGAAGCGATCAGAGGCGATGATGCCAAGCACAATGCCGCCGCGTTAAAGGCTCTGTTGATGGGAACGCCTGGCCCATATCGTGATGCTGTGTTGTTCAATGCAGCGGGATCGTTGATGGTGGCGGACAAGGGTACAGATTGGCATGATCGGATTGCCCTGGCGGCAGAGGCGATCGATTCCGGTAAAGCCCATGATTTGCTGGCGCGCTGGATCGAGTTGGCCAAGTGACCCGTGAATGAAAATTTTGAGTTGAGAATTCTGCGATGAACAAGCTGGATGAAATCTGCGCCAACAAACGCACAGAAGTTGCCGAACGCAAGGCGGCCACTTCGCTTGCAGAACTTTTGTCCAAAGCGTCTGATCAAGGCGCACCTCGCAGGTTCGAGGCAGCCCTGCGCACAGCGGCCGCCACAGGGTTTGGTTTGATCGCAGAGGTCAAGAAAGCCTCCCCGTCCAAAGGGTTAATCCGCCCCGATTTTCATCCGGCTGCCCATGCCCGCGATTATCAATCAGGCGGCGCAACATGTCTTTCAGTATTGACCGACGCCCCGTATTTTCAGGGTCATGAGCAATTTCTGATCGCCGCCAGAGCTTCCTGCGATCTGCCCGTCTTGCGCAAGGATTTCATGATCGATCCATGGCAAGTTGCCGAAGCCAGATCCATTGGTGCCGATGCGATTTTGATCATCGTGGCTGCGCTGGACGATGGCCAGATGCACGAGATTGAAGCCGCCTCGATCGAGCTGGGCATGGATGTGCTGGTGGAAGTGCATAACGAGGCCGAGATGGCCCGCGCGGGTGAACTCAAATCCCGCTTGATCGGGATCAACAACCGCGATTTGAAGCGCTTTGTCACGGACTTGGGCGTATCAGAGCGCCTGTCGAAGCTCGCACCGGAAGGGTCATTGCTGGTCGGGGAAAGTGGGATTGCCAGTCATGACGATTGCAATCGCTTGGCAAAAAGCGGCATTCGGACTTTCCTGGTGGGCGAAAGCCTCATGCGTGCCGACGATATTGCGGCGGCAACCCGGCTGCTTCTAACCGGCACCGATATCACCGAAGCCCTGCCGCAATTGTGACCAAGATAATGAGCGATCTAACCCATATCGATGAAAGCGGTTCTGCCCATATGGTCGATATTGGCAGCAAACATGCCAGCGAGCGTTTGGCCGTTGCGGCGGGACACATATCCATGAGCGATGCAGCCCTGACAGCCATAAAGGCTGGCGATGCGCCCAAGGGCGACGTGTTGGGAACAGCGAGGATTGCTGGAATCATGGCAGCCAAGAGGACAGGCGAGCTAATACCGCTGTGTCACCCGCTTGCCTTGGATGCGGTCAATGTTGATTTTGCCTTCACCGACACTGGCGTCAACGTCACTGCCACCGCGTCTTTAACCGGCAAGACCGGCGTCGAAATGGAAGCCATGGTCGCGGCCTCGACCGCGCTGCTGACAATTTATGACATGGCCAAAGCGTTGGACAAGGCAATGGTTATTGGTTCGGTTCGCCTGCTCGAGAAAAAAGGCGGCAAATCAGGCCATTGGAAGGCACCCGAATGAAACCCATGCTGACCCTTGAGGAGGCGCAGGAACGCGCTCTTTCTCTGGTTACGAGCATGGGCACTGAAACAATCCCCGTTGAAGAATCTCAGGGTCGATACTTGGCGGATGATTTGCTCGCGCGCCGGACCCAGCCTCCGGCTGATTTGTCTGCCATGGATGGATATGCCATTGGCTCTGCTGATCATACAAAGGGCCCGTGGACCTTGGTCGGGGAAAGCCGAGCTGGGGCTCCCTTTGACGGCGCTCTATCGGTTGGTGAGACGGTGCGGATCTCTACCGGCGCGCATGTTCCAGCAGGCGCTGACCGCATTGTGATCCAAGAAAATGTGGAGGCTAATGGGCGGACCATCACCTGTACCCAGGACTTTCCTGCGAAGGGTCGGCACATTCGATTGGCCGGTTTTGATTTTGCCACGGGGGATATGGTCCTGCCCGCTGGTACCGCAATGGGCGCAGCCCAAATTGCCTTGGCCATTACCGCAGGCCATGCCGAAGTAACGGTAACAAAGTGCCCAACGGTGGCTGTGCTCGACAGCGGCGACGAATTGACCACCGATCCAGCAAACTGCGGCCCCCATCAAATTCCTGCCAGCAATGGCGCCATGATCGCTGCGCTGGTGCGCTCATTGGGCTGTAAGGTGATCCGTTTGGGTCCGGTTCCCGATGACCGGCAGGCTTTGGCACAGGCTTTGGCGAAGGCTGAAGGCGCTGATTTTCTTGTCACCACCGGAGGTGCCTCGGTCGGAGACCATGATCTGATGCAACCTGCATTGGAGAAATGGGGTGCCAAGCTGGATTTCTGGAAGGTCGCTATGAAGCCCGGCAAACCGGTTATGGTGGGCAAACGGGGCGAGCAAATGATCTTCGGCCTGCCGGGCAATCCCGTGTCGAGCTATGTCACCGCTTTCCTGTTGGTATTGCCCGCCTTGCGCGCCGCAATGCGCGCCGTTGCACCCTTGCCGCGCATGGCCCAGTTGCCAGCAGGAGAAGACTTGCCCGCGATTGGTTCACGCCGCGAATTCTTGCGCGCCATATGGGATGGCAGCAACGTCAAAAGCGGAGCGTCGCAAGACTCAAGCGCCCTGCGCGCGCTAGCTGCAGCCAATTGCCTGGTTCACCGGCCAGCGAACGCTGACGAAGCACGTGCGGGTGAGCTTGTTCCGGTGTTTCTGTTGGAAAATGGCTGAATTGCTTGACTCTGTGAAATTGGTTGCCTAATTGTTCTTCATTCGTTCACCTTGTGGGTGCGCGGAACATAAGGCCTCAAAGGGAGTCTTCGCTATGCTGACGGCAAAGCAGCACGAATTGATCCAATTTATCCAGACCCGTCTTGAAGAGACTGGTATTTCACCCTCGTTTGAAGAGATGAAAGATGCGCTCGACCTTAAGAGCAAGTCTGGCGTCCACCGTTTGATCTCTGCGCTGGAAGAGCGTGGGTTTATCCGGCGCCTGCCCAATCGCGCACGCGCTTTGGAGGTTATCAAGCAACCCGAGGATGCAACGCCTGCGGCTCGCAAGGCTGCTCCTGCGGCCAATGATGTCGTCTCTCAAGCGACGAAGGCACCCAGCGCGCCTGAGCCCGCCAATGACGTGATCGAACTGCCCCTGCATGGCCGCATTGCTGCGGGCGCTCCGATTGAAGCGCTTGAAGGGCAAAGCAGCCTGCCTGTTCCAGCGGCCTTGTTGGGCCCTGGGGAACACTATGCATTGGAAGTTTCCGGTGATTCCATGGTGGAAGCGGGCATTTTCGATGGCGACTTCGCTTTGATCAAGCGCACCGACACAGCGCGCGATGGCGAGATTGTGGTGGCTCTTGTCCATGACGAGGAAGCGACGCTGAAATATCTCCACCGTGATCACGGCAATGTGCGGCTTGATCCCGCCAATGCCTCTTACGAACCGCAAGTGTATCGTGCGGGCGAAGTGAAGGTTCAGGGCAAGCTCGCGGGCCTGCTGCGCCGCTATCACTGATAACAGATCTATGCTGAATCGGGCTGATTAGCGGTCCGATTGAGCCAAATTTTATGGACGGCGCGGCGGAGCGTTGGGCGCTATGGCCCCTCCCCGCGCCACCATCCATGTTCACCCTGAAGTTCCGCAACGGTCTGAAATGTCTCGGCATCGAGGTTCAACGCTAGCCCACCGGTTTTTTCCAGCAAATTGCGATCCGCTTTTAGCCACTTTGGCTTGCAGGATGCAGGCAGCCACCTGTCGGCCACAACGATATCGGCCTTCTCGCATGCAGCGGCCAACGCCCTTTCTTCTATCAGTTCGCGATTGCGTGCCATCAGCAAATCCCATGTTCGACCGTGGCGCTTGATCGCGATGACGCAGAATTCACTGCTGCACCGCGCTCCCGGCCATTGCGCCAATGGGATCGGTTCTGTTGTTACGCCGCTTAGCTCGGTCAAATTGTCCTTGGCATAATTCGAGCGGCTTTCTCTTAAGGACAACAAATGGCCATCGGGGGTTGTAATGCCCACATGGCGGCCATCCCCCGAGATCAGCACATTGGGTATGGGTGTAGCGAGGAGCAAGCCCACACCCAGTCCGGCCGACGCCAGCCCCAGCAATCGTCCGCGTCCTTTCCAGAGCGCGAGCCAAAGCCCGCCCATCACAAAGCATGCGAATGTCCATCCATCCATCTGAGGCATCAGCTTTACCGCACCGGGTTGAGAGGCGGTGGTGTGAGCGATTGCGATGAGCAAATCGAGCGATTGTCCCACCAGCCACCACACGGGTCCTCCCAGCCCAATCACGTCCAGCACCAATGCGAACGCGATCAGCGGCATCGAGACAAATGTGACCAAGGGAATCGCGATGACATTGGCAAAAGCACCGTAAATCCCGGCCCTGTGGAAATGGAACAAGACAATGGGCATCAAGGCCCATTCGATCACAAAGCCTGTTAACAGCAACATGGCTGTCCGGCGTGACAACACAGCGAACCAACTTTCCTCTCGCGGTGCCAAAAAAGCCCGGATGGGAGCAGCATTGTGCAAGGCAACAATAGCCAGAACCGCGGAGAAGCTGAGTTGAAAGCTGGGTCCAACGATGGATTCGGGCCAAGCCAGCAGAACCAAAAAGGCCGCTGTTGCGACCATTCGCGCGGACAATGCCTCGCGGCCCAAAGCCAAAGCGATCAGCACCAGCAAAGCCGCAGCACAGCTCCTGACAGTGGGCACTTCTGATCCGGTCAGCAACGTATAGCCAATGCCAGCCAAAGCACCGACCGCCGCTGCTGCAACCGGCAACCGGATGCGCAACGCCAGCGCAGGCCACAATCCCAGTATCTTTAAGGCGAGCAGATAGCCCGCAGCGATGACAGCGCTGACATGCAATCCGCTGATACTGAGAAGGTGCGTTAGCCCGGAATCGCGCATGGCATCTTCGTCGGCCTCGCTGATGCCGCCCCGGTCACCGCTGGCAAATGCGGCAGCGATCGCCCCTGCAGACCCGCCAAGTTTGCTGCGTACATGTTCAGAAAGCCTGCGTTGGATTGGCGCGATAATGGCGCCTTCGTCTCCGCGCTCGACCACCTCGGCCTCGCCCAACATGCTTCCTGTGCCTGACAACCCTTGGAACCAGGCTGCTCGTGCAAAATTGTACGATCCCGGCAACATCGGGGGCGCTGGCGGCATCAGCCTGACGCGCATTCGCAGCACTGCGCCTTCCAGCATGCCATCTTGTACCGCTTCTAAGGGAACATTGACGCGGATTTTGCGGGCGGTGCCGCTGTCAGGGTCGCGCACCGCCATCGTCAACCGTAACCGTCCGCGCGAGGGTTGATCCTCTCGTTCCAAGACATAGCCATTGATCCATTGCACCATTGGCCGGTCGATGGCTTCAGCGCCAACATAGTCCGATCGGATCCAGATAATTGCGACACCGGCAGCAAAGAACAACCCAATCCCGATCAGCGCGCTGCGCACATGCGCCCTCGGCTGATCACCCCGGACAATGGCTAGCCCTAACAAGGCGGCAAGCAGCCCCGCAACGATGGCACCACCCCATTGCCACGCCGACCCAAAGCCAAACCACGCCACAATGCCTGCAGCGAATGCGATCACCAACCATGGGCCGCGATCAAAGCCAGCGTCGCTCAGAAATTGCTCGATCAGCCCGCCGATGCTGGACAAGCGCCATGGCTTGCGCCAAGGGCGCTGCATTGCAGCATTTGCCGATTGAGAGGTGTTCCCGGTCGGAACCAGCGGAGGATTTTCCGTCGCCATTGGGGCACTGGATAGAACACCGTATTCTATGGCAAGGAAATGCCGCCCGATGAAAGAGTTTTAATGAGTGAAATGATTGTCACCCGATTTGCCCCCTCGCCTACCGGCTTTCTTCATATTGGCGGAGCGCGCACGGCGCTGTTCAACTGGCTTTTTGCTCGGCATAACGGCGGCAAGGCTTTGCTGCGGATTGAGGACACTGACAAGAAACGCTCAACTCAAGAAGCCATTGACGCGATCCTCGACGGGCTAAACTGGCTTGGGCTGGACTATGATGAGCCTCCAACTTTCCAGTCCAAGCAGGCTGAGCGCCATGCTGAAGTAGCTGCCAAGCTGCTCGAGGCGGGCAATGCCTATCGTTGTTTTGCAACACCGGAAGAACTCGAGCAGATGCGGGCCGAGCAGCGCGCCAACAAGCAACCCATGCGTTATGACGGAAGGTGGCGCGATCGTGATCCGGCTGAGGCTCCAGAAGGCGCGCCGTTCACGGTTCGACTGAAGACACCGCAAGATGGGGCGACCACCATTGTTGACGAAGTTCAGGGCAGTGTTTCTGTTCGCAATGAAGAGCTCGACGATTACATCATTCTGCGCGCCGATGGCACGCCAACCTATATGTTGGCCGCTGTGGTGGACGATCATGACATGGGTGTCACACATGTGATCCGGGGCGATGATCACCTGAACAACGCCTTCCGCCAATTGCCCATTTACCACGCCATGGACGAGATTGAAGGCAATTGGCCTGCACCAACCTATGCGCATATTCCATTGATCCACGGGTCAGATGGAGCGAAGCTGTCCAAACGCCACGGCGCGCTGGGTGTCGATGCCTATCGGGACGAGATGGGCATTCTGCCCGAAGCCTTGTTCAACTATTTGCTTCGGCTTGGCTGGGGCCACGGTGATCGTGAAGAAATTACCCGCAGCGAAGCAATCGAGCTGTTCACCTTGGCCGGTGTTGGCAAAAGCCCTTCTCGCTTTGACCTTAAGAAATTGGAGAATTTGAACGGTCATTACATCCGCGAAACCGACGATGCTGAATTGGCAGCCATCGTCGCGCCATTGATTGCGCAATCGGTTCCAGGCGAAATTGACACCGATTTGCTGGTTCAAGCGATGCCCGTCCTGAAAACCCGGGCGAAGAATACGTATGAGTTGGCCGATGGAGCTGGCTTTTTGTTCCAGCAACGCCCACTCGAATTGACAGAAAAAGCCGCAAAACTGCTCGATGATGAAGCGAAAGTGCGTCTAGGCCAGCTTTTGCAGCGCTATCAGGCTGAAAATAGCTGGACAATTGAGGCACTCGAAGCCACTACAAAGGCAACCGCTGAGGCACTGGATGTGGGCCTTGGCAAGCTCGCGCAGCCATTGCGCGCAGCCCTTACCGGAACGACGACATCGCCCGGTATTTTCGATGTTCTGGTCCTTTTGGGACGGGATGAAGCGTTAGCGCGCATCAGCGCGCATGCTCAGTCTGCGGATTGAGCAATTTGGATTATTAGGAGACGACACTTGGCGGACAAGCAGGCAAAACTCGATTTAGGCGGGCAGACACACGATTATCCCGTTCTCGAGGGCAGCGTTGGCCCGGACGTAATCGATATTCGCAAGCTGTATGGCCAAACCGGAGCCTTTACATTTGATCCCGGCTACAAATCGACCGCCAGCTGCGAAAGCGCGCTGACCTATATCGATGGCAACGAAGGTGTCTTGTTGCACCGTGGCTATCCGATCGGTCAGCTGGCCGAGCAATCCAGCTTTATGGAAACATCCTATCTTCTGTTGAATGGCGAATTGCCCAGCAAGGAAGAACTGGACGATTTCTCTTACACCATCACTCGCCATACGATGCTGCACGATCAGCTGCGTCAATTCTATCAAGGCTTCCGCCGTGATGCGCACCCGATGGCGATTATGTGCGGCGTGGTTGGTGCTTTGTCTGCATTCTATCACGACAGCACCGACATTTCTGACCCAGAGCACCGCAAGATCAGCAGCCACCGCTTGATCGCAAAGATGCCGACCATTGCGGCGATGGCCTATAAATATTCCATCGGCCAGCCCATGATGCAGCCGGACAATTCGCTCAGCTATACGGGTAACTTCCTGCGCATGACCTTTGGTGTGCCAGCAGAAGAATATGAAGTGCACCCAGCGATTGAAAAGGCAATGGACCGGATTTTCATCCTCCATGCCGATCACGAACAGAATGCATCAACTTCGACCGTTCGCCTTGCCGGTTCTTCGGGCGCCAACCCATTTGCCTGTATCGCTGCGGGCATCGCATGCCTGTGGGGCCCTGCCCATGGCGGCGCGAACGAAGCCGCGTTGAATATGCTGCAGGAAATTGGATCTCCTGATCGTATCCCGCACTATATCGAGCGGGCCAAGGACAAGAACGATCCGTTCCGTCTGATGGGCTTTGGCCACCGGGTTTATAAGAATTACGATCCTCGCGCGACTGTTATGCAGCAGACCTTGAAGGAAGTGTTCGAAGCGCTGAAGGTTGATGATCCCGTGTTCGAAACCGCTCTTCGTTTGGAAGAATTGGCGCTGAATGACGATTATTTCAAAGAGAAGAAGCTGTTCCCGAATGTGGACTTCTATTCAGGCATCATCCTGTCTTCGATCGGCTTCCCGACCACCATGTTTACCGCTCTGTTCGCCCTCGCGCGTACCGTGGGCTGGGTGGCACAGTGGAATGAAATGATCTCTGATCCAGGT
This sequence comes from uncultured Erythrobacter sp., assembly GCA_947495695.1. GTDB lineage: Bacteria > Pseudomonadota > Alphaproteobacteria > Sphingomonadales > Sphingomonadaceae > Erythrobacter. The sequence continues at coordinate 477,663 of CANLZP010000002.1, read as the reverse complement.
CAGGTTATTGGTCGTCCGCGTCAGCTTTACACCGGACCGACCCAGCGCGACTACGTGCCGCTGGTCAACCGCTAATCAGTTACCGGGAGGAAGGGCGAGCGTAAATCGGGCGCCCTTCCCCTCCTCGCTATCGATCAGCAATTCGCCCTTCATGGCGAGTGCCAACCGTTGCGAGATATACAGGCCAAGGCCTGAGCCTCCATCACCGTCCCTGCCAAGTCGTTCAAATTTGCGGAAAACGCGCGATTGTTGGTCATCTGACAATCCGGGACCTTCGTCGCTGACGCTGACCGTCGTGCGTCCTTTGGCATCGGAACCAACGCTCAAGATGATGGCTGAATTGCGCGGCGCGTAATTGATCGCATTGCCCAACAGATTGAGCAAGATCTGCAACACCCGCCGCATCTCTCCCACGGCGGGCGCAAAGGCTCTCTCGTCGGGAATAGAGATGCTGATCCCATGATCGCGGGCTTTTTCACCCAGAATGGACACGGCTTTGCGTGCGGCTTCGGCCAGATCGATCCTGTCAGCGGCAGGCTTGAAGTTCTCAGCTTCCACCACTTCAAGATCGGTTAGATCATCCAACAGCCCCAGCAAATGCTGTCCAGCGGTGGCAATATCACCGGCATAGTCGCTATATTCCTGACGCAATGGTCCGGCCATGCGGGTGCGGATCGTTTCAGCATTACCAATCACCCGGGTGATCGGATCGCGCAGTGAAGACGTCAGAGCATCGCCGATAAGGCTGGCGGGCGACTGGCGATGTGGATCATTCGATCGATCCCTTGGCAATGGGCTGTCGGCAACCAGCAGCAACTCAAATCCGCTGGGTGATGCGGTTGCACCTCCCAAAGGCAGCAATCGAGCTGTCCATTTTCGATCAGAGCCCGGCACGGTGCACTGAACACCGTCCAACAATCGCCAATGAAGCGGTTGCCGATGGGCGACGCCGACCAACTCGACATAGTCTGACCACACCTGCCCCGGATGCGCCCGGACCGCCTTCGCCAATTCGACAAGGTCTGACGCACGGCAATCCAGTGACAGGATGCGCTGATTGCGATCGAGTCGTCCAAGGCATTCGCTTGTGCTGCGATCAACCGCATCCAAACGTTCGGCACTGGCGCGCTGGTCCTCTGGTGCCAATTCCTCCCGCTGCCAATTCTCTATCAGCAATTCGCAACCCGTATGCTCGGCGTTGTTGACCGGGCTCACCCGCGCAAACCCCGTGACAATGGCCGTCCCATCATACGCCTTGAATTCTCGGGCGAGCCGCAATTGCATCGATTGGCATTGCTGAACAATATCCAGCAATTCTGGCGCGGCCAGCATGCCTGGAACCGTGCCGCCGCAGCGTTGCTGCAAGTCGACCAGTGGCGCATCTGCGGATAGCAAATGCCCTTGCTCGTCGGTCAGGCCACGCGCTGCCAAGATTGGTGATGCACTCGCCATGTCTTACCGCCCCGTCCTTGCCGGCAGCTGGCTCAACATGTCTTGCGCAGCCTGTGCGGACAAATTCGTAAAGGCGGATGACAAATCAATTTGCGGATGCACAATCGCCATTACGCGCTCGATTTGCTCTGATGGCAAGGCTGCGGCTCGCAATCCGAAAGCGAGCCGGGCATGCTGTTGTTCGGAACATCCTAAGACGGCCAATTCACGCGGCTGGCCCGTAATGCTGGCAAGCGCACTTGCAAACAGAGCCAGTCCGCCATGCTCAAGATTGAGCGCAACGCTTGCTCCACCGCGAAGCGATGTGATCAAATGGGAAAGCAGCGCAATCCGGCTGCCAGCCTCGTCAAATTGTTCCTTCAGCTTTGCGCTGGCCAGTTCGAATTGCTCATTCGTGTCATTGGCCAACACCGCTTGGCTAATCGCAATTACTTGGCGAAAAAGGTCGGCGGGCAATTCTTGGATCGGCAAGGACATCCGCGATTGGCTTTGAACAAAGCGACCTTGTGCCACCATCGTGCTCATGGCCAACTCGGCCAATGCCTCATCGCTGGAGGCAATCAATTCCTGCATCAGGGGCGATAGCACCTGATCGATATGGTGTTCGCGCTCCAGACGCTGGCTGAGCTGGGCCTCTGCACAAAGGGCAAAGCAATGGCTGAGCAATTGCGTGTTGCCGGAAAGGCGATTGGCCAAATCATGTTTCAGGACTGGGTCGATTGTCTGCTCATCGACGCCCTGTGAGGCAAGCTGGGTTAGCAATTGCCGCGCCAAATCATCCATCATTCCGCGAAGGTGTGCCAAGGTCTGGTCGCTCACCAGGCTTTGGCCGGATTGGCCGAGCAAATGCACAAGAACAGGCGCGACACCCGCCAACGCCTGATCGCCGCGAGCAAGTTCTGCACGCAATGCGGTCAGCGGGTCTGTATCCGTCGGGTTGTTCATGGCATCATTGCTCATCGCACGCACATAGCGCAGCATAGTTAACTCAGCGTTATCTCAACTTTGACTGAAAGATCAGCGCGGCGGCCAGCGTCACCAGCGTCAAACCGCCCATGACTTCCGGCAAGAGCCCGAAATGGGATGCTGTGGCCAAACCAATACCCAGCACAATCCTATCGGATAGCAAGGGTTTGAACCGATCGGGGCTGAGGTTGGTTGCAAGCCGCACCAGACCAAGCAAAACAACGGGCAAGAACAAGGCCTCATGCGCACCCTTCAGCGTCAAAGGGACAGCGAGAGAAATCACCAGAAGAAGATCAATTATCCAATTGATATATTTTGAGAACCTTTCGCCGCCTGTTTCCGCATAGAGGCGCTGCTTCAAGTTCTTGAGCGCGGTCTGGATGGCTCGGCTTAGCACCCCAGCGCTGAGCAATCCCAGGCCCACAGACTGGAGCCCTGCCCACGCACTAACCACGCCGACCGTGATCAGGGCAAAACTTAAACCTCCAGCTATGAGGGGTCCGGCCTCCAGAGACCGCGGAGCCAAAGCTTGCGCCACCCTTGCAGCAATAGCATTGCCCGGCCCCATCCAAGAAATGCGGCTGGCGCTCTGAGCGATCAACATATCTTCGCGCTCGGCCAGTGCTGATTCGTCCACCGCCAGAATTAGATCACCATTTTCAAGGACTTCCGATCCCAGACTGATCAGTGGAGTACGCGCTTGTAAAGCCAGCCTGAGCAGCAGAGCTATAATATCGCTATCGGGCGGAAAATCGGCCAAACGCTCGACAATATCGCCGCGAGCAACCAGCAATCCGGCCCAGGCATAGTCTGCATCCACCCGCTCGAAACCGGCGCTCAAGCCCTCTTCGGCGGGAATGGCAAGCACCCCGCGACCGTCCTTAAGGTGCTCGGGCAATTGCGAGCGATCAAGCATCACGCCATCGGCAAGCACCACCACTTCATGCCCCGAAGACACTTGGCCAACAAAGTCCAGAAGGCTCGTAATCATCCGGAATTGAGCGTCTTTTTCCTCGACCCTCTGCTTTACGGCATCAATCTCGGGTCCGGACTGGTTACCAAGGCAAACAATCTTTTCGCACCCGAGAGAAAGCGCCAGCTCTGCCTGCCACGCGAGCACGCTACGGCCACCCATCTGCAAAAATGCAAGTGGCGATCCATCATGCGAACGATGAGTGCTTGAAAGTAATGCAATGCGCAATGTGGCTGACCCCGAAAGACCAACGGAATGTAGGATGGGTTCAACCCAACTGCAAAGCGCAATTATCCTGAGAGAGCATTTCCAGCGGAAAACTTGGCGAGATGCGCGTCAATCCGGCTCAAGACGGTTGGTTCGCCCGGCGCTGCTTCCAAAGCTTCGTCAGCCAATACCATCAGCTCTTCGGCATGAAAACTGGCGGCCAGCCCTTTCAAACGCATAGCCGCGACATGCCAATTGCCATCGCAGCGCGCGCGGGACAACAGATCCAAATTCCGTTCAGCGCTTTCGACAAATGCACCGCGCAACTCAGCCATCAGCGCGGAATCATCCCCCGCTGCCGCTGCCAAAGTAGCGTCCAATGCTCCGCTTTCATATGCCATGCAGCACTAAATATCGCAGCGAGGGTTAAAGCGGGGTTTAACCTTGCGATAAAAATGGTAGTTTCAGCTTATGTCCGGCGGATCAAATATCAGAGCGATAGGCTCAGACGCAGCGCAAAAGGCGCCCGATCAATCCTCAGAAGATGCGGGCGAAACGCCTCTGTCCCTCGACGAGGAATGGGTCGATCCTGAGGAAGACGCCGTCTGGGATGATGAATTCGTGGATAGCAGGCGCGATTGGAGCTGGATCGCCCCGACGCTAGCCATACTGGCGATTGCAGGCTGGACCGGCTTTTATGGTTGGGCATTGCAGAGCGAGTTGTTGGCCGGCGGCACGCCCGCGCAATGGGTGGGCTGGATCATTAATTGGTCTGTGCCGGTGTTGTTGGTTGTCAGCGTTTGGATGCTGTCCATGCGCATCAGCAAGCGCGAGGCCGCACGTTTTAGCGATGCGGCGACCAAGCTATCGATCGAGGCAGACGCGCTGGAAAGCCGATTGTCCGTGGTCAATCGTGAACTGAGCCTCGCTCGCGACTTCCTTGGTACGCAAACCCGCGAATTGGAATCGCTGGGCCGCGTGGCCAGCGAACGGCTTTCAACACACGCCGGTGAGCTTCAGAGCTTGATCCAAACCAATGGCAAGCAAGTCGACGCTATCGCCAGCGTCAGTGACACGGCTTTGACCAATATGACCAAATTGCGCGATGACTTGCCCGTGGTCTCCAATTCCGCGCGCGACGTCTCCAATCAAATCGGCAATGCTGGCCGCACTGCTCAGGATCAGTTGGCAAAGCTTGTCGCAGGATTTGAGCGTTTGAACGAGTTTGGCAAAGCCAGCGAGGGCATGGTCAAGGCGCTGAGCGGCAAAATTGGCTCAACGCTGGCCACATTTGAAGCGCAGGTGACAAAGCTGGAAGATTATTCCGCAGCCCGGTTCGAAGCGCTTAAAGAGAAGAGCGAAGAATTCAGGACGGATCTTGACGGCCGCGAGGTGGATGCCTTGGCAGCCATGCGCCGCCGAGCAGACGAAGTACGCACAGGCATCACCGCTATCCAAGAAGAAATCGCGACGAGCGAGAGCGAAGCTATGGGCCTGTTCAAGGCCAGAGTTGAAAGCTTGCAAGGTGAAGGTTCGAACGTATCGGCCTCACTCCGAAATGCAGAGACCGCTGCCATGACGGCGATGGTCCAATCGAAGGATCGCTTGCGCCAAGAAGTCGCCCAGGTCATCCAAGAGATTGATCAGCTGGATCAGAAGGCCTTGGAAGCGGCGCAATCACGCGTTGCCGAATTGCGCAATGAGGCGGTCAAGTTCGATGATCAACTGGCCATGCGGGATGTGAAATTCAGCGAGGAAATGGCGCGTCGCCAGGCCAAGTTTGAAACCCGCGAATCTCAGGCCAGCGAAGTTCTGGCACAGCGCCTTGCCGGGCTTGACGAGGCATTGGCAGAACGGCGCGAGGCACAAATGCGCGAGACCGAGCGACTGGTTTCCCATGGTGAGGATATCGCCAATAAAGTCAGCGAATTAAATGCTCTGTTCGAGCAAGTAACCCGTCACGCAGAACAGGCCCACACGACATTGGACGGCGGCCTGGAAGGACTGGGCGCAAAACTGACCGCCAACCGCGCCGATCTGGAACAGACGGGCGAGAGCCTCTCGATCCTCACCGAATCAAGCATTCGCTTGCTGGAGATCATCCAATCGGGCGCGAAGCAAAGTCGCGAAGACTTGCCCGAAGCAATTGCTGGCGCAAGCAAACTGCTGGAAGATGTCGAAGCGCGCTCGGCCAAACTTACCGAAACGGTCTCTCTCGCCGGCCAAAAAGGCAGCGAGCTCTCTGATTATGTCATCGCCACCCAAGCCAATGTCGAAAAGGTCGGGGAAGCGGTTGAGCAGCAACAAGCCCGTGTCGCTGCACATTCAGACGATCAATTGGCGCAAGCAAAAGCACTGCGGAAGCTATTGTCCGAGCTGGAAGAGCAGAATGAGCGGATGTCTCGCCGTACGCAGGGCGAGCTGAAGATCGCTATCGATCAGCTTGATCAGGCAACCAAAGAAGCGTTTGCAGCCATCGAACATGGCTCGGCCGACAATGTCAGCAAAGTTGCCGACGAAATTGGCGGAAAGGCCGTTGCAGCGGTTGAAAAATCACTGCGCACCCACGGCGCAGAAGCGATTGGCAAATTGGAACAGGCCGCTGCACACGCATCGGGCGTGGGTCGCGAGGCAGCCATTCAATTGCGCGATCAACTGGCCATGGTCAATGAACTGACCGGAAACCTAGAGCAACGCGTGTCACGTGCCCGCGAATTGGCCGAAGAGCAGGTCAACAATGACTTTGCTCGCCGCATGGCATTGATCAGCGACAGCCTGAATTCCAACGCCATCGATATCGAAAAATCGCTTTCGCACGAAGTCTCGGACACTGCTTGGGCCGCCTATCTCAAGGGTGATCGCGGCATCTTCACCCGCCGCGCCGTGCGACTGATCGATAGCGGTGAAGCACGCGAGATCGTCGACCTCTATCAGTCAGACGATGCCTTTCGCGAAGATGTTTCGCGCTACATCCATGATTTCGAAGGCATGCTTCGGTCGGTCCTGTCGACAAGAGACGGCAATGCGATGGGTGTGACCTTGCTCAGCTCGGATATGGGTAAGTTGTATGTCGCGCTCGCCCAAGCGATCGAGCGCCTCCGCAACTAATCTAGGAACCACTGGCCTCAGATTCAGATGGCAATTCTGGCATCAGATTGAGATCATCAATAGTGATCCAGCCATATTCAAAGTTCGCCACGTAAACAGCGGTGAGAATCGCCGCGATCACCGTTGTTCGCAAAGCGAGCCTGCCAGGTTGGAAATTGGCCGGTGCGCTGTCTGCTTGGCCGGGTGTTTTCTCCACTCCCAGCTCATCATGGGTGCGCACACCAAAGGGTAAGGACACAAAGGCCGTCATCACCCACACCAAAGCGTAGATCGCAATGACCGACGTCCATTGCATATCAGCCAGCCTCTGCGTGCATGATTACCCGCACCTGCGGCTTCTTACCTGACCAGCGTTGCGCAGCGCGTCTGGCTGCCAAACGGGCCGCTTCCATAATATCGCTGCGATCCTGACGGGCCTTGCCCTTCAACTTGCGGATCGCTGTCTCGATATCTTTGCACGCTTCTTGGATGAATTCGGGCATATCCTCATCGAGCGGGATACCCATCGCTTCAATCGTTGGCGCCAATTTGTGATCCAGCACAACCATCATCATCCCATCGCGAGAAAGCCTGCGACGCATGGTGATCGAATCGCCATCTGCCGGCGTGATGATGTCGCCATCCAGCACAAGCCGCCCTGCCCGCACTTCGGCCAGCTTGCCCGGCTTGCCCGGAGCAAGACGGATCAGATCACCATTCTGCTGAACCAAGGCCGTTGGAATGTTGCTGGTCCGACCGATACGGGCTTGTTCCTGCATGTGCCGCATTTCGCCATGCACAGGCACCAAAAGCTCTGGACGCAGCCAAGAATAGAGCGCTTCCAGCTCTGGGCGGCCTGGATGGCCCGAGACATGGATTTCGCTCTGCCTGTCGGTGACCATAGTAATGCCGCGTGCGGCCAGGCGGTTTTGTATCCGTCCGATGGATACCTCATTGCCGGGAATTTGCCTGCTAGAGAATAAGACTACATCGCCGGAAACCAGCTCCAACGGATGGTTTTCCTCAGCAATTCGCGACAAGGCTGCACGCGGTTCGCCTTGCCCACCAGTCGCTACAATCATCACTTCACCGCGTGGAAGGCCCATCGCTGTGTCAAAATCCACCGTATCGGGGAAATCGGCGAGATAGCCATTGTCCTGCGCCACCTCGATAATCCGGTCGAGCGATCGCCCGGCAACACAAATTTGGCGGCCATTTTCGCGCGCGACATCGCCCAAGGTCTGCAACCGGGCAACATTGGATGCAAAAGTTGTCACCAACACACGTTTGCCGCGATGCTTGGCAACTTCGGCCATCAAACCTCTGTGCACGGCCCCTTCCGATCCGCTGGGATTGGGATTGAACGCATTGGTGGAATCGCACACCAGCACGTCCACGCCCTCGTCCCCGATGGCGATCAGTTCCTCTTCGGTCGTGGGCGAGCCAATGATCGGTTCCTCATCCAGTTTCCAATCACCGGTGTGGAAAATGCGGCCGTAAGGCGTGTCGACCAGCAGCGCATTGCCCTCGGCAATAGAGTGAGCGAGCGGCAAATAGGTGATCTCGAACGATCCCAATTCAAACGATCCATGATCGTCGGGAATGATATTCAGCTCAATCTCATTCGCAATACCGGCCTCGTCCAGCTTGCGCTTGATCAGGTCCGCAGTGAACGGCGTGGCATAGAGCGGAACGCCCAATTCGGCCGCAAAATAGGGGACCGCACCGATATGATCTTCGTGCCCATGCGTCAGAACCACACCCAACAGATCATCAGCACGCTCTTCGATGAAATCCAGATCGGCAAACACCAGATCGACGCCGGGATATTGATCACCGGAGAATGTCATCCCCAGATCGACCATCAACCATTTGCCATCGCAGCCGTAGAGGTTGACGTTCATGCCAATCTCTCCGGATCCACCTAGGGCAAGGAAAAGCAGCTCTTTTTCAGGCGTGTAATCCTTTTTCACGCGGCGACACGCTCCGCCAGAATGGCTAGCCCCTCGATGGTCAGATCGGCATCGACGTGGTCGAAAATATCGGTCGATTCATCGAATAGGATGGCAAGGCCGCCCGTCGCCACTACCTTGGCTGGTCGTCCAATTTCCGTTCTCATCCGCTCTATCAAACCTTCCATCATGGCCACATGGGCCCAAAATATGCCGATCAACATCTGATCTTCGGTGTTACGCCCGATCACGCTGGTGCTGTCGGGCTTACGGATCGCGATGCGCGGCAGTTTTGCTGTTTTGCCGACCAATGCATCGAGCGAGAGATTGATGCCCGGAGCGATTATTCCGCCCTTATAGGCACCCGTGAAATCCACCGCCTCGAACTTGGTGGCCGTACCAAAATCGACCACCACCAGATCGCCGCCATATTTGTCGTGCGCCGCAATGATGTTCAAAGCGCGGTCCGCACCCAGCGAGCTGGGCTGATCAACATCGATCTCAAAGCCCCAAGCGGCTTTGCCTTGCCCCGCGATCTCGGGCGTGATGCCAAAATATTTCTGCGCCAGAACGGTCAGATTGTGATCCGCCCGAGGAACAACCGATGCGAACAGGATCTGTGTGATATCCTCGCGTTTGACCCCTTCAATCTCGAGCAATTGCAGCAGCCACACCGCATATTCATCGCCCGTGCGCCGGGGGTCGGTCGCGATGCGCCAGCGCGCCTTTATGGTGCGCCCCTCAAACAGGGCAAAGACCACATTGGTGTTTCCGACATCTGCAGCTAGCAACATGGGATGTTCCTCAATCGAGTACTACGTCGCCGGCATGGATGGCACGGGTTTCCCCATCCGCCAAGCGCAACAGCAACGAACCGGTTTCGTTCAAGCCGGCAAATGTTCCTGACAGCACTGCGCCATCGCCGTCATGCACGCTGAGAGCTGTGCCAATGGGATGGGCTGCTGACAGCCAACGCCTGAGCAATGGCTCAATTCCAACTTGACGCCAGCGGGCCAACTCATCGCGCAGGCCACGTGCCAATATCGGGGCGAAGTCGTCGCGTGCAGGAAGCGTTGTGACATCCGCCAAGGCAATGGTCGCGCGATCATCAAGTTTGGGGGCCTGGGCCAGGTTAACACCGATCCCGATGACCACCGCCCCGCCCTCGCTCTCCAGCAATATCCCGGCCAGCTTGGCACCGTTCAACAACACATCATTGGGCCACTTCAGGCTGAGCGCCGAGGTATCGGGCACAAGCGGCAAAACCGCGTCATAGACAGCCATGCCAACCATTAAAGAAAGCGTGTGCGCGGGCGGATCGTTCGGGGCAAGTCGCACCAAAGTGGATCCCATGAAATTACCGTGGCCATCGAACCACTCGCGCCCTTGCCTTCCTCGCCCAGCGGTTTGCCGATCGGCTACCAGCCACATGCCTTCTTCCAACGCCTCGCCCATTTTGAGGCGCTCCAGCAGGTCGGCATTGGTGGAGCCGGTTTGAGCAGCGATATGTATCAAATGACGAAGAACAAAGAGCTTGCGGCCCGATCGGCCAGTTCAACAAGAGGCTTGGTCAAGATCCATCCAAGAGGCGAGATGATCACCGAGCAAATCAGCAGCACTGCCCAATTGGACTTGGTCGTGTCACCCACCACTTCTCCGGCGGGATCATCGAACATGATGACCTTGCAAACCTTCAGATAGTAAAACGCGCCGATCACGCTGGCAGCGATACCAATCGCAGCCAAAGCGATCATGTCGGCCTGGACCGCAGCTTGGAAAACCACGAATTTCCCGTAGAAACCGAACAGCGGCGGAATACCTGCCAGGCTGAGCATCAGGAAGAAGATGCACCATGCCAGCAGAGGGTTTTCGCGCACCATGCCGGCCATACTGCTGATCTGTTCGATCTGCCTGCCCTGCGCATCTTTCAGCATCATCACAGCCACAAAGCCGCCCAATGACATCGCAACATAGATCGTCAGATACACCAGCATTCCGCTGGCACCTGCGGGCGTGGCAGCAGCCAGACCGATCAGGATAAACCCGACATTGTTGATCGACGAATAGGCCAACAGGCGCTTTATGTTGGTTTGTCCGATCGCGCCCAGAGCACCAACCACAATCGAGGCGAGAGCAGCGAAGATAACAATCTGCTGCCATGCGAGCGTTTGTTCGCCAAAGGTGTCGAGCGAAATGCGCATCAACACGGCAACCGCTGCTACCTTGGGTGCGGTAGAGAAGAATGCTGTGACCGGCGTTGGCGCGCCTTCATAAACGTCCGGCGTCCACATATGGAATGGTACGGCGGCGATTTTGAAGGCCAGGCCAGCCAGCACAAATACGATGCCAAAGGTTGCCCCCATGGACAAACCGTCCTGCAGGGCCAAACGAATGCCGAGGTAACTGGTTGATCCGGTAAAGCCGTAAAGCAGGCTCATGCCGTACAGCAAAATGCCCGATGCCAAGGCACCCAGGACAAAGTATTTCAGACCTGCCTCAACCGAACGATTGTCGCTGCGAGAGAAGCTGGCCAGAACATAGGACGACAGGCTCATCAGCTCGAGGCCCATGTACAGCGTCATCAGATTGACCGCTGACACCATCAAGGCCATGCCGACCGCGCTGAACAGCACCAGGATCGGATATTCCGGGCGATAGCCGCCATTCTCGGTGAAGAATTTCGGTGTGACGATCAAACAGCCAATGGCAGCCAGATAGATCAGGATTTTGGCGAAACTGCCAAATCCATCCATCCGATAAATCCCGGCCCACGCCTCGCCGCCCAATTCATAGGCGGGATTGGTCAGCAGATCGGCGGTGTAAACCAGAGCACCAAACAAGGCTGCTACGGCCAGGATTGTGACCGTGCGAGCGGTTTTGTCTCCGCCAAAGGCCGCAACCAGCAACAGCACCAGACCTGATATGGTCAGGAAAATCTCTGGAGCTGAGAAATAGAGAGAGCTAATCAGGTTCATCAGTGGGCTCCCTCGCCCGCATTATCATGTTCAAGGGCCGGCATTGCGTTGGCGCTGCTTTCGCGCGGAGTGCCAATTTCCAGCATCGAGTCCCCGGCCGGTGCCGCCCGAGCCATGCGCGCTTCAAGCGCGGCAATGTCTGCTCGCATCGGTGCGAGGAAACTTTCAGGATAGACACCCATCCACAGCACCGCTGCGGCGATGGGCGCCAGCATCACCCACTCCCGCGGGGTAAGATCGGTCATCGCGGCTGCATCGGCATTCTTCTGGTCGCCAAAAGCAACGCGGCGATACAGGTAAAGCATATAGGCAGCGCCCAGAATGATACCCGTCGTCAGCACCAGTGTGACCAAGGTCGAAACCTTGTAGACGCCAGCCAGCGCGAGAAATTCGCCGATGAAGTTACTGGTGCCCGGCAGGCCAACACTCGCCATGCTGAACAGCATAAAGAACAGCGCATATTTGGGCATGTTGATCGAGAGGCCACCATAGCGGTCAATCTCACGCGTGTGCAGCCTATCGTAGATCACGCCAACGCAAAGGAACAATGCGCCCGATACCAGACCGTGGCCCAGCATCACCATCATCGCGCCTTCCAGGCCCTGCACATTAAAGGCGAACAGACCCGCGGTCACAATCGCCATATGCGCGACCGATGAATAGGCGATCAGCTTCTTCATATCGTGCTGAACCAGCGCCACCAGCGAGGTATAGATCACCGCAATCATGGACAGAGCAAACACCAGCCACGCAAATTGCGCGCTCGCTTCGGGGAACATGGGCAGGCTGAAACGGATAAAGCCATAACCGCCCAGCTTCAACAATACGCCCGCCAGAATAACCGAGCCTGCAGTTGGCGCCTGAACGTGGGCATCGGGCAGCCAAGTGTGCACCGGCCACATGGGCATCTTGACCGCAAAACTGGCAAAGAATGCCAACCACAGCCAGGTTTGCGCCCCGGCCGGGAAGTCATATTGCATCAGAGTTGGAATGTCGGAGGTGCCCGCCTCATTCACCATCCAGAACATGGCGATCAGCATCAATACCGAGCCAAGCAGCGTGTAGAGGAAGAATTTATAGCTGGCGTAGATGCGGTTATCGCCGCCCCACACACCGATGATCAGATACATCGGGATCAGACCGGCTTCGAAGAAAATGTAAAACAGGAACAAGTCCTGCGCGGCAAACACGCCGATCATCAGCACTTCCATAATCAGGAAGGCTGCCATGTATTCTCCTACCCTCTTGGAAATGGCTTCCCAACTGGCGAGGATACAAATTGGCATCAGGAACACGCTCAGCATGATCAGCATCAAGGCGATGCCATCAATGCCCAGGGCATAGTTGAAACCTGCAAACAGCGCTGCTTGTTCAACAAATTGCCACTGCGCGCCGCCAATGTCGTAATTGGCCCACAGCACGATGCCCAACGCCAGATTGACCAGCGTTGCGGTCAGCGCCGTGAGGCGCGCCGCTTGAGCTTCCAAGAAGAAACAGGCGATACCTGCCACCAATGGCACCAGCAGCATTGCCGAGAGAATGGGAAAACCGCCCATTAGAATAGCACCCATGTAATAGCTGCGACCAAGCCCATCAGCATGATCAGCGCATAGCTATAGAGATAACCCGACTGGATTTTCTTGGCATAGACTGCGCCCTGCGCAACCACCCATGCCGCTCCATTGGGGCCAAACCGGTCGATTGTTCCTTCATCGCCCCACTTCCACAGCTTGCGCCCGATCCAGAAGGCAGGCTTGACGAAGATCGCATTGTACAGCTCGTCAAAATACCATTTGTTGGCCACGAATTTGTGGACGTAGCGGAATTGAGCCACGAATTTGCCGGGGATGCTGGGGTCCTTGATATAGGCCCACCATGCTCCGACAAAGCCCAGCACCATGACGGTGAAAGCAGAATATTTCACCCAATATGGCACTGCATGCATCGCGTGGATCAAATTCTCATTGTAGAAAATGGAACCCGCCCAGAACGCTGCATCATCGAGGAATTTGGGTGCGAACACCTGTCCTGCCGCAATCGCGCCCACACTGAGCAAGCCCAGCGGGATCAACATCGCCAGCGGGCTTTCATGCGGATGATATCCGCCGGTCGTGTCTTCGCCCGCTTCTTCGGGTGTTTTGTGAACCGAGTGCTGAATGTGCTCGCTCTCGATCCAGCGAGGCTTGCCCCAGAAAGTCAGGAACATCAGACGCCAGCTGTAGAAGCTGGTTAGCAATGCTGCGACAACGCCCATCCAGAAGGCAAAATTGGCCATTTCCGTACCGCGCGCAAACGCCACTTCGATGATCGCATCTTTGGACCAGAAACCGGCAAAGCCAACGCCCAAGTGATAAACGCCCACACCGGTAATGGCGAGCGTACCAAACAGCATCGCCCAGAAGGTGAACGGGATCTGTTTACGCAGGCCGCCGTAATAGCGCATGTCCTGCTCGTGATGCATCGCATGGATCACGGAACCAGCGCCAAGGAACAACAGTGCTTTGAAGAATGCATGTGTGAACAGGTGGAACATGGCGACGCCATAGGCGCCCACACCAGCGGCAAAGAACATATATCCCAGCTGAGAACAGGTAGAATAAGCGATCACGCGTTTGATGTCCCACTGCGTGGTGCCAATCGTGGCCGCGAAGAAACAGGTCGCCGCGCCCACAAACATCACAATGGTCAGCGCAACGGGGGCAGCCTCGAACATGGGAGACAGGCGGCACACCATAAACACGCCGGCGGTCACCATGGTGGCGGCGTGGATCAAGGCCGAAACCGGCGTCGGACCCTCCATCGCATCGGGCAGCCAAGTGTGCAGGCCCAGTTGTGCGGATTTGCCCATCGCGCCGATGAACAGCAGGATGCACAGAATATCCATTGTCTGCATGCGGTAGCCGAGGAAGCCAATGGTGGCTCCGCTCATGCCTGGTGCAGCTTCCAGAATGGCAGGGATCGAAGTCGTCTCGAACACCAGATAGGTGCCAAAGATCCCCAGCATAAAGCCTAGATCGCCCACGCGGTTGACAACAAAGGCCTTGATCGCGGCGGCATTGGCGCTGGGTTTGCGGAACCAGAATCCGATCAGCAGATAGGATGCCAGGCCCACCCCTTCCCAGCCAAAGAACATCTGAACCAGATTATCGGCCGTCACCAGCATCAGCATGGCGAAGGTAAACAGGCTGAGATAGGCAAAGAAGCGCGGTTGATCCGGGTCTTCTTCCATGTAGCCCCAGCTATAAAGGTGGACGAGCGCAGAAACGCTTGTGACCACGACCAGCATGACCGCGGTCAGCGTATCCACGCGCAGCGCCCAGTCGAACGTCAGCGATCCGCTTTCGACCCATTTAAGGACCGGAACGACCATCGCCTCGGCATCACCAGTCAGAAAGCCGATAAAGATTGGCCAGCTCAGCGCGCAGCTGATGAACAAGGCACCTGTCGTCAAAGACTTGGTGACTGTGTTGCCCAGCGCTCGATTGCCCAGGCCGGCGATAATCGCAGCCAGCAATGGCAAGAAAACAATCAGGATGATGGAGGTTTGCACCGCGACTTATCCCTTCATCCGATTAACATCGTCGACCGCGATCGTCCCGTTGGCGCGGAAGTAGATCACCAGAATAGCCAATCCAATCGCAGCCTCTGCCGCAGCAACTGTCAGGACCAGCATCGCGAATATCTGTCCCGTCAGGTCTCCCATAAAGGAGCTAAACGCCACCAGATTGATGTTCACAGCCAGCAAGATCAGCTCGATCGCCATCAGGATCACGATCACATTCTTGCGGTTGAGGAAAATGCCGAGCACGCCCAGAACGAATAAGATCGCGCTGACGACGATGTAATGTTCGATGCCGATCATTTCTTTTTTCCCATCACGACATAGACCGCGATCCCAACCGCACCGCAAAGTGCGAATGCGAGGAACATGATCACCAGCTCTCCAATACCGCCCGTCATAGCTCGACCCCCTCGCCCACATCAGGGTTCTTCAACACCGTTGCGTCTTGTGGACGGCGGCGGATCTGTTTTCCGATATCTTGATGCCCACGCGCACCGTCAGGGCGCTGGCGATGGGTCAGAACAATCGCCCCGATCATCGCCACCAGCAAGATGATACCAGCCACTTCGAACAGGAAGACATATTTGCCATAGAGCAGCGCGCCCACAGCCTCGATATTGCTTTGACCAAGACCTTGCGCCGCACTGCCATCGGGCGTTCCCAAAGCAATTCCGCCAGCGCTCCAGGCACCCACGCCCATGATCAGCTCAACCAGCAAGATCAGCGCGATCAACAATCCCAGCGGCACATTGTTGATGAAACCTGCGCGCATCTCGGCAAAATCAATGTTCAGCATCATCACGACGAACAAGAACAATACCGCGACCGCGCCGACGTAAACGATCACCAACAGCATCGCGATAAACTCAGCGCCCACCAGCACCATCAGGCCGGCAGCGTTGAAGAAGGCCAAGATCAGCCACAACACCGAATGGACCGGATTGCGCGCCATGATCACCATGACCGCGCTGGCGATCACCAGGCTGGCAAACAGATAGAAGGCTAAGGTTTGAATCATGATCCCTGTTTCTCTTCGCGGCGGCGGTTAGCGATAGGGCGCATCGGCTTCAAGGTTTGCGGCAATGGCCCGCTCCCACTTGTCCCCGTTGGCCAGCAGCTTCGCCTTGTCGTAGAGCAATTCCTCGCGCGTTTCGGTTGCGTATTCAAAATTCGGACCCTCAACCACTGCGTCCACCGGGCAAGCCTCTTGGCAGAACCCGCAATAGATGCATTTGGTCATGTCGATGTCATAACGCGTGGTCCGACGGCTGCCATCTTCGCGCGGTTCGCTCTCAATGGTGATCGCCTGCGCAGGACAAACCGCCTCGCACAATTTGCACGCGATGCAGCGCTCTTCCCCGTTGGGATAGCGACGCAGGGCATGCTCACCGCGAAAACGTGGGCTCAGCGGGTTCTTTTCGAACGGATAGTTAATCGTCACCTTGGGCCTGAAGAAATACTTCAAGGTCAACGCATGCGCCTTGAGGAATTCCCATAGGGTGAAGGATTTGATGAGATGTGTGACGGTGCTCATGCTGAGGCTCCCGTGAAGTGTCCGGTGGCCATCAGATAGCCCGAGATCAGCGCGACAAAGACCAGGCTCATCGGCAGGAAGACTTTCCAGCCAAGGCGCATCAATTGGTCATAGCGATAGCGCGGTACGGTTGCCCAAATCCAGCTGAACAGGAAGAAGAAGAAGAACGTCTTCAACATGAACCAGATGATGCCGGGGACGTAATATAGCGGCGCCCACTCAACAGGTGGCAACCACCCGCCCATGAACAGCAGCGTGCAAAGCGAGCACATCAGCAAGATGTTGGCATATTCACCCAGCCAGAACAGCGCAAAGCTCATCGAGCTGTATTCAGTTTGATAACCGGCGACGAGTTCGGACTCGGCCTCGGTCAAGTCAAATGGAGCACGAGCGGTCTCTGCCAAGGCCGAGATGAAGAACACCACAAACATCGGGAACAGCAAGGGATTGACGAAGAACCCATTGATGAAGCCGAGGCCGTGGCCCTTCTGCGCCATCACAATGCCGCTCATATTGAACGTACCTGCAAACAGCACCACGCACACCAGCACAAAGCCGATCGAGACTTCGTAAGAGATCATCTGTGCCGCGGCCCGCATGGCGGAAAAGAACGGGTATTTTGAGTTACTTGCCCAACCGCTCATCACCACGCCGTAAACGCCCAGTGAACTGATCGCGAGGATGTAGAGCAGCCCGACATTGATATCGGCCAACACCACGCCCGCATCGAACGGGATCACCGCCCATGCAGCCAGCGCCACGGTAAATGTGATGATCGGCGCGAGCAGGAATATGCCCTTGTTCGCCGCGCTGGGAATGATGGTTTCCTGCAGGAACACCTTCAAACCGTCGGCAAAACTTTGCAGCAAGCCAAACGGACCCACCACATTGGGTCCGCGACGCATCATGATCGCGCCCAGAACCTTGCGGTCGACATAGATCACCATCGCCACTGCCAGCATGAGCGGCAGAGCAATCAGCAAAACACCGCTGACCGTGGCGACAAACCATGCCCATTCGTAGGACATGCCGAGAGATTCGAAGAATTCGGTCACTCCGCCGCCTCCTTCATCTCATCGCCGTGGAGCAGTTCTGCCGAACATTGCTGCATCACCGCGCTGGCGCGGGCGATCGGGTTGGTGAGGTAGAAATCCTTGATCGGATAGGCTTCCAAAACGCCTTCTGCTTTCGCATCCGAGGCAGCTGCTGGAAGCGAACCATAATCTGCCAATCCTTCTTCGCCCAGGGCAGGCACTTCAGAAATCATTGCCGCCTGCAATTGAGCAAAGCTGTCAAAGCCCACATCCACCTTCAGTGCGTCGGCCAGCGCGCGCAGGATCGTCCAGTCTTCGCGTGCATCACCCGGCGCGAACACGGCTTTTTCGGCAAATTGGACGCGGCCTTCGGTGTTCACATAGGTGCCGTCTTTCTCGGCGAAGCTGGCTGCGGGCAGAATAATATCCGCTGCATGCGCGCCCTTGTCACCATGATGGCCGATATAGACCTTTAAACTGTCGGCAAACGGCTCGAAATTCATCTCGTCCGCACCCAGAGCCAGCACGACTTTGGGGCTTGCCGCAGCGATATCGGCCATGCCGCCGGCTTGAGCAAAACCGAGCATCAATCCGCCCATGCGTGCGGCTGAGAAATGCAGCACGTTAAACTCAGCGCCCCAGTCCGCTGCCAATGCCATGGCCTTGGCATGAGCGCCCTTCAGCGCCGCTCCGCCCAGGATAACAGCCGATTTATCGGCACCCTTAAAGGCGTCCACCACATCGGATGGCAAGTCATTCAGCACGCCCAGATCATTGCCGAGGAAGGTCGAGGGGAAAGTCGTTTCCCATTCCGGCCCGATCAAGAACACCTTGGCGCCGCGTTTCACGGCCTTGCGCAGGCGGACATTGACCAAGGGCGCTTCCCAACGCACGTGGCTGCCCACGATCAGGATCGCCTCGGCATCTTCAATACCGGCGAGCGTCGAATTGAAATTGACCGCAGCCAGATTGGACACATCGTAATCCATGCCGGTTTGACGGCCCTCGATCAGCGATGATCCGCAGGCCTTGAGCAGGCTTTTGGCCGCAAACATGGTCTCGCAATCGAGCATATCGCCAGCAACCGCCGCAATGCTGGAGGGCGCACCCTTCAATTGCTTGGCGATCGCCTTGAACGCCTCGTCCCAGCCCGCCTCGGTCAGCTTGCCGCGTTTGCGCATGAAAACCTTGTCGAGACGGCGCTTGGTCAGGCCATCGACCTGATAGCGCGCTTTATCCGAAATCCATTCCTCATTCACATCATCATTGGTGCGAGGGAGAGCGCGCATGACCTCGCGGCCACGGCTGTCGAGCCGGATATTCGCGCCGATGGCATCGGAAACGTCGATGCTAAGCGTTTTCTTCAGTTCCCACGGGCGCGCTTCAAAGGCGTATGGCGCAGATGTCAAAGCGCCCACAGGGCACAAATCGATCACATTTGCGCTCAGCTCGTGCTCGGCGGCGCGTTCAAGATAGGTCGTGATCTGCATGTCCTCGCCGCGGTAAATCGCGCCGATTTCGTCCACACCGGCGATTTCCTCAGAGAAACGCACGCAGCGGGTGCAGTGGATGCAGCGGGTCATGATCGTCTTGATCAGTGGGCCCATGTTCTTTTCGGTGACGGCGCGCTTGTTCTCTTCATAACGAGAACCGCCGCGACCATAGGCCACCGCCTGATCCTGCAAATCGCACTCGCCGCCTTGGTCGCAAATCGGGCAATCGAGCGGGTGGTTGATCAGGAGAAATTCCATCACCCCTTCGCGGGCCTTCTTGACCATCGGTGTATCGGTGCGGATTTCCTGACCGTCGCCTGCTGGCAGCGCGCAACTGGCCTGCGGCTTTGGAGGGCCAGGCTTCACTTCCACCAAGCACATCCGGCAGTTACCGGCGATACTTAAGCGTTCGTGGTAACAAAAACGCGGGATTTCCTTGCCCGCAAGCTCGCACGCTTGCAGCACGGTTGCCCCTGCGGGGACTTCGATTTCTTCGCCATCTACGGTGACTTTAGGCATAATTACTCCGCAGCCTCCGCGAATTGTGCGTTGTGTTCGTGGATGCGCTTTTCCAACTCGGGGCGGAAATGGCGGATCAGCCCTTGAATTGGCCAAGCCGCGGCATCGCCTAGCGCGCAGATCGTGTGGCCTTCTACCTGTTTGGTCACTTCGTGCAGCATGTCGATTTCCTCGATCGCTGCATCGCCTGTGCGCAGTCGCTCCATCATGCGCCACATCCACCCGGTGCCTTCGCGGCACGGCGTACATTGGCCGCAGGATTCATGCTTGTAGAAATAGCTTAAGCGGCTGATTGCCCGAACAATATCGGTCGATTTGTCCATCACGATCACGGCAGCCGTGCCGAGGCCTGATCCCAGCTCTTTAAGCCCGTCAAAATCCATCGGAGCGCTGCGGATCTGGTCGGCTGGTACCAGTGGTACGGACGAGCCGCCCGGAATAACCGCCAGCAGATTGTCCCACCCACCGGTAATGCCGCCGCAATGCTTCTCGATCAGCTCCTCAAACGGGATGCTCATCGCTTCCTCGACCACGCAAGGCTTCTCGACATGGCCGGAGATCTGGAACAATTTGGTGCCCGCATTGCCCTCGCGGCCAAAGCTGCTGAACCAGCTGGCCCCGCGCCGCAGGATGGTGGGCACAACAGCAATGCTTTCGACATTGTTGACCGTGGTCGGGCAACCATACAGGCCCGCGCCCGCCGGGAATGGCGGTTTGAGCCTTGGCTGGCCTTTCTTGCCCTCAAGGCTTTCGATCATCGCGGTTTCTTCACCGCAAATATAAGCGCCAGCACCGCGGTGCATGAACACATCAAAGTCAAAGCCTGATCCGCTGGCATTCTTGCCCAGCAGGCCGGCTTCATAGGCCTCGTCGATGGCTTTCTGCAGCGTTTCCGCCTCGCGAATATACTCGCCGCGAATGTAGATATAGGCCGCCCGTGCGCGCATAGCGAAACCCGCCACCAAGGCACCTTCGATCAGCTTGTGCGGATCATGCCGGATAATCTCGCGATCCTTGCACGAACCCGGCTCGGATTCGTCAGCATTGATGACCAAGAAGCTGGGACGACCGTCCTTGCTTTCCTTGGGCATGAAAGACCATTTCAAACCGGTCGGGAAACCCGCCCCGCCCCGGCCGCGCAAACCGCTGGCCTTCATCTCATCGATAATCGCGTCTTCACCACGCTGGATCAGCGCCTTGGTGTTGTCCCAATCACCGCGTGCCTGCGCTGCCTTAAGCCCCCAATCCTGGAAGCCGTAGACATTGGTAAAGATGCGGTCCTTATCCTGGAGAGACATTACCAATCCCCCCGATAATCGTGATTGGCATCGACCATTTCTTTCAGCGTGGTTGCACCGCCCGATGGCTCTGATGTGTGGCGACCGGGCTCTTGCGTCCCTGTCTTAGGTTGCTCACCCTTGGCCAGCGCATCCAGAACCGCGTCAAGCCGTTCAACCGTCAAATCTTCGTAATTGTCGTCATTAATCTGGACCATTGGCGCGGTGGCGCAATTGCCCATGCACTCGACCTCAGTCAGCGTCCACAGACCATCTTCAGAAACTTTGCCCTTGGCCATGCCGCGTTTCTTGCAGGCAGAGATAATATCGTCCGAACCGCGCAACATGCAGGGTGTCGTGCCGCATACTTGGACGTGATATTTTCCAACCGGAACAAGGTTATACATAAAGTAGAATGTCGCAACTTCGACTACGCGGATGATCGGCATGTCGAGATATTTCGCAACATATTCCATCACCGGCAGCGGCAGCCAGCCTTGCGTGCTGGTTTCTTCGCCAACCTGACGCTGCGCCAGATCGAGCAACGGCATCACCGCAGACTTTTGACGGCCCTCGGGATATTTGGCGATGTGATAATCGGCCTTTTCCCGATATTCGGGCGTGAATTCAAATGAGCCCCAGCGCGCGCGCAAATCCGGCGTATCAGGGGCGAGATGACGATCAGCCACGGCTGAGCCTCCCTTGCAATGCACGTCCGGCATACAGCCCGACCAATGCGGCAAATGCGGTGGAGAGAACCTCCTTCATAGAAGCTCCCCCATGAAATGCGGTGAGATAAGCGTAGATCCCGCCTGCAAACAGGCAGATCGCGGCCAAAAAGATCAAGACCTCGCGCAGGATCATTTTGCCAAGCTCCAGCTTTTGCCCTGTGCCGACGTATTGGACGCAAAACTACAATCAGCCATTATTATCTCCTCGCGAGCTGACTGCAGCAGAACGATTTGCGAATGCACGGTAAATCGTAAAGCAAAGACCAATTATGAGAACAAATGGAAGCGCGCTCAGTACCCATTCCTTCGCAGCCATTGGCAAGAATGTGAACGCTACAAATACAAAAGGCAGCGCAAGCCAGAATGCCAATTGTGAAAGAACCGCAACCTTTATCCTTTGCATGAGGCTGTACTCACTCACCGGTCACACTCCCCGAACACGACGTCGATAGCGCCGAGGATGGCGGTGGCATCAGGCAGCATGTGCCCTTTGCACATCATATCCATCGCCTGCAGGTGCGAGAATGCGGTGGGGCGGATCTTGCAACGATACGGCTTGTTCGTGCCATCGCTGACCAGATAGACGCCGAATTCACCCTTGGGGCTTTCCGTGGCGACGTAAACTTCGCCAGCGGGAACATGGAAGCCTTCGGTGTAAAGCTTGAAGTGGTGGATCAGGCTTTCCATCGATTGCTTCATCTCGCCGCGCTTGGGCGGAGAGACTTTGCCATCTTCGCTGGCAATTGGGCCTTGCGGCATCTCGGCCAAGCACTGCTTGATAATCCGAGCGCTTTGACGGATTTCGGCAACGCGCACCATAAACCGGTCATAACAGTCCGAATTGGTGCCGACAGGAATGTCGAAGTCCATCCGGTCATAGACATCATAAGGTTGCGACTTGCGCAGATCCCATGGAATGCCGGCGGCGCGGATCATCGGGCCAGAAAAGCCCCAGGCCACCGCATCATCGCGGCTGACCACGGCAATATCAACATTGCGCTGTTTGAAGATGCGGTTGTCGATCACCAGGCTCATCGCATCGTCGAACAATTGGAAGAAGCGGTTGTCGAGCCATTCACCAATATCGACCAGCAATTTCTCGGGAACATCCTGATGGACGCCGCCGGGACGGAACCAGGCCGAGTGCATCCGCGCGCCCGAAGCACGCTCGAAGAAGTTCATGCAGTCTTCGCGCAGATCCATGATCCAGAGGTTGGGCGTAAACGCGCCAACATCCAACACATGGGCGCCCATATTGAGCATGTGATTGGATATGCGGGTCAGCTCGGCAAAGAGAACACGTAGATATTGCGCCCGTTCTGGAACCTCCAGATTGAGCAGCTTTTCAATTGCCAGCACATAGGAATGTTCCTGACACAGAGGCGAACAGTAATCGAGCCGATCAAAATAGGGCAAGGCCTGCAAATAGGTCTTGTGCTCGATCAGTTTTTCAGTGCCACGATGGAGCAAGCCGACATGCGGATCGACCCGTTCGATAATTTCGCCATCCAGCTCCATAACCATGCGCAAAACGCCGTGCGCTGCGGGGTGCTGAGGACCAAAATTGATCGTGTAATTGCTGATGACTTCGCCATCGGTGGTGGGCGATTCTTCGAGTTGGACGCTCATTTATCGTCCTCCTTCTTGCCCGGTTCATCCATGGCCGGTGGATCGGCAGGCGTATCTTCAGCCGCCTTCTTCTCAGCCTTCGGGCCTGCGCCTGTATCCTTGGGACCCTCGGTCACTTTTGGCTTGTCGACATCGGGCGGGCCATCCGCCTTTTCGTCTCCGGGCAAGACATAGTCCCCGCCCTCCCAAGGACTGAGAAAGTCGAATTGTCGCAAATCTTGGGCCAGCTCAACCGGCTCATAAACCACGCGCTTTTCCTCTTCGGAATAACGCAATTCGGTATAGCCCGTCAGCGGGAAATCCTTACGGAATGGATGACCTTCAAAACCGTAATCGGTCAGAATGCGGCGCAGGTCATTATTGCCTGCAAACAATACGCCATACAGGTCAAAAACTTCGCGCTCCAGCCAACCTGCATTGGGCCACAGGCCAGTGATTGACGGAACAGGTGTTGCCTCATCTGTCGACAGCTTGACCATGATACGGTGGTTCTTGGTCAGGCTGAGCAGCATATAAACGACCTCGAAACGCTCGGCGCGCTCGGGAAAGTCCACGCCAGCGATCTCCATCATCTGCTGATAATCATGATCATCGCGCAGAGCCCGAAGCGTATCCACAATCGTATCACGCTGCACCGTCAGCAGCACTTCGCCATGCTGCCCTTGTGCAGACAGGATCGCGCTGCCCAGCGCAGAGCTCAGGGTCTCAATCACGCCATCATTTGAGGCAAATTTGGGGGCTGAGTGGACGACGCTCATCGCTCAATCGTCCCAACGCGGCGGATCTTGCGCTGCAATTGCATCACGCCATACAGCAATGCCTCTGCGGTGGGCGGGCAACCAGGAACATAGATGTCCACCGGAACAATGCGGTCGCAACCACGAACCACAGAATAGCTGTAGTGGTAATAGCCGCCGCCATTGGCGCAGCTGCCCATGCTGATCACATATTTGGGGTCAGACATCTGGTCATAAACCTTGCGCAAGGCAGGCGCCATTTTGTTGCACAGTGTTCCGGCGACAATCATCAGGTCAGACTGGCGCGGAGATGCACGCGGGGCAGCGCCAAATCGCTCCATATCGTAACGCGGCATGTTCACATGGATCATCTCCACCGCGCAACAAGCCAAACCAAAGGTCATCCACCACAGCGATCCGGTGCGCGCCCATTGGAACACGTCTTCGGTCGAGGTCAGCAAGAAGCCCTTGTCATTCACCTCGGCCTGCATTGCATGGAAGTAATCAGCATCCGGCTGACGAACTTCGCCGCCCAGTGCCGTTGGCATCTGTGCAGCTGCCTGCGCCGCATTGATCGGTGCGGTTGGCGGCGTGATAATCGTGCTGGAGGTCATTTTCGAAGAATTACTCATTCCCAGTCCAGAGCTCCCTTCTTCCATTCATAAGCTAGCCCAATCGCCAGAATGCCAAGGAAGATCATCATGCCAATCCAGCCCTGCCAACCGGTTTCACCCAGGCTGACCGCCCATGGAAACAGGAACGCGGCCTCAAGGTCAAAAATGATAAAGCTGATGGCGACCAGATAAAAACGAACGTCAAACTGACTGCGGGCGTCTTCAAATGCGGGGAAACCACACTCATACTCGCTGAGTTTTTCTGCATCGGGATTGTGCGCTCCGGTCAGCCGCGAAACTCCCATGGGAAGAAACACGAACAGACAGGACAATCCCAGCGCAATTATCAGGAAAATCAGGATTGGCAGATATTGACTGAGATCGACCACACGGAAGTCCTAGTTAAAAAGGCAAAACTTGGCCCGCCTCTAGGCCTCTCGCAAGCGCGGCGCAAGGGCAGGAATCGGGTAATTCAGAGGACTTTAGGCGCGATCGCCGGAATCGCCCACGATTACTTTGCCGGGTCCGTTAGCCGCAGCCGCCGGATTTGCGTTGGCAGCGCCTCCATGCCTTCCTTCAGCTCACCTTCGATGTATCGGTCCCACTGTCCATTGCCGATATAGATCAGCGCGTCACCATCGATGCTGCCAGAGAGCGGCTCGGTCCAATCTGAATGGGTTTGTTCCAATATGCGATGACCCGTTATGCGCGTGCCATCTTTTGACAGTTCAAAGGCGCTGATCCGCATTGGACTGGTGCCGTTCTGCACTGCGATCAGTTCGTGGCCATAGCGCCACAAGCCGTCAACGCCGTCGAGGATAATTGGAATATCCGATGCCAGGCGCGATACTGAGCCATCTGCGAGATCGACAATCGCGATCCCGTAACGATAATCGCTGACATACAAGAGATTGCCATACTCACCGACAGCAAGCCCTTGCGGCGAGCGGAGCGTTCCGGGAGCGACCAGCACTTCAAGTTCAGTGCTATTTGGACGGGCAACATAGACGCCCCCGTTCAGCGGATCGCTGGCATAAACCGCTCCATCAATACCGAGTTCGAGATCAGATAGAGTCACACCTTCTGGCGCGGGCACAAGAATAGGCTGATCAGATCCATTAGAAAGCCCGATCAATCCGTTGAAACGAGCACCATCCACTTCGGATTGGTCGATATTCGAAGACGCAAACCATCCGATATTGCGCTCGGTATCCGCCACCAGTCCGCTTAGATCATTGGCCATCGGCATTTCGAGGCGCTGCCAATCGGTGCCATCCATACTGGCGAATCCGGCCTGTTGGGTGATGGACGTCACGACCAATATGCCGTCATCTGGCGATACGACCGTTTCGATCAGCCCCGTCTCAGCAGGAACAGTGGCGATTGCCTCACTCGCTTCAATCACTTCGGCCTCGGCCCGCAACCGTTCCGCGATCCTCCCCGGATCAACCCCTGCGAGCAATTTTGGGATCTGTGCTTGCGCGACATCGCTGAAAACATAGCCGCGGTCATACAGCCATTCCAGCAGCTCCATGATCCGCTCGGCCTCACCGGCGGCTAGCAGAGGCTGCAACAACCGCAAGCGCACTGTTCCGCTATTGGGGAAATCGAGCGCGAGCTGTTCTAGCCCCTCTACATCGCGGATCTGGCCGGTGGCTTCATCGACCGCGCGCCATTCGGGGGCATCCGCTGCCAACGCAGGCGCAGCAAGGCCGAGCGCCACAGCTGCCATCAGCGCTCGCAGCATCATTTCAATAAGCCAGCCAAAGCCTTGTCTGTTGCCTTGCCATAAGGTGGTTTGAACCCGCCCAGTTTCGCAATATCAATCTTGGGTTGGTGGTACACAGAGCGCGCGTGGCTGAATTCGCGGAACCCTTCGACACCGTGGTACGATCCCATGCCTGAAGGGCCAACGCCGCCGAATGGCAGATCATCCATAGAGATGTGGAAGATCACATCATTGACGGTCACACCCCCAGAGATCGTACGGGTCAGGACTTGCTCTTGCTCGGCCTTGTCCTCGCCAAAGTAATACAGGCCCAACGGACGGTCATTGGCGTTCACATAATCGATGGCTTCATCGATGTTGCGATAGGTCTTTACCGGCAATACCGGTCCAAACAATTCTTCCTGCATGGCCAGCATACCGTCTTCCACATTGCGCAGAATTGTGAGCGGCATCTTGCGGGCATTGGTGTTGGAGAAATCTTCATTGGCAGGATTGACCTCGATCACCTCGGCACCCTTGTCGCGCGCATCCGCGACAACTTCTTGCAACCGGTCAAAGTGGCGATCGGACACAATCGATGCATAGTCATCATTATGCAGCACGGTGGGATACATGGCCGAAGCAGCTTTGCTTACACCAGCGATTGCCTCGTCCTCCATGTCTTCTGGCACAATCATGTAATCGGGCGAGAGGCAGATCTGCCCAGCATTCATCATCTTGCCCAAGGCGATCCGCTCTCCGGCGCGAGAAACATCGGCGCTGCGTCCCATGAAAACGGGGCTTTTGCCGCCCAATTCCAAGGTCACGGGCACCAAGTTTGCAGAGGCCGCTTCCATGACTCGGCGTCCCGTCGGGGTCGAGCCAGTGAACACCAGGTGGTCAAACGGCAACGATGAAAATTCCGCCGCCACTTCGGGTCCGCCGGTAATAACGGCAAGCTCGTCAGGGGTGAAATATTCGGTCACCAATTCCGCCATCAACAAAGATGTCCGCTCGGTAAATTCGCTGGGTTTGATCATCGCGCGATTTCCCGCGGCAAAGATCTGCATCAAGGGCGAGAAAGCCAGATTGACCGGGAAATTCCACGGGCTGAGGATACCAACCACGCCTTTGGGCTCGTAACGAACCTCGGCTTTGGCTCCCAGCAAACCTAATGGAAACTGAACTTTGCGCTTCTCTCGTTTGGTCCATTTGGACATATTCTTGAGCGAATATTCTCCAACGCCCACCGTGGCTGCAATATCGGTCAATATGGATTGCTGGATACTCCGGCTGCCAAAATCGGCTGCCATAACTTTGGCGAATTCTTCCGCATGGGTTTTGAGCAAGGTCAAAGCGCGATTGATCCGGTCGACACGCTTGGACATTTCCTCTGGCCGGTTGGCGGTGAAGACCGAGCGTTGCAGTTTTAGGATTCGCTCCATCTCGTCACGTTTGGATTCAGCCATCATTCGCTCCTAGTAATTGTGTGCCGCCAGTTTCAGTTGCGGATTGCCATTGGTTCTTGCCGATGCTGGCCGCAAACACAAGTTCATACGAATGACCACGCATTACGAATTGAATTTGCCAAAGCTGCAACGTACATGCGCGACACGTTCATTCTCCATCGAAGGCCCAATTTCATGACCCAATTGTCCAGCGCTGATCCGATTGTCATTCTGTCTTATGCCCGCACCCCGATGGGCGGCATGCAAGGCGCATTGGCCGATGTGTCAGCGACAGATTTGGGGGCGACCGCAGTCAAGGCAGCGGTTGAGCGGTCCAATGTCGATGCGGAAACTTTCGACCGGATTTACATGGGCTGCGTGCTGCCAGCGGGATTGGGACAAGCCCCTGCGCGCCAGGCTGGCATCAAAGCAGGCCTGCCCAAATCGGTTCAGGCCACTACCGTCAACAAGGTGTGCGGCAGCGGTATGCAGACCGTTATCATGGGTTCCGAAGCGCTGGCTTGCGGTACGGTTGATATGGTTATTGCCGGCGGGATGGAGAGCATGACCAACGCTCCCTATCTGCTGAAAAAGCATCGCTCGGGCGCGCGTATTGGACATGACACGGCCTATGATCATATGTTCCTGGATGGGCTGGAAGATGCCTATGAAGAAGGTCGAGCGATGGGCACCTTCGCCCAGGACACCGCCGACGAATATCAGCTGACCCGCGAGAACATGGACGAATATTCCATCGAATCTTTGCGCCGCGCCAATGCGGCCATCGAGACAGGCGCTTTTGCCGACGAGGTTGTTCCCGTGACCTTTAAGACCCGCAAGGGCGAAGTCACCGTTGCAGTAGACGAGCAGCCTGGCAAAGGCCGTCCGGACAAGATCCCACAGCTGCGCGCTGCATTTGCCAAAGACGGGACAATTACAGCGGCAACCTCCAGCTCGATCTCTGATGGCGCAGCTGCAGTCGTGCTCACCCGCTCCAGCGTTGCAGCAGAGAAAGGCTTGCAGCCAGTCGCAAAGATCACCGCCATCGCGGCCCACGCTCGCGAACCCAAGGACTTTACCATTGCCCCCGTCGGCGCGATCGAGAAAGTTTTGAAAAACGCTGGCTGGACCATTGATGATGTCGACCTGTGGGAAGTGAACGAGGCCTTCGCCTGTGTTGCCATGTTCGCCATGAAAGACATCGGCATCCCGCATGACAAGATCAACGTAAACGGCGGCGCAACAGCCTTGGGCCACCCTATTGGCGCCTCGGGCACAAGGATCATCGTGACCTTGCTGAATGCGCTGAAAAATCAGGGCAAAACCAAGGGCGTTGCCAGCCTTTGCATCGGCGGCGGCGAAGCCACGGCCATTGCGGTTGAGATCACTGAATAAAGGTAGATTTCTCAATCGCGGATTTACGTGCTAGCACCCTTGGCTCAATGTGGTTTGATGCCGCTTGCTAAGGGGGATTGCTATGCGGACTTTGCTGATTGCGACGGCAATTGCGGTAACGTTGACTGGATGTTCGCAGCCAGAGGCTCCTGCTGATCTTGAGCAAGTTGAAGAAAATCTCGACGATGCAGGCCTTGCCAATGCAGGCCCCACTGCCGTTGATGGCGGCCCCATTGCCGGAGCATTTACCACCGTTGATAGCGATGGAACCGAGGCGATCTGGACCTTGAACGCAGACGGCACGTTTACGCTCGCGGCCAATGGCCTTGATCCCGTAACGGGCACTTACACCAATACAGATTCCGATAATGGTGCAGAATTCTGCGCCAAGCCCGACGATGCAGACGCCGGGAAGCTATGCTGGGACCTAACACGCCCCGGTGACGACGGGAGTTGGACGGCCACCGCAGATGACGGTTCCGTCCTTACCGTAACCAGGGTCGAAAATTCCGCAAATTGAATGATTTATTGGAGGTAAAGTAATGAAGAAACTGATCGCATTGGCAAGCATAGCCGCACTGGCAGCTTGCGCCGAAGCTGAAGCACCTGCCGTTGAAGAAGCCGCTGAAGAAGTGGCTGCACCTGCTCCCGTTGCAGCGGGCACCTACGAAGTGACCTATGCTGATGGTTCCGTTGGCACGATGGTCAGCGAAGACGATGGTACGTTCTCGATGACAATCGGTGAGACAACTGGCACCGGCACTTACGTCGATCAAGATGGCAAAGTTTGCTTTGATGCAGATGGCGACGATGAAGGCGCCACTTGCTGGACCAACAGCCCTGCTGGCGAAGATGGTTCGTTCACTTCAGTCAGCGACGATGGCGACACCGTTTCTGTTGCTCCCGTAGCAGAAGAAGCTGACGCTGAAGGCTAAGGCTTTTTGGCTGTTTGAGAATCGGGGCGGTCCAGCAATGGGCTGCCCTTTTTCTTTGCGCCACATTCAGGCCCGCGCTTTAGGGCTCGCCATCGCCCCACAGCCGCTCTGCTTTGACCCAGCCATCGCGGCCACCAACATTCAATCGGCACCAACCATCAGTGCAATTGCCCAGCACACCCACCACGCCTGGTTCCAGATTCCACTTCAATTGCGCTGCGTCATTGGGCTCGGCACGCATAGGAGCCACCCCTTCACCAATCACAATCGCACCGCGATCTGGCGTCAAAAGGCGCGCAACGACCCATCCCTGAGTGCCGTCGATATCCTCGATCAGACGCCAACCTTCCATCACGCGAACAACTTTGATCGGCAGACCTTTGCGTGTGTACACCCAATCGATGCGATAATCGGGGCTTGGCCCGACCCGCATATTGACCTCTCCCGCCCTCATCGCTGCCCAATATGGTACCTCTCGGTTCTGGGCAGAGGCGGTCGCCATCGGCGCAATCAACGCAAATGCAGTTATAGGGGC
This sequence comes from uncultured Erythrobacter sp., assembly GCA_947495695.1. Taxonomy (GTDB): domain Bacteria; phylum Pseudomonadota; class Alphaproteobacteria; order Sphingomonadales; family Sphingomonadaceae; genus Erythrobacter. Next base: position 446,900 of record CANLZP010000002.1, on the reverse strand, counting down.
AATGAGTGAACGCATATCACCGGCAGTAATACCCAATTGCGCGGCCCCGCTTCAACCCCTGATGTTTCTAAACCTTGGCTTTTAACATGCTTGACCGCATCGCCCTGCCCGTCCTAGCGCAAGTCTTATGGCAAATGATGACGCGCTTTCGCGCAAACCGATTGACCGAACACCCAAAGTCTTTGTGACGCGGCACCTGATGCCCAATGTCGAGGCACGGATGAGCGAGCTGTTCGATACGACGCTGAACAGCAGTGATACCCCCCTATCGCGTGATCAATTGATGGCTGCGATGCGCGAATGTGACGTTCTGGTCCCTGCGGTCACAGACAGTATCGATGCTCAGATGATCGAACAGGCAGGCGAAAATCTGCGCCTGATCGCCAGCTTTGGTGCTGGCACCGAACATATCGCTTTGGGAGCCGCGGCCAAACGCAAGATCATCGTCACCAATACGCCCGGCGTATTCACCGACGACACAGCTGACCTTGCCATGGCGGGCATCATCGGTGTTCCCCGCCGGATTCGCGAAGGGATCGCTTTGGTCAGGCGCGGTGAATGGACTGGCTGGGCGCCATCGGGAATGCTGGGCCGCAAGCTGGGCGGCAAGGTTCTGGGTATTGTCGGAATGGGACGGATTGGTCAGGCGGTTGCACATCGTGCGCGCGCCTTCGGGCTGAAAGTGGCCTATCATGGTCGTCGCCAACTTCCCGAAGCGCAGGAGCAAATGTTGGGGGCCACATTTGTCAGCGATCTGGATACGCTGGTCGCACAATCCGACATTCTCACGCTGCATTGTCCGCTGACGGATGAAACCAAGGGCCTGTTGGACAAGCGCCGGATTGCCTTGATGAAACCTGGGGCCAGCATCATCAACACCGCTCGCGGTGAATTGATCGATCAAGAAGCCCTGATAGCAGCCTTGCAAAGCGGGCAGTTGGTAGGCGCAGGGCTGGATGTCTATCCTGACGAACCCAATGTCGATCAGCGGCTGCTTGATCACCCCAATGTGATGACCTTGCCTCATATCGGCAGCGCTACGGCAGAAGGGCGCGAAGCATCTGGGGAGAAGGTCATCGCCAATATCCGCTTTTGGATGGACGGTCATCGTCCCCCTGATCAAGTGTTGGAAGCGCTGATCCACTAGCGAAACAAGCCCGAAAGCGATGCGTATTCCATAATGGCATGACGCGGCGGCAAGTCATACCAAAGCGCTCTGGGAAAATTGGCGCAGGCCAATTGATTTTGTCGATCTGGCTCTGCATGAATGCCACGCAATGGCCGGTGGAAATGTCAATCTGAGTGAATTGTGTGTGAGCTGCGGCCTGTGTTGCACGGGCGCGATCTTTTCACATGCCAAGCTAACCGAGGACGACAAGGCAGTTCTGGCTGATGCCGGCGTGAGTCAGAGCGACGGCGTTTATGTTGATGACCGGCTACCTCTGCCCTGCCATTTCCTGTCTGGCACAGCCTGCACAATCTATGATCAAGGTCGACCCAAGATTTGCGGCGAGTATTTGTGCAAGCTGGTGAGAGACGTCGATGCTGGCAAAACGAGTATGGACGAGGCCAAGCAGGTGGCCGCTCAGGCCCGGCAATTGCTGTCTGAGGCGAGCGAAGTGCTGCCAACAGGAACAAACATTGTCAACGGAGGCAAAGCATTGCTCGGTGACGATTTGCCCGAGGGTGTAAGCAAGCAGGCGGCCATGCAAGGAAGGCTCGCCTATTTTGCTTTGCAGGCACTGATCGACAAGCGCTTTCGGGCCAAAGACCAAAAGTTGATCAAAGTCTCACAGGATTAGCGATGTTGCAGGCTTAGGCCCGACCCATCAATCGCCAGAAAGGATCCGCTCGACCAATTCCTTCACCGTGGGGGTGTAATTGTTGGAATAGAACGGGTCTTGTTTGAACCGATAAGCGGCATGCCCTGCGAAGGCCAAATTATTGTCTGGATGCCCGCCATGGGCAACGTCCTGCAAGGTTTTCTGGATGCAGAAGCTGCGCGGATCAGCCAACCGACCGGTGGTGTAATCATCATGATCTTTCCATGACGAGAATCCACAATGCGATAGGCAACCCATGCAATCTTGTTGGTCCTTACGAATGGTATCGCGACTGTCCGGAGTCACGAAAACAATCGTATTGTCGGGCGTCTTCAACGCCTCTGAATGACCTTCCGCGATCCAGCCCAGAGCTTTCTTGCGATCATCCGGCTTTACCCAAAAATTCTTGGCTTTGCCTTCATCACCCAATCGGACCGTACCCTCTTCCTCGTCGCGCTTGAAGAAGGGGATCTGTCGTTCGCTGCGGTGCATCAGATCGTAAAGAAACGGCGTTTTCACCGCTGACGAATAGAACCCCGTGGGTGAAAATTTGTGCAACAACACATCGCCTGGTTCGACCGTGCGCAGCATGTTTTTCCAAACGTCGGGAATGGGGCTTTCTTTGGTCAGCAATGGCCGCGTACCAAACTGGAAAGCAATCTTGCCCAGATCTGGGTTGTCGATCCAGTCCTGCCATTCGCTCAGGCACCAAACCCCGCCGGCCATTACGATGGCAGTGTCTTCTGAAACGCCTTCCTTGCGCATCGTTTCGCGCAAAGCCTTCACCCGGGGATAGGGATCTTCCGGCTTGGTTGGATCTTCGGCGTTGGAAAGACCGTTGTGGCCACCGGCCAACCAGGGATCTTCATAAACCACCGCAGCCATCAGTTCGGGAACTTTAGAATAGCTCCGCTTCCACAAAGCGCGGAACGCACGAGCAGAACTGATGATCGGCAGATAATGCACATTGTGCCGGGCCGCGATCTCGGCCAGCTTATAGGGCATGCCAGCCCCGCAAGTGACGCCGGCCACCATGCCTTTGGTGTTTTCCAATACGCCTTCGAGCACGGCCTGAGCCCCGCCCATTTCCCACAGCACATTGATGTTTATCGCGCCCTTGCCGCCCGAAATCTCATACGCCCGGCGCACCTGTTCGCTCGCCCCATCGATGGCATAGCGGATCAACTGTTCATGCCGTTCGCGGCGGGTTGCCTGCGGATAGACTTGGGGGATGGGATCGCCATTGTCATCATAGCTGTCCGCATTCACTGCGCTAACCGTGCCAATGCCGCCAGCAGCAGCCCATGCGCCAGAGCTGGCATGGTTGGTTGCAGAAACGCCTTTTCCGCCTTCAATAAGCGGCCACACTTCGCGCCCCGCATATTGGATAGGGCTCAATCCCTTAAACACTCAAAAACTCCCGTTGAGGTCGTATCCTCACGTTGCGACCCCTTCTTTGGCACCCCCCTAGCTCAGTTGAGCAGAGAATGCGCAGTATTTATCTCATCAGCTTGTGGATGGCTTGTTTGGCGCACGCGCCCGGCTCAATTTGCCGGTGCTGCACGCCTCGATTTCCTCAGGAGCACGGCGTGTTCCATCGGGCTCAAATCGAGCAAAATAGCCGCGAATATCGGGCTTCTCGATAAATTCGGTCAGGCGAAACCCAACCGCTTCAAACTCGCACACCAACAACAGCGGTGGAATGCCATGCTGGTCGGTTGGCCGATCTGTATCGACCACGATGACTTGGCCGCCTTGGGCAAGCGCAGGCCACAGCCTCCATAAGAACGCATAAGGCTCGGTCACTTCGTGATACATATGGACCAGAAAGATGCGGTCAAAGCTATCGACCGGCAGCTGCGGATCGTCGGGCTGGCCAAGCTTGATGGAGACATTGTCCAGTCGCTCTCGCTCAACACGTGATCCCAAACGCTCCAACGCCTCTCGGTCAATATCTTGTGCCAACACCCGACCCGTCTCGCCCACACGGGCTGCCAGACGAACGGTGTAATAGCCCTCGCCCGCACCAATATCGGCCACCGTATTACCATCGGCAATATTGGCCAGATCCATAACCTTTTGCGCTTCACCGCGGCTGTCGCGGACATCTTCGTTGGAAAATTGGTTGGAAGTAACTTTGGACACTGGCCGGTCCGGCAATGGAAACTCCAGCGCGGTTTCGGCACGTTCGCTGGCCTGCTCAGAAGGCTGACAAGCTGCCAGTAATGCCATCCCGAAGAAGACCAACCACCGCATTATTCGACGTCCTCCACCTCAACCGTTTCGCCGGTAACCCGCTGCGCCAATGCGGCAGAGATGAACGCATCAAGATCGCCATCCAACACATTATCAGGCGAGCTGGAAGTTTCGCCCGTGCGCAAATCCTTCACCATCTGATAGGGTTGCAATACGTAAGATCGGATTTGATGGCCCCAGCCAATGTCGCTCTTTTCCTGATACTCGCCGCTGGCCGCTGCTTCTCGCTCTGCCATTTCCCGCTCGAACAGTCGCGCTTTCAGCATATTCATCGCAGTGGCGCGGTTCTTGTGTTGGCTACGGTCATTTTGACTCGCGACGACAATTCCGGTGGGTTGGTGGGTAATCCGCACCGCTGAATCAGTCGTGTTGACGTGTTGTCCGCCAGCGCCCGATGCGCGGTATGTGTCGATTTTCAGATCGCCCTCGTTGATCTCGACCTCGAAATCATCGTCGATGACGGGATAAACCCAGATCGAGCTGAAACTGGTGTGCCGCCGGGCAGAGCTGTCATAGGGGCTGATGCGGACCAAGCGATGGACACCGCTTTCCGTCTTGGCATAACCATAGGCGTTCTCGCCCTTAACCAGCAGAGTTGCGGACTTGATGCCCGCTTGCTCGCCTGCGTGATAATCGACTACCTCGACTTTATAGCCGCGCCGCTCAGCCCAACGGCTGTACATCCGCTGCAGCATTTCAGCCCAGTCCTGACTTTCTGTACCGCCTGCGCCCGCGTGTATCTCGATATAGGTATCGTTGGCATCCGCCTCGCCAGACAACAAAGCCTGAACCTTGTCCGCATCGGCCCGGTCGGCCAGCTTTTCCAAACTAGCCAAGCCATCTGCGACGATGTCGTCTTCACCCTCGGCCTCACCCATCTCGATGAATTCGATCGCGTCTGACATTTCCGAGGAGATTGTGTTGACCGTATCCACCGCGTTTTCGAGCAATTTCTGCTCGCGCGAGACGGCCTGGGCCTCCTTGGGATTATCCCATAAGGTCGGGTCCTGAACCCTGGCGTTCAGTTCATCCAGACGGCGCAACGCCCGTTCCCAATCGAGCGATTGTCGCACGAGGGAAAGCGCGGCTTCTATCCGGTCAATGTTGGCCTGCCCTTCGGCACGCATAGGTAATACCTCTCGAGAATTGGCTTGCCCGCTTAGCGCAAGCGCGGCGATTGTAAAGAAAAGTGCATGAGGGAAAAGATCGAATGCTTGCCCTTGCCAGAATTGGCTAAGGCCACTCCAGCCCGCTAATAAAGGCCGCCCTGATCCTCGACAAAATCGCTTGGCTGGCCAAATTGGTCACCGCGAATTTCCGGGCCATTTTGGGCGCGCCGGATTAAGGCGAGAATTTCCTCACGCTTGGCTGCAATTTCATCCTGACGGGTTGAGCGCGGTGGCTCGGTGTCAGGCTTGAAGGCTTCCCAAATGGTGTCGGCCAAGGGATCGTCGGTTGGCCAAGTGTCAAACACACGCTTGCCAGTTCGACGGTCAATCCGGACCATGCGGACGCCATTGGGGGCAACAGCAGGCTCATCGCGCCAGCGGGCCTTGGTGTCCTGAACAAATTGCTTGAAAATTGGCGCAGCGGTATTGCCGCCCTGCACCCATCCGCCCAGATTGCGCGGACGATCGTGCCCGACATAAACGCCGGCAACGATATCGGGCGAGCCACCAACAAACCAAGCATTGGTTGGCCCAGATGTGGTGCCGGTTTTGCCGAACAACGGCAGATTGAGGTCACGCAAACGCACCGCAGTGCCGCGAGTGACCACACCTTCCAACATATGGACCGTTTGAAAAGCAGTCCGCGGATCCATCACCGGACGACCCATCATACCCATTCGCGGCATCGGTTGACCATCCCATTCGGGCATATTGCATCCATCACAGCGACGCTTGTCCGCTTTCCAGATCACCTTGCCACGCCGGTCTTGAACATAATCGATAACGGTTGGTTCATGCAGCCGGCCATGATTGGCAAGAGCAGCATAGGCATTCACCATTTGCATAACTGTCGTATCGCCTGATCCCAACGCAAATGCGGGATAAGGCTGGTACGAGCCGATCCCCACCTTCTCAAAGGTGTCGATGACCTGAGGCATACCTGCCTCCATCGCGATATGAACGGTCATCAAATTACGCGATTGCTCCAGCCCCCAACGCATGGTGTGGACCCCGCCAGAACTGCCGCTGAAATTGCGGAAGCATTTTTCACCCAGATTGGAACCCTGATAATAGCAGAACGTTTCATCCGGAACTTCGCTGGCTGGAGTCAGGCCATTGTCCAAACCCGTTGCATATACAAATGGCTTGATAGTCGATCCGGGTTGACGGTCAGCCTGAGTGGCTCTGTTAAAATCAGACAGGTGGTGATCAAACCCGCCCTGCATCGCCAAAATGCGGCCGGTTTGGACCGATTGCGCAAGGAAGCCGCCTGAAACCTCGGGGATGGCTTGCACCCTGAAACCACTGCCGCTTGGCGCAACGGCAACAACGTCGCCTGCCTTCAACCCATTGGGCGCGCCGATAATCGGAGCTTCATCTCCGTCAGCAAAACCGATGGTAGCAGACAATCCGCTGCGCTGGGTAACAACACCAATACGCCAATCTTTGTAACGCACAGACAGGTAAGAACTGGCCAATTGGCTGGCCCAATTGCCCTGGCTCACATCGATGGTTGCAATAGCGCCGGCCCATCCGCGATTGCCATGATAGCGCAGCAGACCCGCGCGCAAAGAATCTCGCGCAGCCTTTTGCAATTCCGGATCGAGCGATGTGCGCACCCACAGCCCGCCTGCATAGACGCTGTTCTCGCCTTCCTCGGCCGTCTCGCCAAATTCGGAGAGCAATTTACGCCTGACTTCTTCGAGGAAATAGGCAGCATCAACAGTGCGGGTTTGGGATGCCTGGCGCACCAGACCCAAAGGTTGGCTTTGCGCCGCAATCATCTCTTCTTCAGTGATGAAGCCATTGTCTTCCATCTGGCTCAGCACGAAATTGCGCCGTTCTAGGGCGAGGTCCAGGTTGGCGCTGCGGCCATAGCGCTCCGGCGCCTTGGGCAAGATTGCCAGAAACGCCATTTGGTGCAGCTGAAGGTTGCCAACATCGCGGTCAAAATAGGCGCGTGATGCCGCCTGCACGCCAAAGCTGCGTCGGCCGAGCGGTATTTCGTTGAGATAGAGCTCCAGAATCTCTTCCTTGCTCAACACGCCTTCGATGCGACGGGCAAGAATCATTTCTTTCAGCTTACGCGTGACCGAATATTCATCACCCAGCAGCAAATTCTTGGCCACCTGCTGCGTGATGGTGGAGCCACCAACCGCGCGTTCGCCCGATCCATATTTGATCGCGTAATCCAGCACAGCATTGGCGGTACCTGTCACATCCACACCGCTGTGGCTGAAGAAGGTCTTATCCTCTGCCGCCAGATAGGCCTCGATCAATTGCTCGGGGAAATCGGCATATTGCAGTTGGACCCTGCGTTCACGGGCATAGGAATGGACGATCTCTCCATCGATCCCGCGCACCATGGTGGGCAAAGGTGTTTCATAATCCACCAACGATTCTGCATCGGGCAGATCACTGGCCAGCCACGCCCATGCAATCAACCAAAGGGCGACCAAACCAGCCAGCGCAACCGCTGCCAGTTTGAACCAACGATTGGCGCGCCAATTGTCCATGAACCAGTCCAACGCGAGCTTTGGATCGCGCTTCAACCGAAACCGGACATATTCAAGAGTTGATTGTTCTTCCATGACCTTCAGCTGGCTTTAGCACGCACATTCTGTCTGTTGCCAGAACCAATAAAGCGCCTTTTGGGATTGATGAGAATTTCTTGGCAAGCGGCTCAATTACCGGACCGTCCGGCAAAATGTATTCGAATTGCGCGCGCCATCACATCGGCAAATTCAGACTGTCCTTCCTCGGACAGCAACCGCTGCGCATCATCGTCGTTGGTTACAAATCCGGCTTCGAACAGAACCGACGGCAGTTCAGGCTCGCGCAGAACAACCAAATTTGCCGAGCGGCTGGGCTGGGGATGAAACGCCACCCGGCCAGCGCCTTCGCGAATGATAAGCGCGCTGAGATTTGCCGATTCTTCCTGGACGCGGCGCTGTGACAATTCGAACAGAATTGCCGTAACTTCATCGCTTTGCCCCTCGGTCGAGATGCCATTGAGCCGATCGGCACTGTTTTCCCGCTGGGCAAATCGCGCTGCAGCGCGGCTGGAGGCTTCGCGCGACAATATGTAGACGCTCGCACCGCTGACTTCGCTTATGTCGCCTGCCGAATCTGCATGAATGGACAAGAACATGTCTGCCCCCATCCTGCTGGCAATATCGGGCCGCTCTTCCAGTGCGAGCAGCTCATCGGATTCGCGGGTTAAAGCTGCCCGAACACCGCCCTGCCGAACCAGTGCATCGCGCAAGGCCAAGGCCAGGCCCAAAGTGATGTCTTTCTCCAAGATATCGCCGCTAACCGCGCCGGGATCGCGCCCACCATGCCCTGCATCGATAACGATCAACGGTAACGTCTCATCGGATTCGCCATAAATTTGCGGCAGGTCAATCTGCTCGCCATATTCTGGCAGCAGCAGGCGCAACACATAGTCGCGTCCAAGCTCGGGAATCGGAACGCTCACGCCCAATGCCATCAGCCCTGCGACAAGCGCTATCGGACCGAAAACCACAATAACAAGAAGGCTGCGTAGAGACATTGCCTGCCATGGTTAGGGTGTTGCGGGATATAAACGCAATATGGTTGCGGGGCCTAACCCACGGTGCTAGCAGGCTTTGACGGGGATAAATCGTGTTAACCTGCATTTTGTAGGGTTTACTCGGACAATGACCCCAGACATCCATGGATTTCCATTCATGGAGTTTCGCAACAGGTTGATGCATTGATGAGACGTCCCTCCCCGCACATCCAAAAGCAGCGCGAACAGCGCGCTATGGATACTGGCGGCTGGACTGCGACCGATTGGCGCAATCTCACCCTTGCAGACACAGAACTTTTGCCCCGCCGGCTGGCAGCCCGGGGCCGAACCTACAACGCCGGTCGCCAAAATATTTTGGCCGGCTCCCACACATATGTGCGCTCTTGGGATGGAGGCTCGTCCCCACCCCCCGGCGCTCGGAGAATAATAAATGGCAACGCGCATGCTAATCGACGCGCGCCACCCGGAAGAAACGCGGGTGGCGGTGCTCAAAGGCAATCGGATCGAAGAATTTGATTTTGAATCTGCCGAACACAAGCAGATTAAAGGCAATATCTACCTCGCTAAAGTAACCAGAGTTGAACCATCATTGCAGGCCGCATTCGTCGATTTCGGCGGCAATCGGCACGGCTTTCTGGCCTTTAGCGAAATCCACCCTGACTACTATCAAATCCCTCAGGAAGATCGGGAGCGATTGCTGGCTGAGGAGGCCGAGGCTGCTGAGGAAGAAGCGCGTCTGCGCGCTGAAGAAGAAGAAGACGGCGTATCGCCGGGCGATGAATATGATGCCGAAGACGAATCGGCAGAAGCCCTGGCGGAAGATTTGGCGGAAGATGGCGTCGAGGAAATCGACACCAGCGAGAAAGACAAAGTCGACACCATCGAAGACGGTCAGGTCGATAATGACGATGACGATTCGTCCGACGACGATGATGATGATTCGGACGACGATGAAGACGACGATTCAGACGAAAACAACAATTCGGACGACGACGATAACCGGGGCAAAGGTTCTCGCCGTGGTCGCGGGCGTGGCCGCCGTGGTCGTCGCCAAGGTGGCGGCAAGCCTCGCGGACGCTCCAAGCAAGTAGACGAAGTTCGGGCCAAGCGTCAGGCACTTCGTCGCCGCTATAAGATCCAGGACGTCATCCAGCGCCGTCAGGTGCTGTTGGTGCAAGTGGTCAAGGAAGAGCGTGGCAATAAGGGCGCTGCTCTGACTAGTTATCTCAGCCTGGCAGGCCGTTACACGGTTCTGATGCCCAACTCGTCGCATGGCGGTGGTATCAGCCGCAAAATCAGTTCGGCAGGTGATCGCAAACGCCTTAAGCAAGTTGTGTCTGATCTCAGCCTGCCAAAGAGTATGGGCCTGATTGTCAGGACCGCTGGCCTCAGCCGCACGAAACCAGAGATTCGACGCGATTTCGACTATCTCGCGCGCCTGTGGGACGAGATTAGAGCGAAGACATTGTCCTCCACTGCGCCCGCATTGATCCATTCCGATTCGGATCTGATCAAGCGCGCCATCCGCGACATCTACAATCGAGAAATCGAAGAAGTCGTGGTCGAAGGTGAGGAAGGCTATAAACTGGCCAAGCAGTTTATGAAGCTGTTGATGCCCAGCCATGCGCGCCGGGTGAAGGCCTATTCTGACCCCGTGCCTTTGTTCCAGCGTTATGGGGCTGAAGATCAATTGCGGGCTATGTATGACCCCGTCGTCCAACTGAAATCGGGTGGCTATCTGGTCATCAATCCGACCGAGGCTTTGGTCTCGATCGATATCAACTCGGGCAGGTCGACCAAGGAACACGGCATTGAGCAAACTGCTGTTGCGACCAATGTCGAAGCAGCGCGCGAGATTGCCCGTCAGTTGCGTCTGCGCGATATGGCCGGATTGGTCGTGATCGACTTTATCGACATGGAATATAATTCCAATGTCCGCAAAGTTGAGAAGGCGATGAAGGACGCGCTCAAGAACGATCGCGCGCGCATTCAAGTCGGCCGTATTTCAGGCTTTGGCCTGATGGAAATGAGCCGCCAACGCTTGCGCACAGGGGTTCTGGAAGCAACCACCCGCGAATGTCCGCACTGTGATGGCACCGGGCTGGTCCGCACGGCATCTTCGGCGGGTCTTTCGGCGCTGCGCATCATCGAAGATGAAGCGGCCAAGGCCAAGGGCACAATCATCACCTTGGCAGCCAGCACGGAAGCGGCGGTTTATCTGCTCAATTCCAAGCGAAGCGATTTGGCTGAGATTGAAGCCCGTTACAATGTATCGGTCGAGGTCATTCCAGAAGGCGAAGATGAAGGCGCCAAAATGTCGGTCAGCAGTTCTGGCCCTCGTCCAACCAAAGCTCCTAAATTTGAACCTATCGTCGATGATGACGATGATGATGATGATGACATCGAAGACGAGGCTCAGGACAATGATGATCGCGATGATCGCGATGAACGCGATGATGATGGTGAGCCCCGCAAGAAGCGTCGTCGCCGCCGCCGTGGTGGCCGTGGTCGCAACAAGAATCGCCGTGATGAACAGTCTGATGACAATGGATCAGATGACAATGAAAGCAGCGATGACCAATCACCCGATGCCTCTCGCGATGGCGATGCCGAAACCGAAGATGGTGACGACAAGCCCAAGAAGCGTCGCCGCCGTGGTGGCAGAGGCCGTGGCAAGGGCAAATCCGATCAGGCTGAGGGCGAAGGTACGAATGAGCAGGCCGACACTTCAGACAGCGAAGCGCCCATAGAAAAGGCCACCGCATCGGTTGCCCCGCCAGCAGAGGACGTACCTGGCGCCGAAGAAAAGCCTAAGCGCAAACGTGCACCGCGTAAGAAGAAAGCGGATGTTGACGCGGATGCAGCGGTGGCTGAAACGGCTGCTGACTCTTCGGCCGAAACAGAAGCTCCGTCCGAAGAAAAGCCCAAGCGCAAACGCGCGCCTCGCAAGAAAAAGGTTGAGGACACTGCTCCGCAAGAAGCAGCCGCTGAAACCGAGGCCAAGGCAGAAGACAAACCTGCGGCCAAGCCAAAGCGCGCTTCCAGGGCAAAAGCGGCCACCAAACCCAAGGCAGAAGCAAAAGCCAAGGGCGCCGATGATGCATCAGAATCTACCGATGCTCAGCCGCGTAAGGGTTGGTGGCAACGCACATTTGGTGAGTAATCGTCAGGCTTCGATCTTTTGATCGGAGACTGCATCCAAAATAGACGCAAACGACAGGGCGGGCCCGTGAACTAAATCAGGTTCATGCGCCCGCCTTGCGCGCGATTCCCCACTCATTCCATCCCGCAAAGCGCGGGGTCTTGGGGATGTAACCCTGCCCCAGAGGCTCGACATCGAAGCCCGCACCACGCAGCGCAGAGCCGACCGGGCGGGTCAAATGGCACCCTCCACACAGTCGTTTCCAAACAGGTTCGATCCGTTCTTGCCACTTGGACACATTGGCGTCGGGCGCTCTGCCATGTTCCAGAAACAACAAGCGGCCACCCGGTTTCAGAATGCGCCGCATTTCTGACATCACCTTGTCAGGATCATCCACCGAACAAAGCGTGTAGGTGCAAACAACGGTATCAAAGCTGCTGCCAGCAAAGGGAATGTCCTCCCCAACGCCTTCGCGAATATCCACGGAGGTACCAAGTCGGGCGCTGGCCAGTGCTCGTGTATCGTTCAGCAAGCCTGCATGCGGATCAATCCCGGCGTAGCTGGTGATCGCCACCGGATCATACATTTCCTGATTGATTCCGCCGCCGCAGCCCAGTTCGAACACGGCACCGGTGGCCAAGGGAACCAATTGCGAGCGTCGTTTCATAATCTGACCCTGGCTACACGCCAGCTTGATCAGTCCGGGCAACACGCGCCTATCATACCACTGTTGTATTCCCATCGGTCCCCTCCACAAGTCCGACGAAACGAAGAGTGGAAGCTATGCTGAACGCGCTTGCACCGCAAGCTACTAATTTTAGGGCTATTCTGGGATACGCTCGCCCCGCCAATCAAACACATTCCCGCTGTCGTCTGGGCCTAGGCCCATCACAACATCGATCAGCTTTCGCGCAGAGTGATCGGGGCTGAACAATTTGCCGTCCGCGACGTTCGATTGAAACGGCTGAGACAAGTCTGTTGCCACTGTGCCAGGATGAAGACCCACCACCACAGCATCTGAGTGGGTGCGGCCCAGCTCTATCGCAAAATTACGGATCAGCATGTTGAGCGCCGCTTTTGAAGCGCGATAGCTATGCCATCCCCCCAGCCCATTGTCCGAAATGGAGCCAACCCGCGCCGACAAGGCGGCGAACACGCTGCGTTTCTCTCGTGGAAACAACGGCAAAGTATGCTTTGCGATCAAGGCCGGCCCAATTGTGTTGAGCTCCAGAACACGAGCCATATGGCCTGCATCAATGCGCTTGAACGTGCGTTCCGGGCCGCTGCCATCGGGCAAGGTCAGAACGCCGCTCGCCACAATGACGCATTCGGGCGGCTGATCGCGCATCATCTCGGCAGCCGCAGCAATGCTAGATTCATCGGTCAGATCAAAGGCAAAGGGATGCGTTTGATCCAGCCCGATTGATTGCCCGGCGCGCGAACCTGCATAGATCCGCTCGCATCCACGCCGCGCCAATTCCTCGCACAGCGCGCGACCGATTCCGCCGCTCGCTCCGAAAACTGCCGCGCTTTGCGGCCAAGGGTTTGTATTGTCGGGATCATCGCGCATACCGACCAGACGCTTGGCGCAAGACTAGGTTCCTTTACAGCGTCATTGCGGCAGGTCTGCGCACCGCGGTTGACCTCTAACGAAACACCTTGAAGGGCCTGCGCTGGATCGATTGGGGACAGGCGGCAACAACGCTTGTGTTGCCCCGCACAATTGGTAAGTAGACCCAGCTTGGCTCAGGCACTAGATTGCCAAGAGCAACGTCTGCAAACGATCAGGATTTAGACCTCATGGCCACTTTCACCCTGCCTAAGAATTCCAAGATCAAGAAGGATGGCAATGTCCATCGGGCTGAAGGTGGCAATGTAAAGAAGTTCAAAATCTACCGGTTTGATCCCGATAGCGGCGCCAACCCGCGCTATGACACGTTCGAAATCGATCTGGATGAATGCGGACCGATGGTTTTGGACGCTCTGTTCAAGATCAAGAATGAAATTGACCCCACCCTGACATTCCGCCGCTCATGCCGTGAAGGTATTTGCGGATCATGCGCGATGAACATGAACGGCAAAAACGGCCTGGCATGCACCTCTGCCATTGAGGATATGAAGGGCGAGATTCGCATCACGCCTTTGCCGCATATGGATGTGATCAAGGATCTGGTCCCCGATTTCACCCATTTCTATGCGCAATACGCCTCTATTCGGCCTTGGCTGCAAACCGTAACGCCAACCCCCAGCGGGAAAGAGCGTCTGCAATCGCCCGAACAGCGCGAGCAATTGGACGGCCTGTACGAGTGCATCCTGTGCGCTTGCTGCTCGACCGCCTGCCCCAGCTATTGGTGGAATTCTGACAAATTCCTGGGTCCTGCCATCCTGTTGCAAGCCTATCGCTGGTTGGCTGACAGCCGCGATGAAATGACCGGTGAGCGGCTCGATCAACTGGAAGATCCCTTCCGCCTGTATCGCTGCCACACGATCATGAATTGCGCCAATGTCTGCCCCAAAGGTCTCAGCCCGGCCAAGGCCATTGCAGAGACCAAGAAAATGATGGCCGAGCGGAGCATCTGACGCCTCGTGGCGATTACAGATGACGTGTTTGACCATCGACCCGATCCGGAGAACCCGGGTTGGCATCATTGGAATCTGAAAGACGATACGCTGTTCAATGGCGCGGTGATGGGTAAGCTCATCACCAGGCGCGAACACGACAAGTGCCGCTTGCGCATGTTTCCTGAACGCCGCCATTTGAATTTGCAGGGTGTGATCCACGGCGCGATTACCCAATCATTGATCGATATTGCCTTGTTTTCGGCCATGCGCGTAATCGGCACCGGCAATGCAGGTCCCTCTGTTACGTTGGAAATCTCCACCCAGTTCGTGGGCGCAGGCGATGCCGAGAGGCCGCTGGATGCGGTGGCTGAGATCATGCAGGAAACCGGCAAGCTGGTGTTCTTGCGCGGCACGGTTGAACAAGGCGATCACAAGGTCGCGGCATTCTCGGGCATTGTGAGGAAATTCACGCCGAGATGAGCAGCGTTCTGCACCGCTATGAGGCGCTTATTGCCGCTGGCGAACTGACCGAAGATACGGATCAGAAGCAAGCCGTGTTGGCCCTCAATCGATTACAAAATGAATTGGAGGCAGTGCCCAAGCGCGGCAGCATTTTGTGGCGCGCGCTGTCGGGAAAACCGAAGCCCGCCATGGGCATTTACATGTGGGGCGGTGTGGGTCGCGGCAAGTCCATGTTGATGGATTTGTTCCACGATAGCCTAGCGATTGATCGCAAGCGCAGAGCGCATTTTCACGCCTTCATGCAAGAGGTTCACGCGCTGCTCAACCAAGAGCGCAAGAAGGAAAGCGGCGACCCGATCCCGCCGGTTGCAGCAAAGCTGGCAGAGAATGTCCGGTGCCTCGCCTTTGACGAGATGGTGGTCAACAATTCGGCCGATGCAATGATCATGAGCCGGTTGTTCAAGGCGCTGATAGTGGATGAAGGTGTGACCATCGTCACCACATCCAATCGCCCTCCGTCCGATTTGTATAAGGACGGGCTGAACCGAGAGCATTTCCTGCCATTTATCGACCTGATCGACGAAAGCTTGGAAACGATACCGCTCAATGGACCGACCGATTACCGATTGGACCGCGTGGCCGGGCTGGACACATGGCATGTTCCTCTGGGTGATGCCGCCACCGCCAGGGTGCGCGAGGCGTTTTTCCGGCTAACGGATTATGCTCCCGAGGATGCTGACAATGTGCCCTCGCTGGAGCTGGAGGTCAGCGCCAAGCGAACTCTGCATGTGCCCAAATCGCTAAAAGGCGTCGCCGTGTTCAGTTTTAAGCGGCTGTGCGCACAAGCGAAGGGGGCGCCCGATTATCTGGCGATTGCCCGCTCGTTCCACAGCGTCATTCTGGTTGGCATCCCGCAAATGGGGCCGGACATGCGCAATGAAGCCGCGCGCTTTGTTACGCTGATCGACACTTTGTACGAATATCGCGTGAAGCTGTTTGCGACCGCTGCGACCGAACCCGAGAGCCTCTACCAGGCTGGCGATGGCGCGTTTGAGTTTGAACGCACAGTCAGTCGGTTGAATGAAATGCGCAGTGATGAATATATGGCCGCTGGCCATGGAGCGGAGCAAGATCCGCAATAAGTGTCGTTGGGCTTATGCGGCCTCGCGCGACTTGCCTTCTTCCATCCACTCGATCATCATGCCCAGGACATGGCGCAGCGACTGCTCCTGATTGTCCAGTTTCGCCTCAAGCGCTTCCAGCTGGTTCGCCTGACGTTCAACCAATTCCTGCAATTCGGTCAATTCGGCCGATGTGGCAGGATCCGCTTCGCAATGTTCGTTCTTCACAGCCTAAACCTTTTCGCAGCTTCGCAATCGATCGCAGCTCAGCATACTGGCGCAAAGGCATGAAAATTGGGTTAGTAAGCGCGTGCTAAGCGTAAATCAGCGGTCAAACCAGTATTTCTGCCGCCGGTCCCTGCCCCAAAAACGCTGCTGGAGAGGCCGTTGCGCCATAAGCACCGGCACAGAACACTGCGACCAGATCGCCCACTTTGGCCGCCGGCAAATGGGCTTTGTCCGCCAATCGGTCGAGCGGCGTGCACAGGCACCCCACCACATTGACCACTTCTTCGGGCTCGGCATCATACCGGCTTGCGATCGCGACAGGATAATTGCGCCGGACCACGGTTCCAAAATTGCCCGAGGCAGCCAATTGGTGATGCAGCCCCCCGTCGGTGATAAGATAGGTTAGATCGTGGCTGTCCTTCTTGTCGACAATCCGGGTGAGATAGACCCCAGCCTCGCCCACCAGATAGCGCCCCAACTCGATACAGAAATCCGTCTCGGCTAGCCTGTCTGGCAATTGATCGAACAACCGATCCAGTGCGTCGCCAATCGGAGCAAGATCCAACGCTTCATCACCGGGGAAATAGGGGATACCAAAGCCACCTCCCATGTTCAATTTAGGCAAAGGCGCGTCAATCTGATCAGAGAGAGTTTCTGCCAATTTCAACACATTAGCTTGCGTTTCTATGATAGCTTCGACATTCAACGCCTGGCTGCCAGTGAAGATATGCAGGCCGCGCCATTCCGCGCCCGATGCGATGATCTGTTTGGCAAGGTCAGGAACGCGATGCGCATCCACTCCAAATGGCTTGGCACCCCCACCCATCTTCATACCCGATCCGCGCAATTCAAACTCCGGATTGACCCGGATCGCCATGCGCGGCGCGATGCCCAAGCGCTCCCCTATCGCCAGAGTGCGTGCGGCCTCCCCTTCGGACTCGCAATTTAGCGTCACGCCGGCAGAGATCGCTGCTTCCAGCTCTCCGTCACGCTTGCCCGGCCCGGCAAAGCTGACCCGCGTTGGATCGATCCCGGCAGCCTGCGCAATCGACAATTCGCCCGCCGAAGCGATATCAAAACCGTCTACCAACCCTGCCATGTGCCGCAGCACAGGCTCAAACGGGTTGGCTTTGACAGCGTAATTTATGCCCAAGCGATCAGGCATCGCCGCGCGCAAAGCCGCCATTCGCCTGTCCAGATGCTGGGTCGAATAGACAAACAGCGGGGTTTGTCCGGCCTGCTGTGCCAATTGACTGGCGGTGCGTCCACCGACAGCAAGCTCGCCGTCAAGCGTCTGATAGCCTTCAGGAATTGGGCCAAGCGGTTTCATTCGGTCAATTCCCGGTACAGAGCGGTGCGATCAATCTTGCCATTGGGGTTGAGGGGCATGACATCGCGCCAATGGATCACTTTAGGTTGCATAAAATTGGGCAGTTCCCGGCTGAGATATTTGGGCAATTGAGCATCTGCATCGGCAACATCGCCCGATGTTCGGACAATCAGATGGACCGCATGGCCCAACCTATCATCGGGAATGCCCAGAGCAATAGCCTCGGCCACCATACCGCTGGCGATGGCAGCTTCCTCCACCTCTTGCGGAGAGATACGGTTGCCTGCGCTTTTGATCATCGCATCGCGGCGACCGACGAAATAAAGCAGGCCGTCATGATCGCGCCGGACCCTATCGCCCGACCACACCGCCATTCCGCCATAGTTTGAGGCCACAGGAGCCGGTTTGAACCGTTGCGCGGTGCGTTCCCGGTCTTGCCAATACCCTTGCGCCACCAGAGGCCCACAATGCACCAGCTCGCCCTCCTCGCCCGGCTCGGCCAGCTGTCCATCGTCATCAACCACCAGAATCTCTGCAAAGGGAATGGCTGTGCCCATCGAAGTAGGATGTGTGTCGATCAGATCGGGGTCGAGGAAGGTGGAGCGAAACGCCTCGGTCAAACCATACATGGCGAACAAATGCGCATCGGAGAAAATGCCGCGTAGGTCGGTCACCAAATCGCGGGTCAACGCGCCGCCGCTATTGGTCAGACGCCGCATCGCCTGGGTGGAATCTTCACTCCATTCCAACTCGGTCAATTGCACCCATAAGGGCGGCACAGCGGCCAATGTGGTGATGTTATACTTCGCACACGCCTTCATGACGTCACGTGGGAAGAGATAGTCCAACGGAGCAACGCTTCCCCCAGCCAGCCACGTGCTCAGCAATTGATTTTGGCCATAGTCAAATGACAGCGGCAACACCGCCAATGTCACATCATCGGCGCTCAGTTTCAGATAATGGGCCACGCTCACTGCGCCCAGCCACAAATTTGCGTGGCTGAGCATGACGCCTTTGGGCCTGCCGGTTGAGCCACTGGTGTAGAGGATCGCCGTCAGATCGTTTGGATCATGCGCTGAGGCCGGTAGAGCCAGACCGCCAGCGAACGCCGCCTCCAGCGCCTGCCCTTCCTCCCATGCCGCGCAACCTGCCCCACAATCGCCTTCCTCAAGCGATTTGAGGCGAGCCTTGTTCGCGATCAGCATCATTGCGCCACTGTCGGCCAGAATATGCGCGGCCTGCGCGCGTTTCAGCAAGGGGTTGATCGGCACATGCACTACGCCCGCACGCGCTGCGGCAAGTGGCATTAAACAGGTCAGTTCGCCCTTTGCCGCCCATGTCGCGACCCGCGCACCTGGCGTTGGTAATTGCTGCCCCAGCCAACCGGCCAGCAGCCCTACCCGCTTGCCCAGCTCGCCATGGGTCAGGGTAACATCGCGCAGGATCAAGGCTGGATCATCGCGCGCGCCGCATTCCGCCAGATGGTCAAGCGGTTTTGGCAAAGGATCTGGAATGTTGGACATCTGCCGATTGCTACAGGCTCAAACGCTTTCTGTCAGCCGGTGCGTCACCGTTTTGAACGGCCATGCATCAATCTTGCGTATTTGCCCCGCAAAGGGACAATACTGGACTGACACGCTTGCCTCCCAAGCAACACAAAGCTAAGGCGAGCGCCCGTTTACACGAGGAAAGCCCTTGTCCATGACTGGCCAGAATGTTGTTGAAGAAGAGCAAGCGCCGTCCCCCTTCGGGATGAGCCGCGCCGCTATTGATAAACATCTGAAACAAATACTGATCGATGTCCTTGGGCTGGATGCAGACGATGTCGCCGGATTTGATGGGGACACCGGGTTGTTTGGGCATCTGCCTGAGTTGGATTCCATGGCCGTGGCAGGCCTGCTGACCGAAATGGAAGATCGCCTGGATATCATCATCGAAGACGATGACGTGGATGGCGAGATGCTGGAAACCTATGGTGGCTTGCTGGGGTTTGCCGAAGCCAAGATTATCGAAGGCTAGTCACCGCAACATGTCCTGAGGCATGGCCTGTTGCCGAGCCTAGCGCGTGAAATAGCTCGTCAGTTCGACATGGGTGGACCAGCGGAATTGTCCGACGGGCCGCAATTTCTCCAAAGTAAAACCGGCATCAATCAACCGCTTGGCATCCTTTGCCCAGCTCGACGGATTGCAACTGACATAGACCACACGGCCAATTTGGCTCTGCGCGATTTGGTCGATCTGCTCGCGTGCTCCGGCCCGAGGTGGATCGAGCAAGACGGCATCAAATCTGTCGATCTCATCGGGCTGCAACGGATTACGGAATAGGTCGCGATGCACTGCCGTGACCGGTCTCTGCCGCATATTGGCAGCGGCCTTACAGGCCAGATGCGACGCGCTGGCCGCCTCAACCGCTACGACTTTGGCATTGCCCTCCTTGGGGTTGCCCGCCTTGGCAATATCAGCGAGCGCAAATGCGAACGTCCCCAGCCCGGCGAACAAATCCGCTATTGTTTGCGCACCGGACAACCATTCCTGCGCGTCAGCCACCATGCGTTGTTCAGCATCCGGGGTTGCCTGCAAGAACGCGCCACCGGGGACAGGCACGGGCACGCCAGACAGGCTTTGCGTCAACGGCTCGGGTTCCCACACGGTTTCTGGACCATAGCCCTGATCGATGCTTAACCGGGCCAGTCCATTGTCCTGAGCGAAGGCGAGCGCCGCCTCGGTCGCTTCCAACCCTTCCAAAGCAATGTTCTTCAAACTGCATTCCACGCCCTGATCCGACAGGGACAGGGTAATATCCACCGCAGCTTTTCCGCCAAAACGGTCCACGAAACGCCGCAAGGGTTTTACCAAAGCAAACAGCTTGGGATCGAGAATTTCACACTGCTTCAAATTGACTAAACGGTGTGAACCACGCTCTTTAAATCCAAGTAATGTCCCGCTTTTTGCCGCCATTGCATGCATGGTTGCGCGCCTGCGAGAATGCGGTGGAGACACATGGGTTGGAAGCAATTCGGATATCTCCAACCCCTGCCCTTCGGCAGCAAAGCGCACCCGATCGGTTATGAAGCCAGCCAGCGCCTCGTCATCCAGATGTTGCAGATCGCACCCGCCGCATGTGCCAAAATGACGGCACGGCGGTGTGGCATGATGGGCCCCATGCTCGACAGTGCCGTCGGGCAGGATGGTGTCACCAGGCGCTGCCCCTGCGACATGGAGGCCCTCTGCCGTGACGCCATCTCCGCGCGCGGCTATTCTGACAATAGTTTGTGGCTGGTTCATTTACGCAAGGCCATTGCCATAGCCCGCGACGTCATTCCAGCCAGATCATCGGCCGTAAAAGCAGCGCCGCACAGGCTGGCAGCTGTCCCATGCAGCCAGACCGCTTCGCACGCGGCCTCAAACGGCGCCTTGCCGGTCGCCATGCGGCTTACCGCCATTCCCGCCAGTATATCGCCCGTGCCAGCCACGGACAGCCAGCTGGTGGCAGGTGGCGCAAGAGCCAAGCGCCCATCGGGCGCAGCGATAATGGTGTCGGGGCCCTTGGCCACAATGGTAATTCCACTGCGAATGGCGAGCGCCTGCGCCCGTGCCTGTCTGCTACCCGCCAGGATGCCAAAATGGCGACACATGGCGTCAAGCTCGCCCTCATGCGGCGTTGCCAGCAGTTGGCCATGCCTGCCCAACATATCGGGTTTGAGCAGGACCAGCGCATCGGCGTCGATCAGGCACGGCTTGCCAGTGTGCAAGGCGCTTTGCAGCCGCGACACAGCGACGTCAGTTCGGCCCAACCCCGGCCCGACAAGGATGGCCTCAATCCGTTCGTCGGCTAACTCGCTATCCAACGCGCCGTGGCTGACAACCAGGCCCGCTGGGATGTGCGAGGTTGGATGGCTGGCAGCCATAAGCTTCACATAGCCAGCGCCTGCCCGCATGGCGGCCTCGCTCGCCAGCAGGGTCGCGCCCGGCATCTCACCGCCGATTATGGCGCATAATCCACGGCGATATTTGTGCGCATCGGCACCGGGTTGCTGAATTTCGGGGCGCGCAATCAGATGCGCTGCACCCTCCACTGGCTCGATCCCGATCGGGACCAGACGTTTCTCGCCCATCATACTGCGAGCAGGCAGCCGCCAATGGGCAAATTTCCATGCACCCAACGCCAGCGCCAGATCGTAATCCGGCAATCTTTCGTTGAGCGGCTCACCACTATCGCTCTCGATCCCGGACGGCACATCAATCGCGATGCGATAGGCATGACGCTCGGCCAGATCGAGCAGCATTACCGCCAATTCTGCCGACAAGGGCCTCGTGAGGCCAGAGCCGAACAGGCAATCAACCAGAATATCACCGTTGGCCTCAGAGCCTGAGTCCAACACCTCGTCCGAATATTGCGCGCGCGCATTTTTGGCCGCATCGGTCTTGGGCTCGATGGGCGAGACAATTTGCACCGGCAACCCGCGTTGGCGCAAAAATTCTGCAATGACATAGCCATCGCCGCCATTGTTGCCTGGGCCGCACAGCACGGTAACAGGTCGTCCGGCTGCGGCGCGCCAAACCCATTGCCCAGCCCCCTCACCCGCAATGCTCATTAGCGCATCAATGCTGGAACCCTGTTCGATCAGAGCCTGCTCGGCAGCCCGCATTTGTGCAACGGTCAGAACTTGCGCGTCAACCATGGGCATCTCGAGGGGATCTGGCGAGGTCTACCCTAGGTCTCGCGATTGGACGCGAGGTCTCGCCCGTCAAAATCAAGCCGGTCTGGGCCTCAAATATCCGCATATGTGTGGGTTTCAGCCGAAGCGCCGGGATGGGTCAATGCGCCCTTGCTGGCTGGTCCGACATTCTGGGCAAAGCGCCACAATGCGCCCGACTGATAGTCGTTGCTGCGTGGTTCCCAGCGTGATTTGCGCTCGGCAAGCACTTCTGCGTTCACCTCCAGATCAATGGTGCCTGCCACTGCATCGATTGCAATGGTGTCACCGTCTTCGATCAGCGCGATGGGGCCGCCATCGGCCGCTTCCGGGCCAACATGACCAATGCAGAAGCCGCGCGTTGCACCCGAGAAACGGCCATCGGTTATCAGGGCGACTTTTTCGCCCATACCCTGCCCGTACAGCGCGGCTGTGGTGGACAGCATTTCGCGCATACCTGGGCCACCCTTGGGGCCTTCATAGCGGATGACAATCACGCAACCTTCTGCAATGTCTCGTTTTTCTACGGCGGAGAAGGCATCTTCCTCGCAATCAAAAACGCGCGCGGGCCCGGTGAATTGTAGGCGTTCCATGCCCGCCACCTTTACAATGGCTCCATCAGGGGCGAGCGAACCCTTTAGGCCCACCACACCACCGGTTGGCGTTATTGGTTGCTTCACATCGTAGAACACCTTTTGATCGGGATTCCAGGTGATTTCCTCGATATTCTCGCCCAAAGTCTTGCCGGTAACGGTCATTGGATTGGGATCGAGAAAACCGCCGTCCAGCAGCGTCTTCATACCCATGTAGACCCCGCCAGCCTCGTGCATATCCTTGGCGACATATTTCCCGCCCGGCTTCAAGTCGGCAATGTAGGGTGTTGATTTGAAGATCTCGGCGACGTCGAACAGGTCAAATTCAATTCCGCATTCGCTTGCCATGGCCGGAAGATGCAAGGCCGCATTGGTCGATCCACCAGTGGCCGCAACCACGCGCGCCGCATTTTCGAACGCCGCTTTCGTACAGATGTCGCGCGGTCGCAGATTGAGCGCCAGCAGCTCCATCACCTGCTTGCCAGCGGCCACTGCAATATCATCACGTGATTTATAAGGAGCAGGAGACATATTGCTGTTTGGCAAGGACAATCCGATGGCCTCACCCACGCACGCCATAGTGTTGGCGGTAAACTGGCCACCGCACGCGCCGTGCCCCGGACAAGCCACTTTCTCAAGCTCAATGAGCTCTTGCAGCGGACAATTGCCAGCAGCGTGCTGGCCCACCGCTTCGAACACATCCACCACCGTCACATCTTTGCCGCGATGTGTGCCCGGAAGGATCGAACCACCATAAACAAAGATGGAGGGTATATTGAGCCGCAGCATGCTCATCATCATGCCGGGCAAGCTCTTGTCGCAGCCAGCAAAGGTAACCAACGCGTCGTAACAATGGCCGCGCACCGAAACTTCAACCGAATCGGCAATAATCTCGCGGCTGATCAGCGAGCTTTTCATGCCCTGATGACCCATCGCAATGCCGTCGGTCACGGTGATGGTATTGAAACGTCGCGGGGTTCCCCCGCCCTGGATCACGCCCTCGCGGCAGATATTGGCTTGCGGGTCCAGCGTGGTGTTGCATGGCGCACTGTCATTGCCCGCTGAAGCAATCGCCACAAAGGGTCGATTGATCTCTTCCTCGGTCATTCCCATCGCATAATAATACGAGCGATGCGGCGCGCGCTCGGGGCCAACAGAGACGTGCCGGCTGGGCAATTTGGTCTTATCAAAACGCGTAGACATATAACTTCCCGTCGAATTTCGTGCCCCAGGGGCAATATTTGAAAAGTCCCTGCCTTTACTCCAGCGCCAACGCAACCCTGTTTGCTACATCGCCAACCATCCCAGCCCAGCGCGACTGATCTGCCCGGTTCATGATCAGGTCCTGTCTGATCTCCAGCGCAAGATAGTGACGCCCATGCGCCTCTGCATGTCTATTCATCGTCGCGTTCAATTCTCGGCCGGAATAAGGCTCGTTATCGCCCACGGTTAGCCCCAGTTCTTCGAACAATCGAATTGCATGGCGGGCTGCGCGATCATCCTGATTATACAGCAGAGCAACTTGCCATGGACGATCCTCGTCGCTCACTGCCAGTTTAGGCGTAAAGCTGTGCAATGATACGATAAGTTCAGGGTCAGCCGCGTCCAGCCACTTGGCCAAGGCTGCGTGATACGGTCTGTGAAACGTCGCCAATCGCTTCTCTACGTCCGCGCCGATGTTGCCCGGGATCAGATGGCCATCGCTTTGGGCCGGAACCACTGCCGGGTTATCCTCTTCGCGATGAAGATCGCACACCAATCGGCTAACAGTGGCCAAGTGGGCGGCAATATTGTGCCGCCGCGCCAATCGGCCAGCGACGCCAGCCACCCCGATGTCGACCGCAATATGGTTGTCTAACAAGGCGTCTGGAATGCCGAGCGGAATGTCGGGCGGTACGTGATTGGATGCGTGATCGGCTACACAGACGATACCGCCGCGTTGGGGTTCACCAATTTGGTGATAGGGCAGATTATCAATCATCATCGCAATGGGTTTAGCGCAATTTGCCCGACAATTGCCAGTAAAGCGGAAACAACTCAGCGATTTGCTGTGCCGCATGATCGCGCTGCGCAATGTCATCAAACAGCGCGAAACAGGTCGCGCCTGATCCCGACATATTGCTAAGCCAGGCGTCCGTTGTCTCTAAAGCACCGAGCAACTGTGCGATGGGTGGGCAAAGCGAGATCGCTGGATCGCGCAGATCATTGCGCCCCGCCAATGCAATCGCGCGCGCATCGCCATCGGTTAAGGGGCCGCGGTCCACGCCGTCCCACACCTTGAATACAGGGCCCGTATGAACCGGCAAACGTGGATTGACGAGCAGCACGGGCACGCCGGACAGATCGCATGCGACCGTTTGAAGTTGCGCGCCCGTACCTCGCCCGATGGTGGTCTCGCTGCGAACGCAGCAGGGCACATCCGCCCCGAGTTTTGAGGCACGCTCGCGCCAATCATCGGGCAACCCATGCATGTGCTCGACAATCCGGAAAACAGCGCCCGCATCGGCAGAACCGCCGCCCAACCCAGCCGCAACCGGCAGGTTTTTCTCCAGCGTGATTTCTATTCCGCCTGTCCGAGGGAGCAGTCCCAGCGCCTTTGCCACCAGATTATTCATTGGATCATCGATATCAGTGGCAAATTCGCCCAGCGTTTTGACGCTGTCTTGATTGGCAGGGCGCGCCACCAAAGTGTCGCCTGCATCGACAAAGGCGAACAAGGTCTCCAGCTCGTGATAGCCATCATCACGCCGCGCGCGGACGTGCAGCGCCAAATTGATCTTGGCATAGGCGGTTTCGGTAATGCTCACAAGGTGCGCCTTAGCGAGTGATTTCCAGCCTGTCAGCTATTGCGGCCGAGAACTGGATGTAAGCAGCTGCTCGAGCGTTTATATGATGCGAGCCTTGAGTCATGATCGACATTTTTGACCCCAAATCTGAGTATGGCTGTAGTCACAGGCGCATCTCTAATTTGGAGAACCGCATCCATCCTTCGCAAATGAGATAGGGGTAAAAAGGTAGGACGCGAGCGACGGGCGCTTTACCGCGCCAATGGTTGAGCCCGAAATTGAGCGGGAATTTCTGGATCGCTCGTGTCGAGAAGCGGAATGCTACCCTTTTCCAACTTGCCATAAGCGCTGGCCCATTTGGCGACCCATTGCGGATCCTTGACCTTTGCTGGATGGTATCCGGGCAACAAAGACCGCAGCATCGACGGTGAGGCGTGCAATATGAACCGCCCGACCATTGCATAGAGCCGCAAGCGACTGCGCACACTGCGCCAAGTGCCATCGCGCTTCAGCATCCGTTTATAACCTTTGCGGCTGCTCCATGCGACATGTGCAGTTGCATAGATCAATCCCCATGCCTTGCCCCACCAATCGCCATGGAGATGCATATAAAGATCATAAGCCACATTCTTATGTTCGGTTTCCTCAACCATGTGCCACAATACCAAGGACGAGACTGATGAATCGGCACCAGCAAACAACAAACCTCTCTGTCGGATCAGCCACTCGGTGATTCCCATCGTCATTGTCTCAAACCCGGCTGTGTAGGCCAATCGCCATTTGAGACTTCGCTTTTGGAACTTGCGATAGTCGGTCACCATCTCTTGTTCTACATCAGCAAGATCGGGATAGGTGCGCTTGAGAATCTCGTTGTAACGACGATGGTTTTTGTAATGCACGCCCTCTTGTCCGATGAACCCCTTTACATCGGCTTTGAGTGCGGGATCATCCACTTGCCTCATCGCCTCGGTCACGGTCTTGATCAAGAACGGCTCAAGATATGGCATAGTCAACGAAGCCCCATTCACCATATGGCTCCATTCAGGGCGCTGGGAATGCCACACTGGATCAATATATTCTTCAAAAGAAA
This sequence comes from uncultured Erythrobacter sp., assembly GCA_947495695.1. GTDB lineage: Bacteria > Pseudomonadota > Alphaproteobacteria > Sphingomonadales > Sphingomonadaceae > Erythrobacter. The sequence goes on along the minus strand of CANLZP010000002.1, from coordinate 420,088 downwards.
AGGGAATTTGACGGACAATGATTTGCGATTGACTCATGATTGATCCTTGGCGTGCTTACGGTGCCGCCAAGCACCCCACAGCAGCAGAACAATGGCAATGTGAACGCCGACCATTGCCGGCCATCCAGCCAGAAAAATGATGTTATTAGTGGTTACGTCACCAGCAAACGGTCCCCCGCCGAACTCAAGCCCTCGCGTTCCGAACATAGCGTTTGCAATCGCTGGGAGAGTGAACAGCCAGCCAAAAGCCAACGCAGACCAGAACAACCATTTCTGCGCTCGTTCGCCCAGTCTGATATAGCTGCCAGCGGCACCGATTGCGATCAGCATGGTGCCGTTGGTAATGCCTTCCAAATGGGCCATATTCCAAGCCCGGCGATCACCCGATATGTCCACCGCAACATCGGTAACAAATGGCCAAAGATCAATCGCGCCCAGCAGGAAGAAGAAATAGAACCAGCCCGATAGGATGGCAGAGGCTATCAAACCGATCCCGTTAAACACCAGAAGTGCTCTTCGATTATCCGTCAGCATAGAGGCCTCCCGTTCCAATTTATTGACTCAAGCTCATTAGCTGGCGTCGCGCCAGCCAGAGAGATTGAAGGCTATAAAAAGTTATTCTCCTACCATCACATGTTCGGATAGTTCGGTCCGCCGCCGCCTTCTGGGGTGACCCAATTGATGTTCTGGTTCGGATCCTTGATGTCGCAGGTTTTGCAGTGGACGCAGTTCTGCGAATTGATGACGAATTTGGGTTCCTGCCCCTCTTCCTCAATCCATTCATAGACACCCGCCGGACAATATCGCGTCGATGGACCGGCGAAAATTTCATACTCGCTGGTCTTCTGCAACTCAGCATCTTTCAACTGCAAATGGACCGGTTGGTCCTCTGCATGGTTGGTGAAGCTGAACGCGACGGAAGAAAGGCGATCAAAACTGATCTCGCCATCAGGCTTGGGATAATCGATCGGTTTATACAGATCGGCCCGGCCTGTTTCGGTATAATCGGCATGGTGCTTCATCGAGATCGGCAACCCGATCTTGAGCGTGCGCATCCACATGTCAGCGCCTGCCAGAACGGTGCCGATATCGCCTCCAAATTTGGCCACGGCCGGTTCTGCGTTTTGAACGAGCTTCAATTCCTTGGCGATCCAGCTTGAGCGCACCGCGGCATCGTAATCGGCCCGCTCGTCATGCTGTTTGCCATCGGCAATGGCTGCGGCCAGGCTTTCGGCTGCCAACATGCCGCTTTTCATGGCGGTGTGGCTGCCCTTGATCCGGGGAACATTGACGAAGCCAGCGGCGCAACCGATCAGCGCCCCACCCGGGAACGCCAGCTTTGGCACCGATTGCCAACCGCCCTCGTTGATGGCGCGCGCGCCATAGGCAACGCGTTTGCCGCCTTCCAGATACTCGCGGATGGCAGGATGTTGTTTCCAGCGTTGGAATTCCTGGAATGGCGAGACATAGGGATTGGAATAGTCCAGCGCGGTCACAAATCCAGCCGCTACCTGGCCATTGGCCTGATGATACAGGAACCCGCCGCCCCAGCTGTCGCTTTCAGACAGCGGCCAACCTTGGGTGTGGATGACACGGCCGGGAACGTGTTTCTTGGGATCAATGTCCCACAATTCCTTGATGCCAAGGCCATAGACCTGCGGCTGACAATCAGCCTCCAGATCAAATTTCGCTTTCATCTGTTTGGTCAGGCTGCCGCGAGCGCCCTCAGCAAATAGAGTATATTTCGCCTCGATCTCCATTCCGGGCTGGAAATCGCCTTTATGCGAGCCATCGGCAGCCACGCCCATATCTTGCGTGACCACACCCTTTACCGCGCCGTCATCTCCAATCATCACTTCGGATGCAGGGAAGCCGGGGAACACCATCACGCCCAGTGCTTCGGCCTGTTCGCCCAACCAGCGGGTCAGATTGCCCAGCGATCCGGTGTAACAGCCATGATTGCTCATCAAGGGCGGCATCATCAGATGCGGCAGAGAATACTTCTTGTTCTTGCTGAGCGCCCAATGCCAATTGTCCGTCACTGGCGTTTCAGCCATCGGGCAATCCATCTCGCGCCATTCGGGCAGCAATTCGTCCAAAGCCTTGGGATCAACCACTGCGCCTGACAAAATATGCGCGCCAATTTCAGAACCCTTTTCGAGGACCACCACCTCAAGTTCGTCATTGATTTGCTTCAACCGGATTGCAGCGGACAGGCCTGCTGGGCCGCCTCCTACAATCACTACATCGCAGGGCATCGTTTCACGTTCAATTGCTTCGGCGCTCATGTCCCGGTTCTTCCTTCGAGATTTTCGTGTTCAAACGTAGCAAATGCCTTGATTGCTGGCTCATGGAAGGTCAAGACCTGCTATTAACAGTATGACACAGCCATCCCCCTCAATTGCCGCGCAATTCAACGCCGCCATCGACTGGTGGAAAGAGGCTGGCGTCGATTATGATTATGCCGATAACGCTACGGAGTGGCTGGCTGAGCCAGAGCCAACACCGGAACAGGTAGAGGCAGAGGTAAAGGCCGCAACCAAGATTTCCGTGGCTGAACAAAAACCCGCACCAGCGCCTGAAAAAATTGATCTTTTGGGGCAAACTCCTCCCCAAGATTTGGCAGCCTGGCGCAAGTTTTGGCTCAGCGAGCCGGGTCTGGACGCGGTGGGACCGCGGGGCCGGATTGCCGCCCAAGGCGAGGCCGATGCCGATTTGATGGTGTTGGTGGTCGATCCCGAAGAAGGTGACCGTGACCAACTGCTGTCTCAAGCTCAAGGTCAATTGCTCAACCGGATTCTGGCCGCGATGGGCACCGACCGTCAAAATATCTATCTCGCATCCGCCCTTCCCCGCCACACTCCCATGGCCGATTGCCATGCGTTGGCTGCTGGTGGATTTGAAGGATTGCTGCACCATCATATTGGATTGGCTGGCCCGAAGCGCATTTTGGCGCTGGGCCGCAACATTCTGCCGTTTTTGGGACACGAAGCGGCGCAGGATCATGCCGCGTTAAGCGAATACTGTCATGACGATCACAGCACGCCACTGATGGTGGCAGAAAGCCTTGAGAGCATGATGGGGTCACCCCGGCTCAAGGCACGCTTTTGGCGGAGATGGCTGGCATGGACACACAATTCCCAATGATTGGTCGCAAATTGGCCGCGATGGCCTTGGGCGCAGGGCTTGTCACAGCATATGCTGCTCCCGCGGCGGCCCAATCAGCCGCGCCAGCCACCAGCACGGCGCAATATTTCACCGCCAAGGCCCAAAGCGACATCGTGCCCTCTATCCTGAGCGATGCCGAGAGAGCCTATTACGCCTCGCTATTCTCGGCGATAAATGGCGAGGATTGGGACAAAGTTGAAGGCCTGCTGGAAGAACGCGACAGCGGATTGCTGCACGCGGTTGCTCTGGCCGAATATTACACCCACGCCAACAGCCCTGCCGTTTCGGCGGATCAGGTCGCACGATGGTTCGACATCGGCTTGTTGTTGCCCCAGGCCGAACAATTGGGCCGTTTGGGACAGAGGCGCGGTCTGGAATATATCCCCTCGCTACCGCAACCCAACTCGTTCCAAAGGCAGCGGGGCACATCAAAACGCATTCGTCCGCGCAGCGTTGACGATGGGACCATGCCGGAAGACATCGAGCAAGCCATCCTGGCCCATATCCGCGATGATGATCCCGATGGCGCGCGGATATTGCTGGATGGAATCGATGCCAATCTCAGCTCTGCAGCTCGTGCCGAATGGCGCCAGAAAGTGGCGTGGAGCTATTACATCGAGAACAACGATCGCTCCGCCTTTGCCATGGCGCAAACCGTCTCGGTTGGATCGGGTGCATGGGTGGCCGAAGGCGCATGGGTTGAAGGCTTGGCAGCGTGGAGACTGGGAGATTGCAGCAGTGCAGCCAACGCTTTTGGCCGAGCAGCCAGTCAATCCACCAACACCGAGCTGACCGCAGCAGCGCATTTCTGGGCGAGCCGATCCCTGATCCGGTGCCGCAAGCCAACTGAGGCCGAGCAGCATTTGCAGGCCGCCACACGGTTCGATGAAACGCTGTACGGCATGATCGCCATAGAACAACGCGGACAACATCTGCCCAATCAATATGCGACCCCGGATTTGACCGAGCGCGATTGGCGCAGGCTGAGCGACAAGACCAATGTTCGCACAGCCGTGGCGCTGATGGAGATCGAGCGCGACGATCTGGCTGATGAAATTTTACGGCATCAGGCCCGCATAGGAGATTCGGGCGATTTCCGCGCTTTATCACGCCTTGCTCGCGAACTCGGTCTACCGCGCACGCAAATCTGGATGGCTCATAATGCCCCGCGTGGCAGTCGGTCAGAGCCTGCCTTGCACTATCCCACGGCACGGTGGGAACCCAGCGACGGGTGGCAGGTCGACCCTGCCTTGGCCTTTGCCCATGCCTTGCAGGAATCGAGCTTCAGAACATCCGCCGTCAGCCCCGCCAATGCGCGCGGTTTGATGCAGATCACGCCGATCACGGTGCGCCAACATGCCGGGCGGCTGAATATGAACGCCAGCTATGTCAATTTGAACGATCCGGCGGTGAACCTCTCCTTCGGTCAGGAAAACCTCAATATGCTGCGCGACAGCCGCGCCACGCAAGGGCTGCTGCCCAAGATCATGGCGGCCTATAATGCGGGCGTCACCCCGATCACACGGTGGAACAGCGAAGTGCGCGATAATGGAGATCCGCTGCTCTATATGGAATCGATTCCTTATTGGGAGACACGCGGCTATGTCGCCATCGTGATGCGCAATTACTGGATGTACGAGCGGCAGGCCAACGTCCCCTCGCCAAGCAGAATTGCATTGTCACAAGGTAAATGGCCCACTTTCCCTGCACTCAACGGCAATTCCAGCACGGCGGACGGTGTTCGCCTGACTCGCGACAGATAACAGGGGCAACGTATGGCCATCGATACAGATAGAGAATTCAAGCCGATCAACATTGCGGTGGCAACGGTGTCTGACACGCGCACGCCGGACAATGACACATCGGGCGATATTCTGGCAGAGCGCGTGACGGCGGCGGGCCACAATCTGGCTGCGCGTATTATCGTGAAGGACGATGCGACTGTGCTTGCCGAGCAATTCAACACCTGGATCGATGATCCCGCGATTGATGCCATTGTCTCGACCGGCGGCACCGGCCTGACCGGACGCGATGTCACGCCAGAGGCGCTCGACCGCGTAAAGGACAAGGATATTCCCGGTTTTGGCGAAGTGTTTCGTTATCTCAGCTTAAAAACCATCGGCACCAGTACGGTCCAATCGCGTGCCTGTGCGGTGGTGGCGCGCGGCACCTATTTGTTTGCCCTGCCCGGATCAAACGGAGCGGTCAAAGATGGTTGGGATGGCATATTGGCGGAGCAATTGGACAGCCGGAATCGTCCCTGCAACTTTGTCGAACTGATGCCACGCTTAAAGGAAGTTTAGAGCTTTTTCAGACCCGATGCGGTGATGCAAGCGATCAGGTCAGCTTGCTGTTCTTCGCTAAAGGCAGCTTTGGGCAGCAGGTTGTACATCATCTCGCTTTGCATCAGCAGGATCACGCTTTCTCCGCCAGCCCAGGCATGCAAATCATTCCATCCTATGCGTGTCCGGCCGCTTTCGCCTTGCAATGAAAAGCCGACGTCACTCCATTCAAACCTGGCCTGCTCCTTGATGAGCGTGGTTTGCTGGAATGTTCGGCGAGCCTGACGCGGCAATACCCAATATTGCAACACTGCAAGAATGCCTGCCAGCGCCAGCACCAGCCAAGTCAGGACCGGCAATACTAAGCCAAAGCGTGTACCGCTATCGCCGTTTAGCCACAGAGCAATCCCAGCAACGATCAAGATCAGCAAAAGGAAAGGCGCGAGCGGCACCTTCAACTTGCGACGCATAACCAAGCGCGCCGCTGCAACGGCATCATCTTCGCTCACGTTATACTTTGTAATGCGGCTGACCATGGCGTTCCCTAATTCTCGTCTACATAGTTCCATATCTCGGAAATCACGACCGAACCTTCGCCAACAGCTGAGGCAACCCGCTTTGTCGATCCTGCGCGGATGTCACCTGCGGCAAAAATGCCGGGATGCGAAGTGGCATAGGTAGATCCTGCGCCCGCAGCGTCTCCGCATAACACAAAGCCTTTGTCGTCCAGCTCAATCATGCCAGAAAGCCAATCGGTGTTGGGAGCCGCACCGACCATGATGAACAGATTGGCTGCGTCTATCTTTAATGCGGCACCTTGCTTCATCAGCGTTAGATTTTCTAACTGAGACGCATCACTTGGGCCGTTCAGCGAGGCAACCTGGGTTTCATAATGGATGGTGATGTTTGAAGCTGCGACCAAGCGGCTGCTGAGATAACTGGACATGGATGCGGCCAAGGACTTCCCGCGCACCAACAGGTGCACATGGCTGGCATGGCGGCTGAGGAACATCGCGGCCTGCCCAGCAGAATTGCCACCACCGATGATGGCCACCTCTTTGCCCTTGCACAGCCTCGCTTCCATATCTGTTGCGGCATAGAAAACCCCGGCCCCCTCGAAATCTTCAAGTCGGTCCAAGGGTAAGCGGCGATATTGCACACCTGCGGACACCAATATCGATCGCGCGCAGATGACGGTCTTGCAATCAAGAGTAACGCAGAACACTCCGTCTTCTCTCTGAGAAACGGCCGTGGCACGCCGGGGAACAGCAAACCGCGTCCCGAATTTCATGGCCTGAATGTGACCGCGCCACAGCAAGTCAGATCCGGAAATACCGGTCGGAAAGCCCATGTAGTTTTCGATCCGGCTGGATGTTCCCGCCTGTCCTCCGACCGCCACATCATCCACCACCATGGCGCACAATCCCTCTGCGCCAGCATAAACCGCCGCTGCAATGCCAGCTGGCCCGCCGCCAACAATCAGCACATCAAGCGTTTCCTCATCGGTGATGTCTTGATCGATACCCATAAGTTGAGCGATCTTGCGCGGTGTAGCATCCTCAATCACTTTGTCTTTGCCAAAGACCACCACGGGCTCGCTATGAGGAATCTTGCACGCCTTTGCTTCTGCATTGGCCTCAGCGCTGTCCAGCTCCAGTGATTCAAATGGAATCTTATTGCGTGTGGCAAAAGCGACGACCCGTTGGAGCTCTGGGCTACGTTCTGCGCCGATAATCTTCAAAGAACTGTCGTTGTCCTCCAGTTGCCGACGTCGCCTTGCTGCGAACACCGAGATGATAATGTCGGACATCTCGGGGATCTTGGCCATCAATTCCAACATCGCTGGCCGCGGGGCCTCCAAGGTACGCGTTTGCTTGGCCGCGCGCATCGGAAGCGTCACATTCGCTCCGCTGAGGAAGGATATTTCGCCCATAAATTGAGCCGGGCCCAAGGTCGATTCCAACATCCGTTCGCCACTGAAAGGATCGACCACTTCGATCTCCCCCTCCAGAACATAGACAAACCGATCCATCCGATCGCCGGGGTTTATTACCGGGTCGCCCACTTCATAATTCTTCTCGGTCGCGATCGCTCGGATGGCCTCCACATGATCATCATGTAGCGGTGTCCGCCGCATCTGGCGCAGGTCATCAGCAAGAGATTCCATAAATTGACCTTTGATCGACCGAGTGAGTGATGCCGGGATGGCCTTTGCTTAGTGCTATAGCAAGCCCGCGCTGGACCAAGCGAAGGCCCGTGCGTTGCCTATCCGAAACCCCCACCGGTCTCGCCTGGCTCGAACCGCATCAAGCGGCTATCGACCAAGGCAGCGGTGCGATTAACAACCGCCAATTGATAATCGGGATCTTTGATCATTTCAAAGAACGCGCCCGAGTTGGGATATTGCGCGACAAAGCCATCGTGCCACAATTTATCATCGGGTGTCGGCCCGGTGACCATGGTCTGAAACGCACCGCGCCACACAATCGTGCCGCCCACCCGGTTGAAGATCGGCCCCGATGTTTTGCCATATTCCTGATAGGCTCGCTTACCCGACCAGCCATTGCCATGATGTTTGTGGCCTTCGGGATATTCCGCCAGATCGCGAAAACGCAGCAAATTGAGCATGTGGATCGGCTCGTCGCGCGGCAAATCCTTGAACGCTTTGAAGTTTTCTGGCGATGGATCGATATAAACGGTCATTGATTTTCTCCTCAAACCTCCACTTCGCGCCACTCGCCCGGAGCCAGCCCTTCAACGCTCCAATCACCGATGCGCCATCTGATCAGACGCAAGGTTGGCAATCCAACCGCAGCCGTCATCCGCCGGACCTGTCGGTTTTTACCTTCTGTAATGCGCAGCGCAATCCAGCTGTCGGGGACATTCTTGCGAAACCGGATCGGCGGGTTGCGTTCCCACAGCTCGGGTGGCTCCACAGGCTTGGCATCGGCCGGTCGGGTCATGCCATCCTTTAGCCTGACCCCGGTTTGCAGCGCCGCAATGGCTTCGTCATTGGGCACGCCCTCAACCTGCACGAGATAGGTTTTGGGCATCTTGTAACGCGGCTCGGCAATGCGGGCCTGCAGCCGTCCGTCGTCGGTTAACAGCAACAAGCCCTCGCTGTCCTTATCCAGCCTTCCGGCGGGATAGACATGCGGCACATCGACAAAGCTGGCCAAGGTGTCGCGCGCATCACCGCCCGCGCCGCCGCTGAATTGCGATTGCACACCATAGGGCTTGTTGAGCAGGATAAGACGCGAGATGCGGTTAGGACTCCAATGTATAGTCTGAAAAGCGCTCGCGCAGATCCTTCTTGGATATCTTGCCTGTCGCCGTGTGCGGAATATCGTCCACAAATTCGATGGCGTCGGGCATCCACCACTTCGCGATCAATGGTTTCAAGTGATTCAACACATCATCTGCTGTGCAATCGGAGCCTTCCGATCTTACAACAAACAACACGGGACGCTCGTCCCATTTGGGATGCGGCATGCCCACGCACGCGGCCTCAGCCACGCCGGGACAACCCACGGCTGCGTTTTCCAATTCAACCGAGCTGATCCACTCACCGCCCGACTTAATCACGTCTTTCGTGCGGTCGGTCAGCTGCAAGGTGCCATCGGGGTGAATGATGCCAACGTCGCCTGTGTCGAACCAACCTTCCTGGCTGGCAGCATCTTCCTCGGCTTTGAAATAGCGTTTGATGATCCACGGCCCGCGAATTTGCAGCGCGCCTGACGTTTTACCGTCGCGCGGAAGCTCGGTCATCATATCATCCAGATCAACCGTGCGCAGCTCTACCCCGAAGATCGGCCGCCCCTGCATGGCTGTCTTGTCGACCTTCTGCTCGAACGTCAGATCGTCCCAATCCCAGGTCGGGCCGCCCACTGTGCCAATTGGAGAGGTTTCCGTCATGCCCCAAGCGTGCTGCACGCGAGTACCGTTTTTCATCAGTCGCTCGATCATAAAGCGCGGGCAGGCAGAGCCACCGATGGTTGCCGCTTTCAAAGGAGGAAGATCGATGCCTTCCTTGTCGCAATATTGGAAATGCGCCAGCCAAACGGTCGGGACGCCGGCGCTGTCGGTCACCTTCTCGCGCAGCATCAATTCGTGCAAAACCGCCGGATCGTTGACGGCTGAAAAGACGAATTTAATGCCCGCCATCGCGCCCGCATAAGGCAACCCCCAGCTGGCCGCGTGGAACATGGGAACTACGGGCAACATCACACTCGATGCGCTGAAATTAAAGGTCGCAGGCTGCAGACCCGCCAAAGCATGGAACACGGTAGAGCGGTGCTCATATTGGACCCCTTTGGGATTGCCTGTCGTGCCGCTGGTATAACAGATCATGCACGGGTCAGTTTCCGCCCCTTCGACCCATTCGAAATTGCCGTCTTGCGCGCCGATCCAATCTTCAAAAGCAGGCGAATGATCGCCGCTGTCATAGCAGATGTAGTGCTCAACCGTGGTCCATTTGTCTTTCATCCGGTCGACGATCGGCTGGAAGGCCGCATCATAACACAGCACCTTATCCTCGGCATGATTGACGATATATTCGAGCTGGTCATCGAACAGGCGAGGATTGACGGTGTGAAGAACGCCGCCCATTCCGGCAACGCCATACCAGCTTACCAAATGGCGCGAATGGTTCATGGCCAGACTGGCCACCTTGTCGCCCTTTTTCAGGCCAAGCGCCTGCAACGCTTGCGCCATCTTCAGCGCATCGGATCGAATACCGGCCCAATTGGTGCGGGTTTCTTGACCATCGGCCCAGCGCGTTACGATCTCGCGCTCACCGGCTTCGCGTGCGGCATGGTCGATCACATGGGTGATCCGCATGGTCCAGCTTTGCATCGCTCCAAGCATTGTCCACTCTCTCCTCAAAGGTAATTTCTGTTTGGAACTGTCATGCCGAGAGAGGGTCCGCTTTGCAATCACTCAAAAGACTCAGACCAATGGAAAAGGGGCAGCTTGCGCCGCCCCACATCCTGTCAAACTGCTTGTGCTTTAGAGCTGACCGGGTCGGACGAAATAGCCAGTAACATCCCAACCTTCACTGGTCTGTACCATAATCAACGTCTCAACCGCCCCGATATCGATACCAGAGAACTCGCTTTGATACTGAAGTATCTCATATTCGCCCTCCGGTACGCCCGGCAAAGTAGAGGTACGCTGCACGGTTAAGAGCTTACGGCTTTGAAGCTCGCCGACTTGTTCGCGGACAGGTTCAATTGCTCCGATCCATTCTTCAAGAGTAGCCTGATCGTGGAACGATGCTCCGGCAGCATCCCAGCTGCCAGCCCAGTCGTCTGCATCCACAAATTTCAGGAAATTCTCCGCTCTGGCGAGCGAGTCAGGATCTGCAGCAGGTGTAGCTTGGCTTGTTTCGGTCTCAGAAGGCGGGTGCGCGGCCGTCGAGGTGACACCCCCATCTGCGAAATAAACAACTCCAATGATTGCGGCTGCAATGGTGATCGACATGATTAGCATTCCTCCTGCAAACCACGTCAGGCCGAAGACCTTTCGTGGCTGTGTGTTAATGAGGTCTGCAGTATCTGCATCTCCACCCGGCGTCGGTAGCCCGAAAGATTGGTGCACAGAGTTTTGTGGGCTGATCCCCTCAGAACTACCCAAAATTCTTGCTGCTTCACGACTGCTAGACACACCCAATTTGCGCCGCGCATTGCGCAGCCGATCATTGATCGTGTGGACTGATAGATCGAGTTTCGCTGCGCTGGATTTGGCATCATGTCCGGCGAGGAGAAGGCGCAAGGCCTCCTTTTCCTTATCGGTCAGATCATCGCTGCCTCTCTCCATCAGGCGACCAATCGCAAATTGGCCTTGGCTCGCAGCGGTTGCAGATCAACCTTGTCTATCCCATCAACCAAGGCGAGCCGTTCGGCCATATCGCCATCCAGCGCATAATTGCGGCCCAGCCTGACCAAAGCGTGCTCCTCATCAGACAAGATCAACCGCACCAGCACTTCGCCTTGTCCTGGCTCACCCGGTTTCAGTTCCAACTGCAATTGCGCCAGCGCCGACTGACTGAACACATCGAGATGCATGATCATCTTGGTGCCACCGCGCACCTCTTCCAACGGACGGGCACCGCGCACAGTGATCCGCGGAGCCTCGCTGGGATTGGGCGAATCCAGCTCTACATTCAGCAGCAGGCAAGTGCCCTCTGATCCCCATTTCTCGAACGAGCTGACCAGGGATTCCTCAAAACACGCCGCCGAGAACTGACCCGATGAATCGGAGAAATCGGCTCTGATAAAATCGGCTCCTCGCTTTGTGCGGCCTTTGCTAAAGCCTTCGACCATCGCCGCCATAACGGCAGGAGCTCTGCCCCCTGGCGGCGCGCCTGCTTCCATCAAATTCTGATAGGTTCGGGCACCATTGGCCGAAGCCAAGGTCCAATGCTGTTGGACTGGATGGGCCGAGAAATAGAAGCCGAAGTTTTCGCGTTCCTTGGCCATTTGCTCGGTTCGAGACCATTCGTCCGTGGCCACCAGGCGAAGCGTGTCGTCATCATCCACATCTCCGCCAAACAAGGCTGTCTGGCCGCTCACACGCTCTCTCTCGGCCGCATCGGCAACCGCCAACAGCATATCTGCATTGGCAAAGATCGCGGCCCGATTGGGCTCCAATCCATCCAAAGCGCCAGCGCAGGCCAACCCTTCCAATTGCCGGCGGTTCATTGACCCATGTGGGATGCGTTCAAACAAATCCTGCAGGCTGGTGAACGGCGCGGTCGCGTCGCGCTCGGCCACGATGGCTTCCATCGCCTTTTCGCCCACATTGCGGATCCCCGCCAAGGCATATCGCACCCCATAACCATCATCGATTTGTTCAACCGAGAAGCGCGCTTCGGATTTGTTGATATCGGGCGGCAGCACCGTAATCCCCGATCGCCGGGCATCATCGACAAACACCGCCAGCTTTTCCGACTGATGCATGTCAAAACACATCGATGCGGCGAAGAATTCTTCTGGATAATGCGCCTTCATCCACGCCGTCTGATAGGCCAGCAAGGCGTATGCCGCGGCGTGCGATTTATTAAAGCCATAGCCAGCAAATTTATCGATCAAATCGAACAGTTCATTGGCCTGCTTTGCTTCAATGCCGCTGACGTCTTTGCATCCATCAACAAAGCGCTGACGCTGCGCATCCATCTCTGCCTGAACTTTCTTGCCCATCGCGCGGCGCAGCAAATCTGCATCGCCAAGCGAGTATCCGGCCAAAATCTGGGCGGCCTGCATAACCTGTTCTTGATAGACAAAAATACCGTACGTCTCGGCCAGAATGCCTTCCAGCTTGGGATGCGGATATTCAATCTCCGCCTCTCCATTCTTACGCTTTCCGAACAAGGGAATGTTGTCCATCGGACCAGGTCGATAAAGCGAGACGAGCGCGATGATATCGCCGAAACTGGTCGGCCTTACCGCCGAAAGCGTGCGGCGCATCCCTTCCGATTCCAGCTGAAACACGCCAACCGTATTCCCAGATTGCATCAGCTCGTAAACGGCCGGATCGTCCCACTCTAACGTCCCGAGGTCGAGCGCAATCCCACGATTTTCCAGCAGATCGGCAGCTTTACGCAGGACCGACAGAGTTTTGAGGCCCAAAAAGTCGAACTTCACCAGGCCGGAACTCTCGACATGCTTCATGTCGAACTGCGTCACCGGCATGTCTGAGCGCGGGTCCCGATACAGCGGGACCAATTGCGCCAACGGGCGATCGCCAATCACAACACCAGCGGCATGGGTAGAGCTGTTGCGCGGCAGCCCCTCCAGCTGCATCGCCAGATCGACCAGGCGTTTTACCTCGTTATCATTGTTGTATTCGCGCTTGAAATCTGCGGCGCCATTCAAAGCGCGCGGCAACGTCCACGGGTCGGTCGGATGATTGGGCACCATCTTGCACAGACGGTCCACATGGCCATAGCTCATCTGCAAAATACGCCCGCAATCGCGCAGAACTGCACGCGCTTTCAGCTTACCAAAGGTAATGATCTGCGCCACATGGTCATGGCCATATTTAGCCTGAACATACCGGATTACTTCTCCCCGGCGCGTTTCGCAGAAATCGATATCGAAATCGGGCATGGACACACGTTCAGGGTTCAAGAACCGTTCGAACAGCAGGCCCAGTTTGATCGGATCAAGATCGGTGATGGTCAGCGCCCAGGCGACCAATGAGCCAGCACCAGACCCGCGCCCCGGACCCACGGGAATGCCTTGATCCTTGGCCCATTTGATAAAATCGGCAACGATCAGGAAATAGCCGGGGAAGCCCATATTGACGATAACTTGGACTTCGAAATCAAGCCGATCAAAATAGGGCTTGCGCTCTTCCTCGCTCATCTCGCCATAGGGCTTCAGACGTTCTTCCAAACCGTTGCGCGCATCTTCGGCCAAGGCTTTGGCCTCGCCCTCCAGATCACCCGCCAGACTGGGCAAAATCGGCGCACGATTGGGCGGTGCAAAGGCGCATCGCTGGGCCACAACCAATGTGTTGGCGGTGGCCTCGGGTAGGTCGGCGAACAATTCTTCCATCATCAAATGCGATTTGACGAATGACTGCCGATTGGACCGCGGACGATCTTCGGCCTCGACGTGGGTTGAGTTGGCAATGCACAGCATCGCATCATGCGCATCATGGAAATGTGGGTCAGCAAAATGAGCCGGATTGGTCGCAACCAAGGGCAGGTCTCGATCGTAGGCCAGATCAATCAGCGCCTTCTCGGCCTGTTCCGCCACAGCATCACGGTTGCGCGCCAGCTCGATATAAAAACGATCGGGAAACAGTTTTTGCAAGCGATCGCATAAGGGCAGCGCATGGGCATCCTGACCCTCGGCCAGCAGGCGCGTCAAAGCCCCCTCGCCCGCGCCAGACAAAGCGATCAATCCATCGGTGTGGCCATCCAGATCGCCCATCGAGACATGAGGCTCCAACTCCAACGGTCGTTCAAGATGCGCGCGGCTGACCAGATGACACAGATTGTCATAGCCGGTCTCGTTCTGCGCCAGCAGCGGCAGATAATCGACCTGCTTGCTATCGGCACCCTCTGCACCGGGCCGCGCGACCCCCAGCAAAGCACCGATGATCGGCTGAATGCCTTCCGCTTTGCAAGCAGCGGCAAAGGCGACGGCGCCATACAGCCCATTGCGGTCGCAAATTGCAATGGCGGGAAAGCCGCGCTCCTTGGCCAGCTTCGCGATGGCCTTGGGATCAATCGCCCCCTCCAGCATGGAGTAGGACGACAAAACACGCAGCGGAATGAACGGAGCAAAAGCCATAGTGCTACTATGCGAATTTCATGGGAAATCGAAAGATAGCGGGCGCACTAAACCGCCATCTGTGGAGAAATTCCCTCAGAGGAGCTTCTCGATATGCTCGGCGATCATCGCAGGCGTGTCTTGCGGACCGAAACGCTTCACAACATTGCCGTCACGATCAATCAGGAATTTGGTGAAATTCCACTTGATCGAGGTTGAACCCATCAGCCCCTTGGCCTCCGATTTCATCCAGTCAAACAGTGGCGAGGCATTATCACCATTGACGTCTACCTTTTCCATCAAAGGGAATGTGACGCCGAAATTGATCTTGCAAAACTCGGCAATCTCGTCGGCATTGCCAGGTTCCTGGCCGCCAAATTGGTTGCAAGGAAAACCCAAGACCTCGAAATCGCGGTCTTTGAATTGCTGAAACACCTTCTCCAGCCCATCATACTGCGGGGTAAAGCCACATTTGCTCGCGGTGTTGACCACCAGCAGAACTTTGCCCTTCTTATCTGCGAGATCAATTTTCTCGCCGCGATTTGTCGTCACGGTAAAGTCAGCGATGTTGGTCATATATTACCTCGATTTCAGGGCGCCTGTTTGCGCTTATAAGTCAAATCAAACGACGTTTGCCACGTTTTGCCATGATCCGTCGAGCCTTCTCCGAATTGGCGCACGCTGCCATCCTCGCCCAATGAATAGGTCATGCGGGTCAGAACATCCGCGCCGTCTGTGCCGATACCGTCCCAATAACCGGTCAGCACCATAGCTCCGTCAAACATGCCGCCGGTAAAGTCGACCCGCGTTCCGTCATTGCCAACCCAGACCTGCTCCCACCGCCCGGATCTGTGGTTGATCATGGACATGCTGGTCCCATTGTTGCCGCCTTGGGGCATCCACGTTTCACGGATGACACAACCAGTGGCGACCCGTTCGATCTTGCTGTCGGCAACCTTAGTGTCCCTACCCGTCGGATAGACGTCCCATTCACCGACCCAGAAATCAAACGCTGCATGTTCATCGGTTGAGCACGCGGCAGGCGGCGGCGCAGCAGGTTGGGCAGCCGAGCTATCGGTGGTGGCCTCACCGGCTGATCCAGCGGATGCGGCCTGAAGAACGAAAAGTAGTGTGGCGAAAATTTGCATGACAAGCTCCCCCTAGGTGTCAGATGCAGGCCACCATAGGCTCAGCTTTGCCAACGTGTAGGCTTATCCGACAAATGGCTCATTTGCTTCGTTCAAAGCGCTTAACTTAAATGGCCATCGTGCAGACGCACGATACGATCCATCTTCTGCGCCAATCGTTCGTTATGCG
Organism: uncultured Erythrobacter sp.; assembly: GCA_947495695.1. Lineage (GTDB taxonomy): Bacteria > Pseudomonadota > Alphaproteobacteria > Sphingomonadales > Sphingomonadaceae > Erythrobacter. The sequence goes on along the minus strand of CANLZP010000002.1, from coordinate 404,040 downwards.
TGGCTACCAACGCAGCGCTGCCCTCTCCTCGCACCAATTCAAGGAATTGACCCAGCACCCGGCCAGCCGTGTGCTCATCCAGATTTCCGGTCGGTTCATCCGCCAGCACCAATGCAGGGCGATTGGCCAACGCGCGAGCCACCGCCACACGCTGCTGCTCTCCGCCTGACAATTGGCTGGGACGATGTTCCAGCCGGTGAGCGAGCCCAAGCGAGGCAAGCAATTCATCCGCTCGCTCGTCCGCATCAGCGCGAGCAGCACCAGCGACCATTTGCGGCATCACCACATTTTCGCGCGCGTTGAAATCGGGCAGAAGATGGTGGAATTGATAGACAAAACCCAGATAATCGCGTCGCAAAGCCGTGCGCGCCGCCGCATTGCTTTTTTCAGCTGGCGTGCCGCCGATCTCAATCTCTCCGCCAAAACCGCCTTCCAGCAAACCAACCGCCTGCAACATGGTCGACTTGCCCGATCCCGATGGACCAAGCAGCGCAACGATCTCTCCGGGCATAATGTCCAGATCAACTCCGCGCAAAACGTCGATGGTCACGCCGCCTTGTTGGAAACTACGCGATAGATTGCGCAGCCTGACAATCGGCACAACGCCATGATTATCGTGAGGGACTGGATTATTCATAACGCAACACCTGCACCGGATCGGTACTCGACGCTTTGAGTGCTGGATAAAGCGTGGCGAGGAAGCTGAGCCCCAGGGCCAAAGCGACAATGCCGGCCACTTCCCATGGATCGGTTCGCGATGGCAGCGTGCTGAGGAACCGAATGGATGGGTCCCACAAATTCTGTCCCGTCACGACCTCGATCACACTGACAATCTGTTGGCGGAAGGTGAGGATCAATGCCCCCAACAAAAGACCGGCAACGGTCCCGATCACACCAACGGTAAAGCCGGTTGTGACAAAGATCTTGAGCAAACTTTTGCGGCTGGCTCCCATCGTTCGCATTATCGCAATGTCGCGCGTTTTGGCTCGCACCAGCATAACCAGGCTGGACAAGATATTAAACGCTGCGACCACCACCATGAAACTTAGCGCGAAGAACATCGCCACCCGCTCTACTTGCAAAGCCTCGAACAAGGTCGAATTGATCGTCTTCCAATCAGACACCACGGCCTGACCCGCCAATTTCTCCTGCACCGGAGCCAATATCTCACCAACCTCGTCGGGGTCATCCACGGTGATCTCTATCATCCCCACCGCATCGCCGATCAGCAGCAAGGTTTGGGCATCTTCCATCGGCATGATGACAAATTTCTGGTCGTAATCATAAATCCCCACCTCAAAGATGGCGGACACATTGTAGCCGATCTGCCGAGGGACGGTGCCAAAGGGCGTCGATCGACCCTGCGGATTAATAATCGTAATCGTGTCGCCAACCCGCGCGCCGATATTTTGCGCCAGACGGGTGCCAATGGCGACATTGCTCGCGCCGGCTTGCAGCTCAGACAAATTGCCCAGAACGATCTTGTCAGCCAATGCTGCAATGGATTCGTCGGTCTCGCCGCGCGCCAGAATGGCCTCTACCCGGCCGTTATAACTGGTCAGCAAGGGTTGTTCGATCAATGGCGAGGCATCGGTAACGCCGGGAGCCTGCTTGACCTCCTCCAGCACCTCTTCCCAATTATCCAACCTGCCGCCGTATGCCTGAACAATGGCATGGCCGTTCAGACCGACGATTTTATCGAGCAATTCGCCCCGAAAACCGTTCATCACACTCATCACCACGATCAGCATTGCCACGCTGAGCATGACAACGCCAACGCTGATGCCGGCTACCAATGCGATAAACGCTTCTCCCTTACCGGGCAGAAGGTAGCGCTTGGCGATCATCCATTCGAAAGGGGTTAGAATCAAAACATGCGCACTTTGCGTGGTTGAGAATGAACAATGGCTGTAAGCTGCTGCGCGGCAAGGCACAATGCGCAAACACGCCCCCTTCCCCCATCGCTTTGCGGCACTCCATCCAGCCAATCGTGCAAAAGGTACCCCCTGCAACGCATCAAGCCTTGTAATCCAACTGTAACATCGGCATTGGACCTCTCGAGTAATTAGGCACGCAGCAGCGGACAGGCTCGGCCATGCAACACGCCCACCCATTTCTTGATCTTAACGGTGATAAGCTGCGCGAAGAGTGCGGCGTATTTGGAGCTATAAACGCTTCAGATGCATCGGCTGCTACTGCGCTGGGACTGCATGCATTGCAGCACCGCGGGCAAGAAGCCGCCGGGATCACCAGCTTTGATGGCAAGGAGTTCTTCTCCCGACGCGGCATTGGCCATGTCGCGGACAATTTCTCCTCATCAGAAGCCATCGGCGAATTGCCCGGATTTATGGCGGCGGGCCATGTGCGCTATTCCACCACGGGTGGAGCAGGCCTGCGCAATGTCCAACCCTTGTATGCCGATCTGGCCAGCGGCGGTTTTGCGGTTGCGCATAATGGCAACATTTCCAATGCGGAAACGCTGCGAGGCGATTTGGTTCGGCGCGGTGCAATCTTCCAATCCACCTCTGATACAGAGGTGATCATCCACCTGGTGGCGACCAGTCGCTATCCCACGATGATCGATCGGCTGGTGGACGCTCTGCGTCTGGTCGAGGGTGCCTATTCGCTGGTTGTCATGACACCAGAAGGCATGATGGCCTGCCGTGACCCTCTGGGCATTCGTCCCTTGGTTATGGGGAAAATGGGCGATGCTGTCGTTTTCGCCAGCGAAACGGTCGCATTCGACGTTGTCGGCGCCACATTCATCCGCGAAGTTGATCCAGGCGAATTGATCAAGGTCGATCTGGAAGGCAATATCGAAACGCTGCGGCCGTTTGGTCAGCATAGCCCTCGCCCGTGCATCTTTGAGCATGTCTATTTCAGTCGGCCCGATTCCATTTTTGCGGATCGTCCAGTCTATGCCGCGCGTAAGGCCATTGGCGAGCAATTGGCGTTGGAAAGCCCGTGCGATGTCGATCTGGTTGTGCCCGTCCCCGACAGCGGCGTTCCAGCGGCCATTGGCTATGCCCAGCAGTCCGGCATTCCATTTGAGTTGGGCATCATTCGGTCGCACTATGTTGGACGCACCTTTATCCAACCTTCGGACGGTGCGCGCCATTCTGGTGTGAAGCGCAAGCACAACGCCAATCGCGGTTTGGTTGCTGGAAAGAAGATCGTTCTGATCGACGATTCAATCGTGCGCGGCACAACCAGCATGAAAATTGTTGAGATGATGCGCGAAGCAGGCGCGAGCGAAGTGCATTTCCGCGTCGCCAGCCCGCCCACAGCCCACAGCTGTTTTTACGGGGTAGATACGCCAGAGCGGGCCAAATTGCTGGCCGCGCAAATGGATGTTGAACCAATGCGTGATTTCATCAAGGCAGACAGCCTGGCCTTCATCTCGATTGATGGCCTTTATCAGGCAGTTGGATCGGAAAAGCGCAACAACAGCTGCCCGCAATTCTGTGACGCATGCTTTACCGGCGAATATCCCACCAGCCTGACCGACCTCTCTGAAAACTCAGGCAAGGCGGCGCAGCTCTCCTTCACAGACCATAAGGCAGCTTGAATTCCATGACCAAGCCATTGGAAGGCCAACTGGCCCTCGTAACCGGTGCAAGCAAAGGGATTGGCGCAGCAACGGCCAAGGCATTGGCTGCAGCCGGCGCGCATGTGGTGTTGACCGGCAGAGATGTGAAACAGTTGGAAGCGGTAGAAGATGCGATCCACGCCTTGGGCGGATCCTCCACCATCGCTCCGCTGGATCTGGCCGAACCCGATGCGGTTGCGCGTTTGGCAGCCGCCATTGGCAGCCGTTGGGACACATTGGAAATTTTGGTGCTGAGCGCGGCCTATCTGCCCACGCTGACGCCTGTAACTCAGATTGACCCCAAACAGTTCAATCAGGCCTTGCTGACCAATGTTGTTGCGACACAGGCCTTGCTGGCTGCCTTCGATCCGATGCTGAAACGTGCAGAGGCGGCGCGCATCATTGGCTTGACCAGCAGCGTCGGTGCTCGGCCCAGTGCCTATTGGGCAGCCTATGGCTCGACCAAATCGGCCTTCGACAACATTCTTAGCTGTTACGGGCAAGAGGTTGAAAAACTGGCTAATATTCGGATTGCAATTATCGATCCAGGAGCCACGCGCACCAGCATGCGGGCGAAGGCATATCCGGGCGAAGATCCCTCAACGGTTAAGCCACCCGAAGTGGTTGCTGACAGAATTGTGGAATTGCTGGGCGAAGATTTCCCAATCGGCCACCGCGAGCGCGTTGAAAAATAAAGAGTTAAGCTGTCGCTAACCCTAAAACACAACGACTAAGCAACCCTGCATCCCCATTATCCCTTCAGCTTACCCGTACACCTGCGGGAAGCCATTAGATATTGACCAATATTTTCAAGGGTAATGCCATGCAAGGTACGCAAGATCGCTATCAGATCGCAGCACAGGAAGATCGCTGTGCACCTCGCACAAAATTGACAATCCCGGCGCAATTGCGCGCCTCGGGCGGTCGCGGCTTTCAAAGCGTCGTCCATGATCTGTCAATTTCGGGTTTCTCGGCAGCGTCCATCAACCGCATGCACGAAGGTCAGGTCTGCTGGCTGTCGCTGCCCGGTTTGGAATCGCTTCAGGCGCAAGTGGTCTGGTGGGACAATTGCATGGTCGGCTGTGCATTCATGGAAATGCTCAGCCCAATCGTCCATGACAATATCCTGCAACGCTATACCAATCCCGGCACCTATCGCCCTGGTTGATCGCTCGGCTTGATTGTTCAGCCGTCTGAATCTTCGGACGGTTCTGTTGCGCTTTGCGCATCCAAATACGCCTGCACTTCACGATAGAACGCGAGCCGCTGAGCGCCTTCTGAGCCCTGCCCCGATGCTTGCGGCCAATTGCTGTTGGATGCGATCACCAGATTGCGCGCGGGGTCGATAAAGATGCCCTGACCAAAGATGCCTTGGGCAGCAAAGGTGCCATCATCATAGGTCCACCACTGATAGCCATAGCCAGCACCGGGCGTTCCTATGTCAGCTTGCTTGGTGGTCGCTGCTTCCAGCCAGCCTGCAGGAAAGACTTCCTCGCCTCCGGCCACACCGCCGCCCATGATGAACAGGCCAAAGCGCGCCATATCGCGGGTGGAGGCTTGAATGCAGCAACCGCTGATCTCGTCACCGGTTGAACCGAGCAGCCAAGTGGCGTCTTGCTCCATCCCGAACGGCGCCCAGACCTTCTCGGACAGATATTGGGACAAAGGCTTGCCCGTTGCTTCGCTGATCAGCACGCCGATCAGATTGGTTTCGCCTGTTTTATAGACCCACTTTTCACCGGCGGGCGCCTCTCGCGGGAGCTTGCGCATATAGCTGACCGTTACATTCAGCCCATCCTCGGCCTCATGATCATTGAACAGAGCGACGTCAGATTGGGGATCGGTATAATCCTCGTTCCACTTCACACCCGAGGTCATTGTCAGCAATTGCCGCACAGACACATCATCATAGGCAGAGCCTTTCAGCCCTGTGATGTATTTGGTGACGGGATCATCGATGGCTTCAATCGCGCCATCCTTGATCGCAGCCCCGGCCAAGGTTGAGGTCAGGCTTTTTGCAACGGAAAAGCTGGTCCATTTGCCCTCGGGGCCAAAGTCCAACCCGTATTCTTCCAGAACCACTTCGCCGTCTTTGACGATGACGAGTGCAGAGGTGCGTTGTTCCGCCATATAGCCGCTGACATCCATTCCCAACGCTTCACCCTTGGGCAGCGGATAAACAGCATCACCAGCATCAATCACGCGTGACTGCGCCAGCGCGGGCAACGCATCCATCGCGCGGAAGGCGGCATCGCGCTGCGGTGAGGACCAGAACAGCACATTGCCATCGGTCGGCAAATTGGCCATCAAATTGCGGGTGTCTTTATCTAGAGAGGACCACCAAACGCCCCCGCCCACAACCAATACCACCAAGATGGCGAGCAATAGCTTCTTCATTACACTCTCTCCCATGCGCCCGCCGTCAGGCAGGCATTCGCAATGTCACTTGATGAACATCGATTGAGCCGCAGCGGAACCCGCCCTCGCAATAATCCAGATAATAGCGCCATAGCCCAATAAAGCGCTGGTCAAAACCATCGGGCAGCCGGCCGTCCTCAACCGCTGCATCGAAAGCCATGCGCCATTGCTTTAACGTTTCGGCATAGTCCTGCCCGAAATCGACCTGGTCCTGCCATTGCAGGCCGCGATCTTGCGCCAGCCTACGAAATTCGCTGGTGCGGATCAGCAATCCACCGGGAAAGACATAGGCCTGAATGAAGTCCGCGCTGGCCGCATAGGCATCGAATATCGCGTCATCGATCGAGATATATTGGATCGCTGCGCGCCCGCCGGGTTTCAAATTGCGGGCAATACAATCCATGAAGGTCGGCCAATATTCACGGCCCAACGCCTCGACCATCTCCACGCTGACAATGGCGTCAAACTGGCCCTGAACATCGCGATAATCTTGTTTCAGAAAGGTAATCGCATCATTTTGATGCTCGCGTGCCCACGCCAATTGCTCATCCGATAGGCTGATCGCGGTGACCTGCGCGCCGCCATTCTGCAAGTGATCGGCCAGCCCGCCCCAGCCACAGCCAATCTCCAGCACGGCTTTCGCGCCTTCGATCCTATCGCTAAGCGCTTGCCATTTGGCCTGCTGTCCGGCGGCCAAATCCTCCACTCCATCGGGCAGGATGGCTGAGGAATAAGTCATCGTCGGATCGAGCCATTGCGCGTAGAAATCATTGCCCAAGTCATAATGCGCCTGAATATTGCGACGCGCGCCGGACTTATCATTGCGGTTAAACCAGTGGGCAAATCGTGCGGCCAGCTTGAACGGACCCTTCGATCGCGCAGCATTTCCCAGTGATTGAGCGTTAGCCCCCATCACCGCAAAAACGCTGACCAGATCCGGGCTCGACCATTCACCCGCTTCCCACGCCTGATACCAACCCACCGAGCCATTGATGGCCAGGCGGATCAGAGCGCGCCAATCCTTGAGATGAACAACTGCGTCAAAGCCGGGTGAACGCCCTCCTAGCAGGCGGGTGGTTCCATCGGGCAGATGGCCCGTGATCGAACCGCGTTCCAATCCGACATCAATCCGGTCAATCAACTTATGAATACCTGGTGCGAACAATTGGCCAAAGAAGCCCGGAGCGCCGGCGAATTTCGCCCCGCCGTCCAGCAATTGCTCGCCTCGATTCATTCCCGTCGTCGTCATGCCGGCACCATATGAAGCAGTGCCGCGCCGGGCAAGCGCGCCAACCGACAATTTCAGCGGATCAGCCTTTCATCACCCGATAAGCAGCGAGGGCCCGTTCGCGCCCCTCGCGATGGCCAATAATCTTGGCCGGATAATTTTCTGGCAAAACGCCATGGTCTTCGGGATCATGGATATAGGGTTCGTCCAGATCGGCCAGTTCCGGCACATATTCGCGGATATAGCCGGCGGCATCGAATTTCTCCGACTGGCTGAGCGGCGCCATTATGCGCACGAACATATTGCTGTCCACGCCAGTCCCCGCAACCCACTGCCAATTGGTGGCATTGCTGGCCAGATCAGCATCCACCAGCGTGTCCCAGAACCATTGCTCGCCGTGCCGCCAATCAATCAGCAAATGCTTGATCAGGAAACTCGCCGCGATCATCCGCACGCGATTGTGCATCCAGCCCGTCTGCCACAGCTGACGCATGCCAGCATCGACAATCGGGTACCCCGTCTGGCCCTTTTGCCACGCCTCCAAATCGCGCGCTGCGGCCTCATCCTTGTCAGGATCGCGCCATTGCATTGCCTCAAACGCGTCGCGATAACTTTCGATCGGATAGCGCGGAAACTGGCAAATTACGTTCTGAGCATAGTCGCGCCAGATCAGCTCTTTTTCAAAAACCTTCCATCCATGGCTGCGCCGATCTTTCAGAGCATGCCAGATCTGCACTGGCGAAATCTCGCCAAAATGCAGATGGGGCGAGATGCGCGAGGAAGTGTCTTGCGAAGGCAAATTGCGCCCCGGGTCGTAATCCTCGACATGGTCCACCCACCACTCGATCCGCTCATGCGCTGCTGCTGAACCTACTTTCCAGAATTCGCGCAAACCGCCCGCCCAATCAGGCCGAGTGGGCAGCAAATTCCAATCATCCAAACTGTCGCTAGCAGGCCAGTCTTCGGGTGATGTCAGGCAATCAGGCTCTGGCATGGTGTCGCGCGGCGGGAATTGCTCCAATGTTGCCTTCGAAAATGGCGTGTAGATTTTATAAGGTGTTCCAGACCCCGTTTTCACAGCACCCGGTGGCAGCAAGAAATTGCCATCATACAATTGAAGGTCAATCTGCTCAGCAAGCTTTCCCTGCGCCTTGCGCCACCACGGTTCATAATGGCGATTTGCATGGATAGTTTGCGCGCCGGTTTCTTCAGCAAGTTGGAGCAATGCCTGCACCGAATCGCCGCGCTGCAAGATGATGCGCGAGCCGCGCTCAGCAAAATTGGCCTGCAAATCTTGCAAGGAATGGTGCAACCACCAGCGCGACGCGCCGCCATAGGCGTGACCACCCGCAGCCTCGTCATCCAACACATAAACCGCGATCACCGGGCCTTGATTGGCCGCAGCATACAGCGCGGGATTATCGGCCAAGCGCAGATCGCGCCGAAGCCAGACGATTTGGGGACGGTTCACTCAGCTACTCCGTTCGTCCTGAGCCTGTCGAAGGGCGTTGATCGATATGCACGTGGTTCGACAAGCTCACCACGAACGACCTCATTAGTGCAACGCGGCAGTATCTACGGAAGTTCCACGCACTCGACATTGGGCAAGGCGATGGAGAAACGATCGCGCGCGCTAGGATCGTAAAAACGCGCATCCCGCAGGATTACAGAACCATCCTCAGCCCTTTCGGCAAAGGGTGCACGGGTCCAGAACAGGAATGCCTCTGCCTCGCTGTTGCCAATTGCACCGGCATAGGCTGGATCCAGTTCGCATTCTCCAACCTTCACACCATCAATCAACCACGTCCCCGGCAGTTGCGCTTCAATAATCTCACGCTCCCATGGGATCAGCGGCATCGGACTGGCAATCGCGGGTTGGCGCGGCGAAGTAAGTTCTCGATAGGTCGTGCCGATCCAATTGGCACCAATGTATAGCAGGCTGATCAGCAATGCGGTCCGAGCGGGCTTAGTCCAATTTCCGCCGTTCTTTTCCCGCCGCAGCGAGAACCACGTGGCAAAACCCATTAGCAACCACAGCCAAATATCGATGATGAACAGCGTGTCGCCATAGAACCATTGCGACGAAAATGGCTCCAGAAAGCGAATGCCATAGACATTCAACCAATCGAGCGCGGGATGCGTTAGACAACCCAAAAAGCTGAGCGCGAACAACCATTTGAAATTAACCGGAAGGCGATCCGACGGACGCTCGCCGCGCTTGGCTTGCCAACGATCAAAGCCCCACAATAGCCCCGCCAATATCAGCGGCAACAACACCAAGGCTGGCGGGCCGTGTGTAATCCCACGCCTAAACCCGAGATGCTCCTGCCCCTCCAGCCAGAAAAAGCACGCTGCATCCACATCAGGCAAATTCGCACCGATGATGAGCGCTGGCATGGCCAGACCGGTCTTTTTCTTCAGGCCAGCTTGGCCCAGCAGAGCGCCAACAAGGCTGTGGGTGAGATTATCCATTTAAGACACCGACCATTCAGTCCGTCGGGTGCCCCTCGTCGGCTTCCACTGTCCAGGTTTGCCCCGATCCCAACAGCTTGGCCAGATTGGCTTGCTTGCCTTCGGTGGCTTTCGCGCGTTCCTGCGCCACAGATTCGCTGTAGGATGGCCGCGGATCATCATAGATCACGCCCAATGCCATGGGGAACGGACCAAAGGGCATTTCGATCAGCATATTGGAGATGACGCGACTGGTCGCATCATGAACCAATACGCCGGCCTCTTCCCAATTGTCTTCGGTTGCTTCCACAACCTTCAGGCTCAGCCCCTCGCGATCCAGCGCAATGCCCTTGTCCAGGCCAGTCTTTGGATCACCAAACAGCATCGGCTTGCCATGTTCCAGCCACAGCTGGCGATCCCCTGCTCCCTTGGGCGCGGCAAAATCATTGAACACATCCTTATTGTACACGATGCAGTTCTGGAAAATTTCGATGAAGGCAGCGCCTTGATGCGCATGAGCAGCCTTCAGCACGTCCGGCAGATTTTTCGATACGTCAAAGCCGCGTCCAACAAAGCGAGCGCCAGCGCCCAAAGCAAAGCTGGCCGGATTGGCAGGACGATCAACCGAACCAATCGGGGTTGAAGGGCTGCGCGTGCCTTCACGGCTGGTGGGCGAGAATTGCCCTTTGGTAAGGCCGTAAATCTCGTTGTTAAACAACATGATCTGCATGTTCACATTGCGCCGGAGCACATGCAGCATGTGATTGCCACCAATCGAAAGGCCATCACCATCGCCGGTTACCAGCCAGATATCGAGCTCCGGATTGGCCAGCTTGGCACCCGTTGCCACCGCCGGCGCACGCCCGTGGATGGTGTGGAAGCCATAGGTTTCCATGTAATAGGGGAAGCGGCTGGAGCAACCAATGCCGCTGATGAACACCGTGTTTTTCGGGTCGCAGCCCAGCTGAGGCAAGGTGCGCTGCACCGCCTTAAGAATGGCATAATCCCCGCAGCCAGGGCACCAGCGGACTTCTTGATCGGTTTCCCAATCCTTCAGCGTCGTTTCGATTTTGGTCATCTCGTTCATGACAACGCCTCCTCAATCGCGGCTTCCAGCTCGTGAATATAGAATGGCAAACCATCCGTCTTATTGAGCGGCTGTGCATCGACCAGGAATTGGTCGCGCAGCACAGTTTTGAACTGTCCCGTGTTCATTTCGGGCACCAGCACCTTGTCAAAACTCTTCAGCAAGTCGCCGGTGTTCTTGGGCATCGGCCAAATGTGGCGGAAGTGGACATGGGCAACGTCCAGACCCCTCTCTCGTGCTTGACTGACCGCCCGATGGATGGGGCCAAAGGTTGACCCCCAGCCCACCAGCGCCAGCTTTGCACCCGGTTCGCCCAAGCAACATCCTTGATCAGGAATGCTGTTGGCAACGCCATCAATCTTTGCCTTGCGGGCATCGGTCATGGCCTGATGGTTCTCTGGCGAATAATCGATATTGCCGGTTTCTTCGTGCTTTTCGATCCCGCCGATGCGGTGCATCAATTCAGGTGTACCCGGCTTGATCCACGGTCGAGCGCCCTTTTCATCGCGCCGGTATGGCAGCAATGTGTCGCCATCGTTCTTCTCTTCCAGGAAGGTGACGGGGAACGGTTCGAAGGTCGCAGGATCGGGCACTTTCCAAGGCTCAGCAGCATTGGCGATATAGCCATCGGTCAACAGCATGACCGGGGTCATATATTGCACCGCGATGCGCACTGCCTCGATCGCGCACTCAAACGCATCGGCCGGGCTGCTGGCAGAGATAACCGGCATCGGCGCATCACCATTGCGGCCGTAAATCGCCTGATACAGATCGCTTTGTTCGGTCTTGGTCGGCAGACCGGTGGATGGGCCACCGCGTTGCGAATTGACGATTACCAATGGCAATTCGGTCATGATAGCCAGCCCCATCGCCTCGCCCTTCAGGGCAATGCCAGGTCCAGACGACGATGTGATGCCAAGGCTACCGGCCCAGCTGGCTCCAATCGCGGCACAAATCGCAGCGATTTCATCCTCTGCCTGGAAGGTGGTGACATCATATTCCTTCAACCGCACCAAATGGTGCAGAATGGCTGAGGCCGGGGTGATCGGATAACCGCCAAAGAACATCGGCAAGTCGGCCAATTGAGCCCCCGCGACCAGGCCCAGACTGATCGATTCAGCCCCAGTAATCGTGCGGTAAAGTCCAGCCTCTGTCTTGGTTGGCGCAACATTGATCTGGCTTAGCGGGCCAGAAATCTCTGCCGTTTCGCCATAGGCATGGCCTGCATCCAGCGCCGCAATATTGGCATTGGCGATGTCAGGCTTGCTTTTGAACTTTTGCTTTAGCCATTGGTGAATGGGCTCGCGCGGGCGATCAAACATCCACAAGGCGAGCCCCAGCGTCCACATATTCTTGGACCGCAGCGCGTCCTTATTGCCCAAGCCATATTCCTTGACCGCTTCGATGGTCAGGGCGCTGATATCGAACGCCAGCACCTTGTATTTGGCCAGACTGTCATCTTCCAGCGGGCTGACGTCATATTTTGCCTTGTCCAAGTTCCGCTTCGTGAACTCGCCCGTATCAGCGATGATCAATCCACCAGTCTTCAAGGATGGCAAGTTTACCTTCAGCGCAGCGGGATTCATCGCCACCAGAACATCGGGCGCATCGCCAGCGGTCGAAATCTCGCGGCTGCCAAAGTTGATCTGGAAGGCGGACACGCCAAACAGCGTTCCTTGCGGAGCGCGGATCTCGGCTGGAAAATCCGGGAAGGTCGCCAGGTCATTACCGGCCAAGGCGGTCGACAAAGTAAACTGGCCACCGGTCAATTGCATCCCGTCACCACTGTCGCCAGCAAAGCGGACAACTACAGCATCAGGTTGTGCGGATGGTTCGTTAGCAGATCCAAGGTCTGCGGCTTGCGTCGCCATGTAAGTTCCTTCTCGCGCGCCGAATAAAAGGCGCTTGTCCTGTTGAAAGATGCACCTATGGATAGGCACTTCCTCTCGCAACGAAGTTTTTCTCCTAGCGAGACAAAAAGTCGAGTGGAAAAGCAGAACAATCGCAATTATCCCCCAATTACACCATAGAACCTATGCAAAAGAATAGCGGAGCGGCGGCCAAACATGACTGAAACGACCCCTTATGTACGCGACGATGTGAAAGCCTTTCTGGCCATTATCGCTGCGATCAACGGACCAAAGCTGGCTGATCAGACGCTGGAGGAAGCGCGCGCGGGTTATCTCGCTCTGCACACAATGGGAGATCGGCCTGCCCGTGAATTGGCGGTCATCAAGGATCTGACCTGTCCGGGACCGGGCGGCGATATACCGCTGCGATTGTATGATGCCCGCGAAACGCGCGGCGCGGGTCCGGTCATGGTGTTTTATCATGGCGGCGGCTTTGTGATTGGCGATCTGGAGACGCATCACAATCTGTGCACCGAATTGGCCGCAGAAATGGACTTGCCGCTGATTGCCGTGGATTACCGCTGCGCACCCGAGCACCCGTTCCCGGCCGCGGTTGACGATTGCGAAGCGGCCACGCGCTGGATCGCTGCTTCTCCCGAGGCAATTGGCCGTGAGGTCACAGGCGTCATTCCCATTGGTGATAGCGCGGGTGGCACTGCCAGCATCGTTGTCTCGCAACAGCTTTCAGCCAATCCAGCTGCAACGCCCGTTGTGTTGCAAGTGCCCATTTTCCCTATGGCTAGCAATTCCGCCGGTTCAGCCAGTCTGACCGACTTTGCCGACGGCTATGTATTGACTAAGGACGCCGTCGAATTCTTTGAAGCGCACTATCAACCCGATCATGACGACGCGCGAGCCATGCCAATATTGGGGGACCATAGCAGCACGCCACCCACATTATTGGTCACAGCCGGGCTCGACCCGATCCGCGATTCAGGGCGCGATTATGGCGCAGCACTGTCCAATGCCGGCATCAATCACATCCATCTGGAAATGCATGGCGCGACCCATTCCTTCACCAATCTGCGCCAAGCGGTGCCGAGCTACCAGCAAGATCTGGAGCGCATGATTGCGGCGATGAAACTGATGCTGGAGACAAGTGCGTGACCAAGGCTCTGCCGACAGAATATCGCCCCTGCGTCGGCATCATGCTGGTCAATCGGGACGGCAAGATCTTCGCCGGCAAGCGGATTGATCACCGCGAGGCGTCAGGTGCTCTCGGGGACTTTTGGCAGATGCCGCAAGGCGGCGTCGACAAAGGGGAAGATTTGCAAATTGCCGCTTTTCGCGAATTGGCTGAGGAAACCGGCGTAACAGAGGTTCATGTCAGCGTGATCGGAGTGACCAAAGATCCCATTCGCTATGATTTGCCCGAAGGATTGCTGGGCAAATTGTGGAAAGGGAAATACTGCGGTCAAGAACAGATCTGGTATCTTATGCGCTTTTCCGGGAGCGATGCCGATGTCGATCTAGAAGCGCATCATCCACCCGAATTTTGCGAGTGGAAATGGGTTGACCCAGACGCAATCGTCGACCTGATCGTGCCGTTCAAAAAGCACGTCTATAAAGCGGTTCTCGACGAATTTGGCGCGCTTATCTGAACCTGATCAGATCGCAAACGAAACAGTCGGACGATCATCAATTTTGCGGGCCGATTGATAAGACGGCAATGCGTCGACCCGGTCAAACCAGGCCATTGCATTGGGATGATCGGCGCCCAATTGACCGCGATCGCGCAAGGCTTCCATGGGATAGCTCATGGTGATGTCAGCACTGGTCACCTGATCGCCGCCGAACCAAGGCGCTTCGCCCAAGTCCTTCTCGATCTTGGCCAACATGGCCGCGTTGCGCGGGCCGGTGAAGGATTTGCGCGCCTGTCCGAAAACAGCACCCAGCAATTTGCTGATGGGCCATGGGCTGCGTTGCTCCAGCACGCGCATGATCATATCCACCATGCCAATCGACATCATGGAGCCCTGCGATGCGTGATACCAAAACAGGTGGCGCGCGCGATGCTTGCTGCCCGGCGCAGGGTCGAGCGGACTTTCGGGATGTTGGTCCAGAATATAGTCGATAATCGCATTGCTCTCGGCCAGTGCCAAATCACCATCGGTAATTACCGGGGCCGTGCCGAGCGGGGAAATCGCCTTGTACTCGGCCGGGGCCAGATTGGTTTCCGGATCACGGTTGTAGAGCTTCAGCTCATACTCCGCGCCCAACTCCTCAAGCAGCCACAAAATTCTGAAACTTTGCGAATATTCCAAGTGATGCAGCGTGATCATGATTGGCTCGCTTTTCAGTTGTTGGCCGAGGACGGATTGCTGCTCATGGCATCGGCCGCCATTCGTGTTTGGCCACCTTGCTCAATCGAGGTTTGCAGCACCAATGTCTCGGGACAGGAGGCACCGCACATGCTTTGCAATTTGGCCAAGTTGCGCTTGGCTTTCTCCAGCGCGCCCTTCTCAACCAAGGCCTCGCCCTCGCCCGAGATAGCCGCGAAATTATCGGGATCGCGGGCAATGGCTTCGCGGTAATAGCGAATGGCCTTGCCCTGCAGCCCTTCCTGACGGGCGACCTTCGCCAAGCCCAAGAATATTGGTGTGTGGCCGGGATCAACCGCCAGTGCGGCTTCGAATGAATCGATCGCCTTTTGCGTCTCTCCGGCAGCTAATGCAGCCTCGGCTTGTGCCATCAGCATTACTGCACGCGGAGACGCCTCGCGGTCTCCTGCGCTACCGACGCTCGCGGTAACGGCAACAATCAATGACAATGCCGCGGCGGCAGGCGCAAAACGCATGAACAACTCCTTGAGGGCTGCTGATCTATCGGTTGATGGCTCAGCCATAGCCGAGTGGCTATCATGCCGCACGCAGGATGGCGACAAAAAATCCGTCCGTGCCGTCGTGGGACGGAGTGAGACGCTTGCCATGTCCCTGCGTGGTTCCAGCGGGCATCGACGGCTCCTCAGCCGACCATCCTGGATTGCGTTCCAAGAATGCGTCGATCCGGGCTGAACCTTCTTCATCCAGCAAGGAACAGGTCACAAAGCCGATCCGGCCACCGGGTTTGACCAGATGCGTGGCCATATCCAGCAGTCTGTCCTGGGTTTCGGACAGTCGTTTCAGTTCTGCCGCATCCAGCCTCCAGCGGCTTTCTGGATTACGCCGCCACGTGCCCGTGCCCGAACAGGGAGCGTCGACCAGCACACCATCGGCCTTGCCATGCCAATCGGCCAGCATGTCCAATTCCTTGCCCGGAT
The DNA here is from genome assembly GCA_947495695.1 of uncultured Erythrobacter sp. Classification (GTDB taxonomy): domain Bacteria; phylum Pseudomonadota; class Alphaproteobacteria; order Sphingomonadales; family Sphingomonadaceae; genus Erythrobacter. The sequence continues at coordinate 388,098 of CANLZP010000002.1, read as the reverse complement.
CGAGCAGCATCGTCTGGATCATACCTGCGCCAGCGCGGCGCGCGCGCGGCTCCAGTTTGGACAATCGCCCGCGGTCGATATCGCTCGCCAGCAAATGTCCGCTGTTTTGCATGGCGGCGGCCAAAGCGAGAGATTTTCCCCCGGCCCCGGCGCATAAATCTATGATAGTCTCGCCCGGTGTCGCACCGAAAGCAGAGCACACCAATTGGCTGCCATGATCCTGCACTTCGATCAGGCCTTCGCGCCATTGCTCCCATTGCTCTACGCTGGTGCCAGCAGGCAGTCGTATGGCCTGTTGGGCGACGAGATGTTCCCCTTCAATCGGGAGATCTAGCGTAGATCGATCCGCTTTAATCGTGTTCACGCGCAGATCGAGCGGAGCTCGTTCCAGCAGGGCGCTTGCCTGCGATTGATCAAGGCCCGAGGCTGCCAAGCGTTCAACCAACCAGTCGGGTCCGATGCCTCCTTCTGCTGCTGCGTCCTTGTCAGAGACAGCGGGCGGTGCATGTTCGGTGCCATCGAACAGCTCCAACAGCGATGGATCGCTTTCGGCCAGTTTGAGCATTGCGGCGCGCCCATTCTTGGGCACAGGCCCGCAGACCCGGATCGCGCCATAGACCAACTCGCGCACAGCTCGCCGGTCCTTGGACCCAGCATAGCGCCGTTGACGAAAATAATCGGAGATCAACCGGTCTGCCGGTGCACCTTTGTTGCTGGCGGCTTCAATGATGGCATCGAGCAGCTCGATTGCGGCTTGAACGCGCGGGGCCGGTCTCATCGTGTGGGGTAATTCGGCGCTTCGCGCGTGATTGCTACATCATGCACATGGCTTTCGGAAAGTCCCGCATTGGTGATCCGCACAAATTGAGCGCGTTCTTGTAGATCGGCAATCGTTGGTGAGCCGGTATAGCCCATCGCCGCTTTCACTCCGCCCACCAATTGGTGAATGACCGAGGATGCGGGGCCCTTGAATGGCACCTGACCTTCGATCCCTTCCGGAACCAGTTTCATCGCCGACACATCTTGCTGGAAATAGCGGTCTGCGCTGCCGCGCGCCATCGCTCCTACAGAACCCATCCCGCGATAGCTTTTGTAGCTGCGTCCTTGATACAGGAATGTCTCGCCCGGGGCCTCTGCCGTGCCGGCCAGCATAGAGCCAACCATGACAGTGGAGGCACCGGCTGCCAAAGCCTTGGCTGCATCGCCGCTGGTCCGCAAACCACCATCCGCGATGATCGGAACGCCCGATTTTGCGGCCTCTTCCGCACTGTCCATGATCGCGGTGAGCTGTGGCACGCCTACACCTGCCACCACCCGCGTGGTGCAAATAGAGCCTGGCCCGATGCCCACTTTTACCGCATCAGCGCCCGCATCAATCAACGATCGGGTGGCTTCCGCGGTCGCCACATTGCCAGCCACGATCTGGACCGAATTGGACAGCTTCTTGGCGCGTTCAACCGCGCGTGCGACATCTTTGTTATGCCCATGGGCGGTGTCGATAATGACCACGTCCACCTCGGCTTCAATCAAAGCCTGGGTCCGCTCAAATCCCTTGTCCCCCACCGTGCTGGCTGCGGCCACGCGCAACCGTCCGATCGGGTCCTTGGTCGCTTGCGGATAATTGACCGCTTTTTCCATGTCTTTGACCGTAATCAGGCCGACGCAATGACCATCATCATCCACCACCAGCAATTTTTCGATGCGGCGTTGGTGGAGCATCCGGCGCGCTTCTTCCTGGCCCGTGCCAAGCGGAACCGTCGCCAGATTGTCGGTCGTCATCAATTCTTTGACCGGCTGCTGCGGATTTTCCGCAAAGCGCACATCGCGATTGGTCACAATGCCGCACAATTTGCCCGATGCGTCGGTAACGGGAATGCCGCTGATCTTGTGCAAATCCATCAATGTCTGCGCATCGCCCAATGTCGCGTCTGGCCCAATGGTGATGGGATTCACCACCATACCGCTTTCAAAGCGCTTTACTGCCCGAACCGCGGCGCATTGCTCGTCCAGCTCAAGATTGCGGTGCAGCACACCAATGCCGCCCAATTGCGCCATGACGATGGCCATGTCGGCCTCTGTCACCGTGTCCATTGCGGCACTGATAATCGGAATGTTCAGATCGATATCGCGCGTCAAACGCGTGGCCGTATTGGCTGAGCTGGGCAAAACGTCGCTTTGCGCAGGACGCAGCAATACGTCATCAAACGTCAGGCCGAGGGGGATGTCCAAATGTGCCACAGTAAATGCCTTTCAAACGCGCAGCGCGGATAGAATCGTGGCGGCCCATGTAACGACACTATGTGACAGGTGCTAGGGGGCGGGAAACTATTATTCCCCGTCGGTGGGATATTCCGTCGTGCTGGCCAGTCTTTTCAGCAAAAGTTCGTTCAGGACAACATCGTCAATCGCCCCGCCCAGCTCAAGCCCCTCAACCTCGTCAGAGGCCTGATGATATCGCTGGTTGAGGAACGTCTCGAGCGATTCCTGCGAGCCGAGATTGGTGGAGATGACTATCGCGGGAACGTCAGCCTCCAGAAAGGCCCAGGAATCCTGCCTGCGGATGAATTGCTGGGCCATGATTTGATTGCCCAAAGTGCGGTCCTGATCGGCCAACGTGTCGAGGACAATGCCGTCCAGCGGCGTTTCCCCTTCGCCAACAAAAACAAAATCGCTGCCCTGCGGTGCGACAGCGACCGTGTCATAGTTCAAAACAGCCGCAATCTGATCCAGTGGAACAGCAGGGGTTTGGACAAAAGCCTTCGCTCCAAGCAGACCCCACTCCTCTGCCGTGGTTCCCAGGATATAGATGTCGCGGTCATGCGGACCTGAAGCGGCCAACCGATCCGCCAATTCCAGCATCACGGCAACGCCGCTGGCGTTATCAACCGCGCCATTGCACAGACGGTCGGCTGCGCCTTCCTCGCCGCACTCACCAAAATGGTCCCAATGCGCCATCAGGAATACTGCGCCTGCCTGCGGATTGGTGCCGGCAAGCCGTCCGATTACATTGTGCGAGGTGACTTCGCGGCGTTTGGTGCGGGCCTCCACGCTGGCCGTTGCATCCAGCTTTATCGGAGCAAAACCTTCCTCATCAGCGCTGGCGACCAATTCGTCCCACTGCTCTGCGCCAAGGCCTGCTTTCATGGCCTCATTCGTCACAAACACGCTCAAATGATCGGTCGCGTCGCTGGCCAGGATAAAGCTGTCTTGCGAACGAAATGCGCGCACCTGCTCAACGCTGGCAGCGTCCTCTACCACAGTGATGATCGCGGCGGCGCCCTTTTTGAACAGAGCTTCGCGGCGCGGCGGGCTCTTGCCCGGTTCACCCAACATAACCACGACGCGGCCCAATACCTGCTCGTCAAGAACATCCTCGGCCAAACGGCCCACAAATGTCATCTCGCCACCTTCAACCAAGCCGAGCGATGCCAAGGTATGGGCAAAGGCATTGTCCGACGGCAAAACAACCGTCCGCTTGCCCGAAGTGATCGAGATCCGGCTGTCAGTTGCAGCCGTGTTGACCAGCAATACCGGCGCGCGCCACGGATTGGCAGGGTCATTGGTGCCCGAGACGAACCCGGCCTGCGTCAGTGATTGTTGGATAAATGCGAGCGTTTTGGCCTCACCCACTGTGCCCGGGCGGCGACCGGCAAATTCTTCGCTCGCCAGAATGTTGATGTCGCTTAGTAGCCGAGCCTCAATCCCCGCACGCTCGTCCGGGGGAATGCGCCCCTGAGGCATGTTCGAACAGGAAACGACAGCCAGCGCGGTGGCTGAAACGACTGCCCATCGCGCCATCATCTTAGCCAAATGTGAGTTAGCCAAGGCAGCCATCAATGGGTCGTCCAACCTCCGTCGATGCTCCAATTTGCACCGGTGACATTGGCCATTTCCTCGCGGCACAGGAACACCGCCAGCGCGCCAATTTCGCTGGGCTGGACAAACTTCTTGCTAGGCGTTGTTGCCAACAAGACGTCGTTGATAACCTCGTCGCGGGTTAGGCCGCGCGCTGCCATAGTGTCGGGGATTTGCCCTTCGATCAGCGGTGTCCAGGCATAGCCGGGGCTGATGCAATTAGCCGTAATGCCGTTTTGCGCCACTTCCAGAGCGAGCGTCTTGGTGAAGCCATCCAAGCCATGTTTGGACGCATTATAGGCGCTCTTGAACGGTGAGGCGACTTTGGAGTGGGCCGAGGCCGTGTTGATGATCCGCCCCCACCCCTTTGCCTTCATCGCTGGCACAGCCAAGCGGCAGGTGTGGAACGGTGCGGTCAGATTGAGCCCGATGATCGCGTCCCACTTGTCTGTCGGGAAACTGTCTACCGGCGAAACATGCTGCATTCCGGCATTGTTCACCAGAATGTCTATGTCGCCGATCTCGTCCATCATGGCTTCAATGGCCGCAACATCCAGCAAATTGGCTGCGCTATGGCTGGCCGACAATTCCTCGCACAGCGCGGCAATTTCTTGGCTATCACCAAAGCCGTTCAGAATGACCTGCGCCCCTTCTGCATGCAATGCGCGGGCCACCGCCAGACCAATGCCGGAGGTTGAACCGGTTACTAATGCGCGCTTACCTTGAAGGAACATTCACTACCTCTACAGTTGACTTCGGAGCCAGGTTGCTTTTGCCTCAGTAATTGCAGGTGTCCAGCACAAACGTCGAATAGGTGCGGAGTTCGGCTATACTTTGAAGGGAAATAGTATGCGTCTCAATCCATTCGATACATCGAAGATTCGGGTCCGGTCGAGCGGTGGTGGCAGCCGCATTCCGGGCGGCAGAGGCGGCGGCATCGGCTGCGGGACGATCATTATCGCTGCGATTGCCTATTTCGCCTTTGGCGCAGACCCGCTGCAAACAATTGGTGTAATCGAAGATGTGCAACAATCCGTGCCGGCATCACAATCGCAAGGTCAAAGTCAGCTGAGCGAGCAAGAGGTGTGCAACAGCGGACCCTATGCGCAAGAAGCGTGCAATGCGCTCACCTCGCTCAACCAGACATGGCAGCCCGAATTTGCGCGTGCGGGCATTCGCTTCCAGGACCCATTCCTGGATCTGTATCGCGGCGGTTCGGTCACCACACAGGGGTGCGGCAGCGCGACATCGGCAGCCGGTCCATTCTACTGCCCGGCCGACATGGGCATCTATATCGACACCAGTTTCTACGACACCATGGCACGCCGAATGGGCGCTGGCGGCGATTTCGCGCGCTATTATGTGATCGCGCATGAGTATGGTCACCACATCCAGAATTTGACCGGGCTGGCCGCGCAAGTGCGCAGTGCGCAGCAGCAAGACCGCTCTCGGGCCAATGCCCTGCAGGTAAGGATGGAGTTGCAGGCCGATTGCTATGCCGGTGTGTGGGCAGGCAAGAACCGCAATCTGATCGAGCCAGGCGACATGGAAGAAGGCCTGCGCGCAGCCAGCGCAATTGGCGATGACACATTGCAACGCAGCGCGGGTCAACGGGTCAATCCCGAAAACTTCACCCACGGCACCAGCGCCCAACGGATGGAGGCCCTGAAACGCGGCCTGCAAAGCGCCGATGATACGCAATGTGACGTGTATTTCGACTTTGGCTGAAGGGCTCTAACCTCATCATCTACTGGCAATGAAAGGCCCGGCCACACATCATGTGCAGCCGGGCCTATTCATGTGCGGATCTTAGTGATCAGGAAATCACTTCGTCTGCATTTTCCAGCTCTGCTTTGGGAGACCAGTCGATGCCGCGGGTGGCATACATCACTCCGGCCAAAGCGAAGAACAGCAAGATCGATCCAATCAAAAGCGAGAATGCCTCGAGGCTGAGCAAGACATACAGCAGGGCATACAGTCCCACCAGCAATGCTGCGATCATTTTGGCCCGCTTCCAACTGTTCAGCACCGCGGCGCTGTAGCTTGTCAGCAAGCCGATAATGGCCGCACTGGCTATGGCATAGGCGATGGTGAATCCAACCACCTCGGCAAAGGCCAGCAACAGCACAAAGAACAGCACCAATCCGGCACCGGTCATCAGATATTCCGGCGAGGCGACCTTCACCCCGCCCACTACGTCGAACATGAAGAAGGCAAGAAACGTAAAGCCGATGAACAAGAAGCCATATTTCACGGCCCGATCAACCTGGCTGTACAGATCCACTGGCTCGATCAAGCGAATGGTTGCAGCCATGCTCTGATTGCGGCCCGTTGCCGCTTCGATAACCGACGTATAGGCGGCCTGGCTTACACCTCCGCCATCGATCATCGGCGCACCATGATCATTACGAGTGACCATGGACTGGCCCAGCGCCAGATTGGAAATGGACCAGCTGGCGGCAAAACCATTTTCGTCGTGTTCCACCGCATCCTCATCGGGCAAAAAGCTTCCGCTAAAGCTGGGGTGTTGCCAATCGGAACGCACGCTCCATTCGCTGGATTTCCCGCGCGGCACAAAGCTGAAGGAACGGCTGCCGCGTAGGCTATAGCTCCAATCGAGCGCAATCGGTTGACCTTGTGACCAATCGAAATATCCATGCATCCCGGCACCGCCACTGGCCGAGGGTCCCTTGCCCGGCTTCAGCGCGACATCTTCGCCTGCGATGCGCAGCACAGCATCGGTTTGCAGCCCGCGCGGGTCGGACATGCCCAGGCGGATTTCGACCTCGTCCAGCAGCAATTGATCGGCATTGAATCCCATCGCTGACAAATCATCGGGCAGCACAAATTCGGCCACCCCTGATAGGGTCGCTGTGTAAATTACGCTTTGATAGATCGCCCGTGTTTTGACGTCAGGATCGATTTGCGCCTGCGCTTTTTGAAGCTCGGGAGAAACGAACAATTCTGACCGTGTGTTGACCGTTCGGGTCACAGTCTTGCCGTCTACTTCCTCGGTTGAGAGCGTCTCTTCCATAAAGGGAATGACGATCACCGGCCCTGCGATGACCTGGGGGCCAGCCCATCCGGCAGAGATTGAGTCTTGCGCAACCCGCGCTTGATGCTGGCGGTCGCTGACCAAACCATAGACCATCAGCAGGGGAATAATCAGCAACGCGCCGATCAACCCAACAAACAGCATTCGAATTCCGGGACTTCGTTCACGCATATTCTCATCCTCCGTGTGATAGCGATGAGTCGTGCATTGTGAGCGATGAACTGAATGCTGTGTGAACCCCCGTGTTTGTCCCAATGAAAAGGGCGAGAGTGCCACGCACCCCCGCCCTGTTAATCAGATGGACCTGTATGAATTAGCTATCGCGCTTGTCCCAGTCCTTGATTTGCCGGTCGATCTCCTCGAGCACTTGCTCGCGCAAATTCTCAGGAAACTCTTCGCTTTTGGCAATCTGCTCACGGGCCTCTTTCAGGCCGGTCAAAGCATGAGCCATGATCTTGCTTTGGCAGATCAGAACCGTCTTCTTGCCATCATCGCTGATCTTTTCAGAGGTCATGCCATCGCCTTCGCATGACATCTCAACGGTCGTGTGCTGACCATCGGCATATTCGCGCTCGAGCTTCAGTCCAATGGTCTTGGCTTCTTTTACGGCGATATCCGCCTCAGCCAAACCTTCTCGAACTTCCACCATGATCTCTTCGATCTCTTCTTCGCTCAACATCTTGCCATTCTGATGCGCATGAATTTCGCGAACGACCATCTTGTTCTTCTTGGTATCGCCTTTCTCGTCATCATCGCTTCGGATGACGAACACCTTCTTCTCAACCGACTTTTCAACCTTGGTTTCAACATCAGCTTCAACATCGACCTCTCCACTGGCTTGCAGACCAAGCGGCATGGGCGGAATTGGTGCATCAGGTGCCAGTGGCGCTGATGGAGCAGCCGGTGCGGCGGGAGCGGTGGGAGCCAATGGCGCAGCCGGAGCTGGTGGCGCGCTTGGCACAATCGCCGCAATTTCCTCAGCGTAAGTGATCGACGCGGTGGTCGGGATGGCAAGCGCAGCTGCAACCAGCAGCCCGCGCCCGGCCATACGCCGGCGTGATGAAATATCTGACATTTGTAAGCTCCTCAAACGGTGAATAATCGATTTGTCGCCCAAAACCGGGCAGGCCATCGGCGCTGCTAGGGCAACATTTGGACCCGCGGCAAAACTGGCGATAACATTGGCATAAATGGCCCGTTCTTCGGGTTCTTTCCGAGCCAAAACACGGGCATCGCAGGCCGCTTCCTGATCGCGGCGCAAAGCGAGCCAGCCCAACCGGCTGAGCGGGTTGAACCAGTGCAAGGCGAACAACGGCTGGACCAGAATATTGATCAAAAGATCATTACCGCGATGGTGCGACAATTCATGCTCCACCGCCATGTCGCGCGTTTCGCGATCGGACAACGCCATGAAGCCTTCCGGCAGCGCCACTACCTTGTCGAGCACGCCAAACGCCAAAGGTGCGCTGGTTTCCGGCGTCTCGATCAGGCGAATATTGCCTGCCCGCCCCACTTCCCGGGCCTCCACCAGCAGCTTGCGACGCATGTCGAAATAGCCACGGAAACGCAGGAAAAGGAACGAGCAGGCACCCACCAACCACACGCAGAGGACTATTTCTAAAACAGGCCATGGGGATTGGGCGGCGGCGGGCTGAGCCAGGGCGACCGTCGTGGGCTCTAAGATGATGCTGAACTGGTCAATTGCTGGCTGAGATGCAGCGACTTGTGACGCTGGTTCCGGCGTTGCCGGTGCCAACCAAGCAGGCAATTCAATGGGGGGTAGCAGCAACCTTAGCAGCGGCAGGGTCCACAAGGCATAAGCCATATGAGGGCCAAAGTGCCGCGCAACCGGGCGGCGCAGCACCAGCACCAGCGCGATCAACGCTGCGGTCCACAGCAGCGTATCCGCCAGCCATTCAACAGAAAGAGCACTCATTTGCGCATCTCCTTCAGCAAGGCTTCGATCTCGGTCATATCCGCTTCGCTCAGGGCCTCTTGCTCAGCGAGATGAGCCACCAATGAGGCGGCACGTCCTCCAAACAGTCGATCGACTAAACGGCGCGATTCGCCACCGACATATTCGTCGCGAGCGATTGCAGGGTGATACAGGAACCGGCGTCCATCCGGCCGGGTTGCGATGGCGTTTTTGGCCGTGAGGCGGGACAGCAAAGTCTTGACCGTTGCCAGGCTCCAGCCACGCTGATCGCACACTTGCTCGCACACTTCGGCGGCGGTTAGCGGGCTGCGTTCCCACAGCACTTCCATCACCGCATGCTCAGCCTCGCTGATCCGCTCGACCTTGCCGGTAATTTTGCCTTCAGCGTCTTTCGCCAAGAGTGCCTCCCACTTCTTGATTACGTCTGTAGTCACAACGACTACGATTGTAAACATTAAACTCAGATGAACGGATTGCCAGCCGAACCTTGCTCTCCAAGAAAAGGGCGATACTTTGTTACTATGAGATCGTTTTCACTGATTGCCGCAATTGCGATGCTGGCCAGCCCCCTCACCGCGCAGGACCAAATTATCATCGCAGACACAAGAATTGATAACACTTCGTCCGATACGCCTGTCCAAGCCATGGAATATCCGGACCAGCTGGTTGCACAAGCCGAGGCACCTCGGTTTAAAACGGTTGATGTCGTGCTCGAAACCGAGATGGGCGACATCACCATCGCGCTGGAGACGCAGCGAGCGCCTATCACGGCGGCGAATTTTCTGCGCTATGTTGATGAGGATCGGTTGGACGGCACCGTTTTCTATCGCGCAATGCATATCAAATGGGGCGAGCCGCCCAATGGCCTGCTGCAGGGCGGCACACAAAACCATCCTGACCGCATACTCGACCCGATTGCCCATGAGACCACCACGCAAACCGGGCTAAGCCACACCAATGGCGCAGTCTCTATGGCACGGTTTGATCCGGGTACTGCAACGGGCGATTTTTCGATCATGATCAAGGATCAGATCGGTCTGGACGCTCAGCCCAAGTCACAAGACCCCAATTTACAACCCGGGTTTGCTGTGTTCGGCTATGTCACCAGCGGCATGGATGTGATTCACGCCATTCACGCGGCACCGATTGATCCCGATGAAGGCGAAGGCTGGCTGAAAGGTCAAATGCTGGCCGATCCGGTCAAAATTATCGATGCGCGCCGGGTCGAACCGACCGAGGACTAACAAGGGCCCTCACTCGCTAACCGCAGGCCGTCCCACCCGCTTGGTGGTCTTACGCGGAATTCTCGCTTCCAACTGAGCAAGCCACCGTTCAGCATTGGTGCCGATCGATGTCTGCGGCAGCGAACTAAGCAGACCGCCGCGCTTTTCCCACTCGGCAATATCCCCGCGTGCCTCAGCCGAGGCTTCCGCCAACCCTTGAGGTTTGCGCAGCGCACCATTGATCATAGCGTCACCAAAGTAAGTCCAATCATTATCCGCTCGGCAGCCAAAGCTGGTTCGGTCGGCACGAGAAGCGGTCAGAATCGCTGTGTCCGGAGAAGACAGGTAGGGGATGAAGATGCCCGAGTAACATGCGCTCAAAATCAGCACGCGGCGCTGGATGGCCAGATCTTGCAGACTCGCCCGAAACCGTTGCGGAGACAATATTCCGAAGCCTGTGTCGCCAAAGTGATAGGTGAGCCCCTGCTGCACGCCATGGCTGGTCGAATACAGCACCAGCACGTCTTCCTGGCGGTCCATTTTCTCGGCAATATGGGCCAAGGTCACCATCAGGGACGTGATCGACCCCTTGGGTAATCCGGCGCTGCGGCCATCAGGTCCAGCCAGCACGATGGTGCGGTTTTGTGCGTTATAACGCCGCCCCAGCACCTTGCCAGCCTCACGCGCTTCGCGGGCGAACACGGGATCGCTATCCAAGGCAATCGAGACGACATAAGCATCAACTGTACCGGGTTGTTGCGGTGCCAGCTTGGCCAAGGCGCGGTCCAGCCTCTTGCGTTCCCGCAACAATTCACGCGGGGTTGCACCGCGCTGCAATTCTGGCCCCATCGACACGCTGCGTGCCTGCTCGGTACGGTTTTTACCCGTTCCCAGGCCGGGCCAATCGCTGGTGTGGCGCGGTGGTTGAACAGATTCGGGTGGAGCAGGCTGGGCTTGGGCCAATAAGGAACCCGCGCCAGAAAATGCAGCGGCCAAGGCGATCCCGGCCAAACCAATTTTGAAAGATACGCCCCGCTTCATTGCAAGGCATGCTGCCGCGCAGGCGACCCACCCGTCAAGAGTGTTCGCCCCGCAGCAGCCAATTTCATGCCTTAGTAAACCCGCTTTTTGGGCTCGATATACTCCGCATCTTCGGTCAGCGTGTATTCGTGAACTGGGCGGTAATCGATGGAGACTTTGCCCGTTCCCGAGCCCTGAGCACCGCCGCCCCAACCGTCAAACCAGGCAATGGTGTGTTTCATCCATTCCTTGTCATCACGATCCGGGAAATCTTCATGCGCATGCGCGCCGCGGCTTTCCTTGCGGTTTTCAGCCGAAGCAATGGTCACATTGGCTTGCGCCATCAGATTGTCGAGCTCCAGCGTCTCGATCAAGTCGCTGTTCCAGATCAATGAACGGTCAGACACTTTGATGTCTTCCATCCGCTTGTTGACCTTTTGCAGCGCATCCACGCCTTCAGACAAAAGCTTGCTGTCGCGGAATACGGCGGCGTGTTTTTGCATGCCCTTCTGCATTTCCGAACGAATTTCAGCTGTGGTTGAACCACCGTCTGCATGGCGGAAATGGTCCAGCCTGCTGAGCGAGAGGTCCGCGCTGTCGGCGGGCAATTCATTCTGGTTCGCACCAGGCTTGAGAATATCGCGCAAACGGTGGCCAGTCGCACGGCCAAACACCACCAGATCGATCAACGAGTTTGAGCCCAAACGGTTTGCACCATGCACGGACACACAGGCAGCCTCGCCCACGGCAAACAGGCCGGGCACCACGTGATCGGGGTTGCCATCAGGGCCCAGCGTCACAACTTCGCCGTGATAGTTACACGGAATGCCGCCCATATTGTAGTGAACCGTCGGGGTCACCGGCAGTGGTTGGCGGGTCAGATCGACGCCGGCAAAAATCTTGCCGCTTTCGGTGATGCCCGGAAGCCGCTCTGCCAGAACCTTGGGATCGATATGGTCGAGATGCAGGTGAATATGATCACCATCTTCGCCTTGCCCACGCCCTTCGCGCATTTCCAGCGCCATAGAGCGTGACACAACATCGCGAGAGGCCAGATCCTTGGCCGATGGAGCATAACGCTCCATAAACCGTTCGCCTTCGGAATTGGTCAGATAGCCGCCCTCACCCCGGGCGCCTTCTGTGATCAGCACGCCCGCACCGTAAATGCCGGTTGGGTGGAACTGAACAAATTCCATATCTTGCAGTGGCAATCCTGCGCGCAGCACCATGCCGCCGCCATCGCCTGTGCACGTGTGGGCAGAGGTCGCGGTGAAATAGCACCGGCCATAACCGCCCGTAGCCAAGACCACGGCCTGTGCGCGGAAGCGGTGGATCGTGCCGTCATCCAGACATTGCGCAATCACACCAACGCATTTCTTGTCCGCACCCTCGCCGCTCATGATCAGATCAAGCGCGAAATACTCGATAAAGAAGTCCGCATCATATTTCAGGCTCTGCTGATACAGCGCGTGCAGCATGGCGTGGCCAGTTCGGTCAGCCGCAGCGCAGGTACGCTGCACCGGAGGACCATCGCCCATGTTCTGCATGTGGCCGCCAAACGGGCGCTGATAGATCGTGCCATCTTCGTTACGGCTGAACGGCACACCAGCATGCTCCAGCTCGTAAACGGCTGCGGGCGCTTCACGAGCGAGATATTCAATCGCGTCTTGGTCTCCCAACCAGTCGGCACCTTTTACGGTGTCATACATGTGCCAAGACCAGTGGTCGGGCGTGTTGTTGCCCAGCGATGCCGCAATGCCGCCTTGTGCGGCGACCGTGTGAGAGCGGGTTGGAAACACTTTAGAGATGTTGGCGGTGCGCAAACCGGCTTCGGCTGCACCCATGGTTGCGCGCAAGCCTGATCCGCCTGCGCCCACGACCACTACGTCATACGTATGGTCGATGATTTTATAGGCTGAGGTATCCACCATCATGCGCCTCCCAGGGCCAGACGGGCCACGCTGAATACGGCGAATGCTCCGCCACCAATAACTGCCAGATTTAGCAATGTGAGAAGACCGAATTTCATTCCGGTTTCCTGGATGTAATCCTCAATCAGAACCTGCAGGCCAAGCCGCGCATGCCAGAATGTGGTGACCACCAGCAGGATCATCGCGGTTGCCGGCAAAGGCTGAGCCAACCAGCCGCTGATCGTCGCGTGGCTCATATCGGGAAGCAACACAAAGCTGGTTGCCAACCACAAGGTCAGCACCAGATTGCCAACCGCTGTGACGCGCTGCACCAGCCAGTGATGTGCACCATGATGCGCTGAGCCCAGCCCGCGCACTTTCCCGATGGAAGTTCCGTTACCCATGAATTGCGTGCCCTATTTCGTCAGAATGAGGGCCCAAAAGCCCGCTGTCAGTAGAATGCCCATGATCGGAGACAGGATCGACCAGATCCGGTTGATCCCCAATTCGTAACCCGCGCCGATATCCAGCACAAAGTGGCGCAGTCCGCTCATCAAATGTGTGAAGAATGCCCAGCTCAGACCGACCAGCACGACATAGCCAATCGGCGTCGTCATCAGATCGGTAAAGGTCGTGTAATATTCAGGTCCGGTCGCCAATGCGCCCAGCCACCACACCAGCACAAACAGGCCGACCAGCGCCATGCCGTCTCCTGTCACACGGTGGAGGATGGAAACCAGCATATGCGGCCCCCATTTCCAGATTTGCAGATGCGGTGAAAGTGGTCGGTTGCCCATGGTTCTTATCCGGTTGATCGGTTTGATGCTTCTCCCTTAACGCTCTGACGGCGTGTGACAACCCGCTGAAACGCTATGTTGGCTCGACTCTGATTGCAAAGTTGCGGATAGACGATGCATGACACGCATTTTACTAACCGGATCAAGCCGCGGGATCGGTGCCGCGGCACGCGAAATCCTGACCGAGCATGGCGCAATTGTGATGGGGCAAGCGACCAGCGCAGCCGACGATCAGACAATCGCCGCCGATTTTGCCGAGCCAACCTCCCCGCAAATGCTGTGGGAGGAGGCGCTGGATAGATCCGGCGGGACGATTGATGTCCTGATTAACAATGCCGGGCTGTTTGATCCCAATCCGATCGACACATCGGATATCGAATGGCTGGATGCGTGGGAAGAAACCCTGCGGATCAATCTTTCGGCTGCTGCTCAATTGAGCCGGTTTGCGGTCAAGCATTGGCTGGCCAACGATAGGCCGGGCCGAATTGTTCATGTTGCCAGTCGCGCGGCCCATCGCGGCGATTCGCCCCATCATTGGCATTATGCGGCGGCAAAGGGCGGCATGCTGGCCATGCATAAGACTATCGCGCGCGCTTATGCAGCGCAGAACATCCTCAGCTTTGCGATTGCTCCCGGCTTCACCGACACAGCGATGGCGGGCGATTATCTGGAGAGCCGAGGCGGGGCAGAACTGCTGGCAGACATTCCGCTGGGCCGGGTCGCAACCCCGGAAGAAATCGCAAGGATCATCAAATTTTGCGCGCTGGATGCACCTGCCAGCATGACGGGCGCCGTGATCGACGCCAATGGAGCAAGCTATGTTCGATAAAATTCTGGCAGCCATTTCATTGCTGGCCCTGGCCGGATGCAGCGTTGCCCACGGCGCGAGTGAAACGGATGATGTGTCGGCCATTACCGCCGACCAACAAGCCTTTCTCGACACGTGCGAGCCGTGGGATGAGTGGGACAAGCCCGCCCCGCCGTTCAAGCTGCACGCGCACACCTATTACGTCGGGACATGCGGCATCGCGGCGATCTTGATCGACAATAATGGATCATATCTGCTGATCGATACCGGCACGCAAAAGGGCGCAGAGATTGTCCTGGCGAACATCCGCACGCTGGGTATTGAGCCTGAGCAGATCAAGACAATCGCGATGAGCCACGAACATTTCGACCATGTCGGCGGGATTGCGTTGGTGAAAGAGCAGACCGGAGCGGTGATCGTGAGTTCTGATGCTGCGAAAGAGACGCTTGCCACAGGCCTACCAAGCGCCGGTGATCCGCAGCAGAATTCCGGACATACGCCCTTCACTCCTCCACAAGGCCCGATAGTAACGTTGATCCCGGATGCCATCGCCAATGTTGGATTACGCAAGGTGACGCCCATCGTCACGCCGGGCCACACACCAGGAGCACTGAGTTGGCAATGGCAAGATTGCGATGGCGAAGGCGATGCGTGCGACTGGATCGTCTATGCGGACAGCCTCTCGCCCGTCAGCAGCGATGATTACCGCTTTTCCGACCACCCCGCCTATGTCGCCGAATATCGCGCCGGTTTGCAGCGATTGCGCGAGGCAAAATGCGATATGCTGATCACGCCGCATCCCTCGTCCAGCCAGATGATCAAGCGGATGAAGGCTGGCGGATTGAAGGGCGGCCTTAGCTGCGTCGAATATGCCGATTCCATCGAGCAGCGCCTCGACAAGCGCCTGGCCGAAGAGAATGCGACCGATCAATGAGCAGTTGGAAGCTAACCACCTTTGCATCCAAGCCTATCGTACAGGCTGCCTTGCTAGAGCATGACGAGCGCGAGGAATGGGACTATGATCTGGTGATCTCGGGCCGCGAAGTGGCCGAGGATCGCCCGCAGGAGTGGGTTTTGGAGGCATGGTATCCGGCCAAGCCCGACAAGACGCAAACCGGCGCGATTGCATCGCTGTTTGCGGGCAAGGCGCCCAAGCTGACGGTCGAGAAGCTGCCCGATGAGGATTGGCTCACGCTCAGCCAACAAGGGGTTGATCCGATCCGCGCCGGGCGCTTTTATGTCCATACTCCCGAGCATGAACCCGACCGGGCAGAAGGCACGATCAACCTAGCGATTCCGGCCAGCCAGGCCTTTGGCACGGGCCAGCACGAAACGACCGCGGGCTGTTTGGCAATGCTCGATGCGATGAAGCGCAGCGGCGTGGTTGCCCGCAAAATCGCTGATATCGGAACCGGCACGGGCTTGCTTGCCTTTGGTGCGCAGGCGCTATGGCCAAGGGCAGAATTTACCGCCTCGGACATAGACGAGGTGTGCGCCAGCGTGATCGCTGACAATGCGGCATTGAACGACGTGCCTATCGGAGCTCAGCGCGGCGCGGTGACAATGGTGATCGCGCCGGGAACAGACCATCCGGTGATCGAGGCGCGCGGGCCTTATGATGTGCTGATCGCCAATATTCTGGCCGGGCCGCTGATTGAACTTGCGCCGGATTTTGCCGCCGCCACGAAAGCAGGCGGACACGTCTTGCTCGCCGGATTGCTGGAGACGCAAGAGGCCAACGTCCGCAAAGCTTACCGCGCGCAGGGCTTTCGCCTCGCGTCGCGTCTGGTAAATGGAGATTGGTCGATCCTGTGGCTGCGTAAGCGCCGCTGAACCAGCGTTAGGGTGCTGATGTCAGCGCCGCCTCCAATGCAGCAAGAGCGGCCTTGGCAAAACTTTCCATATTGGCGATCCGATCATCGCTGCCGGTCTGCGTCATCTGGCAATGCTCAAACCCGTCCGGACCCACAATCGCCGCCACACTTTGCCCGGCAGGTGCGCCGCTCGGGTGACTGGAACCCCCCACCGATCCGCTTTCCGCAATGCCCCAGTCGGTATGAAAATTGTCGCGGATTGAGCGCGCTTGCAGCAAAGCATATTCCTCGCTCGCGCCGCGCATACCTTTGTAGGCTTCGCGTGGTCGCGCGAACAATACGTCGCGGGCGCGGAAGGAATAAACCACCCCGCCCCCAACAAAGAAGTCGAGAGCGCCCGGCACGGTCAGCAATGATGCGGCGATCAAGCCTCCGGTAGCACCATCGGCCACAGCCAATTTCTCGCCCCGATCGCGCAGCAATTGCGCAATTCGCGCCGCCTGAGGATGTGTTTCGCGCAGCATCTCCGTCACCCGGCATCCGCCACAATTTTTGCCCAACCCGCCTCATCAATTGTTTCGATGCCGAGTTCTTCCGCCTTCTTCAGCTTGCTGCCTGCACCCGGCCCCGCAACCAGCAGATCGGTCTTGGCGCTGACAGAGCCAGCAGCCTTTGCGCCCAATCGTTCGGCCTGCGCCTTGGCCTCGTCCCGGCTCATGGTTTCCAGCTTACCGGTGAACACCACGGTTTTGCCAGCAACTGGGCTGTCGAGCGTTTCAACGGCGTAGAAGGGCGGCGAAACCTCGGACAGCAAATCCTCCCACACAGCGACATTGTGCGGCTCGTGGAAAAAGTCGGCCAGCGAATAACCTACCGCCGTTCCGATGCCATCTGTCCGCACGTCGAAAATTTGCCGCACAGCATCGACCATGCGGGTGTTAAACGGGCTTTCCTTCTCGTCCTCACCGCGCGGATTTTCACGCCGATAGTCAGCAAATTCTTCCGCTTTGACGCGCAATTGGGCCAACTCGCCCAGCCCCTTCATCAGATCGCGCGCGGTCACTTCGCCAACATGGCGAATGCCCAAGCCAAACAACAATTTCGCCGCATCAGGCTGCCGCTTGTTCTCCACAGCTGCCAACAGGCTATCCACAGACTTGTCCTGCCACCCATCCAGCGCGAGAATATCCTCGCGCCGCTGGTTAAGGCGGAAGATGTCCGCGGGACTTTCCAGCCAACCCAAGCCAAAGAATTGCTGAATGGTCTTGGTTCCAAAACCATCAATATCAAGCGCTTTGCGACTGACGAAATGCTCCAATCTCTGCGTGCGTTGCGCGGGACAGATCAGCCCGCCGGTGCAGCGCACATCCACTTCGCCTTCTTCGGCAATCGCCTCGCTGCCGCATTCAGGGCATTTGTCAGGAAAGACAAAAGGATCGCGCGGATCTTCACGGGTCAGATTCTCCACCACCTGGGGGATCACATCGCCAGCGCGCTGCACCACCACCCTATCACCAGGCCTGACTCCCAAACGGGCAATTTCATCGCGATTGTGCAGCGTGACATTGGTCACAGTGACCCCGCCAACCAGCACTGGCGCCAAGCGTCCAACCGGTGTCAGTTTACCCGTGCGACCCACTTGAATGTCGATTGCTTCCAGCGTCGTCTGAGCCTTTTCGGCCGGGAATTTATGCGCCAGCGCCCACCGCGGAGCCTTGGCCACAAAGCCAAGCCGCTGCTGATAATCGAGCCGATCCACCTTGTAGACGACGCCATCGATATCATAACCAAGATCAGGCCGTTGCCGTCCGATCTCCTCATAGTGGACGATCATCGCATCGACATCTTGGGTGACAGTCAGGAACGGGGAAAGCGGAAAGCCCCAGCTTTCGATCATCCGCATCATGTCATGCTGGCTTTCGCACGGAACATCCGAAGCAGCGCCCCAGCCATAGGCCCAGAATTTAAGCGGCCGATTGGCTGTTACCTGCGCGTCTTTCTGGCGCAGCGAGCCGGCAGCAGCATTGCGCGGATTGGCAAACAATTTGCCATCTGCCGCCTCTTGTGCAGCATTAAGCGCAGCAAAATCAGCCTTTGACATATACACTTCGCCGCGCACTTCAAACACGTCCGGCACGCCCGATGGCAGCTGTTGGGGAATATCGCCAATGTGGCGGACATTGGGCGTCACATCCTCGCCCACCTGCCCATCACCGCGCGTTGCCGCACGCACCAAGGCGCCCTTTTCATAGCGCAGCGAGCAGGACAGTCCATCGATCTTGTCTTCTGCCGTGATCGCCACCGGATCATCTGCGCTGAGGCTGAGGAACCGGCGAATGCGCTGCGTCCATTCTTCCACTTCCGTCCGGTTAAACGCATTGTCGAGGCTCATCATGCGAACCTCGTGACTGACCTTGGACAGCGGAGAGGCAGCCACCTCGTGCCCGACTTTTTGCGACGGGCTGTCGGGCCGGATCAGATGCGGAAAGGCCTCTTCCAACTCGCGATTGCGACGAACCAGCGCGTCATATTCCTCGTCGGTAATCTCGGGATTGTCCTGCGCATGATACAACCTGTCATGTCGCGCGATCTGCCGCGCAAGCCGCATCAACTCATTGGCTGCATCTGCTTCTGACAAATTTACATGATCAGTCATTCTATGCGTCTAATCCGATGAAAGTACTGTGACGACCAATTCGCGCTCGCAAGAAAATCCAAGAGATTCGTACAGCCCTATCGCGGTAGCATTGCCAGCGTAGGAATGGAGAAACGGGACATCACCTTGGTCACGTTGTATCTGCATAACATGCGCGATCAATTTTCGAGCCATGCCCTGACCTCTATATTGAGGCCATGTACAAACTCCGCTGACTTCCGCCAAACCAACAGCTGGGCGCATCCGTTGACCGGCCATAGCCGCCAGTTCCTGACCATCTCGGATTCCGAAAAATGGTCCATACTGGTGCGTGGATTTTGCCCAAGGTCCCGGCTCTGTGGCAAGGGCCAATTCCGTCATGGCTGGCACGTCAGCGCTCCCCAACGCAACAATGCCAAAATCCTCCTTTGGAAGATCGGAGGCACCCCTCGCGACCATTTGCACCAGGGGTGCTGTTCGCACGGTTTTGGTACCCCTTGGAGCGGGCCATTCTTCGCGCTCGACCAACCACACATCTTCGCCTGATTCTCGCACCAGCCGCGACAGATCAAATTGTGCTTCTTCGCTCTTGTCTTCAGCTGCCGCGAACGGGCCAAATGCTGGATCAATACGAACCGCGAGGCCAAATGACTTGGCCAAATGACCTTGCGGGCCATTCAGCATTGACCAAACTGGCCGCTCCAGATCCTTCGTGCTCACACGCCCTCCAGCAGGCGATCTGCCTGCGCACGGGCCTCGGGTGTCACTTCAGCGCCAGACAGCATCCGAGCAATCTCTTCCTGACGGCCCGCTTCATCCAGCAACGCCACGCTGGTTTTGGTGACAATTCCGCTAGATGCCTTGGCGATCAGATAATGCGTTGTTCCGCGCGCCGCGACCTGCGGGCTGTGCGTTACCGCCAGCAATTGGCCTGCATCGGCTAGCCGGGCCAAGCGATCCCCGATGGCACTGGCCACCGCGCCGCCCACACCTCGATCAATCTCGTCAAAGATCACCGTTGCGGCCCCGCCCTGCTCTGCCAAGGCGACCTTCAGCGCGAGAATAAAGCGCGACAATTCGCCGCCACTGGCAATCTTGCCCAAGGGCGCAAAATCGGCGCCGGGATTGGTGGCGATCAGGAACTCAACGCTGTCGATGCCATTCGCGCCCCATTTGTCCTCTGGCAACCGGCCAATGGCGGTGAGGAAGCGCGCCGCATCCAGTTTCAGCGGAGCCAATTCCGCCGCAACCGCTTGGTCCAATTTCTTGGCTGCAGAGAGCCGCGCCTTGTGCGCAGCCTCGGCCTTCTTGGTGTATTTCTCGGCCGCTTCGCGTTCGGCCAAGGCCAAGGCATCCAGCTCGGCCTCTCCGCCCTCAATCGCCTCCAATGCCGCGCGCATTTCGCGCATCTTATCGGGCAGGTCGTCAACCTCGCAGCGATGCTTGCGCGCAATGGCTCGCAGTTCAAACAGGCGGGTTTCCGCTTCATCCAGCGCCGCAGGATCGTGCACCAGCGCATTGCCTGCGGCCAGCAGCTTGTCCTCAGCTTCTCCCGCTTCGATCACGGCGCGGTCCAATGCCTCCAGCGCCTCGGTCAGCAAGGGATGTTCTGCCGCAATCCGATCCAGCTTGCGCGCCGCAACCCGCAAGGATGCCAAGGGCGAATCCGAGCCTTCCCAGATATGGCGCAGATCTTCCAATTCGCCGGACAATTTCTCGCCTTTTTGCATGGTGCTGCGGGTTTCGGCCAAGCGCGCCTCTTCACCCGCCTGTGGCTCAAGCGAGTTAAGCTCGGTCAGATGGGCGAGGAGCAAGTCCTGATCTTCCTTGGCCTGATCGACCTGATCACGCGCCGCTTGCAGCCGGGTTTTGGCGACAGACCATTGCTCCCATGACTGGGCCAACCCTTGCCTGTCGGTGTTGGCATAGCGATCCAGCAGAGTGCGATGCCCGCGCGGATTAACTAGACCGCGGTCATCATGCTGCCCGTGCAATTCCACCAGATTGGCAGCGATTGAGCGCAGCAGCGCCACGCTGACGGGCTGATCATTGATAAAGGCCTTGCTGCCGCCATCCTTTTTGACCTGCCGCCGGATCAGCAGCGGTTCGCCAGCCTCCACATCGATATCGGCATCATCCAGCGCGCCTGCGATCGGCGCAGGAAGGCTAGCAAATTCAAAGCTGGCGGTAACGCTCGCCTTATCCTCGCCCGCGCGGACCAGACCGGTCTCTGCACGGTCACCCAGGATCAGGCCCAAGGCATCCAGCAATATCGACTTTCCCGCGCCCGTTTCGCCGGTCAGCACGCCCAGGCCGCGCCCAAAGCTGAGTTCGAGCGATTCGATCAGGACGACATTGCGGATGGACAAACGGGTCAGCATAGGCCGATCCGGTCTAGCTTATGCAAATGGCCGCGTCACGCTGGCAGACGCGGATTCAAACAGAAATTACGCTTGCGCCAATGCGCTCAGCTTACGGCAAGGCCCGGCGCGTGATCCTGCACCAGCTCATAGGCCTTCTCATACCACTCGGTACCCGGATAGTTTGCGCCCAATACGGCCGCGTATTTGACCGCCTCTGATGGAACGCCCAGCGCAAGGCTGCTTTCCGTCAAGCGGTACAAGGCTTCGGGGGTGTGGCTGGTGGTCTGATAGTTATCGATCACATTCTGGAAGCGCAATTGCGCCGCCAACCACCGGCCAGAAACCTGATAATACCGCCCGATTTCCATTTCTTTGCCAGCCAGATGGTCTTCCACCAGGTCCAGCTTCAACCGCGCATCGGCGGCATATTCGGTGGTCGGGAACCGGCGGTTTACTTCGCGCAAGGCCGTGCGGGCCTGCTCGGTAATCTTCTGATCGCGGTTCACATCGCTGATCTGCTCGTAATAGCTCAGCCCGATCAGATAATAGGCATAGGGCGCGTCTTTATTGCCCGGATGGATCGACAAGAATCGCTGCGAGCTGGCAATCGCCTTGTTGTAATCCTGCGCCACGTAATAGCTGAACGCGCTCATCAACTGAGCCCGCCGAGCCCATGGCGAATAAGGATGCTGCCGCTCAACTTCATCGAACAAAGCCGCCGCAAACAGCGTGTTGCCGCGATCCAGCCGCCGCTTCGCCTCGGTATACAGCGTCTCTACATCGCGCGCGACATAGGCCACATCCTCATCGGCGCTACCCGCGCCGCAACCGGCGGTTAGCAGAGTGGCAGCCGCAGCAGTTGCGGCAAGAACGGGCTTAAAGCGCTTGTGCGAGATGATCGTCATATCCGCAGCCTATAACCAGCACCGCCCTGAACGCCAAGTGAAGTTGTGCGCGTTTTCCTACTTCACGTTTTTATGCTCCAAGCGCTTCCCCCCGATACTCCCCCCATTAACACTCGCCCCACAGGATAATCTTGACCAGACGCTCAGACCCCCGCGAAACCCGGCTCCCCGTATCTGCAGGCCAGCTTCCCACCTTCACCCCCGTCCCGCGCCAGTGCAATCGCCACGATGGCTGGACCGACAATCGCCAGCGCGACTTTATCGAGGCACTGGCCGACACCGGCAGCGTGGCGGCTGCCTGCAAAGTCGTGAATATGAGCACCGTTGGAGCTTACTATCTGCGCCGCCAGCCGGGCGCAGAGACCTTTCGCAAAGCGTGGGAGGCCGCGCTGCAATTGGGCGTCCAGCGGATCGAGGATGTGGCAATGGACCGCGCGCTGAACGGCGTGGACGTGCCGGTCTATTCCTATGGCAAGCTAGTTGGCCTGCGCAAAAGCTATAACGACCGGCTGCTGATGTTCATGCTGAGGAACCGCGCACCCGACCGCTTTACCGAGGGCCGCGCCAAGGGCCTGAATGCGATGGACCACACCAGGCTGGAACAGGAAAAGAAGAAATGGCGCAAGGAATGGGAGCTGGAGCGGCAGGCCAACCTGCCCCGCAGCGACGATACGCGCGCCAGCATTGATCGCAAGGTGGAGGAAATCCGCCTGCGGGTGGAGGCGGATCAGAAGAGAGAGTGGGAGAGCCTGTCCAACGAGGCGAAAGAGGCGATTGAACTGGCCGAGAAATTGAGGGCGCGTGACTTGGGCGAGACCAATCTATTGGAGAGCGCTGATACGAGGCCGCAGGCCTCGCAAGGGCGACCGCCCGCCCGCAGCGAAAGCGAGGATATCGCGCCCGCGGAGGCGGGTGCGGAAAACAAAATCAAAACGATCAAGGATGATGGCTGGGACTAATCCGGCGAGCGCCTAGCGAGCCGCAAGCCCGACCGGGCGCCCGAGCTAATGCGAGGGAGCAAGCGAGGCGGACGCCTCGCGCCCGCAGGGACTAAAACAAACAAGACGGTTGACCGATGAGAATTGGGATTAGCCGGTACTCATTGACGATCCGTCATCTCTCTTCTATCCGCTCTCAGCAGCAAAATGACTGCTTCAAGATCGCCTCGAAATAGACCTCGCCCTAGCGGAAACGAAGGTAAGTCGCCATTTCGCTATCCCGGCGGCAAAGCCATTCTTTTACCCGAAATCTATGAGGCAATGGCAAATTGCGAAGGACCGATTGCCCGTTACGCGGAGCCTTATGCTGGCGGAGCAGGAGCAGCGATTCAGCTTTTGGCTTGTGAAGCCGTTGATCGAATTTATTTGAATGACGCTGACCTGCGTATTTATGCAGCATGGAAAGCGATGCTGGATGAAAGTTATGAGTTTCTAGAACGGATTAACAGCGTCGAACTTTCGATTCAAACTTGGCGAACAATGCATGAGATCGTGAAGTCGCCCCAATCTGCGAAAAACGCCTTTGAATTGGGCTTCGCAACTTTCTTTATGAACCGAACAAATCGCTCGGGTATTGTTCTCGGTGCCGGACCGATCGGTGGCTACGGGCAAAAAGGCAAGTGGAAGCTTGATGCCCGATTTTACCGTGCAACAATAGCTAAGCGTATTGAATGGCTCGCAGAGCGCCGCGAACAAATTTTTGTTTCGAATTCTGACGGAGTGGATTTTCTCCGTTCATTCAAGTCACCTGCGGCAAAGTCGACATTCTTCTTTATCGATCCGCCCTATGTACAAGTCGGCGGGCGTTTATATCTGAATGCTATGAATGAGCAAAAACACCGTCAGCTAGCAGCAGCGATCAGAGGCAAACCTTCAATTCAAAATTGGTTGATGACATATGACAACCACCCAATGATTCACGAAATTTACGGGTTTGCACGAACTGAGGAGTTTCCCATTCGGTACAGTTTGCAAACGAAAGGCAGCGCAAAGGAAATTATGATTTCTCCAATTCGCTAGACCACAGCAAGTAGTGGGCGCACAACATCGTTCCATGAACAAATCTCTGAGACTTGATCGGCTCTGTCTACTGTACCTTCAATACGATCATTATTTGCAAAGTAGCGATGAGCGCCGAAGACTATACGTTCCCTATCAAAAATCATCCCATGTGTGTTCTCGCTGAAGCAGAGCATACTGCCACGAAGATCGCTTCCCTCAGTATTCACATGTTGATCTGAGTCCGAAATATCGAACGGTATGAACATTGCCGGAATGAAGTGTTCGAACGTTCCGTTTACAAACCAATTTTTTAAACTTTTCCCAAAATCAGAAACGGACTTACCATTCCAGTTTAGACCAGATGCAACCTGGCCAATGACTAACAATTTCGCCGGACCGCGATCTGCGAAATGCACCCAACCTAAAAGATCTATTCCGGCGTCTTTACTTTTGACCGGAGCTCCTTGAGGGATGGTTTTCCTCACCTCATAAGCACCAAATCGTGTCCAAGCTTCCTCCATGGCTGCGAGGAACCTTGACTTATTTCTGCGAGGAAATCCGAATGAAACCACTTCACCGAGCAGATATCCTCCCAGTGCAATTGAGGCGCATATCTGAAACAAATACCCAAACCGATGATCCGAGAATACCTTCTTCCCATCACCCAATCGCATTTTCTCCACGCCATCGGTATTCAACAACCCAAGCCTAATCGCAGAAATGAGTAAGCAGAAAATATAAATGCAACTTACGTCGTCGATTTTTCCCTTCACCTTGAGGGTAAAGCTCCTGCTTACACCGC
The DNA here is from genome assembly GCA_947495695.1 of uncultured Erythrobacter sp. Classification (GTDB taxonomy): domain Bacteria; phylum Pseudomonadota; class Alphaproteobacteria; order Sphingomonadales; family Sphingomonadaceae; genus Erythrobacter. The sequence goes on along the minus strand of CANLZP010000002.1, from coordinate 362,975 downwards.
CTCTATCTTCAACAATTTCAAAGGGATAAAGGTCACACAAACTTTTAGATCTGCGATAAATCTCAGAGGCGATTTCTGAAAGTTGTGTATTCTCATCAGGGTCAAGAATTTCGTTTTCTCTTATCTCATTCGCTTCTTCGTCATACTGGTGCCTTAGTCCCTCTCTCCCCAGTACGCGAAAGACCCGCCTTACTTCGCCTAGCCCTACACCCTGCTTTTCATGGGCGAGCGCGTTCAATTCCAACCAATCTGCAAAACGACTGGCTGGCGCTCGAGGTTCAGGACTTTGAAGCATCAGTGCCCAATTCCGCCAACGGATCTGAAATTGAAGCCTGCATTCGACTACGCAATGTAATCACAGTTTTACCTAAGTCCGTGACAACCTCCATCATGTCGCCACTTCCATCATAATTTTTTACTTCAGCAAGCGCACCTTCTGCGGCTTGCGACGCCTTTCTCAGCGCAATTTCAAATCTATGATTCTTTGCGGTTAGCAACTCAAAAGCGCGGTCTAAGTCCCTAGTTGCCACAAGTTCCTCGAAAGCAGACTCATTGGCAATTGTTCTGACCAATTTACCTAAGTCAGGATTCTGACTGCGAATGACTGACTTCTCGCCCTTGTCTCTTTGACCGTAGAGCCAAGACATAGCCAAAGTTAGGTTCTCAGAGTGATCCTTAGGAACATCAGATCCTTCGATTATCTTGCTTGCAGATTTCTCAATGCCTAAGAAGTTTCTGAAATCGGGGCGAGTGAGTGCAGTGTACAGATGAGAAATAGGAAGTTGTCCGATTGAATCTGACTGCTGCGCATCGAAACCAAATTCCGTGGCCCTTTTGAGAACATTCCACCCACTGACCAGACGTACAATTGTATTGTTGCTGTCCCCGAGAGTCCGGCTGACAACCTCGACGGGATGCCCCTCCGCAATCCACTCTGATGCAAATTTGGCTTTAGCAAGCGAGTCCCATTTGAATGGGCCGTTGATATGCTTGAAGCCAACGTAGACATACGCATCGCTACGCTCATCGACGTATCGCACGCTTATGTTGGATGGATGGGCATTCGCGTGCTCGTTTTCAATTTCGGGTAGTACGTAATCCAGTTCATTACGCTTAGCCTCATCACAAATGAGTTTGAGAGCAGCCAATCGCCGATTTCCCTCAATGACTGTGTTGCTTTTTCGCTCGACAATCAAAGGCTCGTAATCAAGCCAACCAGCAGACAAAATTGAAAGAACAAGCTCGGTGACATCGTACTCTTTGATGAAGTGACGAATCAGGTCGTTCTCGTCGTTAAATTCAAGTTCCGCTAATCGAGGATTGTTCTGATCGAGCTTTAGTTCGAGTGGATCTACAGGCTCGACGTCACTGAGCTTCGGATCTACGTCTTTTCCTGCCACGCCTTATCTCCACCCATATTTGTGCCAACTGTCCAACAGATTTGCATCGAACGCAATAAACATCACTCCTCGCCCATCCGCAATGCAGCAATAAAGGCTTCCTGCGGAATACTCACATTGCCGTACTCGCGCATTTTGGCCTTACCCTTTTTCTGCTTGTCGAGCAGTTTCTTCTTCCGGCTGATGTCACCGCCATAACATTTGGCGGTCACGTCCTTGCGCATCGCGGCGATGGTCTCGCGCGCGATGATCTTGCCGCCAATCGCCGCCTGAATGGGCACTTTGAACAGATGCCGCGGGATCAGCTCTTTCAGCCGCTCGCACATGCCCCGCCCGCGTTCCTCGGCCACATTGCGGTGGACGATCAGCGACAGCGCATCGACCGGTTCATTATTAACCAGAATGTTCATCTTCACGAGGTCCCCCTCGCGCAGGCCAATCTGTTCGTAATCAAAGCTGGCATAGCCGCGGCTGATGCTTTTCAGCCGGTCGTAAAAGTCGAACACCACCTCGTTCAAAGGCAGCTCGTACGTCACCTGCGCTCGCCCGCCGACATAGGTCAGATCGGTCTGGATGCCGCGCCGGTCCTGACACAGTTTCAGGATGGAGCCGAGATATTCGTCCGGCGTATAGATCACCGCCTTGATCCACGGTTCCTCGATCGTCTCGATCCTGCTGGGATCGGGATAATCGGCCGGGTTGTGGAGCATGATCTCCTTGGCGGCTTCGTTCTTGGTCTTGCCCAATTGGATGCGGTAGACAACGCTGGGCGCGGTGGTGATCAGGTCCAGATCATATTCGCGGGTCAAGCGTTCCTGAATAATTTCCAGGTGCAGCAGCCCCAGGAAACCGGCGCGGAAGCCAAAGCCCAGCGCGGCAGAGCTTTCCATCTCGAAGCTGAAGCTGGCGTCGTTCAAGCGCAGCTTGGCGATGCTCTCGCGCAGTTTTTCAAACTCGGCCGCATCCACCGGGAACAAGCCGCAGAACACCACGGGTTGCACTTCTTTATAGCCGGGCAAAGGCTCGGTCGCCCCGCCCTTCACCGTGGTGATGGTGTCACCCACGCGGGCCTGCTCAACCTCTTTGATTTGCGCGGTGATAAAGCCGATTTCGCCGGGGCCGATCTCGGGCAGGTCAACGCGCTTGGGCGTGAAGGCCCCGACCCGGTCGATCAGGTGCTGGGTGCCGCCCTGCATGAATTTGACGTTGAGCCCCTTGGCGATGACGCCGTCGATCACGCGGATCAGGATGACGACGCCGAGGTAGGGATCGTACCAGCTGTCGATCAGGCTGGCCTTGAGCGGGGCATCGCGATCACCGCTGGGGGGCGGGATTTTGGCGACGACAGCTTCCAGCACGTCTTCGATGCCGATGCCCGATTTGGCCGAGGTGAGGACCGCCTCGGATGCGTCGAGGCCGATAACCTCTTCGATTTCGGCGCGGACTTGCTCTGGCTCGGCTGCGGGAAGGTCTATCTTATTGATAATCGGCACAATTTCGTGGTCGTGCTCGATTGATTGGTACACATTTGCCAGCGTTTGCGCCTCAACCCCTTGGGCGGCATCCACCACCAGCAGCGCGCCTTCGCATGCGGCCAGGCTGCGCGAAACTTCATAGGCGAAGTCGACATGGCCCGGCGTGTCCATTAAATTGAGTTCATAAGTCTCGCCGTCGCGCGCGGTGTAGTTCAGGCGCACGGTCTGGGCCTTGATGGTGATCCCGCGTTCTTTCTCGATGTCCATATTGTCGAGCACTTGCTCGGACATCTCACGGTCGGTCAGCCCGCCGGTAAACTGGATCAACCGGTCAGCCAGCGTGGACTTGCCGTGATCGATATGGGCGATAATCGAAAAATTGCGGATTTTTGAAAGGTCGGTCATTTCAACGCGCCATTAGCGCGCCTGCGCGATGCTGTCAGCACCATTATGCGATCAAATCGGTGCAGGAAAATACTAATCCAGCCCCGACCGGGAAAAATCAGATCGCGTCGGGATCAAATCCGGGAGCATAGCCGAACTGAGGGATCGTGTGCTCACCATTCAGCATTCCGCCCTCCATACCCTTATAATCACCCGAAGGCAGAGCTTTCAACGGAGCGCCGGCAGCGGCCAATGCATAGGGCGAAACGCGGTTACGAGTGCACAGTCCACCGGCACCATCATCGACCAACGATTGTTCAAATTCCAAGCCCTGCGTGTCGCGGTTTGAGCGCGTAACTGTGGCCACCGCGAGTTGTCCGCCTCCGAGATCGACCACGAATTGTGTATCAATCGGAACGTCAATCAAACCTTCGATCAATGCCCCAGTGCGGGAGAGATTGCGCAAGGTCACATCATAAGAATGATCATCATGGATGACCTGGATCTTGCGCAACACGGTCCGACGCTTGGCGCGTTTTGACCGCGTACTCGATGGCTCAATTGTCCAATTCCCGCTCGCAAGTTCCTCGTGAACCTCGTCGACCAACATCGGATCGCTATAGATCGGCCCTTGAACACATCCAATGTCGCAACCGCGAAGAGTGGACAACAGATCCATCGATTCAATGCCGGTCGCGACCGTCTCCATGCCCAAGGCGCGGGCCAAAGCAACGATAGCCTTGATCAAGGCCAACTCGCGGCTGTCCTTAGCCAAATTACCCTGGAAGAAATTGTCGCCAATCCTGATCGTGTCGAACGGAGCACGACGCAGATACCCCAAGGAAGAAAATCCGGTGCCAAACTCGTCCAGCGTCAGGCGCACGCCCAGCTTGAACAAAGACGCAAGCGACTTGTCGACCACATTGGTATCGCACAGGAAAACGGTCTCTTTAACCTGCAGCTCCAGCCGGTCAGGCGTTAGCTCAGTTTCGGTAAGAGCAGCGGCAATTGTCTCGACAAACCCGCCAGATATAAACTGACGCGAAGGAATATTGACTGCCACCCGCAAAGATTCCGGCCACATACATGCCTCTTCGCACGCGCGCTTTACAGCCCATTCGCCCACATCGACAATCAGGCTGCTATTTTCGACAATTGATTGGAATTCGGTGCCGTCAATTTCGCCACGCTGCGGATGCTGCCAGCAAATCTGCGCTTCCAAAGCCACAACCACCTGCTCGTCCGCAGACAGGATGGGCTGATAACGCAAGAACAGCTGGTCATCGCGCACTGCAGCAATAAGATCACCTTCCAACCGTCTGCGGAAGATCGTCTCATTCTCAAGATCGCCTGAATAGAAACGGAATTGGCCACGGCCACCATTCTTTGCCGCGTACAAGGCCAAGTCAGCCGAGCGGACCACTTCTTCGCGGGTCACACCATCGTGGGGCGCAATTGCGATGCCCACTGAGGCTCCGATGACACAGCGGCCCTCTTCCAAAGAGTAAGGCTGGGTCAACATGGCAATAATCTTGTTCGCGATTTCGCCCAGTTCGCCGCGATCATCCATATCGGGCAGCATGATCTGAAATTCATCACCGCCCAAACGGCCAATCTCGCAATCCTTGTCGACGGCACGCTTCAACCGGCTGGCCACTTCTTTCAGCAGCTCGTCACCAGCAGCATGACCCAGCGTGTCATTGACCTGTTTGAACCGGTCAAGATCCATCATCATGATCGCGCAGTTGCGCTTTGCTGCACGGAATGCGGTAAGCGTGGAATCGATAATCTGCGCCATCCGGTGACGGTTGGCGAGCCCGGTTAGCGAGTCATATTTGGCCAGCCGCTGGGTTTCTTCTTCGCGGTGGAACTGTTCGGTAATGTCCGTTCCAGTGCCGCGAAATCCTTCGAATTTTCCGCCGGAGGTAAAAGAGGGTCGACCCGACAGGCGGATAACCACGTCCGATTTTACCTTGGCTGGAGACACGGAAAGGTTGGTGAAAGCCTTGCGAGAGCCAAGCTTCAAGGCAACCGATTGTGTGCGCCCATCCCCGCCCTGTGCGGCGAATACCGTTGGCATTGGGAAGCCAAGCAATTGATCAACCGGTGTTTCAATCCGTTCAGCAATGGCTTCGCTTAGATAAGTGACATTGCCTTCGGCATCGGTTGACCAAAACCAACCCAGTCCTGAACGCTCCAATTCATCGAGCATGGCAAGTTTGTCATCATTGGACATGGTAGAGCCATTCGCGCGCCTACCGGACGCACGTGACCCGCCAGCGAACCACCCGCTGTCATTCTTACCAGATAAGAGGGCCTTAAGGGGCACTCCCAACTTCTCCCAATCGAACAAAGCACCGGTCATTTACCGGCTTCATGAGCAGTAAAGTCAGATGGTTATTATTCTGCTAATTTTCGGACAAATCTTGCGCAAACCGGCCTAGGGTCGCTCTGAGCGAATTTAGCTAACATACAAAACACCCACCCGACATTTTGATGAGCTTGCATTGCGCGGCAACGCCCGCCAATGTGCCGCCAAACAAAAATCGTCCTAATGTGAGAGGTTTGGAGATGGAAAAGGGTTTTAAGCTCGAAAACGAGGCGGCACAGTCAACCAATGCTTTGGGGCCGATGATCGGACTGGCACGCGAGGACTTTGTCGGCGCTGTTGCCCTGCTGCTCCGCGAGACCGCCTCTGATCCGTCCCGCGTGATGCGCCATGCGCAATCCATGGGAGAAGACGTGGTCAAGATCCTGACGGGCAAGTCTGAACTTGCTCCTGATCCCAAAGACAAACGTTTTATGGATCCGGCGTGGCAGTATAATCCCTTTTTCCGGGCTGGCGCTCAATATTATCTCGCGGTCCAAAAAGGCATGCGCAACTGGCTGGAAGAGCTTGAGCTGGACGAGCTTGAGCGCAACCGGGCCACATTTATATCCAACATCATTCTGGACGGGCTGGCGCCAACCAACACATTGGTTGGCAACCCGACGGCCCAAAAGCGGCTGATTGACAGCGGCGGACTGTCGCTGATCAAGGGGTTGAAGAACGCCTATGATGACATCGTCAACAACAAGGGCATGGTCAGTCAGGTAGACAAACGCCCGTTTAAATTGGGCGAAAACATCGCGACCTCAAAGGGATCGGTCGTGATGCGGACAGAAATGTTCGAATTGGTCCACTACGCCCCGACCACAGACGAGGTGTATGAAGTGCCTCAACTGACAATCCCGCCGCAGATCAACAAGATGTATATCAATGATCTGTCGCCGGATAAGTCAGTGATCAAATTCCAGCTCGATAATGGGATCCAAACCTTTGTGATTTCCTGGCGCAATCCGTCCAAGGAACAGGGCGTTTGGGCTATGGCTGATTACATCAAAGCTTGCGAAGAAGCGCTGGAAGCTGTGTCTGCGATTACGGGATCGAAGAAGGTCAATGTTTCCGCCGGGTGTTCGGGCGGCCAAACCGCATCTGTGCTGGCATCCAAATTGGCAGCAACAAAGAATGATATTCTCGGCTCGCTCACCTTGATGGTGTGCGTGCTCCACCCCAAGCCAACCGATAGCGAAGCGGGCTCCTTGGTTTCTGAAAACGGTATGGCTTTGGCCAGACAGCGCGCTGCAAAGGCCGGCATTATCGAGGCCGACAATCTGGCCCGCGGATTTGCCTGGCTGCGGCCCAATGATCTGATCTGGAACTATGTAATCAACAACTACCTGTTGGGCGCCGATCCACCTGCGTTTGACGTGTTGTTCTGGAATGCTGACGCAACAAATCTGTCGGCCAGCCTAATGGGTGATTTCCTGACCCTGTTTGAAACGCTCGCCTTTACCAAGAAAGGTGAGATCGAGATGGCTGATCACAAGATTGATCTGTCCAAGGTCAAATCGGACATGTTCATCCTGGGCGGCGTGACCGATCACATCACCCCATGGAAGGCGACCTATCGTTCGACCGAATTGTTTGGTTCAAAGGATGTGACCTATGTCCTCAGCCAATCCGGCCATATGCAGGCGATCCTGAACCCTCCCGGTAATCCGAAGGCCAAATATTACGTCCAGAAGAAGAAAGGCAAGCTGCCCGCAACCGCCGACAAATGGCTGGAGGGCGCAGAGGAAGTCAAAGGCAGCTGGTGGCCATTCTGGATGGAATGGATGCAGAAACGCTCTGGCGATCAAATTCCTGCGCCAACCGAACTGGGGAATGATTCCTACGCACCTATGGACCCGGCACCCGGTCTGTACGTAGTGGAAGAAAGATAAACACAATAAAGTCCCGAAAACGGGTCGCAGCAGAGGAATTTCGTTTGGCGGATGCAATGAAAGACGCGGTCGTGACCATGGAACAGGTCGGCGGCCGGACGCTTAGAGTCGCGCGATGGCGACTGGACGAGCCTTCAGAGCATCTGCCTGTGTTGTTCTTCAACGGTATTGGCGCCAATATCGAAGCGGTTGCGCCCATGGCCGAAGCCCTGAACGATCGCGGCTTTATCATGTTCGACATGCCCGGTGTCGGCGGATCGCCCGAGCCGCTCATTCCTTACAATGTTGTCACAATGGCATGGACCAGCGCCCAATTGCTCGATCAGCTGGGCGTGGACCAAGTCGATGTCATGGGCATCAGCTGGGGCGGCGGGATGGCGCAGCATTTTGCTATCCAGCACCCGGGCCGTGTGCGCAGGGTTACCCTGATTGCGACCAGCATGGGTATGTTGATGATGCCGGGCAATCCTGCGGCCTTAACCAAGATGGCCAATCCGCGGCGCTATATCGACCCAGATTTCATGATGAAAAACTTTGAGACGCTGTATGGTGAAGGTCTCGGCAAAGGTCCTGGCAAAGAAGGCCACATGGCACGCCTGAAACCGCCAACAACGCGCGGCTATCTGTATCAATTGATCGCGATGCTGGGCTGGACCAGCGCCCCTGCTCTGCCCTTCCTGCGTAAACCGGTTTTGGTGATGATGGGCGATGATGATCAAATCGTGCCTCTGATCAACGGGAAATGGATCGCCTCGCTGGCTCCCAATGCCCAGCTCAAGATATTGGAAGGCGGCGGACATCTGTTCCTGCTCAGCCATAAAGATGAATGCGTGAAAGCCATTCGCGATTTTCTGGAATCACCAGTTAAGGCGGAACATGGCGAGGGAGTAGCGGAGGCGGCTTAATGCGGCATATTGCGATTATCGGTTCTGGTCCGGCAGGTTATTACACCGCAGAAGCGGCGCAAAAACTGTGGGCCGATGATGTCAGGATCGACATTTTCGATATGCTGCCAGTGCCTTATGGCTTGATCCGGTTTGGTGTCGCGCCCGATCACCAATCCATCAAGGGCGTATCGCGCCGCTATGAAAAGACCGCTCTCAATGAAAATGTCCGCTTCATAGGCAATATCAACATCGGGGAGGATGTGACCGTCCCCGAATTGCAGCAATTGTATGACAGCGTAGTGCTGGCCACTGGCGCTCCCAATGATCGCGAGCTGACCATCCCAGGGGCAGATTTGGGCAATGTGATTGGCAGTGCCGCCTTTGTCGGTTGGTATAATGGCCACCCCAAATTCGCTGATTTGAACCCAGATCTCTCGGGCAAGCATGCCGTGGTCATCGGCATGGGCAATGTGGCGCTGGATGTTGCCCGCATTCTTGCCAAGACCGAACGTGAATTTGAAGGCGCCGATATTGTTGCCCACGCTTTGGACGCTTTGCGGGATTCAAAGATAGAGACCGTGACGATTGTTGGCCGGCGCGGCCCCCACCAGATCATGATGACGCCCAAGGAATTGGGAGAGCTTGGCGCGCTGGAGCGGGCAAGTCCTCGGGTCGATCAAGCCGATCTTCCGGACGAGGCCGAGGACGCTCTGTTGGAACCAGGCCTGCGCAAATCGGTCACCCATCTGCGCAGCTTTGCCGCCATTCCCGAAGATATTCACGCCGAAAAGCCGATCGAGATTGCCTTCGACATGTTCGCCAGCCCCAGCGAAGTGGTGGGAGACGGAGCGGTCACCGCCTTGCGGGTTGAGCGCACCGTGGTCGAGACCGGTCGTGCGGTTGGCACCGGCGAGTTTTACGACATTCCCGCCGATCTGGTGGTCAGCTGCATAGGCTATCGCACTTCGCCTATCCCTGATGTTCCTTTCGATGAACGGATGGGCCGCTTCGCCAATGACGAAGGGCGTATCTTGCCCGGTATTTACTGCGTTGGCTGGGCCAGACGCGGTCCATCAGGTACGATTGGCACCAACCGTCCCGATGGTAACAGCGTTGTAGAATTGATCCGCGAGGACATGGACGCTGGCGTCTTGGGACGAGCGGATAAGGCTGGCCGCGATGGGCTGGATGCCTTGGCGGCAGAACGTTCGCTCGACATTGTCACATTCCGCGATTGGAAGAAGATCGAGCAGGCCGAGGAAGCCGCCGCCCGCGAAGGTGCTCCACGAGAAAAGTTCGTCGATGTCGCAGCAATGATACGCGCGGCGAATTAACGATCTTAAATCAAACCCGTGGCAGCCATTCTTCCAAGATGGAGTTAACTTGATCGGGTGCGTCTTGCTGGACCCAGTGTGACGCATTGGACAGGCGTTTAAGGGTGAAATCGGGCACCCATTCTTCGGTGCCTTCGGTGCCCTTCACGTCCAATGCCAGATCCTGCTCACCCCAGATCATCAGAGTGGGAATTTCCACCCTGCCGTCGCCCAGGTTTAACGTATTGGGTCGGCGTACAATCGCCCGATAATAATTGATCATGGCTGTCAGCGCGCCCGGACGGTTCGCGGCGACGGAATAGATCCTTTGAGTATCAGGTCCAAAATTTTCCGGATTGCAGCTGGTTCTGGCAAAAATCTTGCCCATGCCCTTAGCATTGTTGCGGCCCAGCACCTTCTCCGGCAGCCAAGGAAGCTGGAAGAAATAAATGTACCAGCTTTTGCGGAGCTGCCGCCATGTCTTCAGCTCGCGCCAAAAAGCGTGCGGATGGGGCAAATTCATGATCACTAGTCTGGTCAGCGGGCGCTGTTTTGTAATGGCAAAGGCCCATGCGATCGCCCCGCCCCAATCATGCGCAATCAAAGTGACCTGCTTGGCTCCGCTGGCGTCGATCAAAGCGCCCACATCACCCGTCAGCTTCTTCAGCGTATATTGGTCCAAGCCTTGCGGACGGTCCGTACTGCCATAGCCACGCAAATTGGGCGCCCACACCCGATATCCCATCTTCGCCAGAACAGGCATCTGGTGCCGCCAGCTGTAATGCAATTCGGGAAAGCCATGCAGACACAGCGCCAGATGCTCTCCATCGCCCGACGCAGGCTGCGCCGTTGCAACTTCGAACGTCAGCCCGCCGGCCTCAATCCATTCGGTGGTAATTCCGCTCTCTGGGTCTGGCGACCAACTTGGTTTCCTGTCCATTGTGCGAGCTTAGCATTGCTCGGCAAATTGTGCTATTTGAGTGGCAAAGAAAAACGGAGAGTGTTGAGATGCCCGCATTTGACCTGATCATTCGCAATGGAACTATTGTCGATGGAACCGGCGAGAGCCAGTTTTCCGGCGATGTTGCGATCAAGAACGGCCTGATCGCCCAAGTCGGCACGGTCACGGGCGACGCAAGCGAAGAAATCGATGCGACTGGTAAAATCGTCACCCCCGGCTTTGTCGATATTCACACCCATTATGATGGCCAGGCAACTTGGGATGCAGAAATGGCACCGTCCAGCTGGCACGGCGTTACCACCGTTGTGATGGGCAATTGCGGCGTGGGTTTTGCCCCGGCCAAGCCCGATCGCCATGAATGGCTGATCAGCCTGATGGAAGGGGTCGAGGACATCCCCGGTACCGCTTTGGCAGAAGGGATCACCTGGGATTGGGAGACCTTCCCCGAATATCTCGACTCGCTGGAAAAGATGCCGCGCGCTGTCGATGTGGGAACGCATGTGCCCCATGGGGCCGTTCGCGCCTATGTGCTGGGTGACCGCGAACAGCCCGGCGCGGTTCCGACCGCAGAAGACATCAAAGCCATGTCGGACATTGTCGAAGAAGGTGTTCGTGCTGGCGCGCTGGGCTTCTCCACCTCGCGAACCGTCTTGCACAAATCGGTCGATGGAGAGCTGGTGCCCGGCACCACCGCAACGCCAGAAGAATTGGTGGCCATTGGCCATGCCATGGGTCGCGGCAAGCAGGCGGGCGGCCACGCCGTATTTGAAATGGCCAGCGATTTGCAGCGCGAATGGAACGAATTTGAATGGATGGGCAAATTGAGCCGCGAGGCCGGCATCCCCGTCACCTTCGCCGCGCTCGAATCCATCGCCAAGGAAATGCCTCTGGCCGAACAGATCAGCGAGATGCGCGCGCAAAATGACAATGGTGCCAATATCGTTGCGCAAATTGCCTTGCGCGGAAACGGCATCATCATGGCCTGGCAAGGCACGGTGAACCCGTTTGTCTATCGCGCCAGCTGGCAAGCGATCAAAGATCTGCCATGGGAAGAGCAGAAGGCCAAATTGCTCGATCCGGCGTTCAAGAAGCAGCTCTTGTCGGAATCCAATGATTATTCAGAGGCCCCGATGGACATCATCGGCGTGGTCATGGTCATCACCCAAGGCTGGGCCTTGCAATATGAAATGGATCCGGACTTCGACTATGAGCCGGACGAGACCGCCAGCGTGAACGCACGCGCTCAGGCCGCCGGGATCGACCCGCAAGAATACGCCTATGACATGCTATGCGCGGACGATGGAAAGGGCTTCATCTACCTGCCGATCCTGAATTATGCCGATGGCAATCTGGATTTTCTGCACCCGCTTCAACACAGCGACGACACGGTCAATTCGCTGTCCGATGGCGGCGCGCACTGCGGCACCATTTGCGATGCGGCCAGCCCCACATTTATGCTGGAACATTGGGTGCGCGACCGGAAACGGGGCGATCGCATCACGCTGGAAAACGCGATCAAGCGCCAGTGCAGCGACACCGCCCGCCTGTATGGGCTGGATGATCGCGGCATCATTGCGCCAGGCTATCTGGCCGATCTCAACATCATCGACATGGATAAGCTGAAGCTTAAAAAGCCGTGGTTGGCGTTTGATCTACCAGCCGGGGGCAAGCGATTGCTGCAAAAGGCCGATGGTTATGTCGCCACGATCAAGAACGGCAAGGTGACGTTCAAAGACGGCACTTGGACCGGAGAGACACCGGGCGGACTGATCCGTGGCCCTCAACGCGTGGAAATGGCCGAGGCTGCGGAGTGAATTGAGAGCGGCCGAAAGCAGAAATTCTGCAAACGACCCATTTGCGGACATCTTGTCAGGCAGGACAAGTCCTATCCCACTGGTCGAACAATGGCTCAATCCTTGCCAACAGTGACTTCAAGAATTGCGTCGATCAGCTCTTGCGGTGCTCGCTGAAAGGGCTCGCCCTTTTCGCTTTCGGCGCAGATAGCCTTACCCATCTCAATTGCCTGAACATAGGCGGCTAGGCTGGTACGGCAAAACGGGCACACAGCCATATGGCGGTTGAACAGTTTTAGCTGTCTGTCCGACAACCTACCTTCGATATAATCGATCACGAAGCCTTCGAACTGACGGCAGGTGATCTGGCCAGGCATATGCTTCAACATGCGTCCACCAATTGATTGGACAATCCGCCTAATGCTCGGCCGGCGCAAGAGCGACCGAAACATTCTGCGGCCGAGCGATAGCTGATGCGAATGCTGATGATGAGGATCAGGCATAGCTGAGCCCTCCATTCCAATTGGTAAGGACGACGGTGCTGCTAAACATCAAGATGAAACTGGCACTCACAATATATCATCCAGAGATTTGGGACCCATTGTTGGCAAGAGGCAATTCTTCAGTTCCATACGGGCACGGTGCAACCGAGTGCGGACCGCACTTTCGCTGATCTCTAAGGCTTGTGCCGTTTTCTGGGTTGAGTAGCCTTCGATATCTCTTAGTAGCAAAACTGCTCGAAATTTATCCGGCAGGCCGTTAATCGCATCCCTCACAATTGAGGAGACCTCCCGCTGAACAATCAGGTCTTCGGCGTGATTGTTTGCGATACTGATCGGGCCAATCAGAAAGCCGTTTCGATCAAACTTGGGCTCTGATTGCTTCCACTCTTGTTCTTTGTCTTGCGCAATCTTGCGCAGCTTCATCAAAGCTTGGTTGACGAGGATGCTACGCATCCAAGTCCGCAGCGATGACCTGCCTTCGAATTCCGATATCTTGCGGTAAATTTGTAGGAATGTTTCCTGCACGCAATCAGCAGCAGTCGCGTCGGATTGGGTGTATTGCTTGGCAAGTTGGAGCATCCAACCCGCGTTATCGTCAACCAGCGCTCGAAATGCCTGCTTCTCGCCTTGTTTAAGCCGAGAGACAAATTCGCCTTCTGCATGCTCGCTCATCAGCAACGGCACCAAAGGTTGGCTGCTGACAAAGAACCGATCGAATGCATGATGAGCGCGCTAGCAATTGCCATGAGCTAAATCTACTCACCCACCGGTAAATGTGTTCGATTAAACAGGTTCCAACCCAAAACTCCGAGTAGTGCAGCTACTGCGAACGAGACAAAGCATTTTGGTATGCCGCCAGCCGTTTGTGGGCAAACGGCGCTGTCGGACAAGATTTCTGCAAGACCACCGACGCTCGCCAAAAGAAAGACCGGTAGCCAACCGATCCAAAATCCAGCCTTGCTTCGCCACCAACCACCGCCAGCCATTGCAAGATATCCTGCCAGCACAACATAGCAGGCAGGCAGAGGGCCGAGCTTTGGACAAGCTTCGCTCGTCGTGAAATGGACGTAGGAAATCTGTACAGCGGACCATGCACCAAAAAACGCCAACGACAGTAAGATCAGCCTTTGAATTCTTAGTCTATTCATTGGCTGGGTTAGGTACATCGGAAGCGCTAGTTCTGAGGTCCGCAACACCATAATCGAAAGGCCCATCGACACTAATGTCTTCTCCAGCCAAATAGTCGACCGTGATACGATCAGCCATTTGATCGCCAAGTCCAAAAATCAGCACTGGCGAACTATCTGAGGAAAGTCCTTCACCGCGAATGAACCATTTCGTCCGGGTCTCTCCATTGGCCAATGTGACGCTGACTTTGGCGCCGACACTTTCGACGCGATTATCAAGCATGACCTTCAAACCATTGCCTGCGCCCGGCCGGGAAATGAAGGCTTGCGACCTGCCGGCGATGTTAACATGCACAATATCTGGTCGGCCGTCTCCATTAAAATCCGCGGTCACCGGAGCGATTGAATAGCGTCGATTTATCACCCCGGCGGCTTCCCCCACTGCTGCGAATTCGCCGGAAGAGTTTTGGATCAAGAAACGACCTGGCGCCCGAAGGAAAGCAAAATTGTGGACCGGCAACCCGACGTAATTTTCTGAAACTATCAGGTCTTCGCGGCCATCGAGGTTCATATCCTCAAACACGGCACCCCAACTGAATTCATAATCAGCAAGCTTTGCTGCTTCTGCTTGATCTGAAAACTGGAAGCCACGTTCATTGCGGAACAGCATCCATTTCCAATGGGTTGTCTGCTTTTCTGTTGTATCGCCACGGATCAGAAAGTCAGGCGGCGTGCTGCCAACGTTGGAAAAGAAGAAATCTACGGTACCGCTATTGTCATAGTCGCCCACAGCGATGCCCATGGGATAGCTGTTAAAGTCGCTGTTCGGGTTGGGCATATTGGTAAAAGTCAGATCACCATTGTTCTTCCAAGTGCGAACCTGGCCTGTGTCGTGAACCACGACCAAATCTTCAAAGCTGTCCTCATCGACGTCAACGAAGATACCGAAGAAGGTATTGTGGCGATATTCTAACCCGCTGGCTTTGGTAATGTTGGTGAAGGTGTTGTCACCGCTGTTGAGAAACATCTGGCTAGAGCCGCCGTAATTCGGCCTGTTGAAGATGTTTTGGCCCTCGACCAGATCTTTGCGGATATACCCACCAACATACATGTCAAAATGCCCATCGCGATTGATATCGGAAACACCGATCCCAAGCGCGGTGGTCCCTTCGGGCATGGCAGCATCCAGCAATTGGTTTGAAAATTTCCCTGCCTCGTTCAAGTGCAGCCAAATGCCATCGGTGCGCGCGACCAACAGATCATCATCGCCGTCTTTGTCGACATCCAATACAACTGAGCCGTGGCTGGCCTCGCCGTCAGCTTTGATAATTCCACTGTCCGGAACAGCAACGAATGCTCCATCGACGAAACGGAACAGACCATCTTGTTGGCTGCGACTGCCGCCAAGAAACAGTTCTTCAATGCCATCGCCATCGATATCGATGATCCCGCTGGCCGCAAACGGCAGGGTTGTGCTGTTGTCATGCGATTGATCATAGGGAATGTCGGTTGCAGAAAATGTGGGTATATCAATGCCATCAGTCGACACGTCATAGTCGATTTGCGCATCAAGCCGCTGCATGATCACGACGGCAATCATGAGCATCACGATCAAGGCAATTATGCTCAGGGCGGCATATTTAAGCACTTTAAGCATGAGAAAAATCCTTTGCGTCAGATTGAATAGAGCGGGCATGGATCAGTGAAAGAGTAAAGAAGATTGCAAATCCGATATTCAGCGCGATTGGCATCATATATTTCCCAATCGTAGGAACCGTCAGCCAGACCAAAAAACTAAACAGCAGCAATACGATCGGATTGAAGAATGCCATCCAGCGGGGATAATTGCTGTGCCCTTTTGCCGTGAGCCAGATGTAGATGATCGAAATCGCCAGAATTGCGACCCGTGTCACATTGAGCAGGGACTCATAGCGCAGATCATACAGCGCAACGAGATTTCCAAGATCGGCATATTGCGGGGCATTGACCAATGCGCTGATTGACGCTCGCGATCCCATCCACACTCCGCCCAAAGCGCAACCATAGGCCATCACGACGAACAGAATGAACGCCCAGCGCTGGTTGGCAGGACGCAGCATCAGATAGATATGATAGGCTCCGACGGCGTATAAAGGTGCACCAAGCACACCGATAAAATGGCCCCAATTGGTCCGACTTTCACCGATGCCTTCAAAAAAGGTCAAACCATCAGTGAAACGTGCTTGCGGATCGAAGTGAAGCAAAAACTCTCCAGTACCGGTAATGATGGCTGCCAACAGGCCGACCACGCCGGTGATCCATAAGACGTCCGCATTGGATGATGTTGTGCTCATTGCTTCCCCCATGGATTTCATTGCGGCCAAATTCACTGACAAGTCTATTCGACAACTTGCTTGATGCGCTGGGCAAGACGTTCCTGCTCCTCATTTGACGCGAAACAAATCAACGTCTCATTCTTCGAAATTTGAGCCTCAGCAGAACCAATTTCACCCACACGGTGGTGCAATCCCATGAGCGCCAGAATAGAGATCCCGTTCAAATCACCAAGCAGTTCGTTAGCTGCAATGGCCTGGCTGCCGCGATAGATATGCGCGGCCACACAATGATCGGCACCCACTGCTAACAGCACATGGAATTGTTCTGCTTCGGTGCTCAAAAATTTGCGCAGTATTTTGGCTGCCGCACCGCACAGTATTGAGTCCAGCGTCTTGCTCATCATGAACACTGCAATCACCGCGATTGCGGCAAGCATTTGGGCAGCCTGTAGGGCCATCTTTTCGGAATCGCCAACCGCCTCCGACAATGCCAGAATAATGGTCGAAGCAACCGAAACCAGACCAAGGTTGCCCAACAACATCAGCGCGACAATCACTTTGCGCCTGATCGGGAAATTGACGATTGCTTCCGATTCTGTGGTCGTGAATCCTGCCCCTGTCAGGGCGGAAATGCTCTGAAATCTAGCTACATGGTCGGGCAAACCCGTCAGTCGAAGAAACACCGAGGCAACGCGGACAATTACCAAGGAGCCGGCCAACAAAATTAGCAGTGCAAGAGACGCAGCCATGCTTAGCTAGGCCATTGCGCGTCATACGCCACTTTGAAGCCGTAATTGATGAAGTCAGCCGCGCTGCCGGCGGTGAATCCGGTCTCCTGCAACGCCGAGCCTGTTGCGACCATACCCACATAACCATCGACGTGCCAAAAGCCCGGAGCGACCGCTTCTGGCAAAGTTTCGGTATCTAGGTATGGCCACGGATTGATGTAGAAATATGGTTGGTCATGCCCTTCATCTCCCGGTGACATTCCAACCCCCATACCTCGGGCCGTTTCAGGATCACCTTCTTCAAACGAAATGTAGGTTGCGATATCGAAATGGTGAGGCCAGCAGCGCACCGGACTGGGCCCCGGCCGATGCTCTGAAGTTGCCATTTTCAACTGCCCTAGAACTGTATCTGCCAGGCCAAACCATTCGGAAAGCGCTTGCAATTCATCCAGCGCACCTTTTGTTTCATAGGTTTCCAATGCAGCGGCATCGGCAGGGAGATCGTATGGTATGGTTGCCGAAGACGGGGCCACTAATTCCAGCGAGCTTGCGGCTTCATCAATCCATCTATCAACCTGAGTGATCGATTTGCCAGCGAGCGCCAGCTCATCGATAATCTGGCCTTCATTCAAAATAACAAGCGACAAAGTTGGGAAGTTCAGCGCCGCCGTAATCGCGCCAATAGGATGCGTACACAGCCCTGCCAGATTTGCGTCCCATCCAAGATTAGAATGGCTGTCATCGGGTTTTGCAGCAATGTTGGCCCGTGCGAGCGCTGTCAGGTGCTGGGCTGCACGATGGGTCAGCACACGCGCCCTTGCGAGCTGGGTTGCGCTCTTGCTTGTCAGAAGTGTGGATGGGGCATTGTTCATTGATCAGGCCTTCTCGGGTTATACAAGTTCAGCATCGGACATGATTTCGACCAGCGCTGGGCCATCGACTGCCAAGGCTGCTTCCAGCGCCTCAATCAGCTGCGCGCTGTCAGTAACCCGTTGGCCATGTCCTCCGCACAATTTGGCGAAAGCCGCGAAGGAGGGGTTGTGCAGATCAGTTTCCCAAACCGGCCACTCGCCTGCTTTTTGTTCCTTGGTGATCTTGCCCAACTGCCCATTGTGAAGCAGCACATGGGTAATATCCATTCCATGTTTGACCGCCGTGGTGAAATCCATCGGATATTGACCAAAGCCGCCATCGCCCGAAATTGAGATGACTTTCCGCCCTTCAAACTCTTCGAAATCTTGTGTCGCAGACCATGCGCCCATTGCCGCTGGAAAGCCGAACCCGATTGAACCCAAATAGCCCGACATTAGGACACGTTGTGTGCCCTTGGTCTCAAAGTACCGACCAAAGCTATAAGTGTTGTTGCCCACATCGACGGCAATGATTGCATCGTCGGGAGCAAGTTTGCTGAGTGCTGCAAAGATGGCCGCGCTGTGGACACCATTATCCGCTTCCTCTGTAATCCGGCGTGATTTCTCGGTGCGCCAGATTTCCCAACGTTCGGCCAGTTCGGCGATCTGATCGACGACATCAGAATTGCGCACAACCGCACCACTTACCGCCTGACAGAACGCTCCAATCTCGCCCCAAACCGGCAGTTCCACCGCATGGAACTTGCCGAGCTGCGACCGGTCAAAATCAACCTGGATAATTGGCTTGGATGGCTCAATCCCGGTATGGTTGGCGAATGACGAGCCGAGTGCGATTATCAGATCAGATTCGTTCATGAACCAGCTTGCAATCGGAGTCCCTGATCGGCCCAAGACACCGCCTGCATTGGGATGGGTGTCGGGCACTAATCCTTTGGCTTTGAACGTCGTCATAATTGGTGCACCGAGCTGTTCGGCCAGTGCGATGATTTGATCTCGCGCTCCGTGTGCTCCATGCCCAACGATGATAATCGGGCGCTTCGCAGCTCTAATCAGCTTAGTTGCTGCAGCCTGATCGCTTGGCGAAGGTATGACAGAAGTTCCGCCCATCCTGCCTTTGGGCGACTTGGCAGCCACCTTGCTTGGCAGGGTTTGTACATCGTCGGGAAAGATCAGATGCGAAACATGCTGATGATCTAGGGCATTCTTGCACGCCAAAGACATCAGCTCGCCATGTTTGGAGGTTGGCAATACCGTCTGCGAGAAATGCGCCACCGCATCAAAAGCAGAAGCCAGGTCAATGTCCTGGAAAGCGCCAGGTCCAAAGACCTGGGTTTGCACTTGCCCTGTCAGCGCAAGCACAGGCGCACGATCAACATGCGCGTCCCACAGACCGGTCAACAAATTGGTCGCACCTGGTCCTGCAATCGTAAGGCAGGCAGCGGGCTTGCCCGTCAGCTTGCCATAAGCAGAGGCGGCGAAAGCTCCGGCACCTTCGTGGCGAATTCCAATATACCCAATTTCGCCATCCAAGGCTCGCAAACGCAGCGCATCGGACAACCCCAAATTGCTGTGGCCGACCATGCCAAAGACGCGCTTAACACCCCAATTGACCATTGTTTCAGCCATTTCATCGGTCACGGTGCGTTCGTGCTCTGACTCGGCTTCTAGGCCGACTAATATGGCGCCGCCATCTATCTTGATCGGATAGATGGTTTGACCGCTATCCTCGTGGCCACCGGGAGATTTACCAGTAAGCGGATCAAAGTCCCATCCATGCCAAGGGCATCTGATCCAGCATGCTCCATCGACACCTCGCTCGATTGACCCTTCTCCTAAGGGTCCGTTCTGATGCGGACAGTGATTGTCCATTGCGGCAAATTGCCCATCAAAATGAGACAGGCAAATCGATGTGGTGCGCGCGGTTACGGTTTTGACACGGCCTTCAGGCAGTTCGTCGGTGCGTGCAACTTCGATCCAGTCAAGCTTCTGGGTTGTCATGATCAGTTCACCCCTCCGAATGCCAAGCCTGACAGTTTGGTCATTTCAGGCTTCCAAGTTGTCAGGTCATCCGGATTGAATTTCGACAAGTGATTGTGACCGCAAGCTCGCGCCATCACTTGCATCAATGAAACGCTAGCTTCGAAGAAGTTCTTGAGCTGTGTGGCCGAACTGTCCGCAAGCAACCGGTTTTCCAGATGCGGTTTCTGTGTCGCGATGCCGACTGGGCAATTGTTGGTATGGCATGCGCGCATCGCGATGCAGCCAATCGCTTGCATTGCTGCGTTGGATAGCGCGATTGCATCCGCGCCCATTGCCATCGCTTTAACGAAATCAGCGGGTTTTCGCAGTCCGCCAGTGATCACCAACGATATATCATTACGGCCCAAGCTGTCGAGGTGACGCCGCGCTCGGGCGAGCGCCGGGATGGTTGGCACTGAGATGTTGTCACGAAAGATAATCGGAGCAGCACCAGTGCCGCCGCCTCGACCATCGAGAATGATGTAGTCGACGCCCACCGCCAGCGCAGCGTCGATGTCCTTTTCAATTTGCTGGGCCGATAGCTTGTAACCGATCGGAATTCCGCCTGTGCGATCGCGAACTTCGTCGGCAAAATCCTTGATCTGGCTGACTTCGGTCCATTCCGGGAAGCGCGGCGGTGAAACGGCAGATTCGCCTTCATTGAGGCCGCGCACTTCGGCGATCTTGCCCTTTACCTTATTGCCCGGCAAATGACCGCCAGTTCCTGTCTTGGCGCCTTGCCCTCCTTTGAAATGGAAGGCTTGAACCCTGTCCAGCTTGTCCCACGAAAAGCCGAAGCGTGCCGAGGCCAACTCGTAGAAATAGCGGCTATTTTCGGCCTGTTCTTCGGGCAACATTCCACCTTCGCCCGAGCATATCCCGGTGCCAGCAAGTTCAGCGCCGCGCGCAAGCGCAACCTTGGCGGTCTGTGACAGCGCTCCAAAACTCATGTCCGAAACAAATAGGGGGATGTTCAGCCGCAGCGGTTTTTGAGCATTGGGGCCAATGATGACTTCGGTACCAACCTCTTCATCATCAAGCAGTGGTGGTTTGTGCAATTGCGCGGTCAGCAGCTGAATATCATCCCATGTTGGCAGCTGGTCTCGTGGCACGCCCATCGATGATACTGCACCGTGATGCCCCACCTTTGACAGCCCGTCACGGGCATATTGCTGGATCAATCCGTTGAGCGGCTCTTCATCTGTGCCATGACTGGTATCAGCGTACTGGCCCAAATATGCATCTCGATTGAAGGGTTGCGGATTGTCATCGTGCCATGCGGCAACCTCACTTTCGTCAACCAACACGTTGCCGTTCTCGACCTTGGTCGCAAATTTGTGCAACGCCTCTTCATTGGCATAGCTAGAGACGCCCGTATCTAGCCGATAATCCCAATTGTGTACTCCGCAGATCAGGTTGTCGTTCGCGTCAACAAAGCCATCTGACATTAGCGCGCCTCGATGGAGGCAGCGGCCGTAAAAGGCAGACACGGTATCATCGAATTTGACGATCACCAGATCGACATTAGCAACCAATGCATGCGCTGGCGTGCGGTCTTCTAAATCAGCAAGTTTCGCTACTACCACGTCAGTCATCTGGATCTCCGGTTGGTTTTGCATGTGCAGATCGTTCTGCTTCGAAAGGAGTGGGCATGGGCTTGTGTTCGGGGATGGGGCCCATCTTTGACACTGCCTGGCCATATAGTTTGCTCAGCGGCATCGCGCTCACACCGTGCAAAAGGGCACTAATCCAAACCGCATTGATCGCGATTGTCAGGATTGGTTCGGCATAATCACTGCCGACAGTTGGCAGGATCAGTAGGGCGAATAAGGCCGTCGCTAGACCGCGCGGTCCGAACCAGCCCATAAACAATCTGGTGGACGCGCTTGCATCGGTTCCGATCAAGGAAAGCCAAATTGCCAGCGGCCTTACTATTACCAGACTGACCATGATCAGCATGAATATCGGCCAAGTAAGATTTTGTAGAGCTTCCGGCACAAGCACCAAGCCGACCATGAAAAAGGCAGCCCACATCAGCAATTGGCCTTCGCCCTCAGTAAACTCGAAAAGAAATTTGCAACGGCCCTTTACGCAATTGCCAAACGTTAGGCCGGCCACGAATGCTGATATGAATCCATTGCCGCCAATCTCGATTGCAAACAGATACGCGATTGCCGTCAGGCTGAGCGCAGCGACGCCCTCGAAAGTCGATGAAGTGAGGCTATGCTTTACCGCAAACAGCATGATCTTTGCCCCGAGCCAGCCCACAACAACACCGGCTATCGGGCCAAACAGCACCTGGCTGCTGCCAAACACCAGCCAGTCTTGTGCGTCACGGCCCTCGACTTGACCGAGCATGCTGGCGAAAAGCAGGATTATTGGCAGAGCAAGCCCATCGTTCAGACCGCTTTCAACGGTTAATCCTCGCCGAACTCTCTCTGGCACCACTGTATTGGTGACAACCGATTGGCCTAACGCTGCGTCAGTTGGTGCCAGCAAGGCGGCAACCAATGCCAGAGCGACCAACGGCCAATCGGGCAGCAACAATCCTGCTGCAAATGTGCCCAGCACAATCGCCAATGGCATGCCCAGAACCAACATGTGCTGAGGCCATATGTGATTTTTTCTCAGTTGCCGCAGATCGATCTGCGAGGCGTCAAGGAAAAGCAGCACTACAAGAGTTGCCTCTGCGACCAAGTGAAGCGTCTCCTCGGCTGCTTCAATCTCAAACCAACCGACAGAGGCAAGGATCAATCCGAGGGCCAAAAAATAGATCGGCGCGGTCAAAATTGAACCAGCCAATTTGCGCGCAACCATGGCGAAAAGGAACGCTGCACCAAATGCCCATAACAGAGCTGCTTCAGTCATCGTGTCCTTGCTCTCCACCCCGTAAACGCATGAATTGCGCTACTCGTCATGGGAGTAGATGCGCGATTGACGCAAAGTGTTACAAGATACCGAAGGTTTTTTCCATTCAGCCATCAGAATGGCAATTCAGGCAAATTCTGATCCTCCGCCGATAACTATCGTCCGCTTTCCACCCCAATTGCGGTCATTTGAGAGCCAAAAACTCTAACCAAAAGCAGACGCAGCCTTCCCCCTAAGGCTCGATTACGATCCCCTTGGCCGGATCGACATTACCGCCCAGCATTGCCAGATAAGTCGTCCGGGCCGCTTCCAATCCGGAATGTTTTTCAATCGTAACCGTGCCCTCTACCTCGGTAAGAAACTGATGCCAGGCCTGCGCCAATCGCTTGCCGCCTTCTGCCGGACCCAATTCCTTGAAAAAGGCCACCGCATGATCGGGCGCAAAGAACAGCGTTGGTTTTGCTCCGGGCAGACCGCGATCAGCCGTCATTCCGCCCTCCCCGCGATCTTCGATGTGGGTCGCCCCAACCAGGCAAGAATACTTTAGCATATCGCCGTAATGTTCATGCACCTTGGCCAGGACATCGGCATTACCCGCAAAATCGACCACAACGCTGGGCGAGATTGAAAGCGTGCCCACCTCGCCATAGGTCAAAACCTTGTCATACAGGCCGGTGCTTTCGACAAATTCGACATTGCTGGCCGAGGTCAGGCCAACCCGCTTCACATTGGGTGACAGCAGCTTGGCGACACTGGCCAGACCCATCGCGGTTTTGGAAGACGCGCTGGTCAAGATAACCTGCTCGCCGCCAAACCAGCTTTCATTGCGCATGAAATATTCGATCAGGAAACCGGTTTTGAACAGCGGGCCAAAAATCATCCGCTCGGCTTCCTTGCCGCCATCATGTTCGGGATCGGCCGCAAGGCGCGAGTATTGATTGTAGATCGGGCTCATCGGTTGGCGATAATCGGTCGTGTCGACAAAGCTGCCTGCCGAAACATTGCCCGGCACCACGTCCAAATGGCTGGCCATGGGCAAATAGCCATAGACCCGCTCACCCACGGCAAAATCGGGCGAATTGCTCTCCACCACCTTGGCGTGGCCCCACATCGGTACAATGCCGTAGCCTTCGGGTGCGGGGAAGAAATTCCAATATCCAAAGCCATCGCCCACCACCGCATAGGTGATGTTGTTCGATGTGACGGAGAAACTTTCCACCGCAAGCCGCACAGCGCCTTGCGCAAGTGGGCCGTTATCAACATCAACCAAAGCGGCTTGAGTAAGATCATCCTTGCGGACGTGGACTTGCTGGATAGTCATGGAATCGTTCTCCTTTGGCACTGTCTTAGCCGATCAGCCTTCGCTCTCCCAGCGGGTTTTGCGAATGGACCTGCGCTGTTCGGTAACGGCCATCCATGCCGACAACATCGGACATTGCGCAATCCCTGCATTGCCTTGCGGTGTCATCTGTAGCCCGCGCAAGACCGGATAGATGAACACATCGGACAGATCGAATGCGCCCTTGGTCCAAGCGCCATCTTTGGCAATTTCTGCATCAAGGAAGCTGAGCGCGCGTGAGATATTGGGCAAAGCCCGGCCCATCTTTTCCTGATTCAGCTCTGCCCCAAAATAGCTATGCATGATCCACGGCATAACCAGACCGTTTTCAAACAGAGGAAACAGGTAATTGTTGGCGATTGCGATCCACCGGTCCATCACCGCGCGCGCAGCAGGATCGGATGGCTGCAATCCAGCCGAATTATGCGCATTGTCCAGATATTGGGCTATGCTGACGCTTTCAAACAGCTCCAGCCCATCAACCTCCACCACCGGAACCTTGCCAAAGGGGTGGCGGTTCTGCGGCGAATGCGCAGGCGTCACGATGGTTTCGTGGCTCAGGCCAGCTTCTTCGCACGTGATCTGAACGATCCGTGTGTAGGTCGATATAACCGTACCAAAAATGCGAACCTGGGCCGTCATTTGATACTGGCCCGGCCGGGATTAAACCCGCATCGGCATCAGCACATAAAGCGCAGGCGATTTCTCGTCCTCGCGGATAAGCGTGGGCGCACCGGCATCGGCCAAATGCAGCTCAACCGTGTCGCTGTCGATCTGGCTGAGGATGTCCTTCAAGTAATTGGCGTTAAAGCCAATTTCCATTGCCTCTGAGGAATAATCGCCAGCCAGTTCTTCTGCTGCGGTGCCATTGTCAGGGCTGGTAACAGACAGGGTGACCTTGTCCGTTTCCAATCCCATTTTCACAGCGCGGGTCTTCTCTGTCGCGATGGTGGCAACGCGATCCACACCGGCGAAGAAGCTCTTGGGATCTACCTTCAGCAGCTTGTCATTCGCGGTTGGAATAACCCGGCTGTAATCGGGGAAAGTTCCGTCGATCAGCTTGCTGGTCAGGATCACACCGCCTTCGCCGCCCAAGGTAAAGCGGACCTTGCTGGCCGACAGGTCGATCTGGACATTGCCGTCCAGCGCCTCTTCCAGCAGCTTGCGCAATTCTGCCACCGCTTTGCGCGGCACAATCACATCCGGCATGCCTTCGGCGCCATCAGGACGGGCCAGAGTGAAGCGAGCCAGACGGTGACCGTCAGTGGCCGCAGCCTTCAATACGGGTGCATCGTCATCGGTGACGTGCAGGAAGATACCGTTGAGGTAATAGCGAGTTTCCTCAGTCGAAATGGCAAAGCGGGTCCGGTCGATCATCTCAGCCAATGTTTTGGCCGGAAGTTCGAAACTGGTCGGTAGATCGCCTTCTACGATGACTGGGAAATCGTCCCGCGGCAGCGTTGGCAGTTTAAACCGGCTGCGTCCGGCTTTTACTTCCATCCGGTTGTCGGACGTTTCCAAGCTAACCTGGCTTCCTTCCGGTAGCTTGCGCGCAATATCGAACAGCAAATGGGCAGAGACCGTGACCGCACCGGGGCTTTCCACCGAAGCTGCCGCCATATTCTCAACGACCTGCAGATCCAGGTCGGTCGCCATGACCTTGAGAGTGCCGCCATCGCTGGCGTCAATCAGGACGTTGGACAGGATCGGAATGGTGTTCCGACGTTCCACGACAGATTGGACGTGAGACAGACAACGCAGCAGCGTCGCGCGTTCAATTGTAGCCTTCATGGTTGCGTACTCGATCCCTTTTGCGCGCGCCGCAACGAACCCTCAGCGGAATCGCCCGGAAGCGCCGGAAAAATGTGTCCCAACCTTAGCGCGCATGGCAAAAGCGGCAAGTTTGGAAGGGGCGCAGGATCGATTCCTTGGGGATAAAACGCCCTTTCGGACGTCCCGCGCTTACCTTGCTCAGCCAAGCATGGCCATTCCGCCGTTTACATGCAGGGTTTCTCCGGTGACATAGCCTGCCTCGCGGCTGGCAAGATAGGCCACAGCGGCTCCAATGTCGCGACCCTCGCCCATCCTGCCCAAAGGAATTTTCGCATTGAGCGCGTCTTTCTGGGCGTCGGGCAATTGGTCGGTCATTGCTGTGCGGATAAAGCCCGGCGCAACGCAATTCACCGTAATGCCGCGGCTGGCCAGTTCTTGGCCCAGACTTTTGGACATGCCGACTACACCGGCTTTCGATGCAGCATAATTCATCTGTCCCGGATTGCCTGTCGCCCCAACTACGCTGGTGATAGAAATGATACGGCCGAAGCGGGCTTTCATCATAGGCCGTGCCGCTGCGCGCATCAGTCTGAAGGAAGCCTCCAGATTAATGCGAATGACATCGTCCCATTCGTCATCCTTCATCCGCATCGCCAGATTGTCGCGCGTAACGCCGGCATTGTTGACCAGAATATCGATCCCACCCAGTGTGTGAACGGTTGCCGGGATCAATTCTTCAACCTGTTCCTTCTCGCCCAGATTGCAGGTGATCTCGACATGATCTCCGCCCGTCTCGCGGTTCAACTGTTCGCGGAACACGCGCAATTTTTCGCCGTTTGAGCCCGACAATGCGATGCGCGCACCCTGCTTTGCCAAAGCCATGGCAATTTCCGAACCGATACCGCCGCTGGCACCGGTCACCAGTGCATTCATTCCCTCAAGCGAAAACATCAGCTGATCTCCTTTGCGAAATTCTCTATATCTTCCATCGTGATAAGGCTGGAAGTTAATGCTTCTTTGTCGATCCGACCAATCATCGGAGAGAGCACTTTTCCGCCCATTTCAACAAAGTGTTCAACCCCATCCGCGCGCATCGCCAGCACGCTTTCGCGCCAGCGAACGCGGCCCGTCACCTGGGCAACAAGCAGCGATTGTTCTTCCGCCGGATCGCTCACCTTGGATGCTGTCACATTGGCATAAACTGGCAGGATAAGCGCAGATGGCGGTGTTTCGGCAAGCGCCTCTGCCATGCGATCAGCAGCCGGCTGCATCAGCGAGCAATGAAACGGGGCCGAAACTGGCAAAGGGATGCCGCGCTTGATCCCATGATCCTTTACCAGGGCAACGGCCCGATCAATCGCGCCCTTATGGCCCGAGATGACCACCTGCGTTGGATCATTGTCATTGGCCACATCGCACACTTCGCCGTCAGCCGCAGCAGCAGCCAAAGCTGTTGCTTTTTCTATGTCGGCGCCCAACAGCGCCGCCATGCTGCCCTCGCCCACAGGGACCGCAGCCTGCATCGCCTGTCCGCGCAGCTTTAGCAGACGAGCCGTGTCCGCCAGAGAGAAGGCACCCACTGCGCACAGCGCCGAATATTCACCCAGCGAATGGCCCGCGACGCAATCGCCAACATCAGCCAGTTTTACGCCGAAGTCATTCTCCAACACCCGCAGTGTCGCAATTGCATTGGCCATGATTGCAGGCTGAGCATTCTCGGTCAGGGTCAATTGATCCTCTGGACCATCGCGCATGATCGAGGACAGGTTCTGCCCCAACGCATCATCCACCTCTTCAAAGGTTGCGCGAGCCGATGCGCTGGCCGCAGCCAAGTCACTGCCCATGCCAACTTTCTGACTACCTTGCCCCGGAAAAACGAAAGCACGCATTCAATCTGTCTCCTGCTGTGGCGCTCTGTTGAGCTGCCCAATCGATGTTGGCGTTTTGCCGCCTTGGCTGCGCGGTTACGCAGCACCTGCGGGGCTGGCAAGACCGAAGGGTACGATCCGGTTTTCAGCCGTGTGTCCGATTTGAGCACGCCCCAAGTACGGAATACCGGCTCGTGCACACCAGAATTGGGCAATTTCTTCCGCCGTCTGGCCGAACTCACGATCATTCTCGGGAACAGCGGAAACACTGCCCAGCCGCAATCCGGCCAAACGCGGCAACGCCCCTGCCAGATGAAAGAACAGCCGATCGATCGAATAAAGGTGTTCGCTCACCTCTTCTACCATCACCACATGCCCTTCCAGATCGGGCATCATCGGAGTGCCGCTGAGCATGGCGAGAGTGATCAAATTGAAAGCGACTGCGGGCGTTTGTCCGTCCAAGCTGGGTTCCAACCCGCTGTTATCACCGCTGAACCACCGCAGCACCCGACGCACCGCTTCGCGCCCTCTTTCGCTGCGTGCGCTTACCGGCATGGAGCCATGCGCGCTTTGGCCAATCCCCGCGCGGTATAAGGCGCCCAGCAGATATCCACAGTCAGAAAAGCCAACATAGGTTTTAGACCGCGCCGCAGCCCCCATTCGAGCGATTGCAGCCTCTGCAATGCGATTCGAACCATAACCGCCCTTGGCGAACCAAACGGCATCAAAATCCGAATTATTGGCGCATTCGACCAATGCTGTCAGCCGCTCTATATCCGGGCCGGCGAAATGGCCTTGCTCGGAAAAGCACTGGTCATGGAAGGTGATCGAGTGCTGCGGAAATTCTTCCGCCACCAATGCTCTGGCCGCATCGGCATGATCCTGAGTGATCCGGGTGGCCGGTGCGCAAACAACAATCCGTGTCATAATCCGCATTGTGCCTGCTTGTGTTGCCGCGCACAACTCAATACCCGTGCCAAGATGCACAAGACCGACCACAATGACGCGCAAGATCCTCAATTTGACGCCGCAAGGCCCTATTTCTTTTGCGGCATTGGTGGATCGGGCATGTTGCCGCTTGCTCAAATTCTACACGGCGCAGGGGCACAAGTGTCCGGATCAGACCGTAGCAATGACCAAGGTCGCACGCCGAAAAAATTCGATTGGCTGAAAAGTGCTGGCTTCACCCTGTTCCCACAGGATGGCAGCGGCATTACCTCGCCCAGCCAAGTGCTGATCGCATCGGCCGCGGTGGAAGATACCGTTCCCGAAGTGCGCCGTGCGCAAGAACTGGGATGCGAGCGGCTGACACGCGCCGAAATGCTCTCTCGCCTGTTTAACGCGGCAAGCACTAGCATCGCCATTGGCGGCACCAGCGGAAAGTCCACAGTTACGGGGATGATCGGGTGGATTTTGGCGCATGCAGGCCGCGATCCCACCATCATGAATGGTGCGGTGATGAAGAATTTCGTCAGCGAGGCAAATCCCTTCGCCAGCGCCCAGGTCGGCAAAGGCAATCTGTTCGTGAGCGAGGTGGATGAAAGCGACGGGTCCATCGCCTTATATCGCCCCAGCGTGGGCGTTCTGCTCAATGTCAGTCTTGATCACAAAAGCATGGAAGAACTGCGCGCGCTGTTCGGCGATTTTCTGAAGGTTTCGGCCAAGCAAGTGGTGAATTACGATAGCGAGGAGGCGCGCCTGCTGGCTGAAGCATCACCGCATTGCACCTCCTTCGCGATTGAGAATTCTGGGGCAGACATTTGTGTGGAAGCAGGCTCGATTGAGCAAGGCTCCCTGTCGATCACCGCCCGGATCATTGATCGCCGCGATGGCGCCCAACAGACGCTAACCCTTCCCATGCCGGGCTTGCACAATTTGTCTAACGCGCTTGCAGCGATTGCCGGCGCCAACGCCGCCGGTGTGAGCATAAACGACGCGGTCTCGGCTCTGCACGAGTTTGCTGGGCTTGCCCGCAGGTTCGATATCGTTGGAACCACCAGCGATGGCATCGCCGTGATCGACGATTTTGGACATAATCCAGAGAAATGCGCCGCCACACTCCGCACATTGAAAGCGACACCAGGCCGCGTGATCGCCTTCTTCCAGCCGCATGGTTATGGCCCACTGCGCCAGATGGGCAGTGAACTGGCGGAGACCTTCGCCAATGAACTTGGCCCCGATGACATCACGATCATGTGCGATCCGGTATACTTCGGCGGCACGGTGGACCGCAGCGAGGGCAGCGAGCGTATCATCAAACTGATTCAGGATACCGGGGGCAATGCGTTGCATATCGCCTCACGCGACGATTGCGGGATACGCATCGCTGAGATTGCTCAGCCCGGAGATCGGATCGTTATCATGGGCGCACGCGACGACACATTGACAGGCTTTGCCCGCTCCCTTTTGAGCGATCTATCATGAGTCCCTATCAAAGAGCAGAGCGCCACGCGAAGCTGATGATGGGTGTGCTGGCGTCCGCAATCGTCTTTGTGATCGCTTGGGATCAATTGTTCGGGCATTCATCTCTGGCCTTTGCGGCGGCGATCATCGCGCTGGTTTTCGCCAATGGTGGCATGCTGCTGCACAATTGCCCGACTTGCGGCAAAAATCTGTTCTTTCGAGGGGTTTTTGTGGTGCCTTGGCCCAACAAGACCTGCGGCAAGTGCAAAGCTGATCTAACCGTCGAGCAGCATCCCTAAACTAGCTAATGGCGAGTGATCAGAAGTCCGGCTAGACCCTGTTCCATGACCGCTGCTGATTTCTCGCTCGACACGCTGTTTCGCGCCAATGCGCGCCTACATCCAGCCAATGAGGCCGCTGTGGATGGGACGCAGCGCCTGACCTACGCCGAACTGGACATGCGGGTGGATCACATGGCCCATTGGTTGCTGGCCCGGGGTATTGCGCCGGGTGACCGGATTGCAATTCTGCTGACCGATGGTGTGCCATACCTCACCACCCTGCTCGCTTGTGGTCGTATCGGCGCGATTGCAGTGTTGCTCAATTGGCGGCTGGCTGCCGGAGAGATTGGCTGGATTATGGGCAATGCAGAGCCCGCCATGACATTCACCAATCCGCGCTTTTCTGACTTGTTGGCTCAGTCAGATGCGGGTGAGACAGTGGAAGTTGACGAGCAGCACGACCCACATGGCGCTTTCGAGGCTATCGTCAGCAGCGCGGATCATACGCCTAGCGCCCAGCCCGATCTTCCCGAAGGCCGCGCGCTCTATATGATGTATACCAGTGGGACCACAGGTCGGCCCAAAGGCTGCATGCAATCGGGTGGAGCTGTCGCTTCATCGGCGCTGGGCTTTTGCGTGCGGAGGCATTTCTCGGCGCAGGAACGCTTGCTGTCCACCAATCCCATGTTCCATGTGGTTGGGATGCAGCAAGTCGCTGCGATGCTCGCCTGCGGGGGATGCTGCGTGTTTGCAGGGCGCGACGATGACAGCCCGGCCATCTTGGACCTGTTGCACCGCGAAGCCTGCACCACCAGCAGCGCGTTCCCGCAAATATCCTTCCCCTGGCAGGCGATGAACCCAGTGCGCAATGGTGTCATGCCGCTGCAAAAATACACTGGCGGCGCTGGCATGGGCAAACCGCAAATCTATGACTTCATCGAGGACGATTGGGATTGCCGCGTCGTGGGCGGATACGGTCAGACAGAGATTTGCGGATTTGCTACATTCATCGATTATCCTGACATGCTCGCCCACCCCAAGTCCATCGGCTGGCCGATGCAACATGTTGAAATGACTATTCTCGACCCTGAGGGCAATTTCCTGCCTCATGGCGAAGAAGGCGAGATTTGTATGCGCGGTCCCTCCACCATGATGGGATATTGGCGCAATGATGAGGCGAGCGAGGCTGCATTGGGCCACGGCTGGCTGCGCAGCGGCGATTTGGGCACGATGGATGATCGCGGGCTGCTCTATCTGCTCGGCCGGGCCAAGGAATTGATCAAGACCGGCGGCGAGAATGTCTATCCAGCCGAGGTTGATGCGATCTTTGCCGAAATGCCCGAGGTGCTGGATGCAGGTTGTGCCGGCGTGCCGAACAAGCAATGGGGTGAGGCGGTGAAAGCCTTTGTCGTGCTGAAGCCCGAAGCGAGCCTATCGCGCGAGGAAATCACTGCTCGTTTCAAGGACCAGATCGCGGGATACAAACGACCGCGCTATATTGAATTTGTCGATCAATTGCCGCGAGATCCGCTGGGCAAGCTCCTCCGCCGCGAATTGAGCGAGCGCCCGGTCACGCCCGATCAGACTGCGTGAGCTACCCAAAGAAACCGAGTCCACGTGAATTCGGTATCCGGCGGCACTGCTTGACTGTTGGTCCAAACGTCAGCACCTGTGCCTTAAGGGGGCGCGCCATTATGCGATCTGGCAAAACCATGTCATTCGCGATTTTTACTCGGGGGTATGGATGACACGGAAATCTATCGGATGGGCGCTCAGTTGCTTCACTTCAGCACTGGCTTTGTCGCCTCAAGCTGCAGCCCAGACCGTTGTGGGCGATACGAGTGTCAGCTGCGCGGAAGACCCGGCTTGTATGAACCGCATGCATCCTGAAATCCCAATGATCGCGGAAGCTGAGCTGGGTGAGCAGATTACGTTCATCACACGCGATGCTTTCGACCTAACACTTGATCCTGATGTTTCTTCAAGTGCAGAGGCGAAGCCAAGGGAGGGTGTTGGGATTGCTCATGCCCTGACCGGCCCCGTCCACATACGCGGAGCCAAGGCTGGTGATGTGCTGGCTGTGACAATCGAAGCGCTCAAGCCTGCCGAGGTCGGGTGGACTGATGTGACAGCTTTTGGCTTTGGCGGCGATCAATTCGCCACGGACGAGCGCTTCATCGTGTGGCGATTGAATGAGGAATATGCAGAAAGTGATGCATTGCCCGGCGTGCGCATCCCGAACGGCAGCTTCCCAGGCGTTGTAACAACCTTGCCTGACAATCGACTCCAGGCGGACATTCTTGAGCGGGAGAGCCAGCTTCTTCAAGCGGGAGGTTTTGTTCTACCTCCAGACCCGATCGAAGCGAAACCTTCTGAGCTTTGCGGGCCTGAGGGTTCGAAACCATTAGAGTGCCTGCGGACCGTTCCACCACGCGAGAATGGTGGTAATATGGATATTCGCTATCTTAGGGTCGGAACGACGCTTTACCTGCCGTGTTTGATCGACGGCTGCGGTCTGTCGGTTGGCGATTTCCATTATGCGCAGGGCGATGGAGAGGTTTCGGGTACTGCGATTGAGATGGGCGGAGAGCTCACCGTGACCACTCGCATTGTCGATAATCCGCCCGACCTTACTCGCGGTCCGCACCTTGAAGGCCCCGCGACAGCGCTGGGCATACCTTCAACCCGATTTTATGCGGTCACCGGCTTCCCATTGAAAGACGAAGGAACAGTTCCTGCCAATCTGGCCTATCTCGATTCCCCTAAGATCGCTGGTCTGCGCAATATGTCTGGTGATATCCATCTTGCGGCACGCAACGCCCTGGCCGCAATGATCGACTATATCATGTCCGAATATGGGTATGATCAGACTGAGGCTTATATGATCGCCAGCGTTGCTGTCGACCTGCGTATCGCGCAGCTGGTTGATGTCCCTAATCTTGGCATCACCGCAGTCCTCCCGTTAGATATCTTTGTAGAGGGCGAGTAACCCCGCTCACACCCTAACTGCGCCTATCCCCACCGCGCGGGATCAAGGTCTAGCAGCTTTGACAGCTGGGCATAGAGCTCGCCCTCCTCGCGCTGCAATGCCCGCGATCTTTCGAAGAAAGTGACGATTGCTTCGGCGAAGAATTCTTCATGGTTGGTCGCGCCATAGGGGTCGATCAATGTTGGGTGCCCGCTTTCAACCCGTTCCAGATGGCTTTGGTAAGCCTTCAACATGGCCTTTTCCCAGCCCTCGTACTCTTGCCCTCTACGCAAGATGGGGATGCCATTTGTGTGCCCAGTCAGGCTGTCCAATTGGTGGGCAAATTCGTGGATCACGACATTGTGGCCAGCTTCTGCGTTGAGGCCACCTTGCAACGCATGGTCCCATGACAACACAACTGGCCCCCGGGCCCAGCTTTCGCCCAGCAGGCCGTGGCTGTTTTCGTGAACGACATAGCCGTCATGGGTGTTGCGATGCGGGCGGAAGGCTGAGGGGTAGACCAACACCGTCCTTAGCGTTTCATACCAGACCGGACTGTTGACGATCAGCAGGCAGGCTTGTGCTGCGATGGAAAGCCTCATGCTATCATTGACCTCAAGCCCCTGATTGCCGTGAAAGGTTATCTGATCGAGGAACAGGTTGATTTTCCCCTCGAGCTTCGGTCGCAGAGATGCTGGCAAGCGGCGCGTAATCGGCACAAGCCTGTCTACCACCACGCGGTGTTCCGCAGTGAGAGGTGTCGCCAAAAGCCGTGCGCGCTTTTGCTGCCGCGACCTGCGGCGAAACCAGAACGCTGCGACAATGAGCACAGCAACTATCAAGATAATATAAACGGCCATTTGATGAAGATAAGGTCAGTCACATCAATTTTGAAGGCAAACAAATACAACTTAGGACTCGGGATGACTGTCCGATTTCGATCCAATTGCATCAATTGACCGCGAAGCTTTTCAACGGGACTTCTTGAAATGGAGTCAAGCGTTGGCAGATGACCGGATCACGCCAAAGAGCGGGCCAATTCTTGTCCGAAGACGCTTCCCGCTATGGCGAATGCTAATAAATTGACCGCCACAATTAGAGCCAATCCAAATACAGTCACCTTATGAATGCGCTTCGTGGTCGCAAGATCGTAGAGTGCTAGCGAGGCAAGCATCAAGAGAAACACCGCCGGAACCAGTGTGCCATCTTCACCACCTAATCCGGGCCAATGCGAGATCCGCGCCAAAGCAGGCGGCAACAACATTAAAGAGCTGAGCAACATTAGCCTCTTGTGGAAATCGATGCGATTGCGCCAATAGATCGCTCCTGCAAAGAACAAGCCGAAGAGCAACAATGCGGCAAAATTGCCGCCCAGCAGCATGAGCACGAAATCATGCATGGTCGTACCTTCAACGCCCAGAGCGGGGAATTCTGACATGTCACTTTCCCAATCAAGCCCCATGCCTTTGAGCCGGGCAGGATTGTTGAGCGTGACGGCCGGAGTGGTTGCAAGAACAGCCAATGCAATCAGCACCCCAATTTTTCCGGTTTGTCGGTGCAACGAAGTGCGATTCACAAACACCAATGTAGTCTGCAAGGCAAACCAGATGAACCAGGCCGTCAGCACGATCCCATGGGCAATAAGATATGGCGGCATCGGCTCAAAATCGATGTATGAACCGGTGCCAATCGACCAACCAAAAGCAGCAAGAACGGTAATCAGCGACAACCAGCTCATGAAGAAAAAGTAATCGCCGTAACGAAGAACTCGCCGTGTTTTGCCCATTATGCCCTTACCCAAACGCATGCGTGTCGGGGCTTAGATGAGTTCGTATGTTTCAGCAAAAATTTGATATGCGCCGGTCCTCTCTCCGCCCCAAACCAGTCGTTCAGCTATCGACCCAATTGCGGACGCCCTAGCGTGGCCTTATCTGAACTATTAGAGGACAAAAACCGACTTATCGCAACAACTCATGCCGCTCCAGTGACTGCCGGAACTCACTCAAAGGACGAAGGCGAAAACTATCGCCTTCACCTTCAAGGGTGATGACCCGATCGAAGCGAAATGTCCTCGATTCATTCCGCAGGTGATCGAACGCAACTACGTACCAAACTGGATATTGCAGCAGCAGATAGTGCGGTTCGATCCGGCGGCGGCTCGTTGCGCCATCTTCTCTTCGGTAAGCGATAACGACCGCCTTCTGATCAATGAAGGCTTGATGGAGGCCTTGAACCACCGACTTCGACAAAGGCGTCAAACTGGCTTGGACGAAAGTAGAGGCCGTAGCGCTGATGAGAATCCGCGATTTCAGGCGCTTCACTTGTTCATGTTTGTCTCGCGAAAATGACGCTTCGATCTGTCGCCTTACTGAGCCGAGATTGGCCAGAAAAACAGGCGACTTCATCTGCTCAGCCACCGATATGCTGATGAGGAGGTCAACGGCTTCCGGGTAAGCTAGGTTCAAACGGCTTACCCCCCAGCGGCGATCGAGACGCACTCCGCCGCCCCTGCCGCGATCCGTTTCTATCGGGTAGCCCTGGTCGCGCATCACCACGAGATCCCGGGCGATCGTTCGCTCGCTAACCTCATGTTGCTGGGCCAAATCCTTTACGGTGCAGAGGCTGTCTTGCTTCAACCGAGCCGCCAGTGACTCGATCCTCCACAACCGTCCGTTCGTATTGCCGCGCCCCATCAAACAAATATGACATAAAATGTCATATTTGTCGATAGAGCGACGATTGCGCACGGGTACTCTGTGGGCGTTTGAGAGTGACTGACACTCAATACTGCTGGTCAACCAGACACATCAAAATGGAGACAGAGCTTGAAAATGAACTACTTTATATTCGGCACGAATAACCTAGCCGAAGCGACACAGTTCTACGATGCGTTTTTTGACGGGATGGGGATTGAGAAGATCCACTCGGACGACCGCATGACCTACTGGCAAGGCGAGGATTTCACTTTCGCAATGGCGATCCCGTTTGATGGGCAGACTGCAACCAATGGCAACGGAACAATGGCGGGTTTTTGCGCGGGATCACGGAAGGATGTCACCCGGCTATATGCGACAGCGCTTGAGCTAGGTGGCTCTAGTGAAGGTGAACCCGGCGAGCGCGGTCCGCGCTTTTCGGCGTATGTCAGGGATCTCGATCAGAACAAGATTTGTCTTTTTGAGTGATACGCCAGTTTAGCGCTAACATTTGTGGGCAAGTGGACGATGCGATACTTAATTCTAGTAGCGATTGTCTGCTTCCCACCCCATAAGCCGACAATCATTGCGTTGCCGTCCCCGACAATGAGCGGTCTGTCTGCTTAGTCCGCTGATCCGCCGAAATCAGACTGACTGTTCACGACCCAATTTCGGACGTTAGAATAGTCTGAGTTGCGCAATCCCATCGCCATTTGCAGGCATTGAGAACAGCATCCCATCCTCGCCCACAATGATCGGTCCGTTAAAGCGCTCTTCGGCGTCACCCAAGAAAGCTGGGTAGAGGTAGGCCAGAGGCAATGGCGGGACCAAGTGAGACAGCACCAACATCTGCGTTCCTGTAATTTCTGCGCTCTCCGCCGCGTCTTCTGGAGTGGCGTGATAATCGACAATGTCGAACATGATCGTCGCAGTAATATCTTGACCGCGATGTTTCATGGCCTTCTCCATAACTCCAACAAGCGCAGGTTGAAGTGCTTCATGCACAAGCAGATCAACTCCTTTGCAAGCGCGTTCGAGATTAGAAGACTTCACTGTGTCACCGCTAATGCAAGTTGATCGCCCCTTATAGTCGAAGCGATAGCCAGCTGCGGGAGCAACAGGATGGTGATCGACCGCAAATGCCGTGATCGTCAGACCGTCCCGACTTAGAACTACTGTGTCCCTTTCGTTCAACTCAAAGGTGCGAGATTCTGCTCCACTGCCGCTGACTGGTGCGATGGCTTCCCCGTGATGGGCCGTGCGATAGGTGCCGTCTGTGGCATAGGCCGCGTTAAACCCATCGACTAATGCGGCGACGCCGACCGGACCATAGACGGGCAGCGGCGAAGTATTTGCGCCTCGAACCCAATGATTGAGCATCAACGGACCCAAACCATCGACGTGGTCGGAGTGAAAATGGGTCAGCAACAGTCCGCTCGCTTCAGAAGCGTTCACGCCCATTAGTGAAATATTCCGCGCGCCGCCTTCGCCTATGTCGACGATGTAAATCTGGTCGCCTGCGATCACCAAATTGCATGGGCCAGCGCGATCAGGGTTTGGTATCGGAGATCCTGTACCGCACAATCCAACATGGAGCCCGTCTGGAAGGCTGGCAATCGGGTCGTTGTCGAGACCTTGATCCACTGCACGCTTAAAGAGAACATTTCCGATTTCGGCCTGAAAAACGAATAATGCGGCGACCATCAGCACGCCTAATACAGCAAATGCAATTGCAGTTCTCTTCAACACCGGTTTCCCCCAAATCGAACCTGACGCACGAACACTATGCATCGTGCTCGCAAGGCCAAACCCATGACATCACCCAAGAGTGGAGGCAATTAGAAGAGCAGCTTTTTCTGCCGTCCGCTCCCCACCCCAATATCAGTCATCCACAAGACAAGACATTCTCCCGGAACCTGTCATTAACTTTGCGGTAGTCATGCGCCGCGCGCCTTATTCCAACTGAATACAAAAAGGGGGTCTCAGGGCTCTGTTAGGCCATCTTCATTCTCTTCCTTGGGGATCACCTCGCCGTCGATTACGTCAAACTCTTTTGCGAACCTGGCAAGTGCGGTTTGCATATTGCTGACCGCTATCTCAAACTGATCGACGCCACTAAACTCAACTCCTGCGACCGGCTCGAGACTGGCGATCAATTCGTCAGCCGTATCAAGGTTGTAACTGAGACCTCTCAGTGCGACCTCACGGTGGAATCGCGGTTGCCTGAGCTGCTCTTCTATCTGACGCTTGCGAGCGTCAGGCGCGTCCGCTTCGAGCCGCTCTAGCTCTTGCTGAAGCGATACAATTGTCTGACTATTATCGACGATGCCTTTGGCATATGCGTATTGAGCTAAGATATGGAATTCGGCACGACCTCTTAGGTCAAGATCTCGCAGATCGTACAGCTTCATCCGATTGGCTTCGTAAAAACCCAACTGCTTAAGAGCAGATTGAAAATAGCCGATGGTGAATGGCCCCCATGGTTGCCCAATTGTTTGTGAGCGATCGGCAAGCCGGGTAAAATTCGATATGCTCACGATAATATCGGCAAGAAATATCGCTGCTTCACGCTCTCGGCGGCGGCGATTTCCGCGTTCCTTGATCAGTTCAGTAGCCACTGCGCCCCCAGTGGCTAGAAACGCACCGATTGTAACGGCGATGAGCGTATCGAGGCTGCCCATGAAGCTCATTAGTGACTGTGGCATCCTGCCAACCCCCTCCTATTGCATCATTCCTTAGCCGCTCCTCAGCGGGTTGAGCGAATGCTCTAGCTGTTATCGTGATCTCGAAGTGACGCTATTCTAGCACATCGACCAGTTTTGGCGATTTACGCTTTAGAGCGAACCGTCACCAAGGGGCAGTCCGGAATCATATTCCACCGTAACTGGATCGCGCATGCCAGTGACCAACACCTGGTCCGCTTTCCATCCCGATGCGGTCGGTGAGGCGTCAGGCGAGCGATCTCAAAGGCAGTCGTTCAACCGGCCACTTTCTCCAAAGCTTTGCGCCCTGCTTCCTCGCGGGCAAAGGCGCGCTGGTAGCCCTCGCGTTCGGTCAGCCGAGCGCGGTACGCCTTCAGGCTTTCTGGCACTCCTTCGTCCAAACCGACGCTCTTAGCCAGGATTAGAGCATAGCCGCAGCATATGTCGGCCACGGTGAAGCGGTCAGCGCATAGAAATTCGCGGGTTTCCAGCCGCTCTTCCAGCTTGATCAGGCGCTTGTGAAACCACTTGGCATAGGCCTCGCCTGCTTCGGCAAAACCCTTCTCCTTTTCGAAGATGGCAAAGCGCATATAGACTGTCTGTGGGAACGTAATGGTCGCATCGGCGTGATAGGTAAAATCGCAATAGGCCGCGTAATCCACCTCGCCCGCAGCAACCACCAGATCGCTTGGCCCATCCTTGCTTGCCAGATAATGGGCGATGGCGCAGCTTTCCGTCATCCGTGCATCACCATGGACCAACATCGGCACTGTCCCCAGCGGGTTTATTTCGAGATATTCCGGAGCCAGATAGCGCGGCGGAAACGGCAAGACATTCAGATCAATCTCAACCCCCGCTTCCTCGGCTGCCCAGGTGGCGCGCAACCCTCTGGATCGTGCGCAAGTGTGTAGGATGGGAATATCGCTCATCAATGCTCACCTTCAAATTTGAACACATTGTGGAGGATGAAGGTGATGATCGCGCCCAGCACCAATCCGATGATCGCCGAAACTCCGGCATAGGTGACCCAGCCCGCAACGCCGGACAATGCGCCCGTTGCACCTTTGGCGGCGTACTCCGCGCCATGGGCAATGTCATACAGCAGATGGAAGCCAACCTCATGCGTGCCATGCACGATGATGCCGCCGCCAACCCACAGCATTGCGATGGTGCCAACAACGGATAGGAAGACCAACAGCTTGGGAACCGAGTTCACAAGCATACAGCCGAATTTCTGGACGGCTGGGCTGTCCTTCTCGCTCAAATGTAAACCGACATCATCCATCTTCACGATCAAGGCAACGGCGCCATAAACCACCACCGTGACCACGACCGCAACCAAGGCCAGCGCCAAGCCGCGTTCCCACCAAATGTCCAGATCAAGCTCGTTCAGCGTTATGGCCATGATCTCTGCTGAGAGTATGAGATCGGTGCGCACTGCGCCCGCCACGCGCTGCTTCTCGAATTTCGCAGGGTCTGCAATCTCGTCTTCCAGCGTCATGCCGTGCTTTGCCCCGCCCAGCTTTTCCAGCACCTTTTCGGCACCTTCGTAACACAGGAAAGCCCCGCCCAGCATCAATATCCAGATAATCAGCCCCGGCATGAATTCTGACAACAGAATCGCACCCGGCAGCAATATGACCAGCTTGTTGAACAGACTGCCTTTGGTGATCTTCCAGATGATCGGCAATTCGCGCGCTGGCGACAGGCCTGTGACATAACTTGGCGTTACCGCCGCATCATCAATAATGACGCCGGCGGTCTTTGACCCAGCCCGGCTGGCAGCAACGCCAATATCGTCAACTGATGCGGCTGCGGCGCGTGCAATCACCGACACATCGTCAAGTAGTGCGACCAAACCTGATGGCAAAGCAAATCCCTCCTGCTCAAGATGTCCTGCTCTGCAGGCTGTCGTTTCACTTCACAACCCTTAATAATCGCACTGTTTTCGGGTCAGATTTCAGCCTCACAAAGCTTGCTTTCAGCCCAGAAACCGGTATGTGCGCGCATCCCCTCGGGCAGAATCGCTGCTGGATGGGGTTTGAAGAAAGCCGGAGGGGCCCCGCTATTCGGGCGGATCAGCCAGCGATCGGTGGAAATGAAAGGACCAAGCGCATGCCGCTATATGAGCATGTTTTCTTGGCGCGTCAGGACCTTAGTCAGGCCCAAGTGGACGCGCTGGCCGCATCGGCCACAGAAATCGTCGAACAAAATGAAGGCAAGGTCACCAAGACCGAAACATGGGGTCTCAAATCCCTCGCCTACAAAATTGACCGCAACCGCAAAGCGCATTTCGTGATGCTCAACATCGAGGCCCCAGGCACGGTGGTTGAGGAACTCGAGCGTCAAACCCGCATCAACGAAGACGTGATCCGTTACATGACGATCCGCGTTGACGAGCATGAAGAAGGCCCATCGGCCATGATGCGCAAGAATGATCGCGACCGTAAGCGTCGCTCTGACCGGGAGGACCGCGACTAATGGCACGCCCGTTTTTCCGCCGCCGCAAATCTTGCCCATTTTCGGGCGAAGGCGCACCCAAGATCGATTATAAGGACGTTCGTCTCATGCAGGGCTTTATGTCCGAGCGTGGCAAGATCGTGCCTTCCCGTATCACCGCCGTTTCGGCCAAGAAGCAGCGCGAACTCGCCAAAGCGATCAAGCGCGCACGCCACATCGGCCTGCTTCCCTACATTGTGAAGTAAGAGGAGAATACAGATGGATATTATTCTCCTTGAGCGCATCGAAAAGCTCGGCACAATTGGTGACGTTGTAACCGTTAAAGACGGTTATGCTCGCAACTTCCTGCTTCCGCAGAAGAAGGCATTGCGC
Organism: uncultured Erythrobacter sp.; assembly: GCA_947495695.1. Taxonomy (GTDB): domain Bacteria; phylum Pseudomonadota; class Alphaproteobacteria; order Sphingomonadales; family Sphingomonadaceae; genus Erythrobacter. Next base: position 321,205 of record CANLZP010000002.1, on the reverse strand, counting down.
GCCAACGAAGCCAACAAGAAAGTGTTCGAAGCCAATCGTGCTCGTCTCGAAAAAGAGAACGCAGAACGTCGCGGCGAAGCCGAAACAGCCGGTGCCAAGATTGATGGCGCTTCGGTCGTCCTGATCCGCGCTTCGTCCAACGCTGGCCAGCTGTACGGCTCGGTCAATGTGCGTGACATCGTTGCTGGTCTTGCAGAGCAAGGCCACGACGTGGACAAGAAGCAGGTTATCCTGGGCAGCCCGATCAAGATGATCGGTATGCACGACGTAACCGTCGCTTTGCATCCAGAAGTGCGCATCACTGTAAAAGCCAATGTTGCTCGTTCGGATGACGAAGCCGAGTTGCAGGCGCAGGGCGTAGACGTTCTGGCCCAGCTGTTCGAAGAAGAACAAGCTGCGATTGCAGATGAAGGCTTCACCGAAGCTGTTGACCCAACACTGGAGCCGGGTGAAATTCCCGCCGACATGCTGGAAGACAGTGCGGCAGAAGCTCAGGCTGAAGAAGCTGCTGCTGACGACGCTGAAACAGAAGAGAAAGCGGAAGAAAGCTGAGCTTCGTTTCCAATTTCTTGACAACGACTTGAAGAAAGGCCGGTACCCAATGCAGTTTGCACAGGATGCCGGCCTTTTTTCTCAACAGCTGGATATACCCAACGACCGCGTCTTGCTCGTTGCAATGACGCAAGCTGATTATGAATCCGCCAGTTTTCTAGACAATCGTTTGCTTCAGCCAGCAGGTGGACAGACCCAAGGTGTGCCGGCCCAACAGCAGCGCCAAATGCAGTGGGCACCCTGGGACGCTCTCGCTTCGCAGAGCAAATCCATCCGCAGCGATGCCCAGTTCATCTTCCACATCGGTCATGTTGGTTCGACCCTATTGGCCCGGTTGTTAGGGACCGCGATCGACACCCTTTCGTTGCGCGAACCGCAACTGTTGCGCCAATTTGCTGAGCTAAAGGCGCTACGGGGCAAGGCCCATTCGCCATGGTCACCTGACACATTCGATCAGCGATTGGCCTTTGCCGTGCAGTGGCTTTCTCGCACATTTGAAGCGAACCAGCGGGCGCTGATCAAGGCGACCAGCTTTGCTAGTGACATCGCTCCTGACTTGCTCAACCATCAGCGAAAGGGGTTGCTTCTTACCCTCACCCCCGAACGCTATCTGCAAACGATCTTGGCCGGTGAGAATTCACGCGCCGAACTGTCCGCCTTGTCCAGCAATCGCCTCAAACGCCTCCACCACCGGATGGGAGAGGCACCGTTTAAGCTGTGGGAGCTCGATGAGGCACAGAGAGCCGCAATGGCATGGGCCTGCGAGATGACAGCCCTTGAACAAGTCAGCGATGAAGATGTGGCCTGGCTGGATTTCGATAGGTTTCTCGCGCAACCTGCAGAAAAGCTGACCGAGGTAGCGCAATTCCTTGATATTGCCATCTCTCAGGAACAGGCGAACGATCTTGTCACGGGCCCGCTGATGCAGCAGTATTCGAAAGCGCCCGAGCATGGCTATTCGGCCCAATTGCGCGAAGAAGTTCTGGCCGACGCCGCACGCAATCGGGCCAACGACATTGCAGCAGCTTTGCAGTGGTTGGATCAAGCTGGTTCTCGCAATCCATTGATTGGCAACGCCTTGAACCGAACACAAAAGGGATAACGATGTTTCGCCTTATCAAAGATGTGCTCAATGGGCAGCAAATCGCCGAACTCACCAAGATTGCGGACCAAGCAACTTTCGTCGACGGGAAAATCAGCAACCCGCACAACAAAACCAAGAACAATATGCACATGCATGATCAGCGGCTGCAGCAAAGCGCAGTAGACATCATGGCGCAGGCTTTGATGGCCAATGAAGACTTCGTCAATTTCGCTGTCCCGGCGCAGTTTGCTCCACCTTTGATCACTCGGTACGAACCAGGAATGCAATATGGTCTGCATCCCGATTCAGCCTTGATGACGATCGGCAACACAACCATCAGATCAGATCTTTCCTGCACCATCTTTCTCGAGGATCCCTCAAGCTACGATGGCGGTCATCTCAGGATTGCTTTGGGCACTGAAGAAGTGCGTATTAAGGGGCCAGCGGGCTCCGCGATTGTATATCCTTCGCATACATTGCACGAGGTAGAGAAGGTGACCAAAGGGCGCCGGCTTGTTGGTTTAACCTTCATTCAAAGCCAGATTGGCGACAGCTTTAAGCGGGAGCTCTTGTACGAACTCAATGAAGTGGCCGCTTTAGAAGGCCTCAAAATGAGTCACGAAAACTTCACCCGGCTGCAAGCCGTCCAATTTAATCTCAAGCGCTTGTGGACCCGCGGCTGACAATCTGACTTGAAATTTCGCGCTTTCGCAGTAAGTGCTTTCCATGCAAGCATTTCAAGAAATACATGATCAGCTGACCCGAATATACGGGGAAGCTCACGAAACTCTACGTTCCGACATTTTAGCCTTTGCCAAAGATGGCACTCTCCCGCCCAGCTCGCGTCGGACCGATGGCAGCTATACCTATCCAGAATTGAAGCTGACGTTCGATGGCGACGGAGAGCCTGCCGACAGATCGCGTGCCTTTGGCCGCTTGGAACAGGCTGGTACCTACACAACAACCATCACCCGCCCCGATTTGTTCAGCGCTTATCTGGAAGAGCAGCTGGCACTGATAATGGCCGATTATGAGGTCGAGCTGGAAGTTAGCCGTTCAACCCAGGAAATCCCCTTCCCGTACGTTTTGGACGGCGATCATGGCGCCGCCATGATCGGCATTGCTCCGCAAGAGTTGGCCAAGCATTTTCCAACAACCGATTTGGCCTTGATCGGTGACGAGATTGCGGACGGAATTGAGCCCGACATTGCTCATCCAGCCATGCCGCTATCCTTGTTCGATGGATTGCGCACGGATTACTCGCTGGCTCGCTTGGCCCATTACACGGGGACCAGCGCGGACGATTTTCAGCACTTCATCTTGTTTACCAATTATCATCGTTATGTTGATGAATTTGTTGACTGGGGTGCCAATCAGATCGGCAAAGGTGGCTACACCGCGCTAACCGGTGCTGGTGGTTTGGACATACGCGAGGCAACCGATGATGCGCGCGATCAATTGTCCGATACCGCATGGCGCAGGCATCAAATGCCGGCCTATCATCTGGTCCGCGAAGACAAGTTGGGGATCACCTTGGTCAACATTGGGGTCGGCCCCTCCAATGCCAAAACTGTGTGCGATCACTTGGCGGTTCTGCGCCCCCATGCATGGCTGATGATCGGTCACTGTGGAGGGGTTCGCGCAAGCCAGAAGATTGGTGATTTTGTGCTCGCCCATGCCTATTTGCGCGATGATCACGTTTTGGATGCGGTTCTCCCACCAGAAATTCCAATTCCTCCGATCGCCGAGGTCCAGCAGGCGCTGGCTGGTGCAGCTGAGGAAGTTTCCGGCACGCAAGGCGCCAATCTTAAGCAGCGCATGCGCACCGGCACTGTCGTGACCACTGACGATCGCAATTGGGAACTGCTGTATTCCAGTTCTGCGAAGCGGTTCTCTCACAGTCGCGCCATCGCCATTGAAATGGAAAGTGCCACGATTGCCGCCCAGGGCTATCGCTTCCGTGTGCCCTATGGAACGCTTCTATGCGTTAGCGACAAGCCTTTGCATGGCGAGATCAAGCTGCCCGGCCAAGCCAATCAGTTTTACGAAGAAGCGATTGCCGCCCACCTAAGGATCGGGATTGAGGCCTGCGCACGCCTGCGCGAAGAAGGTGATCGCTTACACAGTCGTAAACTACGCGCCTTTAACGAGCCGCCGTTCCGGTAATCAGTCGAGGATCGCGAGCCCATCCCCGCCCTCGCCGGTCGGTAGGCGGCGGAGCACAGTTCCGCTGGCGTAATCGACCTCTGCGACGGTGTTGCTGGCCGTTTCGGCGACATAGATGCGCTCGCCGTCGTCTGACCACAAAATCGTTACCTGAAACCGCTCTTGCGCCTCCTCTGCCGAGGAAACCGCAATGCTGCGAGTCACACTGGCACTCGCCAGATCGATCACGGTCAGGCCGCCATCCATCAGGTCAGAAGTAACGGCAACATCGCCTTGCGGCCGGATCGCGAGCCGTAAGGGGAACGCGCCTGTGTCCAGCGTGTTGCGGACTTCCATCGTGGCAGGGTCCAGCTCAAACGCCTGGTTTGATCCGCGAGCAGACACCCACAGCGCGGTTCCGTCCGGAGCAAGAGAGATGCCTTCCGGTTCCTCGCCAACCGTCACAGAAATCGGTGCAATACGGGCCTTCAACGCGACACGGGTGACAGTCTTTGACCCCAAGTCAGTAGTCCAGGCGGTGTTGGCGTCGGGAGATACAACCAGCATGTGGCTGCCCTGCTTGCCGGTGGTATACTCAAAGGTTTCGGCTTTGCCCTTTGGATCACGGATCCAGAACACCGACTGCCGCCCCTCTGCGGTCGCATAAAGATCGCCATTGGCGTGCCAGACGATGCCGTGCGGTCGGGCATTCTCGCCCAGATCAACGCTCTTTAGCCGCTCCAGGGTGTCAGTGCGAAAGATGTCGACGCTGGTTCCACCATAACAGGCAAGTGCCACATGTTCGCCATCGGGCGAGGTCGCCAATTCGTGCGGATTGGTGCAACTGGCCAGTCGCATAACCTCTGCCCCGCTCGCCAAGTCGATCTTGGACAGCGTGTTGCCGCGTTTGTTGGCCACGAACAGCGTGCCTGTTAGCGAAGAGGCGGTGGCGGCCTCTGCTGGAGTTTGTGGCGAGGTTGAACAACCAGCGAGCAACAGCGCACCACAAAAGCCGCTCGATAGGGGTTTCAGGTTCGATATTTTCATCATGGTGCAGACCTTACCGACAGTACCACTTTTGTAAAAGTGCAGCGTCGAAGACAGATTTTCGAATTTTTCGGGAACCCCTTTTGTGGAGCGCCGTTAACACAATGCGGGACCGGGCCCCTCTGGCGCATCGAATGATGCGTGATGTCGGATCGCATTGACTGATTTCAGAGTGGCCGACGGTGAACAACCCCAAAACTCTCTCTCAGTCGAATGGAAATTCACATGGTTCGTGCCTGTGCGCCGGACTTGAAGGAGTATGAAATGAACAAGTTTGTTATGATCCCTGCCGTTGCAGCAGCTAGCCTGACCCTTGCAGCCTGTGGCGGCGACGCAACCACTGCCGCAGTCGAAGCCGGAACCACAGCCATCACGGCTGAAGAAGTGGCTGCAGCTCAGCAAGGCTGGGGTGAAGGTATCGTCAAGATCGGCGCCGTTCACAGCGAAGGTGGCGATGTAGCCCAAGCTGCGACCGACCACATCAACACATTCTATGCCTATGAAGACGGTGAAGAAATTCTGTTCAAGCCGACATTGGCTGCTGAAAACCAATTCCGCGGCGATTTCGACGGTGCCTTGAGCTATTTCATCGGCACTGAAGGCACCGAAGACGGTGGCTTTGCAATCGCTCCTTACACGGCCGTGCGTTGGGAGAACGAAGGCACTATCACCGATGCAGACAGCGCGTTGGCGATGGGCAATTATTACTTCACCGGCACAGACGGCAATGAGACCAAGGTCGAGTACACCTTCGGTTACACCCGCAATGACGATGGCGAACTGGTGATCAATCTGCACCATTCGTCGCTGCCATTCAGCGCGGAATAACTTCCCACCGCTGCCCCATCTCCCCTCCAAATATTGGGGCAGCAACAATCCTAAACCCCGTCGCGACTATTCGCGGCGGGGTTTTTGTTTTGCGCTAGGCAGACTTGCGGGAAAATCGTTCGATCAGCAGCGCTGCGATCAACGATAGGAATGCGCCAATCCAAGTGGCCATCTTTGTTGGCCTCAAACTGGAAGCAATATTGGCAAGCCCATCATCACCGGCATTGGCCTGCAATTGGATGAACTGTGCGATGGTTTCGCCATAATCGGTGATCAGGAACACCGCGCCACTGAGCAGCGCAATCCATCCCAACGCCTTTAGCAAACCGCTCTCGCTGCGTAGGTAATACAGCCCGCCCAGCACGCAGCCAACGCCGTAGATCCCGATAAAGATCAGATCCGATATCATCGCAAGGCGGGCCTGTCCGTACAGACCTGCCGACTGCCATGCGGCGTGAATCGCATTCACCGTTGCAGCGTCAGGTGCGCGCTGATGCTCGGATATCCCTTCAGGAACAGCTTCAATCGCAAGCGGGAGGTGGAACCATATCGTAATGGCGAAGGCGGCCAGACCGCCAAAGAACCATATGCAGAAATTTTTCTTGCTAACCACGTCAGCCCTCCAAAAATTGAACCATCGCCGCGCCCATTTCCGGCTTGGTCGCGCTGACCAAATGTGCTCCGGGTGTTTCCACATAAATCGCATTGGGCAACAGTTCGGCCAGATCTTGCGCCGATCCATTGTCCTGATCTTCATCGCCGCACACCACCAAAGTGGGCATGGTCACATTTGCCAGCTTGGCCGTGTCCAGATCGCTCATCGCATCGAGCAACAACCGTGCCGCCACTCGATCGACCCCTTGTGACTTCAGGAATTGGCGCGAGTAATAGGCCGGATCGCCTGGCTTGATCGTGTCGAACTCATCGATCACCCGCTTGAAAAATGCGCTCCGCTTGTTCCAATCGACCAGCCCGGCAACACCCATGCCGCCCGCAACCAGCCGGTCCGGATTGAGCAGGCCATTGGCAACACAATGCAGCGATGTGCGCGCGCCCAGCGAAAAGCCGACAAGATCATAACCACCGTCTTCAAGCTGCAGATGTTCGACCAGGGCCACCGCATCGCGCACCAACACATCCATCGGATAATTTACCGGATCGGTCGGACTTTCACTGTCCCCATGGACGCGAAAATCCAGCATAATCGCCTCGAAGCCTGCCTCGACCAAGCGCTCGGCATGGCCCCATTTGATCCAATTCATCTGCGCGCTGGAGAAAAGGCCATGGAGGAGGATAACCGGCCGCCCCTCGCCCATCCTGTGCAGCGCGAGTCGCGTGCCGTCGAAGGAGGCAAAATCACTGCTCACAATCATCTTGCCAGTCCAACAAACGCTACCCATTCCTCAGCGCTGCGCGGCTGTTCATCCATTACTTTGGCGTTTTCGGGGAGACCAATCCACTTTTGCTTGCTCGACACCCAAATGTGATGCTGGATGTCCAAATTTGCGCTCACGTCCAGGGTTCCACATCGCAGGCTAGCCATGCCTTCCCGGCTATCGTTGACTGCGTAGATGCGCGACTTGCACTTTGCACATCCAAATATGATCGAATGCGCGCCGCTGGGCTGATCGTAAAGGCCTTCGTCCAACTCGCCAGAAACATCCATATCGGCAAGAGTGAACAGCATATGTTCGCTAAACGCAGATCCCGTGCGGCTTTGGCAGTCGGTGCAATGGCAAGCATATGGATTGAGCCGAAAACCTGCGCCCAAAGTATAGCGCACCGCCCCGCACAAGCACCCTCCAGTAAGTTCACCCTTCACCGTTTCTCCAGCCCCTTTTGCTCCATCCGCCATTTGGCCATATCAATCCGGTCCTGACCGTAGAAGGGCTCGCCATGCAGCACCAAGGTCGGCACGCCCCAATGGCCTGCCGCCTCCAACGCCTCCTGATTGGCAGCGATTTCAGCATCGAGCGCATCCGTCTCCGCCAAAACCTCTGCATCCAGCTCAGCCAGATCCAGACCGGCCCGCTCAGCCGCCTTGGCCAGATGGTCGCCCTCGTCCCAGCCATCCACTTCGCCGGAAAAGATTATGCGGGAGACTTCATCAGCAAAAACCAGACCCTTGCCGTGCCTGCTCGCAGCCTGACCCAATCGGCAGATACGGCGGATCAAAGGCTGTTCCTTGGCAATTTCGCGGTTTGCGAAATCCTGCACCACCGGGTCCGGGCGCGGCCACCGATAGGGGATTCCCAAATGCTGGGCGACACGCATTGAATCCATCACGATGTAGCGCGGCGCAGCAGGGTTGCCCGAAAACAGGATATCGGGATCGCGGATCGCAATCGGCCACACGGTGCGCAAATTGACGTCGAGATCATACTCCTCGGCCATCGCACGATACCGCCCGACAGCCAGATAGGAATAGGGTGAGCGAAAGCTGAAAAACAGGTCTGCTTGTAAGGTCATGCCAGCACTGTGCCGCACTCCCCTCGCCGCGTCACCCCTTTTTCAAATGGCGACGGCCCAGCAATTCAGCAATTTGCACGGCGTTGAGAGCTGCGCCCTTGCGCAGATTATCGGACACGCACCACAGCGTCAGTCCGTTTTCGACCGTCGGATCTTCGCGCACCCGGCTGATATAGGTTGCACTGTCACCGGCGCATTCCACCGGCGTGACGTAGCCTTCGTCCTCACGCTTATCGATCAGCATGATGCCAGGCGCCTCGCGCAGAATGTCCTGTGCCGCCTCTGCTGAAAGCTCGTTTTCGAACTCGATATTGATCGCTTCGGCATGGCCGACAAAGACGGGAACCCGCACACAAGTTGCGTTCAGCTTGATCTTGGGATCGAGGATCTTCTTGGTCTCGACCATCATTTTCCATTCTTCCTTGGTCGAACCATCGTCCAGGAACACGTCGATGTGGGGAATGACGTTGAAGGCAATCTGCTTGGTGAAGGTCGAAGGCTGCACCGGATCACCAACAAAAATCGCCCGGCTTTGTTCGAACAATTCATCCATGCCCGATTTGCCTGCGCCCGAAACTGACTGATACGTGCTGACAACCACCCGCTTGATCGTTGCCGCATCGTGCAGCGGCTTTAGCGCGACAACCAATTGTGCGGTCGAGCAATTGGGGTTGGCGATGATGTTGCGCTTGGAATAGCCGTCAATCGCATCGGGGTTCACTTCCGGCACGATTAGCGGAACGTCGGGCTCCATCCGGTAGAGCGAGGAATTGTCAATCACCACACAGCCGGCCGCCGCCGCCTTGGGGGCGTATTCCTTGGCCGGGCCGCTGCCCGCAGCAAACAGGGCAATATCCCATCCGGACCAGTCAAAATGCTCGATATTCTTACATTTGAGCATTTTGCCGGTATCGCCGAATTCCACTTCGCTGCCATGCGAACGAGAGCTGGCAACCGCTGCCACTTCGTCACACGGAAACTCACGCTCGGCCAGAACTGCCATCATCTCGCGACCGACATTTCCAGTCGCGCCGACAACTGCCACACGATAGCCCACTTGCAATTCTCCAATATCAAAACGTTTGCGCGATCCGCTGCCTCGGCTAGCGTGCCTTGGCAAGACCTAATTGGGGGGAAAACCTATGCACAGCTCTATCGCAGATTGGTGGGCAGGCGCGAGCTATTTCGAGTTTGAAGGACTACAGATAGCCTATTGGCAGGCGGGAACGGGCAAACCGCTGCTGTTGGTCCACGGATTTCCGACCTGCTCGTGGGATTGGTCCAGCGTTTGGCAGGCCTTGTCCGCCGGTCACAGTTTGATCGCCTGCGACATGATCGGCTTTGGCCTGTCGGACAAACCCAAGGGCAAATATTCGATCCACCGCCAAACCGATCTGCACGAAGCTTTGTTGGCCCATTTGCAGGTCAGCCAATGGGATGCGCTGGTGCATGATTACGGTGTTTCGGTGGGGCAGGAACTGCTCGCCAGGCAATTGGATGGCACGGGTGCTGCGGGCCTGGGCCGCATGGTCTTTCTGAACGGCGGGATATTTCCCGACCAGCACCGAGCACTACCGATCCAGAAACTTGGCACGTCACCACTGGGCTTTCTCGTCAGCCGAATGATGAGCCGCAAGCGGTTTGGTCAAAGCTTCTCTGCCGTGTTTGGACAAGACACCAAGCCGAGCGAACAAGAGCTGGACGAGTTTTGGAGCCTGATCGCCCATAAGAACGGCCACAGGATATTTCACAAGCTGTTACACTATATCGCGGACCGGCGGACGCATCAGGAGCGGTGGGAGGCCGCGCTGGTCGCCTCACAAGCCCGTATCGGCCTGATCAATGGTGCGGTTGACCCTGTGTCGGGAAAACATGCCTATGATCGCTGGTGCGCCACTCTACCGCAGGCAAAGCACCATTTGCTGCCGGATGTGGGCCATTATCCGCAGGTTGAGGCTCCCGCGGAAGTTTCTGCCAAAACAATCGAATGGTTAGGCTGAGAAAGACGGTATGGTAAACCGGCGCCTAACCGCGAAACTTCAAACCTCCCTAAGTTGGTGTTTGTAAGTTCTCAACACGCATTAGCGAAGCTCTAACGGTCGTTCAGTTGTGGTTCCCGTGACCAATAGAAAAGGGCGGCTCTGCCAGATGGTAGAGCCGCCCTTTTTGAATTTGTAGCCAATCGGATTGGCAAAAATCGAAATCTTACGCCTTTGGAGCGTTATCCCGACGTTCCGCGATACGCGCACGCTTACCGGTGCGGCCACGCAGATAGTACAGCTTGGCGCGACGCACGACACCACGGCGAACCACGGTGATGCTGTCAACGATCGGTGCGTACAGCGGGAACACACGTTCCACGCCTTCACCGAAGCTCATTTTGCGAACGGTGAAGTTGCTGTTGATGCTGCGGTTTGAACGCGCAATCACCACACCTTCAAAGTTCTGAATACGCTCACGCGTGCCTTCGATAACCTTCACGCCAACGCGTACGGTGTCGCCTGCACGAAAATCTGGAATATCTTTGCCAGCCTTGGCAATTTCTTCCGCTTCAATAGTCTGGATCAGGTTCACTGGTCCGTATCCTTATTTTCTCGCCGCTCGCCAGAGGCAGGTCAGTCCCGAGCGTTCCTATAACGCTCCCATAGGTCTGGCCTGCGTAACCGTGTGTGATCTTCCGACATGGCTTTGCGCCACGCCGCGATCTTCGCATGATCCCCCGATCGCAGCACTTCAGGGATCGTGCGCCCTTCCCATTCTTGAGGTCGGGTGTACTGCGGATACTCAAGCAGGCCTTCTTCAAAGCTCTCTTCAGTACCGCTAGAAGCCGCGCCCATTACCCCCGGTAACAGCCGAATGCAAGCATCAAGTATCGCCAAAGCGGCGGTTTCTCCGCCCGATAGAACGATGTCAGCCAGGCTAACTTGCTCAATTTGGGGACGAGCCTCGAAAATGCGCTCGTCAAATCCCTCGAACCGGCCACACATGAGCGTTATTCCAGGACCGCTTGCGATCTGCCGAATGCGTTCCTGGGTGATAGGTTTTCCGCGCGGTGTCATGGCGAGAATGGGAGCGTCGGGCTGGCGTTCAACAGCATGATCCACCGCTGCGCCCAGCACATCGGCCTTGAGCACCATTCCGGCCCCACCGCCCGCCGGAGGACTGTCGACATTCTTGTGCTTATCCAACGCGAACTCGCGAATTTGTACCGTGTCACATGACCAATCGCCGCGCGCTAAGGCCTTGCCTGCAAGCGACACGCCCAGGGGCCCAGGAAACATCTCTGGATAGAGTGTCAGGATGGTGGCGGCGAAGGTCATGGCTCGATCCATTCTCTAGCGTCCAAAACTTTCGCTATGTGGCCCAACTCAAGTCTCTCATTTGAACTCGGATAACTGAAATGACCGCGAATGGGCCACGTAACCAATTGCCATATCAGCATGAATGGGAACAACAGCGACAAGCCCTCATTCAACTCAGTAAAGCGTTGCCAAGGCCACTCCCAAACCCAATTGCCGAACCGTTCTTCCAGGCTTTCAATAAAATCGACGACGTCGTCTCCGACGATATCCAAGTCCTGTTCGATCGCGGAATTTGGCTGCGCCTTTCGGCATCCTTGTTTCTCGCGAGCGACCCAAAGGACATAGGCCAAGTTACCCTGGCTGATAGGCGGCGGCTCATTCATGGCCCCAATTCACCCCATCCTTAGCCCGTGTATCGACGCTTAGCTCAAACACGTCGGGCCGCGAATAGTGGCCGTCGGTGTCGAGACTTGCGAGACCTGCGCCTATCTCCGCCAGATCGATCTCTGCATGAAGCGTTTCTTCACCCTCGCCCGCCTGCGCAAGCATCCGAGCATCAGGTGCGATGATCATGGAGCCGCCGCGATTGAGCTGCTCGCCATCAATGGCGTTGAACAATTCTAGGGCTTGAGGCGAGCCACCAACTCTTTCGAGCCCATCAAACAAATCATCGCGATGCTGCACCAGCCCGGCTGCGAGCACAAAACAGCGCCCCTCCATCGCGTAATGCCGCGAGGCAATGGCGTATTCCTCGCGCACGGTTGGCCAAGCGGCCACATGAACCGCCTCGCCCAGATTATGCATCGCCGCGCGCGCAAGCGGCATCCAGTGCTCCCAGCATATCAGATTGCCTGCATTGCCCCATTCGGCCTGATGCACGCCCAACGTAGAGCCATCGCCGCGCATCCAGATCAGCCGTTCGCCATGTGTCGGCACCAGCTTGCGGTGGTCCAGCGGAGGTTCGCCCGGCCGGAACAGCAATTGATTGTTGTAAAGACTTTGCCGCACGCGTTCATGCGCACCAATAGAAATACAGGCACCGCTTTCGTCGCACAGCTCTTGCAAGGGCAACAAGCGCTCGTCACCCGGCACAATCGCCTGTTCGAGCATAATCTGATGCAGCGCCTTGGTGCCGGGGTGGTCCCACAGCGCAGCGCCGGGGGCCTCGTCCAGCCACAGCGGATATCCGCCCAGGAAGGTCTCGCCAAAGGCGACCATCTGCGCGCCATTGTCGATCGCTTCGCGCGCCAGACGCGTGGCTTTCTCAATCCCACTTATAAAGTCGAGCGGGATCGGTGCTGCCTGACATATGGCGACGTTGAGAGAGGTCATACCGTTATTCGTCAACGAAATCGGCTGCGATCACAAGCTTTTCGTCGTCCCATTCGATCACCGCTTCCGCAGTCATCGGGACCATAAAGGTCTTCATGCCCTTTTCGGGAACGGGTGATTTGCGGATTTCGAGAATGTCGGTTGCGCCATAATTGGCGACATCAATAATCGTCCCAACGCTGTCACCGGCATCGGTAACAACCGCAAGATCGATCAAATCTGTGTGGTAATATTCGCCCTGCTCAAGCGCGGGCAGAACATCACGCGATACGCTGAGCACGGTCCCGCGCAGCTTCTCGGCCTGATTGCGGCCCTGCACCTCGGCAAAGCGGGCAACCGCCCCGCCCTTATTGTCAGAGCGGATCTTTTTCAGCGTCAATGCGCCATCATTGAAGCTCTTATGCTGGGCAAGCGCTTCCACGCCTGCCCCAAACAGCTTCAAACGGACTTCGCCCGCCACCCCATGCGCGCCTGTTACGGCGGCCAGCTCTAAAGCCGGTGGAGCAGCGGGCGTATCCGTCACCGAGGTTATTTACCCTCAGCCTTGTCTTCAGTAGCTTCTTCGGCTGGAGCCTCTTCAGCAGGTGCTTCTTCAGCTGCAGCTTCTTCGGCCGGTGCCTCTTCAGCGACGGCTTCTTCAGCTGGTGCTGCTTCTTCAGCCGGAGCTGCTTCTTCAGCGGCAGGCTCTTCTGCAGGAGCTTCAGCGGCTGCCTTGGCTTCTTCAACAGCAGCGTTCTTGGCTTCTTCTTCGGCTTCCTTGGCAGCTGCAGCCTTTTCAGCCTTCTCTTCAGCGCGTTCGGTTGCTTTTTCGCCAGGCTTGGCCTTGTTCGGGTTGTTGCGCGCTTCACGCTCCATGATGCCAGCAGCATCGAGGAAACGCAGAACACGGTCCGAAGGCTTGGCGCCAACGCCGAGCCAGTAACGGATGCGGTCTTCGTTCAATTGAACGCGCTTTTCATCGTCCTTGGCGAGCAGCGGGTTATAGGTACCGATCTGCTCAAGATATTTGCCGTCGCGTGCGCGGCGGCTGTCAGCCGCAACGATCCGGTAATAGGGGCGCTTCTTTGCGCCACCGCGAGAAAGCCTCAATGCAATTGCCATTTTAGTTCACCTTTTGAAGTTAAATATCTGAATTTGTATTATTTCTTGTCAAGCATATCACGAAGTTCAGGGGGGAGCGTATTGCGGTCAACCGAGGGGCCTTTGGGACCACCCATACCGCCACCCAGTCCGGGCATTCCGCCGCCCATGCCACCACCCATTCCGGGCATTCCACCGCCTGCACCGAACATGGAAGCTAGGCCTTTCAGCCCGCCCATCTTCTTGATCTGTTTCATCGCGCGGGACATCTCTTGATGCATCTTCAGCACCTTGTTGACTTCCTGCACCTGGGTTCCGCTACCGGCAGCAACGCGCTTTTTGCGCTTGGCGTTCAGCAGTCCGGGGTGCGCGCGTTCCTTGGCCGTCATCGAACCGATGATTGCATCCATGTGGACCAGCACCTTGTCATCCATGTCTGACGCAGCCAGCGCAGCCTTGGCCTTCTTCATGCCCGGCATCATGCCAGCCAACATGCCCAGCCCGCCCATATTCTGCATTTGCTGCAGTTGGGTGCGCAGATCATTCAGGTCGAACTGCCCCTTGGCCATGCGCTTGGCCATGGCTTCGGCATCTTCTTCCTTGATCGTCGCGGCGGCTTTTTCCACCAGGCTGACGACATCGCCCATGCCCAGGATCCGGCCGGCAACACGTTTGGGGTCAAATGCCTCAATCGCGTCCAGCTTTTCGCCGGTGCCGGCAAATTTGATCGGCTTGCCGGTGACAGCGCGCATAGAAAGCGCCGCACCGCCACGCGCATCGCCGTCCATCCGGGTGAGGACCACACCGGTCAACGGCACTTCGCCCGAGAAACTTTGCGCTACATTGACGGCATCTTGGCCGGTCAGACTGTCGACCACCAGCAAGACCTCTGTCGGCGTAGAAACACCGGCAACCGCCTTCATTTCCGCCATCAGGGCTTCGTCAACGTGCAAACGGCCCGCCGTATCCAGCAGCAACACATCGGCAACTTGCAATTTTGCCGCTTCCATCGCGCGCCGCGCGATATCGACCGGCTGCTGGCCTTCAACAATCGGCAATGTTGCGACATCAACCTGCTCGCCCAGCACCGCCAGCTGTTCCTGCGCAGCAGGACGATTAACGTCGAGCGATGCCATGATCGCCTTCTTGCCGTGCTTTTCGCGGATCAGCTTGCCCAGCTTGGCCGTCGTGGTGGTCTTACCCGAGCCCTGCAGCCCGACCATCATAATCACGACCGGCGGCTTGGCATCCAGGTTCAGACCTTCGACCGCGCCATCATTGTCCTCGCCGCCCAGCATTGCGACCAACTCGTCATCGACGATCTTGACCACTTGCTGCCCCGGCGTGACCGAGCGCAATACGTCCTGCCCAATCGCTTTTTCGGTAACGGCATCAATGAACCGGCGAGCGACGGGCAAAGCCACGTCTGCTTCGAGCAGTGCAATGCGGACTTCGCGCATAGCATCGCGAACGTCTTGTTCCTTTAGCGCACCGCGCCCTTTGAGCTTGTCGAAGACCCCGCCGAGGCGGTCTGACAGCGTATCAAACATTGTCTACTTCTCCTTACTCAAATCCTGCCAATCAGGAACAAATGCGAAAAACGCCGGCGGACGAAACCTCGTCGGCCAGCGTGCGAATTCCAACTCGAAATCCGACTTTATTTGGTGACTGGTGGAGCCTAGCGGGATCGAACCGCTGACCTCAACACTGCCAGTGTTGCGCTCTCCCAGCTGAGCTAAGGCCCCGTTCCAGTCATGTAAGCGAGGGATAATCCCCGCCGTTCCTGCCTAACAGCAAGGACGCAGCCCATTAGGTGGGCGCGCCCTGCTTGGCAAGTGATTTTAGGTTTCGGCTTCGTCTTCGTCGCCCTTGCCCTTGGTCACGCCAAGGTCGTCGTCTCCGCCAAGGTCAACATCATTGTCCGGCGAATCATCGTCCTCGTCGATTTCAGCGATATCCTCCAGATCGTCGTCCCCGCCCAGATCCGAATCGGCTTCGCCTTCTGCTTTCTTCTTATCCGCTTCTTCAAACGGGATCGGCTGCTTGGTCTTGAGCACAGGCTCTGGATGCCATTCTTCGCCGCATTCGATGCAGGTTACCGGGTCTTCTTTACCCAAATCATAGAAGCGTTCCCCGCATTTGGGGCAGGAACGCTTGGTGCCCCATTCTGGCTTAGCCATTGCATAATCCTAAATTGTGCCTCGCCGGATTGGCGGGTGTAAAAATGTAAAAGAGTTTGATGGGTCCGGACATGTCCGGAATCAAGAGTGCGAACTCGATTCCGGCGCGCCTTGCCATAGGGCAACACCGCTGTCAAAAGCCCGCCGGCATCCTAACCCATTTATTCGAAGGATTTCGCTTGGCCGATACAGCCAATTCTCACCGTTTTACCAGCCAGGGCCCGCTGATGGGGTCCTTGCGAATCCCGGGTGATAAATCGATCAGCCATAGATCAGTAATGTTCGGCGCATTGGCTGATGGGGAAACACGCGTCACCGGATTGCTGGAAGGCGAAGACGTGATGGCCACAGCCGACGCCATGCGGGCTATGGGCGCCAAGATTGAAAAGCATGGAGACGAATGGCGCATCCGCGGTGTTGGAGCAGCCGGATTGACTCAGCCGGACCGAGCCTTGGACATGGGCAATTCGGGCACCTCCACACGGCTGCTGATGGGGCTTGTCGCAGGCCACCCGATCAGCGCAACATTTGTTGGCGATGCCAGCCTGTCTAAACGCCCTATGGGTCGGGTGATCGATCCCTTGTCACAAACTGGCGCACAGTTTGAGGCATCAGAGGGAGGTACCCTGCCCCTCACCATGCATGGCGCCAAATCTGCCAAAGCCATTGAGTATCGCCTGCCCATTGCCAGCGCTCAGGTCAAAAGCGCCGTTCTGTTGGCTGGCCTCAACACGGCCGGGACCACCACGGTGATCGAGCCCACCCCTACGCGCGATCATACAGAACGGATGCTGCGCGGCTTTGGCGCAGATCTACAGGTAGAAGAGAGCCGTGGTGAACGGATTATCCGACTCAATGGCCCTGCCCAGCTTAAGCCGCAAAAGGTAATCGTGCCGGGCGATCCCTCCTCGGCTGCATTCTTTATCGTGGCAGCCTTGCTGTGCGAGGGCAGCGATCTGGTGGTCGAGAATGTTGGCCTCAATCCGACGCGGGCCGGATTGATCACTGTGCTGCGCCAAATGGGTGGCCATATCGAGGAATTGAACACGCGCGAGGTTGGCGGTGAGCCCGTGGCTGATCTGCGCGTGAAGCATTCCAAACTGATTGGCATTGATGTCGACCCAGCCATAGTGCCCAGCATGGTTGATGAATTTCCTGTGCTGTTCGTGGCGGCTAGCCTCGCCAAGGGCACCACCCGCACCAGCGGATTGGAAGAACTGCGGGTCAAAGAAAGCGACAGGCTCTCGGCCATGGCGAGCGCACTGGCCCTGTGCGGCGCTGACATAGAGGAAAATGCCGACGGTTTGGTGATCCACGGCCGCGATGGCGATCCGCTGCCCGGCACAACAGACGGATGCGTCACCACGCATCTGGATCACCGTATCGCCATGGCAATGGCGGTTGCCGGGCTGGCCTCGCATAAGGGCGTGGAGATCGACGACACCTCGCCCATCGCCACCAGCTTTCCCAATTTTATGGAGCTGCTGGAAGGCGCATCGACATGATCGAAGGAATGGATATTTACAGTTTGGTCGGCTTTGTTGGCACGGCCTGCATTATCGGCGCATATGCCTATTTGACTTACGTCAATGATCCGAACCCATTTATCTTGCATGGCACAAATCTGACCGGTGCAGGGCTGCTTACCGTTTCGCTACTGGTCCACACCAATTGGCCAAGCCTGGTATTGGAAGGATTTTGGGCAGCAATTGCGATCTATGGCCTGACCAAAGCCCTGCGGTCCAAGGCAAAGCGTGAGAAAAGGGAATTGGCCGAATGATCATCGCAGTCGACGGGCCAACCGCTTCGGGCAAAGGCACAATTGCCAAGGCTCTGGCGGCGCATTTGGGCTTGGCCTATCTTGATACCGGCCTGCTCTATCGAGCGGTCGGGCGGCAGGTGCAATTGTCCAGCGGTGATCCTGACAATCCTGTCGATGCCTTGGCGGCATGCGATTTTCCCGATGAACTGTTGGATGACGAAGCGCTGCGCAGCGAAGAAGTGGGGGGCCTTGCAAGCCGCGTATCGATCCATCCTGACGTGCGCGCCGCCTTGTTTGAGCGACAACGCGCATTCGCCCAGCAGCCCGGAGGCGCTCTGCTCGATGGGCGCGATATCGGCACGATCATAGCGCCCGATGCCGATGTGAAGCTGTTCATCACGGCCAGCGTTCAGGCCCGGGCACAACGCCGCTGGATGGAAATGCAAGGCCGCGAAATTGAAATTCCTCTTGCCGAGATTGAGCAGGATGTGGTGGCCCGCGATGATCGGGACATCAATCGCAAGGATGCGCCTCTGCGTGCCGCTGCCGACGCGTTGGTTATCGACACCACCAGTCTGGGCAAGGAACAGGCCATCCAAGCGGCCATAGATGCGGTTGAAAGCGCGCTTAGTTAATTGGCCTCTAGCGCCAACGCTCACATTCGTTCGCTTGGCTATCCTCGCCCTTGCGACACTGCACGCCGTCTCGCATCCGTAAATTCCTTGCATTGAGGCCCAACTTACCCTAGGCGCGCGTCCGTTCTCACGATCATTACGGTTGTCAGAACCTTTGCGACGGCATTCGGCCCCGCGAAGACGTCGGCCTCTTGCCCTGCTAGCCTGCGCAATAGTGCGTTGGAGGCAGTTTAAGACCCCGGAAAAACCGGTGGCCGGTAGCTAACAGTAAACAGGAATTTTTCCTTTATGGCGACTTCGCCCAACCCCTCGCGCGACGATTTCGAAGCGCTTCTTAACGAACAACTTGGCGGTGCAGACAATGGTGGCTTTGAAGGCCGCGTTGTAAAAGGCACCGTGACCGTCATCGAAAATGGTATGGCGATGATTGACGTAGGCCTCAAAAGCGAAGGCCGCGTCTCCCTCAAAGAATTCTCTCGCGGTGATGATGACCACGGTCTGAGCGTTGGCGACGAAGTCGAAGTATATGTCGACCGCGTCGAAAACGCTGACGGTGAAGCCATGCTCAGCCGCGACCGCGCCCGTCGCGAAGCGGCTTGGGACAAGCTGGAAAATGAATTTGGCGAAGGCAAGCGCGTTGAAGGCCGTATCTTTGGCCGCGTCAAAGGTGGCTTCACGGTCGACCTCGACGGCGCCGTTGCCTTCCTTCCTGGCAGCCAGGTCGACATCCGCCCCGTGCGCGACGTTGCTCCGCTGATGGAAGTGCCTCAGCCGTTCCAGATCCTGAAAATGGATCGCCGCCGCGGAAACATCGTTGTTTCTCGCCGTGCAGTGCTGGAAGAAACCCGAGCCGAGCAACGCAGCGAGCTGATCAACGATCTGGCCGAGGGTCAGGTTACCGACGGTGTGGTCAAGAACATCACCGATTACGGTGCATTTGTTGATCTGGGCGGTATCGACGGCCTGCTGCACGTTACCGACATGAGCTACAAGCGGGTTAACCACCCCAGCGAAGTCATCGAAATCGGTCAGACGGTTACTGTTCAGATCGTTCGCATCAACCAGGAAACCCAACGCATCAGCTTGGGCATGAAGCAGCTGGAAAGCGATCCATGGGATGGCGTTGCAGCGAAATACCCTGTCGGTGCGAAACTGCAGGGCACAGTGACCAACATCACTGAATATGGTGCATTTGTTGAACTGGAAGCTGGCATCGAAGGCCTCGTCCACGTGTCTGAAATGAGCTGGACCAAGAAGAACGTTCACCCTGGCAAGATCGTATCGACCAGCCAGGAAGTTGATGTGATGGTTCTGGAAGTCGATTCTGAAAAGCGTCGTATTTCGCTTGGCCTGAAGCAAGCTCAGCGCAATCCTTGGGAAGAATTTGCCGAGAAGCACCCGGTGGGCAGCGAAGTTGCTGGCGAAGTGAAGAATGCGACCGAATTTGGTCTATTCATCGGCCTCGATGGCGATGTCGACGGCATGGTTCACATGTCAGATATCGCATGGGGCATCTCGGGCGAAGACGCCTTGGCACTTCACCGCAAGGGCGAAGAAGTCAAAGCTGTCGTGCTTGACGTGGACGTCGAAAAAGAACGCATCAGCCTCGGCATGAAGCAGCTCGAAAAGGGTGCGCCAAGTGCAGAAGCAGCCTCAGGTGGCAGCGCGCTTCGCAAGAACCAGACCGTTACGGTCACCGTTCTGGAAGTTCGCGATGGCGGCCTGGAAGTTCAGGTTGGCGACGATGGCGCAACCGGCTTCATCAAGCGTTCCGACCTTGGCCGCGACCGCGACGAACAGCGTCCCGATCGTTTCCAGACCGGTCAGAAGCTCGATGCGATGGTCATCGGCTTTGATCGTTCCAAGAAGCCAAACTTCTCTGTCAAAGCGCGCCAAATCGCTGAAGAGAAGGAAGCGGTGGCACAGTTCGGTTCGTCCGACAGCGGCGCATCACTCGGCGACATCCTTGGCGAAGCGCTCAAGGGCAAAGAAGATTGATTTTGCTGGCGCGGTAGGTTTTTGACTGCCGCAACCAAGCAATTCAAGCATGACAGGGCTCGCTTGCAGAAATGCAGGCGGGCCCTTTCGTTTGCGGGCGAAGCTCGGATCCGTCTGGATCTGCAATCCCCCTTCCCTCCGGCTCTGATGATGCCTAGATAGGGCACCATGACCCTGCAAATTCATCAATTCCCGTGCCTGTCCGACAATTACGGATTCCTCATCCATGATCCAGCCAGCGGAGAGACTGCGGCGATTGATACGCCCGATGGCGCAGAATATCTGCGTCAGGCCGAGGCCAAGGGGTGGACCATTACGCATATCTGGAACACTCATTGGCATCCCGATCATGCGGGCGGAAACAAGGATATTGTGGCCGCCACAGGCGCCAAAATCATCGCTCCGCAAGAAGTTGAGAAATTGTCCGAGATTGATCAAGTGGTCGCGCATGGCGACACCGTGTCTCTGGGCGAATTTCGCGCCGATGTGATCGACGTATCTGGCCACACCAATGGCCATATCGCCTTCCACATTCCCGATGCCGAAGTCGCCTTTGTAGGCGATGCCGTATTTGCACTCGGCTGCGGCCGCATGTTCGAAGGCGAACCCAAGCAGTTCTGGGACAGCCTGTCGCGGATCAAGCAGTTGCCCCCGCAGACGACGCTGTATTGCGCGCATGAATACACCGCCGCCAATGCCAAGTTTGCGATCCATGCCGATCCCGAAAATGCGGCGCTGCAATCTTATGTCGAGGAAATCACGGCCAAGCGTTCGCGCGATGAATGGACTGTGCCCACCCAGCTCGACCGCGAATTGGCCACCAACCCGTTCCTGCGCGCTGACGACCCTGCCTTGATGGCCAAATGGGGTGGAGCCTCGCCGGACGAGACCTTTGCCGCACTTAGGGCAGCCAAGGACAATTTCTAAGCCTATGGGGGCCGAAATGCAGGCGCTTCAGGTCAAAACGTTAAGCGATGACCTGTCGGGCGTGAGTTTGGCTCAGGTTCCAGTTCCATCGCGCAAGCCTGGCGAAGTTCTGGTTCGCGTGCGCGCCGCCTCGCTCAATTTCCCCGATCTACTGATGACGCGCGGCGAGTATCAGTTCAAACCGAATGCGCCCTTCACCAGCGGTCTGGAACTGGCTGGCGAAGTGATCGAAGCCGATCCGGACAGCGGCTTCACACCAGGTGACAAAGTCATCGGCGGTAATAAGACCGGCGCCTTTGCCGAAATTGCTAGCATTCCCGCTCGCGGCCTATCCGCCCTTCCCCAAGGTTTCAGCTTCGAACAAGGCGCTGCGATGGGCGCGGCCTATTCCACTGCCTACACCGGCCTGATCGAGCTGTGTGGGCTGAAGCCGGGCCAATGGGTGCTGGGCCACGGAGCGAGCGGCGGAGTTGGTCTGGCAGCGGTTGATTTGGCCAAGGCTATGGGAGCGCGCGTGATCGCTGCGACCGGGATTGCCGACAAATGTAACCGCATTGAACAGCTCTATCGACCCGACGCGGTGATCGAAGCCACAGGACGTTTCCGCGAGCAGGTGAGCGCCATAACCGATGGCAGTCTGTGTGACATCGTGTTCGATCCGGTTGGCGGTGACATTTTCGACGAAAGCACGCGCTGCGTCGCCTTTGCCGGCAAGCTGATTGTGGTCGGATTCACCAGCGGCAGGATCGCCGAGGTCGCGACCAACATTCCGCTGATCAAAGGCTTTTCCATCGTCGGATTGCGCGCCGGTGAGTATGCCCGCCGCTTTCCAGAACGCGGCGCTGCCATCAATGCTGCAATCGCCAAGCTGGCCGAGGATAATCGGATATCACCCGCGATCGACCGCACCCTACCGCTCAGCCAATGGCGCGAAGGGTTCGAGGCAATGGCAAATCGCCAATTGGTCGGAAAAGTGGTGTTTTTACCGGGGAGCTAGGCCTCACCCCATAAAGACGAAAGCCACAAATGCCACCAAACCAGCAGCTCCGCTGCCAAGGGTCAGGCGGCGCAAGGCCTTGACTTGCAGACCCATCATAATTCCGCTGACGACCAGCATGAGCAGAGTGATGGCCAGAAAGCTGGCGTAGACCTTAAACGCAGTGCTGCCCTTGGCCTTATGCAATTGGACCAACCAACGGTGCATGCTGGCTTCTTTCACATCCACATTGGCAATCAGCGGGTCATCTCCCTGAGAAATGCTGATCTCGCTGCGCGCGCCGATCCATGTCAGCGACGCATCCTCGCCCGCGGTCACGCTCAACTCGCCGCTAGGAATGGGAAGATCGCGCCCGACCATCTGCTGCACCGCAAAGGACGTGATGTCACCCTCGCTCTGCTGGGTCAGCGGCTGATTGAGAGCGACGGTCGCGCTTTCCTCGTACCATTCACCCTTATTGCCCCATGTATACAAAGCGCCCGTCGTCAGGAACATCAGCACGGCTGGGAACATGAAAGCAGCAAAGGCCAGATGCAGTTTGGTAAGAAGAGTACGGCTCACTAGAACACTCCGTATGAATTTTGCGAACGATTCGCATTAACGCAAATTTCGCAGCATCCAAGAGTTTTCTTACCAGCCCAAAACAAAAAGGGCGGCCCGCAATGGACCGCCCTGTTTTTTGCCGGAGATGGTTTGGTCAGATCGAGGCGATAACCTCATCAGCCAGTTTCGCGCTGGCATCCGCGTCAACATTCTCCGCAATCAATTTGCGCGAGGCAATTGCGGCAGCGTTGGCCGCGCTGGCGCGCACTTGATCAATAGCATCACGCTCTGCAGCGGCGATCTTGTCTTCGGCCATGCGCTTGCGACGCTCGACCATGGCTTTGCTGTCAGCTTCGGCCTTTTCCAGGATTGAATCGGCTTCGCGCTGAGCGCCAGCCACCATCGCTTCGGCGTCTTTTTCAGCGCCAGCGATCTTTGCAGCATACTCGTCACGGAGCGTTTCAGCTTCGCGGCGCAAAGACTTGGCTTCGTCCAATTGTTGTTTGATTTCGGCAATTTTGGCATCGAGACCGCCGGTGATCAGGCCGGGAACTTTCTTCCACACCATCACCGCGATCAGCACCAGCATGGATACCGAAACCCATTGATAGGGCTCTAGACCAAATGCCGTTGGGTCGCCTGCACCTGCCAGGATGAAGAGGATATCAGCCATGAGACAAAGCCTCCTTCACAGCGGCTTTCGCGTCCGCTTTGTTGACCTTTGCACCCGCCAAACGGGACACAATGTCCTGCGTGGCGTCTGCGGCAACGTCTTCAACTTCTGCCATGGCAGCGCTGCGCGCTTCGGCAATACGAAGTTCTGCATCGGCCAGTTTTTTGTCGAGACGCTTTTGCGCCGCGGCAATCTTCTTCTCGGACTTGGCAGCGCCATCGGCCTTGGCCTTGGCAATGACCGCCTGAGCTGCCGCACGATTTTCATTCTCGCGCTTGCGCCATGCCTCTTCCTGATCGTCTGCGGCATCGCGCGCGGCCTGAGCCGAGGCGAGGTCATCAGAGATCTGCTTGTCACGCAGGGCAACCGTATCCATCACCTTGGGCACCATTCCGCGTCCAATGACGAAGAATGTGATCCCAAAGAAGATCAGCAACCAGAATATCTGGCTGGAATAGGTTTCTGCAAGCTGCGCTATTTGAGGCATGCGATCAGGTCCGAAATCTTCAGTTCAAAAAATCTGGTGCACCTGCCGGTCAACACAATCGTCAACCGGCAGGCAAACCAAAGTGTCGTTTAGGCAACGAAGATCAGGATCATCGCAACGACGAAAGCCAGCAGGCCGAGAAGCTCAGCTGCGGCAAAGCCGATGAACAGGCGGCCCTGCTGGCCGTCTGCTGCGCCTGGGTTGCGCAGTGCGCTTTCCAGGAACGATCCAAAAACATTACCCACACCGATGGCGGCCATACCGGCACCGATTGCTGCAAGGCCTGCGCCTACGAGCTTGGCTGCTTCTGCTTCCATTTGAATAACTCCTTTAAGTATAATCTGTTGTTTTGATTGAAGGGTAGAAACTTAGTGAAGGTGCTCTGCGTCATTGATGTACAGTGACGTCAGCAGAGCGAAAACATAGGCCTGAATGCCGGCAACCAGAATTTCCAGCGCGCTGATGGCGATCATCAGTACAAAACTGGGGATGCTGACCAATGGAGCCACCCATAGCGCCTCAGCGTTGATGCCGTTGATGACGAAGCTGGACAAAACCTTGAGCAGGACGTGTCCAGCCATCATTGCCACGAACAGTCGCAATGCGAGGCTGAAGGGTCGGATCAGGAAAGAGAAGAATTCAATCGCTGCGATCGCAGGCACCATTGGCAAAGGTGTTCCATGCGGCACAAACAGGCTGAAGAATTTGAGACCGTGCTTCCAGAAACCAACAATTAGCACAATCGAGAAGCTGATGATGGCGAGCACGCCAGTTACAGTGAAGTGGCTGGTGAAGGTGAACGGGTGCACCCCGACCACGCCCAGCGGCAGCAGGCCCAGCAAGTTAGCGAACAGGATAAACATAAACAGGCTGAAGATATAGGGCACATATTTGCGCCCTTCTTTGCCCACATTTGCCTCCAGCATATCGTCGATGAAGCCGGTGAAGCTTTCCACCGCCATCTGCCACCGGCCGGGCACGAGCTGACGCTTCATGCCGCCAGCGACGAAAACCCACAAAAGCACTGTGGTGACAAGCATCCACATCGCACTGTTGGTGAATGCAATATTGAAACCCGCAAGCTCCCAGCTCTCCGTCCCCAAAATGGGTTCGATGGTGAACTGGTGCATCGGATCGACTTTGCCTTCTTCGGCTGCCACGATCGCTTGGTCCCTACGCCTAAATCAATGAAACGCAGCCGGTTTGCCCCTATTCGGGATCGGTCGGCTGCGTGTTTGCTGCTCGAATAATATTCCTGAAGGCCACCACTATTCCGATGAATAGCATGATCAACAGACCCCAGGGCGAAGTACCGGCAAAATAGTCTATCGACCAACCGATAACCAAACCGCCGAGAATACCGCCAAGCAAATCTGCCAGGACCCGGTTGCCGCTGCGATAATTCGCATCAACGCCCTTTACCTGCGATTGGCTGCGTTGATCTTCGCGCTCTTGTGCAGCCTTAAGCCGCTCTTCAAGTGCATCAATCCGCGCATCCTCAGCGATGGGTTCCCGTGCGGGCTTCTCATCGGTCATGTCCGGCTCCTTTTCTTAGGGATCCACGACACGGCCAACAGGTGCCCGCCGAGGGCGCCGCTCCCTTAGGCGGGGGGCATATTCGAGTCAACCGGTCGCGCGGTTTTTACGGTCCGAATTTACAGCTTTCTTAGGGACAGCGTGGATCGCGCAACGGTGCGGCCGATGTCCGGGTTTGCCAACTTCCGTCAGGTGCCTGATATTTCTCGCCCGGCTTGGTCCGCGAAATTGCTTCACAACCTGCGGCCAAAGCAAATTCTTCCAAAGTGGCGTTGGCAGCCTGCGCGCGCTGGGCATAGACCGCGCGGCGTTTGATATTGATATCATTGACCAAACGGCGAAGATCGCTTGTTTCTGGCCCCACAATGCCAAGATATCCATCCATTTTCTCGCCCACCTGGCCCGCAGAGCGCGCCTGAGCATAGGCCGGGTCACGCTGCGCCTGCGCAGTGCCTGTCAGGCTGGTAAGAGCCAGTGCGGCGATTGCGCCGGAAAGAGCAATTTTGCGAAGCTTCGTCATAATCCTAGAGCCTTCCATCAGAAGATGTCTGCATTTTCGTCAATCGTGCTGGCTGCATCTTCAGCCAGACGGTAAATCACTTCCTGTCGGATGTTGATGTTCAACTCGATCACAATCGGTTCATCGGGCGCGCTCACATTGACGCACCCGGCAACCAGCGTTGTGGCCAACATCGCCATCCCAACCAAACTGTGTCGCATCGCTGCCCCCGCCCCGTTGTTATGGTCAAACCATGTGGCATCGGTACGCTGCTCGGTCAATTTCTCTGCCGTCATGGCATGGTCTCGCTTTCTTGCGTCTGAATGGAAGGTTCATCGGGATTTATATCTTCGGGGCGAGTTGCCTGGGTATCTGGCAGATCAGGCACGCTGGATTGGGTCTTTTCACCCTCAACCAGTCCTATTTCGCGCGGATCACGGATAAATGCTGGGTCATACAAAGACTTCATCTGCGTGATCAGTTGATAAAATTGCGACCGAATGTTCACATTGAACCGGATCGGCAATTTGGCGAGCTGTCGGGTGATAATATTGGAATTGGCATCGACCCCTTGTTTGACCCCGTCAAATCGCACTCTGGTTACCAGTTCGCCGGTCAACGATCCCTCCATCGTCACGCTCATCTGCGAATAATCGAGCGAGCGGAGCGATTCGAAAGCAAAATTGCCGATGGGAGACAGATCTTCATAGCTCAGCTCACCCACATAAGAGACATTGCCGCCAGGTGCGCGGGACAACAGCAGCCCTTCCTCAATCCGGCCATTGCCCGATTTGTCGAAGATAATCGGCAAAGTGCCATCGAACTGTCCCGAAGCGCTGAGGTTGCCCAGCTCCATTTCGGAAACGAATACCCCTGCATCCAAGCCGACAATTTCGAAGATATAGCGGCGTTCTTCCTCGGCGCCGATCCGCATATCGACCGGACGCATGATCAGCTGCCCGCCCATAAATGGCCATTCACCGCCCTGGACCGACAGAAATTCTCCGTCAGTCAAAGCGAAGCCAATTTTTCCATCCATCACTTCAACACCGGGGTTGATCACATCAATGGTAATCTGTTGATCGGGCGCCGTGGTCAAAGAAACCAGATCGACAAACTCAACCACCCCCTTGGCCCCTGTAACTGGGCCGAACGCTGCGGCAAAGTCGATCCCGTCGCTTGAGAAAACGCCGCCGCTAGAAATATCATCGCCGTTCCAGTCAATCCGGCCAGAACCTTCAATCGCACCGTCAGCCAGTGCGATCACCCCTTTGGCCAGATTGGACAATTGCTCGGGCTGAAGCCGATCATCAAACCGCAAATCATCGACCAATAAATCGGCTGAGCCAATGGCGCTGTCCAGATTATGCGCCATTCGCACTTGGGTGACGATCCGGTCGCTTGCGGGATTGCGCAAATCGGCCCGCGCCGTGATCAAATTGTCCGCCAGGGTCAGTGTCGCATCGCGGGCATACAGAGGCTCAAACCGGTCCTCCTCAGCGCGGTCAAGCACCCGCAAAATGCCATCCGTCAATGTCAGTATACCGTCCGCAAAGCTCCAATTTCCGGCTGCGTCAACGATGTCCAACGGAACTTGCTCCATCAGCACTGTGGCCTGTTCAAAATTGCCGCCAATCGTCTCGCCAAAGCTGGCATTCAACTGGCTGAGGGTAAATCTGCTGGCGGTGTCCTGCGGCCCAAGCTCAATCGCGATGTCCTGCGCGCTCATGACGCCGGGATAGGCAAAGCCAATCGCGCCGGTTCGCATGGTGATGGGAGATTCGCCCAACTTGCCCGATAGATCCAACCCAGGTGTACCCGCAGCGATTTGCAGGCCTGCGTCATTCATCGCCACAATCGGACTGCCTTCGGGTGGACAGAGCGTCAGCTCGCGTTGTTCCAGCGTAAGACTTGCCATTTGCAACGTTTCAAACCGTGCAGCTGTGCAATTGCGCCATAGGGACAGCCCATTGCGGGCCGACCAACCGCCGGAAAGCGGCAATTGCAGATCGCTGACTGTCGCAGCGGCCAAATCGCCGGTAATACTGAGCAAGCCTGTGAATTTTGCAGCGCCATCGCGGGTCTGCTCGATGGACAATTGCGGCAAAGCCATCGCGCTGTCGCCCGCGCGATATTCCGCCATTGCCAGTTGGAGCGCCAGATTGCCATTGGCGCGTTGCTCCATTCGGCCACGTACATTGGGAAGGCCATCACCCCCCATCCGTAAATTGCCCGCAATGCGCGGACCATTGGCCCCTGCCGTGCTGAATTGAGCGCGCGATAGGGACAACAACTCTTGCCCTCCCGAGCCGCGCACAATCGCGCTGGGCACCACTATGCTGGTGACACTGCCGGTTTGCCGAGCGGTCAACTGCCCTAACACTGTGCTGCCTCGCTGGTGCCGCTTCAGACCATCGCGCAATTTGCCAATTAATGGGCCGAACAATGTGTTGGCAGAATTTTCCTGATGGCCAGCCAATGTCTGATCCAGCTGCGAACCAAGCGAAAGGTCAGACCCGCTTAGATCGGCCTCAACCTCCACCCGCTCAAAATCGTCCAAAGCTCTAACCGAACCTTGCGCGGCAAGGCTGCTTAAGGAAATTTGCGAACTGGCCACCTCGCTGACCGAGAGATCATATTGCCCGTTGAACAAATCATCTCGCCATTGGAAGCGCAAGTCTCCGTTGATCTCCTCGACATCTCCTGCATCAAAAGCAAGCTGACGGATGGCCAGGCCCAAGGCAGCCTCGACACCGCTCAGCGCGCTATCGGCTGACAGGGTAACGTCAATATCGGCCTGACGCATGGTGGCAGCACCCAAAGCTCCATCGGCCGCGCAAGTTAGATCGCGCAGGCGCAGTGGCCCTGCAAAATTGGGCTGACCATCTGCAGTCGTGACGCTGCCATAAAGCGATGCTTGCCCCGTTTGGCATTGGTCAAAGACAAGCTTGGGGGCCACAGCGGCAACAATTCCGTCAAAGCCATCGTCCAAGGGTCCAGCACCCTCTGCCTTGATCCCCACAGGGCCATAGTCTGTCTCGATCAGAGCGCGACCATCGTTCAAAACAAGGTGCAAATCAGGCAAAGCCGCGGGCTCGTCGCTGGGCGCGAAAAACACCGCATCCAGCGCTCCAAAACTGGGTTCACCATCACGGAAAGACCCATACAGCCTCGGTGCATCCAGTGAGACCCGTCCAATTTCAGGGGTTCCAAAGCGATAGCGAAGATCCACCACCACTTGCTCAATCGTCAAATCGGGCCGATCGGGATCGCCGATCACAACATTGCGCAGAACTTGCTGCTGCGGCCCTATCGATTCAATGTCATAGCTGGCCTCAAGCTCGTAATAATCGAGCTGTTCCTGAATGAGATTTCCGGCAATTTCCTCGCGGGTTGCCCAAACATAAATAAGGCCCAATCCGAGGAACAGAGCGCAGGCGATGACGGTGCGCCAACGGCGCTTTTGCGCCCAATGGCGCTGTGCGGCGGCCCCCGCCGCATCAAGTTCAGGATCGTCCGCCATGCGCCTCACCCTTGCGCCAGACGTCTGAGAAAGGCAATGCGATAGAGCACGCAAGTTTGCGAGGTGCCCTTGGCGCAAGACAAAGAAAAGATTGGCGAAGATTCACGCGCCGGCCATTCGGGCACAGGCCATCGTGCGCGTCTGCGCGAGCGGCTGCTGGGCGGCGGACCAGAGGCGCTGGCCGATTATGAAGTGCTGGAATATTTGCTGTTCGCCGGCATGAGGCAAGGCGACACCAAGCCTGTGGCCAAAGCATTGCTCGCCCGCTTTGGATCACTGGCCAATGTCCTGAACGCCGATCCAGCCGCTCTGCAACAGGTGACCGGTGTTGGCCAAACCAGTGCGGCGGCGCTCAAAAGCGTTTCCATCGCCGCTCGCCGAATGGCCCGTTCAGAACTGAGCGACAAACCTGTTTTGGGCAGCTGGCAAGCGCTGATCGATTATCTAGCCATCGATATGGCGCATCTGACGATCGAGCGCGTGCGCATTCTCTACCTGGACACACGCAACCGGCTGATCGATGATCACCATCTGGGTGATGGGTCGATTGACGAGGCAGCCATCCACCCGCGCGAAGTCATCCGTAAAGCGATGGATGTAGGCTCATCAGCGCTCATCCTGGTGCACAATCATCCCAGCGGAAATCCTGAGCCAAGCCAGGCCGATATCCAGATCACACGCCGCATAGCGGAGGCTGGACGGCTGCTGGGCGTTACCGTGCATGATCACGTTATTATCGGCAGCGAAGGGCACATATCCTTGCGATCAAAGGGCTTGATTTAGGCCGCCAACAGCGCGGCTGACCCCTTAGGCATTTTCAAATATCAAAGCCCCAACGCCGGTATGTGACACCCAGTTCAGGGTCGCGCGCCAAAGCGTCATCAATATCTTTCTGGCCGCCCTTGTCTCCGCGTTCCAACCGGATGATTCCGCGCAGTAGCACTGATGCTGTCAGGCCAGGCTGCAAGTCGAGCGCCGCATTGATATCAGTCAAGGCTTCGTCCAGCATCCCGCTGCGCAGGAAAATCATCGCCCTGCTGTCCAGGATCTGGGCCGATTTGCCGCTATTTTCCACCGCCTTGGTACACACCGAAACACCGTCAGAGACGTTCACTTGCCACGTCGCCATGTACCAACATTTGGAGTTGAGCAGGTTTGAATCATTGGGATTGTCCAGCTCAAGATCGGTGAAGCGCCACAGTCCTGCTTCGGTGTCGCCCTCCAGTGCATCCAGTTCAGCCATAACCACGGCCAGCTCTTGGCGAACTTGCTCGTCACCGTCTTCATATTCGACAATCTCTCTGGCGCGTTCCAGATCGCCTGCCCTGATCAATTCGTTGGCCAAATGGATAGCCCGAAATGGCGTGGGATCGAGCGCATAGGCCTCGTCCAGATCGGCCACGCTGGCTTCCAGATCCAACAGCTTTGAATGAACTGTCGAACGCTGGCTGTGATACTCCGCCGTTGGCTCGAATTCGATCACGACATTCATGTCTTCAAGCGCACCTTTGAAGTCATAGGTATCGAACCGGAAGCCCGCTCTTGCGAGATAGGGATCGGCCTTGTCCGCCTCGTTCTCGATTAACTGCTCATACGCTTCTTCCAGCGAAGCCAGCAGACTGCGATCACCGCCTTTGGCAAAGCGCCAACGGCGCGGCACATCCTCAGAGGCGATCAGTTTGGCATCGTTGCGCGCCAGGCTTGAAGCCTTGCGCCGCTCAGCCCGGAATTGTTCGGGAGCAATCTCGAGCCCGCGATTGACGACTTCCTCTGATACAAGCAGTTCTTTGCCGACCAATTCCACGCTTCGTAAATAGCGCCTTCCGCCGACTTCGATATCCAGCGCATTCTCGCCCTCGAACGAGAACTCACCTCCGCCTTCGGGCAGGATCATCTTGGACTGGATGATAGAGCGGCCCGGAGCGCCTGGCGTATAGGGAATCTCGCGCCATGCCCGGCGCGAGCGATTGGGCGCAAACTTCAAATTTTCCGGCATCGCAAAGGGATCCAGCTCTCCCTTGCGGCCATCATATTCAAAGATGGGCTCCATCAATCCGGTCAAGATCATGGTCGCTTCGCTGTCGTCATTGCCTTCGATTATCTCAACGTCGAGCAATTCCGTGTTCGTGGCGAAGCGTCGGCCCAATTGCTGCTTGCGCTCATAGGTCAGCTTGTCGGCCATCGCGTTCATCTGCGACGCGAATGCTCCAACCATCTCCAAATTCATGGTGACCAAATTGGGCAAATCACCGCCTGCTTTGCTGTCAAAAACCATGTTCAATTGCATATCGGGATAGCGCGGGAGATCCTGCCGTATGGGTTCGATCTCGGCCCCAGCCGTGCGGATAGGCAAAGCATATTCAAACGGCGGAACATTGCCCACTGTCTTCAAATTGGCGCCCAATGCCGTGCCGTCCAGATAATAGTGATTGCCATCGATATTGGCCCGCACCAGCACGTGATCAAAGGCACCAGGCAGCGGCAGAGAAATCGGCACAGCATTGCCGGCCCTGCTGGAGACCATCACCGCCTCGGCTTCGATCCCCATATGGTCCAGCAAGGCCAACAAGATCACCGTCTTGGCTTTGCAATCGCCATATTTCTTGTCCCAAGTGGTGGCGATATCCTGCGGGAGATAATTGCCGCCATCCAAACCGTTCAACAGATAGCGAATGTCTTCTTGCACCAACTCCAAAGAGGCAACTGCACGCTCTAGATCGGTAGAATATTGTGCCCGAATGGCTTCTGCCTTGGCCAATAGATCTGGCAGATCGTCCAATTCTGATCCGGGTTGATAATAAGGTGCCATGGTGCTCGACACTTCGGCCCAATCGGCAAAGGTGCCAATCTGCAGCAAGGTGCCCCGCCGATACCGCAGCGGTGCATCCTGCGGAAAATCTTCTGCCTCCTCCAGTGGGAGCGTAACTTCTAGCCAATGGTGGCCATCTGTTTGCTCTACCGGGGGCAAATCATAATTGGGTCCAGCCTTGTACTGGACATCCATATCCTTGGGCCATGATGCGCGGATACGGGCAAAGTCGGCAACTTTGGTTGGTTCTCGGTACAAGAATGCCTGACTTTGCACCTCATCGCCCAAGGCCTGATCGGAACTGGTGACAGAATACCGCAAGCGCAATTCATCGCCCACTTGCAATCCAGGAACGGACATAGTCGCGGTCAAGGATCCGTCCAACACGCGCCGTTCCAACTGCCGTTCGCGCCGCAGCACGTCCATCTTCTCGCCCTGCGCGACCAGGTCAGTCAATTCCCCGTCTCGCAGGATGGATATCTCGTGGACAATCAGATCGCCCTTGTCCGGCAACCATTGCGCCGTCAGCGTGCCCATGTTCGACAGGTCAGCCAATGTTGCCACACGAAAAACCGTGTCGATATATTGCCAGTGCAGCCCGTCGGTGATGCGTATCTGTCGATCGTTGACGATCTGCGTATTGGTCGGATCGCGTTCAACATTGGCCAGATCCACCTGCTCGATCCAGCCGGGTGCCGCCTCATACAATGGCTCATCGCCCGCCATCGCTGCGGTTGAAACGCTGATTGCACAGCCCAAAGCAATCAGCGAAGTAGCCGAGCGCGAAAATCCAAATGTCATGAAGTAAGACCCAAATAGAATTGCATAGACGGCAAAGGCTATACGTCGGGCAAATGATGTCAAATAGAAGCTGACTATTCCTGTTAGTCTGTTCGATTGCCCGTGATCAGGCGCACGCCGGAATGGCTGGCAAAAAAGCTCCACACCCAATTGATGACCACCGCTGCACGGTTCCGCGCACCGGTCAGGAAACCGACGTGGATGACGCCCCACAGCCACCAGGCGAAGCTGCCCGACAGCTTCCAGCGTCCAATATCGGCCACCGCAGCTTTGCGGCCAATCGTCGCCAGACTGCCACGGTGTTTATAGATGAAAGGTTCAGGCTCATCCTTACCCAACAATTCGGCCTCGACAATTTTCGCGACATGCGTTCCGGCCTGCTTTGCCGCCGGAGCAAGGCCGGGAACCAATTTGCCGTCCCAGGCTGAGCTGGCCGCGGTATCGCCAATTACAAAGATATCGTCATATCCTTGGGCGCGCAGATGCTCGTCCACGATTACTCTGCCAGCGCGATCAGTCTCTACGTCAAGCCATTTGGCCGCAGGTGATGCGACTACGCCCGCGGCCCACAGCACAGTTTCGGTCTCGATACGCTCATCATCGCCAATCAGGACATGGTCATGGTCAATGCTGGTCACGCGCGAGTTGGTCCGCACCTCAACGCCCAGACATTCCAGCGATTGAGCCGCCTTTGCCGACAATTCTTCGGGAAACTGGGGCAGAATTCGCTCGGCCGATTGCACCAGGACGACGCGCGCACTGGCAGGGTCTACGGTGCGAAACTCGCGCTCCACGCTTACCTGGGCCAGCTCGGCAATTGCGCCCGCCAGTTCAACCCCGGTTGCCCCGCCGCCGACAATGACAAAGTTCAACAAGCGGCGAATTTGATCAGGGTCATCGCTTGCTTCTGCCTGTTCAAAGGCGTCCAGGATGGCACCGCGCACCGCAACACCGTCCTCAACGGTCTTAAGGCCCGGCGCAAATTTGCCCCAGGTGTCATTGCCAAAATAGCTGTGCGAAGCTCCGGTCGCGATGACCAGCCGATCAAACGACACAGACTGGCCTGCGCCAAATGTCACGCGCTTGCTTTCACCATCAATCGCGCTGACGTCACCCTTGATGACCCGCACATTGCCGTCTTCCTTGAACAAGGACCGGATGGGCACAGCAATGTCGGCCGGGTTCAAAGTTGCCGAAGCAATTTGGTACAATAACGGCTGGAACAGATGGTAATTGTTTTTGTCGATCAAGGTGATCCGCACAGGTAGGCGTTTGAGCCGATTGACCGCGGCAAGCCCGCCAAACCCGGCACCAACCACCACAATATGCGGCCAATGGTCCGGGATATCCTTATACTCTCGGTCGAACAGGATGTGCTTTTCCATCCAACTGCCGAAGGCTCCATCAACGGAAGGAATGCCGGGTCCGCGTCCGTCATAAATGGCCAGCAACAGGACGGGATAAAATGTGATGTCTGGGTGGATGCCGCTGATCACTACGGCACCGATGGCAAGCAGCAAGGCAAAGGCGACCAAGCTGGTCATCCAACCGATGATGAGCATTATGGCAAAGGTGATCACCAACCAATCGGGAATGCCAGCAAAGCTGCCCATCGGTAGCCAAGTGGCCAGCGCGATCGAGGGTTCGAAATACCCTACCGAAGCGATCATGCTCAGCGCCAGCCACAGGCGGATCAACAGCATCGCAACGGGAGCGATCTTCTCCCTCAGGAAATCCCCGAAAATGGCCATTTGCGGCGCAAGCGGAAGCGCACTGTTACGCAATCCCGAGGCGAACAGGCGGTCCAGAGAGAAGGCCGCCGGGCCGTAAATAGCGTACCAGATCAGCATGGCGATCAGGAACAAATTGGTCGTGGTGGGAATGTAATAGATCTGGGCCACGATCGTCAGAACGCCCATCGCAATCGCCGCAGGCCTGGTGAACAATCCCAGCACCAGCAAAATTGGCCCGATCAGCTCAATCGATAGTCCTACGGCAGCCGCTGTTGCAGGGGCCATCCAGGGCACCGGATATTCTTGCGTCGCCAACAGCACGGCGGTGTCCCAATTGGCAAACTTTACCAGACCCGAACGCATGAAGAATTGCGCCACCGCAAATCGCACAAACAAATCGGTGAACGGCCAGAACACCTCTGCGCCGCCGCTGTACAATTTCGCCCATCGCCGCACGGTTACACGGACGAATGGCGGATAGCGCTCTTCAAATAATCGGGGTTTTGTCGTGTTCACTTGTGCAATGCCTCCACCCCTTGTTTCGCGCCAGACGACGCTTTGTTACACTTATCCGCGACCATCGCGCCATGAATACGAACCATCCTCTTGCAAAGCGCCCCTTCACGCAATAGCCGCTCTTTCATCCTCGAACATTTGGAGTCACTATGGTCCCCCGTTACGCCCGCCCCGCCATGTCTGCTTTGTGGGAGCCAGAAGCGAAGTACCGCATCTGGTTCGAGATTGAAGCGCATGCGACCGAAAAATTGGGCGAGCTGGGCGTCGTTCCCGAAAGCGCGGCCAAGGCTTTGTGGGATTGGTGGGCAACCGAGCCAAAGATCGACGTTGAAGCGATTGACGCCATTGAAGCAGTCACCAAGCATGACGTGATCGCCTTCCTGACTTGGGTGGCCGAGCAAGTGGGTGACGAGGCCCGCTTTATGCATCAGGGTATGACCAGCTCTGACGTGTTGGACACCACGCTGGCTGTGCAATTGGCCCGCGCCACAGACATCTTGTTGGCGGACATGGATGATTTGCTGGCCGCGCTGAAACGACGCGCGGAGGAGCATAAATATACTCCGACCATCGGCCGCAGCCACGGCATCCATGCAGAGCCTGTGACCTTTGGTCTGAAACTGGCGCAAGCCTATGCCGAATTTGATCGCTGCAAAACCCGGCTGATTGCTGCGCGCGAGGAGATCGCCACCTGCGCCATCTCTGGTGCAGTGGGTACCTTCGCCAATATCGATCCCAGCGTAGAAGCGCATGTGGCCGAGAAACTGGGCCTGACCTCAGAGCCAATTTCCACCCAGGTCATCCCGCGAGATCGGCATGCGATGTATTTCAGCGTATTGGCAGTGATCGCTGGCTCAATCGAGCGTGTGGCGGTTGAGGTGCGCCATTTGCAGCGCACCGAAGTGCTGGAGGCCGAGGAATATTTCTCGCCCGGGCAAAAGGGTTCTTCCGCCATGCCGCACAAGCGCAACCCGATCCTGACCGAGAATTTGACCGGACAAGCCCGGATGATCCGCAGCTATGCTCTGCCCGCGCTGGAAAATGTCGCCCTATGGCACGAGCGCGACATTTCGCACTCCTCGGTCGAGCGCTTCATCGGACCCGATGCAACCATTACGCTGGACTTTGCGTTGGCCCGACTGACCGGCGTGATCGACAAATTGCTGATCTATCCCGAACGGATGCAGACCAATATGGACCGCATGGGCGGGCTGATCCATTCGCAGCGCGTGTTGCTGGCGCTAACCCAAAACGGTGTCAGTCGCGAGGATGCCTATCGTCTGGTTCAGCGCAATGCGATGAAGGTATGGGAATCGGATGGCAGGTTGATGCTGCTCGATCTTCTCAAGCAAGATGAAGAGGTGACCGCGGCTCTCAGCGATGCAGAGTTGGAAGAGCGGTTCGACCTGGCTTACCATTTCAAACAGGTGGATACGATTTTTGCACGCGTGTTTGGTTGATTGCCTATTCGGTGTGATCGGTCGCCGAATTGGACTCGCGCCAGAAAAAGCCTAAGTTTGCGGTATATGCCGCAGTTTCGCAGAGGATATTGAAATGCAGATCGTAAGAACTTTGGTCTGGGCGCTGATCTTGTTTGGCTTGCTGGCCTTTTCCTTTTTCAACTGGGAATCGGTCGAAGTGACGCTGTGGGACAATCTGGTGCTGGAAACAAAAGTTCCCGCCCTGGTCATCATTTCATTCCTCTTGGGCTTACTGCCCATGTGGGCAATCCATCGCGGTAACAGCTGGCGCCTTAACCGCCGCATTGCCTCTTTGGAAAATGCAGCCCGCTCCAGCGCGCTTGCGCGTCACGAACCGGCTCCCAGCGCTTCACCCGTTGCTGCGCCCGCCCCTGCACCTGCACCTGCACCGACCGATGCTCACAGCACAGACACATTGAACCCAACGAAAGACTGAATCTTTATGAGCAACCCCGTCTACCTTGCCCTGGACGTTCCGCAATTGGATGCGGGCAAAGCATTGTTGGACAAGGTCAAAGCCCATATTGGCGGGGTCAAGCTGGGTCTTGAGTTCTTCTGCGCGCATGGAGCGCATGGCGTGCACGAAATCGCGCACAGCGCCGGGCTTCCCATTTTTCTAGACCTGAAACTGCATGACATTCCCAACACCGTTGCGGGAGCCATGCAGGCCATTCACGTTTTGGAACCAGCAATCGTAACCGTCCACGCCTCGGGCGGTCGAGCGATGATGGAAGATGCAAAGGCCGCAGCAGCCGATGGCACCAAAGTGGTTGCCGTGACGATGCTCACCAGCATGGACGAGCGCGACCTGCAACGCACCGGCGTGGCAGGCACACCACATGACCATGTTATGCGTCTGGCTGAATTGGCCGAGGCATCGGGGCTGGATGGCATTGTCTGTTCAGGCCAAGAAGTTGGCGCGGTTCACAAGCAATGGAAAAAGGGCTTCTTCGTGGTCCCTGGCCTGCGCCCTGCTGGCAGCGCCGTGGGCGATCAAAAGCGCGTGGTAACACCCCGCCAAGCCCGCGACGATGGTGCCAGCGTGCTGGTCATCGGACGTCCAATCAGCCGGGCTGACGATCCCGCCATCGCTGCTCGTGCGATTGAAGCAACGCTTTAGGCTTTCGACATGACAATTCAGATCAAGATTTGCGGGCTATCCACGCCCGAGACCGTGGATGCCGCGGTGGATGCCGGTGCCACTCACATTGGCCTCGTTCATTTTGAGCCGAGCACGCGGCATGTCAGCTTTGAAGATGCAGCCAAGCTGCGTCGACGGGTG
This sequence comes from uncultured Erythrobacter sp., assembly GCA_947495695.1. Lineage (GTDB taxonomy): Bacteria > Pseudomonadota > Alphaproteobacteria > Sphingomonadales > Sphingomonadaceae > Erythrobacter. The sequence goes on along the minus strand of CANLZP010000002.1, from coordinate 282,984 downwards.
CCGGCACATGTCAAAACTGTGCTGCTCACCTCCAATGCCGAAATTCCGGTCATGGCTGAGGGGATCGACAAGGTGCGCCCCGATATCGTCCAGTTTCACGGTAGCGAGACGCCCGAATGGATCGCTTTGGTGCGCGAAAAGACCGGCGTTGAAGGATGGAAAGCGCTGGGCCTGAAAGACAAAGGCACGCTGAAGCGCAGCGCTAAATATGTCGGCAAGGTGGACCTGCTGCTGTTCGATGCTCCGGCCAAGGCGTTGCCTGGCGGCAATGGCGAAACCTTCCGTTGGGACTTGCTCAACGGGCACAAGCATGCCGTTGACTGGGGGCTGGCGGGCGGTTTGCATCCGGGCAATGTGGCCGAGGCAATCCGCGCAACCGGCACGCCCTTGGTCGATGCCTCCAGCGGATTGGAAAGCGCGCCGGGCGTGAAGGATGTGGACTTGATCCACGCCTTCTGCAAAGCGGCTTTGGAAGCCTGAGGGACGCCTGAGCAAGAGCCATGACCGAACAACCCAATTCTTTTAAGAACCAGCCCGATGAACGCGGGCATTTTGGCCAGTTTGGCGGACGCTATGTCGCCGAAACGCTGATGCCGTTGATCCTCGATCTTGAGAAAGAGTATCGCGCCGCTCAAGCCGATCCAGCGTTCAAGGCTGAATTTGACGATCTGCTCGAACATTATGTCGGCCGCCCGTCCCCGCTTTATTTTGCAGAGCGGCTGACCGAAGCGCTGGGTGGCGCGCAAATCTGGTTCAAACGCGACGAGCTGAATCATACCGGCGCGCACAAGATCAACAATTGCATCGGGCAGATCCTGCTCGCTATCCGCATGGGCAAAACCCGCATTATTGCCGAGACCGGCGCTGGCCAGCACGGCGTTGCCACCGCCACGGTGTGTGCGCGCTTTGGCCTGCCTTGCGTGATTTACATGGGCGCCGAAGATGTGAAGCGACAATCGCCCAATGTCTTCCGCATGAAATTGCTCGGCGCAGAAGTTGTCCCCGTAACCAGCGGCGGCGCGACGTTGAAAGACGCCATGAACGAAGGGCTGCGCGATTGGGTCGCCAATGTGCACGACACATTCTACATCATCGGCACCGCTGCCGGACCGCACCCTTATCCCGAACTGGTGCGCGATTTTCAAAGCGTGATTGGCAAGGAAGCGCGCGCGCAAATGCTCAGCCGCGCTGGCCGCCTGCCCGATCTGCTGATCGCTTGCATTGGCGGCGGATCGAACGCGCTGGGCCTGTTCCACCCTTTCCTCGATGATCCCGATGTAAAAATGCTGGGAGTGGAAGCAGCCGGACATGGCCTCGATGGTGATGAACACGCAGCCAGTCTGCTCGGCGGTGTTCCCGGCATTCTCCACGGCAACAAGACCTATTTGCTGCAGGACGAGGACGGTCAAATCACCGAAGGCCACTCGATCAGCGCAGGTCTGGATTACCCCGGTATCGGGCCAGAGCACGCTTGGCTCAAAGAATCGGGCCGCGTCGAATACACCGCTGTGACCGATGAAGAGGCTTTGGACGGCTTCCAACTGCTGTGCCGGACCGAGGGGATTATCCCCGCGCTTGAGCCCAGCCATGCCATCGCCGCCGTTGCCAAACGCGCCAAGGAAATGCCCGAAGATTCGATCATCTTGATGAATCTGTGCGGACGGGGCGACAAGGACATCTTCACCGTGGCTGAAAAGCTGGGAGTGGAGATTTGAAGGCTTGAATCAAGAATTTCGCCAAAAGCTGTTGAACTGGCTCTGCACCATCTTGGTAGTATTGGCCGGAACGTCACTTGCCTTGCTAATCACTTGGTTCATCACGATCCCTAATGTTTTGTATAGAGACTTTGACGGCGACGCATATGGACTAACAGTGCCACTTATTGAGGCATTCCTTCTGTATCCCTTACTATTGGTTCCAAGCATGCTCTGGCATTTTTTGGACTTCTTGGAAAAGCATCGTCCTTTGCATCCATACGGAAGACACATTTGTGGATACCCAGCGTTTCTTACCGCATTGTCTTTACTGATTACTTTGTTCCTGCTGGCTAGTACCGGTTATTTCACGCACAACAGCTGCGATGACCTCAACGGGGCGCTTTTCTATGAGTGCTTTATTACGATATCGCAGTGGATTATGATCCCACTGTTCCTTGCTCTACTTGGACTACTGATCATTTGCGTCACCAAGATTTTTGCAACTTTCGACTCACTTTTCTTGAGAGCCAAATGACCCGTTTCTCCTCCGCTTTTTCCGCCCCCGCACTCGTCTGTTTCATCACCGCTGGTGATGGAGACACGGCGGCCAATCTTGACGCTTTGGTCGAGGGCGGTGCCGATGTAATTGAACTGGGCATGCCCTTCACCGATCCGATGGCCGATGGCCCCGCCATTCAGGCGGCCAATCTGCGCAGTCTGGGCGCAGGTACGACCACCGCCGATGTGCTCCAAATCGCGACCGATTTCCGCGCTCGTCACCCGGACGTGCCGCTGGTGCTGATGGGCTATGCCAATCCGATGATCCGTCGCGGGCCGGAATGGTTTGCCGATGCAGCGAAGAAGGCTGGCGTTGATGGTGTTATCTGCGTCGATATACCGCCCGAGGAAGATGAAGAGCTTGGCCCTGCCCTGCGCGATTCAGGGATTGCGCCCATTCGCCTTGCCACGCCCACCACCGACGCGGCACGCTTGCCGCAGGTTCTGAATGGCTCGCAAGGCTTCGTCTATTACGTCTCGGTCGCCGGGATCACCGGCAAGCAACAGGCCGCCCAAGCCAGCATCGAAGACAATGTCGCCCGCATCAAACAATCGACTGACCTACCCGTCGCGGTTGGCTTTGGCGTGCGTACACCGGAACAGGCCGCCGACATTGCCCGCGTCGCCGATGGTGTTGTGGTCGGCTCTGCACTGGTCGAAATTGTCGGCGAATTTGGCAAAGATGCCCCGGCCAAGCTAAAGGAGCTGACATCGGCTCTCGCAGCGGCAGTACACACCGCCCAATAACGCGTATTCTAGGATAGTTAGATGAACTGGTTCACCCGCGTCCGTAATTCCATCGGTTGGCTGCCCAAACGCACCAGCGACAAGGATCTTTGGGTCAAATGCCCGTCCTGTCAGGAAATGCTGTTCGAGCAGGAATATACCGAGAATTTGCAGGTTTGCCCCCGCTGCCAGCACCACGGCCGGATCGGCGCAGATGCGCGGATCGCGATCACGCTGGATGAAGGATATGATGTCCTGCCCCAGCCCGAGGTCAAGGAAGACCCGCTCAAATTCAAAGACAGCAAGAAATACACCGACCGGTTGAAGCAAGCACGGGCCAAGAACCCCCATCGCGATGCTTTCACCGTCGGATCGGGCACCATCCACGGCAACCCAGCCGTGGTGGGCGTGCAGGATTTCGGCTTTATGGGCGGATCAATGGGCATGGCAGTCGGTACGGCGTTCTGCGCCGGAGCAGAGCGCGCCCTGACCCGCAAATGCGCCTATATCGTGGTTACCGCTGCAGGCGGTGCGCGCATGCAGGAAGGCATCCTCAGCCTGATGCAAATGCCCAAGGCAACCGTCATGACGCGTCGCCTGAAAGAGGCTGGCCTGCCCTATATCGTTGTGCTGACCGACCCGACCACGGGCGGTGTTACTGCAAGCTATGCGATGCTGGGCGATGTTCAGATTGCCGAGCCAGGCGCTTTGATCGGCTTTGCCGGGCAGCGCGTGATCAAGGACACCATTCGCGAGAATTTGCCAGAGGGCTTCCAACGCGCGGAGTATCTCCACAAGCACGGCATGGTCGATATGGTCGTGCCGCGCAGCGAGATGAAGGAAACGCTCGCCACACTGCTGGAATATCTCGCACCGAAGAAAGCGGCCTAACCCAGCAATGCTGGACTTTGGGCGGTCGGACGATCCGCAGGTTCAGGCGCAGCTGGACCGACTGAGCGGGCTGAGCATACAGCGCGGGCGTCTGGAATTAGACGCAATCCGCGAATTGATGGAGCGGTTGGGCAATCCGCATCGTAAATTACCGCCTGTTTTTCATGTCGCTGGCACCAATGGCAAAGGCTCGACCTGCGCTTTCTTGCGCGCCATGCTGGAAGCCCAAGGCCAGCGCGTGCATGTCACCACCAGCCCGCATCTGGTGCGCTATAACGAGCGGATCAGGCTGGCCGGAGAGCTGATCACCGATGACGTTCTGGCCCCGCTGCTGGCCGAGGTTCTGGATGCCAGCGAAGGTTTATCTCCGAGCTTTTTCGAAGTGACCATTGCGGCCTCTTTCCTAGCCTTTTCGCGCGTTCCAGCCGATGTCTGCGTGGTGGAGGTTGGCCTTGGCGGGCGTTTGGACGCGACCAATGTGCTGGAGAGCGAAGCGGTTGCCGCCTGCGGGATCGCCGCGCTGGGGATCGATCACGAACAATTCCTGCTCGCCCCCGACACGAATGTGCCCGATGATCCTATGGCGCGCATCGCATTTGAGAAAGCGGGCATCGCCAAACGCGGAGTTCCGCTGGTCACCTTGGGCGAACGCTATCCGCAGCAATGCCGCAGCGCGATTGCACAGACCGCTGAATTGGCAGGCGCTCCGGTGATCGAGCTGCCGTTGGAGGCAGAGCAATCGCTGGCTGGCATTGCTCTGCCCTTGCCCGGTCGCCATCAGCTGCAAAATGCCGCTCTGGCGATCGCAATGTTGAATAGCCAATCCGCCATTCATGTAGGGCAGGACGCAATCGAGCAAGGCCTGACCAGCGTGCGCTGGCCTGCGCGCATGCAGCGTCTCTCAGCTGGTCCATTGGTCGGACAGCGCGAGGTGTGGCTGGATGGCGGCCACAACCCCAATGCCGGGGCAATTGTGGGCGAGTTCTTCTCATGCAAACAGATCCACCTGATCATCGGCATGTTGGAAGCAAAAGATCCGACAGCATTGATAGAACCGCTGTCGGCATCTCTGGTCAGCATCACCGCCGTGCCGGTTCCTGGGCACGAAGCGCATGGGCCAAGCTCGTTCTTGGGTGCAAGCGATGCGCCCGACGTGCCAAGCGCCCTCGCCGCCCTGCCCGATGATGGCTTGCCCGTGCTGATCGCGGGATCGCTCTATCTGGCAGGCGAAGTACTGCGCCTGAATGACGAGATACCTGACTAAGCCTTACTCGGCAGGCTCGGCTGCTTCCGATCTGGCGTTGCGGGCCTGCCGGATCCATTCAATGATGCATAGCACAACTGCCACCATGCCGATCAGCGTGGTCAGAATGAACACATCGAAATAGCCTTGCTCTTCGATCATTTGCCCCAGCGCGCCGCGGCCCAATGTGCCGACCAACAGCGTGAGCGAGGACAAGAGCGCATATTGAACCGCGCTATACCCCTTTGAAACGATGCTGGAGAGGTAGGCGACAAAGGCCGCCCCGGCGACGCCAACAGCGATATTTTCGCCGGCAATCGCCATCATCAACTTAGCCAAGGCCGGATCGCCGCCCAATTGGGACACCAGCCAGGTAAATCCGGTGTTGTCCGCCACCGCTTGCACGATCGCGCCTCCGCGAGCGAGATCAGCATAGAGTAGATTGGTGGCTGCCGCGAAGAACGCGCCCAGCGTCAGGGTCAACATGCGGCCGATGGCGGTCAGCAAATAGCCGCCCAACGCCAGTCCCAACAGCAAGGCGCCAACCCCGAAGAATTTGGAAGCGACCGCAACCTCGTCCTTCGTATATTGCAGCTCTCCCAGGTAGAATGGATAGGCAAAACTACCCCAGATCGCATCGGTAATGCGATAGGTAAGCACCAAGGCGATGACGATAATCATGGCCCAGCCCAGCCGCCCGATCAGATCGGTCAACGGCAGGATCAGCGCGCGATAGAGGTGGTCCATCGCTCTGGCGCCCGCTCCTGTTGCAGGGGCGGAGTGGGCCAAAAGGTTCGTTCCCTTGCGTTGCTGGCGTACCAACCAAGCAGCGATTATGGAGGGAACCACCACGGTCGCAATCACGATCAGTGGCCCCATGGTGGAGATAAACTCGACCGAATCTGGCCGCGTATCGGGATCGCTGGATAGCGAACGCACCATGAAGACGACCACTGTCACCAGAGCCCAGCCCCACAGCAGGGCAACCCCGGCCAGAGACCATGCTCGCAATTTGGGGGTCAGTTGGCCCGGTTGGCGAAGACCATAGGGATCATCCGGGTCTTCCTGTCCGTTTTTCTCAAGCGCGGTTGCATCGGCATCGGGCGCCCACAGACCGGCAAATCCGACAAACAGCATCAGCGCACCCATGGTCAGATATACCGTTGGCCAGTCTGTGCGTGCAGCCAAAAACAGCGCCAAGGCCCCGCCAACCAGAGCAGCGATCCTGTATCCCATCTGGTAAACGGTGGAGAGGATATCGATTGTCGCAACATCGTCAGCCACGTCGACACGCCATGCATCAATCACCACATCCTGCGTCGCACTGGCAAAGGCGGCCAGACCCGCCAGCAGACTGAAAATGCCAATCGTTTCATTTGTTGGCGCGATGAAGCTGAGTAAGGTTAGCGCTGCGCCGATCAGCAGTTGGGCCGTAACGATCCATTGCTTGCGCTTCCCCAGCCGCCGCAACACGGGGATATCCACGCGGTCCAAAGCAGGCGACCACAGGAATTTGAAGGCATAGGCAAGTCCGACAAGCGAGAACACGCCCATCGTCTCCAGATCGATCTCGCCGCTGTCAGAAAGCCATGCGTAAAGCGTACCCAACACCAAGGCATAGGGCAGCCCCGCCGCAAAGCCAAACAGCAGCATATAGCCGGTCCTCCGGTTGCGAAGCGCAAGGGCCAAGGCACGCCATGTTGACTTGGTTTTTTCGGCTGTAGCTTCGGCCATTCCCCTACGTCCTTCCAGATTTCGCAATTTTCTGCGACAATAACGATAGATTTCGTAAATAGGAATTGATCCAGCATAGGAATTGCACGTGAACAACACTGGTACGAAGGCGGGCGATAGGAATGCGGGGATAAAGCGCCCCACAGACGGTCAATTGGCCTTGGCCAAGAAGGTTGAGCGCGCCGAAGCGAAGGCCACGGTTGATATATCGACCGTACCCGCCAGCGCCTATACCGACCCGGTACATTTCCAGCGCGAGAAGTCAGCTCTGTTCGATCGGCTGCCTCAAGTCATTGCTCCGTCCACGCTGGTCCCGGAACCTGGTATGGCGGTGCCCCATGATGCAACCGGGCGGCCATTGCTGATCACGCGCGATGCCGATGGCGGTGTACATGTGTTCCACAATGTGTGCAGCCATCGCGGGACCCGTCTGGTCGAGGGCGAAGAGGTGCAATGCGCCAAACGCCTGGTTTGCCCCTATCACGCATGGACTTACCGGCTGGATGGCAAATTGCTCGCCCTGCCCCGGCCCGAGACTTTTCCGGGCATGGACAAGACAGAATTCGGCCTGAAGGAATTGCCCAGTCTTGAGGCTGGCGGATTGATCTGGTTCGCCCCCCAAGAGGGTGCCAACTTTTCCGATGCCGCCACGATAAGCGAAGATTTCGCCGCATTCGGCCTGCCAGAAAGCCATTTGTTCCGGCGCAAATTGCACACGGTGAACGGCAATTGGAAGCTGATCATGGATGCTTTTCTAGAAAGCTATCATGTCACGCGCCTACATGCTGACACCATAGGTCCCTTCTTCAAGGACGGCATCACCGCCGGTGACGAAGTTGGTCCGCATATGCGCTCTGCCATTGGGCGGTTGGAAGAAATGGAGGGCGTTGACCTGACCGATATGGCGGCGATGCGCCAAGTCGTCACATTCGCCTATCAATTGCTGCCCGCCACCATCGTCATCCCCAGCCCGGATTATATCAATGTCATGGTGCTGATGCCGCAAGCGCATGATCAGACGCTGGTTGAAGACTTCATGCTGATCCCGGAAGAACCCACCACAGACAAGGCGCGCGATCACTGGGAGCGCAGCTGGAAATTGCTGGATGGGGGTGTGTTTGCGAGCGAGGATTTCCGCGCGGCAGAGCTGGGCCAGCAAGGGCTGGAAAGCGGTGCCATCGATCATCTGACGCTGGGAACGCTGGAGGGCGGCATCGCCCGTTTCAACGAAATCGTTGAACAGGCGTTGCGCGCAGCCAATTGAACGCCTAGCCGTGCGCGATGCCCACTAATCCTCCCCCATCCGATGATCGTCCCGAAGGCGACCGTATCGCCAAATTGCTGGCCCGTGCAGGCGTCGCCAGCCGCCGCGAAGTTGAGCGGATGATTGGCGAAGGCCGCGTTGCGATTGACGGTTTGATCGTGGAAACACCCGCAACATTCCTGACCAGTTTAGACGGCGTTTCGGTTGACGGAAAGCCGGTAGGCAAGCCTGCGCCAACTCAGATGTTTGCCTTTCACAAGCCAACCGGCCTGATCACGGCCGAGCGTGACCCGACCGACCGGGCCACCATCTATACCGCTTTGCGCAATGCCTTGCCCAAAGGCACGCCGCGCCTGATGCCGGTGGGACGGCTTGACGTGAACACCGAAGGCCTGCTGCTGCTGACCAACGATGGCGGGTTAAAGCGAGAGATGGAGCTGCCCTCGTCCAAAATTCCGCGCACCTATCGCGCTCGCACCTTTGGCGATGTGTCGCAAAATCAATTGGAAGAATTGATGGATGGCATCACCATAGAGGGCATCCATTACGGCGCAATCGATGCCAATCTGGAACGGAGCACCGGTCGTAATCAATGGGTCGAAATGACCATTACCGAAGGTAAGAACCGCGAGGTTCGCCGGGTGTTGGAGCATCTGGGACTGCAAGTCAGCCGTTTGATCCGCGTCGCTTATGGTCCATTCGAATTGGGTGATCTGCCGCGCGGGGCCGCAGCGCCCATTCGCAAGCATGATCTGGAACATTTCCAAGCTCAGCTCAAAAGCGCTCGCCAAAGGTAGGCAGTAGACGATGCGCATCATTGCAGGCGATTGGCGGGGCAGAAAGCTGGTGGCGCCCAAGGGCGATGCCACACGCCCCACCGCAGACCGCACCCGTGAAACGATGTTCAATATGCTCAATTCCCGGCTTGGCAGCTTTGTGGATTTGCGCGTGGCCGATTTGTTCGCCGGATCAGGTGCACTGGGGCTGGAGGCGCTGTCTCGCGGCGCTGCGCATTGCCAATTCGTCGAGCAGGAGCCCGCTGCGATCAAGGCCATCCGCGCCAATATTGCCGCCTTTGAGGCGCGCCAGCAATGCGAGGTCACGCAGGCCTCGGTGATGACGCTGGGTCCGGCGCGTCAGCCTTTCGATCTCATCCTGCTCGATCCACCCTATGAAACCGGCGCAGGATCGGTCGCCTTGGATCGGTTGTTGCGGCTGGGCTGGATTGGTCCTGCAACATGGATGGTGGTGGAAACCAGCGCCAAGGAAAGCGTCGATGTCGCCAAGCTGACGATTGATGCAGAGCGCAAGATTGGCAAAGCCAAGCTGACCTTCCTGCGGCTCGCCTAGGTAGCTCCTACGCGCGCAACTTCGCGCTTGCGACTTGCGCCACTGTTCCCTACTTGTTCACACTTCATGGATAGCACAGACGCCCTACCCACGCCCACGGATGCTGTTTCGGATGCTCCGCAAGTTCCGGCCTATGCCGCACGGCTGAACCCACCCCAGCGTGAGGCGGTTTTGACCACAGAAGGTCCCGTGCTGATGCTGGCGGGCGCTGGCACGGGAAAGACCGCTGCCCTTACCTCTCGCCTCGCCCATCTGGTGGCGACCGGTCGGGCCTGGCCCAGCCAGATCCTTTGCGTCACCTTCACCAACAAAGCCGCGCGCGAGATGCGCGAACGCGTGGGTCAGCATTTGGGCGATGTGGCCGAGGGTATGCAATGGCTCGGCACCTTCCACTCAATCTGCGCCAAGATGCTGCGTCGCCATGCCGAATTGGTCGGCCTGCAATCCAATTACACCATCATCGACCCCGATGATCAGCTGCGTTTGCTCAAGCAATTGATCGTGCAGAATGATCTGGACGAGAAACGTTGGCCCGCGCGCCAGTTGGCCGGATTGATCGACCGTTGGAAGAACCGCGGGCTCAATCCCGGTGATCTGGATGCGGTGGAAAATGAAAGCTACGCCAATGGCCGTGGCCAGCAATTCTATCAGATGTATCAAGACCGGATGAAGGCGCTGAACGCGTGCGATTTTGGCGATTTGATGCTGCATATGCTCAACATCTTCCGCCGCGAACGCGATATTCTGGAAAGCTATCAGCAGCGCTTCAAATATATTCTGGTGGACGAATATCAGGACACAAATGCCGTGCAATATCTGTGGCTGCGCCTGCTTGCGCAAAGCCATAAGAACATCTGCGTGGTGGGCGATGATGATCAGTCGATCTATTCATGGCGCGGCGCAGAAGTGGCCAATATCCTGCGGTTTGAAAAGGATTTTCCCGGCGCCAAGGTGGTCAAGCTGGAGCAGAATTATCGCTCCACTCCCGATATTCTGGCCGCCGCATCGGGCCTGATTCAGTCCAATAGCGAACGGCATGAAAAAACCCTTTGGACCGAGGCTGCTGGCGGCGACAAGGTTAAGATTATCGGTGTGTGGGACGCGCCTGAAGAAGCGCGCCGCGTGGGCGAAGCGATCGAGCGGCTGGAGCATGAAGGTGCGGCGCTGGATCAGGTCGCCATTCTGGTCCGCGCGCAATATCAAACCCGTGAATTTGAAGACCGTTTTATCCAGATCGGGATCAATTACCGGATCATTGGCGGCTTTCGCTTCTACGAGCGGGCCGAAATCCGCGACGCCCTCGCCTATCTGCGCGTCATTGCGCAGCCGCAGGATGATCTGGCGTTTGAGCGGATCTACAACCAGCCCAAGCGCGGGCTTGGCGCAAAAACGCTCGAGAAAATGCACGCCCATGCGCGCACAACTGGCCTACCGCTGGCCGCTGCATCTCTGCAATTGGCTGATAGCGACGAGCTGCCCAAACGGGCCGGTGCAACCATCGGCACGCTGATGCGGCAATTCCTCCATTGGCGCGAACAGGCCGAGCTGGTCACACCGTCCGATCTGCTGCGCATGGTGCTGGAGGAAACCGGTTATCAAGACATGCTGCAGAACGAGAAAACGGCAGAAAGCGCCGGTCGGTTGGAGAATTTGTCAGAACTCGCCCGGGCCATGGAAGAATATGAAACTCTTGGAGATTTTCTTGAGCATGTCGCGCTGGTGATGGACAACGACCGCGCCGATGAAGGCGAGAAAGTCACCATCATGACCATGCACGGGGCCAAGGGGCTGGAGTTTGACCACGTGTTCCTGCCCGGCTGGGAAGAAGGCGTATTCCCCTCGCAAAGATCCTTGGACGAAGGCGGTCTGGCCAGTTTGGAAGAGGAACGCCGCCTGGCCTATGTCGGGATCACCCGCGCCCGGCGCCATTGCACCATCTTGCACGCGGCCAATCGCCGGATTTACGGCCAATGGACCAGCTCCATTCCCAGCCGTTTTATCGAAGAGTTGCCCGACGAACATCTCGATCAGGAAACCACCATGGCGGGTGGCGCATCGCTGTGGCGCGCCAATTGGTCAGAGCAGGATGATCCCTTCGCTCATGTGTCTCAGGTCCGTCCCGAACGCACCCAAACGCGCGGCCCCGGATGGCAGCGCGCCATTGCCACCGGCTATGACACGAAACAGGCACGCATAGGCGAAAGCAAGCGATCCGCTGCCAGCTTTGCCGCCAAGTCACGCAGCGATATCTCGGTTGGGCAGCGCGTGTTTCATGACAAATTCGGCTATGGCGTGGTGTTGGATCAAGAAGGCAATAAGCTTGAGATCGAATTCGATAAATCCGGCACCAAGCGCGTGATCGACAGCTTTGTACAATTGGCTGATTGAGGAGTTTTAACAATGATCCCTGGCACAAACCTCATCGAGGCCTTCGACCGGGTGACAGACTATTGGTCGCCCAAGATTGTTGGCCAGGTGAACAATCAATTGCTCAAAGTCGCCAAGCTGAAAGGCGAGTTTGTGTGGCATGATCACGCCGATGAGGACGAGCTGTTTTATATCGTCAAAGGCGAGTTGGAGATGCAGTTCGAAAATGGCTCAACCCATCTCAAGCAAGGCGATTTTCTGAATGTTCCCAAAGGCACGCGCCACAACCCTGTTGCAGAAGAGGAATGCTGGGTGATGCTGATCGAGCCTGCCTCAACCGCCCATACGGGCGACATCGTGACCGATGTTACACGGACGCTCGACGAGCAATATTGACAGGCTGCGGCCTCATCATCCGACTGAAGCTATCCAATTGGGAGTCGACAGCTAACGCATTTGGCTGCACCTTCCGCTCAGGAGCCGAGGACGGGAGTGGGTGATGAGCGGACAGAATTTGGATGCAGTGATTGTCGGCGCGGGTTTTTCCGGGCTCTACATGCTCCACAAATTGCGCGGGCTGGGTTTTAGCGCACGCGTCATCGAAGCGGCGGATGACGTTGGCGGAACATGGTATTGGAACCGCTATCCCGGCGCGCGCTGCGATATTGAAAGCTGCGACTATTCTTATTCTTTCGACGAGGATTTGCAGCAGGAGTGGCAGTGGAGCGAACGCTATGCCTCGCAGCCGGAAATCCTGCGGTATCTGCAGCATGTTGCAGAGCGCTTCGACCTGAGACGCGACATCACATTTGAAACCCGGGTTCAGCGGGCTCAATGGGACGAGGTCGCACAGCAGTGGACGGTCTCGACTGATAGCGACGAGCAATTGACTGCCCGGTTCTGCATCATGGGGACCGGTTGCCTGTCGTCCTTCAACACCCCCGACATCCCCGGCCTTGCCGATTTTGCAGGCGATACATACACCACTGGCCAATGGCCGCATGAAGGAGTTGATTTCACCGGCAAGAAAGTGGTCATGATCGGCACTGGGTCCAGTTCGATCCAGTCGACCCCGATCATCGCGCAACAGGCCGAACAGCTGACAATTCTGCAGCGCACGCCCAATTATGTCGTGCCCGGACATAATTACCCGATGCGCGATGATGAGGCGAACAAAGTCAAGCAGAGCTATGCCGAATTGCGCGATGCTGCGCAGGAATCCGTTGTTGGTTCTGGGCGCGTATTGCCTCGTACTCCGCATCTGGCGACGAGCCTCGATGAACAGACTTTCATTGCTGACATGGAACGGCGCTGGGCCGTGGGAGGGCTGGTTGGATTTGTCGGGGCCTATGCAGATATCAATATGGATCCGGCAGCGGCAAACCGCGTCGGCGAGTTCTTTGCAGACAATATCCGCGCGCGGGTCAACGATCCGGATCTGGCCGAAAAACTGATCCCGCATGATCATTACGTCATGACGAAGCGACTGTGTGTGGACACCGGTTATTATGAAAGCTTCAACCGGGACAATGTGGATCTGGTCGATTTGCGCGCTACCCCAATCGAGACGATTGTAGCCGATGGGGTGCGCGTGGGCGGCACTTTGATCAAGGCAGACGCGCTGGTGCTGGCGACGGGCTTCGACGCTATGACGGGATCGCTCAATCGGATTGATATCCGCGGAACGAACGGAAGGTCATTGGCAGACAAGTGGAGCGAGGGAGCCTCGTCCCTGCTCGGCCTGATGAGCCACGGCTTCCCTAATCTGTTCACAATAACCGGGCCCGGCAGCCCGTCCGTATTGACCAATATGGTCACCTCTATCGAGCAGCATGTTGATTACATCGCCGGTATCATGGTGCATTTGCGCGACCAAGGCGCGGTCCAGATCGAGGCCGAACAGGTCGTCGAGGACGTATGGGTGACTCATAACAATGCCGTTGCGCAAATGACCACCTATGTGTCAGCCAACAGCTGGTATATTGGCGCGAATGTTCCCGGAAAACCACGCGTTTTCCTACCCTATATTGGTGGCTATCACGCCTATCGCGCGATTTGCCAAGACATTGCACAGAACAGCTATTGCGGGTTTCTTATAGACGGGAAGTCCCAGGCTTGCGAGGTCGATTTTGATGCGCATGTTGAGAGTTACACGCCTGAGGAATTGATGGTCGCCTGACCCAAGCTGACCCACGACTTTCCTACTCGAATACGGTTTGCCGAGTTGGGCGCAATTGCTCGGGCCGGTCTTTCCAAACGTCAGCCCCGCACAATTTACAGCCATCTTATGTGCAATTTGCGCCATACGCGGCGCATATCGGTACACTTTAAAGTTGGAAAAGTGTCAGAATTGGAATTTAGGCAACTGAGGTCCTAGTTCGCGCCAATTTCGCATCAGTTTTCAGAGCCTTATCGGATCAGCCCTTAAAGCCGAAATCCAGAAAGCCGGGCTTTGGTCCGTTCCATTCGCCCGCTGGAACGGGCTCATCGTCCTGGTCCCGGCGACGGCTCGAGCGTTCCTTGCTGTCACCCTTCGGCTTGCTGTCCCGCTGCGGCGCATCCTCGCCCTTGGGTTTGCGCGGTGCGCGTTCACGCTTTGCTTTAGGAGCTTCGGCTTCGCGCTCTGCACCCTGTTGTTCAGCAGGCGCTTGATCGGCTTCACGCGGTTCATCTGATTTGGCTTTGCGAGAGCGCGATGGCTTCTTCTTGGAAGCATCTTCGGCACGATCGTCTTTTGCAGAGCCTTTGCCCTTGCCACGGCCTGGTTTCTTATCCGCCGACGGATCAATCAGATCGACCCGCACGTCTTCCTTACCAAAAACCTTGATCTTGTTGCCGGTTAACTTCTCGATATTGTCGATCGCCTCGGCATCAGACTTGGTCACAAATGTGAAGGCGCGGCCTTTGGCCCCTGCCCGGCCCGTTCGGCCAATCCGATGCACATAATCGTCTGGGTGCCACGGCGTGTCATAGTTGAACACATGGCTCACGCCTTTGATGTCGAGCCCGCGCGCGGCGACGTCAGACGCGACAAGAATATTGATGTCGCCGGATTTGAAGCGCTCCAGCTCTTTCTGCCGGGTGTTCTGGTCAATATCGCCGTGGATTTCGCCACTACGAAAGCCATCGCTTTGCAACTTCTTGTTTAGCTCACGAACCATTGTTTTCTTGTTGGAAAACACGATCGCAGTTTCAACGTGATCGTTGCGCAAAATCCATTGCAATGTTGACAGTTTCGCGCGCTGCTCAACATTGACCTTGAATGCGGTAATATCCTTGTTCGTGGTCGCTGCACGGTTCACTTCGATCCGCTTGGGATTGCTGAGGAAGGTCTTGGCCAGCTTCTCGATCGGAGGCGGCATGGTGGCCGAAAACAGCATGGTCTGCCGCGTTTCGGGCAGTTTGGAACAGATGAACTCGATATCGGGAATGAAACCCATGTCGAGCATGCGGTCTGCCTCATCAATGACCAGCAATTCGCAGCCATTGAGCATGATCTTACCGCGCTCGAACAAATCCATCAGGCGGCCGGGCGTTGCGATCAGTACATCCACGCCTTCGTCCAAAGCCTTAATCTGATCACCCATTTGCACGCCACCGATCAGCAGCGCCATTTTCAAATCGTGATTCTGCCCGTATTTTTCGAAATTCTCTGCCACTTGGGCAGCCAATTCGCGGGTCGGCTCTAGAATGAGCGAACGCGGCATGCGCGCCCGGCGGCGGCCGCTGGCCAGCACATCGATCATAGGCAAGACAAAGCTGGCGGTTTTGCCGGTCCCGGTCTGCGCAATGCCAATGATGTCCTTCATCATCAACACGGACGGGATGGCTTCTGCCTGAATGTCAGTGGGCTCAGTATAGCCTGCCTCGGCTACGGCTTTGAGCAATTCTTCGGAAAGGCCGAGATCGGCGAATGTCATGCGTTTCAAATTGTCCGGGTTTGTCAGGCGCGTTCGCCTGAAATGCGCCATTCACGGGAAATTCCGCAATGGTCGTCGCGCCTTTCGCCGAAATACCCTGCAAAGTCAAGAAAACGGCCAGAATAAGGCAGGAGCTAAACCGGCGTTATCGAGGCAATGAGTAGCGCTCGTGCTAGTCTTCAACCGCGACGAGATGGCGCAGCCGGTGAATTTCGCATTTGGCACCAGCGCGCGATTGCAATTTGTCACGTTTGACGCACAGCTTTCCATCCTCGTTGCGTTCAAGATAAAACCCGGAATAGAAATCACGCGCGCGGCAGGATTTTTCAAGCTTAGCGCTAACCACGCGGCTGTCGCGCAGATACAACAGCAGCTTGTTACCGCTGCCGGTTTGAACGCCAGCAATGCCCGAGACAACCACACAAGGTTCCATCTTGCGCTCTTCGTAACGAACCGGCGCTGCCCGTTGTGGCAGATCGGCAATCAAGTTCTGGCGCGGCGCCACTTGGCGCGGAGCGATGCGGATCGTGACTTGCCGTTCAATGCGGACCTGCCGCTGAATCGGAACTTCGTAAAAGGCATCAAGCCGGGGCGTATCGGTGAGATTGTCCGGCTCGGCAATTTTCTCGACCTTTTGCGGATCGAGATTGCTAATCGGGTCTTGGATGGTTCCGCCAAGTGTATCGCCGCCAACCCCGCCGCCAAGCGGTAGCAGCAGTGCAACAGGAGCGACCAATGGCGCAAACATGGCGAAAATGCCCTGCATTAGATTGCCTTGACCTCCCTTGGCTCTCTGGCGTTGTTGTCCCTAAGCGTGCTCTGATTAGCAAGCGGAATTGAATGACGGCTTAATCCCGTCCCCAGTTTTTGCGATTAGTTGACTGGATTTGATCGAGACCAAGGCATGCGCCACGAACACGAGCACTAGCAACTGTCGTGATCACTGTGTCATAGGGTCGGGCATGACTGCATCTCAAGAATCGGCTGCTCAATTCTGCCGCAAAGCACTCGAACTGCTCGGCCCTCGTGGATTTACCTGCGATCCCGATCTGCTGGAGCCTTGGGAGACCGATTGGCGTGGACGCTTCAGTGGCAAGGCCTTGGGTCTCGCCTCCCCCGGCTCCACGCAAGAAGTCGCAGCCTTTGTCCAACTGTGCGGCGAGTTTGGAGTCCCGATCGTTCCACAAGGTGGTAACAGCGGCATGTCGGGCGGCGCCACGCCGGACGAGAGCGGGCAAACGGTGTTGCTTTCACTCAGGCGGATGGACCGCGTCCGAAGTTTTGACACCGGCGGTAAGCAAGTCGTGTGCGAGGCCGGCGTTATCCTGCAAAATCTGCACGAGCTAGCAGAGAAAGAAAGTTTGCGCTTCCCTTTGACGCTGGGCGGAAAGGGCTCGGCCACCATTGGCGGGTTGATCTCGACCAATGCAGGCGGAACCCAGGTGCTGCAGCACGGCACGATGCGCGCGCAGGTGTTGGGGATAGAGGCGGTGCTGGCCGACGGGCAGATCTTTGACGGCTTGACGTCACTAAAGAAAGACAATCGCGGCTTCGATCTGAAGCAATTGCTGATCGGTTCCGAGGGAACCTTGGGCATCGTGACCGCCGCAACCCTGCGATTGCTTCCCGCAATCGGCGATCGGATTGTGGCCTGGGTCGGCCTTCCCAATATTGTCGCGGCGCGCAGCCTGCTCGTCCAGTTCGAGGACCAGTTGACCCGGCAATTGGAAGGTTTCGAGGTGGTACCCGCCCATTGCCTCGACAGCGTTCTGGACTATTTGCCCACGGCCCGCGCGCCGCTGGCTTCACCCCATCCGTGGAATGCACTGATTGAACTGGTGGCCATGCCGGGCGAAACCGAGGCATTGCGCGAGAAGGTCGAGGCATGCCTGGCAAGCGCCATGGAGAGCGGATTGGTGGCCGATGCGGTCATCGCAGCCAATGAAACCCAAGCCGAAGAATTCTGGGCGTTGCGCGATTCCATCGCCCCTGCTGAACGCGCCATCGGGCCAGCGATGCAGCACGACATTTCGGTGCCGGTTGCAGCAATGCCCGAATTCATCGAGGCTGCCATTCCCTCGGTGGAGGCGCAATTCCCCGGCGTCACTGGTGTGGCGTTTGGCCATTTGGGTGATGGCAACGTCCATTTCCATGTTCTCGCGCCCAAAGATGCAGTGCGCGGTGCATGGGAAGACAGCGCGGGCAAGCAGGTTAGCCAGTTTGTCCATGATCTGGTTTCGCAATGGGGGGGATCGATAAGCGCCGAGCATGGCATCGGCCAAATGAAGCGCGATGAGCTGGGACGTTTAGGAGATCCCATCGCCCTTTATCTGATGCGCAACGTCAAAGCAGCGCTCGATCCTGCAGGACTTCTCAACCCCGGAAAGCTCGTTCCGCTTGCACCTGACGACGTGAACGCCTAAAGCGCCCGCGTTCGGCCTGCTGGGGTTCCAGACAGGCCGTTTTTACAATTCTATCATTTTTCTTCGGAGAGAAGCCATGGCCAGCGCGCCGCAGCCCAATCTGCCCCTGTTTTATAAAGATCTTTTGCCGCTCAACAGCCGTGACCATAAAGGCTGGAAGTCCAAGCAGTTCGAAGACGCAAGTTTTCTTGCCGCGACTCATGCGATCCCGCTGACGATTGACGAATTCGTTGATGCCCAGCGCGATTACCCGATCGTTTTCACCGCTGGCGATGATCCACTTCCCATTGCTCTGATGGGCTTGAACGAAGGCGTGAACGTCTTCGTTGATGGTGACAACAAGTTGGAAGACGGCGTCTATATTCCCGCCTACGCGCGGCGTTACCCGTTCATGCTGGCACGTCTTCAGAAAGATGCTGAAGAAATGTCGCTGTGTTTTGATCCATCGACAGGTACGATTGCGGATCAAAAAGAAGGCAACGAGCTGTTTGACGACGAAAACGGCCCGAGCGAATACACCAAGCAAATTTTGGACTTTTGCCAGAAATTTGAAGAATCCGGCCAACGCACGAAAGCTTTCATTGAAGAAATGAAGAAGCTGGACCTGTTCATGGAAGGCGAAGTTGCGATCACTCAGAACGAGGATCCTGAAAAGCCTTATGTGTACCGTGGGTTTCAAATGATTGACGAGAAAAAGCTGCGCGAACTGCCGGCTGACACTTTGAAAACGCTCAATTCCAACGGAATTTTGTCGGTCGTGTTGTCGCACCTGTTCTCACTTGGCCTGATGCGCACGGTGTTCTTGAAGCAGCAAGAGCAGGGCAAAATTCCTGCGCCGAACGCCGCAAGCTAAACGACAATTTGGTTGAAAATTTGACCAGCGCGGGGGTTGAACAGGCCCTTCGCTGGTCTTATTTATGGAGCATCGGCGGAGCGCATACCCTCCCCCCTCAAGGCTCCACCGATATGTGCGCCGCAAGGCGCGCAAACTCCCTGAACTTGGCCACCTCGTGCGAAAGCACGGGGTGGTTTTTTCTTAGGTGATGAACCCGCTATTCGGCGGCTTGAGGGAAAACCCCGCCATGCGGCAGTTGTGCGGTGGCTGCGCCCAATTCTCGGACCATTACTGCCAATGATTGCGCCACAGAGGGCATCTGAGAGCCAGGCTGCTCCATGCGCTGGTCAAGATAGGTTGAACGGCACACTTCCACTTGGACACCATGAATTCCCCGGCGCGGTGCACAATGGTTATCCAACACGAAACCGCCAGCATAGGGCCGGTTGTGCGCTGCCACCTGCCCGTAATCCTCGAAATGCTGCAACGCACGACCAATCAAACTTGCATCACACGACGCACCGAAACGGTCGCCCAACACAAATTGCGCGGCGTGCTCCTCACCAAATTGCTTTCGCAAGGGAGGCATGGAGTGCAAATCCACCAGTAACACCGCTCCCCATTCGTCTTTGGTCCGCGCCAATTCCTTGGCCAAAGCCTCGTGATAGGGGCGATGAATTCCCTCAATGCGCGCATCCAGCTCTGCCGGATCAATCGCGCTTCTCCATATTTCACCAAAGCCACCCAGGCGGCGCGGTATCAGCCCCAGCCCGCTGCGCGCGCGCCGATTGGATTGCGAATGCATTGTTCTGCTTCGGGTCTTCCCCGCAATCATGCCCCAATCGACATCATCGGTTGCTCGGTTGAGGTCCAGCATCGCTCGCGGGGCGTGCGCGACCAGCAGGCCTGCGCCGGTTTGCCGGGCAACTTCTTGGGCCAGCGCATCGACATATCGATCTTCCAATCGCAGCGCGCAATGGCCAGGCTCGCGCATGTTGGATTGCACCGCCTCGGGATAATGCCGCCCAGCATGGGGCACGGCGATCACGATTGGGATCGTTTGGTTAGCAGGTGCGGTAAATGTAAAGGCCTTGGCCCCTGCCTCATCCCCGATAAACCCACCGCTATAGCGTCGCATTGAAGACTGCGAATCGGCATCGATAGGGGTGATTTCCGGCATGGAGAGGATGCTGCCTGCTGCGCCCACCTCTGTCAAAGGGGCGAAAACATGGCCGATGACAAAGTTTTCTTAAATTGTTCCGGCTAGATAGGCCGCATGACTGTTGCATCCAATTTGCGAATCCTCCTTGCAGAGGACGAAGACGCCATGCGCGCCTATCTGGCTCGGGCCTTGGAAAAGGCCGGCTATGACGTTGTGGCCGTGGACCGCGGCACGGAAGCTGTGCCTTTGTTGGAGCGGGAAGATTTTGACCTGCTGTTGTCAGACATCGTCATGCCCGAAATGGACGGCATCGAACTGGCACAGAAATGTGCCGAGCTCAGCCCTCGCACGAAGGTGATGTTTATAACTGGATTTGCTGCCGTTTCGTTGCGCGCGAGCCGTGAACAGCCCCACGCCAAGGTCCTGTCAAAGCCGTTCCATCTGCGCGATTTGGTGCTGGAAGTGGAGCGTGTGTTCGAAGACCAGGCCGAAGCAAGCCTTTCCTGAACCAATACCCCTTGCTTGTCTTATAAAGGGCCGCTAGACGGCGCGCCTGTCGCAATAAAGCGGCTATCCGACAGTGTGGGCGTATAGCTCAGTGGTAGAGCACTGTGTTGACATCGCAGGGGTCGGGAGTTCAACTCTCTCTACGCCCACCATCGGATGACAAAGCTCGCCAGACACGGCGGGCTTTTTCGTTTCTGGCGCCACACCTTGCGCGAGGCAGCACCTCTGCTAAAGCGCGCCCAACACAAATTCCCCCCGCCTTAATCCGGCGACACAGACAAGCAGGGTAGATATGCAGAAAATTCAGGTCAAAAATCCGGTCGTTGAACTTGATGGCGACGAAATGACAAGAATCATTTGGCAGTGGATCCGCGAACGCTTGATCCTGCCTTATCTTGATATCGATCTGAAATATTACGATTTGTCGATCGAAAAGCGCGACGAGACAGACGATCAAATCACAATCGATGCCGCCAATGCGATCAAGGAACACGGTGTAGGCGTAAAATGTGCCACCATCACTCCCGATGAAGCGCGCGTTGAGGAATTTGACCTCAAGAAGATGTGGCGCTCACCCAACGGCACCATCCGTAACATCTTGGGTGGCGTAGTATTCCGCGAGCCTATCGTTATCGACAATGTGCCGCGTCTGGTTCCTGGCTGGACCGATCCTATCGTGATCGGCCGTCACGCTTTCGGTGACCAATACCGCGCAACTGACACGCTGATCCCGGGCGCTGGCAAGCTCCGCCTCGTGTTTGAAGGTGCTGATGGCAAGAATATCGATCTGGAAGTGTTCGAGTTTGAAAGCTCGGGCGTTGCCATGGCGATGTACAATCTTGACGATTCGATCCGCGACTTTGCACGCGCCTCGATGAATTACGGACTCGACCGCAAATGGCCTGTGTATCTGTCGACCAAGAACACCATCATGAAAAAGTACGATGGCCGGTTCAAGGATCTGTTCGAAGAAGTCTTCGAGGCCGAGTTCAAAGACAAGTTCGACGAAGCTGGCATCCATTACGAACACCGCCTGATCGACGACATGGTCGCTGCGGCCATGAAGTGGAACGGCAAGTTCGTATGGGCGTGTAAGAACTATGACGGCGACGTTCAGTCAGACACGGTTGCACAAGGTTTTGGCTCACTCGGTCTGATGACTTCGGTTTTGATGACACCATCGGGTGACCGGGTCGAAGCAGAAGCCGCACACGGCACTGTCACCCGCCATTATCGCCAGCATCAGCAGGGCAAAGCGACCTCGACCAACCCGATTGCGTCGATCTTCGCATGGACGCGCGGCCTGATGTATCGCGGCAAGTTCGACAACACTCCCGAAGTGGTCCAATTTGCAGAGACGCTCGAGCGCGTCTGCATTGAAACGGTTGAAAAGGGCCAGATGACCAAGGATTTGGCACTGTTGATCGGTCCAGAGCAGAACTGGCTAACCACAGAGCAGTTCTTCGAAGCGATTGTGACCAATCTGGAAACAGAAATGGCTGGCTAATCGCCTGACCAACAATTGAGAATTGAAAAGGGGAGGCATTTGTCTCCCCTTTTTCATTTATCGGTCGGCTTGGCCAGATTGATGCAAAAAACTGCCCAATCATCTGCGCTATGCAGGTGACAGCGGCAACCAGTATGACTAGTCACTCAGTGTGGCTGGCGAACTCGCTCCTTCTCCTATGCTGACCGATGCGCTGGTAATTCTGGGCGCAGCAGGAATTGTGATTCCTGTATTTACCCGCTTTCGCATTACCCCTGTCATCGGATTCATCCTGATCGGCATTGCGGTCGGCCCATTTGGGCTAGGCAGCATGGTCTATGAATATCCGTGGTTGGGTCATGTCACCATTTCCGATCCGGATGGATTGGAACCCTTTGCCGAATTTGGCATAATCCTGCTGCTGTTCACCATCGGGCTGGAACTGTCGTTCAAACGCTTATGGCAGATGCGCCGCCTGGTGTTCGGCCTAGGCGCGCTGGAGTTGATCATCATTGGCTCGTCGCTGGCCATGGCCCTGGCTATGATTGGGCAATATTGGACAGGGGCCTTGGCATTGGGTTTTGCCCTGGCCTTCTCCTCCACCGCAATCGTTTTGCCCATTTCTGGCACATCGTCGCCGGTTGGCAGAGCCGCGCTGTCCATGCTTTTGTTCGAAGACATCATGATCGTCCCGATTGTGTTTATTTTGGGTGCGATGGCGCCCAATGCCCAGTCCGAAGGATGGGAGGGATTGGTCACAACCCTTTGGCAGGGAGGCCTTGTGGTGGCGGCATTGCTGGTTTTGGGGCGACTTGCCCTGCCCCGCCTGTTCGCCCAAGCCGCGCGGACCAAAAGCCCGGAATTGTTTCTGGCTGCATCTCTGCTGGTGGTGATCGGATCGAGTTTGGCCACAGCCGCTGTCGGCCTATCACCGATCGTTGGCGCATTGATCGCGGGCCTCTTGATTGCAGAAACCGAATATCACGGCGAAGTCGAAGGGATTATGGAGCCGTTCAAGGGCCTCGCCCTGGGTATCTTCCTGATTACCGTCGGTATGAGTATCGATCTGGCGACTATCTGGAGCAACCTGGGTGCTATCTTGGCGGCTGTAGTGATGGTTCTTGTGTTCAAGGCTTTTATCACGTTTCTGCTGCTGCGGTTGATGGGCGCGCGGCGCAGCACATCGGCAGAGACCGGCGTGTTAATGGCCAGCCCCAGCGAGACAACCCTGATCGTGTTGGCCGCAGCCGGTTCGGCCATGTTGATCCAGCCCGGCACCGCCCAATTCTGGCAGATTGTGACGGCCATCGGCCTGACGGTGACGCCGGTTTTGGCTAAGTTGGGTCGTATAATCGCATTGAAAGTTGAGCCGGTTCCCGAAATGCCCGATGACGATGTTTCGGAGGGCAAGACCATCATTATCGGCGCGGGCCGGGTTGGTCGCTTGATCGCAGATATGCTGGCCGCTCATGACAAACCCTATGTTGCGATAGATTCCGATGCAGACTTGATTGCTGAGGCCAAGCGTAGGGGGTTTCGGGCAACATTTGGCGATGCGGCGCGCGGGGATGCCTTGTCGCGTCTGGGTATCGAGACAGCAGCTGCCGTAGTGCTGACTATGGATGAACCCGTGCTCGCCCAACGGCTAGTGACGAAACTGCGTAGCAATTACCCCGACCTTTTAATCGTCGCTCGTGCTCGAGACACCCGCCGAGCAGCAGAATTGTACCGCGCAGGGGCAAGCCATGCCGTACCTGAGACGTTGGAAAGCTCGCTACAATTGTCCGAGGCCGTGTTGGTAGACATCGGCGTTCCGATGGGGCCAGTGATCGCATCCATCCACGAGAAGCGCGACGAATTTCGCGCCCAATTGGAGCGGGACGGCAATCTTGATCGCAAACCGCAATTACGCACATCGACATTAGATAGCTAAACCCGGACTTGCACCGTTTAACCGGCTGACCGCGCCCGATGAAAGGAAAGAAGATGGCCCCGAATGAAGCCCTCACTCCTGCGATAATTGGCCGATGCCCGTGCGGTGCCAGCTCTATTGCGATCGAGCAGATGCCCAAGGTCCGTTTCTATTGCCACTGCACAATTTGCCAATCGGTCTATCCCGGTAATTATGGCGATGCGACCCTGATGCTGGCGAAGAAGGTCAAGGTGCAAACGCCTGGCACGATTGAGTTCACACGCCACTTGCAAAAGGGTGGTCTGGAACGCGGAACCTGCAAAAGCTGCAAGCACCCCGTCATGGCCTTATTGGACGGTCCAGGCATGCCTCAGCTGGCGTTTGTCCCTGCCGCTATGATCCCTGAGCAGGCTGACAAACCTAAATCTGCGCGCCATATATTCTATGGTACACGGTTCGAAGATGTCGCTGATAACCTGCCCAAAACAAATGGCGATAAAGCCAGTATGCTGGTGTTCACCCCGTCGGTGCTTCGCGTTGTTTTCTCGGGCTAACCAGCAATAGCGGCGCGAACGGCTGCCAAAGCGTCATCGCCTTTACTGCCATCTGGGCCACCGCCCTGCGCCATGTCCGGGCGACCGCCACCACCTTTCCCGCCTAGAGTTTCAACCCCAAGCTGGACGAGATCAACCGCGCTGAAACGCTTGGTCAAATCATCGGTTACAGCCACAGCGAAGGCCGCCTTGCCATCGTTGACCGCGCAAATCGCTGCAATTCCGCTGCCCAGACGCGTCTTGGCCTCGTCCAAAAGCGGACGCAGCTCTTTTGGGTTCAGGCCGTACAAAACCTGACCACTGAAGTTCACGCCGCCAATGTCTTCATCAACCGGTCCGTCAGCAGATGCCGCGCCTCCGCCGCCAAGGGCCAGTGCCTTTTGCGCTTCGGCCAGTTCTTTCTCCAGCCTGCGCCGGTCATCCAGCAGCGCTGCAATTCTGGATGGAACTTCTTCAGGCGTTGCGCGAATGACGCTAGCCGCTTCCTTCAAGGCTTCTTCACGGCTGACCAGCCAATCGCGCGCAGCTTCTCCAGTCAGCGCCTCGATCCGGCGGACGCCAGAGCTGACAGCTCCTTCGGAAATGACCCGGAACAAGCCAATATCGCCTGTAGCTTTGACATGGGTACCGCCGCACAATTCAACGGAGTAATTGCGACCTTCATTGCTATGCCTACCCATGGATAGCACGCGCACCTCGTCGCCATATTTCTCGCCAAACAACGCCAATGCGCCCGCTTCAACGGCTTCATCGGGGCTCATCAGGCGGGTTGAAACCTCGATATTGGCCTGAATCTCTGCGTTCACTTCCGCTTCAATTTGGGCAATATCGTTTGCCGACAAAGGCTTAGGATGGGAAAAATCAAACCGCAGGCGGTCCTGCGCGACCAAAGATCCCTTTTGGGTGACATGCTCGCCCAACTGGTTGCGCAAGGCGGCATGAACCAAATGGGTCGCAGAGTGGTTTGCGCGAATCTTGTCACGGCGCGCGACATCGACGTCCAGATGCACCGTGGCACCTTTTTCCAGCGTTCCTGCGGTGATCGTGCCTGTCATGGCATGCAGCTTACCCAGGGGCTTGCTAGTGTCCTCAACGCTCATGTGCAGGCCATTGGCAGAGCTGATAGTACCCATGTCGCCTGCTTGGCCGCCTGACTCGCCATAAAATGGCGTCTGGTTGGTGATGACAGTAACCTTGTCACCCTGAGTGGCTGCGTCGACCTGATTACCATCCGCATCGACAATCGCCTGCACGATACCCTCGCCGGATGTCGAGGAATAGCCAGTGAACTCCGTCGCTCCCTCCCGCTCGGCAATATCGAACCACACCGCGCCTGATGCTGCCTCGCCAGATCCCTTCCAAGCCGCGCGTGCAGCCGCCTTCTGACGATCCATTGCGCTATCGAATCCAGCACGATCCACGCCGATTCCGCGCGAACGCAGCGCATCCTCGGTCAAATCATAAGGAAAGCCGAAAGTGTCATATAGTTTGAAAGCGGTCTCGCCATCCAACTCACCACCATCGGTCATCTCGCCGGTTGCTTCATCCAGCAGTCGCAAGCCATTTTTCAACGTTTTGCGAAACTGGGTTTCCTCGCGCTCCAACACTTCTTCGATCAATGCCTGGCCGCGCTGCAATTCAGGATAGGCCTGACCCATCTCGGTGACCAAAGCTGGCACAAGGCGATGCATCAATGGCTCGCTAGCGCCTAACAAATGGGCATGGCGCATGGCGCGGCGCATAATGCGGCGCAGAACATATCCGCGCCCTTCGTTGGACGGCAATACACCATCCGCCATCAAGAACCCGCTAGATCGCAAATGATCCGCAATGACCCTATGACTAGCCGAATTATCGCCTTCTGCTTTCACACCCGTCAAGCTTTCTGAAGCGCCGATCAGCGCCTTGAACGTGTCTGTCTCGTAATTGTCATGCACGCCCTGCATCACCGCCGCGATGCGTTCCAGGCCCATACCTGTATCAATCGATGGTTTAGGCAGATCCTCGCGCGATCCATTCGCGCTCTGCTCGAACTGCATGAAGACCAGGTTCCAGATCTCTACGAAACGGTCACCATCTTCATCGGGACTTCCCGGAGGACCACCAAAAATGTGATCGCCGTGATCGTAGAATATCTCTGAGCACGGACCACAAGGCCCTGTATCACCCATCGACCAAAAATTGTCATTGGTGGAGATGCGAATAATGCGTTCTTCAGGCAGACCCGAAATCTTGCGCCAGAGGTCAAATGCTTCATCATCGGTGTGGTAAACTGTCACCGTCAACTTGTCCGGCGACAGGCCCCATTCCTTCGTCAGCAATGTCCACGCATGCTGAATCGCCTGCTCCTTGAAATAGTCACCGAAGGAAAAATTGCCTAACATCTCGAAGAAGGTGTGGTGCCGGGCAGTATAGCCAACATTATCAAGATCATTGTGCTTGCCGCCAGCCCGGACACATTTCTGCGAACTTGTGACGCGCGGCGCTGGAGGCAATTCTAGGCCGGTAAAGGCGTTCTTGAAGGGCACCATGCCTGCATTGATGAACATCAATGTGGGATCATTATACGGCACCAAAGGCGCACTGGCAGCCTCGGCATGACCAGCCCCCGAAAAATAGTCGAGGAAAGAGCGGCGGATTTCGTTAGTCGACGTCATGCATCGCAGGTAAGCAATCCTGACCTCACCGACAAGCGGTGATTGCTCCGCAATACGCAGTCATTTGTGATTAGAAGCGCATTTGGCGGCTCGGGCAAGCATCTCCCATAGGATTTGGCCGGAAAGCCGAGCGCCAGACTGAGTGAGATAGTACAAAAATTCGTCCGTTCAGCCGGCGCTAGATGGAAAGCTCGCTCCGAACGAAATGTCGGTTCCAAACGAAAAGCCGGCGCAGCTCCCGATCAGGGTGCACACGCCGGCGTTCCGTTCTTTCGGGCAGCAACTTGCGCCCGCTTGAGGTTATGCGTCAGGTTCCGCGTCCGGTCCTGCCATCATCTCCTCGGCCACCTCGTCGGTGCGGCCGCGGATGGCGGCTTCCAACTTGGCGCAAATTTCGGGGTTTTCTTTGAGATAGGTTTTCGCATTTTCGCGACCCTGTCCAATACGGATGCTGTCATACGAGAACCAGCTACCCGATTTCTCAACCAGGTCGGCCTTCACTCCCAGATCAAGGATCTCGCCAATCTTGGAAATCCCTTCTCCGTACATGATGTCGAACTCAACCTGCTTGAAGGGCGGTGCGACCTTGTTCTTGACCACTTTGACGCGGGTCGAGTTGCCAACCACTTCGTCACGATCCTTGATCTGACCGGTGCGGCGAATGTCGAGACGAACAGAAGCATAAAACTTCAGCGCATTACCACCAGAGGTAACCTCGGGATTGCCATACATCACGCCAATCTTCATGCGCAGTTGGTTGATGAAGATCACCATGCATTTGGAACGATTGATTGAACCGGTCAGCTTCCGAAGGCTTTGCGACATCAAACGCGCCTGAAGCCCGACATGGGAATCGCCCATTTCGCCTTCGATTTCAGCGCGAGGCACCAGCGCAGCAACGGAATCAACCACCAGAATGTCAATCGCATTTGAGCGCACCAACGTATCGGTAATCTCCAGCGCTTGTTCACCCGTGTCAGGCTGAGAAATAATCAGCTCGTCAATATCGACGCCCAACTTCTTTGCATAAACAGGGTCCAGCGCGTGTTCGGCATCAACAAATGCCGCGGTGCCGCCAGCCTTTTGCGCTTCAGCAATGACATGCAGAGCCAAAGTGGTTTTGCCTGAACTTTCAGGGCCGTAAACCTCGACCACCCGCCCCTTGGGCAAGCCACCAATACCCAGAGCGATATCAAGGCCAAGCGAGCCAGTCGAAATCGATTCGACATTCATCGCTTCCTTGGAACCCAGCTTCATCGCTGAGCCTTTGCCGAATGCCCGGTCTATCTGGGCAAGCGCAGCATCAAGCGCCTTTTGACGATCCACGGATTTTTCCTTTTCTACCAGCTTGAGATTCGTCGCCATCGCATGGCCTCCTTCGCTTGCCTAGGGGCATGACAGAGTTTTAAACCGCCCCCTTGTGGAAACAGTATGTATCTGATTTGTTCCATGAGAACAAGTGGGGAACGAATTATTTTTCACAAGTGGAGTGCAAAGGTCGCTCGGAACGGTCTTTCGCCCTGGCTGCGATAGCGCCAACCCTGTTGTTAACTCTCGTCGGTCTGCGCCGCGGCGCCCCGCATCACCAGTGCCACTCGGTCCCCAATTTCCTGCACGGAAAATGGCTTGGGAATGAAGTGCATATTGGGAATGTCGATGTCCTTGCGCAACTGTTCCTCAGCATAGCCGGACATGAACAGGATCGGGATATCGGGTTGAAGCTGTCTGATCCCGCGCGCCATTGTCGGCCCATCCATTCCGGGCATCACGACATCACTGACGATCAGATCGAACTCGCTCCCATTGGTGATTTCAGCCAAGCCTTCTTCACCATCGCTGCAGGCCGTCACCTCATAGCCCGCCCGCGACAGGGCGCGTTGCGCCACAGCGCGAACCATATCCTCATCTTCAACCAGCAAGATACGGCCACCGACAGACCATTCGCTCGACTGTTCTATCGTCGCTTCGATCGCCTTCTTGGGCATTTCGCCTTTATGCACGGGGAGATAGACGGTGAATTGGGCACCCGTGGGCTCGCCATTTTCGTCCTCGACATTGCTGGCAAAGATAAAGCCGCCCGACTGTTTGACGATACCATAGGCGGTCGACAGACCCAGCCCTGTGCCCTTGCCCTGCTCCTTAGTGGTAAAGAACGGTTCGAACAGCTTGGGCAAAGCCTCTGCCGGAATACCACCACCGGTATCCTGCACCACCAACACAGTGTAATCCGCCGAGGGTAGAATATCGGACCGCATCCGAGCCACTTCACGAGCGCTCAGATGTCGGGTGGAAAGGGCAATCTGCCCGGTTCCATCGCCATTGGATTGGATGGCATCGCGGGCGTTGACCGCAAGGTTCATAATGACCTGCTCAAGTTGCTGAGGATCGGCCCTTACCGGCCCCAGATCGCGATCATGCTTGACCTGATAGTCGATCTTCTCGCCCAATAGGCGCGAGATCAGCGGCCCTACTTCGCTGACAACATCGGGCAATTGGATAATCTCTGGACGCAGAGTTTGCTGGCGCGAGAATGCCAACAATTGGCGCGTCAACGCGGCCGCCCGGTTTGAGTTGGCGCGAATCTGTTGGATGTCGTCATAGTCGCTGTCACCCGGCGTATGGCGCAGCAGCATCAGATC
Source organism: uncultured Erythrobacter sp. (assembly GCA_947495695.1). Taxonomy (GTDB): domain Bacteria; phylum Pseudomonadota; class Alphaproteobacteria; order Sphingomonadales; family Sphingomonadaceae; genus Erythrobacter. The sequence continues at coordinate 253,059 of CANLZP010000002.1, read as the reverse complement.
GCATGTGCCGATAATTGCGGTCAGGACATTGTTGAAATCATGCGCGACCCCGCCAGCCAATTGGCCGACCGCTTGCATCTTGGTGGCCTGTGCAACCTGCCGTTTGAGCTGCGTTTCCTCACTGGAATCGGACAGGCTGAGCAGGACAGAGGCTTCTCCGAGACCGCGCACGCCCGATAGGCCGAGCGAGACAGGCTCGTCTGGACGCGGAGCCATGCGGATCGCCATGTCGCCATTGGTTGCCGGGCCTCGACCATGGCGCCGCACCGCATCGGACAATGCTGCCTTGTCTTCATGCACGACCAGATCGGTTGGGAATGCTGGCAATCCCTTCCCTTCGCGCTCAACCGAGCGAAGGAAGGCATCATTTCCGAACAGAAAACGTCCGTCGCGGTCGGTCATCGCCAGACCCAAGGGCAATTGGCCTAACAAAGCCTCCAGTTGAGCAACGCCGGCTTGCGAGGATCCATCCCAGCCGCCGCCAATGCCAACGCCGCCATCCACCAGCAGCATAAGAGATTGTGCTTCATCAGGACCATGAGGGGATGGCAGATCGGGATCGTCCAGACCGATATGGATCAAAGTTTGCGGTGCACCGCCCCTACCCTCTCGGGAAAAGAATATACGATCGCGATCATCGGAGCGCAGGAAGGACACGAAGTCCTGCCCGACCAAAGTCGCCTTGCCATCGCCCGCTGCTCGCTCTGCGAATCCAGCGCTTGCGCTCTTGATAATGCCATCGGGATTGGTGATGGCTGCCTCTATGCCGGCCCGGGTCAGCATTCGGCCAAAAGGACCGGTCACGTCATAGCTTTTCAACGTATCAGCGACTTCAGGCTCAATCGGTACAAATCGCCAAATCAGGTGATCATCACCTCGCCCTGCACGCTCTGCTTGGACCCGCCAGCGCTTGGCGCCAGATTTGTGCGTTTCGCTGTCGCTGGGATGAGAGCCATCTCCCAACTCTTCGGCAATGGCATATCCATCGCGCCACGCCTGCCGGGCCAGCAAAGTTAGAGCCTCCAACCCCTTACGATCAAATGGCAAATTGGGCGGAGCATTGGCTATACCGAACCATTCTGCATAGGCTGTACTGGCGCAAGTCAAACGATTGGCGCGGTCAGTGATCGCAATCCCGACGCCGGGTTGTTCGATTGCGGCCACCGTCACCGACCAGTCTGGCGAGGCCAAAACTTCGGTGGTCTGCCCAGTCTTCATGCGTTCAGCAGCAAGGCCTGCACCAAGCAGAACGGCCAGACCCAACAGATAGGCCAACACCAAAATCCACTCACCCGTGACCGCCCACAAGACAATGCCGCTGACCAGCATCGCGACGGCAATGCCGCCCATCAACATGGCTGGTCGACCGCTCCCCTCAAGCGCCAAAGTTTTCATGAAAGGCTCATGTCTCGCTTGTGCCCAACCGTTTATCCAGCCGCGCTTCCAGCAAGCGGAGTCTTCGCTTGCGCTTTCGAGCAACCCGAAACCGCCAGAAGAAGCTGGCCAGCAGATAACCAACCGCCGAAGAGACTATCGCCAAAGTTACAAAGCCAAATGCGGTCACACCGGCCAGTTCAAACGTCGTCGCCAAAATGCCGCGATCGTCAGCCAATTGTTCGGCAGCGCCGGGGCCTACCGCAGCATCGATGTTGAGCGTCAACTCGCCCACCTCTTTTGCAACCACGATCCAAAACGGAAAGGTGAAGGGGTTGGTGACAAAGGTAACAGCGGCGGACAGCGGCACATTGGCTCTGGCCGGCAAAGCCAGGAACGCCGCCAAAAAGATCTGGCCAAGTGGCACGATAAACGCCGCAAACAGCCCCAATGCCACACCGCGCGGGACCGAGCGTCGGGTGAACCGCCACAGCTCTGGAGACAAAAATCTGTGCGCAATTGGCGCAAGATATTTGTTGCGCGCCATTTCCTCACGCTTGGGCATATATTTACGGAGGGTATCCGCCAGCCAGGTTTTTGATCGAATAGAGCTCATAACACGCTCAAAGCCTTGCTCGTCCGCGCGCGCATACGCAAGTATTTGTCGCGAAATATCGGCGGAATGGTCATCATGATCGACATGAGTAGCATGCCGAGGGTGACCGACAGCTGAATTAGCGACTTTCGCGCATCAATCGGGCCTTATCGCGCTTCCAGTCGCGTTCCTTTATCGACTGGCGCTTGTCATGCGCTTGCTTGCCCTTGGCCAAGGCTAATTCAACTTTGGCCCTGCCCTGGCCGTTGAAATAGATAGACAGCGGAACAAGCGTCATACCCTTCCGCTCGACTGCGCCAAACAATTTGTCGATCTCGCGAGTGTGGAGCAACAATTTTCGCGGGCGGCGCGGCTCATGATTGTTGCGATTGCCATGGCTGAATTCGGGAATATTGGCGTTAATCAACCACACTTGCCCGTCGCGCACTTCGGCATAGCTTTCCGCAATAGTGGCCTGTCCGGCGCGCAAAGCTTTTACTTCGGTTCCATGCAGCGCGATACCAGCCTCGAATTTGTCCTCGATCGCATAGTCGTACCGGGCGCGACGGTTTTCCGCCACGCTCTTTTGCTTGTCGAAGGTCTTGGGTTTGGGCCGTGCCATAGTGCCAGCGCCTCTACGCAATCAGAGACAGAATGAAAAGGTGCGTCATCTATCAGCCGAATGGCAAAGTATTACGGTTGTTTTCAAGAAGATTATATTGCAGTCTTTCTAGATGGATAAGTCGAAACTGGGGCGAGGAAGTAATATGATTTTACGAGGCAAGCTGCATTTAATCGTTGCCGCTTTGCTGTTCGGGCTTTTTTCTGCGGCTGCGCCGGCTGCTGCTCAGGCTGTCGAACCGCCGCCGATTAGCGCATATGGTGAATTGCCCGGAATCGAAGATGCAGCACTGTCACCTTCTGGCCAGCGTATTGCTGCGCTCCTGACAGTTAACGGCAAGCGCCTGCTCGTCGCATTCGACGCCAATAACAAGCCAATCTCAACAAACAATGTTGATCAGATGAAGGTACGCAATTTTGAGTGGGTAGGTGAAGATCGCATTTTGCTTACCTACAGCGTTACCGAAGATTTGGGTTATGGATTTACGACTGACAAACACGAATTTTCAATCGCAGTCATCATTCCGATCGACCCGTCATTGGAAGGCATGGCAATGTTCAGTAATCGTCGCGGTATCGTCGATGCCGTGTTCGGAAATTACGGGGTCAGAAAGATCGACGGCCGCTGGTACGGCTTCTTTGGTGCGATTGAATTGCTCCGAGGAGCGCGCGGCAAATATGGCTTCAATCACGGCCGCCCATTTCTGTATCGTGTCGATCTGCAAGACTACACGACCCAGCGCATCGCGCCAGCCGCCAGCCCGGGCAAGGACAACGATTGGCTCGTCGATGCCAATGGCGATGTTGCGGCCACCTTTACAATTGATGACGAAACCGGAAAGTGGGAGATCGATAACGCTGCAGGCAAGAAGATTGTCGAAGGTCGTTCAAGAAGCGGTCGTAGTGGTTTGATCGGCCTTGGTGCAGGCGGACAATCTGTCATCTATTTCGAATATGATGAAGACAATGTGTCGCGTTGGTACACAGTGCCGGTAGGTGGCGGAACGCCAGAACTGTTCCTTGATAACCTTGATGTTGAACGACTCTATTTTGACCGTTCTACGGGTTACCTCAGCGGATATTTGCTCGAAGGCAAGAATCCAAAGCCAGTGTTCGAGAATGCCGAAATGGCCGATGCGGTACGCAAGGTGCAGGCCGCATTCAAGAATTACGACATGCGAATGATCGATTGGAGCAATGACCTTAGCCATGTGATTGTTCGGACAACCGGCATCCAAGACAGTGGCAGCTGGTTCACGGTCGATGTGAAGAACTTGGCAGCGAGCGCATTTGCGTATGAGCGACTGAAAATCGCGCCAAAGCATGTCGGGAAATTCTCGACCTTCGAATATACTGCCTCTGACGGCCTAGAAATGGACGGAATTCTGACTGTCCCGCCGGGCATAGAGGCCAAGAATTTGCCTCTGGTTATGTTGCCACACGGCGGTCCTCACAGTTCCGATCGTGAGCGCTTCGATTGGTGGGCTCAAGCATTCGCATCACGCGGCTACGCTGTCTTCCAACCAAATTTCCGTGGCTCGACCAACCGCGACGGTGATTTTCGCATCGCTGGTTATGGTGAGTGGGGACGCAAGATGCAGACCGATAAATCTGACGGACTAAATGCGCTAGCAGAGGCGGGGATAATTGATCCAGATCGGGCCTGTATCGTTGGTGCAAGCTATGGTGGTTACGCGGCTCTGGCTGGCGTTACATTGCAGCAAGGTATCTACAAATGCGCTGTGGCGGTTGCACCGGTAACCGACATTCGCCGCATGTACCGCGAGGACTATCAGGCCAGCGGTAGCCAAAAGACAACCAAAGTCGCGCTGCGCGAGCAATTAGGTGACCCCGACATTTGGGACGAGGTATCGCCGGAGCGTTTTGCCGAGCGCGCCGACGCGCCAATCCTATTGATCCACGGCAAGGATGATACGGTTGTTCCTTACGAGCACTCGAGGAAAATGGCTGATGCGCTCAAAGACGAGAAAAAGCCGTTTGAAATGGTGACGCTTGACGGCGAGGACCATTGGCTCTCGCTATCGGTGACTCGTCAAAAAATGCTCGCTGCCTCGTTGGCCTTTGTGCAAAAGCACAATCCAGCAGACTAGCGTGTATCTGCCTGCCTCTGGCTATCTGATTGAGATGCAAATCGCAAAATGAGGTGCATCACAAATCGGATGGAAGTGTGGGCTCGCTGAGGATTTCAATCATCCGTGCCCATCGCGCATCCTGATCGGGTCCTGCTGCCTCTACACTGGCACGAACCATATCGAGGCCAAGCCCATAATTGATGATGTAGCTGCGATATGTGTCGACAAAACGCAGTGACTGCCGTGCGCGCTCGGGCGATGAGAGCCGGTACTTTTCGTACAAGCGAGCGGCTTCATCTTCATCAATGTCGCCTGCCAGATAGCTGGCCGATATGGTGTATTGCGCAGGCCGAAGCTGCGCGGTGAGCTTAGAAAGGTTGGCGTAGTCGGCCAGACCATCTGTTTCGATCCCTGCAATAGGCGCCAATACATTGGTTTCAAATTCCAATTGCTCGTCGCCGGGAAAGGCCAGTTCAACTCCGAAATTGGCCGAACCTTCCGCAACAACCGCAATAGGTGAGAACAGCGGAACGATTGAAAACTCGATCCAGCCGCGCTTGTTCACATTCTCCTGCTCATGCAGCGAGTGCAGCACATGGTGCCCGGGATAACCCTCGTGGCATCCCAGATCGACCGCGCGGCTGAGATTGGTTGGTGAATCGGTGTTCACTTCGATCTTGGAATGGAAACCACCCTGGTAGTAATTATAACCGCCCCACGGCTTGTCGCTCACCAACTCCAACGAGAAACTTTCGCCCTCGGGCAGATCAATATACTCCGCCGTTCTGCGGCGACATTCGGCGATGGCCGCGTCCATCACCGACATCAATTTGTCATTGGGGATGATGAAGGCAGCACGATAGTCGTCCAGCCTCTGCCACAATGGCCCTTCACCCGGAACCAAGGCGTCAATCTGAGCGAGAATCGGGTCAAGCGTTTCCAGCTCGACCAGCTCGACATCCACGTCAAACAAACCCTTGGCTTCTGCGACAAAGGGCAGATTCTCGCCGCCCAGCATTTTCAGGCGCGTGTCGGCTGCAGTAAGTTGAGAGAACAAAAAGCGCGCCCTGCGTTCATCCATGGAATCGCCTTCTTCGCCATCATCGGTGAAGGGAGCCAGCCGGTCTTGCAAAGAATCGACCCGTTTGGCCAGATCATCGAACGATTGGTTTGGCGCGTCACCTAAGGCCTGCGTCTTCAGTTCTTCCGGGCCGTAATAGGCATCGATATAGCCTTCTTCTTTCTCACCAATCGTCAGCTGAAGCAGGACATAATCATGGGCAATCGCATTCAAGGCTTCACTGTGATCCTCAGTCGGAGAACATCCGGCCAAGGCCAGTGCTATCGCAGCCGGAGCCGCGCCATACGCAAATGATCGCATCACCAAATTCCTTAAACCAAACCAGCAAATTCAAGCGCGCTATCCACCGCCTCACGCGATGCTTGGCTCGCAGCTACGATCGGTAGACGCACGTCGGGCTCAACATAATCGAGCACCCGGCTAAGCGCATATTTTACTGGCGCAGGGCTGGCATCAGAGAACATGGCATAATGCAAGGGGAACAGCCGATCGTTCAACTCGCGCGCTTTGGCCAGTTCATTGGCTGCAATTGCCCGCTGAAACTCTGCGCAGAGCGCTGGTGCGACATTGGCCGTGACCGAGATCGCCCCTCTGCCGCCAGCGGCATTATGCGGCAGCCATAGCTCGTCATTGCCCGACAATTGGCAGAAATCCTTGCTCAAGCCCATCCGGTGATCGGCCACGCGAGACAAGTCTCCGCTGGCATCCTTGATGGCGACGATCCGGTCTGGATACTTGCTCGCCAACTCAACAACCGTCTCGTCCTCGATATCGGTGACGGTGCGGCTAGGCACATTATACAGCACAATCGGTAGATCGCTTGTTTCAGCAAGATAGCTGAAATGAGCGATCAATCCGGCCTGACTGGGCCGGTTGTAATAGGGCGCGACGCACAGGCCGGCAGCTGCGCCTGCTTTCTTGGAGAAATTCATATGGAGCAGCGCGTTCTTTGTGTCATTCGACCCGCAGCCAGCAATGATTGGCACCCGCCCTGCGGCCTGTTCGATACACACTTCGATCACGCGGTGATGTTCAGCATTGGACAAGGTCGATGCTTCGCCTGTGGTACCGCAAGGGACCAACGCAGAGCTGCCCTGCTCTATCTGCCAATCGACCAACCGCCGAAAAGCAGCCTCATCAAACGCTCCGTCGCGAAAAGGAGTCACCAGAGCGGGAATTGAGCCGCTAAACATTGCAGTTTGACCTTTCTCAGCCCCATAAGTTGGAAAGACACGGGGCAATCACCCAAGACGGGTATTTCTGTCCATTCAGCGCCTGATAAGGAGCCAACGTATATTATGTCCAGTATGGTTCGAAAACATCTTACTTATCGATCACTTCTGGCGCTTCCGCTATTGGTTTTGGCCAACCCTGTTCCAGCGCAAGAAGCCGCCAGCTGGGATCAGGCGCGCGCGCAACTGATTGCGCAGCAACCCACTGGTATGTCACAGGCGATCAACCGCTGGGAAGATTTGATAGCGAATGACCGGCTCAGCTTTGATGCCTATGCCGGATTTGTTCTGGCTTATCCTGAATTCCCGCAGGCAAGCGTTCTGCGTATCCGCGCAGAGAACGCGCTGGATAATGAAGCCCCCTCAACCGAAGCTTTGCTCGGCTTTTTTGACCAGAACCCGCCGCTGACCAATTCGGGCAGAGCGCGCTATGCCTTGGCTCTGACGGCATTTAACCGCCCCGAAGCAGCCGAAGTTGCGCGTGAGGCATGGCGCATGGGCAGCATGAGCGGCACAGCAGAGGCCTATCTGCAAGGGCTGTATGGTTCGCGCTTTACCGCTGACGATCATTTGGCACGGATTGATGCTTTGTTGTGGCAGGGTGATGAGGAAGCCGCTGTTCGTCAGATGATCAATATCACGCCAGAATCGCGCGATCTGTATATGGCGCGATTGGCATTGGCACAGGGTAGCACTCCGCAATCCACCGGCCTGTCGGTCCCGGCAGGCGCTCAAAGCGATCCGGGCTATGTCTACAATCTGGTGCGGCATTACCGCAAAAACCGCCAATTGCCGCAAGCGATTGCTTTACTCGCCAATCGCCCAAAATTCACCCGCTTGCCGCATGACGCCGAGGATTTGGTCGGCGAAATGCTGACCATTGCGCGCGGCGCTGGATCCACTCCGGCTGTCCGGATCGCCGCATCGATCGATGATCTGTTCCCGGCCGATGCTGACATCAGCCAAGGCGCCTATCGTCTGCGCGATGATTACACCTCGCTGATGTGGCTGGGCGGGACCAAAGCGCTGTGGAATTTGAGCGACGGTAAAGCTGCAGCACCCCTGTTTTATCGATACGGTGCTGCGGCCCGGACACCACAGACCCGCTCCAAAGGCTTTTACTGGGCAGGCCTTGCCAGCCAACGCGCAGGTGATGCCGCAGAAGCCACCCGCTATTGGGAGATGGCCGCCACCTATCCTGACCGTTTTTACGGAATGCTGGCACTGGAGAAATTGGGCCGCGACATTCCTGATCTGAGCCAGCAAACCACAGCCGAGATCACGCCAGAGCAGCGCGCTGCCTTTAACGCGCAACCGCTGACCAAGGCCGTGCGCGAAGTCGCTCGCGGGGTTCCGTGGCGTACTGGTATCCGTTTCTTCCGCGCCATTGCCGATCAAGCCGAAACTCCGGCTGAGCATCTGTTGGTGGCAGAGCTCGCTCGCGAGACTGGGCGGCGCGATTTGGCGGTCAATCTGGCAGAAGCAGCGCAAGCACACGGCCATGATGGCTTCACCGTGATCGGCCATCCGACCTTACAAAACCCGCAAGGGACCGATTGGACCATGGTGCATGCGATCACGCGGCAAGAAAGCCAGTTTGCCCAGAATGCGATCAGCCATGCGGGTGCCCGCGGCCTGATGCAGTTGATGCCCGCCACTGCGCGCGAGCAAGCAGGCAAGCTGAGCATGACCTATATGCGGTCCAATCTGATCGACAGCCCCAGCTACAACATCCGCTTGGGCGATGCCTATTTCGCGCGCATGTTGGCCTATTATGACGGTGCCTATCCTCTTGCGATCGCCGCCTATAACGCCGGACCGGGCAATGTGAACAAATGGCTGCGTCGCAATGGAGACCCTCGCACTAGCGGCAAGGACTGGATCACATGGATGGAGCAAATTCCGATCTATGAGACCAAGAATTATGTCCAACGCGTGATCGAGAACGCCGCCGTCTATGAACAGCTGCACCCGGACAAGAATGTCTATGGCCGGGCACGGACGGCCTCGTCCTTCCTGCGCTAGGGCGCGTCAGCAATGAAACCGATGGGGGACCCGATCAGTCCAGCAGGGATGGCGGCGCTCAAAGCGCGCTATGACCATTTGCTGGGCAGCGAGCGTCCTGAGATCGTTGAGATAGTGAGCTGGGCTGCGGGCAATGGTGATCGCAGCGAAAACGGTGATTATCTGTATGGTCGCAAACGGATGCGAGAGATTGACCGTGAATTGGCCTATCTTTCGCGCCGCATGAAAGCGCTGCGAGTGGTCGATCCAACCGATCAGCCAGACAAGGCTCGCGTTTTCTTTGGTGCCAGCGTGGCGATCGCTGACGAGAATGATCAGGAAAAACAACTGACCATCATGGGCGATGACGAGCAAGACGCAGGCCAAGGCAAAATCGGCTGGAATTCTCCTCTCGCCCGGGCATTACGCGGCGCACAAGTGGGGGATTTGCGCATAGTAAAGCTTCCCGAAGGCGCAAAAGAATGGGAAGTGGTGTCCATCAGCTATGACTAAGCCATTCTTCCTTGCCCCAATCGCCGCCGCGATATCGCTGATGGCAGGAACAGCGCCTGCTTTCGCCAAAGATAGCCTGGGCGTATATTCAAATTGGGCGGTGTTTCGTGATGGATCGGTCCCGCGCTGTTACGCAATCGCCAAAGCCGAAGACCCTCGCCGAGCAAGCGAAGAGCAGCGCGATTACGCGCCCTATCTGACGGTGGCCTCTTGGCCCAAACGGAACATTCGCAATCAAGTGCACATCCGCCTTTCGCGACAGCTGGCGTCATCTCCCAATCTCAGGTTGGTGGTCGGATCACGCAGCTTTGCCTTGACGGGCGGCGGCGGTGACGCATGGGCTAGAGACAAAGCAATGGATGCAGCCATCGTGGCCGCCATGCGTTCGGCAACCCGGCTCAGCGTCACCGGCTCAGGTTCCAATGGCAAACGATTTACCGACCGCTATCAACTGAACGATGTTGCCACCGCGATTGATGCAGCGACGCTGGGTTGCTCGCCGCGCAACCTGCAACAGGCGAATAACTAGTCACCAGGCTAAGGTCAGGTCAAACCGCAAGACCTAGCCAAGCGCGGCAACCGCCACTATATGCGCGGTCCTCATGGCCAATACTGATCTCATGTCGATCCCCGGACAGGTGGATCCCGTACCCGTCGCGCGTGACATCACGCCGCGCGCTGATGGCCGTTTGGATCTGATGGGTCTGGCTCGCACGCGCATCCGCGAATTGTTTGCAGAAGCCGGATTGGACGAAAAGCAGGCCAAGCTGCGCTCGAAACAGGTCTATCACTGGATCTATCATCGCGGTGCAACCGAATTTGCCGAGATGACCGATATCTCGAAAACCATGCGCCCGTGGCTGACGGAACGCTTTGTTGTGGCTCGTCCCGAAGTGGTCGAAGCGCAGCATTCAGCCGATGGCACGCGCAAATGGTTGCTGCGCACACCCGATGGCCATGACTTTGAAATGGTGTTCATCCCCGATGCGGACAGAGGCACATTGTGCGTCTCCAGCCAAGTCGGCTGTACGCTCAATTGTCGCTTCTGCCACACCGGTACAATGCGGCTTGTGCGCAACCTCACCCCCGGTGAAATCGTTGGTCAGGTCATGCTGGCCCGTGATGCTTTGGGTGAGTGGCCCAAGGGCCGGATGGACGGTTTGGATGCCGGAGAAAATTCAGACCAATACAATGCCGACGGACGCCTGCTGACCAATATCGTGATGATGGGCATGGGCGAGCCCTTGTACAATTTTGACAATGTGCGCGACGCGCTCAGCCTAGTGATGGACGGCGAAGGGCTGGCCTTGTCAAAGCGCCGGATCACCCTGTCCACCAGCGGCGTGGTGCCCATGATGCAGCGCTGTGGTGAAGAAATTGGCGTCAATCTGGCGGTGTCTCTGCATGCCGTGAACAAAGAAATTCGTGACGAGATTGTCCCGCTCAACAAGAAGTACGGTATCGAAGAATTGCTGCAGGCCTGCGCTGATTACCCCAGTGCCTCCAACGCGCGGCGGATTACGTTCGAATATGTCATGCTGAAGGGAAAGAATGACAGCGACGAAGATGCACATGAACTGGTCCGGCTGCTGAAGAAATTCGATCTCCCCGCGAAGGTCAATCTGATTCCGTTCAACCCCTGGCCTGGTGCGAATTATGAATGTTCTGACCCGGACCGGATCAGAAGCTTTTCGAACATCATTTTCGAAAGCGGCATCAGCGGACCTGTGCGGACTCCGCGTGGCCGCGATATCGATGCGGCGTGCGGTCAGCTGAAAACGGCTGCCGAAAAGAAAAGCCGGGCTGAATTAGACCGAGAGGCTGCAGCGCAAAGCGACGCATCTGAATGACCGAATGGACGGTCTATGCCCTATGCGCGGGCAAAGCTGTCCCTTTCAAAGGGGCTGAGAAAAGCGCCTTTCCCAAGCTGCCCGTAAGCGGTCCTATCGCCATTTCATTCGAAGGCCTGGAGGGCGATGAGCAGGCGGATCGCAAGCATCATGGCGGGCCGGACATGGCCTTGCATTTGTATCCAGCCGATCACCACGCATTCTGGCACAATCAGATTGGCGCACATGATCTGCTACAAACCCCGGGTGCATTTGGCACCAATCTCGCCGTCAGCAATATAAATGAGGATCAGATCCATATTGGTGACCAGTTCCGCTTGGGAACGGCACTGATAGAAGTCAGCCAGACACGCAAACCATGCTGGAAGATCGAACATCGCTTTGGTCACAAAGATATGGTTTCGGCGATCATCACATCGGGACGATCGGGTTGGTACTTCCGCGTCTTGGAGGAAGGCAGCGCCGCCGCAGGCGATGCATTGGAGCGCGTTGCCATTGGGCACGAGGAGTGGCCTGTTCGCCGTGTTTTCTCCGCCCTATTTGGCCCAAAGTCGGAGGCCCGGTTTTCACCGCAAGACTTTAAGACCTTGGCCTCGCTCGAAAAATTGAGTGCAGACCACCGTTCGCGCGCTCAAGCCCGGCTTAGCTGAGCCAATTTCAAACGGCTTACCGCGGCGAAAGCTCGACCTACCCCTAATTCCGCGTTATTCAGGATCGTTCATCCAACAGTCCGCATTGGCATGCCATAGGACCCTGCATACAGGCCCCTGCACGCAGGGAAATGGGAGGAAAGTTTATGAAAAAAATCGCAATCGCAATCGCCGCTGGCGCAATGACTATGACATCAGCGCCCGTCTTGGCAGACCCCCCTGCGCATGCTCCGGCACATGGCAAGCGCGCCAAGGATCGTGCATCTGCCTATGATAGCTATGGCCGCTATTACGAACCGCGCCAGATCACCCGCAGCTCGCGGATGTGGAAGGGCGACGACGGTAAATATTACTGCAAGCGTGACAATGGCACGACCGGATTGGTCATTGGTGCAGGTGTAGGCGCTTTGGCGGGCCATGAATTGGCCGGTCACGGCGACAAAACACTGGGTGCGATTTTGGGCGGTGCGGCTGGCGCCATCATCGGCCGCGAGATTGATCGCGGCAGTCTGAAGTGCCGCTAATCTGGTAAGTGAATTTTGAAGCTAATTGAGGCCGCGCATCCTGCTTGCAGGACGTGCGGTCTTCCTTCATGCGCCAAACTGTGTTGAAGAGACAGAATGAGCAAACCAGCGGTTCTTGTCACAGGCGGTTCAGCGCGCATCGGCGGAGTGATTTCCCGACGCTTTGCTCAGGGTGGCTGGCATGTGCTGGTCCACACCAGAGATTTGAGCGATGATGTCGAGGCATTTGTCGCCAGCCTGCCCTCTGCCCGAGCAATTGCCTGCGATCTGTCCGACGGTGAAGCCGCTGTCGCCATGGTGGAGCAACTCGCAAGCACGGTTCCCAATTGGCGGGCGCTGATCAATTCAGCCGCCGTGTTTGAGGCAGACGATGTAACCGCATTGGACCCGGCAACGAATGAAGAGGCGATGCAAGTCAACGCCGTAACCCCTACCCGCATGGCGCAAGCCTTCCTCGCCCATGCCCAAAGCGATGCCGGAAGGCGCGTAATCCATCTGACCGATATGAAGTTGGAAAACCCTAATCCCGACTTCTTCAGCTACACAATGAGCAAGCACGCACTCGCCTCCACCATCGCAATGTTGGCTGACGGTGCTGCCGGGCCTGAGGACCGGGTCTACGGCTTGGCACCGGGTGCCATTTTGCCCAGCCATGACCAAACCGAAAGTGAAACGGACGTTTCTCATCGGCTCAATCTGCTAGGGCGCAAGACCGGCGCGGACGAGATTGCCGAGGCAGCGTACTTCCTTGCCCAGGGCATATTGCGCAGCGGCGAGAGCCTGTTTGTCGACAGCGGTCAGCATCTGCTCGCCCAACCGCGCGACGTTATCTTTCTCGCCCGCGAACAAGCCAACGCACGAGCAGGTGCCCGATGACCGAGACAGGCCCTTCACCCAAAAAGCGCCACTCGCTCGTCACGCGCTTGTGGCATTGGCTGAACTTTGCCAGCATAGCCGTACTGTTCATGTCAGGCCTGAACATCTCCAACGCGCATCGATTCTTGTATTGGGGCCAATCGGGTTTTGACGCATCGCAAGCTTGGCTTGCGGTGCCACGTTTTCCCGGTTGGGCCACCATTCCGGGCTATTACGATCTGGCCGCAGCGCGCGACTGGCACATTCTGGCGGCGTGGTTCTTTGCGCTCGGATTGCTGGTGATGTGGGCAGCGTTGTTGTTCAGCGGCCGTTTCTGGCGCGAAATGCGTACCTCTCTGGGGGAATGGAATCCCAGCGCAATTGCTCGATCCATTGCCGCGCATTGGCGGCTTGAATTGGCATCCTCGGGCTCAAAGTATAATTTCCTCCAACGCGTCGCCTATGGCTCGGTTTTGGGAATATTCCTGCCGATGATGATCGTTTCTGGCCTAGCCATCAGCCCAGGATTTGAACCAGCCGCGCCTTGGCTGGTTGATATGTTTGGTGGCCGGCAAAGCGCTCGCTCGGTTCATTTCATCGTAACTTGGGCCACCGTCGCGTTCTTCGCCGTGCATATCATTGCGGTGCTGGTGTCGGGCCCGATCAAGCAAATTGGCGATATGATCACAGGAGGCCGCGATGAGTAATGGTGTAAGGCGGCGCACTGCCCTTGCTGGAATGGCCGCTCTGTTCACCGGAGCCTGCGCCAAAGTGGCCGGAAGCGACGCCGGTTCATCCCTTCTGTCAGCAGCAGAGAAATGGCACCTTGCCGCGCATCGCGCGCTGGCCAATCGACAAGCTTTGGCAAGGGAATATCCGCGCACCGCGATTGACCTGAACTTCCCGGCCAACGGATCGGTGACTGTTGACAGCAATGCCTATCGCGCATCGCTGGCCACTGGCTTTGCCGACTGGCGCCTGAATGTCGGTGGGCTGGTGGAAACGCCGCTTTCGCTCAGCCTAGAGAATATTCGCAAACTGCCCCAGCGCACCCAGATCACCCGGCAAGATTGCGTTGAGGGTTGGAGCGCTATTGGCAAATGGACCGGCCCACAATTGTCGGTACTGTTGGACGCCGCCGGGGTTAAGCCAGAGGCCAATTTCATCGTCTTTCGCTGCGCCGATACGCTGTATGGTTCGCAATATTACGAGAGCGTGGATATGGTCGATGCCTATCACCCGCAAACCATCATAGCGCACGCATTGAACGGACAGCCTTTGCCAGTGGGCAATGGCGCACCCTTACGCATGCGGATCGAGCGGCAATTGGGATATAAGCATGCCAAATATCTCACCGCGATCGAAGCGGTTGCTTCCTTCGATGATATTGACGGGGGCCAAGGCGGTTTCTGGGAAGACCGCGGTTATCAATGGTATGCCGGTATCTAGGGCCTATTCGGGATAGATCCGCAGCATCGCTTCCCAATCCGCCGCAATCAATTGCTCCAAAATTGCCAAATCAACATCGGCCAGCTTGTTGATGTAAAGACAGCTCTTACCGGTCTTGTATTTGCCCAGCTTGGCCAGCAATTCGTCGCGCCGGGATGCGGCTATGTCATCGCAATAACCTCCCATCAGATAGAGCGAGTGCTTGGCTTTGCGCGGGCTGAATCCAGCACGCATCCAATGCACATCGCGTCCGCTGGCATACGTTGTGCGATATTGGCCATATCCGATTATGCTTGGCCCCCACATTTGCGGCGCATGGCCTGTCACCTTGCGGAACATTTCGTCCAGGACCTGCGCGTCATCACGCTTGGCCTTCGGCTCTACTGCAGCGATGAATTGCGCAGGATCAACATCGGTAATTTGCGTCTTGGCCTCAGACATTTATGTTCTCCCTGATTGACAGTTTAGCCGGGGCAAAGCAGTCTGTCATCCAGAGCAAAAGATGGGGGCTTGTCGATGTGGCTGCTGGATAAATTTCTGAATAAGGCGATCAAGCAAGGTCAGCTGATCGTGACCGATTATGACTGCAAGGAATATACTTACGGCACCGATCCAGGCAGCTATCCAGAAGAATTGGGCGGCAAACCCGGCCCCATTCGTATCCGCCTGACGAACAAGAAAGCCTCCAAGCATATTGCGCGCTATCCGCAACTTGGTGCTGGCGAAGCCTTCATGTGGGAATGGCTGGTGGTCGAAGAACCGCACGACATTCGCGATATGATCTTGTTAGTGACAATGAATGCAAAGCGGCTTGGCCAGGCATCGCTGAAACCCCAAACAAAAACGCGCAAATTTGCCCAGAAAATGATTGCCGCGGTGGACGGGATCAATCTGCGCAGTTCGGCAGCAAAAAACGCCGCGCATACCTATAATTTGACCCGCGAATTGTATGAGCGCTTCTTGGACGAAGACCGTCAATACACGATGGCCTATTACCGCGAAGGCGATCCAAAGCAGACTTCGCTCGAACAAGCACAAATGGACAAGAAGGCCCATTTGGCAGCCAAAATGTACCTGAAGCCAGGCATGAAAGTGCTGGACATTGGCTGCGGCTGGGGTGGCTTCGCGCTGTATTTGCATAAGATGTATGGCGTGGAAGTGACCGGCGTGGCGCTGGCCGAAGACCAGATCGCGTTCTGTAAAGAACGGGCTGAGGCAGAGGGCGTGGCTGACAAGGTCAAATTCCACCTGATGGATTATCGCGATGTAGAGGGCGAATTTGACCGGATATCTTCGGTTGGCTTGCTGGAGCACGTCGGCACCATCCATTACCCGCAATTCTTCGAACACACGCACCGGCTGCTGAAACCCGGCGGAGTGATGATCAGCCATTGCTGCGGGCGATCCGGCAAACCCGGCTTCACCGACGCATGGACACGCAAATACATCTTCCCAGGTGGCTATATCCCCGCGCTCAGCGAATTGGTCACCGAAAGCGAGAAGAATGGCTGGCAAGTGATGGATGTCGAAGCAATGCGCTTCCATTATTCCTACACTTTGGAGGAATGGTACAAGCGCACCGTCATGCACCGCGAGGAAATCACGCAAATGTATGACGATACTTTCTATCGCATGTGGCTGTTCTATCTGGCCGGAGCGGAGCAGAGCTTCCGCAATGGCACAATGGTCAATTGGCAGATCCAATATGTGAAGGACCGCAGCGCCATTCCGATGACCCGCGAGTATATCGAGGAAGAAAGTGCACGCCTTCGGGCCAAGGGAGAGATTCCCAGCTGGCGCTTTGATCCCGATGTAAAACAGGCGGCAGAATAGGCTTACCCACCCCTGCTATTCATCGGGCGTCCGAGGGCGTTCTCTTGAACCAGCCATAAGCACGTCCAAAGCCCCCGATCCCATCCGGATGCCGCTATTCCCATTGCCCAGCGGCAGCAGTCCTGTTAGCGGGCGCAGCAATTCCTTTTGAAACGAGCGATCATGTCCGAAATCAAACGTGTTGTCCTCGCCTATTCCGGCGGTCTTGATACCTCTGTCATTGCCAAATGGCTGGAGGTTGAACGCGGGCTGGAGGTGGTCACCTTTACCGCGGACCTTGGTCAGGGTGAAGAAATTGAGCCTGCCCGCGAAAAAGCACGGGCCATGGGCATCCCGGACAAGCACATCTTTATCGAAGATTTGCGTGAGGAATTTGTGCGCGATTTCGTCTTCCCGATGATGCGTGCCAATGCCCGTTACGAGGGTGACTATCTGCTCGGCACCTCAATCGCGCGCCCGCTCATCTCCAAGCGTCTGGTCGAAATTGCGCATGAAACCGGCGCAGATGCCATTGCGCATGGGGCAACCGGCAAGGGTAATGATCAGGTACGCTTTGAACTCAGCGCCTATGCGCTTGATCCCGAAATTACGGTTATCGCTCCGTGGCGGGAATGGGATCTGACCAGCCGTACTGCGTTGATCGCATGGGCAGAGGCCCACCAGATCGCTGTTCCAACCGACAAGCGCGGCGATAGCCCCTTCTCCACCGACGCCAATCTTCTTCACACCTCGTCCGAGGGTAAAGTGCTGGAAGATCCGTGGGAAGAAACCCCGGATTACGTCTATTCGCGCACCGACCACCCGGAGGATGCTCCCGATACTCCCGAATATATCACAATTGATTTTGAACGCGGTGATGGGGTTGCATTGAATGGCGAGGCGATGAGCCCGGCTACTTTGCTGACCGCATTGAACGATCTTGGCCGCAAGCATGGCATTGGCCGGCTTGATCTGGTCGAGAACCGCTTCGTCGGGATGAAATCGCGCGGCATGTATGAAACGCCAGGCGGCGAAATTTATGCTCGCGCCCATCGCGGGATTGAACAAATCACTCTGGATCGTGGGGCTGCGCACCTCAAAGACGAGCTGATGCCCAAATATGCAGAGCTGATCTATAATGGGTTCTGGTTCGCGCCTGAACGCGAGATGCTGCAAGCCGCGATTGACCACAGCCAAGACAAGGTCACCGGCACCGTCCGGCTCAAATTGTATAAGGGCAATGCGATCCTTGTCGGCCGCAAGAGTCCGCATTCGCTCTATTCCGAAGCTCATGTGACCTTTGAAGATGATGCCGGCGCGTATGATCAGCATGACGCGGAAGGCTTCATCAAGTTGAACGCGCTTCGGTTGAAATTGCTGGCAAAGCGCGATCGCAGCTGACCCCAATCGCATTTTGCGACGAGGCGTTTAGTTATCCACTCGTGTCCACAAGTGATCTTGGGAAAAGTGGATAAGTCGGGCTTGCAACCCTTGAACGACTCACTTTTTCGGCGCAGTTTTAATTCATCGGAAGGGCAGAGATCCTCCATGAGAAGCCAGACCTTAGGGTTTGATTTCGAAGGGAAAATCGAAACCCAGAAGACGCAGTGGTGATTGTCCACGCGGTCTTTGAGACAGGTCATGATGAAAGCTTCGGCTGGAAACAAGGCAGGTTGCTTGAGGAGAACGCGATCGCTGATCCACTGGATAGACCGAGCATTCGGCAACCGAACGATGGAGGGAAGAAGGCTTAGGCCGGAAACCAGCCGCTTGAGAACGGATGCCAATATGGATGATTGGTCTCGGTACCTAAGGAAGGCAGGTACGATGAAGAAAGACTTCGGTCTGGAACCATCGGAAGCGCTGGAAAAGGAACCGGATGCTGGCGCGAGCGCCGGTAGGGAAGCCCACCAATTCGTTGGAGGGTGAAAGCACCGGAGGCCAAGCGCTTCTTGAAAGGTTCGCCGGACAAGAAGACCACGCGCTGGTAAGAGTGGGGTCGGCAGCAATGCCGGCCCCATTTGCTTTTGGAGCATGCTTGTCCCAGCTTTGCTCACCAATCCAGCTCCAAATTTCGGCGCGCCGCCCCACTTTTGGGCCAAAATGACCGCTGCGATTTGCGTGCGGGGCAAATTCTCCGCTAAGCTCCCGCATGATGGAGAGGGTTTCGCCAAGCATCTGCGCCCGCAAGCCGGCCGCATGGGCACCGCTGGCTGCGATGGCGGCGCTGTTGGCCATCTCTGCCCCTCCCGCTCTCGCGCAAACAGACGAGATGGAGTTTGACGAACACTTTGCCCCGTTCGACATTAAGCCGCCGCTCTACCGCCCTGGCACGGAGGAGGACGCGGTTGACCTCACCACCATTATTCCTCTGCGTGAGGGGCATAATGTCATCCGCAGCCTGGGGCACGGGACGGCATCCTATTACGGCAAGCGGTTTCACGGCCGGATGACTGCCAATGGCGAGCTGTTCGACATGAACGCCATGACCGCCGCCCACAAAACCCTGCCCTTTGGCACCAGAGTGCGCGTGACCAATCCGGTCAACGGTAAGTCCGTGGTGGTGCGGATCAACGACAGAGGACCGTTCATCCGGGGCCGTGTGATCGATGTCAGCCGCGCCGCCGCACGAAAACTCGGTATGATTAAGCGGGGCCATGCCTCTGTTCAGTTGGATATCATCGGCTAGCGACGCGCTAAGACCAATGTCGAGAATTGCCGCGCTGTAGGAATTTAGCTTGGAGTTATTTACTCGGCAAAGGCACTCCGACGCGGTTGGCGCAGGTGCGCACGATCCGCTCGACGGCTTGGCGGCCCTCGCCCAGCATATCGGTGATCTCCACACCCTCGGCGGCCATGTCGTCAGCCATGCAGCTGCACAGCGCATTACCCTTGGTAGGATCGGGGGCCATCCGGCCAAATTGACGCTCGCATTTGGCGATGGCGGCGGCGCGCACATCCTCTGGGCTTTGCGGTCCGCAGGCGGTTAAACCCATCGTGGTAAGGCCCATCGCGGCCAAGCCCATCTTGGCCAGCTTTGTTGTGGTGATTGTGCGGTTGTTCATAGTCCCATCCTCTGAATTGCATGCGTGCCCTGCAGCGCGCGGTTGCGCATCCGGTCAGCCTTATTGGTTGATTTGCCGCTCATCACAAAGCTCAGGAAGACCGTGACAAAACCGATCAACACCACCGCGATCTCTGCCGTGGTCAGAAAGAATGCTTTGAGTCCCATGCACTTGCCCCACTAAGGCGCGACCTATCGCCAATTTAGAGCGGGAGATGGGAGCGTCAATCGCGGCTTGTGGAAAGCGGGCGTGGGTAGAGGCAACGGTGGCGACTTGGTCACGAAGCCAAAACCTATCGCACTACTTAGCCAACATCCCTTTCAGATAACCCCCCGTGTAGCTCTGCTCCACCTGAGCGACCTCCTCCGGAGTGCCAGCGGCCACAATCTCGCCTCCGCGAACGCCGCCGCCCGGCCCCAGATCCACAATATGGTCGGCCGTTTTGATCACATCGAGATTATGCTCGATCACCACAACAGAGTTCCCCTGTTCCACCAGCCGGTGCAGCACGTCGAGCAATTTGCGCACATCCTCAAAATGCAGTCCGGTGGTCGGCTCGTCCAGAATATACAGCGTCTGGCCGGTGCTGCGCTTGCTGAGTTCCTTGGCCAGCTTCACCCGCTGAGCCTCTCCGCCTGACAGCGTGGTCGCCTGTTGCCCCACTTTGACATAGCCCAGCCCAACCTCGTTCAGCATATGCATTTTGTCACGGATGGGGGGCACAGCCTTGAAGAAGCTTTCCGCGTCCTCAACCGTCATATCCAGCACGTCGGCGATGGAGAGGCCCTTGAACTTCACCTCCAGCGTTTCGCGGTTATAGCGTTTGCCGCCGCATTCCTCGCAGGTGACATAGACATCGGGCAGGAAGTGCATTTCGATCTTGATCAGGCCATCGCCGGTGCATTGTTCGCAGCGACCGCCCTTCACATTAAAGCTGAACCGGCCCGGCTTGTACCCGCGCGCCTGGCTTTCGGGCAGGCCGGCAAACCAATCACGGATATTGGTGAAGGCACCGGTATAGGTGGCCGGGTTACTGCGCGGGGTGCGGCCGATGGGTGATTGATCGATCTCGATCACCTTGTCGCAATATTCCAGGCCCGTAATCTTGTTATGCGGGCCAGCGATAATGCGGGCTCCGTTCAAAACGCGCGCCGCGCCTGCGTGCAGCGTGTCCACCGTAAGCGAGCTTTTGCCCGATCCCGAAACGCCGGTGATGCAGGTAAAGGTGCCGAGCGGAATGGTGGCGGTGACATTGTTGAGATTGTTGGCGCGCGCTCCATGCACCGTCAGATCGTGGCCATTGCCCTTGCGCCTGATTTTGGGAACGGCAATTTCCCTTCGGCCCGTCAGATAATCGGCGGTGAGCGAGTTCTTCGCCTTCATGATCTGTTTGAGCGTGCCCTGCGCCACAACCTCGCCCCCGCGCACACCCGCGCCGGGTCCCAGATCAACGATATGGTCGGCCTGACGGATGGCGTCCTCGTCATGCTCGACCACGATCACCGTATTGCCCAGATCGCGCAGACGCTTGAGCGTTTCGAGCAGGCGATCATTATCGCGCTGGTGCAGGCCGATGCTGGGTTCGTCCAACACATAGAGCACGCCCGACAGGCCGCTGCCAATCTGGCTGGCGAGGCGGATGCGCTGGCTCTCTCCCCCAGACAATGTGCCAGAGGTGCGATCGAGATTGAGGTAATCCAGCCCGACATTGTCGAGGAAGCCCAGCCGCTCGTTGATCTCTTTCAGGATAGCGCGAGCGATTTGTTGCTGCTGATCGGTCAGTTTCTCATCCAGCGCCAGGAACCAAGCCTTGGCATCAGACACGCTCATCTTGACGGGTTCGGCGATGTCGGTGCCAGCAACCTTTACCGCCAGCGCCTTTTCATTGAGGCGCTTGCCGCCGCAAGTCTCGCATGGCTGCGAGGTCTGGAACTTGGCCAACTCGTCGCGCATCCAATTGCTTTCGGTTTGAAGCAGGCGGCGGTTGAGGTTGCCGATGACCCCCTCGAATGGTTTTTGCACGGTGTATTGCTTGCGCCCATCCTTGAAGGTGAGCGAAACGGGCATGCCACCCGTGCCGTGCAGGATGATCGAGCGTTGATCGGGTTGCAGCTCGTTCCACGGAGTGGTCAGGTCAAAGTCATAGGCGCGCGCTAGGCTGGAGAGGACCTGAATGTAATAGGGCGATGGCGGGTTGGACTTGGCCCATGGCACGACCGCGCCCTGTTTCAGCGTCAGCGCCTCGTTGGGGACAACCAGCTGCTCGTCGAACAACTGCTTTTCGCCAATACCGTCACATGTCGGGCAGGCCCCTTGCGGCGCGTTGAAGGAGAACAGGCGCGGTTCGATTTCCTCAATGGTGAAGCCAGAGATGGGGCAGGCAAACTTCTCGCTGAACACGATCCGGTTGGTCGGGATGCCGGTGCCCTTCATCTTGGTGCCAGACGCTTCTTCTTCCTCGCGCCCGGGAACAACTCCATCGGCCATGTCGACATAGGCCAGACCCTCGGCCAGCTTCAGCGCGGTTTCAAAACTGTCGGCGAGGCGCGTTTCCAGCCCTTGCTTCACCGCCAGCCGGTCCACCACCACTTCGATATCGTGCTTGAACTTCTTGTCGAGCGCAGGCGCTTTTTCGATCCCGTACATCTCGCCATCAATGCGGACGCGGGTGAAGCCAGCCTTCTGCCACTCGGCCATTTCCTTGCGGTACTCACCCTTGCGGCCGCGCACCACCGGCGCCAGCAAATACAGGCGCGAGCCTTCGGGCAATTCCATCACCCGGTCGACCATTTGCGAAACGGTCTGCGCGCTGATCGGTTTGCCGGTCGCTGGCGAGTAAGGCACGCCCACCCTCGCCCACAGCAGCCGCATGTAATCGTAAACCTCGGTTACGGTCGCCACGGTAGAGCGCGGATTGCGGCTGGTGGTTTTCTGCTCGATCGAGATCGCCGGAGACAGCCCGTCGATATGTTCGACATCGGGCTTTTGCATCATTTCGAGGAACTGGCGCGCATAGGCGCTGAGGCTTTCGACATAGCGCCGCTGCCCCTCGGCATAAATCGTGTCGAAAGCGAGGCTGGATTTACCGCTGCCCGACAGACCCGTCATCACGATCAACGCATCGCGTGGCAGATCAATATCGATCCCTTTGAGATTGTGCTCGCGCGCACCGCGCACGGAAAGTTTAGTGAGAGCCATAGATGCACTGTGTTCCGTAAATGTTCCACCCAGTCAAGAGGCACTGAGTTGGCGCCCACAATTGGTTTGGGATTCGCCCGACCGAGAGATCCAAAGATCGGTCAGACCCCAGAATTTCCAAATAATCGGTCGCCACCGAGGGTGCCCCTATAGTATTTCTGAAGTGCCGCAAATGCCGATTGCGACCTATTGCCATAGACCTCTTTGTAAGTCTTCCCGCCGATGCTCTTCGGGTCGCAACCTTGGGCTTAGGCAACTTGCAAGAGAACCCAAGTGGCGCCCGGCTCATCCTGAGTCGGGCGTTTTTGTGTTTGAGGCACAATGCATGCATCGGCGCCGCAAGCCAGATACACGATGGCTGCTCTATCGACCGACCTCCTCGCAACGCTTTGGCGCCACCGGTTGCAATTGCAATAAAATTGGTGCTGAATATTTGGCGCAATTCCCGAGGCCGCCTGCGGATGCTGCAATCCGCTCGCGTGCAATGTGCAATCGGGGGTATATAGGAATCTCAATATGCTGGGCCCATTTATGTTGGGTCCTTCAACTCTTTCCATCGCCTTGGCCGCTGCCCTTGCTGGTTGCGCCATCAATCAGGAAGCTGACCCAATGAACCCCATCGATAAAGCCAATAGCGCCGCCGATTATAGTCCCAAGATTCCGGTCGGCACAGGCTATTTTGCGACTGACAGCAGTCTGCCCTTCATGGCGCCAGATTTCAGCAAAATCACAGAGGATGACTATCCTCCGGCGTTTGAACAGGGAATGGCGATCCAGCGTGCTGAAGTGGCCGCCATCGTCAACAATCCAGCCGCGCCTTCCTTCACCAATACAATTGTCGCATTGGAAAAATCGGGCCGCATGCTGGGTCGTGTCAGCAATGTGTTCTTTGGCCTGACCGGCAGCAACACGACCCCGCGCCTAGACGACATTGATACTGAAATTGGCCCCAAGCTCGCTGCACATAATGACAGCATCAATTTGAACGCGGCTTTGTTTGAACGGGTCAAGGCCGTGTATGACAATCGATCTGCCATGACGATGACCCGCGAAGATGCGGCTTTGCTGGAAAAGACCTATGACGATATGGTCCATGCAGGCGCTTTGCTGAGCGAGGATGAGCGCAGCCAAGTCATGGCGATCAACGGCGAATTGTCGCGCCTGACAACCGAATTCAGCCAGACAGTTCGTGAAGGCACTTTGGCAAATGCCTTGATTGTGGACACGGCTGAGGAATTGGCTGGCCTGTCCGACAGCGAGATCCAGCAGGCCGCCGAATTGGCCGCTGAAAAAGGAGCACCAGGCAAATATGCGCTCGCTTTGCAAAACACATCGCAGCAGCCGGTGCTGCCAGCATTGACCAATCGCGAAACGCGCGAACGCCTGTTTCAGGCAAGCCTTGCACGCTCTTCAAAGGGCGGCGAGTTGGATACGCGCACCATGCTGGCCCGAATAGCTGCCTTGCGAGCGCAAAAGGCTAGCCTGTTCGGCAAACCCGATTGGGCGACCTACACCATGTATGATCGCATGGCGAAGCAGCCTTCGGCAGCGCTTGGCTTTATGCAGCAAATGGTTCCGGCCTTGTCCGCGACACAGCGCAATGAAGCCGATCTGCTGAACGAAAAGATTGCCGAGGAAGGCAAGAACTTCACCGTGCAGCCATGGGATTGGTACCTCTATGCGAATAAGGTGAAGGCAGAACAATATGCGATCGATGAAGACCAGATCGCAGGCTATTTCCAATTGGAAAAAGTGTTGGAAGACGGCGTCTTCTATATGGCCAACAAGCTGTATGGCGTGACCTTTGAACGCCGGTATGACATCCCGACATATCATCCGGACGTGTCGACCTATACGCTGTTTGAGGCAGATGGATCAGAGCTCGGTCTGTTCTATTTTGACCCATTCCAACGCCCCTCAAAACGGGGTGGCGCTTGGATGAGCAACTTTGTCGATCAAAGCCATGTTTGGAATACCAAGCCGGTTATCTACAATGTCCTCAACATCCCCAAAGCGGCTGAAGGCGAGCCACAATTGGTCAGCTTCGACAATGTCGAAACCGTGTTCCATGAATTTGGCCACGCGCTGCACGGCTTTTTTGCCGATCAGCAATATGTATCGCTGTCGGGCACTTCGACGGCACGCGATTTTGTCGAATTCCCCAGTCAGGTCCATGAAATGTGGGCGACCCACCCCGAAGTGCTGCAGAACTATGCCAAGCATTACGAAACAGGCGAAACCATTCCGATGGCAATGGTCGAGAAGATCCAGAAGTCATTGAAATGGAATCAGGGCTATGAATTTGGCGAGATCGTTGAGGCTGCCTTGCTCGATATGAAGTGGCATTCGCTGTCGGCGGCTCAGGCTGCAGCGCTGGAAACACCCGAAGAAGTTGACGGGTTTGAACGCCAGTCATTGTCCGAGCTTGGCCTTGAGGTCGACCTGGTCCCGCCGCGCTATCGCAGCAGCTATTTCAATCACATCTTCTCCTCTCCAGCGGGCTATTCTGCAGGCTATTACAGCTATTTGTGGAGCGAGATGTTGGACAAGGATGCGCGCGACTGGTTCATGGAAAATGGCGGGCTGACGCGCGAAAATGGCGCGCATTACCGCGAAACCGTGCTCAGCCAGGGCGGCACGATGGACTATTCCATGATGTACAAGAATTTTGCCGGGCGTGATCCGAAGGTCGAGCCAATGTTGATCTCAAGAGGGCTGATGCAGGAACCAGCGGAGTAACACCCGCGCCTGCTGCTTAAGACGTCACTAAAGCCCGCGCACCCGGCTCACCAACCCAGCGTGCGGCAACGCCCCAGGTCTGGATGATGTTGGCTTCATCCAACGCCGTTTCAGGAGGCCCGTCTGCGATCAGGCGGCCCCCTTTCAACACCAGCACCCTGTCCGCATGGTTCATCGCCAGCGCCAGATCATGCAGCACCAGCGCCACGCCCGCACCCAATTTGGCAGAGGCATGCAGACTGGCGAGCACTTCATGCTGGTGATAAAAATCGAGCGCCGCCAGCGGCTCATCCGCTAGAACCCAATCGGGCTCTCCGGCAAACACCCGCGCCAGCAAGGCGCGCGCTTTTTCCCCGCCAGACAAAGTCGAAATCGGCCGATCGGCAAATTGGGTGAGATGCACCGCTTCCAAAGCAGCCTCGATCGCCTTCTCCCCGCGATCACGATGCGGCAGGCGCCCCAAAGCAACCAGATTGCGCACCGCTACGTCCCATGCCACTTCGCCATCTTGCGGCAGATAGCCGATCATTTGCGCACGTCTTTGCGGATTGAGCGTCGCCAGCGGCTCGCCACCCAGACTGGCAGATCCGCTATCCGGCACGAGCAGCCCGGCCAAGCAGCTCATCAAAGTCGATTTGCCCGCTCCATTGGGGCCGCAAATCGCGGTGATCTGTCCCGGTTCTAGCTGGACCGAGACGCCATCCAGCCGCCCTTGGACGCTGATATTGGATGCGGCCAAACTCATATCCGGCCTCTGCGCATTTTCAGCAGCAAATGCAGGAAGAAGGGAGCGCCGATCAACGACAAGGCAATGCCCAGGCGCAGCTCTGTGACCAAGGGCAGCACGCGCACCGCGCTGTCCGCCACCAGCACCAGCAAAGCGCCAGCAAGCGCGCTGGGCAGAATCAGGCTGGAGGGCAATCGGTCGGTGAACGGCCGGACCAGATGCGGCACAATCAGGCCGACAAAGCCAATGATGCCCGCCACCGCGACACTCGCGCCCACTGTCAGCCCCACTCCGCCCACCAGCAACCAAAGCAAAGCCGCCGGGCGCACACCCAGCGATTGCGCGGCCTCTTGTCCCAAAGTCATCGCGTCGAGCGGCTTGGACGCCAGCGTCAGCAGCAGCAATCCGGCAGCAACGCAAGGCACCGCAATCATGACTTCGCGCCATGATCGGTCGGTCAGCGCTCCGTTCAGCCACAGCACGATCTCGCTCAAAGCAAAGGCGTTGGGAGAGAGCGTTATCGCCAGCGCAGTCAATGCGCCGGCAAGGCTGGCGATCATCAATCCGGCCAGCGTGAACAGCGCAATGCCGCCGCCCGTTCCCGCTGATGTGCGCCCGGCAATCAATGCCAGCATGGCCATGCCCGCTCCCGCGCCCAGCAACGCAAAAGAAGGCAACAAATACGCGCTGGCGCTATATCCAAACCAAAAGCTGATTACAGCGCCCAAGGCCGCCATGGGCGCAATGCCGAACAGGCCGGGATCGGCCAGCGGATTGCGTAAATAGCCTTGCATGGCCGCGC
The DNA here is from genome assembly GCA_947495695.1 of uncultured Erythrobacter sp. Classification (GTDB taxonomy): domain Bacteria; phylum Pseudomonadota; class Alphaproteobacteria; order Sphingomonadales; family Sphingomonadaceae; genus Erythrobacter. The sequence continues at coordinate 225,875 of CANLZP010000002.1, read as the reverse complement.
CTGCTGCGCCGAGCCCTGCTCCGATCACCATCGCCAAAATGCTGCGCGGCAAACGTAGCTCCATCAGGATCAAGGCCGCGTTGGGCGTGCTGGACGGATCAACCCATACGCGGCCTGCCAGCAGCGACAACGGAAAGGCGATGATGAGCAATCCGGCGAAGATCAGCGCGGCGCGGTTCATGATGCCCCTTGCCTGATCTGGTGCAAACGTTCCATCGCTCTGACAATGGTTGGCCCTCCGCAATAGAGCAGCGCGGGGTCAAAGGGCGCGATCTTGGTCGTGTTGAGCGCGGACAAGGCGGGATGGCGCTGCGCCCGCTCGCCCCCTGCTACCAGCAACACTTGTGGAGGGTTTGCCAGCAATTGCTCCAGCGAGAGATAATCGGCCTGCGCCAACCCATGCGCGGCGCTATGGCTGGTAAATCCTGCCTCCTGCATCAATTGCGTGACCAAAGCCTGTTCGCCCGGCACAATTTGCCCCGGTTGCCACAGAACAGCAGACATCGGCGCATCACCGCTGTCTGGTTTTCCGGCACGAACCGCATTGGAAATCTCGGCAATTAACGCTTCGCCGCGTGTGGGCTGCTGCGCCAGAGCTGCAATGCGGCGTATCTGCGCAAAGCTCGCCTCAATCTCGCTTGCAATGCCGAAGGTCTCAACCTGCATGTCCCAATCATCAAAGGCTTGGTTTGTCGAAGGCGGCAAAAATGCTCCGGCCAGAACAATGTCGGGCGCAAGGACGAACACTTCTTCGGCACTGCCACCGGTGATCGCAAAGCGCGCCGCGACCTCAGGCTGGATAGAACTGGACCTGCGATCATGGCTAAAATGGGAAAGGGCGAGGATCTGCTCCGGTTGTGCCACCGCGACCAAGATTGCATCGGTGCATGGGTTGAGGCTGACAAAGCTGGGCCGCGCCTCTTCGCTCACACTGTCGGCAAGCTGCCTTTCAACTGGCGCACAATTGGCAACGGCAATCGCTGCAGCCCCGGCAGCAGCCAACATCGCCAAACGACCCCAAGAGAGAAAATGCACTTCCATCATGCCCAATGTGCTGGCGATAGATGCGCCCTGCCCTAGCAGCAAGCGCAATCAGCTAAACCCGATCAAGCCGCAGAAAAAACAGCGTTAACGGCTGGGAAACCCTAATCTCGAACGGCACTTTAGGAGTACCGCACTATTCCGGTCGGCGAGCCAGCATTGGCCATCCTACGGTCGCAACCCAAACACAGGAATTCCCCAGATGACGCTTCGCTTTGCTGCTGCCCGCACTGCTGCGCATTCCCCCGTCGCGCGCGCGCTCAGCCACAGCCCCAACAGAGCCGCCACCAACGACAATGGCGAATTGTTCACCAATGACGAAGTGCTGGAAGGCGCACTGCGCCATTTTGCCGTCCATGGTCTGAACGCTGCCAGCGCAGCTGCGCGCCATGCCGAGCAAGCTTTGGCAGATGGCGACAGCAAACAATATGCATGGTGGCTGGAGGTTTGCCGCAATTTTGATCGCGGTCAGGCCCGACGGTTGGAACGCACCATGCCTGCGGCCTCCAACTTCTAAGCCATCCCAATCTGCGCAGCTTTTTGGCGGAGCAAACATTCGAGCCAAGGTGAGCCACAGCCGCCGAGCTGGCCCGTGCACGCACGAGAATCCGAAAACTAAGCACTTTTGCGGGTAGAGCAGCCATATTCTCAACCCCTTATTGCTATTGCGAATTATTCTCACAAATAGTGGATTATGCTGGCTATTTCGCGGTTGCAATCGGTGGTTTCGCGGCCTAGGCCGTTTATCAAATGGCAAACCGCTATGCCCTTGAGGACGTAAGGGAAAGTGGATCAAAGCCGTAAACCGCAAACGTCCCGAATGCTACAGAAGGATTCTCACCCTAATGGCCCGCAAAAAAATCGCACTCATTGGCGCTGGTATGATCGGTGGAACGCTTGCCCACCTCGCTGCGAAAAAAGCTATGGGCGACATCGTCCTGTTCGACATTGCCGAGGGCATGCCGCAGGGCAAAGCATTGGATCTGTCGCAATGCGGACCGGTTGAGGGTTTTGACGCGAACATCAAGGGTTCGAACGATTACGCCGATATCGCTGGCGCAGACGTGGTGATCGTAACCGCTGGCGTTGCGCGCAAGCCGGGCATGAGCCGCGACGATCTGTTGGGCATCAATCTGAAAGTCATGAAGTCGGTTGGCGAAGGCATCAAGAACAATTGCCCCGACGCGTTTGTGATCTGCATCACCAACCCGCTGGATGCGATGGTTTGGGCTCTGCGCGAATTTTCCGGCCTGCCCCATAACAAAGTGATCGGCATGGCCGGCGTGCTGGACAGCGCGCGCTTTGCCACCTTCCTGGCATGGGAATTTGACGTATCGGTCAAAGATGTGAACGCCTTTGTACTGGGCGGCCACGGTGACACCATGGTTCCCGTCTTGTCCTACTCCACGATCAACGGCATTCCGGTGAAGGACATGGCCAAGATCAAGGGCGTATCGGAAAGCCGTTTGGATGAAATCGTTGACCGCACCCGCAAAGGCGGCGGTGAGATCGTGGGTCTGCTGGGCAATGGCTCGGCCTATTACGCGCCCGCAACCAGCGCGATCTCCATGGCAGAAGCCTATCTGGGAGATCAGAAGCGCATCCTGCCTTCTGCCTCCTATGTTGAGGGCAAATACGGCGTTGACGGACTGTATGTTGGCGTGCCGACGATGATCGGTGCTGGCGGTGCAGAAGATGTGATCGAAATCGAACTGAGCGACGAGGAAAAAACCAACCTCAAGGTCAGCACCGACGCGGTCGAGGAATTGCTCGAAGTGTGTAAGGGGCTGGATAGCAGCCTTGCTTAAGTCACTCGCCACTTTCTTGTTGATCGCATCGCTTGGAGTGCAGGTTTCTGCGCGCGAAGTTGATCGGCAGGAAGTGGCTGAGCGGTTTGATCATGACGTGCCGCAAGAGCAGCGCCTGTATTGCAGCGATACACAGCTGTTCACGCTGGCGGATGGGGTCGAGTATCGAGCTTGCGTCAATTGGCGCGCACAAAATCGGACCCGAGTGGTCCGCAGTTATGCCGCACTTGATGGGCCGGAAGTGGATAGCGATGCCAATCTCGATATTGCGCGGGACTGTTTTGATCTGGCAATCGCCAGCCAAAACGATCCCTATCGCACGGCTTTTGACGAAGATCGCATGTTGGCCGGGGCTCGCGTGCAATTTGCTACGTGTGCCCGACTGCGCAACCTTCAACGCGGCAATGAATACAGTTTACGCATCTACGAAACCGGCGTTTGGCTCGGCGGTCGATAATCCAAATTCGAAAAGACGGAGTTTTGCTTAAATGTCTATCCTGATCAACAAAGACACCAAGGTTATCACGCAAGGGATGACCGGCAACACCGGCACATTCCACACCGAGCAGGCAATTGCTTACGGCTCGCAGATGGTAGCAGGTGTGACGCCAGGCAAAGGTGGCACCACCCACATCGGCGTGCCGCAATTCAACACCGTTCGTGAAGCCAAGGCTGCAACCGGCGCGACCGCATCGTGCATTTATGTGCCGCCACCCTTTGCAGCCGACGCAATCTGCGAAGCTATCGACGCCGAGATCGAGCTGATCATCTGCATCACCGAGGGTATTCCGGTGCTCGACATGGTGCGCGCCAAGGCCGCGCTGAAAGGGTCCAAGTCGCGCCTGATCGGCCCGAACTGCCCTGGCGTTCTGACGCCGGACGAGTGCAAGATCGGCATCATGCCCGGCTCTATCTTCAAGAAAGGCAGCGTTGGCGTTGTCTCGCGTTCGGGCACACTGACCTATGAAGCTGTGCACCAAACAACCATGGTTGGCCTGGGCCAAACCACGGCTGTCGGCATTGGCGGCGATCCGGTCAATGGCACCAACTTTATCGACGTGCTGGACCTGTTCCTGGACGATCCAGATACCAAATCGATCATCATGATCGGCGAGATCGGCGGATCTGCAGAAGAAGAAGCCGCAGCCTTCATCAAGGCAGAGGCAGCCAAAGGCCGTTCCAAGCCTACGGTTGGCTTTATCGCTGGACGCACGGCGCCTCCGGGTCGACGCATGGGCCATGCTGGTGCGATCGTTTCGGGCGGCAAAGGCGGCGCGGATGACAAGATCGCGGCGATGGAAGATGCGGGTATTCGCGTATCGCCTTCGCCATCAGAGCTGGGCACCACTTTGGATGCCATGCTGAAAGAAATGGCCTGATCTAAGAGGGGGCTTCGCATTCGGCGAGGCTCCCCACCTCCTCCCCTCGGAGACAAGCCCATGGGCAAAGAACCGAACACCCTCATTCCGCAAATGTCCGATCAGGAAGGCCCGCAACCCGGTCCGTCCTGGGCCAACCCCCAATGGCTCAACCAGGTCGCGGATTCTGACGCCGATTTGACCACGGCGCTCGACCCGACAGCGATGAAGCTGGCGGTGAAAGAGGCTTCTGCCAAGGCAGGCAAGCCGGTCGATGACAAGGCGCTGGAAGACGCATCGGACCTGTCGAACAAGGCGATGACGCTGGTTCGGCTATATCGTGTGCGCGGCCATATGGCGGCAAATCTGGACCCGCTGGGCGTCAGCGCGCCGGGCTATCCCGAAGATTTGACGCTGGAATGGCACGAGCTGGCCGGTTTGGAAGACCGCGAGGTCTTTATCGGCGGCGTAATGGGCTTTGACTGGGTGACAATCGGTGATCTGCTGAAGGCTTTGCGGGCCAATTACTGCGGTAATGTGGGCCTGGAATATATGCATATCGCCGACACGGAAGAACGGCGGTTTTTGCAGGATAAGTTCGAAAGCCCCGGCGATACGATCCAGTTTACGCCCGAGGGTAAGAAAGCCATTTTGGGCGCAGTGGTCCGCGGCGAAGGATACGAAGCGTTCCTCGGCAAGAAATATGTCGGCACCAAACGGTTCGGTCTGGATGGCGGCGAATCGATGATCCCTGCACTGGAGGCGGTGATCAAATATGGCGGCGCAACCGGCGTACGCGAGATCATCTATGGCATGGCGCACCGTGGGCGTTTGAACGTGCTCGCCAATGTGATGAACAAGCCATACAAGGTGATCTTCCACGAATTTTCCGGCGGCAGCGCCAATCCCGAAGATGTCGGCGGTTCGGGCGATGTGAAATATCACCTTGGCACCAGCACCGACCGCAGCTTTGACGATATCGAAGTGCATATGTCGCTGGTTCCCAACCCCTCTCATCTGGAGGCGGTGAACCCGGTGGTGCTGGGCAAGACCCGCGCCCAGCAAGCCATTCGCGATGATTTGAGCAAGCACGAGCAGGTTTTGCCCGTGCTGATCCACGGCGACGCCGCCTTCGCCGGTCAAGGTGTGGTGTGGGAAAGTCTCTCGCTTTCGGGCGTGCCGGGTTATGACACAGGCGGCTGCCTGCATTTCATCATCAACAACCAGATCGGCTTCACCACCAGCCCCAAATTCTCGCGCGGATCGCCCTATCCTTCGGATGTAGCGAAGGGCGTTCAAGCCCCGATCCTGCATGTGAATGGCGATGATCCCGAGGCTGTGACCTTTGCCTGTAAACTGGCAGTAGAATATCGCCAAACCTTCGGCCGCGATGTTGTGATCGACATGTGGTGCTATCGCCGGTTTGGCCACAATGAGGGTGACGAGCCCAAATTCACCCAACCTTTGATGTATGACGCCATCCGCCAGCATCCAAAGGTCAGCGTGATCTATTCCGATCGCTTGGCTGAGGAAGGCGTGATCGAGAGCGACTATGCCCAGCAATTGCGCGACGAATTTGAAGCACAGCTGCAGGAAGAATTCGACGCCGCCAAGAGCTATAAGCCGAATGAGGCGGACTGGTTTGGCGGTCGTTGGGCGGGCCTGAATAAGCCAGCCGATCCTGAAAGCGCGCGCCGCAATGTCCACACTGCTATCGAACAAAAGCTGTTCGACAGCCTGGGCCGCACGCTGACCACGGTTCCCGATGATCTGAACATCCACAAGACGCTTGGCCGCGTGATCAAGGCCAAGGAAGCGATGTTTGAATCGGGCGACGGGTTTGATTGGGCAACGGCTGAATCGCTCGCCTTTGGCAGTCTGGTAACAGAGGGCTTTGGTGTCCGCCTGTCGGGTCAGGATTCCGGTCGAGGCACATTCAGCCAGCGTCACGCCGTGTGGGTCGATCAGACCGAGGAGCGCAAATATATACCGCTCACCACGCTGCCGCATGGCAAGTTCGAGGTGTATGACTCCACGCTGAGCGAATATGGCGTGCTGGGTTACGAATATGGCTTTGCCATGGCTGACCCCAAATCGCTGGTGATGTGGGAAGCGCAATTTGGCGACTTTGCCAATGGCGCTCAGATCATGATCGATCAGTTCATTGCATCGGGCGAAGCCAAATGGCTGCGGGCCAACGGGCTCGTGATGCTGTTGCCGCATGGCTATGAAGGGCAAGGCCCGGAACACAGTTCAGCCCGGCTCGAGCGGTTCCTGCAATTGTGCGCGAATGACAACATGCAGGTCTGCAACATCACAGTTCCGGCCAATTACTTCCATGTGTTGCGCCGCCAGATGCTGCGTCCGTTCCGCAAGCCCTTGATCATCATGACCCCGAAATCCCTGCTGCGCCATCCGATGGCAAAAAGCAGCGCGGACGAGTTCTTGGGCGAACACCACTTCATGCGGATCATGTCCGACACCAAGACCATCCCTGACGAGAAGATCAAACGTCTGGTGCTGTGTTCTGGCAAGGTGGCGTACGACCTGATCGAAAAGCGCGATGAAGAGGCGTGCGAAGATGTCTCTATTGTCCGGTTGGAACAGCTCTATCCCTTCCCCGGCGATCCCTTGGCCGTGCGCCTCAAACGGATGAAGAATCTGGAAGAGGTCATCTGGTGTCAGGAAGAACCCAAGAACAATGGCGCCTGGTTCTTTGTCGAGAGCCGGATCGAGCGGTCTCTGAATGATGCTGGCCATGACGGGATGCGCCCGCAATATGCAGGCCGGGAAGAAAGCGCGTCTCCGGCGACGGGTCTGGCCAAACGTCACCAGGCCCAACAAGAAGGACTGGTCAGCGTGGCACTGGGGCTTTCCGAACACGGGAAGACACAATCAAAACGCACCAGCAAATCCACCCCTGCCAATAAATAAGGCATAGGAAACAAATCGATGGCGACAGAAATTACAGTTCCCGCTCTTGGCGAATCCGTCACAGAAGCAACCGTTGGCGAATGGCTGAAGCAGCCCGGCGACGCAGTTGCGGTTGATGAGCCGATCGTCAGTCTGGAAACCGACAAGGTTGCGGTAGACGTCCCCTCGTCCGTGGCAGGCGTGCTGGCCGAACACAGCGTGGACGTGGGTGATACGGTTGAGGTTGGCGCATTGATCGCAATTGTTGATGAAGGCGGCAGCGCGGCTGCAAAGCCGAAGGAGAGCAAGGCCGCTCCTGCATCCAGCTCTGATTCCGATGGCGCAAAGAGTGCGGCGAAAGAGGCAGCTGGGGATTCCTCGGTTACGATGTCGCCCGCGGTCCGCCGCGCGGTGCTGGAACACGGGGTCGATCCAACCACGATTACTGGCACAGGCAAGGATGGTCGCCTGACCAAGGAAGACGTTCTGGCAGCAGCCAAGAACAAAAAATCAGGCAGCGAGGCCAAGTCCGACAGCGATGCCGCGACGCCTGCGCCCGCACCTGCTGCTGCCAGCGAGCGCGGCGAAGAGCGCGTCAAGATGACCCGCATGCGCCAAACCATCGCCAAGCGCTTGAAAGGCGCGCAGGAAGAGGCTGCGCTGCTGACCACATTCAACGATGTGGACATGAGCGCAGTCATCGAAGCGCGCAGCAAATACAAAGATTTGTTCGCCAAGAAGCACGATATCCGACTGGGATTCATGGGCTTTTTCGCAAAAGCTGCGTGTTTGGCTCTGAAGGACGTTCCCAGCGTCAACGCCTATATCGAGGGTGACGAGATCGTCTATCACGACTTTGTCGATATCTCGGTTGCGGTTTCGGCCCCCAATGGCCTGGTTGTTCCGGTTGTCCGCAATTGCAACGCCAAGGGTTTTGCGCAAATCGAAAAAGACATTGCCGACTATGGCAAGCGCGCAAAGGAAGGCAGCCTTACCATGGAAGACATGAGCGGCGGCACCTTCACCATTTCCAATGGCGGTGTATTCGGATCGCTGATGTCGACCCCGATTATCAATCCTCCGCAAAGCGCCGTGCTGGGCCTGCACCGGATTGAAGATCGTCCGGTTGCGGTGAATGGTGAAGTCGTGATCAGGCCGATGATGTATATCGCGCTGTCGTATGACCACAGACTGATTGATGGCCGCGAGGCTGTGACTGCATTGAAAATCATTAAGGACTCGATTGAAGATCCGACACGGATGTTGATCGACCTTTAAGGAAAGAATGATGGCTGAATACGATTACGATGTCCTAATTATCGGCGCTGGCCCTGGCGGCTATGTCGCGGCGATCCGTGCGGCTCAATTGGGCTTGAAGACCGCCTGCGCCGAAGGTCGTGAAACACTGGGCGGAACCTGCCTCAATGTGGGGTGCATTCCTTCAAAGGCGATGCTGCACGCCAGCGAGTATTTCGACGCGGCTGCCAATGGCACAATGGCCGACATGGGCATTGATGTTGCGCCCAAGTTGAACCTCGACAAGATGCATGGCCAGCGTTTGGACGCGGTTGATGGTCTGACCAAGGGTATCGAATTTCTGTTCAAAAAGAACAAGGTAGACTGGAAGAAGGGCTATGCCACTTTCCAGGATGCGCACACGGTCAAGGTCGGTGACGAGACTGTTACGGCCAAGGATATTGTGATTGCAACCGGTTCCTCGGTCACGCAACTGCCCGGCGTTGAGGTCGACAATTCCAAGCATGTTGTGGTCGATTCCACCGGCGCTCTGGAACTGCCCAAAGTGCCCAAGAAAATGGTCGTTATTGGCGGCGGAGTGATCGGGCTGGAGCTTGGCTCGGTCTGGAATCGGCTTGGCGCAGATGTCACTTGCATAGAATTCCTCGACGAAATTCTGCCCGGCATGGACGGTGATGTGCGCAAGGAATCGCGCAAGATCTTCTCGAAGCAAGGCATTGAATTCAAGCTAAGCACTAAAGTTACCGGTGTTTCCGTTAAGGGGAAGAAAGCCACATTGACGCTGGAACCAGCTGCTGGCGGCGATGCCGAGACAATGGAAGCTGACTGCGTGTTGGTATCCATCGGTCGGCGGCCCAATACCGACGGCCTCGGCTTGGATGCGATCGGGTTGGAGACCAACCAGCGCGGCCAGATCGAAATCGATCACGACTTTCGCACGTCGGTCGACAATGTCTGGGCAGTTGGCGATTGCGTGCCTGGCCTGATGCTGGCCCACAAAGCCGAAGATGAAGGGATTGCCGTGGCCGAAAACATTGCGGGCGAAACCGGCATTGTGAACCATGATGTGATCCCGTCGGTTGTCTATACTTGGCCAGAAATTGCCGGGGTTGGTCTGACCACCGAGCAAGCGATCGAGAAGATGGGCGACAAGGCCAAAGTCAAAGTCGGCAAATTCCCTATGATGGCCAACAGCCGGGCGAAGACCAATCACGAGCCCGATGGCTTTGTGAAAGTAATTGCCGAGGCCGAAAGCGACCGCGTTCTGGGCGTTTGGGCGATTGCCAGCGTTGCCGGAACGATGATTGCCGAAGCAGGCATTGCGATGGAGTTCGGCGCAACGTCAGAAGACATCGCCTATACTTGCCACGCGCACCCAACACACTCCGAAGCGGTAAAAGAAGCCGCGATGGCGGTTCAGGGCAAGCCCATCCACATGTGATTGCCGGCGGGCTACTGCGCCCAAAACACACGATAAATTGATCATCAGCCCCCTTTTGTCCTAAGCATGGACAAGAGGGGATTTTGGTATGGCAATACGGGCAATCCAGCTTGGGCGTTGGGCTTGATCGGCTCACCCAAACGCTCTGCTCCTATGCGCGGCTTGGCTGCCGTATTAGCGTTGATACCTGCGTTGTTGCTGACTGCCTGCTCGCTGTTTCAAGCGGAAGTGAAGCCCCCGCCCCGCTCGGACGAGCCGATAGAGGCCGGCGAAGGCGAGTCCGTCTTCGCGGTTGATCTCGATGTCGGCCTGAATGCTTTGCGCCAAGCCTTGGAGGCAGAGGTTCCGCGCAATCTGTGGTTGATTGACCAGCCGGATGTGGAATGCCTGCCCTCCCGTCGGACCAAAGTGATCGGTATTGCCATCAAATCGCCCACAATTCGCTGCGATCTAACCGGTCGTGTGACGCGCGGCAGCATGCAATTGTCTGGCTCTGGCCAAGATTTGATCATCACTATGCCGATCAAAGCTAGCGTCACTGCAAGCGATATTGGCGGTGTTATCCGGCAAAAAACAGGCACCGCGCAGGCAACAGTGACAGCGCGTGTCCGTCCGACAATTCAGGAAGACTGGAGGGTCAAAGGCACAGTTTCGATCCGTTATGATTGGAAGCAGCCCCCCACAGTTTCTCTGCTGGGTCGCCAGATAACATTTGCAGATCAAGCTGATGAGCGCCTGAAAACCGTGGTGCGCACGTTAGAAAGCACGCTTGAACGCGAGATATCAAGCTTGAACATGCGGAGCGAAATTGAGCCTCTTTGGCAGCGCAGCTTTGCAGTCATGTCGGTCAACCGCGAAAATCCACCGGTGTGGCTGCGAGTGACCCCGAAACATATTGGATTCGATGGCTATACGACATCACGCAAAACATTATCGCTGAAGGTCAGGCTCAATGCGCGCACAGAGATATTTGTAGGGGACGAGCCATCCGCGCATGCCCCGCTGCCCTTACCCAATTTGCTGCCGCCTGCTTCCGCGGCATCCTCGTCCGAACAGCCACCAGGTCTCAATCTGGCCGTTCCGGTGGTCGCGCAATATTCTCAGCTAGAGCCGATTGTACTTCGCGCACTGCAAGCCCGCGCGAAGCAGCCCTTCCTTGTTCCTACGATGGGCGAGCGAATGGTCGAATTTCGCTCTGTCACAGCCTATGGCACCGAGAACAACCGCTTGGCCGTAGGCATAGAATTTGAAGCTTGGGCACCAGATGCTCGCGATGATCCTGCCAGCGGGATCGTGTGGCTGACAGCGCGTCCGGTCAATGATCCGGATTCGCGTGTGGTGCGCTTTGCAGAGCCCGAATATCAGGCTGAGACCAGCCGCTTCACCACCAATGTCCTGTTGGAAATCGCCAAGGCCCAAGACTTCTCCGAAGCCATCGAAGGCGCGCTGACCCAGAATTTTGAGAAGGATTATCGCGATCTGCTGGGCAGAGTAGAAACCGCATTGGCGCAGCAGCAATTGGGCGACTTTGCGGTAGAGACCCGCTTGGACACAGTATCGACTGGCGCGATCAAGGCCTATGGCGAGGGATTGCATCTGCCAGCATCCGCCAGCGGCACTGCGCAAATCCGCTATGCCCCGCGATGACGACAGAGACCCCTTTGGCTAAACGTCATATGACGCCGCTGGCCCTTGCGCTGGCCCTCGCACTGGCACTGCCGACGCTGGTCGGGGTTGCTTATCTGGCTGGTCTAAGCGCCCCCCTTCCTTATGTCATCACCAATGCGGTCGCGCTTGGGTTGGGCTTGGTTTGGATCGTTTTTGGCCGTCTCCCCACGCCTTTGGTCAGCCCGAACAGCTGGAGCCAGCGTAGCCTGACAATCGCCTTGCTTATATTCCTGACATTGCCCCTCATTACCGGGCCAGACATCAGCCATGTCAGTCGATGGATTTCAGTTGGAGGCTTCACACTCAATACGGGTGCGATCGCCATCCCGCTGCTGGTCTGCCTGAGCGCCGACAATCGCGATTATGCTGTTCCAATTTTGCTGAGCGCTTTGTTCCTCGCACTTATCCAACCCGATGCGGCGATTGGTTTTGCAATCATGGGTGCCGGCATCGGGCTCTATTTCGCGTGGCAGGATTGGAAGCCCGGCTTGGTCGCGATCTTGGCATTCGGCGTTAGCGTCATCGCGACCTTACGCGGTGAATTGCCCGCCCAACCGTTTGTAGAACGGATAATGGTCGATCTGGCACAAACCGCCCCATTTGTCGCAATCGCGCTGGCTCTCAGTCTCATCGCAAGTTTTGCTCTGATGCTGCTTGCACCATACGGCAGGCAAGCAAGCCATTATGCGATGGCGGGGACGCTGGGCGGATTCACCCTTGCCGCGCTGCTGTCCAATTATCCCAATGTTCTGATCGGCTATGGCGCATCGCCCATCATCGGTTACGCGCTGGCGCTGAGTTGGTGCAGGCAAGCAAGTAAGCCAACAGCATAGGCGCGAAGTAACCTGCTTTCTCCCGCCGATTTAAACCGCTAGAGCATTGTTGAGGAGAGAATTGCATTCATGGCTTACCCAAAACTGACTGACAAACCTGGCGCTCTGGAAACGGCCGCAGCGATCCGGGCAGGCGAATTGTCGCCCACACAAGCGGTGGATGCTGCCATCGGTCGGGTCGAAGAACTGGACGCTCATATCAACGCCATTGCGGTGCAAGATTTCGAGCGAGCGCTGGACGCGGCCAAGGCGCTGGAGGCCACAGGCCCTGGATCTGATCAGCCGTTGTTTGGTGTGCCAATGACAGTCAAGGAAAGCTTCGACGTGGCAGGCCTGCCCACCACCTATGGGCATGAAAGATACGCCGGAAATATTGCACAAAATGACGCGCAGCTGGTGCAACGACTGAAAGCAGCGGGTGCCGTCATCATCGGCAAGAGCAATGTTCCGCCCGATTTGACCGATTGGCAGAGCAATAATCCGGTCTATGGCCGGACCAACAATCCGCATGACCATTCGCGCTCACCCGGTGGGTCCTCCGGCGGCTCTGCCGCGGCGGTCGCCAGCGGTATGGTCGCTGCTGAATATGGCACCGACATTGGCGGATCAGTCCGCGTACCGGCGCATTTTTGCGGTGTTTGGGGCCACAAGCCCAGCTGGGGACTGACCAGCAAGCGCGGCCACCAAAGCCCTGGCCGAGCCGGACAGGTGCTCCACGATGCCTATCTCTCCGTCGCCGGACCGCTGGCCCGCAATGGAGAAGATTTGGCCGCCTTGTTGCAAATTGGCGCGGAAAGGCCTCTCGGCCGCACGGCCAAGTCCTTTGTCCAATGCCGCATTCTGGCGATAACCGAAATCGAGGGCGCGCCGGTGGACGCCAGTGTACTAAGCCCTATCGAAGAGGCGATCGCAATTCTGGAGAAGGCCGGCATCCGCGTCGACCGAACCAGCAATTTGGTGCCAGATTTGGCGGGGCATCACCGTCAGTATTTGCGCATGATGAACACATCGATGGAACGCGGGGCGCCCCGCGCTGATGGCAGCACACCCAGCGCCACCGAATGGTTCGACCTGCTCGATGCTCAAGCCGTTAGTGAACAGGCGTGGGAACACTTGTTTGAAACCTATGACTTTGTGCTGGCTCCGCCCGCCCCGGTTCTGGCAACCCCGCATGTTGAAGGTAGCCTGTTCCGTACCAAGCTCGACATCAATGGCACAATGGTGCCTGCTCCCTCAGGCTTGGTCTGGGCAGGCATTGCGACCTTGCCCAATCTGCCATCAACCGTCGTTCCGATCGGGCACACCGGCGACTTGCCGTGCGGTGTGCAAGTGATCGGACCGCGTTGGTCCGATTTGGATTGTATCGACGCCGCCATTGGCATTGATCGCCTCGTAAACGGATAGACCGATGGCCCGACCGCTGATGCTGAAATTCGCAAAATGGCACATCTGGCTTGGCTGGCTGGTTGGCGTCCCAATTTTGATGTGGATGGTCACGGGCCTGTTCATGGCTTCCAAACCGATCGAGGAAGTGCGTGGCAACCATTTGCGCCTGCCCAGCACCGCCCAGCCCTTGGTTATCCAGGGATCCAATCTTGCGACGCAGGATGGATCGCTCAAGGAAATGCGCTTTGTCATGCAGGACGGTCAGGCGGTGGCAATATTGACCGGCATGGACGGGACAATCCGCCGGGTGGATTTGGCCACTGATGCCGCAATCCCGCCAGTTACTGCAGCCAAGGCGCGTGACACAGTGGCCAAACATATCAAAGGCGGCGATGCAGTGGTGGAGGTCAAAGCATTTGCAGCCAAGGATGTACCGTTTGATTTTCGCCGCCCAATGCCAGTCTGGCAAGTGGAACTTGAGGGCGGCACCCATGTCTATGTTGGCCGCGACACTGGTCAAATAGAGGCCGTGCGAACGCGCTGGTGGCGCGTATTTGATTTCATGTGGGGCCTTCACATTATGGACTTGCAAACGCGCGAGGACACCAGCCACCCGATCCTGATCTTGTTTGCCTTTCTGGGAACGATTGGCGCACTGCTGGGCTGCATTCTGATGTTCCGTCGCCGCAAGGCCCGGGCAAAGCCTGCAGGTGGGTCTAAATAATGCCAGAGGCCATTCTCACGCCCGTGCTCGATGTGCTTGATCTGCTGGGTCTGGCGATCTTTGCATTGAGCGGCGCATTGCTGGCAGCCAAGGAAAAGCAAACCTATGTTACTATGGCGTTTTTTGCGCTGGTGACCGGTGTTGGTGGTGGCACGGTGCGCGATCTGCTGATCGATGCGCCGGTGTTTTGGATGGATGATCCTTGGGCCGCCAGCATTTGCCTGGCCACCGCAGTCATCGCCTGGGTCACCCCAACGCGGTGGTGGGAAGGTCGGTTGCTGGACTTTGCCGATGGCGCCGGTCTGACCGCCTATGCCGTTTTGGGCAGCGCAAAGGCTGTGTCCTACGGTGTGCCGCCGATCCCCGCCATTTTGATGGGCATCATTACCGGCTGCGTTGGAGGAATTATCCGCGATGTGGTGGCCGGTCGGCCATCGATCATCATGCGGCCTGAACTCTATGTCACCGCAGCGGCGCTGTCCGCCAGCATGACCGTTGCCGGCATGTTTGCGGGCCTAGCCAACCCATTGGTATGGATGGGAGCTTTGATCGCCGGATTTGGGCTGAGAAGCGCCGCGATCCATTGGCAATTGGCATTGCCATCCTATCGCGACAAATTGGCAACCTCATCGCCTGAAAACAGCAACGGCCAAGATTGATCAGTTGGTCACATCGGCCTGGGCGGTGCGATAGCGATCATCCTCGATCACTTCTTCGCCAGGCAATGGACCGCCAGGATAAGCAGGCCGCGCCTCGGCATCGTCTGCGCCAGAGGATGGGCTTGTCGCCGGGGCTGCTGCCGGCGCGTTTGCAGCGCCACTATCAACCTGGTTCCAAGCCGCCTTGTAACGATCATCGCTGTGCTGATTGTCCTTGGCCGGAGCATAAGACGCACTGGATGAAAAGCCTGAGCCGTAATCGATATTCTCTATCCGGCCATCAGAACCAATCTGGCAGGTGAAACGATCACCGTTGAAAATGGCGCCGGTTACGCGCCAGCCTTCGCCATTGCGGTCAACACTGTCGACGGTGTCAACACGTACATCACGCTCGATCTCGGAAACACACTGATTGACCGCGCCGTCGATACCGCGGCTGCCATTATAGCGCGAATCGCCCCGGCGTTCGCGATAATTGCTGTTGCGATAGCGGCGATCATCCCTGCGATAATCGCTGTCACGATAGCGTTCTCTTTTGTTGTTGCTGGCCGCGCTTGCGATGGCGGCAATTCCGCCAAGGATCAGCACGCCTGCCAGCACATCACCGGTCCGCACATGGCCCCGACGATAACCGCGATAATGGCGGTAACGACGATGGCGATCGACATTGACTTCGTCTGCCTCAAACATGCCTGGTGCAAAGATCGGAGCGTTCATGGTTGCGGCAGGTGCCTGTGGAATTTCTGCTGCGGCGGCCGGGGTTGATGCCATCGAACAAGCAGCGGCCATTCCGGCAATTGCTGCAAAGCGAGAGATATGGGCCATATTGGCGCCCTCCTGTTGGGATGAGCGCCCACCAAACGCTCCGAATATGACGAACAGATAGGCGGTCCAGGCTGTCTACTGCCTGAACCGCCACTGGTGGCTGTTTATAGGGTCTGCAAGCCGATCAATGGGCGATCAATGCAGGCCGCGAATGTTCTTGAATTCAACCTGCGGACGGCCACGGCCATCAAGGTAGCAGACGAACTTGCCGCGATCATATCCACGGTTGCCGTAGCCACGCGCTCCATCCACTTCGATCCGGCCTTTCACCCGGAAGCCATAATCCGTGCGGTCAACGTCGCGGATCTGGGTAACGTCGGCATATCTAAACCCGCCAAACCTGATTGCCTGCCTCTCGGCGGCCCGGACGCAACGTTCAACCGCGCGGCGGCCTTTCTTGAAGCCACGATTGTTGTAGTGGACGTTCGCATTATAACCGCGGTCATAATTGCGATTGTCATACCCACCGCGATAGCGATCCCTGTCACGATAACGGTAGCCGTCACGATAGCGGTCTTTTTTACTCGCCGCGCTGGCAATGGCCGCGATACCGCCCAGAATAACGGCTCCGGCGATCACATCACCTGCATCAATGCCGCGGTCACGATGGCGATCACCGGCTTGCGCTGGCGTAGCTCCGGCAAGGGCCAATGCCCCCACGGCTGCTGTTGCGATCCCACCTGTCGCGAACTTGTTTGTGAACTTGCTCATAGAGGGTCTCCTCATGTGAGCCGTGGCGGGAGTGCCTCGGCTTCGAAAACCCTTCTAGGCACGTCGGACTGAGGTGAGGCTGAACTCTTGATGCAGCCGATGTTCAGAAAAGTACACCTTTTCCTGAACGCCTCTATTTCGACAGTTCTAAACCCGTATATTGCGCCAGAAAGGCCAACACATCGGCGCCTTCTTCGATTTGCTTGTCGGTCGGTTTGCCAGATCCATGGCCCGCCCGCGTTTCAATCCGGATCAAATGCGGCTTTGCCCCGGCATTAGCCGCCTGCAGGGCTGCGGCGTACTTAAAACTATGCGCTGGCACCACCCGATCATCGGTATCGGCGGTAGTCACCAAAATGGCGGGGTAATCGGCTGATCTGCGGATATTGTGATAGGGTGAATAGGCCCGCAAGACGCGAAAATCGTCCTCTTTTGCGGGATATCCGTAATCATCCACCCAATAACGGCCAGCGGTCCAACGATCAAAACGGAGCATATCCATCACTCCAACGGCTGCATGGGCTGCATTGAACAAATCGGGCCGCTGATTGGCCACCGCACCGATCAGCAATCCACCGTTGGATCGGCCCTGAATCGCCAATCCATCGGCAGTGGTATAGCCCTCGGCCTTCAAGAATTCGCCGGCCGCGATGAAATCGTCAAAACTGTTCTGCTTATTGTCCAATCGGCCCGCGTCATGCCACGCGGCGCCATATTCACCACCGCCGCGAATATTGGCCAGGGCAAAGACCCCGCCAGCCTCCAACCAGGCCATCCTTAATGCCGAAAACTGCGGTGTTTGCGAGCGGTCAAATCCGCCATACCCATAGAGTATCGTGGGCGCTGCCGTTTGGCTGCCTGCCAGCGACTGCTTGCGCACGATGAACATCGGAACCTTTGTTCCGTCCTTAGAGGGGTATAGGCGTTGCTCGACAGAATAATCGGCCGGATCAAATGGCAATTCCGGCGCGGCAAAAACGTCGGTCTCGCCCGTTTCAATGTTCATGCGGAAAATCGATGCCGGACGATTGAAGCTGGTGAAGCTATAAAATGTCTCTGGATCGCCCGCACGCCCTGTAAAGCCGCCTGCCGTGCCCAACCCTCCTAAACTGATCTGGCCTGCTGGATTGCCGTCCAGATCGAATAACAAGGCATAAGATGCAGCATCTTTGAGATATTCGAGCACCAGGCGCGATCCCACCAGAGAGGCTGACGCAATCGGGTTATCGCCCTCTCCTATAAGCGGCTGCCACTTTGCCCGCCTGCGATCAGGCTGGATCGTGACAATGCGATAGTTAGAGGCCTCGGCATTGGTGCGGGCGTATAGCTTACCATCAATTGCATCGATGATCTGCCAACTGTTCTTGAAGCCCTTGATCAGCTTCCGCACGAGGAAGCCGCGTTTCTGACGCTTGGTCAGATCGATAAGGCGAACTTCATTACGATCATCGGTGCCAATCGTGCTGCTGATGACAGCCCACCGGCCATCCGACGTGACTTTCGCCCTGTGATTGGCCTTTGGCTTGGCAGGCGTAGCAAACACCAGCTCATCGTCGCTTTGGTCGGTGCCAATCTCATGGAAATAAACCGAATGGTTGAAGTTTAGTTCTTGAAAATCGGTCCCGTCGGTCGGTGCAGGAAAACGCGAATAGAGAAATCCTTCGTCGCCTACCCATGCGATGGTGGTGAATTTGGCCCAGCGCACTTCATCGGCCAGCACCTCTCCGGTCTTTGCGTCGATCACTTTGACAATGCGCCAATCGCTGCCGCCATCTTGGACTGTATAAGCCAGCAGGCTGCCCGATTGGGACGGATGCCAACTGGCCAGCGCGGTTGCACCATCATCAGCCCATTCATTAGGGTCTATCAGCAGGCGGCGCGGCGCTGAAGAGCCTGCTTGAACAAACAGCTGCGCTTGGTTTAGCAAACCAGAATTGCGGGTGTAGAAATAGCTGCCCCCCGCCTTCACCGGAGTTCCGAACCGCTCGAAATCGAACAATCGGGCCAGTTTCTCGCCAAACCTGCGTCGTGCAGGCAATCGATCGAGAAAGGCATGCGTGACCGCATTCTGCCGCTCCACCCAATTGGCCACTTCAGGCGTAGTGCGCACATCACCTTCCAGCCAACGATAAGGGTCAGCGACGGCCTCGCCGAACAATTGCTCGACAATCGGCTCACTGCGGGTTTGCGGATATTCAGGCGCGGCAAGGGTCTCCGCAAACACTGGGCTCGACAAAGCGCCAAGAGCGGCGGCGGCAATGATCAAGATTCGGGTCACTTATTCTCTCGAGCCTAAGTCTTGTGCGGGGTCTGTTTGGAAGTTCGCGCGACCATAGCGAAGGGTTACTCGTCAAGCGACGCAAGCACGTCGCGGGTAAAGGCCGCGATATCGAACCGCGTGCCGACCATATTCTCTCCGCGCCGCACAATCACCACCTTACGGCTTGGCACGACCACGACATATTGGCCGCGATTGCCAAAGGCGGCGAAAGTGTCCGGCGGCACTCCCTCGCTGTTGTTCATCAACCACCAGCCAGCACCATAGCCGAAGGGGCGACCTTCGGGCTGCGGGCCAGAAGGTGATGAGACATACTCACGCCAACCCTTTGGCAGGATGCGCTCACCGCTTTGCGTCACGCCATCATTGAGCATAAGCTGGCCAAGCCTGGCGAGATCACGCGCGGTTGACCACACTTGGCTGGAAAGCACGTAATTGCCTTGCCAATCGGCCTCGGCGACGGTGTTCTTCATGCCAATTGCTCGCAGCACGTCCGCTGGAGAGTGCCCGTCAAACGTATCCTCAATGGCTTTCACAGCCGCAAGGGTGTCATTGTTCGCATAACGATAGACAGTTCCGGGGCTGTGGATCAAAGGCCAGTTTTGCGCACGCTCATCCACTGTTGTTCCGCCCCAATAGAGCGGATCGGTACGATTTCCCGGCGTGTCTGAGTAGCGCCCAGATGCCATGCGCAACGCATGGTCGATAGTGATGGCATGGCGGGGATCTTCGCTGCCTTCGCCCAGCCCCGCTGAATCGCTGACATTGGCCTCGCCGCGATGCACTGCGGCTCCTACCAACGTTGCAGCAATACTTTTGGCGACCGACCATGTCCGCTGGGGAGTGGTTGCAAAGAAACCGTCGGCATACTGTTCCCCAACGAGTTTGCCTTCATACAGCACGGTAACAACTGTCGTCCGCCCTTCACCATACTTTCCGCTGAACGCACCGCCGACATCAACCCTTTTATCCCCTAGGTTGGCTGCCATTGGATCGATGGCAGGTCTCTGTCTCGGCGCCTCCGCCGATTGGCCTGAATAAGGTTCTGACGGTGCTGAGGAGATGGTGCTTCCGATCGGCTGTACAACGCATCCTTGCGACCATTTGTGCACGGCAAGACGCGCGGGCATCTCGTCTGACCATTCAACCTTTACGTGGCTGATTCGATTATCAGGACCTCTGACAATCTCATACTTCAGGTCGCGAATGACCGGATCGAGCCTAGGGTAAATGCCCGTAAGCTCCCACTCATGGACACTTTCCGGCGTGCGGGTTGTTCCATTGCGTTCTGCATTGGCAATCGCGCTGCAGAGGAACAGCGCTTTGTACCCTGCGGCCAGTGCGCGGTCATAGCGTGTGTCGAGGCGATCTTGATCCGACTGCGGGGAAACCGATGGTGTTGCGTTGATTACAGCACTTGCGACGATAAGAGAGAGAATATTCATGCTGCAAACCTTAAGCGCAGCCCCGCAAAAGAAAAGCGCGTGAGCAAAGAAAAAGGGCCAGCGGATCGCTCCGCCAGCCCCAAATTCATGAAACCAAAAGTGCCTTATGCAGACGCTTCAGCATACTCTTCTTCGTCAGCCATGACCGGACCGCTGTCCTGACCCTTGGCATCGGGATCGCGATCAACCAGTTCGATGATCGCCAGCTGAGCGCTGTCGCTGTCGCGGTAACCGGCCTTGATCACGCGGGTGTAACCACCATCGCGGTCAGAATAACGCTCGGCCAGGATGTCAAACAGCTTCTTCAGCTGCGTTTCGTCCAGCAGACGCGATTGTGCCAGGCGACGGTTCGACAGACCGCCACGCTTTGCCAGCGTGATCAGCTTTTCGATGTAAGGACGCAGTTCCTTCGCCTTGGGCAGCGTTGTCTGGATCTGCTCGTGCTTGATCAGAGCAGCCGACATATTGCGGAACAGGGCCTTACGGTGGCCCGACTTCCGGCTCAGCTTACGCTGTCTAATTCCGTGACGCATAGTGTATTCCTTTTCGTTCGTTATGGGCCCGTATCAGGTAGCCCGTAGCTGGCGGCGCTTTAGGTGCGCCGCCGGAACCTGTTTTAACCCAGCAGCTCTTGTTCGAGCTTCTTGGCCATTTCTTCGATGTTCTCTGGTGGCCATCCGGGGATGTCCATGCCGAGACGCAGACCCATGCTGGAAAGCACTTCCTTGATCTCGTTGAGCGACTTGCGGCCAAAGTTTGGCGTGCGCAGCATCTCTGCTTCGGTTTTCTGTACCAGATCGCCGATGTAGATGATGTTGTCGTTCTTGAGGCAATTGGCCGAACGGACCGACAGTTCCAACTCGTCGACCTTCTTGAGAAGGTAACGGTTGAGCTGGTTCGCATCGTCTTCTTGCGGTGTTGCAGCTTGGCCGATCATTGCCGACTGAGGCTGCGGAATACCATCTTCGAAGTGAACGAACAGCGTCAGCTGGTCCTGCAGAATACGCGCGGCATAAGCCACCGCATCTTCAGGAGCCACAGTGCCATCGGTTTCTACCGTCAGCGAGAGCTTGTCATAGTCAAGCTCCTGACCAACGCGGGCGTTTTCCACCTTGTAGCTGACCTGACGAACAGGTGAGTAAAGCGAGTCAACCGGGATCAGACCGATCGGCGCATCGGCCGGACGGTTCTGAACAGCAGGGACATAACCCTTACCAATGTCAGCGGTCAGCTCCATGTTGAGCGTTGCGCCTTCATCCAGATGACAGATCACCAGATCCTTGTTCATGATCTCGATATCGCCGGAAACGGCAATATCGCCGGCTTTCACTTCAGCAGGGCCAGTAGCAGAAAGCTGCAGGCGCTTGGCGCCCTCGCCTTCCATCTTCAACGCGATCTGCTTTACGTTCAGCACGATGTCGGTCACGTCTTCACGAACGCCAGCCAAAGAGCTGAATTCGTGCAATACGTTTTCCGCTTTGATCGAGGTGATCGCAGCGCCCTGAAGCGAGGACAGCAATACGCGACGCAGCGCGTTGCCAAGCGTTAGGCCAAAGCCACGCTCGAGCGGCTCTGCAACAAAGGTCGCTTGACGTACTTTGTCTCCGCCTTCCTTGATCTCCAAGGTATTGGGTTTCTTGAGTTCCTGCCAGTTCTTGGTGTTGACGGACATGGATTTCCCCTAATTCGCTATAGTAGCGTGTTCAAATTCGGACGAGACCGGTTGCACCTGCTAAGGCACGTCCGGTCCACAGAGGCGACGACCCAAAGGCCGCCGAGCAGCTTAGATCAGACGCGGCGACGTTTAGACGGCCGAACCCCGTTATGCGGGATCGGCGTAACGTCACGGATCGATGTAATGTTAAAGCCAACAGCTGCAAGACCGCGCAATGCGCTCTCACGACCAGAGCCTGGGCCCTTCACTTCAACTTCCAGCGTACGGACGCCGTGTTCGGCGGCCTTCTTGCCAGCATCATCAGCGGCAACCTGAGCTGCATAAGGGGTCGACTTGCGGCTCCCTTTGAAGCCCATCGTACCCGCGCTGGACCAGCTAATCGCATTGCCCTGTGCATCGGTGATGGTGATCATTGTGTTGTTAAAGCTAGCGTTGATGTGAGCAACGCCGCTCGAGATATTTTTCTTGTCGCGTTTTCTAACCCGACCTGGTTCGCGTGCCATGTTAATGGTGTCCTATTTCTTGGAAGAAGAGAGTGTAAGCTTGCGCCAACAGCGCGCTTACTTCTTCTTGCCTGCGATCGGCTTAGCCTTACCCTTGCGGGTACGAGCGTTGGTGTGCGTGCGCTGTCCGCGAACAGGCAATTGGTTACGATGGCGCAGACCCCGGTAGGAGCGCAGATCCATCAAACGCTTGATGTTCATCGCGGTGTTGCGACGCAAATCGCCTTCCACGGTGAGGTCGGCGTCAATCGCTTCGCGAATTTGCAGGACTTCCGCGTCGGTCAGATCCTGAATCCGGCGCGAATGATCGATACCGAGCTTGTCGGCGATTGCCACAGCGGTCGTGCGACCAATTCCGTGGATATAGGTAAGCGCGATAATTACGCGCTTGTTTGTAGGGAGATTTACCCCAGCAATACGAGCCACTTACTTCTCCATGCTCCACAAGGGATTAGCCTTTCGGCCAAGCGCCCTTATCTCATAGCGGTTAGTTGACGCGTCCAGCCACACAGCCTGATGCTGAAATGGCAAAAGCCCGGATGGCGCGCACAAAAGGCACTCGCCTGCCGGACTCGGATCGAACGTGTCGAATAGAGCGGGCGCTTAAGGTGATTCTGTCTCCACGTCAACAGTCAAGCGCACACCAAACACCGTGCGCTCCCATATGGGGCGCGTCGGCTCAAATACACCTGCGTTTTACACTATCATCGGTGCAGCGTCAAAACGGCGTTGTCCGTCCAGCTTTAAGCCAACCACTAGCTTTGCAGATTCAGACCACGCCAAACGCCAGCATGGCGTCGGCCACCTTTTTGAAACCGGCAATATTGGCGCCCTTGACGTAGTTTATCGATGGCTGGCCATCTCGCTTGCCCTCTTCGCCATACTCGACACATTTATCGTGAATGTCTTCCATCAAGTTCGTCAGCATATCCCCGAGCTTTTCCTGATTCCAACTTATCCGTTCCGAATTCTGGCTCATTTCGAGACCGGATACGGCCACACCACCAGCATTAGCGGCCTTGCCGGGGCCATACATGATCTTGGCATCTTGAAAGACTTTCACACCCTCCAGAGTGGTGGGCATATTCGCCCCCTCGGACACTGCGATCACCCCGTCGGTTACAAGCGCTTTGGCTTCATCTTCGTTGAGTTCGTTCTGCGTTGCACAGGGCAATGCCAGGTCAGCGGACACATTCCATGGTCGTTTGCCTTGGTGGAACGTGGCATCTGTGAAATGGTCGACATATTCGCTGATGCGGCCCCGCCGTTCATTCTTGAGACGCTTAATCCAATCAATCTTTTCCTGATCAATACCGTCGGGATCGTGCACAAACCCGTCAGAATCCGACATTGTCAGCACCTTGCCACCCAGTTGAGTGATCTTTTCAGCCGCATGGGTCGCCACATTGCCAGAACCAGAGATCAGCGAGGTCTTTCCTTCGATGTCCTCGCCCGCATGCTGCAGCATATTCTGCAGAAAATACACCGCGCCATAGCCCGTTGCCTCCGGTCGCATTTGTGACCCGCCATATTCGATGGCCTTGCCGGTCAGCACGCCCTCCCACCGATTGGTGATGCGTTTATACTGCCCGAACATATAGCCAATTTCGCGCGACCCGACGCCGATGTCGCCCGCCGGAACATCAGTATCCGGCCCGATATGGCGGTAAAGCTC
The DNA here is from genome assembly GCA_947495695.1 of uncultured Erythrobacter sp. Lineage (GTDB taxonomy): Bacteria > Pseudomonadota > Alphaproteobacteria > Sphingomonadales > Sphingomonadaceae > Erythrobacter. The sequence goes on along the minus strand of CANLZP010000002.1, from coordinate 201,675 downwards.
GGTCATGAAGCTCTGGCAAAACCGCATGACTTCGCTGTCAGATTTGCCGCTAGGGTTGAAGTTGGAGCCACCCTTGGCCCCGCCCATGGGCAGGCCGGTAAGCGAATTCTTGAAGGTTTGTTCAAACGCCAGAAACTTCAAAACGCTTTCCGTTACAGTCGGGTGAAATCGAATGCCGCCCTTATACGGGCCGATCGCGTTGTTATTTTGCACCCGCCAACCGCGCTGAACGCGGATATTGTGATTGTCGTCTTCCCAGCAAACGCGGAATGAAACCACGCGGTCGGGTTCTGCAATCCGGCGCAGGATTTGCGCTTCGTGATATTCCTCTTTGTCGTCAATGAATTCAAAGACGTCTTGAGAGACCTCTTGCACCGCCTGGATAAATTCGGTTTGCCCCGGATTCCGTTTTTTGACCCCTTCCATAAAGGTTGAAAGGTCGACGTGATCTGAAATGGCCATAATAATTCTCTCCTAGGACTGCGTAAGATCAATCCTAGAGAACGGTGTTCGTTCCGAATTTGAGCCGAGGACGGTCTAGCTATCCTCGTCTGCCAATGCGTTCACCGCGTCTTCTAGACTACGCTCCCGGTCCGATTTTGCATCAGACGGCGCGGCATCTTGGGCAGCTTCATCGCCCTGCTCTGCCTCAGCTTCAGGCGCAGGCTCAGGCGCAGGCTCAGGCGCCGGTTCAGCGGTTGCAGGTGGGTCAACCCGGCCCAGCAATTTGGCCAAGCCATTCAACTGCTGGGTCATCACCCCATCCACCGCCTTGGAGATGGTCGGCACGTCATAGCGCATATAGCCGCCCACCACATATTCCCACACAATGGTGGTGTCGCCGGTTTCCGTTTCAGCCAAGGCCACCGTCAGCACGCCTGTGGCTGCCTCGCTTTGCAACGGCCCCAAGGCGCCCTGCATCCGCAATGCTCGTTCGGGGAAAGCATGGACCACACGCATGTGCTCTACGCTGCCTTCCAAGGTGATCCGGTCAGGGTTGGGATCTTCGGGTATCTTTTCGCAAAAGCACCCACCGGCCTGCGGCCTGATGGTCAGATTGGCGGCATCGCCTGACCATGTGTGGCCAGAATTCCACCATTTAGCAGGAGAAATCAGCGTCAGCCAAACCTGCTTGGGCGCAGCCTCTACAACTGCGATTTCGCGTGTGACAAAGCCATCATCGTCGGCTTTGACAACTTCTGCTGCCAAAGGTTGAGCAAACACCAATCCGGCCAAAGCCAGCCCGGCCGTTCGCAATGCAGCAATTAAACGTAGCATACCGATCCCCTCTTTACGGAGACGGTTCTAAGCCATCGCAAGACTGCGATAAAGCGCCAATAATGTGAAATGCATTTTCCGTCGGTCAAACCGCCGACGCCAACAGATCGCGCGATCAGCTGATGATGGCGCTGATCTTATCGGTCACGTCATCAATGCTGGCCATGCCATCCACCCGCGTCACAATGCCGCGCGCTTCATAACCCGGCAAGATTGGGGCTGTTTCGTCACGATAGAGTGCCATGCGGTTGCGCACGGTTTCCTCATTATCGTCTGGGCGACGCTTGAACTCGGTCGAGCCGCAGGTATCGCATACACCATCCTGAGCAGGAACATTGGCCGTGTCATGATACAGCGTGCCGCAATTGGCGCATGAATAACGGCCCGTGATGCGTTCCACCAAGGCGTCTACATCAACTGCCAGCTCGATCACATGATCCAGCGTGCGTCCGTGCTTTTCCAGAATGCCGTCCAACGCATGCGCTTGCGCTTCTGTGCGAGGGTAGCCATCGAAAATGGCGCCTACATCGTCGCCCATGGCGGACAACTCGTCAGAGATGAGCGCCGAGACGATTTCTTCGCTGACCAGATCGCCGGCTTCCATGATCGACTTGACCTTGAGTCCGGTAGGCGTTTCCGCCTTTACCGCGGCCCGCAACATGTCCCCTGTTGAAAGCTGCTTCATGCCGTGGTTTTCAACCAGGCGAGCACTCTGAGTTCCCTTACCAGCACCCGGAGGGCCAAGAAGAATGATATTCATGAAGCTTGCCTACCCCAGTTGCGGAACGCTGAATTAGCGCGTCCGGCCTTTCAGTTTCGCTTTTTTGATCAGGTCACCATATTGGTGCGCCAGCAAATGTGACTGCACTTGGCTGATCGTATCAACTGTCACATTGACCACAATCAACAGGCTGGTGCCGCCCAGGAACAAGGGAATGCCGGTTTGGGCAATCATATATTCCGGTACCACGCAGACGAAGGTCAGATAGATCGCACCCACCACGGTAATCCGGGTCAGGACGTAATCGAGATAATCTGATGTTCGTTTGCCCGGACGGATGCCCGGAATAAAGCCACCATTCTTCTTCAAATTTTCGGCCGTTTCTTCAGGGTTGAAGACCACGGCTGTGTAGAAGAAGCAGAAGAACACAATCCCGATGCCATACAGCAGCATATACAGCGGCTGACCGTGGGCCAGATATTGGTTGAGCGTAACGATCACACCGCCCACGCCGCTTTCGGTATCAACCGAATTGCCGGCAAACTGCGTGATGGTCAGCGGCAGCAGCAGCAACGAACTTGCAAAGATTGGCGGAATAACACCGGCGGTGTTCAGCTTAAGCGGAAGGTGCGAGCGATCCGCCTGCATCATGCCGCGCTGCGTGGCTCGCTTGGGATATTGGATCAGCAGCCTTCGCTGGGCTCGCTCCACAAACGAAATCAGCACAATCAGGCCAACCACCATCACGATAAAGAAGATGATGATGCTGGGCGCGATAGAGCCGGTCCGGCCACCTTCAAACAGGTTCGCGGTAAAGGTCGGGAACTGGGCAACGATGCCCGCCATGATGATCAGTGAAACGCCATTACCAATCCCGCGACTGGTGATCTGCTCGCCCAGCCACAGCAGGAACATGGTTCCGCCGACCAGACTGATCACAGCGCCAACGCGGAACATATAGCCCGGGTCAACCACCGCTTGAATGCCGCTTTGTGCACCAAAGCTTTCAAGGCCAGAGGCCAAGAACCAGCCCTGAATCGCGCACAGGAACACTGTGCCGTAACGGGTGTATTGGTTCAGTTTTTGCCGACCGGTGGCGCCTTCTTTCTTCAGCGCCGCCAGTGTTGGGTGCAAGGCCGAGGCCATCTGCACCACGATCGAGGCTGTAATATAGGGCATGACGCCGAGCGCGATGAGGCTCATCCGCTCAAGGCTGCCGCCCGAAAATGTGTTGAACAGGTCCAAAATGCCGCCACGGCCCAGTTCAGCCAGATCCTGCAATACCAGCGGGTTAACCCCCGGCAGCGGAATAAAACTGAGGAAGCGGAATACAATCAGCGCACCGATGGTGAACCAGATGCGTTGCCGCAGCTCGGTGGCCTTGGAGAAATTGGCGAGACTCATATTGCTCGCGATGTTGTCGGCGCGTGATGCCATTGTCCGTGTGTCGATCCTAGCTTGCAACCGGTCCCGTCCGGCTTAGACAGGATAGATAGGGAGCAGGAGCCCTAATGTCGAACCCCTGCCCCCGGCTTTTTCTATTTAGTCAGATTTTTCAGCCGTTTCAGCTTTCTTAGGAGCCGTCACTTCGACGCTACCGCCGGCCTTTTCAACCGCTGCGATGGCACCCTTGGTGGCACCAGCAACGACGAACTTGGCCTTGGCCTTGATCTCGCCCTTGCCCAGCAACCGAACGCCATCTTTGCCGCCACGGGCCAGACCGCATGCACGCAGAGCGTCTTCGGTGATATCTTTCTTGCCGTCCAGCTTCTTGGCGTCGATCCATTTCTGAACCATGCCAATGTTCACTTCGGCAAAATCCTTGCCAAACGGATTGTTGAAGCCGCGCTTAGGAAGACGCATGTGAAGTGGCATCTGGCCGCCTTCAAAGCCTTTGATCGCTACGCCTGAACGAGCCTTCTGACCCTTCTGGCCGCGTGCGGCAGTCTTACCTTTGCCCGAACCGATACCACGGCCCTTGCGCATACGTCCTTTACGGGCGCCTTCATTGTCACGGATTTCATTAAGTTTCATGTCTGCACTCGCTTTCGCTTTTGTTCGCGCTAAAAATCGAGTGGCCCGGGATCATTGCCCGAGCCACCCTTGTCTTGTGAATTAGTCGATCACCGCAACCAGATGCGGTACTTTGGCGACGGCGCCGCGTACCTCTGGAGTGTCCTGGCGAACGACCACTTTGTTCATCTTGTTCAGACCCAATCCGATCAGGATTTGCCGCTGTCCTTCAGGACGGCGGATGGCAGAACCGATCTGCTTGAGCTTGATAGTTTTTTTACCGGCCATTGATCTTACTCCACAATCGCTGCGGCGTCGGCTTCTGCCTCAACCTCGGTTGCGCCACCACGCCCAAGCAGGTCTGCGACCTTCTTGCCGCGACGCTGAGCAACAGACTTCGGTGAAGTCTGGTTGGTCAACGCGTCAAACGTAGCGCGGATCATGTTATAGGGGTTCGACGTACCGACCGATTTGGTCACAACGTCAGCAACGCCCAGGCTTTCGAACACAGCACGCATTGGGCCACCGGCGATGATGCCGGTACCAGCTGGTGCGGTACGAACAGTAACCTTGCCGGCACCAAAGCGGCCGTTCACATCATGATGCAGCGTGCGGCCTTCTTTCAAAGGAACACGGATCATCTTCTTGCGAGCAGCAGCAGTTGCCTTGGTGATCGCTTCAGGCACTTCGCGTGCCTTGCCGTGACCAAAACCAACGCGGCCCGAACCATCGCCTACGACGACCAGCGCAGCAAAGCCGAAGCGCTTACCACCCTTAACCGTCTTGGAGACGCGGTTGATGTGAACCAGCTTTTCGATGATGCCATCATCTTCTTCCTGGCGTCCACCGCGACGGTTATCACGGCCACCACGACCACCACGATTGTTGGGGCCACCGCCTTGGTTGTTGCCACCACGGCCGCGGCCACCACCGCGAGCATCGCGTTGCTGCGGCTTTTCAGCAGCAGGCGCTTCAGCAGGCTTGCCTGGCTCACCACTAGCGGCCGACTGTGCGTCAGCAGCTTCTGAGGGCGTTTCAGCAACCGCTGGAACTTCTGCTTCTGCTTTGGCTTCTTCAGCCTTGGCTTCAGGAGCGGCAGCAGCTTCAGGAGCAGCCGTTTCAGGCGTCTCGGTTTCGGCTTCTGGTGTTTTCTTGTCTTCAGCCATCATCAGAACTCCAGCCCGCCTTCGCGAGCGGCATCGGCCAGCGCTTTCACGCGACCATGGAATAGGAACCCGCCGCGATCAAACACGACAGTCGTCACGCCGGCCTTCTTGGCAGCAGCGGCAATATCTTTGCCTACCTTTGCAGCGGCATCGAGATTGGCGCCAGAGCTCTTGCCACCCAACGTCGAGGCAGCAGCGACCGTACGGCCACCTGCATCGTCGATGATCTGTGCATAGATATGACGGCCAGTGCGGTGCACCGACAAACGGGGACGGTCACCACCGCGGCTGCGCAATGCAGTACGGACCCGGCGACGGCGACGTTCAAAGAGAGAAAGCTTTGCCATCTTACTTCTTCTTCCCTTCCTTGCGGAAGACATATTCGCCCTGGTACTTGATGCCCTTGCCTTTGTACGGCTCGGGCTTGCGCCAGCGGCGGATCTCTGCGGCAAGCTGGCCCACGGCCTGCTTGTCAATTCCGCTGATGATCACAGTTGTCTGATCAGGTGTTTTAACTTCGATGCCTTCCGGCACGTCGATGTTAACATCGTGGCTGAAGCCCAGCTGCAAGTTCAATGTCTTGCCCTGCGCCTTGGCACGATAACCAACGCCGGAAATTTCCAACGTCTTCGAAAAACCGTCGGTCACGCCTTCAACCAAATTCGATACCAGCGTGCGTTGCATGCCCCAGTAAGAGCGCGCTTGCTTGGTGTCGTTGGCAGGATTGACCTGGATCTCGTCACCTTCAACCTTGTAATCGATGAAGTCGGACAGACCGAGAGTGAGCGTGCCCTTAGGGCCCTTCACTGTCAGAACACCTTCTTCGATCGAAGCGGTTACGCCGCCAGGAATGGCGACTGGTTTCTTGCCAATACGGCTCATCAGAACACCTCCGCTAGCACTTCGCCACCGACGTTCTCAGCGCGTGCTTCATTGTCTGAAAGCACACCCTTAGGGGTCGATACGATGGTGATACCCAGGCCGTTGCGAACCGTCGGAAGTTCTTTCGAACCCGAATAGACGCGGCGGCCAGGCTTGGAGACGCGAGCAACGAATTTGATCGCTGGTTCGCCTTCGAAATATTTCAGTTCAATCCGCAGCGCAGGGTGCTTGCCACTCTCGTCAGCGGAATAGCCACGGATGTAGCCTTCGCGCTGAAGCACTTCGAGGACGTTTGCACGCAGCGTAGAGGCGGGCGAAAGGACGGAGTCCTTCTTTGCCTGCTGTCCGTTGCGGATACGGGTGAGCATATCACCCAGGGGATCAGTCATAGCCATAGTTTAGATCCTCACCAGCTCGACTTGGTAACGCCGGGAATCAGGCCTTTGTTGGCCAGATTCCGCAATTCGATCCGGTTAAGGCCGAATTTGCGATAATAGCCGCGCGGGCGGCCGGTGGTGGTGCAGCGGTTGCGAACCCGGGTTGGGTTGGCGTTGCGCGGAAGTTCAGCCATTTTCAGGCGTGCGATCAGACGCTCGCCTTCATCAAGCGATTTGTCATTCGCAATCGCTTTTAGCTTCTCATACTTCTCAGCATACTGCTTCACGAGCTTCTTACGACGCTCATTCTTATTGATGGAACTCAGTTTCGCCATTGGACTTAAGCTCTCTTTCCTATCTTCACTTGCAAGGAAACGGCTTACGCCGCTTCCTTTTCTTCCGACTCTTCAGCCGGGAACGGGAAGCCGAACAGACGAAGCAGTTCGAGCGCTTCCGCGTCAGATTTTGCGGAGGTGGTGACAATGATATCCATGCCGCGCACCTTGTCGATTTTGTCATAGCTGATCTCGGGGAACACGATTTGCTCCTTAAGACCCATCGCATAGTTGCCGCGACCATCGAATGACTTCGGGTTCACACCACGAAAGTCACGAATGCGAGGCATTGCGATCGTCACCAGACGGTCGAGAAATTCGTACATACGCTCACGACGCAAGGTTACCTTGCAGCCGATCGGCATGCCTTCGCGCAGTTTAAACTGAGCGATCGATTTCTTGGCCTTGGTGATTACCGGCTTCTGGCCGGCGATCAGTGCCATTTCTTCAGCCGCAATTGCGACCTTCTTCTTATCCTGGCTCGCCTCGCCCACACCCATGTTGAGTGTGATCTTTTCGATCTTGGGCACTTCAAGACGGTTTTTATAACCGAACTTCTCAGTCATCGCCTTGACGATTTCATCGTCAAACTTCTGCTTGAGGCGTGGAGCTGTTGACTTATCAGCCATCGATCGTCTCCCCGGATTTTACTGCAACGCGCACCTTCTTGCCGTCTTTTTCTTCAAAACGAACACGGGTGGGCTTGCCATCTTTTGGATCAGCCAAAGCAACTTTGGAGATGTTCATCGGCGCTTCGAAGCGATCGAGACCACCTTGTGGGTTGGCTTGGCTGGGCTTGCGGTGACGAACAGCGATGTTGACGCCTTCGACGACTACTTTGCCTTCTTTCGGCATTACTTTGGATACGGTGCCGGTTTGGCCCTTATCCTTGCCGGACAGCACAACGACGCTGTCACCTTTTTTGATCTTGGCGGAAGCCATTATAGCACCTCCGGCGCGAGCGAGATGATCTTCATGAAGCCACGTCCGCGCAATTCACGAACAACTGGGCCAAAGATACGAGTACCGATGGGCTCTTCAGTCTTGTTCACAAGCACAGCTGCATTGCTGTCGAAGCGGATAACGCTTCCGTCAGCACGGCGAACTTCCTTGCGTGTACGCACGATGACAGCGCGATGAACATCGCCCTTCTTCACCTTCGCACGTGGCTGGGCTTCCTTCACGGAAACCACGATCACGTCGCCAACGGATGCAGTACGGCGCTTAGAGCCACCCAGCACTTTAATGCACTGGACGCGCTTTGCGCCGCTGTTATCCGCGACGTCGAGATTGGATTGCATCTGGATCATTGATCCGTTTCCTTCTCTTGGCTTGCCGAGACACCCAAATTGCCAACTTAATGCTGGCGAGGCCCGGCAGTTCCTACGTCAAATTACTCAGTTACCGGCAGCTTCAACTTCCAGATCGGCTTCCACCGCCTGGGTTCCACCAGCAATTACGCGGTCAACAACTTTCCAGGTCTTGGTCTTGGAGATCGGTTTGGTCTCCTCGATCCGGACAGTGTCGCCCATTGCGAATTCATTGTTCTCGTCGTGAGCGTGATACTTCTTCGAACGACGGATAATCTTCCCATAAAGCGGGTGCTTAACCTTGCGTTCGACCTTCACGGTCACGGTCTTGTCGGTCTTGTCGGAGGTGACGGTCCCGATCAGGATACGTTTCGGCATCGTTAGTTCCTCAAGCCTTGGCGGCGGCGGTTGCCGCACGCTCGTTCTGGAGTGTCTTGATCTGAGCGATCGCGCGACGGACTTCTTTGATCCGTGCAGGACGCTCCAGCTGGTTGGTCGCACTCTGGAACCGCAGATTATACTGCTCGCGCTTCAGCTCGGTGAGCTCGTCGGACAGTTGATCATCAGTTTTTGTGCGCATATCTGAAATATCGGCCATTATTTGCCTCCCAGATGCGAGGTGTCACCCATACGGGCAACAACCTTGGTTTTAATCGGCAGCTTCATCGCAGCGCGTTCAAACGCTTCAGCGGCCAATGGACCAGGTACACCGTCCAATTCGAACAGGATGCGGCCCGGCTTAACGCGAGCAGCCCAATATTCGACCGAACCCTTGCCTTTACCCTGACGGACTTCGGCAGGCTTCTTAGACACTGGCACGTCTGGGAATACGCGGATCCAAAGACGACCCTGACGCTTCATGTGACGTGTGATCGCACGGCGAGCCGCTTCGATCTGACGGGCGGTGATACGCTCAGGCTCAAGCGCCTTCAGACCATAAGAGCCAAAGTTCAAAGTCGTGCCACCCTTGGCATCGCCTCTGATCTTGCCCTTGAAGGCCTTGCGATATTTGGTTTTTTTCGGTTGCAGCATGGTTGTTTCCTATTCCAGCATTCAGCGGGCCGCCAATTAGCGGGCCGGCCTCACGCCAGAGGTCTGAGCTTCCATCATCAAACGGTCCTGCGCGGTTGGGTCGTGAGCGAGGATCTCGCCCTTGAACACCCAAACCTTGATGCCGATGATGCCGTAAGAGGTCAGTGCCTCTGCTTCAGCATAATCAACATTGGCACGCAGCGTGTGCAAAGGCACGCGGCCTTCACGATACTGTTCAACGCGAGCGATTTCAGCGCCGCCGAGACGGCCACCGCATACGATCTTGATGCCTTCAGCACCCAAACGCATGGCGGACTGCATCGCGCGCTTCATCGCACGACGGAAAGCCACACGACGGATCAACTGATCAGCGATACCCTGAGCAACGAGCTTGGCGTCGATTTCCGGCTTGCGGATTTCAACGATGTTCAGCTTCACTTCGCTTTCGGTCATGGTCGACAGCTTGGCGCGCAGCTTTTCAATATCTGCACCCTTCTTGCCGATGATGACGCCAGGACGAGCCGCATAGATCGAGATGCGGCAAAGCTTTGCCGGACGCTCGATAACCACCTTGGAGATAGCAGCCTGCATCAGGGTGCTGGTGATGTATTTGCGGATCTCGATGTCTTCCTTGAGCAGACCAGCATAGTCACGCCCTTCGGCATACCACCGGCTGTCCCAGGTACGGTTGATCTGCAGACGCAGACCGATCGGATTACTCTTCTGACCCATCTTACGCCTCTTCCTCTTCGCGGACCACGATGCGCAGCTTGCTGAATGGCTTCAGAATGCGCGTGGACTTGCCACGGCCACGTGTGTGGAACCGCTTCATGGTGATCGCTTTACCGACCGAGGCTTCAGCCACGACCAATGCGTCAACATCAAGATTGTGGTTGTTCTCGGCATTGGCGATTGCCGATGCGAGCACCTTGGTGGCATCCTTGGCCATCGATTTTTTCGAAAACGACAGGATGTTCAAAGCTTCTTCGACCTTCTTGCCGCGGATCTGTTCCGCAACAAGATTCAGCTTCTGCGCCGATCCACGGATCGACGTGCCGACGGCCAATGCCTCGTTATCGCCAACACGGCGGGGAGATTTTGCCTTACCCATTAGCGCTTACCCTTCTTGTCGGCAGCGTGGCCTGGGAAGTTGCGCGTAGGAGCGAACTCACCGAGCTTATGACCAACCATGTCCTCGTTAACGGACACCGGGATGAACTTCTGACCATTATAGACGTTAAACGTCAGGCCAACGAATTGTGGAAGGATGGTGCTGCGGCGCGACCAAGTTTTGATCGGCTTTTTGCCACCACTGTCCTGCGCGTCCTCTGCCTTCTTCAGAAGGCTGAGCTCCACGAACGGACCTTTCCAGACGGAACGAGCCATGTCCGATTACCTCTTCTTCTTGGCGTGACGCGAACGGATAATGAATTTGTCCGTTTGCTTGTTCTTGCGAGTGCGGGCGCCCTTGGTCGGCTTACCCCAAGGGGTAACCGGGTGACGTCCACCGGATGTACGACCTTCACCACCACCGTGGGGGTGATCGATCGGGTTCTTTGCGACACCACGGGTAAGCGGCTTGACGCCCATCCAGCGCTTGCGGCCGGCCTTACCCAAATTCTGGTTCTGGTTGTCCGGGTTCGAAACCGCACCAACCGTACCCATGCAATCAGCGCGCAGGTAACGTTGCTCGCCTGAGTTCAGACGCGCAATCACCATCCCGCGGTCACGACCGACCAGCTGCACATAAGTGCCTGCTGAGCGAGCGATCTGACCACCCTTGCCCGGCTTCATCTCCACATTGTGGCAGATGGTGCCCACTGGCATCTGACCCAGCAGCATGGCGTTACCAGGCTTGGTGTCAGTTTTTTCAGCGGCAATAACCGTATCACCTTCTGCCAGACGCTGAGGGCACAGGATATAAGCCTGCTCGCCATCTTCGTACTTCAGCAGAGCGATAAACGCCGTGCGGTTCGGGTCATATTCGATCCGCTCGACGGTCGCAGGAACATCCCACTTGCGTCGCTTGAAATCGATATAGCGGTACTTTTGCTTGTGACCACCGCCAATACCACGCGAAGTGATATGACCCTTGTTGTTACGACCACCGCTCTTGCGCTTGCCCTCTGTCAACGACTTGACCGGCTTGCCCTTCCAGAGGCTGGTCTTGTCGACGAGGATCAAGCCGCGCCGTGCGGGACTTGTCGGTTTATAACTTTTGAGTGCCATTGTTCGTTTCCTGTCCCTTGGCCTCAGATACCGCTCGTGATGTCGATCATTTCACCCTCGGCGAGGGTAACGATCGCTTTTTTCACGTCGGAGCGCTTGTAAGGTTTACCCTTCCAGCGCTTGGTTTTGCCCTTGGTCACGATGGTGTTCACGCCCACAACTTTCTTGTCGTAGATCGCTTCCACCGCTTCCTTGATCTGCGGTTTCGTCGCTTCATTGGCTACCTTGAAAACAACTGCGTTGTTCTCAGACGCCAAAGTAGACTTCTCCGTGATGTGCGGAGCGAGAATGACGTCGTAGTGACGCGCGTCGACTTCTTGCTTTTTAGCCATTGAAACGCGCCTCCAGTTTTTCGACTGCATCCTTGGTCAGGACCAGCGTGTCATGTTTCAGGATGTCATAGACGTTGGCACCAGCAGCAGGCATCACATTGATACCTGGGATGTTACCAGCAGCCTTTACGAAGCTTGCGTCAACGCTCTCACCGTCGATCACCAGAACCTTGCCAGCATAACCGGCCTTTTCCAGCTGACCCTTGAGAACCTTGGTCTTGGCATCTTTCATCGACAGGCTGTCAACAACAACCAGGCCGTCTTTCGCCTTGCTCGACAAAGCCATCTTCAGACCCAGCGCGCGAACTTTCTTGTTCAGCGACTGGTTGAAGTCACGCTTGCGAGCACCGTGAGCCTTACCACCACCGATAAAGATCGGGGCACCGCGGTCACCATGACGAGCCCGGCCGCTACCCTTCTGCGCGCCGAACTTGGCGCCAGTGCGAGCAACATCGGAACGTTCGCGGGTTGGACGAGCGGTCGCGCGGCGATTTTCCAGCTGCCACGTTACAACGCGGTGCAGAATGTCAGCACGAGGCTCAACGCCAAACACGGCATCGTTCAATTCGATGTCGCCAGACGCCTTCCCGTCGATTTTTTGGACCTTCACCTTCACGGGTCAGCCCTCCTTGTTCTCACCGTCGGCTGCAACAGCCTCGGGTGCGTTGGTTTCTTCGACCGGAGCATCTGCTGCGGCATCCTGAACAACATCGTTTTCAACGACATCGGTTTCGGGCGCAGCATCTGCTTCAGGCTTTGCGGCGTTCTTTTCGATAATCGCGCCGGGGAACGGCACGCCCTCGGGCAGAGGCAGCTTCACCGCATCGCGGATCAGCAACCAACCATTCTTAGAACCAGGGACCGAACCCTTTACGAAGATCAGACCGCGATCAGCGTCCGTGCGAACCACTTCGAGGTTCTGCTGGGTGCGCTGACGATCACCCATGTGACCAGCCATCTTCTTGTTCTTGAAAACGCGACCTGGATCCTGACGGTTACCCGTCGAACCATGCGAACGGTGAGAGATCGAAACACCGTGCGTTGCACGAAGACCACCAAAGCCCCAACGCTTCATGGCGCCGGCAAAGCCTTTACCCTGCGTGTGACCGGTGATGTCGACCTTTTGACCAGCAATGAAGTGATCGGCGCTGATTGAAGCACCAATAGGCAGGAAACCTTCGTCGTTTTCGACGCGGAATTCCGCAACCTTCATTTTCAAGCCAACTTCAGCCTTGGCGAATTGCTCGCGCTGAGGCTTGTTTACATTCTTTTGTTTCGCTTCGCCGGAACCCAGCTGCATCGCGAAATAGCCATCGCGTTCAGCGGTACGGTGAGACACAACCTGACAGTCTTCCAGAGCAAGAACGGTCACGGGAACGTGACGTCCATCCTCCTGAAACAGGCGGGTCATCCCGACTTTCTTTGCGATCACGCCTGTGCGCATCGTCAAAACTCCTAACACAGAGGCACACGAGGCCCATCCCCGGGTGCATGCCAGCCCAAATTGTGATGCTTCGCCCCGTCCGGGCTGAGTGTCTCTTCCGGCCAGGTGGCCTTGGAAACTAGACGGGGGACGCAGCCCGGCATGAATGATCCGAAGATCGGCCGGCGGTATCCCAATGTCTTGCAACGATCTTGCGATCGCGCGGGGCCATTGAGGGCCCCTTTAACTGTCCCGACCGGTTTAATGTCCCATCAGGCGGACATGGGGCTGACTGGTGTCACACCCCGGACAAACCGACTTAGGCCAGTTTGATTTCTACATTCACGCCAGCAGCCAGATCGAGCTTCATGAGCGCGTCAACGGTCTGGGCGTTAGGCTGCACGATGTCGAGCAACCGCTTGTAGGTGCGAACTTCGAACTGCTCACGCGACTTTTTGTCGATGTGAGGGCCGCGGTTCACGGTGAACTTCTCAATGCGCGTTGGCATGGGAATGGGGCCACGAATAAGCGCGCCAGTCCGACGTGCAGTCTCTGCGATTTCACCAGTTGCCTGATCAAGTACGCGGTGATCGAACGCCTTAAGGCGAATGCGAATATTCTGAGCTTCCATTACCTACACCAATGCGAAAGAGCCGAAGGAACCTTACGATCCCTAAAAAAACAAAAGGCCCGCCCCGCTTATGTCCGGTTCCCCGGAACGGGCGGCCTTATAAAATTACGTCGCAAAGAACGAATCCTTTGCCTGAAGGCGCGCGTATACGTAGGACCGGCCCATCTGACAACCCTAATTCATGGGTAAGAGGCCAAAGAGTTTGGCTTTCACCCACAGTTGCCAACGGTCACCCAAGCAAACACACAGCTTCTACTAAAAAGGCCCGGCCCTCCTATTGGAGAACCGGGCCATTTTTTTAACGATTTTGCCTACCCCAAAACGGGGCCTGGCAAATCCGAATTACTTGCTGATCTTGGCTACAACGCCCGAACCAACCGTACGGCCACCTTCGCGGATAGCGAAACGCAGACCTTCGTCCATAGCGATAGGAGCAATCAACTTAACGTCGATCGTTACATTGTCGCCAGGCATAACCATTTCCGTGCCTTCAGGAAGGATCACTTCACCGGTTACGTCGGTGGTGCGGAAGTAGAACTGTGGACGATAGTTGGCGAAGAATGGCGTGTGACGGCCGCCTTCGTCTTTCGACAACACATAAACTTCTGCGCTGAATTCTGTGTGCGGGCTAACCGAACCAGGCTTACAAAGAACCTGACCACGCTCAACTTCTTCACGGGCTACGCCGCGGATCAGTGCGCCTACGTTGTCGCCAGCTTCACCGCGATCAAGCAGCTTACGGAACATTTCAACGCCGGTAACAGTGGTCTTCGTAGTATCTTTGATGCCAACGATTTCAACTTCGTCACCCACGTTTACAACGCCGGTTTCGATACGACCGGTAACAACCGTACCACGACCAGAGATCGAGAACACGTCTTCGATCGGCATCAAGAAGTCTTTGTCAACCGGACGATCGGGCTGTGGGATGTAGCTGTCTACAGCTTCCATCAGAGCCTTGATCGAGTTTTCACCGATTTCAGGATCACGACCTTCAAGTGCGGCCAGAGCCGAACCCTTAACGATTGGAATATCGTCACCGTCAAAGCCATATTCGCTCAGCAGTTCACGAACCTCCAGTTCAACCAGTTCGAGGATTTCCTCGTCGTCAACCTGGTCAACCTTGTTCAGGTAAACAACCAGCTGTGGAACGCCGACCTGACGAGCAAGCAGGATGTGCTCACGCGTTTGTGGCATTGGACCGTCAGCTGCGTTCACAACAAGAATCGCGCCGTCCATTTGCGCAGCACCGGTGATCATGTTCTTCACATAGTCAGCGTGGCCTGGGCAATCGACGTGTGCGTAGTGACGCGCGTCAGTTTCATACTCAACGTGAGCTGTTGAGATGGTGATACCACGCTCGCGCTCTTCAGGAGCCTTATCGATGTTGCCGAAATCAACAGCAGCACCCTGCACCTTGGTGATCGCCGCGGTCAGCGTCGTTTTACCGTGGTCAACGTGACCGATGGTGCCGACGTTTACGTGCGGCTTGTTCCGCTCAAATTTTTCCTTCGCCATTTTACTCTTAACCTCTGTCTATCAGAATTAAATTTCGCCGGGAGAAGACGGCACCCTTTGAATCAGGCGCCGCCCCTAAACCGTGTCGCTTGCTTAAGCAAGCTTCTCCTTGACTTCCTGTGCAACACTTGCGGGCACTTCGTCATAGTGACTGAACTGCATCGAGTAGTTTGCACGGCCCTGACTGAAGGAGCGCAGCTCGTTCACATAGCCAAACATGTTGGCCAGTGGAACGAATGCTTCCACAGCTTGGGCATTACCACGACTGTCCGTACCTTGGATCTGACCGCGCCGTGAATTGAGATCGCCGATCACGTCGCCGAGATAATCCTCGGGAGTGACAACTTCAACCTTCATCACAGGCTCGAGCAGCTTGATACCACCACGTTCGGCCGCTTCGCGCATGGCGCCGCGTCCACAGATTTCAAACGCTACAGTGCTTGAATCGACGTCATGGTATGCACCGTCAGTCACGTGGATGGTAAAGTCGATGATCGGGAAGCCGATGAGATAGCCGCTTTCGGCTTGCTCACGGATGCCCTTTTCCAGCGACGGGATGTATTCCTTAGGAATATTACCGCCCTTAATGCTGTCTTCAAAGACGATGCCTTGACCGCGCTCACCCGGAGTGAAGGTCGCCTTGGCGCGAGCAAATTGCCCGGTGCCGCCGGATTGCTTCTTGTGGGTGTAATCAATGTCCATCTCACGGCCGAGCGATTCACGGTAGGCCACTTGCGGCGCACCAACATTCGCTTCAACCTTGAATTCGCGCTTCATACGATCAACCAGAATGTCGAGGTGAAGCTCGCCCATGCCCTTGATGATCGTTTGACCGCTTTCGTGGTCAGTCGTCACACGGAAGGAAGGATCCTCGGCTGCCAGTCGGTTCAGGGCAACGCCCATTTTTTCCTGGTCGGCCTTGGTCTTTGGTTCCACCGACAGCTCGATTACCGGCTCGGGGAATTCCATCCGTTCAAGAATGATTGGATTGGACGGGTCACACAATGTGTCACCCGTAGTTGTTTCCTTCAGACCAGCAATCGCAACGATATCGCCGGCAAATGCCTCATCAATATCTTCACGGTTGTTGGAGTGCATCAGAAGCATACGGCCAATCTTTTCCTTCTTCTCCTTGACGGAGTTCAGGACCGAACCCTTGGCCAGATGACCCGAGTAAATGCGGGTAAAGGTCAAGGAGCCCACGAACGGGTCGTTCATGATCTTAAATGCCAGCGCGCTGAACGGCGCTTCATCGCTTGATGGACGCGTTTGCTCTTCGTCGCTGTCAGGCAAAACGCCCTTAATTGCAGGAACGTCCAACGGTGAAGGCATGTAGTCAACCACAGCGTCAAGAAGTGGCTGTACACCCTTGTTCTTAAACGCAGAACCACACAGGACCGGTACGAAGTTACGCGCCATGGTACCTTTGCGGATCAGCTTCTTCAGCGTAGCCGGATCGGGCATTTCGCCTTCGAAGAACTTCTCCATCACGTCATCGTCTAGTTCGACAACGGTCTCGATCAGCTTCTCGCGATATTCAGCGGCCTTATCCTTCAGGTCGTCTGGAATCTCGACATAGTTGAAGTTTGCACCCAGGGCTTCATTTTCCCAGATGATGCCGCGGTTGTTCACCAGATCGACAACACCCTGCAGATCGCTTTCCGCACCAATCGGGAGATACAGCACCAGAGGTGTTGCACCCAAACGATCAATAATCGACTGAACGCAGTAATAAAAGTCTGCGCCGGTACGATCCAGCTTATTGATGAAGCACATCCGCGGAACACCGTACTTATCGGCTTGGCGCCATACGGTTTCGGACTGAGGCTCAACCCCGGCAACACCGTCAAAAACGGCGACCGCGCCATCGAGCACCCGCAGCGAACGCTCGACTTCAATCGTGAAGTCAACGTGGCCGGGCGTATCGATGATGTTGATCCGGTGCTTTTCACCTTGTCCATCTTCGTTCTGCCAGAACGTGGTCGTGGCAGCCGAGGTGATGGTGATCCCGCGCTCTTGCTCCTGCTCCATCCAGTCCATCGTCGCCGCGCCATCATGCACTTCGCCGATTTTGTAGGACTTTCCGGTGTAGTACAAAATACGTTCGGTAGTCGTGGTTTTACCAGCATCGATGTGAGCCATGATGCCGATGTTGCGGTACCGCTCTAGCGGATATTCGCGTGCCATTTTCTTATTCTCCGTAAGAGAGCTAAATTACCAACGATAGTGCGAGAACGCGCGGTTGGCATCAGCCATCCGGTGCGTATCTTCGCGCTTCTTCACCGCATTGCCGCGGTTGTTCGAAGCATCGAGCAATTCGCCCGACAGACGCGCTGACATAGTGGTTTCAGGACGACCGCGCGCGGCACCAATCAACCAACGGATTGCCAAAGCCTGAGCTCGCTCGGGGCGAACTTCAACCGGCACCTGATACGTTGCACCACCAACACGGCGGCTGCGCACTTCAACCTGCGGAGCAACATTGCCCAACGCATCATGGAACAGCTGCACAGGATCGGTCTTGGCCTTGGCTTCGACTGTATCCAGCGCTGAGTACACGATGCCCTCTGCAACGGCTTTCTTACCGTCCAGCATGAGGTTGTTCATGAACTTCGACAAAATCTGATCACCAAACTTGGGATCGGGTAGAATGACCCGCTTTTCGGGACGACGACGACGTGACATAATTCGTAACTCCTTTGGAGTTTTGGGCTGTTCCTTCCCACTCCCCCACCCAACCCCCGATGATACCATTCATGATATCGGGGGTTGGGTGGGGGCGTGGGCCGGTCCCGCAAGCTTGCAACGGACGTTGCAAGCGCACCCAAACTAAAACTTCTTACTTCGGACGCTTAGCGCCGTACTTCGAACGGGACTGCTTGCGGTCCTTGACCCCTTGCGTATCCAGAACGCCGCGCAATACGTGATAACGCACACCTGGAAGGTCGCGTACACGGCCGCCGCGGATCAGAACAACGCTGTGCTCTTGAAGGTTGTGACCTTCGCCCGGGATATAGGTGATGACTTCACGCTGGTTCGTCAGGCGCACCTTGGCAACCTTACGCAGAGCAGAGTTCGGCTTCTTTGGCGTCGTTGTATAGACGCGCGTACAAACGCCGCGCTTTTGCGGGTTTGCTTCCATCGCAGGGACCTTGGACTTGGTCTTCTGCGGAACGCGGCCCTTGCGGACCAGCTGGTTAATCGTCGGCATAGGTTACTCTTCACCGTATGATGAGCGGCTGATCGAGGAATGCATCTGGTGGGGAGTAAAGCCCGGATCGCAGCGCGCTTGCCTGTCGCTGTCGCAATGACAGCAGGCGGGGCCGCTGGACCAAGACTGAAACGCTCCACCCGATGCAGCCCTTGGGCCGCAGGGTTACTTTGACGGATGCCCCACTAAGCGTCCCTCGGTTAAGAGGATCGCCCCAATAGAAAAGGCCTTGCTTGTTACAGCAAGACCTGCGGGACAGGACCGGCAATGTTCAGCTCTATTTGACCGGGCAGACTCGAAAGCCCCTCGGTTGAGCGCGCCTTTACGGGGGAAAGCTGGCGGGGTCAAGCCGCGGGCGCCCGCTTTTTTCGCGCTGCCCTCACGCCCAGGCGTGCTAGAACCCTGCCATGCAGCCAGCGCATGCCCAACCCATACAGATCCACACCCGGCTTGAAAACGATAGCCCGGTCTGCCTGCGCACCATCCGCGAGGATGACCGGGAGCTGATGCGGATCGGCATAGAGCAAATGTCGCAGCGCTCACGCTATCTCAGGTTCTTTTCCGGCGCGCGCACCGCCCCGGCATGGGTGATAGAGCGTCTGGTGGCCACCGATGGGCACGATCACATCGCATGGGGCGCCATTGATATGGCCAAGGATGACAAGCCCGCTATCGGAGCGGTTCATGCCTTTCGCGATGCCGAAGACGATGATTGCGCCGAATTTTCGGTTGCCGTGATTGACGAATATCACGGGCTTGGTCTGGGCAAATTGTTGACCGCCACCATCCTGCTCGACGCGCTGGACGAGGAAATCACCGAATTCGAGGTCAACATGCTGGCCGACAACGCCGAAGCCAGAAGCTTCACCCAATCACTGGGCGGGCGTTATGTCGGAAATGATCTGAATGTGCTGGAATATGTGCTCGACGTGGAAACCGCGATTGCGCGGCTCAAGGCGGATTGCGACCCGCCCGGCATGGCAGAGGTGTTCAAGGCGTTTGGTTGAGTGTTTGGGGGTTAAGTGTTGGTGTGGCGACAATCGCCTAATGGGTTGATCATCCTGGAATTGGGCATAGTAAATAAAGATGAGGTGAAAGTATATGCCATTCCAAAACATCCTTATTTCTCAGTTGTTGGTTAATCCTGCAAACGATAGACATGGCGAATTGAGAGATGAAACGGCTGCCATCGATGAACTTTTTCGAATACACGAAGCTCGGATGAAGGCCCTCACTCGCGACATCGTAGAAAAAGGGCGCATCTATGATCCCCCACTCGTAATGCTCCATGATGACACATACGTCGTCTTTGATGGCAACAGACGGGTGACCTGCATGAAATTGTTGCGAGACCCGTCGCTAGCATCGAATGACGAATTGGTTCAGTTTTTTCGGGAGGAGCGAGGTAGATGGGAAGGACGGTTTCCTTCTAAAATTTCGTGTCAGGTGGAAGATGACAGAGATGCGATCGACGACATCCTGTCTCGTCGCCACACAGGATCGCAGGGCGGAATTGGTCAGATTGGTTGGGATGACCGAGCGAAACACAATTTTGTCGAAAGAACTGGTCGCGGAGGACGGATTAACGTCAGTGCATCGGTGGAGGAATTTCTCCGGCGTGAAGATCGTTTGCCTGAAGAGCGAATTCCTTGGTCGACGTTAACTCGACTACTCTCTTCCGAGCAATTTCGAGGCCGAGTAGGAATATCGACAGCGGGACGTAGGTTTCGAATAACACATGATCGGGACGCGGTCATTCGGGCTCTTGCGAGGATTACAGATGATCTCGCTAGGGGGCACCTCACGCTTGGGCACTTGTGGGATAATGAAGGAAAGAGGCGATACCTTGATCAACTTGAGGCTGATGGAATTCTGCCTACCGAACAACATCGTCTTGATGAACCAAACGAAGAACGAAATCCTGACCGACGACAAAACCCGAGGGGCCGACCACCTCGGAGGCCTGCACCTTCGCGCACGCTGATACCGCCAGGCACTGTGACGCCGCAGTGGACGGCCGAACAGCAGAGAGTTTCAAGAATTTGGGACGAGCTATGTCGATTGCCGATGCAGACCTATCCGAACGCCGTTGCAGCACTACTACGAATGCTGGTTGAGCATTCGGTCGAAGGATACATCGCTGAGCATGATCTGAACGAACGACCAGAGCTTTCCCGTCGGGTCCGAGCGGTCGCGCGTTCGCTTCACGAGCGGGATCTGATCGACGATCACTATCTTCAAGAACTCGACAGAATTCGCAGAGATGATGAACTGATCTCAGTGGCTAGCATGCAACGACTACTTCATTCACCCGATTTTGCACCTATGGAACGGGAGTTTCGAGCATACTGGAATAGGCTCGGTCGATTTATCGTCACCGCCCTTTCGCTTTGACGGAGCCTGCTTCCAACAAGACATACCGTCGCGAGCATCTTGGACGCCCAAGTTGGGTTGATGGAGAAATCTTCGCTCGCGCCCCGGCAGTTAGCTTCTTGCATGCCGCAGAACCCTGGGACTTTACTCGCCACATATTATTCGAATTTCAAAATAGCGACATTGACGATGAGCATCCCGAATGGATGATTCATTGGTTTGCTGGCCAATTCCGTATTCCTGGTAGGTACTTCGTGTTGCCCTGAGCGCCTTCAACCAGCGCTAGCTATGTCGAGCAAACGTGTCTTAGCGCTCGGTATCTCACTAGCGCCTTGGCCATTCCAAGAATCTGCGTCGTGTTCCTCGGAACCAGCGTTTTGATTTAGTCCGTTAAGCGCCACATGGTCCCAACGATGCAAGATGAAGAAACGCTTCGCTTCCGTGTCATAACAAAGGTCCCACCAGTCCTCGGTCTCCTGCATCGGCCCCTTAATGCGCTTGGCAATCTGCTCAGAAATAATTGTCATCAGTCCTCCAAATATTCAGGCAAGACGAAGCCGCAGAATAGAGCAAAATGCAAGTTAAAATATATTTCCTTTTAGGATATACCCAGTAATTCCTATTATTTCGCCCTCATGCGCCGGGCGCGACATCTCGGTTTTGTTTGTCCAGCTTCAAGCGCCAGCGTTCGCCTCCGCTCACTTGGCTATCCTCGCTTCGCTGCGGGCGGCCGGTCGGCCTTGCGGCTCGCTGGTCGCTCGCCGGACCATTCCAAGCCATCAGTTTTGTGCTCAGCATCTTAGTGCCAGTTATCTATCTAGCTCAATAACGGCGCGAAGCGCCGCAAGCGTGACCACGCGTCCGCAGCGACGCGATCTATGATCGTGTGAGCGAGGATATCGCAGCACGGAGGTGCTGCGGAACACAAAAATCCGCTCTGTTCTAGGGACCAAGCCAGCTGTGTAACCCCACTTCCTCCCCTCCTTTTGTAAGGAGGGGATCGAGGGGTGGTTCAATACAAATGCGCGCTGACCAAGAACCGCCCCACCCCCAACCCCCTCCCCTAAAGGTGGAGGGGGAACGCTCTCGTTTTATTTGTTTAACTTCAAGCGCCAGCGTTCGCCTCCGCTCACTTGGCTTTCGCCCTAACGGGCGGCGCGCGGTCGCGCTTGCGGCTCGCTGGTCGCTCGCCGGACCATTCCAAGCCAGTTGTGTTGCGCCTAGTTTCAATTTTCCTACTCGTCTGTTTTTTGCTTTGGTCCCTCAAACGCCGGGCGCGATACCTCCGTATCGCTTGGCTTTCGCGGCATAAGCCGCGTCGCGCAGTCGCGCTCTGGCTCGCCTGCGGCTCGCGTTCACCGCCCAACAGGACCGTTTCTCATGGACAATTCTGACCTTCCCCCGATCCCCAAGCGCGTGATTGCTCGCCAGGCCACCAGCGCCGCCGCCTTTACTCACCCTACCCCTTCGCCCGACGATCCTCTCCTCAAATTCACGCCCGTCCCGCACAAGCGCCCTCGGCGCAATTCCATCACCCCTGCCCTCCAGCGCAAATTCATCGCCCATCTGGCCGCCACCGGCATCGTCACCGCCGCTGCGCGTCACATCGGGAAAAGCATGGAGGCCCTCTATAAATTGCGCGCCCGACCCGGTGCGGCGAGTTTTAATGCGGCCTGGGATGCCGCCATAGATCGCGGTGTCTCGCGTCTGGAGGCGACCGCCCTCACCCGTGCCATTGCCGGAGAGGAACGCATGGTCGTGTCCTCGGGCAAGATACTCGGCACCGAAATCCGCCATAACGAGGCGCTGGTGATGTTCTTCCTGCGCAATCGCCTGCCTCACCGCTATGGCCGCACCGAACTGCGCCCCGGCCATCCCGATTATGATCGCCTGCGCACCGAAATTCAGGCCGAGCTGATCGCCGAGCAGCGTGAGGCCTATGACCCCAAGCAACGCCTTGACGAGCTTACCGAGTGGATGATGGGCTTTAAAAAGCGCTGGCGCCTCGATTGGGAGATGGAGCAGAAGGCCAAAGACGCCTTCGGTTGATCTTTACCTCTCACCTCGCTCGATAATGGCGCGAATTCGCTCCATTCCCGATCAAAAAGCTAACAGATTTTCGCAAGGCCCTAAGTTGGCGAGCAAAGGTCCGTTAACCTTGGAAATCCGCATAATCGCGGCGATTGGCCATTTTTGGGACCTCAAACCGGTCGGTTTCGTCAACTTTCCCTAGCGATTTAGTAACCCTCTCTTAGAACCTCGTGGTAGTGCGTCGTGGCGCAAGAGGGTGGCATGTTGAAAAAGCCACTTCTTGCCGCGACCGCCCTTTTGGGTGTTTCCATGCTTCCAACGCAGGCTGCTGCCGCGCCGCTGGCTATGTCAGTGCCCAGCGCCTTGCCGATGGTTGCTTATGGCATGTCGCAGATCAATTGCGCGCCGCAAGCAGCAACCGCCCCTGCCGCGCGTCCGGTCTATCAAAGCCGTTCCGCAGCGATCCTGGGTGGACGCCCAAGCGCGCTGGAACGCCTTAAGATGCAGCAGGCGGGTCAAACCGTGCCAACGCAGCAAAGCGCCTCGCTCGCGCCTATGCCCGTGGCTGGCAGCGCCGCTGTACCGATGGCCGCAATCGGCTTTGCTTGCCCGGTCACGCAAACCGCCTCTGCCGCAAACATTGGCGCCATTCGCACCACCGTCACCGGCACCTTCATGGGTACCGAGCGGGTCCGCATCGGCAAGACCCGGTTTGATGCCAAGTGGAACCGCGTTGTGAACCGCAATCTGTCCAGCCGCGATCTGACGCGGACTTTGGGGACGGTTCCTACTCAGCGCGACGCATTGCTGTCCAAGGTCAACGCCTGGGTCAATCGCTCGATCGCCTATAAGGATGACCGGAGCGGGGATGCTTGGGCTTCGGCCAAGGAGACCCTGGCCAAGCGTGCCGGTGATTGCGAGGATTATGCGATCCTGAAGATGCAGATGCTGCACGCAGCTGGCGTCGCCAAGGATGATCTGATGCTCACCCTCGCCCGCGACAACATGGCTGGCAATGACCACGCCGTGCTGTTGGTGAAGAACGACGGCGCGTGGGTGATGCTGGATATGGGCTCGGACCGGATTGTCCCGGCGGCAGGTGATTATGGCTATCGTCCGGTGATGAGCTTTGCTGGTAATACGCGTTACCTGCACGGCACCAAATACGATCCTAATAAGGCCCGCACCACGACCGTACGCTTCGCCCGCGCCAGCTGAGGTGTAATTGCCACATGGATGGCGCGCGCTCGGAAACTTGAGTTTGTTTTTTTAGGTTCAGGCGCCAACGCCGCCGTCCGGCGGCTTGGCTATCCTCGGCTCTAACGAGCCTGCGAGCGGCCAGTCGGCCTAGCGGTCACCTCGTCGGTGACCGTGCTCCGCGACCAAGCCAGTAATGTCATTATAAGAAGCTTGGTAATCGTTAGGTCGGTTGCTCAAATCGGCGCAAAGCGCCGCAAGCGTGACCACGCGCCCGCAGCGATGCGAACGTAGTGAGTATGGAGCGAGGATATCGCAGCACGGAGGTGCTGCGGAGTACAAAATCGCGCCGCTTACCTTTCGGTGAGGCTTTCGTTGAGAGCCCGGCTAACCGGTTTCATCAGATAGCTCAGCACGGTCTTGTTACCGGTGATAATCTCCACATCGCAGATCATGCCTGGCACAATCGGCAAGTTCTGCCCATTCCGCGTCAGATAGGCCCGATCAGTCTCGACCAACACAGTGTAATAGGCTTCGCGCTCGGCTTCGTCATAGACGCTGTCCGCGCTGACCTGCTGCACCCTGCCCGACAATCCGCCATAGGTCGCAAAATCATAGGCTGTGACCTTCACATTGGCCGGATCGCCCACCTTGATAAATGCGATGTCCTTGGGCGCCACGCGCGCCTCCACCAGCAGCTTCTCGCCCACGGGGACAACCTGCATAATCTTCTCGCCAGCGTTCACAAAGCCGCCCACGGTGGTGATCTGCACATCGTTGACGATGCCATCGGCAGGCGAGCGCAATTCATTGCGATCACGCCGCGCCTCTGCCCCGCGAATGGTTTGTTCGTTCACAGCGATCCGCGTGCTGATTTCCGACTTTTCGTTCAAAGCCTGCTGACGAAACTCCAACCGGGCCGAATCCAGATCGGCCTGAGCCTGGCGGATAGAGGCGCGTGCACGCGCTGCCGATTGGCGTGCTGCTGACAGCCGGCCTTGGGTATCCACCAGATCGCGCTGAGCGGTCAGCAATTCTGTTTGCGGTACAATTCCGTCGCGCGCCAAAGGCTCCAACATGCTGACCTGTTGTTGGGCCAGCCGTGAGCTGGTTTCCAATGTCGAAATGGTCGCTTCTGCCTCGCGCAAATCGCGGCGACGCTGTTCAATCTCTGACGATAGAGAGCTTTCCCGACTACGAGCTGCAGCCACGCGAACATTTTGCAATCTGCGTTCTTCAGCACAAATAGAGCCTGCCGCACACGCTTCACCCGTTTGACCGGAGGCTTCACCCTCAAGCCGATTGGAGCGCGCCGCCAAACGTTCATTCTCCGTCTTCAATTGGCCCAATTCAGACGAAGCCATGGTGTCGTCCAGCCGGACCAGCAATTGACCCTTCTTCACGCTCTGGCCGCCACGAACCAAGATCTCTGCCACAACAGAGGGTTCCGATGGCTGTACCAATTGCGCCTTGGATGAAGGGATAACCTTGCCCATTCCTCTGGTTACTTCTTCCGTTTGCGCCACGCTCGCCCAAGCGATCAGCGAAAACAGCGTTAGCCCGCAAATAGCGATCAGTTTCCTACTCGCATCCCAATCCGAAATGCGGTCCCATAATTTGCTCAACGCATTGCTCACAGTTCTGCTCCAATGCCCCCAGTGGTGTCCGGAGCGGCTGGCTTATCCAGCCCCGCGGCAATGGGGTCGGAAGAAGATGGGATTGCCCCGCCCTGCTGCTGCAAGGTGGTGCTGTAACCCGTGCTGGCCTGAACGGGGTCAGGGATGCTCAAGCGCCACTGCTTGGTCGTATCAATTCGGCCGCCCACATCGGCCGGCGCATGACGATCCGCGACATCGGGCGTAACGGTCAATCCTGGTGTATAAACGGGTTCTTGCGCAGCATATTCAGCCGCCAACATCCGGCGCAGTCTGTCGCTGTCAAACTTGGGGATCCCTTCGCGGCCATTCCAGCGGCGAGTAAAGGCCATAGCTTCGCCTGCGCGGCCTGGGAAACGATAGAAGATATGCGTCCCGATCTTGTCGATCTTGGCCAAGGTATAGGCCCAGCGCGGCAGCACATAGTCTGCATGATAATGCGTGGCCGATCCCACTCGTGCCTCCACTTGGCCAGCCAGTGCAGCGCGCGCAACGTCTTTGGATTCGCTCCATTGGCGCGCCAAAGGCTTGCGCAGCAAAGACCCGTCGCAAGTAAAGCTGAACTGGCACACCGGCTTGTTCACGCCTTCATAAACAACCGAGCAAATCGAATTGGGATAGGCGGGGTGTTTGAGACGATTGAGCACCACCTGAGCCACGGCCCGCTTGCCGGTAACCGGCTCGTTGGCGGCCTCGTAATAGATTGCCTGCGTCAGACAGGTCAGCGCCGTGCCAAATTGTGCGCTGCCTTGATCGATCGCGGAAAAGCCCGCCATTTGTCCGGCTGCAATGCCCGTGGTCGGGATCAATTCGTTCTCTTCTTGCGCTGACAATCCCTCGATCAATATCTCGCGCTGAGCGCCTTGATCCAGCGTTTGCAGCTGGGCGACTTCGCGCGCCTGCAGATTGACTCCGCTCTCGGCGTGGCCTGGTACCGGATTGCCCAGCAAGAAAGACAGCGACAGTCCAAGAATAGCAGCCAGCCCTGCCCCTAGGGCAAGACCGCCACGGGTCGCCCCGGTAGTCTCGAGCAAGCGTCGCTCAAAAGAGGATAGCTTGGTGGTCATTGTTCTGTGGCGCTCGCTGCCATGCCGCCCTTGCCACCAGCCCGGGCCAGAATTTCTGCTTTGCTGCCGTCAGCAACCACCTTGCCCTTGTCCAGGACGATGATCCGCTCGCACAGCTCGAACAAGGCCGGACGGTGGGTGGAGATAACCAGCGTTTGCTTGTCAGACAGCGATTGGCGAACACGATCGACAAATTGCCGCTCGGTCTGCGAATCCATCGCACCGGTTGGTTCGTCCATGAACAACATATCGCATGGCGAAACGAATGCACGGGCCAGGGCCAAGAAGCTGCGCTGGCCACCCGACAAGCGTCGGCCTTGCTCGCCCACGGCACGGTCAAAACCGCTATCGTCACGCGCCAGAAACTCGTCAGCGCCGCTCATCCGCAGCGCTTCAAACAGACGCGCTTCCTCAACCTCGGGAGCGCCGAGGGCAAGGTTGTCTTTGATAGAGCCGGTAAACAAAGTGGCGTCCTGTCCTACGAAACGAAATGCATTGCGTAGATCTTGCGGTCTGTATTGACGTGAGTCGATGCCGTTTACCAAGTATGCGCCGTCACTGGGCGGGTACAATCCGCACAAAACGCGGCCCAAAGTGCTCTTGCCCGATGCCACACGGCCGATCAGCGCGACGCGCTCGCCCGGCTTAATCGTCAAATTCAGGCGGTCCAGCGCGGGCACAGGCGCTTCGGGATAAGCGAATGTGCAATCTTCCAATTTCAGCGTCGCATCGCGAACCCTGGCCGGCAAAGCCGACGCTCCCAATTTGCGCTCATCGGGAACTTCGAACAATTTCTCTATAGATTCCAATGTCTCACGGGCTTGACGCGCACGTGTGAGCAGGAAGGCGATCTGTCCTGCCGGGGCCAAAGACCGCGATGACAGCATCACGATAGCGATGATCGCACCCATGGTGATAATGCCTGCATCGAACAAATAATAGCCACCAATGATCAGCGAGATGGATGACACCTGCTGGAAGGATTGGGCCAAGCCAACTGCAATGGAATTGATCTTTTTGAGCCGGATTTGGGAGTGGCTGCCGATATCGGCCAAATTGTACCACCGCCCCATCATGGCACGCTCGCCAGTCATAGACTTAAGCGTTTCAGCCCCTGCAACCGATTCAACCAACAGAGTTTGTTGCAATCCGTGGTCTGCCTGCGCATCGCGGGCGGCGTCTGTCACTTTGCCTTGCAGGACGAAACCGGCGATCGCCATCAAGATCATGGCGACAATCGGCACCATTGCCAGCCAACCTGCGATATAGGCAATCACGCCCACAAACAGGACCAGGAAGACCATATCAACCATCAAAACAATGGTGGTGGAGGCGAAGAAATCGCGCACCACCGTATATTCGCTGACCCGTGCGGCCAGCGCGCCGGTGCTCCCTTGGCGGGCAGACAGAGGCAGGCCCAGCACCCGGCCAAAGATCTTTTGCGACAGCTTGATGTCCAACCGGCGACCGATCTCGTCGATCACATTGGTTCGTGCCGCACGCAGCGCGAATTCCATCAGAAAGGCCAGCAATACGCCGATACCCAGCACCCACAGGGTTGAAACGGCACGATTGGGGATCACCCGATCATACACGTTCATCGAGAACAGCGGCAGTGAAAGCGCCAACAAGTTGATGATCAAAGATGCAATCAGCACGGGCCGGAACGCCTTGCGTTCTTTGCGCAATTCGCCCCAGAACCAGTGGTGGCGCCCCTTTTGGTGCCACGGTGCCTCTTGCTCGCGCAAGCTGTCCGGATCGCCATAGACCGACAGGAAGATGCCGGAATATTCTTCCTGCAATTCATCGCGCGGGGTCCACACCGCCTCGCCGCCATCGGGCTTCCAGACCAGCAATTCGCCGTCCTTGGCCTCGTGAATGACGGCAGCGCCGTCCTCTCCCAGCGAAATCAGCGCGGGATAATCGGCTGTTCCCTTGGGAAGCTTGGTGCGCTTGTGTTCGTCAAAATCCAGTCCTGCCGCCTCGATCGCCGAGCCAGCCTGATGAAACGGCAAACGACCCGCTGCATCACGTGCGAGCGAGTCGAATAAAGCCGGGGAATAGGCGAGGCCGTAACGCCTCGCCAGTTCACCAATTGATTGAATCAGTGGGTCATTCGCCTGCTGCGATTCTTGTGTTCGTTCCTGCAGCACGAAATCCTCACTTCATTAACGCTCCAACCAAAGAACAAGCTGCCTCAATTGGCGTAGCGACGGTAATCTGTCTCGGCTTCTTTCGAAGGACCGAAGTTGAACCGTTCGCGCTCATTCTTGCCAGCACCCGCCCCAGGAGCGACATTGAGCGCCTCTAGGAATGTATTGGTTGCTGCCAAAATCTGGTATTGCGCAAAAATCTGAGAAAATCGTGAAGTTTCCAGACGTACCTGCGTGTTATAGCGGGTATTTTGGGCATCCAGCACGTCGAGCAGCGAGCGCCGACCGACGTTGAATTGGCTGCGATAGGACAGCAACAGGTCATCATTTACCTGCGACTGGCGACCCAAGGCCTCGCCAATGTTGCGCTGCGCACGGAGGGCTGTCCATGCATTTTGCGCATCTTCTTCAGCCTGGCGAACCATCTCATGGAGACGATACCGCGCTTGCGACGCACGGTGTACCATTTCTTGGTACTTCCCGCGGGTCTGGCCGCCGTTGAAAATATTCCAGCGCATGTAAACGCGCCCGATCACGTCATTGGTTTCGCCATTAAAACCATCAATGTCTTCACCAATCCGGCCCCGCAGATCGACCCCAATGGTAGGATAGAAATCCCCCTTGGCGGACATCACTTCGCCGTGCCGTGCGTCCACATCAGCTTGGGCTTCGCGAACCAGTGGGTTGGCTGTTCTGGCCATACCGACGGTCGCTTCTTCGCTGGCCGGTAGCGCGCTTGCCAAATCAGGCGGAAGCGACACTTGGGTAACGGTCAGGCCAGTCAAACGGCGCAGCGCATTGCCGGCTGTTTCCATGGCTTCAACCGCCTCAGCTTCGCGGACAACCGCTGCTTCCAAACGCTCTTGCGCCTGTTGCAGATCAGCCACCGAGATGGAACGCTCCTCAACCCCGCGGTTAAGGTCGCTTACCAATGCTTCGTGGAAAGCCTTGTTGTCCTGGCTGGCAGCGACAACGCGCTGTTGCAACAGGACATCAAGATATTGCCGCGCAACTTGCAGGGCAACAAATTCTGAACGCTCGACCACACGCAGCGACGCGCCATCGACACGCGCTGCCTGACGCAGCAATTCACCCCGACGACGACCGAAATCGAACACGGTCCAATCCAGCGTGGCTTGCGCCTCTACCGGATAAAGCTCGTCATCGGCAATGCCGAGCGAACGACGCGTGTTGTTTTCCAGACGGCGGATACCGGCCGACGCTTCCAGATCGATTGTCGGCAGATACAGCGATTGTGCCTGCTCCCGCTCGAACTGAATGGCTTCGGTGTTGTACTGCGCCTGCAGCACTTCCGGATTGGCCATGATCGCGGTTTCAATCGCCTCGGTCATGGAAATCGTGCCATCGGCAGACTGTGCAACAGCCATCGGAGAGGTTGCTGCAAGCAGTGCTGCGGCAGCGATGATTGTAATGCTCTTTTTCATGATCTCACCCTCCCCTTAGCGGACTTTGATTTCGACACGACGGTTTTGCAGCTCGCGCACACCATCTTCTGTCGGAACCCTCGGCTCTGTTTCGCCCTTGAAGTCGATTGATACATTGGTTGCAGCCACACCCGATGCGACCAGCAGCGACTGAACATTTTCAGCACGCGATTGCGAAAGTGCATCGTTGTAAGCGTTTGAACCCGAACGGTCAGCGTGGCCAACCACAGTCAGACCCGACCAATTGCACTGTTCATAATTGCCCGTGACAAAATCAATCACCTGGCTGGCTTCGGCGGGCGGTTCAGCCACGTCGAATTCAAAGAAGATCAGCTTAGGATCTTCGCACACTGGCGCTGGTGGTGGCGGTGCCGGTGGTGGCGGCGGTACAGGAACCGGTGGCACATAAGTCATCAGCTGATGCGCGCGAACACATTTGCCGATTGATACCGGATCCTTAGTCCGTGATTTGAGATAGCCCAGCGCGATGCCGCACTGCGCTTTGGCCTCGATCGCCCACAGATAGCGTGAATCATTCGCATTCACGATCGCCGAGTTGTTCGAAGCTGCCAACGCATCATCAAAGCGGGACTGGATCTCTCCGTTCAGAGAGTCATAGTCCATCGCCATCAGAGCGTCTGCATCACCGTCCTGCGCCATGGCCGCCTGGTGCGTGGCCAATGCCATCACCATCGTCGCACATGTCGCGCTTAGTTTTGAGAACCGCATATTCTTCCCCCTGGTCAAGGATCCTATAATCTTAAGCATGCACTGCTGCCATAGCTGCTGCGTCTTCCGTCATGTCAGCTACGGAGCTTGCACCAAATGTGAATGCGCCCCCGTCAATGCTCTGTACCAAAGCGTTATCAGCAAGATAGCTCATTTCACCAGTAAAGCCAGCAGCTTTGCCTGCAAAATGCTCAATCATTGCATCAATCTGCCCTTCGGCCATGATGTCATCGACGATCTCCTCGAGAGCTGCGAGCTCTTCCGGAATTTCTTGATTGCCGCGCAACCCGCTCGCATCGGCCAAATCGATGGCTTGCTCGCCTTCATCGGCCAGGCTGAGCAGAGCTTCCATGTCGGCACCAACTTCGGTGCCAACAGCGAAGGACGCGTCGGCGACTTCGCCGGTGCTGCCATCATCCTTGGTGAAACTGGCGCTGCCAAACACGGTGACGTCCCCGTCACCCACATTGTAAGCGATGCCATCGGAAACCAACTCAATCGAGGTGATACCTGCATCTGTTAAGGTTACAAATTCACCATCATCTGAGATGCCGTCGAGATTGGCGTCCATCCAAACTCCAAATTTACCATAAGTTGAGTCGCTTGCATCAAGCACCCCATCATTGTTGGTGTCGTAATTGGCGGCCAAAGCCTGAAGGTCGGTTTGTCCGTCACCACCAAAGACAAATTCGGAAGCATTGGTAACAATCCCATCGCCATTCATATCATAGGCGAGGATTGCGCTACCCGCGGCCACCCAGGCAGTCTGGGTCTTAACTCCATCTCCACTATAATCATACGCAATGCCGGCAGAGAGGCTTGAGAAAGCATTTCCCCCACCGTCAAGATCAAGCACAACCGGAGTGACGACCGGATTCAAAGTGATGTCCAAATCATCCGACGCAACAATGTCACCATCGTTGTCGATCACTGAGATCGGCACGTTGAACGTTACCGGATCCTCTGATTGGACCGTCGCACCAAAATCGCCGACTTTGATTGTGTCGCCAGATACATAGGTGAATTCGAGGGTGGTATAACCGTTGATGATTTCACCCCCGTCCAATCCCTGCTGATCGGTAAAGACCGCGATGCGTGTGCCGGTTGCCTGGGCACCCGATGAACCGTTTACACCGGTGACATTGACCGTACCGTCAACGTTGAAAGTCACAGTATAGGAGTCACCTCCAACGTTTACGGTTCCGTTACCGGTTAGCAGAGCGGAAACCGCACCGTTATTGCTGATGACAATGCCGGTAATATCGTCATGGGCACCATCGCCAACATCGTTGTCATTGTCTGTATCGTCAAACGCCTCGATCTTGAGTTCGGTCCCCGAAGACGATGTGAACAATGCACTGGCACCATTGGTTGGCGCGTTGCTGGTGAAGTTATGATCCTGATTCCCAGGCACACTATATCCACCTGAGCCTCCAGGATCGCCAGACAGGTCGTTGACAAAATCGATCCGCAACGTTTCGGCTACACCGCCATCCGAACCCAGTGAGTTGCCTGAGCCTACACCGCCGGCAATATCGGAAGTGTTAACTGTGCTGTCATCGGCCCCGCCCACTGCTGGTGTGAGGATCAGGTCCAGACTGTCAGGATTGGCAGGCTGGTTAAAGCCAGCCCATGCACCATTACCGCCAAGGAAGTCATAGCCGCCATCCGAGAAACTAATGTCTATGAGTGCATCAAGCGGTTGAACAAGATCCAAGACATACATGTCGTCAGCTGAGTCGGGATCCAGCGTAATTGTGAACACTGTGTCCATCGTACCCGTCTTGACCGCGGTCAGAACAGTACCATCAGGCGAAATCGAATAGTCCAAACCGGCAAGGCCGGAGGTCAAGCTTTGTGCAACCAGTGTATCGATCGATTCCTGGGTGAAGATGACCCGACCACCGTCGGCACCATAATTGGCATCAACATCGGCCCCTCCATTCAAATCATCCATGTACACGCCAGCCACATTGGTTGCCGTCATATCGTCGGCCACAACAGCCAATGGAATATCATCGACCACATTGACCGTGATCGTGCCTGTTGTGCTGTTACCGTTTGCGTCTTGTGCAGTGTAGGTGAAAGTCTCACCAAACTCTGTTGTAACACCGTCATTGGCATTCGGCGTCGTCGTAACCGGAGCCGTCAGGGTGTAGGTAAAGTCACCCGTTGTCTCGTTGATGACAATCGTGCCGAACGTACCTGCCAATGTGGTAAAGCCACCAGCCGAAGATCCGCCCTGAATGCCAAACTCGGTCGCACCGGCCACAACAACGGTGCCCGTGTCGGTTTCGGTTGTTTCGCTCGGCGCAGAGCCAGTAACGGAACCAGCTGCCACATCACCTGGATCAATTGTTGTATCCAGCGCCTCTTCATAGACCGTAACATTTGGTGCGTTGCCCATGAGGTTAACAGGGGAAACAGTGAAGGTCAGTGTTGTGGTGACTTCGTCGCCATCATTGTCGACGATTGTGTAGGTGAACACATCGTCGCCGCCCACGGTGATCGTATCGGCCGGAACATCGTAGCTGTAAGCTCCCGTTGTCTCGTTCAATGTCAGCGTACCGAACTCACCCGCCAAGACGAATTCGCCAGCAGTTGGAGTATCGTCGCTGGTCACTTCATTGACACTTGTGATGCCGATGATTGCCGGGCTTTCCAGTCCATCTGCACCGCCCAGATCATTGGTCAGAACATTGCCTGTGGCCGTTCCGCCTTCATCGGCAGTGTCCGTGTCTGCAACAGCCAGTGGTGTGTCATCGTCAACTGTAACGATCAGCGTACCAGTTGCATCGACCGTATCGCCATCGGCATCAGTTGCCTGGATCAGGCTGCCGAAATCAATGTCGATATCGTTGACGTTCTCACCATCAGCCGCGACTTCGTGATCGAGCGCGCCTTGAAGCGTGAAGCCCCAAACCCCGTCGCTGTCCAAAGTGAAGGTGAAGATCGGATCCGCACCGGCAACTGCAACAACCGAGGTTGGCGTGATGGTATAGGTGACTGTGACACCATCCGATGTCAGGCCAAGCGCATCAAGTGCTGCGGTCGTGCTGTCATCCAGACCGTATGTCAGCGGAGCATCGGCACCAGCCGTGAACAGGCTGCTAACCACGCCACCATCTGTCAGATTGGCACCGGGAACGTCGTTCAAATCGGCATCATTGTCGATACCGCCAGGAAGACCGTCTTCGTCGACCAATCCAGTGATTGCAGCACCATTGTTGGCTATCGGAGTGTCATCATCAACAGTGATGTTGAGCACGGCCGGAGCTGTATCGCCATCGCCATCGGTGAGGGTCGCATTCAGCGTGAAGTCCTGCTCGTTTTCGTCATTATTGTTGTCATCAGCATGCAAAATGTTGGCATTCTGAGTGACAGTGTAGGCGCCAGTATTGGCATCCAAAGTGACCGTAACAACCGTTACAAAGCCGCTGCCCTGGTCCTGCTGGATCAGCACGCCATCGCTGCCATCGCTGATATATTGGAAACCAGCAGGAGCGCCTGCGAGCGAGAACGCAACCGTGCCGCCGTCATTGCCGAAACCTTCGACATCATCGACCAGCGACCCGGTGGTGTTGGACGTATCAGGGTTCTGATCGTCCGGACCGTTAGCGTTGCCGCCTTGCGTATCATCGTCGAGGAACGCGGTGAGGGTAGTCTCGGCAGTTGGTGTGTCATCTGCAAAGTTCAGGCTCTGTCCGATGCCCAACTCTTCAGAAGCGGTATCGCCATCCTTGTCGGTGATCGTGCCTTCCAGCTTGATCAGATCGGCTGAAGCCAAAGTGGTGGTCGTTCCGTCACCGCCGCTCAGCGTGTGATCGATTGCACGGGAAAGGTCGAGTGTAACCTCGCCATTGGCATCCACGCTGACGCTGAACACTTCGGCGCCATTGTTTTGAGCATCGATTGCGTCCGTACCGTGACGGCCAACAACTTCGCCGCCTTCGAGGAACAGGAATACCTGTTCGTCAGTGGCATTGTCATACAGACCCGAGGGTGCGCCATCGGTGACCAGCAGAGCGTAGCTTGTGCCAGCCGAGCCGTCATTTCCGCCATCGAATTCGAACGCGTCAGAGAAGTCTTCGCTGTCGCTGCCCAAATCGGTGTCGCTAACCGAAAGTTCGTCGGCGAAACCATTGGCCAGATCAACCGAAGGTCCATCATCGAAGAAGCGCAGATTGCTACCGATTTCAACCGATTCAGACGCTTCGTCATCATCACCATCAGTGATCGTGACGGTCGCGCCAATCTTGCCAGCCAGGTTCAGAATGTCGTTGTGATCCACAACCACATCATCGCCGTCTACCAAGTGCTCAAGAGCAACTTTCTGCTCCAGAGTGACTGTGCCATCAGGATTGATCGTGATGACGAAGGCTTCGTCGGCACCGCCATTAAACGTACCTGTGATAACCGTATCGCTGGTCTGCTCCAGGGTGATGGGAAGATCGCCATCGGCTGTTTGCAGGCCGCTATCGGTCGAAGCAACCGGATCACCCAATGCGTCAAGCACAGAGATTGTATATTCGGTGTCTTTCTCACCATCGGCACCAAAATCGCTGGTGAAGTTAATCACTGATGCGAGGCTGGTAGCGCTGATCAAGAATGTTTCAGGCGTCGCCGCATCGGTTTCATCAACCGATACCGCTGCACCCGCGGTAACTTCGCTCAGCGAAGGACCATCATCGGCAAAGCGAATGTTACCGCCAAGGTCGAGTTCAACCGGGTCAGATGCTTCATCCTGATCGGCATCGGTAATGGTTGCTTCACCAAGAAGACTAACCTTACCATCTGCCAGCGTTGCGAATTGATCATTGTATGGAGCTGACGTGTCATTGTTATCAGCGTGATCAATTTCGGCAAATTGCGTGAGAGTGACGACACCGTCGCCATCAACCGCGATCGAGAAGACTATGTTTGCCACCTCAACATCGCCAATAACCGCTGCTGTCGAACCGACGACTACGCCGCCGATCGAATAGAGCGTGATGGCATCGCCATCGCTGGACAGGCCAGAATTGGCATCGTCGATCCGCAGATCAAAGTCCCAATCAACCGTGCCAGGCTCATCAGCGCCGGCATCGGAGCTGACAACCGTAAACGCGCCGCTGAAGTTCGCAGTCGAAACATCTGTGTCGAATGCGAGCCCTTCGGTGAGCTCGTCCATTGTGGTCAGAACAGGAGCGGCGCCATCATCCGCCTTGGCTTCAATGGAAGGTCCATCATCAGCAAACCGAACCAAATTGGCCAGGTCATAGGTTTCAGGATCACTGTCCACATCGCCATCTGCATCGGTGATGGTGGCAGTCGCCGTGACACCCACCAGACCTGATGCCAGCTCTGCAAGCTGATCATCATAAGGAGCTGACGTGTCATTGTTGTCTGGATGCGTGATCTCGGAGATCTGCGTCAGCGTTACAACGCCGGTATCAGAGGCCACTTCAATCGTGAACACAACTGATGGGTCAGTAGCGTCTGTTGGAGCAACGAGCGACGTCGAACCGACAACCGTTTCACCAATCTTGTAAACAAATATCTCGTCAGCACCGCTGAACAGACCGGTTGCATTGGCTACGCCATCGACGGCCGCAAGCAAGGTCATTTCATAGGTAATTTCAAGCGTACCAGGCTGGTCGGCACCGTAGGTTTCAGTGGTGACAGTGAACGCATCGCTGATGTCAGACATTGCTGTGTCAGGGCCCGGATCGGTGTCCGCATCCTGAGTGATCAACATGTCAACCGAATCGGAGCTCAATTCCAGCTCAACCGAAGGAACATCATCTTCAATGGTGACAACAATTGTGCCCGAACCGATCAGATTGTTGGCCTGATCGAACACACTGTAGCTGAAGCTTTCCTGGTCAGAGACCTGGTTGTTGCCGTTGTCGCCGCCTTGGTCAGGCGTGATGCTGTCGCCGTCTACTGGAGCGGTCAGCGTGTAGCTATAACTGCCATCAGCATTCAGTGTCAGCGTACCATAATTACCGATCGCCGGGTCATTCAGAACGTAAACAAATGGCCCGGTAGCATTGGTGACTGAGATCTGACCGGTGGTGAAGGTTTCGCTGTCAGAACCGGCATCGCTGCCAATTCCGTCCAGACCTGCTTCAAACACCAGCGCATCATTATCAGACACCTGACCGGCAACATTCTCGATATCGATGACCAGTTCGGCCTCGCTCTCGTCACCATCGCCATCGCGGATGGTATAAATGAAGGTGTCGGTTGTATCGGCATTGGTCGAGTTGGCGGCAGAAGCATAGGTGTAGCTGCCGTCCTGATTGATCGTCAGCGTACCCAAGGCACTTGTGACAACATAATTGCCGGCGCCATCAGGGATCGCATCAACGCTCACACCATCTTCGGTACGCACGCTGACAACCGGGCCAGCTGCAGAATAACCATCAGCACCCGAGATATCGGCCACGCCATCGGTGTCATTGGCATCTGTGCCGCCTACGCCGGTAATCACATTGCCGTCAGCTGTTTGGCCTTCAACAACGCTGTCCGCATCATCAACTGCGGTTGGCGTGTCATCGACGATCTCTACGTCGAGAACAGCGCTGTCGTTAGAACCGTCAACATCGTCAGCGGTTACGGTCAGCATCTCTACCAGAGCAGCATCGTTCAGGCCGGTGTGCTCAAGCGTGTTGTCGAGCAGCGTCGCGGTGTAATCGAACGTCGCGCTGATCACGGTCGTGCCATCAGCAGCGAAGGTTGGCGTCCAGCCTGTCACCGTGACAGAGTAAACCCCGTCATTGGCAACTTCGGTCGCGGTGAACACACCATCAACAACCACATCAACACCATTGACCTGAACATCGTCCAGACCATCGGGTGAGGTCACGCCAAAGCTGCCGTTCTGGAACAATGGATCGGACCGGTCCGAACCTTGATCATCATTGGCGTTGTCCAGATCATCTTCATCCAGAGATACTTCAGGTGCTTGGCCATCAAGACCGTTCACAGTAACAATGTCGTCTTCGCCGTTCAGCGTGATCGTCAGCTTGGCTGGCGCGGTATCTCCGTCACCATCAACCAGCGTGTAATCAAACACCTCGGTGAAGAACTCACCATCGCTCAGCGTCTCAAGCTGCGAGATGCCAAAGTCTGTCAGCGTGTAAGTATAAGAACCATCAGCATTCAGAACCAGGTCACCATAGGTGCCTGCAATGTTGCCAGCGTTCTGAACAACCGCGCCATCAGCGCCGACAGTGTCAGCGCCATTGTCGCCATTGGCTTCAGCATCGGTGATCACATTGCCCGAAGTTGTAATCGGGCCGCCTTCGTCCAGGCTGTCCGTATCATCAACTGCGGTTGGCGTGTCATCGACGATCTCTACGTCGAGAACAGCGCTGTCGTTAGAACCGTCAACATCGTCAGCGGTTACGGTCAGCATCTCTACCAGAGCAGCATCGTTCAGGCCGGTGTGCTCAAGCGTGTTGTCGAGCAGCGTCGCGGTGTAATCGAACGTCGCGCTGATCACGGTCGTGCCATCAGCAGCGAAGGTTGGCGTCCAGCCTGTCACCGTGACAGAGTAAACCCCGTCATTGGCAACTTCGGTCGCGGTGAACACACCATCAACAACCACATCAACACCATTGACCTGAACATCGTCCAGACCATCGGGTGAGGTCACGCCAAAGCTGCCGTTCTGGAACAATGGATCGGACCGGTCCGAACCTTGATCATCATTGGCGTTGTCCAGATCATCTTCATCCAGAGATACTTCAGGTGCTTGGCCATCAAGACCGTTCACAGTAACAATGTCGTCTTCGCCGTTCAGCGTGATCGTCAGCTTGGCTGGCGCGGTATCTCCGTCACCATCAACCAGCGTGTAATCAAACACCTCGGTGAAGAACTCACCATCGCTCAGCGTCTCAAGCTGCGAGATGCCAAAGTCTGTCAGCGTGTAAGTATAAGAACCATCAGCATTCAGAACCAGGTCACCATAGGTGCCTGCAATGTTGCCAGCGTTCTGAACAACCGCGCCATCAGCGCCGACAGTGTCAGCGCCATTGTCGCCATTGGCTTCAGCATCGGTGATCA
Organism: uncultured Erythrobacter sp.; assembly: GCA_947495695.1. GTDB lineage: Bacteria > Pseudomonadota > Alphaproteobacteria > Sphingomonadales > Sphingomonadaceae > Erythrobacter. The sequence continues at coordinate 162,515 of CANLZP010000002.1, read as the reverse complement.
CATTGCCCGAAGTTGTAATCGGGCCGCCTTCGTCCAGGCTGTCCGTATCATCAACTGCGGTTGGAACATCGTCCAGAATGTTGATGACCAGATCGGTCGAGGCCGTGTCGCCGTCGCTGTCCGTTACAACCAGCTCAAACGCATCCGTATCAGGGTCGCTCAGCGTGTTGTCGGTCAATTCATAGCTGTAGCTATATTCGCCATCGGTCAGCGTGATCGTCAGAACACCCTTGTCCGTTGGAACCGTGCCGCCAGCGGTCACGTTAACGCCATTGATAACCAGCGAAGCAACAGTGTCATTGCCAGTGTCGATTGGAATAGAACCGGTCGCAAACTCGCTGTTGGCTGCTTCATCAGAACCAGCTGGTTCACCATCGCGTGCGGCCAGGCCAGCTTCGTCAACTGTATCAAGACCTTCGACGGAAATCTCAGGTGTGGAATCGGGCAGCAGATCAATCGTAACCGTTGCTGTCGATACATCGCCGTCACCATCGGTGATCGTGTAATCGAAGGTTACTGTGCCCTCTTCGCCGCCAGCTGGTGTGTATGTGAATGTGCCATCATCATTGTAGACAAGGTTGCCAGCACCGCTCAGCGTGCCGTCAACAGCAGCAATCGCGGTCAGTTCAACGCCATCAGCGCCTTCAATGTCATTGGCAAAGACATCAACCGTGATCGGAGCGTTCTCAGCTGTTTGAGCTGCGTTGTCATCAACCGCTTCCGGAACATCGTCCACCACATGGATAACGACCGTGTCTTCTGCCGTGTCGCCGTCAAGATCGGTAACTGCGATCTCGAACTCAATTGTTGTGTCATCGCCAGCGGTGTTGTCATCAAGCGTAAAATCATACGTGATCGTACCGTCGCCGGTCGCCGGATCGTAGGTTACATCTGTGATGACCAGCGTTCCGCCATCGATGATGATCGTTTGCGGCAGATTCTCAATGTCAATCGGCGTGCCGTCGATCGTGATCGCGCCAACACCGTCGGGAGATTCAAACGTAATTGTAGCGCCAGTGTTCTCACTTGGATCGCTGTTGTTGTTTGGATCGTTATCCGCACCCTCGCCTGAACCTACTGGTTCATCGCCGCGCGGAGGAAGTCCAGCTTCGTCAACTTCGGTGCCTTCACCGACCTGAGGGACGAATGTGATCTGTGTAGGAGCATCATCAATAACGATCAGCAAGGTCGCACTCGAAGTGCTTCCGTCCTGATCTACGATGTCATAATCAAAGCTTTCTTCAACGCCGCCTGGAGTGTTGAAATCGCGGATGTAAGTGTACGAACCGTCAGCGTTGAGCATGAGCGTGCCGAACTCGCCCTGCAAAGTATCGCCCGGATCGGCAGAGCCGCTTGCATTGCTGAAGCCAGTGACCGCGCCGTCGACTGGAAAGTCATCAGCGCCAGATTCGTCATTATCGACGACATTGCCCATGATCGGATCGTGCGATCCGCCGGGGACTGTGTTGCTGTCGTTGATCGCGATAGGTGCGTCATCAACCACGATGATGCTGAGTGAGGCAGTGGCTTGATCTCCATCAGAGTCAATCACAGTGACACTGAAGAAACCATCAACTGTTTCGCCTAACAGATTGTCGTCCAGCGTGTAGCTAACGCCGATTACACCATTATCCAGGTCAATGCTGGTAATCGTCAATGTACCGAAGGGCGATACAAAGCCTTGGCCAACTGAAGTGACCTCTTCGCTATTAATCAAGACAGCAGCAATGCCATCAGGAGAAGAAATGCGGATCGTCCCGGTTGTTGTTTCAGAATCGGTTTCGGATGCCGTGCCTTCGGGCTCGGTTACTTCGCCGCCACGCTCGGGCAGTCCAGCTTCTGCCACGGTTGCAATGGCATTTTCGACACCAATCGGATTGTCCGGAGTTTCGATGACAACTTCAGGCTCGTCATTTTCAAAGGGAAGAACTTCTTCCTCTTCCTCAACGATGCGGCTGAGCTCTGTGAATGGCAAAAGATCGCCCAGATCGAAGGCATCCTGGATGCTTCCGGGGTCTTCTTCGAAATTACCGCCCGAGCTGCGAGTCGGCAATTGCGGCAAGCCTGGGCCTTCAGGATTAAGGAATTCGATGACATCGGTAGGGTCAAGCGCGACACCTTCGGCAACGATCTGTGGGACGAAGATCGTGCCATCGGGAAGCACATAAACCGAGTCGGGAAATACGAAGGTTGAACCATCCGCCAGCGTGATCACCAGATCACCACCTTGAAGGGTTACATCTTCCAGCGAGGCGCCTTCGGGCAAGACCACTACGCCATTCGCGTCCGGAACGAGAAAACGTGTTCCAGGAGAATAACTTACAGGTGCTTCCTGAAACTCATTCGAGCCTGCGTCGAACGATTCATTGGAACCGCTATCAACATCAAATCCGCCGAGCTTACCACCTTCGAAATCTACCATTTTTCCGTCCTTTAGAATGGGATCAAAATTGATCCCAAATGCAAAGCCAGAGACGGAAGTGTGGTTACACGAGCGCGCTTGCCCGATGTCCAAAAGAACATCCGTTTCTGAATTTGCGTCCCGTTATTTCTGACCCCAAAGTTCGATGAAACGAATCATATCGGGGACGAATCGTTAGCTAGAGAAGAACAGTGAATCGCTTTGGTTGCAAGCCCGATAACCATCTGGAAGTTCCATTTTGTCTGGCGAAACACTGAAAAACAGTCACTTTTCTGACCTTCCGTTTCAAAGCGTCCCACTGCGGGACATTCAAACGACCGAATATGTAAGGCCAGGTTAGTTTCTCGGTCCAAGCAGACCATCAACCATGTGCTGGCTACTCTTCTGACCGAAATAAATCCTGGATTGGCCGAATCGCTGCACCTCCTCTCATGATGTTCAGGGCACCTACAATTAGGCATGTCCCCAAAAGTTTTGCCGACTCGCATTCATTATCATGTCAATCGGTTGCACTGGTTGACGTTGATCAAGCTCGACTTGAAGAGCGATTGCGAACGCCGCACCATATTTGAGGCCAAATATATCAGCCCAAGATACAACCTATATATATGCCGACCAACTGGCCCTTGATCATAGCGGATCCCAGCAACCTAAACGGTGATAGTCAAACGCCGGTATAATAGGTCATGCCAGACCAACCTTGGTGCTGGCCTGTATAGTGGCCGATAGACCGACCCATGCACCTTTATCAGCGTCACTTTCTGAGCAGGAATGCGACTCGCAGCACCCAAGAGTTGCAGCACGAATCAGACGAATCTTATTGATTCTAGGGCGATTCCTTCTGCGACAAGGCTTGCGTTAATTCGAAAAATGGCGCTTTCGTACAATCCCGCAAGGCACCAAAGATGGTAAACGCCAAGGCAATCCAGTGAGTTAACCATTTTTCTTACTTTATTTTTGGATTAACTCATTGAAATTCGGACTTAATTTTTAGGATAGGCTTTTGCGTTGACCCGAAAGAGTTAAAGCGACAATCTTTAGTCAGTTCCGAGGGGAATCAAACGTGACAACCGGCGCGAAGCCGGAATGAAAAAATAACGGGGTCGCGCTGGTTCAAATGTTTACCCCCTCTCGGGGCAAAAGGATCCGGAAATAGAAGCCGGACTTTTTTGGACATAAATGAATGGCTTTCGATTTTGATAAGCCGATTTTAATTGGGGTAATTGACATGACTTTTGCAAAAACTTTTCTTCGCGACGAATCCGGTGCTTCGGCTGCTGAATACGCTCTGATCCTTGCTGTTGTTGGTGCTGGCATTGCGCTTGCTGCTTTCCAGCTCGGCGGTGCAATCAGCACTTCGATCAACTCGGCTACTCAAGAAGTCGAAACTTGTTCAGCTGGCGACGTATCTGGCTGCTCATAAGTATCTCATGGCCTGCGGGGGGTTGACCTCCGCAGGTCATTTTGATTCTATGCGCTATATTAGGGGTGCTCTGCGCTGGGTTGGAGCACTTATTAGGGGGAAAGATTATGGGGGGACGTAACCTCCTTATCATCGGATTGGCCGTCTTTATCGGTTTGATCGCGGTGTTTCTGGCGAATTCGTATTTTACGGGTTTCCAGGAAGAACAGCAGCGGCAGGCTGAAGAAAACCGCTTGGAACGCATTGTCGTTGCCACGCAGGAGTTTCAGTTTGGTGCTCCCCTGACAACAACAAATATGCGGTTGGCCAATTGGCCGGCCAGCTCGGTACCGCAAGGTGCCTTTGTTTCCATCGAGGAAGCTACCCGGGGCGGCCGCGTTGCGTTGCGCCCAATCGCCATTGGCGAACCCATTCTTTCCAGCAAGGTTAGCGGTGAAGGTGGCAGAGCCACCCTTTCGGCACTCTTGCCTGAAGAGCTTCGCGCCGTTTCGATCCCTGTGAACCAGGTGACCGGCGTTGCGGGCTTTATCCGTGTCGGCGACGTCGTAGACGTCTTGCTGACGCGCCAAATTCCCGGTGACGGTGCCGATGCCGACGATCGGATGACCAATGTTGTCCTCGAAAACGTAATGGTGCTGGCGATCGACCAAGTGGCGAGTGAAAATGCGACCGACCCTCAAGTAGGTCAAACAGCGACCGTGCAGACCGATCTGGTTGGTGCACAAAAGCTGACGCTGGCCCGTCAGATCGGCGCACTCAGCCTGGTTCTGCGAAATGTAGAAAATCAGGATGTTGGTTCGACCCGTGTCATTACAAAGAGTGATCTAGGCGCAAGCGGCTATTTCATTCCTGAAACGAATACTAACGCACAGCCTGCACCGGCAGCGAACGCTGGGGCTGGTCTTGCACCAAGACGGCCAAGTGGTCCGACAATGTCGATCATTCGGGGAACCGAACCGACAACCTATCAAGTTAAACGCAATGGGGGGCGGTAATATCATGCGAAGCGGATTGAAAACGCTTACTGCGGTTCTCGCTCTTGGAATTGCACCGATTGCGGTGGTTCCAGCAGCAGCTCAGGACGGTGAAGCATCCATTCATGCAGGCGCAGTTGAAGTGCCTGTCAACAAAAGCCAGGTGATCACAGCAGATCGCCCCATCGCTCGCGCCATGATCGGCAATGAGGATATCGCGGACATTTTCCCGATATCCGATCGCTCGGTGTATGTCTTGGGCAAGGCGTTGGGAACCACCAGCCTGACATTATACGATCGCAACAATCGCGTTCTTGCTGTGATGGATGTGGCCGTTGGACCCGATGTTATTGGTCTGCGTGATCAAGTGGCATCGTTGATGCCTGACGAAGAGATTGATGCGCGCATCTCGAACGAGTCGATTGTTCTAAGCGGTACGGTCAGCAGCGCTGGCGCCGCAGATCGCGCAATGCAATTGGCCCGCGCCTATGCAGGCGACAATGTCGTCAATCTGATGTCGCTGGGCGGAAGTCAGCAAGTCCTTTTGGAAGTGCGCTTTGCCGAAGTGTCTCGGCAGGTAGGCAAGGATTTGGGCGTCAGCTCGTTCTTTAGTTCCAATGGTGGCCGCTTTAGTGGTGCTATTGGTAATGGGGCCAGCCTGACCCCTAACGCTACTACGGGTATTGGTGAATTGGGCCTCGATGCAGTCACCGGCTCCTTTGGTATCTTCCGCCGCTTCTTTGGTGATGTGGCTGGGCTCGATATCGAAGCTGTGCTGAGCACTCTGGAAGCCAAGGGTTTGGCCAAAACACTGGCTGAGCCAACCTTGATTGCGCTTTCTGGCGAGCGGGCATCGTTCCTAGCGGGCGGTGAGTTCCCCATTCCGGTGGCCCAATCAGGCTCGGGACAGGGCAGCACTACCAATGGTTCGAACGCTTTGTCGGTTGAATTCAAACCGTTTGGTGTAAGCTTGGGCTTCACGCCGACAGTGTTGTCGGACAATACGATCAACCTGCTGGTTGAGCCTGAGGTCAGCTCGATTGACCCGACGGCGTCGATTACAGTTGGCGGCTTGAACATTCCCGGTCTGCAAACGCGCCGGGCCAGCACCACGATCGAACTGCGTGACGGTGAAACATTCGCCATTGCAGGTCTGATCCAGCAGGATTTCGAAACAACGGTTAATCAGGTGCCATTGTTGGGTTCGCTCCCGATTATTGGTTCATTGTTCCGCTCTTCCAGTTTCCAGAAGGGTGAAACCGAATTGTTGATCATCGTTACACCGCGACTGGTTCAACCGATCAAACCTGGACAGGTTCGCCTGCCTACCGATCGGGTGGAAGATCCTACGCAAGTTGACGTATTGCTAAACGGCGTAATGTACCGCCCTAAGGAATTGGCGCCGAACGGTTCGGTTCCAACGTCCAGCGATGAAGCAGCGACGAAGGCTGAGGAGAATGATTATGACTATTAAGCGCAAGACGCTGTCTATCCTGGCCCTCAGCTGTGCGGCCACGGCCTGCACATCAGTCGCTGACAAGGAGTTCATCGGCTATCAGGATCCGGGCTTTGGTGAAGCCAATCGCGCCACATTTGCGGCGATGGTTATCAATCCGGACCCGCAATATGACAATCCGATCCCGCCCACCAGCGCCGAACATGCTGCTCAAGCCATTGATCGCTATCGCAACGATGCTGTGAAGCAGCCTGAGCGTGTCAATACGCAAAGCGCAAATGGCGGCGGCGGAAGTGGCGGCGGTGGCTTGAACACCGGCGGCAATTAGGCGCCAAAGTACTGGGAAATGAACCATGTTGAGAAGCAAATCGTATAAGGGGTTTTTGAAAAACCAGCAGGGGGCTGTTGCTGCCACCTATGCGCTTGCTCTCATACCTTTGATTGCTGTGGCTGGCCTGGGCTTTGATTATGCTCGCGTGGCCGGCATGGACACCGAATTGCAAAATGCAGCCGATCAGGCAGCATTGGCAGGGGCCACCCAATTGGATGGCCAAACCGGCGATATGCAACGGGCTATCAACGCTATTCGTGGTAGCAATGCGTTCCTGACAAACCGAACCGTTTTGGCCAGCGATGGTACGACAGTGACCATCGACGTGCCGGTTGCAACCATCAAATTTTACGCCTCACGGGGAGATGCAGAAGCTGGCACCAACAGCTTTACCATCGCAGATGTGGGTACACGAGACGGTGACGCAGGCTTTGTCAGCGTTACGGTAGAAGATCGGGCCGCCAATTATGCGCTTACGCCCATTGTTGGCGCCATTGCTCCATCAATTAATGCATCGGCAGTAGCTGGACTGGGTTCGGCGCTGTGCCGCGTCCCTCCCCTGATGATCTGTAATCCAGATGAAAACACATCAACTGCAACTCCACCCGATCTTGATCTCACTAACCGCATTGGACAGGGCTTGCTGGCTAAGCCCGGCGGCGGAAGCTCTTGGTCACCAGGGAATTATGGCTATCTCGACTCCGGGCCGAACGGAGCTGTCGGTGTCCGACAGGCCCTGGGCTGGAACGGCCCTCCGGGCAATTGTGTGTCGGTTACAGGGTCTGATGCTCTCGAGCCCATTGATGTTGATACGCAAACTGGCAACGTAGCCAGCGGACCGCGCGCCTTGAATACGCGGTTTGACATTTATGATTCACAAAGCTGCGTATCGGGCGGAACTTGTTCACCAGCATTCAATGTCCGCAAAGACGCGATGCGGTCGGTTAATGCGACGCCTGCGGCAGGAAATTCCTGTGGCATGCATAACACCGGCTGGAAAGAGCCCACCAACGCCTATCACCCTCGGACGGCATCAGCTGCCTTCACTGGCACGATCGATTCGATGGGACACCCGCGTGACATTTGCCACGCCGTGCAAGATGGCGACCCAGGCAATTGCCGTACAGATTCGTTTGGTGACGGCGTTTGGGATCGGGACGCGTATTTCCGTACGCATTATGTGCGATCTGTTGACACCGGAAATGGTTTGGCTGGTACGTCTTGGAGTACTGCTGATTGGGAGCGCGAGTTGGACGGCGCGCTGACCGATTCAGACGGCAATGGCACGCCCGATCGTCCAATTACCCAGCTGACCCGCTATGAAGTCTATAAGTGGGAAGAGGCCAATGCTGGTAGCACGGTCGATGGCGTTGTAATTTTGGCTGACACGCCGGCTGGCGCATCAGGCAACGATTTGACCACACGCAATGCGGCCGTCTGCGGCCCGGCGACCAGCAATGGATCCGGCTCTGCCGCATTCGAGCGTCGATTGATGTCGGTCGCTGTCATCAATTGTAATCGCCACGGCGTGAGTGGCAACTCTACCGATGTACCGGTCCGACGGTTTATCGATGTGTTCCTCGTGCAGCCATCAATCCCGCGCGGGCAAGGCGGCAAGCACTCTAAGCAAGACGAAATCTACGTCGAAATCGTGCGGTCAACCGAGATCACAGGGAATGGCAACGCGCCTGCCCTAGTGCGCAATGACTTGCCCTATTTGGTGAAATGATGACGATCCGTCGCTTCTTGAACTGCCAAAAAGGCGCAGCTGCTGCAGAGATGGCTCTTGTCGCGCCTTTTGCCGTGCTATTGTTCTTTACTGCGGTGGAGTCTGGGCATTATTTCTATTCGCAGCAGCAACTGGTCAAGGCCGTGCGCGACGGCGCTCGCTACGGGGCACGCCAACCTTTTGATGAAGTAAATTGCCGTGGTGGTAGTGGCACAGTGTCTCAGGCCGTTCAGGACAATGTGAGAACACTTTCCCTAACCGGTGCATTGACTGGCAATAGCGAACGCAGGTCTGGATGGGACAATACAGAGGTTAACTTCACGGTTACGGTAGACTGCCCGTCTTCAGCTGAAGCATCCGACGGCATCTATGCGTCGTCAGAACCCGCAGCAGTGCTGCAGGTTTCGGCTACGATCGGTTATGATTCCTTGTTCAACGGCCTAGGCATCATCAACGATAATTATGTGCTGAACGGTACGCAGAATGCCGCGGTAATGGGGCTGTGATGATGAAGAACTTTATCAATCAATTTGCCCATGACGAAGACGGACTGGCTGCAGAATTTGCACTGGTTGTGCCGCTGTTGCTGATTTTCGTGCTGGGTACAATCGATGTTGGATTGTACGCCTATCGCGTCAATCAGGCCGAGAAGGCGACACAAACTGGGGCTCGTTGGGCAGCCGTTACCAATCCACTGGCTGAAGAGATTTTGACGACCACTTACACCAATGTCATCGTTGGTGGTGTACAAGTCATTCAAGGTGAACGCATCCCCGCAGGCGCCCTGGGCCTGCTAACCTGCACCAGTGCGAGTTGTACTTGCACGATTGGTCCGTGCCCTGGGACGACGTTCGACAGCGCAGCCTTCACACGGTTGAGCACGAGGATGAAGGAGATCTTACCGGCGATTCAAGACAGTAACATTGTTGTCGAATACCGGGGATCAGGACTTGGCTTCGCTGGAAACCCCAATGGTGCGGATATTTCCCCACTGATTACAGTGCGTTTGGTCAACATGATCCACCAGTCAGTGGTTCTTTCACCTTTGGGTGTTAACACCACACTTCCGGATTTTGCCTATACAATTACCGCCGAAGATTCCGACGGTTTGATTTCGAACTGAGATGTATGATGGGACGAGTAGAAGAACTTTACGAGGCGCAGATGACAAGCGCGGGTGAATTACCCCAAGGTGTGCACATTGTTGCGCAGGCAAGCATGCTGGAAGGCGTGAATGCCATTGGCGAGCAGATCACCGCATTGGAATGCCCGATTGATGCTCCACTTCCCGTGGGTCAGATTTTGAGCGCCTCTATCGTTGTCATCGAAGTTGATCCGTCTTCGCGCAATTCGCTCGATCGCATTGAACAATTGCGCAATGAAGCGCCTGACACACCTGTCATTGCCGGCCTTTCAAACGTGGATATTGCGACCTCGCGCCAATTGCTGCGTCGCGGAGTGACCGATATTGTTGCCCTGCCCTTTGCCATGGACGAATTGGTCACGGCAATTGTTGATGCAGCGGCCACGCTTAAAACAGCAGACGAGGCCGAGTTGCGATTGGCGCCGTTCATGGCTGTTTTGAAAACTATTGGCGGAGCAGGCTCGACCACCATTGCGACTCATTTGGCATCACAAATGGCGGCGGATATGGGCGAAGGCTATCGCGCTTGCGTGATCGATCTGGACGTACAGTCGGGTGATGTCGCATCCTATCTGGGCTGCGGGCATCGCAGAAATCTGGCGGACTTGCTCGAATCCGAGGGCCGTCTGGACGGCGAATTGCTGAAATCTGTCGTGTGCGAAGGCAACAAGCGGGTCGACGTGATTGCCGCTCCGTCTGATATCATCCCGATTGAATCGATCGAATTTGACCAATTGATGCGAGTGGTGACCACTGCCCGCAAACATTATGATCTGGTGATCGTGGATCTGCCTGCATCTTTCACCAATTGGTCCTTGTCGACTGTATTTGCTGCCGATCTGACCTTGATGGTCGGCACCCTCACCATTCCCAGCTTGCGCCATGCAAAGCGCCAGCTGGATTTCCTGACTTCGATGGGCATTGACCGCTCGTCGATTCAAGTCGTTCTCAACCGTGTCGAAAAGCGCCTGTTTGCAAATATTGGCGCCGATGATGCCGAGACGGCTCTCAAACATCCTGTGCTGGCCTTGGTCTGCGAGGACTCAAACCTGCTTCGAACCGCTCAAGACCAGGGCGAGCTTGTCGATGCAATTCAAAAACGATCCAAGTTCTCGAAAGAGATCAAACATTTGGCGGATCTGCTTGCAGACCGTTTGGACGAGGTAGAATAGCATGTGGAAGATCAAGCGCCCCGAATTGGACGAAAATGAAGAGCCGCTGGAAAATGCGGAAATTCAAACAACGTCGCCTGACACTGCAGAGGTAGTGGACTTGCACCCGGCCAATTCCGAACGGGAAGAAAGCCTGCTGCAAATCCGGATGGCAATCCACCAGTCACTGCTCGACAAGATGAATCTGTCGATGCTGGACAAATTGCCGGAAGAGCAGATCAAATCTGAAATCTCCGGCGTCATTCCGGAATTGCTGGTCACCTTTGACCAACCACTGAACCGCGAAGAACGCGCGAACCTGCTCGATGAAGTGATGGACGAGTTGTTGGGCCTTGGCCCGCTCGAACCGCTTCTGAAAGATGAATCGATCACGGACATTCTGGTGAATGGTGCCAATGTTGTGTTCGTTGAAAAGCAAGGTTTGCTGCAACGCGTCCCTACCCGCTTCCAGGATGAAAAGCATTTGATGCGGATCATTCAGAAGATTGTCAGCGCCGTGGGACGCCGGATCGACGAGAGCTCTCCCTTTGTGGATGCACGCCTCGCGGACGGTTCTCGTGTTAACGCCATTGTTTCGCCTCTTGCCTTGGACGGTTCTCTGCTTTCCATTCGTAAATTTGCCAAGGTTCCGATCAGCATCCAGAAATTGATCGATCTGGAATCCATGCCTGAGGCAATGGCAGAAGTCCTGCAGGCCATCGTGAAATCACGCCGCAACGTGCTGATTTCAGGCGGTACCGGCTCGGGCAAAACGACGATGCTAAACGCTCTGTCTTCCTTTATTGACGAGCAGGAGCGGATCGTAACGATTGAAGATTCCGCCGAGCTACAATTGCAGCAGGTACACGTCGCTCGCCTGGAAACACGTCCGCCCAATATTGAGGGACGCGGCGAGGTGAGCCAACGCGACCTGGTCAAGAACGCTCTGCGTATGCGGCCAGATCGCATCATTGTGGGTGAGGTTCGTGCTGGCGAAGCGTTTGACATGCTTCAAGCTATGAACACCGGCCATGATGGATCAATGACCACGGTTCACGCCAACAACCCACGTGACTCGCTCAGCCGTGTTGAACAAATGATCGGGATGAGCGGCATCGATATGCCTCAGCGCGCTGCTCGGGCGCAGATTTCGTCCGCTTTGAACGTTGTGCTTCAGGTGTCTCGCCTGTCCGATGGTCGACGCAAGGTTACCAGCCTGTCCGAATTGACCGGCATGGAAGGCGACACGATCACAATGCAGGAAATCTTCCGCTTCAAGAAGGAAGGCGTGGACGAGAACCAAAAGGTTATCGGCCATTTCGAAGCCACCGGCATTCGTCCCAAATTCCTGCTCGATGCAGAAGCGCATGGCATCAAATTGCCCGCAAATCTGTTCCGACCAGAACTTAAGATAGGCTGATAGAATGACCGCAGAAATTGTCCGGATATTCATCTTGCTGGCCGTGTTTGCCGCGGTGTTTCTGCTCATTCAGACCTCCGCCACAAGCTATGCCAAAAGCCGGACGTATCAAGGTGCGGTCAACGAACGTTTGCGGTTGATCAGCTCGGGCCAGGACCGAGAAGCTGTCATCGGCAAATTGATGAAGAACCGTCCCGGTGACGGCGGACATTTGCCAGCATTCCTCGCCAGGTTTGAAGAAGACTTCGAGAAAATGGTGTTCGCTTCACGGATAAAGTTCACGGTTGGCCAGCTGACCATGGCGATGGGCCTGGGCCTTGTTTCCATATTCTTGGTGCTACTGTTGTCGGTTGCCGCATTCGGTACTGGGCTGGGCTTTGGCACAGTGTTCATCGTTGGGCTGGTCAGCATTTGTCTGGCCATCGTGCTTCCTCTTCTGGTCATCAGCAAGATCGCAGAATCTCAACGCAAGAAGATGGAACATCAATTCCCTATCGCGCTGGACATCTTTGTCCGTGCCTTGCGTTCGGGCCATCCTATTGCCTCGGCGATTGATTTGCTGACCAAGGAAATGGAAGATCCCATCGGATCGGAATTCGGCTTGATCAGCGATGAAGTTTCATATGGCGCCGATTTGGTTGGCGCGCTGGAGAACATGGCAGATCGGTGGGAACTGGAGGACATGAAGATGTTCGTGGTTTCACTGTCTGTGCAAAGCCAGACGGGTGGTAATCTGGCCGAGATTCTGGACAATATCTCCAAGGTTATCCGTGACCGGCACCAGATGTTTATGAAGGTGAAAGCGCTTAGTTCTGAGGGTCGTATGACCGGTTGGATGCTGACCGTTCTTCCGGTGTTTGCTTTCGTTTCGATCTTTCTGGTGACCCCGCAATATTATCTCGAGATCGCCGATGATCCGATCTTCATTTACGGCGCGATCAGTCTGGTCATTATGTATGCGCTGGGCGTCTATATCATTCGCCGCTTGGTGGATTTGAAGGTCTGATATGCTTGAACTCGTCTCCACAAACCCGATCATTCGCGCGCTGATCCTAGTCGCAATTTTTGGCTTGGTTGCTCTGGTTGTCTTTAGCATCAGCGCCGTCACGTCGCGCAGAATGCGGTTGTCACGCGATCTGGCGACCTTGAGCGGTGACACCGATTCCGCCACCAGCGAGACTTTGACGCGTCAACGCACGGATGGTGCATGGGCCAAGATGGTCAAGCGGATCGAAGACGCTGGCCTTAGCTTGGGCGACAGTAATGACAGCAAGCTGGAGCAACAACTGAAAGCGGCAGGCTATGAATCGCCCTCGGCGCCGCGCGTTTATACGCTCGTCCGCTTGATGCTGGTGTTTGTGTTGCCGGGCCTGTTCCTGCTTAACGCCTATTTCCAGGCGGAGCCTCCGGGCCTTGGCCAATTGTATCTGACCTGCGCCTTGCTCGCGGTTCTAGGCCTTTATGTTCCAAACCTGTTTATTAGGGCCAAGGCGGATCGTCGCCGGACAGAAATCATTAATGGTTTCCCGGACTGCCTTGATCTGATGCTGGTCTGCGTCGAAGCTGGTCTTGGCCTTGAAGCGACGCTCGACCGGGTTGGCCGCGAGATGGTGACCACGCACCCGCGTGTCGCCGCAATGCTGACCGAAACGACCTTGTTGATGCGCGCTGGCGCGAGCCGCGAAGACGCCCTTCGGCGCATGGGAAGCGAATCGTCCGTTGACGAAATTCGCTCCTTCTCTACCCTTCTCATTCAGTCGGACAAATTGGGCACCAGCCTGGCAACCACGCTGCGCGTCTATTCCGCTGAAATGCGAGAGGCACGCCGTTTGCGTGCTGAAGAAAAAGCACACCGTCTTCCGGTGCTGCTTTCAATTCCGCTGGTGGTATTCATGCTGCCAACCATGATCGGAGTGCTGATCTTGCCAGCAGCCGTCTTGACGATCCGGCAAGTTGTACCAGCAATGGTGGGGGAACCAATCCAATGAATAAAGCGATCAAGATTGCGACTATTGTCACTGCATCGATTGCCCTGTCGGGCTGTCAAAGCTTCATCAATAAGTTGGGATTTGGCCCCAAAGACCAAACGATGCGGGCAGAAGCCGGCGCGCCAATCTTTGGCAGCGACGAGCTGGAAAAAGGCCGCGCTGCGCTGAAGGCAGGCTATCCTGCCAATGCGATCGCGCAATTCCGCATGGCAGCCATGAACGAGGCCACCGCCCCCGATGCCTTTAATGGTCTCGGCGTTGCCTATGCCAAGCTGGGCCGAGCTGATCTGGCAGAGCGTTATTTCAAAATGGCAATGAATCTCGATGCTGGCAATGAACGCTATGCAGCCAATCTTACGCGCTTCTACAACTCGCCTTTGGGTACATCTTCCAGAGCACTGGCTATGCGCGAGCAAGAAGCTGCAGCCACCTTGGCCAGCGCGGCCGCTGCGGCGAAGCAGCAAGGTATGTTGGACCAATCCCAGGCTGATGAACGCCGCGGCGCGATCACACTGGTAAAAGCTCCGGTGGCGGTTGCTCGCAGTTCTGCTCCAGGCGAATTGCGCATCGCAACGACGACCGAACAGGCGGTTACAGACATGCCCGTCCTGCCACAGGTGGTAGTCCGTAACCCGGCCAAAACCGACGAAGCCGAGAAAGCGGCACCAAAGCGCACTTTCCGGGCTGTTCGGTCGGGCCGGATCAGCCTGCTGCGCCCTCAGTCGACATCAACCCGCGATAGCTATCCTGTGCGGGTCAAGATTTCCAAGCCAACAGGCAGCCGGGCAATGTCTCCGCGTGCTGGCCAATATCCAGTTCGCATCGCGCTGAAGCGCCGCGACAACTCTGAATAGGCTGTAGAATTTCATGCCTTGGGAATATCTTTGGCCTGCCGGGCTGAGCCTGCTGCTCGCGGTTGGCGCACTTAGCGATATTAAGGATCGCCGACTGCCCAATTGGCTGTCGCTTCTCCTGCTGGTTTATGGCTTGGCCCATGCTGTAGCGCTGGGCGGTATTGCCGACATGGGCTGGCTTTCCACCATCGGGTGGCATTCCCTGCATGCCCTGACTGCCTTGGTGATAGGCGCGGCTCTGTTTGCCGGCGGTATCTTTGGCGGCGGTGATGCGAAATTCTATGCCGGTCTGGCAGCATACTTTACTCTGTCCGACGGGCTCGATCTGCTGCTGTGGGTGTCTATCTTGGGCTTCTTTGCGATCATCTCCTGGATGATTGGTCGGCGACTTATTCCGTCAAAGAAACCTATAGCCAACAGCTTGAAAGCCAAATTCCCTTATGGCGTAGCCATCGCTGCCGGCGGCGCCTTGCTGGCTTGGCTGGCGCCGATTTCGAGCTGATGCATGGCCACGCGCTCGACACCATGGGATAGACCACATTCGCGGAGGAAACTCCGCGCATGACCACGGTCTATGAGCCCTCTGTCACGCTTGACCGCTATGCACACTTGCAAGAGCGTTTTCCCAAGCTCGCTTTGCTGGCAATTCTGACTTTGGCTTGGGCCACAACGCTGGCTTGGCCCCCTCCTCCCGCTGATTTGATGCCGCGACTGGCGTCGGACCAAATGGTCACTCCGCAATATCCGTTGCGTGTGGCGTTGCCTGAAGCAGAGCCGCTTCCGACAGAGGAGTTGGAAGAACTGATCCGCGAGCATGAAGCAGGTGCCTCGCCCACATTGGCGCAACTTGCCGAGGCTGAGCAGACCTCTGCACCCTTGCCCTCTTTGGAAGACCAGGCAGATAGCGACAACCCAGCCAATGATCCTGAACAATTGGCACTGGTCGATCTTAAACCTGGCGAAGTGCTAGCGATCGATTATGATTTGGTCAGTTTGGAAGCCGCACCGGAAAAGATTGATAGCTCAGACGGCAGTTTGACGGTCGAGAAGCAATTGATCGTGGATGGCGTCAGCACGGGCGAGGCGACCATTCGCATTGAAAGCGGCGCCCAGATCTTGATCTCGACCACATCGGTTGCCCGGGCATTGGGTGATCGGACAGAAGCTCTGCCGCGCCGCATTTCCAGTGCCTTGGCCAAAAGTACTGGCTTCATTCCCTTCTACGAGCTTCGCAGCGCCGGCATCGACGTTGCCTATGATCCGATCACGGACCGGGTCACACTCTCTACAGTTTCCTGACCCACAAGCACTGGTGATCGCTGGCGCATTGTTTATGCTGGCCCCGTAATGCTTGAAACAGCCGACACCGTCGTTCGATTAGTCTCCATCGGAGCCAGCCTGCTGCTGCTCCTGCTTCTACTCGCCGGTCAAGCCAGCCGCGGCATAAAGGTGGCACTGGTCGGCCTGTTGCTGGGGGCAATGGCCTATCTGATCAACTCGTCCGATGCATTCAGAGAGATGTGGTCCCCGTTTGGTATGTTGGACCTTTTCTCCATCTTCGTACCGTTTTGGATTTGGCTGTTTGCGCGCAGATTGTTTGAAAAAGAGCCCCTGCCAGCCATGTTGTGGAGCATCGCAGCGGTTATGCTGGCATGCTGGTACTTCGGCAATTTCCAGCAGTGGAGCCAGCCGGTTGGATTTTATTTGGTCCACATCATCGGTTTGCTGCTGGTGTTCGACATATTGCGCACAGCGATCATCGGCCGCGAAGACGATTTGGTTGAAAAGCGAAGACTCATCCGATTATGGTTCCCGATATTGGTCGCTTTGCAATCTGGCGGGGTCTTGCTGTTCGAAATTATCTCGGGAGACGCCATTCGCCACGACGCGGTCCAATTGGTCAATGCCGTCCTGATCTTCGCTCTGACCCTGTTTTCGGGCCTTGCCTTGCTCAGGACAGACCCCGAATTGTTCAACACTGCCGACAGCAGGCCCGCGCAAGCAGCGGCCAACCCATTGTCAGCATCAGAGCAGGTGCTGAAAGAGAAGTTGGATGAAGCCATGGGCGCTCAGCACTATCTGACCGCCGGATTGACCATCGCAAATTTGGCCGATCATCTGGGCACGCCGGAACATCGGCTGCGCGCTCTGATCAATCAGCGAATGGGTCATCGCAATTTCTCGGCCTTCTTGAACCAGCACCGTATTGCTCATGCACGTAAGATTCTGTCTGACAGAGACAGTGTCGACCTGCCTGTGCTGACGATTGCGATGGATTTGGGGTATAATTCCCTGCCGACCTTTAATCGCGCCTTTCGTGCAGAAACTGGAACAACTCCAAGCGATTACCGCCGTGAAGCTCTGGCCAAACCGGATGGTCAAAACTGAAAAAGGCCGTTCATTTGCGAAATTGAGCGACATTTTTTGTTTGTGCGGAGCATTTGTTGGACCTGTGGGCGATAGATGTGGCATCACGCAGCAAGGAGCAACGCGATGACACTGCCAAGCGAACCAAACATCTGGGACAAGATCATCGAGCATATGATGTTCGGAATGTATTTTGACCTGTTTCGCTATGTAACCGCAGCCGGTGTGCTGTTTGTCCTTCTGCTCGTGTTCAAACGCTGGGCGGACAATCGCCGGATCCAAACCCGCAAGGCTAGCGGCAAAGATTACCAACGCGAATTGCTCAGCTCGTTTAGAACGGTGTTCTTTTTTGCAGTGACCACGCTCAGCACGCTGATGCTGCGCGAGGCCGGAATCATCGAACTGCGGTTGGAACAATTCTCACTATGGTTGTTGGTCGCTCAGGCAGCCGCCATGATAATCGTGCATGATGCCTATTTCTATTGGCTGCACCGCGCGATGCATCACCCCAAATTGTTCCGCCCGATGCATCTGCATCATCACAAATCACGCACGCCAACCCCGTGGACCGCATACAGTTTCTCGGTCTGGGAAGCGATTTTGGAGGCAGCCTTTGTGCCCCTGTTCCTGCTCGCGACAAGCCTATTGGGCATCGCATATGCTGGCATGGCCGTGTTGTTCTTCATCTGGATCCAGATCGTACGCAATGTGATGCAGCATGCCGGGGTTGAATTGCACCCGGCAGGTTGGGTCGACAGCAAATGGACAGATTGGATCAGCACCACGACCCATCACGATCTGCACCATTCGACCGGAACTTATAATTTCGGTTTTTACTTCACCTTTTGGGATCGCTGGATGGGTACCGAGCACCCCGATTACAAATCGGAATTCCGCAAGGCGGCTAAACCGATTGTGATCACTCGCCGGTTTGCAGAACGCACCAGCATTAGCGTGCTCGGACTGTTTGCGGTGGGCGCTACCATCAGCCAATTTGGTCCCGCACTTATCGCTTAGGCCAAGCGCCTTAGTTCGACTGCGGTCCCAATCCCTAAAACACACCCCCATAGCATTGGGTCAGCAGTTTGGGTGGTCGCCCCCCTCTCACGGGTGGCCACCCAAAAACCGTTTCTCAGGCGGAGCGTTGTCTATGTAGTGAGATGCGCAACCAGCGCTTTGACCTTGGCCGTGCGCCATTGTGGTCGCGGCGCAACCAGCCAGTAAGACCGCCGTGCATCGTCAGGGCCATCCAGAGCCTCCAACCGACCATTCTCGAGCGCTTCTTGCACCAACAATTGCGGCAAGACAGTCTTGCCCATGCCGGCAATGGCGCTGGACAGTGCTTGTCCCGGATTGCTCACCATGATGGCGGGATCTACGCCCTCGGGCAATGTCGCGCTGTCCCATCCGATCCATTGATCCGGCGCACCCTTGGCGGCCACGGTCACGCGGCAAGCTGGAGCCAATTTAGCCCCTTCCAGATCGCCAGGACCATCGACCAGACGGATGGCGCAATCGAGATTGGATTCGGTGAAATCAGCGTTCTCATCAGCAACGAAGTGATAGCGCACGCCCGAATTCTCGGCCTGAAATGCGGCTAATCGCGTGGCCAGCCATTGCGCATAAAATTCGCGCGGCGCGGCAATCGTATAGCGATCGCTCGCTTGCCCAGCCTGCATGGCTTGAACGCTTTCCTCAAATCGCAGGAAGCCTTCGCGCAACGGATCCAGTCCGGCGATCCCTTCGGGGGTCAGTTCCAAGCCCTTGCTGGTGCGGCGAAACAGCACCACGCCCAGATGGTCTTCCAAGGCCCGAATTTGTTGGCCTACTGCCGCGGGTGTCACCGCCAGCTCGTCTGCCGCACGGGTGAAGGACAAATGCCGGGCGGCGGCATCATATACGCGCAAGGCGTTCAAAGGCAGATGTGTGCGTTTCATTGCTGGGCTGCATTAGGCGGGAGAGCTCTCCCGCTCAAGTAGCAACGCGTTAGCGGGAACAAAAACGCTCAAGTAGCAACGCGATAGCGGGTGCAAAAACGCGCCGCGCCTCGGCTGACGGGATCAATCTGCAGTGGCGGGGGCCGACAGTGGGAAGAAGGGTATCCGCACTTCCATCGGCGAGCCATCTTCCTTGTGGAAGGTGTAGAAGCCTTCCATCGATCCATGCGGAGTGGTCAGCGGGCAACCCGAGACATAATCATGACTGTGACCCGGTTTGAGCAGAGGTTGTTCACCCACCACCCCTTCACCATCAACATGGTTCACCATTCCGCGCCCATCGGTGATTCGCCAGTGCCGCGTGCGCAGCCGGATTTCCTCATGGCTGTGGTTCTCAATCCGCACATGATAAACCCAGAACCACTTCCCTGCCTCTGGCTGGGATTGTTCTGGCAAGAAGTTCACCGCGACTCGCACAGTGATGCCTTCGGTAATGGCAGCGTGTTGAAACAGCTCTTTCATAGCGTCACCAAGGTAACGATAAACGCGGCCCCTTCAAGGGCTTCTGGTCGGAAATCCCCGCCGCTCTTGCGACCAATCGAACATCAAATTTGGGCCAAGCGTGGCGTCTATGTTATAGTTATAGTACAAGAAATAGAACGTGTTGTCGGGTCGCCTTGGGACAAATCAGGGGGAATTCAACATGCTGAGAATCATTAGCATTCTTGCCATCACGCTAAGTCCGGCTGTCATAGACAGCAGTTCGGACACCGCCGAGTCGCCGGAATTTGTCGCTGCGAGCCTCGCCGCGCTTGATCCGACTCTGCCAGGCAGAAAGGCCTGTCGCGGTATCGACGCCCGCGGCGCCTTGCTGGATCAGCGGCTGCAATTGGCCTCCCAACTTTCAACCAAGCTCATGTTCGGCGCGCAAGCTGATAATTTCCCTCTGTATGGCGGCATTGAGGCGTCCGACATCGGCGTCACCAATCTAACCGGCGAAGCCCGCGGCTATTTCGACCAGGGCGTAACGCTGCTCTATGGCTTCAATCACGCGGCAGCCGTTCGATCCTTCCGCAAGGCCCGCAGCTTTGAACCCGAATGCGCCATGTGCTGGTGGGGTGAGGCCTATGCCAATGGGTTGAACATCAATGCCGGTATGAGCGAGGATCAAAACCGTCAGGCAATCTTTGCGATCAAGCAGGCGCAGCGTCTGTCCACCAATTCCAGCCCAATCGAAAAGGCTCTGATCGCGGCGCAAGCGGCCCGGTTTCCCGATGATTTGACCGCCGATCGCGCCGAATTGGAACGCATCTATTCCGAGAAGATGATCGATGTGGCTAGGCGTTTTCCAGCGAGCAATGACGTGGCCGTGCTAGCTGCGGAATCGGCCATGAACACAACCGCATGGGATTATTGGGATGCAGAAACGAGGCAAGCCAGGCCGCAAATTGCCACCGCAATCGGCTTGATCGAAAAGGTTATGGCCAACAACCCGCGCCATCCTCAGGCATCTCATCTCTATATCCATTTGATGGAGAACAGCCCCGATCCAACTCAGGCCGAGGCTGCAGCCGACAGGTTGGTCGCGAGCGCTCCGCAAGCTCTGGGCCATTTGGTCCACATGCCCGGCCATATTTACTATCGGATTGGACGTTACAAGGACGCGATGACAGCCAATGTAAAGGCCGCCAGAGCCGATGAAGCCTATCTGTCAGTGGCGGGCGATGATGGTCTGTATCGGTTCGGATATTACCCACACAACGTCCACTTCCTGCTCACATCGGCGCAAATGGTGGGGGATATGCATCGGGTCGCCAACGAAACCGAGCGGCTTAAGCGCATTCTCAATGTTGAGATCGCCAAGCAATTGCCGTGGGTTCAGGCGATCCATGCCGCACCATCTTATGCAATGACACAATATGCGTCTCCCGCGGCAGTTTTGGCGCTGAACAGCGAACCCACTGAGTTGGAGTATGTTCAGGCAATGCGCCATTATGCGATGGCGGTCGCCCATGCTCGCAATGGCAATGATGCTGGTTTTGCTGCATCAATCGCGGCGATGGAGGAGAGCAAATCCGGTCCGCAAGTTGTAGCCATGGTCGATGCTGGATTTCCTGCTCCAGACATTATCGAATTGGCTCTGCATGTTGCACACGGCCGGCAAGCCCATGCCAAAGGTGATTACGCTTCTGCCGTTGGGCATTACAAGCAAGCGCAAGCGATAGAAGCGACCATTCCCTATAACGAACCGCCCTATTGGTATTATCCGGTCGCCCAATCACTGGGCGCATCGCTGTACCGCGCCGGACGGTATCGTGAAGCACTGGGCGCTTTCCGTGAGGCTTTGTTCAAAGCACCCAACAATGGTTGGGCTCTGTATGGGTTGGCCAAGACCGAGCGCAAGCTGGGCAATGCGCCAGAGGCTCGCGCAGCCGAAGCAGCATTGAAGGCAGTGTGGATGGGTGAGCCCGGCTGGTTAAATATCGACCGGCTGTAAATGCTCTGGATATAGCTAGACTTAGCTCAACTCGCTCTCAATTTGATCGAGCCGTTCTTTGCCAAAGAACATTTCTGTTGGCCCTTCCTTGGGTCCGACAAAGACGGTAGGAATACCAAATGCGCCGCGCTCCACGGCCTGTTCGGTGTTGGCGAACAACGCCTGTTTGACCTCGTCGGATTGTGCCCGAGCGAACAGATCCCCAGCATCAAATCCGGCCGCCGCAACCGCCGCTCCCATTGCCTCGGGATCGCCAACATCCAACCCATCTTCCCAGATCGCGGGCAACATTGCCTCGACAAATTGCACCGCGCGACCGTCTTGATCGGCCGCAATCAACATCCGTTGCAGCACCACTGAGTTAAACGGGAACTTGGGGTTCATCGCATATTTGTCGAGATTGTGACGGTCGATAAAACGCTGCATCTCTAGAATCGCATAAGCGTTTTTGCCCTTGATCTCACCATCGCGAATAAACGGCGGCGCATTGCCTGTAAGCTTATGCATGCCAGCCAAGAACACCGGAAAAATATCCAATTCTGCGCCTGTCCGCTTGACCAGATCGCGCAGAGGCCACCAGATCATATAGGCGTTGGGGCTGACAAAATCGAACAGCACTTCGATACGCTTAGACATGCTCACATTCTCCCTAGAGAAACGGTATTCAAAGATTGGCCGCGCGCAGAGCCTGGTCTAAATCTTCGATCAAATCTTGCGGGTCTTCTAGCCCGACGTTGAGCCGCAACAAGCCATCATTAATGCCCATTTCAGCCCTTGCCTCTGCGCCCATATTGGCATGGGTGGTGCTGGCCGGATGGCACATGAGCGAGCGTGAATCGCCAATATTGTTCGATATATCAATCAATTGCAGGGCATCCAGCACGGCAAATGCCTGAGCCTGATCGTCCAGCTCAAACGCAAAAATTGGCCCGAACGCATCCATCTGGCTCGCCGCCAAAGCATGGCGTGGATGACTGGCGAGGCCCGGATGCAGCATGCGCGCAACGCGCGGCTCCAAATATTGACCGATCTGTAGGGCATTCTCGCTTTGGCGATGGGCCCGCAAAGACAATGTCTCCAATCCCTTCAACACCACCCAAGCATTGAAGGGTGCTAGATTTGGTCCGGTGTTGCGCTGAAACGGCAGCAGCGTTTCTTCCATAAACTCTTCGCTGGAACAGATCGCGCCGGCCAACACGCGGCCCTGGCCATCCATCAGCTTGGTTGCTGAATAGGCCACAATATCGGCGCCAAAGTCCATTGGCCGCTGCAATGCCGCCGTAGCAAAGGCGTTATCGACGACGGTGGTGATGCCATGCGCGCGGGCCAGATCGCAGACGTATTTCAGGTCGACAATATCCAGCGTGGGATTAGCCGGAGTTTCAAAAAAGAAGACCTTCGTGTTGGGCCGGATCGCAGCATCCCATTCAGCATCAACCGCGCTATCGATCACCGTTGTCTCGATACCAAAGCGCGGCAGCAGATTGTCCACCAGCCAGCGGCACGATCCAAAAGCGGCCCGCGCTGCGACCACGTGATCGCCTACCGAAAGCTGGCACAACAGCGCCGCTGTCATCGCCGCCATACCGCTCGCCTGTGCCCGGCACGCCTCTGCGCCCTCCATCAGGGCAATCCGCTCTTCCAGCATCGCAACCGTGGGATTTTGCAGCCGGGAATAGGTCATGCCGTCGGCGTCACCCGCAAACCGGTCTGCAACCGTCTGGGCATCGTCATAAGTATAACCCGATGTCAGGAACAGCGCCTCGCTGGTTTCGCCATGCTCGCTGCGCCAGGTGCCCCCGCGCACCGCCTGCGTTGCGGGGCGCCATTTGCGGGTCACCGCTCTATCCATGCCAGTTGTCTTCTTCATCGCGTCGAGGGTTTAGGCTGCCAACCGGGATGCGGCAAGACGATTAAACTGACCTGAGCCAAGCGGCTTGTTCAAAGCGGGCGCGCTGCCTCGATGCCCCGGTTTGGAATGTCGGGCAGTCCAATCGCTTTGAACATCTCTGCGCCTTCGATTATGGTTAGCAATGTGCGAGCCCCGCCAGCGGGATCAGGGTCGCCTTCGGGCATTTGCTCCTCGAACCAAGCCAACAAGCTCACCATTATCGATTGCGCATTCTCCTTATAGCCAGGAATATCTCGCGCAGCCCCGGCCACGATTTCCCACCAAAGCGCAAGAAACGGGCGCATTTCTTCGCTGTTGGTGAAGTCTAGAACCCGCGCAATTGCTTGCTCGCGGCTAGCAACCTGATCGGCCCCGAACGAGGCATCCAATTGGCGCGAGTAACTGTCTGCGATATGAGCCAGAATATCGCTGATCAGCTGCTGCTTATTGCCGAAATGATAGATCAACATCCGGTCACTCGTACCCGCAGCCTTAGCCAGGGGACGCAGGCTGGCCGCACGCATTCCATTTTCGAGAATATGCGTCGCCAATAGCGGAAGCAGCTTTTGCCGAGCGGTTTCAGATTTGGCCATGCGGGGCTTGTAGCAAGCGCTACAATTCGCTACAACTGTAGCAGTCGCTACAATATTGGAGTCGATCATGTCTGTTTATGAAATTCTCGCCCTCGCAGGATTGGCTGCCGCCCTGGCCGGTGCCATTTACATCCTGACCAACAAAGACCCAGTCGAAAGTCCTATATTGGCAGCCGCCCTGTCTGCTGGTTTTGCCGCCTATACGATTGGCACGATCATGACCGAGGGCGTTTCGCTGGTTTGGACAAACCACACCACCAATATGTGGGGCGTTCAGGTCTGGTGGGATCTGCTGATCTGTGTGGTTGTTGCGCTGTTCTTCGTGGCGCCAAGGGCACGTAAGGTCGGAATGAATCTTCCGCTATGGACATTTTTCGTGGCCGCGACCGCTAGCATTGGTCTGCTCGCGATGGTGAGCCGTCTGTTCTGGTTGGAGCGCCGCGCAGGCTGAGGTTTGGCCTCGGACATAGCAGCAGCTTGGAATTTACAGCCGTTGCAAAAGGCCAAAAAAAACGGGACCCGAAGGCCCCGCTTTTCTATTCAGGTTTACGCGTAAAATTACACGCTTGCTGGGTTGTCATCATCAACTGCGAAGAAGATGAAAGCACCCAAAACGATAACCGCAACAGCAGCCAGCAGAGTGCTAGAACCACCGCCCATTTCCTGCTCAGCAGAAACTGGAGCAGAAGTGCGATCAGCGTTAGCGGCCTGGACCCCTACAGGAGCCAAAGCCAGAGCTGCAGCAGATGCAGCCAACGTAAGCTTCTTAAGTGTCATAATAGTCCTTTCGCGTCCCTAGAAGAAATAACTTCCTTCTCGATTCACCCAAGCCAGACTACGTTACAAAAGATAGTACGTACTTGTCCAATCGAGATGAATCGAGCCTAGGATGCGCCGAGCGGTTTAGCAAAATTGGCTGATTGTACGCAAGCGACAAATCCATCTTGCGCCTTGCCGACACCCCTAAGCTGGATTAACCTTTTGGGCATGCGACAGAAATCCGCTCAGCTGCGCGACCCGCTCGGTCTTTCTCTCGCTTGTGCAGCGGCGTTCACAATTCTGGCGATGATCCGTTTCCAACTGCCAACTGCGCCTTACTTTGACGAGGTGCATTACCTGCCCGCAGCGCGCGAATGGTTGGGCCAAGGCCAATTCCTCAATCAGGAACACCCGCCTTTGGGCAAGCAATTGATCGCGCTGGCTATCGCCGTGTTCGGAGATAATCCAACCGGTTGGCGGGCGCTGCCCTTGGCGGCCGGTATAGTGGCACTGTTCGCATCGATGCGGGCCATGTGGTTTGCCACCCAATCACGCTTTGCCAGCGTCGCTTTCGGCCTGTTGCTGGCGAGCGGATTTGTGCTGTTTATCCATGCGCGCATTGCCATGCTCGATATATTTGCAATTGCGTTCTTGGCCGTGGCCGCGTGGCAATTTTCGGCAGCGATCTGGCAGCCAGAGAAGGCGCGGATCCGGCTGATGGCAACCGGCATAGCTTTGGGCCTTGCGATGGCATCGAAATGGAACGCAGCACCCCTCGCGATGCTGCCAGGGCTTGCCTTCTTGCTAGCGAGAGTTGCGGCCGGACGGCGCAGACCTTTGGCCAGTCAGCGCGGGCTGCCTATCCCAGGCATATCCTTGCTGGAGGCGACATTGTGGCTGGGGGCAGTTCCTCTGATTGTTTATGCGATGACCTTTGCGCCAGCGGCAGGATTGCGCGAAAATCCGTTTTTGGACGGTGGTTTAATTGCCCTTCATCAAACGATGTTTGAGCTCCAGACGCAGGTCCTCAAACCTCATCCCTATCAATCCAACTGGCCCGATTGGGTGTTCAATTTGCGCGCCATTTGGTATCTTTACGAGCATGTTGACGGGGCACAACGCGGCATCATGCTGATCGGCAATCCGCTGACCATGCTGTTGGGCTTGCCCGCGTTGCTTTGGTGCCTGATTACTGGCGTGGCCCAACGTAACTGGGCACGATTGGCCATGGTTATCGGCTATGTGGTCAGCCTGAGCCTGTGGGTCTTCGCCGACAAATCGGTTCAATTCTATTATCACTATCTCTTGCCGAGCATCTTCCTGCTTGGAGCATTGACGCTGGCGCTGGATGCCCTGTGGAACAGAGGCCAGCGCCTGTGGGCCGGTGGTGTAATAGTGGCCAGCTGCGCTCTGTTCGCCTGGTTCTATCCGATATTGTCCGCTGCTCCTTTGGACGGGCCGAATGCGTTCCTGACGTGGACGTGGCTCGATAGCTGGCGTTGAACCTTAAAAGCGGCCCCATACAAAGCGGCTGGATAAGGCATAATTCCATACCGAGCCGACCAAGATTCCAGCCAATGCAGCCAGCACCCAGATAACGCCGCGCGATTCCAACAATGTTGCAACCGCCACATTGGCAAATGCCCCTACCGAACAGGTCAGGCAAAAGCCGATCCAGCCAGTCAGCACTGCTTTTGCGCCCTTCAATCGGGCATCGCGATAGGTCAGCCAATTGTTGAGCCAGAAGTTGAAGCTCATTGCAGAAACCGTAGCAATGGCTTGGGCCAGAGTGAACGCCTCACCCAAGCCAAACAGAATGGCAGATAGCACCGCGAAGTGCACCACCACACCAATTGCACCCACCGTTCCAAACAGCGCAAAGCGGGTCGGGATCAGGCGGCCAAATGTCTTGTCGTAAAGACCAGCGAGAAAATCGAACGCCACTGCACGATCCAACTTGCTTTCGCCCTCTCGCCGGGCCGAGAAATTGAGCGGAAACTCCTTCACCCGCAACGTGGCATCCGATGTGGCGAGCAGATCGAGCAAAATTTTGAAGCCGATACCGGACAAGCGTGGCACCAATGAACGCGCCAGATCGCTGGACAACATGAAGTATCCGCTCATCGGATCGGTCAATTCTACGCCGGTAAGTTTGCGCGCCAAGGCATTGGCAGCCCCGGACAATTTCTCCCGCTCGGGCGCGGCCCATTCGGCCGTGCTGGCCCCTTCAATAAAGCGCGAGGCCACCGCAACATCGGTGGCATTGGCTCGCAGGCTTTCCAACATCTTTGGCAGCAACAGGGGGTCATGCTGATGATCGGCATCCATCACTGCGCAATAGGGCGCCGCCGTGGCACAAAAGCCTTCAATCGCGGCGCTGGCCAGGCCCCGGCGGCCGATCCGCTGGATGACCCGGACCCGGCCATCAGACAAGGCCAAGCGGCGGGCCTCATCAGCAGTACCGTCGGATGAATTATCATCAACAATCAGCACTTCCCAGCCAATCGGGCCAAGCGCATCCTCTATCCGGTCAAGCAAAGGCGCCAAATTGCCCCGCTCGTTCAAAGTGGGCAGAATTATCGCCAGCTCTAAGCCAGCATCTCTTGCAGATACGGCGTGGTGCTCAGAGCCGTTCGACAACGGCGTTTCCGATTGCTTCGCATCCATAATCGCCCCCCAAGTCACCCCCGTGAATGCCATCTGCCAAGGCTTTGGCCACGGCCGCTTCAATTGCTGCTGCCTCGTTGTCTCGGCCAAAGCTGTGACGCAGCATCATTGCCAGGGACAAGATCATGGCCATCGGGTTGGCTTTGCCCTGCCCGGCAATATCGGGCGCACTACCATGGATCGGTTCATAAAGTCCGAACGTGCCGAAATCGGTTTGTCGCGCGCCCATCGACGAGCTGGCCAACAGACCGATCGACCCAACGCACATGCTGGCCAGATCTGACAGGATATCGCCGAACAGATTGCCCGTCAGCACAACGTCGAAAGAGCCCGGCGCTTTCACCAATTGCATGGCCGCATTGTCCACATACATGTGATCCAACGTCACCTCGGGGTATTCGGCGGCCACTTCATCAACCACTTCACGCCACAGGCGGCTGGTCTCCAACACATTGGCCTTGTCCACGCTGGTGACGCGGTTGTTGCGGGTTTTCGCGGTACGGAAGGCCACATGCGCAATGCGCAGGACCTCGTCCTCGGCGTAGGACATGCGGTCCCAGCCCTCTCGGCGGCCATCCTCCAGAATATCGCGCTGCTTCTTGCCGAAATACACATCACCGTTCAGCTCACGCACGATCACCAGATCAATCGCGCTGGCGATCTCTGGGCGCAGAGCAGACATATCCTCAAGCCCGGCATAGCCCTGTGCCGGACGCAAATTGGCAAACAATTCCAGTTCAGACCGCAATCCCAGGATGGCTTGCTCGGGTCGCAAGTGACGCTCGATATTATCGCACGCCGGATCACCGACCGCGCCAAACAGCACCGCGTCGGCTTCGCGCGCTGCCTCCAGCGTTTCCTGCGGTAGTGGGTGGCCCT
This sequence comes from uncultured Erythrobacter sp., assembly GCA_947495695.1. GTDB lineage: Bacteria > Pseudomonadota > Alphaproteobacteria > Sphingomonadales > Sphingomonadaceae > Erythrobacter. The sequence continues at coordinate 134,033 of CANLZP010000002.1, read as the reverse complement.
GCGAGCGATAAGCGGTCGCGCCAACATCGGCATGGGTCAAGGCAACATCGGGCAATTTCAAAGCATCGAGCACACGCAAGGCTTCCTGCGTTACTTCAGGTCCAATCCCGTCACCTGCCAAAACCGCAATTTTCATGCCCAATTCTTACCCCGATATGTCGCCCACCATGCGTGCCAAGCGTTCTCTCAACAAACTTCGCGCGGCCATAACATCGCCGCGGTTATCGGCAAGCAGATAGCGCAACAAAGGTCGCTCCAATCGATCGAATTGGGCCAAGACCCCGCCCAGATCTGCCGATTGAACGGGCCGCTCTCCGCCATAGCCCTGCTCTCGCAACAGCATCGTTTCATAAGTCACCAAGGCGGGCAGCCAGCCCCGGGCTGAAGGCGCCTGACAAATAGCGCTGAGCAACGCAGCCAGTGCGTCGTGCAAGTGAGGATAGGGATAGCGTTCTGGCAAGGCAGAGGCCGTCATGGCGCAAACCCAGCTGATTGCGGCGGCTGGCAAAGGCTCCGACAACCACGGCCCCCGGCTTTCCAGCAATTCTATCTTTGCAAAGGGCAGCTGGTTGTCCGATCTGGCGCGCAGATCAATTGCGACGAAGTTTCCCGGGATCATTACAGGCCGCAATTGGCGCCCTCTGGCACCAGCCACATATCCGGCGACCAGGCCGTGGTCACGGGTCAAAAACCGCGCGATCGCACCGGTTTCACCGTGCTGGCGTGATGCCAATAAAATAGAGGATGAGCGCAATTGCATTGCGCCGAACCGATTACTCGCCCGAGAGCTTGGCTTCCAGCGCAGCGATACGCGTTTCGAGAGCGGCGTTTTCCTCGCGCGCTTTCGTCGCCATCATCTTGACCGTGTCAAATTCTTCGCGGCTGACAAAATCCATGCCGCCCAGCGCTTCTTTCATGCGTTCACGCGCAGATTCGCGGGCTTCGCGGGTCATGCCGGCAAATGTACCGGCCGCGCTGTTGGCCATTTTGACGAAGTCGGAGATGATCGGGTTTTCACTTTGCATAGCGCTCAAATGGCCCTCCAATCGGCCTTTGTAAAGGGGTGGAGCTGGGACAAATTTGACCCCCAACGCTTAGTGCAAAAGAGCTAAATCGCGATGCGCTGTGTCGCGGACGCACTATTGCCATGGCCACCGTCCGGATTAGCCTGCAAAAATTCATAATTGAGCACTGTCGCGAACATCACCCACGCCAAATAGGGCAGCAACAACAGGCCGGCGGCTCTGCGCACGCGCCAAAAGGCGATGATGACCGCAATCAGTGTGACCACCACCAGGCTGATCACGATCAACCCGTTTTCAATATTGCGCGTGCCGAAAAAGACATAGCTCCACGCCAGATTGAGCGGCAAATGCACCAGAAAGATGCCAATCGCCACGCCGCGTCCGCGCGCACCCCAAGCGCTGCATACAAGCGCAACCGAAAATCCGATCATCGCGTAAAGTATGGTCCACACAATGCCGAAGGCAGCCGGCGGCGGAAATATCTCTGGCTTAACCAGATCGCGAAACCATTGCGTGTTGGGACTGCCAAACTGGCCACCCAGAAAACCCAACAACATAATTGCAGGCACCGTAAACAGCGCCCACCTAAACAGGCTGGCACGCAATTGTCCGCGCGAAGCGATAACGTTCATTGTGTCTCCCAGAGCTCAAAGAATCAGGTGATTCGCTGTAATGACGTCATGGCGCGGCTGTGGCGCCAGTGCAATGCGCACCAAAGTTAGCGTGCCGGGATGGTGCAGCGCAATAATCCGTCCTTTTTTCGCCTTGTTGCAGCCATATTTATGCCACTTTTTCAACAATAGGCTTTGCCGATTTCGAAAACTGCCGTTATCCCCCTCGACTTGCGTTGTATTCGAGCGTCCCATTTTTACCGGATTGGGATGTTCAAGAAGCAGCGTTTTGGACCAATTTCGAAGGTCCCCATATTGTTGTCGTCAGGGCGCGCGGTGGCAAAGTGGTCGAAATGGGGCGCCTGAAACCGGTAGGGGATTTTATAATGAAGAAAACCAACTTTGCTTCGATGCTCGCAGTTGCTGGCGGTCTGGCTGTAGCAACGGCTGCATGTGCACCTGAAGCTGCTGATGCGCCTGCTGAAGAAACAACCGAAGCTGTATGCGAAGCTGCTGACGATGCAGCTTGCTGTGCCGCTGAAGGCTGCGATGCAGCTGAAGGCTGTGATGCTGCTGCATGCTGTGCAGCTGAAGGCTGTGACGCCGCTGCATGCTGTGCCGCTGCTGAATAAGTCGCGCCAAGCGTAACAATGTAGGCCGATGGCAACTCCGGTTGCTGTCGGCCTCTTTGTTTCTTAACTAGACAATCATGACACTCATCGAGGCCGCCCACACCGTTATCGAGACGATCACGCAAATGGCGCAAGAACAGCGTCCGCTGATGGTGCGCGTTGTGCCAGAAACTGGCGCAGAGTTTTGGAAACACTATCCGGTCAAAGACGCAAGAAGCGCCTCAACCAAAGCGCGCTGGTATTATCATGTCCATGCCGCTGGTGATCGCGACCCTGATGAGCACGGCCATTTCCATCTATTCCTGCACCGCACACAAATGGCTGAAAACGCCGAGATAAAGGTGATGCCGCCGCAGGGCGAGGACGCCAAGGCTCATGTCACCCACATCATTGCATTATCGATTGCAACCAGCGGTATTCCGCGCGCCTGGTTTGCGACCAATCGCTTTGTCACCAATGAATTCTTATATTCCGCTGAGGATATGATCGCGCATCTCGATCTCTATAATGTGGACGACACCAAGGAAGACGATCTGGTCAACCGTTTCGTCACCGCAATGGTGGCTTTGTATCGGGACGAGATTGCGGATTTGCTGCGCCAACGCGATGCAGCCCAAGCCAAATTGGTAGAGGAACATGGCCCAGACAAGGCCTATGAGAAGGCGTCAGGAATGGATGTTCTGGCCAGCATTCCGATTGATCTGGATGAAAAAATCAGCGCGCTCGACTTGGGATAAATAGATCTTTGATTGACTAGCCCCGCCGGGCATTGATCAGAAATTCCACATTGCCTTCTGGCCCGGTGATCGGGCTTTCGACCAGACCATCGATCGTCCAGCCAGCCCCCTCAAGCCATTGCCGCACTTCGTTGCAAACACGGCTGTGCAGTGCTGGATCGCGCACCACGCCGCCCTTGCCCACTTCTTCGCGGCTTACCTCGAACTGAGGCTTGATCAGCGCCACCAAGCGGCATTGCGGCGCGGCCAATTCCAAGGGACGCTCCAACACCTTGGCCAGCCCGATAAAGCTGGCATCGCACACCACCCAATTGCAGGGACGGTCGATCTGTTCAGACGTAAGAATGCGCGCGCTTGTCTGCTCCAGCACAGTGATCCGATCATCCTGGCGCAGCTTCCACGCCAATTGATTGGTCCCACTGTCCACGGCAAAGACATGTTCTGCACCCTTTTGTAAAAGCACATCGGTAAAGCCGCCGGTTGAACTGCCGATATCCATCGCCACCGCGCCTGCTGGATCAAGGTCAAAGTGGTCGATCGCATGCGCCAGCTTGATCCCACCCCGACTGACCCAGGGATGATCGCGCCCGCGAACCTCCAACGGAGCATCTTCGGCCAGCTGTTGCCCCGATTTTTCCATTTTGCGCTCACCACTGAACACCAGTCCGGCCATTACCAAGGCCTGCGCCCGCGTCCGGCTTTCCACCAGTCCGCGATCCACCAACATTTGATCAAGGCGGCGCTTTTTACCCATATTCCCCAATATCCATTGACCAATCTGCGATAGCGCGCATTGTAAGGCTATGAAACCAATCTATTTCCAATTGAGCACAGCTTTGGCAGCGACATTTGCACTGGGAGCGAGCGTAGCCTGCGCCCAACAATCCGATCCGCAAGGCGACGAACCCGCGGCCGCCATCGGTGCTCAAGCAGAGGATTCCAGCGCAAAATCCCCCACCTCGGGCGCATGGACCTATATCTCGGAGCCAGCTGAAACATTTGCCTATTTCGGGGATCGAGCCAATCCGGCTGATCGCACATTCATGTTGCGCTGCGACCGCATGGCTGGTCAGGTTTGGCTGGCGCGCGGATCGCAAACAGGCACCAGCCTGATTTTCCGAATTCGCACCGAAACGCGTGACCGCGTGCTAACAGCTGAACCTGTTCCGATGACGGAATTCGCCGCAATTGTGCTGTCGCCCAATGATCCACTGCTGGACGCCATCGCTTACAGCAATGGCCATTTTGCGGTTGAGACCGAAGGCTTGGAAACACTCGTTCTGCCCGTATGGGGTGAGGTTAGCCGGGTGATCGAGGATTGCCGTTAAGCGGTGAGCCGCTGGATCAGGGCACAAAAAAGGGCCCAAAAACGATCAACCTACGCCACGAGCCCGAGCGCGCTATTCTGACGTGGGAAAACTATTTTACAAGGCTTGTTTTCAAACTCTTTTCGCATGACAAGAGTAATTGAGTTCAGCGGCGAACGCGGTACTCGGCCCCCCGATGATACGGCTGGGTCTTGGCTTAAAAGCGCGAAAGGAGGTGATCCGATGTCTCATGGTTCAGTAGCGAGGTCGGTGAAGATCCCTACGGAGCATATTCGGTAACATTATCCTTGCCGAGTAAGGCTTCGTGAGCGGCACTTCCGGCCGCTGACCATGCGAAGGGCAGTTTCTCTTAATTGAGAAGCTGCCCTTCTCATTTGCTTCTTTGTTCTCCGCACGATCTCCATCGTGCGAAATCCTCGGTCCTAACGGACCTGCGGGCGGGCGGTCGCCCTGCGACGCCTGTGGCGTCGAGTTCAGCATTCCAGCACACTCCTGCTTGCCCCAATGTGCGCACCGCACTATCTGGCTCTGCATGGAATTTACGCACATCCCTCACCCGTCCCCGATGGACGCGTCGCAACGCGCTGAGATACTGGCCGACCCAGGCTTTGGCATGTCCTTTTCCGATCACATGAGCGTGGTGGAATATGACGAGGCGAAAGGCGGCTGGCATGCGGCCAGCATCGGCCCGCGCGAGCCATTGATGCTCGATCCAGCGGCGAGTGTGCTGCACTATGCTCAGGAAATTTTCGAAGGGATGAAGGCATACAAGCAAGCAGACGGCGGCCTTGCCCTGTTCCGGCCACTGGCCAATGCGCGACGTTACAACGCCAGCGCGCGCCGGATGGCAATGCCCGAATTGCCCGAAGATCTGTTCCTCGAATCGATCCGGCAGTTGGTGGCTGTTGACCGCGATTGGATGCCAACCGTTGAAGGCGGCGCGCTGTATCTGCGTCCCTTTATGATCGCGACCGAAGCATTCTTGGGTGTTCGTCCGGCCAAGCAATACAAACATATTGTGATCGCCAGCCCGGCCGGAAACTATTTCAAATCCGGCGCACCGGCTGTCAGCATCTGGCTGTCAGAATATACGCGTGCTGCCCCCGGGGGCACAGGTGCGGCCAAGACCGGCGGCAATTACGCAGCCAGTCTGGTCCCAACCCGCGAAGCCTTTGATCGTGGCCACGACCAAGTGCTGTTCCTGGACGCGGTGGAGAAGAAGTGGATTGAAGAACTGGGCGGCATGAATTTGTTCTTCGTGTTTGACGATGGGCGCGTGATCACTCCCCCACTGACCGGCACTATCCTGCCCGGCATCACACGTGACAGCCTGATTACGATGCTGCGCGAGGAAGGTCTGGAAGTCAGCGAGGAGCTGTATTCGATCGACCAGTGGCGCGATGACGCCAATTCTGGCCATCTGCTAGAAACAATGGCCTGCGGCACCGCCGCCGTTGTGACCCCGGTTGGCAAGGTCACGGGCAAGGACATGGAATTCACCATCGGTTCGGGCGGTCCGGGGCAAATCACCAGCAAGATCCGCGAGCGCCTTGTCGGCATTCAAAACGGCGCGACCCAGGACACCCATGGCTGGGTGATGAAGCTCGATTGATGGACGATACAACGCCTGTCCAAGTTGCGGCGCTATACCATTTCACGCGCTTTGACGACACAGCTGCCCTGCAAGCTCCGCTGCAAGCGGCGTGCGATGCGGCCGGCATTCGCGGCACCATACTGCTGGCCAGCGAAGGCATCAATGGCACCATTGCCGGCGATACAAAGGGCATCGCTGACGTCCTCAGCTATATTCGCGCCCTGCCCGGCTGCGCTGATCTGGAAGTGAAATTCTCCACCGCGCCCTCCATGCCGTTCAATCGGATGAAGGTGCGGTTAAAGCGAGAAATCGTGACCATGGGTGAGCCAGACATTGATCCGCGGGCCAGCGTTGGACGCTATGTCGCTCCGCAGGACTGGAATGCGCTGATCGAAGATCCCGATACAATCGTGATCGACACGCGCAATGATTACGAGGTTGCGATCGGCAAGTTTGAAGGCGCTGTGGACCCAAAAACCGCCAGTTTCCGCGATTTTCCAGCATGGTTTCGCGACAATCGCGATGACCTGCTAGAGGGAAAGAAGAAGGTCGCGATGTATTGCACCGGCGGCATTCGCTGCGAGAAATCGACCAGTTTCCTGCGCAAGGAAGGCGTCGAGGAGGTTTATCACCTCAAAGGTGGCATCCTCAAATATCTCGAGACGGTGCCGGCCGATGAAAGCAAGTGGCAGGGCGAATGCTTCGTTTTCGATCAACGAGTGGCGGTCAAACATGGTCTGGAACAAGGCAGCTATGCCCAATGTTTTGCCTGCCGTTTTCCGCTGAGCGAAGACGATCTGGCATCACCGGCCTATAATGAAGGCGTCAGCTGCCCACATTGCATTGACCAGCGCAATGACGAACAGCGCGCGCGTTACGTAGAGCGGCAAAAGCAACAAAAGCTCGCAAAAGAGCGCGGCGAGGCGCACATCGGGGCCACGGTCGACAGCGCGTCTAAGCCCGATCTCGAGCTGAGCGACGCATCATGGGAGGCCAATTTCCCCAAGGGCCTTAATCCTGAACAGGACGAGGGGTGACAGACCTCCCCATCCTCTACAGCTTTCGCCGTTGCCCCTATGCGATGCGCGCACGCATGGCCCTATGGATCAGCGGAACTGCTTGCGAATTGCGCGAGGTTAAGCTGGCTGACAAACCACCCGAACTGTTCGAAGCCTCTCCCAAGGCAACCGTTCCCGTGCTGCAACTGCCCGATGGAACGGTGCTGGAAGAGAGTATCGAGATTATGCGCTGGGCATTGGCCCGCAATGATCCCGAAGATTGGCTGGCGGGCGACGATGCCGGATTGATCGCCTTGTTTGACGGCCCCTTCAAACATCACCTCGACCGGTACAAATACCCAACACGCTATACTGATGAGCCCGACCACGGCAAAATCGACCACCGCGGAGAAGGTCTGGCGATATTGAGCGACCTCAGCTTCCGTCTGGCAGAGCGGCCCCAACTGCAGGGGGCGCGGCGCACATTGGTTGATATCGCCCTGTTTCCGTTCATCCGCCAATTCGCCAATGTGGACCGGATTTGGTTCGACAGTCAGCCAATCCCTCTATTGCACAGCTGGCTGGAAGGCCATCTGACCAGCGAACTGTTTCTGAACGTAATGACCAAATACACGCCATGGAAAGCGGGCGATGAATTCATCACCTTCGGATCTGAGCAGGCTGCCTAGTCAGGGCATTCAGCCAATTTGTCTCTGATCGCATCGATCAGCCAGCTGGTTGCGGGGCCTAGCGCCGCATCGCGCCGCCACAGCGCATTGAGCGGATATTGAGCGCCAGGCTTTTCAGGCAGATCAAGTTCGATCAAAACGCCACTCATTAAATCGTCGCGAACCATGTGGCGGGGCATATTGCCCCACCCTATCCCTTGCTTGAGCAACGAATGTTTGGCGCCCAAGTCTCCCAGTTTCCAGGTGAGCGGGCTCAACACAGAAAATTCGACACCATCGGTAAAGCTTGAACGGTCTGACAAGACTAGCTGCAGATGTTTGCGCGTTTCGCCCGGCGGAACATTGCCAGCCGCGAGCGGATGTTGGGGAGCAGCCACAGGAATGAGGTCGACCTCGCCAATTTTTTGGCGCTCCAGCTCTTCATGATCTCCGATGACCGGCCCACCTATGGCCAGTTGCGCATTGTTTTCCAGCAGACATGCCACCACGGCGCCCAGCCCTTCGACGAATAGATTGAGCGATACGGTGGGGAACATCATGCGGAATTCCCCTAGTACCTGCGCGGTCACATTGCCCGGCATCATCACATCAAGCACCAGACTGATATCGCTCTCCAACCCCTGATGCAGGCTTCGGGTCTTGGCCAGCAAGGCATCGGACCGATCCGTTACGGCGCGCGCTTCAGCCAGCAGACCGCGCCCGGCATCGGTCAATACCGGCTTACGAGATCCCTCACGTTCAAACAGGGAAACCCCAAGCTGGGCTTCCATCTGGGCAATGCCATAGCTGATGGCAGATACCGCACGCCCCATCCGTTTGGCCGCGCCGCCAAAGCTTCCCTCCTCCTCCACCGCAAGGAAGATGCGCAATTGATCAAGACTGGGTTCGCCTAAGCGCATAGATCACTTTGTTCTGAATATTTGAACATTATGAGCAGTTTTATCTCACTTATCAGAACTACGCGCAAGGCCTATCTCCGCATCACACAGTCACTCCGCCAGTAACGCGAACAGGAGAAAAGCCATGATCGAACTTCGTCCCTTTAACAGCCTGGGTGCCGCCAATCACGATTGGCTGGACGCCCGCCACCACTTTTCCTTCGCCAGCTACCATGATCCAGAGCGCACCAATTGGGGCTCGCTAAGGGTCTGGAACGATGACACCATTCAGGCCGGAACCGGCTTTCCCACCCATCCTCACAACGACATGGAAATCATCACCTATGTCCGCAAAGGGGCGATCACGCATCGTGACAGTTTGGGCAATGAAGGCCGCACCGAAGCGGGCGATGTCCAGGTAATGAGCGCGGGAACAGGTATCCAGCATTCCGAGTATAATCGGGAAGACGATGCCACCCAGCTCTTCCAGATCTGGATCATTCCTGACCAACGCGGCGGCAAACCCGACTGGGGCGCTCGTCCGTTCCCCAAGGGTGATCGGGCCGGGCAGTTTGTGCCACTGGCCAGCGGTGTTGCCAATGATGCAGATGCGCTGCCTATTCGCACCGACGCCCGTGTGTTGGGCGCCACGATGAAGGCTGGCGAGAGCGTGACCTACACCCCTCGCGACCCATCGCGTCACCTCTATCTGGTACCATCCATGGGCAAGATACGGATCGATGATGTCGAAGCCAAAGCGCGCGACGGTGTTGCGATCACCCAGGTTGATACGATCACAATAACCGCGCTCGAGGACAGCGAACTTGTCCTGGTTGACGCAGCCTAAGTCCCCTCGCCGCTCCCCTATCCCCTCCGGGGGAGCGGCACCCTATTTCTAAGGAATTTTCTATGTCAAATATTCTCCACATCACCGCCAGCATCCGCGGACAAGAATCAATTTCACGGTCGCTCAGCAACACGCTTGTCGATGGACTGGCCAAGCAATCGGGGGCGAAAATTGTCACCCGCGATCTGGCAGACAATGATCTGCCATTTATCGATGCAGACCGCTTCGCCGCAAATCTTGCGCCTCATGCAGATCGCACAGCGGAGCAACACGAACTGGCCGCTATTGCTGATACACTGATTGCAGAATTGGAAGCCGCCGATACCATTGTGCTGGGCATCCCGGTCTACAATTTCTCTGTCCCGGCAACCGTAAAAGCATGGGCCGATCTGGTGGCCCGCGCAGGCACGACATTTGCGTACACAGCCGATGGCCCAAAAGGACTCCTCGAGGGCAAGAAGGCGTATATTACCGTCGCATCAGGTGGAACAGCAATCGGTAGCGAAGTCGACTTCATGACACCTTGGCTGAAATTCTTCCTTGGGTTTATCGGCATTACAGACGTCAAAGTGGTCGCTGCTGATGGCATCATGGGACAAGACGGAAATGACAAGATCGCTGCCGCAACTGCGCAAGTCGAGCAACTTGTCGGCTAACGTCTCGCTTCAATCGGTCCGCGCCGTCACCCCCGTTAACGCGTGTCAGGCAGATTTTCCCGCAATTCGTCCACCCACACATCGGCCACAGCATCAGATGGAGCACGCCAATCGCCGCGCGGTGATAGCGCGCCCATCGAGCTGACCTTTGGCCCATTGGGCAAAGCGCTGCGTTTGAATTGACTGAACCCGAAAAAGCGCCGCAGGAATCTTTCCAGCCAGCTCGCAATGGTGGGCAGATCATATTCATTCTTGCGATCATCGGGGAAGCCAGCCGGCCACAGGCCTGCCTGAGCATCGCGCCACGCATGCAGAGCCAGGAACGCGATTTTGCTGGGCTTGTGACCATAGCGGATGACATGATGCAGGAAGAAATCGTTGAGCTCGTAAGGGCCGATCCTTTCCTCGGTGCTCTGGATGTTGCCATCTTCGCCGGCGGGCACCAGCTCGGGCGAGATTTCGGTATCCAGCACCGCGCCCAGAACATCGCTACACGCGTCAGTGAATTGCTCGGTCTGGATTGTCCACCGGATCAGATATTGGATCAGAGTTTTGGGAACGCCAGCATTGACCCCGTAATGGCTCATGTGGTCGCCCACACCATAGGTGCACCAACCCAGCGCCAGCTCTGACAGATCGCCCGTCCCGATCACAAAGCCGCCATGCTGCCCGGCCAGGCGGAATAAATAGTCCGTGCGCAGTCCCGCCTGCACATTCTCAAAGGTCACATCATAATGCGGCTCACCATCGGCAAAGGGATGCCCCATATCCTCCAGCATCCGCGTGGCGGCGGGCCTGATATCAACCTCTTCCGCGTGGATCTCCATCGCCTTCATCAACTTCCAGGCATTGGACTTGGTGCTATCCGAGGTCGCAAATCCGGGCATGGTATAGCCCCTGATCGTGCTGCGCGGCAGACCCAGCCGGTCGCAGGCCTTGGCCGCAACGATCAGAGCATGGGTTGAATCCAACCCGCCAGAAATGCCGATAATCAAGGACTTGGCCTTGGTTGCTTCGATCCGCCGGATCAGCGCATCCACCTGAATGTTGAAGGCTTCAAAGCAATCCTCGTCCAGGGCATGCTGCCGATTGGGGACGAAGGGGAAACGACGCACTGGCCGGATCAGCCCCACATCTTTCGGCGCGTTTTCCTCTACACCGGCATGCTCGAATTCGATCCGGCGGTACCAGTCTTCAGGCCGGTCATGTGCTTCGGCAGCATCGGCATGAGTCTGGTTGCGGGTGCGCTCGGTCGCGATCCGCTGCGTGTCGATATCCACCACGCACAATTCTGGCTCGCGATCGAACCGCTCGCTTTCGGCCAGCAGATCGCCCAATTCATAGATCACGCCCTGCCCATCCCAGGCCAGATCGGTGGTGCTTTCACCATGCCCGCTGGCTGAATAGACATAAGCGCAGATCGATCGTGCAGAGCTGGCGCGGCAATGCAGATGCCGGTCATCGGCGCGTCCGATGGTGATTGGCGAGGCGGACAAATTGCACAGGATCAATGCTCCGGCCAAAGCCGTCATCGTGCCGGGCGGATTGGGTGCCCAAAAATCCTCGCAGATTTCCACACCAAAGGTAAAATCGCGCATGTTGGAGGCGGCAAACACCAGATCTGTGCCGAACGGCACCTCTTCTCCGGCCAGCGTCACCCACAGTCCCTGACAATCGCGGCCATGCGCGAAATAGCGCTTTTCATAAAACTCGCGGTAATTGGGCAGATAGCTTTTGGGGATCACGCCCAGCAGCTGACCATGCGCGATCACCAGCGCGCAATTGTAAATCTTGTCACCCAGCTTCAGCGGCGCACCCACGATCAGCACCGGGTTGAGGTCAGCCGACGCGCTGACTACCTCTTCCACCGCCTGCTCCACGCGATCCAGCAAGGCCTGCTGCAACAACAAATCATCAATTGCATAGGATGAAAGCGTTAGCTCGGGATAGACCACCAGATCGATATTCTGCGCATGCGCCTTCGCCGCCTCGTCGATCACGCCAGCGGTGTTGTAGGCAACATCAGCCGGGCGCGTACGCGGCGTCGATGTCGCTACGCGGACAAAGCCGTGGGTGTGCAGATCGTGAAAGGGGTGGATGGTGGTGTCGCTCATTCGCGATGCCTTTTTGGTAGAATGTGAAGAATTGGAAGGGTTTGGTCGTTTGGCCGGGCTTTTCTCGGCTGCGTCCGGCGGCGCATTGTCGATCCAGTCCGATGGCTGGCAAATGCCCAGCTTGGCCAAGCGCTTTTGTACCTTGGGTCGGGCAACCTTACCCTTTGCCTCCCACCCATAAACCGTCCGGCTGGGCCATGCTTTCCCATCGGGATCACAGAATTGCGCACCAAATTCCTCCGCCGAAAGCGGTGGATCATGCGCCTCTCGCCATTGGCGAATTTTGTGACCTGCCAAATGCATAGGTCGCTGAGTATCCGAAAAGGATACCGCCGACAAGTTGTAATTTCAGGCCGAAAAGCAATTCCGCATCGGTGCAGCCCACGCTGGTCTTGCCAAGACCGCGCTCAGGCCCCAATTGTTTTGGTAACGCGAAAAAACTCTCCTGAAGGAGCCGCAAGCAATGGCCGATCCCACCTACACTCCGCCCGCCGTATGGACCTATGATTCCGAAAATGGCGGCCGCTTTGCCAACATCAATCGGCCCACAGCCGGTGCGCGCGAGGACAAGGACCTTCCCGAGGGCGACAATCCTTTTCAGCTGCATTCATTGGCCACGCCCAATGGGGTGAAGGTTACGGTGATGCTGGAAGAGCTGCTGGAGCTGGGCCACACGGGCGCTGAATATGACGCCTACACCGTGAATATTGGCGCGGGCGAGCAATTCACCAGCGGCTTTGTTGGCATCAACCCCAATTCCAAGATCCCTGCGATGATCGACAAGAGCGGTGACAAGCCGTTCCGTATCTTTGAATCTGCGGCGATCCTGATCCACTTGGCGGAAAAGTTCGGGGAATTCCTTCCAACCGATCCTGCCGCACGGGCCGAAGTGCTGAGCTGGGTCGCATGGCAAGTTGGAACCGGCCCCTTCATTGGCGGCGGCTTTGGCCATTTCTATGCCTATGCACCGGAAAAATACGAATATCCGATCAATCGCTACGCCATGGAAGTGAAGCGCATCTTTGATGTGGCAGACCAACAATTGGGCAAAACCCGCTTCCTGGCCGGCGACGAATACACCATCGCCGACATCGCCAATTACCCTTGGCTGGCGCCCTTCATCTATGGCGCTATCTACAATGATGCCAAAACCTTCCTGTCGATTGACGAGTACAAAAATGTCGGTCGCTGGGTGCAGGAAATCTCGGCCCGTCCGGCGGTTCGCCGAGGCCGGATCGTCAACAAGGTTTGGGGTGAAGAGAACGAGCAATTGCCCGAACGCCACTCTGCCGCAGACTTTGACGGCAAGAAGTTTTGATCAATGATCCATCGATGGGGTAAAAACCATCGCAAAGCAGTGCATTGGCCCTTCCCTTTCGCGAAGTGGGCGTTATAGGGGGGCCGTCCTCGCATCCGTGTGAGGCTGCTGGGGTGTGGCCAAGTGGTAAGGCACCGCTTTTTGGTAGCGGCATTCGCAGGTTCGATCCCTGCCACCCCAGCCACTTCTCTTTTCATTGCAAATTCATGCGACTGGATCGCCAAAGCCACTGCCCGTGGGCCAGCTTTGTGGGCCAAGATTGTGAGGCAGGTCACTGCCCCAATCTGCGTCTAGAATTGGGGTGGAAAGCGGAAGTTGGTGCCCGTTTTCAACATCCGCTCTGGAAACTTGAGCATCTCTTCCCAAACGGCGTCACTTGCTGTTAGGGTTGTTCAAACGGTTCTGGGGGGAACGTTTGCATGTACACTATCGTCGGTAACGGGAAATGGATTGCGGCAGCAATCGCACTAGTATCAATTTCTCACATTCCTTCGTCTGCGGAGAAATTGGATGCTGTAGCTGATGCTTGTGCCCCCGGCCCCATCGATATTGACGTGCATGGCCTGGATACCTTCGAACGTCCCCCAGAGGTTCAGTCCGAGAATGGCGAACTCGACATCGTCCTAGACGTCAAATACGGTACCAGCGAGATCGCTGGGTGTCGCATCACACATCGAAGCTACAATGGCCAATTTATAGGCCCGACGCTGCGTCTGAAGCCGGGCGATGTCCTAAATATGACCGTTCGCAATATGCTGCCGCCAAACCCAGATGACATGCCTGCGGACCACAATCATCCTCACCATTTCAATACGACCAACATCCATACTCATGGCCTGCATGTAGATCCCAAGGGAATTTCGGATAACGTATTGCGCAGAATGCCACCTGGTGGCGACTATCAGGTCCGTGTCAAAATCCCGGAAGACCATCCTCCCGGAACATTCTGGTATCACCCGCATGTTCACGGATCGACCGCGATACAGGTAGCCAGTGGAATGGCTGGCAGCTTGATCATTGAGGGCGGACTTGATGAAGTGCCGGGGATTGCCGCCGCCGAAGAACATATAATGCTGCTGCAGCAAATACCCTACGACGAAGATGGAGAAATAGAAGATTTTGCGCTCGTTGACAGTACATCCGTATGGTATCGCGAACTGAAGCGCCACATGACAATCAATGGGCAGCTGGTTCCTACCATTACCATGCGACCCGGTGAGGTTAGACGTTTCCGCTTCATATCAGGGTTTTCAGGCATCCCTGTCGTTATTGGCCTAGATGGTCACAAACTGAATGAGATAGCTACAGATGGCATTGCTTTGGGCAAATGTAGCCCATGGGAACGGCTTGACCTTTGGGAAGGCCAGCGGTCTGACGTGCTTGTAAAGGCGATCCCACTCGAAGCTGGAGAAACGCGTGCCGTCTACTGGCTGAGAGAGTTTGCAGTATTGCGCGGCGACCGCTCTGATGGCGAGGATGACTCGCGGCAATATATCGCCAGAATTGTTGTTGAGGGCGAACCCATGGAGATGGAGCTTCCCTGTGACAAAGGGCAACTGGCTGATCTGGTGCCGTTCGAGCCGATCACTGATGAAGAAATCCAAGGCGAGCAGCGAATGATGTTTTCGGTCGAGGCCGATGAAGACGAGGTGAGGAGATACATGGTCGACGGCAAGGTGTTCGGAGAAGGAGAAGTCCGAACACTCAAGCTTGGCGCTGTTGAGGAATGGACAGTCGGGGTGGAGCCTGATTCACTCGAAAGGTTTCACCCGTTTCATATCCATGTGAATTCGTTTCAAGTCACCCGCGATGACCCATTTGGGAATCCAGAGGTCATCTGGCGAGATACTCTGGGGCTGACAACGCGCGGACCAAGAAAGATTCGGATGCGCTACGAAGACTTCGACGGAAAGTTCGTGCTCCATTGTCACATTCTCAATCACGAGGATCGCGGCATGATGCAAGCTGTGGAGATTGTGAAATAGCTAGCATTGCTTTTCCATTAATCCTCCATTGCCCTTAATTATGAGTAGCACGCTTTCGAGAATGCGCGTCCCATCCCGACCCAAGGCAGCCCAAGCAACCCCGAAGTCATAAGCAGACGCTTAACGTCCGAAAGTGGGTCGTAAGCGAACAGTCCGCTTTGGGGTGGCTGCCCTATGCTGAAAATAGGAACTTCAAATCCGCCTACAGGCAAGTTTGAGAACAGGCGTTCAAGACTGCCACCCCAACCACTTTGCTTCTGGCATTCAATTGTAGGCCTGACCTACCCCCAAGACGGGAGCAGACCTCAGCCCATTTCGCCCTATGGCTTGCCGGGCCCTATGGCTTACCGGAGAGGGCGATGTTCTGGCCCGTGATCCATTCCGAACCGGGCGACACCAGATACAGCACCAAGGCAGCGATATCTTGCGGCGTGCCCAGACGGCCTGCTGGCAAGTTCAAATCCTTTTCCAGCTGGATAAAGTCTTCATCCTCCATGCTCAGCGCCTTCTTCACCGTATCGGTGGGGACAAAGCCCGGCATAATGGTGTTAATCCGGGTCTTGGGGCCGAGTTCCATCGAGAGCGTCTTGGTGATCATGTTTACGCCCGCTTTGGCCGCGCTGTAATGGCCGCTGCCGGGGAATGGCTCCAGCCCGGCGAGCGAGGAGATGTTCACGATCGCGCTCTTGTCACGCAAATGCGGAACAGCGGCGCGAATGCTGTAGAAAACGGAGGACAGATTGACCGCCAGTGTCTTGTCCCATTCTTCGATCGGCAGTTCGACCATCGGGGCTGAAACCAGCGACCCGCCGGCATTGTTCACCCAAATGTCCAACCCGCCAAATTCGTCCACCGCGCGCTGCGCCAACGCCTTCATGGCGTCTGGGTCAGACACGTCGGTCTGGTGGTAAATGGCGCGGCCACCTTCATTGTTACCCGCATGGGCAGCGTTGATCGCATTGGTGGTGTTTTCGATCTGATCGACAGAGCGCGCAGCACAAACCACATTGGCCCCGGCCTCTGCCAACAGGCTGGCGATACCCTCGCCAATTCCGCGTCCCGCTCCGGTGACGACAGCCGTTTTTCCGGCCAGATCAAACAAGGCATGCATGCAAATTCTCCCAAAACAATATGCGCCAGAGCTATGCTGTGGGCGATGCGGGGTCCACTCATCCTATTGAGGGGGGCTGTGCCGAAACCGGCAGTTGGCCTCAGCGCAGCTCGATTGGTGCTTGCGGATTGTTGGGCACCAATATCATGGTGCGCCCCTCGACCCGCCAGCTAGCAAGGCGAGAGAGCAAATTCATGCCCACCACATTGGTTTCGCCCAAAGTCGGGACGATCACCACGTCCAGCCCTCGAGCCGAGACATTGCCAAAGCGCAGCTCATTGCTGCTGGCTACCTGCGCTGCAACGGGCCCGTTGGCTGTGCCGATCTGGATCGGCAGGCCCCCGCGCCTTGCTCGCAAGTCTGCTTTGTGCGCCAAATCGCTGGAAACTGCGGTAAGGGTTGCTCCGGTATCGACCAGGAAATTAGCCGGAACACCGTTCAATTCTGCGCGCAGCCAAAAATGGCCATCTGCCGCCATCGGGATGCGCGTTTCGCCGCCTTCCACCACTTGTTCGGGCAAGCCCAGCTGGGGAACGGCCACTTCGAGCCTCGGATCAAATCGAGACAATTGCAGGATGACAGTGACCAATACCCCCACCAGCACCACGGTGCTGCCCGTGCGGACATAACGACCCATCGGAACCTTGCGCTTGATCAGCAAGGCACCGATCCAGCCAACCAACATGGCGCCCAAGGCAATGATCAGCAGTTCAGAGCGCGGTATGGCGCTGATCGAGGCTGCGATATTGTTCCAAAGGTTCTGGATCGACATGTCCCCGATATAGGGAATACCTCACCAACCGTCCATGAACCGCGCCAGCAATTCGTAAGACATCAGCCCAGAATCTGGTCCGCCAGCGCCTGTCCAGACAGCCAAGCGCCCTCAACATTGGGCGCTGCAAGATAGTCACCGGCAATTCCTATGCGGTGCTCTGCATCCCATCGCGCAGCGCCATCACCTGCGCCAGTCTGATCGATCAAAGGCAAGGCATAGCGCCAGCGATGGGCCACCAGATGCAGCGGTGCGACAGGATCAATGCCCGCCTGCTGGAAGAAGGCTGCCAACAATTCAGGCGCAATATCATTCGGGTCTTGCTCAAGATTAGCAGCGGAATGCCCTGCACTGGCATGCAACAGCCAGGTCTCGGTTCCGCTGCGATGCGGCTTGGCTGAATTGCGCGCTGCGCTTGCGATCGACGCGCTTGCTTCGTCAAATTGCAGCCAGTCGCGATCAACCGGAAGTCGAGTCGCAAAACCCGCCATGACGGCCCAGCATGGGCTAGAGGTGATGCTGTCGGCAATGCTGGCGAATGACGGGGCGCAGTTGCCCAACAATACACTTGCTTGCTCGGCGGGAATTGCAACAGCCACATCAGAGACAAAGGTCTGCCTGTCGTCCGAGATCACCAACCAGCCCTCACCTGATCGCTCAACCGAATGGACACGCGTGCCCCAGTGCACATCCAGTGTTTGCGCCATGGCACGCAACGGTCCGTTCATGCCGGGTACGCCCACCCATTCGCCATCGCCTCGCGCTGGCCACGGGGCAATTACGCCCTGATCGTGCCAATCGGCCACTGCCTGCGCAAATGCAGGATTCTTGGCCGAGAAGGATTGTGCTCCATGGTCAAATGACGCCAGATTGCCAGCAATCTCTGCCCGTCGCGCTGCCATTCTTCCGCCCGGCCCGCGGCCTTTATCGAAAACAGTGACCTTGGCACCGCTGGCCGCCAGCTTTGCGGCGCAAGCCAGCCCCGCCATGCCCGCGCCGATCACAGCGATATGCTTTTCTTGATTGCTCATGGACCCTCAATGCGCGAGCGCATGGGATGTTTCGGATAATCTGATCAAGGCGCGCTGCGCGGAACCGTGGCCTCGGCCAATATGAGCGAGAACCGTTCTTGATCATCCAGCCAGCGTGCTACCGGGGTCCAGCCTCCGGCAAGCAGCAATGTTTGCGAGGTGCGGCGGCTGAATTTGTGGCTGTTTTCGGTGTGGATGATCTCGCCCTGCTTCATCGCAAAGCTGCGTCCAGCTAGCTGGAATGTAATATCTTGCCGCGCCTCCAGATGCATCTCAATGCGGGCCATTGAATCGTTCCAGCAGGCGACATGTTTCAGCGCATCAACGGGAATATCGCCGTCCAACTCGCGATTGATCCGGCGCACCAGATTGAGGTTGAATTCAGCCGTGATGCCCGCTTCGTCATCATAGGCTGCGATCAACACATCTTTGTCCTTGATCAGGTCCATCCCGATCAACAATTGCGAGCCTTCTCCCAAGGTTTCGCGCATGGTGCGCAGCAAGTCGACCGAGGTTCGCGCGACCATATTGCCGATGGTTGATCCAGGGAAGAATCCGAGTTTGGGCAGGCCTTCAACCGCTTGGGGCAAGGCGACATGACGCATGAAATCGGCCTCAACCGGATAGACCGGAAGGCCCGGAAACTTCTGAGACAAAGCTTCTGCAGAGGCGCGCAGGAAATCACCTGAAATGTCGAGCGGGACATAAGCCGCAGGGTCTATCGCGCTTAGCAAAAGAGGCGTTTTTACCGAGCTGCCTGAACCAAATTCCACCACGGCACGACCAGCCCCGATCCGCTCTGCAAATTCGGCTGAGCGATCGCGCAATATCTGGGTTTCCGCGCGGGTTGGATAATATTCGGCGAGCTGGGTGATATCTTCGAACAATTGCGATCCAGCATCGTCATACAGCCAGCGCGCAGGAATTGCCTTCTGCGCCTCTGACAGGCCTGCCAGCACATCACTGCGGAAGTCTTGATTGACCCCGTCATCGTCTCGATTGACCAAAGCAAGGCCCTTGTTGGTGGACATCAAAGATCCTTTGCCAGCCGCAATCCGGTGAATTGCCAGCGTTGATGGGGGTAGAAGAAATTACGGTAAGAACTGCGCGAGTGGCCGCGTACAGTGGCGCAACTGGCACCTTTCAGCACGAACTGGCCGCTCATGAATTTGCCATTATATTCGCCCACCGCTCCGCCAGCCGGGGCAAAGCGCGGATAGGGCAAATAGGCCGAGCGGGTGAATTGCCAGCAATCACCGAACAGCGCTGATGAGCCAATCGGCTGTGGCGGTTCGGCACCATCTAGTTGGTTGCCCGATTGCGGATCATGAGCCGTTGCCGCGCCATCGGCACCCTGAGCGCTGGCAATTGCCTCCCACTCAAATTCGCTGGGCAGGCGCGCGCCGGCCCAAGTGGCGAAAGCATCGGCCTCGTAATAAGATATATGCGTCACCGGAGCATGGGGATCGCGTGGCTGCCAGCCTTGGTGGGTAAAGTGTTCTGCCCTGCCTGCCTGATCGCGCCAATAAAGCGGTGCGGTCACCCCATGATCGCGCACCCAACTCCAGCCATCCGACAGCCACAAAGAGGCGGTTTGGTACCCACCATCCGCGACAAATTCTTCCCATTGCGCATTGGTGACCAGTGATCGGGATAGCGCGAAAGGTTCAAGCAAGACACGGTGGCGCGGCCCTTCGCAATCAAACGCGAAACCAGCCCCAGCCTGATCCGCATCATGGCCCACCATCGCAATGCCGCCCGGATGGTCATACCAACCAGCCTGCGGCGTCTGAGCTGCAGCTGGCGACCCATTCCACATGGCCGGGCCAAGTGGATTTTGGAACAAGGCATGTTTGATGTCGGTCAGCAGTAGTTCGATATGTTGCTGCTCATGCGCGATGCCCAAAGCGACCAGAGCGGCCAGATCATCGCGCTCAGGCATCCCCTCTAGCAGGGGCTCCATCGCGGTATCGACATGGCGGCGCCAACCAATGATCTCCTGCAAGCTGGGACGCGACAACATCCCGCGTGAAAAGCGCGCGATCCGGTCTCCCTCAGCCTCGTAATAGGAGTTGAACAGAAACGGATATTGTTGGTTATAGAGGCTGTAGTCTGGCGCAAAATCGCGCAGCAAAAACGTTTCCCAAAACCACGTCGTATGCGCCAAGTGCCATTTTGCAGGTGATGCGTCTTCCATCGATTGGATGGTCGCATCGGCATCGCTCAGCGGCTCGACCAGAGCCTGCATTTGCCTGCGAGTTTCACGAAATTGTCGCGCTAAATCAGGTCCAGATGGCTCTGTTGACTTGGCTAAGGGGCTAGGCACTTATACTTCCTGCGACGAAACGTTAGCCACGTGCATGCCCGAAACCGCCAGCAATGGAAAGGCAGTCTGCCGATTTGTGCAGCATCCCGTAAACCGGCTCTACGCCGCCATTCGCACCGTGTTTCGGCCTGAATTCTTGGCGACATACAGCGCCTCGTCAGCGCGAGCGAACAAGGTTAATGAGGTATCGCCAGCCTCAGGAGCAGCGAACCCAATGCTGACCGTAACCGCAGGCACATTGCCGACGCCGCTGCCCATTGCGATGGCTTGGCGCAGCCTTTCCGAGATGACCCTGGCAAAGGTCATGTCGGCACCAGGCACAATCCAGACAAATTCCTCCCCACCGATGCGGCCGACAATGTCTTCCTTGCGCGCCTGTGCACACGCAATTTCGGCAATCCGCTTCAACACGCGATCACCGGCTGGGTGACCATATGTGTCATTCACCTGCTTGAAGTGATCGATGTCGAACATGATCATGCACAGTTTTTGCCCTTGTTGTCTGGTTTGCATGACCAGTTGATCGAGCACAGCCATGATTCTGCGGCGGTTGGCCAATCCCGTCAGAGGATCGGTTTCTGCCAATTGGCGGGCTTCTTGCGCCTGTTTAACGGCCAATTCACGCGAACACTCTAGCTCACTCACACGTTCGGCCTGATCGGTCACATCGACCAGCACAGCGGTGAACCTGTTGATCTTTCCCAAGCGATTCTTGGTTCCGGTCGCCTTGATTCCCAACACGCGCTTTTGTCCATCCAGTCTCAGAATAGGATATTGTGCGCTCAATTCTTGGCCATTCTCACCAGCTTTGGAGACAGCATCGATCAGATCAATGCCGTTGGATGACAAGACAGTTTCCATGTCACCTGGCATAATCACCTCGTCAGCTTCCATGCCAAACAAGACCTTCATACCTTGGGACCAGCTCTGCTTGTCGCGTCGCGGCGAATATTGCCAAACGCCCAGCCCGGCCATTTCTTCTGCCATACGGAACATGCGCATTGAATCCGATATCTTGCGAGCCCGTCTGCGGGCCAAGCTGCGAAGCGCCAGATGATGGCGGGTTGACCGGAAGTTGAGGATGCCCAGAAACAGGCACACCCCCAGCAATATAACGCAAACCGCAAGGGCTGCCGGCAAACCATGGGCTGCATGTTCGAGCATCAATATTGGACCGTCCTTTCACCGGACAGCCTTTAAGAATGGCGCATCAAATAATCGCGGACATGGCTTAGGCAAAACTACTTAAGCCGTGCAAACCATAATCAGCGAATGCTGCAGATCAGGCAGCGTCTGCCTGCTGGACGTTCACTTCTTCGTTCAGCATTTCAGCCAGCAAGAAGGCCAATTCCAACGACTGGGCCGCATTCAGACGGGGATCGCAATGGGTGTGATAGCGGTCGCCCAAACGCTCGTCCGTAATGGCAACAGCACCTCCAACGCACTCGGTCACGTCCTGTCCGGTCATCTCGATATGGATACCGCCAGGATGGGTGCCTTCGGCGCGGTGAACCGCGAAAAAGCCCTTCACCTCGCTCAAGATGCGGTCAAACGGGCGGGTTTTGTATCCGCTCTCAGACTTGATCACATTGCCATGCATGGGGTCACAGCTCCACACTACGGGGTGACCCTCTCGCTTGGCCGCGCGGACCAATGCGGGAAGACCTTCCTCAACCTTGTCATGGCCGTAGCGGCTGATCAAAGTGATCCGGCCAGGCTCTCGGGCAGGATTAAGGATGTCCAGCATCTTCAGCATTGCATCGGGTTCAAGGCTGGGGCCGCACTTCATGCCCAGAGGATTGCCAATGCCGCGTGCGAATTCGACATGCGCGCTGCCTTCAAAACGGGTCCGATCACCGATCCACAGCATATGGGCGCTGGTGGCGTACCAATCGCCGGTCAGCGAATCCTGCCGCGTCAGCGCCTCTTCGTAGGGAAGCAGCAGCCCTTCATGGCTGGTGTAGAAGCTGGTCCCTTGCAATTGCGGGACGGTTGCAGGGTCAATCCCGCAGGCCTCCATAAAATCGAGCGATTCACCGATCCGGTCCGCCATCTGGGCAAATTTGTCGGCCCAAGGCGTGCGGCCCATGAAATCGAGCGTCCATTGATGGACCTGGCGCAGATTGGCGTAGCCACCGCCAGCAAAGGCGCGGAGCAAGTTCAGCGTCGAGGCGGCCTGCGAATAGGCCCTCACCATCCGCATCGGATCATTGCGCCGCTGCTCTGGATCGAATTCAATGCCGTTGATGTTGTCACCGAAATAGCTCGGCAGAGTTACATCACCCTTGGTCTCAGTGGCGGAAGAGCGTGGCTTGGCAAACTGCCCGGCCATCCGGCCAACCTTGATCACCGGCTTCTTGCTGGCGAAAGTCATCACCACGGCCATCTGCAACAGCACCCGGAAGGTGTCGCGGATGTTGTTGGGATGAAACTCGGCGAAGCTCTCGGCGCAATCACCGCCTTGCAGCAAAAACGCGCGCCCTGCCGAAACTTCGGCCAGATCGGCTTTCAGCGCACGCGCTTCACCGGCAAAAACCAGCGGAGGATAGCTCGACAGAGTTGCCTCGGCCTCGGCCAGTTCAGCTGAGTCCAAATATTCGGGCAAATGCCGTGCTTCGTGTGCCTTCCAGCCGTCGGGTGTCCAATTGTGTGCCACTGTCAATCTCTATACCTTAAATATCGGAGCGCGCGATTACACCCTAGCCTTTCCAAATGCAAAGACTCAGACGCAATCCGGACAACATTATTTCACGATCACACTTATCGGTTGAATTTACCTGCCGATTATCTGCGGCCCTTGGACAGGCGCAGGCACCAGCGGCCCCTCGGGGTTGGGCTGAGGCATAACAACCGGCAGCATCGCGTCTTCGGGCAAGCTTTGCCCTTCGGGTAGAACACCCAAACGCCAACCAGCACGGCTGCCAAAATAGCGTTGCGCCAGCAGCTTCATGATGCGCGGTGTGGTCTGCGAATAATCGCCCAACAGGCTGCGAACCAAACCAATCCGTTGCGGATCCTGACTGGAACCTTGCAGGTGATAGAGCCAGAAATTGTTGCCGGTTGATGCCCGGCTGATCAATTGGCGCAAGGGTTCGGTGACCCGCTCCAACTCGTCAGCATTTGGCGCGGTCATGGCCAGGTCATTGGCAATGCGCTGGCCTTCGGCAAAGAACACAGGCACATCTTCTGGTCGCAATTGAGCGATCGCCATAATCGAGCCTCCGCCCGCTGTATCGACCGGCCAACTGGACACAACCTGAGGCGCATAGCTGGCGCCGGCGCGCTCGCGCATGGCTTCCATCAATCGGTTGTTGAACACTTGGGTCAGGATTTCCAGCTGACGCGACTGACGCAGCCCTGCCACGCCTCCGCCGCTCGGCCATGCCAGCACTGCGGCCGCCTGGTTGGCATCCCCGCGATGCTCGATGATGGTCGGCACGCCGCCTGCCATCGGGAATTCGGGCACACGCGCGGCAACTTCAGGAGAGATCGCTTCGCGCGGCGGCAGAGCACCAAATGTCTCGCGCAAGGTTTGCACCACTTCATCGCGATCAAATTCACCAAACACCAGGATCTCGACCGGACCCTGCTTCAACAAAGGCTCCCACACGGCGCGAAAGCCTTCCGGTGTGACATCGGCCAGCATCGCCTTGTCGGGCGTTGCAAAGCGGGCGTCCTTGTTCTTGATCAGATAGTCCAGATCGCGGCCCAGAATGCCGCCCGGGCTGGTGGCAAATGTGTCATAGGCCAACTCCGCTGCGGCCTTGGCACGGGTCACCGGATTGGGATCCCACCGCGGCATGCCCAGCTTTGCGGCAAACAGATACAATTGATCTGTGACATCGTCCGAACGGGTCTGTGCAGAGAATGAGAACACAGCATCTTCAATGGCAAAATCGAAACCCATCTTGCGCCCATTGGATATGCGGTCCAACTCTTCCTGCCCCAATTCACCGATACCCGAGCCAACCAGGGCCATCTCGCCCAGTGCGGCATAGGCTGCATCTTCTGCATCAAAGGCGCGATAGCCAGAGCCAAAGCGGACTTTGACCGTCACCCGACCAGGTTCGGCATCGTTCGACCATAGAATCGCCCGCGCGCCATTGCTCAATGCCAATTGTTCCACATCCAGCAAGCCGATCGGCCCTTCGCTGATGATCTCCCCCGGTGTTCCGATGGCCGGTAACTCATCAAAGGAGATGGACTTGGCGGCCAAGCGTGCGCTGGCATCCGGTGTTGCCTCGGACGAGAGCGCCAACCTTAGGTCGGCGACCTGTGCTTCGCCTGTTTGCGGCGTCACATAAACGGCCCGAACCACGTCCCCCTTGAACAAAGCGCGCGAGTGTTTGAGCACTTCGGCAGGAGTGTAACGCGCCTTCATATTGCGGAACACATTCAGCACAGTTTCGGGCGCAGCCACGGTTTCGCGAATATCCACCGCTTGCACCACTTGATCGGCCAGTTTCGATCCGGCGATCACGCTTTTTTGTTCCAGCTCGCTGGCAAAGGCGATATCGAACTCGGCTAATTCGCGGTCGATCTCTTCCTGCGTAGGCGGGTTGGCCAGTGCGTCGGCGATAACCCCGCGCAGATCAGCCAAGGCCGCCTGCCAATCGCCCGACAGAGGGGCAAAGCTGATGAAGGTCGCATCGGTAGAGCGGGACACATCGTCTTGCTGCACTTGCGCATACAGGAAGCTTCCTCCGGCGCGCGCGCGTGATTCCAATCGGCGGTTGATGATCGCTTGAGCAACGGCATCCAGCAGCAGCCCTTCATTATAGACGATCGTATCTTGCACCGGACGCCATGGCCGCATGATGGCATAGGTCAACGAACGTGGAAGGTCGGCTTCAACCATCACGCCCAGCTCGCCAATAGGGTTGCTGGGGTCAGTGCCTTCCGGAGCAACCGGATCACCAAAGTTAGGCGCTGCTTCTGCCTCGCCGCGTCCCTGCCAATCCCCAAACCATTGTTCGACCAAGCGGGCCAATTCCATCGGATCGGCATCGCCAGCAACAACAATCACCGTGTTTTCAGGACGATACCAGCGATCATGAAATGCCTGCATGGCGTCAGATTTTGCCGCGATCAGTGTTTCGTCGATGCCAATTGGCAGGCGCTCGGCCAGCCTTTGACCGGCGAACAAAATACGCCGGGTTTGTTCTGCAACGCGTTGCCCTGCCCCGCCGCGCTCGCGCTTTTCGGCCAACACAATCGGAATTTCAGCATCCAGATTTTCCTGACTGAGCACCGGATCGCGGATCATTCCGGACAGCAGCTTAAAGCTTTCTTCCAGCGAATCCTGCGTCACCCCGGGCAGGTCCAATTTGTAAACTGTGTGGGTCGGGCTGGTTTCCGCATTGGTATCGCTACCAAAGGTTGCGCCCAATCGTTGCCATGTCGGAATGGCTTCGGCTTGGCCCAGATACTTGCTTTCACGAAAACTGAGATGTTCCAGCAAATGGGCAAAGCCTTGCTCGCTGTCACGCTCGTGCAGAGAGCCTGCATCAATCCTGATCCTGATCGAGACCTGGCCCGGCGGAACCCGATTGTTGCGCACGGCATAGCGCAAGCCATTGTCCATCTCGCCAAACAACCAATCGCGATCCTGCGGCACATCGCTGCCGCGATAGATCCAAGGTGTTTCATCCCCGGTTTGCAAGGCTTTCGGCGCTGCTTTCGGGGCAGCTTGGGCGGCTTGGTCAGCCTCCTGTGCCAAAACCAATGATGGAGAATAGGCTGCAAAGGCCACAATTGAGAGGGCGCAAGCAGCGCGGAAAATCGATGTCATAGGCACCATATAGGGGCCAAATTTGTGAAGGGATAGTGAATGAGGCGAGCCAAGGCACCACCAACGGTTTGGACCTATCTGTTTGGACCTTGTGTATAGCCAGACGCATCCCTACATTTCGACCATGTTTATTGAAACCGAAACAACGCCCAATCCCGCCAGTCTCAAGTTCCTTCCCGGACGCGAAGTTATGACGGCGGGCACGCGCGAATTCGCTTCTCCCGAAGCTGCCGAGGTCAGCCTGCTGGCACAGGCCATTTTCGACACCGGCGAGGTCGTCAATGTGTTCTTCGGATCCGACTTTGTTTCGGTGACCGCCGCTCCCGGCGTGAACTGGTCCGATCTTAAACCCATGGTTGTGTCCATTCTGCTCGATCATTTCGTGTCAGAAGCACCGCTGTTTGCGGGTGCAGACGCCAGCGGGATATCCATTCCGGCAGAGCCCGACATGATGGTCGAGGAAAGCCCCGAGGACGCCGACGTGATCGCGCAAATCAATGAATTGCTGGAGACGCGGGTGCGCCCGGCCGTCGCTGGAGACGGCGGGGATATTGCCTATCGCGGGTTTAAGGACGGCATTGTGTTCCTGACCTTGCAAGGCGCTTGCTCGGGCTGCCCATCCTCAACCGCGACGCTGAAGCACGGAATTGAAGGCTTGTTGAAGCACTATGTTCCCGAAGTCGTAGAGGTTCGCGCAGCCTAACTTCTCGCGCTTGGTACGATCAGGGGACCACATGATTAAACAATTTCACGACAACCACCTGTCGCATGACGCGTTGGACCAATTGTTCCGCGAAGCGCGCACCTATAACGGGTGGCTGGACAAGCCTGTTACGCACGAACAGATCACAGCCATTTATGATCTTATGAAGATGGGTCCGACCTCGGCCAATATGCAGCCCGGCCGGTTCGTTTGGGTCCAGTCCGAAGAGCAAAAACAGCGCCTGGCGCAGCTTGCTTCGGAAGGAAACAAGGAAAAGGTGTTAGCGGCACCTGTGACCGTCATCATTGGCTATGACATTGATTTTCATGAGCAACTTCCATGGTTGTTCCCTCATACCGATGCGAAGGCCTGGTTCGAAGGTGACGAGGCTGGCCGCAAGGAAGGCGCCGCGCGCAACACCAATTTGCAGGGCGCCTATCTGATGATGGCCGCTCGCGCGTTAGGGCTGGATTGCGGACCGATGTCAGGGGTGGATCTGGACGCTCTGACCAAAGAATTTTTTGCCGACCAGCCAAGGGTAAAAGCCGACTGGATTTGCTCGATTGGTTATGGTGACAAAGATAGCATCTTTGATCGCAGTCCGCGGCCGGAATTCGGTCGCTTTAACAGCGTGGTCTAAGCTTGCCAGAGTGGCCGGTGGCATGGCATCCCAGCAGCGATGAGCGAGAAACACTCCAGCCGGACCCTAGTGGTCGAATGCGCGAGCGAAGCTTGCTCGGTAGCTCTATACGAAGCAGGCAGCTTGATCGCCAATCAGCATTTGGTGCTGGGTAGAGGTCACGCGGAAAAGCTGGTCCCCCTGATTGCCGGATTACCTAACAAGGGCCGGGCTGACCGCATCCTGACCTCACTTGGACCGGGCAGTTTCACCGGAGTGCGCATCGGGATCGCAACCGCTCGGGCCTTGGGCATTGCCTGGGGCAGCACTGTGCTGGGCTATCCCACCCTTGGTCAAGTTGCAGCGACTTGTGCCCATCAGCATGGCCAACAGGCTGTAACGGTATGTATGAATGGCGGCCACGGCGAATGGTTCATCCAGAATTTTGATGATGATCTGCTGCCACAGGACGCGGTGCAATCCGTCACTCCTGATTTAGCGATTTCCCTGTGCCAGCATCGCAGGATCGCAGGCAGCCGGGCGAACGATCTTGCCCAGTTGCTGAAAGGTGATTGCGAGGCGTTCGATCTGCTGCCCAACGCAGCGGCTGCCCACTGGCTGCCCGACAATCAGCTGGGCACTGATCTCACACCCATCTATGGCCGCGAGCCCGATGCCAAACTGCCCGCCGCGCGCAAGGCTCCTGCATGAGCAGTTCGCCGCAGTCACCTACGCCCTATGGCTTCACGTCGGATGTTGACCACATCATGGCGGTTATGCAGTCGGCCTTTGACCCGGCATGGGGTGAGGCCTGGAACCGCAGGCAAGTGGAAGATGCTCTCACCTTTCCCACCACTCACAGCCTGTTGATGGATGCCGATGGCAATGATCCGGTTCATTCGGGCAAGCTTGCCGCAGGGTTTGTGCTGACCCGCTATGTCGCAGGCGAGGAGGAATTGCTACTGATCGCTGTCACCCCGCAGCTGCGCAGGCAAGGCATTGGGCGCAAATTGATCGACCAGATGAAGATCAATGCAAAGCAGCGCGGGGCAGAGCGCATCTTTCTGGAAATGCGGCACAATAACCCCGCTGAAAAGCTCTATCGGCAAGTCGGCTTTGAACCAATTGGCAAAAGGCCCGATTATTACTTGGCTGCCGATGGTGTGCGTCTTGATGCGATTACGTTCGGGCTATCTGTTTGAACAATCAGGCCGTTTGGCACAAGAATTTGCGCGCCGCTGACTTGCAAGAATTACTGAGTGAGTTAAGGCAAAGGCGACCGGAAAAACCGGCGTAAAAAAATATATGAGGGACTCATGGACGCACTAGAACCAGATATGAAAGAAACTCTGATCACTTTAACATCAGACATTGTTGCCGCGCATGTCAGCAACAACTCCGTCGATGCCGATCAGATGCCGGGCCTTATTACCAATGTTTTCAACGCGTTGGCGGAATTGGGCAATGGCCCCGGTAAAGATGAACCACGCCCCGATCCAGCCGTCTCCATCCGATCATCGATCAAACGAGACCATGTTGTATGTCTTGATTGCGGTAAGAAGATGAAGATGCTGAAACGGCATTTGTCGACCGAGCATAATATGTCTCCCGACGAGTATCGTGCGCGTTGGAACCTCAACAGCGATTATCCCTTGGTTGCCCCGGCCTATGCCGAAACTCGTCGCGACCTAGCCAAGCAAATTGGTTTGGGTCGTCAGCCGGGTCAAAAGCGCGGCCGCCGCAAGAAATCGGGTTAATCACCGGCAACTGGCTTGAGAAGCGCGCTCTGCCTTACTAAGAGGGGTAGAGCGCCTTCCATCCGGAGCCTGACTTGCCGCAAAGAATAGATCTTGAACAATTGTGTGCCGACAAAGGCCTGCGCATTACCGAGCAGCGCCGCGTCATTGCGCGTGTCTTGTCGGAAAGTGACGATCACCCCGATGTGGAGCTGGTTCACCAACGCGCCTCAACAATCGATCCCAAGATCTCGATAGCGACCGTTTATCGCACTGTGCGCCTGTTTGAAGATGCGGGCATTTTGGACCGCCATGACTTTGGTGACGGCCGCGCCCGCTACGAAGCCGCGCCAGAGGCTCACCACGATCACCTGATCGATGTCGAAACCGGCAAAGTCGTCGAGTTTGTCGATCCGGAACTGGAAGCATTGCAGAGGCAAATCGCTGAAAAGCTGGGCTATCGCCTGGTGGATCACCGCATGGAATTGTATGGCGTCCGCCTCACAAGAGACGATTGAGCAGCAACGGCGGATGGCCGCCATGCGTGGCGAGACCACCCCGATATCTGCGATAGGTTGGATGCGCGTTGCGGCGCGCGTCTTTGTGATGTTTGTGACGCTGCTGGTTATGGTGCCATTGCATTATGCCTATCGCATCTTCGCTTATGGCTCGCCCTTCCCGATGTTGTTCTTGCGCTTTGCAGCGGCGATAGTGGGCGCCAGAGTGCACAAAGTGGGCACCCCATTACGGCGCGACGTTTTCTTCATCGCCAACCATGTTTCCTGGGTGGATATCCTGTCCTTGGCTGGCGCGAGCGGAACGGCTTTTGTGGCCAAGGCAGAATTGTCCAATGTGCCAATCGTTGGCTGGCTATCGCGGCTTAACCGCACCGTCTTCGTCAAGCGAGAGAACCGCTTGGGTGTTGCAGAGCAGATCAATGCCCTGCGTGAGGCTTTGGACGACAATTGGTCGGTGACAGTCTTTCCCGAAGGCACCACCACCGATGGGCAATCGCTGCTACCCTTCAAAACCAGCATGTTGAGCGTGCTGGAGCCTCCGCCTCCCGGAGTTTTGGTCCAGCCGGTATTACTGGATTACGGGCAGGTCGCGGAATGGATCGGCTGGGTTGGAGAAGAAGGCGGCGTGAACAATTTTAAGCGGGTGTTGGCGCGCGGCGGCACATTTCCGCTGATGCTGCATTTTCTGGATCCTTTCAGCCCAGAGGATTTCCGCGGGCGCAAAGCCATCGGTGCTCAGGCTCGCAAGCAGATCGAAGAGGCGTTGATGCAAAAGCTCGAAAAGCCCTTGCGCGACTTTGAGCATACGGTTCCGCCGATCAGATATGAGCCGCCGGAAAAGAATTTCCCGCTCGAATAGTGAGACGTGTGAGCCGGTACGGGTAGCTATAGACCGGCCGCGACCAACCAATCATGGAACAGACGAACCGGGCGATCTTCCAATGACGCCGGTTTGCAAACGAACCAATAGCTATAGGGGCTCTCCACTTCCAGATCGTATAACTCGGTCAGGCGGTTGTCTTGGGCGCGACGCAAGTGATCATCGTGCATGATCGCAATGCCCAATCCTTGCGCAGCTGCTTCCAGCATCAATGATCCAGAATCGTAATGATCAATCGCGGCAGGCTCCAGATCCTCGGCCTTGATTGCGCGCTTCCACGCTTCAAAGCTGGCGGGCAGCTCGTTGTGGATCAAGAAAGTCTGCTTCGCCAATCTCTCAATATCCAGGCTGTCCCCAAGCGATTGCGACATCTCCAAGCTGCAAATCGCGTGCACCATATTATGGTCCAGCCGCACCGCATGCAGAGAAGTGTCGGGGCCCTGCGACAGGATAATCGCCGCGTCCAATGTATCCCCGACCCGGTCTTCCAGATGCGGACCTGTGTCGATATCGATGTGCAACAAGGGATGCCGTTTGCGCAGCTCACCCAGCCTTGGAAACAGGCGCTGACTGCCGAACAGCGGCAGCACGCCCAAGCGCAGGCGCAACAAAGAAATATTGTCCGATTGGCTGTCGATCGCTCTGGCTAACGCTTCGAGCTGCGGATTGACCGCCTCGTAAAATGCCTGCCCTTCGTCTGTCAGCTGCATCGATTGGCGCGCTCTGGTGAATAGCTTGCGGCCAACGAACTCCTCGAGATTGGAAATTCTACGCGACAAAGCCGACGGGCTCAGTCCCAATTCCTCAGCCGCAGCCCTGGCCGAGCCAAGACGAACGGTTCGCATAAAGGCCTCTAGGGCACGAAGGGGAGGAAGGCGTCTGGTCGGCATAATTGGTGCTACCGGTTTGGTTGCGTCTCTTCTTGCGACGGCGAGCTTAGCGTCGCTGCGGGCGGATTACTCTAAAGATACGCCTGCAAACCGAAAAAGATGCAAAAAATCGCACATAGCCTGCGAATTTTATCGGTTACTTGCCTTTTTCTCACCCTTGGGCGCATGCAAACGCAGCCTGGTAACGTGAGTTTCGTCACCAGCCGTAACCTGAATTTTCCAGCCGCTGGGGTGTTTTAATGTGGTGCCAACAGGGGGTACTTGCTCGGCCAATACAAAGGCCAGACCACCCAGCGTATCAACCGCCTCTTCCACCTCTGCCAAGCGCGGATCGACCATTTCGGCCACATCTTCAAGCTCGGCCCTGGCGTCGCAATCCCACATGCCATCACCGATCGCCACAATCAGCGCCTCGGGCGTTTCGTCATGCTCATCCTCGATCTCGCCGACAATTTCCTCGACCAAATCTTCGATTGTGATGAGCCCATCCGTGCCTGAAAATTCGTCGAGAACAATCGCCAGATGGACCCGGCGCGAGCGCATGTCAGCCAGCACATCCAACGCGCCGCGCACTTGCGGCACATACAGCGGTTGGCGGATCAAAGTGGTCCAATCGCGCGGCGGTTCCTCTCCGTTGGCCAGAAACGGAAACACATCCTTGATGTGGATCATGCCGATCACCTGGTCCAATGTGTCGCGGTAAACCGGCAATCGCGAATGACCATGTTCCGAGAAGGCTGCGACCAGTTCTTCCCAGCTGGCCTTGGCCGGCATGGCAACAATCTCGCCACGAGGGACCGCAACGTCGTCAGCATCGTGCTCGCTGAAATGGAGCAAATTGCGCAGCATCTGCCGCTCAACCGGCGATAGGTCGCCGTCACCGGACGTAGAAGGCGTATCATCGCCATTCTCGTCTTCATGCTCGTCAATCACATCTTCAATTTGCGCACGCAAAGAGCGGTCGTCATCAGAGATGCGTAAAAATTTGCGGATTGCAGGCCAAAGCCCGCTGCTACTGTCCGCGTCTCCGGCGGAAGATTGGGAATCGGGCATGGCCCTAACTTGGGTACTCCTCAAAGATCACGATCCCCATATGGGTCTGCGATACCTAGTTTTGCAAGCGCTGCGACCTCCAAAGCCTCCATTTTGTCCGCATCTTCTTCGCTAGTGAAGTGATCATAGCCAGCCAAATGCAGCAATCCATGCAGAATCAGGTGGGCGGCATGATCTTCAAGCGAGACCGATTTACCCTCAGCTTCACGCGCGCATGTCTCAAACGCCAATGCCAGATCGCCGAGCATCTCGGGCGGCCCTTCGGGCGCCAGCGCCATTAGATCCGACCGCTCCATCATGGGAAAACTCAGAACATTGGTTGGCTTGTCTTTGTCCCTCCACTCCCGATTGAGCGCATGGACATGATCATCTCCGGTGAACAGCACGCTGGCCGACAGTCGCGCACTGCCCAGCTCGGGTGCAACCGCAATCGCCGCATCGGCCACCCGATGCGCCAAAGCGCTCCAATCGCCGTATGGCCAGTCTTCAATGTCGATATCGAGATCCATCATCCGCCCTATAGACCCGCATTGATCAACGGGGAAACCCGCAGACTGGCAAACACGGACGTCATTGAAACAAGGTCGACTTTGAGGACCCGACCCGCCAAAAAATCTATAAGTAACAAAGCAATGAAAAGAGTATGAGGCAAACTCACAATTCGGTCAGACAATAGTTTTGCGCATTTTTGCCGCTTGCCCAATTTAGTGGTATTTAATCGCTGGGGTCGCTTTCTAGCAAGTGAGTCGCACTATTCGAGCAATTGAATTGGCGACCGAGGGGAAAGAGACGATATGCGAAAATCTACATTTATTGCCGCAGCAGCAACTTCACTCTTGTTCGCTGGAGCAGCCACTGCGCAAAGCTTCACATACGACGTCGTTTGGGAGCCTGTTGAAAGCGTTGGCGGAATGACTGGGCCCAACGGTACATCAGGCGGCGCAGGTGTCGTGAACGGAACCTACAAAACCACGTTTGACGATGGCTCTGTGCAAGAGGGCAAGGTTCGCTGTGTCGGGATGCAACAGCCAGACAATGGTTTGTTTGACATCCATTTGTCATGCACCAGCTCTGACAACACAGGGTCCGCATCGCTCATCTATGGCTGCAATTATCTGGGCGAGCCTGGCCCCGACACTCCCCTTGGGTGCGTCGGCGGACTTCAAGGTAAATCTGGTGATGCAGAAGGTCGGCGCGGCAGTCTGACCATGGAATGGTATTCCGACGCCAATGCGCGCGGCACCGGCCAATGGTACGGCGGTGAATAAAGACTGACAGATCTGACCGGCCGCTTGTAATCGACTTGCGGCCGGTTCTGATTTGGCTCTGCCTAATCGCTTGGCAGTGAGCGCCGATGGACGATTCCGATTGTTCGTATTCGCTGACTTGGCTCATCCATGATAGGGCTCCCCCTTCAACAAATGAGGGGAAACCAATGGCTGAGCTGGAGACAAGATTTTCGGGAGACGTGCCCGAAAATTATGACCGCGCCTTGGGGCCTTTCATTTTTGAACATTATGCGCAGGAAATGGCGGACCGCTGTGCCGCACTCAATCCAAACGCGGTTCTGGAAACGGCGGCCGGCACGGGGATTGTGACAAACTGGCTGAGACAACGGATTTCTCCCGATGCATCGCTGACTTCGACCGATCTGAACATGCCGATGCTGGCCCATGCGGAGGAACGGCTGGAACAAGCCTCTGCAATTAAGATTATGGCTGCGGATGCATGCGATTTGCCGTTTGAAGACAGTCGATTTGACGCCGTGGTGTGCCAGTTCGGAATAATGTTCTTTCCTGACAAGGCGACCAGTTATGCAGAGGCATTGCGGGTGTTGAAGCCCGGCGGAACCTATCTTTTCAGCGTCTGGAATGACTGGTCAGAAAATCCATTCGCGCAAGTTGCGAATAACGTCGCGATCGAATTTTGCGCCGATGATCCACCCCAATTCTACAAAGTGCCCTTTGGCTACAATGACGCCGATGCGATCCACGGCGCGCTCGATCTGGCCGGGTTCGATAACAGCAGCCATGAAGTGTTGTCCCACATCCAGCCGCTGTTTGATATTGATCTGTTCGCCCACGGCCTTGTTTATGGCAACCCACTGGAAGCGGAATTGCTGGAGCGCGGTGTCGATCCTGAAAAAGTCCGCGACCGAATGGCACAAGCACTGCGCGAGCACTTGGGCGAAACCATGCCGCTAAGCGCGACCATCTTTTCGGCGACCAAGGCCTGAGTCAGGGCGTTTCGTCGCCAGAACCTCGCGGGCAGTCCCGTTATGCGTCTTTGCCCTCATAGGCTTCGACAATGCGGCCAACGATGGGGTGGCGCACAACGTCAGCGGCCGTGAAGCGGGTCACGGCAATGCCTTCCACCCCTTCCAGCCGGTCAACCGCATCGGCCAATCCGCTCATCCGGTCACCGCCGGGAATATCGACTTGTCTGGGGTCGCCGCAAATCACCATCCGGCTGTTCTGGCCAAACCGCGTGAGGAACATCTTCATCTGTTCGCGGGTGGTATTCTGCGCCTCGTCCAAAATCACAAAGGCATCGGCCAAGGTGCGTCCGCGCATGAAGGCGATCGGCGCGATCTCGATTTCTCCGCTAGCGATGCGGCGTTCGACCTGCTCGGGCGGCATGCAATCATACAAGGCATCGTAAATCGGGCGTAGATAGGGATCGACCTTTTCCTTCATATCGCCCGGTAGAAAGCCCAGCTTCTCGCCCGCCTCCACAGCCGGACGCGACAAGATAAGGCGCTGTACACTGCCCGAAATCAGTTGGCTGACAGCTTGTGCCACAGCCAGATAGGTCTTGCCCGTTCCCGCCGGTCCCAGCGCAAAGATCATCTCGTCGCGCTGCAATTGGTGCATATAGGGGATCTGGTTGGCGCTACGCGGAACGATCGTCTTGCGCCGCGTGCGGATCATTATGGGCGGAGCGCCCTTGGCACCATCCCCCTTGCCGGAAACAATACCTTCCAAAGTCGGCTCGTTAGACATGGCAATCAGCGATTCAATCGCACCGGCGTCCAAGTCCTGACCCATGGCGAGACGATCATACATGATCTGTAGAACATCACGGGCACGCGCCACACTGTCTTCAGGCCCCTCGATCTGGATCTGGTCGCCGCGAGCGGCGATGAAGACGCCCAAACGGTTTTCAACCTGCACCAGATTGGCGTCAAACTGTCCGAACAAGGGCCCAAGCAACGATTGATTGTCAAATGACAGATCCACCTTGGCCCGGCGGATCTCGCGTTGCGGTACAGGATCGGGTGACAATACCGGATCGCCTGCTGAAGTAGGTCTACGGCCCATAAATTCCTTTCACTAGGTCATAGTGAATTTAGGCATTGCGGCACGCATGGCAAGCTTACGGCACTCGATTGGCGGTGGATAGTCACCTAGCTGTAACGTGAAAGGACCGCAGAAAGGGCCCGATAAAGGCTAGATTAGCCGCCCTTCGAGCGAATTGTTGCCCGCCTCCAGCAGTTCGGCTGTAACCATATCACCGATCTGGCAATCACCGGTGAACCAGACGCTTTGCAGCCACGGCGATTTGCCCAGCCATTGCCCGTCCAGCTTACCCTTACGCTCGACCAGCACCTGACAGGTTTGCCCGACGCTGGCGGCGTTGAAAGCCACCTGATCACGATTGATCCGTGCCTGGAGGCGTTGCAGCCGGTCATCCATCACATCTTTGGCGATCTGATTGTCCATTGTCGCCGCGGGGGTTCCAGGGCGCGGCGAATATTTGAAGCTATAGGCCTGAGCGTAGCGGACCTCGTCGACAATCTTCAGAGTGTCTTCAAATTCTGCCTCTGTCTCGCCCGGAAATCCGACGATGAAGTCACCCGACAGGGCAATATCGGGCCGCACCGCGCGGAACCGCTCGAGCAGCCTGAGATAGCTTTCAACCGTGTGGCTGCGGTTCATAGCCTTCAGCACTCGGTCATTGCCCGATTGCACCGGCAGATGCAGATACGGCATCAGTTTATCGACTTCGCCATGAGCTGCGATCAGCGCGTCGTCCATGTCATTGGGGTGGCTGGTGGTGTAGCGAATACGCTCCAATCCATCCATTTTGGCCAAAGCATGGATCAGACCGGCAAGGCCCTGCGTCCGGCCCGCATCATCCTCGCCAGACCACGCATTGACGTTCTGACCCAGCAGTGTGATTTCGCGCGCACCAGCTTCGATCAATTTATACGCTTCGGCGATCAAATCTTTGAATGGCCGGGAAATTTCAGCACCGCGAGTGTAAGGCACAACACAATAGGTGCAGAATTTGTCGCACCCTTCCTGAACGGTCAAGAACGCGGTGGGAGACCGCCGCTTGCGCGCTGGAAGCTGATCAAACTTCGCAATCGCTGGCATGTCTGTGTCGGTCGAGCGCTTCCCTTCGACCGCACGGTCCAGCATGTCGGGCAGGCGGTGATAGGCCTGCGGTCCAACCACCATCGACACCGCCGGTGCGCGCTTCATGATCTCCTCGCCCTCGGCCTGGGCAACGCATCCAGCAACCGCAATCATCGGTGCCTTTTTTTGGGTCTTACCCTTGGTCAGGCGGCCAATGTCGGAATAGATCTTCTCCGCTGCTTTTTCGCGGATATGGCAAGTGTTCAGCACCACCAGATCGGCATCTTCACCGTCCGGCGCGGGCGCGATGCCCTTTTCGGCCAACATCTCTCCCATACGCTCGCCATCATAGACGTTCATCTGGCAGCCGAAGCTCTTGACCCTATAGGTCTTGGGAGGCGTGGTGGTCGGTTTCATGATGCGGGCGCGTCTAGCCGGATTGCGCGGCAGGTTCAATCACGCATGTAGCGTGGCAGCGCGAGCTATATCTTTGTCGCGGCCAAACCGATGCAAGATCGCAATCAGTTCGGCTCGTTCTGGTAGGAAAAGTGCATGACCGCTCAGCTGGACCATCTGCCGGCTTGTAGAAATGACAGCATGCCAGTGCCCCTCGCTAAGATGGGTAAGTCCTGCCATAAATTCGACTTGTTTAGGTGGCGTAGTCCAACGGCCAAACCGGTCAGAGGAGAACATCGTCTTCCCCTCGTCGGGGGTGCTGGTCAGTGGCAATTGGTCGTACAGTGCACCTATATCGCGGCGCGAAACAATCACATCGATATCGGCGATAGCGCCCGGATCACCGCCATGCAGCGCCACTGCCGCGCTGCCGATGATCCACCAAGGATCCTGGGCTGATTGCAACGCCTGCGCGACCATGATCAGAGAGCGTTGTACGTCCAGGCCAATCACGCACTTAGTCCTCCGCATCACGTTTGGCTATATGCACACAGGGTACCGCCTGGCGATAGTCTGCACCGGGGTGCACTTTATCCGCCGGACCGCATTCGACCCTTGGCTTTGCAATCGCATTGGCACGAATGAAACTGGTGGCATCTTCGCTGCCATAGGCGGCAATCCACGCAATGCAGTCTGACAAGCGCCGGATCTCATGTTTCGAGATGGTGCTGATTTCAGGCGAGCAATTCAATTCGAACGCGTCCGCCGCTGGGGTTGCATCATATTGTGCAAAACGGCGCAGAACCTCGCCGCGCTCGTTAAAGACGGTGCGGCGCATGTCATTGCTCATCGCATCGCCGCGATAAAAGGGCGACGTGTTGAACATATAGGCATCAACCTCAGGGTGCTGGATTGAGACTTCTGTCGCCAGCGCCCCGCCCAACGAATGACCGGTTACAATCCAGCGCACATCCTTGGGCCAACGCGCTTGTTCCAGCTCAAAATATTTAATCGCAATATCAATTTGATCGTTCTTCAACGTGCCGTAGAAAATATCCGTAAACCCGACGAAATCAGTCCCACGAAACGCCATAATCCGGGCCACGCGCTCGCGCTTGCCAGCGGCATCGGGCGCGCCCAATTGTTCAAAGATCTGATAGCCAAATCCCTTGTCCGCATCGTCTGGCGCGATGTCCAATCGCTCCAAGCGTGTCAGCGTCGGCCCCAGATCCTGATACAGATCTTTATCGCCAATATAGGCATTGGTCGACGCTATGGCGAAGGGATAGGCCTCAACCGCCGCATCGCGCACAAAGGCGCACCAACCGCCCGCTTCGAGCCGGCAGGGGGAGCGCGATTGCGATATGTCGGGATAGGTGACACAGCCACTCAATGAGAGCAGCATCAGCGCGAGCAAAGCGCGGCGCAGTGTCACCCGATCATCCCTCCGATTTAGCTGACGGTTGCTTTCACGATCTTGCCAGGAGCCGCAGGTGGCTCACCCTTGGGCAGAGCGTGAACATGCTCCATGCCTTCAGTCACTTGACCCCAGACGGTGTATTGTCCGTCCAGGAAGTGTGCGTCTTCAAAGCAGATGAAGAACTGGCTGTTGGCACTGTCAGGCATTTGCGAACGCGCCATCGAGCAGGTGCCCTCTGTGTGCGGCTCAGCGTTGAATTCAGCCTTCAGGTCAGGCTTCTCGCTGCCGCCCATGCCGGTGCCGGTTGGATCTCCGCCCTGCGCCATAAAGCCGGGGATCACGCGGTGGAACACCACGCCATCATAAAAGCCTTCTTTCGCCAGCTCGGTGATGCGCGCAACGTGGCCGGGGGCCAGATCGGGGCGCAGCTTGATGACAACGTCACCGGAATCCAGCGTGAAAGTGAGCGTTTGGTCGGCCATTACAATTATCTCCTAATGTTTGGCGCGAGATATAGGCACAAAGTTGCATAAGTCACCCCTTCAAGGCGACAGCCGGTGAAGATCGCTGATCAACCGCTTGCTTTTCGCTTTGGCCTGCCTAGACCGGCATCATGTCAGATCCCGATCGCCTTGATGATGTGACGCTGATGGATGCTCAGCAAGCGGAAGCTCTGGCAGACGATACAGCGCGGCCTGATGACCGGATCGATGATGAGCGGCACGATGAGGAAAACCGGCTCAAGCCCGAATATATAAAATCGGTCCGCGAGGCGCTGGAGCAGCCTGACCATGGCGCCGTGTGCGATCTGGTGGAGCCGCTGCACCCGGCCGATATCGCCGACCTTGTTGAGCTGTTCCAGGGCGACGAACGCGCCCAACTCGCGACCGCCATCACCGATCTGATGTCTTCAGAAGTGATCGCCGAACTGAATGACTTCGTGCGCGAAGACATGATGGAATCGCTGGAACCCGGCGTTGTTGCGACCATCGTTGAAGAGCTGGAAACCGATGACGCGGTTCAGCTGATCGAGGATCTGGACGAGGAAGACCAGCAGGCCATTCTGGCCGAGGTGGAGGCCGAGGACCGCGCCGCCATCGAAAGCGCGCTGGCCTATCCCGAAGAAACCGCTGGCCGCTTGATGAGCCGCGACTTTGTGGCCGTGCCGGAACATATGACGGTAGGCGATCTGATCGATTACCTGCGCGGCCGGACCGGCTTGGGCGATGAGTTCTACGAAGTGTTCGTGGTCAATGAACGCCATCATCCGGTCGGCACTTGTGCGCTCAGCTACATCCTGACAACGCCGCGAAATATCGCACTGACCGATGTCATGAAGCGCGACCAGACGCTGATTCCGGTCACGATGGACCAGGAAGAGCTGGGCCTGATGTTCCAGAAATACGGTCTGATCTCAGCCGCCGTGGTCGATGAAAGCGAGCGGTTGGTTGGCCAGATGACGGTGGATGATGTGGTGCATATCATCTCCGAAGAAGCGGGCGAGGATGCTCTGCTGCTGTCTGGCGCAGGCGATGGCGACATCAACGAACCGATCCGAGAGGCCTATGGCAGCCGGGTCCGCTGGCTGATCGCAAATCTGGGCACCGCCCTCGTCGGCAGCGCCATCATCG
Organism: uncultured Erythrobacter sp.; assembly: GCA_947495695.1. Lineage (GTDB taxonomy): Bacteria > Pseudomonadota > Alphaproteobacteria > Sphingomonadales > Sphingomonadaceae > Erythrobacter. Next base: position 93,383 of record CANLZP010000002.1, on the reverse strand, counting down.
CCATGTTTGGCGCCGCGATCGAGAAACTTGTCGCGCTCGCCATCCTGATGCCCATCGTCGCCAGCATCGGCGGCAATGCGGGCACACAAACCATGGCCGTGGCCGTGCGCGCGATTGCCACCAACCAGCTGACCCGCGCCAACACTTGGTGGATTGTGGGCCGCGAACTGCGCGTTGCTGTGCTCAACGGAGCGACCATCGCGGTGCTGATCGGGATTGCGGCAGGCGCCTTGTTCTCGCCCATGATGGGCGTGGTCATCGCCTCCGCCATGATCATCAACATTGTTATCGCGGGCCTTGCCGGCGTGTTGGTTCCAGTCATTTTCGAACGGCTGGACCAGGACCCGGCGGTCGCATCGTCGGTGTTTGTCACCATGATCACCGATTCCATGGGCTTTTTCGCCTTCCTCGGCTTGGCTGTGCTGAGCGGATTGGCGGGATAAAGGCTTGAGACTGTAGCTCGAGAGCCTATGTCTGATCTATGCCGATGCACATGACCAAGATCGCCTTTGGTGCGAAAAGCTGGGATGATCTAGCTAGCTGGTATGAGCAAAATGCGACCGAACCCAAGCGGTTGACGACCAAAAATCGTCCCAAGCAGCACGAGGCAATGATTGGTGGGTCGCTCTATTGGATCTTGAACCACTCGCTGGTCGCGCGGTCCGAAATTTTGAGCTTTACCGAGACCGAGGATGGCCGCTGGCATATCAACCTGAAACCGGATTTGGTGCGCGTCCATCAAAAGCGCAGACGTGCCCATCAGGGCTGGCGCTATCTCAAAGAAGAAGATGCCCCGCGCGACTTGGCCGAGGGCGAAGAGGTGGGCGATGTATTGCCTGGAAAGATGGCTGCGAAATTGGAGCGGCTGGGATTGATCTGAGCGATTTGCAGGAGAATTCTCGATGCAACCACTTCACATTCAGCGCTTGATCGCCCTGCCCTATCTAATTCTGGGCGCGTGGTGTTTGATTACGCCCCATATGGTCGAACAATTGACGATCACGCCGGAATATCAGCATCTCAGCGCAACCAGCGCGCTGCTGATCGGGTGCTTTGGCGCGCAGGCTGTTTTGGGCGGGCTGTTCATCTGGTTCAGCCGCTGGAGACGCATCACCTTTCTGGTCTATGCGATAGCGCTCATCCCCTTCTTCTGGTTCAACTATTGGTTCGTGTTCGAAGTGCCTGTTTTCAACCAGTGGATGGTGCTCGATTTCGGGTCGAACGCGGCGATGATGGCGCTCAGCCTGTGGGGCTGGCGCAAGATGCAGGACGAACCTGCCTAAGGCTTAGTCCAACGCTTTGCTGGCGCGCCGCAGTTCGGCCATCACCAATTGCACATCATGCTTGGCGTCCTGATCGGGCGGCAGAGCAAATTCTTCATAGGAAGCGAGCAGTTCGTCCATCTGCTCGGTGATGCGGACCGCGTTGTAACCGTGGCTGACCACAAACCGTCGCAGGGACAGGATTTGTGGGACAACGGTGGCCGCATATTCGTCCACATCCATGCCCAGCTTCATAAACTGTTCTGGCCCCAGCGGCGTGAACACCCATCCCGGAATGATCAGCCCGGCATGAACGTGATCAGGCAAGTCCCCGCGCAGGCTCTCGGTCAGGCCCAGCACAGCATGCTTGGCCGCGATATAGGCAGCAGTTCGCGATACAGCGCAGAAGAAGCTGTTTTCGCTGCCGGTGTTATAAATTGCACTGGGCGAGGCCTGCTCGATCAGGCGCGATGCAAACGCGTGGCATCCATTCCAAATACCCCAGAAATTGACATCAAAATGCGCTCGGGCATCGGCGGGATCAATGTCCCACATCTTGCCCTTCGGGCCACCAACGCCTGCGTTGTTGAGCACCAGATCAACGCTGTCGAAACGTTCAAACGCCTCTGCCGCCAAAGCCTCTACCTGCTCGAGATCGGACACGTCGCAGGGATAGGCTGCAGCATTCTCCAGCGATGCGGCGGCGTTCTCCAACCGCTCTCCCGGCAAATCAGCCAGCAAGATTGCGATGCCTTGATCTGCCAGCCTGCGCGCAATCGCAAATCCAATCCCGCTCGCGCCGCCAATAATAACCGCAGTTTTGGGATCAAACGAGGTCAAGCCATGGCTCCTGCAAAACGGGTTGGCACGCTGCGCATTATCCTTTGGGAGGGCGCGGTATCAAAGCCGGAGTGTTACGCCGGTATTCCTGATAGGCCGGATCGTCGCCCCACCGCTCCTTGGCTTGCTTGTCCTGCAGGTTAATTCCGCTGATCTTGGTCAACAGCAAAGCCACAAAAACAGGTGAGATAATGGCCAACCATGACCAACCCGACAGAACCGGCACCGCCATGATCAAAATGCCCGTCCACAAGGTGATCTCGCCAAAATAATTGGGATGGCGCGACCATTTCCACAGACCAACGTCAATGAATTTGCCCTTGTTGGCAGGATCGCTCTTGAAGTCGCTCTTCTGCTTATCCGCAATGGCTTCGATCAGAATACCGAACAGCCATACAAAGCCGCCGACATAGAAGAAGATATCAACCGGAACACGGTGAGTAGTTGTGATCGCAATTACTGCCGCTGATGCGGTCAAAATCACCCACAGGGCCTGCAACGTCCAAGCCACCAGGAAGCGGGCCGGATTGGTTTTGATCTTCTCAAACCGGGAATCGGTGCCGCCTTCCGCCCGGATGCGCACGAACAGAAACGATCCCAGCCGGATGCACCAAAGCGCAACCATGCAGGCGATGACAATACCGCGCAGATCAAGCGGCCATGCCGCCCATGCGGCAAAGCCGATCACAGTCAGATAGGTAACCGCGCCCATGGTGTCATAAAATTTGTCTGATTGAGCAATCGCCGAAGGAATATAGGCAATCCAATTGACGCCCAGGGCGACAATGGCCGCCACAAATACCGCCGAATAACCGAACACGGAGACGCTGTTTTGTCCAGCCAGATGCGCAAATCCAAGAGAGAATATGGCCACGAAGGCAACGACCGCGAGGCCCTTTATCTGTTTCGAAGACATCCCATCTGCTCCTTTGATTTGGTCATATGATTAAGCCGAAGCGCGCGATTTCTCCGCAACCCGGCGCAGTGCATTTACATAGACATCGGGTGCCTGCGCTCCGGGGATCATGAATTTCCCCTCGACTATCATGGCGGGCACACCCGAAATATTGAGATCCCACGCCTGACGTTCTTCTGCGATTACGCGGGCTTCCAAATCTGCGTCATCCAGAGCCGCCTTGGCCGCTTCGCGGTGCAGACCGACATCCGCGGCAATATCCAGCAAGGTTTCACGATCACCAATGCGGCGACGCTCGTTAAAATGCGCCTTGAACAAAGCCAGCTTTAGCTCGGTTTGAACCTTTGGTCCGGCTTGCTCCAATGCAAAGCCGAGCAATTTATGCGCATCGCGGGTGTTCCACATCATCGCATCCGGCGCCGGATCCTGGTCCCCTTCATAGGACAAGGACACACCCGCGCTGTCTGCCACTTGCTTCATCTGGCCGCGAACCTGCGCGCCTTGTTCGGCAGAGCGACCATATTTGCGTTGCAGATGGACCTCCTGCCCCTCACCCTCTGTCGGCATATCGGGGTTCAATTCAAACGGGCGCCACCGGATCTGAGCATCGATCTCGCCGTCCAATTGTTCCAACGCCTTGGTCAATTGGCCATAGCCAATCAGGCACCATGGGCACATCACATCAGAGTAGATATCGATCGTCAGGCTTTGCGTCATTTGTCTAGCCACCATGCTAAGAGTTGATGGGCGATTGCGAATTTCTGCGGGAAAATCAGATGCTCATTGCCCTCGCGGCCGGCTTGGCGCGCATCTTCCAATTCCGAGCGGGTGAACCACCGCGCATCATCCAGCTCGGTCTTGTCGATGGTGATTTCAGGATCATCGGTGACCGATGAGCACCCAATCATCAACTGGCTGGGGAACGGCCAAGGTTGGCTTGAGACATATTCGACATCACGCACCCGCAAACCGGCTTCTTCGTGAATTTCGCGCGCGACCGCTTCTTCAATCGTTTCGCCCGGTTCAACAAAGCCTGCCAGTGCTGAATACATCCGCGGCGGAAAGCGCGGTTGGCGGCCCAGCAACAGCCGATCTTCATGTTCAACAAGCATGATCGTCACCGGATCGGTGCGCGGGAAATGTTGAGCCTGACAGCCGCCTTCACCCGGACCGCCGCAATTGCGTTGCCAGCCGCCCTTGGCAATCTTGGTTGGCAGACCACAGCGCGCGCAAAACCTATGCCGAGCATGCCAGTCAACCAGACTACGCGCGCCGCCATACAGAGCCAGATCACCCGGCGCGAGCCGTTGCATCGCTTCCCAAATGGCAGGGTTGGCATAGGCAGGTCCGGTGGCCCCTTGGTCGGGAACAGCGGCAAAGCACGCCTTGCCCTCCATCTCGCCCAAGAAGACCAGTTCGGCCTCTTCCGGAGCGTCGGCCAATGATCCCCATTGGATCCCGCCCAAATCGTCAAAAACAGGGTTCAACCCGTCCATGATCAGCAATTTGGCCTTCCAATTCATCAGGCTGGCCAATCGGTCCGGGTCGGACCTGATGTGATCGGCGCGGTCAATCGGCGAACCGGAAAATGCGATCGGCGGTTTGCTGACCTGACTTGGATCAAGCACCGGCAAAAGCCTGGGCATCTTTCAGGACGGCGGCAATGAAGGCATCGCGTATCGGGTAAACCTCTGTCGGCATATATTGCACATACAGACCTGCGCGCAGCCCACTGGCCAAATCGACAGAAGACAAGGTGCCCGCCGCCCCGCCCCAGCCATATGTGGTGCCAACGGAGCGCCCACCAGCGCCCATTCCCTGTCCTGCGACCCAGCTTTTTGACAGGTCTGCGCCTTCGGGCAGGATGTTGGATGTGCCGATACGCACGGTCTCTTCACTCATAACTTGTTTGCCATTGATCATCCCACCATTGACCAACATCGTCTGGAAACGGTCATAATCGCGCGGGCTGGAAACCAAGCCTGAACCACCCCAAATCAGTGGAGGCTGGTCGAGATAGATCGAACTGCGCCCCATATCCAGCGGCAGCGGATTGCCCGCCAAAATACCATAATTGGTGGTCAGGCGGCCTGTTTCGCTTTCGGGCACTTGGAAGAATGTGCTGTCCATGCCGCATGGGTCAAACATGCGTTCCTGCAAGAACGTGTCGTATGGGGTGCCACTAGCCAATTCAATCACTCGGCCCAGCAAATCAATGCTGGCAGAATAGCTCCAGATCGCACCAGGTTGAGCGATCAGCGGCAGGCTGGCCAATCGCTCTGTCCAATCCTCCAGGCCAACCGCGCTTTGCACTGGCGGGAAACCAGGGATCGGAAAGCGGCTGACTTGCCCAGAGGTAATGCCCAATTCCTGATATTGCTTCAGCAGTGGGCCTTTGGAGGTAATGTCATAGCCCAACCCAGCGGTGTGTGTCAGCAAATGCCGGATGGTTATCGGCTTATCTGCCGGAACCGTTTCATCCAGCGGCCCATCGGCCTGTTTCAGCACGCGCATGTCCGCAAATGCGGGGATCAGGTCAGCGACCGGTTGATCCAGCGTCAACACGCCGTCTTCGATCAACATCATTGTTGCCATCCCGGTAATCGGTTTCGATTGGGAATAGATCCGATACAGCGAATCCAGCCCTACCTCGGTTGAATCACCAAAAGCCAAAGTGCCGCGACTGACACTGTGCGGGTCTTGATCGCCCCAGCCAAAGCTGGCGATCATATTGGGCAGCTTGCCTGTGCCGACATATTCCTCGACCAAGGCTGCAACGCTGGGCCATTGCGATCCGACGTCATGCGCCAACAGCGCCCGGCCCAGCGGCATGCTGGCCAAGGCGCCACCAGCTGCCAGATAAGCGCCACCGCGGAACAGCGAGCGACGGGAAAGTGTTGCAGATTCAAAGCTTCGGAATGCCATCAAAAGGTCCTCAATCGATATCTATTTTCAGCCTTACTGAGCGATCAAACATGAACGGTCAATTGTGACTTGATTTGCGCCGGTGTACTATCCATATAAGACACATGTTTAATCTACTTTCTATCCTGATCGGGCTACTATCGCTCGTTATCGTCATTCCCGCCACTATCCCTTTATTGGGTTGGGCTAATTGGGTTGCCTTGCCGCTGATCGCCATCGGCATTATTCTGGGCCAGTTATCGTCAAGCCGCGGCGGCAGAAATTTCTGTCTGGTGGTGGGTCTGATCGCGGTCGTTCGGCTCAGCATTGGCGGCGGGATTATCTAACTCCCGGGCGACTAGTCCTGAGCAATTGCCAGCCGTGCAGCCTTGGCAAACAGCGTCGGCAATCCAGCGTCTTCAAGTTCATCAACCGGCCACCAAACTCCCTCATCCGAAGGCGTATTTGCGGTGCTTTGCCGCATCACCTGCAAACTTAGCTGAGCGTGGGTGAACACATGGCTGACAGCGCCTAAGGCCTGCCACTCGCCTTGAATAGGCGGCGTGGCTGACCCGTCTTCGCGAGCCGTCCATCCATCATCGGGCAGAGCGCGCATTCCGCCCAACATTCCGCTGCCCTGTCGGGTAATCAGCCACACTTCGGAACCATCAGGCCCTTCGCGCTCGATCCAATAGGCAGTTCCGACGCGTTTCGGTTTGGCTTTCTTTGCCGGCTTTATTGGCAGACGTTCCGGCTCACCCGACATGCGCGCCTCGCAATGATCGCTCAGCGGGCAGAGCAAGCATTTGGGATCGCGCGTGGTGCAGATTGATGATCCCAGGTCCATCATCGCCTGAGCAAAATCGCCGCTCCGCTGATCAGGAGTGACAGTTGCTGCCTTGTCGCGGATGGTCTTGCGCCCCTTGGGCAAAGGCTCTTCAATTGCGAACAGCCGCGCAATCACTCGCTCGACATTTGCATCAACAACAGTGGCCTTTCGGCAAAATGCAATCGCTGCGATGGCAGCAGCGGTGTAATCACCAATGCCCGGAAGCTTTCGCAAATCTGCTTCAGTTTGTGGAAAGCTACCGCTTTGCGCCACTTCTTGTGCGCATCTCAGCAAATTGCGCGCCCGCGAGTAATAGCCCAGACCTGCCCATGCCGACATAACGTCGGCCTCATCCGCCTTGGCCAAGGCGTCTACATTGGGCCACATCTCCAAAAATTTCGCGAAATAGGGCTTCACTGCGGCAACCGTGGTTTGTTGCAGCATGATTTCAGACAGCCACACACGGTACGGCCAGGCTGCGTCATCGGGGCGAGGCTCGCCCGGCCCCACCCTCCACGGCAGGGCGCGCGCGCTATGCCCATACCAATCGAGCAAAAGCGCCGGAATCGGTGAATCATTGAGTTTGTCGCTGGCAGTCACGCTGCGGCTATGGCATTGCCTCAGGTGAAATGGAACGGGACAAACCACCAAAACCAGCCGCCAAGAAGCCGGCCACCAATGCGGCTAATGATGTGGCCAAAAAGCCCAACCAGAAATACACCAAAAAATACGCCGGCAGAAAATTTGAGCGTCCGCGTGGCGGCACACCCAAACCAATTGGCGAACTGATGCCACAGATCGGCCGCACGGCCTTTCGTCGGTTTGGCTTTGTCCAATCCAATGTGGTGACCCGCTGGCCCGAAATTGTTGGACCGCACCACGCCAAGGTCTGCACACCCGAGGCAATCCGGTTTCCCCCCGGCGAGAAGTCCGACGGCATTTTGCAATTGGTGGTGATCCCCGCCCATGCCCCGCTGATTCAGCAAGTGATCCCCGAGATTATGGAGCGGGTGAACCGCTTTTTTGGCTATAAGGCCGTGGCGCGGGTCAAATTGCGGCAAGGTGCGGTTAAGCCGACCCATGCTGAAGGGAAGCCGAAACCGCCGCCCTCGCTCAAACCGATCCCGATGGAATTGGGGGACAGTCTGCGCGATATTGGCGACCCTGAATTGAGGACCGTCCTGGAATCGCTTGCGCGCACCCTGGGCGATGAGGAGGATAAGAAGAAGACGTGACCCGTTTCAAAGCTGCAATCTTGGTTGGCGCATTGGCGCTTGCCTCGGGCAACACCGTCAATTGGTCGATCACCGTCCAAGACACTGGCACCAGCCATCTGATCGGCAATCCTGACGCGCCTGACAAGCTGGCCGAATATATCAGCTACACCTGCTCGCATTGCGCCACCTTTGCCCGCGAAGGCGATCCCGTGTTGAAACTAGCCCATGTCGGAACGGGTAAGTACTCGCTAGAAATACGGCACTTGCTGCGCGATCCGATCGATCTGACCGCAGCGATGCTGACCCATTGCGGGGATGCGAAGAAATTCCCGCTCAATCACAGTGCCATCATGCTCAGCCAGAGCAAATGGTTGCCAATCGCCAGTAAAGCCTCGCAAGGACAGATCCAACGTTGGAGCCTGCCCGATCAAGCAGCTGCGCGGCGGAACATCGCCAATGACTTTGGCTTTTACGATCTGATGAAACAGCGCGGCTACCGGATTACTGATCTGGACCAGTGTCTCAATGACAATGCCAAGGCACAGTCAATGGCCCAAACATCGCGGGAAGATGTGCAGCGTTTGGGGCTTACCGGGACGCCCACATTTGTGCTCAATGGCAAGATTTTGGAACATGCGCACAATTGGGCTTCACTGGAACAACAGCTTAACGCTCACGCCATCGCCAAAAAAGACCAGTAACCGTCTCTAAACGCACTTGTGGAAAGCTCCGCATTGCGCTTCACCCCCGTGGCAGCTTGCTATAGCTTCACTTATCCGAATTAAAGGACGTGCCTTGCAATGACCCTATCTCGCCGTTTTCTCGCCACTTCGCTCGCTGGAGCAATCGCCCTCACCCTGTCTGCATGCGACACTGCATCTGAAGATGAAGCCGGTCTTGCCGTTGAGCCGATCGCAGCAATCGCGGCTCCTGAAGGACAGAGCTGGGCCGAAACGATCAATGTTTCGGATGACGGCGGCTATGTGATGGGCAATCCGGATGCTCCGTTGAAGCTGGTGGAATATGCCTCCCACACCTGCGGTGCCTGCGCCACATTCTCGCAAACCGGCTCTCCTGCGCTGAAGAAAGACTATGTCTCGACCGGCGTCGTCAGCGTGGAGCTGCGCAATTTGGTGCGCGATCCGATTGACCTCACCATCGCCACGCTGGTGCGATGTGGTTCGCCAGAGATGATGCTGCCACTGTCTGATCAGGCATGGGGCGCCTTCAATGAAGTTATGGCCAATGCGCAAAACGGATTGTCGCAAGTCCCCAATCTGGGTGAGCTTCCGCCTGAGCAGCGCTTTGTCACCATTGGAGAGGCATCTGGCCTAATCGATTTCTTCGCCGCACGCGGTCTGAGCAGCGATCAAGCGCGCACCTGTTTGGCCGACAACACGACAGTCGAAGCCATCGCTGCCAAGTCGCAAGAATTGGCCGTTGAAAATGGCGTCAACGGGACGCCAACCTTCTTCCTCAACGGAAACCGGCTGGACGTGAACCAGTGGAACGGTCTTGAGCCCGTGCTGCAACGCGCCGGCGCGCGGTAAGCAAGTCTAGGGGGACAGGCACACACGATGCAAATCGACAGGCTAAAGCTCAGCGGATTTAAGAGCTTTGTAGAGCCTGCCGAACTGCGCGTGGAGCCCGGCCTGACCGGGGTTGTAGGCCCCAATGGCTGCGGCAAATCCAATTTGTTGGAGGCCATCCGCTGGGTCATGGGTGAAAACTCACCCAAAAGCATGCGTTCCGGCGGGATGGAAGATGTCATCTTCGCCGGAACCGAGACACGCCCCCAACGCGACTTTGCTGAAGTTGTGCTGCATGCGCGCGACGATGATGACGAAGAATTGGAAGTCACCCGTCGGATAGAACGCGGAGCAGGCAGCGCCTATCGTGTCAATGGCCGCGACGTGCGGGCCAAGGATGTAGCGCTGACCTTTGCCGATGCTGCCACCGGTGCGCACTCCCCCGCTTTGGTCAGCCAAGGCAAGATCGCGCAGGTGATCGCCGCCAAGCCGACCGAACGACGGCAGATGCTGGAAGAGGCCGCAGGCATTGCCGGTCTGCATGTTCGCCGCAAGGATGCCGAAAGCAAGCTGCGCTCTACCGAGAAGAATTTGGAGCGGTTGGAAGATTTGATGGCTGGGTTGGACAGTCAGATGTCCTCACTGCGCAGGCAAGCCAAGCAAGCCGAACGTTATAGCAAATTGTCCGAGCAGATTAAGGTGACCGAGGCCCGCCTGCTGTTTGCCCGCTGGCGCGATGCCGCCGCCGCTGCCGAAGAAGCTCGCGCCCAAGCCAAAGCCGCAGACCAACGTGTCGCAGCCGCCAACACAGCGGCAAATGAAGCACAAAAAGCGCAGCACGCGGCAGCCGCCGCCATTGCCGAAGCGCGTGAAGAATTAGCCGACCGGCGCGATGATGCCAGCGCCCATGGCCACCGCATGGCCGCCCTGACCAGCCAATTGGAAGCAGCCGAGCAGCGGTTGGCGGATCTTGATCGGCAAAAGACACGGCTTGAAGAAGATCGCGGCGACGCCGACCGGATGACCCGCGATGCGGCAGAGGCGCTCAAGAAGCTGGAAAGTGAAATCGCCACCAGCAGCGCCAATCTGGCCCGCGATGAAGCCGCACGGCCTGCTCTTGCGGCCAAGGCCGAGGATGTGGAGCGAACCTCTCGTACCGCCGAATTGGCTCTCGCCAAAGCCACCGCAGATCACGCGGGTGTGGAGGCGGAATGGCGGGTTGCTGAATCCGAGATTGAACAGGCCGAGGCTCGATTGGCGCGCCTCAATGCCGAGACCCAGCGGCATCAACGCAGCCGCGAAGAATTGAGCGCTGCAGGCGACCCTGAGGCCGCCGTAACCGCCGCCAAACAAGCTGTGGCAACCGCTGCGAAGACCCTCGAAGACCTGCGCACTCAATTGACAGACGGGCAGGCCAAAAAGGCAGACCTGCAGGCCCGCCATGATGATGCGGCCAGTTCTTATGCAGCGGCAAAAGCTGAACTGGCGGGCGTTGAGCGCGAATATCAGGCGCTGGCCCGTGACCGTGATGCGCGGGCAAATCAGGCCAAGCGCAGCGAAGGATTGCCAATTGCGATCGACAAACTGCGTGTTGCAACCGGTTATGAACGGGCCATCGCAGCGGTTCTGGGCCGCGATGCCAAATCGCCCTTAGGAACACCGGGGGAAGGCAGCGAAGGGCGCTTCTGGACCGGCGGCGCGGCACCCAAACCGGTTCAAAACAGCGTGCTGGATCACGTGTCGGATTGTCCGCAAGAATTGCGCGCCCGCCTCTCTCTGGTTCACTATGCCGCCAACGACGATGGCCGCAAACTGGGTCCGGGCGAATGGTTAGTGACCAAAGATGGCCACTTACGGCGCTGGGATGGCTTTATTGCACGCGGTGAAGGCGCAGCCGAAGCGGCTCGCTTGGAAGCCGCCAACCGCCTAACCGAGCTGGAAAGCATATTGCCCGCTCTGCGCAAAAGCGCTGAAGAAAGCGAAACCGAGCAGCAGGATATTGCGCAAGAATTGAGCGCATTGCGCACCGATCTGGTGGCCCGCGAACGGGCTTTGGCCGAGGCAAGTAATGCCGAACGCCAGGCGTTGCGTTCGCTCGATCAGGCTGAGGTGGAAAAAGACCGCTTGGCCAACCGCTTGGCCGAGTTGGAAAGCGCAGCAGCAGAATTGGCCGAGCAAATTGATCAGGCCAAGCAAGAGTTGGCGCAGGTCACCGCAAAACGCGATGCTCTGCCCGCGCCCGACACCGGCCGCGCGGCCTTGGAAGCCACCCGCGCCAAGCATGAAGCCGCCCGGTCGGCGGTTCAGGCAGCGGCGGCAGAACTGGCCGCGCATGATCAGGGACTCGCTGTCGCACGCGAACGCAACTCCGCCCAAATTTCCGACAAGGCCAATTGGCAGGCCCGTTCCGGTGAGGCCGCACAGCGCATGGCCGCAACCGCCCAGCGCTTGGAAGAAATTGAGCAAGAGCGCGCCGTTGTGGCCGCGAAGCCTGAAGGCTTGATCGCCGAGATTGAGCAAGGCGATGTGATGCGCGCCAAACTGACGCAAGAGCTTGAAGCGGCAGAGCAGATCGTCGCGACCAAGCAGGACGCCGTCAATACAGCCGATCGCAACTTTGCCGAAGCAAATGAAGCGCTTGCGACCGCTCGCGAATCGCGCGCGGGCCTTACAGCTCGTGCTGAAAATGAAGAAGGTCGCCGGGCCGAGATGGCGCGAATTTCTGGCGAGCGTTTCCAATGCCCGCCTCCTCTGCTGGTCGATCGGTTCGAATTCGAGGCCGAGCAAGTCCGCGATTCTTCTGCCGAGTCGGAAGAAATGGAGCGCCTGACCGCCAGCCGCGAACGGATTGGCCCAGTCAATCTGGTCGCCGCAGAAGAACTGGCTCGGATCGAGCAAGAACATGGCTCCAGCTCTGCCGAGCAAGCCGAACTGGCAGAGGCCGTCAGCCGTTTGCGTGGCTCCATCGGTAATCTGAACCGCGAAGGCCGGGAGCGGCTGCGCGCTGCCTTTGACGAGGTCAACGAGCACTTCCAGCGTCTGTTCACCCGTCTGTTCCAGGGCGGGCAAGCGCATTTGGCGCTGATCGATAGCGATGATCCGCTGGAGGCAGGCCTGGAGATTTTCGCGCAGCCACCGGGCAAGCGCTTGCAATCGCTCAGCCTATTATCAGGCGGCGAGCAGGCTTTGACGGCAACGGCGCTGATTTTTGCACTCTTCCTTACCAATCCGGCGCCGATCTGCGTGTTGGACGAAGTGGACGCTCCGCTGGATGATGCGAATATCGAACGTTTCTGCGATCTGCTCGATTCCATGGTTCAGAACACAAGCACGCGCTATCTGATCGTCACCCATAATGCGGTCACGATGAGCCGGATGCACCGCTTGTTTGGTGTAACGATGGCGGAAAAGGGTATCTCTCGACTGGTCAGCGTTGATCTGGGTCAAGCAGAGTTGCTGGCAGCCGAATAGTCCATCAAAAACCGGACAATGCAGAGGATTTCCAGACAATTGACGAACGTCCAACTGACGTGAGTCAGGCTTCCAATGCGCGCTGCAAACGGGTTTGGATAGATTTCAAATGCGGCAGGATCTGCACCAAGCTTCCCTCTGCCTTGGGCGCGGTCGCCGGCTTTGCACCGATGATCAAATGCGGCGCGGTTTCGTTGGTCGCACTTGCCACCGCGGCAGAGGTCTCTGCTGCTTTGTCGTCCGCACCATTGCCCAAACCATTGCCATTCTTGAGCGCCGCTTTGGCACCCTTCAGCGTATAGCCTTCGACATTCACCAGTTGGTCAATCCGCTCGACCATGGCGATGTCTTCGGGCCGATAATAGCGCCGACCGCCGCTTCGTTTGAGGGGTTTGAGCGTGGGAAATTGCTGCTCCCAATAGCGCAAAACATGCGCCTTTATCCCTAGGGCCTGGCAAACTTCTCCAATGGTCCTGAGCGCTCCGGCCTCTTTCCCATCGTCAAAGCTGGTTGCCATAATTATCCGCCCTTCGCGATTTGCTCTTTCAGCAACTGGCTGGCGCGGAACGTCATAACCCGGCGCGGAGTAATTGGCACCTCGACCCCGGTTTTGGGATTGCGTCCAATCCGCTCGGTCTTGTCGCGCAAGATAAAGCTGCCGAAGCCTGAAATTTTCACATTTTCGCCATCTGCCATGGCGTCGCACATTTTTGAGAGAATCGCCTCAACCATGTCGAGCGATTCCGCTCGGGAAAAACCCATTTTCCGATTGATTGTCTCTGCCAGATCCGCGCGAGTGAGCGTGCCTACTGAACGCATGGTTCGCTTCTCCTAACCATTGGTGCGACCCAGATTAATGAATGAAGTGTACATATAACCTGCATTTCCCGCAACTTGTGCGGGCAAGCAGGTGTGAATTGTTCACATCTGAACCAGGCTGGCGCCCCAGGTAAAGCCGCCGCCCATCGCTTCAAACATGACCATATCGCCTGGTTTTATCCTGCCGTCCTTGCGCGCTACATCAAATGCCAAGGGCACCGATGCGGCCGAGGTATTGGCGTGCTGGTCCACGGTCACAATCACTTTTTCAGGATCAATGCCCAGCTTGCGTGCGGTGGCATCCAGAATGCGTTTATTGGCCTGATGCGGCACGACCCAATCGATCTGCTCGATTGATACCCCAGCATTTTCAACAACTTCACCCAAAACTTCGGCTAGATTGACCACAGCGTGACGAAACACTTCGCGGCCCTTCATGCGCAAATGGCCCACGGTTTGGGTGGTTGAGGGGCCACCATCCACATACAGTAAATCATGCTGCGCACCGTCGGCATGCAATTTGGTGGAGATAACGCCAGCTGCCGGATCGTCGGTTTCTTCCGCTTCAATCAGGATGGCTCCGGCACCATCGCCGAACAACACGCAAGTGGTGCGGTCTTCCCAATCGATGATTCGGCTGAATGTTTCCGCTCCGATGACCAATGCGCGCTTGGCCATGCCCGAACGCAGCATCGAGTCGGCGGTGGCCAAAGCATAGAGAAAGCCCGAGCAAACCGCGGCTACATCAAACGCAATGCAGCCATTGCAGCCCAGTGCATGTTGCACCTTGGTGGCGGTTGCTGGAAATGTGTTGTCGGGCGTGGCCGTAGCCAACACGATCAGATCGATATCTTTTGCGTCAACACCGGCATCGGCCAAAGCCTTTTGTGCTGCCAGCGTGGCCAAGGTGGAGGTCGTCTCCCCCTCGCCCGCAATATAGCGTTGTTTGATCCCGGTGCGTTCGACAATCCATGCGTCGCTGGTGTCCACTTGGTCAGCCAATTGCGCATTGGTCACCAAATTTTTCGGAAGAGCCGAACCGCTGCCGCGAACAAAAGAACGGATCAAGATAACGCCCCTGATTGATCAGCCGGTTCGCTACTAAGGCTTCTTTCAAAATCAGCCACGTCCTGCGTGATCCGCTGGGTCAGATTGTTTTCCAACAGGCTGGCTGCAACAGCGACCGCATTGGCGACGCCGGCAGCAGTTGCGCTGCCATGGCTTTTCACGACCACCCCGTTCAGGCCCAGGAAAACCGCGCCATTGTGATTGTTGGGATCAAGGTGATGCTTGAGTAATTCTGTGGCTGGCCGCGAGACCAGAAAGCCCACTTTCGAGCGCAAGGAACTGGTGAAGGCGGCGCGCAACAGATCCGTCACAAACCGCGCGGCCCCTTCAATCGCTTTCAAGGCAATATTGCCCGAGAAGCCATCGGTTACGACTACATCAACTTGGCCGCGATTGATCTTGTCACTTTCAACAAAGCCATCGAACGACATCGCCAAATCGGTGGCTTTCTGCAGCTGCGTCGCCGCATCGCGCAAAGAATCAGTGCCTTTGATCTCTTCTGTGCCAATGTTCAGCAAGCGCACCCGCGGCTCGTCGCGGCCGGTCAAAATGCGTGAGTAGGCCGCGCCCATGATTGCAAATTGCACCAGATTGCGGGCGTTTGCCTCGGTATTGGCCCCCAGATCGAGCATGACAACGTCATCCTCTTCCAAGGTGGGCATAACGGCGGCCAGTGCAGGCCGATCAATTCCGGGCATAGTGCGCAAGGCGAGCTTGCTCATCGCCATCAACGCGCCGGTGTTGCCAGCGCTAACGGCAGCGCCAGCATCGCCTTGTTTTACGGCATTCACCGCCAGGCCCATTGATGTTGTCTTGGAGCGCCGCAAGGCCTGCGTGGGTTTCTCTTCCCCGCCAACCACATCTTCGCAATGCAGGATTTCAGATGCGCCGCGCATATTGGGGTGCTGTTCCAGCGCGGCTTTGATCCGCACCTCGTCACCCACCAGCAAGAATCGAAAAGTGTCATGGCGGCGGCGAGCAAGGGCTGCACCCTCGATCATTACGCGCACGCCTTCATCACCGCCCATCGCGTCGATTGCGATACACGGCAAACTCATCGACATATCTCCGAATACGGTCGGTTAAAGACCGACGGCCACAACCTCGCGGCCGTTATAATATCCGCAATGCGGGCACAGATTGTGCGGGCGCTTTAGCTCCCCACAATTGTTGCACTCGTGGAAAGCTTCCACTTTCAGCGAATCGTGTGCGCGGCGATTTCCGCGACGATGAGGCGATACTTTTCTTTTGGGGACAGCCATTTCGGCACCTGTTCCTCAATAAAATCTATGTGTTCAAGGACCGCTTAGGCCAAGGCCGGTTGGCGCACAAGTGATTGCGTGCGCTTTATGAGGCCCGGTCTTCGCGGGAAAGCGGGCGCTATAGCGGAAAAATCATACCTTGCAAGTGGCGTTCGACCGCCATAGTTAAGTTGCCAATGAAAACTAAAAGGGGGAAGCAATGATTTTACCTGTAACTTTGACCGCGGCAGCCGCCGCCGCCATCCTATCAATCTGGCTGATGATCCGTGTGGGACAGGTCCGTACTTCCGAAAAAGTGTCCGTCGGTGATGGCGGAAACGAGAGTGTCATCCGCCGCATGCGGGCGCAGGCCAATTTCGTTGAGAGCGCTCCATTCGTATTGGCTTTGCTCGCTGTGATCGAATTGTCGGGCAAAGGTGGGGTATGGCTTCCCTATGTCGCTGGCATCTATTTCATCGGCCGCATTCTGCACGCCTTCGGGATGGAAGAGAATGGATTTGGCAAGGGTCGTTTTATCGGCACCATCGTCACCTTGCTGACATTGCTGG
This sequence comes from uncultured Erythrobacter sp., assembly GCA_947495695.1. Lineage (GTDB taxonomy): Bacteria > Pseudomonadota > Alphaproteobacteria > Sphingomonadales > Sphingomonadaceae > Erythrobacter. The sequence continues at coordinate 76,718 of CANLZP010000002.1, read as the reverse complement.
GCCTGGCGATTGTCGCCTCGCTGATTGCCATGGGTGTTATGTAACTGGCGCTTGGCCAGACAAATTGGCGTTTATGAAAGAGCGTAGTCGCTGACAAAGGCGTTGGTCTTTCGTTCCTGACCAAAGGTGCTGGTAGGCCCGTGCCCTGGAATGAAAGTGACGTCTTCGCCCAGCGGCCACAGCTTCTGGGTGATCGCATCAATTAGATCCTGATGATTGCCCATTGGAAAGTCGGTTCGCCCGATTGATCCTTGGAACAAAACATCGCCAACAATCGCAAACCGGCTAAGCTTGTGGAAAAACACCACATGGCCGGGTGTGTGACCGGGGCAATGGATCACATCCAGCTCCAACTCACCTACGCTGACAGTATCACCATCGCTCAGCCAACGGTCCGGCTCGAACACAGAGCCATTGATGCCATATTTCTTGCCGTCTTCGTCCAGCCGTGAGATCCAGAACCGATCGTCTTCATGCGGTCCCTCGATCGGTAGGCCGAGCTCTTTCGCCAAAATGCCGCTTTCGCCGCAATGGTCGATATGGCCATGGGTGATCAGGATTTTCTCCAGCTCAACCCCGGCTTGGCTGACAGCCGCTTTCAGCTTATCCAGATCGCCGCCCGGATCAATCAAGGCTGCCTTATTGGTTTTCGTGCACCAAATCAGAGAGCAGTTTTGTTGAAGCGGCGTCACCGGCAGAATGGCAGCTTTCATCGGCGGTGTTGGTTTTGCGTTATCAGTCATGGGCCACGATGTGGCGGCTGACTGCGCCGATTGCAACGGGCCAAAAGGAATAGGCCAACAGCAAGTGAACCCATCCTACCTCAAGCCAAGCCTCACAATGGTCGCCAACATACCACGAGTTGCATTGCGCCACTCAGCTTCTATGGTGGCGACAAATCAAACAAGCGGGTTAGCGTTTCGTCTCTATTGAGAGCGGCGATGAGAGTACCGCGTAAAAAGCGGAACCGATAGCCAATCATGTCAGCAACCAACGATCTGCCGATCGAGCCGCCAATTGTTGACCTACCCATTGGAACGCATGATGCTGGCTTCTACGATGGTTTCAGCCGCTCTGTAACGATTCCCTCCAAGATCATTGTTGCCCTGATCATCATGTGGGCGATCTTCTTTCCGGTGAATGCGAGCGAGAGCTTAGCGGTCGCCAATTCAACCATCATCTCCAATTTCAGCGGCTGGTATGTTTATCTAATCGCCGCCTTGATGGTGGTTTGCATCGGATTGGCTGTGTGGCCCAGTTCGGGCAGGCTGCACATAGGCGCTCCCGGAGATGTGGCCGAATTTTCGCGCTTTTCATGGTTCGCCATGCTGTTTGGTGCAGGCATCGGCATTGGCATGCTGACCTATTCAATCGGAGAGCCGCTGGCCCATTTTGCCAACAATCCCGACATCATTCGCGGAACAATACAATCCCAATCAGCGCAGGCGGTACGCCCCGCCTTCATCTATACCTTCTTGCATTGGGGATTTGGCGCATGGTGCACTTACGCTCTGGTGGGGTTGGCGATCGGCTATGTCTCGTATCGACGCGACCTGCCGCTCACGATCCGTTCCAGCCTGTGCCCTCTGTTCGGGCAGAGATTGACCGGATTTGGCGGACATACGGTTGACGTTGTTGCCGTGGTCGCGACCATCCTGGGCGTCTCTGTCACAATGGGCCTTGGGGTCGAGCAATTTGTGGCTGGCCTCAACCGCGTTGGGTTTGGTGATTGGCTGATTGGCTCGGACGGATCCTCCACACCCGCCGCGATTGTAACCGCGCTGCTGGTGTTGGTGGGCGCCTCCACCGTCAGCGCACTGTCCGGTGTTGGACGCGGGATCAAATGGCTGTCCAACCTCAATATGGGATTGTCCTTTGCACTGCTGGCTTTGTTTCTGGTCGCTGGCTCGGGCATGTACGGCTTGTCGCTCTTGCTCAGAGGTATTTGGGATTATTTCATCACCCTACCGGCAAACTCGCTGACCTTGTTCAGCGATGCAGGTGACTCTGTCAGCGCTGCGTTGGTGCAATGGCAACTTGATTGGTCGGTCTTCTATTGGGCCTGGTGGATCGCCTTTGCACCCTTTGTTGGCATGTTCATTGCGCGCATCTCGCGCGGCCGGACCATCCGCGAATATATGTTCGGCGTGGCGCTGGTCCCGTCATTGATGTGCTTTGCCTGGATGGCCATTGCGGGTGGAACCGCGATCGACCTTGAACTGAGCGGAGTTGCTGGCGGATCGATCATTGCTGCGGGCATTTCAGATCAATTGTTCGCCACCTTGGCGGTGCTGCTGTCGCCCGACGTCGCTTGGTTGGTGTCTGGATTGGTTGTGGTTTTGCTGATGACCTATCTGATCACCTCGGCAGACAGCGCGATCTTGATCATCAACACGATCAATGGTGCAGGTGAAGACGAAGGATCGCGGCGCTTTCACATCCTGTTCTGGGGCGCTGCCCTGGCCTTTATGGTCGGGTCGATGCTGATCCTGGGCGGGATTGATGCGATCCGGATCACCATGATTATCGGCGCATTGCCGTTTTCTTTCGTGGTTGCGCTGATGGGAATTTCTATCATCAAGGCCATCACATTTGACCTGATCCGGCAAAAGCACGGCGTTCCAACCACCGCCGCTGCCTGCGAAGATTGGGACGGAATAGTATTGAAGTCAGAATAGAGACCTGCGCTTACTAAGGCAAAGATAGAGTAAATATCTTTGGATTTGCCACTTCTTGACAATACTTGAATTGATATTTTGCCAGAACGCCTAACATTTATGAATAAAATTGGATATACTGACAATATCCATACCTTAACTTGAAGCAATTTGTTCAGTTCGCGTTCGTGTTGTTATTATACAACAGCGCCATACCGTATCCCAAAAACTAAACCTGCCGCTGTGGCCGCTGCACGGTTAGCTTGTTACCGCGCGCCTCAAAGCTGTGAAAATTCATTTTTCACGCACCCTTATTGAAATCCGCTGGCATCGGTTGTCGCGGATCGGGTCAATTGTCTCAGGGGACATAACAGATGATTAAGTTTGTAAGCGGCGCGTCAGCTAGCGCGCTGGCTATTGCCATTGCATCGCCTGCCGTCGCGCAAGATGCGCAGGACGCTCAACCGGCACAAGACGCACAGGCTGGCGGCGTGCCAACCATCGTTGTGACCGCACAAAAGCGTAGCCAGGACCTGCAGGATGTTCCTGTTTCGGTGTCGGCCATTGGCGAGGAGGCTCTCGACGAGCTGAACATTGCCACATTCGAAGATTATCTGGAACAATTGCCAACAGTGACCGCTGGCGGTAGCGGCCCGGGCCAAAGCACGATCTACATTCGCGGTCTTGCCTCGACCACGCCCAATCTGACAACAGCCGGCGTTGCCGGCCTTGCGCCCAACGTGGCGCTGTATCTGGACGAGCAGCCATTGGCGCAGCCCGGCCGTAACCTTGACGTTTACGCGGCCGACATGGCGCGCATCGAAGTTCTGTCGGGCCCACAGGGAACGCTGTTTGGTGCCAGCTCGCAAGCCGGTGTTGTGCGCCTGATTTCGAACAAGCCCGATCTGGGCGGCTTTGATGCTGCCTTTAATGCGGGTATGTCTTTCACCAAGGGCGGTGAAACCAGTTACAAAGCCGACGCGATGGTCAATGTGCCCGTCACCGACACTTTCGCATTGCGAGGCGTTGTCTATCTGGATGACCAGGGCGGTTATATCGACAATATCGCTGGCACCCGCGATCTGCGCGAGAGCGCGCGCTTCCGTTCTGCTGGCACTGTGCGTAGTAATGGCGTGGCCGTCAGCCCCTTGCGCGGCGGGTTCCAAGCTGGTGCCGATCTGACCAATGTTACCTTCCTGAATGCAGACAATGCGGGCATAGTGCAGGACGATTTCAACGACACGCAATATGCGGGTTTCCGTGCCACCGCCTTGTGGGAAATCACGCCGGATTGGAAAGTAACCCTCGCGCACTCACGCCAAAGCGTTGAGAGCGACGGCGTGTTCTTTGCCGATCCCGAACTGGACGGTTTGGGCGACCTGGAAATCCAGCGCTTTGAGCAAGACCGTCTGGAAGATGATTTCTCCAACACCAGTTGGACCGTCGAAGGACGTCTGGCCATGCTGGATGTGGTCTATACCGGTGCCTATACTGATCGCGAGACAGAGCAGCGGGTCGATTACACCGACTACCTGTTTGTTGGTCAGTACCTACCCTATTATATCTGCGATGGCAGCGTGAGCTATCCGGGCGCAGGCAACGATCCGAGCGGCACTTGCCAGGCTCCAAATCTGTATGTGACATCAGCCAGTGACACGACCGTATTCACGCAAGAATTGCGTTTCAATACGCCGGTTGAAAACCGCTGGCGGGTTACCGCTGGTGGCTTCTACTCCGACCTGGAATTGAAAGAGCGCAACGATTTTGCATATCCCGGCAATGTACTGGCCCAGCCATTTGGGCCATTTGCGCCCAACTTCCCGCAGGAAGGCTTCACAACCGTGGACGGTCCGTTCCCTGCCGAAACTATCTTCCGCAACGACATTCGCCGGACAGACAAGCAATGGGGCATTTTTGGAGAAGCCAGCTTTGACATCGTCCCTGACCTGATGACACTGACATTGGGTGCACGCTATTATGATATCGAAGTTGATTTCGAAGGTAGCGCCAACGGCTCATTCTGTAACTCTGGTGCGGCTCAAGATGCCAACGCTTTTGGCACCAACATCAACGATTTGTATGATGGCGATGGCGAATTCACCTTTATCGGATCGTGTAATGCGGCCCTGCGCCAAACCTTCGATCTGAACGATAGTCTGGCCGACATTCAGGCCGCTGGCCTGTCGGCAACGCAGGCACAGCAAGTGTTCAACGCTGTTCGCGCGCCCGACACCGCACAGACGGATGGCTTCATCTACAAGGGCACCCTGACCGTGACCCCGAATGAAGACACTTTGCTCTACCTCACCTATTCAGAAGGCTTCCGTCCCGGTCTGCTTAACCGGCCGGGTGGCGCGACCAATGGCGCTGGCTTTACCGTGCCCTTCGAGCTGGAAACCGATGAGGTGAAGAACTATGAACTGGGCTGGAAACTGGACCTTGCCGATGGCCAGTTCCGTTTCAACGGCAGCGCGTTCTATGTTGACATCAGCAATCTGCAAACCACCATCTTTGATCCCAGCATCACCAATCTGTTCTTCTCGGCCAATGCCGCCGATGCAGAAATCAAGGGTGTAGAAGCAGACTTCACCTTCGCTCCCTATTCCGCACCGGGTCTGACCGTTGCAGGGGCATTCTCCGTGCTCGACACAGAGATTACCGAAGTGCTGATCCCGACCGCCGATGTGATCGCCGGTTCAGAGTTGGCCTTTGCGCCATCCTTCCAGGGCAATTTGCGGGTCCGTTACGAATGGGATTTGTCGGACACTCTGGAGGCCTATATCCAGCCGCAAATCAGCTATTCTGCATCGAAAGTCACCGATGTGATCGAGATCAACAAGCTTGAACTGGACAGCTACACCATCGTCGACATGGCGGTGGGCGTATCGAACGAGAATTGGCGTTTTGAACTGTTCGGCGATAATCTGTTCGACGAGCGCGCGCAGATCTCGGGCAATTTTGTGAATGACCGTCCGCGGATCACCACCAACCGGCCGATGACCATCGGGTTCAGGGTCGGCTACGACTACTGATCCTCAGTCTGAACAGCACAAACGGTGGAGGCGGGCCTGCAATCACAGGTTCACCTCCGCCGTTTTGCTTTGTAGGGACGCATGATGTCTGACCGCGAGCAAACTCTCAAACAAGCGCAGCAGGCCTTGCAAGCTGGCAAGTTTGCTGACGGCCGAGCGCTGGCTGATGCGTTGCTGGAAGCCAACGCGAGCGATGCAGAGGCGCTGTATATCGCCGCGGCCAGCGCGCGTTATCAGCAGGATTTTGCGGCGGCGCACAGTTATCTTGAGCGACTGCATCAGCACATGCCCGAATATGGCCGTGCATGGCAGGAACAGGGCCATCTGGACTTGGCCCAGGGCGACAATCAGAAGGCCTTGGCGGCCTTTATCCGCGCGACGAAATTCAACCCCGCGTTGGAGGCCAGTTGGCGCGAGCAAGCCCGCTTGCTGACCGCCAGCGGCAAGGTGGCAGAAGCGCAGGCAGCCAGTTCTCAGCATCAACGTCTGGCGCGTCTCCCGCGCGAATTGCTGGCTGTCACTAATCACCTTGCCGAGGGCCGCTTGCTGCGGGCCGAAGAAGTGTGCCGCTATTATCTGCGCCAACATCCGCGAGATGTCGAAGGCATGCGTTTGCTCGCCAAAATCGGGATCGAGCTGGGCATTCTGGACGATGCGGAATTTCTGCTGGAAAGCGCGGTCACATTTGCGCCCGACGATATCCAGCTTCGGCTCGATTACATTGACGCATTGCGGCGGCGGCAGAAATTTGCCGAGGCTCTGGCACAGGCCCAACAATTGCACGAGCGCGACCCTAACAATCCGCTGTTCCAATCGCGCCTGGCGATCGAGAGCATCCAGAGCGGCGATTTTTCGCGCGGGCTGGACCTGTTCGATGCAGTGTTAGCCAAGCTCCCCAATGATCCCGCCAATCTGACCAGCAAGGGGCATGCGCTGAAGACCACCGGCGCGCAGATTGATGCCATTGACAGCTATCGCGCCGCGATTGCCGCCAAGCCCGATCATGGCGATGCCTGGTATGCGCTGGCCAACCTTAAGACTTACCGATTTGACGAGGCCGAAATTGCCGCCATGCGCGAACAAGTCCAGCGCAGCGATTTGGCCTTTATGGACCGGGTCCACATGTCCTTTTCGCTGGGCAAAGCATTGGAAGATAGTGGCGATTATGAAGCCAGCATCGGCTTCTATGATCAGGGCAACGCATTAAAGCGCGCGCAAACCCGCTACAATGCGGACGCCATGACCAAAGAGCTGGACAAGCAGCGAGAGCATTGCACGACCGATCTGTTTGAACAGCACAAGGACGCTGGCCATCAGGCTCCTGATCCTATCTTTATCCTCGGCCTTCCGCGCGCTGGCTCCACCTTGCTCGAACAGATTTTGGCGAGCCATTCGCAGATCGATGGAACGCTGGAACTGCCCAATATTCTGGCGCTGGCCCACCGGCTGCGAGGTCGCAAAGCTGGCGCATCGCTCTATCCGGGCATCCTGCATGATCTGAACGCTGAGCAGCTGGAGAAATTCGGGGCCGAATTCATCGAGAACACCCGCATCCATCGCCAAGGCGCTCCTTTCTTCATCGACAAGATGCCGAACAATTTCCGCCACATTGGCCTGATCCATCTGATCTTGCCCAATGCGAAGATCATCGATGCCCGCCGCGACCCGATGGATTGCTGCTTCTCCGGTTTCAAACAATTGTTCGCTGAGGGGCAGGAATTCACTTACGGCCTCGAAGAAGTGGGTCGATATTACTCAGATTATGTCGATCTGATGGACCATTGGGACGAAGTGCTGCCGGGCAAGGTTTTGCGAGTGCAGCACGAGGATGTCCTCGATGATCTGGAGGGACAAACCCGTCGGATGCTCGGCCATTTAGGGCTTCCGTTTGAGGAATCCTGCCTAGCGTTCCACACAACGGACCGCGCCGTGCGCACCGCCTCCAGCGAACAAGTGCGCGAACCCATCAACCGCAAAGGACAAGATTCGTGGAAACCGTTTGAACAATGGCTCGGCCCGTTAAAAAATGCGCTGAGAAACCTTGGCAGGTAACCCCGTGTCGTGGGTAGCGGCGCAGCTAAATCTTGCCGCCCTTCCACACCACCAGGCCGATAATCTCGACCTCGTCGGCATCAACCTCCACTGTTGGATAGGCCATATTTTGCGACAATAGCGCCAAGCGCCCCTGCCCCACAGAGGCGACCCGCTTGACCATCAGGCTGTCTCCTAAGCGCACCACATGCACACCGTCACGAAACGGGCGCTGGCTGCGATCGACCAATATCTCGTCTCCATCGCGGAGCATCGGCTCCATACTGTCACCCTCGACCGAGATCGACGAGAGCTGGGCATTTTCCAGCCCCTGCTCGCGCAGCCATCGCTTGGAAAAACGAAAGCTGTCGAACGGCTGTTCTGTTTCGCTGATGGCCCCCGGACCTGCCGATGCCCCCAAGTCGAGTCGCGGTACTTCCAGCCATTGATTTTGCTGGTTTGGGGCCTCCGGTGGGACTTTCGGGAGTTTAATCCTATCAAAGGAATAGGAATTTTCCTCTTGCGCACCAAGCTCTGATTCGGCCACTCCAAAATAGGCTGCCAACGCCCGCCGGTCGTGCTCCTCCAACTTACGCGGCGACCCTTTACGGATGAATTGCTGCAGGTAGCTGGCGTTTCGCCCGATAAAATCGGACAGGCTGGCCAGACTGACGCCGTGTTCTTGCGACAGCTCCAGCAAGCGCGCGCGGGCGCCTGATAGACTCGGTTTCGGAGTTTTAATCATCGATCCTTCCTATACGTAGGATTTTTCCTAGACAAGTAGGATTTCTTGGAGGACGAATCGTCATCCACCGATTCGCTCAACCCATCAGCAAAGGAGAGTCGCATGCTGATCCGCTCCATCGAGAAATTCCTCCGTAAATACGACATGCCAGCCACAAAATTCGGCAGGTTGGCCGCCCAAGACCCGCGCTTCGTCCTCGACTTGAGGATGGGACGGATCCCCCGCCAAGCTACGCAAATGCGCATTGAAGCGTTCATGAACAATTACATTGCAGATTTGCCGGAGCCTGCCCATGCGCACTGAGTTCCTGTCCCAGAACACTACAGCTAACACACCCAAAATCCGCACCAGGCGCTCGGTTGGTGACCGCGTGGCAGAGGCTCTACGACAATTGTCGGACGGCCACGCCATTCTGGTGCGTCACAAGGAAAAAGCATGGGCCAGCATCACATTTGCCGGCACCAGACACCAGATCACATTGGAATTTAATACACCGGCAGCCATCGAAGCGGGCGAGCAATTGATCGCCGAGCTACCCGATCATGAATTCGCCATTCCGGGACAATTGGTGGCCGAGGCCACAATCGCCAGTGTCGACCATTGCCTTCACCCTCAGCCGAAAATGACGGTCAATGTAACCCTGCTGCTGTTGGAGGAAGCCTAATGCTAGCAGCCTGCCGTCGATTAATATCCGCGCGAGGGATCAAACACGGGCGCGATGGCGTCACCGCGCAGATATTTCTCCAGATTATCCAAGAAGCGCGTCGCACTACGTTGGAACATCTTGTCTTGCGCCCGGCCTGACAGATGCATGGTGATATGAGCGTTGTCGAGCGCCCACAGCGGGTGATCAGCGGGTAAGGGTTCTGGCGTCGTGACGTCAAGAAACGCGCCGCCAATGGACTTTGCTTCCAAGGCCTCGACCAAGGCGGGCTGATCAATCACGGCACCGCGCGCGATGTTGACCACCACTGCATCCGATTTCATCGCGGCGAGTTCCTCCGCGCCAATCATGGCATCGGTTTCCGGCGTGGCAGGGACAGCCAGGATCACCCAGTCAAACTCGCCCAATTGCTCGCGCCATTGATCAGGGGTTAGCGTGCCTTCTCCGCCCGAGCGTCGCACCACAGTGACATCCACATCGAACGCTTCCAACCGCGGTTTGATCAGCTTGCCAATCGCGCCATAGCCCAACAGCAAGGCCTTGCTGCCAGCCAGTTCGCGCTTGCCTGGGCTATCTTGAATCCATTCCTTGCGCTCTTGCGCGCGCACCACATCGCGATAGCCTTTTGCAATGTTGAGCATCCCCATCACCACATATTCTGCGATTGTCAGTGCATTGATCCCGGCGCCATTGGTCACCGTAATATCGCGTTCAATCAGCACATCCATCGGCAGAAAATCGAGGCCTGCATAGACGGAGTTCAGCCATTTCAGGCTCTTGGCGGCACGCAAGGTTTCAGCCATCGCGTCTTGTTCATACATATCGAACCAGCCAATTTCGGCCTCAGGCACCGCCTCCAGCGCCTCTTCCTTGGTCATGAACCAACGCACATCCAGACCGTCAGGCAGGCGTGGTTCAAGCATGGGCCGCATCAGGCCGGATATCGCGAGGATGGTCATTGGGGCAGCTCCGGTAAATTCAGGCAATCTTCGAAACGGAATGGTCGTGTTGTGAGTGGTGGAACACTGGCAAAATCAGGGTGCGCGGGGTTCATCATCACAATCTGCGCTTCCGGCAATACAGCTGATTGGACAGAGGCCAGCAGAGTGCGACCCGACGAGAGCCAATCATCACCCAGCCTGCGTTTTTTCTCAGGATCGGCGACAAAAGGCAGTGCCTCGGGCTGAGCATCAATCTTTGTCCAGCCAAGCACATAGTCTGTGTCGATATCGGTCAAGTCGCTCGGATTTCTGGGCAAATATCGCATCACCACCAGCACTGCCAAGCCGGCCTCTGACGCGAAATTGACCACCGGCATTCCCGGTGACGTCCAGCGAGCTCCATGTTTCTCCGGCCCTGATCCGTCCAGCGCCACATAGGGCTCGCGTGTCAGGCGCCACAGCTTCAAGAGAGCTTCCACTCCCAGCCCAAAGGATCGCCATCCATCAGATCGACGCCCTTGGCGGCAAGCTCATCTCGGATTGCGTCGGATGTCGCAAAATCCTTGTCCGCGCGCGCAGCCTTGCGGCGAACGATGGCGTCCTCGATCTCAGCCTCGGTCATTTGCGCATCTTTGGGACGAAGGCGCAGATCGGTGCGGGTGAGATCAAACAAATTCAATCCCAGCACGCCGTCCATGTGCTCGACAACTGCGCGCTTGATGGCAGCATCAACCTTCTTTGTCGCCAAAGCATCTTCCAGTGCCGTGAGGGCAATGGCCGTGTTCAAATCATCGCTGATCGCGGCTTCAAACTTCTCCAGCAGTGGCGCAAATTTGGGATGATCGGTTGTTCCGTCAGCGGGCGCATCGGCCAGCCGCTCCACCAGCATCACCATCCGTTTTAATCGGGTAAGTGCTGCTTGCAGGCCTTCCCAGCTAAACTCCAACTCGCTGCGATAATGCGCTTGCAAGCACATCATCCGGTAGGAGAGCGGGTGAAACCCGCGATCAACCAAGGTTTGCAGCACTAGAAAATCGCCGGTCGACTTGGACATTTTGCCCCGGCGGTCGATCAGGAAATTGTTGTGCATCCAGATCTTGGCAGCGCTGTCTGACGAGCAATTATGAGCCTGATTTTGCGCGATTTCATTGGGGTGGTGAATTTCGCGGTGGTCAATCCCGCCGGTGTGGATGTCGAACGGATGGCCGAGCAGTTCGGCGCTCATCACAGAACATTCCAAATGCCAGCCGGGCGCGCCCTTACCCCAGGGAGAATCCCATTCCATCTGACGGGTTTCGCCCGCCGGTGTCTTGCGCCAAATCGCGAAGTCGGCCGCATTGCGCTTGCCATCGACTGTATCGATCCGTGCCTCGCCCTCTTCCGTCACAGCGCGGGCCAACCGGCCATAGTCGGGCACGGTCGAGACATCGAAATAGAGCCCGCTGTCGAGCTCGTAACAATGCTTGTCCTGCATCGCCTTGCCCCATTCGATCATGCTCTCGACATAATCGGTGGCGCGCGGATGGGCAGGCTTGCGAACATTCAGCCGGTCCAGATCAGCCTCGAACACTTCCTGATAATAGCGCGCAATATCCCACGCGCTTTTGCCTTGCGCCGCCGCCGCCTTCTCCATCTTGTCATCGCCCTCATCGGCGTCGCTGGTCAAATGGCCAACGTCTGTGATGTTGATGACATGGCTGAGCTTCAAGCCCTTGTGGCTCAGCGTGCGGCCCAGCGTATCGGCAAAGATATAGGCGCGCATATTGCCGACATGCTGGTAGTTATAGACCGTTGGACCGCAGGTATAGACGCGCGCTTCGCCTTCATGAATCGGCGTAAACGTTTCCAGTTCGCGGGTGAGCGAGTTGAACAGTTTTAGAGGTGCGTCAGTCATGACAGGCGCTTTGAAAGCCTGCGCCGCAATGGTCAATCCCGATTGGGCTCAATCCCAACCCAAAAACTTGACCTGCTCGTCCAGCGGCACCCGCTCACGCTCGTAATTGTTGAGCGGCGCATCAGGATCGCGATAGCCAATCGCCATGCCGCAGAACAACATATAGCGTTCGTGATCCAGCCCCAGATGATCGCGGATTACATTGGCATAGAGCGCCATATATTCCTGGAAGCAGCTATCCAGACCCTCTTCGCGCAGCAGCAACGCGACGGTCTGCAACCACATGCCGGTGTCCGACCATTGAGCCTCCTTCATCAGGCGCGGAAAATAGACGAACATGACCACAGGCGCGTCAAAGCTGGTGGCGTTGCGCATCATCGCTTTCATCCGCCCCTCGCCATCATCGCGGGCGATATTCATCGATCCGAACATACCTTTGGACACGGCATTGAGACGCTGTTTGTATTCGTCCTCCTGTCCCGGAGCGGTCCAATCATACTCGGCCTGCTGTGGAGGCGTGGTGGTGATCTTGGCCTGCAAATCCTTGAGCGGTTGACCGGTGAGAATGGTCGCTTCCCATGGCTGGTAATTGCAGCCAGAGGCCGCCCAGCGCGCGGTGTCCATGACGCGGCGCAGCGTTTCCAGATCGACCGGCTTGTCGAGATATTCGCGCACAGAACGGCGCGATTTGACGGCTTCGGTTACGTTCATCTTCGCTTCGGACCTTTTTCTTCCTCGAACAATTCGGCGAGCTGTTCCATGATCGTGCCGCCCAGCTGCTCGACATCCATGATCGTTACCGAGCGCCGATAATAGCGCGTCACATCATGACCAATGCCAATCGCGGCCAATTGCACGGGCGAAAATTTCTCGATCCATTCGATGACCGAGCGCAAATGGCTTTCCAGATAGCCCGCGCTGTTCACGCTGAGCGTGGAATCATCCACCGGCGCGCCGTCGGAAATCACCATCAAGATGCGGCGATCCTCGCGCCTGCCCATCAGGCGGTTATGCGCCCACATCAGCGCCTCGCCATCGATGTTCTCTTTCAGCAAGCCTTCGCGCATCATCAGGCCGAGATTGCGGCGCGAACGGCGCCACGGATCATCGGCGCGTTTGTAGATGATATGGCGCAGATCATTCAGCCGACCGGGTTGTGGTGGCTTGCCATCAGCCAGCCATTTCTCGCGCGATTGGCCGCCCTTCCATGCCCGCGTGGTGAAACCCAATATCTCGGTCTTCACGCCGCTGCGCTCCAGCGTACGCGCCAGAATGTCCGCGCTGATTGCTGCAATGGAGATGGGCCGCCCGCGCATGGAACCTGAATTGTCGATCAGCAGCGTGACGATGGTATCTTTGAACTCGATATCACGCTCTGTTTTATAGGCCATCGAGGTGCCAGGCGAGACAACCACGCGCGACAGGCGCGCTGCATCAATGATCCCGTCTTCCTGGTCAAAATCCCAACTGCGGTTCTGCTGCGCCATCAGCTTGCGGTGCAGCCGGTTGGCCAGCCGCGTCACAATGCCCTGCAGGCCGGTCAGCTGACTGTCGAGATAGGCGCGTAAGCGGTCCAATTCCTCCGCATCGCACAGCTCGCTCGCCTCCACCTCTTCGTCAAACCCTTCGGTATAGGCGCGATAGTCTGACCCATCGCCAATGTCGCCTTGTGGACGGTTGGGACGCACAGGCATCATGCCCTCGTCGCCTTCATCGCCCGGCTCGCCATCGGCCATTTCCTGATCGGAGGAGGATTCCGCTTCGCCTTCGCCCTGATCTTCGCCTTCCGACGATTCACCTGCCATCTCGGACGCTTGCGGATCGCCTTCGCCCTGTTCGTCCTCGCCGTCCTGCTGCTCTTCGTCCTGGCCGTCTTCCTCGTCGCCCTGATCATTATCGGCATCGTCAGGAGCATCAGCTGGCTGGGTCAAATCGAGCTGCTGCAACATATCGAGCGACAGCGACTGGAAAGCCTCTTGATCGTCGAGCGAGAGCGCCAACGTCTCGAAATTCTTGCCGACCTTGCTTTCAATAAATTCGCGGACCAACTCGACCCCGGCCTTCGCCGTGTCGGGAATGTCTTGTCCGGTCAGCGCCTCGCGCAGGATCAGGGACAGCGCGGTTTGCAGCGGCACATCATCCTGCGTTTGCGCGCGCGTGATCGGATCAGAAGCGGTCCGCAGTTCTACCGCTGCATCAAGATTAGCCCGTATCCCACTAAAATTGTTCGCACCCAGCGCTTCGTAACGGGTTTGCTCGATGGCATCATAACAGGCTCGCGCAGTGGCCTCTGGCGGAGCCTTTTGGGCATGCATCGCTTCATTGTGGTGCCGCAATTTAAGCGCGAAACTGTCAGCAAAACCGCGCGCTTCGGTCACTTGCTCCATAGGCAAATCGCGGCCTGGCAAAGGCACGCGGAAATGGTGGCCCGAGGAGGACGGTTTGTCCGCACTCCATGCGACTTCCACATCGGCTTCGCCCGCAATAGCGCGGCTCGCGCCGGTCAGCGCGTGCTTAAATTTGTCGAGAGGAGTTTCTTCAGCCAATCAATCGTGCCCGGTTCAGGGAATGGAATTATCCCGTGATGCTTTGGCCGGTCTTTTCCCAGTCAGCAAGGAAACCTTCAATCCCCTTATCTGTCAGTATGTGGTTGAACAGCGATTTGATCACTTTGGGCGGCGCAGTCATCACATCGGCACCAATCTTCGCGCTTTCCAGAACATGGGTGACATGGCGGACCGACGCGACCAGAATTTCTGTGTCGAAACCGTAATTGTCATAGATCAGGCGAATGTCGCTGATCAGTTCCATGCCATCAAAGCCATTGTCGTCATGGCGTCCGACGAAGGGGCTGATAAAAGTCGCTCCGGCCTTTGCCGCCAACAACGCCTGATTGGCGGAAAAGCACAGCGTCACATTCACCATTGTGCCGTCTTCTGTCAGCGCCTTGCAGGTTTTCAGCCCGTCAATCGTCAGCGGAACCTTGATGCAGACATTGTCTGCGATTTTGCGCAGGACTTCGGCTTCTTTCATCATCGTCGCGTGATCCAGCGCGACAACTTCTGCCGACACCGGACCATCGGTCAGCCCGCAGATCTCTCGTGTAACTTCCATGAAATCGCGGCCCGACTTCGCAATCAGCGATGGGTTGGTGGTGACCCCGTCGAGCAGGCCGGTGGCAGCCAGTTCCTTGATGTCGTCAATCTCGGCGGTGTCAGCGAAGAATTTCATGAAAGTGAGCTCCGATCATAAGTCAGCGATTCTTGAGCCATGTTCTATACCTGCGCTGGGCTCGCTGACCACCCTCACCCACCCAATTACCCCCGATGAGCAATCGCATCCCATCCACCATAAGCTGACAAGATCGTCACATGGCATCTTGCTTGAAGCCCCCTTGCGCCCTCATAGGAGGGGGATGAACCGCGTCCGTCTTCTTGTGTTTAACCGAGCGCTTAGCGTGCTCGACTATAGCGTGCCGGATGGCATGGTGGTGGAGCCGGGCGCAGTGGTTATCGCACCCTTGGGGCCGCGTCAGATCACCGGCATCGTGTGGGAGCCGGAGCGGTTGGCAGGCGACGAGGTGCCCGCATCAAAGCTGCGCCCGATCCGTGAAGTTCTGCCGGTTCCGCCCCTGTCTGCGCCTTTGCGCAGGCTGATTGAATGGACCGCCGACTATTACTGCGCGCATATGTCCTCGGTTGCGCGGATGGTCATTTCCAGCGGCGGCGCGTTGGGTGGCCCGGCCACCATGACCGAATATCGCTTGAGCGGAGTGGAGGCCGAACGCCTAACGCCCAAGCGTTCGATTGCGCTGGATAAACTGGTGGGCGAGCAAGGCACCATCCGCGAGCTTGGCGCGATTGCGGGCGTTTCCGACGGAGTGTTGCGCGGCATGGTCAACGCCGGACTGATCGAGCCTGTTACTGTGGCCATCGATCAGCCGTTCCCGCGCGCCAAAGCGGATCATGACACGCCCGACCTGTCTGCCGATCAGAGCGAGGTGGCGGACCGGCTGACGCAGGCGGTGAAGGATAAGGACTTTGCCCCCTTCCTACTCGACGGGGTGACCGGATCGGGCAAAACCGAGGTCTATTTCGAGCCCGTGGCCGAGGCCATCCGCTTGGGCCGCCAAGTGCTCGTCCTGCTGCCCGAAATCGCCCTGACCGAAGCATTTTTGACCCGGTTCGAACGCCGCTTTGGCGCGGCACCCGTGCTGTGGCATTCCTCGCTCAAATCCACCGAGCGTCGCCGCGCGTGGCGCGCCATCAGTGATGGAAGTGCGCAAGTGGTGGTCGGAGCTCGATCGGCCCTGTTCCTGCCCTATGCCAACCTCGGCCTGATCGTGGTCGATGAGGCGCATGAGGTCAGCTTCAAGCAGGACGATGGCGTGCGCTACAATGCGCGCGATGTATCGGTGATGCGCGCCAGGTTTGAGAAAATTCCCGTGGTCCTCGCCAGTGCAACACCCGCGCTGGAAAGCCTGCAAATGGCGGAAAGCGGCATCTATGAAAAGCTCGACCTGCCCAGCCGCTTTGGCGGGGCGCAATTGCCCAGCATTCAAACGATCGATCTGACTCAGGAAAAGCCTGGCGCGGGCCGCTGGCTGGCCCCGCCATTGGTTGCCGCATTGGAAGACCGGCTGGCCAAGGGCGAGCAATCGCTATTATTCCTCAACCGGCGCGGCTTTGCTCCGCTGACGCTGTGCCGCAATTGCGGTTACCGTTTCAAATGCCCCAATTGCAGCGCCTGGCTGGTTGAACATCGCCTATCGCGCCGCCTGTCGTGCCATCATTGCGGACACGAGACGACCCCGCCCCAGACCTGCCCCGAATGCGGCGAGCCCGATTGTCTGGTCGCTTGTGGCCCCGGTGTTGAACGGATCGCAGACGAAGTGGCCGAGATTTTGCCCGAGGCCCGCGTTGCCATCGCCACCTCCGACACGCTCAACTCGCCCGAACGCGCAGCGGCCTTTATCGCTCAAGCCGAGGCTGGCGGGATTGACGTGATCGTGGGCACGCAATTGGTCACCAAAGGTTTCCACTTTCCCGATTTGACTTTGGTTGGCGTGGTTGATGCCGATCTTGGATTGGAAGGCGGCGATTTGCGCGCTGCAGAGCGAACCTATCAACAAATTGCACAAGTTGCCGGCCGCGCCGGACGCGGAGCCAAGCCGGGGGAAGTGTTCTTGCAAACCCGGCATGGCGATGCGCCTGTCATTGCAGCCTTGGTCGATGGTGACCGCGATGCCTTTTATGCCGCCGAAACAGAGGCGCGGCGCGATGCGGGCGCTCCGCCCTTTGGCCGATGGGCTGCCATCATCATCTCGTCAGAGGATGACCGCGAGGCGCGCGAGGCGGCCAACCGTCTGGGCACTGGACGCCCGCAACACGATGATTTGATGGTGCTGGGCCCCGCGCCTGCCCCGCTTGCCTTGTTGCGCGGGCGGTATCGCTATCGCTTCTTGATCAATGCGCGGCGCAGCGTGGAATTGCAGAAGATCATCGCCGGGTGGCTGGACGCCTTTCAGTTCCCGCCTGGTGTGCGGCTGGGCGTTGATATTGATCCTTACAGCTTTGTTTGAGGCACCAAGTGCGCGCTCGTGCATTCTCATAAGCAATGTCCCAACCTATCCTCATCCCGATCCTGGGCGACCAGCTGACCCGCACGATTTCCAGCCTGCGCGGACCGGCTAAGGACGACACCGTCATCTTTATGGCAGAGGTTTGGGACGAAGCGACCAACGTCAAACACCACCAGCAAAAGATTGCGTTGGTGTTTTCTGCCATGCGCCATTTCGCGGACGAGCTGGAACAGGCCGGATGGACGGTCGACTATATCAAGCTGGATGATGACGGGAACTCGGACAGTCTGACCGGTGAATTGGCCCGGGCCATTGAACGCCATGACCCGCGCGAAGTCCAGGTCACCGAAGCAAACGAGTGGCGGGTGCGACAAATGCAGGACGAATGGCAGGAGAAGTTCGCTTGCCCTGTAGAAATTCTGCCCGACGATCGATTCATCTGCACCCATCAGGAATTTTCGGAGTGGGCAAACGATCGCAAGCATCTGACGATGGAGCATTTCTACCGCGAAATGCGGCGCAAAACCGGCCTGCTGATGACGGACGATGGCCAAGGGAAAATGGTGCCGGTGGGCGGCGAGTGGAATTTGGACAAGGAAAATCGTCAACCGCCCAAAGATGGCGAAATGGACGCACCAGCCCGACCCAAGTTTGAACCTGACGAAATCACTCGTGAAGTCATCACTCTGGTCGCTGACCGTTTCGGCAGCCATTTCGGTAGGCTTGAGCCGATGCATTGGCCCGTTACTCGCGATCAGGCAGAACAAGCCGCCCAGGCATTCTTTACCGAGCGACTGACACAATTCGGTCCCTATCAGGATGCGATGGTCCACGGCTCGGACGATCTCTATCATTCCATGCTGTCTACCAGCATCAATTTGGGTCTGCTCGATCCTCTCGACCTGTGCCAAAGGGCCGAGGCCGCCTATGACGCAGGTGAGGCCCCGCTCAATTCGGTTGAGGGATTCATCCGCCAGATTATCGGCTGGCGTGAATATATTCGCGGGTTTTATTGGCACTTCATGCCCGATCTTGAGAGCAAGAACGGGTTGAATGCACAGCGCGCCCTTCCGGAATTTTTCTGGACCGGCGAGACAGACATGCGCTGCCTTTCCGATTGCATCCGCTCCACCCATGACAACGCCCATGCCCATCACATCCAGCGCCTTATGGTACTGGGCAATTTCTGCCTGCTGGCCGGGATCGATCCCCGCCAAGTACAGGATTGGTTTTTGATCGTTTATGCCGATGCGTTCGAATGGGTCGAAATGCCCAATGTCGTGGGCATGATCCTGTATGCAGAAGGCGGACATCTGGCCACCAAGCCCTATGCTGCCAGCGGGAACTACATCAACAAGATGTCCGATTACTGCAAGGAATGCAGCTATTCCGTGTCCAAGAAAACCGGTGAAGGCGCATGCCCCTTCAACCCGCTGTATTGGCATTTCATGGATCGCCACCGCGATTTGCTGGAAAAGAACCACCGGGTCGGGCGGATCTATTCCAATTGGGACCGGATGGGCGAGGACAAGCAAGGCGAATATCTGACCAGCGCGCAGAAATTCCTCGACAGTCTTGAACCAGCCAGCGAAGGCTGGGCCCGATACACATAGAACACGATCTTTAGGAGAGACCACCCATGCTGACCGTACACCATCTGCGTATTTCGCAATCCGAACGCATCGTCTGGCTGTGCGAGGAGCTGGGCCTCGAATATGATCTCAAGCTTTATAATCGCGATCCTGAAACGCGGCTCGCCCCGCCCGAATTGAAGGCGCTGCACCCAATGGAAATCGCGCCTCTGATCGAGGACAAAGGTACATTGCTGGGCGAAAGCGGCGCCATCATGGACTATATCGTCGGCAAATATGTCCCTGATACCGAACTCGTCCCCGGCCCCGACCATCCCGACTTTGCCCAGCACCTCTATTGGTATCACTTTGCCAATGCGACGCTGATGACCAATGGCATGATGGGCATTGCCATCAATGCCGTTGGCGCGGAAATGCCGCCCAGCCTTATGAAGCGGGTCACCAATGCCTGGGCATCGGTTGAGCGCCAATTGGGCGAGACAGACTATTTCGGCGGAGCAAACTTCACCACGGCCGACATCATGCTCGGTTTCTCGCTCACCACGGCGCGCGCATTCAGCGATATGAGCATCGACCACATGCCCAATCTGAAAGCCTATCTGCAACGCATTGGTGCTCGCCCGGCCTATCAGGCAGCGATGGCCAAGGCAGAACCCGGCTTCCCACCGAAGCTGGATTGAGGCGAGTGGCGGTAATGCTGGGAAAAGCCAGCCGCCGCCTGCCACTTTTCACGATAGTTTTGTGCCGAGCGACGGCTAAGCTGGCGATCGACCTTCGCTGCTTAGGAGAGCTCGCATGGAACTTATCGGAATGCCGCTGTCGCCCTTCGTCAAGAAGTGCGAGCTGTTGCTGCGCGAGAAGGGGTTGGAGTTTACCTATCGGCAGATTTCGCCCCTGATCGATCAAGACCAGTATTTTGAGCATAGCCCACTTGGCAAAATGCCGATCCTGCTGGATGGCGATATTGCCCTGCCCGACAGCTCTGCCATCGCGGTTTATCTGGATGGCATCGCGCCTGACCCCAAAGTGATCCCCGATGATCCCAAGCAACGCGCCTGGGTCATATGGCTGGAGGAATATTCGGACAGCGTATTGTTATCGCTGTCGTCCGGACTGTTCTTTGCCCGTTTTATCGGACCACGTCTGTTGGGACTTCCGGTCGATGAAGAGGGCGCGAACAAAATCCTGACCCAATCCATGCCGCCCGCCTTCGACTATCTGGAAAGCCAGCTGAAGATCGCCGGAGATTACCTCAGCCCCTGCGGATACAGCCTGGCCGATATCGCGGTTAGTTCGCAACTTTGCATGTTCGAAAGGGCTGGCGAAGCGGTGGACGCCAGCAGGTGGCCGCTGCTCGCGCAATGGATGGAGCGTATCCGCACCCGGCCAGCATTTCAGGCTTGCCTGGCCGAGGAAGAGCGGTTTTTCGACGTTTGGCAGGACACCGACACCTATCTGCCCAAGGATGGAGCCGCCGCTGTGACGCAATTGGGACGGTAATTTGAGCCTTGGCGCCCGCCCGGCCTATCAGGCAGCGATGGCCAAGGCAGAGCCCGGCTTCCCGATCAAATTGGATTGAGCGTTTGGTCTGAAATTGGGGTGGTAAGCGGACGCTCCGTTTGGGTTGAAGCGCCCGCCTTCCGCTGCCTTTGATCAGAAGCCCAGCGCAAAACCGGCTTGCGCAATCATCTCGCCGTCGCCTGTGCTGGCGGCAAAACCCGCGCCTACCGCCAGACTGTCGCTTACACGGCCAGTGAAGTTCATCGCGAAGCCTTGCTCCCCGTTGTAACTAGCCACATTGCCCGACAGGACAAAGCTCTTGTCCGGCATGGCAATCGCGCTACCCAGAGCTGCTGCAGCAGCGATGCCGCCAGAAAGACCTTCATCCATATCCTCCAACCGGAACGAGAGGTCCGTTACTCTACCCTCCAAAGCATTGAACTGCGCGTCGGAAACGGCGGCGAGCTGGCGCAGATTGTTGTCCACGCTGGCAACCGCTTGCATGCTGGCGACCGCTGCGCCCTTGCCCAACGTGCCGCCATCATCGACTGTTACCGCATAAAGTTGACCTGATTGTGCATCGGTGGAGGCATCAATGTCGCCAACCCGAACCGAGCTACCCGTGCCGCCAAGTGTCACTTGGTTGTCAGCCGTGGTTGCGGCATTGGCACCAATCGCTGTTGCATTGGCATTGGCTGCAATGGCCCTAAAGCCCACAGCGGTTGAGCCCGTGCCGCTCGCATCTGCAGTGTCACCCACCGCCGTCGCATTGGCGGCTGCATTTGTGTCATAACCAACCGCAGTCGATCGACCGCCGCCAGCATTGGCGCGCTGTCCTACAGCCGTTGCACGGCCTCCGATAGCAAAGGCAGTGTCACCGACAGCCGTTGAGCTGGTGCCCACCCCCCGCGCGCCGCGGCCGAAGGCTGCGCTGCGCAATCCGCTAGCGCGAGTGGTCACGCCCACGGCGCTTGCCTCACCGCCAAGCGCGGTAGAACCGGCACCCAAAGCAAGGTCGCCATCCGTCTCGGCAGAGGCTCCTGCACCAAAGGCCGCTGAATTGGCGCCTAAAGATTGTGATCCATTACCAAACGCAACGGCGGCGGTGTTAGAGGCAATCGCCCCAGAACCAATGGCGATTGCCTGATTTTCGGTCGCTGCCGCGTCTACGCCCACGGCAATAGCCGATCCACCGCTCGCCAGAGCACCTGCGGTGCCTTCATCAAAACTGTCGCCGCCGATAGCGATCGAGAATGAACCGCTCGCATCGGATGTGTCACCGACCGCGATAGAACCGCCGAAACCAGATGCAGAAGCACTATTGCCCAGCGCGACAGCGCTGGTTGAGCTTGCTATTGATTCATTGCCGATCGCTACCGAATTGCCAAAGCTAGCTGTGGCGGCATCGCCCAATGCAATCGATCCGCCGCCCGACGCGACTGTATTGAACCCGATTGCAGTGGCGTTCGTTCCACTTGCGACGGCGCCTGCGCCAAACGCTGAAGCGCCATTGGCCGTCGCGCCAGTGATAGCATTGGCACCGTTTGAGTCGGCATCGCCTCCTACTGCAACTGCACCGTTGCCGTCTGCGACAACCTGATTGCCGATAGCAAGCGTGCCTGCACCCAAAGCTTGGGCACCAAAACCAAGGGCCACAGCTCCATCGCCATTCGCATTCTCGGAGTCTGCGGTCGCATCGGCACCACAGGCCAGTGATTGGACGGTAACCGCTTCGGCACCTTCGGTTCCATCTCCAGCATCGGCAACGCCATCACCGTCGACATCGAGCAAGCATTCTTGCGCAGAAGCTGGCTGTGGAGCTGCGAGCAAGGTGGCCGCCAGACCGACCGAGAGGATGGTCGAAAGGGCAGTGCCAGCCAATTTTACGTTCAAAGCGTTTTTGATCTGAGTTGAGTATGACATTGGGTATTCCTTCACTCGATTTCCATGTGTTGAGAAAGAAGGCTGGCAGAAGAGGCAGTTCGGGCCAGCCTGACATTTGCCGCCAATCAGAAGTAGATTGGAGGATAGGTGCGACCGGCCGGAACTAAGGCCGATGAAACCCGCCCGGGTTTTGCGTTGAGTGCCAACCCACGACGATCTCCTGATTCGATGATGGTTGATTCGGACAAATCCACGGTTTCCCACCGCTGAGATGCGTCTTGAGGTGAACAATTGTCCCCTGTGAGCACACCACGAACGAATTTTTGCTCCGTGGTTGTGCGGCGATTCGCGACCGTAAGTACCTGTAATCTCATCATGTGATCCCCATTCGTCCCGTTGACGAGGCCAGCATCTACATAAAATTAGATTGACTGTCTAGATCGTTAATCTAGAAAAGAGTTCTAGAGTGACAAATCATCAATGGCGAGGCAAAGGTGAAAGGATGGCTCAGACACGAAGTCAGGATACCCGTGAGAAGGTGCTGAAGGCGGCAGAGGAACTTGTGATCGAATTTGGTCACGAGACGATGCCAATGAAAGAGTTGATCGCGCGTTCGGGAGTTTCGAATGGATCGATTTTCCATCACTTCGGGTCGAAAGATGGTGTTCTTGACGAGATCTTCACACGCGAACGCCGCGACTACCTTGGTCATGTGAGCAATTGTATTCTCGCATATGACGGGGATCCCTGTGACGCGATGGGCGAGGGTGCGCGGGGAGCCATCGAATTCCAAGCGCGTGATCCCCAGCGCCATTTTCGGCTGGTTGTGCAGTTCAGCCATTCCGAATGGCTCGTCCGCAATAAAGGGGGCTGGGCGGATCTGGCTGGAGAGATTGAGCGGCCCGTCATGGAGTGGGCCATTCCGCATTTGGCAGCCGGCAAATTACCGATGCTTCAGCCGACGACCATTCAATCGCTCATGCTGGGCGCGGCGGAACTTATCTGCCACCAATGGCGGACCGGCCGGATTACCGGACCATTGGAAGATCAGGCACCAATCGCTGCTCGGTTTGTTTCCGCTGGTTTGAAACGCCTGAGATCTGAGACGGCTCCGCTCGACGCTTAACCGTTTTCGGACGCTCGCTTCGCTGAAGAGGATTTTCGCTTGTCATACTGGATCCTTGCGAACTCACCTCGTCTCAGGGTGCAGTCCTTCTTTCTGCTCTATTTCTCGCAAGGGTTACCGATCAGCGTCTTGCGTTTGGTCGTCCCGGCTTGGCTCGCGTCGAATGGAGCAAGTGTGGGCGATGTTGCTCTTGTCCTTACAGCTTCGAGCTTGCCTTGGGCGTTAAAGTTTTTGTTCGGTTTCTTGATCGACCGTTACACTTTTCTACCGATGGGAAGGCGGCGCATCTGGATAATTGGCGCTCAGACATTCGTTATCGGTCTTTTGTTGGTGGGGGCGATCCTCAACCCTGCCCCGGCCGATATTGCCCTGCTCGCAGGGCTTGGTTTTGCAATCCAGGCTTGCATGTCGGCGCACGATGTCGCGGTGGATGGATTGGCCGTAGACATCTTGAGCGCGGATGAGAGACCACGGGTCAGCTCCTGGATGTTCGGAGGACAAGCCCTAGGCAATGCGGCTGCGGCAATAGGAGGAGGCCTGATCATCTCGACCTGGGGCATTGGCTTTGCCTATGCGGCCATGGCGCTATGGTTTGTCGCGGCATGCTCTTTGACTATTGCTCTGCGTGAGCGCGAAGCTGATCGTCGTCTGCCGTGGTCAACCCACGGTGATCAACCGCCCAAGTCCGCTAGGGTTGAAAACTCTTGGCGGGACGTGTTCTCGGTGACATTTAAGGCGGTCCTGGCGCCGATCAGTCTGATTTTTCTGTCAATTGCGTTGTTGAAGGGGTTCCACTCGGGCGTATTCGTCGGTGCGACCCCGGTCATTACGTCCAACTCATTGGGCTGGGGGGCAGACGATTTTGGCATACTGGCCGGCTTGGTAACGGTTGTTGCAGCGATTGTCGGAATGTTTGCAGGTGGACGATTGGGTGGGCGGTTCGGGCTGGTCAATTGCCTGCTGGCCATGCTTATGTTGTTCGCAGTTCTTGATGTCATGGCGATCAGCGGAGCGGTCAACTGGACATCCCAGTCGAGCGTCATAGCATTCGCGACCGCGTGGGTGATCTGCGATGTCCTATCCATGATATTCGTCATGGCCATCGCGATGACGCTTTGTGACAAGCAGGTGGGAGCAGCGCAGTTCGCGATCTTTATGGCAGTTACAAATCTGGGAAACGCCGCAGGCGCAGCCAGCATTGGCTTGTCCAATTGGATCGGCGGTCCGGAGCAGATGTTCTGGCTTACTGCAGCAACTCACACAACGGCGGTAGCGATCATCATTGGTTGCTTTCGGTCTCGTTACTCGGCCGACGTATAGCGCGCAGCACGCTCGGAATGCGAGCCTAATCAATTAGCCCGCGCTGCAGTTGTTTTGGGGTGGGCTACGATTGGCCATTGCCTGCGTGCTGGCCACCAGACCTCGTGAGTGCGAGGATACCAATCACGACTGCTTCAATCAGGAGTGCATTTCCAAATCCACCAAGGTAAAGACCGGTCACCAATGCGGCGCCATGAGTACACAGAAGCGCCGCGGCGAGTATAAGGTCATTTGCTCTACTCACCGGTCACACCCTCGAAGCCTATGTTGATCGCGCCAAGTATGAAACGACAGTGCAACATCCGCAATCGATGTGGTTAGAGGACACTGCAGAACTAGCTGTGATAAACCAAGGTGTGGTTTTAGAAATTGGTGAGGTTTATGCGGGCTTTGGGCTGGAAGGAACTCTAAGAGAATTCCATGCCCACCAAACTACACTTGCTCACCCGAAGGCAGGGTTATCCTTTAATAACAAGCCCGTGCTGACAGAATAAAGTGGCGGAACGGTGCTACAATCGCTACCATACGCAAGTAAAGGGAGTGCAGACTTCTTGACGTAGGTAAAGGGAGCGCGCGCTTCTTGACTCAAGATTGCTTGAGCCACTCCGTTTGGATTTGAAGCAAGTTCGTATTTCCCTGATCGCAATAAAGGGAATATCCATGAAAAATTCAGTTTCGATTTCAGCTGTCGCTGCCACTTTAGCCGCTCTCACGTTGGTAAGCGTCCCACAGGATGTAAGCGCAGAAGATTGTCTGCTTGACCGCGATAATGATGGAAATGTTGATGCTGGTGCAACTGACAATGACGGTGGTGCCGATTCTGCCAATGCAGACACTTCCTTGGCCTGCGGAGTGAGCGCACAAGCAAGTGGTACCAGCTCCACTGCGGTGGGTGCGCAGACAAGCGCGGCCGGATTTGAGGCCGTTGCCCTTGGTTATGCTGCAACCGCTGATCAGTTTCGCAGTGTCACAATTGGCTCTAGAGCAAGCACGACAGGCACTGTCGCAGTGGCTATTGGGCCATCGGCGACCGCATCAGGTGGAGGGGTTGCGATTGGCAATGAGACCGATTCAGCCTCGGACGCGGTGTCGATCGGAGACAAAGCGACAAGCTTGGGTGAAGGCGTCTCCATAGGTCGTTTCGCGCAATCTGATGCTCGGGGAATTGCAATTGGCGTATTGGCAAAATCTGAAGCGGACGGAGCCATCGCTATTGGCGCGCGCGAGCCTTCAAGTGGAGCTAGCGTCAATTCCACCGGAGCATTAGCGAACGCTGCGGCAGCAATTGCTATCGGGGTTGATGCCGAAGCTACGGCCGAACGAGCCATCGCAATTGGCAGACGAGCAGGTGCCTCTGGCTTGGATAGCGTGGCTATTGGCAGCGGTTCTTCCACGTCTGAGGATTTCACGGTCTCAGTTGGAAACAGCAATCAAACCCGTCGGATCATCAATGTCGCCGACGCGATCAACGCGACCGATGTTGTAACGCTTAGGCAGCTAGAAAATGCAATTGCCGCCGGTGGAACAGGCGGCGGCACTACGCTTGCTTTTCTTGATGTAAATTCAACTGGCCCCGGAGCAAGTGCGAACGGAATCGATGCCATCGCAATTGGAGAAGAGGCACAGGCAGATGGCATTGTTGCAATCGCAATGGGCAGACGAGCCCAAGCCATAAGCACTGGAACCTTGGCTATTGGAGTGGATGCCGTAGCGTTCGAGTCAGGTGCCATAGCGCTGGGTGAACGAACGTTGGCAGAACGCGAAGGTGCAGTTGCGCTAGGTAAGAATTCGAGAGCTCGCGGCGTGGGCGCGGCCGCTATTGGCCTTGGCGCCTTTGCATCATCCGATGGAGCGATAGCCATTGGGCGAAACGCTGTCTCAACAGGTGGCTTTTTCGGGGATACTCCTAAAGATCGATCCGTAGCGATCGGCGACGGAGCCAAAGCAACAGATAATGGCGGCACAACTATTGGTGGCGGTGCAGAAGCGGACAACAATGGTACCGCAATCGGGTCAGGTGCGTTCGCTGGAAATGGTTTTGGGACTGTGGCGATTGGTTCGAATGCAAATGCCGATTCTGGGGTAGCCACGGCGGTCGGAGCATCTTCGCAAGCCACAGCTCTATACGCCTCTGCCCTTGGTTTCGAGGCCAGCGCTACAGGTCAAGAATCACTCGCCTTGGGCTCCAACTCCACATCTGAAGGTAATAAGACCATTGCAGTCGGAGAGGCCTCAATTGCATCGGGTATTTCCACAATCGCTATCGGCGCAGCGGCTACGGCCTCGACGAATGATGATATCGCACTTGGCACATCAGCCCAAGCGACCGGGGGATCTTCGATCGCCATCGGCAGAGGTAGCAGTGCAAACCTGGGTTCAATCGCCATCGGCTTCAACGCAGCTAGTGATCAACAAGCAACAGCTCTTGGCATTGAGGCGCTTGCCAACAACAATGGCGCCACTGGGATTGGTTTTCTTGCACGAGCCCAAGGCCTCAACTCGACCGCTCTTGGCGTGACATCGAGCGCAACAGCAACCAATTCAATAGCCTTGGGTGCACAATCCATCGCGGACGAAGCGAACACGGTCTCTGTCGGAAATTCTTCGCTGTTAAGACGAGTTACGAACGTTGCAGCCGGTGTGTCTAACAATGATGCAGCAACTCTGGGTCAGTTAAATACGACTGTAAACACTGTCCTTTCGAATGTTCAAACCGGCGGAAATCCATTTGTTTCTGTGGGTTCAACGATGGCTTCAGGACCCGCCATTGCAACAGGCAACAATGCCACAGCAGTGGGTGTGAACGCTCAATCTCGCGCTAGTGGTGCGAGTGCATTTGGGGCTAATGCTGAGGCAAGCAGCGATGATGCGACCGCGATCGGCACGGGAACCCGTGCCAGTGGTTTGCGTAGCGCTGCGTTTGGCCGCGGATCGCGCGCTCTGGGAACCAGCTCTACCGCTGTGGGTGACACAGCTTTTGCGATTGGGGGACGTGCAACAGCAATAGGCCAGCGCGCCAATGCCAGCGGCGGCCGTGCTACCGCAGTTGGGTTCGATACACAGGCTGGGAACAACGCGACTGCGATTGGCGACACCGCTGCTGCGACCGGAGGTGGCGCAACTGCTGTTGGTTTTAGGGCGATCGCTGCGAACACCAACGCGACAGCAGTTGGAGCGAACGCCACCACTACGGCCGATAACCAAGTAGCGTTGGGCGGCGCAGGGTCTTCGGTTCGCATCGGTGATATCGATGCCTCTACTGCTGCTCAGGAAGGGCCTGTTGATGTCGTTACTGTCGACAGCAATGGCACCCTAGGCCGCCAGCAGGCCGCAACAGCAGCTTCAGTTGCCAATGTCCGAACATCGGTACGTGCCCTTGCGCAAGTGTCCGATGTGCAATTTGGTGCTCTATCTAACCGGGTCAGCGCAACTGAAATGCGGCTGGATGCTCTCGATTTCCAGCTGACTGATCTAGATGACAGCCTGTCAGGCGGCATTGCTGCTGCAATGGCAATGGGTGGCCCGGCGATTGCGCCTGGCAAGTCGATATCCCTGTCATTCTCTGCTGCCAATTACCGCGGCGAGCAAGCCTTCTCAGGCAATCTCGCAGGTGAGATCGCGCAAGATGTATATCTTTCTGCCGGAGTGAGCGGGAATACGGGTGATGGCAGCATCGGTTCGCGTGCAACAGTGCTGTTCGGATTTTGATCAGATGATGAAGCGCCGGGTGATTGCTCTTTGGCAGTTATCCGGCGCCATAGGAATAGCCATCAATGCTGCCATCGCCTTACACCAAGACGTCTTGACAAACGCATGTACCTTGGCGGCATAGATCTATGCAGTTTTTTCGCCCAAAGCCTCCTATTGACCGTGAAGAATTCGAATGGCTTATCGCGTGCTTCGCATGGCTCCGAACTGTCCTCGAAGATGCTCATATTCGTCCTGATTTTGTAATGCCCAATAATCGTAGCTTACGCGAAGCTCAGACCGCACCGGAGCTTTTCGAAGCTGTTCGCAGCTTTGCATGTTCGAAAGGGCTGGCGAAGCGGTGGACGCCAGCAGGTGGCCGCTGCTCGCGCAATGGATGGGGCGTATCCGCACCCGGCCAGCCTTTCAGGCTTGCCTGGCCGAGGAAGAGCGGTTTTTCGACGTCTGGCAGAACACCGACACCTATCTGCCCACGGATGGAGCCGCCGCTGTTTCGCAATTGGGGCGCTAACTTGAACCTTGCCGCCCGCCCGACCTAACAGGCAGCGGTGGCCAAGGCAGAGCCCGGCTTCCCGCGCAAATTGTATCGAGCGATTGGTCTGAAACTGGGCGGGAAGCAGCCCTTCCTTCAGGACGCTTCCTGCTTGTCACATAATCGGTTATCTCGCGTCCAAGCACGTTGGTTCTGGTTACTGTGCTAAAGGGAGGCTTTATGCGTATTTCCTATCTCATCGTGCTTTCTACGATCGCTGGTCCGGCATTTGCGATGCAACCACTCGATCAACAGATCGACACTTTTACCGCAGAGCTGATTGTTGTTCCGCAAACTAAAGAAATTGCCGATGCCCGCTGTGAACAGGCCGTTTCGATAGGGAATGCTTCGATCGAAGCCTTAGAAATGCGCCAGGGTCCCGCAACAATTTCAGGCGATCTTCAGGCTCTCGATGACTTCGTGCGAGCGAACACTGCTGCGCGAGGGGAAGCCGCTGTCTGGTTTAATCTCGACAAGAATGCAGAGGTGAGGGACTCAGGGCAAGCTTGCCTGATCCGTCTTGATTCTCTTTATGGCCGAGCTTGGACCTCGAGGGCAATCTACGACCGCATCGCTGCCATCCCTGACTCAGAAGTCCCGCAAGACCTGCGTTATCCACTAGACCGTTTGTTGCTGATTTATCGACTAGGCGGAGTGGACCGCTCGGCGGAAACTCGGGTCCAACTGGAGGAACTGAACAACCAGATTAGCGAAGTTGCTGCGCAGTTCGCCCGCAATATTGTCGATGGCGGGCTAAGCGCTGAGTTTGACCCAGGTGAGCTTGCGGGGCTGCCCGAGGACTGGTTCCTAGCCCATCCTTTAGGCGATAACGGGCTAATTGACGTGACTACCTCTAACCCCGATTCCTTACCTGTTCTCACATTCGCTCACGATCGTGAAGCGCGTCGGAAAATGTCCACGGCTCGGTCGAACCGCGCGTTTCCCGAGAATGCTACGGTTCTCCGCGAGCTGGTCCGCTTACGCGATCAGCAGGCGCGCTTGCTCGGCTTTCCAAGTCATGCGCACGCAGCAATGGCCGACACAATGATGGGATCACCCGAACGCGCGGCGGAGTTTCTTGAGCGAATGCACGTGGTCGTTAGTGCTGCCGCAAAGCGCGAATATGATGAGCTGCTTGCGTTCGCGCAGCAGCGCGATCCCGGCGTCGAGCAGCTTAAGGCCTACGATATCGCATATTTCAGCAACCTGCTTTCCTCGGAGAAATTCGGCGTCGATCAGAATGAAGTTCGGCAATACTTCACCTTGCCCGCCGTGCAGCAGGGCATTTTCGACCTTATGAGCCGGATGTTCGATGTTCGGTTTGTTGAATGGGAGACCGAGGTTTGGGCTGGCGGTGTAACGGCTTGGGAGATGTATGAAGGCGACGATCTGGTCGGGCGTTTCTACCTTGATCTCAGTCCGCGCGAAGGCAAATTTGGCCACTATCAGCAGATGGAGTTCCGTGTCGGCGTGGAGGGCGGCGACATCCCGATTAAACTGCTGGCCACCAACTTTCCCGCCGAAGGGCCGATGTCGCATAGCGACGTAGAGACATTCTTACACGAGTTCGGCCATTTGATCGAAGGGCTGTATGCAGATCACCAGGCGCTAGCATTAGCATCACGGGATATGACACCCAGCGATATGTGGGAGGCTCCTTCGCAGTTTCTCGAGGAATGGGCGTGGGATTACGAAACTCTGGCCTCTTTCGCTAGGAATCCCGATGGCGAGGTCATCCCGCGTGAATTGGTTGATCGAATGAATCTGGCCCGAACTTCTGGCCGGGCGCTGGCCATGAGCCGCTCTCTGGGGCTGTCGGCGGTCAGTATCGCTTACTACGATGCTACGCCTGATGCGGACTTTTCCGTGACGTTCAATCAGGAATTCGGACGATATTCCGACGTTCCTCTCGACACAGGAGCCCCTTGGGCAGCTTGGGGGCCTCTGGCAAACAACTCATCGAACTACTACGCTTACAGTTGGTCACAGGTAATAGCGCAAGACTTGCTCAGCCGCTTTCTGGAGGTGGGACTGAACGACAAGGAGACAGCAATTGCGTACCGAGACATCGTGCTAAAAAACGGTGCCACTCGCTCGCCCGATGAAATGATCGAACGCTTCCTCGGTCGTCCACTGAGATATGAATCTATTGAGAATTATTTGGGCCACGCGGACAGCGATTGAGGTTTGTCCTGGCGCCAGCGACTAATAACGGCTGTCCGCAAATGGGTAGTTAGCGGACGCCCTGATTTCGCCATTCTCGCGAGCGCGTGAATTGGCCATCCTTACTTGTGACCTTCGCGCCGCAACAATTCGCTTTTGATGTCCGGCCCATAGGCATAGCCACCCAGGCTGCCATCGCCTTGCACCACCCGGTGGCAAGGGATCAGCACGGCAATGTTGTTGGCCCCGTTGGCTCCGCCCACAGCGCGGCTGGCCTTGGGATTGCCCAGAGCGGCTGCCAATTCACCATAGGACCGCGTCTCGCCGGCCGGTATATCTCGCAAGGCCTGCCATACCCGCTGCTGGAATGCGGTGCCTTTCACATCAAGCGGGATATGCGCGTTGTTCGATGCCGGTTGCTCGACTGCATCAACAATCTGGCTGAGCAATTTTTCAAAGGCCTCGTCGCCGACACGCAATTCGGCCTTGGGAAAACGCGCGCGCAAATGTTCCTCGCCTTCATTGAAGGACAAGCAGCACACGCCCTTGGCCGTTGCCGCCACCAACATGGTGCCCAGCGATGTTTCGACTGTGGCCCAGTGGATGGTGATCCCAGCCCCGCCCTTGCTCCAATCGCTTGCTGCCATGCCCAATTTTCCCTCCATCGCATCGTAAAAGCGGCTGGGCGCTTCATACCCTGCGTCATACATTGCATCGCTGACAGTGTTGGATGCGGTCAATGCCTCGCGAGCCCGCTCCTCTCGCAAAGCACGCGTATAAACCGCCGGTGACATGCCCGTGGCGCGTTTGAACACGCGCTGGAAATGCGCCGCGGAATATCCGGTAAGCTGCGCCAAATGCTCAAGCGTGGCGCGTCCCTCACGTTGTTTGATAGCCTGAATTGCTTTCAGTACCGCAGCTTCATCGCGCCCGACATCGTCCGGCATGCACCGTTTGCAAGCGCGCAGCCCAGCGCTTTGCGCTGCAAGACCATCGGCGAAAAAGCGCACATTCTTTCGAGTTGGATGCCGCGCCGCGCAACTGGGACGGCAATATATGCCGGTTGTCAGCACGCCGGTGACAAAGCGTCCATCAAAGGCGCGGTCACGGCGCATCACGGCCTCCCACGCCTTATCATCTGTCAGATCTGCAATCTGGTTCATGACCACCTTCTAACCAAGTCTGAGCACAGACGCATCCTGAAGCTTGCGGTCAAAGCAATTGCCCTGCAAACAGCTGCCTATGCAACGGATCATGACCTTCTTCTTGGGCGCTATGGGCTTTTTGGCATTGGCGATCGCTCCTGCCACTCCGGCACAAGCGGACCCAGCCGATATCGAGGCCGCAGCGCGCGGCGTAGTCCGAGTGGTATTGATCGGCACCGATGGGAAAGAGGTTTATCCGGTCAGCCATGGCAGCGGTTTTGCCATCACCCCCACCAAGATCATCACCAATGCCCATGTTGTGCGCGAGGCCTTGCAGGACGACACTTTGAGGATCGGGATTGTCCCGTCAGAGGGCGACGAGGCCGCCTATGGCAAACCCATAGCGATGAGCCCGCGCAATGATCTGGCCCTGATCGAGATTACCGAGGGTAGCCTGCAATTGCCGCAACTGACCCTGTCGGGCGGCATCACCGGCGATATGGGCGAGGTTTCTGCTGTCGGATATCCGATGAATGTAGACCGCGCACAGGGGCTGGAGATTGGCGACATCTTCCGCTCGCAACCGCCGGTAAAAAGCCGCGGCTTCCTGTCAGGTCAGCGCCCTTCGCGCCAGTTTGACACAATTTTGCACACCGCTCCTATCGCTCGCGGAAATTCGGGCGGGCCATTGCTGGATAGTTGCGGCCGCGTGGTTGGCGTCAACAGCTTTGGGGCGGATTCGGATGGATCCGATGCCGAGTTTTACTTTGCCGTATCGATGCGCGAGCTGCTGCCATTTCTGCGTGCCAATAACATAGAGGCGCGGGTCAATGCGC
The DNA here is from genome assembly GCA_947495695.1 of uncultured Erythrobacter sp. Lineage (GTDB taxonomy): Bacteria > Pseudomonadota > Alphaproteobacteria > Sphingomonadales > Sphingomonadaceae > Erythrobacter. Next base: position 43,367 of record CANLZP010000002.1, on the reverse strand, counting down.
TGCCCTGCCGCAGTCTTGATGATTTGGATGTTGCAGAGCGCGCCCGATTGAACGCGCTGCGCAGCGACGCGCGCGAAAGGATGGCAGCGCGCGAAGCTGACCTGCAAAGCAAGCGTAGCCGGGCTCAATTGGAAGCGCAGATTGCGGTTATGGAAGAGCGCGAAAACGCTATGGCCGCAGCCATGCTGTTGCTGCTGATAGCAATTGGTGCAAGCTACGTCGCCCAGCAGATGCGCAGCAAGGAAGGCCAACATAAGCTGATGATCGTGGCGGGCACTATTGCCTTTGCCGCCCTGTTGGGCGCGATTGCCCTATGGATGACCCGCCCTGGTCTGGAAGAGATCGATGAGCGAGTGGAACTTGCCATGGGAGATCATCTGACGAGCGATGGCGACCCAAATTCTGTTGCTGGCGATGGCACCTTACTGTGCACCTTGCTGCCCGAGCGAAGCCGCGTGACCGGCGCCCGCACCGATGATGTTGAATTTGACTGGGCCGCAGACGGCTGCGTCAATGGGCGCACCCAATATGGCTTTGTTGGTGGTCAATGGAGCCGCGTTCTGGTCACTGATGAAGAAGAAACGGTTTCGGTCAATATGTATGACCCGCAGACCCGGACCTTCCGCACAGACCGCTATCTGTTGGGCCGCAACGCAATGCGCCAGGCACGCGTGGCTCGCGGAGATTATGACCCGCCGCAATGCGGCCTGACTGACGCGGCCAAGCAGCTGGGCGAGCAGCAGGCAGGGATTATGTCGCTGTTGCCGAACCGCCCCAACGAACGTCTGGTGTATAGTTGTGCATCACGCCCCGCCGCCCCAAATCTTGTCGACAAGTAAGCAACGCGCTCAAGTAGCGAAGCGGTAGCGCAACGAACACCGCTCTCATGTAGCGAAGCGGTAGCGCAACAAATTACGCCGCCAGCGCTTCCCCACTCAACGTGATGCGGTGCATTTCGCGGCGATGGCCGGCGTAATCGTTGATCGCATTGTGCCAGCTGGTGCGGTTGTCCCAGATCGCCACCGTGCCCGGCTTCCATTGTAGCCGGCACTGATTGTCATCCGTCAAAGCGGCATCACACAGCCGGTTCAGCAAAGGCAGGCTTTCCTCGCGTGTTTGCCCGACAAAATTGATCGTGAAAGCTGTATTTACATAGAGCAACTTGCGGCCGGTTTGCGGGTGACGGATCACCACTGGATGCACCGCTCCAGTCTTTAAATCCTGACCGCGCAGGCTCTTGCCCATATCGGTCTGCGCATACAGACCATCGGCCTTATATACATGATCGGCAGTGTGGAACGCTTCCAATCCTTCGATTTCGGCCTTTAGATCATCTGGCAATGCATCATAGGCAGCTCCCATATGCGCCCATTCCGTGTCGCCTCCCTTGGGAGGTAGATCGCGGGCCACCAGAACCGAACCCATTGCTGGGATCTGGTCATAGGAATGATCGGTATGCCAAGCCCCGCCAATATTGGTGGATTGATCGGCTTCTTTTTTGACCACAGCGATTTCATTGAAATCGTCCTGCAGTGGGAAATAGTTGTTCACATCAATCCCGCCCCAACGACGCCCGAACCTTATGTGTTCTTCAGGCGAGAATTCCTGATCGCGAAACACCGCTACGCCATGTTCGTAGATCGCCGTCTTGATCTCGGCCAATTCAGCGTCGCTGCATCCCGCCAGCGTCACACCGGAAACTTCCACTCCACATTTTGGAGCCATTGGGGTCAGTTGCATTTCGTCCTCTCCTGCGAGCTTTTTGCTCTTGCAACATTTGTTGCCGTGAATCCGCATTCGACGCAAGTATAGAAGTCCAAGCGCCCCGGACGCGACGCGCCGGAAGATTGAGCATAAATCGCGAGACTTGCGGGTTGCATCGCAGCATACCGGATGCTAGGCGCGCGCCAGCTTTGCCGAGGTGGTTGCGATCCATCGGAAACACCCCGGAACCGACAAAGCAACGCATCGTTATTTTTCGGACCTTAAAGGACGGTAAGCGCGTGGATATTTCCGCCGGCATTCAGGCTAGCCTGGCAGGGCGTTACGCCTCTGCTCTGTTTGATCTTTCCTCAGAAGCAGGAACGGTCTCAGCTGTCGAATCAGACCTCGACACATTGCAACAGGCTTTGACCGAATCGGACGTCATGCGCGAGCTGACGACCAACCCCAAAGTGTCGCGCACCGATGCCGAGAAAGCATTGGCTGGCATCGCGCCTGTTTTGGGCTTGTCCGAACTGACACAGAATTTTCTTGGTGTACTGGCTCAGAACCGTCGCCTTGGTCATTTGGGCGAAGTGATCGCCGCATTTCAGACCATTGCCGCTGCACAGCGCGGCGAAGTGACCGCCGACGTCACCAGCGCACACGCGCTCAGCGATGATCAGCTTGCTGCTTTGAAGGACAAGCTGACCGCGCGCGAAGGCCGCACCGTAATGCTCAAATCAAGTGTCGACCCGGAACTTCTGGGCGGCCTCGTCGTAACTATCGGATCGAAGCGTATCGACGGTTCAATCCGTACCCGTTTGAATTCCCTCGCGAACAAGATGAAAGAAGGCTGACGGCTGACGCCGCTCAGAAAAGGCTAACTGATGGAAATCCGCGCCGCAGAAATCTCCAAGGTCATTAAGGACCAGATCGCCAATTTCGGCACCGAAGCTGAAGTCAGCGAAGTCGGTTCCGTTCTCTCTGTGGGTGACGGCATCGCCCGTATCCACGGCCTCGACAAGGTCCAGGCTGGTGAGATGGTCGAATTCGCCAATGGCGTCCAAGGCATGGCCCTGAACCTGGAAGCCGACAATGTCGGTGTCGTTATCTTCGGCTCTGACGCCGAGATTAAAGAAGGTGACAGCGTTAAGCGCACCGGCACGATTGTTGACGTTCCGGTTGGCAAAGGCCTGCTGGGCCGCGTGGTTGACGCTCTGGGTAATCCGATCGACGGCAAAGGCCCGATCGAAGCCACCTCGCGCCAACGCGTCGAAGTTAAAGCGCCCGGCATTATCCCGCGCGAATCGGTTAGCGAGCCTGTTCAATCCGGCCTCAAGGCGATTGATGCTCTTGTTCCTGTTGGCCGCGGCCAGCGCGAATTGATCATTGGTGACCGTCAGACCGGCAAAACCGCTGTGGCGATCGACACCTTCATCAATCAGAAGGGTCCTAACCAGAGCAACGACGAGAAGAAGAAGCTGTACTGCGTTTATGTCGCGGTTGGCCAAAAGCGTTCGACCGTTGCCCAGATCGTGAAGCAATTGGAAGAAAACGGCGCGATGGAATATTCCATCGTTGTTGCCGCGACCGCTTCTGAGCCTGCTCCGCTGCAATATCTCGCACCGTACACAGGCTGCGCGATGGGCGAGTATTTCCGCGACAACGGCATGCACGCTGTGATCGTTTATGACGATTTGTCCAAACAAGCCGTTGCCTATCGTCAAATGTCACTGCTGCTGCGTCGTCCTCCGGGCCGCGAAGCCTATCCTGGTGACGTGTTCTATCTCCACTCACGTTTGTTGGAGCGCGCCGCGAAGATGAATGGCGACAATGGCGGCGGATCGCTGACTGCGCTTCCGATCATTGAAACTCAGGCTGGCGACGTGTCGGCCTATATTCCGACCAACGTGATCTCGATCACCGATGGTCAGATCTTCCTTGAAACCGACCTGTTCTATCAGGGCATCCGTCCTGCGATTAACGTGGGTCTTTCGGTTAGCCGTGTTGGCGGCGCCGCGCAGACCAAGGCGATGAAGAAGGTTTCCGGCTCGATGAAGCTGGACCTGGCGCAATATCGCGAAATGGCTGCCTTTGCGCAGTTCGGTTCGGACCTTGATGCTTCAACCCAGAAACTGCTTAGCCGTGGTGCGCGCCTGACCGAGCTGCTCAAGCAAGCTCAGTTCTCGCCTATGCCATTTGAAGAGCAAACCGTGTCGATCTTTGCCGGTACCAATGGATATCTGGATGCGGTCGATGTGGAACGGGTCAATGATTATGAAGAACAGATGTTGGCATTCTTCCGCAGCGAACATGCCGACATTCTGACCGAAATCCGCGACAGCCAAAAGTTCGACGGTGACGTGAAGGATCGCACCGTTGCGGCTCTTCAGGCATTCGCCAAACAGTTCGCTTAAGGGAGCGCCTCAGTGCCCTCATTGAAAGAACTCAAGGATCGGATTGGGTCGGTTAAATCGACCCAGAAGATCACCAAAGCCAAGCAGATGGTCGCCGCGGCGAAACTTCGCCGTGCGCAGGCTGCTGCCGAGGCTGGCCGTCCCTATGCCGAGCGTTTGAGCGCGGTTATGGCCTCGCTTGCGAGCAAGGTGTCTGGAGACAGTGCGCCCAAGCTTTTGGCTGGCAATGGCAAGGATCAGCGTCACATGCTGGTGCTTGTTAATACAGACAAAGGTCTTTGCGGTGGTCTGAACGCCAATTTGGTCAAAGAAGCCAAGCTGCAGGCCAAGCGATTGATCGCCGAGGGCAAGGACGTGTCCTTCTACCTCGTCGGCAAAAAGGGTCGCGCACCGATTACACGCGAATATCCCAATGGCATCGCCAAGCATTACGACACGTCGAATGTCCGCACGCCGGGCTTTGAAGAAGCAGACGGCATTGCTGCCGAGCTGATCGAAATGTTTGACGCTGACCAGTTTGACGTTGCGCATCTGATCCGCCCGAAATTCCAATCGGCGCTGGTCCAGAACCCGACCACGACACAGCTGATCCCGGTCCCCTCGCCAGAGGTTGCCGAAGACAGCGATGCCGTGGTTGAATATGAGCCCGGCGAAGAGGAAATCCTCGAAGAACTGCTGCCACGTTATGTGAAGACGCAGCTGTTCGGCGCGCTGCTTGAACGTGAAGCATCGGAGCAAGGCGCTTCGATGACTGCAATGGACAACGCCACGCGTAACGCCGGCGATCTGATCCAGAAGCTGACGATCCAATACAACCGCAGCCGTCAGGCCGCGATCACCACCGAACTTATTGAAATTATTGCTGGCGCAGAAGCGCTGTAAAGTAAGGCTAAGGAAAAACCATGGCTACCGCACCCGCACTCAACCAAACCACCAATGGCACCATCAGCCAGGTCATCGGCGCTGTCGTCGACGTGCAGTTCCCCGGTGAACTGCCCGCCATTCTCTCCGCTCTGGAGACGAAGAACGGCGACAACACGCTGGTCCTCGAAGTTGCACAGCATCTGGGTGAGAACACTGTTCGCACCATCGCAATGGACGCGACCGAAGGTCTTACTCGCGGAAGCGAAGTGATCGCTACTGGCGCGCAGATCTCTGTGCCCGTTGGTCCCAAGACACTCGGCCGTATCATGAACGTCATCGGCGAGCCGATTGACGAGCTGGGTCCGGTTGGTGCTGAGAAGACCATGCCTATCCACGCAGAAGCGCCTCCCTTCATCGATCAGTCGACCGAAGCGGCCATTCTGGTGACAGGTATTAAAGTTATCGACCTGCTCGCACCTTACGCAAAGGGCGGTAAGATCGGCCTGTTCGGCGGTGCCGGCGTTGGTAAGACCGTTCTTATTCAGGAACTCATCAACAACATCGCAAAGGGTCACGGCGGTGTGTCCGTGTTTGCTGGCGTGGGTGAGCGTACCCGTGAAGGTAACGATCTCTATCACGAGTTTCTGGACGCAGAAGTTATCAAGAAGGACGCCAATGGCGTCGCCACCCCAGAAGGGTCCAAGGTTGCGCTGGTGTTCGGCCAGATGAACGAGCCTCCCGGAGCGCGTGCCCGTGTTGCTCTGTCGGGTCTGACCATGGCGGAGTATTTCCGCGATGAAGAAGGCCAGGACGTTCTGTTCTTCGTCGACAATATCTTCCGCTTTACCCAAGCCGGTTCGGAAGTGTCCGCTCTACTAGGCCGTATTCCTTCGGCCGTGGGCTATCAGCCTACCCTGTCGACCGACATGGGTAACCTGCAAGAGCGCATTACCTCGACCACCAAGGGTTCGATTACATCGGTTCAGGCCATCTATGTTCCTGCCGATGACCTTACCGACCCTGCACCAGCCACATCGTTTGCTCACCTTGACGCAACCACCACGCTGAACCGCGCGATTTCCGAGCTGGGCATCTACCCCGCTGTTGACCCGCTCGATTCAACCAGCCGTGTTCTGGAACCACGCGTTGTTGGCCAAGAGCACTATGAAACCGCTCGTAAGGTTCAGGAAACGCTGCAGAAGTACAAATCGCTGCAAGACATCATCGCCATTTTGGGCATGGATGAATTGTCCGAGGAAGATAAGCTGACCGTTGCGCGTGCGCGCAAGATCCAACGCTTCCTGTCTCAGCCGTTCCACGTTGCCGAAGTCTTCACCAACATTCCGGGCGTGTTCGTCGCGTTGGAAGATACAGTAGCCAGCTTTAAGGCGGTTGTAGAAGGTGAGTATGATCACCTTCCCGAGAGCGCTTTCTACATGGTTGGCGGGATCGATCAGGCGATCGAAAAAGCCAAGAAGATGGCTGAGGACGCTTAAGAGCGCCTAAGGAAACAAACACATGCCACTCCACTTTGAACTCGTAACCCCTGCCAAGCAGGTCCGCAGCGAAGACGTCCACATGGTCGTCGTGCCCGGCGCAGAAGGCGAATTCGGCGTTTTGGAAGGCCATGCGCCTTTCATGTCGACCATCCGCGATGGCGCGGTGCAGGTCTATAAGACCGAAGGCGCAGCGCCTGAAACGATTGAAGTGCGCGGCGGCTTTGCCGAAGTTGGCGAAACCGGCCTGACCGTTTTGGCGGAGCATGTCGAAGAAGCCTGATTGGGCATTTTCGATCACTAGCACTTCAAGAAGGGCGGCCTGAACGGGTCGCCCTTTTTCGTTGAGCCACAATTATCCCGCCTCTCGCCCAACCCATTGGGCAATGCCCAACAAATGCTCGGGCGAAGAGTTCATCGCTGCTTCCTGCATGATCGAAGCCAATGACTTGGCGGCCAAAGTATCCCGATACACTTGTTCTGCCGCACTGAATGCCGCGGCGATCTCGCATGGTTTTGTGCAGTCCTTGCGCTTTAGACCGCATGGACCATTCTGCCTGATCTCGGTGCACCGGAATGCAGGTGACGGGCCATCAATGGCGTTCACTATGTCCAACAAGCTTATCGCATCCACAGCGCAGGCAAGGCGATATCCGCCGCCCTTGCCACGCACGGAGGCAACGATGCCGGCGCGGCGCAAAAGTTGCATCTGCTTGGCCAGATAGGCTGAGGGCACTTCAAAAAATTCGGCCAGCGCATCAACACTTATGCCCGCCTGGTCCGGCAGGATCGCCAAAACGGTGCAGATATGCGTGGTCCACTCGACGCCTTTTCCCAATTGCACACTTGACTCCTTAATTGGATATATTTTATCCGGATATAGAATATCCACTTAAGGAGATGGCATGAGCAGGACGGCAAAACAAGCGCATCGCAATATTGCGCTCTTCATCGGCATTTTTCTGTTGATCCATTTCGCCGCTCATTTTTCTGCCATTTCTGGCGTTGAGGAACAGGCTGCGGCCATGAATTGGGGCAGAGCGCTCTATCAATGGCCGATTGTTGAGGCGGCATTGGTCCTCGCACTGTTGGCTCAGGTTCTACTCGGTTTGCGATTGCTGCGAGGCATCCACGCAAGGAAGCGCAAGGACTGGTGGCACAAAGTTCAGTTTGCCAGCGGTTGTTATCTGGCTCTGTTCATAGTGCTGCACACGACCGCCGCTCTCTCCACACGGATGCTCATTGGCCTAGATACCAATTTCTACTGGGCAGCCGGGACATTGGTGCTCGCACCTCTCAAATACGGATTCGCTCCCTATTATTTCCTCGCGGTGACGGCGCTGTTTAGCCATGTGCTGGCAGCGCTGCATTTCAGAGGTACGAGACAATGGCATGGTCTGGCGTTGATTCTGGGCCCTGTGGCGGGATTGGCGATCGTGGCGGCGTATTCCGGGACATTGTACGCCATCGAATTACCACAACCGTATCGCGACTATTTTGGTTCCTTTCCAGGTGTGGCCAGCTAAGCAGCGTCCTCGCGCAAACTTGCAGTTTTTTGGGCGTAGGCGCACACCCCCATCAATAGCGCAGCTGATTGGTGGAGGTCATAATGAGCGATTTGAAGGCGTATCACTTGCCAGGCGCATGGGGATTGATGTCGGTCAGCCCCTTTTGCCTGAAGCTCGATAGTTTTCTGCGGATGGCGGGTATTGAACACCAATCCATTACAGCTGCTACGCCCTTTCCCGGCCCGAAGAAGAAGGCTCCATGGATTGAATATCGCGGGCAAAAGTTGGGCGATTCCACACTGATTATCGACTTTCTGAAGCAGGAGTTCGATGTCGATCTGGATGCGCATCTAAGCGATGAGCAACGCGGTCAGGCAATTGCCATCCAACGCTTGATCGAAGAAAATCTCTATTGGGTCATGGTGTATGATCGCTGGGTGCGCGATGAGAATTGGCCCATTTTGAAAGGCACAGTGTTAGGGAATATCCCCACTCCCTTACGCATGGCCCTTACCCCGATTGCGCGAAAAGGCGTCAAAAAGCAGCTGTCAGGCCACGGCATGGGATTACACACCGCTGCGGAAATAGAGGCAATCGGGCGCAAGGATATCGACGCGTTGGCAGGGATATTGGGCGACAAAGACTGGTTTATGGGCGATCGCATCAGCTCTACCGATGCCGTTGTTTATTCGCTCTTGGCCAACATTGCCTTTGTGGAGTTTTCCAGCCCGATGAAGGCAATGATCAACGCTCATCCCACCCTCGTCGATTGGCTTACCCGCTTCAAAACCGAAGTATACCCAGAGCAAGGATGATGGTGAACCGGGGCCAACCATGATGAGAGGTTTGATCACCAACAATGCCAACGCGATCGCCATATTTTTCCTTGCGATGGCCACTGTGGCGATCCGAGCCATCGGCTGGGGTGATCCCGCCAGCGACTTTGACGAGCAGCTTTACTCTCTGATCGGCCAGCAAATGTTGCAAGGGCAATGGCCCTATGTCGATCTGTGGGATCGCAAGCCATTTGGCCTTTTCGCCATCTTTGCCTTCGCCCATGCGACCGGTTGGAGTGGACCAGAGGCCTATCAAGCGTTGGCGGGTGTATGTGCATTCGTAACAGCTGTGCTGACCTATGCCATTGCCAACCGGATGACGGGCAAGTTGACAGCATTCAGCGTCACTTTGCTGATGTTGGTGCTGTTGTCAGTCTATGGCGCTGGTTCCGGCCAGTCCGAGGTGTTTTTATTGCCCTTGATATTGGGCATGGTGTGGATGCTGCGCGATCCACGAGACAGCTCATTTGAACAGCGCACATTGATGGCCATGTTGCTGGGTGGGTTTGCATTGCAGGTCAAATACACGGTGTTGCCGCAATGCCTCGCGCTAGGCCTGTATGCTTTGTTCCACCATTGGCGCAGCGGCATGTCGGTTTGGGCATTGATTGCCCAATCGGTCTGCTTTGCGGCTCTGGGCATCGTCCCGACCGCACTGGTTTATCTGGCCTATGTCTTGTTGGGAGGTGGCGATGCGTGGATCTTCGCCAATCTAGACAGTTTCTTCCTCAGGGAAGCCGCGCCGCACGGCCGGTTTGCTCCCCATGTTGTGGCCTATGGCAGCGCCTGCATCGCATTGATGCTGGGCGGATATTATGCCGCCGTCCGGATCATCGGGCCGGACGATACCCAAACCTACCGATTGGTGCTATTGTGGGCGCTATCCTGTCTGGTGACAGTCTTGCTGCCGGGCTCGACCTATTACTACTATTACGCCGCGCTGGTACCCGCGGCCTGCCTTGTCGCTGTCCCGTTGCTGGATGCGCGTGGCCCCGGCAAATGGTATTCCGCCATAGCTTTGGTGCTGATTGCGATAGGCTTTTTCCGGCCAGATACTCGTTATCAAGAAACGCAGGATCGGATCGCTGCGGTTCAGCGTCTGTCCGATGCGATTGCACCGCTTGTGGATCAGGATGCCGCGTGTCTGTGGGTGCATGATGGTCCCACTGCTCTTTATTCCGCAACCCGGTCATGCTTGCCCAGCCGCGTGATCTATCCCGACCATCTCAACAATGCGCTGGAAGCTGAGGCGCTGCCGGTCAATCCGGCCGAAGAGGCTGCGCGCATTCTGCGGACCCGGCCGGCAGTGATCGTAACCGCGAACCGAACAGCCAGCCAACCCAATGAACACGTCGCGGCACTGGTCTCTGATGCATTGGTCGAGCATTATCGCACCTTACACACAGAGACTATCAATGACCGAGAAGTTAAGGCCTGGGCACGCCGCTGAATTCGGCCGGTCTACACACGTCAATTCACTGTCACATCTGGCGATAATTTCAATCGTGACTATATTCCCGCCAACGGATCAATCAGACATCCCAAACGGAGAGGACAATTGCGTTTTGTATCCAGAGTCGCACTTTCAACCGCCTTGGCAGGAGCGCTCGCAATGACCGCTTCGCCCGCACAGGCCGATGGCACCGATGGCATTCCAGGGCCCGATCAAGATCCACATATTTGGCTGGAAGAGGCTCGCAGTGACGAGGCGCTGGCATGGGTGAAGGCGGAGAATATCCGGACAATTGGCGCATTGGAAGCCGATCCCCGCTTTGAGCAATTGAAAAGCGAAGCGCTGGCGATTTATGACAGCAATGATCGCATTCCCTTTGTGAGCTTTCGCCCCGATGGACTGTATAACTTCTGGCAGGACAAGGACAATCCCAAGGGATTGGTTCGCCGTACCACGCTGGAAAGCTATCAGACCGACAATCCGGAATGGGAAGTGCTGCTGGATGTGGACGCCTTAGCCAAGGCGGACGGTAAAGAATGGGTCTACAAAGGCTCCACCTGCATGCCGCCAGACTTGCGGCGCTGCATGATCGCTCTGTCGGATGGCGGCAAAGATGCGACCATCATGCGCGAGTATGATTTTCATACCCAAAGTTTTGTCGAAGGCGGGTTCGAGCTGGTCGAAGGACAGGGCGGAATTTCGTGGATCGATGAAGACACCTTGCTGGTCACGCGCAGTTTCAGCGAAGAGCTGATGACCGAGAGCGAATATCCCTTCACCAGCCGGGTGTGGAAACGCGGCACCAGCATCGATGATGCGGTGGAGATTTTCCGGGGCGATCGCACCGATGTTTCCTCGGGTGCTAGCCTGTTGCGCGACGCCAGCGGCACCATTCACGCGCGCACCGCGTATCGCGGCGTCAGCTTTCACGAACGCGAGTATTATGTCGAGCATGAGGACGAGTGGCTGCGGCTCGATATCCCTCTCATGGCCTCGATATTTGGCATTGTTGACGGCCATCTGCTTTATTCAACCGATGTCGATTGGGCGGTGGATGGACAGACCTACCCCGCTGACAGCCTGATCGCGGTTAAGCTGGACGAATGGAAAGTTGACCCCAACGGCGCGGCCAAGACATTGGTCTGGGCACCGGCCGAACGCCAAACACGGCAGGGCGGCGCCATCACATCAAATGCTTTGTTTGTCAGCCTGCTGGACAATGTTGCTGGCCAAATCCTGCAGTTCAATTATGGGGCCAATGATGACGGCGGCGGCGAGTGGGTGAGCGAGCCAGTCAATCTTCCAGGCAGTGCGACCCTTGGCATCACGGCAGCGTCCAACGAAACCGGTCAGATCATGTTCAGCGCAGCCGATTTCCTCAATCCTACGACGCTGTATTATTCGGATGGCTCGGACGATCCCGAAGTTCTCAAAACCTCGCCGAGCTATTTCGACAAGACTGGCTTGGAGGTCGAGCAGTTTGAGGCAACCAGCGCCGACGGGACCAAAATCCCTTATTTCATCGTCAAGCCCGCAGGTATGAAGCTGGATGGCAGCACCGCCACCTTGATGACCGGCTATGGTGGTTTTCAGATTCCGCGACTGCCCGATTATCTGGGTACGACAGGCAAGTTGTGGTTGGAAAATGGCGGCGCTTACGTGCTCGCCAATCTGCGCGGTGGCGGCGAATTTGGCCCCAATTGGCACCAGACGGCCATCCGCGAAAACAAGCAACGGACCTGGGATGATTTCATCGCAGTGGGCGAAGATCTGATGGAGCGCGGCTTCACCAGCCCCAAACACCTCGGCATACAAGGCGGCTCACAAGGCGGATTGCTGGTCGGCACGGCCTTTACCCAGCGCCCGGATCTGTTCGGCGCAGCGATTGTGCAAATCCCGCTGTTCGACATGTTGCGTTATCATCTGATCGGACGCGGTGCGTCATGGATCGGCGAATATGGCGATCCGCGTATTCCCGAGCAACGCGCCTGGATCGAAGGTTATTCACCCTATCAGAAGATTGTTGAAGGTGTGGACTACCCCGCGCCATTCCTATGGGCATCGACCGCCGATGACCGGACACACCCTGCCCACGCCCGCAAAGGTGCAGCCAGGCTGAAGGAATTGGGCCAGCGCTATTTCTATTATGAAGACATGACCGGTGGCCATTCCGGCGGGGTCGACAATGAACAGCGCGCCAAACTTCAGGCGCTGCAATTTGTCTATCTGATGCAGCAATTGATGGGCCCGGTTAACGACTAAGCGAGCCCTATCGCGACCAGACCAGGCCCGATGCAATCAAAATTTGCGTCGGGCCTTGTTTTTGCGCCGAACTAATCGATCACAGCTCAGTCCATCGCAATCGGGATCAGCACTTCATTGCGCCGCAAGGGTCCAGGCACCATCGGCGCGTCATAGAATGCGAATTCTGCCGGACCTGATGGTTCCAGTTCTTGCTGGTCAATCCATTCGCGCAGCTTGGCTTCGGCCTGGACCAGATCAGCATCGCGTCCGTATCCTCTGAACCGCACTGCGGCCATATGACGGGCAGGCACCTGGCTGATCGCAATGTCTTGCGGGGCCTTGGGAAGCGATTCCACCGTATATTGCGAGGGCATGATGAACCGCGTGCGCCAGGTTCCGGCGTCTTGTGCTTCGTCCTGGATAACCGGAGAAGTCATCGCAATCTTGGCTGTCTGATCTTGCATGACCGGCGATGTCATCGCGATCTTCTCGCTATTGGCGCCGGGCCGGTCTTGCGCAAAAATATAGGCAGCCAACCGACGAAAGCCTGCGCTCAAAGCACGGCTGCGTTCACCTGTATGGGTTACTTCAGCGACCAGCATGGGTGCATATTCACGCAATTCATAAGGGCCGTCGCTGGTGACTGCCTCATAGCCGGGTTGCTCGATATTGCTGTACTGAGCATAGGCAGCCGCGCTGCCCATAACGGCTAAGCCAACACCAGCCGCAATCAATGTCTTGACCTTCATTCTATGCTCCGTTCTGCTTACAGTCTAAGCAGTTACGGACCGAATTGGTTCCCGGACGCAGCCTAAGATCAGGCCCAAGCGCGTCTATTTGCTCTTTGCAGCCTTTTTCTTTTTCCGCATCGCATCGTGAAAACGATCGGCCCAGCCTGGCTTCACCAGCTGTTCGGCGCGAACCATCCGCAGCTCGCCATCATCGACGTCCCGGCTGACTGTGCTTCCCGCGGCCACAATGGCGTCAGCACCAATATTTACCGGTGCGATCAGCGCGCTGTTCGATCCGATAAAGGCGCGCGCACCGATGGTGGTCTGATATTTGAAATAGCCATCATAATTGCAGGTGATGGTGCCCGCGCCAATATTGGCGCCCTCGCCCACAGTTGTGTCACCCAGATAGGTCAGATGACTGGCCTTGGCACCGGGTCCAAGCACTGCCTTCTTCATCTCGACAAAATTACCGACAAAAGCACCCTCTTCCAAAACCGCGCCGGGCCGCAAGCGCGCAAAGGGCCCGGCCTGCGCACCCTTGGCCAAGGTCGCGCCCTCCAAATGGCTGAACGCCTTGATATGCACCCCGTCGGCCACGCTTACTCCCGGCCCAAACACCACATTGGGTTCAATCGTCACGTCGCGACCCAATTGGGTGTCCCAGCTAAAATAGACCGTTTCCGGTGCCTTCAGACTGACGCCATCGGCCATCGCTGTCGCCCGCCGATCATCTTGCCAACGCGCCTCGGCCTCGGCCAATTCGGCGCGGCTATTGATCCCGGCCACTTCGGCTGGATCGGTTTCTACCACACGGACTAAGTCCCCGCGCGCAATCGCACCGGTGGCAACATCAGGCAGGTAATATTCGCCCTGAGCATTGTTGTTGTCCACCGCATCAAGCAGCGGCCACATATCATCGGAATGGGCAACGATCAGTCCCGAATTGCACAGGTCGCAGGCGCGCTCTTCTTCGCTCGCATCCTTATATTCGACCATTTTGCGCACTGTACCATCGGCCTCTGCAATGATCCGGCCATAGGAGAGCGGATCTTCCGGCCGGAAGCCCAACACAGCAACTTTCGCGCCGTCCTCCAGCGCGGCCAGCAATTTGCGCACCGTGTCAGCCTGCACCATCGGGCAGTCGCCAAAGCACACTAGAATATTGCCCGAAAAGCCGCTCAACGCATCGCGCGCCTGCAAGGCGGCATGCGCTGTGCCATGCTGCGGTTCTTGCAAAGCGGTAACAATACCTCGATCCGCCAGCGCTGCATCCAGCTGCTCTCGCTTGTCCCCAACCACCACGATCATGTGCGTTGGCGACAAACCGTCGAAACTATCCAGCAGATGCATCAACATCGGTTTGCCCGCAATCGGGTGCAACACTTTGTGCTGGTCGCTTTTCATGCGGGTTCCCTTGCCAGCGGCAAGGATAATGGCAGCAAAATCACTCATGGATGACCTCATGCCACCAAACGCTTGCGGTTTGAAGAACCATCCGCCACGGAAAGCACATATGAGTGACATTCCTTTTGATGCCATCGGCTTTGATCTCGATGGAACAATGCTCGACACATTTCGCGATCTGGGTGCGGCGGTCAACCACGCCTTGACGCTCGGCGGGTTTGATTCTGTGCCGATCGACAGTTCAAAGGATCTGATCGGCGGCGGCGCCAAGATCATGCTGCAACGCGCGGTTGATCAACAAGGCGGGATGGAGGCCGATGCCTTTCACGCTTTGTACAAGAAAATGCTGACCTATTATTCTGAACACAATGCTGACCTGACCCAACCCTATCCCGGCCTGATTGAAGTGTTGGCGCAATTAAACGCTCAAGGGATCAAGGCGGCAGTGGTCACCAATAAGTTTGAGGGCTTCGCGCGGAACATTTTGTCTCAGCTCGGGTTGGTCGATAGTTTTGTTGCGGTCATAGGCGGCGACAGCCTGGGCAAAGGCCGCGACGGCAAACATATCGCTAAACCATCGCCTGATCCCGTTATTGAGGCCCGCAAGCGTTGCTCGGATAACCCGGCCAACCCGTGTCGCTTCGCGTTTATCGGCGATTCCACCTATGATGTGAATGCCGCGCGCGCCGCTGGAGTGCCTGTGGTGGTTGCCGCCTATGGCTATTGCGATATGCTACCCCACGAAATGGGCGGCGATGCAGTGATTGATTCGCTGGACGAACTCATTTCGGCCTTGAAAGCACTTTAAGGCGGATAACTGCCGCTACGGCATGGCGCGAAACAGCACTTCTGGTTGCAACGCAGCATAGAAAATGCCACCCAGCGGCCAGATTTACGTTTACGGGCACGTAAAGCCCACCCCAATGAAGCGGAGAGAAAGCTGATGAGCATCGATTTCAAGGATAAGGTAGCAATCGTAACGGGCGCCGGCGGCGGTTTGGGCAAGGAATATGCCCTGGAACTGGCACGTCGCGGTGCAAAGGTTGTTGTCAACGATCTGGGTGGATCGCGCGATGGTACCGGCTCTTCTGACGCTGCTGCTCAAGTGGTCGCAGAAATCGAAGCAGCTGGCGGTACTGCGATGGCCAATGGCGGTTCGGTGACGGAATATGACCAGATGCAAGAAATGGTCGCCAAGGCTAAGGAAAAGTGGGGCGGTGTACACGTCCTGATCAACAACGCTGGCGTTCTGCGCGATAAGACTTTCGCCAAGATGGAACCGGCTGACTTTGAATTCGTGGTGAAGGTTCACCTGACCGGTTCGGCCATGGCCACCAAGGCGTGTTGGGAAACCTTCCGCGAGCAGGCCTATGGCCGCGTATTGATGACCGCCAGCTCTACCGGCTTGTTCGGTAACTTTGGTCAAGCCAATTATGGCGCGGCAAAGCTGGGCCTGGCTGGTCTGACCAAGACGCTCCAGCTTGAAGGCGCGAAATACAACATCCGCGTGAATTCTCTGTCGCCAGTCGCCGGTACACGCATGACCGAAGATCTGTTCCCCGAAGAAGCGTTCAAGCTGTTCGATCCAGTGAATGTGGTTCCGGCCGCGCTGTTCCTTGTTAGCGAAGATTCGCCAACCAATGCCATCGTTGGCGCGGGCGCGGGTGGTTACCACTCGGCGTGGGTAATGATGAACGATGCAGTTTGGCTAAGAGAAGAAGACCGCACGGTCGAAGGTTTTGCCGCCAATTGGGACAAGATCAACGAGAAGACCAACCTCATTGCTCCCCAGTCCGGCTCTGAACAGAGCGGTGCCATTCTGAAAGCCATGCAGAAAGTGCTTGGCCCGGACGGAGCGCCCTCCAGCGCGCGGGGATAAACTCTCCGGTTTTTGAACGATCTAGACCCCCGCACTGAAAAGTGTGGGGGTTTTCGTTTGAAAGCGGATGCCCGCCTCGCTCTCGACAACACACCACATTATGCACACCGTATTGACACACTAATACACTAGGCCTAGTTTCCCGCCATCAACAACAGGGAGGTTAGGCTATGTATAGCCAGGAAGACCTGAATTCAGCCGTTTCAGCAGGCGCCATCAGCGCCGAGGCTGCCGACGCGCTAAGGTCACATGTTGCATCTCAAAAGAGCGCTGCGACCGCCGATGCAGAGCATTTTCGACTGATCACCGGCTTCAACGACATTTTCGTCAGCATTGGTGTTGTCATCATGCTGATTGCGATGGGTGCGATCGGTGATGCAATCTACAGCAACAATAACGGTCCATCACCCGTCAGCGGCCTGTTGGTTGCAGGCACATCATGGGTTTTGGCCGAATTCTTCACCTTGAAGAAGCGGATGGCCTTGCCCAGCATTTTGCTGCTGCTGGGCTTTGTAGGCGGTGTTTTCTTCGGCCTATTGGGCATTGCCGTAAATGTCGCCGATGGTCCGGAGCCCAATGAGACGCTTGCCGCGCTGCTGGTTGCGACCTCAGGCTTGATCGCTGCAGGGTCTGCCTGGATCCACTGGCGCCGCTTTATGGTGCCGATCACCGTCGCTGCCGGAACGGCCGCTTTGACCGTGACCTTGGTCGCTTTGATCATGTCCGTCATCGGGGTCGATACGCTTGCGAACCCCGAGCAGGTCATTCTGACCACGGTGTTTATCGCCGGACTGGTGATTTTTGGCTTTGCCATGCGCTGGGACATCAGCGACACAGCGCGCGAAACGCGTCGCAGCGACGTAGCCTTCTGGCTCCATCTGCTGGCTGCCCCGATGATCGCGCATCCAATCTTCACGCTGATCGGTGTGACCGATGGTGACAATATCGGAGCAGGCGCTGCGGTGGCGGTGCTGGCTGTGTATGTCGCCTTTGGACTGGTTGCCTTGGCGGTTGACCGCCGCGCGCTGCTGGTCTCGGCTCTGGCCTATGTGCTGATTGCGCTGACCTGGCTGTTCCGCAACTTTGGCGCGGTGGAGCTGAACTTTGCTCTGACCGCATTGGTAATCGGTTCTGCCTTGCTGACGCTGAGCGCCATGTGGACACCGATCCGCAGAAGCGTGGTGGCCATGCTGCCGGGCGATGTGCAGGCAAAGCTGCCGGCTGCAATCCCAGCCTAAAGCCAGTTGCGCAACACAAGAAAAGAGGCCCGCGCTGCAATGCGTGGGCCTTTTTCTATGCGCGAAGGGGATCCTAGAAGAGGCAAGTTACTCGTCGACAGCCTTAACCAGGCGGCGCTCCATCGGGGCGAGCACTCCGGGCAATTCATGGCCGCGCTTTAACACTTGCCCATGCTCCCCAAACAGCGTCCACATGCCTTGGCGGTTGCGCAGCGAGGGACGCTTTTCGATCCGTGCCTGAGGACGCTCGGCAGCGCGGCGAAAAGCGGCGAATACAGCAGCATCGCGGCTGAAATCCATCGCATAATCACGCCATTGGCCAGCCGCCACCATGCGTCCGTAGAGGTCCAGAATACGCTGCAATTCATCGCGCGCAAAGCCGATTTGGTTGGGAATACGTCCTGGAAACGCGAGGACCGAGCCAGTTTGACCAGAGCCTTTGCTTGGCCCAGTTTTGGCTGATGCCATTAGTCGTCTGTCCCGCTGCGCTTGGCCGCCTGCGAAGCAATCGGCACGCCTGCCTGCTTGATGACCTCAACCTCTGCGCGCAGATCCGCCAGCTCGTTCTCCAGCTTCTCGACGCAATCATTGCGGACCTCTTCGCATGGGTCATCGCAAGGCGTGCCGTAAGGAATAAATTCCTTCACCCATTCCTCTGCCGGAACCAGCGTCGATCGTGCCTTCAGGCCAATCATGGTGGCGCCTTCTGGAACGTCTTCGGTCACCACCGCATTGGCCCCAACGCGCGATCGTTTGCCCAAGGTAATCGGCCCAATGACCTGTGCGCCAGAACCGATGATAACATTGTCATCCACCGTTGGATGGCGCTTTCCGCCGATGCCATTGGTGGGGTTGGTGCCGCCCAAGGTGACGCATTGATAAATGGTCACATTATCGCCGATCTTCGCGGTCTCTCCGATCACGGTGAACCCATGATCGATGAACAAATTCTTGCCGATCTCGGCGCCAGGATGGATATCGATCGCGGTTAGGAATCGCGAAAAATGGTTCACAAATCGGGCGAGGAAATACAGTTTGGCGTTGAACAACCAATGCGCAATCCGGTGGAAGAACATCGCGCAAACGCCTGGATACAATAGGATTTCCCACCGTGAGCGCGGCGCGGGATCGCGCGCTCTGATCGAGTCCAAATATGACTTTAGGCCTGAGAACATGACATTTTCTCCCACCAATTGGCGTTCAAAGCAAGCGTGCTTGCTCTGGCCCTTGGGTTGCATCCAATGCAGCGCGCCAAATAGACATGGTGGCTGGCACTTTTCGTTCAAGGCTTAGCTGGTCGATCTTGCCCACCAATTGCTCGATCGCGGCAAAGCTGCGATCGGCCCGTGGGCTGAGGTAATCGGCCGCGCCATCAGCCAAAGAGAGGCCACGCTGACCCGCCATCGTCTCGATCAATTGGGCCACCATCTCATCATCAGGCACGCCTATCTCCAATTGCAAAGCGGCCCCCAATCTCGACGCCAGATCGGGCAGTTTGATGATCCATGGCTGGGCATCGGAAATCAGCAGCAGCGCAGCACCGCTTTCCTGCGCCGCATTCCAGCGATGGAACAGCTCGGTCTCGTCCACCGCATCTGCGCCATCGATCACCGTCACGCCTTGCGCCTGCGCCCATTTGCCCAGCAGCGACTTTCCCGACCGGGTCGGACCGGTCAGAACGGCGGTTCGAAAGGGCCATGAGGTCGGCTCGGACAATGCCTCCAGCACCGTGCGATTGGCATTGCCGATCACAATACTGGCCGGATCGGTCGCGGTTCTGAGGGTGAGCGGCAGGGCGATCTGCGACATGTCGCGATGCGCCTATCGACTTATCGCGAGGGCATTGCTGCCTTGCTGCACATTGAAACCACTGGCGCGCAATGCCTGCGCCAATTCGTCCAATGTCCCGCCATAGCTGACCCGCATCACCGACGTGCCACCGATGGCCAGACTGCTGGTTACTGCTCCACGAACACCGCCAACATTTCGGATGCTAGCCAATGTGCTGTCGATTGTTGCAGCATCGGGGCTGGCGAATTGCACGACATAACTGGAGACGGTGGCCGGCTGCACACTTGGCTGCTGAGGAGCAGGACCCGCGGGATTTATCTCAACAGCGCCACTGGCAATGGCTTCTTCGCGCGCCTGAATGGCACGGCCAATGTCGATCAACCGCTGCAAGGCAGGATCAACATCTGCCGATGCAGCAATGTCCAAGGTGGGATCGGGACGCAATTTACCTTCGGCCAGAGCGCCTTCATAGATGGTGTCGAATTGCCGCACCGCTTGGGCGAGCATGTCGGGCAATTGCACCTCATTCTCAGCGGTCAGGGTAAAGCCATCCAGATAGCGGCCATCCGGCCCGTAACGCGCGGTAAACTGGGCTTTGATCGGGCCACCGGGCCATTCGCGCTGAATATTGGCGACCGGCACAATCACATCGGCCGCGCCAAATTGGTCGAGAATCACCCTCCACCATGTCCTGCTGCGGCGTCCGGTCTGCCCATAGGTCAGCAGCAGCGATTCGCCGCCCGCACCCGAAGGCCTGACATAATCGATCCGGCTATTACCAGGATTAAACTCGGCCCAGGCTCGTTGCCACGGATTGCGCTTTTCGAACATTACCGCAGCGCCGCCACTGATAGTGACGGGCATCAACAGCATCGGAGCCGACCTTTGTCCGCCGCGCGCATTACCCAGATATTGGCCTGAGCGAATGCGATCAAATGTGATGCCCAGCCGCGCAATATAGCGGCGCGGTCCAACCCGCTCTTGCTCGATAACCACGGCTGAGACCAGTGATTCCAGCTGACTGTCGGAAATGGCGGGACCGTCAATTTTGCGCCACGCCAGCCGTTGTGCTTGGCGCCAGCCTTTCTCGCGGGCTTCTTCCGCTGTGGCGGCGGTCACATCCACCTCGATCCCGGTCACATCCACATCGCTGCTGCTGACCACAGGCGCAATCCCGCGATCTCCGGCAACTTGCGCCCAGACCGCCGCCAGCCCCAACCCCAGCGCGACAAGCAGCGCCAAGCCGGTCGCCGCTCGGGCGACAGAGCGGCTGAGGGGCCATTGCACAGGGCGAGAGAGGGGTAAGGAGCGTATCATCGGGGAAAACAGTGAGCCTTTTGCCCAAACGCGAGTGGAATTCCAAGCGCGAAAGGCTAAAGCAAGTGCATTATGACAACAAAATCTCCGCGCACAGGCGGTTACACCTATGAAGACGCCGGTGTCTCAATTGATGCAGGCAACCAATTGGTCAAAGCCATTGGCCCTTTGGTCAAGGCAACTGCGCGCGCGGGAGCCGATGGCGAAATTGGCGGCTTTGGCGGATTCTTTGATCCCAAAGCAGCCGGATATGCTGATCCCCTACTGGTCGCGGCCAATGACGGGGTTGGCACCAAGCTGAAATTGGCGATCGACCACGACCGACACGATACGGTCGGGATCGATTTGGTGGCGATGTGCGTCAATGATTTGATCGTGCAAGGCGCCGAACCGCTATTCTTCCTCGACTATTTTGCGACTGGAAAGTTGGAAAACGGCATTGCCGAGCGGGTGATCGCCGGCATTGCTGATGGCTGCAAACTGGCAGGCTGCGCGCTGATTGGCGGCGAAACAGCGGAAATGCCGGGCATGTATGCAGCAGGCGATTATGATCTGGCAGGCTTTTGCGTTGGCGCGGTGGAGCGCGGCGAGCAATTGACCGGAGACAAGGTAGCCCCAGGCCATGTGCTGATCGGTTTGACCAGTTCAGGCGTTCATTCCAATGGCTATTCCCTGGTCCGCCGTTTGGCCGCAGACAAGGGCTGGCGACTGGACCGCCCTGCCCTGTTCGACAGCGACCGATTGCTCATCGATGCTTTAATCGAGCCGACCCGGATCTATGTCTCCAGCCTGCTGCCGGTTATCCGCGACGGGTTGGTCGATGGCTTGGCGCATATCACCGGCGGCGGATTGCTGGAAAATCTGCCCCGCATTCTGCCGCAGGGTGCTCATGCTCAGGTAGATGCCAATTTGTGGGATCAGCCGCGCCTGATGGCTTTCCTGCAGGCGCAAGGCAATATTGAGCCGGGCGAGATGGCCCGTACTTTCAATTGCGGGGTCGGCATGGTTTTGGCGATTGCTGCCGACAAGGCTGAGGCGGTCACCCAGCGTTTGCAAGATGCGGGCGAGACCGTGGTTCCGGTGGGCAAAATCATTGCAGGCGAGCGCGGATGCACCGTAAGCGGGTCGACAGGAACATGGTCGGCAACCCAAGATTGGGAGGCCACCCACATTGCCTGATGGCGGTTCTGAGGCTGGCACTTTGACCGATAGGACAAAAGTGGCCGTCTTCATATCCGGTAGCGGGACCAATATGGGCGCGCTCCTCTATGCCAGCCACCGTGCAGCCTGCCCCTATGAAATAGTCATGGTGCTGAGCAATGATCCGCAGGCAGCGGGACTGAAACTGGCCGAGGCGGAAGGCATCGCCACATTTTCTCTACCGCACAAAGGCATGGAGCGCGCCGCCCATGATGCGGCCATGGAAGCCGAGGTTAATGCAGCAGGCGCGGAATATATCGCGCTGGCCGGATATATGCGGATACTCTCGGATGAATTTGTCAGCCGGTGGGAGGGTCGGATGCTCAACATCCATCCCTCGCTTTTGCCCAAATACAAGGGGCTGCAAACACACAAGCGCGCCTTGGATGCGGGCGACAGCCATGGCGGCGTAAGCGTCCATCTCGTCACAGCCGAACTGGATGCCGGTCAAGTGCTGGGCCAGACCAAGGTTGCTATCCTGGCGCAGGACACACCCGATACGCTGGCTGACCGTGTCCGGCTGGCCGAGCACCAGCTTTATCCGCAAGTGCTGGCTGACTATGTTTCGCGCGGGTCAAACCCTGAATTTCTGCTCGAGCAAGTCCGCAGCCGGGCCATGCAATTGCCCGAGGTTGAAGAACGCCCCAGCCATGGCGCACCCGGTTGGCGCACGAGCGGGAAAAGCGGTCGATATTTTGCCTATTTCAGCGATCAGCATCATGGCGAGCACGCGATCGCCTTGCTGGTCAAAACCAGCGGCACTGACGAACAGACTTCCTTGATCGAAAGCGATCCTGACACTTTCTATTCGCCCGCATTCTATGGCGCGAGCGGCTGGGTTGGCATCGTGCTCAATCGCCGCGAACTGGATTGGCAGCAAGTGGACCATTGGTTGCAGCGAAGTTGGCAGATGGTCGCGCCCAAGCGCCTGACGACCTTGCTCGACGCTGCGGCTGAATTTTGACGCCATGGCGTCACGTGCCCCCACCTCACGCACCCCTGAACGCCCGCACCCATTGGCCAGAGGACCGATGGTGGATCGGCTTGCGCGCTTTCTGGATCACGGTTGGGACAAAGGGTGGATGCCCCCTCCCCCGGTTGATCCCGAAGAACTGATCCGGCGTGGGAGCAAAGGATTCTCGCAGGAGGATGAGTTTGCCGGGCGCAGCGAAGCGGACATTGTCGATTTCCGGCTCAGGCTGGAGCAACTGAGCCAAGCCGTTCATGCAGAGGCGCAGCTGAATGCAGTCGGACGGGCCTTTGCTTATGGTCTGTTCACCCGCGCCATCCAGCAGCGGTTTGCGCTGGGCGCATTATGGAAAAAACAGCCCGAATTGCTGCAAACAAAGATCGCACCGCCGATCATTGTGGTGGGTCAGATGCGCAGCGGCACCACCCGCATCCACCGCTTGCTGGCGGCCGATCCTGCACACAGCGCCACACGGTTTTGTGATAGCTGGCACCCAGTACCTGAAAAGCCGGATTTCCGCCCCATCCGGGGAACATTCAAACTGTTCATGGCGCGCCGGTTGGACCCATGGATTGATACCATTCACCCCTTCGGTGCCGCTCGCCCGGACGAGGAATTGGGCTGGCTGGCCAGCGCATTCGATCACTCGGCCTATGAAGCACAATGGCGCATCCCGTCCTATGTTGCCTTTAGCGAGGCGGGCGATGCCGGGCCCGTTTATCGCGAATTTGCCCGGCTGTTGCGAACCGATGCCGGCCAGCATGGCCACGGCGCACGGCCACGCATCCTGAAAGTGCCACAATTTGCCGAGGACTTGCCCGCTCTGTTGGAGCAATTCCCCGACGCGCGGCTGGTGGTGTCACGCCGATGCAGCGAGGAAACCTTCCGCAGCTCGGTCTCGCTCGTGGCCAACCAGATGGTGATCCAGTCCGATCATGTCGATCTGGAGTGGATCGAACAGGAATGGCGGCGCAAAATTGCGCTTCGCCAAACCCGCATGGAAGCCGCGCTGACCGATTTCGCAGGACCAGCTGCTGTGATCGATTTCGAGCAGCTGGGAAGTGATTGGGAAGGTGCCATGCATCAGCTTTATGGTACATTGGACATGACCTTGTCGGCTGAGGCTCTATCAGCGATGCGGTCCGAAATGCGCCAGAGCGAGCGCGGCGCACACAATTCACACTCCGCGCAGCTCGATCAATTTGATCAGAAACCCTAGGCTTCTTTGCCAATCCCGGGCAGAATTTTGCCGACTTTGCGCCTATATTCGATGTAATCCTGACCAAATTCGTCGACCAGGTCCTTCTCCTCATAGTGCAGCCCAATGAAGATATAGATCGTGTACCCCACCGCAAACAGCAGATGGCCATAGGTCATATCCGGCGTTGCCCAGATAGCAATGAACACCCCTGTCTGGATCGGGTGACGCACCCATCTATATAGTAGCGGCGTTTTCATTGTGTGCGGCGCAGCGGCTTTGCCTTGCAGATGGTGCCAAGCCTGTTGCAGACCAAACAGTTCAAAATGGTTAAGCAGCAAAGTGGCAACAAACAGGAATGCCCAGCCAAAGAAGAACACCACCCAAATCGCATTGCGCAGCATCGGGTTCTCGACCGACCAAAGGCTGCCCTCGATTGGATGCCACCACAAAAACATGGCTGCTAAGACAATCGCAGTCGCCAGGCAGTAAAAGCTGCGTTCCAATGGTTGCGGGACAATCTTGGTCCAAGCAGTCTTGAAGCCCTGCCGGGCCATGATCGAATGTTGCAATCCAAACAGGGCCAGCAGGCCGATGTTGATTGTGATGGCTGTGGCCAATGGGCCAGACAGCCCCTTGTCGACATGCGTCGGCATGACGTCAAACGCGCCAACCCAACCTACCAGATAAACAAATGATGCGAAAAACGCCGCGTAGCACGCGAGCGAAACGAGCATGACGATAGCACGGCCCATAGCCTCCCCTCCCCCAAGAAGAATATCGCGACCCGATGCTGCGATGCTACCGCAAAAGTCGAACCTAAGCGAATCGCTGGAGCAAACCCCTGAATCAAAAAGGCTCCGCCGCATTCCTGCAGCAGAGCCTGTTTGAACCTATCTGAGTGCGATCAGATTAGCCGACGATTTCGCTCGCATCAAAAAAGAAGTCGATCTCGATCTTCGCATTTTCCTCGCTGTCCGAACCGTGGACCGTGTTCTCACCGATGGACAAGGCATGCTCTTTGCGAATTGTGCCTGGTTCGGCTTCTGCCGGATTGGTCGCGCCCATAATGTCGCGGTTGCGCTTTACAGCGTCTTCGCCTTCCAGAACTTGCACAACAACTGGTTCGCTCATCATGAAATCAACCAGTTCGCCGAAAAAGGGGCGTTCCTTGTGAACCGCGTAGAAGCCTTCGGCTTGTTCGCGCGACATGTGAATACGCTTGGACGCAACAACGCGCAGGCCAGCTTCTTCAAGCATTTTCGTAACCGCGCCGGTCAGGTTGCGACGGGTTGCGTCAGGCTTGATGATCGAAAAGGTGCGGGTAACCGCCATCAGAAATATCCTTGAAAAGTTATTTGGGGGATTTGGCCGCGCCCCTAGCCTCGCTGGCGCATTTCTTCAAGCCCTGCGTGCGATCAACCGCCGGCAGTCCATTTGCCCTGTTGATCTTGCTTGTGAATTTCTCGCTCGACGCCGTCCAAGCCGTCCAATTGACGCCAGGTTGACCGCGCCGCCTCGGTATCGCTCTCGCCAAACAGCAAAAAGGCCCGCTCAAACTTGGTCGCATCATCGCGCCATTTGCCATCGGCCATCACGATCATGCTGGCACCATTGGTCGCCTTAGCTTCGGATGAAAGCACAATCGGCTGACGGTCGCTGCTCGGAGCATCGGCTTCGCCATTGGCCAGAAATTCCTGCGGCGGCGCCCGCCACAATTCTTGGGAAAGCACATCGCGCCGAGCCTTGTCTGCGCTCACAATCAGCAGCCGAGCGCCCGATCCAATGACTTTGCGCGCAAGCATAGCCACCACCCGTTCCACCGGATCACGGCTGAGCTGATAGAAGTCTACGCGCATTTTTGTTCACCTAACGCTTCGCTACTTGAGGTGGATTTTGTTCACTTACCGCTCCGAACACAATCGCTGTTTGAGGTGGATTTTGTTTACCTACTGCCCCGAACACAATCGTTATTTGAGGTGGACTGTGTTTACCCGCTAGCCCCAGCCTTGTTCTTGCGACAACGGTCCGAACAATAGCGGACATTGTCCCAATCGCGCTCCCACTTCTTACGCCAAGTAAAAGGCAGGCCACAGGCCGCGCATGTCTTGGTCGGAAGGTCCGACTTCTTGCGCATGCGCGGCATATGGATGCCTTACTTCTCCAACGTATCCGCGACGAATTGGTTGATCAGCCGCGCACCAAAGCCGGTCGCACCTTTATCCCAGGTCGCTCCCGCCTTGTCTGCCCAAACCACGCCAGCAATATCGCAATGTGCCCAAGCGGTCCCATTTTTGATGAAGCGCTTGAGGAATTGAGCTGCAGTAATTGATCCGCCACCGCGCGGGCCAACATTCTTTATGTCAGCGATTGGGCTATCGATCAGCTTGTCATAGGCAGGACCGATGGGCATGCGCCACATGGAATCGCCACTGGCTTTACCCGCGGCCAGAATATCATCAGCCAAGGCATCATCATTGGCGAACAATCCGCCATGTTCATGACCGAGCGAGATGATGATCGCACCGGTCAGCGTGGCGAAATCGACGATCCGGGCCGGTTCATATTGTTCCTGCGCCCAATGTAACGCGTCACACAGAACCAAGCGGCCCTCTGCATCGGTGTTGATCACTTCGATGGTTTGGCCTGACATGGACGTAACCACATCACCAGGACGTTGAGCATTGCCATCGGGCATGTTCTCAACCAGCCCAACCACGCCAACCACATTGGCTTTGGCTTTGCGTCCAACCAGCGCCAGCATTGCACCTGCAACCGCGCCAGCGCCGCCCATGTCAAACTTCATATCTTCCATGCCGGCAGCAGGCTTGATCGAGATCCCGCCCGTGTCAAAAGTCACGCCCTTGCCCACAAATACGGTCGGCTTTTCGCCTTCCTTGCCGCCATTCCAGCGGATCGCCAGCAAACGCGAAGGCTGACGAGAGCCCTGCCCTACGCCCAGCAGAGCGCCCATGCCCAGCTTGGTCATTTCATCCTCGTCCAGTACGGTCAGTTCGGCCCCGGTGCCCTCAAACGCTTTCTGGCAGCGTTCAACAAAGCTGACCGGGTAAACAATGTTGGCCGGCTCTGCGACCAAGGTACGGGTAAACTCTACGCCGGTAGCAATTGCATCCTGGGTGGCCCAGGCAGCCTCTGTTCCATCGGGAGCGTTGACGACCGTGGCGCTTTCCAGCGTCATTTTCTTTTCTTCAGCCAGCTTCGTGCGATATTCGTCATGGCTCCAGCAGCGCAGCCGCAGGCCCAACAGCACTCGGGCGGCTTGTTCGGCGGAAAGATCAGCGCCGGAAAAATCCACCACCATGGCAGATTCGCCAGAGCGCAAATACTTGGCCGCCAATGCAGCGCCTGCCTTTTCAAGATTCGAGTCGCGATTGGCCTCATCAACCTCGCCCGATCCGGCCAGAGCCACTCTCGTCAAATGCTCATTGCGAACGACAAAACCTTCGAATACTTGCCCGACACGCCCTTTAAAGCGTGCGGCAGTCGCTCCGTCTGAAATCGTGGGCTCTAAGTCACTGGGGATATTGCCCTGATTGACCAATTGGGCGACAAGCCGGATGTCTTTAGGTGCTGAACTGCTGAACTGGATTTGCATGTATACTCCGCTAAATTGGGGTCCTTATAGCCAGCTCCACCGGGAGCCAGCCAAGCATAGCGCTTCAGGATCAATGGCGATTGCGATTAGGCGCGAGCGGTGCGATAGGCAAGCCATGTCCCCGGATAGGAAGTTCAATTTGCAAGCAACGGTCGCCCGCTTGGGCGCGAAGCATGCTCTGCGCGCGGCTTGTTCGTTTGGCTTGTGGGCAGGTTTTACACTGGGAACGCCGGCTTTTGCCCAGTCTGAATTGCAAGTCGCAACTGGCGATCGCTTTGCCGCTATTCAATCTTCGGCAGAGGCATTGGCAGGTTCTGACAGCCAATCGGTAACGCCTCCACCGACTCAACCCAATCAGGAATCACCCGCACCGCCTGCTGACCAACAACCGGCCCGCAAGATCGACTTCACTGCCGATGAGCTATCTTATGACGAAGCCAATGACACTATCATTGCCAGCGGGAATGTCCTGCTGAAATCAGGTGATCGCTCCGTACGAGCGGAAGAAGTTAGCTGGGACCGCAAAAGCGGCATTATCGTTGCCTCTGGCAATGTTCGCAGCGTTGATGAACGCGGCAATCAATTGTTCACCGACCGGATCGAATTGTCGGATGAATTTCAAGCGGGCGAGATAGAGCAATTGCTGCTGGCCCTGCGCGCAGGTGGACGGTTGGCGGCCCGATCCGGTGAACGCGGTGAGGATGGCGTCATTTCGGTGAATGATGCTGCCTACAGCGCTTGCGGCACGATTGATGTTGCCGATTGCGAGAACCCTAGCTGGCGGATCACGGCCAATCGCGTCACATTCGACCCACAAGAAAACCGTCTCAGGTTTAAAGGCGCGGTGCTGGAATTGTTCGGGGCACGCGTCTTGCCGCTGCCGGGACTGGCCGTTCGGACAGACGGGCAAGCGACATCGGGCTTTCTGGTGCCCGACTTGCGCATTTCAGAATCCAACGGGGTAGAGGTCAACACCGAATATTACCTGCGACTGGCAGAGAATAAGGACCTTACGCTAGGCGCATTTGCCTATACCCAGGTCAATCCGATGATTTCGGCCCAATGGCGTCATCTGACGCAAAAAGGGGCCTATCAGATTACCGGCTACGCGACCAAGAGCCGCCGCATTTCCGATTTTACCGGCGTGCCGACAACCGAAAGCGATCCACGCGGCTATCTGTTCGCCAATGGCAAATTCCAGCTGACGCCAGAATGGAGCCTTACTGGCTCTATCCGATTGGCCAGCGATCGGACCTTCCTGCGCCGTTATGACATCAGCCGCGATGACCGACTGCGCTCCACCATCAATCTGGAGCGGATCGACGACAGTTCCTATTTCTCATTTGCAGGCTGGGCGACTCAGACTTTGCGCTTGGGCGCTACGCAAGGACAGGTCCCGCTGGTTCTGCCGGTGGTTGATTATCGCAGACGTCTGGATGATCCGATTGCTGGCGGCAAAGTGGAACTGCAGCTCAATTCCCTAAGCCTTGTCCGCAATCAGGGACAGGATACGCAACGGGCTTTTGCCGGCGCGCGCTGGGACCTGCGCCATCTGACGGGATTGGGTCAAGTCGTCACTCTGACCGCGCTGGGAAGAGGCGATGTCTATCACACCGATTCCACCTTCCTGACCGAAACCGATGTCTATCGCGGCACCGCCGGTTGGCAAGCACGCGGCGTAGCCTTGGGTGCGGTTGATATTGAATGGCCCTTTGTTGGAGAGGCTTTTGGTGGAACGCAGGTGATCAAGCCGCGGGTCCAACTGGTGGCCAGCCCGTCGATCCGCAATCTGGATATTCCCAATGAAGATGCGCGGGCATTTGATCTGGAAGATTCCAACCTGTTCTCGCTCAACCGCTTTCCCGGATATGACCGGATCGAAGATGGCGTGCGGCTCACCTATGGCCTGGATTGGGAGCTGTTGCGTCCGGGTTGGCGCGTCAAATCAACCATCGGGCAATCCTATCGCTTCCAGAAGGACCCAGACATTTTTCCCGATGGCACCGGGCTTAGCGAACGCGTGTCTGATTTTGTTGGCCGGACCGAAGTTCGGTTCCAGAATTTGGTGCAATTCACCCATCGCTTCCGGCTGGACAAGGACAGCTTGGCCGTCCGCCGCAATGAATTTGATGCCACCTTGGGCAATCAGCGCACCTATGCCGAGGTCGGTTATCTAAGGCTCAACCGGAACATCACCGATTTTGAAGATCTGCAGGACCGCGAGGAATTGCGCGCATCTTTGCGGGTGGCCTTTACCAATTATTGGTCCGCCTTCGGATCGGGCGTGTTCAACTTGACCGATCAGGAAGAGGACCCGACCTTTGTATCTGACGGGTTTGAACCGATCCGCACCCGTTTGGGTATCGCCTATCAGGATGATTCGCTGGAGTTCGGGGTCACATGGCGACGCGATTTTGTCACTTCGGGCGACGCGCAAAGGGGCGACACTTTCCAGCTATTCTTCCGCCTGAGAAATCTGGGATTGCGATAGCCACAAGGCGTTGGCACAGACTTACAAACCGGCTAACGACAACACCACACTCAGCTAGCGTTAAGCCGGCCGATGCCAAAATTGGGGCCTTATCATGGCGCCATTATGCGCTGAACATGGATTGATCTTGTGACATTGAAAACTTTTTCTAACTGTCTTGTCTCGGTAGCTGCAGTGGCAGCTTTGGCCGCGCCCGTCGCGCTTGGTGCGCAGGCAACGCCTGCAAATACGCTTGGCATCCCCGATGATGTTGCCGTTATCGCCACCAATGAGACCAGCGAACGTCGAGCGACAGCAATCGTCAATGGTCAGGTAATTACCGGCACCGATATCGATCAACGCGTGGCGCTGGTGACCTCGGCATCTACCAACCAGATTACCGATGAAGAATTGCAACGGCTGCGCGAGCAGGTGCTGCGCAATCTGATCGATGAAACGCTTCAGATCCAAGAGGCGCGCGCTCTGGAAATGGAAGTTACCCGTGCTGAGATTGACAGCACCTATGAAAACGTGGCTGCGCAAAATTTTGGTCAAGAAACCCAGCAGATGGACGAATATCTTGCCTCCATCGGCTCCTCGGTAGGTTCGCTTAAGCGTCAAATTCACGGAGAACTGGCGTGGGAGCGGATCCTGCGTCGCAATGTCACTCCGTTCATCAATGTTTCGGAAGAAGAAGTGAACGAGCTGCTGCAGCGGTTGGAAGAATCGCGCGGCACTGAAGAGTTTCGCTTGGGCGAGATTTTCCTGTCAGCGACCCCTGAAAATCAGGCAGCGGTTCAGCAAGGCGCAGTGCAGATCGTCGAACAATTGCGCGCCGGCGGCAGCTTTGTCGCTTATGCACGGCAGTTTTCCGAAGCCTCTACTGCTGCAGTTGGCGGCGATCTGGGCTTCGTTCGAGCAGCACAATTGCCCAGCGAATTGTCGACCGTGGTCCGCGAAATGCAACCAGGCCAATTGGTTGGTCCCGTGCCAATTCCAGGCGGTTTCTCCATCCTTTACCTGATTGACAAACGACAGGTTCTGATGGCCGATCCACGCGATGCAATCCTCAGTCTCAAACAAATCTCGATCGTTTTTGAGCAAGGCCTGAGCGATGCCGATGCGGCTGCACAGGTCGAAGCCTTCACAACCGGCGTGCAGTCCATTCAGGGTTGCGGCGCAGCTGATGCAGTGGCCGAGCGGTTGGGTGCCAGCATTGTCACCAATGACCAGATCAGAGCGCGGTCTTTGCCAGAAGCACTGCAGA
This sequence comes from uncultured Erythrobacter sp., assembly GCA_947495695.1. Taxonomy (GTDB): domain Bacteria; phylum Pseudomonadota; class Alphaproteobacteria; order Sphingomonadales; family Sphingomonadaceae; genus Erythrobacter. Next base: position 11,761 of record CANLZP010000002.1, on the reverse strand, counting down.
ACCTCGTTTTGCAATTGCAAGTTGGACAAACAACACCGCCCTTCGGCTCGGTTGAAGAAGGTGTACGGATGTTGATGCTGTGTGGCCGTGACGACCCGCAAGCCGCCAGCGGCCCGGACTTTGACCAAATGATGCGTCAGCTGGAAGACGAGCGGGTTAACAAGCGTGCGCAACGTTACCTGCGCGATCTGCGCAACGACGCTTATATCGAGTACAATTGACCAGCCACGCTCAGTCCCAAACGCCCCTGGCCCTGTCGATCGGTGATCCGGCTGGCATCGGGCCAGAATTGATCTGCGAGGCTTGGGCGCAGAGCCAGTCTGCCCAATTGCAGCCCTTCTTCGCTATCGGCGGCGCAGGATTGCTGGCATCTGCCGCCAAACAGCGCGAGGTCGACTGCCCCATCATCGCCATTGCCGATCCGGCAGAGGCCGCAGATGCCTTTGCGCTTGGCTTGCCCGTTCTGGGTAGAGAAGATGCTCCCTACACGCCCGGACAACCCGATGATGCAGGTGCCGCGCTTGCCTTGCATTCGTTGGCAGAGGCAGTGCGACTGGCCTTGCTGGGCCAAAGCAGCGGCCTGGCCACGGCGCCGGTCGCCAAAGCTCAATTGGCCAAGGTCGGTTTTGAATTTCCGGGACAAACCGAATTTCTGGCGGCTGTCTGCGGGCTATCCCCAGACGATGCGGTGATGATGTTGGCGGGGCCATCTCTCAAGACCATTCCGTTGACGGTGCATTGCGCCCTTGCCGATGTGCCAAGTCTGCTCAGCACCGATCTGATCTGTCACAAAGCGCGCATTATCTCGGATGCTTTGGCCCGGGATTTTGGGATTGAGTGCCCTCGCCTCGCCATCGCCGGACTAAACCCGCATGCAGGCGAGGATGGCCGTTTTGGCCGTGAGGAAAAGACCATCATTGAACCGGCTATTGCCACTTTGCGCGAAGAAGGCATCGACGCCACCGGCCCGCATCCAGGAGACGCTTTGTTCACGCCGCGCGCGCGTCAGCACTATGATGCGGCCCTGTGCATGTATCATGATCAGGCACTGATCCCGCTAAAAGCGCTGGAATTTGACGAAGGCGTCAACGTCACTTTGGGCCTACCGATTATTCGCACCTCTCCCGATCATGGGACCGCGTTCGACATTGCGGGCAAAGGTGTGGCTGATCCCGGCGCCATGTGTGCCGCGATAAGCATGGCCAATGCCTGCGCCAGCCGCCGCCAGCAAGATCAGGCAGACCACGCCTGACCATGGCTGAGCTTCCGCCCTTACGCGATGTCATCGCTCGTCATGGCCTTTCCGCCAGCAAAGCGCTGGGTCAAAACTTTCTGTTCGACGCGCAATTACTGGACCGTATTGCGGCCATTCCCGGCGATCTGGCCGAACAAGCTGTGCTGGAAATCGGCCCCGGGCCGGGCGGCCTGACCCGCGCCTTGCTCAAGGCAGGCGCGCGCGTAACCGCCATCGAAATGGACGCGCGTTGCCTGCCTGCTCTGGCCGAATTGGAGCAAGCCTATCCAGGTCAGCTCAACGTGATCGAGGGCGATGCGATGAAGTTGGACCACGGCGCGATCATGCAGGGCGAGGCGTTCCATGTGGTCGCCAACCTACCCTATAATATCGGCACCGCATTGTTTGTGAAGTGGTTGGGAGGAGAGCAATGGCCGCCGCAATGGCAGTCATTGACGCTGATGTTTCAGCAAGAAGTGGCCCAACGTATTGTCGCGCCAGCGGGCGGTTCTGCCTATGGACGGCTGGCGGTACTGGCCCAATGGCGCAGCACCGCGAAACTGGCGATGAAGGTTCATCGCAGCGCCTTTACGCCACCACCTAAGGTGATGAGCGCCATTGTGCATGTGACGCCGGATGACGCGCCAGAAGGCGTATCGCCGCGTGTGTTGGAACGCCTGACCGAAGCTGCATTTGGGCAACGCCGCAAAATGCTGCGGCAAAGTCTCAAAGGTATGCCCGGCGCATTGGAGGCGATGACAAAGGTCGGGATTGATGAAACACGCCGCGCCGAAACGCTCAGTGTCGCAGAATTTGTTTCCGTGGCAAAGTTGCTCAGCTAGGCCGTTTGCTCAGCGGAAATCTTCGCCCACAATCGCCATTTGCGCTTTCAGGCCAAGCTGGTTGATATTCTGAATTTCCAGCCCTGGGTGCGCATTGACCTCCAACACCAAAGGCCCCTCATTCACATCCAGAACAATGTCTGCACCGCTATACCCAAGGCCGACCGCTGGACCACATTTGCTCGCCATTTCCAGCACCTTTTCCCAATGCGGAATTTGGAATCCAACCAATTGAGAGCCCGTATCGGGATGTTTGTTCAGCACCTCATGCCCCTTTAGCGCGCGGGTAATCTGCCCGGTTTCCAGCGCGACTCCTGCACCAATGGCGCCTTGGTGCAAATTGGCTTTCCCGTCGGATTCCATAGTCGGCAGACGCACCATGGCCATCAAAGGCTGGTCCCCCAGACAGATCACGCGCAAATCGGGCAGCCCTTCGGGCACCAGCTTCGCCAGACCAGGATCGGCGCAGATCAACGGCTCGATCAAGGCCGCGTCTTCGCTCATGGACTCGCCCGAGAATTGTCCGTCAACAATCCGGCTTATGTGGTGCATCACAGTGTCCGGCGTCAGCACCGTGCCAGACCCCTTCACCCAATTGTCACCCTGCTTGCCAACCGCCAGCAGAATGCCATCGCCCTGCGATCCGCGCGCCGGCTTGATGGCCCATGCATCAGGCAGCACCTCTTCGGGTTTGAAATGCATCAGCCCCATATAGTCCGAGATAACAGCGATTGATCGCGTGCAGGAAATGCCATGGCTTTCCAGCGCCTCTTTGGCGGCAACCTTGTCCAGAGCCCGGTCAATCGCAATGCGCGGGTTGTATTTGGCGATCAGCGCATTGCGCATGTTGAGACCCAAGATCTCGTCCAGCGGATTGCTGGGGTCAGGTAATCCCATCTGTTTGCGCGTCAACGCCGCCTGCTTTGTTGCGGACCGCTTGAACGGATTTTTGATGTCCATGAACATGTCAGACGTCCTCCACGCTGCGCACAATCCACGCATTATGTTTAGCTGGACGCTTTGACGCGCCAGAGCGAGGCACAAATTGTACCTCGCTATCGGGGGCGACCTGAGGCACACGCCTGCGTCGAGATGAGTTTAGGTCATCGACGGAATCGATGACCCACATCCCTTCGATCGGCGGCGCGCGTTCTCGCGCTGCAAGCACCGTGTTTTCTAGAGTCAGCTCTGGAACATCCGGCGTATCCAGCAATCCAGGTAACACCGCCTGCGCGGACATCTCTTCATCGCGGGCGATGCGTCGCCGTTCCAGCCAGATTGGTGCGAAGCGGTGGATTTCCGAAAGCCTCAATCCGCGATACCGGCCCAGAATTGCAATCGCCAATCCGGTGGCGGCAGGCATCAGCAAGGGCGATGCCTCAATCAGCATCAAAGCGATATGCGAGACCATGACAAATTGGACCACGACCGAGATCATGAATGTGTTGAAGGCGATCCGCGCAGCTTCAAACGGGCCATCTTTTTCCCACTGGCGCCACCACCGTTCCACCACCAGGGCGCACACCACGACCGGAAAAGCGTCAACCTGCAGCTGTGTATCGAGAACGATCTGCAACGCCACCAGAGTCAACACAATCAGCGAGATCAACACGCCCAGAAAGCCCACGCGCGTCATCCGCAATTTGAGCAAGGCTGGCGCCACGATCATACCAACGATAACCGATGATCCCAGCACAATGGGGCCCATCACCGGACCGATTTGCAAGAAGGCCAGCGCGATCAGCATTGGCGTAAACAAGCCAAAAGCGCGCAAGCCGATAAAGCTGCGCGCCAGAACCACCAGGAACGAACCCAGCGGGAGAACCATCAACAGATTGGACGGCTTCAGGCCCCAAATGGCCTGCGAGGTAGCGATCCCGTCGAACGAGGAAGGCATCGCCAAAAAGGATTCGGTATTGAGTAGGCCGAGAACGACCAACGCCGCCAGACCAATTCCGACGGCGAGCCCGATAAAGAAAGGACGCTTCACCTGGGGTGTCGCGCGCTCCCGTATTCGTGAAAGTTGGGATCTCAGCCTAGAAAACATACCCGACCGTTAGTGTGAAGCGATAGCCTTGGCGGTCGCGGGTGATCTGGTTGCTCTGCGTGAAAATATACTTCGCCTCAGCCTCGACCCGGACTTTGCCGGGCCACCAAAGCAGCTCAACTTCGGGTGCAACCAAGGTGTCTTTGCGGCGATCTCCATCGTCAGTAATCCGGCCATCAAACCGCGTTCTGAGCACCTCAATCGCAGGGCGAACTCGCAGGTCTGGAGTAATCGGACGGGTGTAAGCGGCCTTGATTGACTCGCGCGAGTAGCCGCGCCGAGGATCATCGGAGCTGATCGATTCAGCCCGGCCATCGATTGTTATGTAGTGATATCGGCCCAACCGGCGACGGTATTGCGCATCCACGCGGGCTCCATCACCTTTCGATTGAGGGGCTGTGCCGTTGTCATATTCGCGCTCACGCCAGGTTGCGCGCACGCGCACGCGATGCTCTCTGGTGGGCTCATAGGAGACCCGCACCGATCCTTGGATCTCGTCCGTATCGCTTGATTCAGCCGTGACCAGATCATCATAAAAACGGGCGCGAAACTCGACATCCCAATCATCATTCAGTTCCTGCTGGAACAAAGCCGTCAGCCGGTCCCGGTTGGAATCGCTGCGCCCCTGGCCCAAGCGAACCACTTCGATGCGGTCCGCTTCAAGCCTAAAGCGCGAGTTATTGTCTTCAAAATCAACGCCGATCTGCGCGCGCGCCGTCAGCGCATCACCATCAACCACGATTTGCTCGTCGCGCGTGGCCGACTGCGCGCTGACCACGCCCAGTTCCATCCGAGCGTCGGGTTCAAGCGACCAGCCCTCCGTCTGAGCGGAGGCCGTATACGGTGCAACAAGCGCCAGACCCGAGACACAACCCGTGGCAAAGCGCGACCGAACAAAGGGCTCTTTATTCCTCATATACGTATCAATACGCAGGAGAAATTTAGAAATTGCTAACCGTATCCATAAACCACGAAAACGTGGGCCATGGCGCTAAATGCCGGGTTTAGCCCGCCTTGGCCCTTTGACGCCATGCATGCAGCAAAGGTTCGGTGTAACCAGACGGCTGACTGACCCCCTTGAAGATCAGATCCCTGGCCGCGCTGAAGGCGGGCGCATCTTCGTTACCGATCAGCGGGACATAGGTGGGATCACCAGCGTTCTGAGCGTCAACTTTGGCCGCCATACGGGTGAGTGAATCGTTAATTTGATCCTCGCTTACCACGCCATGCAACAGCCAATTGGCGATATGCTGGCTGGAAATGCGCAGCGTCGCGCGATCCTCCATCAGGCCTACATCATTGATATCCGGCACTTTTGAACAGCCAACACCTGCATCAACCCAGCGCACAACATAGCCCAGCAAGCCCTGGCAATTGTTGTCCAATTCATCGCGCAATTCGTCTTCTGACCAATTCGCACCCTCGGCCAAAGGTATTTCCAGCAGTGCATCAAGCCCTGGAATGTCACCCAGTCCTTGCTGGATATCGAAAACATTTTCCTGATGGTAATGCAGTGCATGCAGGGTGGCCGCTGTGGGTGATGGCACCCATGCGGTGTTGGCTCCGGCACGCAAATGGCCGATTTTCTCGACCATCATTTGCCCCATCAAGTCGGGCGCGGCCCACATGCCTTTGCCGATTTGCGCCTTGCCAGACAGGCCGTGTTTCAGCCCGATACCGACATTTCGCGCCTCATAAGCGGTTAGCCATGATGATCCCTTCATCATGCCCTTACGCATCATCGGCCCGGCTTGCATGGACGTATGGATTTCGTCTCCGGTCCGATCGAGAAAGCCTGTGTTGATGAACACGATCCGGTCCTTAACCGCCTGAATACAGGCCCCAAGATTGGCGCTGGTGCGGCGTTCTTCGTCCATCACGCCAACCTTGATCGTGTGACGCTTCAGGTCGAGCAAATCTTCCACCGCATCAAACAGATCATTGGTGAAAGCACATTCTTCTGGCCCATGCATCTTGGGCTTTACGATATAGATCGAACCCTTGCGGCTGTTGCCATATTTGCCGTGGCCCTCGACATCCAAGGCACCAATTGCGCTGGTGAAGACCGCATCCATGATGCCTTCTGGCACCTCCGATCCACCTTCAAGTATAATCGCAGGATTGGTCATCAAGTGTCCGACATTGCGGACAAAAAGCAGACTGCGCCCCGGCAGGGAATAGGTTTGGTCATTGGGCGTGGTATAGGATTTGTCCGCATTCAACGCTCGGGTCAGCGTGGTGCCGCCCTTGTCGAAACTTTCCTGCAGATCGCCGCGAATTACGCCCAACCAATTGGTGTAGGCTAGCAGCTTGTCCTCAGCATCGACCGCTGCGACCGAATCCTCGCAGTCGCAAATAGTGGTGAGCGCAGATTCGCAAATAATGTCGGCAATGCCAGCCTTGTCGGTCTGACCAATCGGGCTGTCAGGATCGAACACGACTTCGATATGCAGGCCATTGTTGACGAACAGCAGGCCCTTGTCCGTCTTGCCAACATATTGGCTCTCGTCGCGCAGCTTGCCATCATCTTTGCCAGTCAGATCGGCCCAGCTTTGGTCAACCAATGGCAGAGCAGAATCGAGGAACGCCCGGCCGCGCGCAATGACGGCATCGCCGCGCGCTTTGTCATATCCGCCCGGCTTCGCAGGCGGCGCGTCCAGCGCATCGGTGCCGTAAAAGGCATCATAGAGGCTGCCCCAGCGCGCATTGGCAGCGTTCAGCAAGAAGCGCGCGTTGAGCACTGGCACCACCAATTGCGGCCCGGCCATGGTGGCGATCTCGGGATCGACATTTTGCGTGCCAATCGTGAAATCATCCGGTTCGGGGACCAGATAGCCAATCTCTTCCAGAAACGAGCGGTACGCACCTGCATCGTGGGGCTGACCACGACGCTCGACATGCCAAGCGTCTATCTGGGCCTGCATATCCTCGCGCTTTTGCAGCAGAGCCCGGTTGCGCGGCACAAACTGACCCAGCAGATCGGCAAAGCCTGACCAGAAAGCATTCACATCGCGGCCCAGGGGCTGCAACACGTCGCGCTCCATCAAATTGGCAAGCGCAGGGTCAATTGAAAAATTGATGCGCGGGGTAAGCTGGGTCATTATTCCTCACTCAAATAGCTTGCGCTTGCGCCGGTCTGGCGCAGGCAGGTGTGTGCAAAATGTCCGGGGAGGAACGCCAGCGCCTATGACCAATCGGGCGGCGCAATGCAACCGTCTCTGCGCAACAATCGGGCCAAGAATTTGGCCAAGAATTTGGGCAGCCGACTTGGCCTTCCCCGTCAGCGCCGCTAGAGCAGTTTCCAATGCAACAATCCACCTCCCAAGCTGACGCCCTTTTGAACCGCATCGATGCTGCCGCCATGCTCGCATCGGTGCAGCAATGGTGCGCGATCAACACTGGCACCGCCAATCTGGATGGTCTGGCCAAGCAGGCAGGCGAATTGGCCGATGCTTTCTCGGCCCTGCCCGGCGAGGTGTCTTTGATCGATCCGGCCGAAGTTACCGCGATCAATTCCGATGGCCGCGAATTTTCCAAGCCGCATGGGCAACATCTGGTCCTGCGCGTGCGGCCAAGGGCAAATCGGCGGATCTTGCTGACAGGCCACATGGATACAGTTTTTCCGGTCGATCATGCCTTCCAGAACCAAACCTGGCTGAAAGACGACGTGTTGAACGGTCCTGGCGTGGCCGATATGAAGGGCGGCATTGCGGTGATGTTGCACGCTCTGATGGCTTTTGAAGACAGCGAACATGCCCAAGCGCTGGGTTACGATGTACTGCTCAATTCTGACGAGGAGACCGGATCGCTCGCCTCATCGACCTTGATTGCCGAAATGGCGCGCGGCAAAATTGCAGCGCTGACCTACGAACCCGCCGCTCTGCCCGATGGCACGCTAGCCTATGCCCGCGGCGGCACCGGCAATTATTCGATCATTTTTTCTGGCAAGAGTGCCCATGCCGGCCGCAATCCGCATGAAGGGCGCAACGCCATTGTCGCGGCGGCTGATTTGATCCTGCGCATCAAGGCGATGGAAAGCGACGAGCTGACTGTAAACCCGGCCAAGCTGGAGGGCGGATCGGCCAATAATGTGGTGCCCGATCACGCCGTAGTGCGCTTCAACATTCGCCCCAAATCAACCGAGGCGATGGAAAGTTTCGATAACCGCTTAAACGACCTTATCCGCGAGATTGGGACCGCCCATGATGTGGGCGTACACCGCCATGGCGGCGTGACCCGCCCGCCCAAGCCGGTTGATGACAATGCCCAGCGCCTGTTCGATCTGGTGAAAGAATGCGGCGCGCAATTGGGCCAGACGATTGGCTGGCAATCCACTGGCGGTGTGTGTGATGGCAACAATATTGCCGCTTGCGGCGTGCCGGTTGTCGACACGATGGGCGTGCGCGGGGGCGCGATCCACTCACCGGACGAATTTTTGATTGTTCCATCCTTGGCCGAACGTGCTGCCCTGTCGGCTTTGGTCCTCACCAGAATTGCTGCTGGAGAAATGAATTGAGCCCGCGCCCATGAGTTTTCGTTTACGCGCTGCACGCGCCACCGATCTTGAACCCCTATATGAAATGGCCAAGCTGACCGGCGGTGGTTTCACCAATCTTCCTGCCGACCGCAAAGCGTTGGGCGGAAAGCTGGAACGCGCTGCCAAAGCCTTTCAGAACACAAAGGACGAATTGGTCGATGAACAATTTGTTTTGGTGCTTGAGGATGTGCAAACCGGCGCCATTCGCGGCACATGCCAGCTGATGACGATGGTTGGCCAGCAATGGCCGTTCTATTCCTATCGGCTCAACACTTTGACCCAATATTCGCAGGAATTGGACCGGACCGTTCGCGCTGAATTGCTCAGCCTGACCACCGATCTGGAAGGGTCGAGCGAAGTCGGCGGTCTGTTCCTGCACCCCAATGAGCGCGCCGGAGGGCTTGGCCTGCTCCTCGCCCGCAGCCGCTATTTGTTCATTGCCATGCACCGCAAACGCTTCGCAGATCGGACCTTGGCCGAACTGCGCGGCATTATTGACGAGCGTGGCGGATCGCCCTTTTGGGATGGTGTTGCCGGACGCTTCTTTGGCATGAGCTTTCAAGAAGCGGACTATTTCAATGCGATCAATGGCAATCAATTCATTGCCGATCTGATGCCCAAACACCCGGTCTATGTCGCCATGCTGGACGATAATGCGCGCAGCGTCATCGGTGTCCCCCATCCCACCGGCCGAGCCGCCATGCGCATGCTGGAAAACGAGAATTTTCAATACCAAGGCTATGTCGATATCTTTGACGGCGGGCCGAGCATGGTCGCGCAAACAGACAAGATCACCAGCGTGGCAAACAGCACTATGGCCACCATCAGTGCGATTGATGCCGAACAGGGCGAGCGTGCGATAATCGCGACCGGACAATTGCAGGATTTTCAGGCCTGTTACGGCGCGCGCATCATGAATGATGATGGCACTATTTCGTTGGATTCAAGCACCGCTGACATTCTGGATGTCCAAATTGGTGATAGCGTCTGGAGCGTCGCACGATGACCAAAGTGGTCGAGATAAATTTTGACGGCGTTGTCGGGCCGAGCCACAATTATGCCGGCCTCAGCCTGGGCAATATCGCCAGCGCTCGCCATCAAGGCAGCACGTCATATCCAAAGGCCGCAGCGCTGCAGGGTCTCGCCAAGATGCGCGGCAATCTCGCTCGGTTTGGTCATCAAGGGTATTTCCTTCCCCTGCCCCGCCCCAATTTGGCCTTGTTGGAGGGGCTCGGTGCCAATCTAGACAGCGACGACCCGGCTCTGGTGGCGGCAGCTTTTTCTGCCAGCTCGATGTGGACCGCCAATGCAGCCACTGTCAGCCCCGCGCCCGATACCGCTGATGGCCGGTGCCACTTCACGCCCGCAAATCTGGTGACGATGCTGCATCGCGGTCAGGAATGGCCCGACACCAAACGCCAGCTTGATCTGGCCTTTGCCGACACGGCCCATTTTGCCGTGCATGATGCCATTGTCCCCACGTTTGGAGATGAAGGCGCGGCTAACCATATGCGCCTGTGCGAAAGCCATGGCGAGGCCGGCGTAGAGGTGTTCGTTTACGGCAGGCCGGGCGGCAAATTCCCCGCCCGCCAGCACGAACAATCCAGCCGCGCGGTGGCGCGTTTGCACGGGCTCGCCCCGGATCGCTGTGTCTTCATCGAACAGAACCCGATTGCCATCGAAGCCGGCGCTTTTCACAATGATGTGGTCGCCGTGGCCAATGAACATGTGTTGTTTGCCCACGAACTGGCGTTTGCCGATCGCCAGAGCGCCTTTGATGCGATGCGCGCCGCCTTTCCCGCTTTGCAAGTGGTAGAGGTGCCCGACAGCGCTGTGCCTTTGGACGAGGCGATCCGCACCTATCTGTTCAACGCGCAATTGGTCACGCGCCCCGATAATGCGGGCATGTCCTTGATCGTGCCCGATGAATGCCGCGAAAGCGAGCGGGTGTGGCAATGGTGCCAACAAATGCTGGCCGGTAATGGCCCGATCCGCGAGGTCATTCCGGTGGATGTCCGACAAAGCATGGCCAATGGCGGCGGCCCGGCCTGCCTGCGTTTGCGCGTTGCTTGCGATCCGGCTCATGTCGATCCGCGCTTTCTGCTGGACGAGGCAAAGGCCGATCAAATGGAGTCCATTATTGCCGCCAACTGGCCCGAGCAGATAGACCCGTCAGACCTGGGTCATGAAGAGCTGACCCAAGCGATCATCTCGGCCCGCCACAAGCTGTTGCAGGCGCTGGATCTGGAAGAACTAGGTTAACGCGCTGGACACTGGGCTTGCCCGCTTTACAATTAGTGTTCTGTTAACCGTCAAGGCCCGCAGGAAACTGCGATTTGCGTTTGAATAGCGAGTCTTGAACCAGGCACGAAAGGGCGGAAATGCTGCGCAAAATCGGTCGGCTGTTTGTGATAAAGACGCGCTGGGAAGCGTATATCATCATCTATGCTCTGGCCCTTGGTGCAACCGCTCGCGGCGCTCAATATCTGACAGAATATCCCGGCTGGGGCGGCAAAATGCTGTTTCTGGCCACCACTGGCGCGGTCTTTTTAGCCGGTGCCAAGATCCTCGATTGCCTGAAATATGAGCGGGTCGAGAAAGAGGTAAAAGCGGCACAGGAAGTGGCTGCTGACTGAGGTGGCAAAACGCCAGTCAGTGCTCCCTTTCGTATTCCACCTGCGTTTGGCAAAGATTGCGCTGCTCTTCCCCGCGTCAGCGCCAATGAATCGCCGGTCAAAACGGCTCATAGCCAGCTTTGATGCCGCCGTATCGAGTTGCAAAAGTGTCAAATTTGAAATTTCGCGCCTCATGGTCACGCTTGCCAGCGGGCGAATGCACTAACGGCATAAGAAGTAACATGAATTTCGCCAGATCGAGCCGGAAATGGTGAAGTTTGAGAACCGCCGCGCAGCGACCAACAAAGGTCGTGAGCACCGGAAGCACAGAATATTGCCATTTGCAGGCCGATATGGGGGAATTGGTGGGGTTTCTGTTGCTAGCTACCCGCGCTTGCTTGTTCTTGCGGGGGAGGCCCCTCGTCCCCGGCCGCAATGCCTTGCATATCCACCAATGAAGGAAAGTGGGGGTTTCTGTTGCTAGCT
>CANLZP010000001.1:125000-1443863 GCA_947495695.1 uncultured Erythrobacter sp. | reverse complement strand
AGGCCCCTCGTCCCCGGCCGCAATGCCTTGCATATCCACCAATGAAGGAAAGTGGGGGTTTCTGTTGCTAGCTACCCGCGCTTGCTTGTTCTTGCCGGGGAGGCCCCTCGTCCCCGGCCGCAATGCCTTGCATATCCACCAATGAAGGAAAGTGGGGGTTTCTGTTGCTAGCTACCCCCGGAGCCCCGGAATCCGTTCTGTTGCCCGGTCGGTCCAACCGCGCTTAAGCTTAGTAAATTCAGGCCGTTAGGCCATCAAATTACGCTGCAAGAGCGAGTGCTTCATTATCGTTTGCACTTATAAAAATGAGCCTTTTACGGGGTTTCTCAACCCGGGCAAAAGCACTGCCTTTCAGCACACGTCGATCCTAGTTCGGCCCCTTCAAAAACCTCGACTTTTCCGAGATTTATGGTGGAGCCGCCGGGTACTGCCCCCGGGTCCGTTGTACCTATTATACAGCACAGTTTATCACCATAGTCGGCCGAAACCGACAAACCCTATATAGGCCAAATCAGCTTAATGGGAAGTGTACTCATTATTCCGGCCCGCAGCGCGGAGCTGCTGCGGAATCCTCGCTCATGCGACCTAGAGGCCGTTTTGAGAATACCCATCGCATTATTGCCGCGCCAAACGGTCGGCGACCAGCCGAACGCAAGGCCGACTGGCCGCCCGCAGGCCCGCTCGGGCCGAGGAAATCGCAGCGCGGAGGCGCTGCGGAACACAAAACCGCTACTTCTTCAGCGCGTCGCGAATTTCGATCAGCAGATCGATCTCGCTAGGACCAGCAGGCTCTTCTGCTGCGGGCTCTTCCGGTTTTTCCAGCTTGGCTTTGGCCTTGTTGGCATAACGAACCAGCAAGAAGATGATGAACGCCAGGATTACAAAATTGATCACCGAGGTAAGAAATGCACCCCAGGCCAAGACATTCGCGCCTGCCTCTCTAGCAGCCTCCAGCGACATGCCTTCTGTCACCAGCTCTGCACCGGAAAGAACGGTGTACTTGCTGCTAAAATCAACGTCGCCAAAAATCATGCCCACAATCGGCATGATCAAATCAGAAGTCATTGAGGCAACAATCACGGCAAAGCCGCCTGCGATGATGACCGCAACGGCCAATTCCATCACATTACCCTTGGCGATAAAATCCTTGAATTCTGAAAGCATCCTGCTCCTCCACAGCAATTAACGAATTGGCGCCTTTTTCGCATCAAGAACAACGCTTGCCAAGTGGCAGAGCGCCTTGAATATCCACAAGGGTGTGCTATATTGGCAATACAGATAATTTGGTCGATCGGGTCGACCGTCAAAAGACCACCAAAGGGGAACTCTATGAACTTTGCCGCTGTCCGCAGAATGGCGTTTGTCGCTGCTGTATCACTGGGCCTTGCATCTTGCGGGATCAATTCAGTGCCTGCTGCAGAAGAAAACGCAAAGGCCAAATGGGCCGATGTTGAAGCGCAATTCCAGCGCCGTGCAAACCTCATACCCAATCTTGCTGAAATCGTTCAGGGTGCCGCTGAAAACGAGCGGGCAATCTTGACCGAAGTGACCGAAGCCCGGGCCCGTGCGACCAGCATCAACATCACCGCTGATGATCTGGGCGATGCCGATAAAATGCAGGAATTGGCCGCTGCGCAAAGTCAGGTAAGCCAAGGTATCGGGCGGCTGCTTGCCAGCTTTGAAGCCTATCCGAACATCCAGTCGAACCAGAATTATCTGACATTCCAGAGCCAATTTGAAGGCACGGAAAACCGCATTGCAGTGGCCATCCGCGACTATAACGAGGCGGTGCGCCAGTATAACACCACGATCCGTACCTTCCCCGACACAATCGGGGCGAACATCATTCACGGTGCAGAGCCACTGGTGCCCTATACCGCGGTGACAGAGGGTGCAGAGGTCGCGCCCGAGCTTGACATGACGTCCGATTGATCCGCGCTTCATTCGCCTTTTTGGCTGCGCTGGCGGCCTTTGTCGCCTCACCAGTTGCGGCTCAGGAATTTCCTGAACTGACCGGCCGCGTGGTCGATCAGGCCAATATCATTGATGAGGCGACCGAAGCCGAGCTGGAACAGAAACTGGCCGCGCTGGAAGAGCAATCCCAGCGCCAGCTGGTCATTACCACCATCCCCGATCTGCAAGGCTATGACATATCCGATTATGGCTATCAGTTGGGCCGCGAATGGGGGATTGGCGAGGCCGAGCGCAATGATGGCGCGCTGCTGATTGTGGCGCCCAATGATCGCAAGGTCCGCATAGAGGTAGGTTATGGCCTAGAAGGCATCATGACCGATGCCATGTCCTCGCTTATTATCCAGAACCGCATCCTGCCCGCGTTCCGCGATGGTGATATGCCGGGCGGCATTGTTGCCGGCACAGATTCGATTATCCAGCAATTCGTGTTGCCCGAAGATGAGGCCCGCGCCATTGCGGCCGAGGCCGGCCAGCAACGACAAAGCGATGGCGGCTTTCCGTTTGGTGCCTTGATCTGGTTTGGCGTGATCTTTTTCTTCTTTATCTTGCCCGCCATGCGTGGCGGCAAACGCAAGCGTCGCTATCGCGGATCGGGCGATACGGTGCGCGATATCATCCTGTGGGAAGTCGGCTCAGCAGTCGTCCGCGGCGCCATGAGTGGCGGCGATAGTTGGGGCGGTGGCGGAGGCTTCGGCGGCGGAGGTGGCTTTTCCGGCGGCGGCGGCAGTTTTGGGGGCGGTGGCGCCTCTGGAGGGTGGTGAGACATGGCGCGTTATCTAGACGATAAACGACACAAGATTGTGAGCGATGCGGTTGCCGCAGCCGAGCTCAATACCTCGGGCGAAATCGTGACCGTGCTGGCCGATCGCAGCGATGGCTACACCGATGTGGTGCTGGTCTGGGCCGCCACGGCAGCCTTTACCATGATGAGCATTTTCGCACTGTTCCCTCTGCCCTTCATGAATGTGTGGGACGCTTTGATCGGGGGCTGGATGCATGAATGGACCACGGGCGAATTGGCCAGCATGACCATCGCGCTGGGGCTGATCACCTTTGTCGCGGCATGGGCCGTGCAATTGTGGGAGCCGCTGAAATTCTCGTTGATCCCCGCCCCGGTGCGATCCAGTCGGGTCCACCAGCAAGCGATCAAGCATTTCAAGGTTGGCGCTGAAAAACGCACGCATGGCCGGACCGGCATCTTGATTTATCTGTCCATGCGCGAGCATCGAGCCGAAATTGTCGCCGATGAGCCGATTGCCGAAAAGGTCAGTGCCGATGTTTGGGGCAATGCTATGGCCGACATGCTGGTGGAAATTCGCAAGGGCTGCATCGCCGAAGGCTTGGCTGCAGGCGTACGCGATGTGGGCGAGGTTTTGAGCGAGCACTTTCCGCGATCCGAAGACAACGAGAACGAGCTTCCCGATCGGTTGATCGAGGTTTAAGACCTCTTCCCATGACAGTTCCAGACCATGATGCAGACGAGCAAATCGTCTGGCAGGGCAAATTCATCACTACCAAAACGCGTGGCCGCTGGGAATATGTGGGCCGTGCGCGCAAGATCCGCGCCGCGGTAATTCTGGCGATTGAGGATGGCCAAATCCTGTTGGTCGAGCAATTTCGGGTACCCTTGGGACGCAATTGCCTGGAATTGCCCGCCGGACTGATTGGCGATGGCGATGATAGTGAAGGCGAAGATGAACTGACCGCCGCCGGGCGCGAACTGGAAGAAGAAACCGGATACCGTGCCGAGACACTGGAAGATTGCGGCCAATTCTATTCCTCGCCTGGTATGGTCAGCGAAAGCTTCACGCTGGTCCGCGCAAGCGGTCTGATCAAGATTGACGAAGGCGGCGGCGTGGAAGGTGAAAACATCACCGTGCACCGTGTTGCCTTGGCTGATCTCGACACATTTATTGCAGCCAAGCGAGAGGAAGGTTGCGGGATCGACGTCCGCATGCTCTTGGCATTGGGCAGCAAAATTTTGGATGGAGAGACAGCATGACAGGTCGCGTAGCAGGCAAAATGGCATTGGTTACTGGCGCAGCACAAGGCCTTGGGGCCGCGCATAGCACCCTGTTGGCACAGGAAGGCGCGCGCGTATTGTGCACCGACATCAATGGCGTTGGCGCCGAGGAGACTGCCGCTGCAATTAATGCAGCCTACGGTGCTGGTACGGCCTTTGGAATGCAGCATGATGTAACGGACCCATCCGCTTGGGAAAGCGCGGTTGAAGCCGCTCGCCAAGAAATTGGCGGCCTAAATGTGTTAGTCAACAACGCGGGTATTGGCGTGCCAGGAAATATCGAACAATGTGATTTCGATGATTGGAAGCGTTGCTTCTCGATCAACGTCGATTCCATTTTCCACGGATGCCAGAAAGCCTTGCCACTCATGCGAGAGCATGCGCCGGGATCGATTGTGAACATCAGTTCTATCGCCGGTTTAATCGCCAGCGACACAATGCCTGCCTATAATGCCTCGAAGGCAGCGGTTTGGATGCTGTCCAAATCGATCGCGCTGCATTGCGCGAAGAAGAATATGCAAATCCGCTGCAATTCGGTGCATCCAACCTTTGTCGACACACCCATTCTGGATGGTACCGCAAAATCAAGCGGTTTGGACAAGGATGTGTTGATGGAGAAACTGGCGCGGCAAATCCCGCTCAAATTTGTGGGTGAGCCCAACGATATCGCCAATGCTGTGCTGTATCTTGCCAGCGACGAAAGCCGCTTCATGACCGGGGCCGAGCTGAAGCTGGATGGCGGCATTTCGGCGATGTGAATAGGCTAGCAGTTAGCGCGCAATTTCGGGCCAATCAGGCCAGCAAGCGCGACTGCGCGCCGGTCGATAGACCGCCCCTCTGAGGCGATCGTGAAGCGATCTGCCGCGGGAGTAAGAACGCACAAAAAAGAGGGGCCAAATTGGCCCCTCCCGGTTCGTAAAGTTCGGGTGCGTAGCGGTCCGAAAAACCGGGATCCGCTTTCTCTGCTACGCGGTTAGTCGGCAATCAGTCCGATCGCCAGATAGATCAAGGCGGCCGTTCCTACGCTGAGGAATGCTCCGACTACAAAACCAAGACGCACAAACATTGGATCTATGCCGAAATAGTTTGCGATCCCGCCGCACACGCCCATCACTTTGCCATTGTATTTGTCGAGGCTGAAGCCACCTGCGGATGGCGGTCCGCCGACGCTGCCTTTTTCGATATTGCTCATGCCAGAATTCCAGCAGGGCTAGCAGGGATGATGGCTGTTGCCATGAACATGGCAGAGATTGCCAGGGCAGATGCGGCAGCGAAGAAACGAGTGCCTACTTCTGAATTGCTAAACATGGGAAATGGTCCTTTCAAAACTTTGAGGGTGAATTAAGCGAGGATACCGGCTGGTGTCGCTGGGATGATTGCTGTGGCCATAAAGAAGGCAGAAATTGCCAGGGCTGATACGGCTGCAAATACGCGGTTGCCGGATTCTGAAGCGATAAACATGATTGTAATCTCCTTTGTGTTTCAGTTGTTGGAGCTATTCGCTCCCGATGCCAAAAAGGTTGCAGGAGGTGTGCCAAACTTGAAAAACGGCGGAATTCTGCGGTTTTCTGAATATTCATTCATGAAGGCCTTGTTCATCAATCCGAAAGGTTGGGAAATTTCACTAACTATTAGAACTGCTACAAAGTTTGCGCATTTTCGTGGAGAAATCGCCCGGCGATGCTAGGCAGTCAGCACCATGGCGCTCGACCGAATTTCTCTGTCCAACTTCCGCAATCACCAGCTTTCCGAGCTTTCGGACACGCGGGCATTCAATCTGCTGATTGGGGAAAATGGTGCCGGCAAGACCAATGTGCTGGAGGCATTATCCCTGTTGGCGCCCGGCCGCGGACTGCGCCGGGCACCCATGGTTGATATGGCGGGACCCAAGGGACAGGGCGGCTTTGCAATTGGTGCCAGCCTGCGCGAATCCGGCCACGAAAGCGCGCGATTGGGCAGCTATGTCGATCAAGAGCATCCGGGCCGCAGATTGGTTCGCATCAATGGCGCAGAGGCCAGCGCATCCAGTCTGGGCGAATGGCTGGCTATCAGTTGGTTGACCCCGACAATGGATGGCTTGTTTCTGGACAGCGCAGGCGCGCGCAGACGCTATGTTGATCGATTGGCGCTGGCTATCGACCCCACCCATGGACGCAATGTCTCGCGCTATGAAACAGCCTTACGCGAACGCAACAAGCTGATGGAAAGCGATGCCGACAGCGCATGGCTGGACGCGGTCGAGGCCCAGGCCGCCAATTATGGCGCGCAAGTCGCCGCTGGGCGTTTGGCGCTGATCTCGGAATTGCGAGAGGCCTTGGCTGCATTGCCCGACCAGCCCTTCGCCCGGCCCATCCTGACGTATCGTTCGACCAGCCCGGCTTCGGCGAGTGCATTGCAAAAGGAATTTCGTGACAACCGCGCGCGCGATCGCGCCGCTGGCCGCAGTTTGTCGGGGCCGCAACGCGATGATCTGGACGTGGTGATGGGCGGCACTGATCAACCCGCCGCATCCTGCTCCACCGGCGAGCAGAAGGCGATGTTGATATCTATTACTCTTGCCCATGCTGAGCTGGCGGCTCAGGGTCGACCCAGTCTGTTGCTGTTAGACGAAGTTGCTGCTCATCTTGATCCGGTCCGCCGGGCAGCCTTGTTTGACCGATTACGCAGCGCAGGCGTGCAATGCTGGATGACAGGGACCGAGATCGCCCCGTTCAGCGCAGTACAGCAGGAGGCCGCCCTTTGGATGGTAAGCGGTGGAACAGTTGAACGACAACCGGACTAGCGGCTCAGTTTTCGCTTGCTAGCGCGTTACCATTCTCCGGAGAATCTTCAGGAATAGCGGCCGCAACCTTATCCAAGGTCGCCTCGACCAGCACTTCGATACCATCGGCGGTAGGATGGATCCGGTCTTGTTGGATCAAGTCTGGTCGCGCGGCGACAGGCTCCACCCAGAAGGGTATCAACCCGGTTCCATATTCGGCGGCAAGATCCGAATAGATGCTGTCAAATTCGGCTTGATACTCTCGCCCATAATTGGGCGGAGCGCGCATTCCCATCAATAACACATCCATCCCGCGCTGCTGGGCTGCTCCGATCATGGCGGCCAGATTGGCGCGCGTTTGGTCGGGCGAGATTTGGCGGAGCAAATCATTCCCGCCCAGCTGCAGGATGAGAAGATCCGGTGTTTGATCTTGACCGTTTAATGTAAACTCGAACCGCTGCAGCCCCGCCGCGCTGGTATCGCCCGAAACGCCAGCATTGCTGACCTGCGCATTGATGCCCTTGGCTCGCAATGCATTCTGCAATTTGGACGGATAGCTATCCTTGGGATCGACATTATAGCCGGCAAACAAACTGTCCCCAAAGGCCAGAATGTTTTTCTCGGGACCCATAATCGGGACCTCTGCGTTGGCTAAAGAACCAGAAGATGACTGACTTGCGTTTCGGCCTTGATTTTGCTCCACGGGCGCTTCGCTGCCGCAGGCGGCCAGTGCCAGTGAAATCGTCAATACCAATGCGCCGCCCAGTGGGGATGGCATCTGACGGATCGACGAACGACCCACTCGCTTCTTTGACATACCTTGTTCCATAGGTTGCAATATGCCATCGGATTACCGTGACTGATACCCCCAACAAGACCGAAACTCGGCAAATCGCCATATCTGCGCGTCAATTGACCCTATCGCTCGGCTCTGAGGCCGCCCCGGTAGAGATTTTGCGCGGGATTGATCTCGACATTCATGAAGGCGAGATCGTCGCCCTGCTGGGGCCGTCCGGTTCTGGCAAAAGCTCGCTGATGGCAGTGCTGTCAGGCTTGGAGCGAGCGACATCGGGTCAACTGACCGTGGCCGGGCAAGACTTTACCTCACTGGATGAAGATGGTCTCGCGCAAGCGCGTCGCGGCAGGATCGGCATTGTTCTTCAGGCCTTCCATTTGCTGCCAACCATGACCGCGGCTGAAAATGTCGCGACACCGATGGAATTATCGGGCGAAAAGGACGTGCGCCGGCGGGCCGAGCAGGAGCTAACCTCGGTTGGATTGGGCCACCGGATCACCCATTATCCCACTCAGCTTTCTGGCGGAGAGCAGCAGCGCGTTGCCATCGCCCGGGCCACCGCGCCACGTCCGCAATTGATCTTTGCCGACGAACCGACCGGCAATCTTGACGTCGCAACCGGACACGAAATCATAGAATTGCTGTTCAATCGCTGCGCAGAGACCGGCGCAACCTTGCTGGTGATCACGCATGACCCGGAACTGGCAGAGCGCTGCGACCGTGTCATCACCCTCGCAGATGGCAAGATCGCCAGCGATACAGCCACGGGCAATGCCAAGTGAGCTCTGCTGCAGCGACAATTTCGTGGAGCACGGCTTGGCGCATAGCCCGACGAGATCTCAACGCGCGTTTTCGCGGGCTGCGGCTGCTGTTGGTGTGCATCTTTCTGGGCACCGGAGCTTTGGCTGCTATCGGCACGCTGACATCGGCGATCGAAGGCGAATTGGAAAGCAATGGCCAAGTGCTGCTGGGCGGCGATCTGCAAGTTGAGATTTGGCAACGCGGATTGAGCGACGAGGAGCTCTCTTTCCTCAGCCAATATGGCACCATCTCTGGCGGCACCCGATTACAAGCCATGGCGACCGTGCCTGACGGAACTGCTCCGGTAGAATTGAAGGCGGTCGACCAGAACTGGCCGCTGTATGGCGAATTGACGCTAGCAGACGGAACAATTGTCGCCGCGCCGCAAAGCGGTGAGGCCTGGGTTGCCCAAGGTGCCTTGGACCGGCTGGGCATATCGGTGGGTGACAAATTCACGGTGGGCACAGTGGAGCTGACCGCCACTGGTGTTATCGGCACCGAGCCTGACCGCTTATCCGAAGGGTTCCAATTGGGACCAACAGTGATTGTGGCTGAGCAAGTGCCCCAAGCAGCCGGGCTGCTGCAACCGGGATCCTTGTATGAAAGCAAATATCGGATCGCCTTTGACGATCAATCGCTTGACCCCGAGGAGATCGAGACAGCGCTGAATGATGCCTTCCCCAATGCCGGATATGATTTCCGGGACCGGGACCGCGCCTCTCCAGGCGCTGACCGGTTTGTTGGCCGCATGGGAGACTTCCTGACGCTGGTTGGTCTGGCTGCATTGGTGATCGCTGGGATCGGCATTGCTGGCGGCGTGTCCTCCTATCTGGAAGCCCGACGCGGCAGCATCGCTACTCTGAAAGTGCTTGGCGCGTCCTCAGGCGACATTTTGCGCATCTATGCCCTACAGGTGGGCGTAGCGGCAGTGATCGGCAGCGCAGCAGGCCTGGCGGTGGGTGTGCTGGTTACGCCTGTGCTGGGCGCTGCATTGCAAGGGTTACTTCCGGTTGCCCGCGGCTTTGTGATCAAACCTGCCCCCCTTATCCTTGCTGCAAGTTACGGCCTGTTGGTTGCCTTTGCCTTTGCCGCGACACCCTTGCTGCGCGCGCGCACCTTTCCCGCAATGGCGCTGATGCGTTCTGGCGTATCGCCCTTGGCACGCGACCGCCGCGCCATGGTCTGGACCATCGCAGGCATTGCCGCGATCTGCGCTCTGGCGATTGGCACCACAGCACAACCCCAACTATCTGCGGGATTCCTGACGGGTGCCGGCGGCGCTCTGCTGGTGCTGGCAGGCCTCGGCCTTGGTATCCAACGGTTGGCCCGCTCGGTCCCTCGCCCATCCAACCCCTTGCTCCGTAGCGCATTGACCAATCTACATCGCCCTGGAGCCCCCACCGGAGCATTGGTGACCGCGCTCGGCTTTGGCTTGGCTTCGTTCGTGCTGTTGGCCGCCGTGCAAAGCGCCATCGACGGCAATATCGAACGCAGCGTTCCGCAGCAGGCGCCTGACTATTTCGCGCTGGATGTGCCTGTCGCACAAGAAGAGGCTTTCCGCACCCTAGTAACCGATAGCGCTCCTGATGCCGATATTGTCACCGTGCCCACATTGCGCGGCGCTGTGCTGGCCTTTGGGCCAAGGGACAATATGCAGCGCGTGGCCGATTTGGAGAGCATTCCCGATGGCGCATGGGCGCTACGCGGCGAGCGAGGCATCACCTATGCTGACGCTCTTCCGCAAGGCAATCGTCTGGTCGAAGGCGAATGGTGGGACGAGGCAGGCAATGCTGAACGCTTGGTCTCCATCGATTCAGAATTTGCCAATGCAGCCGGATTGGAGATTGGCGAATATCTAACCATTAGTGTGCTGGGCACAGAACGCGACGTTCGCATTGCCAATTTGAGGCAGATCGAATGGGAAAACATGGGCTTTAACTTCACCATGGTGTTCTCTCGCGGGGCGATTGCCGATGCGCCGCACAATCTATCGGCCACCATCAGCCTGCCGCAAGCGCAATCAGACGAGGCCCGTTCGCAATTGCTGCGCAATGTGGTTCGCCAGTTCCCTTCCAGTTCCATCATCGAAGTTGGCGGGATTCTGACGCAGGCCCGCACCATCCTTGAACAAGTTAGCGTGGCAACGCTGGCGGCGGCTTCTGTCGCGGTGCTGGCAGGTCTGGCAGTGCTGATGGGAGCGATTGCAGCCGCACGCGCCTCGCGCATGTATGACACGGTGGTGCTACGCGTATTGGGCGCAAGCCGGCGGCAAGTTCTGCTGATTCAGTTGGCGGAATACGGGATCTTGGCCGGCCTGCTCGCGCTGGTCGCGCTGGCCTTGGGATCAACCCTGGCATGGGTGATCATCACGCAATTGTTCGAGTTTGATTGGTTGCCCGATTGGGGCGAAATTCTGGCCGTTTTGGGCCTAGGTCTCGCCATCGTCATCGGATTTGCGCTGGCCGGCTCGCTCCCATTGCTGAGAGCGAAACCGGCGCGCGCGTTACGAGAGCTGTAAGAAGCTTACTCGAATACAGTTGTATCAACGCCTGCTTCACCAGGCGTCGCCTTCAGCACCAAAGTGCTGCAGATCATGTCGTGGAGACCTTGCTTGCGCTCGGTAAAGCCGACCATGATATAGCCGATGAACAGGATAAGACCTGACAGAATTTTGGCAAAATAGCGGCCAAAGGCGCGCAAGAAACTGATCCGGTTGCCATCAACATCCACAACAATCAGGCCCAGAGCCATCTTGCCAACAGTGGCCTGCTTGGCCGAGCTTTCCATGAGTGCGAAATACAAAATCCCGCCCACAGTTGTGATGAGGTATGCGATTCCGGCCCCTGTGTTTGCAAAGGCATCCCCAGCGGCTGGGTCAAGCGCATCGGCGCCAATCATGCTGACACCAAAGACAGCAAAAATGGCCGTCTGGGCAATCAAAAGAATGATACTGTCGATAATATAAGCACCGACCCGTATCCAAAAACCTGCGTAATTTTCCAACAGTCCCTCCCCTAAAAGAAGCGGTGATAATCACGCCTATCCGGCGGAACCGCAAGGGAAAAATCCGATACTTCAACAGCTGGCAACAAAAAAGGGGCCCGCAACCGCGAGCCCCTTTCATGAATTTTGGATGCTTCGAATTAGAATTTGAAGCGAACAACGCCGCCGTAAGTCCGCGGTGCGCTGGGGTAACCCGAAACCGTACCGGCCTGAGCAACACCGTCGAATACGGTCAGAATGTACTGATCATTGAACAGGTTGCGGGCATATGCGCCCACTTCAACACCGTTGTTCAATTTCAGGGTCATCGAGGTGTTCACCAGGTTCACTTCACGCTCGAACAACTGTGTGTTGCCAAGGGCTGCGTTGAACGTTGGCAGGCCGTTGTTGATCAGCGTGTTGCTTTCATGATTGTAATCAACACGCGTAATCAGCTGCATCCCGCTATCCCACTCATGCGT
Organism: uncultured Erythrobacter sp.; assembly: GCA_947495695.1. Taxonomy (GTDB): domain Bacteria; phylum Pseudomonadota; class Alphaproteobacteria; order Sphingomonadales; family Sphingomonadaceae; genus Erythrobacter. The sequence goes on along the minus strand of CANLZP010000001.1, from coordinate 1,432,044 downwards.
GTAAGTCGCAGAAGTCGCGATTGCGATTTCAGGGATACCAGCAGGACGAACACCGGTCAGATCACCAATAACGCTTCCGGGGAAGTCGTCGAACAGCGGATCAAGATAGGTGGTTGCAAAGGTCAGAACCAAACCGTCTGTCGGAACGATTGTGGCATCGAACTCAAGACCCTTAACCGACTGCTGACCAGCGTTCTGCAAGGCAAAGCCGGTGCCGGTAAAGGCAAGGCTTTGGAAGCCTTTGATCGTTTGGTCGAACAGAGCAAGGTTGAAACCAAAGCCTGGCCATTGTGCTTTCAAGCCAACTTCATAAACCTCAGCATCTTCAGGTCCGGCGAAGCGGGTGCCTGTTCCAAGGTTTGGAATTGCCAGACCGGCATCCAGGATCGGCGACGATGGAGCCGCAAACGTGGAGTTACCCGGACCTGGCGTGAAATCGGCCGATGTTGGACGACTGTCACGCGACAAATTGACCGAGCTTGCTTTGAAGCCGGTCGCATAGCTGGCGTAGACATTGACTTCGTTTGACACCTGATACGCTGCGCGGAACAGATATGTCAGTTTGTCGTCACTGGTCTTGCCATCTTCAACCGCGTTCGGGATCGTCAAGAACGGTGGTTGGAACTGGAAGCCGGACAAAGGCAACAGTGTGTTTATTGACGGATCGGTCGCCGCTGCCAGCAGTGCATCCTGGTTCGCCTGTGGCAAAGCCTGGAACTGATCGCGGGTAGTTACGGTGCCCATGCTGGCCAAGGTGATGAATGCATCAACCAGATTGACCTGACCCAATGGGTCCGGGCTCAACTGGCTGAGGGCAAAGTCCTTGCTATCATCGGTGTAGTTAAAGCCACCGGTAAACACGAGACCGTCGGCCGGTTCGAAATCGACCGTACCGAAGATCGAATAGGACGTATTTTCCATCCGGAAGGTTTCTTCTGAAAGAAGCGGTGTCCGGAAAATACTTTCCTGCGGCAAGCCAAGAGCTGCCTCAACACCGTTAAACACCGAAGGCGCACCGGACAAGACATCAGCGGGGTTGCCGCCAGCAAGCAATTCAAACACGTCCCGGATGCTTGATCCGTTCTGAATTGCACTATCTTGTGAGATGGTTTCGTCGAAGTAGTAACCACCCAACAGGAAGTTGATCGGGCCGTCAAAGTCTGACGCGATCCGGAATTCCTGTGTGAATGTTTTCACTTCCTGATCGCGTGTTTCCGTTGCGAGAGACGCGCTGGAATAATCGATGTCTGACAGGAAGAAGTTCTTCAGTTCGCGATAGGCCGTGATCGATGTCAGCGAAATCGGTCCGGCTTGATAGTCCATCTGAACAGAGCCGCCATAATTGTCGACTTCGTTGGTTGGGACAAAGTTCAAAAACGCATCATAGCTGAAGAAATCGGTGCTGATCTGACCGCCGACGGCGTTAATCGCTCCAGTAACTGGGCCAGAAACCAGCGTGCTGACCTGGCAGCAAACTTCGTCAATACGAGAGTAATCCGCGATTGCACGGATCTTGAAGTCAGGTGTTGGTTCGAACAGTAACTGACCACGAAGTGACCAGCGGTTGCGATCGTTTTGCTCTTCATCAAGATTGACGATCGTCGCGTAACCATCACGCTGTTGATAGCTGCCATCAACAGAGAAAGCGACGGTATCGGACAATGGCCCGGTTACGTCACCTTTCAGGACGACAGTGTTGAAGTTGCCATAAACAGCTTCAACCGCGCCGCCGAACTGGAATTGAGGCTCACGCGTAACAACCGAAATAACACCGGCTGAGGCGTTCTTACCAAACAGCGTTGATTGCGGTCCGTTCAGAACCTCGATCCGCTGAACATTGGGAAGATCGGACAGGGCCGCAGCTGAGCGCGACCGGAAAACGCCGTCGATAAACACGCCAACAGAAGGCTCGATGCCGAAGTTGTTATCGCCATTACCAAAACCACGAATGATAAAGGTCGATGCAGACGATGTTTGAAGCTGGCTAACACGCAGCGATGGGGTCACCGTTTGCAGGTCAAGGACATCACGGATTTGGGCATTTTCCAGCGTTTCGCCGCTGGTAACCGATACCGAGATCGGTGTTTCTTGCAAAGTTTGCTCACGCTTGGTGGCGGTAACAATGATGGTGCTGTCAAAGCCACCATCGTCAAAGCTGGTTTCTGCTGCATCATCGGTATCGTCAGCATCTTGCGCCAGGGCGGCGCCCGGAATGGCCAACGCGATTGCGGCTGCCCCGGTCAATAGGGTGAAGCGGGACGACCCGGCAGAGCCGGAAAAAATAGAACGCATGTGAACTCCTCTCACGATTTCACGATCCGGACTGGCATCCCCAAATGCTTCTATGTCCGATCGATTGCCCGAGACGTTAGCCGTTGGGAGTCTTGCAAACAAGTTTCATTGATCACAATTATTGTGTCGGAAGCCACTATTGTTGCTTCAGAGTCACACCTTCACCACTTGCCGTTACGGCCCGCTTCAGCTAGGCGACGCGCGATTGTGCGCCGCACCATGGCGCTTTCTCATTCTCCTAAGGCCCAATATGTCAAATTCACTTCGCAACATCGCGATCATCGCGCACGTTGACCACGGCAAAACTACGCTGGTCGACCAACTTTTCCGCCAATCTGGCACGTATCGCGAAAACCAGCGCATCGAAGAACGTGCGATGGATTCCAACGATCTGGAAAAAGAGCGCGGCATCACGATTCTGGCCAAATGCACCTCGGTAGAGTGGGAGCATGACGGCGAGACGACCCGCATCAACATCGTTGATACGCCGGGCCACGCCGACTTTGGCGCAGAGGTTGAACGCATCTTGTCGATGGTCGACGGCGTTATCCTGCTGGTAGACAGTGCCGAAGGCGCCATGCCGCAAACCAAATTCGTAACCGGTAAGGCATTGGCCCTGGGCCTCCGACCTATCGTAGTCGTCAACAAGATTGACCGTCCTGATGGCCGCCCGCAAGAAGTTCTGGACGAAGTTTTTGACCTGTTCGTTAGCTTGGACGCAACGGACGAACAGTTGGACTTCCCGGTCCTGTACGCCTCGGGCCGCGACGGATATTCCAGCGACGATCAAGAAGCGCGCGAAGGCACGCTAAATCCCTTGTTCGAGAAAATCGTCGAGCATGTCCCCTCGCCCGGTTTGGATGCCTCTGGCCCATTCAGCTTCCTGGCCACCCTGCTGGATCGTGACAATTTTATGGGCCGCGTTCTTACCGGACGTGTTCAATCAGGCACAATCAACGTCAACGACCCAATCCACGCCATCGATATGGATGGCAATGTCGTTGAAACCGGCCGTGCCACCAAACTGATGAGCTTTGACGGGTTGGACCGCGTACCGGTTGAAACCGCATCTGCTGGCGACATCATCGCCCTCGCCGGTCTGGAAAAGGCAACCGTTGCCAACACCATCGCCGATACCTCGGTCACCACGCCAATTGAAGCACAACCGATTGATCCGCCCACGCTGGCGATGCGCTTTGCAGTGAACGACAGCCCCTTGGCTGGCCGCGAAGGTAGCAAAGTCACCAGCCGGATGATCCGCGACCGCCTGTACCGCGAAGCCGAAACCAATGTCGCCATTCGCATCACCGAAAGCGAAGACAAGGACAGCTTCGAAGTGGCTGGCCGCGGCGAATTGCAATTGGGCGTGTTGATCGAAACCATGCGCCGCGAAGGCTTTGAGCTGGGTATTTCTCGCCCGAAAGTGCTGTTCCGCGAAGAAGACGGCAAGCGCATGGAGCCGTATGAAACTGTCGTAATCGACGTGGATGACGAGCACTCAGGCACTGTGGTCGAGAAGATGCAGCGCCGTAAGGCTGACCTGACCGAAATGCGCCCTTCTGGCCTCGGCAAGACCCGCATCACCTTCTCTGCCCCGTCACGCGGGCTGATCGGTTATCACGGCGAATTCCTTTCCGACACACGCGGCACGGGCATCATGAACCGCTTGTTCGAAAAATACGGCCCCTACAAAGGCCCGATCGAAGGCCGTATCAACGGCGTGCTGATTTCCAATGGTGACGGCGAGTCCAACGCCTATGCGCTGAACATGCTGGAAGAGCGCGGCGAATTGTTCGTTGGCTCTTCGATGAAGCTGTATGAAGGCATGATCATTGGCGAGAATTCCAAGCCGGACGATCTGGAAGTCAATCCGATGAAGGCCAAACAGCTGACCAACATCCGTTCTTCAGGCAAAGACGATTCCATCCGCTTGACCCCGCCACGCCGCATGAGCCTGGAGCAGTCGATCGCCTATATCGATGATGATGAAATGGTCGAAGTGACGCCGGAATCCATCCGTCTGCGTAAGGCATTGCTGTGCCCACATGAACGCAAAAAGGCCAAGCGCAAAAAAGAGGGCTAATCGCCCTCGCCAATTTACTCTTTCTGCTGAAGGCCTTGCCCAAGCGGGCTGGCGCAACTAACCCCCGTGGTCATTGTTATGACACGGGAGTCTCCAGATGCGTACGCTGCCTCTTATCATTGCAGCCGGCCTGATGGCCGTGCTTGGTGGATGCAACCAGGCAGAGGAAATGCCTGAAGCAAAGCCGATCGAGCAGCAAATTGGTGCTGGTGGACGTCCGGTTGGAACGCCTTGGTCGCGCAGCCCCGTCTATTCCAGCAATGGCATGGCCGCGACCGCACACCCGCTCGCAACACAAGTCGCGCTGGATATTCTGAAAGCTGGCGGCAGTGCGGTTGATGCCGCAATCGCTGCCAACGCCGCGCTTGGCCTGATGGAGCCAACCGGCAATGGTATTGGCGGCGATTTGTTCGCAATCATCTATGATCCGGCCAGCGAGGAGCTTTACGGTCTCAACGCCTCGGGCCGCAGCCCCGCTGGACAAACGCTTGACCAATTGAAGCAGCAATTGGGCGATGCCGATTCTATCCCGCCATTAGGACATCTTCCCGTCACCGTCCCCGGCACCGTTGATGGCTGGTTCGCCATGCATGGCCGCTTTGGCAAATTGCCGATGCGCCAAGTGCTCGCGCCTACGATTGATTATGCCCGCAACGGACATCCTGTCGCTCCGGTTATTGCCATGTATTATGAGCGCAATTTGAGCGCGTTCGAACGCCGGATGGAGACAACCGAGTTCGAATTCGACAATGCGCGAGCAACCTATTTCGCCAATGGCGCGCCCAAAGCAGGCGAGATGTTCAAAAACCCGGATCTGGCCGACACATTGTCTCGTATTGCGCGCAATGGTCGCGATGAATTCTACAGCGGCGTTACCGCACGGGTCATGGTGGATTACTTGCAAAAACAGGGCAGCGCTTTTGCGATGGAGGATTTCGCCGGACACACTAGCGAATGGGTCGATCCGGCCTGTGCGGCCTATCGCGATGGCTATGAACTGTGCGAGCTTCCGCCAAATTCGCAAGGCTTCGCCGCCCTGCAAATGGTCAACATCCTCAAGAATGTCGATTTGCGCCAATGGGATCGCGGCAGCCCCGAAGTGATCCACTATATTACAGAGGCCAAGCGTTTGGCCCATGCCGACGTCGCGCGGTTTTATGCTGACCAGACCTTCTCGGCATTGCCCGAAGAACTGCTAACGCAGGAATATGGCAAGCAGCGCTTTGACCTAATCAATCCGGACAAAGTCACCCCTGAATTCATGCCGGGGGAGATAGAGATTGCACCCAAGCTGGAGGGCGAAGGCGACACGACCTATCTGACGGTGGTGGATGGCAATGGCATGATGGTCAGCCTGATCCAGTCCAACTATCGCGGCATGGGCGGCGGCCTGGTTCCCGATGGTCTGGGCTTCATGTTCCAGGACCGCGGCGAACTGTTCAGTCTCGATCCGGCCCATCCCAACGCGTATGAACCGGGCAAGCGACCGTTTCACACCATCATTCCCGCTTTCGTGAAAAAGGATGGCAAGCCCTTCATGACGCTGGGCCTGATGGGCGGCGGCATGCAACCGCAAGGCCATGTGCAAGTCCTGATCAACATCGTTGATTATGGAATGAACCTGCAGGAAGCTGGCGATGCCGCGCGCATCAACCACGACGGTGGCCGTGCACCCACGGAGCCATTGGATGGCCCCGCCAGTGATCCGCTTGGCACGCTCAATGTCGAGGCTGGCATTCCTGAGGCAACGCGTAAGCGGCTGTCCGCTATGGGGCACCAAGTTGAACTGGTCGAAAACGGAATGATGTTTGGCGGCTATCAGGCGATTGCACGTGACCCGGAAACGGGCGTCCTGACGGGCGCCACCGAAATGCGCAAGGACGGACAGGCTCAAGGATATTGAGCACATATCCGGCTATATGGCCTGATTTTACCTGCGGAGCGTGTATCATGAGGGAAGCACAACAGATTGTGATGGAGGGTTGAATGGCGAGTGTGACAGGATTGGGCGGCGTCTTTTATGTGGTCGAAGACCCTGCCAAGACCCGCGAATGGTACCGGGAAACCCTGGGCATCGACGGCCCCTACGGCCCACAATTGGCGTGGGCGGACGAGCCCAAGACCAACCCCTATTCGCTGATCAGCCATTTCGAGGATGATACTTATGTGAAGCCCGGCAAAGGCGGCTTCATGATTAATCTGCGGGTAGATGATTTGGATGGCTTCGTGAAAGCGATCAAAAAGAAGGGGGCCAAAATCCTCGATACGGCGGACGAAGGCTATGGAAAATTCGCCTGGCTGCTGGACCCTGATGGAATCAAGATCGAGCTGTGGGAACAAGTCGCCGACGAATTGCCAAGTTGATCCTGAGACACTGCCAAAATGGTCGCACTTCGCACTAGTATAGGATTAGCCACCGCCTTGGCGCTGGGCGCATGTGGAGCGGTGCCCGATGGCAGAGCAGGTTCTACCCCCCCCGGCAGCAATTCGCCACCCATCGCAAAGCCCCGCTCGGCGCCCAATCCGGCACAACTCAGCCGCAATGCCCGCATTTGCATGGCCCAATTGGGGGAAACCGGATCGCGCTTTGCTGTCTTGCCTGACCGCGATTATGGATCAGGCTGTCGGCGCGAAAATTCTGTGCTCCTGTCCGCCTTGCAAGGGGATCGCTCTCAGTTCGCGATCAGCAATATTGGCGCCGTGGAATGCAAGACTGCGCGTTTGTTCTCTGCATGGGCGCGGTTCGGCGTGGATCGTGCCGCCCAACAGATTTTGGGCAGTCCGCTTGATCGGATTGAGACAATGGGAAGCTATGCGTGCCGCAATGTGGCTGGAACAGGACGCCGCTCGGCCCATTCGCGCGCGGCGGCAATCGATATCGCCGCATTTGTGCTGAATGATGGTCGCAGGATCAGCGTGTTGAGCGATTGGACCCAGGGCAGCGAGAAGGAGCGCGAGTTTCTACGCGTGGTCCATCGCAGCGCCTGCAAAAGGTTCGGAACGGTGCTGGGGCCGGATTACAACAGCGCACACCGCGACCATTTGCATCTAGAACAAGGCGACGGCAGCTTTTGCCGGTAAGGCCTTCACCGCCCTCAAAAATATTTTAACGGCCGGAAACAGTACCGCGTGATCGCAGGGGGAAACTTGCGGTCACGCGGCCCATTACAATGGCGTGCATTGATCAACCCATTTCTGGGCGTATTGGCCACCCGTCACTGGGTGTACTGGCGACCCGATTTGGGGTGCAATGGTCGGCCCAATTCTGGTGTTGATGTCCAACCCGCTCGGGTACTCGAAGATCAGATAGCTTTGTTTTCCATTTGATTGTCTTCTATCTGGGCTTCCAATTTCAGCCGGACAGCTTCGGCAGCATGCCGCGCGCCCAGCTTTGACATCATATTGGCGCGGTGAATTTCCACCGTGCGCGGACTGATCTCCAGCTCCCTGGCGATCATCTTATTGCTGCGACCTTCGGCCAGCCAATCCAGCACTTCGCGTTCGCGGCAAGATAGGTTGGAAATACGATTGCGCGCCTCGATCATGCGCTTGCGCGCTTCGCCAAACACCTCGGCCTCACCCGCGATACGATCAAGACAGCGTTCAAAGCGAGCAGGATCAAGTGGTAGGTTGAGATAATCCAAAGCGCCGGCCTTGATTGCCTCTACAATGCGGCCAGGCCGTGGTTGGCTGTCCACAGCGATCACCGGCAGCCAGACACCCAATCGGCTCAGCCGTTCAAGCACCAGGGCCACCCCGCCCTCTTCCGCAGCATCGCGTGCGATTATGATCCCATCACGCGGCGGATGGACGGACAGATCAGAGATGTCCCCATAAACTTCGGAGTGATGCCCCAGCCCAAAACCGGTGCGTGCCAGCTCAGCGCGAGAGCGGCTGGAGCTGTCGATGAAATGCAAAGTTGGTTTCCCGTTCATGCGGGAAAGAATGCAGAGAATGGGGGTTCAAAGCACGTCAGACTAGGCCCGATTTGGAGCATTAACAGGCCGATAAACAGCCGATTGCCTCTATTTTAGCCGCAAAAAAGCCGCCACTTCGGATCAAACTTACGCACTTATACGCGGGCAATTGCCCTTATTGACTCGATCCGAGCGTTATTCCGACGAGAATTTGTAGTCGGGCAGCGAGTGAAAGGCACTCCGCAACGCATCACCCCAAATCGAGGAGATTGCATCAAAATAGGGGTCATCCTGAGTGATCCGGCGTTTGTGCGTCGCTGTAAAGTCATCGCGCCCGATCACCATGAGATCCAAGGGTAAACCAACCGAAAGATTGGCCTTCAGAGTTGAATCGAAGGACACCATCAGCAATTTAACGGCGTCTTCAAAGCTCATATCGCGATCATATCCGCGAATGATAATTGGCCGACCATATTTGGTCTCACCGATCTGGAAGAACGGCGTATCGAGATTGGCTTCGATGAAATTGCCTTCGGGATAGACCATGAAAAGCCGAGGCTCCATCCCGGCAATCTGTCCGGCGACAATGATGGAGGCTGTGAATTTGCCTTTGCCTGAATTGCCATTGGCCGCCTGCCGTTCGCTGATTGTGTTGCGCAATAGTTTGCCAACGTCTGAGGCGACCTGAAACATCGTCGGGGCCTCGAACAGCGTGTTCTCGCGTTCGTCGGGCGCCTTGGTGCGCTCTTCCAATTGTCCAATGACGTGCTGTGTGGTCGCCAAATTACCCGCCGTCATGACGGTGATGATCCGTTCACCAGGGACATTCCAATGGAACATCTTGCTGAATACCGAGATATTATCGACGCCTGAATTGGTGCGCGTATCGCTCATCAGAACGAGCCCCCGCTCCACCACCATGCCCACGCAATAGGTCATTGCTGTTGTGTATCCATTGATTGCTGTTCGACTGCCACATCAACCGTGAGCCTTTGCTCAGTCCCGCCAAAACTGATTCCAGTCATCGGCGCAGCGTCGCGATAGTCCAATCCGGTTGCCACGCGCACATAGCGGGGATCGGGGCTAATGCCATTAGAAATGTCAAACCCGACCCAGCCCAGCCCGTCGACATGCGCCTCGGCCCAGGCATGGGTAGCCTCCTGATTGATTCGATCGTTCATCATCAGATAACCGCTGACATAACGTGCCGGAATATTCATGGCGCGCGCAGCACCGATAAAGATGTGCGCGTGATCCTGACAAACCCCATGGCCTGCCTCCACAGCCTCTTCCGCCGTGGTGAACACATTGGTGCGACCAGTTTCGTAAGCGACTTCTTGCGCAATTTTTGACGACAGCGCGTGGAGGTAATCCAGCTTGGTTCCTTCTGGCGCCGGCAGGTCACGGATCAACGCCCTAACCTTAGGCCCAGGCTTGGTCAGCTTGGTCTGAGACAGGAAGCTCCACAGCGGCATATGTCCCGAATGGCGTCCAATCACACCAGCACTGTCTTCGGTGTCGATCATGCCCTTGCAGGTCACCACAAATTCGGTTGTGCCCGGCTCCATCGCGACCAGTGTGATGGTGTTGAAGTGTTGGTCATCATAATCGATTTCGCGTGCCGCATTTTCAAATTCCATCTCCCAATCCAAGATCTTTTGACCCTGAGTTTCTTTGGGAGTGAGACGCAGCCGCTGCAGCGCATGGACCACTGGTTCTGCAAAGCTGTAACGCGTTGTGTGACGGATCGACAATCTCATGCCAGGAACCTGTAATCTTCGGCAATGGCTTGCCCGATTTCTGCATTGGCTGCTTCGAATTGAACCAGGAATTCATGCAAGCCTTGTTCAAAAATCGCCTCGACCGTTGTGTCTGAAATGTTGATATCGGCCTCTCGCATTAATTGATTGCTGCCCGCATCGGTCCCATGCAAGCGCGCCAGAGCGAACAGATGATCCCGCAGCGCCCCGTGGCAATAGGCCAAGGATCGGGGAAACCGGTCATCCAGCACCAAAAATTCAACAATCCCGCGAGCATCCATCTGGCCTGCGTTTAGCCAGCTATAGGCTCTGTCTCCGCCAACGGAGCGCAGAACCGTATCCCATTGGCCATTGTCCAGACTGGACCCAACATAATTGAGCGAGGGAAGCAGCAGGTAATATTTGATATCCAGCAATCGCGCTGTGCTGTCGGCGCGCTCTACAAAAGTCCCCGCCCGCGCAAAGTGATAGCCTTCATTGCGCAGCATCGACCCTTCCAGCGCGCCATGGACCAAGGTGCCGGCCAAACGGATCGCCCTGACAACTTCGCCTACGGCTGACTGGCCGACCGGCCGCGCAAGCAGTTTCTCAAGGCGCATCCAACTCTCGTTGACAGCCTCCCAAACCTCTCCGCTGATCGCGTTCCGCGCCATTCGCGCGTTCTGACGAACCGCGCCAAACATCTCGCGGACATTGACCGGATTGTCCTTGCCGCGCAGAATGAAGTTCCAAGCATCAGCCCCGGCATAGCCATCATGATTGGCTTCATACAGTCGCCTTTGTCCGGTCACGGTAATGACCGAACGCCATTCTTCTTCTGCTGTCGCCAGATCGCGGGTCAGCGCCAGCCGGATGCCTGCATCCAGCAATCGCGCAGTGTTCTCGGCCCGCTCAAGATAGCGGAACATCCAGAACAATCCGTTGGCTGTGCGCCCTAACATGATGCCTGCCCCGCCATCAGTCTTTCAGCACCCAAGTATCTTTGGTCCCGCCACCTTGGCTGGAATTGACCACCAGTGAGCCCTGTTTCAAAGCCACCCGGGTCAAACCGCCAGGTGTGATGTCGACGCCATTGGGGGACACCAGAACAAATGGTCTCAGATCGACATGGCGCGGCGCCAAGCCCTTCTTGGTGAAGATCGGACAGGTCGACAAAGACAAGGTTGGCTGGGCAATGTAATTTTGCGGATTGGCCGTCAGCTTCTTGCGGAAGTCAGCGATTTCTTTCTTCGAAGACGTCGGCCCGATCAACATGCCATAGCCGCCCGAACCGTGCACTTCCTTCACCACCAGCTCGGCCAGATTATCCAGCACATAGGCCAGACTATCTTCATCGGCGCAGCGCCATGTTTGGACATTGGGCAACAAGGGCTTCTGACCGGTATAGAATTCGACGATCTCAGGCATGAAGCTGTAAATCGCTTTGTCGTCAGCAACGCCTGCTCCAGGAGCATTAGCTATCGTAATTCCGCCAGCGCGGTAGACGTCCATGATGCCGGGCACGCCCAACATGCTGTCGGGATTGAAGGTCAGCGGATCAAGATACTCATCATCGACCCGGCGATACAGCACATCAACCGGCTCAAATCCGCGGGTGGTGCGCATTTGCACACGTCCGCCAACCACGCGTAAATCGCTTGCCTCAACCAGCTCGGCCCCCATCTGATCGGCCAAAAAGGCATGTTCAAAATATGCCGAATTGAAGATACCCGGCGTCAGTACGGCAACCTTGGGCTTGCCATTGGTTGCCGCAGGCGCGCATGCTGCCAAACTGCGCGCAAGGCGGCGCGGATAGTTTGACACGCTTTCAACCGCGACACGCGAGAACAGTTCGGGGAACATGCTCATCATCGTCTCGCGATTTTCGAGCATATAAGACACGCCGGAGGGCGTCCGTGCGTTGTCTTCCAGAACAAAGAATTCATCCGGCCCGGTCCGCACCAGATCGATCCCCACGATATGCGTATAAATTCCGCCTGGAGGGGTAAAACCTACCATTTGTTGCAGCCACGCTGCATTGTCTTGAAACAGGCGTGCCGGGATGCGGCCCGCCCGAATAATCTCTTGGCGATGATACAGATCATAAAGCAGCGAATTGATCGCACTGACGCGTTGTTCGATCCCCTTGGTAACCTTGCGCCATTCCGCAGCGGTTATGATGCGCGGGACCATATCGAAGGGGATCAGGCGCTCTTCGGCTTCATCCTCGCCATAGACGTTAAAGGTGATGCCCGTTCGCCGAAAGCTGTCATCAGCCTCTGCGTCCTTGCGTTGCAACCATTTGGGGTCTTGCTCGTCATACCAACCGCAAAAATCGGCATAGCCCGGTCGCACACCGCCATCGGCAGCGAACATCTCGTCAAAATTGGCCGAAGAACGGTCCATTAGCCCCCAAAAGGAATTGATTGTTGCGCGCAAGCGTAGGCGCGCCTGTAGAAATGAAAAGGATTACTTGCGATCAAGTTCCCGCAGAACTGCATAAATCGCCTTTGGATCGTAAGAAAAGCCGATATGCGTGCAATCGACCTCGATTTGTCGGTCGCGTAAGGCATCGGTCCCTTTGGCGCTGTGCGGCGGGATCACACCATCAATCGGGCTCCACATGGCAATCGTTTCCACCGGCGGTTTCTTATCCAGATTGACGTCCACCGGCAGACGATCGATCGCGTGACCGGCCACCAATTGATAGGCGCGCCAGGCATTGTTGGCCCGCTTGTCACCTGCAATGGGTGACCCCATGGTGATTGCGCGCTCAACCATTTCGGGTCGGCGATGGGCAAGTTCGCGCGCGAATATCCCGCCCAAGCTCCACCCCAGCAGCACCACTTTTTGCCCATAACGATCATGCACTGCGGCCAGCCTGTTTTCCAAGGTGCTGAGGCGATGAGGGGAGGCGCCCAGATTGGCTCCCATGCCCCATTTCTTGACGGTGTGGCCCGCCGCCTCGATCTGCCGCGCGAGATAGCGCATCTGCAATGGACTGGCGATAAAGCCTGGCAACAGCATTACCACCTTGGGCGTGTCCGCTGGCGCAATCTCTAATTTGCGGAAGGGGCGACGCAGAGGCTCCGCCAGCAAATCCAATTCACCTAAAAGCTTTCGCAAAGACGGCTTTGGCTCGGACGCTGTGTAAGGCTGGAAAGCAAGCTTCAGCCGGCGCATCACGCCCATATTACTATCATCCCGCGCAATCGCCGGTGCGTTCGTGGATCGCTTTTAGCCGAATGGTGGACTCGCCCATGCCGGTCATATTGCCTTCCATGGTCATTTCCATTTCTGAACGGGTTGCACTGCCCGTTCCGGCAATTGTCATGGTCATTGTGCCTTGACCGGGCACATTGCAGACCATTTTACCATCCAGCTTACCGCCATCAAATTCATAGCGCTCAAACGAGCAATCATCATTTTCCTGCGACTGTTTGGCCATCTCTTCAAAGCCATTGTCGGCGTCTTCCTGCGTCATGCAATAAGAATGCGCGCGCTGGCCCATCATGTCTTTCATCATCGTGACGGCTGATTCCGGCGCACCGGGAATATCCATCTCGAGCACTTCCATAGATACAGAATATTGCCCCGGTTCTGGCTTGATCGCATTTTCCTGGGTGATGGCGGCAACCTCGCCCATGCTGATGGAATCGCCCTCACCTGCCTCGTCGCTGCTGCCACACGCCACCAGTATCAGCGATGCCAGTGGAGCGAGTAAAACAACCTTGCGCATATCAAAACCTCTTTCAAATCAGACGATCAGCCTAACACCAAGGCACCACCCTGCCAATTGCAGCCCCGTTGGGTGAAATTTCACCACCTCTAGCAATCACCCAGCCGCTTGCCGTCCTGCACTGCAACCGCCTTGACATAGCGACTGCCGTTTCCACCAGGCACGTCAGCGCTGCCCTCCATGATGACCTCCAATTGATAGGCCGTCTCTGACTGGGAAACAGAGAATCCTACTATCGGCTCGAAATCGACCTGCATGGCAGAAGTCTGGCATCGTCCGCGCCCCGAAACAAAGGTGTCGGTCACATCATATTGGTCGAAGGTGCAGCTGCCCGAAATGCGCGAAATAATGTCATTTTCCTGCCAATCCTTGTCGATAAACATCGGCTCGCCGCATTGCTTTTCTGTGCCAGCAAGATCGCGCACCTGCTGCGGCATGCTGCTGACCGGAATTGGCCTGCCATCGACGGTCAGGCTCTTGATCTTAGTGGTCATTTCCCACTCGCCATAAAGCGGAACATTATCGGGATTGTCGCCCGCGCATGCCGTCAGGGCGATCACCGAGGTCATCAACAATCCCATTTGAACCTGTCGCAAAATCCATCTCCCCTATTGTCAGCCAAAACTTGTTCGGCTCGATCATAGGCCCATCACGACTGCTTTATCCAGACAGCAATTTTACAGCTATCATGGCCATTGCGATCTGAGTATTTGTGCCCCATATGTTCGCCTATGGCTGAATTGGTAATTAGACGCGGATTGCAAGAACCCGATACCTCGGGCGAGTTTACTCCGCACCGTCCCGCTCGGCCGGAAAAATCCATGCCGGGCAAGCGTTTCGAGCTGGTTTCAGAATACGAGCCTGCGGGCGATCAGCCCACCGCCATTGCCGAACTGGTGGGCAGCGCACGGCAGGATGAGCAAACGCAGGTGCTGTTGGGGGTGACCGGATCGGGCAAGACATTCACCATGGCCAAGATGATCGAGGAGTTGCAGCGCCCCGCATTGGTGCTCGCGCCCAACAAGATCCTGGCCGCGCAGCTTTATGGCGAGTTCAAAAGCTTCTTTCCCAACAATGCGGTCGAGTATTTCGTCAGCTATTACGACTATTACCAGCCAGAGGCCTATGTCCCCCGTTCGGACACCTATATCGAGAAGGAATCGAGCGTAAACGAGGCGATTGACCGGATGCGTCACTCGGCCACACGGTCTCTGCTGGAACGCGATGATGTGATCATCGTCGCATCGGTTTCGTGCCTTTACGGTATTGGTTCGGTTGAAACCTATTCCGCGATGATTTTCGACATCAAGAAGGATGCGGTGATCGACCAGCGCGAGTTGATCCGCAAGCTGGTGGCGCTGCAATATAAGCGCAATGACACCGCCTTTGCGCGGGGGTGTTTCCGGGTGCGCGGGGACAATCTGGAAATTTTCCCCAGCCACTATGAAGACATGGCGTGGCGGATCAGCTTCTTCGGTGACGAAATCGAGGAAATCGCAGAATTTGACCCGCTGACGGGCAAGAAGGGCGCATGGCTAGATACCGTGCGCGTCTATGCCAATTCGCACTATGTGACGCCCGGCCCTACGATGAAGCAGGCGACCCAAGCGATCAAATTTGAACTGACCGAACGGCTCAAAGAACTGCACGAAGAAGGGCAATTGCTGGAAGCCCAGCGGTTGGAACAGCGCACAAATTTCGACCTTGAAATGATCGCTGCGACGGGCAGCTGCGCGGGCATCGAGAATTACTCGCGCTTTTTAACCGGACGCTTGCCCGGTGAACCGCCGCCAACCCTGTTTGAATATCTGCCCGAGAACGCTCTGCTGTTTGTCGATGAAAGCCACCAGACGGTGCCGCAAATCGGTGCGATGGCGCGCGGGGATCACCGGCGCAAAATCACCCTTGCGGAATATGGATTCCGTTTGCCCAGCTGTATCGACAACCGGCCGCTGCGCTTCAACGAATGGGACGCCATGCGCCCGCAAACCATTGCTGTATCGGCCACGCCGGGCAATTGGGAAATGGAGCAAACCGGCGGCGTTTTTGCCGAACAGGTTATCCGTCCCACGGGATTGATCGATCCACCGGTCAACATTCGTCCGGTCGAAGATCAGGTGCAGGATTGTATTGAGGAATGCCGCAAGACAGCGGCCAATGGCTATCGCACTCTGGTCACCACTTTGACCAAGCGGATGGCCGAGGATTTGACCGAGTTCATGCATGAAGCCGGGCTTAAGGTCCGCTATATGCACTCCGACGTTGAAACGCTGGAACGGATTGAGCTGATCCGTGACCTGCGACTTGGCGTGTACGATGTTTTGGTCGGGATCAATCTTCTGCGCGAAGGTCTCGACATTCCCGAATGCGGGCTTGTTTGTATTCTGGATGCGGACAAGGAAGGCTTCCTGCGTTCAGAAACGTCGCTTGTTCAGACCATTGGCCGCGCAGCACGCAATGTGGATGGCAAGGTCATCCTCTATGCCGACCGGATCACGGGCAGCATGGAACGCGCGATGGCCGAAACCGATCGTCGCCGCGAGAAACAGCGCGCCTATAATGACAAGCACGGCATTACCCCACAGACAATCAAGCGCGACATCGCCGATATCGTTGCCCACACCGCCAGCAAGGATAGCGTTACGGTGGGTACGGGCGATGACGAGGTCAACAATCTGGTTGGCCACAATCTGCGCGCCTATATCGAAGATCTGGAAAAACGCATGCGCGCTGCCGCTGCTGATCTGGAGTTCGAGGAAGCGGGCCGTTTGCGCGATGAAATCCGCAAATTGGAAACGGATGAATTGGGCCTTCCCGATGGTCAGCAAAAGGCACCGCGCGTAGGCCGTTCTAACGAAGGCAAACCCGGCACGCGCAAAACGCGCTATGGCAAAACCCAGCGGAAGTTTGGCCGATGAGAAATCCAGTGCTGATATTGATGCCATTGGCTGTCATGCTTGGACTTTCATCATGCAAGCCCCCTCCAACCGACGAGGTGATGGACCGCTCACTGCCCGAGGAAGTCCCCACTGGCCCGTCCGAACCGATCGACTCGCCAGACAGCGAAGGGGCCATCTGGTCGCCCAGCATGATCGAAAATCGCCTCATCTATGGACAGCCGGGACAGGCGCCCATGTTGGCCCTATCGTGTGAGCAAAGCGGCGACGAACCCACCATGCAGATCACGCGCTATGCTCAGGCGGATGAAGGCGCAGGCGCGTTTCTGGCGCTGGTTGGCAATGGTCACATTGCGCGTATTCCCGTCGATGCGGTGGAGCATCGCAGCGGTTTTGTCTGGCAGGGAAGCATCGCCGCATCGCAGCCCAATGTCGAAGTCCTGACCGGACCGCGACAGATCACTGCGACTTTGCCGGGGGCAGGTATGATCACCCTCAATCCCAGCACATTGCCTGGTGTATTGATCGAAAATTGTCGCAGCTCGGTTGATGCTGAAACGCTTGATTCACGCCAACAAGATCAAGCTGTTTAGCCGCCACCCTCCTGACGGATTACCTTGTCCGCTGGGCGCGCTCCACCAGCATGTCTGCGGTCAAGACCTGGGGCAAGGTCTCGGCTTCTGCATTGGGCTCATACCATAGATACAGCGGCACTCCGGCAACGCCTTGCGCGGTCAGGAACTGGCTGATCTCGGCATCACGCTGGGTCCAATCACCCACCATCGCCACAATGCCAGCTTCTTCAAATGCTGCGCGGGTCACTTCGCGTTCAATGGCAACGCCTTCATTGACCTTACAGGTTACGCACCAATCAGCCGTGAACCACACAAACACAGGGTTTCCGCTTGCACGCGCTTTGGCCAAGGCGTCCGGACTGAACACCTCGGGTTCCAACAATGATTGTGCCGCGCTGCTTTCCTGCGGCTGATAGCTGGATGGCAATGCGAATGCCCCAAACAACAAGAACGGAGCCGCGATCAGGCCAAAGGCAGGCCAAGCCAATTTGCCCGCGCGTTGCAACCGGCCCACCACCATCAAGGCAAGCACAATTCCGAAGGTAACCACCAGCGCGAAAAGCGCAAAGCCCTCCCCGCCCAATTGCTTGGTCAGCCAGATCAGTGCCAATGCAGTCAGCCCCATCGGGATCGCCATGATCTTGCGGAAACGGTCCATCCAAGCGCCTGGCTTAGGAAGCATTGACCGCAATGCTGGCACAAATCCGATCAGAAGAAACGGTAGCGCGAGCCCCAACCCCAAGGCAGCGAACAACAGCAAGGCCTGCACAGGTGGCAGCAACAAAGCAGCCCCAAGCGCGACCGCCATGAACGGCCCCGTGCACGGCGTAGCCACAAAGGCGGCAAGCAATCCGGTGGCAAATGCGCTGGAGGGTTCCCCTGTGCGCGTGATGGACAGCGAAGGCAGCTCAAACAGGCCCGCCAGATTGACGGTGATTACCACCGCCAGCAGCAGCAAAGTGACGACCACATTGGGTTCTTGCAGCTGGAAGGCCCAGCCCACATTCTCGCCCGCAGCGCGCAAAATCAACAGCACTGCGCCCAGCCCCACACAGGCCAGCACCACCCCGCCCGTATACGCCAAACCCTCGCGTCTCGCTTGCGCCTGGCTTTCACCCGCGCGTGCCAGACTTATCGCTTTCAGGCTGAGGATCGGGAACACGCATGGCATGATGTTGAGCAACAATCCGCCCGCCAACGCGCCCAGCAACAGCAAGTGCAGCGGAGGAATATCTGGCTTCTCCATCAAAACCGATTTGGTCGGCAGCACCGGCACCTCACCCGGATCGGCCTCAAAGCGAACACCAATCCCGTCGCCAAATGCGAAAATGCCGCTCAGTATGCTTGGTTTGTCGGTGCCGAATTGATCGCGCGGGATATCAACGATCAATGTGTCTCCCTCGCGCGAGAAGGTCTGCACAGCGGAATATTCCACCAGCCGCTCGTTCGCGACAAACACATGCGGAGCAGGCAAATCAACCGATGCCGGCAATGGGATCATGATCCGGACACGGTCAGCGACCACCTCGAAGCTGCCTCGCGCATCCAGCAATGGCGCGATCTCTGCCTGCCACCGCGCAAATTGAGGGTCGCCCTCGGCATCAGGATCACTCGCCAAGAACATCGACAGCGTTCCGCCCTCGGGCACGCAAATCTTGTCGGTGCAAGCCAGCCATTGCCCCTCGACCGAGATCGGGATCGATCCGCTGGGTGTGAAATCACCGGGAATTTTGATCGGAACCAAAACCGCATATTCGCCTTCGAATATGTGGTTCATCAAATTGGCTATCATCAGCTTCTGGGGCACAGGATAAAGCGGCTCACCCACTTCCCAACCGGGCGGCAAAGCCCACTCCAGCTGCATTCCCAAACCCGCATCGCCCGGATTCTTCCAATAGCCATGCCATTCCGGGGCCACCGGATCGAACACAATCGCCAGCGTCACAGTCTCGCCAGCGCGCACGGGTCCATCGGAGACCAATCGCGCTTCAAGATTGTTGGACGGGTTGAGCCCGGATTGTGCACGCGCCGCATCCGTGGCCAGAAATGGCGCGCATAACGCGGCTGCAGCCAGCAAAAGAAAGGCCACAAAAGCGCGAATGGGGGGGGACATCCTTGCCTCGATCACATATCAGCATCTAGGGCGGCGGATAAACATACGCAACAAGGCTTTGACGAGTGACATCAGCGATGGACGAAGTGATGGATGGACGGCGCGACCTATTGATAATTGGCGGCGGGCTGGTGGGCATGACACTGGCGTTGGCGGCGGCTCGCAAGGGCTTTTCCAGCCATGTGGTCGATCGGGCCGATCCGGCCGAGTTGACCGCCGAAGGTTTCGATGGCCGCGCTTCGGCTATATCCACCGCCAGCTGGAACCTGTTCACCAATATCGGCATTGCCGATGCGTTGGAGCCATTTGCCAGTCCGATTGCGTCCATTGCGGTTACAGATCAGGCAAAGCCAGGTCGCTTGGATTTCCAACCCGAACCGCATGAAGGATCGCTTGGCCGAATGTTCGCCAACCGCCAATTGCGCCTAGCATTGTTCGAGGCAGCCGAAAAAGATGATCTGATCACCTGGCACTCAAAGGCTGAAGTGACCCACAGAGAGCGCGGCGAACATGGTGTCAGTGTTACGCTGGGTGATGGCCAAAGTTTGAGCGCCAGCCTGATGGTTGCTGCCGAAGGGCGCGGATCGCCCACTCGCGCTGAGGCAGGATTGGTTGTGGCCAAGTGGGACTACCAACACCGCGCCATTATCGCCGGGTTGACCCATGAAAAGCCGCACGATCAGGTGGCGTGGGAGATATTCTATCCCGCTGGCCCCTTTGCTTTGTTGCCCATGCGCGACACAGCTGATGGCAAACATTCCAGCGCGATGGTTTGGACCGTTGATGAGAAAGACGCAGCCGGCGTCTTGAAACTGGGCGAGCGGGCGTTTCTGGCTGAAGTTGAAAAGCGGATGGGCGGCGTGTTTGGCACTGTAGACAGTGTTGGCCCGCGCTCATCCTTCCCACTGGGGTTCCATCATACCGCCCGCATTACCGAGCATCGGCTGGCACTGATCGGCGATGCCGCCCACGGCATTCACCCAATTGCAGGTCAGGGCCTCAATCTGGGATTGCGCGATGTTGGTGCTTTGGTTGAGGTGATCGAGGAGGGCCGTTTGATCGGTCTGGAGCCGGGCGATGCCCAATTGCTCAAACGCTATGAACGCTGGCGCGGGCTGGACAGTTTTATGGTCGCTCTGGCCACTGACGGACTGACCCGGCTGTTCGGCATCCCCAGCAAAAGCGCATCCGCGGTGCGCCGTTTGGGCATGGCTGGGGTTCAACGAGCACCGATTTTGAAGCGCTGGTTTATGGATGAAGCGCGCGGAATGTCAGGCGATTTGCCCGAATTGCTGAGGGCTTAAACTGCCAGATTTGAGTGACTAATTCGCGCTGCCAGCCTCAACCGGGCTGATCTGGTCAATCGGATTGCCGGCACCGTCGCGCAATCGCCGTGGTTCCAGAACCGCTGCAGTTTCCACCAAATCCAGCGCTTGCATCGCGGCTGACAACCGTTTGGCATCAGCAATCCATCCTTCTGCCTTGGCCGCACCAGGCAGGTTTTCAACCTCTGCAATGGCCGCATCAATCCTCCCACTTTCCAGGAAAAGGCGCGCGCGATCCAACCGGCTTTCAGGCTTGGGTGAAGGCGTGTCTTCGCGGCGGATGACGAACAATTCGGCAATCTCACGCTTGAATTCGTCCCACGATGCGTCGCGGTCACCCTCGCTCAATTGCGGCCCTAGGCCTTCCAATCGGGCCAGCAATTCGTCCAGTGTGACAGGGTCTCTGGAGGCGCTGATAATAGTGCTGACGGCATTGGGCAAAGCATCGCCAAAGCGCAGCCGCAATTGATCGGCTAGATAACCCAGTTCTGCCCCGCGTTCGATGGCGCGGCGCGTTGCAAAAGCGATCAACAGACCCTCTGCCCGTGCAGCGTTGCCTGCAGCTGCCTGTGCTTGTAAATCGAGCCGAGCGAGACGTTGTTCTGCTGCAGCCAACCGTTGATCCAAACCGCCTTGCTGTTCAGCAACGCGCTCAACCGCTTCAGCAGCTTCGGCAACTTCAATAGCTTCACTGGCAGAGGCCGATGGACTAGGTTCCGGGCTCGCTTCAGCCTCGACCTGCTCTGCTTCAACAGCGGGCACATCTTGAGTGACCTGCGCGATTTGTTCGTCAGTGTCGTCGTTAAACCAATAGAAATAACCGACCAAGACCGCTCCCAATAGGAACGAGCTGAGCGCAACACCCAAAATCGCCTTATTAGAGCCGGTTTTTCGCCGACTGCCGTATTTCGATTCCATTTTCGTCCGTTCTGCGACCAGATTGAGCACTTTACCGTGCGTACTTATCCGAGCCGCTTAATGGCACAGGTCCCGCACCAATGCCAATAGGGCGGCATCATCGGGCGTGTCTGCTGCACGTTTTTTGCGCCAGCCCATCCCCGCAGGCTCCAATATCCGAGGCCCCAGGGCAGCCAGAGTTATCTGCCCTCGAGCGATCTCCATTCGATTGCATTCAGAGGCAAAATGCGCTGCTGCGCTGGCCGAGTGCAGTAAGACGATCGCCTCTGACCTCAGGAAGTTTGCAAAATCTTCCTCCATCGCAATGGTTTGCATTCGATAGGCGATGCGGGTGGTCAAATTGACATGGGCTGGCCGGTCTAACGCCACATGATCCTCACCCGCCAATCGTAACAGGTGTCGCGGTTTACTGGGCAGATCGTCGAGCAATTGCTGCAACCCGCCTGTGCCAACGCGCTCAACTGTCAGCCCGGCGTCTTGTGCACAATCGGCCGTCGCTTGACCGACTGCCAGCACTGGCAGGCCCTGCAATGCTTCCAGTTTGTTGCCCGCATGGCGGATGGCATTCGCGCTGCCAACCAGCACCCCATCGATCCCGCCAAGGTTGGGCAAGGTCCAGCCGCGCGGTTCAACCCGTGCCAAAGCATGGCCGATAATAGCTATCCCCATGCTTACACCGGCGGTGATGGTCGATGTCAGTCCGGGTTCGGGCCGGATGGCAAAGATCCTGGGTGTTGTCATGTCAGTCCAAAATGCGCCCGAATGCCAACCGTTGCCTTGTCCAACAGCTCGCGTCCCAACTGCGCAATTGCGCTGGTGTCGGACAGGTCAAATTTGACGCGTCGTTCAATCTTCTCTGCGCCATCGGGGCTGAACAGGACGGCCCGCATCGAGATTGCACCATCGCTATAATACGAATCCACTGCGACGGGGCTGTGGCAGCTACCACCCAGGATAGCGAGCAAACTCCGGTCTGCTTCAACCTCTGCGCGGCTAGGCATGTGGTCAATCTTCGCCAGCAAGGACGCTGTTTGCTGGTCATCGGTTCGACATTCAATGCCAATTGCCCCCTGGGCCGCGGCTGGCACCCAACCCTCGCCATCCAGCGGCGTTCCGACCCCGGCTTTCTCCAACCGTTCAAGTCCGGCAGCAGCCAGAAATGTTACATCGGCCTCTCCCGCCTGCAATTTCGCCAAGCGGGTCGCAACATTGCCTCTAAAGCTGACAATTTGGCAATCGGGACGCAGATTGAGCAATTGAGCCGCGCGGCGCGGAGCGCTGGTCCCTATGGTTGCCCCCTGAGGGATCATGGCGATGGAGCTAGCGCCAATCAGGACATCGCGACGGTCTGCACGCGGCAGGATTGCTCCGATCTTGAGAATGTCGGGCCGTATTGTCTCAACGTCTTTCATGGAGTGGACCGAGGCATCGATGTGACCATCTGCCAACCATTGGTCCAATTCCTTGGTCCACAAGGCCTTACCGCCAATCTCGGCCAAGGGTCGGTCCTGAATCTTGTCCCCGCTGGCGCGCACCGGCACCAACTCTACCTGGGCTTCGTCCCAGCCATGCGCTTCGCACAGGCGGCGGCGAGTCTCATAAGCTTGCGCCATGGCGAGCGGAGATTGGCGTGTGCCCAAGCGAAGAATTGGAACGCTTTGGCGGTCAGGATTCAGGGCGTCATTCATGCGTTCACTTGCTCTAGCCTCGCAAGAAGCTAAGGGAAAGCGGCATGAACCTCGTTTTGGGCATAGAATCCAGCTGCGACGAAACTGCAGTCGCGCTTGTCCAGAGCGACAGGATAATCCGTGCCCAGCGCATTGCCTCGCAAGACGATCAGCATGCGCCCTATGGCGGGGTAGTGCCCGAGATTGCAGCGCGCGCGCATGCCCAACGTTTGGCCCCGATGATCGAGGCTGTTCTGGCCGAGGGGGATGTTTCGCTAAACGATTGCGACGCGATTGCCGCCACCGCCGGTCCTGGCCTGATCGGGGGCGTGATGGTCGGTCTGGTCAGCGCCAAGGCATTGGCCATGGCCAGCGACAAGCCTTTGTTGGCGATCAACCATTTGGAGGGGCATGCTTTGTCCCCGCGATTGGCCGATGCCGCGTTGGAATTTCCCTATCTGCTGCTTTTGGTATCGGGTGGGCATTGCCAGATCCTCAGCGTTGAAGGCGTGGGCCGATACCGCCGCCTAGCCACCACCATCGATGATGCGCTGGGAGAGGCCTATGACAAAACGGCCAAGATCCTTGGGTTGGGCTTCCCCGGTGGCCCTGCGGTTGAACGGCTGGCGCGCAAAGGCGATCCAAATGCTGTGCCTTTGCCCCGCCCCTTGCTCAAATCCAAAGAACCCCATTTTTCGTTCGCAGGGCTAAAAAGCGCCGTTCTGCGCGCCCATGACAGCGGTGATCACACCAGTGCAGACATCGCCGCCAGCTTTCAGCAGGCTGCGGTGGAGTGCTTGATCGACCGGTTGCAAGTGGCTCTTGGTCGCGGCGGCCCGGTGAGCAATCTGGTCGTGGCTGGGGGCGTGGCCGCCAATATAACCATCCGAACCGCTTTGGAGACTTTCGCGCAGAAAAATGGCATGGGTTTTTCAGCACCTCCCTTGCAATTGTGCACCGACAATGCGGCGATGATTGCGTGGGCCGGCTGCGAGCGATTGGAGATGGGACAAAATGACCCATTGGACTTTGTTGCAAGGCCGCGTTGGCCGCTTGACCCAGAGGCCGAGCCAGCGCGCGGAGCAGGAGTGAAAGCATGAGTGCTGGCAACAAATCCGCAATCGGCGTGTTGGGCGCGGGGGCATGGGGCACCGCCTTGGCGCAGATGTTGGCGAGCGATGGCCGCGATGTCTTGATTTGGGCATTGGAAGACGAGCTGGTCGATGAAATCAACGGCCAACATAGCAACAGCCTTTACCTGCCATCGGCCACGCTCAATCCCAATATCCGGGCGACCCATTCGCTCGAAGATTTTGCTTCTTTTTCGACGATTTTGGCGGTCACACCTGCCCAGCATCTAGGGTCGGTCTTGGCCGGTCTCGCATCTGGACCACGTGATCTCGTTCTATGTTCTAAGGGCATTGAAGCAGGGTCGGGACGCTTGATGAACGATGTTGCCAAGGCGGTTTTGCCCGATAGCGACATTGCCGTTTTGTCCGGCCCAACCTTTGCTCATGAAGTGGCAGACGGCCTGCCCACCGCCGTCACTTTGGCTTGTAGCGGGGGCGAGACACAGTGGGATCGTCTCTCACCGATGATCGCACGGCCCGGCTTTCGGCCCTATTACTCGAGCGATGTGACGGGCGCCGAGATTGGCGGATCGATCAAGAATGTGTTGGCGATTGCCTGCGGGGTGGTTGACGGATTGCAGCTTGGCCAAAACGCACGGGCAGCCCTGATTGCGCGCGGCTATGCCGAGATGCTGCGCTTTGGCGAGACGATGGGTGCCAGAGCGGAAACGCTGGCGGGGCTGTGTGGATTGGGCGATTTGGTCCTGACCTGCTCGTCCACCTCCAGCCGCAATTTCTCTTTGGGTAAAGCCTTGGGAGAAGGCGCAAACGCAGCTGACCTGATGGCCGACCGTCGCACCGTAGCAGAGGGCGCGCACACCGCCCCGGTGCTGGAGCAATTGGCACAAGACAAAGGCATCGCCATGCCGATTGTCACCGCCGTCACCACGATCTTGCAGGGTGCCAATCCCGCAACAGTGGTGGCTGAATTGCTCGCGCGTCCGCTTCGCGCAGAACAAGAACGCTCTGCTCCGGATGATGCGAATTGAGCGATACGCCTTCCTCTAACGCATCGGCGAGCACGCCCAAGGAAGAGTCGCAAGGCGACATCCAGGCATTGGCCAAGGGTGGCCGGACCAATTTCCTCGGGTTTTTGCTGCGTTTGGCAGCCCGCCTACCCTTCTTGTTCATCGCGGGGCGACTGTATGGCGCCGATGCGCTGGGCCGCTTTGCCTCTGCATTGGTGGTGATCGAGCTGACCGCCCTGATTTGCTCAATGGGCGAAAAACGCGGGCTAGCGCAGCGTTTGACCGAAGGCGATGGCCAGGAACCCGTCAATCTAGTGATGGATGGATTGCTGCTGGCCCTGATATTCTCGGCCATAGCCGGGGCGATCTTCTGGATATTTCCCGCCCCGATGTTCCCCAGCGGCGAGTATGACCCGCTCGACAAGCTGCTGGTCATAGCCATTCCGGCCTATGCGCTGACCGAGATATTGTTGGCAGCCCAAGCCTATAAATTCGATATCGCCACCACCGTCAGGGCGAGAGCCATTGTCGAGCCATGGACGATCTCGATCATGGCCGGTGTGTTCTATTACACTGCCTATCGCGACTCTGGACTCGAGCTGGCCTATCTCACCTCGATCTTTGCCGGACTGCTCGCCGCTGCATGGCCTTTCTTGCGCACCTATGGACTGCCCAAGAACTGGCGGCCGCATCCCATTGCGATGAGCAAGATGACAGCCCGGGCATTTCCCTTGGCCATGGCTGATGCGGTGGAATGGGGCACCCGCCGACTGGACATCTTTATCCTTGGCTTCTTTGCCGCGCCCGCTGCGGTAGGCATCTATTATGTCGCCCAACAGGTCGCCAGCCTGCCGCAAAAGCTGAAGACCAGCTTTGAACCGATATTGGGTCCGGTGATCACGCGCAATCTGAAGGACAAGAACTATTCCGCCATTGCTGCGCAGGTCCGCCAAGTTGGCTTTTGGATTATCGCTGCCCAGGCAGGCATTGCATTGGCTCTGGGCTTGCCCGGCGAAGCGGTGATGGGGCTGGTGGGACCAAACTTTGTGGGCGGAACCGGCGCGCTGGCATTCCTGTTGCTGGCAGAGGTGGTGGCCGCAACGGCCGTGGTGTCTGAATCGGCGCTGGTTTATGTAGCCCGCAAGCGCAATCTGGGGATCTCGCTTGCCACAATTGCCTTGCAAGGCGCGCTGACGATCGGTGCGATGATACTGGTCGAAAAGCTGAATTATGCAGAGCCGTTCAAGGCCGCAGGCGCCGCCATCGCACTGATGCTGGCGCTGGGCACGGCGTCACTGGTCAAGGCCTGGCTGCTGTCTCGAATTCTGGGCGCTCCCGTGAACAACTGGCGCTGGGCACTGATTTGGGCGACCGGCCCCGCCGTAGTGGTTGGGTATTTGGCAACATTGCTACCCGAATGGGCCGAGCTGATATTTGGCATTCCCGCTATCTTGGCGGTCTATGGCCTTGTCATTTGGCATAAGGGATTTGGACCAGAAGATCGGGTCTTGTTTCGCAAGAATGTTGGCGCTCCCCCAGCTGATCAAGCAGGCGCGAACCAGTAAGTCAGCCACCATCGGCGCCCTCTCAGAAGGCCTCATTTCATCGCTGAAAAAGGGCGTTCAGTCGCTGTTCACGGGCCGAGGCCAATCTTGGTTTGGTCGCGGGAGCGGGCAACGACCCCCAATTCCCCTGGTCCGCTCCCTCGACACAGTGAGAGACGTGATAACATATCGCGTTCTGGGATGGAGGCAGACTAATGGATACCCAAGATTGCAAATTTGAGACCCCCCGACGCCGCAAACTGCTGATCGGAACAAGCGTGGTGGTAGCCCACGCATTATTCCTGACGGCCTGCGCCAGCCAAAGCGATCAACGGTCAGTGCAAAGCGGCGATGCACCCGATAACGAGCGCCTGACACAAGTGGATATTCAAGAACCCGCGCCACCACCGCCACCACCGCCGCCGCCCGTTCAATCTCAGCCAGCAGCTGAAATGGCGTCCTCTGATCAGGTGATCGTGACCGGCAGTAAGGTCAAGCAGTCCAATATGGCATCTGTTGCGCCAGCGTTATCAGTTAGTCCTGGCGCTCCGGCATATGCCACAAGGCACCATATTCCCCCGGTTATGGTCGCACCAGACCCGGGCCGCGAACGCTATGACGGCGAGGAAGTGTCGCCCGTCAAACTGGTGCAGGCAGAGCCTGTCTCGACCTTCTCGGTCGACGTAGATACTGGCGCCTATGCCAACACTCGCCGCTTTCTAACGCAGGGCCAAACTCCTCCTCGCGATGCCGTTCGCACAGAGGAAATGATCAATTATTTCCGCTATGACTATCTTGCGCCAAAGGATCGGTCGCAGCCCTTCACAGTGACAACCGGCGTTGCGAAAACCCCATGGAATGAAAACACCTATCTGATGCGGATCGGCCTGCGCGGATATGATCTGCCTCGTTCCGAGCGGCCACCGGCCAATCTGGTGTTCCTGATGGATGTGTCGGGATCCATGGGCAGTCCTGACAAACTGCCGCTGGTCAAGAACGCATTGTCCGGCCTGGCAGGAGAATTGTCACCGCAGGATAAGGTCTCAATCGTTGTTTATGCCGGGGCCGCTGGGCTTGTGCTGGAACCGACCAACGATACGCGCAAGATCCGTGCGGCCTTGGACAATCTGCGCGCTGGTGGCTCAACCGCAGGCGGTGCAGGCTTGAAGCTGGCCTACAACATTGCCCAGGACAATATGATCAAAGGCGGTGTGAACCGCGTGATCATCGCCACCGATGGTGATTTCAACGTGGGTATTTCGGACCGTGATGCTTTGGTCGAGCTGATCGAAGATAAGCGCGACAGCGGCATCACCTTGACCACCCTTGGCTTTGGCACCGGCAATTATAACGAAGCCATGATGGAGCAGATCGCCAATCACGGTAACGGCAATTATGCCTATATCGACAGCGCGTTAGAAGCGAAGAAGGTGCTGGGCGATGAAATGCAATCAACCTTGTTCACCATCGCCAAGGATGTGAAAATCCAGGTCGAGTTTAACCCGGCCGTGATCAGCCAATATCGATTGGTTGGGTATGAAAACCGCGCGTTGCGGGAAGAAGACTTTGACAATGACACAGTCGATGCAGGCGACATTGGTGCCGGCCATCAGGTTACCGCTATTTATGAAGTCGTTCCCACTGGCACCAAGGGCTGGATCGCACCGCGCCGTTATGACGATAAAGTCTCTGGCGAGGCGAGCAAACGCATGGCCGAGGCCGCGCATATAAAGCTGCGTTACAAAATGCCTGGCGGATCAAAATCAAAACTGATTGATTATGTCGTGACCAACAAGGCGTTGCGCGATGCACGCAGGCCAACCGGCGACTTCGCCTTTGCCGCATCTGTTGCTGCATTTGGTCAATTGCTGCGCGGCGATGATCTGATGATGGACTTCACATTTGACGACATTGACCGGCTGGCAGGCAAGCAGGATGATTACTGGCGTCAAGAATTCCTGCGCCTCAATGATGTCGCAAAATCGATGAAGGGCGGATAAGCTCTTTTCGCATGGGGATGCTCTGTCTAAGAGCGTCCCTATGATCGTTCGTCCACCCATCGCAATTCTTGCGGGAGCATTGATTGTCACTGCAGTGACGATAGCCGGTGCCAGCTCCACGGATCAGGACCTGTCCGCTGCGTTATCTCAGCAGGCACAGCAGGTTATCCAGGACAATGGCGGCGGCGCAATCAAGGCCCGCTTCATCAATCGTTGGGGGCACCCAACCCGCCATACAATCCTGTCTGGCGGAGAAGGTCTGGATGAAGGCACGCGCAACAAAGTAGCCAAAGCAGTGGCCGCCATTCCCGGCGTTGGCGGGATCAGCTGGAGCGATGGCAGCATGATGGCCCAAGGCGGGGAGGTCATCTTGTCGCCGCTCCACTGTCAGGAAGATGTCGACGCCCTGTTGCAGGCCCGCACAATCCGGTTTGAAGAATCCGCCAGCACCATCGATGCAAGCAGCCAGGAATTGATTGATGAAGTTGCCGTGGCGCTTCGTCCGTGCCTTGGCAGTATTATCGCCATCACCGGACACACCGATGCCTCTGGCCCGGAACCTGGCAATATCCAATTATCGCGCGACAGAGCCTTGGCCGTGCAGCGCGCCCTGATTGATCGCGGCATTCCGATCGATGGTTTGCGCGCGAAGGGTGTCGGATCAGCCGAACCGGTCGATGGCCTGTTACCGCAAGACCCCGCCAACCGCAGAATTGAATTTGCCGTGGTGGCAACCACGCCGCTTAAACCCACCCCGGTCGACACGCCTGGCCCACGCTGAGCAAGAGAAAGGAAGTTCTATGCCGATATGGTCTGAAGTGCTTGTTTTGTGCCTTGCCGCCTATGCAATTGGCTTAGCCATCGGCTGGGCACTGTGGGGACGCGCTGCTCCAAATGCGCGCCAAGAAACCATCAAGGAGTGATGCATACATGCCTGAATTGATCGAAGCCTATTGGCCGTATTTTCTTATCGCGATGGCGATCGGTATCGCGGTTGCCTGGTTTGCATTTGTTGCCACGCGGCGCACGTCGGTTACGACTGACAAGCGTGACGTTCTGGACGAAGGCGCGCCGCCTGCAGCCCGCAATCAGGCCTTGATCGATACGCCCGCTGCCGCAGCAGCATCTGCGACAGCCGCACCCGAACCATTGGCTGAACCAGCTGCTGGCGCCGCTGCACCAGCGCAGGGAGATGATCTGACCCGCATTAAGGGCCTTGGTCCCAAACTGGCCGCATTGCTCGGCACCCATGGCATCACCCGGTTTGACCAGGTGGCCGGATGGGATGAAGCAGAGATTGACCGGATCGATTCGCTGCTGGGTCGATTTGAGGGGCGCATCCGCCGCGACAATTGGGTCGAGCAGGCAAAATTGCTCGCCAGCGGAAACGATTCGGACTTTTCCGATAAGTTTGGTAACAATCGGTAAGGCGGTCGGAAGGTTTGGTTATTTTCGTTCGTTAGAGATGATGGGGTAGTTATAATCCTAACGGGGGAATGGAATGACACAGCCTAAAATTCTGGTTGCAGAGGACGAGCGAATAATCGCCTTTGATTTGTGCGAAACCGTCGAAGAAGCAGGCTATTTGGTCGAAGGGCCGCATGCTGACATATCTTCCGCCATGCTGGCATTCCAAAAGGACAAGCCGGATCTGGCGATCCTAGACATTCAACTGGACGATGGCGTGGTATTCCCACTAGCCAAGAAGCTTGAAGAAGAGAACATTCCGATCATCTTTCATTCAGGCCGCGTGTCGCGCGACGAGGTCAAAGCGCGCTTTCCCGAGGCCAAGACCTTGGCAAAGCCTTGCCCGCCCAGCGCAATGATCGATGCGGTATCGAAAGTTTTGGCACCCAACTGATTCAAAAGGTGTGCATTGCCGGCCTATTGGGATCCGCATCGCCTCCTGCCTATTTCAGACCTTCCATAGCTTTGCTGCTTGGCCTATCGCTATCGCAAGCGAGAGGAGATCCCTGAGTGAGTGATGCTGTTTTTCCGGTCCCACAGGAGTGGGCGCAATCGGCCAAATTTGATGCTGAGCGATATAAGGAACATTACCAGCAATCTATCACCGACATTGACGGTTTCTGGCGCAAGGAAGCCCAGCGGATCGACTGGATGCGCCCTTTTGAAACGGTCAAGGACACGTCCTACAACAAGGACGATTTCCGTATTCGCTGGTTCACCGAAGGTCAGCTTAACATCACCGCCAATTGCCTTGATCGGCATTTAGAAGAGCGCGGCGATACACTTGCGATCATTTGGGAGCCGGATAATCCGGCTGATCCGGTCCGGCACATCACCTATGCTGAGCTGCATGCTCAGGTTTGCCAATTTGCCAATGCGCTAATCTCGAAGGGCGTAAAGCGCGGTGATCGGGTCACGATCTATCTGCCTATGGTGCCCGAAGCGGCTGTGGCCATGCTTGCCTGCGCGCGCATCGGCGCTGTGCATTCAGTTGTTTTTGCAGGCTTCAGTCCCGATGCACTGGCTGGCCGGATCGAGGATTGCCAATCCAACATTGTCATCACCGCTGACGAGGGTTTGCGCGGTGGCAAGATCGTTCCATTGAAGGCCAATGTTGATGCGGCCTTGGAAAAAACACCTGCCGACACGGTGATTATGCTGGAGCATACCGGCGCCGATGTGTCGCTGGTTGATGGCCGCGATGTGACATGGGCCGAGGCCGTGTCTGATCAACCCACCCATTGCGAGCCTGCAGTGATGGACGCCGAAGACCCGCTGTTCATCCTCTATACCTCAGGCTCGACTGGCAAGCCCAAAGGCGTGCTGCACACCAGCGGCGGCTATGCCGTGTGGGCCAGCATGACGCATGAATATGTGTTCGATTATACGCCCGGATCGATTTACTGGTGCGCGGCAGATGTGGGCTGGGTCACGGGCCACAGCTATGTCGTTTACGGCCCGCTGCTGAATGGCGCGACCCAGGTCATGTTCGAAGGCGTACCAAACTTCCCTGATCATTCGCGTTTTTGGGAGATCATCGACAAACATCAGGTCGAGATTTTCTATGCCGCCCCAACCGCATTGCGAGCATTGATGGCGCAAGGTGATGACTACGTCACGCGCACCAGCCGCAAATCGCTAAGGCTGCTTGGCTCAGTGGGCGAGCCGATCAATCCTGAAGCATGGGATTGGTATCACCGCGTAGTAGGCGACCGGCGTTGCCCGATCGTGGATACGTGGTGGCAGACTGAAACCGGGGCCGCCATGATCACTCCCCTGCCCGGAGCCACCGATCTGAAACCAGGCAGCGCATCGAAACCGATGTTCGGCGTAAAGCCTGCCCTCCTCGATCCGGAAAGCGGCGCGATGCTGGATGGCGCCGCGCAGGGCGCATTGGTCATCACCGACAGTTGGCCGGGCCAGATGCGCACTGTTTATGGCGATCATGAACGCTTCTTCGATACCTATTTCAGCCAATATCCGGGATATTACTTCACCGGAGATGGATGCCGCCGGGATGAGGATGGCTATTACTGGATCACGGGCCGGATCGACGATGTGATCAATGTCTCTGGTCACCGGATGGGTACCGCAGAGGTAGAAAGTGCTTTGGTCGAGCATCCTCTGGTGGCAGAAGCCGCCGTGGTTGGCATGCCTCACGAGGTTAAGGGCCAAGGCATTTACGCCTATGTCACCACCAATGTCGGAACCGACGATTCCGAGGAATTGCGCGCCGAATTGGTGAAGTGGGTGCGCAAGGAAATCGGCCCCATCGCAACCCCCGACGTGGTGCAATTTGCCCCCGGCCTGCCCAAAACCCGCAGCGGCAAGATCATGCGCCGCATTCTTCGCAAGATTGCCGAGAATGATGTAACCAGTCTGGGTGATACCTCGACCTTGGCTGATCCATCAGTTGTGGATGATCTGGTGGCCAACCGTCCAGCAAACTGACGCTTGCCGCGCGCCGGGATTGCTGCAAAAGAGTTGAAAATATAGTTTCAGGAGTAACTAATGGCCGGAATGGTGCCGTTTAATTGGGAAGACCCTTTCGATCTGGAGACGCAATTGTCCGAAGACGAACGGATGATCCGCGACGCAGCGCACGGCTTTGCCCAAAGCGAGCTGCAACCCCGCGTCATCGAAGCCTTCAACAATGAGGTCGACGCGCCCGAACTGTTCCCACTGATGGGCCAGGCAGGATTGTTGGGTGCAACCGTACCGGAAGAATATGGCGGGTCTGGTGCCAGCTATGTCGCTTACGGACTGATCGCGCGAGAGATTGAGCGCGTGGACAGCGGCTATCGCTCGATGGCGTCGGTTCAGTCCAGCTTGGTGATGTATCCGATCCAGGCCTATGGCTCGGAAGAACAGCGCCGCAAGTATTTACCCGGCCTTGCGTCTGGCCAGCTAATCGGCTGCTTTGGCCTGACCGAACCCGATGCAGGATCGGATCCGGCGGGCATGAAGACCGTGGCCCGCAAGGATGGCGATGGTTATGTCCTCAATGGGTCCAAGACCTGGATATCCAACGCGCCCTTCGCCGATGTGTTTGTGGTTTGGGCCAAAAGCGAAGAGCATGGCGGTGGCATTCGCGGGTTTGTCCTGGAAAAGGGCATGAAAGGCCTTTCTGCTCCCAAGATTGAGGGCAAAATCTCCTTACGCGCGAGCACAACCGGCATGATCGTCATGGATGATGTGAAAGTTGGAGCCGACGCATTGCTGCCCGATGTCCAAGGCCTCAAAGGCCCGTTTGGATGCCTCAACCGCGCGCGGTACGGCATCAGCTGGGGCGCCATGGGTGCAGCTGAATTTTGCATGCATGCCGCCCGCCAATATGGCCTTGATCGCAATCAATTTGGCCGGCCTTTGGCTGGCACACAGCTGTTCCAGAAGAAACTGGCTGACATGCTGACGGATATTGCGCTGGGCCTGCAAGGATCTTTGCGGGTCGGTCGCCTGATGGATGAAGGCCGCTTTGCTCCCGATATGATCTCGGTCGTCAAACGCAACAATGTCGGCAAGGCGCTGGATATCGCCCGCCAAGCCCGCGATATGCACGGCGGCAATGGTATCTCTGGCGAGTATCAAGTGATCCGCCACATGGTGAATCTGGAGACGGTAAACACCTATGAGGGCACGCATGATGTTCATGCGCTCATTCTGGGCCGCGGCATCACGGGGATCGCAGCGTTCTGATGAAGCTTTATGGCTATTACCGAAGCTCTACCAGCTATCGCTTGCGCATTGCGTTGGAACTTAAGGGGCTGGAATATGAGAATATTCCGGTCAATCTGCTGAAAGCTGAGCAGAAGGGTGAAGCCTTTACCAGCCGCAACGCCTTTGGTTCTGTACCTATGCTGGAAGCTGACGGTCGCGACCGCGCGCAGAGCATGGCGCTGATTGAATGGCTGGATGAGGCCTATCCAGAAAATCCCCTGCTGCCTGCTGATATAGAGCAGCGCTATACCGCACGCGAACTGGCCTATGCCATCGCCACAGAACTGCATGCCCCGCTCAATTTGCCGGTCCTGAAGTATCTGAAAAACCAATTTGGCAGGAGCCAGGACGAGATCGATATCTGGTACCACCATTGGCTGGCGCGCACGCTCGATCCGCTGGAAAAGAGGCTTGAGCAGCTTGGCAGCGGAGACTTCCTATTCGAGGCACCCGGCTTCTTTGAAACCGTGTTGCTGCCGCAAATTTACAACGCCCGTCGTTTCCACTTCGATTTAGCGGACAAGCCGCATATCGTACGCATCGAACAAAGCTGCCTCGCACTGGACCCATTCCAGCGCGCCTATCCCGACAACCAGCCCGAAGCCGGCTGAGAATCCGTAAAAGAGGACCAATCCATGAAACTCGCAACACTGAATGACGGGACACGCGACGGCAAACTCGTTGTGGTGTCGAAGGACCTCACGCGCTGCTGTGCAGCAGATAATATTGCCCCCACAATGCAGGCTGCACTCGACAATTGGGACGAGATCGCCCCCAAGCTCGAAGTGCTGGCCACCGATGTCGAACACGAAGCGGTGCCATGCGAGCGGTTCCATGAGCGAGAGGCGCACTCCCCCCTGCCCCGCGCCTATCAATGGGCCGATGGCAGCGCCTATATCAACCACGTGGAATTGGTCCGCAAAGCCCGCAATGCCGAGGTGCCAGACAGTTTTTACCAAGACCCGCTGATGTATCAGGGCGGATCGGACACCTTCCTTGCCCCGCGCGATGATATTCCCTTGGGCGATCCTGCCTGGGGCTGCGATATGGAAGGCGAAGTGGCCGTCATCACCGATGACGTACCAATGGGCGTCTCAGCCGAGGCGGCAGCAGGCCATATCAAGCTGGTGATGCTGGTGAACGATGTGTCCTTGCGCGGCCTGATCCCGGGCGAGCTGGCCAAGGGATTTGGCTTCTTCCAGTCCAAGCCATCCAGCGCCTTCTCACCCGTTGCGGTTACTCCTGATGAGTTGGGCGAGGCGTGGAAAGACAATCTGATCCACCTGCCCTTGATGGTTGATTACAACGGGCAGCCATTTGGCAGAGCGCAGGTTGGAGTGGATGCGACCTTCAACATGGCGCAATTGGTCGCTCATGCTGCCAAGACGCGCAATCTGGGCGCTGGCGCGATCATCGGTTCAGGAACAATCAGCAACAAAGGCCCAGATGGCGGCCCAGGCAAGCCGGTCGCCGAAGGCGGCCTAGGCTACAGCTGCATTGCCGAAATCCGCATGATCGAAACCATCTATGATGGCCAGGCCAAAACCGGATTCATGAAAGCCGGCGACACCGTGCGGATCGAAATGCGCGACAGCGACAACCACTCAATATTCGGGGCTATCGAACAAGAAGTGATCGCCGTTTGACGTAAGAGCTGCCCTGCTTACCGCCGTATCAGCGTTCCCGAGCCCTTGCTAAATGGCTTCGTGAACGGTTTTGGTGACCATGCAGGCTGTGACGCCCTCAGCACCATCTTCCAAACCATAGCCTGACCATTTCACGCCGCCGAACGGAGCATCGGCCGCGCTGACGGAACCAGCATTAATGGCGACCATCCCGGCTTCGATTTCCTCGGCCAATTGCATCCGGCGCTTGGGGTCTTGGGTCCAGGCATAAGCTGCCAGACCGTAAGGCAGCCGATTGGCTTCCTCGATCATCGCATCATATCCCGTCACGGGGTTGATCATTGCGACGGGACCAAATGGTTCCTCGTTCATGATCTCAGCATCCAATGGTACTTCGCTCAACACGGTGGGTTGATGGAAGAATCCTTGATTGCCAATCCGCTCACCACCAGCCAGCAATTTGGCCCCCTTGGCTGTCGCATCGGCGATTTTGGACTGAATGCCATCGGGTCCGCGCTCGCTGGCCATTGGACCCATTTGCACATCTTTGTCGAAACCATTGCCGACCTTTAGACCCTTTGCATAGTCGACAAAGCCGTCGCGAAACCGTTCAAAAACGTCCTCCTCAACCAAGAAGCGCGTGGGGCTGACACAGACCTGTCCCGCGTTGCGATATTTGTTCGATGCCATAACTTTCAGTGCTTTATCGACGTCAGCGTCGTTGAAGATCAGGACTGGTCCATGGCCGCCCAGTTCCATCGTTGCGCGCTTCATGTCTTCGGCAGCAAGTTTGGCCAGATGTTTGCCAACGGCGGTCGAGCCGGTGAATGTCACCTTGCGGATAATCGATGATCCAAGAAGATGGCGGCTGACCTCGTCTGGCACACCAAACACCACCTGACAGGCATTACCTGGTACCCCTGCATCTAGCAGGCACTGGACGATGGCGATGCCCGCGGCTGGCGTTTCTTCTGATGGCTTGACGATAATCGAACAGCCTGCGGCCAATGGACCACCAATTTTGCGCATCACGTTCAACGCGGGGAAGTTCCATGCGGAAAATCCTGCCACGGCACCAATCGGTTCGTGGCGAACCTCAACCCGTTGACCCGCCGGGCGCACCAGCGTGCGTCCATAGGTGCGTTTGCACTCGCCCGCGTAAAATTCCAGCAGCATGGCGCAATAGACCGTCTCGCCAATTGCTTCTTGTATGGGCTTGCCCTGCTCGCGCGTCAGCATGGCGCCAATGTCCTTGGCTCGCTCGCGGATCAAAGCCGCGCCCTTGCGCAAAATTCCTTCGCGTTCGTCAGCCGAAGTGTTGCGCCATGATTTGAACCCAGCCTGTGCATTATCCAGCGCAGTATCCAGATCCTCTTTGCTAGCCATCGGGAGCGCTGCGATCACTTCTCCGCTCGATGGATCAAGCACATCCTGAGTATCGCGCCCTGACCCATCCAACTTTTTTCCACCGATGAGCAAATTGAGTTGAGGATAATCAGTCATAAAATTCCTTTTCACGCTGCCTTTTTTTGCTGCGTATATATCTGCGATGTTCAACCGTGGAAGCTGGCGCGGGCAAGCAATGATCGTTGCACCACAGTCAGCACGCACAGTCCTGAATAAGCATAGGCAATGACAGCAAAATGCTGCGGCATCAAACACATCAGTACAAAGGCGATAATTGTCTCTGCGCCTTCAGCCAGGCCGGTGCTGTAAAAGAAGCTTTTCTTGCCATGCGCGCTGGATTCCTCGCCGCGCTGTCCGGCGATAGTGGCAAAGGCCAGAAAGCTGACACCGGTCAGCGTAAAGCTGGCGACCAGCACCAGCGCGGGCAGCTGATTTTCCGCTGCGGCAAGGCCAAAGCCAACCGGGACAGCAACATAGAATACAAAATCGGCAAGAATATCCAGATACCCGCCAAAGTCGGTCATCTTGCCAGCCCGCGCGACCGCGCCATCCAATCCATCCAGCAGGCGGTTGGCCAACAGCAGACCCAGCCCCCAGCCATAGGCCTGATGCGCAATCGCCGCACCGGCTGCTAATCCGAGCAACAGGCCAAGCAAGGTCACGCCATTGGCCGTTATCCCAATCCGAGCGATGCCTCGGCCCATGGCGTTCAAAGGAGGGTCAATCAGAGGCCGCAACCGCGCATCAAGCATGGCTTAACTCCACGTCACAAGGCCGATCACAGCGCCGGTCATCAGCGATGCCATATTGCCAGCCAACCAGCTTTTCATACCCAGCCCCGCCACCTCAGCCCGCCTTTCCGGGCACAGCGCACCAATGGTAGAGACGATCAGCCCAACGCTGGCCAGATTTGCAAATCCGCAAAGCGCATAGGTCAAAATCACCATGCTGCGCGGATCAAGCGTTCCGGCCTCAATTGAAGACAGATCGAGAAATGCGACATATTCATTCAGGATCGCCTTGGTCCCCATATAGGAACCAGCGCTGACAGCTTGATCCCACGGAATGCCGATCACCCACATCAGCGGCGCAAACAGCCAACCAAATACTCGCCTCAAGGTCATCGGATCACCCTCGACCAGGGGTAACAGCGCCAGCATCTGGTCCACCAGATTGACCAAAGCAAACACCACGATGATCACTCCGATCACCGCCAGCACCAATTGCACCCCGTCCATTGTACCGCGAATGATCGCGTCCATGCTGCCTTGATAAGACAGGTCTGGGTCTGCCTGAGGCTCTTTGCCAGAGGCTTCTTTTGCTTGCTCATCTTGCGCCAAGGGAGGGACCATCAGGCGCGCAATCAGGACGGCAGCGGGCAAGGATATCAACGAGGCAACGATCATATGCCCAACCGCATTGGGCACAATCTCGCGCAAAGTTGTCGCGTAGAGAACCAGCGTGGCACCCGAAATGGTCGCCATTATGATCACCATCACGCTGAACAGATCGCTGCGAGACATTCGCCCAAACCACGCTTTTAGCACCAAAGGCGTCTCAACCACGCCAAGGAAGATGGATGATCCGCCACCCAGCCCTACAACACCGCTAACGCCCAGCGTCTTGCGCAAGGCCCATGACAGGCCTCTAACGGCAGCCTTCAGCACGCCCCAATGCCACAGCAAGGCAGCCAGCGCGGAAAAGACAATGACCAACGGAAGGATCTGGAACGCGACCACAACTGGCTCGCTCTCGCCCGGCTTCAGTAGGAACGGAATTGGCGCTCCGCCAGTATAGCCGAACATATAGGATGAGCCGACCAGCGTGGCTTTTTCAATCGCGGCGACACCCGAATTGGCATAGCCAACCAGCGTCCACACGATCGGCACTCGGGTCACCACCAACGCAATCGCGACTTGCAGCAGCAGTGCACCGCCAATCCAGCGCCAACCCGGACGCGCCGAGCGATTTTCTGACAAGCCCCAAGCCATCATCACCAGCAGAGCGATGCCTATCACCCCACGGAACTGATCAAAAAACTCCAACTAACGCTCCCTCAAACCGGCGACATTACTGCACGACAACGCGCAATCACCCACGCCGCCAATTGTGATATTTCTCTACATATTCGAGAAGTTTTTCCGGCTTGTTGGCCTTCTTCCATTCGCCCGCGGCAAATTTGTTTGCCTCCGCCATGGTTGGGTAGGGATGGATCGTACCCAGGATCTTGTTCAGCCCCAAACCATGCTTCATCGCGAGCGTGTATTCCGCCAACAGCTCGCCGGCATTTGCTCCAACAATAGTAGCGCCCAAAATCTTGTCCTTACCCGGAGGCGTCAGCACTTTGACGAAACCCTTGGTCTCGCTTTCGGTGATGGCGCGATCCAGATCATCCAGGCCATAGGTGGTTACTTCGTATTCCACGCCTTGCTCTTTCGCGTCCTGCTCATTCAAGCCGACGCGAGCGATTTCTGGATCGGTGAAGGTGACCCACGGAATAACACGATAATCCACCTTGAACCTCTTGAATTGGCCGAACAGCGCGTTGACGCTCGCAAACCATGCTTGATGCGAGGCGGTGTGGGTGAATTGATAAGGTCCCGCCACATCGCCAGCGGCAAAGATGTTCGGGAACACCGTCGCCAGATAGTCATCCGTCACCACAGTGCGGTTGGTGTCGATGCCCAGCTCTTCCAAACCATAACCGCTGAGGCGCGCCTTGCGACCCACCGCCATAATCAATGCGTCATAACCGATCGCTGTTTCGCTTCCATCATGCTCGACAATAAGCTGCTTTTCGCCATCGGCCACTTCAACGCGCAGGGCGTTATGGCTGGTCAGCACACGCACGCCAGAGGCCTCTTGCGATTGTTTGGCCAGGGCAGAGACATCTTCGTCTTCGCGCAGCAACAGACGGTCATCGCGTTCAATTTGCGTAACCTGCGCACCCAATCGGGCAAAGGCCTGCGACAATTCGCAGCCGATCGGGCCGCCTCCCAGAACAGCAATGCGCTTGGGCATCTCGTCCATCTGGACAAATGCGTCCCACATTGTGTCGCTGGTGAGATAGCCGCTGTGCTCAAGCCCTTCCAATGGCGGAACGAATGGTTCTGCGCCCGCTGCGATGACGATGGAGCGGGTCGTCAGTTTGATGGTCTCGCCGTCGTTCTTGGCGATCTCGACCGTCCAAGGGTCAATGATTTTGGCATAGCCCTGCACCACATCCACACCCAGATCTGTATAGCGTTCCACGCTGTCCTTAGGTTCAATCTCGGCAATGATGGCGTGCACCCGCTGAAAGATTGCCTTGAAGCTGAATTTTGCCTCGGTTTGGTCGAGCCCATATTTGTCAGCATGACGCATCTGCTGGGCGACCTTGGCGCTCTTGATCAGAGCCTTGGACGGAACGCAGCCATAGTTCAAACAGTCGCCGCCCATCTTGGATGCCTCGACCAAGGTCACCTTCGCCTTGACCGTGGCGCCGATCAAGGATGATACGAGGCCGGCTGCACCAGCACCAACGACAATCATATTGCGGTCATATTTGGCCGGACGGGTGAAGCCTGCATAAGCGCGGCGGCTCTTGATTTTGGCCAAGACCCATTTGGCCACCCATGGCACCAATCCCAAAGCGGCAAAAGATGCCAGCAAGGCAGGCGAAGCAATATCGCCCACGTCCTGAATGGCGGCGATTTGTGTTCCGGCATTCACAAACACAATCGTTGCCAGCAACATCCCAACCTGGCTGACCCAATAATAAGTCCAGGTCTTGATCGAGGTCAGCCCCATCACAAGGTTGACGACAAAGAACGGAAACGCGGGCACAAGCCTAAGCGTGAAAAGGTAAAAACCACCTTCTTTCTCAATGCCTTGATTGATGGGCTTGAGGCGATCTCCGAACTTGCTCTGGACCCAATCGCGGAACAGAAAGCGTGATCCCAGAAAGGCGAATGTGGCACCAATGGCAGAGGCGAAGGAAACAACAATTGTGCCCGTGACCAAACCGAACAATGCGCCCGCCACGACCGTCATAATGGCCGCACCCGGAATTGATGCCGCCGCCATCAGCACATAGCCGACAAAGAAAATGCCTATCACCAGCAAAGGGGATTGCCGATAGATCGCATCAATTTCGGCCTGCCGTGCCTTGAAGTTCTCCAGCGTCAACTGGCTGCCCAGATCAAAGTAGAAAAAGGCTCCTACAATCACGGCCAGAACAGCGAGGATAAGCAGTTTCTTCACGGGTCAAATTCCAAACATTTTTATCAATATCAGCGCACAGAAAAACCCGCGCGCCAATCAATCAGTCAGCAATCATTCGCCGTCCAGCGCCCGTTTGTTACGAACGATATTCTGCCGGCCAGTCGTTTTCCTTCATTTTGCAAACCGTCATTGGGCCAACCGGCTGAAATGTTCAACAAACCGGCGATCTATGCGTTCTTTCAGCCACCACACCGCTCGTCCTTCAGCGGAAAATTTACCCCAAGACAAAATGGCCCGCCGATCCCCCGTCGACATTAGGTACAAAGTGGTGGTGCGAGGATCATAGCTTTTCAACGAAACCGGTTCACTTGCCGGATGGGCCAATTGCCGCGCATTATTCGCCAAGACGGGCCCCGACTTCACCGCATGCACGCCCGAACGCGCCAACGGCCTATCGGTGCGCTGGGCAATGTCACCTGCGGCAAAAATATTGGGGTGCGAAGCGCTCTGCAAGGTAGGTCGCACCAAGACATATCCTTGCGGATCGCAAGCAAGGCCAGAGGCGGCAAGCCAGACCTGCGCCTGGCTACCTGTTGCCGCGATCACCGCATCAGCGGCGATTTTCCTGCCGTCCTCCAGCGCAATTAAGCCATCCTCAGCTTTAGCCCATGACCAATGCAAATTAATGCGGCGTTCGCGCATTGCGGCAAGAACTCTTCGCCTAACGGACGATGCATGACCCGTCAGAAAGTCAGACTTGGGTGTGATGAGAGAGATTCGAAAACTATCGGCGATCTGGCTCAGCCGAGCATGCGCCGCCAAGGCCAATTCTACCCCGCCAGCCCCTCCGCCAACAATGGCCACATGGGGTGAGCGCAACTGTGGGGCGTCCGCCACGAATTGCGCCCAATCCTGCACAAAGCGCTCAACCGGACGCACGGTCAGCAATTTAGCCTCCAGCATCGCAAAGCCATCGCTTGGAACTTCTCCTCCCGTCGCCAGCGACAAAAGGTCAAACCCTAGGCTTTCGCCATTGGACATCTGCAAGGTCTGAGTATCCGCGTCGAGCGCGGTAACAAGTGCCGTCACAACCCGTGCTCCAGCCTTGCGGGCCAGCTGCGCAACCGGGATGAACATCTCCTCCTCAGCGTAAATGCCCGCCATCCAGCCTGGCAACATGCCCGAATAAGCAGAACGCTCAGATGGCATGATCAGCACGCGATCTTCTTGGTCACAAGGGCGCTTTAGCCATTCTGCAAGCACGGCAAGATGCGCGTGCCCGCCCCCGGCCAGAACAATTCGTTTGGTCATTCGGCGCGAGTCCGCAACCCGCCGAGCCTGTACCCTAAGCGCACATTTG
Source organism: uncultured Erythrobacter sp. (assembly GCA_947495695.1). Lineage (GTDB taxonomy): Bacteria > Pseudomonadota > Alphaproteobacteria > Sphingomonadales > Sphingomonadaceae > Erythrobacter. The sequence continues at coordinate 1,389,358 of CANLZP010000001.1, read as the reverse complement.
CGCGGCAAGTCCGGTGGACCTTTTTATTCTGCCGGTTGACCAACTTTGCCATTCCTGCTCACTCGCAGCTCAGAACTAACGGAGTAACGCACATGGCCGACGGCAAATGGACTGGCAAGCTTGGAAAGACATCGCGCAACGTCGCGATCATCGCACTGGTATTGGCAGGGGTTGGACTTACCCTCGCCCGGTACAATGTGATCGACAAGCTTGATGGCTTTTACGGCATGTTGATCGGCGCGCTGCTTGCAGCTGTTGCGTCCGTGATCGCTGTGATCAGCTTGCTGATGTCGCTCAAGGCCAATGGTGTCAGCCGCAAACCCGCGATCATCGCCCTGGTTTTGGCCGTTCCATTTGTAGCCTTTATCGCCACTCGGCCTGCCGCCGCCGATGGAGCGCCCGCTATTCATGACATCACCACCGATTTGGCATCACCGCCGGAATTTCAAACGCTAACAATCAGAGAAGACAATTTGGCCGGTGTCGATACGGTTGAGAATTGGCAGGAGATCCACGCCAAGGCCTATGGCGATATCCAGCCGCTATTGTTCAATCGGCCCGTCTCCGAGGTAACCATCGCAGCCCACTCTGTAGCGCAAGATAAAGGCTGGGACATCGCAGCATTCGATCCTGGGGCTGGCCGGATAGAGGCAACCGACTATGTCTCTTACATCCGGTTTGAAGATATTATCGTCATCGAAGTGACCCCATCAGCGGACAATAGCGGAAGCGAAGTCAATGTCCGGTCAGTTAGCCAGCTTGGCGTGAGCGATCTGGGGGTTAACGCCAAACGCATCCGGGCCTTTATGGCCGATTTGGAAGCGAAGCTGGCCAATTGATTGGCGGCGGAGGCACCATTGCAATGAAAGATCATGAATCCACACCACTTGTTGACTTCGAAGAGCTCTCGCCAGAAGCAATGCTGGCCGCTTCCGAAGAATTTTTGGCATCGATGAAGCGCCGCCACAGCGTTCGCCACTTTTCTGATCGGCCCGTTGACCGCGCCGTGATTGAGGCTGCCATCGCAGCCGCGGGCCGTGCGCCCAGCGGCGCAAATCACCAGCCATGGCATTTTTGCGCCATCGGCAGCGCAGACAAGAAAAAGCAATTGCGCGAACTAGCAGAGAATGAGGAACGCGCCTTTTACGAAGGCAAGGCGGGGGAAGACTGGCTTGATGCGCTCAGCCCGCTGGGGACCGATGCCAACAAGCCCTATTTGGAACATGCCCCGTGGATCATCGCCATCTTTGGTCAACGCAAAGGCGGCATTGACGGGGATGAAAGCCAGCAAAACTATTACGTGCCGGAATCGGTCGGCATCGCCATGGGGTTTCTGATCACCGCGCTACATCAGGCCGGTTTGTGCATGTTGACCCACACGCCCAAGCCGATGAGCTTTCTGCACGATTTGTGCGGCCGTCCCAAGGGCGAGAAGCCCTATTTGCTTTTGGTGGTGGGCTATCCAGCGGATGACGCAACCGTGCCGCTCCATTCGCTAAAGAAGAAACCACTGGATCAGATCGCATCCTTCATCTGATGCGCAGTTGACTGTCAGATCCTAGATCAATCCGGCTTGAACACTATTTCTTCTTTCGGCCGAAAAATCCGGTGAAGTAGAAGCGGCTTTTCTTCCCCTGCTTAGCCTTCTCGCGATTGACGGCGGCTTGGGTCGCCCTTTCAACGCGGGCCGCCGTTTCAACCGCGCCGCCCGGCTGTCCCAGGCGAGGCAGGACCGAGGAAGCGGTGCTGTCGCGGGCGCTTTGGCCGGTTGTGCGACCTGGCCCGGCAGGATTTGCCGCGGTCTTGGACGTTTTATTTTCAGCCCGACGCTGGGTTTTTTTTGCACCTGCCTGAGCCCGTTTTGCGGTCGGAGCTTGCTTTTTCGCTCCTTGCCTAGGAGGGGCGACAGCTCGCCCAGGGCGTGTTGCGGGATTAGGTACAGCCAACAAATTCATGGTCGCAGCAGCAGCCGCATGTCCAGTGAAATTACCGGCATTGCGCTTACCCCGTTTGCTCTTCTTGCGTTTGGGGCTGGCAGTTTTGCCCGCCACCCGAGACGGGCCGGCCTTTGCATTTGTACCGGTAGCTGCACGAGTGGCCTTTTTCGCGCCATTGGCTCTGCTCTTTGAAGCAGAAGCTTTCTTCTTCTTGGTCTTGCGCTTCTTGGACTTGCTGCTCTGGCGGCTGCCTTGCGAGCTGCCCTGAGCCGCTTCGGCTGCGCCGAGAAAGATATTGACCGATGTCGGGGCGGGTACAAACCCGCCAATGGCAAGCGCCACCGCCGCAGCACTGGCTGTGAGTGTTTTCAGGCTCATGGCAAAGTCTCCATTGAATCCACCACCAGCAATTCGTCCTCCCGAAAATCGCTCTGCGCCACCAGATATTCGGCCGCCGGGTGATCGTCACTGGCAGGATCGAGCACTTCGCGCATACGGAAATCAACAATCTCGTCTTGGGTCAAAGGCTGGCTCCAGAAACGCAATTGCGCAATCGCGCCATCCAGCGAAGCCGCTTCTTCTGACTCTAGACCACCGACAAACAGACCGGCAGATGGCAACGCCAAGGGCATCAGATCGCTTGTCCCGATCAGTGCACCATCAAGATACACCTCAACCCCGTCTTCCATGATGTTGAGCGCGACATGGTGCAAATTACCGTCCGACAGATCGCCGATAAAGACATCTTCGTCATTGGCATTGGCAAACACCAGACCGTCGCGATCGCGCAGGATGGAAACCTGATACAAAATGCCGTCAGGTCCGATATTGATAATCACCGGAGGATCATAACCAGGATCGCCTGACCAATTGGCCGCAACCCAGAATTCGATCGCACCGCCGTTCGCAAGATCAAGTTTGGGCGACGGGTCGAAGGCGATCGGTCCGCTCTCGCTGACTTCCAGCACATCGGGTGTGTAACCTTGCGCCGATGCCGCTGCGGGCATCATCACCACACCCAACGCCATGATCGCGCCTACAAAACTGCGTTTCATCCTAGACCTCCTCAATCCAATCACTTGATACGCTTAACCCTGAGATACAGTCTAAGCTCTGGTCGGCCATTGGGGCCAATTACCCATGCTGTGGTGTGCGACTTGTTCGGTGCCAGACCAGAACCCTGCATGGGCGTGGAGTTCAGCGACCGCTTGTCGGTTCTCACCTTGCCCCGCGCTGCGCCTTCGTATTGCCAGGCGAAATCAAAGCTCAGTTTGTATTGCTTCATCTGGGCACGCGTGCCGCGCAGCACCAGCAGACCTGGTGTACTGTCAGAGATCGCATAGTTATAAGTCGACTTGTTGGCCTTTTTCCATTTGCAAGCCACCCGCAGCTTTTTCTGTTGCGCAAAGCCCGGTTTATGCCCCGTGCCCGAGATCGTAATGTTGCCCGAAGCTGCATTGGTCATGCCGGGGCCCGGCTTGGTGCAGGTTATTTCCCGCACATAGACATGCCATTCCTCAATCGGTTCGACCTTTTCTGGCTCAGGCTCGGGGTCAACCGGTGCCGGCGTCCAGGAGACTTTCGAAATAAGGCGTTCATTGCTGAGCGGTCTGGTTTGGCCTGCCAGATAGCCATTGATGGCCTGCGCCAATTCCGCCCGAACCCGGGTGTAAACATCGGGCTGATTGGGGAAATTGATGGGGTTGAGCAATTCATCCAATGGCCTGAGGTCAAGCAGGATCGGTGCAACGCGGTCACCGCGCGAATAACCGCCAGAATCCCATGATCCATTGCCTCCCACCGCGACAAATCGCCCACCTTCATTGCCGATTTCTCCGGCGGTGCGCGTACCGACACTGCTCATCCCTTCATTGAACCCGCCGATAGAACTGCCGACCACTTGTACTTCGGCATCGAACCGGTTGCCCTCGGTTTCGGTCAAAGCTTGCGAGAACACTTCGGTTGAGATGTCACGCGTCATCTTGGCGTTGGCACCATAGGTGACGGCATAGGCGTAATGCGTTCCGAAGCGGTCGATCAATTGCCGATAACTGCCTTCTTCCTGCGCATCGCCAATGGCGGTGAGGAAATCGGACGACAATTTCGTGTCGGCATGCTCGGCAATGATCGCGTAGCTTTTGGCGCGCGAGTAACCCACCACTTGCGCCAGCGTGTTGTTCTGGCGCATCGTAGCCATGGAAGATTTGGTGCTGGAATATCCCACGCTATACCCTGTGTCGGCGATCTGCCCAGCACCGGGTATGAAGGCCAAGGCTGAATTTACGGCCCCCGAAATGCTGTACACTGCATTGATACCAAAGCTGTTGCTGTTGGCGTTTTGCAATTCTCGCTCACTCGACACGCTTGTCCGGCGATAGACATTGCCCTGCAGCGTATCATTGCGCAGCGTGAAGCCCAGCGGAACTGCGTATTTTTCCTGGATACGGTATTCGTCACGACCACGGCGCGCAAAAACCTCTCCATTGGTGTTGTTCATCAGCAGAAACGGATCCTGCGTCAGAACATTGTAGCCCTTCAGATTGGCGGCGAAATTGTCGGTTTGATACTGGATGACAAACACGTCATCGATCGACAAATCGCTCTCCACCAATGGCTCTGGCCGCAGAAATTGGCGATTGCCGATCCGCAGCCGCAAGTCACCGCCAGAAGTGTAATCCAGCGTCAGAGTGGAACCGAGATCAGACTTCCCTTCTGCCTGATAAACTTTCCTGTCGCGCGTGTTGCCAAGCAGATCCGCCACGCTTTGGTCGTCTGAGGACACAAAGCGGGTGTAGCTAAGGTCATTGACGCCAGACATGACGTACAGTTCATTTTCATTGTCGCCTGGCGCGATGAACATTGTTTCTGGCGTAGTGTAATTGCCATGCAGCAATCCTGTCAGCGCAGTGCCTTCAACATCCCATGCGCTGCCATCATTGCGCGATGTGTCAAAATTCACTTCCTGATTTTGGACCCAAACACCATCGATGCGGGTCCAGCATGCCTTGCCATCATCGCTCGCTGGCGACGCAGGCTCGAGGCTTGCGACTGGGGCAAATTGGCGATCGGCAATCCGGTCACGCGGATTGGCTGCAGGCGGACGCGCCACGGGCAGTTGATCGAAATTGTCAGGAATGGCGCAGCCTCTGAATGTCTCGTCTACCGGTCGCAAATCGCCAAAGGCTTCGTCCAGCGATGCATAAGATGCTGTCTGTTGCTGCACCCCGCCGGCTGAATAGCGCTCGTCATCGGTGTCAGGCTGGTTGGCCAAGCCGGGCTGAACAAACATAGGCGGGGTGGTGGGCGCCTCGTTAGTGCTGCCGCCAACCCGGGTCAGAGTATAGCGCACCGGACCAAACAGGCCGGGCACCGATGCTTCTATCCGGTCGGGCGAGACCACTTTCATGGTGACTTTGCCCATCAGCGGCAGATCATCGCCGACATATTCATCCTCGGCCGTCTGATTGATGTTGCGAATCGTGACCATGTCCGGTTGCACTTTGAACACAAAGGCATGGACCCAGCCCTCTACAGCATAGGCCCGCCCACCCTCGATGCGGATGATCTTCCCAATCGTATTGACCCGCCAATCACCATCAATGGCCATTGGCTGGGTTGCTGGCACGGCATCCTTATTGGGCAACAAGGCAGGGACCTGAGCTTGCGCCGGTGTGACTGGAGCAATCGCTGGCGCTGCCACCATGGTCGCAGCCGCCAGTGCAAGCAGGGGCTTCCTAATGATCACTGAACCCGCTCCATCGTGATGCTGAAGTTCAACGTCGCTTTATTGCCTGCGACCTGAATGTCATCCCTCAGGCTTTGATTGACATCCAGACCAGTGCCAAATGCATTGTCCAACAGGTTAGACGTCTTGATGAAACCCGAACGCGGAGCCGCAAGATTGCGATAGGTGCCGCGAATTTGCAGGCCAGAAAATCCACCGGAACCAGGTGGCACCGTTATTTCGAGCGCACCGGGACCCTGACTGTAATAGACGTAGTTTTGGCTACGCTGCCCATTCCTCGTGCAGAAAACATCAAAATTCCGTTGCTTGGAGACCATCTTCTCTCCGTCGGGATCGGTCATCGCAATCAGCACCTGTCCGCGGAAACGTTTTCGGGTCAGTTGCGAGCCTTCGCACTCACCCGCGCTCACATGCAGGCGATAGACTTGATCGCGCTCGACTGGATCGGGCGGCGGTGGAGCTCCGACCGGAACGTCATCGCCGGGGCCTGGACCAGCACCATCGTCGATCGGCAGGGTCGAAGCATCGGCCGGCACCAGAGCGTATTTGGCCTCTCCAAAAGCCCCTTGGACCACGCCTTGCAACGTTCCATTGGGCTGGCGAAAAAACTTCACCTTGCCCATCATTGGCAGATCATCTGCCTCAAATTCGTCGGGGCCGGTCTGGCGAAAATTCTGCAACGTGACCATACCGCGCTTGACTCGGAAAATCAGCGCATGGGTCCATGGATCGACCACATAGGCGCGCCCGCGATCAATCGTGATCCGCTTGTTGATGGTGGAGACCACATAGGTGCCATCCGCATCGGTTGCGGCCGCAGGCTCAACGCTGTCAGCGGTGGGCAACATCGCGGCCATCTGCGCCTGCGCAGGACTTGCCAGTGCGATTGGACTAGCAACCAACATGGCGGCCAAAATCGATTTCTTGAAAGTGTTTCGCATAACAATTCCCCTTGTCCGGTGCAGCCCAATGCGCCTGAGCACCGAAGCCGTTTAGAAAATTCGTTAGGCCGAACCGGAATGATTGAGGTTCCGCTGCCTGATGATGTTGCAAGAGATAACCGAGCCATTGTTGGCTGCCGATGGGGTGGATCCCCCATCGCGCGTGGCACCGCGCAGGCGTGGGCAAAATGACGCGCAACTTACGGGCATGGCGTTTGCGTCCATTGGCCAGCGAAGGTCCCTCTGGCGCACATATTCTGCTGCCACAGCGCATCAACCTTCCAACCATTATCAGTCTGCTTGACCGCGGCAAAATATCGGTCGCCTGCAACGGAATCATCCAGAAAACCGTGCCGCTCAATCCGCACGGCTATAAACTCGCCGCTGGCAAATCGAGGGAACTTTGTCATCGACGGCAACCAATGCGCTTTCTTTAGGCTGATTGAGACTTCTGGCTTGCCCTCCATCCCTTCTGGGTGATTGCCCAAAATGGGCTCTAGCAAAGCCATCACGCTGTCACCGGACCATTCGCGCCATGTCCCGTCACCATCAAAATTCCATTCGTTGAATTGTGCCGCCTGAATGCTGTCTGTGAGCGGGCCGCGCTTGGTTCTGCGGGTCCACAAGCATTCATCTGCAGCTTTTGTCTCCGTCAGCAGGTCATATGTCGCAGACACATTGTCGCGATAGGCGATGGTGTACCGCCGCGGCTCGACCCCGCTTTGGGTTAGGGTGAAGTTCTGGGCGCCCATGCAATCGGCCGTCCCGATGCGATTTTCGTTTCTGTGGAACGTAATCCCACCGCTGATACTGATCATCGCCCGATGTTGATCAACGGCCAATTGCAAATTCTGGTCCCTCATCCTTGACGAGGTGCTCATGCAGCCGGTGCCAATTCTCACGGAAAGGGTTTGCGAAGCGCGATCATAGGTTGGGCAAATGAATGACACTCTTGCTTGCGCCGCGCTGGCTTGCATGGCGAGTCCGATGGCAGCTGCCATTACGGTCGATTTCGCGAGGAATGCGTTCATTATGCTCTCTCCTTGACCTGCATTTTTGCGGGCATTGTGCGGAGCATTCTGGCCTGCAATTTTGAGTAGGGTAATGGGGCCGATCACCCATCAAAATGCCTATGACATTGGGTTGATGCCCAATTTACCAAAAGCGCGGATTTGCAAGCGGACAAGAAACCGATTTAAGACAGTGTCTAAGCAGCTATTTTCAGGGATAATGGCACAATAATGGCTTCTACCCGCGCAATCATCGCCGACGATCATGCCATCGTGCGCAATTCGCTTGCGGCCATTCTGGACGAACTTGGCGATGTAGAGGTGGTGGCGCAGGCCGAAAACGGGCTGGAGACCATTGCGCTGGTCAAACAACATTTGCCGGACCTTCTGTTGCTGGATGCCGCCATGCCGCTTGCTCGCGGAGTTCAGGTTTATGGCGAGGCGCGGCGGTGGTCGCCAGACACACGCATAATCGTGGTGACGGGTTTCACCGGCACATCCATGTTGGCCGATTGGCTGTCAGCCGGTGTCGATGGGCTGTTCTTGAAAAGCGCCGATCCCGAAGAGATGAAAACCGGCTTTTCACAGGTGATTGCGGGCGGCAAATTTGTCTCCCAAGCGGTGGCGGACAAGCTGGAGGCCGAGCCCGAACGAGAGCCCTTGACCGACCGCGAGCGCGAGGTGCTGGCTCTGTTGGCGGCGGGCCATCAAAACGTGGCCATCGGAGAGAAACTGTTCATCAGCCCAAAAACGGTTGAAAAACACCGCGCCAGCCTGATGGCGAAATTGGGCGTCAATTCGGTTTCTGCCCTGCTGACCTATGCCTTGCGAGAGGGATTGCTGGACGAACATCGCCAGCTATGATTCTTGCAGCCAAACCAGAGCGCCCAAACCGATGGGGTATCTGCCCCATGTTGATCGATCCGGCTCTGGCCTACCCACTTGCCATGATCAAGCGAACTGCCCCACAATTCCGGGCCGCATTGTGGCGGTTATTTGCTGGCATGCTCGCATTGTTTGCAGCATGTGGCGCGCCCTTGGCGGCGCAAAGCGATGGACAAAGCGATCGGTTAAGCGATCTGGCAGCCGTATCGCTTCCGGTCGGCAACAACCATTCTCAGCCTTTTGCAGATCTTCGTTATCTCATCATCGACATGTCGCAATTTGATGCGCTGCTCGACCCTCAGGCGGCTTTGGACAGACGCGGTGAATTCGAGGCTCTGCGCAGCCCTTGGGTCGATTTTGGAGACCGGGATGGAGCCATTTGGCTGCTGATGCGGGTGCGCAATGACAGCGGTCGACCAGGCGAATGGATGGTCGACATCCAGCGCCCCTTTGTCGATGAATTGCTGGTCCAAAAACTGGCCGGTGACCAGCCGCCGCAAACGCTGTTGAACGTCGACAGCACCACCCATTTCTCAGAGCGTCCCGTGGTCAGCCAGTATCTGGTTGCTCCGCTATGGATGGAAGCAGGCGAGAGCGCCGACATTTTGATCGGGATGCGATCCTCCACCGGCAGCTGGATGCCGGTCACTTTTGCCACGCCAGAACGCATGCGCACCGCCCATATGCAAGAGGCGCGAACCAATTGGTTGATCAATGGCGCGATGCTGTCCTTGATCATCATCGCCCTGATTATGGGCCGACTGGTCGGTTGGCCGCTGGTTATCGCCTTTGCCTCCTATGTCGGTCTGAGCGCGCTGTTTGTGGCCAATAACGAGGGCTATCTTCACCGCTTTGTCTGGCCTGGATCGATGGGCGCCTATGAACTCGCCAATCTGCTGCTGCTATGCGGCATGATGATTGCGGTGCTGCAATTCGCCAGATTGTTCGCCGGCCTGCGGACGAACCGACCCACAGCCAACCGCGCGGTCACGGCCTTGCAACTGGTCTTGGGCCTTGCCGCCGTGGCCAGCGCGATCTGGTGGCAATCCGATGCCGTGCGCTGGAGCGTGTTCGTGCTCGTTCCATTCGTTGCCTTTGCCTATTTCACCACCGCCATTCTGGCGTGGAGGGATAAGGTGCTGGGCGCCCTTCCCTTTCTGCTCGGTTCGCTCGCTATTCTGTTTACTGTTGCGACCATCGCCGCAGTCTTGTTGTCACCCGGCAAATTTCCGATGACCGTCGCGCTGGACTATTTCCACGCAACCGTCCTGTTCGAAAGTCTGGCATTTCTGGTCGCCATTCTGGTCAGAATGTTGGCCATCCAGAAAGAGCTGAACCGGTCGCTGCAGGCGGAAGTTTCCAGCAGTAATGAAAAGCTGAGATTGGCCGAAAACCTTCGGGAAAGTCGCGATCGATACGATCAAGCGCGCAACCGCGCCGATGGCCTGCGCGCCAAACTGGCCTCTACCTCGCATGACTTGCAGCAACCCTTGATATCCTTGCGTCAAGAACTGGCAGAGATATCCGCGCGTGACCCCGAGGCTGCCGCCAATTTGCAAGCCGCCTTGACCTATATCGAAGGGGTTACAGATGCTGGCCTGAGCCACAGCAAGCCTGAATCCGCCGATCATTTGATGGCGGGCGAACAACCCGACAGCGGCGTTGAGGACTTCCCCATCTCGGCTGTTCTAGCCAATTGCGAGGCCATGTTCCGTGCAGAGGCCGAGAGCAAAGGCACGCATATGACGGTTCTGCCATCGCAATCCATCGTGCGCACCGAACCCATTGAGCTGATGCGCGCGGTCAGCAATCTGATCTCCAACGCGCTCAAGCATGGGCATGCCAGCAAGCTGTTGATCGGCACGCAAAGCCGCCACGACCATATTCTGCTGCGGGTGATCGATAATGGTGTTGGCATGAGCGAGGATCAGCTCGCCGAAGCGACCAGTGCCTATGCCAAAGGGGATGGCAGCGATGGTCACGGACTTGGTCTGCATCTGGTCAACCGCTTTGGCGGACGGCCGGGCCACAGCCTGTCGATGCAATCATCCCCCGACAAAGGCACCTGCATCACAATCCGCATTCCCAAAGGCGATAGCAGCTGATCGCATTGGGGTTTCAGCCCCATGGCAATTGCGCCTTATGGGCTCCATTCCTGTGCGAAAGGAGCCAGCTATGCGACCTATGCAAACCCACATCACTTCGCTGAAACGGATCATCAACTTGGTATGCATCGCTGCATTGGCGATGGCTTGCGCCCCTGCCACACCTGCCGCTGAAGCCTCTACCACGCTGGGCAATGCGATCGATTGCGAGGCTGGCGAAGAGCTAGTCTTCGCTGGCGACGTCGAGGATGATTTTGGCCTGAGCGTAACTGTGTGCCTGAAATCGGGCGCAGACCCGCACGAGCCGACGGTGACCATCATCTATTCCGGCGAAGGCGGCACCCGTTCGGTTTCATGCAAATCGTCGGAATGTTCAGGCGTTATCGATTTCACCCATTATGTGCGGCCGCGCTTCACCATCCTCACCCTAACTTGGCGCGACGAAAACGGCGAGCAGCGCCTGGTCGAAACATTCGACGCCCAAGCGCTGGACAGCAATCCGGTCAAGAGCGTCAGCCATTCCTGGGCCCCGCCACCGATGCTGGGCCAGACCAATCAGAACCAAAACGAGCCACCGCAAATCTACCAAGTGGTACCGCAAACACAGCCGCTCGCTATGCTGAGGCTTGACGGAATTCTGGCGCGCTAGGTCGCCCGGGCACCCATCCTTACTGGCACATCTGGCATTGCCACCAGCGGCACAATACTCCAACGCGAACTTACCACGGTCCAGTGGCCTGCGCGACTGGACCATCAAGCTTGCCGAACTCAATTAAGTAAAGTTAGAAGCCACGCCAAAGCCGACCGCCGAAAGGGTCAGTTACCCAATGCAACAATCGACGGATCACGTGCCGGACCGGATCAAAGCTCTTCCCTCAGCCGAAACGGGACGCTGGTTGTTGCTGGGATTAGTCAGCCTGGTGTTCTTTGTGACCACCGGCGGGACATTCTCGTCGCTGGGTGTGTTGCTGCCTGCCATGGTCGGGGAATTGCAGTGGAGCTGGACCGAGGCTGGCCTTGGTTTCACAGTGCTTGCGCTGTTTACAGGTCTTTCCAGCACATTTCCTGCGACCATTATCAAATGGTTCGGGATCAAGGCCCCCTATCTGGTTGGTGGGATCATGCTGGCGTCTGGCTTTTTCATCCTGTCGATCACGCAGTCGGTCGCGATTTACCTGTGCGGGGCCGGCTTGGTCGGGCTTGGCTATAGTCTGACGGGTGCGGTGCCAGCGGTTACAATCATGAGCAGTTGGTTCAGCGAGAAGCGATCTTTGGCGATTGGCGTCTTCTTCACATTTGGTGCCTTGGGCAGCGTATGCGCGCCCTTGATCGCCAATTATGTGCTGAGCGCCGACATGTCGTGGCGATTCTATTGGCAGGCAATGGCCGCAATAACTGGTGGCCTGTCGCTTGTTCTGGCTGTTGCCGCTGCCCTCAGGGCCGAACCGAAGCCAGAACCGCACAATGAAGCCGCTATGTTAGAGGATGAAAGCCAGAACTGGACCTTTGGCGAAGTGCTGCGCAATTACCAATATCATGTCATCACATTGGCGGTGACGATTACCTTGCTAGGCACATTGACGATGAACACCTGGCAAGTGACCCATCTGCAAAATCTGGGTGTTTCGGCGACGATTGCGGCCAGCGCGCTCAGCATGCATGCCCTGTTCAACGCTGCATCGCGGATTGGTGGAGGGCTGATCATTGACCGGGTCGGGGCCAAGCTGATGTTCTGCTTCGGCTTGGTATCGGGCGTCATCGGCATGTTCGCCCTGTCCATTGCAGACAGCTATCCCTTGATCCTGATCTTTGCGATTGGCGATGGGATTTGCTTTGGCATCGTAACCTTTGCCAGCTCGATCCTATTGCTGGAATATTTCGGCGCGAGAAACAATCCGATGATCCTGGGCTTCCAAAATCTGGTCACAACGCTGGCCATGGTCGGTCCGGTTATGGCCGGCGGCATGGCGGATCGGATTGGCGGATTTACCGAGGTGTTCATGATTGCCAGCGGGCTGATGTTTATTGTCTTTTTGCTGAGCTTGACCATGAAAAAGCCTGTCCGTCCCTCTATCCGCGACGCCGCCTAACTCTACAACGCTCAGGAATATTGGCAGATGTTCCGTAACGGAACCTTCGCCAAGTCATTTGAGCCCCATCAATTTTGGGGCTTGTGTGAGCAAAATTCGATCCTAATTCGAGACTGAAACTTGGATGTTTGCGCCCCCAAGGGGACTTGAGATCAGCGCCGATTAATCCAAAACAACAAAAAATATCGGTATGGATCGGTCATGGCCCGGTCCCAGCCGCAGGGGTCGCAATGCAGAGACTATCTACCGGATTGAAATTTTCAGCGATGCTGCTTGCAACGGCGTCCGTACACGGGCTCGCTTTGGCCCAGGACAATGCAGAGACCGGTCCAGAACAGACCGCGGATCAACCAGCTTCCGTGGACCCTGATACGATTGTCGTAACCGCGGACAGGGTCGGACTGTTGGAAACCCGGCCAACCGACACCGTGCTTGGATTTGATCGCTCTGTGGTCGAAACCCCGCGAGCGATCAGTGTGATAAGTGATGTCACCATTGAGCGGTATTTGATTGAAGATATTGATGATTTCATCACAACCACACCCGGAACCTTCGGCGGAAGCTTTTTTGGCGTACCCGGTTCGATCTCCAGCCGTGGCAGCATTTCGGAAACCTATTTTCGCGGCTTTAAGCGCACGTTGAACAATGGCCTGTTCCCCACCCCAATTGGTGCAGCCGAACGGGTTGAAGTGGTGCGCGGCGCTCCGCCGGTCATCTATGGTGCAGGCCGGGTTGGCGGATTTTTGAACTTCCATCCAAAGGCAGCCAAGGCCTCTGACCAGCGCAATTTCGACACTGTCGAAGGCGCGTTGAGCGTGACCGCAGGGTCCTATGACAAATTCAACCTGACCGGCGAGATTCAGGTCCCTGTTTCTCTTGGTGGTCGCAAAGGCGGCATCTCTTTGTATGGCGAAATTGAGGATTCGGGCAGCTACTATCGCGGGCGCAATCCAGAACACACCTTGTTTCAGGCCGATATCAATCAAGATCTTGGCGGGGGCTGGAGCGTCCAATTTGGCGGCATGTACTTTGACAGCAGCGGCTATCTGCAAACGCCCGGTTGGAACCGCGTAACCCAGGATCTGATCGACAATGGTGCCTATATCACTGGCGTCGATACTGATCTGACCGACACCAATGGCGATGGTCAGCTGAACTTGGGCGAAGTGGACGCGGTTGTCGGAACATTCTTTGGCGCGTCGAACATCCGCACCTTTGTGGATTTTGGCGTGTTTGGTTTTCCCGATGCCTATGCGCTGGACAGCGGCGTTGGAACCACCCAGCTGGATCCGCGCGATGTGTTCTTGTCGGACCGCGATATTGCTGACTCAGAATCGATCACGCTGTATGGTGATATCGTCAAACAGTTCAGCGACGGCAGTCAGGCAAAATTCCAGGTCTTTTATGACGAAGTCGATGGCCAGCTGAACCAGACCTATGGCTTTGCCGCCGTCCATGAAATGGATGTGTTCGAATTGCGCGGGTCTTACACCACGCAGTTTCAGCTGAGCGATAATCTATTCAGCGATGTTCACCTCAGCGCCTCTCATCGTAAGTACAACTCGCGGTTGAGAGAGCAATTTCTCTCGGGCTATCTGGTGCTCGACCGGCGCGATTTAAGCATTGGCGCTACGCCCAATGACATCTTTGCCACGCCGCTGACGGATACGACCATTGCGTGGGATTCTGACTTTGATTCCCAATGGTCCGATACAGGCATCGCCATGTTGGTGGATTTGCAGCTGGGCGAGCTGAGCCTGCTGCTGGGCGGCCGCTATGATCATTATGATGTGGAATCGTCCGATGCCGGTGTGACCACCTTTGGCGCGCCTACTTCGGGAGAAGCAACAGAGGGTGATTTCTCTTACTCGGCCAGCCTCAGCTGGCGTTCGCAAGCGGGCATCGTACCCTATATCACTTTTGCCAAGGGCTCGGAGCCGCTGTACAATTCCAATGGCGGCATCTCACCCGGGCCAGCTTCTGCCGAGCAATTCTTGTTCGATTCACAATTGATGGAATTGGGCGTTAAGTTCGAACTGCTCAACCGGACGCTCAACGGCTCGATTGCTTATTACGAGCAGGATCGCACTTTGATCGATTCCTTCCAGAATGTGGACCAGGAAAGCTCCAAAGGGATCGAAGCCGAGATCCGATATCTGGTGAACGACAATTTTACCCTGACCGGCGCGGCGACCTTCCAGCAATTTGATATCGCGCCTGTTGGCGAATGCGGGTCGGGCAATGGCGCGTTCCTGGTGATCTCGCCAGAGCACCCGACCGTCAACGCATTTGGCGCGACCATCTCCAACGTCCAGGGCTATGGCGGGTTGTTCTCTGCCTTGAACGCCAGCTGCTTGCCCGAACTGCAAGATGGCTATGAACGCTCGGTCATTCCTGAAACGGTTTTGTCCGCATTTGCCACCTATACGTCCGACGAGTTTGGCCCCGGCATCACACTCGGCAGCACGCTCGGCCTGACATATGTGTCACAGACAAGCGGACAAACCGTCACCTCGGTTGAATTGCCCGGTTACAGCATTGTGCGCGCCGCTGCCTTTGCTGAATTTGGCCGCTACAGCCTGACAGCAACGGTCGAAAACCTGTTCGATCAGGACTATTTCCAGCCGCTTCAGGGCGTGTACGAAGAGGTCGCGGTTATCCCTGGCGTTGGCCGCACGGTCAGGATCACCGGTAAAGTCCGCTTCTGATTGCAGCCAGAGCCGATCGGTCAGCGGGTGTTGCGCTAGAACTGCACAACGCTGCGGATACTCTCGCCCGAATGCATCAGGTCAAAAGCTTTATTGATGTCTTCCAGCGGCATGGTGTGCGTGATCAGGCTGTCGATATCGATACGCCCTTCCATATACATGTCCACGATACCGGGCACGTCGGTCCTGCCGCGCGCGCCGCCAAAGGCTGACCCGCGCCACACCCTGCCCGTTACCAGCTGAAACGGTCGCGTCTGGATCTCCGCACCTGCAGGAGCCACGCCGATGATCACACTCTCGCCCCAACCTTTATGGCAACATTCCAATGCCGCACGCATCACATTCACATTGCCGATGCACTCGAACGAGTAATCCGCGCCCCCGCCCGTCAGTTCGACCAGATGGCCGACCAGATCACCCTTCACTTCGTTGGGATTGACGAAATCCGTCATCCCGAATTGCCGTGCCATCGCTTGTTTGGCGGGGTTTGTATCCACCCCGATGATCTGCTTGGCGCCGACCAGTTTCAAACCCTGAATGACATTCAAACCAATACCGCCCAGCCCAAACACGACCGCGGTTGAATTGGGCTCAACCTTGGCGGTGAACATCACAGCGCCAATGCCCGTGGTTACGCCGCAACCGATATAGCAAACCTTGTCGAACGGCGCGTCCTTGCGGATCGTCGCGAGCGAAATTTCAGGCAGGACAGTGAAGTTCGAGAAGGTCGAGGTGCCCATATAGTGGAGGATTTTCTCCCCCTTATAGGAAAAGCGGGAGGTCCCGTCAGGCATCACGCCCTGCCCTTGGGTCGATCGGACCCGCTGGCACAAATTGGTCTTGGGATTGAGACAATATTCGCAGGTCCGACACTCGGCAGTGTAGAGCGGGATAACGTGATCACCCACTTCCAAATCGGTCACCCCCGGGCCAATCTCTCGCACGACCCCCGCCCCTTCGTGGCCGAGAATGGCGGGAAAAGCCCCCTCTGGATCGGCACCAGAAAGGGTGAATTCGTCGGTATGGCACACGCCTGTCGCCATGATCTCGACCAGGACTTCGCCGGCCTTGGGGCCCTCCAGATCAACTTCGACGATCTCGAGCGGTTTGCCCGCTTCAAAAGCAACAGCTGCGCGTGTTTTCATACTTTATCCTATCCAACATATTGCCTGACGCCGGGTCATTACCCATTGGCCAAGCGATAGTCCGCATTATCGCAGATCGCTAGCCACCGCCTGCAAATTTATTGTCCATGCTTCCACAGCCAATTCGCATCACCCAAGGGTTTGACGACTGCCGCCAAAGATGCGCAAACAAGGCGGGAAAGTTGAACGAGAGGCGAGCAATGGACGATCTGAATTTTGCGGGAAAACGAGTGCTGGTGGTCGGCGGCTCCAGCGGGATCGGCAATGGTATCGCCCATGGGTTTCGCCAACGCGGTGCCGAGGTGCATGTGTGGGGTACTCGCGCATCGGCTGAGGATTACGCGGGGATCGAGGGCTCCGAATTGGAGGGGCTGCACTATGCCAAGGTTGATGTGGCCAATTTTGACGAGCTAACCGCCTATACGCCGCCTTTCGACACGCTGGACGTGCTGGTCCAATCGCAAGGCTTCGTGCGCTACAAACAAGCCGAATTTGCCAAAGAAGGCTGGGATGATGTGATGGACATCAACATCAATTCGGTCATGCACACCGCGACCAAATTCAAACCGATGTTGAGCGCAGCCAAGGGCTCGATCGTGATCGTCAGCTCGGTGGCCGGCCTGAAGGCGAACATTGGCAACCCGGCCTATGCCGCCTCCAAAGCAGGTGCAATCAGCCTTACCAAAACGCTAGGTCAGGCATGGGCGCGGGACGGAATCCGGGTCAATGGCCTTGCTCCGGGACTGGTGCCGACCAAACTGACCACGGTGACGACGCAGAACGAACAGCGCGCAAAGGCCAGCCTGCAATCCATTCCGGTCCACCGGTTCGGCTCGCCTGAGGAGATGGCGGGCGTGGCGATGTTCCTTGCCTCGCCCTTGGCTGCCTATGTGCAAGGGCACACAATTGTGGCTGATGGCGGGCTGACACTCTGATCGCCACCGGATCTTGCAAGGCATTGAGGCAAAGCAAGGCAAAGTAGGAATGCGGTTGGAACGCGCGCTCCCTACCTCGGCGTGCTAGCCGCCAACCAATCTCATTATTCGCCCGCCGCAGCCTGCTTGGGTTTTGGCGCATGGGCCAGAGGCCAAATCAATTGTTCTGCGATGCTGGTCTCGGGCAAATTCTCGACCCCCATCTCCTCGGGATAGCGGCGCGTGATCTTGGCCGTGCCGAACAGAACGTCCCAGAAGAACAGCAGATTGCCATAATTGCCTTTGTAATTTGTCACACCGTCAGCGGCGTGTTTGCCATGGTGAGCGCTGTGCGTGGCCGGAGTAGAGATGGTGCGTTCTACCACCCACATGACCGGCGACAGCCATTTGATTTTGTACAGCGGTTCGTCCCAGCGCACATCCGAATGAGCGCCGAAAATCACCGTCATCTTGATCACGATATAAACGGCATAAACCCAGCCACCACCCAGATAGATCAGCGCACCTGACAACCACAGGCCGGGCATCAGCAGATAGTAAAACAGATTGTTGCGGTAGACGATCCGGACCGAAAGATATTCTGCATTGTGGTGCGGGCGGTGCAAATTATACAGCCACGGCAGCGTGTGCGACAGGCGGTGCCAACCATATTGGGTCAGATCATCAAAGATCAAAAACAGACCGAACACAGCCAAAAACGGCCAGCTTTTCAGAACATCGGCGTAATCAGGGGCGACAAATGCCGCCACTGCGAATCCGCTCGCCAAAACCAATGGCTGGGTGAAAAGCGACAGGGTCAGCGTGCTGATAATCTCCACGATCCCGTCCGAAGGCTTCTGACCCTTCTTCTTGAAAAAGTTAGTGAAAATGATCTCAAGCAGGACGAAGCCCATCAGAATGGCGATGATGACAATCATCTCGGTCTTCATAGTGTTTCCCCTAGGAATGCTGTCTTTGTGCGGTCCGGTAACGGCACCAATGACCGATCAAATAGCACTCTGACTTGCGATAGAATGTCCAATAATTTACATTTCAGAAATTATGTTGGATCTCATCACCACCGGCTCGCCCGCATTCATGAGCATGCTGCCCGATCATTGTGTCAAAGACATCCATGATGCAGCAAACCTTGTCACCTATGATGCCGGCCAGCTAGTCCACAATCGTGGAGACGCGAAGCCGGGGATCTCAATCGTGAAATCGGGCGCTGTCCATGTCGGCATTTATGGCGCGGATGGATCGTTTGTGATGACGTCCATTTTGGGGCCGGGGCAAACCTTTGGCGAATTCACCCTGTTCGCCGGTCTGCCGCGCACGCATGATATTACGGCCGCTAACAAGACCCAGATTTACCAGCTCTCGGCCACCCGCTTCACCGCTCTCTACGAGCGTGAGCCGGACATATCGCGGGCCTTGCTCTCTGCCACGCTGACCCGCACGCATCTATTACTGGAGATGATGGATGCCATGCGGCGCCTGTCCATGCGGGATCGCACGGCCAAGATCCTACTGACCATGTTGCAAATATCGGGCGTCGATGATGTGTTTGAATGCCGCCAATCCGATCTGGCCTTTACGTTGGGGGTTTCGCGTCAATCGCTCAGCACCGCGCTAAAACAATTGGCCGAGCTGGGGCTGGTCGAGATCGGCTACGGCAAGATCATGCTACCTGACCCCAAGGCCATGCGTAATTGGGTTGCCATTCACTGCTGATCAGCGATGATCTGCTCCACCTGCTCAATCGCGGGAGCATCGAATGTCGTCGGGTCCAGCAGGCGGGTCAGATCGTGCCGATCAAAACGTGCTGTGACCTGCGGGTGGGCCAGCAAGGCGTCGAGAAAATTCATGTCGGATTTGACGGCTTGCGCAATGATATCCTTGGTCAGCTTCTCCGCGTCACCGCGCGGCATATGGTCCGCCAGAGCCAGGGCAACGCGCTGCGACAATGCGAAACCGCGGGCGCGATCGATGTTAGCGCGCATTTGCTGAGTATCCACCTCCAGCCCGCTGAGCAGATTGTTGAGCCTGCGCACAGCGTCGATTGAGCTAACCGAAATCTCCTCGATCACAGGCGTAAGGTGAGAGGTGTTGTCCCGCTCGAACAGATTGACCACATCATCGCCCAGCACTTCTGCAAGGCGTGGAATAGTCCGGCCCGCGTGAACCAGGCGCTCGGGCGCGCGCGGATTGCGCTTGTGCGGCATAGAGCTTGACCCGACCACGCCAGCGGGCAAGGCCTCGCGCAGTTCGGCAATATCGGTGCTTTGCAGCAAGAACAGTTCTTGCCCGATACGTTGATGCGACCGCGCAATCAGGCCCAAGATCATGCCATATTCGGCAATGACATCGCGCGTTCCGCTCCAGTCGGCCGGATTGGGCGCATCCAGACCCAGCTGTTCGGCAAAGCTTTGCTCGACCAAAATGGCCTGGTCGCCCAGCCCCGAATAATTGCCCACGGGTCCTTTCAGCGATGCCGACTGCCTCACGCGCTGGCGCAACTGGGCCAACCGTTCTTTGTGTCGGGAATACTCGCCAATCCACGTACTGACCTTCTTGCCAAAGGTAATCGGCTGCGCATGCTGCCCCAAGGTGCGGCCAATCATCGGCGTATCGATATGCGCTTGTGCCAGCATCGCCATCGTATCAATGGTCTTGGCCATGCACGTGTCGAGCGCTTGCAGCGAGCGGTCGATCTGGAGGATGGTGGTGGTGCCATAGATGTCGACCGTGGTCGCGCCATAGTGGACATATTGGTCGCCAGCATCGCCTAGACTGTCTCGCCACACAGTTAACAAAGCGACCATGCGATGGCCGACAATGTCGTATGCGGCATCAAATTCACCTTGTGGCACCAAGGCGACTTGTGCCTTGGCGGTAATGTCTTGGGCAGCCTCTTGAGGAATAACCCCGTTGATGGCCTGCGCGCGCGCCATGGCCGCTTCCACGTCGAGAATGATCTGCGTCTGCCCTTCATATTGGAACAATTTCTGCACCGGCCGGACGCTGCATTCCTGCGCCTTGGCTTGTGTGGCCGCCATCGCAATCGCAAGCATACCGGCGGCTAATACGCATTTTCCTGACTTCGATGACATGTCGTCCCCTTAGTGTGCCCATAGACCGCATTTATGGTCGCCGCGTCAATCGCTCATGGTGCCAATGGGTTGCGCACGGCACTGTCATCATCGACCGGATATTTGGGGGCGATGATTTGGTGCGGAGCGCGATCATTATTGGGGCGGGCGTAATTGGCCTAAGCTCGGCCTATACTCTGGCGAGCCGGGGTTGGCGCGTGACGCTGGTGGATCGGGCCTCCGGCCCGGCGATGGAGACCAGCCACGCCAACGGGGCCCAGCTTAGCTATTGCTATACCGATGCCTTGGGCAGCCCGGCCATACTCGCTTCCCTGCCCCAATTGTTGTTGGGCAACGGCGGTGTGTCGTTTCGCCTATCCGCTCGGCCAGATTATGTGCGCTGGCTGGTGTCATTTGCGCTAAATTGTTCCGGCTGGAAGTTTCGGCAAAACACGCTTGCAGTTCTAGACTTGGCTGCCCAATCGCGCCGAACGATGGACCGCTTGTGCGATCGGCACAGCCTCCAATTCGACCATCGCGTGGCGGGCAAGATACATCTGCTGTATTCAGACAAGGATTGCCGCCAAGCCAAGGCACTGCAGCAGCTGAAAAGCACCGCTGGGTGCAAGCAGCATATTGTGGAGAGGCCTGATCTGGCCTCGCTTGATCCGGCGCTGACCGGCCTGGACAGCGATGTGATCGGGGCCATCTCTACACCTTCAGAAGTAGTCGGTGACCCCTATCTGTTTTGCCGCGAGCTGACCGATATTCTGACCCGTGATTATGCGGTTGAAACCTGGTTCGATTGCGAGGTCAACACCATCCATGAAGCTGGCGGAGAGGCGCAAGTATCGCTGGCCAATGGCGACGTTTTAACCGCGGACCTTGCGCTGGTGGCCGGTGCCAATGACAGCAACCGATTGCTTGCTCCCTTGGGCCATCGCGTCCCGGTTCAGCCGATGAAAGGCTATTCGTTCGAGATGCCATTGACAGATGGATCACCGGACCTGTCAGTGACCGATGGCAAGCGGCGACTGGTGTTTACCCGTCTAGGTGATCGTATGCGCGTCGCCGGGATTGCAGAACTGGGCAATCGCACGCGCACAATTGATCCAGCGCGGATCGAGTGGTTGATCAATGCCGCGCGCGAATGCCTGCCCGATGCAGGCGATTATGCGCAGACAAGCCATTTTTGGTCTGGGCTTCGTCCAGCAACTCCCCATTCCCAGCCGATCATTCGCCGAGCCAGCCGGACGATTGCGATCAACACCGGGCACGGAGCGTTGGGCTGGACATTGGCGATGGGGTCGGCCGAGCGATTGGCTGACCTGCTGGACGACTAAGCCCTAGATATCGTCGGCGGATTCATATTCCTCGACGTCAATTTCACCCGCCATCCGGCCAACTGCAACAGCAATGGTGGCATCTCCGGTAACATTGGTCATCGTGCGCATCATATCCATGATGTGGTTGATGCCAGCGACAAAGGCGATGGTTTCCAGCGGCACACCTATGGCGCTGAGCACCAGTCCCATCATAATCAAGCCAGAACCTGGGATCCCGGCCGCCCCGACCGCGCCAAGCGTCGCGGTCAGGGCGATCATCAAATAGGATGTCATAGTCAATTCGATGCCGAACAACTGCGCGCCGAACACCGCGACCAAGCCCAGATACATCGCCGTTCCGTTCATATTGATGGTCGCGCCCAGCGCGATCACAAAACTAGAGACCGAACGCGACACGCCCAAGTTACGCTGAACACAGCGCAGGGTGACAGGCAATGCGGCATTGGATGAAGCGGTTGAAAACGCTACCGCCTGCGCATCAAAAATACCTCGGTAGAAATCCACCACCGGCAGCTTTGCGATCGTGCGCAGGATCAAGGGATAGACCACCAAAATAATGATGAAACACCCAGCGTAATTGAGCGCGACCATCGTCGCCAAAGGAGCCAATGCTTCGAACCCGAATGTGCCCGTCACCCATGCCATCAATGCGAAAACACCAAACGGAGTCAGCTCCATAACTATCATGGTCATCTGCTGCATCACGGCTGCACCGGCATCGACAATTTTCACAACCGGCGCAGCTTCTTCACCCGCCATCAGCAAGGATATACCGAACAACATAGCAAAGATGATCAGCGGCAATATCTGCCCCTCGGCCATGGTCATCACAGGATTTTCCGGAATGAGCGCAAGCAGACGCTCGGTCCAACTCAGCTCTGGCGGTTGAATAATATCTACACCTGCGTCCAAAGCGATATCCAGCCCCACACCCGGTTCAAATATAGTGCCCATGGTAAGACCCAGCGTGATCGACGCCAGCGCGGTGAACAGGAACAGTCCCAAGGCCTTGCCGCCCACACTGCCCAACTTCTTGAGATCACCCAGAGCCGCGATCCCCGACACCAGCGAGAAGAAGATCAACGGTACAATCAGCATCCGGATGGCGCGAATGAACAGATCGCCGATCCAGCGAATGCTTTCCGCTGCTTCGCCCAGATAAAGCCCGGCAAGAACGCCCAAAACCAGAGCACCCAAGACGCGCTGCCACAATTTTATTTTGAACCAGGCTCTTAGCATTGCGTTTCCTTCAGCAGCGGTTTGCCTGGCAGTTCGCCAGTGTGTGTCCCGTTAGTGATCACCGGCACACCATTCACAAATAAATGGACCACCCCGGTCGATAGCTCGCGTGGGACAGAATAATCGGCATTGGGGGCAAATTTGGCTGGATCAAACACCAGCACATCGGCGTGATAGCCAGACCGCAAATAGCCGCGCCCGGGCAATCCAATAATATCGGCCGTCATTCCGCTGGATCGATTGATGAAGCGGGCAAGGCTCATCTCGCCACCACCCTGTACAAGGTCGCGATAGGCCTTGGGAAAACTACCATATTTGCGCGGGTGGCCATTTGATCCGTCCGATCCTGTGACAACCCATTCTTGCTTGGCAAAGGCAGCAATATCGGCCAGATTCATATTGAACGATGCCAGCCTTGCATCTCCTCTGCGCAGCACATCAATGGCGGCATCGACGGAAGCCATGCCGGTCAACTCACCCAATTCTGCAAGTGTTTTTCCAACCGGAGCGTTTGATCCGGCCAGCTGTCCTGTGATCAACAAACGATCCGCTCCGCCGCGCCGCTTGATCGCATCTGCCATACCCTGCCGAATGCTCTGCAACTGGGCGGGATCAGCCAAGCGGTTGCGTAAGGTCGACAGACCGCCTTCAAGCGCATCGCGCGGGACCAGCGCGTTGGAAATGCGGGTGCCCGACGCTTCCCATGGATATTGGTCGGCGGTCACGCGCAGCCCGCTTGCCCGCGCCTGCTCAACCATCGCGATCATTTGTGCGCTGTGCCCCCACACAGCTGGTCCCAGAGCTTTGATATGAGCGATGTGGACCGGAAGCCCAGCCTTTCGGCCGATCTCCAATGTTTCAGCCAGTGCGCCGGTGACGGTGACATTATAGGTGCTCTCGTCGCGCATATGGGTGTCGTAATAGCCCCCCATCTTGCCAGCGACGGTGGCCAAGGCGATAACTTCGTCGGTTTGAGAGTAACTTTGCGGGACATAATACAGCCCGGCAGAAAAGCCCCATGCACCTTCGCACATGGCGCCATGGGTGATGGATCTCATTTCCTCCAACTCGCTGGAGGACGGCGCGCGGTTCTCTTTATTCAGAACCGCCTCCCTGACCGGACCAAATCCAACCAGATAGGCCGCATTAGTACCGATGCCATTGTCGTGGGCGTCACGCGCAAGATCGGCAATGGTGGGCTTGCCGCCGCCATCATTGCCCACCACAACTGTTGTCACCCCCTGAAAGGCGAAAGGCAGATTGGCGCGCCGTTCGATATCGCTGGAAACCAAGTCAGAGCCTGCATGGGTGTGCGGATCAATAAATCCGGGCGCAACGATCAGCCCACTTGCATCGATCACGCTGTCGGCGCGATAGAGTTGAGCCGCATCGGGTCCAACATAAACAATTGCATCATTTCGCAGAACGATATCGGCAACAGCACCGGTTGATGATGGCGATCCATCATACAGCCAGCCGCCGATGATTATCGTATCGACAGCCTCTGGCGGCGGCGTTGTTTGGCAGGCCGAAAGTCCGGCTATCATACCCACACAAACGGTTGCGAACATGCGAAGCGTCATTGCTCGCCAGAAGGTTGCGCATTGGCTGCCCGTGCTTTGGGTGCCTGTGGAAGCGGCGTCTGCAACATGGTTTGCATCATTGCGATCGCGGATTCGCGCCCGATACGCTTGATCAGTTGGCGATCGGTTTCGTCGCCAATCTCGAATGTAATGCCCGGCACACCATAAGTATCGTAGACATGGGCCTTGGATATAGGTCGCCCAACCACATGGCGCGCATCGCGGTTGACGTCATAATCAGGCATACGCGTTTGATAGAAACCCAACCATGTCTTGATGAACAGCTCCGGATCGGTCGGCAGCTCGTCCGGGATGGTGTAGAACACATCTTTATTGGTCGAGTGAAAGTCGATCAAAACCCGCAAAGAGCGCTCAGGATCCTTGTCGATCGACTGCAGAACATTTTGCATCAAACCGGTTTCTGGTTGGGTAAAAGGCCCCCAATCCCGGTTGAGGTCGACCCCGCCGGTGTTGTGGCGCCAATATCCATAAACCACGCCATCGGGATTGAGCAGCGGAACCGCCAGTGTCTCAAACCGCGCTCTATACGCTTTAGCCAGTTCGCTATCGCCCATGATGGTTTCGACAAATGGCAACATAGCCAATGCACCGGTCACCTCGGGCGGATGCTGTCGGCCAACCAGCACAATTGTTTCGCGCGGCGCACTACTCGCCTCTGCTATGGTCAGCAGCTTGATTGCGCGACCATGGGCAGACCGGCCCAACAATTCGACCGAGGCAAAGGGCGCCTTGTCCATCTCGCTCAGCCAGGCATCATAAACCGACGGAGGGAATATCTCTTGCGCGGCCACAAACAATGGTTCTTTCCCGACGCTGAGGGTCAATCTTGCAGCGCGTTCATCGCTCTCGCCCTCGATCGTCACATACTTGGGATTCATGAATTTCCAGTTCACCCCATCCGTACTGGTCTTTGGCCAGTAACGGTGGCCACACCTGGTGTAGTCAAGATCGACTTTGATCCGGGTTTTGCGAGGAGCAGCAATTCGAAATGCGTACCACGCGCTGCAGTTGATTTCGCCCTCATCCTCGGGCGCGATGGTCAGCTTAAAGTGATTCTTGGTGGTCGCTTTGCAGTTAGAATAGGCACCGGTTGAAAAGTCCTTGTCAATCCGGGCCTTGTCGGTTGCGCATTCAGCAACTGAAGCCGCCGCGGTGGCAGGCACCGCGGGATCGTGCGCCGCCGCTGCAGGCGTTGAAACAAACGCCAAAGCCGCCGTCAGGACGACAATTATCGTATGCATGCGCATCGGTCACGATCCCCTTGCATCATCAGAAGGAAAAAGGGCCGCGATGTTTCCACCGTGGCCCTTCGTAAGGTCAAAAGTCTTTGCGCAGATCAATCGAGAACTGCCGTCCACGGCCGCTGTGCAGGCTGCCGTAGAAGCCAAAGCTTTCATCCGCGAGCGGTGGAGCCTCGTTCAGGATGTTGTTCACGCCAAAGCGCAAACGGGTTCCATCCAGCGCCGTGTCATTTTCGATCTTATAGCTGATACCAAAGTTGAGCGTGAACCAATCGTCCACTCGGAAAAATTCAGCCGTATCATCTTGCTGAGCGCCTGGATCGAAAACTTGTCCAACATACCGACCGAAGAAGTTCACGCGAACCGGTCCACTTTCCCAAGCGATAGATCCCGATGCACGCCATTTGGGACGGCCATCAATTTCGATCAGTTCGCCAAACCCAAACGGCGCCAATGCCGCAACATCACTGACGGACAATTCAGGAATCGCTGCCAGCGCAGGTTGCAGGTCGGTGAACAAGAGATCGGCGTCAGCGCCAGCATTTTGCTCAAATCCAATCAGCCTTGCCGCATTAAGTTGGATGTCGAAATCACCAAAGCTGGTGGGGAATTCATACAGCACGCTGAAATCCAGACCTTCAGACTTGCGTCCATCCAGATTGCGATAGGGGTTCAGGATCTGCTGGATATCACCAGCCGGATTGATCCCGGTTCCAGCATATAGGTCCAATTGATCTTGATCGGGTGCATCGCGGACCACATTGGGGTTGGAACTACCCTGAAGTCGCAGCAGCAGATCGAGCAACAGCGCGTTGCGATTGCCAAAGATGCCGATGATGCCTTCTTGCTCAACTTGCCAATAGTCAGCCGTCAATGTCAGGCCGGGGATGAAGCTAGGCGTCAAAACAACACCAAAGTTGATGCTTTCTGTATCCTCGGGATCCAGATTGCTCGCCCCGGTCCGGAAATCAATCGTTCCTCTCGTGCCGCAATCTGGCACGTCGTCCTCGTCACCCTTGATGATTTCGGCAACACACTCAACCGCTTGCACGACTGAGTTGGAACGCGTCGTGCCCAGATCGTTGATCTGGATCAGGTTTGGTGCGCGGAAGCCTTGCGACCATGCACCGCGGAACAACAGATCTTCAAACGGCCGCCATGCCAGCGCAGCGCGCGGGACAAATGCGCTCGACGAGTCTGAAAACTCCTCGAACCGGGCTGCCAATTGCAGTTCCAGCGAATTGATCAGCGGAATATCCATGTCTTCAGAAACCAGTGGCACCAAAGCTTCGGCGAAGGCTGAATAAACCTCGCGGTTACCACTGGTATCGGGAGATGGGCTGGAGCCCACAACATCGCTGCCGAAGGTGTCGCCATTCACGGCATTGGTGAAGGTGATCGTGCCATCCAGACGATCATCACGATCATCGATGAAGGTCTCGCGGCGGAACTCAACGCCAGCTGCAAAGCCAACTCCGCCTGCGGGCAAGTCGAACAGATCAGGCCGCGAAATTTTGAAATCAGCCAAAGCCAGCGTGGTTTCGCCCTTCCGGGTTACATCAATGGTTATATCATCGATCACGCTTTGGGGATTGGGCGTACAATCAATGCTGTCGGTGCCAAATTCGGTCAGGAAGCAACCGCCATTAAACGGGTTATAGGCAGTCGCATCGGTACGGTTTATCGCATCTTGCACCAAAGTGTTCGAGATCCGGTTGCGGGTAAGGTCAGTGCTGTTGGCTTGCGCATACAGCACGCCAGTATCGTAATCCCAGCCGCCCAGATCGCCCTTCAAGCCAGCCACCAGCCTAAACTCGTTCTTGGTAACGGAGCCAAGCCGCGGTCCAGCATCCACAAACCGGTAATCTTCCATCAACAAATCACGACCAGCAGCGGTTACGCCCGATCCAATGCCATTATCGACCCGGTTTGGGTTGGGTGATCCATCGGCCAATGTGGTCGCCCCAAGCGGGTTCCAAAATGCTGTGGCCTCAACCCCTAGCGGAACCGCGCTCAGCATGGTGCTTTGCTCGCGTTCGCGGAAGTTTTCCGAGCGGTAGTAAGAACCCTCGAAATAGAATTCTGCAGAATCGCTCAATTCATAGTTAAACAGCGCTTGTGCGTTGTAGCGCTTCTTTTGCGAGTACAAGAAACGTTGGCCGCCAATGTTATAGCGCAAGTCCCGGTCAATCGTGCCACCGTTATCAGCGCAAATGCCATTGCCCAGATCAATCACCCGGCCATCGCTGTCAGCCGCACCATTGGGGCCAAAAATGGCGCATGGTTGCAGGTGGAAATCATCATCGCGCAGGTCAGTTGTATTGGACGATGTTGCGCTCGAGCCTTGAATATCAAACGCGCCCCAGGGCGAATTAATTGAGCGGTTATCAAACTGCGTATCGCCTTCGAAATCGGTTCCGACCAAGAACGGCCGCAGATCGCTAGAAGCGGAGAAATCGCGGTCTTCAGCGCGCAGGCCATTCTCGTAGAAATAGCCGCCATAAACGGTCAGATTGCCGCGGCCATCCGCGAAATCGAACCCATAGCCACCGTTGATGCGATAATTGAGCAGTCCCGTGCCGTCTGACATGCGAACATTGCCTTGCACGAAGCCGCCATTGCGGTTGCCGCGCAAGATCGTGTTGACCACGCCGGCCACAGCGTCAGCACCATAAACGGCCGAAGCACCGTCCCGCAGGACCTCGACCCGACGAACGCTGCCCGGCGCGATCGTATTTGTGTCAGGTGAAACCACAGGAACAAACAGCTCGGTTTGGAACCCTGGGTTCAGCAGCATCCGGCGTCCGTTGACCAACAACAGGGTGTTACCCGTGCCCAAACCGCGCAGGTTGATCGATGCAATATCGCCGCGCGCACCATTCACACCGCCTGCCGTGCTTTGTTCGTTAAACTCGACCGAACCAGCTTGCGGGATCGCGCGGAAAATTTCGTCGCCCGATGATGGGTCGATTGAATCGATCAGATCCTCGCCTACCACGGTCACTGGCAAGACATCATCCACTTGTGCGCCGCGGATCTGCGAGCCTGTTACCACGATGACTGGCGTCGTATCCTCAGCGTCTTGCGCAGCATTCGCGGCGCTGTCACCGTCTGTTGCTTGAGCGTGCGCGGTGGCACTGGCGAGCGCCAGCACAGATGCGCCGGCGAAAGAGATAAAGCGCGTTCCGGTTTTCATTAGTGGTTCCCCTGTGTGTTTTTCGTGTGGTTCACCTCATCAAATGAACCACAAACCCTCGTCCCACGCGATTAGACGGTAATCAGGCTTCTCGCGCAACAGCCAGCCAAAATAATATTTCGGCTGGGCTATAGCCTTACGTTATGGCTGCAAGGCGCGTGTCCCGTTTTCGATTGATGATGTATGCAGAACGATCAGCGCTTAGCCGAACAGATCGCGCAGGGTTTTTATCGCCGTTTGCGTCAGATCGTTTTGATTGTCTTCGTCCAGTGTCATGGCGACAAAAGGCAAAGTCGGAGAGTCCGCCAAAGTGTAAGACTGGACATCGTCACTTGCGAAACGCTTGGCGGTAAAGCCATCAACAATGGCAAATCCAGCACCCAATTTCACCAGTTCTGCTGCTACATAATATGTCTGAGCGGTGATAGCGGTGACAGGCTCGATTCCCGCCTTCGCCAGATAATTATCGATCCGGTTGGCAACTGGCCCGCTATCGCGCAAGCCGATCATTTCCTTATCCAACAAATCTTCGGGTGCCAGGCAGGTTGCCGCGCTTGCAAAAATGCCTCGCTTTGCCAGCAAAGCGATCCCCACTGCATTTATGGTCTGACTGCGGATACGCTCGTCAATTTCATCGTCAAAGCCGATGCAAAGATCATAGCGTTTCTCTAGTAAGCCTGCCGGAATCTCGTCGCTGTGCAAGGTGCTTAGATCAAAGCTAGCATCGGGATCCGCGCTGCGCATGGCCGCCACCAGAGGGGGAGCAATCGAAAAGCCCAATGATGGCAACACGCCGATCCGCAAATGCCCGCCCTTGCGATTGCGGATATTGTCGGCGGTCCGATCCAGCGCCGAGACCCGATCGTAAATCTCGCTGACTTCCTGAAACAGCTCTGTCGCGGTGGTCGTGGGATACAGCCTGCCCTTGCGCCGCTCGAACAGCGGGAAGCCCAACTGATCTTCCGCATGCCGCAAAACCTTGCTGACAGAGGGCTGCGAGACAAACAAATTGCGCGCTGCCGCGCTGATCGATCCCTCGCGGTAAACATGATAAAAAACTTCGATGTGTCTCAGGCGCATTGCGTGTTCCTACAACGTAATCGACCTATGACAAAGCCAGACATTACCATCATTCAGGGGTTGCAGAGCGATTGTTGCAGGCTACTGAAATGGCGATAACAGCGACGGGCCTGCCCGATACTGGGCAATAGAGGTAAAATGATAAATCGGATTGCGACGTTTGGGATTGCCGGCATTTTGGGTGTGGGCGTGGGTGTCTACAGCGCGCTGGCAATGTCCGGATTGCTGCCGGGTGATCGCCGCATTGGCGACGGGATCGAAATCAACGGCTGGGTCGGTGATTTGCGGCAGGGATCGGTTGATGCATCGCCTTATCTGCGGGCGCGGATTGCCCGTCACGGCCTGCTCGCCATGGCAAAATCCGAAGCGATTTACTTCATCCGTTCGCGCGACGGCGCCGGCGAGCATCTTACAGAAAATTGCGACTATAAAATTTCGGGCGGCGCGCTGCCCGCAGGCTGGTGGTCCATCACTTTATACAACAGCGAAAACTTTCTGCCCGACAATCGGGACGAGGCGCTCAGCTTCAATTCGAACCAATCGAGCGGGGATGCATGGACTGCGATCATTTCGCCAACTCAGCCCGATGATGGCGCACACTGGATATCCAGCCGCAACGCGGGCAAATTTGACCTGACCTTGCGGCTGTACATGCCTGAGCCGGATACGCTTGCTCGTCCCGAGCAACTCATCGCTGCACCCAATGTGGAACGGCTGACATGTAAGGAGCAGGGATCATGAAGAAGGCCTTTGCTCCCCTACTATTCGCATCCGCTTTGGCCGTGATCAGCCATCTTGCGGTGATCTATGCCGCGCCCGGTGTCATCATGGATCGCGCAATGAGCATGCTGTCAAACAGAGGAATAGCCTTGCACGGCTTTACGCTTGGCGAGCGCACCACACCGCAAACACAAACGGTGGTTCGGCCCTCTCCTGATCTGGCCTATTCCGCCTGCCTGTTCGATTTTGAACAGGCTCCAGCGGGCCTGCGCGTTAAGATGGCGTCGACCGAGAATTATGCGTCCCTGTCATTTTTCGATGCTTCGACCAATAATTTCCAGACCATCCGTGGCGATGGGAGTGGAGTGGATGTGCGCCTGCTGCCGCCCAAAATGGCGGCGACACAGCCTAATGAAATAGGCTCACCCTCGAATACGGGCATTATCCTGATCCGCCGATTGGCTCCGACGGAAGCCGATTATGAGCGCGTGGCGGAAACGGCCAAAGGAGACAAGTGCAGCCCGATTTAAGGCTGATTGGGCGCTCTAGTAGACTGGCTCAATTCGTTGGAAAAACAGGCAGAGAGCCGCGGCTGGCCCTATTTCCAAGATTCCAGCAGCTTGTCATATTCGATGGTAACGGGCGCTGGGTCTTCATTGGCCAGCTTGGCTTTGGGAGAGCCCGGCTGGTTCAACCAATAATCAGCGCCGCGCTCTTCTGCCAATCTTGGTCCCAGATCACCCTGCAAGCCTGACCGCTCAAGCCGTTCCAGCACACGTTCTTGCTGTTCGCACAGAGCATCTAGCGCCTCTTGCGGCTGTTTCGTGCCCGAAGACGCATCGCCAATGTTCTGCCACCACAGCTGCGCCAGCCGTGGATAGTCAGGAATATTCGTGCCGGTTGGGGACCAACGGGTCCGCGCCGGAGACCGATAGAATTCGATCAGACCGCCCAATTTGGGTGCCCGTTCGGTGAACGAATCATGCTGAATGGTGGATTCCCGAATGAAGGTCAGCCCGACATGGGCCTTTTTCACGTCTACCGTTTTGGAGGTCACAAACTGGGCATAGAGCCACGCCGCCTTGGCCCGGTCTGTCGGAGTGGACTTCATCAAGGTCCATGATCCGGCATCCTGATAGCCGATTTTCATGCCCTCTTGCCAATAGGCACCATGCGGACTGGGCGCCATGCGCCAACGCGGCATTCCATCATCATACAGAACCGCACTGGCTTCCTCGCCCACCATATTGGCGGTGAAGGTGGTGTACCAGAACATCTGCTGCGCGATGGCTCCTTGCGCGGGAACCGGACCGGCCTCGGAAAAGGTCATGCCGGCGGCCGATGGCGGCGAATATTCATTGAGCCATTTGGAATATTTGACCAGTGCATAGACCGCAGCGGGCGCATTGGTCGCGCCGCCCCTGGCAACGCAAGAGCCAACCGGCTGCGAATTTTCGTTTACGCGGATGCCCCACTCGTCAACCGGCAAGCCATTGGGTTCACCAATGGAGCCCATGCCCGCCATCGACATCCAGGCATCGGTAAAGCGCCATCCCAGCGACGGATCCTTCTTGCCATAATCCATGCTGCCATAGACCTGCTGGCCATCAATCTCCCGGCCAGTGAAGAATTCGGCAATGTCTTCATAGGCTGCCCAATTGACCGGCACGCCCAGATCATAGCCATATTGCTGCTTGAACTCGGATTTGATCTGCGGATCGGTGAACCAGTCATGGCGGAACCAATAAAGGTTCGCGAATTGCTGATCAGGCAGTTGATACAATTTGCCATCGGGACCAGTGGTGAAGTCCAAACCAATGAAGTCTTCCAGATCCAGCGTGGGGCTGGTGACGTCCGTTCCTTCGCCCGACATCCAATCGCTCAGATTTCGGACCTGCTGGTAGCGCCAGTGGGTCCCGATCAGATCGGAATCATTGACATAGGCATCATAGATATTCTCGTCGGTTTGCATCTGCGTTTGCAGCTTTTCAACCACATCGCCTTCGCCGATCAGATCATGCGTTACCTTGATCCCGGTCATCGCGGAAAAGGCTGGAGCCAGAACCTGCGCCTCATATTCATGGGTGGCGATGGTTTCGGATACGACCGAGATTTGCATCCCCTGATAGGGCTGCGCTGCATCCATAAACCAACGCAATTCTGCCTCTTGATCTTCGCGGCTCAGCGTCGAAAACTCGCCAATCTCTTCATCCAGAAACGCATTGGCCGCAGCCTCCCGCTCGGCTTCGCTCAACACGACAAAGCCGGATTCGCCGGAATCCGAACACGCCAGCAGCGCAAGGCTTGCGCCCATAATGATCATGCTTCGTGTTACTTGCATTGCTTTGATCCCATTGTTTTTTGTCATCATACCCAGCGAAAAACGCAAAAGGCAAACAGGCCGCAGATGATAAGCGCCCCATATTGCGGTGCGTCAACCAATCCAAGCCAAGCCAAATTGATAAAGGCGCTGCCCAACAATGTGATGAACAGCCGGTCTCCGCGCGCGGTCTCGATGCCCAATATTCCTACCCGGGCGGAGCTGGGGTACTTGATCGCCAGCAGCGTCATGCCGGCCAGCATCACGGCAATAGCTGCAAAGAATACAGCCGTGGGCCCTGTCCAGGCCATCCATGCCAACCAGCTCACTAGGATGCATCCTTCATAACCGAGCGCCTATACCCGCCCAAGGGCGAGGCCCTTGGCAATGTAACTGCGGACAAAATAGATAACAATCGCGCCGGGAATGATCGTCAAAACGCCAGCTGCCGCCAGCACGCCCCAATCCAGTCCCGATGCCGAAACCGTGCGGGTCATAATCGCGGTGATCGGCTTTGCATCCACGCTGGTCAGCGTGCGGCTGAGCAACAACTCGACCCAGCTGAACATGAAGCAGAAGAAGGCCGCCACCCCGATCCCGGGTGCAATCATGGGGATGAATATGCGGGTGAAGAATCGGCCAAAGCCATAACCATCGATAAAGGCGGTCTCGTCGATTTCACGCGGCACGCCGCGCATGAAACCTTCCAAAATCCAAACCGCCAACGGGACATTGAACAGGCAATGCGCCAGCGCGACCGCAATATGCGTGTCGAACAATTCAACGCTGGAATAGAGCTGGAAAAAGGGCAGAGCGAAAACCGCAGGCGGCGCCATGCGATTGGTCAGCAGCCAGAAGAACAGATGGCTATCGCCCATGAAGCGATAGCGGCTGAAGGCATAGGCGGCGGGCAAGGCAACCGTCAGCGAAATGACCGTGTTGAGCGAGACATAGATGAAGCTGTTTATATAGCCCATATACCAGGCAGGATCGGTCAGAATCGTCCTGTAATTGTCAAAGGTGATCGAATCCGGCCACAGCGTGAACGCACCCAAAATCTCGGCATTTGATTTCAGGCTCATGATCGCCAGCCAGTATATCGGCACCAGAATAAACAGTAGATAGGCACAGATAATAACCGCCGGCAGTCGGATTCTCGGCCCGGCATTGCGGCGTTTGTTCGGCTGAGATTGCTCGCTCATCGCGCCGCTCCGTCATTATCGGCGCTGATCATAACCGTGTAGAATACATATGAAATCAGCAGGATCACCAAGAAATACATCAGCGAAAAGGCTGCGGCTGGCCCCAAATCAAACTGACCCAAGGCCATCTTGACCAGGTCGATGGACAGGAAGGTGGTGGCATTGCCCGGCCCTCCTCCAGTCAGCACAAATGGCTCGGTATAAATCATGAAACTGTCCATGAACCGCAGCAGCACCGCGATGATCAACACACCGCGCATCTTGGGAAGTTCAATATAGCGGAACACCGCCCAGCGGCTGGCCTGATCGATCTCGGCTGCCTGATAATAGGCATTGGGGATCGATCGCAGGCCAGCATAGGACAGCAGCGCAACCAGCGATGTCCAATGCCACACGTCCATGACGATCACCGTGACCCATGCGTCAAACGCATTTTGAGCATAATTGTAGGACAGCCCCAAATCAGAGATTGCGCGTCCCAACAGGCCAATATCGGCCCGCGCAAACACTTGCCAGATCGTGCCTACCACATTGTAAGGAATGAGCAGAGGCAGCGCCATTAAGACCAAGCACAGCGAGGCCATCCAGCCCTTTTTGGGCATGGACAAGGCGATTAATATGCCCAGCGGAATTTCGATCAGCAGGATTATGGAGGAGAACAAGAGCTGCCTGCCCAACGCATCCCATAACCGTTCCGACTGGAGCAATTCGCGATACCATTCCAGCCCAACCCAGAAGAATTCATTCCCGCCAAAGCTGTCCTGAAACGAATAATTGACCACGGTTATCATCGGAATGATCGATGAAAAAGCGACCAGTGCCAGAACTGGCAACACCAGAAACCAGGCGCGTTGATTGGTAGTTTTTTGGGTCACAGCTTGCCCTCTGATGCAGGATCAATCCGCCAGTCATTGCTAAAAATGCTGATTTTATCCGGATCGAGGCTGACCTTGGTCATATCCGCCTCGATCTCGATATGAGCGTCCAGCACGATGTTGATTTCGCGCTCGAACACTGTGGCATTGACGAATTTGTACCGGCCCACATCCTGCACCCGCTTGATCATCACAGGCAGGCCCTCGCCCTTGGTAAGGCGGGTAAATTCGGGCCGGATGCCGAGCATGATATCGCCTTGGGGATGGCCATAGTCCTGCGCCAAAGCGCTGGTTTGGCCATGCGCAATGGCGCGCCGCCCTTGGACCGAAACCGGCAGAAAATTCATCCCGGGCGAGCCAATGAAATACCCCACAAACACGTGCGCAGGCTTTTCGAACAATTCCTGCGGAGTGCCGATCTGCAGCACTTGCCCTTCATGCATCACCACCACTTTTTCAGCGAAGGTCAGTGCCTCGGTCTGATCATGCGTGACATAGATCATGGTGTGCCCAAATTCGCGGTGCAGGGATTTGAGCTGGGTGCGCAATTCCCACTTCAAATTGGGGTCAATTACGGTCAGCGGTTCGTCGAACAATATGGCGTTCACATCATCGCGCACGACACCGCGCCCGAGCGATATCTTCTGCTTCAGATCGGCGGTCAGGCCGCGTGCCTTCTGGCCCAAATGCCCCTCCAGACCAATCATCTGCGCAATGCGCTGCACCCGCTCTTCGATATAGCGCGCATCCATCCCGCGATTGCGGAGCGGAAATGCCAAATTTTGGCCTACCGTCATCGTGTCATAGACCACCGGAAACTGGAACACTTGGGCGATATTGCGCTGCGCGGTCGAGGCCTGCGTCACGTCCTGATCACCAAACAGGACCCTACCCCGCGTTGGTTGCAGCAGGCCCGAGATAATGTTCAGCAAGGTCGTCTTGCCGCAACCACTGGGGCCGAGCAGCGCATATGCGTGCCCGTCTTCCCATGTGTGATTGAGCTCCCGCAACGCGAAATCCGCCTCGCCTTTGGGATCGGACCGATAGCTGTGCGCCAAATTTTCGAGCGTGATCGAGGCCAAAGCTAAGCTCCTGCCATCTGGGTTGCGAGAGGTGTCGATCCGGCCAGTTTGCCCTGCTGGTCAAAGTAGAACACATTGTCGGGGTTCAAACACAATGGCACGTGCCCGCCGATTTCGAACGTCTGAAGTCCCGGCACCAATCCAATCCACCGCTCGCCCGCTGTCTCGACATGGATATAAGTGTCCGAACCGGTCAGCTCTGTGACGATCAGCTTTGCCTCAAAGGCTATTTTGCCAGCCGCATCACCGCCCACTTCCAGATGGTGGGCTCGAAAGCCTGCGCGATATTCGCCATCGGGTATGGCGGCGACCGCCTGCCTGGCGGGAGTGGATTGGCCATTGGGGAAATGGACCATGCCGCCCTGTTTGCGGACAGGAAGGAAATTCATCGGAGGATCGGAGTATACCCGCGCAGTGATCTCGTCAGCAGGCCGGTGATAGACTTGGGTAGAGGGACCAAATTGGGTCACATGCCCTTGCCAAAGAGTGGCTGTTTTGCCGCCCAACAGCAAGGCTTCCTCCGGCTCTGTCGTAGCATAAACAAAGATGCTGCCCGATGCGGCGAACAGGCGCGGGATTTCGATCCGCAGCTCCTCGCGCAGCTTGTAATCGAGATTGGCCAGGGGTTCGTCCATCAACACCAGGCCCACATCTTTCACCAGAGCGCGGGCGATGGCACATCTTTGCTGCTGCCCGCCCGAGATTTCGCTGGGTTTGCGGTGGAGCAGATCGGTGAGCTGCAACAGCTCGGCCATTTCCTGAACCTTGGCGTCAATCTCCTGTGCGGATCGGCGCTGCATTTTCAACGGCGAGGCAATGTTTTCATAGACCGTCATCGAGGGGTAATTGACGAATTGTTGGTACACCATTGCCACGTCACGATCCTGCACGCGGTGGCGGGTCACGTCTTTGCCATCCCAGTAGATTTTGCCGCTATCGGGCTTGTCCAAGCCTGACATCAGTCGCAGCAGCGATGTCTTGCCCGCCAATGTTGGGCCGAGCAGAACATTCATGGTCCCTTTTTCCAGCTCAAGATCAAGCGGATGAATATGAGCGTCGCCATCCACGGATTTCGAGACGCCTTGCAAACGCAGGCTCATAACTCGATCCTCGGGAATGAAAGTGCCGACAAAGTCACCCTTCTTTGGCCCCATCCTCTGCATGCCCCGGCAGGAACTGGGTGAGATCAACGACCTTTATGCCCGATAATTTGCCCAAATCCCCACCCTTTAACTAATCAGATATGCTGCTGTAACGCCGCCATTAATGCGCCAGCGATAGCCGACACAATCGTGCCCGTCTAACGCGAACTGGTCTCTCCTTGGCTTTGCCAAAATTAAGCCCGCCGCCTCACGCTTCAATCAGATTGTGCTGTTTTAATGTGAGGCCTGCTGGCTGCGCCGGTTCCGCCTCCCATGGGGCAACGCAAGCCGGCCAACCATATTTGCTCCAGGCGCGCGGCAAACCCAGGTG
This sequence comes from uncultured Erythrobacter sp., assembly GCA_947495695.1. GTDB lineage: Bacteria > Pseudomonadota > Alphaproteobacteria > Sphingomonadales > Sphingomonadaceae > Erythrobacter. The sequence continues at coordinate 1,351,408 of CANLZP010000001.1, read as the reverse complement.
TTCTGCAAAGGCCCGGAAATTTGGGTGCGCGCGAATGGCTTCGGACTCCGCCGTAGGTTCCCAAATACGAGCGATCGTATAGCCGATGTAGGGATTGGGCTTTTCCAGAATATTGCGCATGTAGGATTCAGTGTCGCCAATAAACAGAAATCCGATCACCGACGCGGCCGTTGGCTGAGCCTTAGGATTGTTCAATCTGGTTTTGAGCACAGCGCGCATAATCATCTTGGCCAAGGGGGCTTTCTTCAGATAGGCGCGATAGACGATCCATCGCACCACCGGCGATCTAAGCTCAGCCTGTTCAATTGGCGCAAGGCCATCAAAATTTGCTTCCATGAACTTGATCGCGACGTCGATCTCTCCGCGTTCAGCCAAGCGGTGGGACACCCCAAAGGCAGCGGCACCAAAGCCAAGCTCAAAGGACCGGCGAAACGCGGCTTCGGCCTGTGCAAACTCGCCCGCGGCCAACAACAGCCCGCCATAGGTAGTGTGCCAAATGCCGCATAAGGGATCCTTTTCAATGATCCGTTCCCAATAGGGGCGCGCCTGTTCGTGCAGACCGATCGACATCAATCCCAGCGCAAAACCTGCCATGGTTTCAACATTGTTCGGGTCCAGGCTGACAGCCTGCTCATAAACTGTCAGCGATTTGTCCAGCTCACCGCAATGCGCCAGACGCAAGGCCTTGACTAGCAAGGCCATGCTGCAATTCGGGTCCAGCTTAAGTGCCTGCTCCAGCGCTTCGTCGCTGAGGCTATAGTGCCTTTGCCATGTGGGGGTGCGCGAGAATTCCGGGAGAATAAAATGCGCCAACGCCAACCACGCATAGGCATCGGTGAACTCGGGATCGATCGTGATGGCCTGTTCAAGCAGGCTGATGCCGGTCGGGATGGTTGTTTGACCATTGAGTTTGTGGACCAGATCGCGGCCTTGCAAAAACAATGCGTAGGCAGCGGGATCGCTGGTGAATTTGGCAGTGGGCAGCGTCGTTCCTGCTACCCCGACAATCGAGGCCAACTTGGTCGATATCGAGCGCGCAATGCGATCCTGGAAATGAAAAATATCGCCAATTTCGCCATCATAGGTTTCTGACCACAGCTGGCGCCCATCGGTGGTTTGCAAGAGCCTCGCCGTGACCCGCACACGGCTGTCAGATTTGCGCAAGGAGCCTTCAAGAATATAGCCGACATTCAAGGCGGCTCCGATCTTCTGGGCGGTCTTGTGTTCTGTATCAACCGCGAAGGAGGATGTCCGGCCAACAACGCTAATGTCCGGCATATGAGTCAACGCATTGAGGATTTCCTCAGTCATGCCATCAGCAAAATAACCCTGATTGTTGTGCGGGCTCAGATCCATGAATGGCAGGACTGCAATCGCTCTTGGCGGCGTGGTTTCCTGCTGGGGACTGCTAGCCTCTGCCTGGGTTGGGATCAGGCGATACCCACGCTTGGGAATGGTCTCGATGTATGAGATATCGTCCAGACCGGAAAAAGCCTTGCGTAACAGGGAAATGGCGCGGGTCAGGCTGTCATCGGCAGCCTCATCATCATTCCAGATCTCGTCCAGCAGAGTGATCCGCTCGACCACCTCGCCCTGCCGCTCGTGCAGGCTGACCAGTACAGCCATCACCTTTGGTTCCAGCGAGATTCTCTTGTCTTTGCAGGCAATTACGTTGCGTGCTGGAGTTACCAGACACTGCCCTATCAAGAATGAATCCACCGATGTCCCCCTGCTGCGATTGTGACGTCACACAGAACAGCGCGCCAACCTTACGGAATTCTCTAGAGTTTTCAATCCCCTCACCTTTCCCTCACCTTTCCCACAGGACGAGTCTTGCGAGACAATGCCAACTCCGAAACGGACATCAAAGAGAAGGGGAAATCACTGTGATCAAACTGAAGACCGTACTGGCTGCTGCAGCTGTTGCAATCGCGTTGCCAATGGCGACACCTGCCGCAGCGCAAATGGAAATGTACGAGAATTGGGAACCTGCTGAAGGTGTTACAGAACTAACCTTCGTTCAGGTCGAACTGGGCCAACAAGAGACCTATCTCGAAGGTTTGAAGAGCACTTGGCTAGCCGCAAACAAGATTCAGAAAGAGCTTGGAACGGTATCCAGCTATGCGATCTACTTTGTCGCCAATAAGGACGATTACAACATGGTCCTTCGCGTTACCTTCCCCAGCGGCGAAATGCTTCAGCCCAACAAAGAACGCTATATGGCGTTCATGGAAGCTTACGGAAAAGCGAACATCGATCAGGGCAACGAAACCGTGCTCAAGCTCTACAACAAAATTCGCGAAATCAAGAGTGTTGCCGTGATGCGCGAAGTTAAGTTTATCGACTGATCCAATCGGTTTGATTGAACATTCCAACCTTTCCTGAGCTTCGGCGGGCAGTAACTGCGACCCTACTGCCCGCCGGAGTTCTTGTAGGTCTGGCGCATAGACCTCCTGTAAGTCACACAGACCGTTCCGCCTCTCCGGCACATCTGGCCCTGCGATCACTTACATCAAACGATTTTGCGCATTGCGGCATTTGGCAGGCGGTTGGGGGCCGTACATTATGATACTTGAGCAAAGTGCAAAACTGCGACTGCTGACCGTATTCCTGTTCTATTTTACCCAAGGCGTGCCCGTCGGGTTATTTTTCTACGCCATTCCAGCCTGGCTCGCTGCCAACGGCGCATCCACAGTGGCCGTCGCTGGTGTTGTTAGCGCTGCAATCCTGCCTTGGACGCTCAAGTTTTTTGTCGGCTTCATTATGGATCGGTACACCTATTTGCCGATGGGAAGGCGCCGCATCTGGATCATTGGCGCGCAGTCTTTCATCGTCGCCATCCTGTTGGTCGCCGCGGTCCTGTCACCAGGATCCACCGAATTGTGGTTGCTGTCGACACTTGGATTTCTTGCCAATGCCGGCACCGCTTTTCAAGACGTGTCGATTGACGGTCTGGCGGTCGACATCATGGCAGAGGATGAACGCGCAAAGGCAACAGGCGTGATGTTCGGCGCGCAAGTCCTTGGCATCTCGGCAACGACATTTGGTGCCGGCCAGTTGATCGACACATATGGCACGGGTGCTGGCTATCTGGCAGCAGCCATCGTGGTGTCCTGCGTCCTTATATTCGGGATATTTATGCGCGAGCGCACTGGCGAAGGTCGTTTGCCGTGGAGCAAGGGACAGGCCCATCCGCGTAACAAAGCAATCCAGGTGGAGGCATGGCCACCCCTTTTGATCAACAGCGCCAAGGCAATGCTCGCGCCGCTCAGCCTGGTGGCCCTGGTGATTTTCTTCCTGCGGTCGATGCCCAGCGGTGTTGCAGAGGCCTATCATCCCGTGCTGGCCACCAGCATCGGGGGCTGGGGGCAGACCGAATACACCAACACGATCTCAACCGCACAGCTCGCCGTTGGGCTGTTCGCAATGACGATAGGAGGCTGGCTGGGTATGAAATTGGGCGCCCAGCGCGCCGGCCTGATCATGTGCATCCTGATTGGTCTGTTCGCGCTTGGATTTGGGCTATCTAAAGAATATTGGTCCAATCCAATCCTTCTGACAGCCTATTTCTGGCAAATTGAATTCTTTGCTACGATGATGTCGGTCGCCTTCATCCCGATCGCCATGCGTTTGTGCGATGCCCGCGTCGCAGCAACGCAGTTCACGCTCTATATGGCCGCATCCAACGTAGGGCGACCGCTGGGAAACTCGTTGGCCGCAACCACTGACGCGATGGGCAGCCCGCAATTGATGTATCTGGTTGTGGCTGGCGTGTTTGCGGTTCTGTCACTGATTATGTGGCGTGTCCGCTTCCCCACCACCGCGCCCCAGGTGGTTGAAACTATCGAGGCGGCGGACCCGCTCAAAGTTGGCCAGCCAGTTCCCAGGATAAACTAGCTTGACGATCATAGCCGATCATTTCCTGACATTTCCACTCAACCAAATGGAGCGGCAAGACCCGTAGACCCAGTTCTCGCCTTTGGTTATAGACCGTGGGTGAGCTCGCGGGAACAATCCAAGAAACTGCATCTTTGGATGCCGCTTATTCTAACCGGGACAGGCTCGGAAGTTTACACGCGCGTTTTGGCAAACCATCTGCGCGATCTGGGCCACATTGTAACGATCGATGAGATCGCTCATACCTTTCAATATATGCCCTGGCTTGCCCCAGCTCGCCCCCCCAAGGACGCAAATGTGATCTTGGCTAACAGCTGGAATGCCGCCGCCTTCACATACAATGAGATACCGACCGTGTCCGTGTGCCACCTCGTGGTGCATGATCCAAAGCTCGATGCATTTAAGGGGATAGCCCAAACTGCATTTCACCGGACTTTTGTGAAACCGATGGAAAAAGCGGCTGTCCGAAAGGCGGCCTTGAATATTGCGGTAAGCTCAACCGTTGCGAAACAAATGAAGAGCATTCTCGGCGCAAATCACGTGGAAACCATCAGCAATGGCATTGATACAGATTTTTTCTGCCCCTTGGCTGACGCTGATATGTCAGATCAGAATAGGTCTGATGGGCCGGATAAACCTTTTCGCCTCCTGTTTGTAGGAAAGCCGAGCCTGCGAAAGGGTTTTGATATCATAGATAAGATTGTTGTTCGCCTTGGTGATGCAGTGGAATTCACTTGCGTTGGCGAGAAACCGGTTCATGGATTGCCAAACCCGAAGGGCAGATACACCGGCGTTCTGGATAGGCATGGCGTTCGGAACGCCTATCGCCAGTCTGACCTGTTACTGTTTCCGTCGCGAATGGAGGGCTTTGGTCTCGCTGCGGCAGAAGCCATGGCTTGCGGTGTGCCGGTCGCGGCGTGCCCTAATACAGCAGTCGATGACCTGATTCCTAGAAATGGGGGTATCATCAGGCAACCCGATGACATTGATGGGTTCGTAAGCGATATTCGGGCCGTCATGGAGGATCGCAATCAATTCTCGATCAAGCAAGATTTGCTCCGCCAGCATGCGATTGAGAAGTTTTCGTTGAGCCGTTGGATCACGGAAATGGAACGAGCGTTGGTGTCACTCATCTAGTGCGAATCATGAGGGGCCGGAAACGGGTAAGCTGATGAACCAAGAAAATGCGACAGATTTGGTCACAGCGATCATCACGACAAAGGATCGAACCGATTTTCTTCGACGGGCCGTTTCCAGCGTGCTGCAGCAAACCTATCGTCCGCTTGAACTCGTTATTGTCGACGATGGGTCTGCAACCCCAGTTTCTAAGGAAATGTTCGAGACACCAGAAAGCATTGACCTACGCATTGTCCGCAACGAACGCGCCAAAGGTGTAAGTGCTGCCCGAAACCTTGGAGTATCCAAAGCAAAAGGGCGGTTCGTCGCATTCCTTGATGATGATGATAAGTGGCTTGCCTACAAGATTGAACGACAGGTAAATTTGTTGGCCAGCCAAGCTGATGAGGTGATGGCATGTGGCTGCCAGATTTCAATAGTCGATCACAATGGAAATTTCACATCGAATCCGGAAAGGCCATCATTGCCAAATGACATCATTGCCAGCCTAACGTATTCTGATGAGAACATTACACCCTCCACCCTAATGTTTCATCGTCAAACCTTTATTGGCCTTGGTGGTTACCGTGAGGACATGCCTACGGCTGAAGACCGGGAATTCTTGCTCCGCTTCCTTTTGCGCCATGGCCTGTACGTCTTGCCAGAAAGATTGGTGCAATTCACCGAGCACAAGGGTGAACGATTGACCAGAAACAGCGATGCAATGTTCGTTGGTGAGCTAAAATATCTCGAATTCGTAAGGGCACATGCTGGCCCATTGGGTGTCAACCAGCGTAGAGCTGTAGGATACCGCCATGCGAAGGTCGGGCATCAGGCAATGCTGGCTGGAAGATGGCGAATAGGCATAGCAAATTTTGTAAGGGGATTGATGATCTACTCCTTCGATAAACGAATTATTGGTGGATTGCTGCTCGCACTTCTGGGCCCCACCCTCTACTACAAGTTGATCTCTTTACGTATTGAACGGATCCGTTGAAAAACCATGCCGGACCTAATCTTTAGTATCGTGATCTGCACCTATAACCGGGCGAATTATCTGGCAAAGGCACTGGCAGGCGTTGCCCGGCAAGACTTTCCAACGGGCCTGTTCGAGGTGCTTGTTATCGATAATGCTTCTACCGATAAGACCAAGCAAACGGTAGCAGAGTTTCAAGGCGGCGCTCAAAACCTGCGGTATGTGTATGAACCCGAACTCGGGCTCTCTATTGCACGCAACACGGGCTGGCGAAATGCCACAGGCCAATACATTGCATATCTGGATGACGATGCGATCCCCAGCGTATCTTGGCTCACCCATGCAGCTCATGCGATTGAGCAGGGCAAACAGGACGTTGGCATGTTGGGCGGTCGGGTTGAACCCATTTGGGAAAAGCCTCGCCCCGATTGGCTCGGCGATCAATTGCTCAGTCTGCTAAGTATGGTCGATCTTGGGCCAGCATCGCAGTATGTCGACGAGGATGTCGGAATTGTTGGGGCGAATATGATCATTCCGCGTCATCTTCTTCAGCAGCATGGCGGATTCTCATCCGAAGTAGGCCGTATTGGCAGCCTGCTCCTATCAGGTGAGGAAACGCTCCTAAAACGGCGCCTAGCTCAATCAGGATATCGTGGATATTACAGCCCTGACGTTAGTGTCCAACACCATGCTCCAGCAGATCGACTAACCAGAAAGTGGTTTCTCGAGCGCATGTATTGGCAGGGTCGTTCTTCGGCAGCGTTGATGCAGCTGGAAAGTGCGATGCCCTGGTGGAGGCGAGCACCAAAATCATGCCTCGAATTGTTGAAGGGCGCGATCTTATTGGCCGGCTCTTTTATTCCCGGTCAGAATTTTGAGCGTCGCGCGCGCGCAAACGGCCATTTTGGCCTGGCTGAAGGGCTTTACCGGGCAGGAGCCACCCAATGCGATTGAGTTTGGTAGTCTGCACCAGAAACCGAGCCGATCGATTGCCGGAATGCCTGGCTGCGCTCGGTTCAACTGATTGGCTGTTCTTTCCATGAGAATCAGGTCGCTTCCGCATGTTTGGAGCCATAGCAACTCAGTTAGGGCCGCATAAGGAGACTAAATGCTGCTTTCTGTCGTCATACCCACACGAAATCGCGCAAGCCAGCTTGAGCGCGCTTTGGACAGCGTGGCTTCGCAAACTCTGAAGTGTTATGATGTCACTGTGATCGATGATGGATCGTCCGACCAAGAAGCCGCCAAAATCAGAGAGGTTATTGAACGGTATGCTGGTTACAAACTTATTCGCAATGATACGTCTTTAGGCGCGCCAATCTCACGGAATTTGGGTGTGCGCGAATGTGGTGGCGATGTCATTGCCTTTCTTGACTCAGACGACTGGTGGGAACCAGAGCGCCTCGAGAGGCATGCTTCCGCGCTATCTGAAAAACCTTCAGCTGCGATTTCCTATAATCCCGCAGAATTAGTGGAGCTGGACGGAACAATAGTCGATTTGTGCAACAATTCGGCGCCAGATTCTACCAAGTCCGTTCTGGCGCATATTGCAGCTTCAAATTTTCTGGGAGGTTGCTCTAGCGTCTGCGTGAGAAAGTTAGACTTTGACGCGGTTGGCGGGTTCACCCCTAGCCTACCCTCATGTCAGGACTGGGATCTTTGGTTTCGAATCTTACAACGTGGTGGGCAAGTTACCTTTGTTGACCAGATTTTGACAAAGCAGGAAGTTGGTCGCTCTGACAGAATTACGGCTCAAAGAGACAGGGCGTTGGCGGGGCACAATTATGTTATGAGCCAAGTCTTGGCCGAACGATGGAGCGCTTCGGATCTTCGCTACATTAATGCACGTCATTTCGAGGTACAGGCTTGGATAGCGTCTAACTTTGGCGAATACGGTAAGGCTGCTGGCAGTACGCTCTTTTCGCTCCTTCGCCGCCCAAAACCGGGGTCGGTAGCAACGCTCGCGCGATATTTAGGGCGGTGGTTGATTTCTATTGTAATGCGAGAGAAGCTGTAGGTGCTTGAGCTGGTTTGGATTAGGACACCCCAATGCAAAATTCTCGAATGCAGGAATGCTAACTTTCTCAATGACCGACGTAACGATTATTATGGCAAGCCGGAATGGCGTAGATACTCTTCCAAAGTGTTTGCAATCCATCGATCAGATCGAGGAATTTGGTCTGGCAATCGAGTTTTTGCTCGTCGATAGCGCAAGCACAGACGAGACGCGCGAATTGATGGAAGAGTTTGCGAGCGATAAGCCAGCAAAGGTGTTGTTTGTTGATACTCCCGGCAAGTCGCTAGCCCTAAATCTGGCATTGGACGAAGCAAAGGGCGGTTTGGTCGTATTCTTCGACGATGATGTTATCGTTACCCCTGAAATCGTGCGAGCTTACATTGATTCCTTCACCGCCAACCCAAGCATCAACGTCTTCGCTGGTCAGGTGCGGCCCTATTGGGTCGAAACGCCACCTACGTGGCTTGAGGACTTGACAGACGAAGGACTAGCCTGCGGTTGCACGCCTATTGATTGTGCGGCCGGCCCTGTCCCATCGTACAACCTCAAGGGCGGGAATTTCGCAGTTCGAAAAGAAGCAACGGCTGGCGTTCGGTTTGACACGGTCAATGCAAATTGGGGGAACAGTTCGGTCCCAAGAGGCGGAGAAGATACCGACTTTGCGCGTAGGCTGTCCGCCGCTGACGGTAGTGTGCAATTCGTGCCAAATGCGTGCGTTGAACACATTATTCAGCCCAATGAAGCGACGCTCCGCTCATTTTTTAACCGATCTGTTAGAATTGGTCGAAGTGAACCGAAAACAAGCCCATCATCCCTGAAGAGAAAGGTAAGGCCCTTTTTGAGAGCGTCCTACTATGCAGCTTTTGCCGGTGGGAACTTTCTCGTGAGAAATCAGACCAAATCTGCGCGTTGGCTAAGAGAGCTTGCAGTGCAATTGGGGAGAATGGATTCAAGAGAATAAGATATCATCTGTAATTCGCAGCAGCTGCCTTTATCACTTCAGAATTTAGACTTGGAAACAGTATGAAAATTTTTTGCTTAGGCTGCATGAAGACTGGAACAACAACCTTCGCCGAATGCATGCGAATGTTGGGGTTCCAACACAAGACATATGACTACGCAATTGTTCGCCAATTTATGGCTGGCAATGATAAGCCCGCTTGGGATGCGCTAACCAAGCATCAAAGCTTTGACGACTGGCCTTTCTTTGTAATGTATCGCGAGATCGCAGAACGGTATCCTGATGCAAAATTCTTCCTTACAACCAGGAAGAGTCCTGAAGTCTGGCTCTCGAGCATGGACGCACATACCATGCGCGTGGATGGTTACGTCCGGCACTTACACAGGTACTTTTTTGGCGCTGAGTATCCGGCAAACAACCCAAAGGCGTTTCTCGACTTCTACAACGAGCACAACACGCAGGTTCGGAGCTTCCTAGGAGACAGGCTCACCGAAATTTGTTGGGAGAATGGTGATGGGTGGCGCGAGATTTGTGGAGCATTAGGATTACCCGAGCCTGACCAACCGATTCCGCATGCTAATACACGGCAATCCCGCAAAAATAGAAGATTGGCTTGGGAAAACTGGGTCCTTGCGAAATTGGAAGCAAGGGAACTCGCACAATTCGAATCTCAGCGTTCTTCCTTGAAGATCAACGATTTTGCTTCTGAGCATGACCCTCTTGGCCCAATTGCTCCTGCAAGAATTGCCCCAAATCAGGAACGTTCTAAGACCTGAATGCTACTGAGATCATTGTTGCGTCAACTCGAGTATACTTTCGCGAAGCGGCTACTAAAAGGGTATTCCAAAACAACGTTGACCCGCATACAGCGATGACTGCACCTTTTACACCCATTGTCGGGATCAAGAATAATCCAATCACGCAATTTACACATAAGGCAAGGAACTGGGCGACCAGTATTTGCCAAGTCTTCTTGGACACAATCAAGAGCAATCCGACCGGGCCGCACGCTGCATTAAATATCTGCGTCGCAGCCATTATCCAAAGCACAGGCGCAACGGATACGAACTCCGGACCGAAAGCTGCCAATATCCATGGCCCAAAAGCAGCAATCGCAAGCGCAATAGTTACGGTCACAATAAAAGTAGTGAGCGTGAACTTTGCGGTTATTGAACGGATTGTGTCAATATCACCGCGTTCCCACAGCTCAGCAATCTTTGGTGCATAGGCGACACCCGCCGCAGTCACTCCTATCGTCATCAAATTGGAAAACCTTAAGATTGGCTGAAACAGCCCAGTCTCGCGAGGGCCAGAGAGCCAACTTAGCATCAACGTGTTAACCTCCCCTTGAAGCATGGAAATTAGGGCAATACCGAGAAATGGCATGCTAGCCCAAACTGTGCTAGCTGCAGGTAAGGGCTTGGCTTCCGCTGAAATGCTCTTGCTCTCGCGTTTCCAGAGCCAGGCCAACGAAATAAACAATATTACTGTGGCTGCAGCCAGCATAGCCGCCAAGAATGTTTCGGGCCGCATGGCCAGCCCAGCGAAATACGCCGATGCAAGCAAGCACAACACCAATATTGGTCGAATTATTTCTCCGGGAACCTGCGACGCCGCAACCAGCCCAAAGCTTCTTGACCAACTCGAAATGAGCAAGAGCAATGTCTGTGGCAGGACCATCAACGCTGCAATTGCATAGACCGTAAAGCTGTTGGCGGGCAGCACAGACGTATATTTTGCGACCACCACCAATGCGACCGCAAACACCAATGCAGCAAAAGATGCGAGTTTAATCGACTGACGCAGGAAACCAGAAATTCCCGAATGGTCCGCTTGCACCAGAAGGCTGGGGATTTTTCGCACCGCCAAGGGGCCCAAGCCCAGCACACTGACGGTCGCAAAAATGCTGACCAGCGACCCGACAAACGCCAGGACCCCATAACCCTCTGGACCTAGCAGACGAGCCGTAATGATGGCAGTAACGAAAGCCAGCCCTAGTCCAGCCACTCGGATCAGCAGGCTCTGAATGCTTCCTCGTGCGATCGGTCCGTGCATCAGGTCCCTACCACTGGTCCGAGCCGTCTCTATCGCAGTCTTGATCATATAAGCTGCCGTGCGCGATCTGTTGGTCAAAGGCAATACGGTACGGGTTACAAATTCATGTTGCCCGAACCACATGGTTTTAGCAGTACAGTGATTCTGACTTGAACCCGCCTCTGCTCGAAGGGGGTTTCCCCTCCCTTTCCGCGATTTAGGCCAAGAGGTTTTGCCAAACAGCAGGCGCGTTTGAGCGATTGGCTTCCTAAGTCTCTGTTTCGGCGAGGTGGCGGTGCTGTCAGTCTAATGCGAACTCGTCTCCGCCTGGCTTGGATTGCCCTACCGCTGCACGCGACCTGATCCGTCTCCCGACATGAGCTTCTCAACTTCAGGTACCGTAACGCGGTTAAAGTCGCCTATGATCGTATGCTTCAACGCGCTCGCAGCGACGGCAAATTCGAGGCTTTGTTGTCGGTCTTCATAGGCGTTAAGGCCGTAGATCAGAGCAGAGGCAAAGCTGTCGCCGCCGCCAACACGATCAACAATATCGGTCAGCGCGTATTTCTTCGACAGCATAAAGCCGTCTTTCCTTGTGCGCAGGCACGCCGACCAATTGTTGCGATCCGCACTCAGGCTTTCGCGCAGCGTAATTGCGATGGTGTGCATATCGGGATAGATATCAAGCACCTTCTGACCCAACGCTTCATACTTTGTGGTGTCGAGCTCGCCTGACTCAACATCGACGTCGACAGTGATGTCGAGCGACTTCTGGCAGTCTTCTTCGTTGGCTATGCCAACATCGACATATTTGACCAGTTCGCGCATCACTTCGGGCGCACTCTTACCGTATTTCCAAAGCTTGCCGCGGAAGTTGAAGTCACATGAAACAGTGACGCCAGCCTCCTTCGCCGCTTTGACACAGGCCATCGACAATTCTGCTGCCGATGGGCTCAGCGCAGGGGTGATACCGGTAATGTGCAGCCATTTGACGTCTTGAAAAATCGTCGGCCAGTCGAACTCGTCCATCCCCGCATTGCAGATCGAAGAATTGGCTCGATCATAGACAACTTTCGAGGGCCGCTGATTGGAACCGGTTTCCAGGAAATAGATACCAACGCGATCGCCCGATCGGCTGATGTGCGCGGTATCGACGCCAAATTTGCGCAGTTCCATGATGGCGTTCTCGCCAATGTCATTGTCCGGCAATGCGCTGACGAAACCAGCATCCAGCCCGTAGTTCGACAAAGCTACTGCAACGTTGGCCTCACCGCCTCCAAACGTCGCCTCGAAACCTGGAGATTGGAAAAAGCGCTCGTGACCCGGCGTCTTAAGCCGGAGCATGATTTCACCGAAAGAAAGAAAGTCAGCCATTGTAAAATTATTCCGTGGTTTAGGACGTTATGAGAACGCTAGGCCGCCGTTGATGTCGATATTGGCGCCGGTGATGAATGATGATTGCTCGGACAGCAGATATGCCACTGCATCGGCCGTTTCTTCCGCGCGGCCTTGACGACGAAGCGGCGTTGAATTGGCAACATTTTCGCGGGCAGCATCTGGTGTAAATTTGTCGTGGAATGCGGTTGCTATCATGCCCGGACAAAGCGCGTTTACGCGAATGCCCTTTGGTCCCAACTCTTTCGCCATTCCGCGCGTCATGGTCATGACCGCACCCTTGGATGTTGCATAGGCAATTGCGCCTCCGCCTCCGCCATCGCGGCCAGCCAAGCTGGCTAGGTTCAGGATCGCCGCGCCCTCTTCCATGAAGGGAACCGCCGCCTTTGATGCAAGGAATGCCGAGGTCAAATTGAGCTGCATGACGAAGTTGAAGAATTCTTCGTCCATCTCTTCCAGTGTTTTGCGAGCGACAAGTCCGCCAGCATTGTTGACCAGATAATCAATCTTCTTTCCGAACGCCTCTTGCGAAGCAGCGATAAGAGCATCGACCTGAACAGGTTTGGTAACATCTGCCTTGACCTTGATCGCCTTGCCACCGACTTGCTCGATAGCTGCAAGTGTCGCGTCCGCATCTGCTTCATTGCTGTTGTAGTTGACGACCACATTTGCGCCTTCACTCGCAAGCTTAACGCAGATCGCGCGGCCGATGTCGCGGCTGCCCCCGGTGACGATTGCCGTCTTGCCTTCAAAATTCATGGTCTAAAGTCCCATTCCTAGATGTTAAATTGATTAGCTGTGTTTCGGTTTGAGCGGTTTGATGTTCGGGCACAGTATGAGCACCGACAGAACCGTCATGATCGCAAGGCCCGCGCCGACAACAAATGCTGGCACGTAACTATTGACCGTGATGATTGGGATCAGGAAGTTTAGCCCGACCACGGCGAGCTTGGCTGCTGTTCCTGCAAAACCGGCCAGCGATCCGACAGATTTGCCGCTGTAGAAATCGCTCGGCAATGTCTGGATGTTGCCAACCGCTGTTTGGAAGCCAAACAAAATCACGGCCATCAACAGCACTGCGAACAAGGGTGTCGAAGCCTGCGTTGTTGCCAGCAGCGAGATCAGCATGATCACACCGCCAAGCGCGATCACCGACTTACGGGTCTTGTTCACTGACCATCCAGACTTGATCCAGTTTTGAGCCAACAGACCACCAAACCATGCGCCCAGCATCGCTCCGACATAAGGAATCCATGCATAGATCGCGATTTCTTCCACGCCGAAACCGTATGTTTCGTTGAGATAGAGCGGCAACCAGCCAACAAAAAGCCACCAGATTGGGTCGAGGAAAAAGCTGGCCATAATCACGCCCCAGCTTTCTTTGCGGCTCAAAATCTCTTTTGAGGTGGGCGCATAATCTGCCACTTCGTCGGCCTCGGGATTGCGCTGACCATTCAGGATGAATTGACGCTCTTCTTCGGTGATCCAAGGGTGCGCATCAGGACCGCTTTTGTAGACAATCAGCCATGGGATCAGCCACAAGAAGCCAAGTGCACCGATAGCAATAAAGGTCGCCTGCCAGCTTGCCAAAAAGACGAAAAGAACCCCGATGATCGGGGCAGATACGATTCCGCCAATGGCCGCACCTGAATTGAAAATTCCTTGTGCCAATGCCCTTTCGTTGATCGGAAACCATTCGGCATTGGCCTTTGTCGCGCCGGGCCAGTTGCCTGCTTCTGATACACCAAGAACTGCGCGAAAGACTGCGAAACTGGCCAGGCCAGTCGCGGCTGCGTGGAGCATGGTGGCCGCTGACCAAACAACGATCGACAGGACAAAGCCTAACCTTACCCCAATCCAGTCAAAGATTTTGCCAAACAGCGTCTGCCCGAAGGCATAAGCGAAGGTGAACACATTGAGGATGATCGCGTAATCGGTCTTGGTCAGGCCAAGATCTTCGGAGATCTCTGGCCACAAGAAGCCTAAAGCGCCCCGGTCAATGTAGTTGATGATCGTCGCAAGCGCGACAAGGGTGACAATTATATAGCGGAACTTACCCTTCAACATAATCAGTCCTCCTCACCCAAAAAATCTTCGCGCGCCGGGCTGAACGTGTCGATCAGTACGCCGGGCTCAAGGCACACCGCCCCATGGTCAAGATGCGGCGCGATGTAGAAACTGTCGCCAGCACCAAGGATGCGTTTCTGTCCGTCCACCTGGACTTCGAATTGGCCGCTCTCGATATAGGTTGATTGACTGTGGTGATGCGCATGCACTTGGCCAATGGCGCCTTTTCCAAACCAGACGCGCACGATCATAAGATCAGGGCCAAAGCCAAGGATCTTGCGCTTGATACCGCCGCCAAGATCCTCCGGCGCAATGGCAGCATCAAACACGAACGCTTCGCTTTGACCGACAGCTACGGTTGCCAATTCAGTTCCCCTCTTTGCCCAATGTGATCCGCGCCGCAAAGCCGCTCCAGCTAACGCTTTGCCCTTCGACTTCAGCGCTGTGCTGCTTGTCAGGATCACGGTCATAGGAGATCGCCAGAACGGTCTTCTCGCCGCTCTTTGTCTCTACGACCACAATGTCATATTCGTCGCTTTCGACATGCCGCAACGAGGCAATCAAGCTACGACTATCGATTGTCTGCTCGGTGGCGCCATCGTAAAGCCCATGCGATTCAAGTGCGCTGACAAAGGTCACACTTTTCGCATCGGTCACGCGCTGAATAACCAGCGGCTCGCGCCGCAAATTGAACGCCGGATCATTTGCGCCACTTTCCCCCAAAATTACCTGCGCATTTTCCTGAGGCACAAAGTGATAGGTGTAGAACCGCCCATCAAGAATCCAGGTCATGAACGCATCTTCCGTTCGCGGCGTGGAGGTCCCGTCAATCCAAACATGCTGATAACCATGGGCAGAACCGAGAACGGGCCGACCGGCGACATTACGCGCCACCTCAAAACCTGTTTCCATGATGTGTCCGGAATAATGCAGCGGAAGATCAAACTTCGCAGCTGCCATACTGTCAGCACGCAATACATCGATCACGACCGGCTCTGCCTGGCCAGCCACATCGAGCATCGCCAATGTACGCGTCATCGCTACGCCTTCGTAGGCACTATCGATTGTCGCTGTGCTGACCTGTAGGTCCGGTTTGGCAGAGAAATAAAGCTGCGTTGGCGCAAATTTGTCGGCGAGTTTGCCGTCACCACCGAAATGGCTGGTTTCGCTAACAACCAACGCGTTGTGTGCGATTGTTTGCTTGGCCCAACTTTCGTTCTCCGGAAGATAGCGACCACCTTCTTTCGCCTCGATGTTGAGAAAGCGAGCCGCACCGTAATCGCGTACGATTTCGTGCCCATTGGCGTACAATTGCCAGCTCAGCTTATCGAAATGCCCATGCCCCATGCCTTGCGAGCTGTTTTTCGCAACTAGTGCCGTGTGGCGGGGGCCCGAACCGTGCCGGAAAATCGCAACCGCACCTTTGTCTCCGTCCGGCCCGTCGCTTAGCAACATGGATTTGAAATCAAACGGTTCAGCTTTGCCCGCTGCAACGTCTTTTGAAAGAGCAAGGCCGTTGGAGTTGAGAACTGTCCGGTTCTGCCATTGTGCAATCGACAGAAGGCCTGGGTCCTGTGACACGCCATATGCAATCGCAACGCCCTCATAGAGCTCGGCTGTGTTCAAACTCTTGTCCCGGATCGCGTCATTAAACGGGAAGAAATAGCCGCCATATGTCAGCTGGATTGTCGTGTTGATCGCTTTTTGAAGGATACCATCGCGATGTTCGAAAATCCGGCGCTCGGGCTCGTTGTGTTCAATATCGTTTGCAAATACGACAAAGGGAAGCAGTGCAAACCGCTGATAGTATGGCCCTTCCGTGTAATAGCCGTCGGGCGAAAACAAGAGCTCGCTTTGGCGCAGAAAACCGGTCTTTCCGCTCTTGTCCGACCCCAGCAGAGCGCGATCGACCATATCCTGTTCGCCTAGCAAATATCCGGTCATGCCCACGCCGGCGGTTGCCCAAGTGGCGTGGTTGTGAATCCGGTCGAAGGTTCTTTGCGATTCCACCGAAAGGAACTTCACGGCTGGCCGAAACACATTGTTATCGATGCGAGCACGCTCAGCATCGGTCAGAGTGTCGCGTACATCCCGATAGCCTTGGACGGCATGGACCAGCCACATCGCATCATTGAGTACCTGCCAGAACAGTCGGCCTACATTCTGATTTGCCTTTGCGGGATGATCGCCCAAAGTCGGATATAGCTCTGCATAAGCCAGCAACATATCGCGCACATAAGCGCGATACTTTTCGTCACCCGTGATCGCGTAGAGCTGACCACCTTGATGGATAGCTCGGTAATTGCGCTTGTGCTGCTCGTGGGTATAGCCGCCGCCCGGATCCTTCGGGACGGGTACAACAACACCTTGCTCCATCATGGCATGAACAAAAGCTTGCGCTCGATCGACTTCCGCCTGGAATAAAGGTGGAAGCGGTGAGGCCGCCTCGCCTCCAATAGGCGAAGCGACCTCGGGACGTGCTGCTGCCAAGGCAGGTGATGCTGTTACACCAATTGCCAAAGCAACCGCGAGACCAATAGACTTCATTCGCGCTCACCCTCGTCAAATACATTGCCTGAAAGCAAGGCGCGGTGTGGACCGTCAAAATTCAGCTCCTCCAAGAGCATTTCTGGAGTGTCAGCAAACTGGTTCTCGCTGATTGTTGTACTGGGCGTCCCGACGGTGTGGACCACCCTGAAAGGTGCCGAGCTTGCCACATTGTTCTGCGCAATCTCAGCAACTTGAACGCCGTGCAGATGAATTGACCCACCCGTCCCATTGGTCGCTGCCAAACCTGCATCAGCAAAATTGTTGCGAAGGATTTTTACGTAAGGACCGAATGTGCTTTCGTCGCGACCGCCGCGATAAATGTTCGCGATTGGACCGCCAATGTTGGCAAAGTTGCTATCCAGAATATCGAGATACTCAACATTGTACTGACCATAGTCCTCTGTCTCAGCAGCAGCCGAGACGATTGAACCGGTGATGTTGAAGAAATTGCTGTTGCGAATGACGATGCTGTTCGCAAACGCGCTCTTACCCATCGTCAAAACGTTGAATGACTTGTTGACCATCAGATTTTGTACGGTGACCCCGTCAAGCTCGAGCCGCATGTTGGATTGGATCGGAAAGCTTGTGGTGCGGATCATTGAATTGCCAACGGAGTCGGGCGTCAGAGCTCCATCGACAATCAAATTTTTCAATTGCAGATTGGCTCCCTGACGCAGCTCGAACAGTGTGGGGCGCGCAAACAATATTCGTGGTAATTCTTGCCCATCCACTGACTTGCCGCGGATGGCGATTGTGGTGTCGATCGCTAGGGTGCGATCGACAATGTAGTCGCCCGGTTCAAGCACCAGCACATCGCCAGTTTGTGCCGCGATCAGCGCTGCTGGAAGCGTGTCATCGCCCGGCGCAACCTCAAGCTCGCGGCCCGATCCCCCGAATGCCGTTTCTTGGCTAGGCTTGGGATACCAATTCACTCCGACACTATCGAGTGAAGGTACCTTTAGATCGCGCGGAGCACCCAATTCTGCCAGCGCCGGATCAATCGGGTAAAGCAGCCCATTTTCCGCCCGTTGCAATTCAGCCGGTGCTTGCGCAAACTCTTGTAGAGCTTCGTCTACACCGCCTTGGATGACGCGATTGCCTGCAAAGGCTATTCCTGAAGTATCGTCATAACGCTCGATAAAAGACTCACCCTCAAGCCCACCCAACAAATTGTTTGAAAACACGCTGTTGAGGGGAGGAGCCGAGCGCTCTTCATCGGCGCCCACATTGAACGCGACACGGCGACTGTCGACAATAGTGTTGTTCTCGATCCGCGCTCCATCAACCTCGACATATCGGTTGACCGGTGAGTTGGGGACGCCGTTCATCACTGCAAGCGCGCTCGAAAAGGCCTTGCCGCGTAAACCTTCCATGTAGTTGCCCCGAACCGTCTGATGTCGGTTGATGACACGAATGCCGCCAGTGTGATTTTCGCCAGATCCAAGGAAGACGTTGCGCTCGACCAGGTTTCCATCGCCATGCCGCAATGTAAGCGTGCCCTGAGCGCGTAAGAACAGATTGCCCCGAAAGACGTTTCCGCCAGACTTAGAAGAGATGATCTCAACCTCGCCACTGGTGCGGTCGAAAACATTGCTCTCGACCGTCGTGCCTGACTGGTACATTGAATAACGGCTAGTTCCGATCCGCAGTGTTTCGCCGCCGTTTGAACCCAGTGGCGGGCGCGGTCCGAAATAGTTGTGATCAATCCTGTGCCCGTTGTCGCGGCTTTCCTTGCTGTCCAATCGAACGGCGAGCGTAACCCCCTTATTGGTCTTTCCAACCAAATGGTTGTGATCAAACCGGTTGTTGTGGCCATACATGCCAACCCAATAATCAGATTCGTACCGGTCAGGCTTGCTGAAGTTATCGACCACTACCTCGGTCACGCGGCTGTTTCGGGCTTGGTCCTGCTTGGTGCGACGGAAGGAAATCACCTCCCCGCGAGGGCTGTATCCATCCTTGAACACCAGTCCTGTCACGAGAATGTGCTCACCGCCGATGCGCAGACTGGATTGGCCAGAAAGGATTACTTTGCCAGCCTCTTCGGACATGACAATGATGGGCTTGTCCTTGTTGCCCTTACCCGTGATGACCAATTCAAAATCGCGCCATTCGCCATTGGCAAGAATGATGATGTCGCCCGCTTCGATTTGCTTGAGCGCATGCGCATATTCGTTCTGATTGCGCACAAAAAGGTGCTCTGCTTTGGCCGGAACAGCCAAGGCAAATACCAGAAAAACAAGGCCAAGCCTTGCAAGCATCGCTCAATCCTCTCCAGTCATCCTCTGGGAAGGGACTATACGTCAGCGGGAGAGCTTGTCAATCAATCTGGCATGTTAAAAGGTGAAAATTTGTAATACCAATTTATCTAGCCGATTTTGGCAGCCGCCGTAAAGCGCTCGCGACTTAATGATGCCCGTGCCTGCACCTCTTCAAGTGCCCGTCGCTCAGTTGCTTCCAGCATGTTTTCCAACAGGCGATGGAAATGTTCGCGCATCGCGTTGCGGGCACCTGCCGGGTTTCGCGCCTTCAGCGCGTCAAAGATTGCGCGATGCTCGGCGGTCCGCGTCTCTGCGTCATGGACACAAACTGCTTCGTAGGTTGCTTTGACCTCAGGGATGTCTTCCCGCATTCTCCAAAGCGATTGAATTGTGTGAACCATTGCCGCGTTGTTCGAAGCCTCGGCAATGGTCAGGTGAAACTGCTCATCTGCCTCGTTAGCGACCTCATCGTCATCAGAACGCATTAGCTCGACCAATCCAGCCAGTTTTTCAATCGCATCATCAGTAATGTTGTGCGCTGCCAATGCAGCTGATTCAGACTCCACCAGCAGCCTGGCCTCCGTAACCTCAAAGGCGCTAGCATTTGGCAGGATGTGTGCCATCGTTGGCGGATTTTCGCTCACATAAACACCAGATCCGGTCTTAATCTCTAGCCGGCCTACTGCCTGCAGCGCGATCTCAGCCTCTCTGATGGTTACCCGGCTTACGCCGAGCTTTTCAGCCAATTCACGTTCACCAGGAAGCCGTGTGCCGGGCGGGTAAGCCCCATCATCGATCAACCCACCGATCTGCTCGGCTACTGATTGAAAAAGTCTCTTACTGCCCATGTGTGATTGACGCTCCACATTCGCCGGTTTGGTTCTATACCAATTCCCTAGTCGATATATCCTTGCATTGCCAGTTGCGAACAACCGGTCGGTGCCCTCAGGGAGAACAAGGGCACCGACCAGCGATCAGAATTTGAACCGAACGCCTGCAAAGTAGCGTGGCCCATAGACTTGAATGGCCCCAAAATCGTCTGGCGCACCACGGAAATTGGTCCGTGGTTCATTGAACAGATTGATGCCTTCCAATGTGACGCGCACATTGTCCGTCAGCTTGTAAGAGATACGCGCCTCAAACACGCCCACATCGTCAACATAGCGAACCCGTCCAGGCGTAGAGACAAATTGCTGGAAGTAATTGCTGCGATATTTGTAAACGCCC
Organism: uncultured Erythrobacter sp.; assembly: GCA_947495695.1. Classification (GTDB taxonomy): domain Bacteria; phylum Pseudomonadota; class Alphaproteobacteria; order Sphingomonadales; family Sphingomonadaceae; genus Erythrobacter. The sequence continues at coordinate 1,330,907 of CANLZP010000001.1, read as the reverse complement.
TGCAAAGACAGCCCGCCGATCTCGTAGTAAGCCTGCGCCGATAGGACGTGCTTAGAAAAGCCGAACAGATTTGACGGAACAATCAGCCCTTCGCGCGCCGTTATGCTGCCATCCAGGCCAACCACTGTGGTCGCCCCGAGCGAGTCATCATCAAATTCGAAATTGGAATCAGCATAATTGTAGCTGAGCTTGAACCCAAGACCGTCCAGTGGTTTGGGCAGCCAACTCAACCGGTGCGCTGCGGTAATCTCGACACCATAGATTGTGCTCGTTTCATCTGTCGTGCGGACATTGCTTACAGCCGCAACAACAGGCGCTTCATCAACGAAAAAGACCTCTTCTGTCGCAAACGTTTCGAAACCACCGTTGAAGCTCTTGTAGTATGCATTAACAGCCAGAATGGTATCATCATTGGGGTACCATTCGAGACCAACATCGGCGTTCCAGGACATCAACGGAGCCGTGAATGGGTTGCCGATGGCGTTCACAACGCTGAGCGCTTCTTGAACTGTCGCCTCACCCTCATCCGATTCATCTGATGTGCTGAACCCACGGCCGAAACCGATAGCCGATGGATCGGGACGCGACATGGAACGATAGAGGCCTATGCGACCGAGCAAGTCGGGCTGCAAATCAGCCACAAGGTTAAAGCTCGGCAGGAGCTTAGTGTAAGAATCCTTAGCCACTTCCCGCGTCAAATTGCTGGTGTCTTCAATCAAGAAAATCGTGCCAGGATCATCCCCTGGCGCGGTAATGAATGATGACCGTAGGCCGACCGAGTTAATGTTGGTTTTAACTGCGCGCAGACCAATATTGCCACGGATCGGCAAGGCGCCCAGATCACTGTCAAAATTGGCTTGGATGTACCCTGCAAAGGTTCGCTCCTCGACATCGCTGTCTTGCGTCGAAGAGATGCTTCCATCGGGATAGATCGGAATACCGTTTTCATCGAACGCCAGGCCCGATGGATCTTCACGCTCCAGAACTCGTGCGATGCACAGCGCATCAAACGTAGCAAACGTATTGGATGTGCCGATCACATTGCCATCCAAGTCGACATTGGTGATCAACGGATTGCCACCTGAAACCGAGTCTAAAAACCCATCGATCGGGAACGAAGTCCGGCATTCTTGGTTCGCCACAAACAATGCGCCAGAACCATCGGTATCATTGTAATTGTTCTGGAACCGCGATGACCCTCCGGCCGCACCAGGCACATCTTGATAGACCAGTTGTTGATAACGCACGCCGGCCTCAAAGCTGTTGAAGAAGCCGTCAGCTTCATAAACAACATCGCCGCGCAGCGCATAAATTTCGTTGAACCTGTCCTGTTCCAAATCAGCCCGCAAACGCGGATCGTTGGCGAACAGAGTATAGTCGGTTACATCAAAATTCTGTGTGAAGAAATTGAGCGCTTCCGAGCCGTTCTGACGGATCAATACCGCTGTTTCGACCCTATCATCCGTGCCATTAGTCCGACCCGAATTAGGGGTCTGATCGCTTTCGAACGCCTCGGGGAAATAGGGCAATCCAGTATCAGGATTGGTGTTTCCGAAAATGCTCTCGCCATCTTCTGTGCGGAAGCGGATCTGAACCGCCTCTTCCACTCGCTGCGTGCGTGAGTAAGACGCGTCAACCGAGAAACTCAGCCGGTCCGACGCCTGGACTTCCAGCGACAATCCGCCGCCGTAATATTCTTCGTCGCGCTCGAGATATTCGCTGACAGCCTCGATACGCTGTTCATTAGTGAATTGACGCAGCGCGCCCGTTTCAGTGAAAATTAATGGCAGATCGATCCGATTGGGATCACCCGGCCCGTCAATCCGACGCCCTTCTGCAAAGTTTAAATCGCTGCGCTGCTCCCGAAAGAGGCGCTTTGAATATTGGAAGTCAGCGTTGATATCGACATTAGGTGACGGTTGATACTGGATCGCACCAAAAACGGAGTCACGAGTGTCGTCGGTTATGTTTGTCCGGAACGAATAGCTATTACGGGCAATGACAAAATCATCGGTGACTGTGCCATCACGTAACCCATTAACGGTGGAACTGCTGGTGTCGCAATTGCCATCATCAAACACACCATCACTGGTCGTAGTAGGATCAATTACACACGCGCGGATAGTATTGGAGACATTCGCCTCTTGCTCTGGATTGGTCGTCTCATTGCGTGAATATCCGATCGAGATACCAAGCTCGCCATCACCGACGCTAAACTGATCGACGTAACTAGCGGTCGCTCGATAGCCGTATTTCTGAAACCGCTGATCAGGATCAATATCAAGATTGTCCGGATTAATGTTCAGCTTGAAGTCGCCTTGGATGCGGCGCTTGCCGTAATCAAGTGGCTTGATCGTCTCGAGCACAATCTGACCAGCGACGCCGCCCTCAATATAGCTTGCTGCCTGGGTCTTGTAGATGCCGACCTTGTTGAACAGCTCAGATGGGAACTGGCTGAAATTAACCGAGCGATCACCGCTACCATTCGAAGCAACACGGCCATTGATAACTGTCGATCCAAGAAATGGGCCAAGGCCGCGAATAGAAATCTCGGTAGCACCACCTTGCTCACGGTGCGAACCTGCGCCGGTCAGGGTTTCCAGCGCTTCACCAATTGACAAGGCAGGCAGGTCGCCAATTTCGTCTGCGGACAAAGCGTCGAACACTTCTGTCGAGTTGCGCTTTTCTTCGATTGAATTTTGAACCACAGCACGAATGCCGGTGACCAGAATTTCGTTGCCGGTTTCCGCGACCTCTTCAGCAGCTTCGTCCTGAGCGAAGGCAACAGAAGGCACGCTAAGCGCAACCGCAGCTGTGCTCACCATCAATCCAGACAAGAAACGTGAAGTGCGCAGTGACGGATACGTAGTCTTAGCAAATTTGGTCATTCATCCCTCCCAAGGACTTGTTTGACCAATGGGATAATGGCTAGTCCGTAAATGTCAACCTTTAGAGTATACCAATTGTCACCTTAATGAATACCAATTTGTATTATGTGTTGAACCTCCAGCAAAGTACGCGTGCCAAGCCCACACAAAAAGCGGCCGACTCTACCAAGGTGGTAGGGTCGGCCCTCTTCTTAATCGGCTAATCCCAACTAACAGGGCTGGGACGCCTAACCCGGTTTGATCGATTAGAAGTGATCGTTGGCACCAAAGGCACCTAGCGATCCGGCAGCGCAAGCCACCGATCTAAACGACAGTTCCACTAGTAGGTAAACGTAACACCAAATTGAATTCGGCGATCGGTAATACCTTCGTAGCACAGCAACGCGCCATCATTCACACAAGAGATATTCTGGCTAGACTTGGTCAGGTTAGTACCCTCAACACCCACGTTGATCTGGTCCGTAACCGCATAATTGACGCTAGCGTTCAACTGACCTCTAGGTTCAACAGCACCCCGGAAGCCAAGAGGCTCAAATACGTTGCCCGTACCAGGCAGATCGTCCGTTCTAAACGTGTCACGCCAAGTGTAGCGCACCCGCGCTGACAGACCGTACTTCTCGTAAAATGCGGTCAAGTTATACGCATGCTTTGAAAGGTTCAGCAAAGTAGCTGTTTCGCGCTGCACAGGATTGACGTTTGGATCAAAACCGAGTGACGCGTAGATTGCTCTTGCTCGAGAGCCAGCAATATCGGTGAAGCCGGAATTATTGCTTTCGGTTTGGTAAGTGTAGTTGGCCACGATTCCAAAGCCAGAGGCCCAGGCAAAGCTGCCAAGCCGATCTTCCCAATCACTCAAATTATATTGGAAAGCGACTTCGATACCTTCTTGCGTGGTTGTTCCATTGGAGTTGAATGGGGCCTCCAAGCCTACGCAAACACCGGTTTCACCATTTCCGAAGATACCTGCCTCGGTTAGTGGAGAGAAAATTCCGCCGCCTTCGCAATCCGGACCGACAGTATCGCGCGTGTTCGGCGCAACAACACCTGGATCGCCCGGGCCACCCGGCTCATCAACGTTAACTCCAAACAGCCCATCACGTTCCTTGCGGAAATAGCCTACGCTTAAGACGGCTTCAGGCGCAAAATACCAGCTTGCCGACACGTCATAGGAAGTAACCTCTTCGGGTCGCAGATTGGGGTTACCCGCTTCGGCATTGCCGTTCACACCGCCCGCATCCGGAAGTTCAAGCGCAGACGATATACTCACAAAACCGGGTCGATTGATTTCCTCAGAATATGACGCTCGCAAGACAAGGTTATCTGCCACATCAAATGCGAAGTTCACGCGCGGTAAAAGGTGACTATAGCTGCTTCCAACCGTAGTGAGGATTGGATCACCATTGCCCAAAACATTGGCTGTCGACGAAATAGAGGTGTCCACCCAGCGCACACCCGCATTGCCGCGGAATCTTCCATTGCCAGTTTCAAAGTTGAGCTGACCGTAAAGTGAGTGCGTCTCTTCTTCGATATCGAAGAAGTCACCTGGGATCGACTCGAGCCCTGAAGTGAAGATCGGGCCCAAACCTTGGGCAGCAGCGGCTGCATTGATCGCCGCAACTGTATCTTCCGGATTGGCACCATTGTTTGGATCCAGGTGCAGCACTCCCGAAACGAAAAGATCGCTGCCTGTTCCCTGCCCAAAGTTATCAGGAATCTCTGCAAGGAGGCCAGAAATTCCACCCGCATTCAGACTGCCAGCCAACGAGCTTGAACCGCTACGTGACGCCTGTCGGTTATCCCTAAGGGTCGTGCGATTACTATAGCGATATCCAGCATCAACTGAGCTAATAAACGGAATCGCTGAGTCACTTAAATCGTAAGAGGCGTCAAAACGAAATGCGCTTTCCTCATTCTCCTGAATATTGGCGGAGTATGTAGGGGTTCCATCAAGCACGTAGTTATTTCCGTCCAGCAACTGAGCTGTTGTCGGTGCAAACGGGTCGGCAAAATTAATGCCGAACGAAATGCCATCCCTCAGGTCGAATATGATCGGGATACCATTTTCGTCCCGAAAACTCGTACCTGCAGAATTGTTTGGAGCGATGTCTGAGTTCGGATTAATAAAGTTGAGGGTTGATGACAGGTTTGGATTGACCGTGTCTGCCGATACCCTGGAAAATTCAGCTGCAATGCTTAGGCGGTCATTTTCCCATTCGGCACCGGCAATGAAGACATCGCTTGTGGTCAGGCGTGAACCATTGTCGCTGGACACGCGCAAGAATGGCGCACCGCGCGCGTTTCTAAAGTCTTCGTCGGTAGCAAAATCCGACCGCTGGTGCGGCGTAAATGTACCTGCTGTGACGGCCAGAATGCTGCCAAGGTCTTGACCGATGGCATCGCGCCCCAAATTGAACGTCGCAAAGTCAGTGAAGTTAATATTGCCACCGTTGGTTCTATCGCCTGAACCATTCAACCGGCTAACGTTAGAAAACTGGACCCGTGAACCAGCGAGCCGGCGCGTTTGGTCTGTATAAATGTAATCGGCATAAAGCTTGAGGTTGTCAGTAACTTCACCCTCGACAGAGGCCGCGAGATTTATTGTCTCGAAATTTTGCGTCTCTTGAACCTGGTTCAAAAACTGAACCCCCAGAAACCCTGGCGCCCCAGCCGGACACGAAGTCGGCGGAGTGGCCCCCGTGCAATCCGTCAGATTGTCACGGTCAAGACGAGGGCGGAATGCAGTGTTGGAAGATTCGGTGTAACTGCCACTCACGACAACCCCAAACTGCCGTCCATCAGAAGTTTCCCATTTTTTGCCAAACGCGCCTGAAAGCCTTGGCTTCAAGCCCTCAGAAGAAAGGCTACTATCTTCAAGCTGACCCCGAAAGCTGATAAGGGTTTCTGACAAATCAAGTGGGCGAATGGTTTTCAGGTTGACCGTACCACCAACGGAACCTTCAATATGCCTCGCCTCAGGCGCCTTGATAACTTCGACGCCCGCGATGATCGAAGGGTTCAAATCTTCAAAGTTAATGCCGCCGCGGCCATTGCCTGCACCTACGGTGGTAACCCCATTGATCTCGAGCCGGTTGCTGTCGGTACCACGAATTTGAACGCCAGTGCCAACGCCGTTTTCGCGCGTGATTTGCACGCCCGTGATGTTTTCTAGAACCTCAGCAAGGTTCTGATCGGGAAGCTTACCGATGTCTTCGGCCTTGATCACTTCGATCAGGCTGTCCGCATTGCGCTTTTCATTCAAAGCGCTGGCAAGAGAGCTACGAATGCCAGTAACGATAATCGCGTTACCTTCTTCGGCAGCTTCTGATGCGACTTGATCGGCATCTTGCGCCAAAGCAGCGTTAGGCATTGCGAATGCCATCACCGCCGCACTGCTCATAAAGCCTGCGATTAGACGAGAATTTTTGACGGCCGGACGACCGAATCCATTTAACTTAGACATGCATCCCTCCCACAGGATTCGTTGTTGTTCGTCGCAAAGTAAGATCACTAGTCCATATATGTCAACCTAAGATTTATACCTCTGTGGACTTTTCTGTCATACCAATTTAGGAAGCGCAGTAATCTGTGCTGATTGGGCCAGAATCGGCTGATGGGAGCAGATCGTATGTTATTTTCGTCCAATCTGAATGCGAAGAAAGTGTTGGCATCATTGTTACCGGGGCGCTGTCAGTCTAATGCGAACGCGTCTCCACATGGCAGAGCTCACCCCTACCCTGATTGATCTTCAGGCCATGAGATTTTGCCACTCGACCAGGGCGGCGAAGCCGTTGGCTTTGAAAGTCTGTCGGTCGGTTAAGTGGCGGTCTTTGTTGAAGTGATTGTGGACGTTGGCGTGAACGGAAGCGAATTTCTGTAAGCTCTTCAACTGTCGGAACCTCAGCATCGCTCGTTCTCGTCGTCGAAAGGGCAGATGCGAATTCTCCGCTCGGTTATTCAGCCACCTGCCCACTTCTCTTCGTTCCAGGTTGCCGAGCTCGCGCATCGCTGCAGGATAAGATTGCAGGCCGTCTGTGACGATCGCTTCAGCCTTCCCATGCCGCTTCAGCGCCTTCTTGAGGAAGCGCAAAGCTGCCTTCTTATCCCGCTTCTTCGTGACATAACTTTCGAGCACTTCACCTTCGTGATCGACGGCTCGCCATAGATAGTGGGTCTCACCGTTGATCTTCACAAAGACTTCATCGACGTGCCAACGCCAGTTTCTGTAGCGTTTCATTCTGCTGATCCTTTGCCGTTTGATATCGGCAGCGAACATTGGGCCAAACCGGTTCCACCAGAACCGCACTGTCTCATGGCAGATATCGATCCCGCATTCTGACAGTAGGTCTTCAACGTTCCGCAAACTCAGCGGAAAGCGAACATACATCATCACCACAAGCCGGATCACTTCGGGCGATTAGTTGAAGTAGCGGAGCGGACTGGCTGGTTTCTTGGGTCTAGGCGTCCAAACGCCCTTCCCTTGCCGCCTCAATCGTCACTCAGGTGCATTTGCTCTGACAGTGCCGGAAAATCTGCTAACCGACAGCTATGCTGCCGATGGTCAATAGGAATCGATGCGCAATGGGCGCCCCTTTTAAGAGAGCAAACGGAGTTAAAGGCATGGCCCTCACGAATGATATTCGACCTGTTCGATTGATTGTCCTAACCATGCTCGCGCTTGTGTCATTCACTTACGCTATACTTGCCAGTGCGCCTCTTTCGGCGGCCACGACAGCGCCTCCTGTCGACCTTCCAAATGAGCAAGTTCAGACGGTTGAGGACGCTGCGACAGAGGCGGCTAAAGAGGCTGCATCAACCGATTCAATTCTCTCAGACCCCGCAATAGACTTGCGCGAGCTGGAGCATCGCCTCGTGCCGCTGACGAAAGCAGAACTGAATGAGCTGGCAGCAAAATGGCTGGAGGCTACGCGAGCCAAAACTGAAGAAGTCATGGCAGCACAAGTCGCAATTGACCGAACCGAGGGCGACGTCGCCGACGAGGTAACGCGCCGTGTGGCCGACATTATGTTTGAGCGGAACGAGCTTTTTCAGAAATTTTCGGCGGTAATCGCTGCATGGGAAAAGAAAGGCGGCGACCCCGATCTCATCGCCGAATATAGAGCCTATCATGACACAGTGTTGTTGGACGAATTGCGGACATCCAATATCCAGACAGTCTACAGCGAAGTAGTGCGATGGTTTTCGGACCCCAACGGGGGAATTGCATTGCTCAAGTCGATTGCTTGGGCAACAATTGCCCTCGTCGGCTTGTGGGGTTTTGCGCGATTGGTGAAGCGCCTCGTTCTTGGATGGCTCAACAGATTGAGCTCCCTCTCTAACCTGCTGACTACCTTTCTAGCCGGAGTGGTTTTTTGGATTGTCATTCTGATCGGCTTTGCGATCGCGCTCTCGATGCTGGGTATGGATGTTGGTCCGATCGTTGCTCTAATTGGCGGCGCCTCGTTCATTTTTGCGTTTGCTTTTCAGGACACGCTCGGAAACTTCGCAAGCGGCCTGATGATCATGGTCAACCGCCCGTTTGACGAAGGTGATATTGTGGATTTGGCGGGAGTTATCGGCAAGGTGAAGTCGGTGACTATAGTGGCAACAACGATCGTGACCGCCGATAACAAACTCATTGTGCTCCCGAACCGAAATGTCTGGGGAAACCTTATCAAGAACCTGACTGCCAACGCCACGCGCCGTGTCGACTTGATCTTCGGTGTGTCTTACAATGACTCCATCGAAGATACGCTAAAGATCATGGAGCAAGTCACCCGGGATCATCCCGCAGTTCTTGCCGAGCCAGAGCCCGTTTTCAAGGTCCACGAATTGGCCGAAAGCTCAGTCAATTTCATATGCCGGCCCTGGGTCAACACCGATGACTATTGGACTGTCTATTGGGACCTGACCCAGCAGATTAAGCAAGCGTTCGATGATGCGGGAATATCCATTCCGTTTCCCCAGAGGGATTTCAACATCAAGAGCTTGCCCGAGGCATTTCAGTCCAACTGAAATCATTCTGAGGATGGTTCACTGGGGTGTTTTCAGTCTAACGCGAACTCACCTCTGCTCAGCAGAGCCCGCACTGACTTATAAGCGATTTAGGCCAAGAGGTTTTGCCAAACAGCAGGCGCGTTTGAGCGATTGGCTTCCTAAGTCTCTGTTTCGGCGAGGTGGCGGAGAGGGAGGGATTCGAACCCTCGGAACCCGTAAGAGCTCAACAGTTTTCGAGACTGCCCCGTTCGACCACTCCGGCACCTCTCCGCAAAACCCGTAAAAAAGGGGCGCGCAAACGCCCCTGCCGCAACGGGATCGCCGCGGTTAGCCCAAGCTCTGGCGCTTGCCAAGTCCCAATCCGCAACAAATCGGGGGGTAGGCAGCCCTCAAACCCTTGTTTCGCACCTTCGAAAGACCATATCCTATCGTCTATGGACCGTTCCGAATTCTTCTCAGCCCAAGCAGGCCGCACGATCGAGGTTCCTCGACATGCACGTGCGCGCTTCGGCATCGGAGATGTGGTTCGGCACCGGATGTTCGATTTCAGGGGCGTGATCTTCGATATTGATCCGGTCTTCGCCAATAGCGAGGAATGGTACAGCTCCATCCCGGAAGACATCCGCCCTCGCCGCGAACAGCCCTTCTACCACCTACTGGCAGAGAATGAGGACAGTTCCTACGTCGCCTATGTCAGTCAGCAAAACCTGCTGGCCGATGCCGAAGGTGGCCCGGTGGATCACCCCAATGTGGCCGAATTGTTCGAACAATTCAAAGACGGGCGCTATCGCATGCGGCGTGCGCTTACCCACTGATCTGTATCAGCCTCGGCAGGAAACTGGGGGTTAGTCTTTCAGTTTCCAGCCTGATTTCAGCAGACGATAGGTCACTAGCGCCATCACCAGATTGAGCACCAGCAAGCCGATCCCTGCGATTACAACCGGCTGCGCACCCGTTCCGATATCGCTTTCACCCAGGAACCCGTAGCGGAAGCCCGAAATCACATAGAAGAAGGGGTTTGCCCGGCTGACCGCCTGAAATGCCGGAGCAAGATTGTCGATCACGTAAAACGTGCCCGACAGCAGGGAGAGCGGTGCAATCACGAAATTGGTAATCGCCGCGTTGTGATCAAATTTTTCCGCCCAGATGGAGGTCGCCAGGCCCAGCAGCGCCAGCATCACCGACCCCATCAGACCGAACCAGATCACCGCCCACCAATGGCTCACACCCAACGACACGCCCGGATAGAATACCATCGCCAAAGCCACAGCGCCGCCCACCATGATCGCGCGGGTCACGGCGGCGGCCACGATACCCGCCATCAGCTCCCCTTCGGACAAGGGCGGCATCAACAAATCGATGATCGTCCCCATGATCTTGCCCGACAAGAGCGAGAAGGACGAATTGGCGAAAGCATTTTGCATCATGCCCATCACAATCAGGCCCGGCGCAACGAAGGTTGAAAACGGCACGCCAAGCACTTCGCGGCCTGATCGGCCCAAAGCGACAGAGAATATGACCAGAAACAGCAAGGTTGTGACCGCTGGAGCCCAGATTGTCTGCGTCTGCACCTTGAGAAAACGCCGAACCTCCTTAATATAGAGGCTGTACAATCCAATGCGATTGATGCCGGTAATAATCGGCTCACCACGCGGAGGAAACCCAACGCCTTTGCCGGAGTGCGCATCACCGTGTGATGAGCCCGCGCGGGGGGCAGCATTTGCTTGATCGACCATGAAGGGGCGGTTAGGCGCAACTGCCCCACTTTGGCAAGCATATGGGGCATGGAAGAACAGGATAGAATTAGCATGAGCTGGACCGACGAGCGGATCGCAACGCTTCAGAAGATGTGGGAAGGTGGTTCGACCGCCAGCCAGATCGCAGAAGAACTGGGCGGAGTTAGCCGCAATGCCGTTATCGGCAAGGCGCACCGCCTTGGCCTGAAGGCGCGGCCTTCTCCCGTGAAAGCGAGCGAGAAGAAGAAAAAGGCAGCCGCCGCCAAGAAACCCGTTGCAAAGGCAGCACCTAAGAAGGCAGCGCCAAAGGCTGCACCGGCTAAGCCTACTCCAGCGGCCAAATCTGCTTCGGCGGGCCAAACTGCCTCTGCATCAAATGCCGATGTGCAGTCCCAGCCTGTTCCCAATCCAACCCCGGATCTGCCCAAGATCGTTTCGGTCGGACCCGGCGGATTTTTGCGGCAGGGTCCGGGCGACCAGCAGCCACCGATCCCGCCTGCGCCTCCTCGCCGCTTGGTTCCGGCCAAGCCCAGCCCCGAGATTGCCGACAAGACGAGCCTGCTCGACCTGTCGGACAAGGTGTGCCGTTGGCCCATGGGGCATCCTGGCGAAGCGGATTTCCACTTCTGCGGTACAGATGTGAACCCGGGCTTCCCCTATTGCGTCGAGCATTGCGGGCGGGCCTATCAAGCACAGCTGCCGCGCGGTGCCCGCAGACCCCCTCCACCTTTGCCATTTGGCGGTCCGCGCGTCCGCTAAACCGAGCAAAGTCGGAAACAAGAATGCGCCGCCTCTGTCATGGAGAGCGGCGCTTTCTTTTACCAGCCACGCTTTGGCGTGATCTGATGGGCATATGGCCCTTGCAGTGATCCTCCACACTTGCGCGTCATGTGCCCCCATGGGTAGGGCAAGCTAATACTCAGCTGCGGAGCAAGAACCACATGCCATTCACACTTTACGATGCATTCGTGCCGAACTGCCAACAGATCCTTGCCGGTATGAACGGCCTGATCGATAAGAGCGAGGCGCATGTGAAGGAACATGGGCTGGAAGATGCAGCTCTGCTGGATGCCAAGCTGTCTGACACAATGTGGCCCCTGCCTTGGCACGTGCGCGCCTGCTGGATGCACTCAGCCTATCCGTTCGATCAGCTTCCTGACGGTGAATTTACGCCCGACCTCACTATTGTGCCGGATAGTTGGGACACAATGCGCGCCATGGTCGCCACAGCCCAGGACAGGCTTTCCAAAGTCACAACGGACGAGGTGGACGAGCTGGCGGACAAAACCATCGGTTTTGTGTTAGGCGGCAAGCGGCTGATGGAGTTCAAGGGGTCAGACTTCCTGCTCAGCTTCAACCAGCCCAATTTCTATTTTCACGCCACAACTTTCTACGACATTTTGCGCGCGCAAGGCGTTGCGCTGGGCAAGCGCGACTTTATCGGTCCTGCCCGCACACTCTAAATCTGATCAGGACGGAAATTCGATGCGTTGGACATATTTGGCCCTAACCGCAGGCGCACTCGCCCTCACTCCCGGCGCCGCGCAGGCCGAGCTGCCCGAGCCGGTTCGCGCTATGATCAAGGCAGCAATCAGCAATGGCGATCCCGGAGCTGTTAAAACAGTGGCCGACCTTGCACGGCAAACCAATCCCGAAGATGCGGCGGAAATTGACGCGATTATGGCTGCGTTTAATGCCGAGCAAACGCGATTGGCTCAGCAAGAAGCCGAAGCCGCAGAACAAGCCATTCGCACAGCCGGCCTGTTCGACAACTGGAGCGGCAAGGGCGAGCTTGGCGGGTTTAGAGCAACCGGCAATTCTTCCAACACCGGCATAACGGCCACCATCACCCTTAAACGCACAGGGATCGACTGGTCGCACAAGCTGCGCGGTCGGGTGGATTACCAGCGCAACAATGGGGTAACCTCGCGCGAGCAATATTCCTTCGTTTACGAGCCGAACTACAAACTCTCAGACAGGGTGTTTGTGTACGGGCTTGCTCAATATGAACGGGACCGCTTCCAAGGCTTTTCAGGACGTTATGCAGTCTCGGGCGGCATTGGCTATCAGATCATCGACGAGAGCAATTTACAGCTGTCGGCCAAGGCTGGTCCGGCCTATCGGGTGACCGAATTTGTAACCGGCGAAACCGAAAGCCGGATCGCAGGCCTGTTCGGGGTGGATTTTGACTGGGACATTACCGACCGGCTGACCCTGACGCATGATACAAATGCGGTGGCAGAAACAGGCGGTTCAGCGACGGTGATCGTGGATTCAAACAACACCAGCCTGGACCTTGTCACCGGCCTCAATGCAAAAATCAGCGACAAGCTGACGGCGCGGCTTTCCTATGCGATCGAATATGACACGAACCCGCCCATTGGCTCGGTCGGGACCGACACCTTGAGCCGTGCGACGCTGATTTACGGATTTTGAGGGTCGGCTAGCGGCGGGCGAACCAGATGATGTGATGCGCGCCCTTATTGTTGGGGCGTGAGCGCACATTCCACTCCTCCACATCCAGTTTGACGTCCTGCATCCTCTTGCGAAATGCGTGATCGGGCGCTGCCGACCAAACCGCCAAAATGCCGCCCGGCATCAACGCATCGCGCGCCTTGGCCAAGCCAGTGCGTGAATAGATCCGGTTGTTGGCATCGCGCACCATGCCATCGGGGCCATTGTCGACATCCAGCAGAATGGCATCGAATTTGCCGCAAGTCCCGTCATTGGCGTCGTCAATCAACGCGGCAACATCGCAAATCTTCAAATCCAGCCGTGGATCGGAAAGACAATCACCGGTCAAATCGGACATCGGTCCTTTGGCCCATTCCACGATCTTGTCGGAGATTTCGGCCACCACAGCCTGACCGCCCTCACCCATGCGAGCCAGCGCCGCCCGCAGGGTAAAGCCCATGCCATAACCCCCGATTAGCATCCGCGGATTGTCATTGCCCAAGCGATCAAGGGTCAGATCAGCCAGCTGCTCTTCGGAAAAACGCATGCGCGTGCTCATCAGCTCGTTATGGCCCAGCACGATCATATAATCGCGGCCATGGCGAAACAGCTCAAGCGTTTCCCCGTCGGGTATCTGTAATGTATCGATCAATTCACGTTTCAGCATGGGGGTGGCCTTAATAGAATTGGGCCTATCTAGCCACCCACTGCTTTGAGAAACCTGTCTTAGCCGGTGACCTCCAGCACCATATTGGTGGGCGTTTCGGCTGCCCGTCGGACGCTGGTAAATCCAGCCTCGTTCAAGACTTCGGTCAATCGAGCCTGACCAGCCTGCGCGCCCAGGCCAAGGCCAACATCCTGGCTGACCGATGCAGGGGTGCAGATGGTAGTCGAAAATCCGTAATAGATCTGCCCCAGAGGATGCATATTGTCCGCCATGCTGTCTCCGGCCATCGGTTCAACCAGCATGAAGGTGCCATCATCCTTCATCGCTTGGCGAATATGTCTGGCAGCGCCAACCGGATCGCCCATGTCGTGCAGAGCATCGAATATGCACACAAAGTCATAGCCTTCGCCGGCAAAGTCTTGTGCGCTAGCGGTTTGGAAATTGACATTTGTTACACCCGCTGCCGCAGCGCTTTCACGGGCTTGCGCAATGGATGGCTCGTGAAAATCAATGCCGTGGAACGTCGAGTCCGGGAAAGCCTGGGCCATCATGATGGTCGATGATCCCAGCCCGCAGCCAACATCCGCCACTTTCGCACCTTGCTTCAAGCGATCTTCGACCCCGCTCAGCGACGGTATCCAGGCGCTGGTCAAATTGGCTTCATACCCGGGACGGAAAAAGCGATCTGTGGCACAGAAACAGCATGGTGATTGCGCGCTCCACGGCCTCCCTTCCCCGCTTTTGAAGGTCTCAACCGCTTGTTCTTGCTCTTCATATTGCGCAACAACAGCCTGGAAAAACCCTTGCATACAGGCCGGTTGACCCTCGCGGGTGAAGATCAGTGCTTGTTCTTCGGACAGATCGAAGGTTTCCGACGCGGGGGAATAGGTGACATAGCCAGCGGCCGACACCGACCCAAGCCATTCGCGCAAGTATTTGGGATTGAGGCCGGTATGTTGGGCCAGCTTCTCAATCGTTACCGGCCCATGTTTATCAATCGCGGCAAAGACGCCGGACTGGTCGCCAATATAGGCCATCAGCAGACTGATGGCACCTGCTACATCGCCAATTACCTTGCCCGCCAGTGCTTCCAGTTTTGCTTCATCAAGCTCGCTCATAACCGCATTCCTCCATTAAGGGATAATGCGACCCTTTTTCGAGTTTTCGGTGTTGCTACGCGATGGTGGACACTAGCACGCGCCAGGGCCAAACCACTAATGATGCGGCGCGACCACATGATCGCGTCCATGGCGGAACGGCTCGAGCGTTTCCCCGTCGGGTATCTGCAATGTGTCGATCAATTCACGTTTCAGCATAATCGGTGCCTATCTAAACGATTTCATCTTCGTCGAACAAACCATCTGCAAATGCCGCTTCTTCGATATCATCGAGCCGCTGCTCTACCGTGCCAGCCCGTTCAACCTGGGCAACATGCACCAATGCATCGCCCTGATTGACCACCGGCAAATTGCTACGACCTATGATGATACCGGTTAAGGGAGAAAGGACCGCCACGTCCTCGTCGCCAAACGGATCGGTAAGATAACCGACCGGTTCATCCTTTTCGACCAGAGCGCCGCTGGATTTTGTCGCGCGAAAGATACCGCCTTCGGGTGCTCTTACCCAGCTTGTTCGGCTGCTGCGCGCTGAATTTGCGCCCGCCTTGCGTGGCAAACGGACCCCCATGCCCAAATGAGCCATGACGCGCAGAATGCCTTGGACCCCGATACGGATGCTCAACTCGTCGAATCGCAAGGCTTCACCAGCTTCGAGCAGCAGGACATCACATCCATGATCAGCAGCGGTTTGCCGCAAAGACCCCTCGCGCAGCTTGGACAAAATGATTGCCGGGGCACCAAATACCAAAGCCAGTTCTTCCGCCTTGGGGCGGCTATCACTGATGCGGATTTGTGGCAGATTGGTGCGGTGCAAGCCGGCAGAATGCAAATCAATGCCAAGCTCGCAGCGGGCGATGACCTCATGCGTAAACGTATAGGCCAATTGTGCTGCCAATGACCCTTTGGCGGAACCGGGGAAGACGCGGTTCAGATCCCGTCGGTCGGGCAGATAGCGTTGATGCGCAATGAAGCCATAGGCGTTGACGATGGGAATACATAACAACGTCCCGGCGAGCCGCTTGGCCGAAATCTGGTTCAGCAAGCGGCGGGCAATTTCTACGCCGATAATCTCGTCACCATGAACGCTGCCGCTCACAAAAATGACCGGACCTGGCTTGGCCCCATGGACGACCCTAATCCGAAGCGAAATCTCGGTATTGGTGGACAATCGACTGACGGGTATCTCGATCGTCGCACTGGTGCCAGCGGCGACCTGTTGTCCTGCAATCTCAAATGGATCGCGCGGCAGGGCCTTTGTGCGTGGCTTAGCCTTTTCCACGCGTCTTGGTCTTTCCTTGCTTGGCGTTCTCGGCAACAAAATCGATAATCATTCCAGCAATATCCTTGCCCGTGGCATTCTCGATGCCTTCCAGGCCCGGAGACGAATTCACTTCCATGATGACCGGCCCGTGATTGGACCGCAGCAAGTCCACTCCGCACACGTTCAGTCCCATCGCTTTGGCCGCCCGAACGGCCGTACTGCGTTCTTCCGGCGTAATCTTGATCAGCTGAGCGCTGCCGCCACGGTGAAGGTTGCTGCGGAATTCGCCCTCAGCGCCTTGACGTTTCATCGCGGCGACAACTTTGCCCCCGACCACAAGGCAGCGAATATCGGATCCACCGGCTTCCTTGATGAATTCCTGGACCATGATGGCAATATTGGCGCCGCGGAAGGCTTCGATAATCGAGGCGCCGCCTTTCAGCGTTTCCGCCAGCACCACGCCGATCCCCTGCGTGCCTTCCAATAGCTTGATGACGACGGGTGGCCCGTTGACGGCCTTGATAATTTCCTCGGCCTGCTTGGGATCATTGGCATAAGCGGTCAACGGAAGGCCCAGGCCATGTTTGGCCATGATCTGGGTCGACCGCAGCTTGTCCCGGCTCCGTCCGATCGCCACACTTTCATTCAATGGCCAGACACCACCCATTTCGAACTGACGCAAGACGGCAAGCCCATAGGCCGTGATCGAGGCACCGATGCGCGGAATCACCGCTTCATATCCGGTCAGCGTTTCGCCCTTATAGGTCACCGTGGGCCGGTGGCTGGCAATGCTGACCGTGCAACGCGTGGTGTTGAGAATATCCAAGGTGTGGCCCCGGTCCTCCGCAGCCTCTACCAATCGCTTGTGCGAATAGAGATTAGGGTTTCGGGCAAGCATTGCGATTTTCATGACAAGTCCTTTGTTTCGATAATGTCCGCATGAACCAGCGGCTCGGCATCGCGTGTGCCATGGATAAAGGACCTGCCAGGATGAATTTCGTACCGGCTTCGCATCGCGCTGCGCCCTACCAGGACCGGATAGCGCATTGAGCCACGATTTGTGAGAGTAAAGTTGACCGGCCGCGAAATTCCGCCAAGTTTCAGATGGGTGCGTATGACATAACGTTCTTCATACTCACCGTTCGAACTCATCACATTGCGGACACCGGCCAACGGCATATCGCACTGAACCCGCTCTGGCTTTTCGCCTGGATTGTGCCGGATCCGAAAGGACAGGCGGGCCATCTTTTTCCCGTCATTACCCTCATATAAGTCAATCGAATCGACATGCAGTGCGCTGGTGCGAGCACCTGTATCGATCTTTGCCGGAATATGTTCGAACCCGAGATCGGGCAGGTCGACATATTCGCGCCAGCCGATGGGGATCAATTGCTTCGCCTGAATGACACGCACTCCTTTGACTTCGTATTAGAGGCGCACGGTTGGCGGAGCAAAGAAAAAGGCCGCCCGGATTTCTCCGAACGGCCCATTGTTCTTTGGCAGAAGGTTTTTAGTCCTTCAGGAAGTCCGGCACATGGGCTTCACCACCGCCGTCTTTATTCCCGCCATCATTGTTGCCACCATCACGGCGACCGCCGCGATCGCCACCGCGTGAGCGACTGCCGCGTGGGCCACGACGATCACCGCCGCCACGAGGCTTGTTCTCGCGTGGAGGACGGGTGTCTTCCAGCTCTTCACCGGTTTCCTGATCAACCACTCGCATCGACAGACGGACCTTGCCGCGCTGATCGATCTCGAGAACCTTGACCTTTACTTCCTGGCCTTCGGAAACAACGTCAGTTGGCTTTTCAACCCGCTCGTTCTTCATTTCCGACACGTGGACGAGACCGTCCTTGCCGCCCATGAAGTTCACGAAAGCGCCGAAATCAACGATGTTGACGACCTTGCCGTTGTAGATTTTGCCGACTTCGGCTTCTTCAACGATGCCTTCGATCCATTTCTTGGCTGCTTCAATCTGATCGCTGTCGGAAGACGAGATTTTGATGATACCTTCATCATCAATGTCGACCTTGGCGCCGGTTTCAGCAACGATCTCGCGGATCACCTTGCCGCCTGTACCGATGATGTCGCGGATCTTCGATTTGTCGATCTGCATGGTTTCGATACGAGGAGCGTGCTTGGAGACGCCGGTGCGCGATGTGCCAAGTGCCTTGGTCATTTCGCCCAGGATGTGCGCGCGGCCGGCTTTCGCCTGTTCCATTGCCGTTTGCATGATTTCCTTGGTGATCCCGGCAACCTTGATGTCCATCTGCAGCGACGTGATGCCGCTTTCCGAACCAGCCACCTTAAAGTCCATGTCGCCCAAGTGATCTTCATCACCCAGAATGTCAGACAGAACGGTGAATTCGTCACCTTCAAGGATCAGACCCATGGCGATGCCCGAAACAGGGCGTTCAATCGGAACACCTGCATCCATCATCGACAAACAACCACCACACACAGTCGCCATCGAGCTCGAGCCATTGGACTCGGTGATGTCTGACAGGATGCGGATTGTGTAAGGGAAGTCCTCGTGATCGGGCAGCACAGGGTGCAGCGCACGATAAGCCAGCTTACCATGGCCGGTTTCGCGGCGGCTGGTAAAGCCAAAGCGGCCCACTTCGCCAACCGAATAGGGTGGGAAGTTATAGTGCAGCATGAAGTTGTTGTACGACAGGCCTTCCAGCCCATCGATCATCTGCTCAGCATCTTTGGTACCCAAAGTGGTGGTACAAATTGCCTGAGTTTCACCGCGAGTGAACAGTGCCGAACCGTGGGTCCGTGGCAACAGTCCAACCATGGCTTCGATCGGGCGAACTTCGTCCGTCTTACGGCCATCAATACGCTGACCATCCTTGAGGATGGCACCGCGAACGATTTCAGCTTCCAGCTTTTTAACCGCTTTATTGGCGGTCATCTGGGTCTGACCTTCGGCATCGGCATAGGCTTCTTTTGCCTTGGCGCGAGCCAGGTTCAAAGCGTCCGAACGCGCTGACTTGTCGGTCAGCTTGTAAGCGGCTGCAATGTCATCACCAACGATACCGCGAAGGTTTTCTTTGATCGCGGCAGTGTCGTCGGACAGATCAACGTCCCAAGGATCCTTGGCAGCTTGCTCGGCCAGATCGATGATCGCACCGATAACCTTGCGGCTCTCGTCATGCGCAAACATGATCGCGCCCAGCATTTCTTCCTCGGTCAATTCCTTGGCTTCGGATTCAACCATCATCACTGCGTCATTTGTCGCAGCAACAACCAGGTCCAAACGGCCGTCTTCACCCAATGCATCTGTGATGCTGGGGTTCAGGACATATTCGCCATTGTTAAAGCCAACGCGAGCAGCGCCGATTGGGCCCATGAAAGGCAGACCGGAAATTGTCAGGGCAGCGGAGGCTGCAACCATGGCCACGATATCTGGCTCGGTCTCACCATCATACGACAGGACCTGACAGATCACGTTGATTTCGTTGTAGAAACCCTCTGGGAACAGCGGGCGAACTGGACGGTCGATTAGACGGCTGGTCAGCGTTTCTTTCTCGGTAGCGCGACCTTCGCGCTTGAAGAAACCACCTGGGATACGGCCAGCGGCTGAGAATTTTTCTTGATAGTGAACGGTGAGCGGGAAGAAATCTTGGCCCTCGCGTACACTCTTGGCGGCGGTCACGGCGCACAGCACCACGGTTTCGCCATAGGTAGCCAAAACAGCGCCGTCAGCTTGACGGGCGATCTGACCGGTTTCGAGGGTGAGGGTTTTCCCGCCCCACTCCAGCGATACGGTTTTTTTGTCGAACATGTATTTTCCTTATGAACCCGCTGCGCCTTATTGCGGAGCGGGGCCTACTTGTTCCGGGTATTCCGTCCCGGACCGGTGTAGGGCGTATGTCTGCCCCGAGGCTGGTGGCCGAATGCCCCCATGCCCTCTATGCGAAAAAGGCGGCCCTGTTGGAGCCGCCCTTCACGAATGTCTTATTTACGAAGACCCAGCTTCGCGATCAGTGCGTTATAGCGTTCCACGTCTGTCTTCTTGAGATAGGCGAGGAGGCTGCGGCGCTTGTTGACCATGGTCAACAGGCCGCGACGCGAGTGATTGTCCTTGTGGTTGGCATCAAAGTGGCTCTGCAAATTGCGGATCCGCTGTGTCAGGATGGCCACCTGGACTTCTGGACTGCCCGTGTCGTTAGCTTCGCGGGCGTTGTCTTTGATAATTTTTGCTTTTTCTTCGGTAGTTACCGACATATTATTCTCTCTTACTCAGCGACATCGGGAAGGTTGAAACCCCTGACGATCTTCGTCGTCCCGCTGGCAAGTTCCACCAATGCCACCGGAACATTCCGGCACATGGCACAATAGAGCCCATCAGCTTGGGGCTGCCCGGTTAAGACGCGGCCCTGGCGGACCGCTGCTGCCTCGTCGGACGTGAGGGTAAGAGCCGGGATGTCGTCCAGCCCTGCCTCCAATGGCAGTATTACGTCTTCAAGTCGCGCGCCCTTACCGATTTCGTTGAGTTTGTCTAGCGAAATCGCCTGTTTTTCGAGGAAAGGCCCGGCCTTGATCCGCCTTAGATAGGTAACATGACCATAGGTTCCAAGCGCGCGTGCGATGTCCCGTGCCAGAGAACGGATGTAAGTGCCCTTGGACACATGAGCACGCAGCGTGATGCAATCGGCCAATTCCAAAGGCGCAGACGGGTCATAGGGGTCAGGCCGACCACCAGTGGTTTGAAAGGCCGAGCGCAGTTCAGAATCCTCGCGTTCGCTGGCAAGCGAAAGCTCGTAAATGGTGACGGCGCGCGTCTTCATCTCCACCGTCTCGCCCGCCCTCGCCCTGTCATAGGCCCGCTTGCCGTCCACCTTCAGTGCGGAATAGGCAGGCGGTATCTGCTCAATTGCTCCGGTGAAATGTTCCAGAACAGCGGCAATTGCGGCCATCGGCGGGAAACGATCACTGGTGTGGATCACCTCGCCCTCTGTATCCAGCGTGTCGGTCTCTGCGCCAAACTGAATGGTGAATTCATAGATCTTGCTGGCATCCAACATGCGCCCCGCCAGCTTGGTCGCCTCGCCCAGAGCAATCGGCAGTACGCCTTCAGCCAACGGGTCCAACGTGCCACCATGGCCGACCTTGGTTTTGGCATATCCACCAGTGCGCAAATTGCGCTTCACCGCGGTGACAGCCTGGGTCGAGCCAAGGCCGCGCGGTTTGTCGAGGATCAGCCAGCCATTTGGCGGGAGTTGGGTATCAGTCATGCCTCATTTAGCTGGGGTGCGCCCTTCCCAAAGGCAAGGCTTGCCCGATTGCCGAACACCACCAGATTGGTCAGCAAGGCCACTGCCACCGAGCTGACCAATACGAACAGCATGACATCAATGTAATGCACCCACGGCAGGCCGATGGTCGCATACCAGCTGACCCCGCCAAAATTCTCAGGCACATAGAGATAGAAAGTGTGGAAGGCATAGATGCTGAAGCCCCAAACCAGCCCCACCACAGCCGCGCGTGCGTCCATATTGCGGAACAGCAGCGCCGCGATAAAGGCCGACAAGATAGGCATGGACAAAAGCCCGTTCAGTTCCTGCAGCAGATTGATGATGCTTTCTGCACCCGCATAGACCGGCACCAGAGCGACAGAAGCGATCATGGCGATGATCCCAACCGTGCGGTTCAATTTGCGCACATCAACGTCCGGCTTGATAAAGCGGCGGTGGAAGTCGACCGACCACAGCGTGATGGTGGCGTTCATCACGGCCGAATAGGTCGTCAGAACAGCAGCTGCAATCATCGCTGCAAACATACCGCTGGTCCAATCAGGCAGCACCTCTGCCACCACCATACCATAGGCGCGGTCATCCACATCGCCGAACAGCTTAAAGGCAACGATGCCGGGAATAACGACGATTGGCGGCACGATCAGAACGCGAATGATCGCCGCTGCAACCACGCCCTTTTGCGCCTCTTTCACATTGGGGGCGGCCAGTGCTTTTTGAGTGATGTTCTGATTGGTCGACCAATAGAATATCTGGATGAACAGCATTCCGGTGAACAGCGTGTGGAAGGGAATTGGGCTATCGAGCGAACCGATCATGGTCAGGCGTTCTTCTGGCACGCCGGTGGTCATGTCCCAGCCGATCGCCTGCATCGCGAGGAAAACCACCACTAAAGCCAGCGCCAGAATGCCTATGCCGGCATAGGTGTCGAGCACCGCAACCGCGCGCAAACCGCCCAGAATGGCAAAGCCAGCGCCGACCACTGCAAAAACCGCCGCGATCGCGACAATAGATGCCTCAATCCCAAACAGCGTCTGCATAAACAGCGCGCCGGAATAGATCACCGCTGGCAGATAGATAAACAGATTGCCGAACAAGAACAGGGCAGAGATCACCGTGCGAATGCTCGCCCCGTCGTATCGTTTTTCCAGCAATTGGGTGATCGTGGTGCAATTGTTCTTGTAATAGATCGGCACAAAAACAAACGCCAACAACAGCAGTCCGATAAATCCGGCCAGTTCCCACCAGGCCAGCAGCAGCATCTGGTTGCCATTCATCCCAACCAATTGATCGGTTGAAAGATTGGTCAGGGTGATGGCACCGGCAACGAAGAACCAGCTCAGCCCACCGCCCGCCAGAAATATCTCTTTATCGGCAGAGGCATGGCTGGCGGCACGCGCGGCCGCGACCTTGCGCCACGTCAATGCGGTCAATGCCAGCATCAAAACTACAAACACCGCGACCTGAATATGCGCCATAAAACCCCCTCAATGCGACCGCGCTGATGGCGGTTTAATATTGTGCTAGCCCATGCAGTGCCGCATGGCGAACTGCAATGAGCAAAACGCAGGCACACACAGACGGAATGATCACTTTTCGCGCTGGCGGCACAATGTTGTGCCTGGCCGCACAGACTGGTGAGCGGGTACAGCTGTTGTACGCTGGCCCCGATTTGCCAAACGTTGCGGCTGAAGATTTTTCTGCGCTAGGCGCCCGCCAACACGCGCCCGGCGGCCCGCAGGAACCAATTGCCAGCTCCCTGCTCAACACCATTGGTACCGGCCACCCGTCTCCTCCGGGCATACTGGCGCATCGTGGCGGGCAAGATTGGGCGTTTGATCCGCGTCTTGTGACGGCCAAGCAAAGCGGCACTTCGCTTACGCTGATGACGCAAGATGCAACTTGTCACATCAGCGCCGAACATACATTCAATCTTGATGCTGACAGCGGCGTGTTGCGCAGCGCCTGCCGCATAACCAATCACGCCGAAACACCGTTGGCGCTGGAATGGTGCGCCGCATTGTGCCTTCCGATAGACCCTCGCCTGACCAATATTACCAGCTTCGCAGGAAAATGGGCTGGCGAGTTTCAAACCGAGCAGACAAACCTTGTTCGCGGGTCATTTGTGCAGGAAAACCGCAGCGGACGCACGGGCCACGCCCATTATCCCGGGCTCTATCTGGGTGAGAGCAGCACCACGCAAACCTTTGGCCAAGCGGTTGCCATACACCTTGGCTGGAGCGGCAATACGCGGTTGCGCGTAGACCATCTGGCCAATGGCGATCTTTCGCTTCAGGCGGGCGAAATGCTCTTGCCCGGCGAAATTCAGCTGCGGCAGGGCGAAACCTATGCCACCCCGCCGCTTTACCTATGCTGGTCCGATAAGGGCTATGGGCCGCTGACCCGGAGCCTGCACCGCTATGTGCGCGGCCAATTGAGCAGCGCAATGACACGGCTGGTGCATTACAACAGTTGGGAAGCGGTCTATTTCGATCACTCGCCCGAAAAACTGATGGCATTGGCCGATCATGCAGCGGCCGTCGGCGCGGAACGGTTTGTGCTGGACGATGGCTGGTTTGGCGCGCGGCGCAGCGACAAGACCGGACTGGGTGACTGGTTCATCTCGGGCGATGTCTATCCCGAAGGATTGCTCCCACTGGCCGAGCATGTTCGCTCGCTCGGCATGGAATTTGGCCTGTGGTTTGAGCCCGAGATGGTCAATCCTGACAGCGATCTGTTTCGCGCGTATCCCGATTGGGTCCTTTCCGCGCCTGGTGTCGATCCGATTGCATCGCGGCACCAATTGCCGCTCGATCTGACGCAGGCCGAAGTGTGCGATTATCTGTTTGATCGCATCAGATCGCTGGTTGCAGAGTTGGAAATCGCCTACATCAAATGGGATATGAACCGCGATATCCAGCATCCCGGCGGCAGCGATGGACGGGCGGTGATGCACAAACAGATTGGCGCGCTCTACAAATTGATTGCCCGGATCAAGGCAGCAGTGCCGGGGCTGGTGATCGAAAGCTGTTCCAGCGGCGGAGCGCGTGCCGATTATGGCATTCTGGCACATACCGACCGGATTTGGACCAGCGATAACAATGATGCCCGCGCCCGCCATGCGATCATGCGCGGCGCAGCGCATTTCCTTCCGCTGGATGCGTTGGGCAATCATGTCGGGCCGCAAAAATGCCACGTCACCGGACGCCAGTTTGATATGGGGTTTCGAGCGGGAACCGCGGTGTTTGGCCATATGGGGATGGAGCTGGATCTCACGCAGGAGACAGCGCAGGATCGCGCCATCCTGTCCGATGCAATTGCCCTGCACAAAAGCCATCGCGCACTAATCCATGCGGGCGAATATCACCGGCTTTCCACACCAAGCCATATCTCGGGCATCGCCATAACCTCGTCAGACATGCGCGAAGCATTGGTCCAATTGGCTGTGCTTGACCCCCATCCCGAAATGCATCCGCCACGGGTCGCATTTGCAGGCCTTGACCCCGATCAGCGATATTCGCTCCATTGCGTTTGGCCTCGTGCGATGGATAGCACCATCGGCACTTTTGCCGGAGCGGCTTTGATGCAATACGGCCTGCAATTGCCTATCACCGACCCCGACACATGCCTGATTTACCATCTGAAAGCCGTAACATGAGCGAACACTTCTATGATTTGCTGGTCATCGGCGGAGGCATCAATGGCGCCGGCATAGCGCGCGATGCCGCAGGGCGCGGGGCAAAGGTTCTGCTGGTGGAGAAAGACGATCTGGCGGCCCATACCTCGTCATCCAGCACCAAGCTGGTGCATGGCGGATTGCGTTATCTGGAACATTATGAGTTTCGCCTGGTCCGCGAGAGCCTGATCGAGCGCGAGCGATTGCTGAATATGGCGCCGCATATCATCTGGCCGCTGCGGTTTGTGCTTCCGCATGACAAAGGCTTGCGGCCAAAATGGATGCTGCGGCTAGGGCTTTATTTTTATGACAATCTGGGCGGCCGCAAACTGTTGCCAGGCACGCGATCGGTTGATCTGCGCGCCCATCCCCATGCCCAAGTGCTGCAGGAGCGCCTGACCAAGGGCTTTGAGTATTCGGATTGCTGGGTAGAAGATTCGCGGCTGGTTGTCCTTAATTGTATGGATGCCAAGGAACGCGGAGCCGACATTCGTACGCGCACCCAATGCGTTGGTCTGGAGCGGGGCAGCGATACGTGGACCGCCACTCTGCAAAGCGCGGCTGGCGAAGAGAAAGTTCAAGCCAAAGTCGTGGTCAATGCGGCCGGGCCATGGGTCGATGCCGTGCTGGGTCAGGCGGTACCGGCCAAGCAGCATCACAATTTGCGTCTGGTAAAGGGAAGCCATTTGATCTTCCCCAAATTGTTCGAAGGTCGCCACGCTTATATCTTCCAGAACCGCGACAACCGGATTGTCTTTGCCATTCCCTATGAGCATGAGTTAACTTTGGTCGGGACGACCGATGTGGCGTTTGAAGGCGATCCCAATGGCATAGAGATTTCTGAAGACGAGAAGAGCTACATTTGCGATGCAGTGAACGAATATCTGCAGGTCAAAGTCTCACCCGAACAGGCGGTCTCAAGCTATGCTGGGGTGCGCCCCTTGTATGACGACAAGTCGGAAAACAATTCCACCGTCACGCGCGATTACGTGTTCGAGCTGGACAATGAAAATGGCGCGCCGCCCATCCTGTCGATCTTTGGTGGCAAGATCACCACATTCCGCAAGCTGGCCGAGCATGCCTTGGAAAAGCTGGGCGGCTTTGGTGATGGCAGCTGGACGGCTGACGAGCCCTTACCAGGGGGTGATATTGATCCTGCCCGTTTTGACACCTTCTTCGTCGATTGCATGACTAATTATGGATGGTTTGGACCCGAAGGCATCCTTCGGTTGGCGCGCGCCTATGGAACCCGGATCGACCGCCTTCTGGGCACTGCCAATGGGCTTGAAGACCTAGGCGAGCATATGGGCGGCGATCTGTATGCCCGCGAGCTCGAATATCTCGTTGAACATGAATTTGCGCGCACGGCTGAAGATGTGCTGTGGAGACGCAGCAAATTGGGCCTCCATCTGGACGAAACTGCACAACAAAAAGTGCACGACTGGTTCGCACGCTGCAACAAAGCCGCAGCTGCATGACCGGCTCGATCATGCTTTCACGCGCGCTTGGCAATGCTCCGGTCTTTCGCCGCGATCATCGCAAGGCTGATGGCCGGATGCTGTATCTCTACGGTCGCGAACAGCACACTCTCCCGCCACAATCAGAAAGTGCTGAAGATTTGGCCCAAGGCGGAGAGCTGCGGCATCATCCCTTGCGTGACGAGTGGAATGTTTATGCCGCCCATCGCCAGAACCGCACCTTCAAACCTAGCGCCGCCGACGACCCGCTTGCGCCGACCAGAGATGGAGGCCCGGAAACCGAGATACCCTTCTCAAACTTCGAGATGGCGGTGTTCGAAAACAAGTTTGCCGCTTTCCATCCATTGTCCAACGCCGCGGCCAAATTGCCCGGTCTGCAAACGGAACCGGCTGTTGGGGCATGCGATGTTGTGGTCTATTCTCCAGATGCCAGCGGCAGCTTGCACTCAATCGGCCAGGACCGCCGCGAAGTCTTAGTCGCCGGACTGATTGACCGATATGAAGCGCTGTTTTCAGCCGGGTGCCAATATGTTCTTCCGTTCGAGAATCGCGGTGATGAAGTAGGGGTTACTCTGCACCACCCCCATGGCCAGATTTACGGCTTCAATCGCGTGCCGCAGGTACAACAGCGAGCCGTAAACGCCTTCTCCCAGGGCTTCGATCTGGCCGCCGAAATGACCACGTGCATGGATGATTATGGCTTGGGCGAGCGAGGCAGCGTAAGCGCCTTTGTGCCGCGCTTTGCCCGTTTTCCTTACGAGGTTTGGATTGCCCCGCGCACAATGCGCACTGGCCCGTGGGCGTGCACCGACGAAGAACTGCAAGGGTTGGCCTATTGGCTGGGCGAAATCACGCGCCGTTATGATGCCCTGTTTCAACAACCCGCGGCTACCATGATGGCGTTTCATGCCGCCCCATCTGCCGGTTCGACAAACTATCACTTCACTGTGCAATTTTATCCGCTTTTGCGCGCTCCCGGCAGGATCAAATATCTCGCATCGGTGGAGCAGCATACAGGCGTGTTCACGGTCGATGTCATGCCTGAAGCCGCCGTTTCTGCCTTGCGGGAAATCGGGCGCGATGACTGATCGGACGGCTGCTGTAACGTTTAAGGCGCGTGCATCGGGCCGGGTCAATCTGATCGGGGAACATACCGATTACAATGGCGGCATGGTCCTGCCAGCAGCTTTGTCGGTCGGTCTGGAGGTGGCGCTGACCCCGCATGACCAGCCGATCTCCCACATCACTAGCATGGATCATTCCGAGCCGGCCGAGCGGATGATCGACGAACCTGCGAACGGCCATTGGTCAGACACTGCCTTAGGCGCCTTACAAGAAGCCAAGCGGCTGCGGTTGATCGATGATGGGGCCGATCTCTCCATCGCATCGACCATTCCGGCAGGATCGGGCCTGTCTTCGTCCGCTGCGCTGATGGTGGCCATTTTGAAAGCTGCACGAGCGGCTAATGGATCTGGCCCCGATGATGTCGCGCTGGCTCAAGCCGCTCAGCGGGTTGAGAATGACTATCTTGGTGTGCCCTGCGGCATCATGGATCAGATGGCGGTGGCTCTGGCCACACCCGGCACAGCCATGGCGCTCGACACCAACAGCCTCAGCTATGATCTGCTCGAATTGCCCCGCGACCATGCGCTGGTGGTTATCCATTCGGGCATTGTGCGAAAGCTGACCGAAGGCCGCTATAAGGAACGCAAGTTGGAATGCGACGAGGCCAAAGCGCATTTTGGCACCAATGATCTCTGCTTGCTTGATCCAGCCGAGATTGAGGCCGCGAGCCTGACCGGCCCCGCCAAATTGCGCGCATTGCATTGCGCAACCGAGCACCGCCGCGTCTTGGCCGCAGCTGAGGCGCTAAGGTCCGGCGACATTGCGCAATTGGGTGCGTTGATGAACGCCAGCCATGCCTCCATGCGCGATTTGTTCGCAATGTCGCTGCCACCGATTGATGCGCTGGTGGAAAGCGCGGTTGAATTAGGCGCTGTAGGAGCACGATTAACGGGGGGAGGCTTTGGCGGATGCATTGTCGCTTGCGTTGGCCAGGATGCGCGCGAGAATTGGCAGAGCGAATTGATCGCCCGCCACCCGCAAACACGCTATATTGATGCTGTCAGCGGCACACCCGCCTAGCCCGCAATAGCAGCTGCCAGACCCAAATATTTGTCCATCGCCCAATTAACCGGCGGCATGATCGTGTTTTCGAAAATGCCCAGCTCGGGGAAAATCCACATCAGCGCTATCAGGCCAAGGAACAGCAGCATCCCATAGCGGCGCAGCTGCGCATAATGATGGACAACACTGCGCGGCAACAGGCCTTCGACAATGTGCGATCCATCAAAGGGTGGAAGCGGCAATAGATTGAAAATGCCGAGGAAAACATTGATCAGGATGAAATAGAACAGGCCCTGCGCGACAAATCCTGGCTCAGCAGCCGTCCCATCCAGATAGGGCATGGCAATTCCTAATGCGATTGCTCCTACGATAGCCAACAGGAAATTCGTGCCTGGCCCGGCAGCTGCCACCGCCATCATTCCAAAGCGCGGATTATCTAACCGGTTTTGCATCACGGGCACAGGCTTTGCCCAGCCAAAGATCGGGCCGCCCGCTAAGGCCAGCGCGCCTGGCACCAGCAATGTTCCGACCGGATCAATGTGGCGAATAGGGTTGAGGCTGAGGCGGTTGAGCTGCTTTGCTGTGGGATCGCCCAGTTTCCATGCCACAAACCCGTGCGCCACTTCGTGAAAAACGATCGCGATAATCAGGCACGGAATCAGGATGACGGCAAGGATGAGGGTGTCTGTCATCCACCCCAGATAGGCGCTGCCAGCCCGTTCAACCAGTCCATTCGTCCTGCAACAGACCAAACACCACCGTATCTCGGCGATATCCGGTCCAAGTTACGCGGTTCTGACGCAAAATGCCTTCCTGCTGCGCGCCCAGTTTGAGCACAGCGGCCCGGCTGCGCTTGTTGCGCGTATCAACCCGAAACTCTATCTTGT
The DNA here is from genome assembly GCA_947495695.1 of uncultured Erythrobacter sp. GTDB lineage: Bacteria > Pseudomonadota > Alphaproteobacteria > Sphingomonadales > Sphingomonadaceae > Erythrobacter. The sequence goes on along the minus strand of CANLZP010000001.1, from coordinate 1,301,360 downwards.
GCATACCACAATCAAAGGCATGCTCGATCAACAGCTTCTTCATCGCTCGATTGAAGCCGCTGGCGCGCACGGTGGGTGCGATGAAGGTTCCGCCAATCTCGACCACGCCGAATTTGTCCGGATTTATATAGTTGGTCATGCCAACCAAATCGCCCGAGCCTGCATCGATTACGGCAAAATTGACCCAATCGGGCGAGCTGCGGAAAAATTCGACCGCCGGGTCAAATCCATCACCGCCCAGATTGACCGGATAGATCTCCCAAATGTCCTGATCCGATGCACACACCTTGCGAAAGGGTTCGATATGCCTTTCCTCGAACGGCTCCAGCCGGACCCGTTCATTTTCCAGAACTGCGCTTAGATTATCCATTCAACGCCTCGCTAAAGTGCTTGCGACACAGCGCCACATAGCGATCATTTCCGCCAATCTCTGTCTGGGCACCTTCAGCCACAGCGATGCCCGCTGCATCAACCCGCAAATTCATCGTTGCCTTGCGCCCGCAATGGCACACCGCTTTCAGCTCAACCAAGGCATCGGCAATGCCCAACAGCGCAGCCGAGCCGGGGAAAAGCTCGCCCTGAAAATCGGTGCGCAAGCCATAACACAGCACCGGAATACCGCCTTGATCAGCCAGCCTGGCCAATTGCCAGACCTGCTGTTTGGTCAGGAACTGCGCTTCATCAATCAGCACACAATCGAGCGGCTCAACTTTGTTTGCTGCCATGATGTCAGCCCACAGATCGGTCTCGGTCGTAAAGCGATGCGCATCCGCACCCAGCCCGATGCGGCTTTCAATCGCCTTGTCATCGCTGCGATCGTCCAGCTGCGCGGTCCACAGCATGGTTTGCATACCGCGTTCGCGATAGTTGAAATCCGCTTGCAGCAGCGTGGTCGATTTACCGGCATTCATGCTGGCAAAATAGAAATAGAGCTTGGCCATGGCGCGATACTATTGCGTGCTTTCAAATTGCGCCAGTCAGCTTGTCATACCCATGCACAATTGCTGATACGGGTTTGGCTCCAAAGGGGTTACAGCGCACAAATCCGCTGCTACCGTTCGGCCAATAATTGGATTGGGATGGACCGGATGACACAAGCGAGCGCGTCGCCACAAGGCGGCATTTTGGGTTGGATTGAACGCAGCGGCAACAAATTGCCCGATCCGGTGTTCATCTTCTTCTACCTGATCATCGCACTGGTGGTTATCTCGGTCATCAGTTCGCTCACCGGGGTGTCGGCATTCCACCCCACCGAAATTGACGAAGCGACGGGCGGAGCTTTGCGGATCGAAGCGGTCAGTCTGCTCTCGCCCGACAATATCCAGCGCCTGTGGGTCGAAATGCCCAAGACGTTCACCCACTTCCATCCGCTAGGATATGTGCTGGTGGTGATGCTCGGCGCCGGTGTTGCTGAGCGTTCCGGTTTCTTTGCAGCGGGTATGGCCAAAGCAGTCAAGGCTGCACCAACTGCTCTGTTGACCCCGGTTGTCGCGCTGGTCGCCATGTTGGGCAACCATGCTGCCGACGCGGGTTATGTGGTGCTGATCCCGCTGGCCGGGATCTTGTTCGCCGCCGCAGGACGCCATCCGCTGGCGGGCATTGCTGCTGCATTTGCCGGTGTGTCCGGCGGGTTTTCGGCCAATATTTCACCCGGTCAGCTCGACGCATTGCTGTTCGGCATCACCGAAGAAGCGGTCGCCGCCAGCGCGCTTGATGCAACATGGACCGCCAACATCGCCGGCAATTGGTATTTCATCAGCGCGATGACAGCGCTTTATTTGCCCATCATTTGGTACGTCACAGACAAGGTGATCGAGCCGCGCCTGGGCGCATGGACTGGAGGTGGCTCTGCCACTGCAGGAAATGACGGCACCAGCCCTGACCCCAGCACACAGGACGGCGCATTGGCCTCCAAGGGCCTGCGCCATGCCGGAGTGGCTGCGCTGTTCGTCGTCACCTTGTGGTTGGCCATGGTGTTTGCGCCGGGAACGCCGCTGGTGAACGAAGCCGCCTGTGCAGGTGATACAACGGGCAATTGCTCCATCCACACAGAATTGCGACCGCTTTATTCGTCACTGGTGGCTGCCTTCTTCCTGCTCTTCCTCCTGACCGGTTGGGCTTATGGCCGCGCCACTGGCGCAATTAAAACTCACCGCGATCTGGTCGATATGATGGCGGAATCGATGAAGGACATGGGCTATTATCTGGTCCTCGCCTTTGCAGCTGCGCATTTCGTGGCAATGTTTGGCTGGTCCAATCTTGGCTTGATTACTGCTGTGCATGGCGCTGCCGGGATCCAATCGACCGGACTTCCGCTACCCTTGGTGTTGGGATTGATGGTCATTTTCGCTGGCGTGCTGAACCTGTTTGTCGGGTCCGCCAGCGCCAAATGGGCCTTGCTCGCCCCCATCCTTGTGCCAATGTTGATGCTGCTAGGGATCAGCCCGGAAGGGGCAACTGCAGCCTATCGCGTGGGTGATAGCGCCACCAATATCATCACTCCCTTGATGGTCTATTTCCCGCTGATCCTGGTGTTTGCCCAGCGGTGGCAGAAAGGCTTTGGACTGGGTAGTTTGACCGCGATGATGGTGCCTTATTCCATCTGGTTGTTAATCTCAGGGACATTGCTGATCGTGGTATGGTTCTATCTGGGCATTCCGTTGGGACCAGATGCCCCGGTTGCCTATTCCCTGCCGGGATCAGGCTGAGGAACGTTTTCAGGAGCATGCGCGTAGAATTGTCATGAGTGTGCTCGTCCGATCATCTTTGGCCCTGCTTGCAGCCGCGATGCTGGGCGCCGCCAGTACTGGGCTGACCGCGCCTCAGATCTACTCATTGGACCCGGCAAACAGCAGCGCCAGCGCAAAGGTTCCGTTCCTGGGATTGGGTAGCAAGACAGCAGGGTTTCCCAAGATTTCCGGGACCGTCCGGTTTGATGAGAACACGCCAGAAGCTGTGTCGCTCGACTTGACCATTGATGCCAAGGAATTGACCGCAGGCGATAATGTGACGCTAAACCGGTTGAAGGGCGAGAAATTCTTCTGGGTGGAAAAACACCCCGAAGTGACCTTTGCCGGAACCCAGTTGGAATTGACCAGCCCTACCAAAGGCACGGTCACAGGCCAATTGACCGCTCGGGGTGTAAGCCGCGAAGAAACCTTCGTCGTCAGCTTTGACAAACCACCGCTCACATCGGTGGGCGAAGCAATCGAAGTGGTTGCCACCACCACGATCAACCGCCGCAATTATGGCATGAAATCCTACAATTTGATTGTCGGCAAGAACGTCACAATAACGATGAATGCGCGCCTCGCGCCGCGTTGAAGCCGCCTAGCGCTTGGTTTGGCCTCGTTGGCTTAGCTGTCGTCCACCTCGTCCCAGTCGAGATCACGCGCGACCTTGGGATCGGACAGCAGTTTCTCGATCCGCTCTGCCTCGTCAAAACTTTCGTCTGGCTTGAATTTCAGCTTGGGTGCAAATTTCAGGCCCAATCGCTTAGCAACTTCGCGCTGCAAAAAGGCGGTGTTCTGACGCAGCGCCTTGATGATTTCTTCCTCTGCCAAGCCCAACAAAGGCTTCACATAGGCGGTCGCATTGCGCAAATCGGGCGTCATGCGGACCTCTGTCACAGCGATATTGGCCGCACTGACTGTTTCGTCATGCACTTCCTGCCGCGCCAGCAATTCGGACAAAATGTGACGCACACGCTCGCCCACTTTCAAGACGCGGACCGATTGCTGTTCAGAGGTAGATTGTTGGCGGGCCACTATGCTGTATCCATCTTGGCAAGAATATTCTTGAGTGAGTTCATATTGCGCGCGGTGCCTTTGCAACCAAGCCTGCGTTCCAGAAACTTGCTCGACAAATCGGACACTCCAACGCCGTGTACGTAATCCAGATAGAGCACACGGTCACCCAATGCCAGCCGCTCGCTACCCTTGGTTTTGTGCGCTTCCAAAAGTTCATCAAAGGCGGATTGCTTGGGTTGCTGGCTGAGGAAAATCGAGTGCACCATCTTGTCCGAGCCATGTTCCGGTCCGGTCCCGTGGAAAGGATTGTCGCTGACCGCGCGAGCAACTTCATCGCGCGTTCGGACCATTACACAACTTTTGAAACCGAAACGTTGGGCAAGAATGCTTTCAAACTGAGTTTCGATGAATAATCGGTCGCGTGCATCAGACAAAATGACATTGCCGCTGGCAGCAACGGTAGTCAGATCGTCGAAGCCCTGTTCAGCAAAGGCGGCCTTCAAATCCACCATCTTCACCCGGTTGCCGCCAATATTGATACTGCCCAGCAACGCCAAATAGCGTTCCATCAGGTGATCTCTTGCGGGGGAGCGACGGGGCGCTGGGTTGGAATGGCGGTGGATGTGGCCCGGGCCAGCACTTGGCCTTCCTCGGTTTGCAATTCGCCTTCCAGGAAGATCACGCGCCGTCCGCCACGCACCACCCGGCCTTTGCCAATAATGGTCGCACCGATCGGCAATAGGCCGAGCAATTGCATCGAGATTTCCAGATTGAGCGGTGCTTGCTCACCTTGGGTTGCAGCGACATAGGCATAGCCCATCACATCATCCAGATAGCCTGCAACCAAGCCGCCCTGCACTCCGCCGCGCCAGGTGCACATTTCACGTTTTACGGTGAAGCGCATGGTCGCAGTGGCTGTTTCCTCGTCAAATCCGTGGAATTCAGAGCCGAGCATTTCTGAGTGCGGCGAGTCATGCTCTAAAACCCAATTGTTATCGCGGTTCATACTCTATTCTCCGCCAGCATGGTTTGCGATGGCCCGCATTTGCAACTGCATGAAGTGTGGAAACTGCCGTCCCCTCTCGCGGACGAGAGGGGAGAGCAATTACAATGTCCGTTCGCGCTCTTCGACCTCAAAGACCTCCAGGCTGTCGCCCGGTTGGATGTCATTGGTGTCTTCCAGCACGACGCCGCATTCAAGACCCGAACGGACCTCGTCCACGTCATCCTTGAACCGGCGCAATGAAGCGATGGTGGTAGCCGAGACAATGACATCTTCACGCGTAAGCCGCGCATGCAGCCCCTTGCGAATGACGCCTTCGGTGACCAGCAGACCAGCTGCCTTGTCCTTCTTGCCGGACTTGAACACTTCTTTGACATCGGCACGGCCAACCACGTTCTCGATCCGCTCTGGACCCAGTTCGCCAGCCATTTCCTTCGCAATTTCCTCGGTCAGGTGATAGATAACGTCGTAATATTTCATCTCGACATTGTCGCGCTTGACCAATTCGCGCGCCTTTGGATTGGGGCGCACGTTAAAGCCAATGATCGGAGCATTTGACGCTGCCGCCAGACCCACATCGCTTTCGGTGATCGCACCAACGCCAGCGTGCAAGACGCGAACCTGGATCAGATCATTGCCAAGGTTGTGCAGCGCGGTGTTGATCGCCTCTACACTGCCCTGAACGTCTGCCTTCACCAGGACCGGGAATTCGACTAGATCGCTCTGCAAATTGCTGAACATCGTGTCGAAATTGGTCGGTGCGAGTGCGGTGCGTTGCTCTGTCGCTTTTTCCTGACGGAATTGAGCGACTTCGCGGGCGCGCTGTTCGTTCTCGACCACGGTCAGCTGGTCACCTGCAGCGGGAACCCCGCCCAGGCCCAGCACTTCAACCGGCATGGATGGGCCAGCTTCTTTGATCTGCTTGCCTTGGTCATTAATGATCGCACGAACACGGCCACTTTGCGTTCCAACCACAAAGGTATCGCCACGCTTCAGCGTACCGCGTGTAACCAGCACAGTTGCGACCGGGCCGCGGCCCTTATCCAACTGCGCCTCGATCACGATGGCGTCAGCGTCACGATCAGGGCGCGCTTTCAGCTCAAGCAATTCTGCCTGAAGCGCGATTTTCTCGAGCAATTCGTCAAGACCGGTGCCCTTGGTTGCCGACACTTCGACTTCCTGCACATCGCCCGACAGGCTTTCCACGATCACTTCATGTTCGAGCAAGCGGTTGCGGACATTGTCTGGATTGGCCTCTGGCTTATCCATCTTGTTGATCGCAACGATCATCGGAACGCCAGCGGCTTTCGTGTGATTAATCGCTTCAATCGTTTGCGGCATAATGCCGTCATCCGCAGCCACCACCAGCACCACGATATCGGTAACATTGGCACCCCGGGCTCGCATTTCGGTAAAGGCTGCGTGGCCAGGTGTATCGAGGAAGGTAATCTTCTGCTTGTCCTTGGTCGTCACCTGATAGCTGCCGATGTGCTGGGTGATGCCGCCGGCCTCGCCTTTGGTCACATTGGTGCCACGCAGAGCGTCCAACAGCGATGTCTTACCATGATCGACATGGCCCATGATCGTTACCACAGGAGGACGCGGCTTCAGCGTTTCTTCTGGGTCCTTGTCTTCCTCGACCTTGATCTCGATGTCGTCTTCGGAAACGCGCTGGATGTTGTGGCCAAATTCTTCGACCAGCAATTCTGCCGTATCAGCATCGATGGTTTGATTGACCGTCACCATCATGCCCATGTTGAACAGCGATTTGACCAGTTCTGCGCCTTTTTCCGCCATGCGGTTGGCCAGTTCCTGAACCGTGATCGCTTCTGGCACGACCACATCGCGCACCTGCTTTTCACGCGGAGTGGATGGACCACCTTGGGCGCGGCGTTCTTTTTCCCGCGCGCGCTTCAACGCGGCGAGTGAGCGAGCCCGGCGGCCCTCGTCTTCATTGAGCGCTTTCGAAACGCTCAGCTTGCCTGAACGGCGCTTGTCACCACGCTCGGGCGCGCCGCGTTTTTCTTCTTTCTTCTTCTTTTCCGGACGCTTTGGTTCGGGGCGCGCAACAGGCGTGAATTTGCGCGCTGCAGGCGCAGGCGTTGCTACATCTACCGGATCGGCTGCTGGTGCTTCTTCAGCCTGCGCTTCGGCAGCCTTCTCAGCCGCCACAGCCGCTTTGGCTTCATCCTCGGCACGCTTGGCAGCGTCTTCTTCTGCCTTGCGATTGTCTTCGGCGCGCTTCTTCTCGTCCGAGGCAGCGGTTTTGGCCGCCTTGTCGTCACGCTTGCGCGCTTCCTCGGCCATCTTCAGCCGCGCTTCTTCGGCTTCCCGTTGCAGGCGAGCAACGCGTTCTTGCGGGGTTTCAGCGGCAGCAGCCGGCTTCTTAGGAGCCGGCTTCTTCGCAGGCGCAGCGGCCTCTGCCACTGGCTCTGGCGCAGGCGCAGGCGTGGGCGCAGGCGCTGGCTCGGGTGTTTCACCCGGTTTCAAGAGCTTGCGGCGGCGCTTTACCTCAACCGCAACCTTATTGGTGCGACCATGGCTAAAGGTCTGCTTGACCTCTCCAGGCTGCGCACCCTTAAGGGTCAGCGGTTTACGGGCCGGTTTTTTTTCTTCGTCGCTCATCTAGCTCAACTATCCTTCACGCGTTCAATTTATCGTCCGTGGCTGGCGCAAACTGCACGCCACCGGAAATTCCATCTGACCCTTCGGCCTTCGTATACTGCAACAGGCGCAATATTGCGGCCTCGACACGGCCGGCGGCATTTGCACCCGAACCGCCGCTCAAACCCGAGCCGCTGACCCCCAAATGGACGACATTATCGCGGCCCAATGCCACAGACAAAGCCGCACGGTCCAGTGGCAAGGTTATGCCGCGCTGTCCGCTGCCTTCCATTTCGCGCCCGACACGCCATGCCTGATCGAGCTTTTTGCGCCCGTCTTCGCTGGCATCATTGGCATGCAATAACAGGGCAATGCGCCCTTTGCGCGCCTGTTCGGCTATGCGGTCAGAACCAAGCACAATCTGGCCTCCACGCATTTCAATTCCCAACCGGTCCAACAAAACACGCTCTAAAGCGCTTTGGATTTGATCCGGCAAATCCGCGCCAATATTCAGCGGTGCGCCTTTAAACGCACGCGCCAAGGCACCTTTTAGCTGTCCTTTGGCAACGGCCTGTTCAAGCTGCTCCTTACTAACGCCAATCCATGCACCGCGGCCAGGGGCCTTGGCCAAAGGATCGCATAGCACATCACCATCGGGCGATATGGCCAGACGCACCAAGGCATCACGCGATGCAATGTCGCCGGTCAGAATGCATTTGCGTTCCGGCCCCGCGTCTTTGGCGCAGGCCTTAGCGGACCCGGAATTGCGGGCCTCAGCAGCGTCAGCGATGTCGGACGTCAGGCGCTCATTTGGTGGAGTCCGCATCGGCGGCCTCCTGTGTTTCGGTCTGCTCGGCAGCTGGTGCCGGAGCTTCCTCTTCATCTTCGAACCAATGCGCGCGAGCAGCCATGATGATCTCGTTGCCTTGCTCTTCGTTTAAGCCATACTCGCCCAAAACACCGCCCTTGTCTTCCTGACGCTGCGGAGCGCGGCGCATGGGAGGACCATCGGCGTTGTTGTTGCGGCGACGCGGGGCTTCGCGCTTCTTCTGGATCAATTCATCGGTGGCCAGATCGGCCAAATCGTCCAGTGTTTTGATCCCGGCCTTGCCCAACGTGACCAGCATGGCCTCGCTCAGATGCGGCAATTCTGCCAGCGCATCTTCAACGCCCAATTCACGGCGCACAGCGCGGAAGGTTTCGGACTGACGCTCAAGCGCTTCCAAGGCACGGCTCTGCAATTCTTCGCCCAGTTCTTCGTCAAAGCCTTCGATGCTGGCCAGTTCAGCCAGTTCTACATAGGCCACTTCTTCCAGCTCGGCGAAGCCTTCAGCAACCAGCAGCTGCGACAAGGTTTCATCCACGTCGAGTTCTTCTTCGAACATCTTGGAACGCTCGGCAAATTCCTTGCTGCGCTTCTCGCTTGCCTCTTCCTCGGTCATGATGTCGATCTGGTGACCGGTGAGTTGGCTGGCCAAACGCACATTCTGTCCGCGGCGACCAATGGCCAGCGACAGCTGATCATCGGGCACAACCACTTCGATGCGGCCTTCTTCTTCGTCCAGCACAACACGGCTGACGGTGGCTGGCTGTAGCGCGTTGACCACGAATGTCGCGGTGTCATCGCTCCATGGAATGATGTCGATCTTCTCGCCCTGCAATTCCTGCACGACCGCCTGAACCCGGCTGCCCTTCATGCCCACACAGGCACCGACCGGATCGATCGAGCTGTCGTGGCTGATGACACCGATTTTGGCGCGGCTGCCCGGATCACGCGCAGCAGCCTTGATTTCGATGATGCCGTCATAAATTTCGGGCACTTCTTGCGCAAACAGCTTGCGCATGAAATCAGGGTGCGCACGGCTGAGGAAAATCTGCGGTCCGCGATTGTTGCGCTCTACCTTGGTGATGATCGCACGCACGCGCTCGCCCACACGGGCAGCTTCACGCGGAATTTGCTGGTCCCGACGGATCACACCTTCGGCGCGGCCCAGATTGACGATCACATGACCAAATTCGACCGATTTGATCACGCCTGTGATCACTTCGTTGGCACGGTCCTTAAACTCTTCAAACTGACGCTCGCGCTCGGCATCGCGAACCTTCTGGAAGATCACTTGCTTGGCGCTTTGAGCATCAATGCGGCCCAGATCAACCGGAGGCAGCGGATCGACAATAAAGTCACCCAGCTTGGCATCAGCTTCCAGCTTTTGCGCGGCCTTCAGATCAATCTGCTTGAAGTAGTCTTCAACTTCCTCAACCACTTCGACCACACGCCACAAGCGCAGATCGCCGGTTTGCGGGTCCAGCTTTGCGCGGATGTCATTTTCGGCACCATAACGGTTGCGCGCACTTTTCTGGATCGCTTCTTCCATCGCTTCGATAACGATCGATTTGTCGATCATCTTTTCCGAAGCAACCGCATTCGCAATCGCAATCAATTCTGCCTTATTGGCGGAAATAGCACTGGCCATCAGTCGTCAGCCTTCTCTTCTTCTACTTCTAAAACTTCCTCGGCACCTGCGGTGTCGAGCGGTTGGGTTGCTGCGATCAGCTCGTCGGTAAGAACCAGCTTGGCCGCATGAATGGCATTACGCGGGAAAGCAACAGTTCCCGCTTTCCTGTCATCAATTGTGACGACATCGCCTTCAATCCCGACAAGAATCCCGCGCAAATTGCGCAGTCCATCAATTTTCTCTGACAAAGAGATCTTTGCCTCGTGCCCAGCCCAATCGGAATAATCCTTGGGACGGGTCAACGGACGGTCAATTCCCGGAGAGCTCACTTCCAGATGATACGCGCCCTGGACCAGGTCTTCACCATCTTCTTCGGCGGCGTCCATGGCATCGGAAACAGCACGGCTTAGCGCAGCGCATTGTTCGATCACCAATTGGCCGGTTGCGGGATCTTCGGCCATGATTTGCAGCGCTTGTGCACCATCACCAGCTTCCGATGGCATCATCTTGACCCGCACGAGATCGAACCCAAGCGCTTCCGCTTCGGGCCTAATGATCTCTTCCAGGCGGGCAATGTCTGCCATATGTCTCGCTCAGTCTCCGTATTTGACCGCATCATCTGCAAAGCTTTTTGGGGCCGGCCCCTTGCGGCGCCAGCAACCAACTTTGTCTCAACAATGTCGGGATTAGGGGTCAGATAGGCGGGTAGCGTTACGATTGCAACCGTTAAGAACGCCGTTTGAACCATGGCTCGTCGGTGCGGTCGATCAGCAAGCGCCCCTTATAGGGTTGGCACAGATCAAAGGCTTGGTGCGGCGAACCATCCGTCCATTCGCTCCATTGTTCACGCGGTAGGATTACCGGCATGCGGTTGTGAATAGGTGCCATCTGGTCGTTGGCCCCTGTCATCAGCATGGAAAAGCTCAGGCCCCACTCATCGCTATCGCGCCAAATTCCAGCCATGGCGAGCAACGCCCCGTCAGCAGCGGAAATCCAAGTGCGGGTCATCGCTCCCTTGGGGCCCTGCGCCTCGGCAAAGGAGGAAACCGGGATCAAGCAACGGCGGTTTTCAAACGATGATCGCCAGAAATAGCTCTTCAGCTTGTCAGTGCGCGTATTGTTCACCGGCTTTGGCTTGAGCGCCTGACCCTTGCCCCCCTTGCGCTGCAACGGAAACCCCCAATTCATCGATTGAAGCTGACCACCAGCCACCACCGCCGAGGGATAACCGGGGTACACTTCTCCTGCCATATTGGCCGAGAAACCCTCTAACTCTGCATCGAAAAAGTCGCCAATCTCTGCCGGAGACGCCTTCAACTTATAGAGATTGCACATCGCTGCCGCCCCTTACCGAAAAACTGCGCTTCAATCATCTTCCTGCATCAAGCCGTGTTTCTTGATGCAATGGCGCAGTTGGTCATAGCTGAGGCCCAAGGCTTTGGCGGTTTGGCGCTGGTTCCACCGATGCTTACCCAAAGCATGCTCCACAATCGCGCGCTCGTGCGCATCCACAGCGCCGCGCAAATCATCGATTGAATCGTAATCCTGGGTGGGCGGCGCGGACAAAGCTGCCGCCGGACCGATGGTATGACTGGTGCCATTCTCAAGCTGGCGGTGCGCCGGAGTGAACGGCTTCCACGGGGAATCGAACGGATCAAACACCACATGAGCAATCGGTTCATCCCAATTGTCCCAACGATAAACAGCACGCTCAATCACATTGCGCAATTCTCGGACATTGCCCGGCCAATCGTGATTTTCCAGCCCGCGCTGCACATGTTCGGCAAAGCCGGGCCAGGCCTGCCATTCCAATTCTGCTGCCATGCGCCGCCCGAAATAATCGGCTAGAACGCCCACATCCCCGTCCCGCACACGCAGGGGAGGCAAGGTGATCACTTCAAAACTCAACCGGTCGAGCAAATCAGCGCGAAACTCGCCCCGCTCTGCCATCAAAGGCAAATCGTCATTGGTGGCCGCAACGATGCGCACATCCACCCGAATAGGCCGCGATGAACCGATCCGCGTTACCTCGCCATATTCCACCGCGCGCAGCAGCCGTTCCTGGGCTGCCATCGACAGATTGCCCAGTTCGTCGAGAAATAAAGTGCCTTTGTCGGCTTCTTCAAACCTTCCTGCGCGCGCTTTGGTAGCGCCGGTGAAAGCACCCGCTTCGTGGCCAAACAATTCAGCCTCGATCAGCGTTTCGGGCAAGGCCGCACAGTTCATTATGACCAGCGGCTCGCCCCAACGTAAAGACAGACGGTGCAGGCGTTCCGCGATCAGCTCCTTGCCGGTTCCGCGCTCGCCAATGACCAGCACCGGGCGGCTCATCGGTGCAGCGCGAGAGGCCCGCTCAACCGCGTCGAGAAAGGCCCCGGACTGCCCAATAAATTGATTATCCCGTTCCATTACCCAATCTATAGTGAAAATTCCCAATGGTTGGCAATAGGAACCAAACACGTAACTGAGAGAAATTTCTATCCTATTGTTTTATAGCAATTATTTGAGTTTGGCACGCTGCTTGCTGATACATGAACAGAATTGATCTTTTGAATGAAGGAAACGAGACCATGTTTGACCGCAGCTTTTTCCAGACCAAATTGGGCCTGGCCTCGCTTGCGAGCACGTCTGCGATGGTTCTGTTCGTAGCGCTCACCACGCAAATGCAGTTTGCGCCGCACATGGCCGCAACCACCTCGGCCGCAATCGTTGAGCTCGCGTGAGCAAGCCTTCTGACAATACCCCCCTTGGGCCGGAGAGCTCAGTCCCCTCTGATGAGAAATCGGTCGGCGTTGATTCCAGTCGTAACGCCGATTCTCCGGCCCAACCCTTTTTTCAGACTCAGGGTAAATCTCGCACAACCCGCCTCGATGAAGAAGTCGAACGTTTGCGCAGAAGCCCAACCCCGACACAAAGCGCCCCTTCACCGGTAGAGCGCGTCATGAACTTTACTGATGGAGCAGCCTTTATGGGCATTTTTAGCCGCACCCGTGATATTGTCGCCGCCAACTTCAACGACATGCTGGATAAAGCAGACGACCCGTCGAAGATGATCCGCATGATCATCCTCGAGATGGAAGAGACTTTGGTTGAAGTCCGGGCCAGTGCGGCACGCACCATTGCTGATCAGAAAGAGATGCATCGCCACACGGTCAAGCTGGACCGGCTGCAAGCCGATTGGGGCGAAAAGGCAGAGCTGGCACTCAGCAAGGATCGCGAAGATCTGGCTCGCGCCGCATTGGTAGAGCGCAAGAAAGCGGCCGACATGGCTGAGCAGCTGAAGCAGGAAATTGCGGTGCTGGACGATGCTCTTCGCGCTTACGAGCAAGACATTCAAAAGCTGCAGAACCGCTTGCGCGAAGCCCGTAGTCGCCAGACCCAGATTGCGGCCCGCCTGGAAAGCGCGGAAAACCGGGTCAAGCTGCGCACTTTGATGAGCACAGAGCGCACCGACGAGGCATTGTCACGGTTCGACCAGATGGAACGTCGGGTCGATTATGCCGAAGGCCGCGCCGAAGCGTTGGGCATCGACAACAAGCCCGGCCAGCTCTCGCTATCAGACGAAATTGCCGCGCTGGAAGGCGCCGATGCAATCGATGATGAATTGGAACAAATGAAAAAGGCGTTGGGCAAAGACAGCGCCAAGAAGGAAGACTAAGTCATGGATATCGAACCCATTCTTGCAATTTTGGCAATATTCATCGGACTGCCTTGGTTGATTATGCATTATGTCACCAAATGGAAGACCGCCGGAACCATCACTACCGATGACGAAGTGTTGCTGGACGAACTTTATCAGCTCGCCCGCCGCTTGGATGATCGGATGGATACAGTCGAGCGCTTGGTGGCTGCCGATAACCCCAATTTCGAAGTGAAGCGCCTGCGCGCAGATCAGGAAACCGATAACCAGCAGCTGCGCGAACTCGATCGCCTGATCGCTGACAAGAAGGATACCGCCCGATGAACAGCCCACGCACCACGCTCTACCGCGACAAGCACAATGCCAAACTGATGGGCGTATGTTCAGGCATTGCGGACTACACAGGCGTAAATACCATTTGGGTGCGCCTGGGCTTTTTGGCCCTGCTGTTTACCGTCGCGCCCATCTTGCTGCCCGCCTATTTCATCGCAGGCATCCTGCTGAACAAGAAGCCACCGCACCTTTACAAGGATGTGGACGAGCAGAAATACTGGCAGCGCGTGCGCCAAAGCCCACAGCGTTCGGCCCGCGAAATCCGCGCCCGGTTCCGTGATGTGGATCGTCGCCTGGCGGATGTTGAACACCATTATGTCAGCAGCAATCCGCGCCTATCGGCAGAGATCGAGCGTCTGCGCTAAGAATTTGAGATGACAGGGGACTAAACGTGGACACTGGAACATTGGCATTATTGATCCCCATTATCGGGGTATCGATCCCGATCGTAGCGATCTGGTCCAAGCACCGGCAGAAGATCATCGAAATGCAGCTGGAAAAAACCGCCAGCGCCAGTGCCGAAAAAGCTGCGCAATATTCGACCAATATTCAGCAGCTGGAAGACCGGGTGCAGGTTCTGGAACGGATTGTAACCGATCGCGGCTATGACATTGCGACCCAGATCGAGGCGCTGCGCGACACGCGCACCGTGGAGCAAAAAGACAGCGGTACACCGCTCAACATCAGCAAGCAGGAAAACGCGTAATGGATTGGGGAAGCCCGGAATTTGTCATCGGAATCATTGCGATCAGCTATGCTGCATGGCTGCTCAACAACTGGATCCGCGCCAAAAACGGTTATGCGCTGGAAAATGAATGGGGCGGCACAACCGAGAAATCCGACAGTGCCGAAACCAAGCAATTGCGCGCGGAAAACAGCGAGCTTCACGGCAAACTCGACGCAATGCAGGACCGCATGATTGTGCTCGAAAAGATCGTCACCGACCGAGGCTATACTCTGGCTGACGAGATCGAAGCCCTGCGCAGCAAACCGGCAGACAGCGGCACCCCGCTGAATTTGAACAAGCAGGAGAAAGCCTGATGGACCTGTCAGAAATTCCGGTAATGGCGCTGGCAATTCCATCGGCACTCATCGCAATCGGCTGGGTCGCAAACACCTGGATCCGGGTCAAACATGGCTACCCGCTGGAGAACAGCTGGGGCAAGGCTGTCTACCCGAAGAACGATCAGGCCGTTGAACGGGTCAAGTTGCTCACGCAGGAAAATGCCGAGCTTCGCGCAGAACTGGGCTCGGTCAAAGACAGGCTGGCCAATGTCGAACGGATCGTGACCGACGGCGGTTATGCGCTGGGCAGCGAAATTGATGCACTGCGCGATCTGGGTAGAAACGATCACTTAACTGCCCCAACCACTCGAGAAAAAGCATGATGAACAGTTGGGCCATTGTCGCCATCGTTGCGATCGCTGTGTGGGGCTTTGTACAGCTCAGGAAGGCACGCATGGGAATTGTCCGGGACAAGCAAGGCAATGAAAGCCGGATTGCACAGGACGATCCAGAGGCGCGCCGCGAATTGGAAGAATTGCGCGAACGGGTGAAAGTGCTTGAGCGGATTACGGTCGATGGCCGGGAAGCGCGCGCTATCGCTGACGAAATCGAAGCCCTGCGTAACGAGCAGGACAAACAGACCAGTTAGAAGCCGAGGATTTAGGAGGGCATTATGAACATGTTCGAACCGACATTCATTATTGCAGCCACGTGTTTGGTGGGAATTACAATTGTTGCGGTAAGCTTGCTGCGTGCCTGGCAAGGATGGTTAGCGCTTAAGCAGCGCGAACTGGACGCCTCGCCCAATGCGGTCGACGGCAAGCTTGGCATGGGCAGCGGCATGGGTGCTGCCCGGATCGAGATTTCGGACCTCAAAGAACGGATCAAGAAGCTGGAAGCAATCGCCAGCGGGGTGGATTTGTGAGCAAAAGCGCCTAGATGCGCTGTTATGAGATCACTCGATGATATTGCTGAGGAATATGATTTCCTCGAAGGGGATGAGCGCTATCGCTTGTTGATCGAGCTGGGGCGTGATTTGCCGCCCATGCCCGACGCCTTGAAAACCGATGCAACGCTGGTCCGTGGGTGCTCTGCCAGCGTGTGGGTGTACCCAACTGAACAAGACGGACAGCTCAATTTCCTGGCCGATAGCAACGCTGCGATCACCAAAGGCATCGTGGCCCTGGTTATTGCAGCGGTGCAAGATCAGGCGCCGGACAAAGTGGCACAAATGGACATTGCCGCAGCGCTTGCCCCGTTCGACCTCAAGAACCAGCTCAGTTCCAACCGGACGCAAGGGGTGCCCAATATGATTGCGCTGGTCAAAGAACACGCCGCCCGTATTGCTGCGGGCTGATATGCGGCCGCTCTATCTTGCATTTGGAATGATCTTTGTGGCCCTTGGCGCGGTTGGCGCCGCACTGCCGATCATTCCCACTGTCCCGTTCTTGCTGCTGGCCGTGTTTTGCTTTGCCCGCAGCAATCCCGCGCTCGAACAGCGCATATTGGATCACCCCACCTGGGGCCCTCAAGTGAAAGACTGGCGAGAGCGGCGGGCAATTTCACGTCGTTCAAAGGTGATGGCAATTGGCGCGATGAGCGTGGGTGCAGCCTTCACCTGGTTCAGCCTGGGTGTGCCTTGGGTTTATGTCTCGCTCGCCATCTTGGGGATCAGCGGGACTTGGATCGCAACCCGTAACGAATAATCAGGCTCGGAACCTTTTGCTCCTTCAAACCGTAGTAATATCAAGCGGTTCAACCGCATAAAACTCAATTGGAGCGTATTTAATGCCTATTATTATCCTGATCGCAACGATCCTACTTCCACCACTCGGCGTTGCATTGAAGCACGGCCTCGGCACGACAGCTCTGCTGAATCTGGTGCTGACATTGCTCGGCTTTATCCCAGGCCTGATCCATGGCCTATACGTAAACTACGCTCGCTGATTTTCACGCGAAGCATTCGAGAGCGCGGCCCCTAGTGGGTCGCGCTTTCGCGTATCTGGGCAATGCCGGCTTCGCGCTGCGCCTTTAATTCGGCTTTCAACTTGGCCGGATCGCGGGCCAGGACAAAGCCAAAGCTCACCCCGCCTTCCTTGCCGATCGTTGCATGATGCAGCTTGTGCGCCTGAACCAGCCGTTTCGCGTAACCGCTTTTCGGGACATATTTGAAATAGCGTTGATGGACCAAACCATCATGCACCAGCGTGTAAATGATGCCGTAGAACATCACGCCCAAACCAATCCATGTTGCCGGCCACCATGCAGCATCGCCCAGCACGATTTCGCTGCCCAAAGCGAACATCGAAATGCTCATCGCGGCACCGACAATGGCGTAAAGGTCGTTCTTTTCCAGAGCGTTGTCATGCGGCTCGTGATGATCGCGGTGCCAGCCCCAGCCCCACCCATGCATGATGTATTTGTGGCTCGCCCATGCGACCCACTCCATCGCAAAAACGGTGGCCAACACTATCAATATCGCAATCATGGCGTCCATGACGAAACTCTATAGATTATTGCGCAGCGGGAAAAAAGAACCGCCGCAAACTGTCATCAATCCGGGCAGGACGCAGCGTTTCTGCATCGATACAGCACCAGGCTGATTGCACCTCTGCCAAGACCACTTCACCGCGCTTGATAACGGTTGAGTAAAATGCGCGAGCGCCCTTGAAACTTTCCAGAACGGTGCTGGCGATCACATCATCTTCGATGAAGGCCGGTTTGCGATAGGTAATCTCATGCTTGAGAGCGACCCATGCCTTGCTCGCCACCTCCTCTGCAGGAGCCAGCTTTTGCCAATGGGCCAGCACAGCATCCTGCACCCAGTTGAGGTAACGCGCATTATTGACGTGCCCCATAAAGTCGATGTCTTCGGGCAAAACCCGGATCGGAAAGGCAAATGGAACTGCTGACATGGATGTCAGTTAGACCCCCAAAGCTTGCTGTTCCATGACAATCGACCAATTGATGCAAATTGTTTTCAAGATTGTGGCCGATAGGACGCGAAAAAACGCGAGTTGGTCGCTCAATCGGCGCCGACAACAAAACCTAACAAGAAGCCCAACATTTTTTGGGCGCAAGCTCTATTGCAAGTCATCGGGGCCCGGCCTAGCCAGCAATCATGGCTAACAAACCTCGCACACTTTACGACAAAATCTGGGATGCCCACGAAGTAGAGCTTCGTGATGATGGCACCAGCATCCTGTATATTGACCGGCATCTGGTTCACGAAGTGACCAGCCCGCAGGCCTTCGAGGCATTGCGGATGACCGGCCGCAAGGTGCGTCGCCCGGAATTGACGCTGGCTGTGCCAGACCACAATTTGCCCACCACGCCGCGCGTGGATGCAGCAGGCAACCGCATTCCTATCGCCGATCCGATGAGCGCGCAGCAGCTGGCCGCGCTGGAGAAGAACGCGCCCGAATTTGGCATTCGCTACATCGATGCCACCGATACCACGCAGGGCATTGTCCATGTGGTAGGGCCGGAGCAAGGCTTCTCACTGCCCGGCACAACCATTGTTTGCGGTGATTCCCACACTGCCAGCCATGGCGGGTTGGGCGCCCTGGCCTTTGGCATCGGCACCAGCGAAGTGGAACATGTGCTGGCAACGCAAACCTTGCTGCTAAAGCGCTCCAAATCGATGGAAGTGCGCGTTGACGGAATGTTGTCGCCCGGCGTCAGCGCCAAAGATTTGATCCTGCACATCATCGGCGCCATCGGGACCGCTGGTGGCACCGGACATGTGATCGAATATCGCGGCCCCGTGTTCGAGGCGATGAGCGTCGAGGAACGCCTGACGGTGTGCAATATGAGCATTGAGGGCGGCGCGCGCGCTGGCCTGATCGCGCCCGATGAAACCGTGTTCCGCTATCTCACGGGACGGCCGCTGGCGCCCAAGGGTGCGGATTGGGACGAGGCACTTGCCTATTGGAAAACGCTGTATAGCGATGCCGGCGCACAGTTTGACAAATCGGTGACCATTCAGGCCAGCGATGTTGAGCCTTCGGTCACTTGGGGCACCAGCCCGGAAGATGTTGTGGCCATTGGCGGTGTGGTGCCTGATCCCGCCAGCTTTACCGACCCATCCAAACAACAAGCCGCTGCCAAGAGCCTGGAATATATGGGGCTGACGCCGGGCCAGCCGATGCAAGAAATCTCGGTAGAGAACATCTTTATCGGCAGCTGTACCAACAGCCGGATAGAGGATCTGCGCGCCGCCGCCAAAGTTTTGGAAGGACGGACCAAGGCTGACAATGTAAAATGGGCCATCGTTGTGCCTGGTTCTGGACTGGTGAAACAAATGGCGGAAGAAGAGGGGCTGGACGCGATCTTCACATCCGCTGGCTTTGAATGGCGAGAGCCCGGCTGTTCGGCTTGTTTGGGCATGAATCCAGACAAGGTTCCCCCGGGCGAGCGCTGTGCCTCGACCTCCAATCGCAACTTTGTTGGCCGTCAGGGTCCTGGTGCCAGAACCCATTTGGTCTCACCCGCAATGGCAGCAGCGGCCGCCATTACAGGCCGGTTGACCGATGTTAGGGATCTGGACCGATGATCGGAACGTGCCATTGCAAAGCGATCACTATCGAAGTTGCGCATAGGCCAGAATTTGTGAATTTTTGCGACTGCACGTTGTGCGCCAAAGTTGGTGGCGCATGGGGCTATTACACTAGCAGTGACGTAAAAATTGCCGGGCCAAGCCAATCCTATCGCCGGTCAGATATTGATTCCCCGGCCGTTGAAATACACTTTTGCGGACAATGCGGCACAACCACCCATTGGGTGCTGACCGAGCATTGCGAAGGCGACCAGCTTGGGGTGAATGTTCGATTGTTTGATCCCGGCGAATTGAACGGGATCGAAGGCCGCACTCTGGATGGGCGCAATTGGACGGGAGAGACCCCCGCAGAACACCGCAGACCAATCGGCACCGTCGGAGACGATGTTTTCATTTAGTCGCACGGCACAGGCATTTTGCAGCGGCAAACTCTTGCCTTCCTGCTCACCCAACCCCATGAGAATAGTATGACGAAGAAACTCTCCGGAAAAGCCACCCTGGGCGCTGCCGCTATCGGCTCTGCCGCCATTGCCGCCGCATTGCTTTATGCAGGTAAGCGGAAGAAGAAAAACGAGCCGCAACAGCCAGCTGCCATCCCGTCAGGCGAGCCGCCAGAAACCGATTGAGGAACCCAAAGCTTGGCAATTAAACCTCTTCTTGCAACCGCAGCTGCGATGGCCGTTCTTGCGGTGTCTAGCGCTGGGGCAGAAGAACCGGTTGAGGTCGAATTGTGGCGCCTGGATTGCGGCTTCCTTGAACTTTCCGACACTGCGCCTTTTTCCGACGCCCATCTCTATGATGGCGAGCAGCGCACGCTGACCAACAGCTGTTATCTGATCCGCAATGGTGATCGATACATGCTGTGGGACGCAGGCTTTGCCGCGGCACTAAAGGGGCAGCGTGTCACTCAATCTGTATTCACCATCGGCATAGAGCGCACAATAGAAGATCAGTTAGCCGATCTTGGCCTGTCCGCCGACGATATAGAGCTGATGGCGGTCAGCCATTACCACAGCGATCACGTTGGCCAGATTCCCGAATTTGCTGGTTCATCCTTGATCATTTCGGCCGCCGATTGGCAGGCCGTTTCTCAACCTGAACAGGATGGAGCGTTTCTGGATCGCACGCCATTTGCCCCTTGGCTGGGGGAAGACGCTGGAACGGTGGTTGCAGTAACCGGCGATCACGATGTCTTTGGGGACGGTTCAGTCGTTATGAAATCCACGCCCGGTCACACGCCTGGCCACACCGCACTGTTGGTCCGGCTGAGCGAGCAAGGCGATGTGTTGCTGACCGGCGATCTGTATCACTTTGAAGAACAGATCGAAAACCGCGGCGTACCTCAGTTCAACGCTAATCGTGCTGATACGCTGGCCTCTTTTGAACGCTTCAATGCAATGGCGAAATCGCTCGATGCAACGGTCGTCATTCAACACGATCCAAGGCACGTTGAACGCCTGCCATCATTTCCGGAGTCAGCCAAATAATGGACGCCGTTTCTTCCATCGAAGGCAATGCCTATCCATTTGGCGCAAAAAACATCGATACGGACGTTATTATTTCGGCCGAATGGCTGAAGACGGTCACGCGCGAAGGCTTGGGCAAAGGAGCCTTTGAATCGGTTCGAGCCAATCCGGACAATGTGTTCGATAAACCGGAATATGCAGGCTCTCCGATCCTGATCGCTGGCGATAATTTCGGCTGCGGCTCCAGCCGTGAACACGCCGCATGGGCCTTGCTGGACATGGGCATCAAGGCCGTTATCGCGCCCAGTTTTTCCGATATATTTTCGGGCAATGCGTTCAAGAATGGCATTTTGACGGTTGAGCTGCCGCAAGAACAAGTCGACCGCCTTCTGGAAGTGGCCAAGGAACAGTCCATCCATATCGATCTGGACAGCCAGACGGTGACGACCCCATTTCAGGATCGCTTCTCTTTTGAAGTGGACCCTTTTCGCAAGCACTGCCTGATTAACGGCCTGGATGAGGTTGGCCTCACTCTGGAACAGGACAGTTCTATTCTAACATTCGAGCAGACCAGGTCATCGCAGATGGCATGGATCGGCAAGGGAACGGAGAATTACGCATGAAGGCTTTGCGCACACACGCAGTCGGTGGCCCCGAAACATTGACGCTGGACGAAATTGACGCCCCTACCCCAGGCAAGGGCGAAGTGCTGGTCGATGTGAAGGCCTGCGCGATCAACTTTCCCGATACGCTGATGATCCGCGATCTGTATCAGTTCAAACCCGAACGGCCCTATGCGCCGGGCGGCGAATTGGCCGGTATTGTCTCGGCAGTGGGCGAAGGCGTCACAGGCTATGCGGTTGGTGACCGCGTCATGGCCGGGATCGGCAATGGCGGATTGGCGGAAAAAGTCGTGGTGCCAGCTGGTCGTATGTTCCC
The DNA here is from genome assembly GCA_947495695.1 of uncultured Erythrobacter sp. GTDB lineage: Bacteria > Pseudomonadota > Alphaproteobacteria > Sphingomonadales > Sphingomonadaceae > Erythrobacter. The sequence goes on along the minus strand of CANLZP010000001.1, from coordinate 1,279,607 downwards.
CGTCCCCGAAGGTGTGTCCTTTGAAAAGGCAGCATCATTGCTGATGACCTATGGCACAACCATCCACGGGTTTAAGGATCGCGGACATATCAAACAGGGTGACACCGTCTTGATCCTGGGTGCAGCCGGCGGCGTCGGTTTGTCAGCTGTCGAGCTGGCCAAAGCATTTGGTGCTCGCGTTGTTGCCGCCGTTTCCACCGAGGAAAAAGGCCAGGTCGCGCGAAACGCCGGCGCCGATGAAGTGGTAATCTATCCCAAGGGCGAGATGGACAAGGCCGCCTCAAAAGAATTGGCCAACGCGTTCAAGGCGGCTTGCGGTCCCGAGGGCGCCAACATTGTGTATGACATTGTCGGCGGCCAATATTCCGAGCCTGCCCTGCGCTCGATCGCATGGGAAGGAAAGTTTCTGGTGGTCGGATTTCCAGCCGGCATCGCCAAAATGCCGCTCAATCTGACTTTGCTGAAAAGCTGCGACATTTGCGGCGTGTTCTGGGGCGCATTTACCGCTCGTGAGCCGACCAAATTCAAGGCTCAGGTCGAAGAATTGTTCCAATTGATGAAAGACGGCAAAATCGATCCGCTGGTGTCAGAGACATTCCCGCTGGAGCGCGGCGGCGATGCCATTGCCAAATTGGAAAGCCGACAAGCCGTAGGGAAAGTCGTCGTTACGATGTAATTGCGCGCACCGCCGCCTTGTCGGGCTGCATTGCACACCCTATTTTAGAGATATTGCCAATCCCGAGAGGACATCATGACCGATTTCAACGATCGCAAGCGCGGTGAAGAAGCCAAATTCGCCATGGATGGCGAAACCGCCTTCAAACTTGCCGCTCGCCGCAACCGCCTGATGGGCGAGTGGGCAGCTGGCCTGATGAACCTGACCGATGAAGAAGCCGACGCTTACAAAAAGGCTGTGGTTCAGGCTGATTTCGAAGAAGCTGGCGATGAAGATGTGATCCGCAAATTGCTGGGCGATCTTACCGCTGCTGAATGCGATGTAAGCGAGAGCGACATCCGTGCGATGCTGGAAGAAAAGACGATCGAAGCCAAACGTCAATTGATGAGCGAGAGTTGATCCAATGCCGATGACCGGCGGTGAAATCGAATCCGCAATCAAAGCGGCCTTGCCAGAAGCCATTGTTGTGCTGACCGATTTGGCCGGTGACAATGATCATTGGGCGGCAGAGGTTATCGCGCCTCAATTTGCCGGAAAGAACCGCGTACAGCAGCATAAGATGGTCTATGAAGCCTTGGGCGGACGCATGGGCGGCGCACTGCATGCCTTGCAACTGACGACCAAGGTTCCCACCTGATACTCAACAGTTTCATTATCTCCAGGTCAAATCACCCATGTCAGATATCAATACCCGCATCTCTTCCATCGTCACCGGCAACGATGTTGTCTTGTTCATGAAGGGCACACCCTTGTTTCCGCAATGCGGGTTTTCCAGCAAGGCGGTGGCTATCCTTGAACATTGCGGTGTCGCATATGACAGCGTGGATGTCCTGCAGGACATGGAAGTGCGGCAAGGCATCAAGACATTCTCTGACTGGCCGACCATTCCTCAGCTCTATGTAAAGGGCGAGTTTCTGGGCGGAAGCGACATCATGATGGAAATGTTCGAAGCTGGCGAATTGCAACAGCTGATGGACGAAAAGAAAGTCGCCAAGGCTGACTCATAAGCCTGCTTGATTACCCCAAAAACAACGTCCCTTTTGCGGACAAGAAAAAACCGCCCCAGGGTACAGTGGGGCGGTTTTCTCGTTTTTGGGGAGGTAGAACCTAGAGACCAGGGCGGTCCCACCTCTTTACTGAAGACTTGTATTCGATAGCCCTACCTCTGCATGCGGCGTGCCAAAAATGGCAACCTTCGGATAAATGCGGATTTTCGTGGTTAATGCATTCTTGCAAAATCGGAAATTGTAAGGTTTTCCGACAGCATTATCGAAAATGCGGTTGGCAATACCTGCGATGGCTTGCACAAAGGCGACGATGACCTCTCTACCTTCACAGCAACCAGAAGCCATTCCGGCTGCAACCATAGTGATTTTTCGCAATGGCCCCGCGGGCCAGCCGCCCGAAATCCTGATGACCATTCGGTCTCGTAATATGGTGTTCGCCGGCGGCATGGCGGTGTTTCCTGGTGGCCGGGTGGACGAGGCGGATTTTGACCTTGCCCGAACGATGGCCGGTTCTGACGATGTCGACGAGATCGCCAATCAGATTGCAGCTGTGCGGGAAACTCTGGAGGAAACCGGTCTGGCCATCGGTCTGCACGGAGAGATCAACGCCGAGCGCGCACGCAAAGCTCGCGAGCGGTTGCTGGAGGTTAAGGCACTGGCACCGGTGTTGGACGAATTTGGCTGGAGCCTTGATCTAACGCAAATGACCCCGTTCGCCCGCTGGTACCCCAAGAACGAAAACATTGCCCGGGTTTATGACACGCGTTTCTATCTTGCCAATCTGGGCACGGGCGAAGTGGATATCGAGGCTGACCTGTCCGAAAATACGCATTTGTTCTGGACCAGCGCCCAAGGCGCGTTGGATGCGGCCGAAACCGAAGAGATCAAGATTATCTTCCCCACCCGCCGCAATCTTGAGCGGCTGGCCCTGTTTAACAGCTTTGAAGAAGCGAAGGCTCAGGCCGAAGCGATTCCAGTTCGGACAATCGTTCCGAAAGTGGACCAAAGCAGCGGCCAACCCATGCTAACCATCATGGAAGATGCGGGATATCCGATCACCAAAGAGCTGCTGGAATCGGTCATGCGCGGCTGATCGTCTGCGCTACAACACTTATTGAATAGATTGGCGCGCCCGGCAGGACTCGAACCTGCTGCCTCAAGATTAGAAGTCTCGCGCTCTATCCAGATGAGCTACGGGCGCGCGCCTTGGCGGCATTAGCGTGCTTTGACAGCGTTGGAAATCACGTTAGTCACGCAATCAATGGAAAATTCTGACGCTCCGATAGCGACCACGCAACCACCCCGCTCATTTCGCTATTACGATTTTGTGATGGCAAGCTTTGTCGCCATCTTGCTGCTGTCCAATATCATTGGTGCGGCCAAGCTGACCTTTATCGAGGTAAGCTGGTGGCCCGATGGCTGGTGGCCCGCCGCCGACGGAATTTTCATCTATGGCGCGGGTATTCTGTTCTTCCCATTGGGCTATGTCATTGGCGATATTCTGACCGAGATTTATGGCTTTGCCCGGGCCAGACGCGTGATCTGGACCGGCTTTGCCGCCATGATCTTCCTGGCCTTTATGAGCTATGTTGTGGTCAGCCTGCCTGCATTTGACCAATGGAGCTGCGCAGCGTCTGACACTTTGGAAATGGCGGGTGATCCGAACTCGGTGCCAGGTTCCATTTGCCAACAAACCTATGAATCGGTGTTTGGCAGCACTTGGCGCATAGTGCTGGCCTCCATCACAGCCTTTTGGGCGGGCGAATTCGTCAATTCCTATGTTATGGCGAAGATGAAAGTGTGGACCCAGGGCAAGGCGTTGTGGAGCCGGACAATCGGATCGACCATTGTGGGCCAAGGCGTGGATAGCCTGATCTTCTATCCCATAGCTTTCTACGGCATCTGGAGCACGCAGGCAGTTATCACCGTGATGATCACCAATTGGCTGCTCAAAGTTCTGTGGGAAGCCGCGCTGACGCCCGTGACTTATGCCGTCGTCGCTAAGCTCAAGAAGGCAGAAGGCGTCGATCTGTTTGATACAGATACCAATTTCTCTCCTTTTGCGGGTGAGAAACCAACCGAATAGGGCGCTATTTCAGTCCCGAAATGCCGAGTAATGCCGCGTCATTGTCATCATGTGCGTTAAATTCATCGTCCGGCACAAACACAACTTCAGGATCCAGACCCAGGCGCCCCGCCAGCAGTTTCATATCCTTTTCCGTTGGCACGCCAAACAAATCGGACTGGCTTTCTTGCAATTGAAGAAGCAGTTTGTCGTCCACTATCGAAAGCTTGCTGACCTGCAAGGATCGCTGAGAGCGAGCACCGACCCGCCGGGCCACACGCGTCGCCAGCCCCCAACAAATCGCCTGCTCCAACGCGTCCTCATCGGCCAGCGCCCTCACCGTGTCGGGCAGATCGAGGTGGTTGCCATTGGCTGCCACTGCAGCAGCCAGCATTGCGCGTCCACGGGCGTCCAATCCGATCCAGCGTTTGTGCAGTGCCCAATCCATCGCATGGTTGAGGCGAATATTGGGCTCCACTTGCATGGATGCCAGCGCCATCATGGTGGCGGCCAAACGCAATCGCTCAGACCCGGAATCGGTGGGCGGTACAACGCCCGCCGTCCAACCTGCGATGCGGGCCGCCAATGTGGGGGGAGCACCGCGCTGCGCAGCAAACACGGTCAGCCCGGCCAGCAATGGATCCTGCGACTTGCTATGCGCAGGCAAGCGATCATACAACAAGCCTTCGCGCAGTCCCCATGAAGAGAACATCAGGCCTGTCGGCTGCAATTTCTTCAACATCGCCTGCAACAGGACCGCCGCATCGGGCATGCTCGCGCCGCGCATGCTGGAAATTCTCGGCATGGCTTGCAGTGTTTCAGGATCGCTCGCAGCCAGCGTGTCCGCCAATTTGGTTGCTTCTTCGGCATTCAGGTAAAAGCCATGCGGATCGGTCAGCGGATAATTGCGCACTTGCATCGCGTAAACTGCCATGGCGCGCCACGTGCCACCGACCAGGTAGAGCGGAGCGTTAATTGCCTCGTTCCAGCCGCCTTGCTTTAGCGCCTGGCCCAGCTCCTTCTTCATTTCCTTGGGCTTGTCTCCGCGATATTCGGGCAGTCTGAGGGTGCCCAAGGGCAACGACGTGGCCGTATCGCTTTGCCCATTGGCGATCTGCACCAATTCCAAGCTGCCGCCGCCCAGATCGGCGACCAAACCCTCTGCCCCCGGAAACGCGCCCAGCACACCGCTGGCGCTGAGGCAGGCCTCTTCCTCACCGGAAATAACCCGTGGTGACAGACCCAAAGCTGTAACTTGATCGATGAAGTCGGCCCCGTTTTTAGCATCGCGCACCGCCGCCGTGGCAACCGTATCGACGTCATCAACGCCAAGGTCTTCCAACAGCAGAACAAACCGGCGCAGGCCCCGCATCGCCAATTCTCTTGAATCCTTGGGGAGCTTGCCGGTATCAGCCATTGCCTTGCCCAGCCGCGCAGCAACCTTCTCGTTCAGCAAAACCAGCGGGGCGCGCAGGCTGCCGCCATAGACGACCATGCGCACCGTGTTCGATCCGATATCGATGATCGCACGTTCTGCCTTATTGCCGGAAAAGGAACCTGACCGATCAGAGCGTTTGGCGCGTAATGTCACGCGGCGCGGCCTTTGCGCAGGGCCAGCTTGGGGACCCCGCCGCTTTCCAGCGCGCCCCCCCTGCCCGACAGCGAGGGGTTAGTCATGAAATAGCGGTGACAATTGAACGGCTTCTCGCCCGGCTCGACGCGAGAGTAGGTGCCGTCTGCATCCAAAAGCCAGCTTTGCTCGTTATCCAGCACATTGGCCAACAAGACTTGCTGCAACACCTGATCATGCACCGTCTGGTTGGTGATGGGGATCAAGGTTTCCACCCGGCGTCCCAAATTTCGCCCCATCAAATCGGCCGAGGAAATAAACACCAAAGCCTCGCTGCTCGGCATCGGTTTGCCATTGGCAAAAGCGTAGATACGGCTGTGTTCCAGAAACCGACCGATGATCGATTTGACCGTGATATTTTCGCTCATGCCGACCACGCCCGGGCGCAAACAGCAGATCCCCCGGCACAGCAATTCAACCTCAACCCCCGCCTGACTGGCCGAATACAGCCGATCAATCATACCCTTGTCGGTGATCTGGTTGCACTTCATCCAAATGGCGGCAGGTAAGCCTTTGCGCGCATTATCGATCTCACCATCGATATGACGATAAAGCTCCTCGCGCAGATTGAGCGGCGCGATCGAGATCATCTCCATCTCGCTCGGCTCGACATAGCCGGTCACGAAATTGAACACTTTGGCAGCGTCACGGCCCAGCGCTGGCGCGGCAGTGAAGAAGCTGAGGTCGGTGTAGATCTTGGCGGTGATTGGGTGATAATTGCCGGTGCCAAAGTGGCAATAGGTGCGAAAGCCCTCTTCCTCGCGCCGCACCACCATCGCCACCTTGGCGTGGGTCTTCCAGTCGACAAAACCATAGATGACCTGGACCCCAGCACGCTCCAGCTTGCTGGCCCACATCAGATTTTGTTCTTCATCAAACCGCGCTTTTAACTCGACCACGGCGGTCACCGAAATGCCAGCCTCAGCCGCAGCGATCAGCGCATTGATGACCGAGGATTGGTTGCCCGCACGGTATAGTGTCTGCTTGATCGCGACCACATCAGGATCGGCCGCAGCCTGACGGATGAAGTCCACCACCACTTCGAAACTTTCGTAAGGGTGATGGATGATGATGTCTTTCTCGCGAATGGCGGAAAATGCATCTCCGTCATGCTCTCGAACCCGTTCGGGATAGCGCGGAGAATAGGCATCAAACTTCAGATCGGGCCTGTCTTCGGAGACAATTTCCACCAATCCGTCGATCCCGATAATCCCATCGCGTTTGAGCACAGCCGCCTCGCTCACGCCTAATTGTTCGAGCAAAACTTGCTCGGCAACAGGATCAAAATCGTCCTCAATCTCTAATTGGATGACTTGGCCACGGCGGCGTCGCTGGATCGCGCTGCGGAACGTCCGCACCAGATCTTCGGCCTCTTCCTCAATCTCGATATCGCTGTCACGCAGCACCCGGAACAGACCATCGCCTTCGATTGAAAAGCCCGGAAACAAGTGCTCGGCAAACCGAACGATCAGACTGGAAATGCTGACGTAAATCGCTTCCTCACCCGGCACCCGGACAAAACGGGGCAAGGCAGAGGGGATGAGGATCATTTCGATGATTTGTTGTTCATCGGCCTTGCGTGTGAGCGTAAACAGCAATCCCATCCCGCCGTTGGCGACGAAGGGAAAAGGGTGTGCCGGATCAAGCGCTTGCGGCGTGATAACCGGCAAGATTTCCTCTAAAAAATAGTCCTTTAGCCAATTATGCGCCGATGGACTGACCCGTTGTTCATCGGCAATATGGATGTTGAGATCTGCCAGTCGATCGCGCAGATCTCGCCAGATGTCCTGCTGCCAAGACGAGATAGACGCCAGACGATCCCTGATGGCGGTCAGTTGCTGCGAGGGCGATCGTCCATCAATGCCGAGCCGCGTGATACCGCGTTGAACTTGCCCGACTAGGCCGGCCACGCGGATCATCATGAACTCGTCCAGATTGCTGCCGGAAATCGACAGGAAGCGCAGCCTTTCCAACAAGGGATAGTTTTGGTTGCAAGCTTCGGCCAGCACACGCTCGTTAAACGAAAGCCAGCTCAATTCGCGATTAAAATAGCGCTCGCCCGCTGACGCGGATGGACTTTCGCCCAAAGAGATCGGTTGGCTGCTCATGAATGCCTGCTTCTAGCAGATGAAAGGTCATGGTGAAATGCGCTCGATCAGATCGAGCGACTGACCACTTCCTTCATGATTTCGTTGGTGCCACCAAAGATGCGGGTGACGCGCGCGTCGCGCCACAGGCGAGCGATCGCATATTCATTCATATAGCCTGCCCCGCCGTGCAATTGCAGTGCCGTATCGCACACTTCCCATTGCAGATCGGTGTGCCACAGCTTGGCCGCGCTCGCCTCGTCAGTGGTCAATTCGCCCGCCAAATGCCGCTTGATCGCCCAATCGAGATGCGCCCAACCCACCTGCAGCTTGGCCTTCAGATCGGCCAGAGTGAATTTGGTGTTCTGGAATTCAAACACGGTCCGGCCAAAGGCCTTGCGATCCTTGGTAAAGTTCACCGCTTCATCAAATGCCCGCTGAGCGCCTGCCTGAGCGCTGACCGCAATCGACAGTCTTTCCTGCGGCAATTCCTCCATCAGATGCACAAACCCGCGCCCCTGATTGCCCAGAATATTTGTCTTGGGCACCCGGCAATCGCTGAAGAACAATTCCGATGTGTCAGCAGAATGTTGGCCGATCTTGTCCAGATTGCGACCCTTCTCAAAGCCGGGCGTTCCTGCATCGACCAAGACTAAAGAGGTTCCCTTGGCCCCCTGGCTGGGGTCGGTCTTAGCCACCACAATCACGCAATCAGCGTTTTGGCCATTGGTGATATATGTTTTTGAGCCATTGATGATCAGATCATCGCCATCTTCGATCGCGGTGGTCCTGACCCCTTGCAAGTCACTGCCCGCGCCCGGTTCGGTCATGGCAATCGCGGTGATAATGTCGCCCGTGACCATGCCTGGCAGGTATTTCTGACGTTGCTCCTCGGTACCAAGCCGCTCGAAGTAATTGACCGTGATATCGTTTTGCAGCGTAAAGCCTGCAGAGGTGCCCAAATAGCATAGCTCTTCATTGACGATGCAGTTGAACCCGAAATCCAACCCCAAACCGCCGTTTTCCTCGCTGACGGTGGGGCACAACATCCCAGCTTCGCCAACCGCGCGCCACGCTTCACGCGGAACGATGCCGTCCGCTTCATGTTTGTCCAGATGCGGCGTCATATGTTCTGCCAACACCTTGCGGACCGTGTCGCGGAATGCTTCGTGATCTTCATTATAGGCAAAGCGGTTGGCAGTGTTGAGCATCAATGGTTCCTGTCATCATGTCATTGTTCTGTTTGGCCCAGCGTATGTGTGCCAATTGCATGCTGGGTTCAATTGGTTATTGTGCGGGTTGGTCGCATATCACAGGGAAACACTCATGATAGAAGATCCACTGTCAGTCGGGGCGCTCGTCGGTTGGAAAGCCGATGATCTGGGCAAGCGTATGGTGCTGCGATTGCAGACCATGCATGCCCAAGATGATGGGACAAAGGAATTGGCCGAACGCGCCGTTTTGCTCGATCGCAATCAGGCGGTAGTGCTGGCCAACTTTCTTTACGAGATGACAGGCCAATCAAAGCCTCAGCGCCGTTCTGTTCTGCAATCCTTGTTTGGCACCTGACCAACTTCAATTGGCTGATGCGGGACCGGATATAGGCACTGCCCGCTCCGTTTGTGGCAGTCACTTCTTCGGATAAGCTGCGCTGATGCAGGCTTCTCGCTTGCAAAATTGGCCCATGCCTCACAACAGGCTGGCATGGCCGAATGTATCTTTGAAGGATTTGGAGAGCGCACCCTGAGCGCAGGCGAATTTGGTGTCAGCCATGACCCGTGCGTGCTGATCCTGTGTGACCAGGGAGCATCTAGGGAAGAATGGACCGAAACCGCCGAGGCCTTGGCTAATGCCGGACGCCATGTGTTTACCCTGCCCCTGCGCGATGACAGCGATATCGCTGCCTTGATTGGCGATCTCAACGCAGTCTTGCGGCAGCTATCCTCTCGGCCGGTTCTTGTTGGCGCTGGATTGGGCGCACTGATTGCCACGATTGTTCTGGGTGAAGGCGAGCCCGATCTGGCCAGTGGCCTGGTCATCACGGCACACTCGCCCGGTCTTTCAGCCCGCACAGGCGCTGAACAGGAATTCTGGTCTGATTGCGGCGCCCGGGCCATACTGGCAGCGGCGCATATCCAACTCAGCAGTCTGGCGATTGGGACAGGCGACGATCCAATCTTGGCCAAGATTGCCGATACCGTGCCGCATATGGAGCTGGTACAGCTTGAGCCTTCTGCTGATCCAGCCGACGATTTCGATGCCGGGTTGATCGCATTTCTTGAACGCCGGATGCCGCGCACCCAGCCGGAATATGTCGCCGGGTCTGACCCGCGCACCTTGCGCGATGCCTTGGGCACATTTGCCACCGGAGTCACAGTGGTCACCACCAGCGGCCCTGATGGCAGGCCCATTGGGCTGACCGCCAACAGCTTCACCTCGGTCAGTCTTGACCCGCCGCTGTTGTTGGTCTGTCTGGCGCGCGATGCAACCACCACCCGGATCATAGAGGAGGTCGGGCATTTCGCTGTCAATGTTCTGCATATCGGACAGCAGGAAACCTCCAGCCTGTTCGCCACTCGGGGCGAGGATCGCTTTGCCCAAACCGAGTGCGAAACATGGGAGCATTCTGTTCCGATTATTCGCAATTCCCTGGCCAGCTTTGAATGCCGCAAGCATGCCGAATATGATGGCGGGGATCACGTCATTCTGGTGGGTGAAGTGGTGCGCGTCAGATACGCTCCACAGCGCGATCCGCTGCTGTATTTTCGCGGAAAATACCGCAAGCTGCACTTCGCCTGATCGGCCCGCTATTTCTGCACCCCACTCTGGATTGGAGTCCTAAGGATTGCAGCATAGGTCAAAATAGAACATATTAGGAACATCTATTCCTTTTTGTGATTCTCTTTTGACCTATTATGTCCATATCCTACGCCTCCATTCCCAAGCCTGCAAAGGCTTCGCCAACAAGCGACCGCGCAGCTGCGGGGCGGCGTATGGTGGCAATTTGGTTGCCGCAAATGGCAATGGAGCATTGGCAAAACACGCATCCGCAAGGGAACACGGGCGAGCCCTTTGCACTCGCCAGCGAAGGGCCCAACGGCATAGTGGTGGATGCGGTCAACGATATGGCGCACAAGGCCGGGGCAAAGCCGGGCCAAAGATTGACCGATGCCCGCGCGATCTGCCCTACCCTCGCCATCCAATTCTCCGATCCTGCCGGCGATGCACAGCGATTGGCGCAATTGGGCCTTTGGGCACAAAGATGGAGCCCGTGGACAGTGGTGGATGGGCGCGATGGCTTATTGCTCGACAGTACCGGCGCTGCACATCTGTTTGGGGACGAGGAAGCGATGCTGCGCGACATGCACCGCGCGATGGCCCAACAGGGTTTCACCAGCCGGATTGCCATTGCTCCCACCATTGGCGCTTCCTGGGCGCTGGCGCATTTTGACGCCTCGGCCAGCAGGCTGATCGCCCGGCAATATCTGGCCCAGGCGCTGGCCCCACTGCCGGTTGAGGCGCTCAGGATCGAAGGCGATACGGCATTATTGCTGCGCCGTTTGGGGCTAAAAACAATCGGTAGCTTGGCCGACATCCCCACACAGGCGCTGGCCCGGCGTTTCCGCAAATACCGTCGTCAGATTGCCAATCCGCTCAAGCGTTTGCAGCAAGCCTATGGCCAAAGCGAAGAAGTGGTCGAGCCGCTGGTCCCCCGCCCGCTTTATCGCGCGGTAAAGCGTGTGAGCGAGCCGGTGCGCTATGCCGCCATCCTCCAGCCCATCCTGCACGATCTGGCCACCCAATTGTGCCATGATCTGGAGGCCAGCCAGCGCGGCCTGAGGCGGACATGCTTTCAGGCCTTTCGGGTTGATGGCCACATTGCGCGGCTGGAGGTTGAAACCGCTGCACCAGCACGCTCTGTGCAACATATTGTCCAGCTTTTTGCAGAACGGGTGGAGCAGCTGGAGGCCGGATTCGGCTTTGATGCTTTCGCTCTGACCGCCCTATGGCATGAACCGATGCAGGCGATCCAGAAAGGCTTGGAAGAAGACGAGGATCAGCAAGGCACCCCGCTGCCCCATCTGCTGGACCGGTTAAGAGTTCGGCTGGGCTCTCACAATGTGGGCGTGTTGGCAGCCCATCCCAGCCACATACCCGAACGCGCGATCATCCAAGATGGCAATGCATTGAAGCCGAATGCATTGAAATTGGGGCACGAAAGGACCGCTGATCCCGGCGCTGAGCATATCGCTGAGCGCGCGCGCCCGCTCAAACTGCTCGAATGGCCCGAAGTGATCAGCGTGGTCTATGCTACCCCCGATGGCCCGCCCCGCCGGTTTCGCTGGCGTCAGCAATTGCATGATATCGTCCGTCACGAAGGGCCAGAACGGATCGCTCCGGAATGGTGGCGCGAACGCTCTGATGTAAGGCTGCGCGATTATTACCGGGTGGAGGATGAGACAGGCCGCCGTTTCTGGATCTATCGCAATGGCGTGGTGGATGACGGACGCGGCGCTCCGCCACGCTGGTTCTTGCATGGTCTGTTTGCGTGAAATTTCATGCCTGAGGCTCCTCTAACCCCGCCCAAGCGCTCGCTGAAACATTCCAGCGACACATTCGCAGCCAATCCGCCTGCTCCCTTTGTAGAGTTGGGCGTGACCAGCTGCTTTTCCTTCTTGCGCGGCGCGTCAGAGGCAACCGATCTGGTGCTGACAGCGCTGGCACAAGGCCATCATGCGCTGGGCATTGCCGATCACAACACTTTGGCCGGGGTTGTGCGCCTGCATAGCGAGGCGAACACCGCGCAGTTGCACCCGGTGATCGGATGCCGGATTGCTGTGACAGAGGGGTTTGAATTTCTGGCCTATCCGCAAGATCGCGCTGCCTATGGCCGCCTGTCTACGCTGCTGTCGGCAGGCAAGATGCAGACACTGGAAGGCGCATGGCAGGACAAGGGCGAATGCCACCTCTCGCTCTCCATGTTGGCACAATACAGCGAAGGGGTGCAATTGATCGCAATACCGGGCGAGGATCTGGATGCCTTCACCCTCACATTGCCCATGTTGTGTGAACAATTGCCCGGCTTGCGCCATGTTGCCGCCAGCTATCTCTATCGCGGAGATGATCGTGCGCGGATCAACCAATTGGATGCGCTGGCCCGCGCCTATGGCCTGTCAATTCTGGCGACCAATGATGTGCATTATCACGCGCCCGAGCGTCGCCCCTTGCAAGATGTGATGAGCTGCATCCGGGAAAAGACAACCATCGCAAGGGCCGGATTTCACCTCCACGCCAATGCCGAACGGCACCTGAAGAGCCCGGCTGAAATGCAGCGCCTGTTCGCCGAATGGCCCCATGCCATAACCGCCACGCGAGAAGTTGCCGACCGCTGCCAATTTTCGCTCGATGAGCTGCAATATGAATATCCGGACGAAACCGTGCCGGATGGGCGCACGCCGCAGGATTACCTCACGCAAATTTCATGGGAGGGCGCACAAAGGCGTTATCCTGATGGGATCCCGGCCAAGGTACGCGCCCTGATCGAGCGCGAACTGGTCTTGATTGGCAAGCTGGACATCGCCCGCTATTTCCTGACCATCAAGGATATCGTCGATTACGCACGCAGCTGCGATCCCCCGATCCTGTGTCAGGGACGCGGGTCGGCCGCGAACAGCGCGGTGTGTTATTGCCTGGGCATCACCTCGGTTGATCCATCCGAGGTTGAGCTATTGTTCGAACGCTTCATCTCTGAAGAGCGCAAGGAACCGCCCGATATCGATGTCGATTTCGAGCATGAGCGGCGCGAAGAGGTGATCCAGCACATCTATGCTAAATATGGCCGCCAGCGCGCTGGCCTTTGCGCAACGGTTATTCATTACCGCCCGCGTTCCGCCATCCGCGAAGTGGGCAAGGCGATGGGCCTGTCCGAGGATGTCACGTCCGCCCTTGCCCGCACTGTATGGGGCAGTTGGGGCAGCTCGGTTGACGAGGCCAAGACACAAGAAGCAGGGCTTGACCTGAGCGACCCTTATTTGCGGCGCGTCATCGCTTTGACCGAGCAGTTGATCGGTATGCCGCGCCATCTCTCGCAGCATGTTGGCGGATTTATCCTGACCCGCCGCCCCTTGGTGGAAACCGTGCCGATCGGCAATGGTGCCATGGCGGATCGCAGCTTTATCGAATGGGACAAGGATGACATTGACGCGCTGGGCATCATGAAGGTTGATGTGCTGGCGCTGGGCATGCTCACCTGCATTCGCAAGGCCTTCGATCTGATCGATGCGCATTACGGCCAGCGCTTCACGCTCGCCACGGTCCCGCGCGAAGATACCGCCGTCTATGACATGTTGTGCAAGGCGGATTCGGTCGGCGTGTTTCAGGTCGAAAGCCGGGCCCAGATGAACATGCTGCCGCGCCTGAAACCGCGCTGCTATTATGATCTGGTCATCCAAGTGGCGATTGTCCGACCCGGTCCGATCCAGGGCGATATGGTGCACCCCTATCTCAAGCGGCGCTCGGGCAAGGAGAAGATCGAATATCCCTCCCCCGGTCCGGATCACGATCCCGATGAATTGGCCAAGATTCTCTCGCGCACGCTGGGGGTTCCCATCTTTCAGGAACAAGCGATGAAGATCGCCATTGTGGCGGCTGAATTTTCACCGGGAGAGGCGAACCAATTGCGCAAGGCAATGGCCACTTTCCGGTCACGCGGGTTGGTTTCTGAACATAAAGACCGCATGGTCGAGCGCATGGTCAGGCGCGGTTATGAGCGTGATTTTGCCGCACGCTGCTTCAGCCAGATTGAAGGGTTTGGCGAATACGGCTTCCCCGAAAGCCACGCCGCCAGCTTTGCCCATCTGGTCTATGTCTCCAGCTGGATCAAATGCCATTACCCCGATGTCTTTTGCGCAGCCCTGCTCAATTCGCAGCCGATGGGTTTTTACGCTCCGGCACAAATCGTGCGTGATGCGAAAGAACATGACGTGGAGGTCCGCGCGCCGGATGTGAACTTTAGCGATTGGGACAATCTGCTCGAGCCCGCTCAACCCGGCCAAACGCCCCGTGATACCCCCATGCAGTGGGCCGTGCGGCTGGGTTTCCGGCAAGTCAGCGGAATGGCCAGAGAGGAGATCGAGCGGCTCCTCCACCATCGGTCCAAGCTATATCGCGATGTGGAAGATCTCCGGACGCGGGCGCACATCTCGGTCGCTACCATAGAGAAGCTGGCAGCCGCCGATGCGTTTCGCTCTCTCGGCCTCGACCGAAGGCAGGCGCTGTGGGATGCGCGCGCGCTAAAACAGGCCCCCGACCTGCCACTGTTCACCTTTTCCGAGGAACGGGACGAGGGGGCCGAGATCCCCATCACCCTGCCCGTCATGCCAGTATGCGAGCATGTGGTGGCCGATTATCAAACCATGCGACTGTCTCTAAAGGCGCATCCGCTGTCCTTTTTAAGGCCCGATTATCAGGCCAGCGGCTTCATTCCCGCTGCTGATTTACCCAATCGCAAATCGGGCGCCAGTGTGCGTTTGTCCGGTGTGGTTTTGATCCGCCAGCGCCCCGGCAGCGCCAAGGGTGTGTGTTTTATCACACTGGAGGACGAGACAGGCGTCGCCAATCTGGTGGTCTGGCCCGATGTGATGACGCGCTATCGCAAGGTCATTATGGCCGCGCGGATGATTGAAGTGCATGGCTATGTGCAAAGCGACAGCGACAATGATGTGATTCATGTTGTCGCGCGCAAGCTGGTGGACGCATCACCGCGCCTGCTGGCACTGTCCGACGATCTGCTGACATCACAAGTGGCGCGGGCCGACCACGTCGTAAACCCTGTGCCCAGCGGATTGCACCGTCACCCGCGCAACGTCCGCATCATCCCTAAATCACGCGATTTCCATTAGCCCGCGCAGGGCCAACATTGGTGTCTATCAGCGCGCGGTTTTGGCGATAGCGACCGCTTCACTCGCCAGACGAGTAACTGTGGCATAATCGCCTGCTTCCACCGCATCTTTGGGCGTCAACCAGCTGCCGCCGCATGCCAGAACGCTGGGCAAAGCCAAAAACTCGGCCAGATTTGCCGCCGAGACGCCGCCAGTGGGCATAAATCGCATCTCGCGAAAGACAGAGCTGAGCGCCTTCAACATCGGCACCCCGCCTGCCAAACTGGCCGGGAAAAACTTCACTTCGCGAAGGCCCAACGCATAGGCACGTTGCACCTCACCCGCGGTCACCGTGCCGGGATAGATTGGCACATTGTTGTCCATGCAATAAGTCACGATTCCATCGACCAGTCCGGGGCAAACAATAAATTGCGCACCGCCATCCAGAACAGACTTCGCCTGATCCAATGTCAGAACCGTTCCTGCGCCAACCAACAAGCCATTGGTCTGTTGGATAATCGCCTCCATACCCCGTTGGGCATCATCGCTTCGCATGACAACCTCGATCACGCTCAGCCCGCCTTCAGCCAATGCGTTGGCCGTTGCCACAGCGCGGGCCGGATCGTTCTCGCCGATCAAGGGCACGACGGGAGCCGCCGTCAGCCTATTTGACAATTCGTCTTTCATCGAACTCTCCACACATCGATATTCGCGCACGCAGGCCTGCGGGTGCCTATGCTGTCACCATAGACTGTATAGCTATGCAGCCCCAACCGGCACCCCAATAATCATCGGCGCATAGCTATTCACCCCGGACGAACCCCGGCACCTGCCGCTGGCCTTATAGCTGGGTTTCCGCCTCATGCTCTGGCGCCTTGAGACGCAATGCCAAATCGGAAATTCGGTCACGCGCGCGCAGGTAAACCATCGCCAATGCGGGAATGATCAGCATCAGCAATGCGGTGCCAATCAACACGCCAAAGCCCAGGCTGGCTGACATCGGAATGAGGAATTGCGCCTGCAAACTGGTCTCAAAAGTGATCGGAGCAACGCCCAGAAAGGTCGTAAGCGCGGTCAGGACGATTGGCCGGAAACGCGATTTGGCGGCGTCGATAATCGCCTCGGCAGAATCCATCCCCTTGGCCAAGTTTTCATTCATGAAATCAATCAAGATCAACGCGCCATTTATGATCACCCCGGACAGCGCGACAATGCCAAACACCGACAATATCCCGAGCGGAATACCCAGCAACAGGTGTCCCACCAATGCTCCGACCAATCCGAACGGAATGGCGGCCATAATGATCAGGGGCTGGGTGTAGGATTTGAACGGAATGGCCAACAAAGCATAGATCACGACCAAGGCCAGCGCGAAGGCTGAACCAATGTCACCAAAGCTTTCTTGCTGCTCTTCCTGCTGACCACCAAACTTATATTGCAGCCTAGGATAGTCCCGCTGAATACCGGGCAGTATTTCTTGCTCCAAAACGCGCGTCGCCTCTTGGCCGGTGATTACATCATCATCCACATCGGCCGAGATCGTCACCACCCTCAGACCATTTTCGCGCTTAATCTGCGAAGGTGCCTGGGTGAAGGATGCATCGGCAATAGCCCCAACGGAGGTAAATCCGCCCGGCACCCGAATACGGAACCGTTCAATATCGGCGATCGAATTGCGTTCGGTTTCTGGCAGACGGACGTAAACACGTACATCCTCGCGGCCGCGCTGAACCCGCACAGCCTCTGCGCCGAAGAAAGCTGCACGCACCTGCGTTGCAACATCGCTCAGCGTCACGCCCAAAGTGCGCGCCGATGGCTTGAGGCGCAGTTCAATCTCACGCAGCCCGGCGTCCTGATCACTCTCGATGTCAAAGGTTCCACCAAGCCGGCCGATGCCATCCATAATGCGTAGACGGATCTGGTCCAACGCAGCGTCATCCGGGTGCGATATCTGCACATTCACCGGAGCCCCCAGAGACAGCAGGGACGAACTAACCGTCAGCGTGCGCGCCTCGGGCACATCGCCGATTTCCTCGCGCCATGCTTGTTCAATCTGGGCTGCCGAGATGGTCCGATCGCCCGAAGGAATCAAGGCAATCCTAAGATCGGCTATATTTGGGCGAACCTGTTCAGATGTGCCCTCCGGTCCATTGAAAATCTGGCGCAGGCCAACGCTCATGTAGGTAGCATCCACGAAGCCGGGTTGGCCTTCACCCTCGCTCGCAAAACGCGCAATTGCACGGTCTCCAGCCCGCTCGATATGCTCAGCCACTTCCGTTGTGCGGTTTATGGTTGAGCCCGCGGGCATCTCCAATGATGCGGTTACCAGATCCGCTTCAATATCGGGGAAGAAGGCGAATTTGATGATACCCGCCGGCACCATCGCTACGAACACAATCAGCAATGCAACCGCGCCCGAAAGAATAACAGACGGCGCACCAACGGCAAATTGCAAGGCTCTGTCCAGCGGACCATCAATGAAGGCCTTCAGCCGCTTGTCGACTGCTTTACGGACACGTTCAAAGAAGCGATTGACCGAACTGCGCGCGATCGTTCCAGCGGCTGGCAAATGCGACAAATGGTGGGGCAATACCAGCAGGCACTCCAGCAAGGACAGGATCAGTACTGCCAGCACGACCAGGGGAACATCGGACAAAATCTTGCCGATTGTTCCACCAACGGCCAGCAAGGGGCTGAAGGCGGCGATCGTGGTCAAAACGGCGAAGATTACGGGAACTTTGACACGCTCAGCACCGGCAATCGCAGCGCCCATGCCCGTGCGGCCACGTTCGCGCTCGGCATAGATATTCTCGCCGACCACGACCGCATCATCCACCACCAAGCCCAAGGCGAGGATAAACCCGAACAGCGAGAACATATTGATGCTGGAGCCAGCATATTCGAGCAGGAAGATAGCGCCCGTAAAGGTCGCCCCGATGCCCACCGCTGTCCACAATGCCAGCCTGATATCCAAGAACAGCGTCAGAGCGATCAGCACCAGAACCAAGCCCAGAACGGCGTTCTTCAGCAGCAGGCTGAGCCGGTCTTCCAGCAACACTGAACTGTCTTCCCAGACCGCATAGCTGACCGTTGGAGGCAATGAATATTCGTCAGCCATCAACTGCTTCACCACATTTGCCACATCCAGGACCCGCTCGTCGCTGGTTCGATAGACGTCAACAAATGCAACCGGCTTGTCATTGAAGCGAGTGATCCGGTCGGCATCTTCAAAACTGTCGTTGATTTCGGCCACATCGCCCAGCCTCAGCAGGGCTCCGGATTCGCTCGACAACAGCACGATGTCTTCAAAGTCTTGCTGCGTATAATTCTGCCCGACGGTCCGCACGCGCACTTCTTCGGTCGCGGTATCGATCGATCCGGCCGGGCTATCCAGACTGCTGGCTGTGACAATACGTGAGACATCGGTCAGCGACAGATTGAGCGCGCGCAGGCGATCCTGCGGCACATCGGCATAGATCTGATAATTGCGCACGCCGCTGGTCTGCACATAGCTGACCTCGGGCAGAGCGGCGATGGCATCCTCCAACGAATATGCCGCTTCCTTCAATGTGCGTTCTGGCACGTCGCCGAAAAGCGCAATTCGCAGCACCACCTGCCTCGACGTCAGCTCGCGCACCTCGGGTTCTTCGGCCTCGACAGGGAAGGTGTCGATCTGGTCCACCTCGGACTTAACATCGTCCAATGCGCGGGCCATATCGGCCCCCAATTCCAATTCGACATTGACCGTGCCTGACCCCTCGCGAGCCACGGCGGTCACTTTCTTCACATCTTCGATCGCCTCAACTGCCTCTTCCAGTCGCTGAACAATCGATTCTTCGATCTCAACCGGCGTCGCACCCGGATATTTTACCGTGACAGCAATCGTATCCAGACTGTTTTCAGCGAAAACTTCCTGAACAATCCTGGAATAGGAAATGAAGCCGGCTACCAGCATGAACAGCATCAAGAGATTGGCGGCCACTCCATTGCGCGCCATGAACGCGATAATGCCCGACCGGTCGCGTGCGCGTTCGTCGGACACCTCGCCAAATCGGTCGAGCGGCCGAGCTCGCTCCTCGTCCAGCGAGTCTTGTGCAATGGGCGTCGGCTCGTCTGTCATTGACTGTCCTGGCCAGAAGTCCGCACAGACATCCCGTCAACCGGAGCCGACAGATTGGTGACCACCAATTGGCCGCCCTCAGCTATCTCTGATGTGACCACATAAGCGTCTTGATCGGTCCGCTGGATCACCCGCACCGGCACAATTTTCAGCTTTCCATCGCGCACGATCCAGACTTCATTGCCTGGCCTAAGCGCCTCAGCCGGAACGACCGCATAGCTTGCCAGACTGGTCCCGCCGATCTCGGCCCGGATAAACGCACCCAGCAGTAGTGGTGGCGCGGGCGCGGTGGCCTGACCTTCTGCACCAACCCTCTTACCACCGGTTAGCGGCGCGGCCACTCGCAAGAACACCTCCACGTTACGGGTGCTGGGATCAAGGATTGCATCAACCCGGTCCACCACAGCATGCCAGCGATAGGTCACTCCGCCAAATTCATAATAGACGCTGGCGGGCACATTGGCACCGCGGTTCTGCATCAGACCTGGCAGCAGTGCCATCTCGTCCTGCGTCAATGAGAGGCGCACTTCATAGGCAGAGGTTGAAACTATCGATCCCAAAGACTGGCCCGCCTGCACCACGGTTCCGATGGAGGCATTTTCCTGCCTGACCAATCCCCGGAATGGAGCGGTTGCACGGGTCCGGTCGAGAGACAATTGCGCCACCGCCAGATTGGCCTTGGCTCGCTCTTGCGCGGCTTTGGCGGCCCGCAATTGCGGCTCTCGGGTGGCCAAAGTACCTGTCTGTTGATCGCTCGGCTGTCCCGATTGCGTTGCAGCGACACCGTTTTTCGCAAGCTGAGTTGGTGGCAATATCTGGGACGAGCCACTTTGCCCGCCTGCTGCGCCTGCAGCTGCGCTGCCATTGGCTTCACGATTGGCAAAGCGGTCCAGCTCATCGCGCGCAATATCGACTTCCTCACGCGCCTGCAGAACTGCGACATCCTGCGTCGCCACATCAGCCCGGGCAATCCGCACCTGATTTTGGAAATCGGCGGCTTCTATCCGCACCAAGGTAGCGCCTGCCCCAACAACTCCACCTTCTCTAAAGCGCGGATTCACATAAGAAATTTGCCCCGAAACCTGCGTAGCAACGGTCATCTCGTCGGTTGGTTCAACCGTGCCCGAGGCCACCACGGGGATGGCGCCAGAGGCTGCCTTGAATGGGATCACCTCAACCAATGGCACCTGCTCAACCCGCTCAGCGCCTTCTGGCTCAGGCCGCAGAACAACCATCAATATGGCGATCACAATGGCCCCACCCAACAGTGCAAGCGACCACTTCAATTGGCGACTCATTGATTTTCTCCGGCGATTTTCAGCTGTTCAATCTCGCCCATTTCCAGCGGTATCGATTGTGTTTGGGAAGCCCAATCTCCTGCCAGTGCGCGATGCACACCCAGGCGGGCAATGGCTGTTGCCCTTGCCGAAGATGAAAGGCTGGCTTCAGCCTGATAAACGGCCCG
Organism: uncultured Erythrobacter sp.; assembly: GCA_947495695.1. Classification (GTDB taxonomy): domain Bacteria; phylum Pseudomonadota; class Alphaproteobacteria; order Sphingomonadales; family Sphingomonadaceae; genus Erythrobacter. The sequence goes on along the minus strand of CANLZP010000001.1, from coordinate 1,258,677 downwards.
CAAAGCGTCGAGATAGGCAATATAGCCACCCACCCCTACGCTGAAGCGTCGCTTTTGCAGATCGAGCGACGACCGCGCTTCTGACAGCTGAGCGGCGATCAAGCTGTAGCGCCTGCGCTGTTGTTCGTAATCTTCCAGAGCGCTGCTCACTTCGCTGTAGGCGGTCAGAACTGTCCGGGCATAGGCCGCGGCCTGTTGGTCATATGCGGCACGAGCGCTGCGAATATTGGCGGTAATCCGGCCTGCATTAAAGAGGGGCGCCACGATGTTGGCCGCAAGCGATGACGTCCAGTTTTCGGCGAAATCAAATCCATCCCCGATGGATCCGCCTTGCCCGCCGACCGACCCGCTCAAGCTGATCTGAGGGAAACGTTCTGCACGGCGCGCGCCAATGCGGAGACGGGCTGCCTCTAGGCGCGCCCATTCTGCCGCGACATCTGGCCTTTGTGACAACAGGTCTGCGGGCAATCCAGCCGGAACCGGTTCGAAGACCAATCGTGGCTGCAGCGCCTTGTCCAGCCGTTTCTCCGTGGCGTCCGGAAAAGTCCGGGTCAAAACGGCCAAGCGCGCCATTGAGGAGGATAGCGCGCTCTCCAACTGCGGGAGCGCCGCCTGATTGACCCGCAAGTCCTGACGCACCTGATACAGCTCGAAACTATCGATCAATCCACGTTCAAATCGTTCTTCGCTGCGCGCTGTGCGATCGGCAAGGACATCAATGGTTTGTGCTGTCAGCTCCAATTGTCGGCGCGTGTCGACAATATCGAAATAGGCCGAGATCGTTTCGGCTGCCGCAGCCAATTGAACCGATTGCAAGGCGTATTCGCTGGCGATCGCATCCTGCCGCAACGCCGCGTAATCGTTCCGCACACGGCCAAACAGATCAAGTTCATAAGAGGCCGCAATGCTGGGGGAATAGGTTTCAGTCTCGATGCGATCAAACCCGGCTCCGCCCAAGCCGCCAAAGGCGCTGCCCGCAACCGGCGTGCTGGTATCGGTGGCAGAAATGCTCGCATTGATGGCCGGCAGCAAAGCAGAGCGAGCAATACGGGCCTGCGCACGCGCCTGCTCGACCCGGGCAGCAGCCTCGGCAATATCGAGGTTTTGCGCCAAGGCATCGCTGACCAATGCGTCGAGTTCGGGATCGCCAAATGCACTCCACCATGCTTGCGGTTGATAGTCACCCACAATTGCTGGATCGTCATATGCTTGCGGCATCTCAGACACCAGATCGGGCCGTTTCACGTCCGGTGCCATCGAAATGCACCCGGCCAGACCGACAATTGCTAAAACTGCGGTGACGATGTGCAGGGTCATCCTGTTTCTCCGCAAATTGCGCCGCGCGCCATGCTATCCAGCCGCGCAAGCAATGCCTTGGACATATCCTGATCGATGTCTTCAACATCCATAAATACGCATAGAGACAGCCGGGAGCTGCGCAGAGAGATAGCCATGCCAAACAGAAAGAATACGCTCATGCGGCATTCTTCATAAGACAGATCGCTGCGAATCTGTTTGATTTCTTTGGCAAATACGTCTGCACCGCTGTTAAACTCGCGGCGCATATATTCGCGCATGATCGATTGCGGATTTTGCTGTTCGCGCGACACAAACAGCGCCATCGGCTTGGCCTCGTCGCTCAGCATGAATGTGCCAATCCGGCGCAGCACGCTGCAGATCTGGTCCAGCCGCTGGGCATTGCTCGCATTGGCGGGCAAGACCTCAGAAGCCCCTTTCGTCACCACCTGCCCCAGGCGCGATGCAATCGCCTCTCCGGCAGAACAGAACAAGCCATGCTTGCTGCCGAAATGGTAGGTGATATTGCTCATCGTGGTGTCGGCCGCAGCGGCAATGGCGCGCGTGCTTGCGCCTTCAAAGCCCAGTTCGCCAAACTGACGGATGGCTGTTTCGATGAGTCGATCGCGCATTCCCGCCCGATACTGTTCGTTCGAACGAATTGTCAATCCGAATGAGATGAATGAATGCAATTGATATGCATTCTATGGGCGGAAGTGCGGCCAATTATCGTAAAAAGCCTGCGGCACGCTGTCGCGCCTTCGCTCAAGATCGAGCCGCGGCTTGCGCTACTCCGCCCTAGCTGACGAATTTCTGCACAAACTCCAGCTGCATATTTACAAAGGCCTTGCCCATCTCAGTGCCTCCCATGTCAAAGGCATGGAGCGCGCCCTTCGCCTCGACATATTCGGTAGCGACACCAGCCTCGGTCAGCCGCTGGGCATAGATCCGCCCTTCATCCAGAAACAGGTCGCACGTACCAATGCCTATCCATGCAGGAGGCAGGCCCGAGAGGTCATCCTGTCGTGCGGCCACCGCATATTGGGCACTATCTTGCCCCGGCTGATGGCCAAGATAGCTCGACCAGCCGAACAGATTGTTGCGATTGCTCCAAACCCGATGGCGAGGTTTATCCAGCTCGCGGCGGGCTGCCGTTCGATCATCCAGCATGGGATAAACCAGCAATTGCGCGGCAGGTTGCCGCCCGCCTTCATCGCGCAATTTTTGTGCCAGGCACGCGGCCAAGCCTGCCCCTGCACTGTATCCGCCAATCACGATTTTTGCGGTATCGATTGCCATCTCACCAGCATGGTCAAGCAACCACTGCCATGCCGAATGGCAATCATCCAAGCCTGCTGGAAACGGAGACTCAGGCGCCAGACGGTAACCCGAACAGATCACCGGAACGCCCAGCCTTCGGCACAAGTTCACTGCCTGCGGACGCACATCAGCCGTGCTGCCGATCACCAATCCACCGCCATGGATCAGCAATACTGCCCCTGATCCAGCGCGCTCGTCGGGCAACACAACATAGGTGCCAGGTCCCGTTCCATCCACTTGGGTGATTGTCACTCCGCTTGTGTCGACCTTTGGTTGGCCGAGCCGACCCAAGACCCGCATCAGCTTGTAGGTGAACCGATTGATAATCAGCCAGCCGACCTTGCGATCAATCTGCTCCAGCTCTGGTGCCATTGCATCACGATTGGCCGAGCTGATTTGCATATCAGGCGTGCTGCTAAAGGCGGGATGCGAAGGTTCGTTCATACGTGTCAGCTCCCGCCTTATTGCAGCATCGATACAGGGTTGTCAGGGTCGGCTAGAACTTAAAGCCTACCTCAACAAAGACCTGGCGACCTCTGTTCAGCGTCACCAATCTATCATCTGTGCCGGCACCAAATGGCGCAGCTGCAGATGTCGTGATGAAGATCTCGTCCGTCAGGTTTGTGCCGATGAGCGACAAGGTCCAATTGCCATCGGGATCACCAATCGACATCGAGGCATCCAACGTGACGTAGGAATCTTGTACCAAATCACCAATATTGGTTGCCGGATCAAAGGCAAATGGGCTGGTGCTGTTGGTGAAATAATCGTCGGTATAGGTGACGATTGAATTCAGGCCCAATTCCAAAGAATTGCCCAGCGGAATGTCCCAGTCCATGCCGATATTGCCGGCCCATTTGGGTGCTCGCGGTGCGCGTCGGCCATCAAGATCAAGGCCAGAAACAGAGATGAATGTGTCGCTGAACGCTGCATCTAGATAGGAGGCGGCACCAAACAACGACAGTCCGTCAAGCGGCGTGCTCCAACGCCAATCGACATCGATACCCTTGGTCGTCGTCTCGCCCGCATTAAAGGTCGAGAAGTTGAAGATATTGACGTCAAAGTTCTGAATCTGCTGGTCATCAAACACGTAATAAAACGCCGTTGCGTTCAAGGTTAGCGCGCGATCGGCGAGCTGTGACCGAACCCCGATTTCGCCGCCAATGGAGGTCTCGGAATCAAATCGCAGCGCATCAGCAGCCGCTTCGGCCGCCGCTGCGTCAGGACCGCCCAACAGGGCCACTGTGCCGGTTGGTAATGTGTTGTTGTCGACACCGCCAGATTTGTACCCAGTCTTGAACGCCGCATAGACGTTGAAATCATCATTGGGCGAATATTTCAACACGACCTCGGGCGAAATATTGCTGTCGCTGAATTCAATTGGTCCGGCAAAAAAGCCTGAACCAACCGAGCCGAAAACGGTTGTGATGAAATTGGCGACATAGGGGAACCCGATCGTCGTGCTCTTCTTCTCATCGGTCCAGCGCACACCACCCGACAGGTTCAGGCTTTCGGTCAGATCCAAGGAACCACTGGCGAACAGCGAGACCGTTTCTGCTGACAGCGGACGGTCCGCAAGCCAGTCAAAGTCGAACCCGGTGATCGCGTCCGAGCCGATCACAATGGCCGGCAAGAAGGCGTTCTGTGCGGTCAACAGGCCGCTTTCGCGGTCTTCCCAAAAGGCGCCGATTTGGAAGTTGAACGCCCCATCAAAGTTGCTCGCCAGGCGCAATTCCTGGGTGTATTGCTCAAGCGTATTTTCAAACGGCGCAGCAAAACCGCCAGCGGTGCCATCCGGGTTCACCCCGGTGGAATTGAACGTATCGTTGTAGATATTGTCCATTTCCACATAGCCCGACAGCGTGCTGAGCGTCAGCGTATCGGATAGGTCCAGGTTCATTTCCAAGCTGGCGAACAGCAAATCGGTATCGTTAAATGCCTGGGTTATATCGCGGTCACCAATATCAAGACCGGTTGGCACCGATGTAATTCGCGGATCTCCATCAGGGCCAGGGAAGCGATTGTCCGAAATGTTGCAATCATGGGTCGGCGCAAAGCTAAGCCCGAACACAGCCAACGTTGAGGGATCAGCGATGCCATCCCCACCGCAGAACATATCGGTAAAGCCGTTGAGCGTTTCAGACCGCTGCCGGTTATAGCTCAGCTTGAGCTTGGCATCGAAACGATCGGTCGGCTCCCAAGCGAGCGTCAGGCGGCCAATGAAGTTCTTCAGGCCCTTGTCGCGGTCCTGCGCGGGGACATTGTCCTGCAGCTCGACATATTTTGAAATGTCCTGATATTCAGCTGCGAAACGCACACCAAGCGTGTCGGTCAGAGGTCCAGAGATATAGCCGCCGAAAGTGTAGCCTTCCTCTTCAAACTCGTACGATCCCTTGCCGCCTACTTCCCAATCAGGGGTGGGGTCGGCCGAACGCAGCGACAAAACCCCGCCCGAAGTCGATTTACCAAAGAACAGCGGTTGCGGACCTTTCAGCACCTCAACCTGCGCAACATCAAAGAAACCAGCCTGCAACAGCCGCTGGGTGCTGACCGTGATGCCATCGATATTCAAAGCAACGGCAGAATCGAAAGCATTGGAAATGCCCGATGACCCAATCCCTCTTAGAGAGATAGAGGCGCCAGCGCCCGATCCGCCAACTTGCACTGCGAGGGCTGGAATACGACTGACCAGATCGGTCGCCTCATCGATCCTGAAATCACCCAACGTTTCTTGATCGATAACTGTGATCGCAACCGGAACATCTTGCAGCGTTTCTTCCTGCTTTCGCGCGATCACCACAATGACATTTGGGTCATCGACGGCGTCGGCCTCGGCTTCAGTTGAGGACTGCGCCAATGCAGAAGGAGCCATGAACAATGCAGCACCAATGGCCGCTGCAGAACAGGTCCCTTTGACCAGGCGATGTGCACTTTTGTTTGATTGAACCATTGCTTCTCTCCCTAAGTTTCTTGCCCAAATGCGGGCGATCTTTCTTTTATTTTTTCAGAGCCTTAATGCGCAATCCAGCTGCCGTGGAAGCCAGCAGGAACGCGGACAGGCAGGTGTATCTTGGCAATCGGATCATCGGCCAGATTGGCAGCGTCGAAGATGGCGAGATGGCTCACATCTGTGTTCGGATCATAGATATAGCTCATCAAATATCCGTCATCTTCGCTCTTGCCATTTTCTGCCGGGACAAAGCATCCCTCGCTGCCCACGCAACCATCTTGAAGAATATGCGATTGTCGCGCTCCGGTTTGCAGATCAAACTTGTGAAACGCATCGACTGTCGGGGCCATCTGCCCAAATTGCGCGAAATATCCGTAGCGGTGCTTTTGCCCGACCAGCGCATCGGGCACGCCTGGAAAGTCTATGCCCAAATCATCAAGCTGCCGTTCGGACACCGTTCCGGTTTTGAGATTGAGCCGCCATTGATGCAATTGCGGAATGGGCGGCTTGACCATGTCTTTGGCCATATATCCAACCATGCGGCAGCCTTCCAAGACCACCTCGTCGCCTTCATCATAAGCGTTGAGCGTGTGGTAAACATAGCAAGGTTCAATCTCGAACCATTGGACATCGTCGGAGGTGCCGTCGCGAGGCATTACTCCGAAACGAGCACCGTAATCGTCATCATGGCGGATACCCAAGCCACCTTTGGCGCGTTCCTCCAGATCGAACACCACTGGCAAGTCCATGAAAATGGTCTTGCTCCCCGTGATGCAGAAATCATGCATCATGGTTGGGCCTTTCACGGCAATCTCTTCATGCTGGACCAGCTCGCCGCTGGCCGAAACACGGTAATACTGCAGGAACGGTGGCCGCATTGAATAGCCAAAGAACAACATCTCACCGGTTATCGGGCAGATCTTGGGATGCGCGGTCATATTGGCGCTCAACTTGTCGCCAAAATTATACGGGCCGATCGTGTCTAGCTCACCTGTGACCTCGATCGGCAGGTTCAATTCCGCCAAGGCCAGAATCTTGCCGGCGTGACTAACGATATGTGTGTTGGCGATAGAGTTTTCGAGCACACGGCGCATCTCGGCCGACGGCATTTCCTCGTCCAGCAACGCTGTTTGCACATAGCGATTGCGATACCATTGGGCCTTGCCATCGGAAATCTCGATGCCGTGCAACATACCGCATCCCAAAAACCAATCCATGCTCTTGCCCGATGGCGGATTGGCCCCATTGCGAACATACAGCCCATTCAATTCTCTTGGAATTTCACCGGTAACAGTCAGTTCAACCTCAGAACGCTCTGAAAAAACGGGGGCGAAATTGCCGGTCAACCAAAATGGCACGATGTCAGGATTGTTCACGCTAGGCATCTCCCTCGTGCGGTCGGCCGTTTCTGCGTGCTCAATCAAACAAGTGTTCGATCCACGAACAGCCAATGCTAACAACACGCAGCGATCTATTGCGTCGCGTGCATGTTGAAGCGCAGGATATCCGAGCGGCAAACAAGCGATACTCGCAAAAATGGCATGACCTCATGCAGCAGGATCGCCCGAAAACATCCCGCACATCCCACTGCAACACTTAACCCCTACCTGTTTTGACATTGACGCGTAGCCAAACCTCGGCATGAAAAGATGCTGCTATATTTGGGACAACCCAAGGGAAACTGATGAACTATCCAAAGCTTCTTGAACCACTCGATTTGGGTTTCACCACCATCAAGAATCGCTCGATCATGGGATCGATGCATACCGGGCTTGAAGAATTGGATGGCGGATTTGAGCGCATGGCGGCTTATTTCGCAGAGCGAGCAGCCAATGGCATCGGAATGATCATAACGGGCGGCATTGCCCCCAATTTTGAATCGTCCCGAGGCGGGGCAACCATGTCCAACGAGAAAGAAGCCGCCCAGCACCGGTTGGTTACCGAAGCGGTGCATTCCGCTGATCCTGACGTAAAAATCTGCATGCAGATCCTGCATCCCGGACCACTGGCCTACACACCCGACCTGGTCGCACCATCCCCGGTTAAGTCGCGCATCGGGCGCTATGTCCCGAACGAGCTCGACAAGGCTGGCATCCAAAAACAGATCGATGATCATGTCAAAAGTGCCTTGATGGCGCAAAAGGCAGGCTATGACGGGGTCGAAATTATCGGCTCGGCCGGTTATCTGATCTCGTCTTTTCTGGTCGAAAAGACCAATTTGCGCGAAGATGAATATGGCGGTTCTTATGAAAACCGTATGCGCTTTGCCTTGGAGATTGTTGAACAAACCCGCGCTGCTGTGGGCGATGATTTCATCTTGATCTTCCGGATCGCTGCGATGGACATGCTGCAAGGCGGGATGAGCTGGGACGAGGTCGTGACCCTTGGCCAACGGCTGGAACAGCTGGGCATCAACATCATCTCAACCCACTTCACCTGGCATGAAAGCGCCGTTCCCACGATTGCAACAATGGTCCCTCGGGCTGCCTTCACTGGCGTTACCGGCCGCCTGCGCAAAGAAGTGAACGTGCCAGTCATCACCTCCAACCGGATCAATATGCCCGATGTGGCAGAGAAGGTGCTGGAAAGCGGCGAGGCCGATCTAGTCTCTATGGCGCGCACCTTGCTCGCCGATCCGGAATTCATGAGCAAGGCGATTGAAGGGCGCGAGGATGAGATCAACACCTGCATCGCTTGCAATCAGGCATGCCTTGATCACACATTTGGCGGCAAATTGACCTCATGCTTGGTCAATCCGCGCGCCTGTCACGAAACGATCCTGAATTACGAACCCACCACCCAACCCAAAAAGATCGCCGTGGTGGGCGCCGGGCCAGCAGGCTTGGCCTACTCTGTCACGGCAGCACAGCGCGGCCATGATGTGACCTTGTTCGAGGCTTCTGGCGAGATTGGCGGCCAGTTTAACCTCGCCAAACAAATCCCGGGCAAAGAGGAATTCCACGAGACAATCCGGTATTTCAACCGGATGATCGAGGTGCACGGGATTGACCTTCGCCTGAACACACGGGCGGACGCGAATGGTTTGAAAGAAGGCGGGTTTGATCGGGTTATTATCTCAACCGGCATCACCCCGCGCACGCCTGCTATTGACGGGATCGATCATCCCAAGGTGGCAGGATATATCGACGTCATCAAAGGCAATGTGGCCGTCGGGGATCGTGTGGCCGTGATTGGCGCTGGCGGGATTGGCTTCGATGTGTGCGAGCTGATCTCTCACAGCGGGCCATCAAGCGCGCTGGACCGCGACCTGTTTGCCGCGGAATGGGGGGTCGATTTTGAAAACCACCCACGCGGCGGCGTCACTGGGGTAGAGCCTCAGGTTGCCCCCTCCTCGCGCGAGATATTCCTGATGCAGCGCAAGGAAACCAGCGTTGGATCGGGCCTTGGCAAGACAACTGGATGGACCCACCGGATCACCTTGGCCCGTCGCGGCATCAAGATGATGAAGGCGGTCGAATATGTCCGGATCGACGATGCTGGCCTGCATGTTTTGCGCGATGGCCAGCCCGAAGTTTTGGACGTCGACACGATCATTATTTGCGCAGGCCAAGAGCCCTTGCGCGAATTGTATGACGAGTTGGAAGCAGCCGGCGTGCCCACCGATTTGATCGGCGGTGCCTATGAAGCAGCAGAACTGGATGCCAAGGCAGCGATCAAACAGGCGAGTTATCTGGCCGCCGAGGTTTAAGCCCAGCGGATCACGCGTCGCAGGAATGGGGAACGGGCGCGAAGGCCCGCGTCCCTAACCCCCGTTCAAGCCGATGTGTCGCTTCATGTGATGATCAACATTGCCAAATTCGGAATCGAAGATGGTCAAGCGTTTGAAATAGCTGCCAATGGCCAATTCATCGGTCATGCCCATACCGCCGTGGATCTGGATCGCTTCCTGACCGACAAATTGCGCGGCCTGCCCGACCCGAACCTTGGCCGCGGACACCGCCCGCTTGCGCTCGGTTTCGGACGCATCCAGCTTTAGCGTGGCAAGATAGCTCATCGAAACCGATTGCTCGCACTCTGTAAACATGTCGACCATGCGGTGTTGCAGCACCTGGAACGAGCCAATCGGTACGCCAAACTGCTTGCGCTGACGCGAATATTCGACGGTCATCTTATGTGCGACTTTCATCGCGCCGCATGCTTCTGCGCATTGCGCTGCAATCGCTTCGTCAACCACGCGTTCGATAACCGGAAGTGCAGCGCCCTCTTCCCCGATCAAGGCATCGGACGACATAGCAACATTTTCGAAATAGACTTCCGAAGCGCGCCGACCATCAACCGTGGGATAATCGCGGCACACAACGCCATCAGCGTTCTTGTCGATGATGAAGACCGAAATTCCGTCACGATCACGTTGCTTGCCAGAGGTCCGCGCGGTCAGCACCAGATGCGTCGCCCAAGGGGCTCCAACCACCACCGCCTTGTGGCCGTTCAGCACATAAGCATCGCCGTCTTTCTTGGCCGTAGTGGTCAGGTCAGCCAGATCATACCGGCCCTGCGGTTCGGCATAAGCAAAGGCAAAGACCCGAGAGCCATCGACGATCCCGCCAATGTGTTCTTCCTTCTGCGCTTGGGTGCCAGAATGTTTCAAGAAGCCGCCTGCGCAAACCACGGTCGGGACAAAGGGTTCAACCACCAGCCCTTGGCCGAATTCTTCCATCACAACCATTGCGTCGACCGCGCCGCCGCCAAAGCCGCCATCAGCTTCGGAAAATGGCATTCCCAAAATGCCTAGCTCGGCAAGCTGAGCCCACACTTCAGGCCGCCAACCACTTTCGCTATCCACGACGGACCGGCGCGTTTCCCAATCATATTGCTCGCGCACCAGACGCGAAAGGCCATCGCGCACCATCGCCTGTTCTTCGGTGAAATTGAAATCCACGTGTTTCTCTCCGTGATCGCCTGCAGCCTTAAAGGCCGAGGATCATTTTTGTGATGATGTTGCGCTGGATCTCGTTTGATCCGCCGTAAATAGAGGTCTTACGCATGTTGAAATAGGTCGATGCAGCGTGATGCGCATGCTCGGGACCGATCGGATATTCATTCGATCCTTCGCCCGAAATACTGGCATATTGCGGCGCCCCATAGGGGCCGACAGCCTCCAGCGTGAGCTCGGTCAGGCGCTGTTGAATTTCAGTGCCTTTGATCTTCAGGATCGAACTTTCTGGTCCAGGCCCTTTGCCTTGTTGCTCACCTGCCAAGGTGCGCAATTCGGTAATTTCCAGTGCAGCAAGATCGATCTCAAGTTGGCTTACTTTGCGCGCAAAATCGAAATCATTGATCAGCGGCTCGCCATGCAGCATTTCAGCTCCAGCAATTTCGCGCAGCTTTTCAACGCCGCGTTTGGAACGCGCCACTCCGGCAATCCCGCTGCGTTCATGCGCCAACAGGAATTTGGCATAGGTCCACCCCTTGTTTTCCTCGCCAACCAGATTTTCCACCGGCACGCGAACATCTGTCAGCCAAGTCTCATTGACCTCGTAACCGCCATCGATGAGCTTGATAGGACGCACTTCAACGCCAAGTGTTTTCATATCGACCAGGATAAAGCTGATGCCCTGCTGGGGCTTCGGCGCATCGGGATCGGTGCGGCACAGGAAAAAGCCCCAATCGGCATATTGCGCCAGCGTGGTCCAGGTCTTTTGACCGTTGATCACATAATGGTCGCCATCGCGAACCGCGGTTGTTTTGAGCGAGGCAAGGTCCGAGCCAGCACCCGGCTCTGAATAGCCTTGGCACCACCACACGTCACCGCTGCGGATGCCGGGCAGATGCTGAGCCTTTTGTTCGTCATTGCCGAAGGTGTAGATCACCGGGCCAACCATCGAGACACCAAACGGCAGCGGCATGAAGGCATTGATCCGGGCATTTTCCTCTGACCAAATATAACGCTGCGTTGGAGTCCAATCGGTGCCGCCATACTCGCTCGGCCATGCTGGAACCGACCAGCCCTTCTCGCCAAGGACCTTGTGCCAAGCGACCATATCTTCCGGTGACATATCTTCGCGCATGCCGAAGTCTGCCAATTGGGCTGGATAATTGTCGCTGATGAAAGCACGCACTTCGTCTCGGAATGCGTTTTCCTCAGCCGTGAATTCAAGGTTCATGAAGAGTTCTCCGGAAAAATCCTTTTGTTGGCTTTCCGTGGCATGATTTGCCGCGCACTCAAAGCGCAAAATGGCTCATTGCGTGTTGCTTTGCCTTCGCTTCAGCGCTTCTTCGAAGCCTTGGATTGCGCGCTTACGACGCAGGCGATGCCGCCATATCGCGTTGCAAAGTCCGACCTGCCAACAGATAATGCAGCGCCGCCCAAGCGTAGATGCAGACAAATATCACAATCGACCATTGCAGCCCGCGCGCATCAGCCGAAGCACACGCCGCATGGGCTTCCAATTGGATGGAACTCAATGCAGCCTTGGCTTCTGGCGCCATCGAGAGAAGCGGCTTGCATGCCTCTATCGTCAACCCGAGATCGTTTCCGCTGAAGAATACGGACTTGAGAACGGTGGACAGGATACCGATCAATGGCGGTCCAAGCCCATAGCCCAACAAGTTCACCACAAACAGCGTGATCGCAACCGCGGTTGCGCGCATCCGGCTGTCGACCACACCGCCAGCAACGGCATACATTGGCCCAAGATAGAAATAGTGCAGCGTAGCGGCGGCCATCAGCGCAGGCATTGCCAACCAGAGATTGGATTCGATGTAGCCGAAGACATAGAGCGGAACAGACACAAACAGTCCCAATGCCGGTATTCCTACCAGCGCCTTGGGGTGGCGTAGTGAAATCTTGTCAGCCAAAAAGCCGGATAAAAACACGCCGATTGCCGCCATCAGGCCCAAAATCAATCCGAACAACAAAGAGGCATCTTCGATAGCAAGCCCATGCGTGCGGATCAGGAACGATGTGGTGAATTGCCCAACGCCATAGCCGACAAAGGATGCCAGCATCGCGCCGAATGTGACATGCCAATAGGCTGGCTTCTTAGCCAGGACGCTCAGCGCCTCCTTGAAGCTGGCCTGCTTCAGACCCTGTAACGCGGCTGGATCGGTGTATCCCCGCGGCGGCTCTTTAATGCTGCGCCAGACCAGCAGTGAGAGCAAAAGGCCTGGCAGGCCCACCACCACAAAGGCAACACGCCACCCCTCAACGTCAGTCCAATCCATGCTCCCAAAAAGGAAGCCAAGTCCCATGGAGTTGATCCATGCGCCAAATTCCGCCCCGTCCAGGCCCGCCAACTGCCCGCCGAAAACCGATGCCAGCATACTGCCGATTGGCACGCCCAAAGCGTAGACCGAAACAGCCGTGGCTCTGCGTGACGGTTTGAAATAATCGGCGATCAGTGATTGGGCGGGCGGCGTGCAGCCAGCCTCTCCTATGCTAACCCCAACACGGAACAGAAACAGCATTAAGAACGATACGGCGAAACCGCACAGGACGGTAAAAAGACTCCAGATCGCGACCGCAGAGGCAATGATCATCACGCGATTATATCGCTCGGCCCCTCGGGCGATCGGGATACCGATAAAGGTATAAAGCACCGCAAAAGCGGGACCGCCCAACAGGCCCAATTGCCAGTCTTCCAATCCAAAGCTGAGTTTAATCGGCTCGGTCAGGATGTTGATGATAGTTCGGTCAATGAAGTTGAAAATATAGACGACCAACAGCATTCCCAGGACATAGGAACGGTATCCTGCCGTGCCGAAACCTTCAGATTCCGGGAGAATTGAAGGCGGTGCATGCGCTGCCGTTGCGGTCATTAATCTTCCCAGTAACTGAACTGGGGAGGACACTGGTCTATCCCGTCAGCGTTGGCAAACAGGTTCGACCGGAAAAACAAGAGTTTCCGACCAATGTTGAAGCGTTGCGGGAGCGTATTACAGCAATCTGGCTTGCGTCTCGTCGCGATGCTTCTTCAAATACCGCATGAACGGCGTGCCGCCTGTACCCACTTCTGTATCATTGCCAGCAGAGCGCTTGCCCTGCTTGTTGATGTAGGACGCAGCATATTCGAGATGCCGCGAGCGAAAATCTGCAACGGCCTGAACATTGGCATTATATGCCTCATTGAGACTATGCGATTGAACCTTCTGGGCGAAATCGCGCAAAGTACTGGTCGCACGGACATCATCGATAAACCGCCGATGGCCTCGCGGCCGGTATTCGTGCAGCTGGTCGAGATATTCGCGCAATGGATCTGCCGCATGTCCCACGCCCAACAAAGCATCCATGCTAGGGACGATGGAGGACTGCGATCCGGTCTGCCCGCGAAAGGCTTGGGCCGCCGAACCATAGCGCTCAACCCCTTCATAGATCACGCCGTTCGGCAAAGCCGGATTGTCCTTCCAACCGTGAATATAGGGGCGCACGCGCTCGAAATAGATATAGGGATCGCACCGCTCGGGCATGCGATCAAACAGGCCGTTGATCTGCGACCAGATGGTTGCCGTTTGCTCCAGCTGTTCTTGGGCTGCTGCCGCATCACCGCTGTCCACCGCCGCCTGAATATCTGCGAACCGGGACAAGACGCCGCCCGCACAAGCTTCAATGGCGACATGAACCAGCACGAACCAGGCTTCGTCCTGCCCAGCCAGAAAATTCTGCAGCATCTGGATATTGTCCAAACCAATGGGCTTAGCCGGATCGATCAGCGCCCAATTGTCGAGCACATAAGAACTGTAGGTAAGCAGCGGTTGCTGACCAAGGCGATCAGCCAGCGCCACCATCGGAACCGAGAGGCAAGCTGGCAAACGGTCTGTGCAGCTCTCCTCGCCCCAGATGTAGGATTGCACCATGAAGCTGTAATGCACCGTGGCCATGCGCGCCTGCGCATCGCTCAGTGACGATGCATCAGAACAATCATCGGCATCTGGCAGATGCGCATTGAGGAAGGCCCGGATGCTCCCCGAGGGAAGTATGTTTGGCAATTGCCGTGCAACACTTGCTGCTTCTCCCCAGCCATCCGGCAGATCAATGTTCGAGGCATCATGGCGACATAGAAAGCCGCGCTCGGCAGACATGTCGTATTGCTCCAGAGGCTTGATACCCGGCACTGTGTTGATTGACTGCGACATAGTGAATTGACCTCTATCAGATAGAGCACAATTATATAGCAATACAGGGCGAATTACCTTGCATAGTTGGTTGTCAGGGATCTCATTTTCGCATATAATTCTAAAATGGACAGCATTGACCGCAAAATCTTGCACGTTCTGGAGCGCGATGGGCGAATCAGCAATGTCAATCTTGCCGCCACCATCGGTTTGTCGCCGTCAGCCTGTTTGCGCAGAGTGCAAGAACTCGAAAGTGGCGGTTGCATTTCTGGTTACAGGGCGGTTCTCGACCGATCACGCATAGGCGGAGACATTGTTGTGTTTGTGATGGTCGGCCTATCAGCCCATCTGGCAAAGGACGCGCGCAACTTCGAACGGGCGATGGAGAGTGCCGAAGAAGTGCGCGAGTGCCACAATATCACCGGTTCGGTGGAATATCTGTTGCGGGTCGAGGTGGACAGCCTGGAAAGCTACAAACACTTCCATGCTGACACTTTGGGCGTTCTACCACAGGTTGCCAGCATAACCTCTCATATCAGTTTGGGATCATCCAAGGATATGCGCGCTTGACCGTCACAGGCCCAGCGCACCGTGACAGCATATTGCCCCAACCAGGGGCTAGGCGTCCGACCAGGCCCCTATCTGTCTGAGAAAAGCGGAATGGCTTGGCAGGGATGCTGCCTTTACCCGCAAGGAGTGTGCAAGCTCTTGAATACGCGGTGCAATGTCCTTGTCCTCCACGCGCGCTGTCAGCGAGTGAACCCTTTGAGCCAGGAGGTTCTGTCCGATCAAAACCGCAGACCAAGAACCAAGCTGGAATAGATGCCCGCCATCAATCGTCAGGGCACCGTGATCTTTCCATAAGGCCATGTTCTCGGCCAATGAATCGGGCACATCCATTGCCGAACAATGCCGCCAAAATTCGGAATCTTCGCGCTGGGTTACCTTATAGTGAGCAATGATGAGGTCCCTCACCTGACACCATTCATTCTCGCTTTGCGTGTTGAAACGATCTCGCAAAGCCGGATCAATCGCGCGCGAAGGTAGCAGTTCTACCAATCGTTCGAGCGCGGTCTGCACCAGGTGGATACTGGTGGATTCCAGAGGCTCAAGAAAGCCTGATGCCAACCCTAAACCGACGACATTGCCAACCCACGGCCGCTGTCTGCGTCCTGTAGCAAAGCGCAAGACCCTTGGGCTTCCAATGGCCTCGCTGTCCAATTGGCCCAGCAACCGCTGCTCAGCCTCTTCATCATTCGAGAATGCGCTGGCGTATACGTGCCCATTGCCCACGCGATGCTGCAACGGAATTCGCCACTGCCAGCCCACTGAATGAGCGATTGCCCGTGTCGCGGGAATAATGTCATTCCCCTCTGACTTGCTTTGGACCACCACAGCGCGATCAGCCGGCAGCCAGCGGCTCCAATCGTCAAATGGCTCGTCCATCGCCTTGCCCAACAAGATGCTCCTGAAGCCCGAGCAATCGATGAACAAATCAGCACTGATTTCGCGGCCGTCTTCCAGTTTGACGGCTCGAACATGGCCCGTTTCGCCTGCCAGTTCGACATCGACAACGATGCCTTCAGTGCGCTTTACGCCCTGTTTTTCAGCAATTTGGCGAAGATGTTGACCATAGGCGATGGCGTCAAAGTGATAGGCGTGCGGCAACAGTTCACTCAATGGCCCGGGGTTACGCGGATCATGCCCAAACCGATTTGAGTCCGTCGCAGCTCGCCCAAGGAATAATTCTTCCCACTTCGGGTATTCCGGCGCATTAGCCTGCTGACCCAAGCGCCACCAGTGATGCATCCTGACAAGTGCATCGAGCTCTTGCCCTACGCGCCCAAAAGCATGCAAATATCTATCACCAATGGCACCCCAATTTTCGAACTGGATGCCCACTTTGAAAGTGCCCCGGGTGGCGCGCAGAAATGCGGCTTCATCAACACCGCAAAACCGATTGAACTTTCTGATCGGAGGAATTGTTGCCTCGCCAACCCCGACCACACCGAGCGCTTCACTCTCCACCAATTCAATCTCTGCAACGCGCCCCAACACCCGTGAAAGCATCGTTGCCGCCATCCATCCTGCCGAACCGCCGCCAACGATAAGTATCTTACGCAGGGGCTGTGTGCGAGGATCAGACACGCGCTTGGTCTCCTAACGCATCACGCAATGGCCCCAGCCATGGCTCATAGGCTTTCCAGGCGCCAATACCCTTGCGGTTGAGAGGTTTCCTGACCTGTTCGCTACTCGCGGTTGCGACAGGTTCCGTCGACAAGTGAAACTCCAGCACTTGGGACTCAAAGGGTATCGCTATGGCGGCAAACATTGCCTCACCCTGATCACCAATCGCTTCAACCAACTGCTCATAGCTTTGAAGATGAATTCGGCCAGGATAGATTTGCGCTAATGTGTCTGTTTGGCGAACATAATCAGCATAGAAATGGCCAATATCGGCCAGGTCGCTGGCGGCTGGATGTCCGCGGGCAAACAGCGTTTTGAAATTCGACCAGCAGCAGTCCATCGCACCGCGCCTGATATCGATAATTCGAGCCTGGGGCAGCATACGCAGGATCAGCGGCAAATGGCGCCAGTTCATGTGCAACTTGTCTACAAAGAATGCGGATTTCGAATTCATCCGCTCTTTCGCCCGGGCGACATACCATTGCCCCATGCTGGCCAGCGCAGGCTCGCCCAACCCAGCAATAGTCTGC
Organism: uncultured Erythrobacter sp.; assembly: GCA_947495695.1. Lineage (GTDB taxonomy): Bacteria > Pseudomonadota > Alphaproteobacteria > Sphingomonadales > Sphingomonadaceae > Erythrobacter. Next base: position 1,241,322 of record CANLZP010000001.1, on the reverse strand, counting down.
TCAAGCTTATCTTCGCCCACGTCGTTACGAACCCGGTCGACCATATGCGCTACAATCGAAAGCTCACCCAACGCTTCGATGCTGGAATGCCTGCCCAGCATCCGTTCAACCAAAGTTGAGCCTGCTCTGGGCATACCAAGTACAAAGATTGGCACCGGCTCGGATGGGTCAACCGTGTGGCTGGGCGGGGTGGGGTTGTTCCCTAAAGCCTCGAGATAGCGATCAACCTGGGAGGTGATGCTTTGTGCATCGTAAGGCTGCGCAACGCGCCGCAGCCGATTGCCTGCAGCAAACTGTTCAAAGGCTTGCTCGGCGTGTCCTCGGGCATCCTCTGCGATACCCAGTGCAAAATGAAGATTGCCAGCGTGTTCTGGTTGATCGCCTCGCCGTACAAGCGCTTCACCAATTTGTGCAACGTCGTCTGGGGTCAAAGCACGCGGATCCAGATCAGCCAAGCTCCACCATGCCCGCCCGTGAGAGGCATCTTGCACAATCGCGCGCCGATAGGCAGCGATAGCTTCTTCGCGTTTTCCGTCAAAGCGAAGACTATCGCCTAGATTTGTGAGGGCATCGGGAGATCCCCGATCAATCCTCACCAGTTGTTGATTGGCCTTCGTTGCCCCGGCATAGTCACCGCGTTCTGTATGAATACGCGAAAGCAGATTGACCACTTCGGCATCGTCTGGCCGCAGGGATACGATCGGTTCAATGATGCGCTGAGCATCGGACAGCCTGTCCGTCAGCAACAGAGCATTGGCATAAAGGATGCGCGCTCTAAGAAATGAAGGTGCGCGCGACAGGACCTGCTCTAGCAACGGCAGAACTTTGTAAGCGACGCCCATGGCAATGCCCGCTTCGGCCGAAAGCGTTAGCGCGGCCAGATCTTCGGGTTCTTGACGCAAATAATCCGCCAATATGCGGCTCGCCTCGCCAAATTCTTGCGCGCCCATCTGCTTCGCGGCCAGCGCAAGGCTCGGGATCTTGCCACTGTGATGGATTGCTGCAATTTCTGCCTTATGCGCCTGATCCGCTTCACCCAATTTCCGGTGAACTTTGGCCGCCAGCCTCAAAACTCTCGGATCATTTGGCGATTGCCCCAGCAGCGTATTCACATCGGTCAGCGCACCGCGCGGGTCATTTAACAATTTGGCAAGGCAATTAGCTATGGAACCGGCTTTTCCCGTCGAAGTCGTCGCGCCAATTGTCGGTTCATTTGTCATGCGTACTGACTCAGTCGTAACCCAAAATTTTGCGCAAGCCAGGGCATGAAAAATCCACCAGGTCGCGCTGCTGAGCAGTCAGTTCAGAAGGTAATTCCGTGATTTTGCCCGAAAGGTTTTGTTTCGCTGTCCCGCTGTGTGCAGGATCAGAGCCAATGCGCACCCTTTCGCGCCAATCACTAGGCATGGCGAGCCCGCAAGCATCGAAAAGATCTTTGAAATAGGGCTCGACTGCCGGATCGTCGAGCCTTCGCAGAGCAGACACAAGCTCTTCATATCTCACCAGAAATACGTCCGTTCCGAGCCAGGCGACGGCGTTATGTGTAAAGGTGTCTTTCAATCCAGGGTTTGTCCGATGGATCCCGAAGATCACCATATTGATGAGCTGTTCTGCCGAGACGGGTGCGTTTTTGAGAATATCAAGCTCACCGCTGAACTCATCCGAGAGCATGAAGCGCGCTTTGGAGAGGACCCAGCTGTAGGGATCACGAACCAGCAAGACCTTGCGAGCCGCGCTGGTCGTGACGGCCGAGATGTCCGAGAATGCCAGATGGCCCCAACTCAACTTGGCTGGCGGCCCATCGAACGCATCAAGGTGCTCTCTCAAATTGCCATATTGGATAAAGTCACGCCGGTACTGCTGCTCTATTGGCACGAACATGCGGACAATATTCCGCAGCAGATGGCTGCCACATTTGGGCACCGAGTTTAGAAACAACGGTTGGCGAAGAGCCTGCTGTTCAAAGGCGCGAGTTTGCTCGTCCAGATCGTCAGGCTTGAGGTGAATGGTCTGCATGTTGGCCAAATTTTAGACCAAGACTATGCGCATTGCTAACAAAAAGGGCGGCAGGCAAAGCCCGCCGCCCCTTTTTTGTTACACAATCGCTCGGCTTAGAATTTAGCGCGAGCCTGCAAAAACGCACGACGCCCAAGGAAGTCATACTGTGACGCCTGTGGCACGTTGGCGAATGGCGTAACCAGACCCGAAACCTGAGGTGGTTCGGTGTCGAACAGGTTCGCAATACCCAGCGTTACTTCGAAGCGATCATCGCTGAAACTCTGCGTGATCGAGGCATTGTGATACCAGACTGCATCGGTGCGAGGCACGACACAGTAAGGCTCGCCATAGACAACTTCGAACGATGGAGTTGGGTTACATAGGCCACCGAAATCATCGATGTACTGGCGCTCACTCGAAGAAGCACCGATAACGGTCACACCATACAGGAACGTGGTGTTATCTTTCTCCCACGTCGCGATCATGTTGCCTGTGAACTTCGGATCGCCAACTTGTCCGTTGAGGAAACCATCGGGATCGAAGTCATCAGCGTCGCTTGCAAAGGTGAAGAGCGTGTCTTTCGTTTGCAAAGTAGCCTGACCAAGAAGCGACAATTCTCCCAGATTTCCGAAGTCATGACGAACGCGCAGGGTGAAGTCGATACCCTGGTTTACCTGCTCATCAACATTGATGAACTGACGATTCACGAAGCGGATATTGTTAATATCGCCATCTTGACCGCGTTCGAAGAACGAACAGAACGGATTGTTCGGGAAGTCTTCTGAATCATAGCAACCTGAAACAATCTGGAACGGATCCAATTGTGAGATCTCGCCTTCAACCGTGATATCGAAATAGTCGATTGTCAGAGCGATATCTGTGTCAGGCAGGAAGGCCAATGTTGGCGTCAAAATCACACTGGCTGTAAATGCCTGTGACGTCTCCGGCTCAAGCACTCCAAGGCCGCCCGATGTAAACACCGAAACCTGGATACCAGCCCCAGTATGATCGAACGGAATTCCGCCCGCAGGACCGTTCAAGAAGCTTTGGTCAGCCTGACAGTTGGTCGCAATACGCTGAGTAATCGTGCCATCGTCAAGTTGTTCCTGCCAACGCACACAAGGGTCGACGTTACGCTGACGCGCACCACTCGCTTGGCTACCAAGGAATTGCTCGAACAACGCAGGCGCACGATAGGATGTGCCATAGGTTGAGCGGAACCGAAGCCAATCGGTAACTTGCCAGTTACCCGTCAGCTTATAGGTCCAGTTGCCATTGCTGGAATCGCTGCGGCCGTCAGGAGCTGTCGCGCTTACATTGGTGACACGAGCAGCAGCCGAGATTTCCAAGTTCTGGACAAGGAATTCGTCAGCAAGAAGCGGAACGTTGATTTCAGCGAATGCTTCTTTCGTCGTTGTCCGCCCGCGGGTGGGTGTAGACGAGAAGTTGTTCGCAAATCCGTTGTCGACATAATCATCGGGATTGTTCGGATCACCGCCTGGCGTCAGCGCATAAGTGATGTCGCCGGGCGTGTCGTCAATCTCGTCACGCCGGATAACCGCACCAGCTGCGAACCCGAATGGGCCTGCTGGCAGTTCGAACAATTCACCAGAAACAGAAGCTTCGGCAAAAATTTGTTCGTAAACAGTATTACCGGTTTCCTCGTCGACCAGATAGTCAATTTCTTCCTGAGTTAGGTCGCCAGCCATCACGCGAGGATCAACCCAGTTGATCTGCAGGCACGGCTTGTTCTCAACCGCCGTAAACAGCCCTGAACAGCCGTAGCCATAGGCACGATCGGTTTGCTGTGTGATACTATCCTGCAAAATTTGCTGCAGTGTATACTTGCCTTCCGAGCGACTATACTGCCCGTGAACGTCGTACGAGATACGATCGGTCAGATCGCCCCGAGCACCCAGAACACCGCGGTAATAGTCGACATCGATCCAGTTATCATACTGGTCAAGGATGCCGGTAGGGCTGACAAATGCGCCCAGTCCACCAAACGATGTCCAGCCTGGGAACGGATCATCCGGATCACCTGGCGCATAAAGGTCCGTATAACCGAAGTTATAGAACTGCGAGTATGTATCTACATATGTCTCGCGCCGGTTGAACAGGCCTTCCGCGTAGATTTCAATGCCGTCTGTCAGTTCAAACGCTGCATCAGCGTAAAGCGTGAAGCGCTCCGTTTCAGGAATAACTGTGCTTGCCTGTTCGAACGGGTGATAGGCATTGCGCAGGATGTAAGCATTGGGATCTTCATAACTAACCGCAAACCAGCCTGGAGGCGTAATTACGTTTCCGGGATTAACCGCCGGTCCAGGAGCCGGAATGAAGTTACCAAGATTATCGTTGCCGTAGCTAAACTGCAGCAATGAAACGATCGTTGGATTGAAGAAGTTAGGATCTTGATCCTGCAAGTTGTCGGAGAAATACGTCCAAACATGCCCCCAAAGCGTTCCATTGGGGCAGCCCAATTCACCGGTGCGCGGATCAATCAGATCAAGCCTGCGCTGACCATCTTCGCTGAAGACATAGTCTTCGGGGCAGCCGAGGAAGTCTCGGTCTTGACGCTGCAATTCGCGCTGTTTGTAATAATCGCCTGCCAACATGATGTGGCCGCGGTCAAACTGCTTGCCCCATGCAAGGCTAACACTGGTTTCTTCGCCGCCTTCCTCAAAGGTCTGCGAGCGATAGAAGTCAAATTCGAGTCCGTCGGTTGATTTCTTGGTGCGGATATTCACAACACCCGCAACAGCGTCTGAACCATAGATAGATGACGCACCGTCCTTAAGCACGTCGACCTGTTCAATGATGATGCCCGGCAGAACGTTAAGATCGAATGCGGAAACAGCACCACGAGTACCGGCAGGTCCAGCGCGACGATCATTCAACAGAACAAGGGTCCGCTCAGCACCCAATCCGCGAAGGGAAACCGTCTGAGCACCCTGACCACCGTTTGAGATGGTGTTGGCGGAGATCGCTGAGGTGATCTGGGTCGAGCCGTTGGCGATGGGAGACTGCTGAATGATTTCAGCTGCCGAATTCAAGCCCTGCTTACGCTGAAGGTTAGGGTCGATGATAGTAAGCGGCGAAGCGCTAGTCGTTTCATTACGACGGATCCGCGAACCCGTGACAACGATCGACTGACTGCTGTCAACCTGAGCTGTGCCGTCATCCAGGACAACGGTTTCGTCAGCATCATCACTCGTATTGTCCTGAGCGAATACGGGCGACGCTATTGTGATGGCCAAGGCCGAAACCCCGGCGCTTGTAAGCCAGCGCGCAGGCCGGCGGTCAGAAAATCTGGTGTTTTTAATCATTTGCTGTTCCCCTATCCAGCGGGCGCAAACCGACTGGCTATCCAAATGGCTCCCAAAGAGAGATCCCACCCTCTTTAGAAATTAGTCCCTGAAGACATCGTAAATATGAATAACGAAATGTTCGCAAGTTTTATCACGCCGATCATAATCTTACCCACATTAATGTGGCGGGACAGCAACACGGAAGCATGCAGGGCCGCAAATTATCATTCGACGCATTTTCAAACGCCAGAAGGCGGTGTTGTTAGTCGGACGCCAACCCGCCTCCACTTGGCAGAATTTCCTCGACCCATGGCCAGGTTAGGCCATCAGGCTTCGCTGCTCTTGGTCCGTTTTCCGGGCAATTGGTCAAGCGAAAACTGGCGCAGAATTGCCCGGTTCTGGGAGGCAACTTCTTACGTGTCTGAGATCGAAGAAACTAGGTGGCGGAGCGAGAGGGATTCGAACCCTCGATAGGTTGCCCTATACACGCTTTCCAAGCGTGCGCGATCGACCACTCTGCCACCGCTCCGCATTCTCATTCTGCTAACGCATCGCTGGCCCAGCGCCGCGGTGCCGCATCAACAAGAATGCGCGCCTCTAGCTGCCCTGCCATTGCAGCGCAACCCGCATGATGGCACCAAGCGCAAATGAAGAAAACAATTCTGGCCGCCGCCGCTTTCGCCCTGACCTTTTCAGCGCCCATTTCGCTTGCTGCGCAGGATCCAGCCGAGGGTGCGCCATCGCCCGGCCAGATCGTTGCACAAGCCTCTGCGGAGGAGTGGGTGACGATTGCGGCGGAGGATTTGCTGGTGATGACACTCGCGCCGGATGGCGAAGGAAAGCCGCGCGAAGTTATCATCCAATTGATGCCAGCGCCTTTCTCGCAAGGCTGGATCGCAAACATCCGCACCCTCGCCCGCGCGAATTGGTATGACGGGATCAGCGTCAACCGAGTGCAGGACAATTACGTCGTCCAATGGGGCGATCCCAATTACGACAATCCCGAAGCGACCGGCGAAGCCAAACCGTTGCCCGAGGGGCTGAGGGTGATGGATGAGGATGAGTACAGGGCCGAGCCATATCATGACAGTAGCACTGTAGTGCTTGGCGTAGACGGCCCTGCTGATCTCTATGCGGATTGGGCCACTCACCAAAAGGGTTGGCCGATAGCTGGCGATTCCGATGGGTGGTCTTGGCCCGTCCACTGCTACGGCATGGTAGGTGTCGGACGCAATTACTCGCCGGACACAGGTTCTGGAGCGGAACTTTACACGGTCATCGGCCACGCACCGCGTCATCTGGATCGCAATATTGCACTGGTCGGACGGATCATCAGCGGAATGGAGCACCTTTCCAGCCTGCCGCGCGGCAAGGGCGAATTAGGGTTTTACGCCGCAGATGAGGCGGACAATCGCACACCCATCCTGTCGGTTCGCGTCGCCAGCGACCTATCCGAGGACGAGCAACCATTGTTCGAATATCTCTCCACCGAAAGCGAGACCTTCGCCCAATACGCCGAAGCCCGTGCCAATCGCCGCGATCCCTTCTTTATCGTGCCTGCGGGAGGTGCGGATATCTGCAACATCCCCGTTCCGGTGCGGCGCGTAGCGGACGATGACTGACACCGTACAAGCGACTCTACCTCTGACCCGTTGGCAGGGAGATCGTGGCACCTATCATCTGGTGGTGATCACCGGCGAGGCAGCCGAGCAGATCGCCATGCATGCGCGGCTGCATCGGCTGGAGTTCGGACGCCAACGCGGGTTTGGGTCGGTGAAAGTGATGGCCCAAATAGGCGAGACCGATTGGAAGAGCTCTGTTTTCCCGCAGCAAAAACAATCCGAATGGATCTTGTTGGTTAGCAAAAAGGTGATGCGGGCCGAAGATTTGGCAGAAGGTGATCCGGTCACCCTCCGGCTAGAGCTGCTTTAGACCCGTTGCATGATCTCGATCCGGTTGCCGAACGGATCTTGGGTAAAGAAGCGGTCATAGCCGCTCACTTGTTTATCATCTTGGGTTTCAATGCCGACCGCTTCCAGCCCTTGGCGCAGATCTGCCAGATCATCCACCAGCAATGCCGGATGCGCCTTTTTGGCAGGCTTAAAGTCCGCATCCACCCCGATATGCACGGACACCGATCCGCTTTCAAACCAGCACCCGGTGGGGGAAAGATTGGTGGGTTTTGGTACCTCGGTCATGCCCAGCATATCACAATAGAAGCGTCGCGCTTCATTCTCGCCGCCCTCGGGGATGGCCAGTTGCACATGATCAATGCCGATGACACCCATCAGGCGCGCTCCGCCTGTGCCACCGCATCGCTCGCACGCAAAGCGCTCAGAATACGCGTCAAATGCGCCAAATCCTGCACTTCGAGATCAATTTCATAGCTGGCAAAGGGTGCATCATTTTGCACCTGCTCCAGCGACTTCACATTGGACAGATTTTGGGCAAAGATGCCCGCCATTTCTGCCAAGGTTCCCGGGCGATCATAGATCGTCACGCGCATCCGGCCCAAAGCGCCCTGAGACTGCTTGCCCCAACTCAAATCCAGCCAATCGGAATCGATCCCACTCGCCAATGCCAGGCAATCGATCGCATGGACCTCCACGCCTTCGCCCTTCTTGCGCAAGCCCACAATCCGGTCGCCGGGAACCGGGTGGCAGCACTCTGCCAGTTTGAAACCGACGCCCGCCGTCAGTCCACGGATAGAGATCGTGTGGTCGCGCTTGGACCAATCCTCATCGTCGTCAATATCTACAGTGCATCCCGGGACCAGAGCTTCCATCACTTCGCGGTCGCTCAACTTGGCAGCGCCAATAGCGTACATCAGCTCTGGTTCACCATCCAACCCCAGCCGCTTGCTTGCATCGCGCACTGCCTTCTTGCCAATACGGGCAGGAACTTTTGTGGCAATTTCGTCGAACAATTTGCGCCCAATCTCGGCCACTTCATCGCGTTCTTTCAGGCGCACAGCGCGGCGAATGGCGGCGCGCGCTTTGCCTGTCACAACAAAGCCCAACCAGTTCAACTGCGGCTCTGCCTTTTTGCCTTTGATGATTTCCACCACGTCGCCATTTTCCAGCGGTGTGCGCAGCGGCATGTGACGCCCGTTGATCTTTGCCCCAACCGTTTGGGCACCCAGATCCGTATGGACGGCAAAGGCGAAATCCACCGGCGTTGAGCCCTTTGGCAATTGGAACAAGGCGCCTTTGGGAGTGAAGGCAAAGATGCGGTCTTGATAAATCGCTAGCCTAGTATGCTCGAGCAATTCTTCGGCATCGTGACTGGCGTCGACGATTTCGATCAAATCACGCAGCCAGCTGACCTGTCCATCGGGCCGGTCGCCTTGTTTATAGGCCCAATGCGCAGCCAACCCGAATTCATTGCGCTGATGCATTTCCCGAGTGCGGATCTGCACCTCCACTCGCATGGAATTTTCATACATCAAGGATGTGTGCAGGCTACGATAGCCATTTGTCTTGGGGGTAGAGATATAGTCCTTGAACCGGCCTGGCAGGAATTGCCACGTCGTGTGCAGAACGCCCATCGCTTTATAGCAATCAGCCTCGCTTTCGCACACCACGCGAAATGCCATAATGTCGGTGACCTGCTCGAAACTGACATGGCGCTCGGCCATCTTTCGCCAGATCGAATAGGGATGCTTTTCGCGCCCGGATACTTCGACCGTGAGACCCGCTTCCGCCAGTGCCTGTTTAATGGCCAGAGCAATGGCATCGACCTGCCCGCCATCCTGGCTGCGCAATTTGGCCAGCCGGTCGTTGATCGTGGCGAAAGCTTCTGGCTCCAATTGTTCGAACGCCAGCGCCTGCATTTCGCGCATATATTCATACATGCCCACCCGCTCTGCCAGCGGGGCATAGATATCCATCGTTTCGCGAGCGATCCGTTGGCGCTTTTCCGGCTTCTTGATGAAATGCAGGGTGCGCATATTGTGCAAGCGGTCAGCCAGCTTGACCAGAAGCACACGAATATCTTCGGACATGGCGAGCAGAAACTTGCGCAGATTTTCAGCAGCGCGCTCGTCCTCAGGCATGGCTTCAATCTTGGACAGCTTGGTGACGCCATCCACCAATCGGGCGACTTCGGGCCCAAAGTTTGCCTCAATATCCTCAATCGTCGCCAGCGTGTCCTCGACCGTATCGTGGAGCAACGCGGTCATGATCGTTTCTTGATCCAGCTGCAGATCGGTCATCAGCCCGGCAACTTCAACTGGATGGCTGAAATAGGGATCACCGCTGGCACGCGTCTGGGTGCCATGTTTCTGCACCGTATAAACATAGGCGCGATTCAGCGCTGCCTCGTCGGCATTGGGGTCATAGCCAAGGACCCGTTCAACAAGTTCATATTGACGCAGCATGGGTGGCGGGATGATGTGACGATTGCTCGCAAAAGCGCAAGCGAGAATTTGCTTGAGCAGAAATTGAGGCGCGCGCCTAAGGGCAATTGGCGCTAAACGCAGAATGTGTTATGTGAACGTTATCAAGAAGGGGAGATGGTATGAAAGTGTTGGCCGCAATCGCGCTCGTGGGCCTTGCTCTGGGTACAGCTGGATGCGATCTATCGACATCTATCAGCGCAGCTAAAAATGGCGATCCCAAACAATTGGCTGACCGCGAATTGCTGTTCGCTGATGAATTCAATGCCCCTGACCTTGATCGTTCCAAATGGAATGTTGTGGGGATGGATTTCTGGGTCAATGACGAGTTGCAAGCCTATCTCGATTCGCCCGATACTATCTCTATCGCGCAGGACATCGAGGGTGCCGATGGCGGCGCGCTGGTATTGCGTCCGGTCTATCGTCCTGGCGTCGACAGCAGGGAAGATCGCAATGCGGACTTCATCTCTGGCCGGGTCAACACACGTGACAAGTTCGAATTCACCCATGGCCGCATAGAAGCGCGCATCAAACTGCCTGATGCCGAGGGAGTATGGCCTGCGTTCTGGCTGCTGGGCAACGGCCAATGGCCGCAAACCGGCGAGATCGACATCATGGAATATGTCGGCGAAACCGATTGGACAGGCGTGGCCCTGCATGGCCCTGGCTATTCAGGCGAGACGCCGATCGTGAACAAGTATTTTTTCTCTGACGGGCAAGATGCAACCGATTGGCACACCTATGCAGTGGAATGGACCAGCGATGCCGTGCTGTTCGAGGTGGACGGTCGCCTGACCTATCGCGCCACCAAGGAGATGGTTGGATATTATGGCGAATGGCGTTTCGACACGCCAAAATTCGCGATTCTGAACTTCGCCGTCGGCGGCATCTATCCGGCCAAAACCAATGGGATCAAACAGCCCTATTACGGCCTCCCCGCTGAAACGGCAGAGCAGATCAAGCAGGGCGGCGTTGCGATGGAAGTGGATTGGGTGCGGGTTTACGCTCCCGAATAATCAGCTCCACACCGCCTCTGGTGGCAGGCTCATCAAAATCGCATCAATGTTTCCGCCAGTTTTCAGGCCAAACAAAGTGCCGCGGTCATAAACCAGATTGAACTCGGCATAGCGCCCGCGCCATTCCAGCTGCTGTTGTTTGTCCTGCGGCGAAAAATCCGCCTCCATCCGCTTGCGCACCAGCTTGGGATAGATATCGAGGAATGATTTTCCGACGTCCTGCGTAAACGCAAAATTGCGATCGAAAGCAGCGTCATCCTCGCATTCAAGATGGTCGTAAAAAATCCCGCCAACACCGCGATGGACACCGCGATGGGGAATGTAGAAGTACTCGTCCGCCCACTTTTTGAAGCGATCATAATAGGTTGGGTTATGCGCCGCACAGGCCGCCCGAAAGGCCGCATGAAAAGCCTCTGTATCGTCTTCATAAGGGAGCGGCGGGTTAAGATCCGCCCCGCCACCAAACCAAGCCGCTTGGGTGGTTAGAAAACGCGTATTCATATGCACCGCTGGCACATGCGGATTGGCCATATGGGCAACCAGCGAGATGCCGGTCGCGGTAAAGCCGGGACTTTCGGGACTGGCACCGTTCACCTGTCCGGCAAATTCCTGGCTGAAATTTCCCCGCACGGTCGAGACATTGACCCCGACCTTTTCAAACACTTTGCCCTTCATCAGACCCTGGGTGCCGCCGCCCGGATCTGCATTGCCCGCTTCTTCGCGGGTCCAGGCTTTGTATTGAAAGCTCGCATCAGAACCGGCCTCCCGCTCAATCGCTTCGAACTCTGCACAGATCTGGTTTCGAAGATCCTCGAACCATGTTCGCGCGCGGTCAGTGTGGGATTGCCAATTGGTCATGATATCCTTGCAGCCATCTGAGCCCTTTGCGGGGCTGTTGGAGTAATTTCGAGCACGCTTATACGTCGATTTGCTCAGCTTTGTTTGATCCGGATCAAGCCCGATACAAACTTTGCATTCCCCTTGCCAAAGGCTGCGGTGCGCGGCAAGGACACAGAATGGTTCCCGTTTCGTTCGCCCCATTTGATTTCGCCGGAAACGAGCTTGTTATGAGCACGTCCCAGGCGCTCTATTGGCCGGCCGAGCAGGCACTGTTGGTGTCCGATCTGCATTTGGAAAAGGGCAGTTATTACGCCCAACGCGGCCAGATGCTGCCGCCATATGACAGCAGAGCGACGCTGGAAAGGATTGCCGATGCTGTAAAAGCAACCGGCGCGCGGCGGGTCATTACGCTGGGGGACAATTTCCACGATGATGACGGCACTCACCGTTTGGATGCTTATGCATGTGGCATGCTGGAGGCCCTGACAAGGGCACTCGATTGGGTGTGGATCACGGGCAATCATGACGAACAGATGCACCGGGGTTTTGGCGGCCAGATTGAAGACGAGTTAGAGGTGGGCGGGATTGTCCTGCGCCATATCGCCAAGAGCGGTGAAACTCAGCCCGAGTTATCGGGCCATTTCCACCCCAAGATGCGCGTGACAGTGCGCGACCGGCACATCGCCAGGCCATGCGCCGTAAAAAGCTCAAGATGCGATGCTGGAGACCGCATGATCCTCCCGGCATTTGGCGCCTATACCGGCGGAATGGACGCGAGCGATCAGGCGGTTTTGGACGCGCTCAGCCCGGCTGATAAGATCGATGCAATCGTGCCGACACGGGGAAAATTGCTACACTTCCCGTTATTTCGTTCTTCGACCCAAGACTCACCTAGCGTTTCGCGCTGATAATCCCTACATAGCGCCCATCAACTGAAGGCTACCAAAGGAGAAAGCCCCATAGCCCGTCCACCTCGGCGTTCAATGGCCCCGCCTACCAAGAGCGGCCCACGCTACGATAATTTCATCCAATCCGAAAAAGTACGCGTAATCGATCACGAAGGTGAAAACCTTGGTGTGATGTATACCCGTGAAGCTATGGAACAAGCGAATGACCTCGGCCTGAATCTGGTCGAAGTATCCCCCAATGCGGACCCGCCCGTGGCCAAGTTCCTGGATGTCGGCAAATACCGCTATGAGGCTCAGAAAAAAGCCAATGCTGCGCGTAAAACGCAGAAAACTCAGGACATTAAAGAAGTCAAAATGCGCCCCAATATCGACACGCATGATTATGACGTGAAGATGCGCAACGTGAACAAGTTCATCGAAAACGGCGACAAGGTGAAGATCACTTTGCGGTTCCGGGGGCGCGAAATGGCGCACCAGAATCTGGGCATGGATCTGCTCCGCCGGGTGCAAACCGATGTTGAAGAAATTGCCAAAGTAGAGGCGTTTCCGCGCCTTGAAGGACGCCAAATGCTGATGGTGCTCGCCCCAAAATAGGCTTGGCTAAGCAATCGCATTTATGAAGGGGCGCGCAGAATTGTGCGCCCTTTTTGCATCAGGTCGAGAATGTTGGCGCGGCTATTCGATCAACTTGCAACCATAGTCGACCGAAACCGTTGAGGTTTCACGTGCAACCATTACATTCCAGATAGATAGCAATTATTTGCTCCATTATTTTGGTGCCGCAGACAAAGGTTACTTGATCCATGGGTAAAGCCACCATCAGCACAATCGCAGTGACGGCATTCTTGGCGTGCGCGCCCGCTGCACAAGCGGAATCGACCCAGCCGAGTCCATTGGCCACAAACAGCGCAGTGGCTCTGTTTGCGATGCCGGAAGCAAATCCGGATTTCTCGACCTTTACCCCGACCGATACGCCAGTCCGCAACCGAATTGATTACGAAATCTGGGACGAGGCGATGAACTATCTTGTTTTTCGGATGGGCAAATCGCTCCGCCAAAATCCCGGGCGGCCCAGCTCAGGCATGGGTAGCCGACGCATCTATGGTCATGATTCGCGCTATCGACTGGAAGGGAACCGTATTCTGTTCTCCTTCCTCGATCAGGAAGTCATCGCCACTTTTACCGAATACCGGCAAGATCTGGAAAGAGTTGGCACCGAACTGGATATCGCAAAACTGAGCCGGAACGAGCAGCTCGCTTTCTGGATCAATTTGCACAATGTCACCGTGATCGAGCAGATCGCCAATGCATGGCCAGTACGCCAGCCGCGTGAGATCGAAATTGATGGTGTTCCGATGGACGAGGCCAAGATCCTCTCGGTCAAGGGCGTGTCCATGAGCCTCAAAGATATCCGCACCCAGATCGTCTATCGCCACTGGCGCAATCCCAAGGTTATTTATGGGTTCTGGCGCGGCGACATTGGTGGACCATCCATCCAGTCAGAAGCTTACACTGCGGAGAACGTTGGCCGATTGCTCGACAAGTCTGCTCGCGACTTTGTCAATTCACTGCGCGGCACACAAAAGCGTTCTGACCGACTTCAGGTCTCTGAAATCTATGCAGAGGCACAACCCTTTTATTTCCCTGAATGGGACCAAGATATCCGCGCGCACATCACGACCTATGCCGATGCTGACGTGCTTGAATTGATGCAACAGACCAGCACGGTCGATGCTGCAATATCCGAACCTGACATTGCGGATATGGCCGGAGGGGTTCGCGAGCCGAGCTATTCGAACGTCACCTCCGATGGTAGCTCCGTCAGCTTCCGGGTGCCACAGGGCATGGCACGGTTGCTGTCCGAGCGTCAGACCAAGATCGAGCGTCTGATCCGCGAAGGCCGGACAGGTACCGTCACATTCGAAAACATCACTCTGCCCGGCGAAGAGGGCGAAGCTGCCACCAACGAAGTGGACTAGAACGGCCGAACATACCTGCACAGGCTTGCCAGCGAGTTGCCAAGTCGTGGGTAATCGATCGATCGGGCGCGCATTGCTGACGCGAAGCTGCTAGAGACTTTCTCGAAAGCTTAGGGAGAGCACCCAGTATGTCTGCGCAAACAATCGGTCGTTTGATCGGCCCATTGATATTCGCCATCACGGTATTCACCTCCCCACCGGCTGGAATGCCAATTGGAGCATGGCTCGTTGCCGGGCTGGTTGTGTGGATGGCCTCGTGGTGGATGACCGAAGCCGTGCCGCTAACTGTCACTGCATTGCTCCCATTTGTGGTTTTGCCATTTTCGGGCGTTTCCAGCGCCAGAGAAACGGCTAGCACCTATTATTCGCCTATCCTGTTTCTGTTGTTGGGCGGGGCATTTGTCGCCTTAGCAATTGAGCGCACCGGCCTGCACAAACGGCTCAGCCTGGCCATATTGAAAGCGATTGGGTCCAAGGGCGGGCAAACCCAATTGCTGCTGGCCTTCATGATCTCGGCCGCACTGCTTTCGATGCTCATATCCAACACGTCAACCACACTGATCATGATGCCCATGGCGCTGGCGGTGCTGGTTGGTGGCGGGGCATTGGCATCCGATCGTGAAGGATTATCAGGCGCGCTGCCCATGGGGATTGCCTTTGCAGCCAGCATTGGCGGGCTGGGAACGCTGGTTGGTTCTCCGACAAATGCCATCGCCGTGGGCCTGCTCGATACATTGATTGGTGTGGAGATTTCCTTCATCCAATGGACCTTGTTCGGACTGCCCATTGTGCTGGTGGGTGTACCACTGGCCGCCTTTATCATCGGCAAGTTCCAGAATGTCACAGGGCACCCATTTGATGTGGCAGCGGCCCGCGCCTCGATTGACAATCAGGCGCAATGGAGTTTGGCCGAGAAGCGTTTGGTGCCCATCGTTGGGCTTACCTTCCTGGCTTGGATGACGGTGCCGTGGGTCAAGCCGATTTTGCCTGACGGGTCTTGGACCAATGGCACCATTGCGATCATAGCGAGCTTCGCGCTGTTTTTACTGCCAGATGGAACAGGGCGGCCCTTGCTCATCTGGAAAGAGGCAGACCGTGCCCCCTGGGGTGTGATCATGATGTTTGGCGGCGGTCTGGCATTGGCTGGCGGCATGGAGGTATCGGGGCTGGCGGATTGGCTCGCAGAAGCTTTGTTGCCTCTGGAAAACTTCCCGCTGTTCGTGGTTGCTCTGGCTGTGGTCGCAATGATCATTGTGATTACCGAATTTGCCAGCAATGTTGCCACCGCCACCGGCATTATTCCGGTGGTCGCCTCCTTGGTTGTCGCCTTGGGCGCAGACCCGATGCTGCTCGCTATGCCAGCAGCCCTTGCCGCCAGCTGGGGCTTTATGTTGCCGGCTGGAACGGGGCCCAATGCGATTGCCTGGAGCACGGGCCGGATCAAGATCGAACGCATGGTGGGTGCCGGATTGGTACTCGATCTGATCGGTGTATTCCTGATCGTTGGCATGGTCTGGGCAATGGCGCAGATCGTTTAGGGCCAGGGTTCAGCATGCAAAGCGAAGCATAGGCTGAGCATGCATCCAGCGTGCGGGCTTGAAGCACTGGCCAAATGGCGATAGTTGCAATTGCAATTACTTTCTCGCGATGGAGAGGCGTTTCTGCGGAGGTTAGAAACGGGTGCCACGCGAGGTCCAATCAGCGCCTGCCTTCCTGGGCGCACCGATTGAACAACCGTCTAAGAAGGAAGCATTCCGCATGACCGACGCAACCGATGCTGTTGACACCCCGACCCCTCGCCGCAAGCCCAAGCCAAAGGTAAAATCCATCGGCGGACGCGAGTTGAAGCCCAGCACTCTGATGATGGGGCACGGGTTTGACCCGGTGCTGTCAGAAGGCTCGCTCAAGGCGCCGATCTTCCTGACCAGCACATTTGCGTTTGAAAATTCGGCCGCTGGCAAGCGTCACTTCGAAGGCATTACGGGCAAGCGTCCCGGCGGTGCAGAAGGCTTGGTCTACTCACGCTTCAACGGACCCAATCAGGAAATTCTGGAAGACCGCCTGTCGGTCTGGGACGGCGCGGAAGACGCCCTCAGTTTTTCCAGCGGCATGACCGCAATCACCGTTATGATGCTGGCCTATTGCAGTGCAGGCGATGTGATCGTCCACTCCGGCCCGCTCTACGCGGCATCCGAGGGCTTCGTCGCCAAGGTGATGAGCAAGTTCAATGTGACCTATGTCGATTTTCCCGCCGGTGCGACCCGAGAAGAATTGGACGCTGTCTTGGCCAAGGCCAAAGCGCAGGCCGATGCTCAGGGCGGAAAAGTGGCAATGGTCTATCTGGAAAGCCCAGCCAACCCGACCAATGCGTTGGTGGATGTGGAGGCCGTGACCGCCGCGCGCGACGCCTTACTGGATCCAGAGACAACGCCCATCGCCATTGACAACACCTTCCTTGGCCCGCTGTGGTCCCGCCCGTTGGATCACGGAGCAGACATCGTGGTCTACTCTCTGACCAAATATGTTGGTGGCCATTCTGACCTTGTTGCTGGCAGCATTGCTGGGGCGAAAAAGTGGATGGATCCGGTCCGTGCCCTGCGCAACACGATGGGCGGCATTTGCGATCCCAACACCGCATGGATGCTGCTGCGTTCACTGGAGACGGTCGAGCTGCGCATGCAGCGCGCGGGCGAGAACGCGGCCAAGGTTTGTGCTTTCTTGAAAGACCATCCCAAGGTCGAGGGCTTGGGCTATCTGGGCTTTATCGACGATCCGCGTCAGCAGGACATCTTTGATCGGCATTGCTCGGGCGCTGGCTCCACCTTCTCGCTGTTCATCAAGGGCGGCGAGGCAGAAGCCTTCCGCTTCCTCGACAGTATGAAGATTGCCAAGCTGGCGGTCAGCTTGGGCGGCACGGAAACGCTGGCCAGCCTTCCTGCTGCCATGACCCATCTGTCTGTGCCCGATGAGCGCAAAGCCCAGCTGGGCATCACCGACAATCTGGTGCGCATCTCCATCGGTATTGAAGATGCAGATGACTTGATCGCTGATTTCGGGCAGGCGTTGGAGAACGTCTAAATCATCAACGGAGCACCGATGGCATTCACGAGCAAGATCTTGTTGCTGGGCTCGGGCGAGCTTGGCCGTGAGTTCGTCATTTCGGCGAAGCGGCTGGGTGCTTATGTGATCGCCTGCGATGCCTATGCCGCCGCCCCGGCCATGCAGGTGGCGGACGAGGCAGAGGTCTTCTCGATGCTCGATGGCGACGCGCTGCTCGGCGTGGTCGAGCGGCATCAGCCCGACCTGATCGTGCCCGAAGTGGAGGCGATCCGTACCGAAGTTCTGGCTGAAATCGAGGCCGCGGGCAGCAATGTGGTTCCCTCTGCCCGGGCAACGCAGCTAACGATGAACCGCGACGCGATCCGCGATCTTGCGGCTGGCGAGCTCGGGGTTACAACCTCGCGCTACCGCTATGCCGAAAATCTGGAAGAGGTTGTCGCAGCCGCGCAAGTGACTGGTTTTCCTTGTGTGATTAAGCCCGTCATGTCGTCCAGCGGCAAAGGCCAAAGCAAGGTCGATAGCGCTGACCAGCTCGAGGCGGCGTGGACTTATGCCGGCGAGAATATGCGCGGTGACCGGCAGCGCGTAATCGTCGAGCAATTCATCGATTTTGACTATGAAATCACCCTGCTGACCGTGCGCCATGCCGGCGGGATCACTTTTTGCCCGCCGATCGGTCACCGCCAAGAACGCGGCGACTATCGTGAAAGCTGGCAACCCACACCCATGTCCGATGCTGCTATCAGCGCAGCTCAGGAAATGGCCGCAAAAGTGGTTGAAGCCTTACAAGGCAATGGGCAAGGCTATGGTCTGTTCGGGGTCGAGTTCTTTATCCGAGGGGACGAGGTGATCTTCTCCGAGCTGTCGCCCCGCCCACACGATACGGGAATGGTCACTCTGCTCAGCCAAAATCTGAGCGAGTTTGATCTGCACGCCCGTGCAATTATGGGCCTGCCCATTCCTGCCACTATCGCCGCGCGGCCATCGGCCAGCAGCGTCATTTTGGCGGACCGCAACAGCGACATTATCGCCTATTCTGGCTTGGCCAATGCCATGGCAGATGGAGCAGACATCCGCATTTTTGGTAAGCCTATCGCCCGGCCGTTTCGGCGTATGGGGGTCGCTCTGGCAATTGGGACCGACACAGATGCGGCCCGCGATGCGGCCAATCGGGCAGCTGCCACAGTAATTTTGCAATACGGAGATTAAGCCATGACCGACAATCGAAAACCGGTGTGTTTGGTAATTGGTGCTGGTGCCGGCATTGGCGGGCACGTGGCCATGCGTTTTGCTGCGGGCGGCTATCATGCGGTGCTGGCCCGGCGTTCGGATGAGGAAAGTCTAGCGCGATTGATCGGCAAAATCGAGGATGCAGGCGGCAGCGCCACCGGCACGTTGCTCAATGCAGCCGAGGATGGAGCGATCGAGGAGCTGGTTGAGCGGGTCGAAACCGACATCGGCCCGATCGAAAGCGCGCTGTACAATCTGGGCGCGCAGATCGGGAATCGCAAGCTGCACGATACGCCGCACAAGACGTTTGAACTGGGCTGGCGACTGGGCTGTTACGGAGTGTTTCGCCTGGCCCATGCGATGTTCCCGGCGATGGTTGAGCGCGCCAAGAGCGGTCCGCACGGTTCGCTGCTGGTCACCTCTGCCACATCCGCCATGCGCGGCAATGCAGGCCAGCACAGCCATGCTGCGGCGATGGGCGGGCGGCGGATGTTGTGCCAGACATTGAACGCCGAATTTGGTCCGCAAGGCATCCATGTTGCGCATATTGTGGTCGATGGCGGGGTCAATTCACCCGATACTCTGGGCAAATTGCTGGGCGATAAGTTTGACGCCTACAAGTCATCGAAGGGCGATCAGGGCATCATCGACCCGGCCGATTTGGCAGAGACCTATTGGCATTTGGCGCAGCAACCGCGCAATTGCTGGACACATGAAGTGGATGCCCGGCCCTGGAACGACGTTGCGTGGTGGAATGACAATCCCAACCCACAGATCGATTCCACTGCTGGAAAGCCGGGCTTCGCCGGACCCAAAACTTAAGAGCGAATGACGTAAAATCGCGCTCGAGTTCAATTTTGACACTCTTCCAACAAGGAATGCGAGTGCACACACCCAGCTTTGATGCCATTTAGGGGTTTCCGACGGTGAGAAAGAGCCACACAAACCCTAGCGCGCGCTACCGCCTTAGCAAGATGGGGGCGAATTGGCAGCGAGTGCGGATCGATGAATGAGCGAGGTATTATACGCTGCGGCGTCCGTTTGATTGTCTCGATAAGACCGGATGCGCTATCAAAGTCGACCTTCTGAAAACGATCCAATTGCGGACAGTCAGACTGGTTTGGATCGCCCTTGCTTTCGCGTACTGCCAAATTTCAGGAAGGCTCCGAGCAACCACTCAGGTTTCTTTGCTGCAAGTTAGCGGCGAGAAACCTCTCAACTTCATCAAAATGATCAGTTGGCGCCATGTGGCCACCTTCGATTGCAACATGTTCTACAGGATAGGAAAAATCGTTCTTTGCGAGCCGCTGTTCCATGGAGTCTGACATTTCCGTTGATGGCCAAAATTCGTCTCTCGTCGCTGAGAGGAAAAGCACGGGACCGTTGATATTTTCCACCGCAATTGAAGCGCTGTCTACAGCACTTTGATCTTTCAGCATCTCTTCCCAAACGGCTCTCAAGTCACCTTTGAGCAGAGGCCATGTAGCGCTGAAGGGGAGGGGCACAAACGGCAGGCCTTCCCCGTCCAATGAGAATGAAGGCGTGTTCATCGCAATTGTAAGCGCAGGGAACACGGCATTTCCGGGTACTATACCAACGACAGCATCGATGTCGGGATAATGGCTCCCCAGCAGCAGGGCCAGCTCCGCTCCCTTTGACCCTCCCATCAAGGTGACACATTCACCGTTTACACTGGCGTCTGCCGCTGCTTCCCGAATTGCTCTGTGCACACCCTCCAAAGCTATACGATCCAGATCTTGCGGTGTGCCCTCCTCGCCAAAATATGCGACCGCTAGGAACGAGTAACCTTGCGATATGAACCTGTCGCGCTGCCCCTTCCAATAATCGCTTGCCCAAGCATTCCCCCCTTCCGACCCGCCGAGCCCGACGATCAGTGGTTGATTGTCGCCATCGCCCAGGAACAGTTCGACATTAACCCGGCCATGGTTCTCCGGCATATTGCGGTCATCAAAGCTGAGGACCAAATAGGTGTAGTAACCAACCGCCAGCACGATAAGCGCAGAGACCAGAATTCCGGTCCATTTTATAAGCTTGATTGCCTTGGTCATTGCGGATCCTTTTCGGAAGTAGAATGAATTGCAGCGCTTGCGCATTCCGGATTTTTCCAGAAGAATAGCTCATCAACACTGCACGCGAAGGCAGCTGCCAATTTCATGGCCAGTTCCAGAGATGGGGCATATCTACCCGTCTCAAGCGCCACGATTGTCTGACGCGTAACGCCAACGATTTCCGCAAGACGCGCTTGCGTCATTTCATCTTGAGCAAAGCGGAAGCTACGAATGTTGTTGCCGATTTTAAGAGCCGTCATTCGTCATCGCCAATTACGGTATTGGCATTTGTATCTCTGGCATACTCAACCAGCTGGACTGCATATTTGATCAACAATGATGCGACCACGATCGCAATTTGAATGTTGCCTGCCATAAAAAGTGAGAGATACTCTCTCTCAATTGCCGGCACAAAACCCAGAGCAAACGAAAACACGACAAGGCCTGCAATCAGCGACAGAAAACCCACTTTTGTGCCGTGCGCTATTATCATTCTGTCTCGCTCGTCGCGGATATCGCCAGCCCTACTCACGGCAAAGCCCACAGCGATCATCGCAGCGATCATGGTCCATGAATCTATCGCGAGATAATTTCCGTTGCCGACGTGAATATCTATGTCTGGATAAGCGAGCGTCGCGACCATATGACCAAAAAGCAGCGCAGTCCCAACCGCGTAGAAACGGACGTTTCTCTCAGGCGCACCCGGCTCCAATCCGGTTGTTCTTTCCAATCTGGCCCATCGCCGCCACGCCAAAGCCGCCCATCCAGCAAGAGCAAGCGCGCCTACCCAGCCAGTAGGAAAATCTAGCAGCAGCGACGACAAGGCAAGAGAAATGCCGACGATAAAGGCGCCGAACATGGCAGTGATACTTTGTGGCATAACGTGACAAATCCTGTGTCTGGTAAACCGGACATAATGTCTGGTACACCAGACTTCAAGATCTAATTGATCTCACCGCGCTCGACGTCACATCACAAAAATCTCGGATGTCCGCTTTCCACCCCAAAAGCCGACTGCTGAACTGTCCATCGCATCGCCTGATAGCTGACTGACAGCTTTGCTACATGATCTGCGGAAAGCGGAACGGCTGGTAGCGACCCAAATGCAGCTGCTGGCTATTGAATAACTTCGACTACGATGTTTCCGAGATAAGACGAGCCATGACGGACTCTATCGCCGGGTTGAAGATAGTGGCCCGATTTCCACTCATTCTCGATAAACGTGGCCTTGGCACTGTCTAGGAATCTCTCGTGGGCAAACGGGCCGCCAGTAAGAAGGTAAGTTGCGACAGCCTCGATCAAATCCCCCCTGGTCGGCCCAGTGAAAATCGTCCCCTCAGAGGTGCCGGACATGATTGTCATGTCCTTGCTTATCATGCCGCCCTCAGCGAGGAATTCTCGGCCATCCCGATAAAGGAAGCGCCGTTCTGACATGTCATCCAGAGACTTGGTGACCAGTTCTCTAAAATTGAGGGTCATTTCCGAACCCCGTGCGTCCTGCCGAGGGTCATCATTTAGGCTGGTCGTCATCCGCAGCTTGGCTACGAACGTTTGCCAGTCGCGTGGGATCACCAAGAATGGCCCGGTGGGAAAGAAATCAGGGCCACTCTTTGCGTCACTAAACCCGGACCCCGAATCAAGATTGTCGGGGTCTGCGAGTTGGACGATCGCGTTGCGGTTGGTAAAATCACCGCAAAGAAAAACGCCCTTTACCGCCGCATCAAAATCGTCGACCGAGGCAATGTCCCGATCAAATCGCATGCACAGCTCGACTTCGTAGTCGAGTAGGATGCCGGGCACTTGCCGAACCGTTGTTCGAGCAGGAGTAGCCTCGCCAAATTTGGGAAAGCCGAAAACAGAGGTGCTGTTCGCCTCTTCTGCGTGTTCGGGAAAGTTCGTGCCGGTCCCAATGTGGCGGGCGCCAATGGTGCCCGAGGGCAGGAGCCGGTCCATTGGCAAGACAATCGAGGGGAAAACTTTGGCTTGCTCGACCGTGATTGGCAACTTTTCTATAGAGGCCAATGCCTCAAATAGGTTGCTGCTATCGATGCCACCCAGTTCCCGTAGATTTACTCCGGTAACTATTTCGCCGTCAAAATCCAGAACCAAAATTGTCCTGACCACGCCGTCGCCGTCAGCAAATTGGGCAAGCGTGATCGCATCCTCAAGCTGCGCAACGCGCTCGACAAGTGGAGCTTCCTCGAATGTAGCAGGATTATGTTTGGGATCGGGCGAAGTAACCCAAGCAAGGAATGCGCCTACTGCCAATACCACGACAGCCAAGCCGCTAAAGATTGCAATTCGCTTCAACTTAGTCTCCTCAGGCAGGACGCGATCTGGGAGTAGAGATAGCAGCATGAGCGAACGATGTCCGTTTTGCGCTCCAATTTCAGAACGCGGGTTGTGGGCAGGTGATGCGTCATTGGCTAACCATCAAACTCGGATTACCAGTTTCGGCAAAAGCAAACTGCCCGCCAACGACCCGATCTACAGGTATCGCCTACTTGTAAATCTGTGTCGCGCCACCATTTCAGTACTATCGAGAGTCCATGTTCATGCGCCTTCTCGACTGAGAGACAATTGCGCTCCCGCATTGGGGAGAAAGCACATTGAGCTTCAACAAACTTCTATACGATCATCAAGTGGCTCTGCTGAGAGCTGCACGTCCTAAACCCGCGATAATCGGCCCCGACTTGGTCGATCACTATGAAGTGCTGCTCCAGAAGGCGCGGCACAAGCTGGGTGTCGCACAATATCCTGTCGCGATTAAGCTAGCAGATAAGCTTCCCAATCCTCAACTGGCGCAACAAGGAAATTTGTCATGACTGCCATGGTCGAAGAACGAACGACTCCCGATCGTGGGCAGGGTATCTTTGCCCTAAAGTCATTCAAGCGCGGTGACATTCTTCATGTTGGCGTGCTGGATACCAATGCGATCAAAAACCATTCCCATGCGTCCCAATTGAGCAAGACACGGTTTGGGTTTCACAAGGGGCTGAGCTCAAAATTCAATCATTCCTGTGATCCGAACTGCGGCATCATCATCAACCAATCTGGCGGCCACAATATTGTCGCGATGCGTGCCATCTGTGATGCTGACGAAGCGACCTATGATTACGCAATGCGCAATTATCGCATCGAGCATTTCCCAGGCCCTTGCAGTTGCGGAACCGCGAATTGTCGCGGCATGATCACCGGCTGGAAGGATTTGCCGCAGCAGCGCAAGGATGATTACACTGGATTTGTCGCACCATATTTGATCGAGATTGATGCAGAGCCCTCGCCTTTGATCGCGCAGGCCCACTCGTGACAATACAAACTGCTGACAGGCTCGCACGCTGCGCCCTCGCCCAAAAGCTGAGAAGTTAGAATGACCGCCCCAACCGGTTTCGTTCTGCTGCATCGTCGCGACGGCTCGAAAGTCGCCTGCCGGATTGCGAGCGTCCTTTATGTCGGGAAGAGCCAAGAGCTGGGTTCAGTGCTGAATTTCGGCGGCGGATCTGAAGTCAATGTCCATGAGGGTTTCGACGAGGTCGTGGAATTGCTGTCCAAACTTTCCGGCTAATCAACGCTGCCCGCCTATGCGCCCGTTTGCTGTCACGGGTCGAGAGCCTGCGCCCCCGGCTACCCGTGCCACTCGCGCCGTTCTTCGGCTGATTTGAGCACTTCATAGGCCAATTGCAGCTTCTGAAATTCGGCTGCGGCCTCGACGTCATCGGGCTTCACATCGGGATGCACGAGCTTGGCTTTCTCGCGCCACGCCTTCTTGACCTGGGCAAAGTCGGCATCGCCTTCAAGATCGAGCACTTCCAACGCGCGCATCTCATCAGCACTGCGGCTGCCATCGCCTGATCCGGTCCAACCGTAATGCGAGGCCTCTGCATAGCCTTCGCTTTCCTGCCGCTCGGCCTTGGCGCGCTCAGCCTTTTGTTCCTTGTCGAGACCTTCAAAATAGTCCCAGCCCTTGTTGTATTCTGCCGCATGCTTTTGGCAGAAATACCATTTGTCCGGATTGTTGGGAGATTTTGGCGCCGGGCACAGCCCCGCCTCGCCGCAACCGTGCCGGTCGCATTCACGCTGGGCCACAGCCTCGCGTGAGGAATCATAGGACCGCCAGCGCGGGAAGCCCCAATCGTTGGAACGGCCCGCTCTAGCCATGGTGGGCGCTCAATGTCGCTGGTCTAATCATTTCGACGGCCTGTCTAGAGAGGGTTGCGAGCAATGAAAAGATCTGGGAACCAGTTTCGATTAGAAATGTTGCATTGCAATAGCACTTCATAATTTGTGAAGCATTGCGCAGCTAAGGACGTGAATATGAGCAAGCAATTGACCCTTTCGAGCATTATCGCTGTTTTCGCGATGGCTGCCCTCGTCGCGATCAATGTCGCCCATCCGGTCGGCAGCGGTGCCGGCCTGGGAGTTGCCCCCTTGCAAACCGCTTTACCCCAGATTGATGAGAACGTGCTCGGCTTGCTGTCACCTTGGTGGCTGTCTAACTAATTGATCAAGCTTTAGTTTATTACGACGCTGACAGCGCGGCGGTTTTGCGACCAAGCGGCTGCGTTTGACGCCAGAGCAACCGGGCGCTCCTTGCCATAGCTGACAGTGCGAATGCGATTGGCATCCACGCCCAGACTGATTAGATAATTCTTTGCCGAATTGGCCCGACGCTCACCCAGCGCGAGGTTGTATTCGCGCGTGCCGCGTTCATCGGCGTGCCCTTCGATGGTGATCGAGATGGCACCATAGCGAGACAGATATTGCGCCTGCGTTTGCAGCGCGGCCGCATCGGCGCTGTCGATATTGAACCGGTCGGTGTCGAAATAGATCACATTCTGGCCGTTCACCGCATCTTCGAAATGAGCCTGCGTGCCCAGGGTCGGTCCGGTGTCACCCACGGGAGCAACGGTGGTTCCTTGATCCGTAGTGGTCTGCTCTGGCGCTGGTGGAAGCTGTTCAGGAGCCTTCTTGGCACAGCCAGCCAAGGCCACGGTTCCGCTGAGAAGCGCGATGGTTGCAAGTCGAGTATTCATACTTGGGTTCCTTTCCCGAATGGCCGCATGGTAAAAGCACCAGGGGGATGCAGCCAGAATGTTATTACCAAAACGTGCTCAAGGCAAAATCGGTCCCCAAGCCGGATCGGAGGCATCAACCGGCGTTTTTAGCCGTCTCTCGTTGCGACCCGTCAGATCGACCTGCCACAGGGCAGAACGGCCCGAATTGCGGGTGGTGCGGAAGAATTGGATGATCCGGCCATTGGGAGCCCAGGTTGGCGCCTCGTCCTGCCATCCGCTGGTCAGCACCCGAAGGTTACGGCCATTGGGGTTCATCACCGCTATGTTGAAGTCACCCGCAATCCGCGTGAAGGCGATCTGGTCTCCGCGCGGGCTCCATTCCGGCGTTGCGCAGCGCCCGCCAAAGAAGGTCAAACGCCTTTGGTTAGAGCCGTCGGCATCCATAACATAGCATTGCTGTGTGCCCGAACGGTCGCTTTCAAACACAATCTTGCTGCCGTCAGGCGAATACGACCCGCCAATATCGATACCAGGCGTGTCGGTCAGCCGCACGCTGCGGCCTCCAATGGCAGGCACACGATAAATGTCCGTATTGCCGCCCACGGCCATCGAATAGAGGATATTGCGGCCATCGGGCGACCAGCGCGGGGCCAACGTGGGGTTGCCGGTTTCCGCCACCAACTGCTGACGACCGGTGCCAATGTCATAGACATAGATGCGCGGATTGCCGTCTACATAAGACAGATACAGCAGCTTCTTGTAATCGGGCGAGTAACGCGGCGTCAGCGCGGTGGCGCTGCCCAGCGTCAGAAATCGGTGGTTGGCGCCATCGCTGTCCATGATCGCCAGCCGCTTGATGCGTTTATCCTTCGGTCCGGTTTCAGCGATATAGGCGATGCGGCTGTCGAAGAACGGGCTCTCCCCCGTCAGGCGCGAATAGATCAGGTCTGAACATTTGTGCGCCGCGCGCCGCCAATCAGCCGGTGGCACAACCCAACCTTCGCGGATCAACTCGTCTTGCAGAGCTACATCGTAAAGATAGCACCCAACGGTCAGTCGGCCATCTGCACGCGCGCTGACATAGCCATGGACCAGCA
Source organism: uncultured Erythrobacter sp. (assembly GCA_947495695.1). Lineage (GTDB taxonomy): Bacteria > Pseudomonadota > Alphaproteobacteria > Sphingomonadales > Sphingomonadaceae > Erythrobacter. Next base: position 1,214,406 of record CANLZP010000001.1, on the reverse strand, counting down.
TCTCCACCCCGCGACCACTCCAACTGCCCCAACTGGGCGAAGTGATCTGGGCAAAGCTCGGCTGAGGCAGACTGTCCGGTCCGACAGGTCTGAAAATACCATTGTTGCGCAGATTGGCGGTGATGACGCGCGAAATCTCGCGGCCCAGCGCGGCCGTGCCATTGGCATTGGCGGGCGTTGGTCGGTCACGGTCGGCGGCAAAGCCGGCAATCGCCACGCCAATATCGGACCAATCGCTTTCATCGGTGACGGTAAAGCTTAGGCCGCCTTCCTCGGCTTCGGCTTGGCCCAAGGTTTCCACCGAGCCACCTTCGGCGACAGGCGTACCCAGATCAGAGCTTTGCGCTGCGAGGGGACTGGTGGCCAGCGGGATGGCAAAAAGGGCGAGAGCAAAAATCAGCTGTTTCATCGAGAAAGGTTCCTATCGAAACGCGCGCCCCGGATCGACTTCCAGGCGTTGTAATATTCGTCAGGCAGGTCGAACGGTGCGGCCAGTTGCACTGCACGGATGGCGCGTTCGGCATGCAGCCCTGCTTGCGGGCGGTTTGAAGCGTTGATCCCGCCCTGCCGTAGCACCCGTGGGCGGCCCCGCAATCGGCCCTCTTCATCCAGATCAAACGCCAACTCGGTAATCAAAAGCTCGGAATCGACGCCCGAAGGTGCGGTCCAATGCGGGCGGATCTGGCGCACGATGGCCTGGATAATCGATGCCTTGGCACTGGCCCCAATTTGGCTGGCCGGAATGCGCGCATCATCGCTGGTACGACTGTTGCCCGCCCCTTCCAGAAAATTGTCGCCCACTTGCGATCCGCCGCCTTGGCGCGGTTCGGGCCGAGCTGTGGGTTGGGGCCTGGGTGTTTCTTGTCTTGTTTGCCGGTCTGGCGAAGGCGCTGTGCTTGTGGTCGCTTGCTCTAGCGTATCTGCAACGCTGGGCTGAGGCTCGTCGGCCAATTCAGGGGCAATGGCCGCGCGGCTTTCAGGCACAAGCACGGGAGCGGTCGCTTCCAGACCAATGTCGCTCGCCAGGCTGACGGTCATGCGCTCAGGACGCTCGGTCAGGATGTCGGGCGCAGGCTGCATGACCAGCACCGCCACCAACAATAGGTGCAGCCCGAAGGCAATTGCCAGGCCAAACCGCTCTTCGCGACGAAAGGCAACATGTTCCACCATCATCGCTACGCTATGGCGGCGAGACTGAACCGTTGGTGACCAGCGAGATCGAATTGAAGCCAGCGCGGTTCAATTCTCCCATCACGGCCATCACCCGGCCATAATCCAACGTCCGGTCTGCGCGCAGCACGATGATCGGCCCGCTGGCCTGCGACCCAGGATCGATTTGCAGCAACGCATCGGCAAAACCGCCTGCAGGAATGCGCGTATTGTCGATGTAGATGACGCCCGCATTATCAATCGCCACGGTCACTTGGCTGGGGCTTTGATCGATCGGATTTGCGCGGCTGTCAGGCAATTCCACCGGCACGCCGGAGGCAAGCAGCGGGGCTGTGACCATGAAAATGATCAGCAAAACCAGCATCACATCGACAAAGGGCGTGACATTGATCTCTGCCATAGGCGCGCGGCGGGAACGGCGAGATTCGCTCTGCGAAGCCATGGAGAATGCCATAGGCCTAACCCCCAGCCCATCTGGTTTGCGCCTGACGGGGGCGCAGCCGCCGCAAGGGCGACGGCCCGCCCGCAGCGACGCGACCTTCAGGTCGTGAGAGCGAGGAAATCGCGTTCGCGGAGGCGAATGCGCAAATCATGATGCTTGATCCAGTTCGCGGCTGAGACCTGCATGGAAACGGTCTGCAAAGCGTTGCAGGCGTGCCTCATAGCGGTTCACCCGGTGACTGAAGCGGTTGTAGGCGATCACTGCCGGTATGGCGGCGAACAGGCCAATGGCGGTTGCAAACAAGGCTTCTGAAATGCCCGGAGCAACCACAGCGAGCGACGAGCTTTCCTGAGCACCAATCTGGAAGAAGCTGTTCATGATGCCCCATACAGTACCGAACAGGCCAACGAACGGAGCAACCGCACCCGTGGTCGCGAGAAAATTAAGCCTCTCGGCCAGATTGTCCGCCTCTTGCGCCACCTGGCTTTCCATTGCGCTGGCGGTGCGGTGGCGCGTCCCTTCCCGATCAATCGGCGACTTGGCGGTGGAGCTTTTCCATTCCTCCATCGCCATGGCGGCAACACGTGCACTGGGAATATCGGCCTTGGCTCGCTTGCCAAGCAGGCGCTCGTAATCCTCGCTATCCCAGAACTCGTCCTCATACTCGCGTGAGCGGCGCTCGATCTTGCCCATCCGTAAAGAGAAGGAGACAATGATCGTCCACACCCACACGCTGGCCAGAATAAGACCCAGCATGACCGCCTGCACAACAATATCGGCCTGCAAAAACAGATCGAGTGGATTGAGCCGCGTCGACGCGCCAAGGCTGGTGAGCGGGAGAGAGAAAATCATGCTAGTTTGTCTTCCATAAATGCTTTGAAAGCGGCGCGCCATTCGGCCGGCTGACGGCGCGGACGCCCGTCGAGCGAGATAAAGCCTACGCGCAGTGTCGCTTCACACAAAAGTTCTTCTTCAACGCCAGCATCACCGCCAGCAGCGCCGGCAAAATTGCGAAAGGCGCGTTGGTGCATCCGGCAACTGGCCGCGCCCAATTCGGTGCAGATCGTGTCGACCACCACATCATCATCCAACTTGGCCGGGCGCCAATATTTCAGATTGATTTCCGACACGGCATAGGCGCCCCCATCCCCGCTTTCCCCTGCTTCGATCGCGGCGCGCTGATCTATCTTGAGCATGCGCAACAGGTCAGACCGCGCGCGTTCAAACCAGCGCAGATAATTGGCGTGATAGGTTATGCCGGACAGGTCGGTGTCCTCATAATAGACGCGCACCGCATAAAGATGGCGTGGGCCGTCAAAACAACCGCCGGGAGGATTGGGCAAATTCATCGCAAATGTCTTAGCCTAGCGCGGATTCACTGGGAAGCGGGGTTTTCATCGCTTCACATGGAAGGCGGTGAAACGTGGCATATTTGAGTCTGTTTGTTTGGGGTTCCTCGGCCCTTTTCGGGCCTGCAGGCGGCCAGTCGGCCTTGCGGCCCCTTCGGGTCCATGCTCCGCGACCAAGCCTCTTGGTTGGAACGGGTCGACGCCAATGGCGTCGCAAGCGCGACTTCGCGCCGGCCGGTCAGGCTGAAAGCCAAGGCGAACGGACGTTCGCGGCCCGGCGATTGAGGGTCAAGCTAGCGCGCGATCATCGGCCCCAAAAACTGTCCGCCAAATATATGAACGTGCAAATGCGGCACTTCTTGGCCGCCATGCGCGCCTATATTGGCCATCATGCGATAGCCCGGTTCCACCAGTCCCTTCATCCGCGCAACTTCGCCAACCGCCCGGACGAAACCGGCGATTTCCTCTGCCGGAGCCTTAGCCGAGAAATCATCCCAGCTGACATACTGGCCCTTGGGAATCACCAGCGTGTGAATTTCTGCCTGCGGGTTGATATCCTCAAACGCATAGGACCATTCATCCTCATAGACCTTGGTGGAGGGGATTTCTCCGCGCAAAATCTTGGCGAAAATGTTGTTGTCATCATAGGGCAGCGTCGCATCAATCGGCATTATTTCTCTCCACCTTGTGGGCCCCAGAAAATGACCCACGTGTCGAAGTCTGCGCTGAAATCGACGAAACGATGGTCCATTCCAGCCGGAACAAATAGCACATCCCCTGCTGCCACAGACACGCGGCCCTCGCCGCGCAGAAAGTCGGATGTGCCGCGTCGGATTATGTACAATTCGTCCTGAGCGTGCGGCTTTTGGATGTCCGTGCCCACCGGCCTGAACAACTCTGTGGACATGGAACCATGGGCGACACCCAGGTGAAATGGTACATCCGATTGTTCCAGTCCTGCCTCGAATTCGGCAAGACGAGTCATCCAATGCGACCTATCCATCATCCCCCCGCGAGGCTTTTTCGACCAGACCAGACACGCCTTCGCGGCGATCCAATTCCGACATAACCTGATCGAGAGAAACGCCCTTGGCTTGCAACAACACCAGCAGGTGAAACAATAGATCTGCGCTTTCCGCCACTAGCTCATCTTTGCCCTGAGACAGCGCAGCAATCACCGTCTCGGTCGCTTCCTCGCCCAATTTCTTGGCGATGGTCTCCAGCCCCTTGGCATTGAGCTTAGCCACATAGCTTTCATCAGGCGCGGCAGTGGCCCGCTCGGCAATGGTTTGTTCAAGGCGCTTTAGTGTGTCCATCGGGCTTTTCTCGTCCAAAGCCAGCTGGCTGGCAAATGTTCTTTTGGGTCAAATCGATCGCGCGGGCAATCCGGCGGCGCGCAAGGCCGTGTGGGCATCGGCAATGGAATGCTCGCCAAAGTGGAAGATTGAGGCCGCCAACACAGCGCTGGCATGGCCCCGCTTCACGCCTTCGACCAGATGATCCAGCGTCCCCACGCCGCCACTGGCGATCACCGGGATGGTGACGCTGTCAGCAATCGCGCGGATCAACTCCAGATCATATCCGGCCTTGGTTCCATCACCGTCCATGCTGGTGACGAGCAATTCGCCTGCGCCCATCTCTGCCAGCAATTTCGCATGTTCCAATGCATCAATACCCGTGGGTTTTCGCCCGCCATGGGTGAAGATTTCCCACTTCGGACCCGCCTCGCCTGTGGTTCCGACAACCCGGCGCGCATCCACGCTGGCGACAATGCATTGGCTACCAAACTTCTCGGCGATTTCGCGCACAACTTCGGGCCGTTTCACCGCTGCAGAATTGATCGCCACCTTGTCAGCCCCGGCCAGCAGCAAGGCGCGCGCATCCTCTACCGAGGCAACGCCGCCGCCCACCGTCACCGGCATAAAGCATACTTCCGCGGTGCGTTTGACGATGTCGAGTAAAGTCCCACGCCCTTCATGCGTTGCCGAAATATCCAGAAAACACAGTTCATCCGCGCCTGCCGCATCATAGGCCCGCGCTTGCTCCACCGGATCGCCCGCATCCTTCAAATCGACAAAATTCACGCCTTTGACCACGCGGCCATCGGCCACATCCAGACAAGGGATCACGCGAATGCGCACGGTCATCAGTCGGGTTCCACCGTCGCAGTGATGCTCATGGAGCCCACATCAATTCGCAGCTTGTCGCCAATTTCGAACTTGGGGATGGCATCGCTGCTCATCCCCTTCCAACGAAACTCAATCGCGCTGCCTGTCAGATCAAATTCCGACACCTGATCGGCATCGCGGTACAGGCGCAACTTTCCATCATGTTCGCTGGAAAGGTCGCGCAAACGCAGACTGAAACGTTCTTGTCCATCGCTCCACCGGCTTTGCTTTAGCTTACCAAAAAAGCGTTTTGAATTCGGCGCAGCATCGCGAAATCTCGCCTCGACATCATGCGTTTTGAGGACCCCTTCGCCAACCACAACCATGCTCGGGCTTTCAGCGATTTTCTTCTTTAGCCAACCAAACATGCTCTTACTCCCTCGCACCCATCGCAATGGCGGCAGCCAGATCTAGCCGCCCTTCATACAAAGCGCGGCCCGTAATCACGCCCTCGATCCCCTCATGCGCGTTGACCGAGAGGATGTGAATGTCATCCAATCCCTTCACTCCGCCGCTGGCAATCACGGGAATATCCACCCGGCGCGCCAGATCCAGCGTTGCATCGATATTGACGCCTTTCAGCAATCCGTCGCGGCCAATATCGGTGAACAGTAGGCTGGCAACGCCCGCATCTTCAAACCGGCGGGCCAAATCGACCACCGGTACATCGGACACATCGGCCCAACCCTCGGTTGCAACCATCCCGTCCTTGGCATCCACCGCCACCACGATGCCGCCTTCCCATTCGCGTGCCATCTCTTTGACGAAATCGGGGTTTTTCAGCGCGGCGGAGCCCATCACCACCCGAGCCACGCCCAGATTGAACCAACCTTCAACCGCTGCCGCATCGCGTATGCCGCCGCCCAATTGCACATAGCCAGGAAAGGCCTCGATGATCGCCTCAACCGCAGCGCGATTTTCCGTGCGTCCCGCAAAGCTGCCGTCCAGATCGACCACATGCAGATGCTGCGCACCTGCATCGGCAAAGATCATCGCTTGGGCAGCCGGATTGTCACCATAAACGGTGGCTCGGTCCATATCGCCTTCTGCCAGTCGGACGACTTCGCCACCCTTCAGATCAATCGCTGGAAAAACAATCACGGCTTCCACTCCAGAAATCGAGAGAGCATCTCCAACCCATAAGACTGGCTCTTCTCAGGATGAAATTGCACCCCTACCACAGTTTCGCTGGCAACTGCCGCAACCAGGCCTTGTCCGTGATCGGTCATCGCGCAAATATGCTGCGGATCATGCGCTGCAAAATGATAGGAATGGAGAAAATAGGCCTCGCCCGCTTCGATTAAGGGATGGGTGCCGACATGCGGCAGCAAGGCCACGTCATTCCAGCCCATATGCGGCACTTTGATGGACGGATCTTGGCTCTCGATCAGCCGAACATCGCCGCCGATCCAGCCCAATCCCAATGTCTCGCCATGCTCCAATCCGCGATCGGCCAGCAATTGCATGCCCACGCAAATGCCCAGGAACGGCACCGCCTCGACCCGCACGCGCTGCTCCAACGCATCGACCATACCGATCAAACCGCGCAATCCATCAGCGCATGATTTGTATGAGCCAACCCCGGGCAATACGATCCGGTCTGCTGTGCGCACGATTTCGGGGTCTTGGGTGACCGTAACATCGGCCCCGACGGCTTTCAGCGCATTGTGAACAGAGTGCAAATTGCCTGCGCCATAATCGATCAGCGCAACTCCGCTACCCACCCAGCTGCCCCTTGGTGCTGGGAATAGCGCCGCCTTTGCGCGGATCGCTTTCCACCGCAATGCGCATAGCGCGAGCGAAGCCCTTGTAAATGCTTTCGCATATGTGGTGATTATTGGTGCCATACAGCAGTTCGATATGCAGCGTGATACCGGCTGTTTGCGCCACAGAATGGAACCAATGCTCGATCAGTTCGGTGTCCCATTCACCCAGTTTTTCCTGAGTGAATCCGGCTTTCCACACCAGATACGGCCGACCGGAAATATCCAGCGCCACACGCGCCAAAGTCTCATCCATCGGAGAATAGGCAGCGCCATAACGGCCAATCCCGGCCTTATCGCCCAAGGCCTGCGCCAGCGCCTGACCCAGCGCCAAGGCGCTGTCTTCAGTGGTGTGATGCTGATCAACATGCAGATCGCCATCCACCCTCATCGTCACATCAATCAGAGAATGCTTGGAAAATTGCTCGACCATATGGTCAAGGAAGCCGATCCCTGTCGAAATGTCATAGGTGCCATTCCCGTCGAGGTTTACGACAACCTCAATCGCGGTTTCGGCGGTTTTTCTCTCGATACGGGCGTTTCGCATAAGGGGGCTATAGTTTCCCTGTCGCCATGCGCAAGCATTGGTGCATCGCAGCAAATTGCGGGATTAAGACGCGATAACCGCTTGACCCACGCCAATGGGATCGCCACCTAGCACTTGCAATGAGTGATGATACGCCAGACAGCCTGATCCCCTATGACGAAATCGTGCAAGAAGCCTTGCGCGCTGTGGTCGCGCGGGTGCTGGGCGAGATTGTCCAAAGCGGCAGCGAGCTGCCCGGCAACCACCACTTTTACATCACCTTCAAAACAGGCGCGCCCGGCGTGTCCATCCCGCCCCATCTGCGTGAGCGTTTCCCCGATGAAATGACTATCGTTTTGCAGAACAAATTCTGGGATTTGGAAGTGCGCGATGACGGATTTTCGGTAGGGCTCAGCTTCAACCAGATCCCCTCCTCTCTCTCCATTCCCTTTGCGGCGATCACCGCATTTGTGGATCCGGCGGTGGACTTTGGCCTGCAGTTTCAGGCGACCGTGGCCGATATGGCGCCAGAAGCGCATGACGATGCACAAAATGATTCTCCGGAACAGCCAGACAATGCAGGCGTTGAAGGAGCAGAAGACGGCTCGAACGTCGTCACGGTCGATTTCGGCCGCAAGGATTAAAACAAGCTCGTCCGATATCTTGGGGGCGAGACCCTGGAGATCACATTGCCTTTGAACGACGCTGACACCGATACTGCAATCGAGACCCAGTCCGAGCGTATGCCCGGCCCCAGCACTAATCCTGCCACCAATCTGTTGATCGCTGATTTGGTGGTGCGCGGTGTCACCCGCATGACGCGCCAGACCTTGCATAAGAGCGTCCTGAGAACCGGCTATAGCCGCGAAAAAGCGCGCAAATTGGCCAATGACCACACGATCTTGTCCACGCTAGCGCTGTACGGATTGTCCAAACTTGCCACACGATCAGTACCCGGTGCGTTGTTGGTGGGCGGCGGATTGCTGGCCAAAACGCTGTATGATCGCGGCAAGTCGCGCCGGGTGAACAATTCCGGAGACGCGCCCGAGATTGTGCCAGCCGATCCTACCGCTAACGAGGAAAAATAGGCAGAGTTCGGTCCTGCACCCTTGATTATAGCCCCCGCTTTGCGCCAACAGCGTGCATGGCCGATCAAGACCAACTGCACAGACGCGGACTAATGTTCATCCTGTCGTCCCCTTCTGGGGCCGGCAAGACCACCATCTCGCGCAAAATTCTCGACGCTGACAATGAGATAAAGCTGTCCGTATCTGTCACCACCCGGCCCAAGCGGCCGGGCGAAGAGGACGGCGTTCACTATTATTTCGTCGATGACGAGAAGTTCGACCAAATGATCGAAGATGATGATTTTTACGAATGGGCGCCGGTCTTCGGGCACCGTTACGGGACGCCCAAGGGGATCATCCGTAATGCACTGAAGGATGGTCAGGATTTCATGTTCGATATCGATTGGCAGGGCACGCAGCAGCTCTATCAAAAGGATCAGCAGGACGTGGTCAGCGTGTTTATCCTACCTCCCAGCATCGATGAGTTGCGTCGCAGATTGATTTCGCGCGCGCAAGACGAAGATGACGTGATCGATAGCCGGATGGAACGCGCCAAAGGCGAGATCAGCCATTGGGCGGAATATGACTATGTTGTGGTCAATGACGATTTGGACACATGTTTCGCCAAAGTACGCGAAATCCTGCATGCCGAACGTATGCGACGGACCCGTCAAACCGGTCTGATACCTTTTGTGCGCGAGTTGACGGAATAGCTCCTTAGCACCTCGCCCCGCCTGTGCGGCTAAACCCTGCGCCTACATTTCCAGCTTACAACCGCGTGCCTTCAATATGGGGCGCAGCTCGCGATAGGCGGCGGGCGTATCCATCAAGGGGATATAAGGGTGCAGGTGGTGGACGATGTGATATTGCATCCCCATCGATAGCACATTGCCAACTTTGGACCGCCAGTTCTTGGTGTCGCGATAACGGCCCGCTTCCATTCCCGGACTGTGCGGAGCCCAGCTGAGAAAGAACACCAGATAGGTCATGGCGAACTGCATGGGCAGCCACCACAGCAAGAAAGCCTCCAGAGCATAACCGCTCCATGCCAATCCGATCAAAATAGCCACCTGCGCCAGCTTATAGATCAAGCTGAGCAAGATCAGATCGGGACGCCCGGCCCGTTCCAGCGATGCCATATAATCCGATGCCCGCTTGGAATCGGGCTGTCTCTGCCGGATGGTTGACCATAGGGCCTGCCACGGTCCCTCGGCTTGAGTGGTGATGTCGACATCACGCTCGGGATCATTGGTATGGCGATGGTGGTCGAGATGCGAAATTCGGTAAACTTCGAATGGGGTACCAACCATCCAGGTCGTCGCGTGGCCCAGCAGCTCGTTCAGCCAATGCAATCGCGTACCTGGCCTTCCGATAATGTAATGCTGTGCATCATGGGTGGGTAGATAAACCAGACTGAGGCTTATGGTCGACAAGACAAAGCCGAGCCACAGCGGGATAATGTCCAATAGCACCAGCGGCCACAGCGCTAGCCAGAAGGCCAGATTGCCAAACGCCCAAGCGACAATGCCCCAAGGCACCTTGCCCGAATATTTGCGCGCAATATTCAATTCCAACCGGCGCAATTCAGCATTGCTCAGCTGGCTGAGATCATCGGGAATAGTCGTTCCGATAGCCTGAGTCATAGCCAACGCCCCGTGATGGTCGCGATCAGACCCCAAGCCCCGCCGATCAGCAATCCGAAGTGGAGCGGAGAAAGGCCCAATGGCGCGGTAATCTCCAGCGCTACCAAGGCCGAAGCAATCACAGGGGCCAGAAAGCCAATGCCGAATATCAACGGCAGCAGCTTCACCAGCACTTTCAGACCTATTTCCATGCTCCCTCCTATAGAGTGATAATCAACCTTTGCCCGATGGATCGTTGAACAGATTGGGCAGCAGTGCGTTCACAATGCCGCCATCAACGGTCAGCGTTTCGCCCACCACATAATCGCCTGCGCGGCTGCACAGATAAATCGCTGCAGCGGCCATATCTTCGGCCGTACCGATTCGCTTGGCGGGAATATTAGCAGCAGAAGCGTCGGGCGCATGTTTGGCCGCTTGATTCATCTCGCTGACAAACGCACCCGGTGCAATTGTTGTGACCACGATGTGATCCTTGATCAGTCGCGCAGCCATGCGCCGCGTCAATTGAATAACGCCCGCTTTGGACGCTTGATAAGCGTAGGTTTCCCACGGGTTGATCCGTTGTCCGTCAATCGACGATACATGGATCACCTTGGCCGGACGAGCCTCGGTGGCAGCAGCGGTCAACAATCCGTGCAGCTTTTGGGTGAGGAAGAAAGGCGTTTTGACGTTCAGATCCATTGTCCGATGCCAACCCGCCTCGCTGAATTCCAGATAGTCCTGCCCCCAAGCGGCACCCGCATTGTTGATCAAGATATCCAGTTTGTCTTCGCGCTTTGCGATTTCGTCAGCAACATGCTGCATACCGTCCATCTGGCTCAGGTCAGCCTGAATGCCGATGACTTTGTCCTCGCCAAATTCGGCGATGGTCGCATCCATCTGCTCGATCTTGCGCGCCGAGATATAGACCCGAGCGCAGCCAGCCGCGAGCAGGCCTTCGACAAACATCTTGCCGATCCCGCGCGAACCACCAGTGACCAAAGCGATACGGCCATCAAGGCCGAAAAGTGAATTCAGATCCATCGTGATTTCCTCTTAGTACCCGCTCAATTCGGCCACGCGGTTGGTGTGATAATAGGCATCGCCCATGAATTCCTGCAGCGCCCGATCGCGCTTCATAAACAGTCCGATGTCATATTCATCGGTCATGCCAATACCGCCATGCATTTGCACGCCTTCGCGCACCGCCAGCCCGGCTGTTTTGGCGACTTTCGCCTTCGCAACCGAGCTCATAAGGTCTGCTTTCTCGCTACCACCGTCAAGCAATTGCTGGGCTTTGATCACAGCAGCGCGGGCAATCTCCACCTCGGAATAAAGGTGTGCAGCACGATGCTGCAGGGCCTGAAACTCGCCGATCAGCTTACCAAATTGCTTGCGCTGTTTGAGATATTCTACCGTCATGTCCATCGCGCCGCGGGCAACACCCACACCCTCTGCAGCAGAGCCAACCCGGCCTGCCATCAGCATTGTGTTGAGGATAGCGCGGCCACCATCAACCTCGCCAATGACGGCATCACCATCCAGTTCAACCCCGTCAAAAGTGATGTGCGAAGCCATTGAGCTATCGACCAGACGAACCGGGTCCTGCGTCATATTCGCGGCATCCTTGGGCACCGCAAACAAGGTAATGCCATCTCCATCGGCATCCGAGCCTGAAGTGCGCGCGGACACGACGATCATGTCGGCTGCCACAGCCTGGACTACAAAGTCTTTTTTGCCCGACAGCTTGAAGCCATTGCCCGAGCGTTCTGCCTTGGTGGCGACCCGTTCGGGGCGATGCTTGGCCCCTTCATCGATGGCGACCGCAAAAACGCTCTCGCCCGAGATCAAGCCCGGCAGATAGCGTCCGCGCAGATTGTCATCCGCTCCAGCCAGGGCCGTTGCTGTGATAATAGAGCTAGTCAGGAAGGGCGACGGCGTCAGATTGCGGCCGATCTCCTCCAGCACGATGCCAGCTTCGACATGGCCCATGCCCAATCCACCATCTTCTTCGGCCACCAGCATGCCGGTAAAGCCCATTTCTGCAAATTGGCTCCACAATGCATGGCCAAATCCATCGGGGCAATCGCGGTCGCGGAAATGGCGCAATTGTTTCGCAATGGCACCTTCATCGGCCATGAATTGCGCGGCTGTGTCGGCGAGCATCGCCTGATCTTCATCGTGATATAGGGGCATGGATATTCATCCCATTCTTGAAATTTTTGACTGCGCCCGTGGGCGCGTGAAACGGAGCAAGGCAGCGGCCGCGCGTTAAGCGCCGGGCAAATCCAAAATGCGTTTGGAGATGACATTCAGCATGACTTCGCTGGTGCCACCTTCGATCGAGTTTGCCTTGGTTCGCAGCCAATTGCGCGATGGCTTGCCGCCACGGGTTTCTTCGCTGTCCCACTCAAGACTGCGCGATCCACCCGCACTCATCATCAATTCGTGACGACGCTTGTTCAGCTCGGTCCCGGCATATTTCATCATGTTCGGCTGGGCCGGATGCGCCTTGCCGACCTTGATTTCATCAAGGAATTTCTCACCCATGCAGCCATAGGCCAGCGCATCGACATCGAAGTCAGCCAGGTCTGCGCGCAAAATCGGATCGAGCTCTCCCGCGTGGCGTGACATGGCCGCGCCCAGCGTGCCGGTGTTGCCGCCATCGGCGCCAGAAATCATCTCGCGCTCGTGGCCCAGCAGATATTTCGCAACATCCCAGCCGCGGTTGATCTCGCCGACATATCCGGCGCAATCATCGCCATAGCTTTTAGGCACGCTGGCATCATCAAAGAAGGTTTCGCAAAACGGGCTGTTGCCACTGATCAACTTAATCGGCTTGGTGGTTACGCCGCCGGCATGCATATCAAACAGCATGAAGGTGATGCCCTGGTATTTGCTGTCCTTATCGGTCCGCACCAGACAGAAAATCCAGTCAGCCTTGTCAGCGTAAGAGGTCCAGATTTTCTGGCCATTGACCACCCAATGATCGCCCTTGTCTTCGCCAAAGGTCTGCATCGACACCAGGTCAGAACCGCTCCCGGGTTCCGAATAGCCTTGGCACCAGCGGATTTCTCCGCGCGCTATTTCATTGAGGAAGCGCTTCTTTTGGCCTTCGGTGCCAAAGTGCAGCAAAGCTGGGCCAAGCATCCAAATGCCAAAGCTCGAAAGTGGAGGGCGAGCGCCAATGCGGTTCATTTCCTGCCTCAGGATCTTTGCCTGTGCCGGGTTGAGGCCAGCGCCGCCATATTCGGTGGGCCACGCCGGAACGGTGTATCCCTTGTCACGGCAGACTTCGAACCAAGCCTTTTGCGCGTCCGAGGCAAATTCGGCGTTGCGACCACCCCAGAAAATATCTTCTTCATCGCGCACGGGTTGGCGCATCTCGGGCGGACAATTGGCTTGCAACCAATCTTGCGTTTCCTGACGGAAGCTTTGCAGCTCAGCTGTCTCGGACATGGGTCGACTCTCCTGTAAATCTTGTTCGCTTGACGCTTACGTTAGGGTGATTCGCATATCGGCTGCAAGGCGATTTACGAGGGACCCCCATGCCGTAGCGTCACAAAGACCACCGTTGACGCAGCCCATGCTTGCCCTAGGCTAGCGAGAAAGTTTTTGGAGAGACTGATGTCAGGATTCGGCGCGGGCGCCCCTTGCGGGATAGGCAAGCTATGAGCTTTGTCGCTGGCCCCATGCCGATGCGGCTCAAGCTGATCCATGGGTTTGGCGCAGTTGCCTTTGGGGTGAAAGACACCGGTTTCAGCTTTTTCCTGCTGCTGTATTACAATCAGGTTCTGGGCATGGATGCCGGGCTGGTCGCGCTGGCCTTGCTTATTGCGCTGCTGGTGGATGCCGTGGTCGATCCAATCCTGGGCAATTTGTCTGACCGGACCTACACCCGTTGGGGCCGACGATTGCCGTGGCTTTATGCAGCGCCAATCCCGCTGGCCTTCGCCTGGATTTTGATGTGGTCACCCCCTGGCACAGTAGCCCCCAGCTTCTTTGGATTGCTGGGCATCGCCATCGTGGTGCGGGTCCTGCTGTCTGCCTGCGAAGTCCCCTCTGTCTCGCTCTTGCCCGAGATAACGAACGATTATGACGAGCGCACAACGCTGTTCCGATATCGCTATCTGTCAGGCTGGTGCGGCGGCATTTTGATGATGTTGCTGGCCTATACCGTATTTTTGCCGGGCGCAGACGGATTGCTGCAGCGTGATGGCTATGCCTCATTCGGAATATTCGGCGCGATCCTGATGGCGATTTCGGTGTTGGGATCAGCCTTGGGCCAGCATAAATTGGTGGCGCATTTGCCCCAACACAAACCCGAACCCTTCAGTTTCAAGGGTGCATTTGCCGAGATTTTCGAAGCCTTTAGCGAAAAGGCCTTCCTGATCTTCGCAGCCGGCGGTTTGGCCGCCTATGTCGCGCAAGGGATGAGCTTTTCCATATCGAACTATGTCAATGTGTTCGTGTGGCAATTCGATCAGGCAGCATTGATCGCCTATCCGATTGTGCTGTTCTGTTCAGTCGTGCTGATGTTCTTCATCGTGGGGCCGATGCATCGCCATCTGGGCAAACCCAAAAGCGCCGCCATCGCCGCCATTGGTTCGTTCGCCATTCTGTTTTCACCCTATCTATTCTTGCTGGCCGGGCTTTGGCCAACGCCGGGCACGTTGCCATCAACCGCCCTCTATTATGGCTTCTTGTTCTTCGGCAACGCCTTGGCAGTGGTGGTGATGATATCGGCATCATCCATGATTGCAGAGATTGTAGAGGCCTTTCAGGAGCGCACCGGACGGCGGGCCGAAGGCTCGTTTTATTCGGGCAATTGGTTGGTCCAGAAATGCGCCACCGGCTTTGGAATATTTGTGACTGGACAAATCATTGCTGCATCGCAGCTCGCCAATAATGCCCAACCGGGCCAAGTTCCGGCAACGGTCATCACCGATATGGTGATCTATTTCGGGATTGTATCGGGCATCTTGGCGCTGGTTTCGGCCTTCTGGCTAGGCCGCTTCCCGATCAGCCGCGAAGATCACGAAGCGCGTTTGGCCGCTGGCATCACGATCCAGCCATCCCCAAGCAAACCGCCACCAGCACAATGACAGAAATAAGGCGCCCATCAAACTGACAGCTTGGCGCAGCCGGCACTCTCTGCCACGAGAGAGTCAACAAGTTTACCGAGTCAAACAAGACAAGAGAGGATTACTCCTATGGATTTCCAACCCACCGAACGGCAGCAATATTGGCGCGACCGAGTGCGCGATTTCATCGAAACCCGCATTCGCCCGGCTGTCGACACGTATAAGGCTCAAGATGCCGAAGGCGACCGATGGAAAGTCATTCAAGTGGTCGAAGATCTGAAGAAAGAGGCCAAGGCTGCTGGTATCTGGAATCTGTTCATGCCGCCGCGCAATGATGGGCACCATCATGTCGAAGAAAGCTTTGAGTTTGAAGGTCCTGGTCTGACCAATCTCGAATATGCTTTGTGCGCCGAAGAAATGGGCCGCATCGGCTTCGCTTCTGAAGTGTTCAATTGCTCGGCGCCGGACACTGGCAATATGGAAGTGTTCCACCGCTACGGAACGATCGAGCAAAAGGAACAGTGGCTACGGCCCATCATGAACGGCGAAATCCGCTCGGCATTCTTGATGACAGAGCCTTTCACGGCCAGCTCTGACGCGACCAATATCGAAACCCGGATCGAACGCGATGGCGATGAATATGTGATCAATGGCCGCAAATGGTGGTCATCGGGCCTTGGCGATCCGCGTTGCAAGGTCTCCATCGTGATGGGCAAGACCGATTTCTCCGCTGGTCGTCATGCCCAGCAATCAATGCTGTTGATGCCCAATGATGCGCCCGGCGTGAACATCATCCGCCACCTTCCTGTGTTCGGTTATGACGACGCTCCGCATGGCCATATGGAAGTGGAACTGAAGGACGTTCGCGTTCCCGTTACCAATATGTTGCTGGGCGAAGGACGCGGTTTCGAGATCGCTCAAGGGCGCCTCGGCCCAGGCCGAATCCATCACTGCATGCGGACCATTGGCGTTGCTGAGGAAGCGTTGTCCAAAATGTGTCAGCGTCTGCAAGAACGCGAAGCATTCGGCAAACCGATTTACAAGCATTCGGTTTGGGAAGAGCGCGTGGCGCAGGCCCGGATCGATATCGACATGACCCGACTGCTGTGCCTCAAAGCGGCAGACATGATGGACAAGGTCGGCAACAAGGCTGCCAAGCAGGAAATCGCCATGATCAAGGTTCAGGCGCCCAATATGGCGCTGCGGATCATCGACAATGCGATCCAGGCTCATGGCGGCGGCGGCGTATCGAATGATTACGGTCTGGCCAATGCCTATGCCCATCAGCGGACCTTGCGTTTGGCCGATGGTCCTGACGAGGTCCACGCACGGTCAATCGCGCGGATGGAATTTGCCAAGCATCTTCCCAAGGAAGGCCCAACAGCCAACGCTCTGCGCGGAGGAAGTGCCCCAGCGGCGAACGATTCGCTTAGCTCAGGCGACATGGGCGCGACCCGCTAAGCCATTTCGACGCAATAGGAGAAGACGATATGGCAAAAGCAGCCATTCTGGAAACGCCGGGCGAGCCACTTGTCATAGGTGAAGTTGAACTGGCAGATCCCGCACCACATGAGGTGTTGATCGACACCAAGGCGTGCGGATTGTGTCATTCCGACCTGCACTTCATTGACGGTGCTTATCCGCATCCCTTGCCCACCATTCCGGGTCACGAGGCTGCAGGTGTGGTGCGCGCGGTTGGCAGCGAGGTCAAAACGGTCAAACCGGGCGATCACGTTGTTTCTTGTCTGTCTGCCTTTTGCGGCCAATGCGAGTTCTGCGTAACCGGCCGGATGGCGCTTTGCCTTGGCGCTGCCACCCGACGTGCCAAGACAGACGCTCCTCGGATTTCCCGCAACGGCGGGGAGATAGTCAATCAGATGATCAATCTGTCAGCTCTATCCGAGCAGATGTTGATCCACGAAAACGCCTGTGTGGCGATCGACAAGGATATGCCTCTTGATCGTGCGGCGGTGATCGGATGCGCTGTGACTACCGGGGCTGGAACCATATTTAACGCGTGCAAAGTGACTCCGGGTGAAACCGTTCTGGTCGTAGGCTGCGGCGGTGTCGGCCTCGCCACCATCAACGCGGCTAAGATTGCTGGCGCGGGCAAGATTATCGCTGCCGATCCACTCCCGGAAAAGCGCGAGCTCGCCAAAGTATTGGGTGCGACCCACACGGTGGATGCCTTGGCAGATGACGTTGTTCAGCAGATCATGGACATCTCCAGTGGCGGCGTTAACTGGGGTATTGAGGCGGTGGGGCGTCAGGCCTCGGCCGATCTTGCGGTTGCGTCGCTACGGCGTGGCGGTACGGCGGTGATCCTGGGCATGATGCCGCTCGATTGCAAAGTCGGGCTTGGAGCGCTCGACCTGCTTGGCGGCAAGAAGCTGATGGGCGCAATCATGGGCGATAACCACTTCCCCGTCGATCTGCCCCGCTTGGTGGATTTCTACATGCGCGGCTTGCTCGACCTCGACACCATTATTGCTGAGCGAATCTCGCTCGACCAGGTGAATGCGGGCTTTGACAAGATGCGCGAGGGGCACTCGGCGCGCAGCGTGGTGGTGTTCGACTGATGACAGATACGTCCGAGAACATGATTGATTATGAAAAGGAAATGGTCGGCACCATCGCGGTGGAGGACAAGGACAAGCTTGATCTTGGCGCTCTGACCGCATGGTTCGAGGCCAATGTTGAGGGCTACGCCGGTCCGATTTCCTACACCAAGTTTAAAGGTGGCCAGTCCAATCCGACCTATCGGATTGATACGCCCGGTGCATCCTATGTTTTGCGCCGGCAACCCTTTGGCAAATTGCTGCCCAGCGCGCATGCGGTTGATCGCGAATATAAGGTGATGACGGCGCTCCACCCCACCGGCTTTCCGGTGCCGCGCACTTATGGCTTATGCGAAGATCCCGAGGTGCTTGGCTCCAAATTCTTCGTCATGTCATTGGCCGATGGGCGCAATTTGTGGAACGGGGCGCTGCCCAACAACACGCCCGACGAGCGCCGAGAAATTTACTTCGCGATGATCGACACCATCGCCGATCTGCACAAAGCCGATATTGACGAGATTGGACTGGCAGATTTTGGCAAGCGAGAGGACTATTGTGCGCGCCAGATCAACCGTTGGTCCAAACAGTATAAATTGTCCGAGACAGAGACCATTCCAGAGATGGATCGGTTGATCGAATGGCTGCCCGAAACCATCCCTGCCCAGCACGCCAGCAGCGTGGTGCATGGGGATTATCGGCTCGACAATATGATCTTCCACAAGACCGAAAACCGCGTGATTGCGGTGCTGGATTGGGAACTTTCAACGCTCGGTGATCCGATCGCGGACTTCAGCTATCTGATGCTCAATTGGTACAATGATGCCGATGGCCGCGCTGGCCTGGGCGGGGTTGATATCAAGGCGCTGGGCATCCCTTCGGTCGAAGAAGCAGTGGAGCGTTATGTCACGCGAACTGGCTTTCCCGTTCCGCCGATGGAATGGTATTTCGCCTATAATCTATTCCGGCTGGCCGGGATTATTCAAGGCATCAAAAAGCGTGTGATCGATGGCACGGCGTCTTCGGCTCATGCCAAGAAAACCAGCGAGCGAGTGGTGCCTCTGGTTGAGCACGCCTATCGCTTTGCGCAGGCTGCCGGACTTAAATAGCAACCGCCAAAATCCATGCTATGGTCAGAAGTCTGCGGTCAGGCTGACCACGGCCCCGACATCATCGGGACTGGTCGAGTAATGCCCCGGTTGGCGGCGATAGAACACGCTTGCACCGGCTTGCCCGAACAGGAAGGGCCCGCGCCAGCTGAGCTCGCCCATTAACTCGCGCCCTGCCGGGCTTAGGTTCAAACGCCGGATGCCAAATTGCGCCGTTTCGGTGGCGTAACTATAAGAAACCGGCAGATTGAGATCGAGCCCGCCGCCGCTGACCCGCAAGGGCTGGCTCAACCGCAGGCCGATCATGTCGCCTCCAATCAGCGTGTTGGCTTTGCCCAGATCCATCGACCACGCATTACTGTACAGGCGTGAGCTGCTGGTGATCACGCCATTGGCTTTGGGCAGCGTCATTCCTGCACGAAACGCTCCGCCGATTTGCCAATTACGGCCCAATTGTCTGCGCGCAGAGACATCCAGAAAGGCTGTGTTCGCCCCGCCATTGCCGATGGCATCATGGAAATAGGCGCCTAAAACAGTCTGATCCTCGGCCAGCCATGTCATTCCCAAGGTTGTTTCAACTCCAGCCAATGCGCGGTCCACTGACAGGCCGAAACTGCTGGTGGGACGTCGTTCGCGAATACCTCCGTAAACTTCGTCTGCTTGCCGCACATCACCCAACCAGGCATCGCCCGATTGTCCGTGCAGCGTCAGTCCCCATGCCCCCATGCGTTGACGC
The DNA here is from genome assembly GCA_947495695.1 of uncultured Erythrobacter sp. GTDB lineage: Bacteria > Pseudomonadota > Alphaproteobacteria > Sphingomonadales > Sphingomonadaceae > Erythrobacter. The sequence goes on along the minus strand of CANLZP010000001.1, from coordinate 1,194,815 downwards.
AAGGCGAAGGAAAGATCGCTGTGCTGGATGAACCCGTCATCACCGCCCGCAGCTGGCGCGATGTGAAAGGCTGGCCGAACGATGGTGCGATCATGACCCTGCAATTGGGCCACCAATCCGTCAGATCCTTGCGCCAAGGCAAAACCGATCTGTGTATCGGGCGCTATCCGTGCGGCAATCCTGGCCGCCAGCACTTGCGCCTGATTGGCCTCGTCCGAGCTAAGCTGCAAGGGTCCGCTCCAATTCAGTCCCGCCGCGCGCGCGCCATCCCCGACCCTAAAGGCGAGCGCAAGGGCATCGCTGGTGGAGGTAAGCGAGCGGCCATTGCGAGCAACAGCGCCGCGCAGGCGCGGAGTAATTGCGGCACCGCGCAACCTGCCCGTCAGGTCATAGCTATAGGCGCGATTGTAGCGGTCGAGAACGATGGTCTTAACGCCCTGCCCGCCGCCAGCCTGACCCAGCGCATCACCCATCGCCGCCGATCCAATCGCCACATCATCGACCGGAGCCAAAATGGTACTGGTTCCCGCCATTGTGGTCGCTCCGCTGGGCGCAACCGCCGCAGCGATGTCCAATATACCGCTGCCAAACACATTGTCCGCCCCGCTCGCACCTGCATCTCTGGCTGTGTCGATTAGAATCTCAACGATCTGGACAGCTGTCAGATTGGGGAAGGCTTGCGCCAGCAATGCCACCGCGCCGGAAATCTGCGGGGTTGCAAAACTGGTTCCTGAAAACAGGGTGACAAACTGCGCCCCATTATCGTTGGTAGTGATGAACAATTCGCCATCATCATAGACGCAGCATACCGCCTCGCCCCGGGCAGAAAGGAAGCTGCTGGCAAAGGTTCCAGCGCGATTACTGAATGCAGAAAAATCGCCATTTTCATCGACCGAGCCGGCAATGATCACATTGCCATTGCCCGCCTGTACAATGCTGGTGGCAAAAGGATCAGGTTGGTCCGGATCAATATCCGGTTCTGACCCATCGCCGCCATTGCCCGCGGCAACCACTACGACAACCCCAGCATCTGCTGCCCTGCCAATCGCATCCAGCAAGACTCGCGAGGCCGCGCCCCCGCCGAGGCTGAGATTTACGACCGCAGCCCCAGAATTAATCGCCAAATCGACCCCCGCGGCGATAGAGCGATCATCGAACAGGCAGCCCAGCGATGAATCTTCGGGCGTATCAGTGCCGCAGGTTCCCGGTTCGTCACCACGAATGGCCAAGACCTGAGCATCAAACGCAATCCCGACCACACCCACATTGTCGCGCGCTGCTGCGGCGACCAGAGCGACATTGGTCCCGTGATCATCCTCTGCATTGATCGTTCGATTGCCGGCAACATCTGTTGAATCGGGATGGATACGCCCGTCAAACTCCGGGCTGTCGATATCGATTCCGGTGTCGACAATCGCAATTGTTGTGCCCTGCCCGGTCGTCCCATCTTGCCAGGCCGAGACTGCATCATGAAAGCCTGCTCCATCAGACCGACGCACTTCTGCGGTGTTAAAGTTGCTGGTCGGCGTGGGCGTAGGTGTTGGCGTGGGTGTGGGCGTAGGCGTCGGATTTGGAGTAGGGGTGCTGATGACCGGTCCTCCACCACCACCGCCGCATGCACTTAACAAGGCGCTCAGCAAGGCAAGAGAACTGGCCGCGGTAAAGGTGCGGGCGCGAAATGCGAATAGGTTCGCCTGTGATGAAACCAATGGCATAATATGCGCCTTCTAAGCCAAGCCAGATGAACACGAACATTAGGTCCAAGGTTAGCGCATTAGCAAGGATTTAGCGGCCTTCGCTATTGGCTTTGCGGCGAGTGGGGGCTAGCAGCGCGCTCGAACACCAAAAAACACCACTGGAGCCGCCATGTCGACCGAACTTGCCCAATTAATCGAAGCTGCGTGGGAAAACCGCAATGAAGTGACCCCGGCCAGTTTGGACGTTCGGGTCGTCGTGGACGAGGCATTAGCCTTGCTCGACCGCGGAACAGCGCGCGTTGCAGAGCCCGATGGCAATGGTGGATGGACCGTCAACCAATGGCTGAAAAAGGCCGTTCTGCTCTCTTTCCGCCTGAACGATAACGTCGTGATGGAAGGCGGCAGCGCCGGCGGACCAGCCTATGACAAAGTGCCCAGCAAATTTTCCGGCTGGGGTGACAACCGCTTCGCCGAGGCAGGTTTCCGCGTAGTGCCGGGCGCTGTCGCTCGGCGTGGCAGCTTTATCGGCAAGGGCGTGGTGCTGATGCCCAGTTTTGTGAACATTGGCGCCTATGTAGACGAAGGCACAATGATAGACACCTGGGCTACGGTTGGCTCATGCGCGCAGATCGGTAAAAATGTGCATATTTCCGGCGGTGCGGGCATTGGCGGCGTACTGGAACCTCTGCAGGCCGAACCTGTCATCATTGGCGATGGAGCCTTTATCGGCGCGCGCAGCGAGGTAGCCGAAGGCGTGCGCGTTGGCGAAGGCGCCGTGCTTTCCATGGGTGTATATTTGGGCGCCTCGACCAAGATTGTGGATCGCGCCACAGGCGAAATTCATCTTGGCGAAGTGCCTCCTTATGCCGTGGTTGTTCCCGGCGCGATGCCAGGCAAACCCTTGCCCGATGGTTCCCCCGGCCCCTCGCTGTATTGCGCAGTCATAGTCAAAACGGTCGACGCGCAGACGCGGTCGAAGACCGGCATCAACGAACTTTTGCGCGACTGACGGACAGCTTAGCCGGAACAATTTGCATGTCTCGTCGTTTTGTTGTTCAACCTATCGGGCAAAGAATAATTCGGGGACCAAACAATGCACAAACAAGGCGATGAAATTCACGTAGAAGATGTTGAAGCGACCGCTGCGACCAGTAACGGTCATTTACGCTGGATACTGGCCATTGGGTTAGTGCTGGCCATCGGTTTGCTAACAATGATTTGGGTGACAGGCGCGGTGAACGTTGAAGAACCTGAACCCGTCGCGAAGGTGAGCGAAAACGCACCTGCTGAAGTCACCGGCACCGATGAAGACCTGGTCACTGCCGAGGTCGTAGACGAAGCAGCGATTGAAGCGGCCGATGCATTGGCAGCCGAAGCGTCCGATACGGGCTCCTAAGCCACCTTACTGATCAATCAGCGTTTCAATGGGCAGCTCGCCGCGTTGACGGGCTGCAATTTGTTCTGCCTGACGCAATGCCCGCAAAGCATTGTGGTAAGAGATCATTTCCAGCTCGGCCTGCGAATACCCACGCCGTGCCAATTCGGCAAACAGGGCAGGATATCCGGCGACATCTTCCATCCCGACCGGGCCGGTTGGCATGCCGTCATAATCGCCGCCGATCCCGATATTGGCGATGCCGGCCACGTCGCGAATGTGATCAATATGATCGGCCATGTCAGAGATGGTGGCCAGAGGCGTGGGATTGGCCTCGTCCCATTGGGCTAACGCCTGGAGCACAGCGTCGGGCTGCCCCTGCCACAAGCTTTCAAGTTCGGCCACTTTGGCTTGGCGCGCAGCATACCAGTTACGCTGATCTTCGCTGAGGAAGCCGGGCAAGCCAACGACCATCACCACCCCGCCATTGGCAGGCAGCCGGGCGAGCACGCTGTCGGGAACATTGCGCGCATGACCGTTCACGCTGCGAGCGCCCGAATGGCTGAAGATTACCGGTGCGATGGCCACATCCAGCACATCCATCATCGTCGCCTCGCTCACATGGCTCAGATCGACCTGCATGCCCAATCGGTTCATTTCGCGGATCAGATCCTTGCCAAAGTCCGTCAACCCGCCATGCTCGGGGGCATCGGTGGCGCTGTCAGCCCAGGGTGTGTTCTTGGAATGGGTCAGCGTCATGTAGCGTGCGCCCAGATCATACATCTGGCGCAACACCGACAGGCTTGATCCGATCGAATGCCCGCCTTCCATCCCCAGCAATGAGGCAATTCGGCCGCCAGCGACCGCGTTTTCAACATCGTCCGCCGTCAGGGCCAGTTGGAGGTCATCGCTGTTCAGCGCGATCAGGCGCTTGGTCACATCAATCTGCTCGATCGTTGCCAGCACAGCCTCAGGCTCGTCCAGCGACGCCGGGACATAGACCGACCAATATTGCGCGCCCACCCTGCCCTGCTTCAAGCGGGTGAGGTCGGTGTGCATGGCTCTGCCAGCCGGATGGCTGTCGGCCGTGGAGAGCGTGTCATGAAAGTCCAGATCATTGATCTGGTTGGCAAAACGACTGCGCAGTTGGATCGGCATATCATTGTGCCCGTCAAACACAGGTGCCGCGTCCAATGCCGCAAGGGCCAGCTGCATGGCCGGGTCCTGCTCTACAGGCGCAACGGTATCTTCAGCTGGCGCTTGATCCTGCGCCGCCGCGGGCAATGCTGCCGCCGATGCGAGCAGTCCCGCCAAAATGGTGCCGGTTAACAGTGTGTGTGATCGCGCCATGATGGTTCGCTTCCCTGTGAGATTGTGCAAGTTGCCGGGCAGCCATAACAAAGTGCGGCCATATGAAAAGGGCCGCAGGCGGAGCCGAGGTTTGCGAGCGGCACGTCAAACGCGCGTGCAGACGCTTTAAGGCACGCTTATGACAAACGGGGCCATTCGATTGGGTCTATTCTGGCGGAGGGGTTACAAGAGAAAGCCAGCCGATTGGATCGGCACGCGCGGCGCCGTCATTTTGCTGGAGGAAGGGGCGGCGCGCTCTTGCGACCCGCGCCGCCGCCTATTCCATCAAGTCAGGTGCTTGGAAACAGCTGCCGTCATTTTGAACATCGAAATCTGTTCTGTGCCGATAACAGCACCCAGTTTCGCATCAGGATTAATCTGACGCTTGTCATTGGCGTCTTGCAGGCTGTTGCCTTTGATATAATCCCAAACCTTTGAGGTAACTTGAGCACGGGTCAGAGGACCCTTGCCGATTACATTCTCGAGTTGTGGTGAAAGTTGCACCGGTTTCTGAAGTGCATTGTTCTTGCCAGCCATAACATTTCCTTTCTTGTTTTGGACTAACGATCAGTCGTCATCTTCGCTTTCATCCCAGTCGTCTTCATCCTCCTGTGACCGGGTATAGGGGGCAACCAGCGTAGTGCTGGCGATGACATGCCCTTCCATTTCTGCAAGCAGATCAGCCCGCTTGGCCCCTGGCATCAGGGTCAACGGAAGATCCAGCGCGAACAGTTGGAACACGAAATGGTGGGTTTCTTCATCAGGAAGATCGGGCAACATCCATTCGGAATTGCCCATTGAATTCTTGCCGACACGCGGAGGAACCTCGCCCTCCAGCAGCTTGCCCTTTTGTCCGGGCAGACCCCACACCAGCCAATGACAGGCCGGTTCAGCGCCAGCGCTGCTACCATCTTCGACGATGATGACCATTTCCTGCGTGCCCGGGGGCGGCGCAGTCCATTCCAGTGGCGGTGCTACGGCGTCCTCTTCATCGGCGGTAAAGCAAGGGTCCAGTTCTTCGCCTGCAGCAAATGCAGGGCTGGTCAGCTGAAAGCCGCCACGGCCAAAGCCACGCTCGCTACCCAGCGAGGCGATGACCAGTCCGGCGTGCCGCGCAGGGGGCACAATTGCTGCATTCAACCATTCAGGAACTGACGACACTGAAACTCTTCCTCCTCAATCCTGGGTAATTTTCTAAGCCTTTCGGTTCGATCTTGCGAGGAGAGGCAAGCTGAAATGGGCCAGTTTTCCCCGCAATCCGTCGTAAAAACGGTCAAAAACACGCTTGGCCATGCGAAAATGCCCTCACCGGGGCATGGTGAAGGCAATTTTACGATGTTTCACCGTGGGGACATATTTGTGCAAACGGCTGCAACAGTTGATTCTTTGCACCCCGCTGCGGCGTCTGCCGCAGGGTTTAACAGACCGCTTTAGCCAGAGCTGCGGCAATCACATGATCAGCTGGGGCCGGCTTTGCGATCAGCTCGGCATCCAATTGCCGGATGCGTTCATTGTGCCGGTCGAGGTCGCCAGAATGGAGGATATAGGGAATGCCCAGATCATCCAGTTGGCGCGCAACCGGAAAGCAAGTCTGGTCCTGGCCCAAGGATACATCCAGCACTGCGACATCAATGTTGGTGCCGTGTTGATCCAGAATATTGAGCGCTTTTTGCGCCGAGGTGGCCGTGTGCACAGCGCACCCCAAATCTTCTGCGGTCATATCAAGATCCATCAGGATCATGACCTCGTCTTCCAATAGCAAGATTTGGGTCGGATCAGCCATCATTGCTTGCCCACTGGGATCGTCAGAACGACCTTCAGACCATCTTCGCTCCATGTTCGGTCGATCGAGCCCGATCCAGCGCGCAGCATGCGATTGACGATAGCGCTGCCTGTACCATCTTCAATGGAAGACGGATCGATGTTAGGCCCTCCAGTCTCGGTCCATGAGATAACCAGATCATCGCCAGACGGGCTGAGGCCCCACTCCACAGAGATGGAACCCTGGCCATTGACCCATGCGCCATGCTTGGTCGCATTGGCCGCCAATTCATGAAGGATCAGCCCAACAATAGAGATCGTCCCGAATGGCATCTTAGTGCCATTTCCTTGCAGGGTTAGCCGGGCACCGTCCTGATCATAAGGGTCAAGAACCGCGCGGATCGCCTCGCCCACATCGATGTTGCCGCTTGAAGCATTATCCAACGTGGTCTCATAAGCGCGGCCAAGAGCCTGGATGCGCGAGTTTATCTCGTCGGTTTCGGACTGGATGCCGCGCACCCGACCTGTAACATTCACGATGCCAGATATCACCGCGAACATATTTTTCATGCGGTGCGATAATTCGCGCGCCATTTCCTTGGCCTGACGCCCCTCTTCGCGCGCAGCACGAACATCGGACACATCCCACTGACTGCCGAAGAAATAGATCAGTTCGCCTTGGTCATTATAGATCGGGCCAAGATGCAATGCATTCCAGAACGTCGTGCCGTTCTTGCGATAGTTGAGCATTTCAACCACGACCACATCTTCGCGGGCGACAGCCTCGCGGATCCGCGCCACGGGTTCCGAAGCGGTTTTGGGGCCCTGCAGAAAGCGGCAATTTCGACCGATCACTTCCTCTTCGGAATAACCTGTCAGCACGCGAAAAGCGCGGTTGGCAAACACAATCGGCAAGTCCGGCTGATGGGGGTCACACAGGCATATCGCCATGCGGGTTTGCGCCATGGCTTGTTCAAATAAAACACCTGACGCGCCGGAGAAATGTTCCTGCGCATTGCCCACACGGAACCTGTCCGGGGCATCGTCAAAGCTCAATCGGGCTTGATCCCCACCACGGGGATTATAGGGGTCATCACTATTCAAAAGTCTATCCTTTGGGCTGGCGTTTGGTGTTTCCAGCTATGTTCACCTATATAACCAGCAAGGCTGGTTGGTGTTCCCTGCGGTTGGACAGGAAATGCGCAGAGCAGACACAAAACGTCGGCTTTCCAGAAAGATAGCCCGGGTTGGTGAGGGAGCAATTTTGGTGACTGATACGCAGAAATATCGCAGCTTTGCCGAATTTTGGCCATTTTACCTGCGCGAACATAGCAAGCCATCGACCCGCGCATTGCACTATGTCGGCACCAGCATTGTTGTGCTGCTGGCCATCATCGCATTGGTTACAGGCCGGTGGATGCTCTTCGCCGCTTTACCAGTTGCAGGTTATTTCTTTGCTTGGCTGGCGCACTTCACCATCGAGAAGAACCGCCCCGCCACCTTCACCTATCCGCTGTGGTCGCTGGTCGCCGATTTTCGGATGTGGTTTCTATGGTTGACCGGCCGTCTGGGGCCAGAGCTGGATCGCGCCGGGGTTGATGCCGATTAGACCACCATCATAAAGCGTCAGGCACGGTTTCAAAGCCCGGTATATCACCCAGATCGACCCAGTCCTGGGCGCTTTTGGTATAGCAGTGAAAGCTGGGCTTCAGCCCCGATGTATCATCCAGCGTGCCCGCCTTGATAAACATCACACCGGGAGGATGCTGAACCTTGGTAAAAACGGGCGAACCGCAATCGCCGCAGAACTGCCGCTTGACCGTCGCGCCGCTGTCACCTGTGTCATCATAGGTTTTAACCTCGCCCTGGATATCGACCGACCCTTCCGGAACACCGATGATAATGGACAGTGCTGAGCCAGCCTGACGCTGGCAATTCTTGCAATGACAGGTCACGCACATCAATGGCTCGGTGGTCATTTCGTAACGCACCGCGCCGCACAGGCATCCGCCGGTCTGTCCCATCTTGTCTCTCCCCAAAATTCGCTATTACCGATGCTGTGTTATTTCACCGGCGCGGCTTCTGCCTTTGTCAGCAAGAATGCCAAAAATGCTATGGCAAACAACGCATCGCATACCAGTATGCCCACTATCAATGCCTCTCCCTCAGGGCCAATTGCCTGCGGGCCTAGCAAGGACACGACGCCTAATTTTCCCACCACCCCTGCCCACAAGGTCGGGGCAAAACGCAAGGGATCACGTGCAACTTGCATATAGACAATGCCCATTCCGAACACGAGCAAGCCAACAATGCGGGCATCTATCGTTGCCTCGGGCACGAACATGCCGGCCGAGCCGATCAGAAAATTGAATATCGCTGCGAGCCAGAAAAATATCTTCCAGCCGCGTGAAACGGTTCCAAACGTTGCCATTATGGGGTTTCCTCTCCGGTATAGGGTGTTGAACTTGTGTGGCCGCAGCCAGTTAAGGCTTTGTCGCCCAATTCAACCGTGGCCGTGAAGGGATAGGTACGATCGCTCATTCCGTCAGAACAATCGCCTGGCGTCACTGCAATATTCAGCGGTTCGCCGCCCAAAGTGCCATTAACACCCAGCCCCCCGTTTCCGGCAAAGCGCGTGACTGCGGTTTGCTGGCCAGTGGGATCTTCGGGCGTGGTATAGGCCAGGCTTTCGGCGGCAACCTCCATGCTCCAGAACGGTTCTGTCCCGCCCAGATAGATGGTTTCGTTCGGCCCTATTGCATCAAAACTGTTCTGCATCGGCTCGTCATCGCCTGCACCGCAAGATGCTAGGCACAGCGCCGCAACAGCAACAATCGAGGGTTTAACACAAGGCATAGTTCAGGCTCCGCAGACTTCCATTAGAAAGCGGACACAGTGTCACGACACTTTGCCTGCAGCAACAAGCGAAATGCGATTTTCAATATACTTGGTCGAAAAAAGACCGATAGCTTGGGCTATGGCTATTTGCGCCAGCCAGCCTAATTGGCGGCGGCGTTCAGCGCTTCTTCTTCGCGGCGAGCAGCGCGTTCACGGTCTGCCTTCTCGCGATTGGAGGCCACACGTTCTGCCTGTTGGGCAAGCCCACGCCATGTTTTTTCAGCGCGCAAGCAACGTTCGCGAACATTGTCCAACGTCGCACGTTTGGCTTCAGCAGCGGCTTCATTTGCGCGTGCGTCATAAAATTCGAATGTTTGGGCCATTGTGGAGGCGGCTCCTTCAAGCGGGAAAGGGAACGGGCGGAAAGAAGCGGCCGCGCGCGCCTCAAAGGGCAAGCGCGCGGCCAGCGTTCTATTAGTCTGCAGCTGACAGGTTCACAGCGCTTTCTTTGCCGTTACGACCTGATTCAATCTCGTAATTGAGGCGCTGGTCTTTATCCAACGATGTCATACCAGCTGCCTGCACGGCAGTGATGTGAACAAAGCTGTCATTAGAACCGTCGTCAGGCTGGATAAAACCATAGCCTTTGTCGGTGTTGAAGAATTTCACTGTTCCAGTCTTGGACATGGATGTTTCCTTTCAAGAAACGATATTTCCCATCCGCGAAAGTGCGGTTGGGTCGTGCGTCAAATCGTCAAAGGAAAGGAAGTCGTCGTCTGGTCAAAACCGGTGGCCTAAGCATGGCCGGCAGGTAACAAATCTCGAAGTCCGTCGCAATTTTCGACGTCGGCAGAGGTCCAACTAGCATTGAATTGCTGATTCACCTAATTTTGTTTCAATCGTGACTTTGGCTCGCACTCTTCATCATCTGGGAATTTCGGTTTAGGATCAGCTATTCATTATCGCAGGACGGGGAATTTTCATGTCAGAAGCGCAATCATCGGCATCCAAATCAAACGGACCCAGGCTGAACGGACATTGTCTATGCGGCGCCGTTACTATCAGTGCAGTTTCGACCAAGCCCCATTTGGAGGCATGCCATTGCGAGATGTGTCGGCGCTGGTGTGGCAGCGCCTATCTGGCAGTGCAAAGCGATAGCGATGTGAGCATTAGTGGTGAAGAGCATGTGCGCCGTTACCAGTCATCGGCTTGGGCCGAGCGGGGGTTTTGCTCAAAATGCGGCAGCAATCTTTTCTATCGTTTTCTGCCTACTGACAGCTATTCTTTCCTCGCCGGATTGTTCGACGATGTGGACGGCATGATGCTGGGAGAAGAGATCTTTGTTGACGAGCAACCGCCCTATTACAGCTTCAGCCAAGACACGGTCCGCAAGACCGGCCCTGAACTGATTGCAGAAGCGAAAGAGGCTGGGTTCGAATTCTAGCGCCTACATCACTTTGTCTGGGCGTGGATCATGCTTGTGACGAGACTCTTTACCCAGCACCCGCTCCAGACGCTGTACCATAGTGCTCGCCGCTTTTCGCGCGGCTGCATCCACGTCGGCGGCATGTTCTGTCACGCCAATTGGTCGGTCACCACGTGGGCGCGCTTCGATAGTACAAGTCTTGTCATCCGAACCGCCCTTGCGGCCGTTTTCATCCGACACATGCACCTCAAGGCGCGTTAAGCGATCTTCAAACCGCGCGAGCTTCGTGCGAACCTGTGTTTCGATGCGTTCCGCCACATTTTGGGTGCCCATCACAGAGCTGTCGGAATTGAACTGAAACTGCATAGTAATGCTCCTTCTCTCAATTGTGCCCCGTCTCTTTTGATATGGGGTGCAATGATCGAATTACGAGCGAAATCGGCATGAAATCAGCACCGCTCAGCGCAGGATTTTCTACCAGTCTTTCAGGCTGATCTAACTGGTCGCTATCGTCGCCCACCACTCGCTGAGAGCCAGCGGGGCCAGCACTGCCTGGAAGACGACAAACACCGCCAGCGATATCCAACTGGCCGGGTGAACGCGTCCATGGCGCAATTTGTCCGAAACCGGCAGCACCAGCACGAAAGCAAGATTGGCTGGGCCTACCATAATCCCAACTGTCTCGCCGGGCATGGATGTGTAGAACGTAAACAGGCGAGCGATAATTGTTCCGACCGCTGCGTAAGCCGCCATATACATAAAGCGCCAATGCCAATCGGCCCGCTTGCGCAGCAAAATCGCGGCGAGGAAGAACCCGGCCATCATCGGCAGGCTTTGAAACAGGCGGAACACGGCTCCCACAATGTTGCCTTCATCTTCGGGCGCCATTGGGAAAGCTCCCAATTGCACGCCAACGCCGCTCACCACACTCAGGATGACGATCGCTGCGCCGACCCATCCCATTTTACGATGAAGATCAAACTGCTGGCGCGCGATCAATGTCGGCTGGAGGATAAACAGCAGGGAAAATCCGAAACCGGCAATGGCATGGGGGTGCATCCAGACGTTCCATGACGCGGGCGGATCGTACGCCCCTGTGGCCAATGGCACCAAGTACCGCGGCATAAATGCTGCCACCGTCATGATCAGCAAGATCACCGCCATAACTCGCAAAAATCGCGCATCGCGCATCAAGTTCGATTTGTCCATAATCAGCCCCATCCCCTGCGTCCCGGATGATAGTTTGCACACAAACACCCGGTAACGCCAGCACGGCTGTGGACATGCTCAGCTGCTATTGGCGCGTGATCGTTTCAGACAGCCGGGCCACAACAATGCCGAATTTGCGGATCTTCATTTCATTGCTGCAGGTTTTTCCATCTGCCGCGATGGTGAGCACCTGGCTGACCTTCAGACCGCCTTCCAATCTGTAGGACAATGTCATGGCGTTGCCCGAAAGGGTCCCTTTAACCGGGCTGGTCGCATCGCTGATGGTACCGGTCACCTTGCCATCGCCGGCCTCGCGCAGACGCCACGTGCGATTGCGAACCGGGTCATCCCCGATCTCTACCGTTTGCGTAATCATCAAAGAACCATCGGGCTGCATTGTGCCCACGCTGACAGCCCGCGTTTGTTTGGCAGAGGACATCAATTCTTTGATATTGCCGCGGCTGACCGTGGTGCCGGTAAAGAACGCAACCGGGGCAGCCGATGCAGATGCCTTGGCCGCGCTAGTCGCCGCCTGTGCCTGCAGTGGCGCCTCACCAACCGCTGGCACCCAGCCCAGCACCAACCCGAATAGCGCCATCGCGCTGGCGGCTTTTACCCAAGAATATGTCATTATTTATGCGCCCCTCGAAGAACCGTCTGCCCGTTTGGGGCATGTCCTGATTCTCTACGGCTGAGTGTCCTATGCTTTGCATGCAGTGTAAAGCTGTTTGGCCAGCCGGGTTAGCAGCCAGGCACCGCATAAACCGGCGCGCCCAGCGTTTGAGGCCGCGAGCAAAACTCTCTAAGCTTACCCATATGACGCATCCCAACAATTCCATCACCATCCTGGTTGATGCCGACGCCTGCCCGGTCAAGGACGAGGTGTATCGCGTGGCCGACCGCTTCAAGGCGCAGGTCCGCGTGGTCAGCAATTCGCCTTTCGGAATACCCGACAATCCTCGCATCAAGCGCGTGGTGGTGGACGATGGCTTTGACGCCGCCGACGATTGGATTGCCGACAATGCCACCCCCTACTGCGTCGTGATCACGGCCGACATTTTGCTGGCCGAGCGGTGCCTGAAGGCAGGCTCCAAAGTGCTCGCCCACAATGGCAAAGTGTTCGATGCCGCCAGCATCGGCAGCGCGATTGCGACCCGCGCCATTATGGAGGATTTGCGCGCCGGGATGGCCGGGATCGGCGGCGGCCCTCCCCCCTTTTCCAAGGCCGACCGCAGCCGCTTTCTACAAGCCCTCGATACTATCTTGGTGAAGCTGGGGCGTTGAACCCAACGTTCTTTCACCACCTACAATCATCTTGCAGAATATAATTATTGCGCCATAACCAGCCTCGGGTCGAGCGCATGAGGGGGCATTTGCGCAATGGATCCACGTTTTCATTCACGTCACAAATGGGATGGCTATTTCTGGCTGACCTTCTGGCTTTACAGCTTGGTCATCATCCTGTTCGGCTTTGCACCGCCTGTACAAGAACGTTTTTTCGGACAGGATCCGCAGCCTGCGTCCATCGCGCTTCAATTGCATGTCTGGAGCTTTACCGCGTGGATGTGCCTGCTCGCAATTCAGGCGTTCCTCGCAAGCAAACACAAGATGGAGCTTCACCGATTCTTCGGGTTGGCGATGCTACCGCTGGCTCTGGCCATGCTCGGCTCTGCAGGAATGAGCGAGATCTACTCCGCTGAGCGGGCAATAGAAAATGGACGAGAACTGAATTTCCGCGCCACTACCTTCGGCGTGTTGATTGGCTTCGCTGTACTCATTCCCTTCGCTTGGGCGAAACGCACCGATCCGCCTGCGCATAAGCGGCTGATCCTGCTCGCCACCGCCACCATTCTGGCAGGCGCTCACTTCCGCATTTGGGGTGCATGGTGGTCGGATGAGTGGTTTGAGGCGAGCTTCCTGTCCCGCTTCCTGTTCTTTCACGGCGGCACATTGATCCTCGTGGGCATGGGCATTGCCTATGACCTGATCTCACGCAAAGCACTGCACCGGGTTTACAAAATTGCATTGCCCATCATGCTGGCTTGGCAGCTGGCAGTCATCTTCGCCTATGACAGCGATTGGTTTGACCCACTGATCCGCCCGCTGATCGAAGCGTTTTAGCTGACCGAGCGCGCTTCCTCCAGACCCTCGATACTGACTTGGTGAAGCTGCCGAGGGGCTAGCCCTCGATCAGCACAATGTCCCAGCTATAGCGATGATCGCCCAGCGCCTTTGCTGTCGACAGAGGCGCGCTGTCACCCAGCCTTCTATACAGTCCGTCCACGGCATTGGCTGCTTGCTCATCGGCGAAATACATTTGCAGGATATTGCGTGATGTTGCGCCATTCACATCCATGTGGATGTGCGGCGTGCGGTTGCCGATCGGGCTGTCATAGGTCCCCGGCTTGATCGTTGTGACCTTCCAGCTCCCGTCGCTGCCGGTATGGATCGTCGCAAAACCCTGAAAATCGGGATCTAGCGGCATGATCGCGGGGTCTTCCGGGTGGGCATAGCGCCCATGCATATTCGCTTGCCAGATGTCGAGCCTCGCGCCGGAAATCGGATTGCCATGCCGGTCAAGCACGCGGCCAACCACTTCGATCACCTGTCCTTTTGCGCGTTCGGCGTGTCCAGCGATCTGACTGAGATCGGCATCGGTTTCCCCGCGATACCCGGTCGGGAAGAAGGGGCCGAGCGTCGATCCCGGCGTGACCGATTGCGCCAGCGCGTGCGATGCGCCAGCCGCGCTGGCAATCGCGCCCACAGTAAAGGCTCTTCGCGATATCCGTTGAATTTTTTGAGACATAGGCCGTCGCTCCCAACATAGTGGGCGACCCCTGCGCAGATGTTTACCCTAGCTTCGCCGCCAAGTCTATTATGGGTGAAATTGGCCCGGCGCTAGCACGCGCGGACAGATCTATTTGCCGAATTCATGCGTGTTAATGGTGAAACAGGCGTAGGACCGATTTGGAGCCTTCCGCTCCGATTGGAAAAAGCCATGGCCAAAGGCCAACAAAAGAAGAGCCGCGAAGCACGCAAGCCCAAAAAGGAAAAGGTGAAAACCAACGCCTCGCAGCCGTCGCAAAAGCCCGGCGTGATCAAGGGCCTGGAGAATATGAAGAACAGCTAGCTTGGCTTTCCTCGCATAAGCTCGGGCGGCCAGTTTGCCGTGCGGATCGCTGGTTGCGATCCGAAAAGGTGCCGGATAGACAGCAGGCAGCAAGACACGCCAAAATCCTGTTGGAAAATGAAGCGCGATTTATCGATTTTGCTCGCAGCCGCATGTTCGCCACCAGCGAGAATGTGGTGATCGGGTAAAGGATTCTTGTTTTGGCCCTCAAGCGCCGGGCGCTGTCGCGCCCTCGGCTCTCGCTCATTTCTTCAAAGCCCCATAACCAGCAGCGCCATGGCCACCATGCAGCTCAGAGTCCTGATGTGATTAAGCTGGGTCCAACGGGTGAGATACTCGCGCCAGATCGCCTTGCCCGCCTCGCTTGACGGGTCGGCTGCCTCCAGCCGATTGTTGAGCGGTACATTGCCCACCACCGTCACCACGAACATGCCGATCACATAGATCGCGCCGCCCACCATTATCTTGGGCGCAGCAGTCCCGCCGATCATGCCGAGTGCGCCCAGCACGACCAGCGCCGCGCAGGCCAGCGTGCTGAGGAAAAACAGCGGCAAGAACGCGCTGCGCACAATCACGCGGTTGATGGATTGCATGGCGCGGGCGCCCGGCTCCTCACCCAGCTCCGCGAGCGAGCGCATCACGAAAACCGAGAAGGTGAAATAGACCCCGGCCATGATCCCGGCTGACAGCAGCGCAAACCATGTGATCAGTTGGATAACCAATGTCATTTTCCTGCCCCCTCTGGCAAACAAAGTCTGAGGACCAAGTCTTAATACTTGGCGCATGTATCTTCCATGCCTTTGAGCGCGCCACAACCCCTCTCCCTTTTTTCGCCCAGCATTGCAGCTGGACACCCGCGCGCCATCACCAAGGCCCGCGGAGTTGCGAACATTGGCGGAGAAGCTGGTGCCCGGAGGCTGACGCAGTAGAGGGGTGCCTACATCTTCATAATCGGCGGAGCCGTTGGTGCGTTCGGGTCAGGCTCGCGCACTTCGTCGACCACCACCATGTAATTGTGGCCATAGGCCTCGGCGCATTTCGGGCAGGTGGTGTAGAAGATGTAGCTGTCGCCGACCTCCTCGCCATCTTTCGCGAGTTCGTGCGCAAAGCCTCCGAGCAACACAGGGGCCTCCTCATAAGGCGCGTCGAACACGCGGGTACGGTAATGCCCCGAGAGCGTGACCATCTCCTCGCCCGGCACGTCGCCATCGACTGCGAATAGGTGCTCGGCCTGCTCTGCCGAGAGATCGCGGCTGAGCACGAACGGATGCGCTTCGTCGAACACGCCCTCTTCCATCATCTCTTCGAACACACGGCCAAATACCTCGGCCATGTCGACAGGCACATGGTCTTTGGACCGGGTGATAGCGCGCACGAAGCGCTTGTTGTCGAAATGGAGGCTCTGGCGATCCCAGCCCACGGGATGAAAGCGCGGACAGCACCCAGTGGTGTTGTCGAGCGGGTCGATCTGTGGAGTGGCGTTGGTCGGTAGTTCGGCTAGTACTGCGGTTCCCATGGGCGGCCTCCTTCGCGTGCGTTTACTGCCAAGCAGTGCGCCACGCGAAGGTGCCGGGAAATAGGGTAAGGTCCGTAACGACCGGCGGCGATGAAGTCAGCCCGCCTCTCCCTCGGGCAGATAGAGCTTCTGACCCATGTCTTTGTACTTCTCGCTCATTTCTTCCATGCCGCGCAAGGCAGCCTGCTTGCTCGCCTCAGCTGCATCCGCGCCAGACTGGGTCGCCTCGAGGAAGCTGTCGGGATCAGAGTTCTGCTTGCTGGCGAAGTCGCGCACCTCTTGCGAAATCTTCATGCTGCAGAATTTGGGCCCGCACATAGAACAGAAATGCGCCGTCTTTGCGCCCTCTGCCGGAAGGGTTTGATCGTGATATTGCTCGGCCGTTTCGGGGTCGAGTGACAGGTTGAACTGATCGCGCCAGCGGAATTCAAAGCGCGCCTTGGACAAGGCATCATCGCGCACCTTGGCGGCGGGATGCCCCTTGGCAAGATCGGCGGCGTGTGCAGCGAGCTTGTAGGTGATGACACCCACTTTCACATCGTCACGGTCGGGCAGGCCGAGGTGTTCTTTGGGCGTGACGTAGCAAAGCATCGCGGTGCCATACCACCCGATTTGTGCCGCCCCGATGCCGCTGGTGATGTGATCATAACCGGGCGCAATATCGGTGACGAGTGGACCGAGGGTATAGAAAGGCGCTTCGCCGCACACTTCCAACTGCTTGGTCATGTTCTCTTTGATCTTGTTCATGGGCACATGGCCCGGCCCCTCGATCATGACCTGCACGTCTTGTTTCCAGGCGCGGTGGGTCAGCTCGCCCAGCGTGTAAAGCTCGGCAAATTGAGCCTCGTCATTGGCATCGGCGATGGAGCCGGGGCGCAAGCCATCACCCAGCGAATAGGCGATGTCATAGGCCTTCATGATCTCGGTGATGTCGTCGAAGTGCTCGTACAGGAAGCTCTCCTTGTGATGCGCTAGGCACCATTTCGCCATGATCGAACCGCCTCGGCTGACGATGCCGGTAACGCGGTCCGCAGCCATCGGGACGAAGGGCAGGCGCACGCCGGCATGGATGGTGAAATAGTCGACGCCCTGCTCGGCCTGCTCGATCAATGTGTCGCGGAAAATCTCCCAATTGAGATCTTCGGCCACGCCGCCAACCTTCTCCAGCGCCTGATAAATCGGCACGGTGCCAATCGGGACAGGACTGTTGCGGATGATCCATTCGCGCGTGTCGTGGATGTTGCGACCGGTGGAAAGGTCCATGACCGTGTCCGCACCCCAGCGGATCGACCAGACCATCTTGTCGACTTCATTGGCGACATCAGACGCGACCGCTGAATTGCCGATATTGGCGTTGATCTTGACCAGGAAATTGCGTCCGATGGCCATCGGTTCGCTTTCCGGGTGGTTGATATTGTTGGGAATGATCGCCCGGCCGCGCGCAATCTCGTCGCGAACAAATTCGGGAGTGATAAGCTCGGGGATCTGCGCGCCCCAGCTTTCGGAACCCTCGCGATTGGCGGCGATCACTTCGGCGGCCATTTCGCGACCCAGATTTTCGCGCTCGGCAACATATTCCATTTCCGGCGTAATGATGCCTTGGCGGGCATAGTGCATCTGGGAAACGTTCTGGCCAGCCTTGGCCCGCAAAGGCCGCTTGACCACATTTTGGAAGGCAGGAACGCCGCCCGAACGGTCTGGGCCCAGCTGGCCATTGTCTTCCGGTTTTACCTGACGCGCGTCATATTCCTCGACATCGCCGCGCGACATGATCCAATCGCGGCGCAATTGGGGAAGACCTGCGTTGATGTCGATATGCGCTTCGGGGTCGGTATAGGGGCCAGACGTGTCATAAACCCGCAGGCTGGGCTCGCCGCCCTCCAGATCAATCTCGCGCATGGCAACGCGGATACCGCTGCCGGTGCGAGCGCCAACATGCACCTTGCGGCTGCCACGGATGGGGCCGGTGGTAACGCCAATTTCTACCGGTGAATTAATGTCGGCCATGCTAAGGTCTCTCCTCAAAGCGGAGAAACGGACCTGAGGCGATAGTGCCAGCCCGCTCCCTCCGCCGATGTTAATCGGTTCAGGTTCAACGGGTCGAGCGTTTGCGAAACGCCCCTCTCAGGTCACGCGACCTCCCCGGGGATGGACATGTATCTAGGCGCGAAGCGGGCCAGAGTCGAGCAACACTTGCTGCCCGATCACCGGCCCACCCGCATTTATCCCAAAGTGGCTTATCCGTCTTGCTTCACAGCAGCCGATACGCACAGTGCCAGCAGTACCGTGGCCAGCACGCCCGAGCCACCAGCCAGTGGCATCTCGCCAAACACTGTGCGACCCATCGCCATCGATGCAGCATTGGTAATCATCGCGACTGCGCCGACCAGCGCCGTGATGCCGCCGAGCGCTTTCGATCCCGTATTCATCTTGGCCATGCCGAACACAATGGCGGCCAGCCCGAGCAGGATCTTGGCTGCATTATACACCATGAACGAGAACGCGACGATGCTGCTGGCGGCTGGCGCCACGCCCTCTACCGCGCCGGCTGCTTCGCGAAACGGGCCGAACATAGTCAGGCCCACACCCACCTGCACCACATTGAGCGCCGCGCTGAAGGCAATCGCTGAAAAGCCCAGGCTGAACCGCTTGGCTTCGACCAAGGCAGAGCCAGCAAAGGCCGCCAGCAGGACGAAGATCAGCGCCTCGGATCCCCACAACAGCTGCCGCGGCACTTCGGCCTTGGCAAGATACAGCGCGGTGTAAGCGGCCTGCGTGATGGCCGCCAGGATCAGCATTGCAGCGATCACCTGGACCGTGCGTTTCAGTGAGATTTCCATTGTTTCATTCCCCGTTTTCTGTCGAACATATTGTAACCAGTTCGTGCGGCATTGGCCAAAGGTTACGTTGCAGCTTCGCCACGCGCCAGCATACGCCCGTTGTTGGCGATCGGTTCGGCATTGTTACCATATTGCCGCACCGCCCCATCACCTTGGATTTGCACACCTCGTCACCCATCCGATAGGCATCGAGGCGCTTGGCAATATGAGCTGGTGGCGGCAATTTCTGTCAGACCTGACTGTAACTTTGGTTCAGTATTGCAGCGATAAGGCACCAAAAGTGCCCAATTGTAAGGTCACGATCCATTACGGCAATTATGCCAGGCCGCGTGACCATGCCCATTGTGTGCTCCCGTGGGTTTTTGGGAGGTAAACAATGGTATTCTCGAAAATTTCCAATCGCGCGCTCATTTTGGCGGGCTCTACTACGTCAGCGATTGCAGCGGCGGCGCTTTTTGCCACGCCAGCGATGGCTGACGGCACCCCTTCTTGTAACACGGGAGCCGGCACGCGGAGCACCGAATGCGGAACGATTTCCAACTCGAGCTCTCCCGAATCCACCGCAGTTGGCTATGCTGCAAAGGCTACCTCAATCTTTGCTATCGCTGTCGGAGCATTCGCAGAAGCTTCAGGGGACGATACCGTTGCGGTAGGAACGTACAGCGCTGCAAGAGGGAGCAGAGCAACCGCCCTTGGTACACAAGCATTTGCTCGTGAATTCGCCTCGGTAGCCGTTGGCTATATGGCGAAGGTCGAAGGTGAAGGTGGCATTGCAATTGGCCATATTTCCAATGCAATCGGTGCTGATGCCATCGCTGTTGGGGCATTTGCATCTGCCAGTTCAACCGATGCTATCGCCATCGGTGAAGATTCTGATGCAGGTTTCCAGTCCATTGCAATCGGCGGTGATGGCTTGGCATCCGGAGCAGGCGCCGGACTAGGTGCACAAGCGACCGGCTCATCGTCTACCGCAATTGGCGTGGATTCGGGGGCCTTGGGCAACGCCTCAGTGGCATTGGGATTTGACGCACAGGCGAGTGCAAATAATTCGATTGCGCTTGGCGGGTCCAGCGATGCCACGGCAGTTGGTGCTATTGCGATTGGTCGTTTCAACCAAGCAACCGGTATTGATGCGATTGCCCTAGGCGATGGTGCTGATTCTCTATCGGACGGCGCGATTGCGATCGGCGGTAATGCCAACGTCGGGGCCGCTTCAAATAACGCTATTGCGATTAGGTCTGGTACTACGGCCAGTGGCGCTAACGCGTCTGCGTTTGGTGTTGGTTCCAATGCCTCTGGCGCGGGTTCATCTGCAATTGGTCAGGATGCCAGTGCTCAAGCTGACAATGCTTCGGCGTTTGGTAATGGCGCGCTTGTAACTGCAGGTGGGACCAGTGGGACTGCAGCCGGCTACCTCTCCCGTGCTCGCGGGACGGCGTCCTCTGCCTTCGGACGTTCGGCCGATGCAAGCGGCTTTGGTGCAACTGCCGTGGGTAACACCGCGTTGACCGATGGCAACCTTGCCACCGCCGTCGGCCAGGGTGCAAGTTCTACCGCCAACCGAACCACAACGGTGGGCGCCGAAGCCATCGCCAGCGCGGTACGCGCGACAGCAGTGGGGGCAGGCGCGACAGCAGCCTTTGCCAATTCCACCGCAATTGGCGACGGAGCAAGCACAACGGCCAATGATCAGCTGACATTGGGCGGTACCGGTAGCTCGGTTCGGGTGGGCGATATCGATGCCTCTACCGCTGCGCAATCGGGTGATCTGTTTGCTGTAACCGTCGATGGTAATGGCACCTTGGGCAAGGGCTCTGCTCTGGCCAGCGCTCAGGCGGTTGCCAGCGTGAACAACAATCTGCGCCAATTGGCGGCCGTATCCGATGCTCAATTCGCCGCATTGGAAGGCCGGGTGGATAGCTTGTTTGAACTAACAAACACGATGGACCGAGACGCCCAACGCGGCATCGCCTCCATCGCGGCACAGGCCAATCCGCACTTCCCCAGCGAAGCGGGCAAGACGAGCTATGCCAGCAATGTTGCGGCTTATCGCGGTGAGGTTGGATTCTCTGCCGGCGTAATGCACCGACTGGATGGTGACTTTGCGCTGACCGCAGGGGTTTCTTATGCGGGCGGCAATTCAACCGCGGTGCGCGCTGGCATCGCCGGGGAGTTCTAAACCAAAAATGATTGTGCCTCAGGGAGAAATGCCCGCCGCGCGCATTTCTACCGGGGTCACAACGCCATCGCGATCGGTATCGATCCGGTCAAAATTGGACTGGGTGGCGATGCGATATTCGACCAAGGTGATCACCTGATCCTTGTCGCTATCGAATTGAGACATCAGCGGCGATGCATCAACCGGGATCGCATCAGGATTGGCCAAGGTAGCGAATTCCTGCGGGGTCAGCACGCCATCGGCATTGGCATCCAGCTGTCCGAACACAATCTGGTTCTGACGTAGTGCCTCGGTCCGGGCAGAGCGGCGTTGGCTCTCGATGATCTCTTCCGGCACAACAAAGCCGCTGCCATCCAGATCGAGCCGGGCAAACTCGGCATCCATCTGTCTGATGAAGGTCGCCCGATCAATCGGATCACCCTGGGCAGACTGCGTTTGAGCGGGCGCTTGGGCCGTCTGTGTTTGTGGGACCGGATTGGCGGGCGCCTCTTGTGCAGAAACAGCGCCGCTTGATGCCAGCCCAATCGTTACAATCGCCGCAGCGGCGGATAGAAGTGATGTTCGCATAGGCATTTGATACAAATGCTTAAGGCATGCGTCCAGTCCAACTGGTCAGGCCGAGCAAACCGAGCAGGTGCCCCTGTTCATGCAATGCCCCCCCAAGTGGATCAGTTGATTACACGGCCGCGCGCCATCACCCAGGAAACATCCTCCAACACTGTCACATCATCTTGCGGGTTGCCGCCCACCGCGATCAGATCAGCGGAATATCCCGGCGCAATCCGGCCAATTTCGCCCTCAAGCCCCAGCACCTGTGCCGCGATTGTTGTGGCGCTGGCAAAGGCCTCTTGATCACTCATCCCGCCCTTACGCATCAGCGCAAATTCGTCGGCATTTTGGCCGTGCGGGAATACGCCAGCATCGGTACCGAAAGCGATCTTCACGCCCCATTTGCGGGCCCGTTCCACAATGCTTTCTGCATAGGGCCCAACCGCGCGCACCTTGTCCTCGACCACCGGGGTATAAAAGCCGGTTCCAAGGTTTGTCTTGATCCCTTGGAAGGCCATTAAGGTCGGGACCAGCACTGTCCCGTTCTCGCGCATCACCTTGGCTGCCTGCTCGTCGATATAGGTGCCATGCTCAATCGTCTGAACGCCCGCCCGGGCCGCTTCTTCGATACCTCGAGCGCCATGCGCATGGGCGGCAACTTTGAGCCCAAGCGAGGTCGCAGTATCGACAATCGCTTTCATCTCGACTGGCGAGAAATGCGCTTCCAACCCACGGCCTTGCTGGCTCAGAACGCCGCCGGTGGCTGTGATCTTGATCAGATCAGCACCATATTTTGACGCAAGGCGCACTTTTTCCGCGCATTCAACCGCGCCGGTGCAGGTGAAATCCGTGCCGAGCGCATCCCCCACATGTTTGAGGAAACGCGACGTCTTGTCACCATGCCCGCCCAGAATGGCGATGGTCTGGGCCGAGGTAACAACCCGTGGCCCCGGGACCAAACCCTCCCGTGTTGCCTGCCGCAAGGATTGCGCTACCTGATCGCTGCGAGAACCCACATCGCGCACCGTTGTAAAGCCTGCCAGCGCTGTCAGTCGGGCATTCTTGGCCGCAATCAATGTATAATATTCCGGCGGCGTTACTGTGGAGCGCCAATATTCGCCGCTGGGATCACCCGACAGATGGGTGTGCAAATCGATCAAACCTGGCGCCACGGTCTGCTCGGTCAAGTCGACAGTCTGACTTGATCCGTCGACCAAGGCCCAACCGTCCAATATTTCTATAACCTTGCCATCGGTCACCACAATTGTTGCCGGGCCGCTGGGCGCACTGTCTGCATCGGCCACAACCGAACCAGCATGAATGGTAATGGTTTCAGCCATGACTGGCGTGGCCAGCAGCGCCACCCCCCCTGCAAAGCCGGCAAGCATAGAACGCAATTTCATCAAGCTCTCTCCCAATTGTATGCTCGATCATGAACCAGATGCTCCGCAATAGGCAAGTGCAACTCGGCCCGCGAAGGTGATTGCCCCAGATGGCGCGCTGGCCTAGGGCCGCAGTCCTATGAACGGGCGCGAAGTGGATGTGGCAATTGTGGGCGGCGGCTTGGCCGGCGGCTTGATTGCGCTTGCCCTGTTTCGCCAGCGGCCCGATCTGAAACTGGCCCTGATCGAGCAAGGCCCGAGCCTGGGCGGCAATCATCGCTGGAGCTGGTTTGAATCCGATTTTGACCAGCCGGGCCGTGCCTTGATGGAACCCTTTGCACGAACCGAATGGCGTTCAGGCTATGACGTCAATTTTCCCCAATATCGCCGCACGCTGGAAAGCGGTTATTGCTCTTTGTCCAGCGCAGAATTCCATACCACTTTGATGGAAATTCTGCCGCCCGAAAGCGTGCTGCTGAACAGTGCTGCCACCGCTTTGGATGCGGGTGGTGTGTCTCTGTCTGGCGGTGACCGGATCAATGCAAATGCGGTGATCGACTGCCGACCCTTTGAACCCTCGGCGCATTTGCAGGGCGGCTGGCAAATCTTTCGCGGACAACATTTCCGCCTGGATAGCCCGCATGGCATCGACCGTCCGACCATCATGGACGCGGGCGTCGATCAATTGGCACCGCATGGCAATGGGGCGGCTTACCGCTTCGTCTATGTCCTGCCCGTGGCCGCTGACGAACTGTTCATTGAAGACACCTATTACGCTGACCAGCCGCGCATGGACCGCGACATGCTGGCAGCACGGATTTCCGCCTATCGCCAGGATAAGGGGTGGAGCGGGCAAGTGATCGGCGATGAGGCAGGCCTGCTGCCAGTGATCACGGGAGGCGACTTTGGCGCCTATTTGGACGAGTTGCGGATAGAGGGCGTTGCCATCGCCGGTGCGCGCGGAGGCTTTGCCCATCCGCTGACCAGCTATACCGTCCCCATCGCCGTCCAAACCGCTTTGGCAATTGCCACTCAGCCCGATCTGTCAGGGCCGCAATTGGCGGCTTTTGTGGAAGCGCGTGCACGCACGCACTGGCGTAAGACCGGTATTTACAGAGTGCTGGGCCGGATGCTGTTCGGGGCTGCGCAGCCAGACCGCAGAGTGACCATCTTCCAACGCTTCTATCGCCTGCCAGAAGTGCTGATCGAGCGGTTCTATGCAGCGCAATCAACCACACTCGACAAATTTCGCATCTTGTGCGGCAAGCCGCCCGTATCTATTCCGCGTGCCATGCGTGCGCTCGCCACCCCCGGCGACCCCCTGACGACGGAGAAACATTGATGAGCGCCGACACCACCTTGGATCTGGGCCTGACCCCGCCCAAAGCCAGCGCTATCCCAGCGGTCGATAAGGCTCGCTATGAAGGACGCAGGGCCTGCGTAATTGGATCCGGCTTTGGCGGCATGGCATTGGCCATTCGGCTGCAATCGGCCGGCATTGCGACAACCGTCATTGAATCGCGCGACAAGCCCGGTGGCCGCGCCTATTTCTGGGAAAAGGACGGCTTTACATTTGATGGCGGGCCAACCGTCATCACCGATCCGCCCTGCCTGGAAGAATTGTGGCAGCTGAGCGGGCACGACATGGCCCAAGACGTTGAGCTGATGAAGGTTATGCCGTTCTATCGGCTCAATTGGCCCGATGGCACCAATTTCGATTACTCCAACGATCAGGCAAGCCTGGAGGCCGAGATCGCCAAGCTCGATCCGGTCGACATCGCCGGGTACAACAGCTTTCTGGAATATGCCGCAGGCGTTTATGAAGAAGGCTATGTCAAGCTGGGCCATGTCCCGTTCCTGAACTTCAAAAGTATGCTGAAAGCCGCCCCCGCGCTTGCGAAAAAGCAAGCCTGGCGCAGCGTCTATTCGATGGTTTCCAGCTTTGTAAAAAGCGAGAAACTGCGCGAGGCGCTGAGCTTTCACACGCTGTTGGTGGGCGGCAACCCGATGAAAACCAGCGCGATTTATGCGCTGATCCACAAGCTGGAAAAAGATGGCGGCGTGTGGTGGACGCGCGGCGGCACCAACCGCCTGATCGCGGCAATGGTGCGCCATTTTGAGCGGCTGGGCGGCACCATGCGGGTGGGCGATGCAGTCACACAAGTGCACACTATGGGCACGCGCGTGACAGAGGTGGAAACCGAAAGCGGGTTCAAGCAACGTTTTGACGCGGTCGCGTCCAATGCGGACATCATGCATTCCTATCGCGACCTGTTGGGCGAGACTAAACGCGGTAAGGACTATGCCAAGGCTCTGTCCAAAAAGAGTTTTAGCCCTGGCCTGTTTGTGGTGCATTTTGGCCTAGAAGGGACTTGGCCCGGAATTGCCCATCACATGATCTTGTTCGGGCCGCGCTATAAAGGTTTGCTGGAAGATATTTACGATCACGGCATCCTGCCGCAGGATTTCAGCATCTATCTGCACCACCCGACAGTGACCGATCCCAGCATGGCTCCGGCCGGCAAGAGCACGTTTTATGCCTTGGTGCCGGTCGCCCATATGGGCAAACTGACGGTCGATTGGGACGAAGTTGGCCCGATTTTGGAAAAACGCATTCTGGACGAGATCGGACGGCGCCTGATCCCCGATATTCATGACCGGATCGTGACCAAATTCCATTACGCTCCCAAAGATTTCTCGACCGATCTCAACGCGCATCTGGGCAGCGCCTTCAGCCTTGAACCGCTGTTGACGCAAAGCGCATGGTTCCGCGGCCACAACCGCGATGACGAGATCAGCAATTTTTATCTGGTGGGTGCCGGAACGCATCCCGGCGCTGGCATTCCCGGCGTGGTCGGCAGCGCCAAAGCGACCGCCGGACTTATGCTGGACGATTTGAAAGTGGAGAAGCCTGAGTGAAACGTCTCGCTGTATATTGTGGTTCGGCAACGCCCGAAGACCCGCGCTATATCGAACTGGCGCGGCAAGTGGGCGAAGGCCTGGCTCGGCGCAATATCGGCGTGGTCTATGGCGGTGGACGGCTGGGCCTGATGGGCGCGGTGGCCAATGGGGCCAAACAGGCTGGCGGCGAAGTGATTGGCGTGATCCCAGATGCTTTGGTCAATTCAGAGGTCGCCAATCAGAACTGTGACGAACTGATCACGGTCAGCGGAATGCACGAACGCAAGCAGCGCTTCACCGATTTATCGGATGGCTTCATCACCATTCCAGGCGGCGTCGGCACGATGGACGAATTGTGGGAAGCGATGAGCTGGGCCCAATTGGGTTACCATTCAAAACCGGTGGGACTGCTCAACGCCTTTGGCTTCTATGACGATCTGATCTCCTTCAACGCCAAAATGTCAGAAGTCGGCTTTGTCCGTCCGGCCCATCAGAATATCCTGATTGCCGCCGAAAGCCTGACGCAATTGATCGACAAGATGAAAATGTATGAGCCGCACACGCCGATCTTCCGCATGAAAGCGGATGATTTGTGATCACTTTTCGTCTCCAGATCATACCAACCCACGCCCGTGGACGAACATGACGAGAGATCGCCCCTTAGCGCCTTCGCAATTTGTCCGCGAAACGATCCGCGAGCCGGGCGGCATGCGCAACCGCGCACCCTTGGTTGAAAAAAGCCGCCTGGCCATCGCCAATGGTTCGAAAAGCTTTTCAGCCGCCAGCCGTTTGTTCGACCGCAAAACGCGCGAGCGGGTGTGGCTACTGTATGCATGGTGTCGGCGCTGCGATGATCTGGCCGATGCGCAGGAATTGGGCGGAGAATTGGGTGATCAGACGGACATTGCCGACCGGGTAAAGCATATCCGCGTTTTGACGCAGGCTGCCCTGGATGGTCAGCCTACTGCCGATCCGGCCTTTGATGCGTTCGGACTGGTTGCATCCGAAGTGGGTCTGTCGATGGACGATGCCGATGCGGTGATCGCCGGTTTTGAACTGGACGCACAAGACTGGCGCCCACGGACAGACGCCGATTTGATGCAATATTGCTGGCATGTAGCAGGCGCTGTGGGCGTGATGATGGCGCTGGTTATGGGTGTCAGCCGCAATGATGGCGACACTCTTGATCGGGCATGCGATCTGGGGCTGGCCTTTCAACTGGCCAATATCGCTCGCGATGTGGTGGAGGATGACGCCGCCGGACGCTGCTATCTGCCGATGGAATGGCTGGTCGAAGAAGATATCGAGCCTGGCCAGCACACCAAGCCGCACCACCGGCAGGAATTGGCCGATATGGCTGCCAAGCTGGTCGCCATGATGGAGCAACATGGGGCGGCCTCGCGCCTGGGCGCTGCCCGCCTGCCCTTCCGCAGCCGTTGGGCCATCCTGAGTGCTGCACGCATTTACACCGCCATCGGGCGCGAGGTGAAGGCCAAGGGCACCACCGCGTGGGACCACCGCGTCTACACATCCAAGCTGCAAAAGCTGGGGCATGTGGCAGCTGCGTTCTTCGAGGCGATCGTGAACAACCCGCAGGTGCCCGATGAAATGCCGCGCTGGCGGCGAAGCGACTTGGATCAATAGTGTGTCGTCACCCCGGACTTGATCCGGGGTCCCGCTTTTGGCGGCAGAAGCGAGGTGAGCGGGATCCTGGCTCGTTGGCCGGGATGACGTTGAAGGAACGGTTTTCTTTTTTGCCAAGGGGCTCTAATCCAAACACATGATCAAGAAGCTCCTCATCGCAAACCGCGGCGAAATCGCCTGCCGCATCATTCGCACCGCTCGCGACATGGGCGTGGCGACGGTGGCGGTCTATTCCGATGCTGATGCCAAGGCGCTGCATGTGCGATCCGCTGACGAGGCGGTGCATATCGGCCCCTCGCCCGCCGCTGAAAGCTATCTGGTAGGCGAAAAGATCATCGCTGCGGCCAAAGACACTGGCGCAGAGGCGATCCATCCCGGCTATGGCTTTCTGTCAGAAAACGCCGATTTTGCGCAGGCTGTGATCAATGCCGGGCTGATCTGGGTTGGGCCCAAGCCGGACAGCATCCGCGCCATGGGTCTGAAGGACGCTGCCAAGCAGTTGATGATGGATGCGGGCGTGCCGGTCACTCCCGGCTATCTGGGCGAAGACCAGTCGGTCGAGCGGCTGAAAAAAGAAGCCGACGCAATCGGCTATCCTGTGCTGATCAAGGCGGTCGCGGGCGGCGGCGGTAAGGGCATGCGCAAGGTCGATGCGCCTGAGAATTTCGAAGCCGATCTGGAAAGTTGCAAGCGCGAGGCCAAAGCGAGCTTCTCCAATGACGAAGTGCTGCTGGAGAAGTGGATCACTTCGCCCCGCCATATCGAAGTGCAGGTGTTCGGCGACAGCCACGGCAATGTGGTGCATTTGTTCGAACGCGATTGTTCGCTGCAACGCCGCCACCAGAAGGTGATCGAGGAAGCCCCCGCACCCGGCATGGACGAGGCCACCCGCGAAGACATCTGCGCTGCCGCTGTGCGCGCCGCCAAGGCGGTTGATTACGAAGGCGCGGGCACGATCGAATTTATCGCCGATGCCAGCGAAGGCCTGCGCGCCGACCGCATCTTCTTCATGGAGATGAACACACGGCTTCAGGTCGAGCATCCAGTGACCGAGGAAATCACCGGGGTCGATCTGGTCGAATGGCAACTGCGCGTGGCCAGCGGCGAGCCGATCCCACTCAAGCAGGAAGAACTATCCATCAATGGTTGGGCCATCGAAGCGCGGCTCTATGCGGAGGATCCGACCTCCGGTTTTCTTCCCAGCATCGGGCGGCTCGATAGTCTTGACCTTTACGAATATGAGGGCCGCACCGATACCGGCGTTGTTCAAGGTAGCGAGGTCTCACCTTTCTACGATCCTATGATCGCCAAAATGATCGTTCATGAGGTCAGTCGCCCTGATGCATTGGGCGCGCTCGTCGAAAAACTCGAATCCGCTGTCGTTTGGCCAGTCAAGACTAACAAAGGCTTCTTGGTTCGCCTGCTGCGCGATCCAGATGTCAGCGCTGCCAATCTGGATACCGGCCTGATTGCTCGCAAATTCGTTGAATTGACAGCAAGGCCTATCCCCTCGGACCGCGTACTCAGCGATGCGGCTGCATGGCTATTGCGCGACGCCAGCGACTTCGATGACGTCGTCAATGGGATCGGCCCGTTCCGGCTCAACGCCCCTAGGCAAACCACGATGCGGCTCGCAGTTGATGGTGAAGTCCGCGAATTCGAGTATCAGCCGACACCTGAGGGGCAACACTATGAGCACGGCTTTGCTCCCATCGATGAACCCGGCCACCAATTCGTGCAAATCGAAGGCGATGTCATCGTTCTGTCGCTTCCCCGAGCTGAAGGAGGCCACCATTCCGCCGCCGACGGAGCGATCCTCGCGCCCATGCCCGGCAAGGTCATCGCGGTCGATGTGGCAGAAGGCGATGCGGTCACCGCAGGTCAGCGGCTCATGGTGCTTGAGGCGATGAAGATGGAGCATGCGCTCACCGCGCCCTTTGATGGGACAGTAACGGAACTCAAGGCATCAGAAGGCGGCCAAGTGCAGGTCGAGGCGGTGTTGTGTGTGGTGGAGCCAGATCCAGAATAGATATTTCGTCACCCTGAACTTGTTTCAGGGTCCATTTCGCCCCATGCACTTTGTAAGAGATTGAAGAATGGATGCTGAAACAAGTTCAGCATGACGGGAGTGGATATTGAGCTGGTCTCGGGAACTCGAAGAGCTGCGCCAACGCGAAGCCATGGCCGACCAGATGGGCGGCGAGGCAAAGGTTTCGCGCCAGCATGGACGCGGCAAGATGGATGCTCGCGCACGACTTGCGGCGATCTGTGACGAAGGGAGCTTTCGCGAGATCGGCAAGATCGCAGGCCATGGGCATTACGATGAAAATGGCGATCTGGCCGGCGTAACGCCTGCCCCCTTCCTGTTCGGCAAAGCCACCGTAAACGGGCGCCCCGTGGTTGCCACGGCAGACGATTTTACCATTCGCGGAGGGGCGGCAGATGCCGGGATCAGCCGCAAGATGGTTCAAGCCGAGAAGATGGCGCATGAGCTGAAATTGCCCCTCATCCGCATGATCGACGGGACCGGCGGCGGCGGCAGCGTCAAAACGCTGGAGCAGATCGGCGCGACCTATATTCCTGCTGTGCCCGGCTGGGGTGATGTGGTCGAAAATCTCGACACCGTACCGGTCGTCGCGCTGGCGCTCGGCCCAACAGCGGGTCTGGGTGCAGCGCGCACCGTGGCGAGCCACTATTCCATCATGGTGCGCGGCCTAAGCCAGATCTTTGCCGCTGGACCGGCCGTGGTGGATGGCTTGGGCGCAAGTTATAAGAGCGCTGACGACCATCAACAGGCCAAGGAAGATTTGGGCGGATCGGATATTCACACCCGCAATGGCGTGGTGGATGACGAGGTGGCCAGCGAAGCCGAGGCCTTTGCCCGCGCACGCCATTTCCTATCTTTCATGCCCGAACATGTCGGCCAATTGGCACGGCGCGCCGACAGCCACGATCCAGTGGACCGGCGCGAGGAAGCCTTGCTCAGCCTGGTCCCGCGCGAGGACAAGCAGGTCTATTCCATGCGCCGGGCGATGGATATGATCCTGGACAAGGGCACGGTGTTTGAAATCGGCAAGAATTGGGGCCGCGCCGCGATCACCGCTCTGGCCCGATTGGATGGCTATCCCGTCGCCGTGATTGCCAGCGATCCCAGCTATCTGGGCGGGTCTTGGGAGGCCAAGACCAGCGAGAAGGTTGAGCGGTTCGTCAAATTGGCTGACCAGTTCCGTCTGCCCGTCGTCCATCTGGTCGACAATCCCGGCTTTATGATCGGGCGCGAGGCAGAGATGGCGGGCACGATCCGCTATGGCGTTCAGGCGATGAACGCGATTTACAAGGCGACGGTGCCGCTCGCCAGCATTGTCATGCGCCGCGCCTATGGCATTGCCGGCAGCGCGATGAGCAATGCCGAACGATTCCAATATCGCTATTGCTGGCCGAGTGGTGATTGGGGCAGCCTACCCATCGCGGGCGGGCTGGAAGTTGCCTATAAATCGGACATCGAAGCCTCTGATGACCCCGCCGCAACTTTGGCCGAGATCAAGGCCCGGCTGGACAAGGTGACATCACCCTTCCGCAGCGCAGAACGCTATAATGTCGAGGATATTATCGACCCGCGCGATACACGGCCGTTACTATGCGAATTTGCGGAATTGGCGTGGAGGAGTCTCAGCGCGGAGGCTTGACCACCCTCACATTTCAATAATTCTTGTGCATCTGCATATAGCGCCGCGCAGCGCCCGGTGCCCGGAACAGCTTGCCACGCTCGCTGAACAAAACGCACACCAGCCCAAGGCATGAGCACACCACCATGGCGGCCGCCAAGGGGCCTGCGGTGCCATCATAGGCCTGCCCGATCAGCGCGCCCATCACCGCACCTGTTGTCATGCGGATGCTAGTTTGGATCGACGATGCTGCGCCCGCAATATGTTGAAAAGGTTGCATCGCGACAGAGCTGAAATTGGCCCCGACAAAGCCCAGCATCGCCATCGACAGGCTGAGCAGTGGGACAAATTCATACAGCGTTTGCTCACCCGTGCTGGCCGACCACAATTGCGCCAGGCTGACAAACAAGAACCCGATCAGCGCAGCATGGCCGACCCGGCGGGCGCCGTATTTCTCAACGATCCGCGAGTTCAGGAAATTGGCCAACACCATGCCGATGATCGACGCGCCAAAGATGAGCGCGAAGTAATCGCCCGCGCCAAAGCTTTCGGCGATCAATTGCTGCGAGGAATTGAGGAAACCGAACAGGCTGCCAAACACCAGCGCGCTGCCGATGACGTATCCCACCGATTCACGCTTGGCGAGCGCCTCTCTCATATTGCGCAGGATGGTAATCGGGCGAATATCCTGTTCGTTCGCCGCGGTCAGCGTTTCGGGCAAGCGCAGCCAGACCCACAAGGCTACGGCCAATCCCATGATCGCCATCGCCACGAAAATCCCGCGCCAATCAGCCACCATCAAGATCAATTGCCCAATTGCTGGGGCGATGATGGGGACGATCAGAAACACCATCATGATCAGGCTCATCAGCCTTGCCATCCGGTCACCGCCAACATGGTCGCGCACGATGGCAGCAGGCACCACGCTGAGGCCTGCACAGGCAACACCTTGGATAAAGCGCAACCCGATCAACCACCAAAAATCGGTCACCACCGCACAAGCCAAAGCCAGGACTATATAGGACGCAAGGCCCACGAACAGCACCGGACGCCGGCCGAATTTGTCGGCAAAGGCCCCGGGGAAAAACGCGCCAAGTCCCGCACCCAGAAAATAGCTGCTGATGACGTATTGCCGGTCATTACCAGCCGCGCCCAATTCATCAGCCATCACGCCAAGCGCAGGCAGCATCGAGTCAATCCCGAATGCCTGCAGGCTCATCAACAGGGCCATCAGCGTGACAAGTTCACGCTCGCCCAATTGGCCTGTTTTGGTGGGATTATCGACACTCATTCGAGCGCTCTTGCGCGCATATTCGGATTAAGGGAAGCGGCATTTTGATAAGTGCCACATTTTCCGGTTCGCGTGCTTTCGCTGCACAGCGGGCAGGCCTAAGGTGCCAGCTATGACGCAAGATCGCGATCACAATGCCTCGCTGATGGGTGAAGATGGCCAGGAAGATGCGCCGAGCCAGGCGAGCGGTCTGCGCAAGATCATCCATGTCGATATGGACGCCTTCTTTGCCAGCGTTGAACAGCGTGACGATCCCGCTTTGCGAGGAAAGCCGGTGGCGGTTGGCGGCGCTGGTGGGCGCGGCGTGGTGGCCGCCGCCAGTTACGAAGCCCGCAAATTCGGTGTGCGCAGCGCTATGCCCTCGGTCACGGCCAAAAGACTATGCCCCGATCTGATTTTCGTACGGCACCGCTTTGATGCCTATAAGGAAGCCAGCCGCCAGATCCGCAGAGTGTTTGAGCATTACACGCCGCATGTCGAGCCGCTGAGTTTGGACGAGGCCTATCTGGATGTGACCGATGATTTGCTGGGCATTGGATCGGCCACGCGTATAGCCGATCTGATCCGGCAAGAAATCCGCGTAAAAACCGGGCTGACGGCCAGCGCCGGTGTGTCTTACAACAAATTCCTGGCCAAAATCGCCAGCGATCAGAACAAGCCCGACGGCGTTTGCGTGATCCGGCCCGGCCAAGGGGCTGATTTTGTCGCGACACTGCCGATCCGACGCTTTCACGGGGTTGGCCCCAAGGCCGAAGAGAAGATGAAGCGGTTGGGCATTGCCACAGGAGCCGATCTGGCAGCCAAGGATATCGATTTTCTGCGGGCCAATTTTGGCAGCATGGCAGGCTATCTTTACCGGGCCGCGCGCGGGATTGATCTGCGCCAAGTCAGCGCCCATCGGACACGCAAATCTGTGGGCGGCGAGCGCACCTTCAGCGAAGATATCTCGTCGGGTGCGATGCTGCGCGAAACGCTGGAGAACATCATCGATATTGTGTGGGAGCGGATTGAGCGCTCCCAAGCAAAGGGACGCACCATCACGCTGAAAATGAAGTTTAATGACTTCAAGAACATGACCCGGTCAAAATCACTGACCAGCAATGTTGCGGACAGGGATGAATTTGCCGAGGTCAGCCGCGCTCTGCTGGCCGAAGTGGTGCCGCTGCCCAAGCCTATTCGCCTGATGGGCCTGACCCTGTCCAATCTTGAAGGAGACAGCGAGCCCAAGCCAAAACGTGAAGATGGACAGCTTTCGCTACTTTAGAGCGGCCACAGGCCCGCTCGGGTCAATCAGGTTCTGAGGTATTCTGGGCGGATTGGTTGTCTCGCCACAACGCCAGACATTGCGCCGTTCGCTGGCTGAGGTTTGCCGGCAATGCGTCCCGGTCGAACAGGCGGGCCTCAACCACTTCGCGCCGATCAGGTTTGACCATTTGGTCAGTCACAACCCGGAAGATATGCACGCTGTGCGGCGAGCCGGAAACAATATCCTCCAATACCGCGACATGATCGATCGGCCCGATTGTCAGCCCAAGTTCCTCGGCCATTTCTCTGCGGGCAGCATCGTCGGGCAATTCGCCCTTGGCCACCCCACCGCCCGGTAACGCCCAAACTTTCGGGCCATAGGAATGACGCAGCAGCACAATCGCACCCGATCGATCCCCGATCACAACCTGACAGCCAACCAATGGCGCCTTTCTGATCGAGCGCCATCTGTGGCGGACACTATGAGCGATCGGCAGTAATGCCCGGTGAAGTGCTGCAGGTAAAAGGCGCTCTATCAGCAAAAGCACGTTACGGGCTGGGTCGCGCGGCCGAGCAGGCGAGCGATTGGCAGATCATGCTCGCCATTTAACGCGCCCTCCATAACCGCGCGTTTGTCTGCCCCGTTAATGACGAACATCAATTCGTCGGAATTGAGCAGCGCCGGCATGGTCAGCGTGATCCGATCAAAGGGCGCCTCGGGCGGTAAAGGATCGGGTGTCAGACGGCGAATGGACTGCGGGTCATCGACCTGCGGATCGGTATTGGGAAACAAAGACGCGATGTGACCATCCGCGCCCATCCCCAGCCACGCGATGGTGAAATGGGGCACTGCTTTGTCTTGGGAAAGAGCCGCAATCTTGACGCCCAACGGCTCAAGCTCTGCGCGGATTTTGCCTGTGTTGGAGGCGGGGTGGTCTTCCGGTACAATCCGGTCATCGCCCGGCCACACCACCAGCCGCGCCCAGTCCAATTCGCATTTGGCCAATTCAGCCAAGATCGGAAACGGGGTCGAACCACCCGGCATGGTGAAGGTCACCGCTCCGCTGGTAAAGGCCAATTGCCGGCGCAATCGCTGCGCCAACCAATCGGCAATTGTTGCGGCCCCCGCATTCTCAATGAAATTCACATCCACCATGCTTCATCCATAGCAAAACGGCCGCACACTGATAGATGAAACGGCCGATAATCTGTTGGAATACGTAGTCTAATTCGGCGCGATGTACCCAAGATGACTTGATTGCCGAAAAGTTAGATTATCAATCCATCAAAGCGACCAATATCGCGGCACCAGGAGTATGATGGCCAAAACCATTATGGCCAGAGCGATCCGCAAGCGCTGCCAATAGGGCCATTGCGCCGCCTTCGTGCCCATTACCATCGCCTGCGCCAAGGCGCATAGACTGCCCAAAGCTGCGGCCGCGACGGCTAGGCCGAAGCTGCTGCCGAGATAAGCAAAACCGGCAAATGTCAGCAATCGGGGTGCATCGAACACTTGCCGCATGATTAGCACAATAGTGATAGCCCCAATCGACCGGGTCGGTTCCTTGGGCAGGGTCAATCGTGTTGGCAAAACCAACAAAATAGCGGCGACAATGATCGCAATCCCGACCAAAGTGGATCGGTTATCCTCGCCAATGGCTGCAGATGCCTGGACACCCAGCCAGCCCCATGCCGCCGTGCTGACGCACACCGCTAGGACACTGGCCAGCACCAGCCCGGGGCCTGGGCCCAGTCGGTGCGAGAGGCTTGCGACCAGCATTTGATCGCGCCCGCCCTGCGAGGCCAGCAATGTAGCCAGGAATACAGTCAGCAGCGTGGCAGCAGACAGGTCCATAGCGCTGAGCAGGTCTTTATCGGCCTATGCCACCCACGGACCGGTGATGGCCAAGGTCTTGGTCGGCGAATAGGCGTTCACAAACAGCGTCTTGCCATCGGGCGAGAAGCATGCGCCGGCCAGCTCGGTCTGAATATTGAGCCGCGCGAACGGGTAAGGCACCCCTTGCGGCGTAATCCCGATCAAGCGGTTATCGACCACGTCAGTGTATTGATCTTCGCACACGATCAGATGGCCATTGGGCGCAACCACCAGATTGTCACCATAGTTGAATTGCTCTTTGCTTTCGCTTTCAAAGAACAGCTCCAGCGTATCGGGCTTGGCCCCGCGTCCTGGTACCAGGCGGAAAATCTGCCCCAGCTTGGCCGCACCGCCACTGGTCGAGCACAGATAAAGATCGCCATCGCCCATATGGATGCCCTCGCCCCGGGCGACCAACAAAGCACCCTTGGCAGCGCCGCGCATGCGCAAATCGTTTTTGGGCGATTCTACATCGTCGAGATCAACCCAGCGCACTTCATGGCGGTCGCCCACTGTCATGGTCACGCCGTCCCAATTGCGGCTGTCGGTTGTGCCATCCACCAGTGCCAAGGCCTGCAATTTTCCACCTGCTTGCAAATTGCCCGGTTTGCTCGGAGTGAAACGATAGATAAGCCCATCGCCCATATCTTCGGTTTCATAGATCATACCGGTCACCGGATCGACGCACGCTGCCTCGTGGTTAAAGCGGCCCAACGCTTTAAGCGGAACCGGATCAACCAACCCCTCTGCATCGGCTGGCACTTCAAAAACATAGCCGTGAGCCGGTAATTCCAGCCCGCGCTGACCAGGCTCTTCGCAGGTTAGCCAACTGCCCCAGGGCGTGACCCCGCCCGAACAATTGCGGATCGTGCCTGCCAAAGTGCGGTGCTGTTTCTCCACCGCCAGCGTTGCTGCATCCAGCACCAGATTGGTTGTCCCGCCTGCCATGAAAGTGCCATCGGGATTGCGCCCATAGCCCTTGTCCACTTCGCCGCCCATATCGTCCCACGGCAGCAATTCGTGATTGCGCACCAGCGCGATCTTGCCATTGCTCAGATCGAAACAGCCCATGCCGTCGGCCTTGTCCGGAACGGTGCCACCGTCGCTCATCGCATCGCCCAAGCTTGACACAACGCGGTATGAAAACCCTTTTGGCAGATCGAGGATGCCATCGCGATCTTTGACCAAGGGCCCATAGATCCCGTCCATATCGGCTGCGGCGACAGTTTCGTCACCTTGCGACCGGGCCACGCAGCCGCTGGCTGTCAGCGCCGCAAAAGCGGATCCGGTGGTTCCCAAGAATTGACGGCGATGCATAGTGGTGGCCAAGGTCATGCTCCAAATGGTGAGGCGATTTTTCTATGTGATAGCAGCATGACAGACGCATTACATCGCAAAAAGAGAGTGGAGCGAGACGGATGAAATTGGAAGCAGGAATGTCGGCTGTGGTAACCGGTGGCGCATCGGGCCTGGGTAAAGCCAGCGCCAAGGCATTGTCAGACCAAGGCCTCAAAGTCGCCATCTTTGATATCAATGACGAAGACGGCGAGGCCCATGCCGCCGCCATTGGCGGAACCTTCCACCATGTCGATATTATGGACGAGCAATCCGTTGTGGATGGCTTTGCCGCTGCCCGCGCCGCCAATGGCCAAGAACGTGCAACGGTCCACTGCGCGATGGCCAGCCGCCGCGGCAAGACGCTGGGTTTTGACAAGGAAACCGGCAGCTACAAACGGCTTTCCACCGAGGATTATGCCTTCGGCACCCAAGGCATTCTGGTCGCCAGCTACCGCATCGCCAGCCTGTCTGCACTCGGCATGGCCAACACCGATCCGGTCAATGAGGATGGAGAGCGCGGGTCGATCACGCTGACCGCCAGCGTCGCGGCAGAGGATGGTCAGATCGGTCAGGTTATCTATGGCAGCTGCAAGGCAGGCGTAAACGGATTGGTCCTGCCGATGGCGCGCGATTTGATGAATTTAGGCATTCGGGTCAATTCGATCATGCCCGGGATCTTTGACACGCCCTTGTTCAAGGGCATGAAGGAACGCAACCGGGCAGTGTGGGACCAGTTGAACGCGTCTGTTCCCTTCCCCAAACGCTTGGGCCATGCAGACGAGTTTGGATCATTGGTGTGCGAGATTGCTCGCAACAGCTATATCAATGGTCACCAATTCCGCTTGGATGGCGCCATCCGCATGCCGCCCAAGTAATAGGGGTTAAGGACACCGAAGCCGATGGACTTCGCAAGCGCTACCGCGCGTCGGCCGATCAGGCCGCCTGTCCGGAGGCGTTTGCGAAACGAACAAGCCGCGAGGGAAAATCAATGACCACAGCCACCAATGAATATCCGACCAAAGCCTATGGCGCGACAGCCCCGGACAGCGGGATACACCCGATGGACATCACTCGGCGAGGCCTGCGCGATAATGATGTGCTGATCGACATCAGCCATTGCGGGATTTGCCATTCGGACCTGCATGCCTCGCGCAATGATTGGAAGTCGGCCAAATATCCAATCGTTCCGGGCCATGAGGTTGTTGGCACCATCGCAGCCGTTGGAGATGATGTGACGCGCCACAAAGTGGGCGACCGGGTGGCGATCGGCTGCATGGTTGATGCCTGCATGGAGTGTAAACACTGCGAGCAAGATCTGGAGCAATATTGCCGCGATGGCATGGTTGGCACCTATAATGGCACCGACCGGCATGACGGTTCCACCACATTCGGCGGCTATTCCGAGCGGATCGTCTGCCGGGACGAGTTCGTGTTGAAAGTGCCCGACGCTATGCCGATGGCCGAGGCTGCGCCGCTGCTCTGCGCGGGCATCACCACCTATTCTCCGCTGCGGACATGGAAAATTGGGCCGGGCAGCAAGGTCGCGGTCGCAGGTCTGGGCGGACTGGGCCACATGGGCGTGAAACTGGCTGCGGCCATGGGGGCAGAGGTCACCGTGCTCAGCCGGACAGAAGACAAGCGCGCCGATGCCGAGGCACTGGGTGCCCATGATTTTCTGCTGTCGTCGGACAAGGACGCTATGCGGGCTAAGGCAGGCTATTTCGACATGGTGCTCAATACCATTCCCGTGCCGCATGATGTCACGCCATTCTTTCATCTGCTGCGGATCGACGGAGTTCAGGTGCTGGTTGGAGTGATCGGCGAATTGCCGCCTCTATCATCGCTGCCGCTGCTGGGGCGCAAAGTGTTGACCGGATCGGGCATTGGCGGACTGGCCGAAACGCAAGAGATGCTCGACTTCTGTGCCGAGAAGCAGATCCTGCCCGATATCGAAATCATCCGTATGCAAGACGTCAACACGGCCTATGATCGGATGGAAGCCAGCGATGTGAAATATCGCTTTGTAATCGATATGGAGAGCTTGCGCGGCGCCTGAGCAACGCCATAAAGCCCATCAACGCATTTCCCCTGACTAGGACATCCCGATGACCGATAGAATTCTCATTGAACACGCCAATCGCGTTACGACCATTACGATGGCGCGGCCGGACAAGAAGAACGCACTGACGCAGGAAATGTATGGCGTCATGGCCAATGCCGTGAATGCCTATGGCACCGATGATGAAGCGCGCGCTCTGATGTTTATCGGGGAAGGCGATTATTTCACCAGCGGGAATGATCTGAATGATTTCGCAATGTCCGCCAACCGGCAAGCCACGGACAAGGATGAATTGCCGCCGGTCGTGCAATTTCTCCATGCCATCAAAGACTGCGAGAAACCGATGATCGCGGCTGTGAACGGCCCTGCTATCGGCGTTGGCCTGACGCTGACGCTCCATTGCGATCTGGTCTATGCAGCGCAAAGCGCGACTTTTGCCGCGCCATTTGTGAAGCTGGGATTGGTGCCGGAGGCAGCGTCATCGCTGTTGCTTCCTGCGGCAATCGGGTTGGCCAATGCCAGTGATGTGTTCATGACCGGGCGCATCCTTGCCGCTGATGAAGCGCTACGCATGGGCCTTGTCTCGCGCGTGTTTGCTGACGATGACTTTGTTGTAGAGACGCAAGCACTGGCGGCGATTGTTGCACAAGCAGCCCCGCAGGCGATGCGGCACACCAAAGCTTTGCTGCGCACGCAGACCGACAAAGTTGGTGAAACCATGACCGCAGAAAGCGTTATCTTTGCTGGTCAGTTGCGCTCGCCTGAATTCATGGAAAGCGTGGCGGCCATGACCCAAAAGCGCGCGGCCGTGCACCCCTAGATAGTTCTCGATCTGGGCGGTTTGCGCCGCACGCCCTCAGTCGTTTCGACATGCGATTGCCAAGCCACCCGTTTGTGCATAATATGCACACAACAAAAGCTTGTGCATGAAAGCGCAAGCAAGGTGGGAGATATGATGGAGCGCCCAATGCGCAAAAGCACGGCTTGGGACGTGGCGGAAAAGGCGGGCGTAAGCCAGTCGACCGTCAGCCGTGTGTTCACCGGATCAACCCGCATCAGCGACCCGACCAGAGAGCGGGTTTTGCTGGCCGCAAAAGAACTCGACTACATTCCAGACAAGCGCGCCTCGCGCTTGCGCAGCGGTCAAACCGGCGTGGTTGCAGTTGTCGTAATCACCAGGGCTGACGATAGCGCCCGCGAGGTAAACCCCTTTGCCTATGTCCTGCTGGGCAGCGTGTGCCGAGCGGCATCGGCCATGGGCTATGAAACGCTGGTGTCATTTCAAGCGAGCGAAGATCAATTCTATGGCCGCTATGTCGAGCAACGCGACGCCGACGCCTTGATTGTGATCGGCACCACCCAAAACCCGGAGGCCTGGGCGCATTTCGATTCCGTTTTGCATGGCGATGACAGCGCAATTTGCTGGGGCCTGCCTTTCGATGATGTCCGGTCCGTCCGGTCGGACAACCAATTGGGAGGCAAGATCGCTGCCGACCATCTGTGGAACTTGGGCTATCGCAATCCGGTGTTTCTCGGCCCGATCGAGCAGTCGCAAAGGCAGTTTCACGAACGCTATGAAGGCTTTGTCGAACGGCTGAAGGATTTGGGCGGAAAAGCGCATGTGATGCGTGACCTGAGCGAAACCAACCGGTTCGAGCAGGGCCGAGAAGCCATTGCCCGGCTGGAGCAAGAAGGGCGCAGCTATGATTCGATTTTTGCGGCCTGCGATTTCATTGCTTTGGGCGCGTTGGAGGCCCTGAGCGAGCGCGGAATTGCCATCCCCGATGAGGTCGGGATTGTTGGCTATGATGGGATTGCCGCCACCAAGCACGCCAACCCGCCGCTCACCACCATCCGGCCCGATCTGGAAGAAGCCGGGCGGCTGTTGGTGGCGCAAGTACTGGGCAGCCCGGAACAACCCGACGATGAGCCACAATCGTCCCCGATGCCCGAAGCCAACCCGCGGCTGGCACCCGTTGCCCTGATCGAGCGTTCCAGCACCTCCAAACGCTAAGGCAGCGCTCCATCGGCTAGCACATCTGCCAAGGTTTGGCCCCTTGCAAGCAGGGCCTGTCAGCGCCATGTGTGCGCCAACAAGGAGACACCTTCATCATGCGTCACATCGATCACTTTATCGCAGGCGGAGCCACCAGCCCAGCTGGTCGCAAGCATCAGATCTGGAACCCTTCAACGGGCGAGGTTCAGGCCGAAGTTACCTTGGGCGATGCCGCTTTGCTGGATCAGGCTATCGCCAATGCCAAGGCCGTGCAGCCCGAATGGGCCGCAACCAACCCACAAAAACGCGCGCGCGTGATGTTCAAGTTCAAGGAATTGATCGAAGACAACATGCAAGAATTGGCCGAGCTGCTCAGCTCTGAGCACGGCAAGGTCGTCGACGATGCCAAGGGAGATGTGCAGCGCGGGTTGGAAGTGATCGAATATGCCTGCGGCATCCCGCAGGTTCTCAAAGGTGAATACACGCAAGGCGCCGGCCCCGGCATCGATGTTTATTCCATGCGCCAGCCCTTGGGCATCGGCGCCGGCATCACTCCGTTCAACTTCCCCGCCATGATCCCGATGTGGATGTTCGGCATGGCGATTGCAGCGGGCAACGCCTTTATCCTCAAGCCATCAGAGCGCGATCCCAGCGTTCCTGTCCGTTTGGCCGAATTGTTCCTGGAAGCGGGCGCACCCGAAGGGCTGCTGCAAGTGGTCCATGGCGACAAGGAAATGGTCGATGCGATCCTGGATCACACGGACATTGCCGCAGTCAGCTTCGTGGGAAGCTCGGACATTGCTCACTATGTTTACAAGCGCGGTGTTGCTGCGGGCAAGCGCATCCAGGCCATGGGCGGTGCCAAGAACCACGGTATCGTGATGCCCGATGCTGATATGGATCAGGTGGTCAATGATCTGTCGGGTGCAGCTTTTGGCTCAGCCGGTGAACGCTGCATGGCACTGCCGGTGGTGGTCCCCGTGGGTCACGACACGGCAGAGCGTCTGAAGGAGAAGCTGATCCCGGCGATCCATGCTTTGAATGTTGGCGTCTCCAACGATCCCGATGCCCATTACGGCCCGGTGGTTACACCCGAGCACAAGGCGCGCGTTGAAGGCTGGATCGATACGGCCGAGAAAGAGGGCGGCGAAATCGTCGTCGATGGACGAGGATTCACGTTGCAAGGCCATGAGAAAGGCTTCTTCGTAGGACCCACCTTGATCGACCACGTCACCATCGACATGGAAAGCTACAAGGAAGAGATTTTTGGACCCGTTCTGCAAATTGTGCGGGCAGAAAGTTTCGAGGACGCCGTGCGTCTGCCCAGCGATCACCAATATGGCAATGGCGTGGCGATCTTCACCCGCAATGGTCATGCAGCGCGCGAATTCGCATCCCGTGTGAACGTCGGCATGGTTGGCATCAATGTGCCGATCCCTGTTCCGGTCAGCTATCACAGCTTTGGCGGCTGGAAGCGGTCCGGCTTTGGAGACACCGATCAATATGGCACCGAGGGGCTGAAGTTCTGGACCAAGGTCAAGAAAGTCACCCAGCGCTGGCCCGATGGCGGCGGCGATGGTAACAACGCCTTCATCATTCCAACCATGGGGTAAGCACCCTACGCATGACAGACCGCAGCCGCACAACTTCGGGCTCTCCCTATGAGGAAAAGTTTGGCTTTGCGCGCGCGGTTCGCGTGGGCAATCGCATCACGGTTGCGGGCACCGGTCCGGTGGAAGATGATGGCTCGACCACACCCGGCGATGCTGCTGCTCAGGCAGAACGGTGTTGCGATCTGATCCTTGCTGCGATCGAAGATCTTGGCGGAGAGGCCGAAGATGTGGTGCGCACGCGCATGTTCCTGACCGATCCCAATGATCAGGATGCGGTGGGCGCTGTCCATCGGATTTATTTCGGCGGGGCCAAACCGGCCGCCACCATGGCAGGCACTGCATGGCTGTGCCGCCCCGAGTGGAAAGTTGAAATCGAGGCAGAGGCCATCGTCGGCGATTGACATTTTGTTGGGGAGCAGCCTGTAATGCTTCCTGATGAGCGGATCAGACAACACTTGGGCATTCGACCTCGATCAGGTCGAGACAGAGCTGAAACAGGGCGGCGAGGCGACTGTCCAGTTCAGCGATCCCATCGGCGAAAAGCTGGCGATTGTGCCTTCCAATGGGGGCGGCGATCCGGAGGCATGGCCGCTAGTGTACAGCGCAGACTATCTCGCCCATCTGAACGCCTTATGCCGCCAATGGGGCGCAAAACTGACGGTTCGCTTTTACGGGCATCACAGCGACATTTTTGACGGGAAGTGTCTGCGTGATGTTTGCGAAGCTCGATCCGTTTCAATCGACAGCATTTATGAAGCTGAAAATTTGGAAGCCATCGGTGAGTTAGAACATCTTTCGCACTTGCATCTGGGTGTGTTCGAACTGGCCGACAAAGCAATTTTGGCAAAACTTCCGCTCAAGCAATTGTCGCGCCTCACCTTATCACAAACGCAAACCAAGGCGCTGGATTTGGCTCCGTTAGAAGGTGCTACCGCGCTCAAGAAGCTGTACCTGGACGGGCATTACAAGAACATTGCCAAGCTGGGCGGGCTGGATGGATTGCAGGAATTTACTTTCAATCCAAAGGCCAGCTTGGACCTCGGCTTCATCAACTCCATGACATCCTTGCGGGCTTTGAAACTGCTGCTGGGCGGCACGAAGAGCCTGGCCGACATTCAATTGGACGGGTTGCAAGATCTCGCCTGCACGCAGGTGCGCGGACTGTCACAAATGGGTGATATGCAGCGCTTTCCGGCGCTTCGACGGTTGCTCGTGCAGGATCAAAAGCAGCTAGAGCAGGTGCAGTTTGGCGCTGCCAACCGCGCGCTGGAACATGTGTGGTTTTACAATTGCCCCGGTCTGACCGACATTGCCGGCTTGGCTGACTGCGCAAATTTGCAAAGCCTGCGCTGGCTGTTCACCGAAACAGATCCCGCATCGCTCACCCTGCCAAAGTCGCTGACCCATTTGCATATGCTGTCAGGCAAGCGAAAAGCCGAGGCGGAGGAAAAGGCCGCGGTCGAGGCGATGGGCCTTATTGCCGAAGATCACCCGGACGCCTGGTTCTTCTTCAAATAGGTTGATCCGACCGTTTTTGCGAAGGACTGGCTTGGGCTGCAGCAGGCCTGCGCAAATGGCCGCTGAAACGTTTTGCCCCACTGGCACTTTTCCTATGCCAGCGACCCTTTTCTAGTGCTCGCGGACGGGCTAAAGCCGCCGTCATGACAGGACAATTTTCACTCACCGAAGACCAGCTGGCCATTCAGGAAATGGCGCAGCGGTTTACCG
This sequence comes from uncultured Erythrobacter sp., assembly GCA_947495695.1. Classification (GTDB taxonomy): domain Bacteria; phylum Pseudomonadota; class Alphaproteobacteria; order Sphingomonadales; family Sphingomonadaceae; genus Erythrobacter. Next base: position 1,150,207 of record CANLZP010000001.1, on the reverse strand, counting down.
CAGACAACATCACCCCCCACGCTGCTGAATGGGACGAGAAGCATCACTTCCCACGCGATGTGATCAAAAGCACGGCCGAGCTGGGCTTTGGTGCGATTTACGTGTCCGAGGAATCGGGCGGAATCGGCCTTGGCCGGTTGGAAGCCGCGCTGATTATGGAGGCGATGGCCTATGGCTGCCCCACCACCAGCGCCTTTATCTCGATCCACAATATGGCCGCATGGATGATCGACCAATTCGGCGGACAAGGGGTAAAGGACAAATACCTCCCCGATTTGATCTCCATGGAGAAAATCGCCAGCTATTGCCTGACCGAACCGGGCAGCGGATCGGATGCAGCTGCCTTGAAGGCAAGCGCTAAGCTGGACGGCGATCACTATGTGCTGAACGGCACCAAGCAGTTCATCTCCGGTGGCGGCGTGAACGATGTTTATGTCTGCATGGTCCGCACGGGCGATCACAAGACCAAAGGCGTCAGCTGCTTGGTGGTGGACAAAGACACGCCAGGCGTCAGCTTTGGCGCGCCCGAGAAAAAGCTCGGCTGGAACGCCTCCCCCACCGCCCAGGTCATTTTCGAGGATGCCCGCGTTCCGGTTGAAAACCGCGTGGGTGACGAGGGCGAAGGCTTTCGTTTCGCCATGATGGGCCTCGATGGCGGACGCCTCAACATCGGTGCCTGTTCGCTGGGCGGTGCACAACGCTGCCTCGATGAAGCCATCGCCTACACCAAGGATCGCAAGCAATTCGACCAGCCTGTGGCCGATTTCCAGAACACCCAATTTATGTTGGCCGATATGGCCACCGATCTGGAGGCCGCGCGCGCGCTGCTGTATCTGGCCGCTGTCAAAGTGACCGAGAATGCGCCGGATAAATCGCGCTTTTCCGCCATGGCCAAGCGCCTGGCGACCGATAATGGCAGCAAGATCGTCAACGATGCGCTGCAATTGTTCGGCGGCTATGGCTATTTAAGAGATTACCCGATCGAGCGGTTCTGGCGCGATTTGCGGGTCCACTCCATTTTGGAAGGCACCAATCAGGTCATGCGAATGATCGTGGGAAGGGATTTGCTGCGCCAATGACACAGGATATTCTGATTTCGACCGGCGGAGCTGCGGCACGCATTTCGCTCAACCGGCCCAAGGCGCTGCATGCGCTGACGCTGGATATGTGCCACGCGATGAGCGCGGCGCTCACCCAATGGGCCGATGATGACAGCGTCCAGGCGGTCATTCTGGACCATGCCGAGGGACGCGGCTTTTGTGCAGGCGGTGACATCGCATTTTTGCGCAATTCGGCGCTGAATGATGGCGGCACATCGGGCCGCAAGTTTTTCCATGATGAGTATCAACTCAACCATCAGATGTTCACCTATGACAAGCCGATTGTGGCTTTCATGGATGGCATCACCATGGGCGGCGGCGTGGGCATTTCCCAACCTGCCAAATTCCGCGTGGCGACCGAAAACACCCGATTTGCGATGCCGGAAACGGGCATTGGCCTGTTCCCGGATGTTGGCGGTGGCTGGTATTTGTCGCGCCTGGGCGGACGGATCGGCCAGTTCCTGGCGCTTACCGGCGCTCGGCTCGACGGGGCAGAGTGTCTGTGGGCTGGCCTTGCCACGCATTACCTCCCCTCGGCCAAATTGGACGAGGCGAAAGAGCGCATTGCCGCCGATCCAAGCCGGATTGCTGGCATCCTAAGCGAATTGTCCGAGACACCGCCAGCTGCACGGATAGAGGGCAATGCGGATCGGATCATCAAGCATTTCGGCTCAGACGATTACGAAGAAATTCTCACCAGTCTGGAGGCAGAGGATAGCGATTGGTCGAACAAGGAACGCGATACGCTGGGCACCAAAAGCCCGCAGACCTGCAAGGTAGCGCTGCGTCAATTGGCGACCAGTGCGGAATTGGCCGATTTTGCTGACAATATGGCGATGGAATATCGCATTGCCTCGCGCGTGTTGACCCGGCCCGACTTTGCCGAGGGCGTGCGCGCCGTCATCACCGACAAGACCAACGATCCCCAATGGGATCCTGCAACACCAGAAGGCGTGACCGAGGATTTGCTCGATGCGATTTTCGCGCCTCTGCCCGCTGACGAAGAATGGAAACCCCTTTAATGACCTATGAAGCAATCACCGTCGAAACCAATGCGCAGGGCACCAAGGGCGTCACGCTGCTGACCATCAATCGGCCCAAGGCGCTGAACGCGCTCAACTCTACCGTGTTGGCCGAACTGATCGATGCCTTTGCCGCTTATCAGGCCGACGACAGCCAGCTGTGCGCGATCCTGACCGGATCGGGCGAGAAGGCCTTTGCTGCCGGTGCCGACATCAAGGAGATGAGCGACAAGGCAGCAGCCGATTTCTATCTCGACGATTTCTTTTCGCCCTGGACCAGCGAAATCGTGAAGAAGACACGCAAGCCCTGGATTGCGGCGGTGAACGGCTTCGCGCTGGGCGGCGGGTGCGAGTTGGCCATGATGGCAGACTTCATCATTGCATCGGACAACGCCAAATTCGGCCAACCCGAAATCAAGCTGGGCGTTGCGCCGGGCATGGGCGGCTCGCAGCGTCTAACCCGCGCAATTGGCAAGTCAAAGAGCATGGAAATGTGCCTGACGGGCCGGATGATGAGCGCCGAGGAGGCCGAGCGCAGCAATTTGATCGTGCGCTCTGTTCCGCAGGCCGATCTGATTGCCGATGCGCTGAAGACCGCGGCGACCATCGCCTCTATGCCGCCGATGGCCACCATCGCGAATAAGGAAATGGTCAATTCCGCCTTTGAAATGACGCTGGATCAGGGCTTGATTGTGGAACGCCGCATCTTCCAGATCCTGACCGCGAGCGAAGACAAAAAGGAAGGCATGGAAGCCTTTATCGAGAAGCGCGAAGGCCAGTGGAAGGGGCGGTGAGCCTAATCGTCGGAGTTGTGATGACTCTAGCCGCAGTCGGCATGGGTGCGGTCTGGTGGAATGATCGGGGCGACCGTCATCAACGCGGCGTTTTGCCTCTGCATCAGTCGGGACCCATAAATCTTAACGGCCAATGGGTCCCATGGAAGAAAAGTTTGGAGTCCTTCGCAGCACATTGGCAAATGCTTGTTGCGATTTGGCTATCGCTAGGCGCGGTGGTTTCATTCAGTATCTGGAGCACGTCATGAAAATCGCATTTATCGGATTGGGCAATATGGGCGGCGGAATGGCCGCCAATCTGGTCAAAGCAGGCCATGAAGTGAACGCCTTCGATCTATCGGAAGACGCGTTGGCGGCCGCCAAGGACAATGGCTGTGCCACCTTCATCAGCGCCGCAGAGGCATGCGAAGGCGCAGAGGCTGTTGTATCCATGTTGCCCAATGGTGCGATTGTGAAATCGGTCTATTCCGCGGATGTGATTGGCAAGGCTCCGGCAGGCGCGGTGTTTCTCGATTGCTCCACCATCGATGTCGCCACCGCGCGCGAGGTGATCGGCGCGGCAGAAAGCGCAGGCTATGAAATGGTCGATGCACCGGTTTCAGGCGGTATCGCTGCGGCCAATGGCGGCACGCTGACCTTCATGGTGGGCGGCAGCCAAAGCGCATTTTCCCGCGCCAAGCCGGTGTTGGAAGCGATGGGCAAGGCGGTGATCCATGCCGGCGATGCGGGCAATGGTCAGGCCGCCAAGATCTGCAACAACATGCTGTTGGCAATCCATATGGCGGGCACATGCGAAGCCTTTGCAATGGCGGAAAAGCTCGGCCTCGATCCGCAAACATTCTATGACATTTCCAGCGTATCCAGCGGCCAAAACTGGTCCATGACCAGCTATTGCCCGGTACCCGGTGTCGGTCCGCAAAGCCCGTCAGACAATGAATATCAGGGCGGCTTTGCCACCGCATTGATGCTGAAGGATTTGCGGCTGGCGATGGAAGCCGCCGACAGTTCAGACAGTGCCGTACCGATGGGCGCCAGGGCCGCAGCGCTTTATGAAGATTTCAACGGGGCGGGCAATGGCGGCAAGGATTTCTCCGCCCTGATCAAGACCTATTGATCTCGGCAATAATCCCGCTCAGCCAATCGCGCGGGGCCTGACGCCTGCCAATATCGGCAACAAATTCCTGGCCGCGTGCGACGCTTTGCAAGCGGCCACGCTGCTGCCAGCGAACAGGCTTGTCATGATAGCTCAGCCCGCCATGTTTGAGCCATTTGGGCCGATGCCAGATGCTGGGCGGACCTTCGGGCACGGTCAGGCGCAAAAGGTCTGAGGCATGGCGCGCCGTGCGCCCCGGCCCGCGATAGACAACGTCATTCTTGTGATGCATCGCCAGCGCATGCGGGTGGCCCAGCTGGACCAGATCATCGGGCGCGCCCTCGGCCAGAGGGACGATCTGCTCCACCTCCAGATAGCCGAATATGCGGTGATGGGGTTGGCCCCATGATCCATCGGGCATTTGCTCGCGAAACAAGCCAAAGAATACAAACACATCGCCAATCCCGACACCCTGCCGTTCGAGATGGGTTTGCGCCGCGCCGCATTGCCCAAACAGGCATTCCGCAGTCGCTGAATCACCCCAAAGAAACATCGGGTCGTGGTGGCAAAGATCGCCCGCACCCAACTTTCCCCGGCTCGCCTTGGCGGCATGATCGCCCAAGCCAAGCGCGCCATAGCTGGTGGTCGAGGCCGTGCCAGCGGGGATCGGTAAACTTACCGGTCGCCCATCGACAATCGGGGAGGCACCGCCGCCTGCCGCGCTGTCAAAGCCCTTTCTGCTGAAGATTATCCGCATAGCGGCGTGCCTAAGACGCGATGAGGCGCGATGACAAGTCTTGCGAAAAATGCACATAAGTCTAGGGGTGCGGCGATGAAGGTCACCGCATTAATCATGGCGGGCAAACGCTCGGGCGTGCTCGATCCGCTGGCAGAAAATGCCGGTGTCGCGCAAAAATGCGTGGTGCCTGTGCATGGCAAACCCATGATCGAACATGTGGTGGAGGCGCTGGCCGCTTGCGAGCGTGTCGATGCGATCCATGTGGTGGCGCATGAACACGACGAGATTGCCTCCATCCCCTTGGTCAAACGCTTGAGCGATCAGGGCAGGCTGCATTTCCGCGAGGGCAAGTTCAATCTGGTCGATAGCGTGATCAGCGGAGCCGAGGGCGCCAGCTTTCCCTTGTTGATCACTACCGCTGACAATTGTCTGGTGACGGCCGATGGCTATGCCGAATTTGTCGACAAGGCACTGGCGACAGGGTCGCAGGCCGCCGCCGCAATGGCTCGCAAGGAAGATGTGCTGGCCGCCGATCCGGTTGGGCAGAAACGCTTTTACGAATTCAGCGATGGCGAATACTCCAATTGCAACACCTATTGGATTGGGTCGCAAGAGGCCTTGAGCGCCGCTGAAATCATGCGCGAAGGCGGGCAATTCGTGAAGTTTCCGAGCCGCATCATCAAGGCGTTTGGCCTGATGAATTTGATCCGCTTCTATTTCGGTTGGGGCAGTAAAGAGCGCCTGTTCGAACAAGTCTCGCGCAGGTTTGGCTTCAAATTGTCGATCTTGGTTCTTTCCAGCGGCGAATTTGCGGTTGATGTGGACAATGAGCGCACCTTCGCCGTGACCGAGCGATTGCTCAACAAAAGGGAGCTGGCCCGAGCGGGCTAGCCATACGGGACCCGATCATGCGGCGATTGTTCACCAATATGGGTTGGCTGCTTGGCGGGCGGGGCTTCAATGCCGTGCTCAGCCTGGTCTATCTGGCGTTGGCCACACGAACATTGGGGCTGGATGGCTTTGGCCATTTCGCCATCATCGTTGCGCTGGGCCAAATGGTCACCGGACTGGCCAATTTCCAAACCTGGCAATTTGTTGTGCGCTGGGGCGCGGGCGAAGATGGTCCGGGCGAAGCAACCGGTTTTGCCATTGCGCTGGACCTGTTGTCGGTCGTTTTCGGAGCGGTAGCAGCGGGCATTCTGGTGTGGACCGCACAATTGTGGCTGCCCCTTCCCGATGATCTGTTGTGGGTCGCTTTCGGCTTTTGCATCGTCTCTCTACTGTCCATTCGCACCACGCCAACCGGCCTGCTCAGGCTCCGCTTTCAATATGCCAAGGCCACCGCGGCAGAGGCGGTACAGCCCGCCATCAGGGCAGGCGGCGCCATATTGGCCTGGCTGTTCATGCCCACGGTTACCGGCTTTATACTGGCCTGGGCTGCGGCCGAAGTGGCCGTGGCCGCTGCATTGTGGATCGTTGCAGCAAAGCAAGAGAGGATCGATCTGTCGCGCGTTAGCCTACGCGAAATTCCACGCGACCATCCCGATGCGTGGCGCTTTGTCTGGTCGACCAATATGAGCGGCAGCCTGACGATTGCGGGCAAGCAGGTGATGATCTTGATGGTCGGATCGATCGGCGGCGAGGCTTTGGCCGGCGGGTTCCGTGTGGCCTCTCAATTGGGTCAGGCGCTGGTGTCGCTGGCGCAAACCGTGTCCAAGGCGATCTATCCCGAGCTGGTCCATGCCAAGGAAGATGCGCTGATTATCGCGCGCCGGATGGCCAATATCGCCTTGATCGGCGGCATTCTGGCGGTGGTGGTATCGCTGTTTGCCGGGCGCTGGGCGCTGGAAGTGATCGCCGGGCCTGAATTTGGCGGCTTTTACTGGGCGATGGTTATCCTGGCGATTGCCGGAGCGGTGGAACTGGTCGGTGCGAGTTTGGAATCGCTGCTGGTATCGGCGGGCAAAGCGCACACCGCCTTTATGGTGCGCGCGGGACCAACCATTTTGGCACTGTTGATGCTGGACATCGCAATCGACTGGAATGGAGCCAAAGGCGCGGCCTTTACCGTTCTGGGGGCAAGCGCGCTGGCGGTGGTTGGCTTTTATGTGGCCATGCTCAACATGCAGCAGATCCGCATCAGCCTGGCGCCTGCCAATGGCACGTCCGGCACAAAGAAACCGGACCCTGATCCCGCGCAAGACAGCTAAGGCGCGAGCGCCCTAATCTGCCGCTTCAGTCTGTCGCGTCACTCGCCTTCTTCCCATGCAAGCTTGGGTTTTCTGGCCGCCAAGGTTTCATCCAAACGCCTGCGCGGGGCATAAAATGGCGCTTGCTTCATGCTTTCATCGCCAGCCTTGGCGCGCTCGGCCACCGTGCGGAAGGCTTGGATAAATTGGTCCAGCGCTGCCTTGCTCTCCGTCTCTGTCGGCTCGACCAGCATCGCGCCATGCACCACCAGCGGGAAATACATGGTCATTGGATGATAGCCTTCGTCGATCAGCGCCTTGGACAGGTCCAAAGTCGACAGATCACCGCCAAACCCTTTGTCACCGAACAAGGCTTCATGCATGCAAGGGCCGCTGTGAGCATAGGGCGCGTGGAGCAGGTCTTCCATGCTGCGCAGAATGTAATTGGCGTTCAGCACGGCATCTTCAGCCACCTGCTTCAACCCATCAGCGCCATGGCTGAGAATATAGGTCAGCGCGCGCGTGAACATGCCCATCTGACCATGGAATGCGGTCATCCGGCCAAAGCTTTGCATCTTGCCGCCAAAATGCTCTTGCGAAAACGCGTCAGCCTGTTCCTCTTCCACCAGATGAACCACGCCATCGCGCGTGCGGGCTGTGTAAGGCAGCGGCCCAAACGGTGCCAAAGCCTCTGACAAGACCACCGGACCAGAGCCGGGACCTCCGCCACCATGCGGGGTGGAGAAAGTCTTGTGCAGATTGATATGCATCGCATCAACGCCTAGGTCGCCGGGGCGCACACGGCCTACAATCGCGTTGAAATTGGCCCCATCGCAATACACAAAACCGCCCGCGTCATGCACCGCGTCAGAGATCGCTTTCATGTCGCGCTCAAACAGGCCGCAGGTGTTGGGATTGGTTATCATGACGCCGGCAATATCCGGGCCAAGCCGCGCCTTCAGCGCCTCCAAATCGACGCGCCCGTCAGCATTGGCGGGAATGTCCTCTACCCGATAGCCAGCAAAGGCCGCTGTGGCGGGATTAGTACCATGCGCGCTTTCAGGCACCAGAATGACCTCGCGTGCATCACCGCGCGCCTCCAATGCGGCGCGAATGCACAAAATACCGCACAATTCGCCATGAGCGCCCGCCTTGGGACTCATCGCAATACCGTGCATTCCCGTGAGAGAAATGAGCCACTCGGCCAATTCGTTGATCACTTCGAAGGCCCCGCGCACCGTATCAACCGGTTGCAGCGGGTGAACATCGGCAAAGCCCGGCATCCGAGCGACTTTCTCGTTCAGGCGCGGATTGTGCTTCATCGTGCATGAGCCGAGCGGGAACAGCCCCAGATCAATGCCGTAATTCTGGCGGCTGAGGCGGGTATAATGCCGCACCGTTTCCGGCTCGGACAGGCCCGGTAGGCCGATGGGTTCCGCGCGATCCATCCCGCCCAAGCGGTTTGGCGCATCCGCTTTTGGCTCGGGCAGATCAACACCGGTTGTCTCGACATTGCCAATCTCGAACAGCAGCGGTTCTTCCAGCATCAAGGCACGGTTGCCGGTCGAGGTGGCAGGACCATTGTGCATGCCATCTTCCGATGCGTTCATTTCCGGCTTCCAGCCTGATTTGTTGGGCGCGTTCATGACAGCACCTCCTGCAGAGCAGTGGCAAGGGCCTCGATATCATCCTCGCTGGTGGTTTCGGTCACCGCCACCAACAACGAGTCCGAGAGCGCCTCCACATCGGGATAGAGCCGGTTAAGCGCAACGCCGGCCAATATGCCGCGATCCGCCAGTGTCCGAACAATTGGCCGGGCATCCTGTCCTAACCGGATAGTAAATTCGTTGAAGAAGCTATCGTTCAGAACGCTGACGCCCGGCACTTTGGCCAGGCGGTCTGCGGCCAGACAGGCCAGCCGGTGGTTCTCTGCTGCCAATTGGCGCAGGCCTTTCTCGCCCAGCAATGTCATGTGGACGTTGAAGGCCAGTGCGCACAGGCCGGAATTGGTGCAGATGTTGCTGGTCGCCTTTTCGCGCCGAATATGCTGCTCGCGGGTGGATAGCGTCAGGACAAAGCCGCGCTTGCCCTCAGCATCCACGGTTTCTCCGCACAAGCGGCCCGGCATCTGGCGAACATGTTTCTTGTCGCGCACCGCAAACAGGCCGAGATAGGGCCCTCCAAATTGCAGACCGACACCGATCGATTGCCCCTCGCCAACAACAATATCGGCTCCCAGATCACCCGGAGCTTTGATCGCGCCCAGCGCAACCGGCTCGGTGACCACAGCGATCAGAAGGGCACCCTTTTCATGCGCCGCATCAGCAATTGTCTGGAGGTTGGAAACACGGCCCAGAATATCGGGATATTGGACCACCACGCAGGAGGTTTGATCATCGATCCGACCGATCAAGCCGTCAGCATCCGGCGCGCTTTGAATGGATGGCTGGGCATCGGCGATCTCGTCCTTGGTGAACTTGGCCATGGTGCTGATGACTTCGGCATAATGCGGGTGCAACGCGCCCGACAAAACCGCCCGATTGCGGCGCGTCACGCGGCTGGCCATCGCCACCGCTTCCCAACATGCGGTGGAGCCATCATACATGCTGGCATTGGCCACCGCGCAACCATACAGGCGCGCCACCTGGCTTTGAAATTCGAACAGCATTTGCAGCGTGCCCTGAGCAATCTCGGGCTGGTAGGGCGTGTAAGCGGTCAGGAACTCGCCGCGTTGGATGATGTGATCAACGCTGGCCGGAACGTGGTGGCGATAGGCCCCTGCCCCCAGAAAGAAAGGCGCGTCGGCAGCAGCCAAATTCTTCTTCGACAGCGCGCGCATGTGACGCTCGACCGCCATCTCGCTGGCGTGATTGGGCAGATCGCGGATCGGACCGTCCAATTGCGCTTCGGCGGGCACATCAACGAACAGATCGTCGATCGAGCTTGCGCCGATTGTCGCCAGCATATCGGCGCGGTCATTGTTCGTCAGGGGTAAGTAACGCATTATAAATACTCCAAACTTCTCCCTTCCATGGGAGAAGGGGGCGCTAAAGCGAGTCGACGAAAGTCTTGTAACCCTTGCCGTCCATCAGGCCTTCAAGCTCGTCCTTGTCCGCAATGGTCATGCGGAAGAACCAGCCGTCTTCCTCGGGTGAGGAATTGACCAATGCAGGCTCGTCCTCCAGCGCGGAATTACCTTCGGTCACTTCGCCGGTGATCGGCGCATAGACATCGCTGGCCGCCTTCACGCTTTCCACCACGGCGGCATCGCCGCCCTTGTCCAGCATCGATCCAACGCTGGGCAATTCGACAAAGACAATATCGCCCAATTGTTCTTGCGCGTAATCGGTAATTCCGACGGTGGCGCTATCGCCTTCAACGTCGATCCATTCATGTTCATCAGTAAAATAACGCGGCATAGGTATTAGCTCCCTCGGAAATATTTGTGCGGAACAAAGGGCATGGGCGCGACGGTGGCGGGCAGATGTTTGCCGCGCACCTCGCAAGTCAAGGCGGTGCCATCACTGGCATGGGCCAGATCGACATAGGCCATGGCGATGGGTTGGCCGAGCGTGGGTGAAAATCCGCCGCTGGTGACCGTACCAACCTTCGTCTCGCCGGCAAACACATCAGCACCTTCGCGGGCGGGCATGCGCCCTTCCAGCGTCAGTCCAACGCGCTTTTGCGCAGGGCCATTGTCAAACACCTGCATGACCGGACCATGGCCCATATATCCGCCAGCTTCGCGCCGTTTCTTAGACAGAGCGAAGGCAAGATCGGCACTAACCGGATCAGTTTCCGTTGTTATGTCATGGCCATAAAGCGGCAGTCCGGCTTCCAATCGCAGGCTGTCGCGCGCGCCAAGTCCGGCCGGATTGACCCGATCATCGGCCATCAAGGCTGTGGCCAGCTTTTCTGCATGTTCGCCAGGTACCGCAATCTCGAACCCGTCTTCGCCAGTGTATCCAGCCCGCGAAATCCATAGGGGAACCCCGTCCCAATCGGCAAAGCAGGCGGTCATGAACACCAGCTCTGCAGCTTGAGGCACCAGCGTCGCCAGAACGTCGACTGCCTTTGGACCCTGCAAAGCCAACAGCGCATTGTCGGCATAATGGGTGAGCGTGATGTCATCGTCCAAATGCTCGCGCAGATGGGCAATATCATCCCATTTGGTCGCGCCATTGACCACCAGAGCGATATGCTTTCCGGTGTTGGTGACCATCAGATCATCGAGAATACCGCCATTTTCATCGAGCAGCATGGAATAGCGCATCCGCCCCTCTTTCAACGAGGTGATGAGGCCGGGCACCAATGCTTCCAGTGCCTCAGCCGCAGCCAACAGGCCCCCGTCACTGCTGAGGCCAAGCTGGCCCATATGCGACACGTCAAACAGACTGGCGTTTTCGCGGGTCCAATTGTGTTCGGCAACAATGCCGCCGCCATGCGAGACGGTATCACCGGTGTATTGGATCGGCATCTCATAACCGGCAAAAGGCACCATGCGTGCGCCATGCATGCGGTGCCAAGCGTCCAGCGGCAGCACCTGCAAGGGAATTTCGTCTTCGGTAAGATCGTCGCTCAAATCATCAGTCCCCAACGAGTGTGCAAGCGCACCAATATGGCGAGCCGTTTTGCACCCCCTCTGTCGGGAAACCTGAGAGTTTGGCCCGGCGATTGCCGCAAGGCTTACCCCTTCGGTGGCACTTGCATGGCAAATGCGCTTTCCAGAGTACCCATCGGTCCAGCGGTCCGTTGTACCTGAGAGTTTCCGGGGCGGTTGCTCCTTCGGCGCCACATCCCGGTTTCCCGTTTATGCGAGCTCTCCCACTGGTCCGTCTGCAAGTGGCCATCCAAGAGAATCGCCATCCACAGGGGAACAACTTTCCTGCGCGATGCAGGCACCAGCGTCAATCTTCGATCAGCCTTATCCGCGATTCAGCCACAATAAATACACCGCGCTGGCCACAATCCAGAGACCGCCAGCCGTCTTAAGCCGCCGCGGGCCCAACCATTGCGCGATAGGACGAGCCAGAAATGCACCCAACATAGCACCCGGGGCTGCCAGCAACACAACCTCCCATGCGATGGTGTCTTGCTCGATGTGCCAGATAAGACCGGCAATGACGCTAATCGCGGAAATGACGCAGGCGGTCCCTACACACAAGACCATCGGGTAGTGACGCAAGAACAGATAAAAGGCGACCAACTCGCCAATACCGACCGAAAAAAGCGCGGTCAGAGCTCCGGCAGGAACGGCGATCACGGCAAGTATGGTCAAGTCCAGCGGCGCGACCGAATTGCGCTCTGCAATGTCGCGATTGATCGTCCAAGTGGCGATGATCAAAGCGAGACCTAACGCTATCGAGAATGCCTTATATCCCAACAGAACAGTGCGTCCGTCGAACGGCACAAGATGCTGGGTTGCCACCAAAGCTGGCACGCCGAAGGCAAGCACAATCGCGCAAACCCTCCAATAATCACGCGGGCGCGTAAACGCTTCCAAGGCAGTGGGTTTGTGCTGGTGGTAAAGCCGGTCGGTCCAGCGCAAAGCGCCCAAGCTCATTCCAAACGCCTGGATTCCCATCGAAACCGCCGTCACACGCAGCGGATCCAATGTCATAACCCCCAAATCGCGCAGCCCATTGAACACGGGAATGAACACCACCCCGCCACCTGTTCCGCTGGCGTTGGCAATGATCGCACCGATCACACCTACGCCGGGCAAAAACCACAATTGCTTCAGCAGCACAGGATCTGTTGTGGTCACCAGCCAAGCGACGACATAAATCACGGCCAGAATGCCACCACCCGCCAATGCCAGACGCGAAGTGCGCGTGATGGCTGGCTGGACTGCGTTTAATCGAGGTTCGGGCGCAGCCATCGCTCGGCCGTATCCAGATCAATGCCGCGCCGTGCTGCATAATCTTCCAATTGGTCGCGCCCGATCCGCGCCACACCAAAATATTGTGCCTCTGGGTGGCCAAAATAGAACCCGCTGACAGCTGCGGTCGGATACATAGCGAAATTCTCTGTCAGGTTTAATCCGACGTTCTTTTCAGCATCGAGCAGCTCGAACAAGGTCGGTTTCAAACTGTGATCGGGACAGGCGGGATAACCAGGCGCAGGGCGAATTCCGCGATATTGCTCTTTGATCAGGGCCAGATTGTCGAGTTGCTCGCCCAGCGCATAGCCCCACAGATCGGTCCGCACATGTTGGTGCAAAGCTTCGGCAAAGGCTTCCGCAAAGCGATCCGCCAGCGCCTTGAGCAAGATGTCGGAATAATCGTCCTTATCCGCCTGGAAGCGCGCAGAATGCGGCTCGATCCCGTGGATACCAATCGCAAAGCCGCCAATCCAGTCGCCCGCCGGATCAATAAAATCGGCCAGACACATATTGGCCCGGTCGCGACTTTTCTTCACCTGCTGGCGCAGAAACGGGAGCACGACATGTTCCTCGCGATTTACGCGATGGATCGTCACGTCATCACCGTCACGCGCGCAGGGCCACAATCCCGCGACACCCCGCGCGGTCAGCCAATTCTCCGCAATCAATTGGTCAAGCATGGCATTGGCATCGGCGAACAATTGGCTGGCGGTTTCGCCCACCACTTCATCGGTCAGGATGGCAGGATAATTGCCGTGCAATTCCCATGCCCGGAAGAAGGGCGTCCAGTCGATAAATTCGCGCAGCTTGGCCAGATCCCAATCATCGAACACATGCACACCCGGCTTTAACGGCGGGGCAGGCTTGTCCGACAAAAACGCATCGTAAAAATTGGCTCGCGCCTCTTCCAGCGACAGCAGCACACTGGGCGTCTTGCCCGCGCGCGCATCGCGCACTTTCACATATTCGCTGGCGGTATCGTCGACAAAACCATCTTTTTGCGTGTCGGACAGCAATTTCGAAGCGACGCCGACGGCACGGCTTGCGTCCAGCACATGGATCACAGGTCCGGGATAGGCCGGATCAATCTTCAAAGCGGTGTGAACCTTGCTGGTGGTCGCCCCACCAATAAGCAGGGGCATCGTCATTTCCGCGCGTTGCATCTCTTCGGCAACGGTGACCATCTCATCCAGCGACGGGGTGATCAGACCGGACAGGCCAATCATGTCTGCCTTATTATCATTGGCCGATTTCAGAATGTCTTGCCACGGCACCATCACGCCCAGATCGACCACATCATAGCCATTGCACTGCAACACCACGCCAACAATGTTCTTGCCAATATCGTGGACGTCACCTTTGACCGTGGCCATCACGATCTTGCCTTTGGCCTTACGCTCAGCCTCGGGCAGCAGCTCCTTCTCCGCCTCGATGAAGGGGATGAGATGCGCCACCGCCTTTTTCATCACGCGGGCAGATTTGACCACCTGGGGCAGGAACATTTTGCCGCTGCCGAACAGATCGCCAACCACATTCATGCCGTCCATCAGCGGACCTTCGATCACTTCGATCGGGCGACCACCGCTGGCTTCCAGAGCGGCGCGCGCTTCTTCGGTATCGGACACAACATGGGCATCTATGCCTTTGACCAGAGCATGCTCCAGCCGCCGCTCAACCGCCCAGCCGCGCCATTCCTCGGCTGCTTTCTCGTCGGCTACCGATTTGCCTTTATAGCTTTCGGCCAAGTCGATCAGCCGTTCCGTCGCGTCATCGCTGCGCATCAGAATTACATCTTCGCACGCATCGCGCAGGGTCGGATCGATCTGGTCATACACATCAAGCTGGCCCGCATTGACGATAGCCATATCCAGCCCGGCAGGGATCGCATGATAGAGAAACACAGAGTGCATCGCGCGGCGCACCGTTTCATTGCCGCGGAAACTGAAAGACAAATTGGACAGGCCGCCGCTGGTCTTCACATGCGGACAGGCTGCCTTGATTTCGGTCAGTGCCTCCAGAAAATCGAGGCCATAGCGATTGTGCTCTTCAATACCCGTCGCCACGGCGAAGATATTGGGATCGAAAATGATGTCTTCGGGAGGAAAACCGATGCCTGTCAGCAACTTATAAGCACGCGTGCAGATCTCGACCTTGCGAGCCTTGGTGTCGGCCTGACCGGTTTCGTCAAACGCCATCACCACCGCTGCCGCGCCATAACCCATGCATTTGCGTGCCTGTTCAAGAAACGCTTCTTCGCCCTCTTTCATCGAGATGGAGTTGACGATTGGCTTGCCTGATACACATTTCAGCCCGGCCTCGATCACGTCCCATTTCGAACTGTCGATCATGACCGGTACGCGCGCGATGTCAGGCTCGGCCGCGATCAGCTTGAGGAAAGTCGTCATGGCATGCTCAGCGTCGAGCAGGCCTTCGTCCATATTGACGTCGATCACCTGAGCGCCGTTTTCGACCTGCTGTCGAGCAACCTCCACAGCAGCGGTATAATCATCCGCCATGATCAATTTCTTGAACCGCGCAGAGCCAGTGACATTGGTGCGCTCGCCAATATTGACGAAACGCGCAATGGAGGCAGCAGGAATATTATCGCTCATCGGTCAGGCTGCAATCGTAAAGGGTTCAAGGCCAGCAAGCTGCATGGCGGTATCGCGGGCCGGGATTTTCCGAACAGGCAACCCTTCAACCGCTTTGGCCATCGCGGCGATATGTTGCGGCGTGTTGCCGCAGCATCCGCCCAGAATATTGACCTGTCCAGCTTCTGCCCACTGGCGCACCAGCGACGCGGTCGTCTCAGGCAATTCATCATATTCGCCCAATTCATTGGGCAATCCGGCATTGGGGTATGCCATTAACAATGTGTCGGCACTCGCTGACAAAACTTTCACATGGGGCCGTAATTGGTCCGCACCAAAGCTACAATTGAGGCCAATGGTAACAGGCTTGGCATGGCGCACGGTATTCCAGAACGCCTCTACTGTGTGCCCAGAAAGATTCCTGCCCGAAAGATCGGTCAGGGTTAGAGAGATCATGAGCGGGATATCGCGGCCCAAGTCCTCCGCCAATTCCATCACGGCCAGACACGCCGCCTTGCAATTGAGCGTATCGAACACTGTCTCGATCAGGATAAAATCTACCCCTCCCTCAATCAGCGCAGCGGCCTGTTCGCGGTAGACATCTTTCACTTCGTCAAAAGTGACCTCGCGATAGCCCGGGTCTTCGACATCGGGTGACAAAGACAAGGTCTTGTTGGTTGGTCCCATCGCCCCGCAAACAAAGCGTTCGACGCCATCTTTGGCGGTGGCCGCATCGCATGCTTCGCGAATGATCTTGGCCGCAGAGACATTGATCGCGTGGATCTGATCCTCGGCACCGTAATCAGCCTGGCTGATACGATTGGCGTTGAAAGTGTTGGTCGCCAAAACGCGTGCACCAGCGTCCAGATATTGGTCGCAAATAGCGCGGATGATCTGCGGCTGGGTCAGGTTCACCAGATCATTATTGCCCTTCTGATCGTCCGTCAGCCCGGTATCACCAGCATAGTCTTCTGCCGACAGCTTGGCGTTCTGAATGGCGGTTCCATAAGGGCCATCCTTGATCAGGATCGCCTGACGGGCGGCCTGTTGCAGCCTTTCGCGCGCGCTCATCGCACACCTTCCTTGGGACGCATGCCCAGCATGTGGCAGATGGCATAGGCTAGCTCTGCACGGTTCAATGTATAGAAGTGGAAATCGCGCACTCCGCCTGCATACAAGCGGCGGCACAGTTCGGCGGCAATTGTTGCCGCAACCAATTGGCGCGAGGCCGGACGTGCATCCAAACCTTCGAACAATCCGTCCATCCAATCGGGAATTTGCGCCCCGCAAGCACCGGCAAATTTGCGCGCTTGGGCCACATTGGTCACTGGCAAAATGCCGGGCACAACTGGGGTGTCGATGCCATTGGCGGCCAATTGATCCTGAAAGCGGAAGAATTTGTCTGCCGAGAAGAAGAATTGCGTGATCGCGCGCGTCGCACCTGCGTCCAGCTTGCGCTTTAGATTGTCGAGATCGGATTGCGGACAGTCCGCATCGGGATGGGTTTCGGGATAGGCCGCGACCGAGATTTCGAAATCGGCGATTTCTTTCAATCCAGCGACCAATTCTGCCGCATTGTTATAGCCATCAGGATGCGGCTGGAATGCAGCGCCAGGCTCTCCCGCATCGCCGCGCAAGGCAACAATATGGCGCACGCCGGCTTCCCAATATTGCTCGGCCACTTCGCGGATCTCGGCCTTCGTGGCATCAACGCAGGTCAGGTGGGCTGCGGCTGGCAAATGGGCCTCGGCAATGATCCGTGAAACCGTGTTGTGGGTGCGTTCGCGGGTCGAACCACCCGCGCCATAGGTGACCGAGACAAAGCTTGGGTCAAGCGGCTTCAATTGCTGGACCGCGTCCCACAGCTGATCTTCCATTTTCTGGCTTTTGGGCGGGAAGAATTCAAAGCTGACGGCCAAATCACCGGGTAAAGACGCAAACAATGGCGTGTCATGCGCCATTTGCTGCTCGTGGATCGGGTCAAGTTTCTGCGTCACGCCGCTGTCTCCTGCGTTGTTTGGCCTGCGCCGCCATTGCGCCGTTCGCCAATCCAGATCTTCACCACTAGCTCTCCTTCATCCAATGCGATGGGTTTGCGAGCGGTAAACCCGGCATCCCGCAGTAGACAATTCATCTGGCGATCAGAAAAGCCAAGCCGGGCATGGGCATGGCGTTCGCGCAATTCTTCGCGATCATGCGCGGCAAAATCCACGATGGCGATATGACCGCCCGCTTTGGTCACGCGCGCCGCTTCAGCCAGAGCTGCGCCAGGGTCCTGCGCAAAATGCAGCACTTGATGCAGCAATATGGTGTCGAACTGATCTTGGTCGAACGGCAAGTCTACAAAGTCACCCTGCACCAATTCCACCGTTTCGGCGGGCAAGTGCTGCAGCTTTGCCCGGGCTATGCGCAGCATCTCCAAATTCTTGTCCAAGGCCACAATGCGTTCGGCGCGCGGAGCGAACAGCTCAGCCATGCGGCCGGTTCCGGTTCCGATATCCAACACATGCCCCAGAGTGTTTTCACCCAGAGCGTCGATCAGGCGGGCTTCAACCAGATTGTCTGCGCTGTGCATGCGGCGCAGATCATCCCATTCTTCAGCATGACGCGCGAAATAGTTCTCTGCTGTTTCTGCACGGCTCAGGCGGATTGCGTTGAGCTTGCGCCGATCCTCCTCGCATTGCTTGGCAAAGCCGGCATCTTCCTGCTCGGCCAAGGCAAGCATGGCGGTAACCGCCTGCGCCAATTTCGACACAGTCTTGGCATTGGCCGGCGCGCGCAGAAAAACCCAGCTGCCTTCGCGGCGGCGCTCTGCAAGACCAGCATCGCACAACAGGCCCACATGCCGAGAAACACGCGGTTGGCTTTGCCCTAACACCTGTGCCAATTCACCCACGGCGAGCTCCATCGCGCCCAACAAGCGCAGGATGCGCTGCCGCGTAGGGTCGGCCAAAGCCTTGAAGATCGCATCAACATTCATCGAGACATAGGATATAAAGATATTTTTATGTCTGTAAATGAAGTGCTGGCACAGATGTGCAGATCCTGCGCAAAGCATTGCTTGCAGCCGGGATACAATATGTGAGGATATGGTGCCGCTTAGAGGATTCGAACCTCTGACCCCATCATTACGAATGATGTGCTCTACCAACTGAGCTAAAGCGGCGCAGCGCACGCATGGCTGCGCGCTAAGAATGGAGGCCCGAGCCGGAATCGAACCGGCGTACACGGATTTGCAATCCGCTGCGTCACCACTCCGCCATCGGGCCACCCCCGACTGTCAAAACAGGTGGGATGCGGCCCCTAGCGAGTCCTTTGCTGCATGGCAATCGCTGTCGTGCGAAAACAAGCATTCGTTCCGTAACGTCAGGCTGGACCTCGCCCCAGAAAATGGCAATGGAGCGGGCATGAGTGTTGCCAGTCTTATCGCCAATGCGACCGGTCAGTCCGGTCCAACCACCTTGTCCAGTGCCGATGAATGGATGCAAGGCCGCACTCTGTACGGCGGTGCCTCGGCCTTGATCGCCTATACTCAGGCACAGCGCGCCTTTACCGATTTGCCCCCTTTGCGTGCCGCACAAATTGGATTTGTTGCACCCATTGGCGAGACTGTTGAATTGCATGCCGAGATTGTCCGCCAAGGGCGCAATGTCACCCAGGTTCGCAGCGAAATTCACTGCAATGGAGGTTTGGCTCTGACCGCGTTTCTGCTGTTTGGGACAGAGAGAGAGGCCAATGCAGTCCACCTGCCAGATCGGTTTGAGCGCTGGCCTGGATCGGCTGATGAAAGCGACACCGTATCGGTCGACAAAGGCCCTTCTTTCCTGCGCAACAATATCGAAATCCGGCGCGGTCAGGAAACGACTGGCAAGGGTAAGCCCACCGTGCGGCGGTGGTTCCGGTTAAAGGAACACGCCGAGGTTGATCCGATCAGCACAATGATATTGCTGGGCGATGCCAATCCTCCCGGTGCCATGCGTGCCATGCAACGCCAGGGGCCGATCAGCTCGATCAATTGGTCATTTAATGTGCTCGACCCGACACCCACAACGCAAGACGGTTGGTGGTTGAGCGAAAACAGCAGCGAGCATGCCGATCATGGCTATTCCAGCGAACGCTTGTCCATGTGGGACAGTGATGGCCGCAAAGTCATGAGCGGATTGCAGTCGGTCGCAATATTTGGCTGAGGCTGCCGGTGTGAACCCAGCGCGATGGTCATCCGCCGTCGTTAAACGTCCTGAAAATTCGGAGCGCGTTTTTCCATCGCGGACATGACCGATTCCACCTGATTGGGCGTACGCATGATCTGATGTTGCTCGATGCTTTCTTCCATCAGGATCGCATCCGTACCGCGCTCCACCATGGCTGCTTGCAAGCGCTTTGCCCCGCGAATAGCGTGCGGATTGCGATTGGCAATGTCCTCGGCAATGGCTGTTGCCCGGGCCAAGGGATCATCGTCCAAATATGTCGCAAGACCCAGCCCAAGCGCTTCTTCGCCAGAAAATTCGCGATTGGTGTAAATCAGCTCGCGCAGCACATCATCGCGCACGATGCCGCGCCACAGGGCATAACCGCCCATGTCGGGCACAAGGCCCCATTTCATCTCCATGATGGCCATCCGAGTGGCGGGATGAACGATACGGAAGTCGGCGCCGCTGGCGATCTGCAAACCGCCGCCAAAGCACACGCCATGAACCGCAGCGATCACCGGAACGGGCAATTTGCGCCATTGCATGGCGACCTGCTGAAATTTGTTGGCATTGCCATAGGTGCGCTCGGTCAATTCAGGCGCATCAGGGGCGGGCGTTTGCGACAGGCTGGACAAATCAAGCCCCGCGCAGAAAGAGCGCCCTTCGCCTGACAAAACCGCCACGCGCAAGCCCTTCATCTCGTGCAGTGCGTGCCCTGCTTCAATGATGGCAGAGAACATGTCTGGATCCAGAGCATTCATCTTGTCTGGCCGGGTCAGTCGCACCTGGGCAACGCCATTATCACCAAGTTCTATCGATACCCGATCGTGGGACGTCCAAGTCATGCCATTCATCCTTCATAGCGAGCGCCGCACGGGCATCAATTAATTGCCTCAATTGGCTCAAGCTATGCCGCCTGTCCAGCCGTACTTATCGCTAGGTTTGCGGAAGAATGGTGCCCAAAACCGGCGGTGTATCGAGGAAATAGCCCCCCTGCGGATGGGTTGCGACCAGGTGGGCCAGATCAAACTGGGACAGCTTCCCGCGGACGCGGGCAACATGCACGGCGACACTGTTCGTTTGCGGCTCGTGATGGATGCGCCAAACCTCGGCCAGCAGCTGCTGACGCGTTACCACAACGCCAGGCTCCTCAGCCAATCGCCACAGCAGTTCGAATTCACGCGGATGCAAACCCAGCCAGCGGTCTCCAACCCGTCCGTCACGATAAATAAGATCTAATGCAACGTCGCCGGCAAGTCTAAATCGAGGTACCATTTCTTCTTCAAAGTTTGGCGAGATGTGCGCGGTCAACGAAGTCATAAATGTCCTCCTGCCCGCATGGAATATGCACGGGTCTCGGTAATAATAAGGTGATCGATCAAATTGATATCGACCGCCTGAGCGAAATGGGTGATCTGCTTGGTCGAAGCGATATCGCTGGCGCTTGGGTGGCAATGGCCCGACGGGTGGTTGTGGGCGATGACCAATCCGCATGCGTCCAGTTTCAATGCATATGCAAACAACCGGCGCATCCGGATGGACAACGAAGCCTGATCTCCGCTTCCCAAAGTATAATCGTCAAGATAGCGACACCTCTCATCGAAGAAGATCGCATGAAAATGTTCGCGCCGTGGATTGCTCATTGCGAACAGATTGCGCAGATAAATGATTACCGGCAGCAACCCTTTGGTCGGATCCGAAGCTAGGCTGGGCTGGACCTGTATGTTGGCATAATTTTCGTCCAACATCATTTCGTTGATCCAGACATGGCAAGCTGGCGGCCCACCTTTATCGGTTCTTGCCAGTCCCGATAAGCTCCATGTTCCCGCACCCTTCGCATATGGCCAAAAAGTCCCGTCGCAAGGAGCAAAAGCTGAAAATATCCCGGAGTAACCGCAAGAATGACATAGGCGATCGGCGAGATGTGATTGGCCATGGCATTGGCGAAATGCGACATTGTGGCAAGAATTTGGAATGCCGCGATCCAAAGCGGATACATACGGTTCGCCCTGACAGCGACGATGACCAGAATGATCAACGCCGCCGAGTCAATCAGCATGGATGTCACATCCATTTCGTTGGGCCTGAATGACGGTGACCAAATAACATTGATCACTAAGCTGGTTATCTCGAACAGAAAAAGCCACAAAAGCGCGATCGCTCTTTCTGGCCCGCCACCCCATACGAGGGCGGCGATACACAACGCCCAGCCAAACACTGTTTGGGCTTCGTCGCGATATTCCAGGATTAGGCTCAACATTGGTTATTCGGCCCTATTAAGCCTCAACCGGGTCTGCGGCCTCGATTGTGGCTTCCGTAATTACTGTTGGAACGCCTTGATCATCGCGAGCCTTTACCCGGGCAACTTTGCTCAGTTCGTCATGCACGCGCAGAAGATTGGTGGACATGGCCATCGCTTGCTGTTCGGCTTGGTTCAGGCGCATTAAAGCGCGCTGGCCAGTATCAACTTCAACTTCCGGGTTTTGGCGAGCGGAAAGCATGGCTTGCTTCAACTTGGCAAAGGCGAGCATAGATTCGTCGGCCAAAGCTTCGGCTTCGCGCATCAGCTTTTTAAGGTTGTAGGCATCTTCAAGAATACGGTCTGACATTGGGTGGTCTCCATACCCACCGAGCTCATCCGGCAGGCTGATCATTTTCCACGGGGATGGCCGCTTTTCCATCCATCGCTTCGCTAAGCATCATGGCCGCAGTAACCGTTAGAACGACAGCTGCTAGTATACCAAAGGCAATACCAACAATGACAGCGAGACGAACAAGAACAGCATTTTCGCCATCGAGCACCCCGGGGACGACCCGAGGCTCCTGATCAAGGCTCCACGGTCCAAAACCAACCGCTGGCATGACATCGTTGATAACGATTTCGCCTGGGTCGACCCGGAAACCTTTTTCGCGATTTCCCACGGCGCCAAACAGCTGAGATTTTCTGTATACAGATTCGCTCAAGGCCTCTTCAGCTTTCGTTTCGGGACCTTTCTCTGCGCGATAGCGCTCTACAAGTTCGTTAAGGCTATCGACCTGATAGATATCCTTAAGGGCTCTAATATGTTGATTAATACGTGTTTCTGAAACGCCCAGATCTTGCGCGATCACCTTGATCGGCACGCGCCGATCGATTCGACGCATGACATCAACCTGGCGCTCAGTAAGAGGCCTTTTTCGGTCGCCCTTCATCATATTCTCTGCGGATTCGCGTTTGTCATAGTCAGTTAACGCAGTAATACAGGAAAAGCTCCGAAAGTTAACGTGGGGCATTAACCATTATTAATGGTTCACACGCACTCGGTTACTAATCAGGACTGTTTACACCAAGTGACGCGAGATAGCGTTTTACGTTGCGCGCAGCCTGCCTCAGCCGTTGCTCGTTTTCGACCATGGCGATGCGCACAAAGCCTTCGCCCTCCTCCCCGTAACCAACGCCCGGGGCCACAGCCACGTCAGCTTCGGTCAGCAATTGCTTGGAAAATTCCAGGCTGCCCATGTCAGCCAAAGCCGGCGGCAGGGGTGCCCATGCAAACATCGATGCCGGCGGAGGCGGAATATCCCACCCCGCCCGGCCAAACGCTTCGACCATCACATCGCGGCGCTTGTGATATCGCTCGCGATTTTCGGCAACCACGTCTTGCGGACCGTTCAGCGCAGCACAGGCAGCGGCCTGGATCGGCGTGAATGCGCCGTAATCGAGGTAGGATTTCACCCGCGACATGGCCGCGATCAATTCCTTATTGCCCACCGCAAAGCCCATCCGCCAACCGGCCATGGAATAGGTCTTGCTCATGCTGGTAAACTCTACTGCGACATCCTTTGCCCCTTTTACCTGCATGATCGATGGGGTTGGATTGCCGTCAAAATAGAGCTCGGAATAAGCAAGATCGGACAAGATCCAGACCTTATTGTCGCGCGCCCAATCAACCAGCCGTTCGTAAAAGGCCAGATCCACCACTTCAGCGGTGGGATTGGAGGGGTAGTTGACTACCAGCACGCTGGGACGCGGCACGGTAAAGTTCATCGCGCTTTCCAACGCCTGCCAATATTCTTCATCCGGCGTGGTCGGGACAGAGCGGATCGTTGCGCCGGCGATAATAAAGCCAAAGGTGTGGATCGGATAGGACGGGTTGGGCGCCAGCACCACATCACCCGGCGCAGTGATTGCATTGGCCAGACTGGCCAAGCCTTCCTTGGAGCCCATAGTCACGACAACTTCGCTGTTGGGATCAAGATCGACCCCAAAGCGCCGCTCGTAATAATTGGCCTGAGCCTTACGCAGTCCAGGAATGCCTTTGGATTGCGAATAGCCATGTGCATCGGGCTTTTGCGCCACTTCGCACAATTTCTCGATCACATGGGCTGGCGGCGGCTGGTCCGGATTGCCCATGCCCAGATCGATAATGTCCCTGCCCGCTTGACGCGCCGCATGTCGCATGCCGTTCACTTCGGCAATAACATAGGGCGGCAGTCGCTTCATGCGGTAAAAATCAGTATCCATAAGGCCCTTCTATCCAGCCGGCAGCGCGCCAGCATGATCATATGCATACGAATCTAAGCGATTATCGGTCGAAGTGGAACGTACTTTCGTGATATAAGTTGCTTAGTTGGGCAAAAATCAAAAATCTGAAGGATTATGTGGCATGGCAGACGACCCCAAAGACATGTGGAGCAAGCAAACCGAACCTTTTCGGGCTTTCTTCGATATGCAGGGTGAAGCCATGCGCGAACTGTTTGGTCAGGCAATGCCAAAAGGAATGGGCGGCGAGAACGCGAGCAACCCGTTCACGCAAGCGATGCCAGGTGCCGAAGACCTGGAAGAAGCGGTCTCCGACATGACCAAGGCGTTTTCGCCCGATGCGATGGCCGCCACCATGGAAGGCGCCGGAGACATGAGCGAATGGGCCAATGCGGCCAAGGACATGCAGGCCATGTGGCTGCACTTTGTATCATCGAGAACCAAGGGTGCCGCTGGTGAGGCTGACCCCATGGACCCGGCCCAATGGATGATCATTTCCGAAGCTCTGACCAAGCAATTGCCTCAAGCTCTCATCACAGCTCCGCAGAAAATGGCGCAAGACACCATGGCAGTGTGGAAGGGCGTGTTCGAACAGTTTCTGGGTAAAGGTCATGATGCTGGCAGCTCCCTGCCGCGCAAAGACCGCCGCTTTGCCGATCCTGCGTGGCAAAGCCACCCGGCCTTTGCCCTGCTGCATCAAACCTATCTGATGCTGGCGGAGTATTTCACCCAGGCAGCCCAAAACGTGCAAGGCATCGACCAAGAGAAAAAGGAACAGTTGGAGTTTGCCACCAATTCGCTGATCGAAGCGATGAGCCCGGGCAATTTCATGCTGACTAATCCGGTGGTCCTGAAGCGCACGATGGAAACCAAGGGTCAGAATTTGGTCCGCGGCATGCGCCATCTCATAACCGATCTGCAACGCGGCCAATTGACGCATACCGATCCAGATGCCTTTACCTTGGGCGAGAACCTGGCTGCCACGCCTGGTAAGGTTGTGCACGAGACGCCGCTGTATCAACTGATCCAATACAACCCGAGCACCACGGATGTACTGGAAACCCCGCTGGTGATCTTCCCACCTTGGATCAATCGCTTCTATATTCTCGACCTAACCCCCAAAAAGAGCTTCATCAAATGGGCGGTTGATCAGGGGCTCAGTGTGTTCGTGGTCAGCTGGAAGTCAGCCGATGCCAGTATGAAAGATGTGGTGTGGGACGATTACATTCGCGCCCAAATGGATGCGATCGATCATGTCCGTGACCGGTTGGACGTGCCCTCTGTTCACACCATCGGCTATTGCGTGGCAGGCACCACTTTGGCGGCGACGCTGGCGATTCTGGCCGCGCGCGACGAGGGCGATAAAGTCAAATCCGCCACCTTCTTCACCGCTCAAGTCGATTTCGAGAAAAGCGGCGAGCTGAAGCACTTCATCGATGATGGCCAACTGGATATGGTGGGCAAGCTATCAAAGGATGGCTATCTGGATGGGCGCTATCTGGCAGCCACCTTCAATGCCTTGCGGGGCAAGGACCTGATCTGGAACTATGTGGTCAACAATTACATGCTGGGTGAAGATTACCCAGCATTCGACCTGCTCCATTGGAATGGCGACGTAACCAATCTGCCCGCCAAATGGCATGGCGATTATCTGCGCGACCTGTATCGCGACAACAAGTTGGTGGTGCCCGGCGCCTTGCAAGCCGATGGCACAAGGATTGATCTGACCAAGGTCACAACGCCAAGTTTCGTCCAGGCCGGACGCGAAGATCACATTGCTCCTGCAGAGAGTGTGTGGCGTTTGAACCGCCACTTTGCCGGAGAGGTCAATTTCATTCTGGCAGGTTCTGGCCATATTGCCGGCGTTGTGAATCCACCCGCAGCCAACAAATACCAATATTGGACCGGTGACAGCGATGCAGCATCGCTGGCCGACTTTGTCGAAGGCGCAACCGAGCATGAAGGCAGCTGGTGGCCCCATTGGATCGAATGGGTCGAAAGCAAGAATGACAGCCGCGTGCCCGCAAAAGGCAAGCGAAAACCTGGCGGAAAGGGCGATAAAATTGTAGAGGACGCCCCTGGAAGATACGTCAAAACAAGGTAATATTGTTTTGAATCAATAGTATGGTAGTTTTTTGTGCAGTGCACAAAAAATCCTTGACTTCGCAGTTGCAATGCTTATTTTGTGCAGTGCAACATAAAGTGAGGTTATTATGGCTACCAACGCCACATCAAAGATTGACGCCGCAGCTGAAAAAGCATTCGCTGCAGCCGCTGAAAAACAAACCGCTGCCAAACCAGCAGTGAGTGCCAAGGCTGTCGAGAAGGCAGTTCAAGCTGACGCCCCTAAGGCTCCAGTGAAAACAGCAGCCGTTAAGAAGGCTGTCGCCGCTCCGGCTAAGAAGACTGCCGCCAAGAAAGCTCCGGCCAAGAAGGTCGCAGCGAAGAAGGCTCCAGCTCGCAAGGCCGCCGCAACCAAGGCAGCTCCAAAGAAAACCGCCACCAAGAAGCCTGCTGCAAAGCGCGCTCCTAAGAAGGCGGCACCTAAGAAAACAACCGCAGCTGTAAAGACTGCCAATCCCGTATCAAAATTGAAGGATTCAATCATGGCTACTGCAAAAACAACCGATTTCACCAAGACCGCCAAAGACATGGCCGCTGACGTTCAAGCTCGTGCAAAGACTGCTTTCGCCAAGTCTGGCGAGCTGGCTGCTGAAGTTGGCGAGTTCAACAAGGGCAACCTCGAAGCTGTTGTCGAATCTGGCAAGATCTTCATCGCTGGTGTTCAAGCCATCGGCAGCGACCAAATCGCAACCGGCAAGACTGTTGTTGAAACAGTTACTGCAGACGTGAAGAAGATGACTTCTGTGAAGTCACCAACCGAACTGATGCAACTGCAGGGCGAACTGGCCCGCCGCAACTTTGACGCTGCTGTGTCCTTCGGGTCGAAGAACACCGAAGCATGGGTCAAGCTTTACAATGACGCATTCGCTCCGATTTCGAGCCGCGTCAGCGTAGCAGCCGAGAAATTCTCGAAAGCTGCCTAATTTCCCGAACAGGGAATAGTAAGCCGCCAAGCACCTCTCTCCCTCCCTTAGCTTGGCGTGCCGAAAATCGGGCCGGTTGGACTTTCATAGTCTGGCCGGCCCTTTTTCATTGCCGGTTAAACGGCCTGATCATGATCCGAATGGAAAAATCACGAAATTATGTGCGCATTACGCACAATGGGGCCGAAAATTCACAGGTGAATTTTTTCGTTTTGGCGTTAACTCTCCATCTCCATCTTGCGATTATGTAAGCTATCACGATATTGCAAAGCGACATGTTGATCACTGACACGCAAATTCCGGGCCTCAGCCCCCAAGAATGCCCGCGACAGGTAGGCTCGCACACGCCGTTAGTCGGAGTGCTGGATAGTCTTGCAGCCACGCGCGCGGCCGATGATCAGGATGACGATGCGGATTCCGACAATGAAGTCGGCGTCGCAACCAAAACCAAGGCACGCCCCAAAAAGCCCAGCCAGTACAAAGTGTTGATGCTGAATGATGATTACACTCCGATGGAGTTTGTGGTCATCATCCTGAAGCGTTTCTTCTCGATGGACATGGAACAGGCCACACGCGTGATGCTGCATGTGCACCAGCGCGGCGTGGGTGTGTGCGGCATCTTCCCTTATGAAGTGGCCGAGACCAAGGTGAACCAGGTGATGGACTTCGCTCGCGAAAACCAACACCCGCTCCAGTGCACTTTGGAAAAAGCCTAACGCTTGCCTTCCAGCCTGCGCAGGCAGTCGATCTGCAACAGTTTCCTACCACCTGACCGAATTTTTTGCTGAAGGCATGACCGCGCGCAAAAATGCCGCTAGGGGTCATGGTTAAGCAATCAGGTAGCGTATCCCTCGTGTTCAAATTCCTTCCGAGCATTGACCGTTACATTTTCCGGCTGGTGATTTTCCCCATGCTCGGCGTGTTCGCGTTGGCGGCTTCCTTGCTGACGCTCGACAAAATGTTGCGATTGTTTGATTTTGTCGCGGTTGAAGGCGGCCCGATCGCGATCGTATTCAAGATGCTGGGCGCTTTGGTGCCTGAATACGCTAGCCTGGCGATCCCGCTCGGCCTGTTGCTGGGCATCCTTCTGGCGTTCCGTAAATTGGCCACCTCCAGCGAATTGGACGTGATGCGCGCGGTGGGATTGTCCTACACCCGATTGTTGCGCGTGCCCTATGCAATCACTTTGGTATTGCTAGCGGTGAATGTCGCGCTGGTCTTCTATGTTCAGCCGCTGAGCCGCTATTATTACGAGCAGATGGAGTATGAATTGCGCTCTGGCGCATTGGGCGCATCGATCAAGGTAGGCGAATTTACCACGCTGAAGGATCGGATGGCGATCCGCGTTGAGCAGAGCGAGGATGAAGGTCGGCGGCTGATCGGGGTATTCGCCCGTGTCGCCAATTCCAAAGGCGAAGTGCTGTCCATCTCTGCCCGCGAAGGCGGCTTTCTGGCCACCAATGATGATCCCGACACCATCATCTTCCGGCTGGTTGATGGCACCATCGTACAGGACAATGGCACCACCACGCCCCGCGTGCTGAGCTTTACCCGGCATGACTTACCGATAGATCTGCCCGCAATCGACCAATTCAGGGCGCGCGGAGACGCCGAACGCGAATATATCTTGCCCGAATTGCTGAGCATCGGGTGGAGCGATAACGAGCCCGAGGCCAAGCGCGATGCCAGTCAGGCCAGCTTTAACTTTCGCATGGTGGAGGTAGTGATGATGTTATTGCTACCCATGCTGGCAGTGGCATTGGCCATACCGCCCAAGAGATCGACCAGCGCGCTGGGGGTGTTCGTTTCCATCATCATGGTGGTCAGCTATCATAAGATAAATCAGTATGGAGAGGACGTGGCCGCGCTGGGAATTGTCGATCCCATCATTGCCCTGTGGGGGCCGTTCTTCCTTTTCGCAGCCTTGATTCTGTGGATGTATTACCGCGTCGCCTTTGTTCCGGGTGGGCAAGCGATTGGCGCGCTGGAAACCGGTTTTGCAAAGCTGGGCAAACGGCTACGCAAATTGTTCACGCGCAAACGGCCAAGGCAGGTCACGCAAGCGCAGGCGGGCCATACCGCCCCTGCGGAATAGGCAATCATGCAGCTGGACTTTTTCCCTTCGCGCACTTTGACGCTTTATCTGGCCAAGATGTTTGTGGTCCGCATCTTTGCGGTGCTGGTGATGCTGGTGCTGGTGCTGATGATGCTGGACCTGCTTTCGACCACGGGCGAGATCCTGGCTGCACCTGGCAATGGTCAGGCAGAGATATTGGAATATGCCGGTCTGCGAATTCCGCAATTGATTGCCCGCTTCATGCCCTATTCGGTGCTGCTGGCAACCATCATCACATTGGTGACGCTGAACCAGAACAGCGAAGTGGTGTCGATGAAGGCCGCGGGCCTGTCCGCTCATCAGGTGCTGGCTCCCTTACTGCTGACCGCTGCATTGGTGTCCGTGGTCAGCTTTGGCTTTAACGAACGGGTTGTGACCCGCGCCACCGCTACGCTGAAGGCATGGGAAGCCAGTGATTTTGGCCCCATTCCGCAGGAATCCGGGCTGCGAGCCAATATCTATGTCACCGATGGCATGAACATCATGCAGGCCGCCAATCTGACCGGATCGGGCGACCAGATAGAGATGCGCGATGTGACATGGTTCAACCGCAACGCTGCTGGCCGTCTGGTCAGTCAGGTGCGCGCTGCCAAGGCCACCTATGCAGCGCCGGGTTGGCAGTTGGAAAATGCCACTGTGTTCGATGTGAACGCAGCGCAAAGCACGCTGGTTGAAAGCCTGATCGTTGGCGAAGCCTTGTCTCCCCAGCAGATTGATCTGGATTCGGTTGATCCTGACACGCAGTCATTCTTCGAGCTGTACGGCTCGATTCAGGATTATAAGGCCGCCGGCAGGCGCACCGCAGAAATGCGCGCGAAATGGTGGCACAAAGTGTCGGGGCCCTTGTCGGCCTTTCTGATGCCGTTGCTGGGTGCGGTGGCCGCCTTTGGCCTGGCCCGATCCGGTCAATTGTTCTTGCGCGCTATCATCGGGATGGGATTGGGCTTTGCTTATTTCGTGATCGATAATGCCGCTTTGGCGATGGGTAGTTTTGGCGGCTATCCACCCTTCCTTGCCGCATGGGCACCGTTTCTGCTGTTCTTGCTGGTGGGCGAGACCGTTCTGGTGAAAACCGAAGAATGACCAGCAACAATTGGTCGTTGCGGCTGGCCCATCCCGCTGATGCCCAACCCATGCAAGCGATTGAACTGGCGGCGAGCCAATCCTTCCTCGCGATAGACGGATTGGATGGTCTGGCGGGCCAACCCGGCCTGCCCGTCGAACGCTTGCAAAGCTATATTCGCAAGGGCCATTGTCTGGTCGCCCATGTGGGCGATGCCATGGCCGGATTTCTGGTCAGCCAGCCTTTTCAGCGCGATCTGCACATTTGGGAGATGGATGTTGCACCCGAATTTCAACAGCGCGGAATTGGCGCAGGATTGATCCGCGCCAGCATGATCGATGCCCGCAACGCCGGGTTCAGCGCGGTAACGCTGACAACCTTCCGCGATGTGCCATGGAATGCCCCGTTTTATGCGCGGCTGGGTTTTGAGGAGATCACCGCTCTGGACGCCCATCCACGGCTTGCCGCTGAACTTGCGCTAGAGGCCGACAATGGCCTGCCAATGAACCGGCGCTGCGCGATGATCTGCTTTCTGGATTAAGCCATGCGGCCCCATGGCGGATTAGCGGCGCACCATCGTGCTGCGCGCAATACGCACCACCAATTCAAACATGCCTGTGTGATTGGCCCCATCATAGGTTGACCCTTGGCCCAGCTGGGTTGCCAAGCGTCGATGCGCTTCGGGCAGAGCGTGGTAAGGGATCGAAGGCATCAGATGGTGCAAAGCGTGATAGCGCAGCCCCACCGGCGCCCAGATTTCCGCAATCGGGCCGGGCGGCGGGACATTGACCGAGTCCAGAAACTGCGCCGTCACTGTCATCGGCTCGCCCTCGTTCTCCCACAAATGCGCCACCAATGTGCGCAATTGGTTGAGCACAGCCGTCAGTGACAGGATCGACAAGGCAATCAGCAATGGCCGCCAGCCCACAAACTGCGTGCTCGCCAACAAGGCGATCGCCCAAATGGAAGCGATTGCCTCCAACCAGATGACCCGCGATTTCAGATCACCTTCTGGCGGGCGGCGCCGAAAATCGGGATTGATCGATAGTGAGGAGAAACGCTCCCACACCAATTTTCGGATCGGCGGGATAATCGCGCCCAGCGGCACCAGAACAGCGCTTCTTAGCAAGAAGGCAAAAGGAGCCAGCATCGCAATCAACACGAAAGCGGGCAGGCTCCACGGCTTCATTAAAGCCAGCGGGAGATATTCCGGGTCTTCAATCGTGCCATATTGGGTGCGCTTGTGATGGATCACATGCACGCCTTCATACATAAAACTGGGGGTCAGCATTGGGATGCCCACCAACAGGTTCCAACCCATGCGATAGCCGGGCAGAGCATCGCGGCGGATATGCGTCAATTCGTGAATGAACATCAGCGCGCGGTACAATGCCAGCGCCGCAATCAGACCCAACAAAACCGCAACACCGGTACTCTGGGTCAGGATCGCACCTGCCATGGCAGCATAGCCGACTGCGGCCGAGATCAGCGTATCGGTCCAGTAAATGGCCGGACTGGCCGTGCCCAAATCCTTGGTAATATCACGCACGGCGCGCAGCATTTCCTTGTCATCTTCCTTGGCAAATTGCGCACGCGTCGCCCTTTGAAGGGGCGCCTGGGGCGCAGAAGCTGTTGGGTTCAAACTGTCTTGCATGGGTCTTTCATTTCTGGTCGCTGAGGCCTGCCATACAGCACAATGGCTCTTGGGGACAATCGCTGGATATTGGCCAGAGTGATCGATTGGCTCGCTTGACAACAGCCCTTCACCACAGACAGGGCTAATCTGGCATGAACAGGACACGCCAAGACTATGTCTGAAATAGTGATCAAGCCGGTTTCCGACAAGACTGGCCGCGCTGCCTTTGTCGATCTGGGCCGTGAATTTGCCGCCACCGTCCCGCACGCCGTTCCGCAATTGCGCAGCGAGCTGCTGGAGCTGATCAACCCTGACAAGAACCCCTTCTTTGGCCATGCCGATGTGCAACTGTTCATCGCCTATGACAACGGCCAGCCAGTGGGTCGGATCTCGGCCCATATCGACAGGTTGGGTCTCGAGATGTCACCCGAGCAGGGTTTTGGTCCCGGGACCGGGAATTTTGGCTATTTCGATGCGCGTGACGAGCGCGTTGGGCAGGCATTGCTGGCACGAGCAGAAGATTGGCTGCGCGATCAGGGCATGACCAGGGTGTTGGGCCCTATATCCATGTCCATCTGGGAAGAACCAGGATTGCTGGTGAAAGGCCATGACCATTCGCCAATGATCATGATGGGTCATGATCCCGCGCATTATCAGGCCTGGATCGAAGGTGCTGGCTACACCCATGAAAAATCGCTGCGAACCTATGACATCGAAATTCAGCCGGGATTTCCGCCTCTGGTCCAACGCATTGTCAAATCTGGCCAGCGCAACGACCGCATTCGTATCCGCCAGATCGACAAGAAACGGTGGAGCGAGGACGTTGCGACCGTGCTGCATATCTTGAATGATGCGTGGTCCGATAATTGGGGTTTTATCCCCTTCACACCGGAAGAGATCGATTACGCCGGCAAGAAGCTAAAGCCGGTTATCCACCCGCAGCTCAATTACATTGCTGAGCTGGACGGGCGTCCTGTGGCCTTCATGATGACGTTGCCCGACGTCAATCATGTGTTGAAGCGGATCAATGGCAAGCTGCTGCCATTCGGCTGGCTCCACATGCTGAGATGGCTGCGCAAACCGGTCGATTCTGGCATGCGTGTGCCGCTGATGGGTGTTCTGAAGGAATTGCACAATTCGCGTTTGGCAAGCCAGTTGGCGTTCATGATGATCGAGCAAATTCGCGTAAATGCGATAGCTGACTTTAACTCTCAGCGGGCAGAGATCGGCTGGATTCTGGACGATAATCAAGGAATGGTTGCCATCGCCGATGCGATTGGCAGCAAGATCAACCGCAAATATGCGATCTACAAAAAGCAGCTTTGACCGACGCTGACATAGACCGGCGAAAAAAAGGCCTCCGCTTGGGAGAGCGAAGGCCTTAAGATTACATCACCTGCCGCTTGGACGGGAGGGGGGGTATCGGCGGTGATATTTACAGAATGCACGTGACGAAAAGCGGTTCCCGCAAAAATTCAAATATTTGTTTCAACGCATATTGATCCGTTCAAGGCCTTGATTTTGGGTCGAATTTGCGCGCATGGCTGGGCCAAATTCTTGATACAGCAATGCCGATTGCCATGCCTGATGCTTTGGTGCCAATTCGATGGAACCGAATGGGCGGCAGATCGTTAAACAGCCGCACCACTTGGGAAGGGAAAATATGTCTTTAGGTGATCAAGTCGCAACCAATTTGCCATATCTGCGCCGCTATGCGCGTGCGCTGACCGGGTCCCAATCGACAGGCGACGCTTTCGTCCGCGCTACATTGGAAGCTGCGCTGGCTGATGATGCTTTGAAGCAATCGCTCGAAGGCGGCCGGGTGCCGCTGTACCGGGCCTTCAACAAAGTGTGGTCGAGCGCATTTTTGGATGTGGGCGCAGAAGATACTGCGACCGAGCAGCACGAGGCCGCCGCTGTGGAAACGTTGCGAGCAATTACCCCGCTCAACCGGCAGGCCTTGTTGCTGACCACGCTGGAGGATTTCAGCGCGGAGCAAACCGGAGAGATCATGGGATTGGCGCCAGACGCCGTCCAATCGCTGGTGCAAGAAGCCGTTGATGAGATCGATCGTGAAAAGGCCACCAGCGTTTTGATCATTGAGGATGAACCGTTGATCTCCATGCAATTGGAAGATCTGGTGACTTCGTTGGGTCATGAGATCTGCGGAACGGCTGCAACCCGCACTCAAGCTCAGGAAGTTGTCGCGGAAAAGACGCCAGGCCTGGTACTGGCTGATATTCAACTGGCAGATGGATCATCTGGCCTGGATGCGGTGGACGATATCCTGGCAATTGGCAGTGTTCCGGTGATCTTTATCACAGCCTACCCCGAACGACTGCTGACGGGCGATCGCCCTGAACCGACCTATCTGGTGACCAAGCCGTTCCAGGAAAAGACAGTCCGAACTGCCATCAGCCAAGCGCTGTTCTTTGGATCGAGCGCGCCCATCAACGGCTAAACTTTAGGCCAACACGGCCCACTCCTCGGCCAAGCAAAATACAGCAAAGACGACTCCAAGTAAGGCCCGCAGCGATGCGGGTCTTCATCGTGTGGCCCCGCGTCAGTCATGCCTGATCAGTCTTGTTGGCGGATCTGGAATTCTTGTTGCCGGCGCACCGCGATCCTCAGAATGCAGCAAACACCGGTCTCTTCAAACCGAAGATCAACGGGATGTTTCAGCTCGTGAGCGACGATTTTCTCGATCAATTCGGTGCCAAATCCACGTTTTTTCAAGGGTGATACGGGCGGGCCATTTGTCTCGCGCCATTTCAGCACCGCCAACCCGTCGCGCTCCAATTCCCATTCCACATTGATCTGCCCGCCTGGGACGCTAAGGGCGCCGTATTTGGCCGCGTTGGTGGCCAATTCATGGATCGCAAGACCCAGCGACAGAGCATCATTGGGCGTGACCTCGACCGGCGGGCCAGAAAGGTTGAGCGTTAAGTCGGCATTCTTCAGGTATGGACCGACCTCTGCCTCGACAATCGATCGTATTTGAGTGGTGCCCCATTCCGATTGGGTCAGCAAATCATGGGTCGCCGAAATGGCTCGTATGCGTGCCTCTAAGGCCTCGGCAAATTCTTCCAGATTGTTGGTTCGCCGCCGCGTTAGTGACATGATTGAAAGAACGTTGGCCAGAGTATTTTTGACGCGGTGATTTAATTCACGCGTCAGGGAATCGCGTATCGAATTCTGCTGCTCAAGATATTCCAGCGAAGCCTCGTCCTCGACGGCCTGCTGGGTTAACATCCGGGCCATCAGCATCAGCAAGGTAGCTACTGCCAATCCAAAGATCAGCGTTGCAATAGAAAGCGATGAAAGATTGTCTGCATAGGTTGATTCCAGCACCAAGATCAGCGGACGATTGGCGATGTTGACCTCTTGCTCAATCATCTTGCCCGAAGGCTGAGCCTGGGCTGGCGCGTGGCTTGCCAGCAATGTCTCATCGGCCACCGTGCCATCATACAATCGCAGGCCCATGTTGCGCGATGCGGTCCCTTCGATGGCGGACTCAAAAAAGGTCTGCGCATTGAACGGACTGTAGACAAAGCCCTTCAATGTCCGTGAGGTAGGTCCGCCCTCAAACACGGGCATGTAAATCAAAAAGCCCGGCGCTTCACCACGCCCTTCTTGCGCCAAAACAATTCTGCCCGAGGCGGTTGGCCGAACCAAACGCTCTGCCTCGTCCATTGCGGCCCGCCGGACCGGCTCGGCATACATATCATAGCCCATCGCCCTGCGGTTACGCTCGGTGCCTGGGAGTAAAAATGTGACCGGCACAATGCGATCCAGATTGCTTCCATCGGAATGCTGAACAGCCATGCCATCCGGCACATCGGCACCAATCCGTTGTTCAAATGCCGCAACATCGCCCGGGGTCAGCGCCTCGGCCCACCCGATACCCTCTGCACCGCGATAGCCTGTATCCAGCCTAAGTTCCCGAACAAAGCGCCGGAACAGTGGTAAATTGACATCATCAACCGTGGCGAACAGTGCCGCGCCTGCCCGCAGGTAAGAAGAGCTGGTGTTGCCGCGTCCTTCCAATGATGAAGCAATGCTTTGTGCGGTTTGGCGCATCTGCGCTTGCTCGCTATCATCTTCGCTCATTTCGATTGCAAAAACACTGAGCGCGGTAACGATCGCAATCGCGAGGAAAATTACCATAGGAATAGCGCGCGGATAGGCCGTCAGCCAGCGGCCTGCCCTGCTGCGCGGTTTGCTGCGCGATGAGTGTTCAAGATGCGCGTTCATGACGGTAATGCAATTCCCTGTTAAGGCTGGGAACAAAAGAACAGCGCATTCGTTCCCCAATACAGCAAATCAGATCACATCCTGCGACACCACAAATTGTGATTTCTTGGTGTCGGGTGCAGGGAAAAGACATAGCAAAGGTTATCAGGCAGCAATGGCCAAGAACACTAATTCAAGCGCACCGGGCCATTCCCAAACTGCTGATAAGACTAGCGCGCAAGCGAAGGCCACGCCCGAATGGGCCGATGGGTTGCGCAAATTGTATGATTCGGTGGTGGAGGAGCCTCTGCCCGACAGCTTTATGGATCTCCTCTCCAAGCTGGATGAGCCCCAAGACGGCGATCAGGCCTGAAGGGGACCAACCAGATGAGCAAAAGAGAACGGTCTGCTGCCGAAAAAGCAGATTTCAAGCGTGAATTGACCGAGGTCGTGCCGCATCTGCGCGCGTTTGCGCGCGGGCTGTGCGGACGTCCAGATATGGCCGATGATCTGGTGCAGGAAACCATGCTGAAGGCATGGGCTGCGCAAGATCGGTTCGAGCCAGGCACCTCCATGCGGGCTTGGACCTTTGTGATCCTGCGCAATGCCTATCTGACCGATATGCGCCGCAACAAATTCCGCGGGGAGTATGACGAAGGCGTGGCCGAGCGCATTTTGACCGCGCCTGCCAGTCAGGAAGAACCGATCCACTTGTCCGACATGCACCGCGCGTTGTTGACGCTGCCACCCGAACGGCGCGAAGCCTTGTTGTTGGTGGGTGCCGGTGGCTTCTCATATGAAGAGGCCGCCAATATTTGCGACTGCGCAATTGGCACCATCAAGAGCCGCGTGGGACGCGCACGCTCGGCGCTGAATGCCATGCTGGAGGAAGGCAACATTCCCCAAAGGTCGGGGGATGATGCCACAGCACACCGCGCCATATTGGAAGAATTGGATGCAGTCGCGGCTGGCAACGGCCATGGTGCCACCAGCTAACCACACGTACATCCGGACATGAAAAAGCCCGCCTCACCTAATCGTGAAGCGGGCCTTTTCTTGCCTAGATCTTGCGAGGTCTCGGTTTTTGACCGGGCGGTCTCGCTTGATCTGTAATGGTGTGATTCGCGGTTACGCGGGGTAGGTCCAGGCGCTGCCACGAGCCAGGTTTTCCGACGCGAAAGCCCAGTTCAACTTACCTTCAACCACGGCGTCCAAATAGGCCGGTCGCTTGTTCTGATGATCCAGATAATAGGCATGCTCCCACACATCGATTGTCAGCAGAGGGTTGAAGCCGCTGTCCGCCAACGTGTCACCATCATGCGTTTCTTCGATAGACAGCTTGCCGTCTTTCTCAGCCAGCCAAACCCATCCGCTGGCGAAATGGCCCAGACCGCGATCTTTCAGCTGCTGCTTCAATTCATCCATCGAACCAAAGGCTTCGTCAATTTTGGCGGCGAGCTCAGCTGAAGGAGCGCCCGTTTCGGCGGCCATCGAATGCCAGTAGAACGCGTGGTTCCAGCTTTGCGCTGCATTGTTGAACAGGCCTTGGTTCGACCCGCGCGATGCAACGACAATGTCTTCCATTGACTTGCCAGCAAGGTCGGTGCCGTCAATCGCGGCATTCATCTTGTCGATATAGGCCTGGTGGTGCTTGCCATGGTGAAATGACAGCGTGTTTGCGGATACCGCTGGTTCCAGCGCGCTATCGTCATAAGGTAGGTCGATCAGTTCGAAAGCCATGTCTGCTCCATTCTCGATTCTTGAAACTTGGTTGGTAAAAGCTGCTCTTAGACATCAACGCGCGACCGCGCAAAGAGTTGCATCGCTAGGCCAATTTTGAACGTACGCGGTCAACCGTGGATGTGACCGCAACATTCATTGTGACATTGGACAATGTGCGCATGATATCGGGCAGCATCTCCACTGCCACCAACAGCGCCAAGGGCTCTATCGGCACGCCCATCGTCAACGCAATCGGTCCGATCGACACCACAAAGCTGATGGTTCCCGGCAGGCTGACCGAACCCACGCTGATAACAAAGGCGACCAAAATGCCCATCGCAACCAAGGCTGGCGGCACATCAATATTGGCCAATGCCGCAACATAAAGCACCACCGCCATGTTCATCGCAACGCTGGTCGCGCGGAAGATCGCCACTGCCAAGGGTAGCACGAATTCAGAACTTTCCTGACGCAATCCCAGCCGGTTAGAGCTGTCCAGCATGGCTGGAAGGCTGGCTAGCGAGCTTTGCGTCGAAATCGCCACAGCCTGCGCCGGGATCAGCGCTCGGGCAAAGCGCCACGGTGCAATACCGCCCCCAATCCAACCGATAATATAGCCGGCAACCAACACCACAGCGCCCATCGCCGAAACCAGCAAAATGTAATGCGCCAGCGCTCCAAACGCTCCGCCGCCGCTTTTCACGCCAACCCCGAAGGCCAAGGCAAACACGCCAAGCGGGGCAAGCCACAAAACCCACCCGATGATCATCAGCATGGCATTGGCCAAGGCATGGAACAGGCCCAGCAGGCGGGTCGCTTGGTCTTGCGGCAGGCGTGTGATTGCCACTGCAAACAGGGCGAAAAAGACCGTCAGCGGCAGCATGGCGGTTTCGGCTGCCGCAGCAATAATGTTCGGCGCGATCAGCGA
The DNA here is from genome assembly GCA_947495695.1 of uncultured Erythrobacter sp. Lineage (GTDB taxonomy): Bacteria > Pseudomonadota > Alphaproteobacteria > Sphingomonadales > Sphingomonadaceae > Erythrobacter. The sequence goes on along the minus strand of CANLZP010000001.1, from coordinate 1,111,338 downwards.
TGTGACAAAGTCTGTGACGCCAGGAACGGCCTGGCCGCCGTCCGACACCGTGGCGAGAAAGCCCTGCGCCGCAGCGGGAATGGGGAAAATACTCACCAGCATCGGCATGAGAATGGCGCTGGCAATACCTCCGCCCACCAAAACGATCAGCATCAAGACAAGCATTCTGCGCGCCGCTGCGCCTGCCCTTGCGGCATTGGCCATTTGCGAGATGCCTAGAACCAACAAAGCCGCGACCAGTGGAATAATGGTCATCTGCAAAGCGCGCAGCCACAAACTGCCGACAGGCCGCGTGATCAATTGCAACAGATCGCTGGTTTGGCCGGACCCGAGAATGACACCCAGCGCGAGGCCTGCGATCAAGCCGGCAAATGTCAGCACCACCGGCAACCGGATCGTGATCAGTTCGAACGTCGGAGCCGTACCGCCTGGATTGGGCGCCTGTTCATCAGGCCGTGGCGCATTGTCGGTGGTCATAATGTCTCCCATGCAAAGCGCTTCATCGCTTCACGCCCTTCCCTTTGCGCGATAACCACGCCAGAAGCACAAGACAATCCGCGATGCCTTTGGGCAATGCACCAATTGATGAGCAATCAGGGACGCCATCACATTATGACACGCAAGTTCTTTGGCACTGACGGGATCCGGGGCCGCACCAATCAAGGCATTATGACCGCCTCCATCGCCATGCGCGTGGGACAAGCAGCGGGCGCGCATTTCGTGCGCGGGACGCACCGCCACCGGGTGGTGATCGGCAAAGACACGCGCCTGTCCGGATATATGATGGAAAGCGCATTGGTGGCCGGTTTTACCAGCGTGGGCATGGATGTGATCATGACCGGCCCATTGCCCACCCCGGCCATTGCCATGTTGACGCGTGGCATGCGGGCCGATCTGGGCGTGATGATTTCGGCCAGCCACAATCCTTATGAAGACAATGGCATCAAATTGTTCGGGCCCGATGGTTTCAAGCTTTCCGACGAGACGGAGATGGCGATCGAGGCTCTGTTGGACCAGGAGCCCAATTTGGTCGAACCGGCCAAGATCGGCAGGGCGCGCCGGATCGAGGATGCCCGCGGACGCTATATCCACGCGGTGAAGGAATCGGTCTCGGATGAAACCCGGTTTGATGATCTGAAAGTGGTTGTCGATTGCGCCAATGGGGCAGCCTATCAAGTGGCCCCTGCCGCCATTTGGGAAATGGGCGCAGAGGTAATCTCCTTGGGCGTTGAACCCAATGGAACCAATATCAATGATGGGGTCGGCTCAACCTCCATCGCCGCCTTGCAGGCCAAAGTGGTTTCAGAAGGGGCGGATATCGGCATTGCGCTGGACGGCGATGCAGACCGATTGCTGGTGGTCGATGAAAAAGGCCAAGCCGTGGACGGGGATCAGATCATGGCCCTGATCGCAGGCCGTATGCTCGAAAAAGGCACGCTGACCGGCGGCGGGGTCGTCGCCACCGTCATGTCCAATCTGGGGTTGGAGCGCCATCTGGGCGGACTCGGCCTGACGCTGGAGCGCACCAAGGTGGGTGACCGCTATGTGCTGGAGCGCATGAAACAGGGCGGCTTTAATGTGGGCGGCGAGCAATCCGGCCACATGATCCTGCTCGATCATGCCACCACCGGAGATGGCACCATTGCTGCAATGCGGATTCTGGCCAGCCTGGTTCGATCTGGTCGTCCAGCCAGCGAATTGCTCCACCAATTTGATCCGGTCCCGCAATTGCTCAAGAATGTGCGCTATTCCGGCGGCGCTCCGCTGGTGGCAGAGCCGGTTAAGGCAGCCATCGCCGCTGCCGAGGCAGAGCTGGCCGGTAATGGCAGATTGGTCATCCGCGCGTCTGGCACAGAGCCGGTAATTCGCGTGATGGCCGAGGGCGATGACGCCGCCCAAGTGGAACGCTTGGTCGATCATATTTGTGACGCGGTGAAGGAGGCGGTTTGATGTTGGAAATGCGCCCTGATTGCGAAAGATGCGGCACCGATTTGCCCGCGGAAAACCCGTCCGCCTTTATTTGCAGCTTTGAATGCACCTTCTGCGCAGATTGCGCCGATGCGCTGGACGATAACTGCCCCAATTGCGGCGGTGAATTGATGGATCGCCCAACCCGGTCCAAGCAACTGCAGGAAAAATTCCCAGCCTCCACCGAGCGAAAATTCAAGGGATGACAGAGGGTTCCCACCCCACTCCCCCGCGTATCCTGTCGATTGCCGGTTCGGACAGTTCGGGCGGCGCTGGCATTCAGGCCGACATCAAGACCATCACCATGTTGGGCGGATACGCGATGACCGCCATCACCGCAGCGACGGCGCAAAATTCGCAAGGCTTGCAGGCCATCGCTCCGTTGGGGGGAGAATTTGTCGCAACGCAAATCCGCTCCTGCGTGGAGGATATCGGCGTGGATGCGATCAAGATCGGTATGCTGCATGATGTCGACATCATCACCCATGTGGCACAGGCACTGGCACCACTCGATCGGAACATACCGGTCGTGCTCGATCCGGTTATGGTCGCCACATCGGGCGCACCTTTGATTGCGCCTGACGCCAGCGAAGCCTTGCAGGATCAACTGTTTCCCCTGGCCTCATTATTGACCCCTAACCTTCCCGAATTGGGCTTTTTGTTGGGCCAGGAGTTATCCGACAGCACGCAGATGGCCGAGGCAGCAGAACAGCTATCCCTGCGCACCGGATCAGCGGTGCTGGCCAAGGGCGGGCACACCTCTGACGAGCGGATTATCGATATTTTGTTCGCACCGGGTGAACGCGCGGTTCAATTCAACCATGCCCGCCTGAATACCCCGCACACGCATGGCACGGGCTGCACGTTATCCTCGGCGATTGCGACCTTGCTCGGCCACGGACAACCGTTGGAACATGCGGTTCGGCTGGGCCGTCAATTCGTCTTTCAAGCGATCAAGAATGCGCCCGGATTTGGCCAAGGCAATGGCCCGCTGGGCCATCAGGCTGTGGGCCGCAAAAAGCCGGATTAACGCTCCAACTCGTAAAAGTCGGAAATGTGGTCCCAGGCGTCCTCGGCGGTTTCACACCAGTGGAACAGGTCCAGATCCTTTTTCGAGATCGTACCTTCTTCGGCAATCGCTTCGAAATCGACCACGCGGGTCCAGAAATCCTTGCCGAACAATAGGATCGGAATAGGCTTCATCTTGCCCGTCTGGATCAGCGTCAGCAGCTCGAAAAATTCGTCAAATGTGCCAAACCCGCCTGGGAACACTGCCACAGCGCGTGCGCGCAGCAGGAAGTGCATTTTGCGCAGGGCGAAATAGTGGAAGTTCAACGATAGATAGGGCGTGACATAGGCGTTGGGTGCCTGTTCATGCGGCAAAATGATGTTGAGGCCGATCGATTCGGCACCAGCATCGGAAGCCCCGTGGTTGGCCGCCTCCATGATCGATGGACCACCGCCCGAACAGACTACGAATTGGCGCAGGCCTTCTTCGATGATCGCCTTCTCGCTGACCGTGCGCGCCAGCCTGTAAGCTTCCTCGTAATATTTTGCCTTATCGGCCAAACGCTTGGCTACCAGCTGATCATATTCGCTGCCGTCCTTGGCCGCGTCGATCTTGGCCTGCGCCTCGTCCGGAGAAGGAATACGGGCCGAACCATACATCACCAGGGTTGAGCCGACGCGAGCTTCATCCAGCAGCATTTCCGGCTTGAGCAATTCGAGCTGAAACCGCACCGGGCGCAATTCGTCGCGCAGCAGGAAATCGGTATCGCGAAAGGCCAGCTTATAGGCCGGGTGCTGCGTTTGCGGGGTTTGTTCTGGGCAATCCTCGGTAAAGCGAGCCTCTTGTTCGGCGGGGTAAAATTTGCGGTCGTTGAGATCTTTTTCAGTCATGCCAATCGCCTAGTCCCAGTGCGTGTGCCCGGCAAGCCGAGACTTAATGTTCGAAGTATCAATCAAGCTGTGATGCGGAGATGGTGCTGGATGCCCCGTGAGGATTCGAACCTCAATTGACGGAGTCAGAGTCCGTAGTCTTACCATTAGACGACGGGGCAGGAGCGGCGGGCCTCTAAACCGCGTGCCAAAGCCGGTCAAGGGCTTTGCGCTATGCCGCCAATAGGTCTTTCAGACTTGTTTGGATGCGGGCCATCGCATTGTTCAGCCATTGCTGCATCCCGGCATCATCCATCGCGTCCAATTGGACGATCTGCGGCATGGAAATACCAATTCTGAGGGTCGCGCCCCACTCCCCTCTCTCCAGCCGCACGCAGCGCACCGGTTGGCCCAGCCGGATGCCTTGATCGATCAGTGTGCGGTGGATCGCCACAGCATCATCAAAGGTCAGCGTCCGCAGCACCTCCTCATTATTGGATCGGGTCAGATCCAGCGTCACCAATGTCTGCATTTCCAGCGGATGCTCGGCCAATTCCTCGGGGTGATCATCGGGAGCGCTGGCCACTTTACGTACGTTCAGATTATGCGCGAGCCGCTCGGTCGCTTGGGCAAAGGCGCTGATAATGCGTTCCACTCGAGCAAAATCCAGTGCCTGAAAACGCTCCAATTCATACAAAGATGCCGCCAACCGTAGACCCAATCCAGGGTTACCACTGTCAGGACAGATCTCGCGCCCGGCCCAATCTTGAGGAATTTCAGCCTGCCGAAAGATAGTCGCCATACCCTGTGCAATCGGCTGCGAGCTGGCGGCCAGGCCTTTGGGCAACAGAGCAAACCCGCTGAAGGGTGGGCCACCCATGAATTTCGATCCGGTGATGAAGACGATAATGTCTCGCTCCAAATAGTCGCGGATCGCCTGGCTGGTGATGCGCGCCTGGCATGCATCAACCACAAATCCAATGTCGGGACCGAACGTCTCCCGCAGAGCATCAACATGTTCCAACGCAGGCAAAATCAGGCCCGTCTTTGATCCATGCACAATGTGCAGCAGCGGGAATTGTTGCTGTTGCTGGGCCGATCGGATCGAGCTTTGCATCTCTTCGAGCAAAATCGGGCTCAGCCGCGCTTTACCCTTCTCGCACCGGATGGGCAGATCCCACAAGGTGACTGGCGGCAGCCCATCTACCATTTGGGCAGGCGCAACTGCCTGATCCAGAGCAGTTTGTTGAGCAAAATAATGCCCAGCCGCGCTGTGTACGCAGCCCGATCCGATCTCGTCAGCACCCAGCAAAAAATTGGCTATCCCGCCCTTGCTACGACCAGCGGCCGCCAACAGACCGACATATTCCAGATCGGTTCCTGACGGAGCGAAGAACACATCAATGTCCTGATCCAAACCATAGGACGCGCGGATGCTGCCGCGCAAATCATCCAACAACACGGCATAGACTGCCCCGTTGTGCAAAGCATCGGCATCTGGCCCCGATGGGCCATGCAACCAATCATGCGACGATTGGCTGAGATCATTGGCGGTAGAGGACGCCAGGACCAGATCATCATTGGGCACAGGCGAGCTGTGATATTTGTTGCGCTGTGTTTCAGGCTTGAGAACGATACGTTCGTCACCGCCGCTGGTCAGCCATTGCTTCACCGATGTTTGGATAGCTTGGGTCACGTTGGGATCAATCCATAGGTCATCTTGTTACGCGCTATCGCACAATCAAAAAAATTGCGATGCTGGCAATTGCGGCTAAGGGGAGGTTACTTAACGAGCAATTGCTCACTCATCTTGCAAGCCAATGAGGATCAAACGTGCCGCCGCTGAGAATTTCTGAGGCCGCAAAACGCGACATCAAGCTGCTGTTTATCGCCAAGCATGCTTTGAGCAATGGCGATCTGGACGGGTTGGATGGCAATCATGCGCCCTATCATTACGAAACACGCACGATTCTGGAAGGCTTGTTCGACCAACTGTCCATCGCCAATTCCTATGAAGCATTGCTGAGTGATCCGGGCGTCGACTTCGTGTTCCCGCTGCTCAACCGGGGCGGATTCTTCAACTCTGAAATGCTGTGCCCGCTGTTGTGCAACCGGCTGGGCATTCCTTATCTGGGCGCCAATCCGATCCTTCGCGGACAATCGGACGACAAGCATTTGACCAAGCTGGAAGGCGTGGCGCGCGGGGTCAGCACATGCGACTGGGCGGTCTACCGTGCGGGTGCTCCGATTGAAGAAGCGCGTTGTCCGGCTGGGGAGCGCTTTGTGATCAAGCCGAACAACAGCTCTGCCAGCTGGGGTTTGAGCGACGCAAGCGATTGGGTGGGCGTGAAACAGGCCGTTCTGGCAATCCACGCGGAAGGTTATGACACGATCGTAGAGCCGTTCATGAAAGGCAGCGATGTCGAGGTTCCGGTGATCGACATGCCGGATGGTCCCTTTATCATGCCGCCGATGTTGTTCAAACAGGCCGATCCTGAACATTTGCGCACCCATGCAGAAAAGCGCGATCTGGTTGATCGGTCTCAAAAATATGAGCTGGTCGCGTTCGAGGCGGCGGATGCCTGGCCCAAGATCCGCGAAATGACGCTGAAGCTGGCCGAAATCTTCCGCCCGTTTGATTACGGTCGGTTTGAGTTTCGCTTTGACCAGGCCAGCGGTGAGGTCAATTTGCTCGAGGTCAATCTGCAGTGCAATCTGTGGTCGCAGAAGGTCTATGGCCGCTCCGCTGCCTTGTTGGGTTGGAGCCAAACTGATCTGATCGAGACCATCGTGGCCCAATCGCTTACCCGACATGGGTTGATGGAACCGCAATAGAGTGCCCATTGGCCCCTGTTTGCGGCGGTGGTCTCAACGGCAAACTTGCCGATTTGCCCCATAAAAGCTAGCATCTGCCTCAGGTCCTCGCACCCTTGCGGTGCGAGAGGAACAGAAAGCAGCAATTATGGCGGACCATTTTCCGCCGGACAGTAAAAGTAAGGCTGGCAAGAAAAGAGGCGGCAAGTCCGGCAAAGTAGCCGATTTTCGCTACAAGCGTGCCTCACAGCCAAAGGAACAGCGCAATGCCCGCAAGGGTAAGCAGGCCTATGGCCGCGCGCATGACCCATCCGCACAATCCAATGAAACCGCGCCAGGCAAGTCAGCATCGGGCAGGCAGACGGCCTCTGCTGCGCGTTTCAAACCCAAGGACCGGCCCGCTTACCGGCGCGGCCCGCATCCGCGCCAAGCCTATGCTGCGCTGGATCTGGGAACCAACAATTGCCGCTTGTTGATCGCCCGCCCGTCAGGCCAGAACTTCACCGTCATCGATGCCTTTAGCCGCGTTGTGAAATTGGGTGAGAATTTGGCCACCACTGGCAGGCTGAGCGATGCGGCAATGGATCGAACGCTGGGCGCGCTGACCATCTGCGCCGAAAAATTGCAGCGCCGCAATGTGCACCTGGCCCGCTCGGTCGCGACAGAGGCGTGCCGCAGGGCCGAAAATGGCGTCAAATTCATCGAAAGGGTGCGTCAGGAAACGGGCATCATGCTCGATATCATCAGCGCACAGGAAGAAGCCCGTCTGGCTGTGCTGGGTTGCCACATCCTGCTGGAACAAGGCGACGGGCCAGCCATCATTTTTGACATTGGAGGCGGTTCGACCGAGCTGGTGTTGGTCGAGGCAGGCGGCAAAGTCCCTCGGATTTTGGATTGGCAAAGCGTTCCTTGGGGCGTCGTGTCGCTGACCGATACGGTTGGCCGGGTGGAAGGCCCCGCCGATGAACGTGCCGCGCGCTATGCCAAGATGCGGCAAGTGGTTGCAGAAAGTTTCGCTCCCTTTGCCGAACGCATTGCGACCTCGTCCCTGCATCCTGACATTCGCTTGCTGGGCACCAGCGGCACCGTGACCACATTGGCCAGTCTGCATCTGGAATTGCCCCATTACGACCGTAAGCAGGTGGACGGCTTGATCGTTCCTTCGCAATCGATGCGCGACATCAGCACGCGCCTGTCCAGCCTATCGCCGGCAAAACGCAGCCTGGTGCCCTGTATCGGCCAAGACCGGTCCGAACTGGTTGTGGCCGGTTGCGCAATTTTGGAAAGTATCCTCGACATTTGGCCAGCCCAACGCTTGGGCGTTGCCGATCGCGGTATTCGTGAAGGCATCTTGCGCAGCCTGATGGCGGCCGATTTTGAGAGCGACCGCAATCGCACGCCTGCTAAGCCAGAACCCAACAATAATGAACAGAAACGGCGCTCGAAATGACCCGATCAGGACGCAATCCAGACCGCCGTGTGCGTACTGCCAAGAAACGCACCCAATCATCGACTTTGTGGCTGGAGAGGCAGCTCAACGACCCCTATGTCAAACGAGCCAAGGCAGACGGCTATCGCAGCCGGGCCGCCTATAAATTGCTGGAACTGGATGAAAAGTTCAGCCTGATTCGCGGGTCAAAACGCGTGGTCGATTTGGGTATAGCGCCCGGCGGGTGGAGCCAGGTCATGCGCAAACTTGCCCCTAAGGCTGCGATTGTCGGGATCGATCTGCTGCCAACCGATCCCATCGAAGGCGTAACCATTCTGGAAATGGACTTCATGGACGACAAGGCTCCGGCCTTGCTGGAAGCCGCGCTGGATGGCCCGCCCGATCTGGTTCTGTCAGACATGGCCGCCAACACCGTTGGCCACAAACAAACCGATCATCTGCGCACCATGGGGCTGGTGGAAGCCGCAGCATGGTTTGCGGTTGAGACCTTGGAGAAGAACGGCGCCTTTGTGGCAAAGGTGCTGGCCGGTGGCACCGACACAGACTTGCTCGCTATGCTCAAGCAGCATTTTACAGCTGTAAAGCACGCCAAGCCGCCTGCCAGCCGCAAGGGATCATCGGAATGGTATGTGGTCGCTCAGGGCTTTAAGGGCCGAGACGAAGAAAGCTAAACCTTACTCGGCTGCCGCAGCTTCGGTTTCGCCTTCTGCCGCGTCCGCTTCTTCATCGTCACCGCTTGCAGCAACAACTTCGACATATTCCGGCACGGGCAGGTTCGAACCGTTCTCGTTCATATACATCGCGACCGCAGCCCGATCTTCGATCTTGCTGAGACCCGCAAAGCTCATCTTGGTGCCATTGGCAAAGGCGCGCGGGCTTTTCAGCCAGGCATCCATCGTTTCCCAATCCCAAGTGCCGCCCTTTTCGGTGAGCGCGCTGGAATAGGCAAAGCCGGGGACATGGTTCCCAATCCCCGAGCCCATAACCGCCCAAAGATTGGGTCCGATGCCATTGGCGCCGCCCTGTTCAACCGTGTGGCACGCTGTGCATTTGGCAAAAACTTGTTGGCCCTTGCTCGCATCAATACCGGGCATATTCAGCGCCTGAGCCATGGTCATTTCCGCCGGGCCGCCAGCTCCGTCGTCTGCACCTTCAATGACATAACCCGGCGTTTCAGGCGCCTCTGGCTTGTCGGCGTGGAAGAATTTTCCACTAACGATTGAAAGTCCCAAAGCAATGATGCCTGCAAAAAGCACCCAGCCGGCAATGGTGTTAAAACGATCTTCCATGGTCAGATAAAGTCCGCGAATTGTCCAATATGTAGTCGCGCGTGGCTCTAGTCTGGCCAAGCGAAAGGCGCAAGGGTGATGGTCGCATCAAATGTTGCTAATCGCGCAACACACTTGCGGGCAAGCGTTTGCAACGATAGCAGCCAAGCCATGCGAAGCTTTCCAGCCCCTGCCATGGCCATGGTTGAAACCATGCGCGCCTCTGCCGCCGATGCCCCAGAACGCGCGATTGCGTTCCAGGGCGCTCCCGGTGCCAATTCTCATCGCGCGGCGATGGAAGCCATGCCCGAGGCCTTGCCCTTGCCATGCTTTGATTTTGCTGACGCGCTGGAATCCGTGAAGGCAGGCAAAGCGGGCTGCGCCATTATCCCGATTGAAAATTCGCAGCATGGCCGGGTGGCCGACATCCACTTTCTACTGCCTGAAAGCGGACTGTCGATTGTGGGCGAATATTTCATGCCAATCGAACATGCCTTGATGAGCACGGGCGATGGTCCCTTTCAGGCCGCCTACAGCCATCCCCAAGCCTTAGGCCAATCCCGATTCTTCCTGCGCGAGCGCAATATTGTGCCGCTCAGCTATGCCGATACTGCGGGGGCTGCGGCCTATGTCGCGGAAAAGCGCGATCCGACAATCGCTTCGATTTCACCGCCGATTGCCGCTGAATTGTATGGTCTCAAGATCATCGAGAATAATGTTCAAGATTCGTCCGACAATATGACCCGGTTTGTGATTCTGGCGCCCCAGGCGATTGATCCGGCAACGCTTGATGGCGAGCAGGCCGTGACCACCTTTATCTTCGAGGTGAAAAATATCCCGGCGGCCTTGTATAAAGCGATGGGCGGTTTTGCCACCAATGGGGTCAATATGACCAAGCTGGAAAGCTATCAGCGCGGCGCCAGTTTTTCGGCTTCTATGTTCTATGCTGACATAATTGGTGCGCCCGGCGATCCAGCGGTTGATCGAGCCTTGGAAGAACTGGCATTTCACAGCAAGGAATTGCGAATCCTTGGTACATATCGACAGGCCCGAGTGCGCGGTTGAGCGTTGAAATTCTTTGGGAACTAGCGGTTGCGCATGGCTGCATCACCTGCCACCAATCAGACCGTGAGCATCGCAAACGGTATTGATCAAACGCCTGACGGGGGTGAGGCGTCCAGCGCATGGCAGGAAGTGCGGGCTGAGAGCGACTTGCAGTTTGCTCCGGTAGAGGTTCCGCCACGCAACACACAACCACCCGAATGGCTGGAACGCTTGAGCGAATGGCTGGGACAGCTCTTCGAGCCTGTGGCCAGAGCGCTTGGCCTGTCCTGGCCCGTGCTCAAATGGGTATTGCTGGCCCTGCTGATCGCCGCAGTGCTTTACATCATCTACCGCGTTATCGAGCCTCTTCTAAAGCCTCGTTTTGGAACCGATGCCGAGCTGGAAGAAGACTATTGGCAGCCCGATCAGCAGGCCGCGCTGGCTTTGCTGGAGGATGCAGACAGACTGGCGGCACAGGGCAATTATGACGCAGCGACCCATTTGTTGCTTCAACGCAGCATCACCCAGATTGCGCAAGCGAAGCCGGATTTGGTGGAGCCATCCAGCACCGCGCGCGAGCTGGCAGCACAGCCAGCCCTGCCCGATAAGGCACGCGGCGCCTTTGGCATCATTGCAGAACGGGTCGAACGCAGCCTGTTTGCTTTGCGCGCGTTGAACCAGACCGATTGGGAAGAGGCCCGAGCGGCCTATGCAGACTTTGCATTGGAGCGAATTGACGGCCGAATTCTGGACCGTACAGCCCGCACCCAGCCGCAACTGAGCGGGGCTACATCATGAGCCGGGCGGGTAGCACACCCTTTAATCCGCGGGTCGTTCTGACGGTCGTCTTGGTGGGCTTGCTGGCCTTTGTTGCGCTGCTCTACTCGATTGGCGCGGGCGATACAGGCGAGCGTAAGGGAACCGGGCAGGCGCATGCTGCATCACCGGGCCTCAATGGGTTTGCTGGCCTCGCCCGTTATCTTGAAAAGGATGGCTATGAGGTGGAATTGTCCCGCTCTCCATCGGGCCTGGACACGTCCAATATTCTGGTGCTGACCCCGCCCTTGGCCAGCGATGCGGAGGAATTTGGCGCGTTGCTGGAAAAACGCCAATACCAGGGCCCTACCGTGGTCATCCTTCCCAAATGGTTCGCGATGGGTTTTCCTCGCAATATGCCGGATGAAATCGAAGATCAGGTAGGAGAAGAATGGGTCCGCCTGGTCGGCAGCCAAACGCCCGAATGGGTGGCTGATCTGCCGGAACCCTATTCCATGACAATCAAGGCTGATCCGCAAGGCACGGAAGTGAGCGATGACGCTACGACTGATGAGATTGTATCTGGGATCAATGAGTTAAGCATCGCCATGACAGGTGCCGCGCAAAGCCCCGGCAAAGGCTGGACCGGCTATGGTGTAACCGGACAGCTTCCCGACCAACGGCATTTGTGGGTCGAGGACAGCGATCTGTTCGACGAGATGCTGGTCGATGATAATGGCAACGCGCTGGTGGTGGATATTCTCGGCACAGAAGATGGCTCATTCTACAATGATGCGCATCGCGTTGTGTTTGTGGTCGAGCCGGATTTGCTCAACAATTATGGCCTCGCAAACCAAGCCAATGCCCGGCTGGCCGATGCCATATTCGAGGCAGCAGGCTATGAAGAACGCATGCCAGTGGTGTTCGATCTGACGTTGAACGGATTGGGCGGCACCGCCAATTTGCTGACATTGGCCTTCAGCCCGCCATTCTTGGCGGCAACGCTGTGCCTGATATTGGCGCTGATCATTGTGGGTTGGCGCGCGTTTCGACGCTTTGGCCCGGCGGTGGCAGAGCGCCCCGCGATCGATTTTGGCAAGCAGCGTCTGGTCACCAATGGGGCCGGACTGATCCTGAGGGCCAAGCGCACCGGCTTGCTCGCCCAACCCTATGCCATGTTGAGCGCGCGGCGCATTCAGAAGGTCTTGGGTCTGCCGCGCCACGACACCGACACTTTGGATCAGGCGATTGCTGCTCGGCTGCCCGATGACCCCGGATTTTCCCATCGCGTGTCTGCCTTGGAAGCAGCTTCGCGCCCGATTGACATTTTGCGCGCCGCACGCGCCCTTCACGACCTTGAGAGGATATTGAAAGCATGAGCATGACACTGGAGCAATTGCGCGAATTGGCCAACGCCATCAGGGCCGAAGTGGGCAAAGCTATCGTTGGTCAGGACGAGATGATCGAGCAATTGCTGGTCGCCATGGTCAGCGAAGGGCATGTCTTGCTGGAAGGCCCGCCGGGCACCGCCAAGACCTTTCTGGCGCAAAGCTTCGCCACTGCGCTGGGGCTGGACTTTGGCCGCATCCAATTCACTCCTGATCTGCTGCCGGGCGATATTCTCGGCTCAAACTTGTTCAACTTTCAGAACAGCCAGTTCACACTGACGCGCGGACCCATTTTCTGTGAGCTGCTGATGGCTGACGAGATCAACCGAACCCCGCCTAAAACGCAGGCCGCTTTGCTAGAGGCAATGCAGGAACGCCGCGTGACATTGGACGGGGAGACACACCCGCTGGCAGAGCGATTCATGGTCTTGGCCACGCAAAACCCGATTGAGAATCAGGGCGTCTATCCTCTGCCCGAGGCTCAATTGGACCGCTTCTTGTTCAAGCTGTTGGTGCCTTATCCTGACGAAGGCGAAGAAGCCGTCATTGTTGGCCGTTATGGCAAACGCCAAGGGCCACCGCGTCCGACCGATTTGGGTGTTACCGCAGTCGCCGACACCGCCAAGCTGGTCGCTGCCAGCCAAGCAGCCGAGCACGTTACTGTCGCCGATGAGATAGTTTCCTATGTCGTCCGCCTTGTGCGAGCGACGCGCGACCATTCCGAATTGTCCGTTGGCGCCAGCCCGCGCGCTGCTGTCATGCTGGCCAATGCGGCACGGGCCAGGGCCGCCCTGCAAGGCAGAGCCTATGCCATTCCCGATGACGTAAAAGCGTTGGCCGTCCCCGTGCTGCGCCACCGCTTGGCGCTTAGCCCCGCTGCCGAAATTGAAGGCCGCGACGTCGAGGCCTTGGTGGCTGAGTTGATCGAAAGCACGGAGGCTCCGCGCTAATTACATGCGGCCAAAGCTGCCCGCCTTGTCCATAGTTCCAACCGCTCCGGCAGCATGGCTGACCGCGCTCGCCGCGCCGGTCGCGCTGGTGATTGCCGCTGTCTCGCCCGACCTGTGGGTCGTCGCGCCGATCGCTGCAATCGCCTTCATCGCATTGATTGTGATCGATGCTATTCTGGCAGGCGGGGTTAAGGAATGGGGCGTCCAAGTGCCCAACGACACTGAAGTGGGGCAGGACACTCAGCTTGCGGCGTTCGCTCAATTCTCCAGCCAATTGGCCAAAGATGCGCAGGCCGCACTGGAGTTTGATCCGCGCCTGGCACCAAGCGGGCGCGCCACCATTGCGATGCTGAGCTCACCCGAGGCGGATCTGCACGAAGGCGCTGTGGACGTACAACCCGAGCGGCGTGGCACCGCAGCGATAACCCATGCTTGGCTGCGCTGGAGTGGTCCCTTGGGGCTTGGTTCACGCCAGCAGGAGCGCGTCTTGGATGAAGCGGTCCGGATCTGGCCCGATCTGTCGCCGGTGCGCTCGCGCGAATTGCAAACCTTTCTGCGCGACGCACAATTTGGTCAAATTGCGCGTCGGATACGCGGCGAAGGCACCCAATTTGAAGCGCTAAGCGAGTACGAATCGGGGATGGATCGGCGCCGGATCGATTGGAAGGCCAGCGCCCGCCACATGAGCCTCTATGCCCGCGAGAATGAAAGCGAGCGCAACAATCAGATCGTGTTTGCGTTCGATTGCGGGCAAACGATGTGCGAGCCAGTTGATGGCTTGCCGCGGATCGATCGCGCCGTTTCTGCCGCTCTCACCGCAGCCTATGTCGCTTTGAAAAGCGGGGACCGTGTATCGTTGTTCGGTTTTGCGCAAAAGCCGGATCTGATCACGCCCTTTGTGGGCGATGCGCGCGCCTTTCATCGTCTGCAAAGCGCGGCGGCCGGATTGGACTATCACGCGGCTGAACCCAATTTCACGCTGGCCTTGGCGACCTTGACCGCCCGGCTGAAACGCCGATCCCTTATTGTGCTGTTTTCCGATTTTACCGATCCCACTGCGGCCGAAATGATGGTTGAGAGCATCGGACGGCTGGTCGACCGCCATCTGGTCTTGTTTGTGACGATCTCCGACACAGAGTTGGATGAGTTTATCGATCAGGATCCGGGTGATCTCGACACTCTGGCGCGCAGTGTCACGGCCGATGCATTGGCCCGGCAACGCGCCTTGGTGTTGGAGCGGCTGCGCCACCTTGGTGTCGATGTGATCGAGGCCCCGTGGGAGAAAATCGGCTATCAGCTGATTGACCGGTATTTTGAGATCAAAGGCAGCGAGGCAATTGGATGAAAGCGCCCCGGGTTAGCAATTGGTTTGGCCGCGCTGCGATGGCCGCTCCGGTGGATATCGAAACTGCAGCCTTGCGCTCTGATCGCTTCCGGCTGGAACGCGAGGGCGATTGGACGCGGCTCGAAGATATTCTCAAGCGGATGGAAGGCGGCAGTTTGCGCCGGGTCAGCGATGAAGATTTGCTCGCCTTGCCAGCGCTCTATCGCACGGCCGCCTCCAGCCTTTCTGTGGCACGTGAGACATCGCTGGATGCAGCCACATTGCACTATCTGGAATCGCTGGTCCAACGCGCCTGGTTTCAGGTTTATGGCCCGCGCCAGGGTCTGTTTGCATGGCTGCGCGGTTTTCTGCTGGGCGGTTGGAGCCGTGCGGTGCGCGAAATCTGGTTGGATATCTGCATCGCCTTGGCGGTGATGGTGGCCGGAACCATCGTTGGCTGGCTGCTCGTCGTGCAGGATCGCGAGTGGTATTATGCGCTGGTCCCCTCTCAATTCACGGACAGCCGTGTGCCAGGAGCGACGCGCGAACAATTGCTGGAAAGCTTGGCCACCAAGGACGATGCCGGAGGTCTGTCGATCTTCGCAGCATCCCTATTCAGCAACAATGCCGGGGTCGCCATTCTGGCCTTCGCGCTGGGCTTTGCCTTTGGCATCCCCTCCTTGATGCTGCTGATGCACAATATGGCAGTGCTGGGCGCGATGATGTGGCTGTTTGCCGGACAAGGGTTGGAGTTGGAATTTGCCGCCTGGCTAAGCGTCCATGGCACCACCGAACTTTTTGCGATCCTGTTGGCAGGTGCAGCGGGCATGCATATCGGGCGATCCATGGCCTTTCCCGGTGATCGCACGATCATGGCGGCGGCAGCAGAAAGTGGCCGTCGCGGCGCGATGGTGATGACCGGCGTAGTGCTGATGATGGTGGTCGCCGCCATATTGGAAGCATTTCCCCGCCAGCTGGTTGGCGGAACACCCGACCGATTGCTAATTGGTGCAACCTTCCTTGCGCTGTGGATCGCTTACTTCTTTGCCTATCGCCCTGCCCAAACCGAGGGCCAGCCATGAGCAACCCAACAAAAGCCAGTCGCGACCGGATAATGGTGACACCAGAGGGTATCTCGCTGCCGATAACCATCGGGACACGCGGCGCGCGCGTCGGTGCTTTATTGCTCGATTTTACCTTCCTCTATCTCGGCATGATAGCCATCATGCTCATCTTCGTCTTGCTGCTGGGAAGTTTGTTTTCGACCGTCCTCGATGGGCTGGAGGAACAGGTCTCCGGCGTGGGCGAATTCTTCATTGTTGTGATAATCCTATTCGCATTCATGGCCCGCTACGCCTATTTCCTGTCGATGGAGATGGGGCCGCGCGGGGCCACATGGGGCAAGCGGATTGTCGGTCTGCGCGTGGCAGCTCGCGATGGTGGACGCTTAACGGCTGAGGCGGTGATCGCACGCAATCTGATCCGCGATATTGAACTGTTCTTGCCCTTGGCCTTCATCCTTTCAGCAAGCGGCGGAGAGGGTGGCAATGCTGGGTTGGCGGCGGCGATCTGGTTCGCGATATTTCTGGGCTTCCCGCTGCTCAACAAGGATGCGTTGCGGGCGGGCGATCTGATCGCAGGCACATGGGTGGTGGAGGCCCCGCGCACCAAACTGGCTGATGTCATGTCCACCCAAGGAGCCGCGAGCGGCACCAGCGGAGTAACCGGCACGACATATGAATTCGGCGAGCAAGAGCTGTCGATCTATGGCGAGCACGAACTGCAAACGCTCGAACGATTGCTGCGCAATGACAATGATGATGCGCTGATTTCGGTCCATCAGACCATTTGTCGCAAGATTGGCTGGGCACCGGGCGCAGGTGACGAACGCGCTTTTCTGGAAGCCTTTTACAGCCAATTGCGCGCGCGGCTTGAGGCAGACATGCGGTTTGGCAAGCGCAAGAAGAACAAATTCTCTTGAGCATTTCCTTTCATATTGCGCCGGACGATCTGACCGCGCCCGATGTCTTGGCCTTGCTGCAATTGCATCTGGATGAAATGTATCAATGGTCTCCTGCTGACAAAGTTCATGCTCTGCCAGCCGAGCAATTGCGCGAGAAGGATGTGACCTTTTTTGCAGCGCGAGACGGCACGAGATTGGCCGCCGTGGGGGCCTTGAAACAATTGGATGCGGCGCGCGGCGAGATTAAAGCCATGCGGGCCAATCCTGACTATCGCGGCAAGGGCGCTGGCGAGGCTATCCTGCTGCATATCTTGGACGAAGCAAGGCGGCGCGGATACAGTTGGTTGGGATTGGAAACCGGACGCACCGGTCCATTTGAGCCCGCTGTCCGGCTTTATCAAAAGCACGGCTTTGCCGAGTGCGAGAGCTACGCCGACTACACCGCTGATGAGTTCAGCCAGTGCATGGGCAGAGATATCTAAATCGCGCGCCGTTCTGATTGCGCGTTAGGCCTTACTGGACATCACCTTCAGCAAAGATGGCGACTTCATTCACACCGCCGCTGGTCGCCCGCCCCCGGTACATGCCGGTCGTGTTAAAGCTATACAGCGCCTGTCCATCAGACGTTACCAAGATAACACCGCCATCGCCGCCCAATTCCTTGACTTCCGCCATGACAGCATCGGCAATAGCCTGCGCCCGGTCGGCTGATACTGGCGTTACACTAGCGTCATCGGCGCCATGCCGCTCAAGCCGGATCCGGGTGCAAATTTCATGAGCCACACCGACCCGAATGAAATATTCACCCCATCCCGTGGCTGAGACAGCGCAGCTGCGATTGTCAGCATAGGTGCCTGCACCGATTACCGGCGAGTCGCCAATTCGTCCCCAACGCTTGCCCGTCATGCCGCCGGTTGATGTCGCCGCCGCGATATCTCCGTTCTGATCCAGCGCGACCGCTCCCACTGTCCCAAACTTGTAGTCCACCTCGATGGCGGACATTTGTTCTGCTTTCAGCCGATTCAGCGACTCGCGCCGCCCTTCCGTTGCAAAATAGTCAGGTGACGCAGTTTCAATGCCTCGCGTCTGGGCAAATTGTTCTGCGCCCTCGCCCGCTAGGAACACATGCTCGCTCTGCGTGCGGACCTCATCGGCTAGCAATATCGGGTTGCGGATCGTATTCACGCCTGCAACGGCCCCTGCACTGCGGTCGCGCCCATCCATGATCGAGGCATCCATTTCGATGGTTTCGTCCCATGTATAGACCGAGCCGCGCCCAGCATTGAACAAGGGAATGTCCTCCAGCAAAACGACAGCTGCCTTGACGGCATCCATCGCGCTGCCACCGCTCGCCAACACAGCTTTGCCAGCATCAAGCGCCTGTTGCAGAGCGGCCTCGTACGCCGCGCGGCGTTCTGGTGTCATAGCGTCACGATCAAGCGTCCCTGCACCTCCATGGATCGCTATCGACCAGGTCGCAGGTTCATCATCCTGCGCCAGAGCAGGCGAGGAAAAGGGGAGTAGCGCCGTCAATGCGGCAAGAACCATCGTCTTCATGACAAACGGACCTATCCGATTCTCCTGCATGACGCTACTGTACCCAAACACATTTATGGAGATAGGCAATGAGCAGTTTTGGAGCACAATCGACCGCAGACGAAGTTTTGGCTGGGCATGATCTGAGCGGCAAAACGGTGTTTATCACCGGGGGCGCATCGGGCATTGGCCAAGAAGCTGCACGGGCGATGGCAGCCAAAGGCGCGCATGTGGTTATCGCCGCGCGTAACCCTGAAAAACTGGAAGAAGCGCTCAAAGCAATCCGGTCTGAAACCGGCAGCGATAAAGTCGAATCCATTGTTCTGGATCTGGCTTCATTAGACAGCGTGCGCGCTTGTGCAGATGCTGCGAACCAGCGCTTGGACAAGATCGACCTGCTGATCAACAATGCTGGCGTGATGGCCTGCCCGCTCAGCCGCACGGCGGATGGCTTCGAAATGCAATTCGGCACCAATCATTTGGGCCATTTCCTTCTGACCAGCCGTCTGATGTCCCTGGTTGAGAAGGGCCAGGACAAGCGGATCGTCAATTTATCGAGCCGAGCGCATCATATGGCGCCAACCAATCTGGAAGACCCGAATTTTGAAAGCGCCGATTACGATCCATGGCTCAGCTATGGTCAGTCAAAGACCGCAAATGTGCTGTTTTCGGTCGGTCTGGAACAGCGATATGCCGACAAGGGCATCCACGCCTATGCCGTCCACCCCGGCGGGATTATGACCAATCTGGGTCGGCATTTGACCGAGGAACAATCGGCGGCACTTCTGAAACGCGTGCAAGAAAGCGACAGCGAATTTGCATGGAAAACCATCGAACAAGGTGCCGCAACAACATGCTGGGCGGCCACCGCTCCCGATGTTGAAGGCAAAGGCGGGGTCTATTGCGAGGATTGCCATGTCGCCGAAGTGGACAACCATTCGGCCGCTGGAGGGGTCCGCTCCTATGCGCTCGATCAGGACAGCGCCGAGACACTGTGGTCTTTGTCGGAAGAATTGGTGGGTGAGGTTTTCGGCTCCTAGTCAACTATTCCGCTAAGAATGCGCCGAATAAATCCAGGGTATCTTTGGATTCGCGCGATGGTGTGACCAGCATGAACACATGCGGCGCACCGGCATATTCATACAATTTGGCATCCACCCCGGCGCTGCACAATTTCTCAGTGAAGCTGCGCGAATCGATGATGAACAGATCATGTTGACCGGTCCAAATTCGGGTTGGCGGGAGCTGGGACAGTGCCTCGGCTGAGGCATAGAGCGGGCTGCATTCCGGCCCGCTAGGGTCGCGATCACCAGCCCACAGCTTGCCGAGAGTGCTTACCGCTCCGATTTTCAGCATGATGTCATACGGTTCAACCGCTTCAATCGCCTTATCCTGCAAGGTCACGTCCAGCCACGGCGCGAACAGGGCCAACTTGCCCGGCATAGGGCCCCCATTTGCTGCTTGGCGCAAGGCCAGGCTCAACGCCATATGGCCGCCTGCACTGTCACCGTTCAGAATGATCTTGGCCGGATCATGTCCGGTCGCTAATTTCGCAAAAGCTTCATCCGCAACCGCATCTTGCGCTGCATAAGTCGATTCCGGGGCCAGATCATACAGCGGCACCGAAATGCTCATGCAAAATCGCTCCACCATTGCTCCCAAGATGGGCCAATGCTCCTTTGCCAAGGGCAAGACGAAGCCGCCGCCATGGAAATAGAGCATATGCCATTCGCCGGGACCCGTTTTGGGATGCAGAGTGACGATTTTCTGGCCAGCAACCTGCCAATGTTCGACCCGAAATTTGCGCTCAAAACTGGGTGGCACGGGCGCATCAACCGGCAATTCGCGATCCGCTAAAAAGCCTGCGACCTCGTCCGACCTCTGCGGAAAAATCGGAGTTTGTCTTGCGATAAACCATTTGGCCAATCGCATGATCAGACTGGGTTTGGCGCTGCGCAATTGGATGGTGTCTTGATGCTGCATGATGTTCCTCCGTTGTTCATCAGACAGGGCGCCTGCAGATCAAAGTCAAGCGTTGAGGCCCACGATCAGGCGTTCCTGCAGCCACTGACCCAACATAGCACCAGCGCGCATCGCTGCGTCATGAAGTGTCTGTTCGTCCGGATTATCGCCAGCCAATTCCAAGCAAATCTCGCCATAAGGCATCGCAGCCAGCGCGGATTGCAGCGCCAGCACCATGTCCGCCTCGACCATCATAAAGGTGGGCCGCTCGGCTTCGCGCCACACAATACAACCGCGCGTGTCTTGCAAGGTTGTTTCAGGGCGCTGTTGTAGACCTGCCGCCAGCGCCTGCCACATGGCATGCAGATCGTGCTGCAACGGGCGGGCCGCGACACCTGGCAGAAACTCAATCGTCATGCTGGCCCAGTCTTCATCGCCGAACTGCGCTGTTGCCTGACCAAAATCCTCCATCGACAGGGGCGTCGCCTCAGCCGCGCGCGATGCGCCCAACATGGCCCATTCCAGCCACGCGAGCTCTGCCACGGCTGGATCATCGGCAAACAATTGTTGGCAAGTTTCTGCAAATCCTGCGCCTGCATCGTCAATCGTCCAGCCAGAGGGTGGATGAGCAATTACATGATGAATGGCCGCGCGTTGGAACATTTCCTCGCCCACCCACTGCCGGGTTTGCTCATAAGTGCTGGTGACAGCATCTATCACTGCAGAGCGGTAATTCTGCCGATAGACATCCATCCCGGCTGCTTGTCGCTCGCTCCAATTGTCCGGCACAGGCTGATCATCGTCCAGCACCTGCGCCATAAAGGCTTGTTGGGCATGCAAAAGGGTCTGGCTGCTCGTCATGCCGACAGTCCCGCCATGGCGTTGCTCGCCAGGCTGCGCGCCTGATCCAGCTCGGTCAACAATTCGGGCAAGGGCGGGATCTTGTCATCACGTTCGATCATGGTTGCAACCGGCTGGGCAATCATTGCCCGGGCCTGGCCATACAAGTCCCAAACATCGTCGCACACGGCGCGGTCATGCGTATCAATAATGAAATCACCACGTTCTCCGCGCGGTGTGTGGCCCGCCAAATGGATCTGCCGCACGCGATCCAGCGGCAATCCGTTGAGGTAATCGTCCGCACTGAATCCATGGTTTTGAGCGCTGACATAAATATTGTTCACGTCCAGCAGCAGATAACAGCCCGTGCGGCGCGTCATTTCCGACAGGAACGCCCATTCGGTCAGCTCGTCTTCGGGAAAAGTCACATAGCTGGAGGGATTCTCAAACAGCATTGGCCTGCCCAGATGCGATTGCGCGCGATCGATATTGTCACACACCACATCCAAGGCCTCGTTCGACAAGGGCAGCGGCAGCAAGTCATGGCTGTTATGTGCGCTGGTTCGCGTCCAGCACAAATGGTCTGACACCCATAAAGGATCGATGCGCTGCTCCAGCTGCTTCAGCCGGTCCAGATAATCCGCGTCCAGCCCCTGCGCCGAGCCGATCGACATGGACACGCCGTGGATAATGACCGGGTGCCTGGCTCGAACATCTTCCAAAACGCGTAAGGCTTTGCCGCCATCGATCATGTAATTTTCGGAGATCACCTCGACAAAATCGACCTCGACATGGCTTTCCAGAAAGTCTGCATAATGGGTCTTGCGCAGACCGAGGCCAAAGCCGCCGAAGGGTTGAATTGAAGTCATGCGAGATTCTCTATCATTGAATGTGCAGCCTAGGAAAGATGAAGGTGCGGCCCGGCGATGCTTGGAGGTCAGGGTTGCATGCGCCGAGCCGCTAACCAATCACGGGAATGTGCCGAGGATTGGTCATTCAATGCCTCACTCGCATGGGTCCATCGGATAGAGCGGCGGCCGCGCTGTGCTGGGGATGCGCCAAGGGCACTGCACAAGGCTTTTTCGCGGTGCCGGACCAACGTGTCCCGATCTGCGAAAATTGACCGCGCCCCCGAATTGCACTTTAACATGCGCGAGAGGGTTATTGTGCCATTCGGCCAAGATACGCATTGCGTTACAGATGGCCTGCAAATTGGGGGAATTTTTTGTCAGCTGTAACGTTTCTGTGAAGAGACGCGAACTCCACAACAGTCAGGCAATTTTGCCGGGCTGATAACAATTATACCGCTAACCCCTGTATCGGAGAGTTCCCCATGAAGACCCCCTCAATCGCAGCAATTGCTGGCCTCGCTTTGACCGCTGGTGTTGCCACTACGCTGACCGCCACCCCGGCATTCGCTGAAAAGCCCGCCATGGAAAAATGTTATGGTGTGGCCAAAGCTGGCAAGAATGATTGTGCCGCAGGTCCGGGCACCAGCTGTGCCGGCACTTCAACCAGCGATTATCAGGGCAATGCTTGGAAGCTGGTCAAGAAAGGCACATGCACCAGCATTGAAACGCCAAAAGGCAAAGGGTCGCTGACCGCGATCAAACGCTAAGACGACAAGACTGACTATTGGAGGTTTGAGATGAGCAGTGTGATTTCTTTATACGATAGGTTGGTAGGATTTGCCTCCAACCGCTGGTTTGAAGGGCTCGCACTGCTCTTCGCCCGTGTTGCGCTCGCCGGAATATTCTGGCGTTCGTACAAGACGAAGGTGGAAGAAGGGACATGGCTGCAGATCAGCGATGTGCAGTATTTCCTGTTCGAGAATGAATTCTCGGGCCTGCCAATTCCCTCTGATATCGCCGTACCCATGGCAACATATGCGGAATTCCTCTTCCCGATCCTGCTGGTATTGGGTCTGGCGACACGGTTTTCGGCGGTTTCGCTGCTGATTATGACGCTGGTCATCCAATTCTTTGTGTTCCCAACCTGGGATCACTGGTTCGGTTGGGCAATCATGCCGGTGGCCCTTGCAGCCATATTGATCGTGCGCGGTGGCGGAGTGTTCTCTACTGATGCGTTGATCGCAAAGGTCCGTGGTCAGTGATAGCTGACGAAGCCACACTCGCCCGCCTCATGGTGGCCGGACAAAAGGGCGACAAATCCGCCTATAATGTCCTGCTGTCTGAGGTGGGTTTGTGGCTGGAAAGGTACTTCCGGCGTCGGGTGCCCCCGCACCAGTTGGATGATCTGGTTCAGGACGTGATGCTGGCGCTGCACAACAAGCGGGCCACCTATGATCCTGAACGGCCATTCCTGCCATGGTTGGCCGCCATCGCTCGCTATCGTTGGGTCGATCATCTGCGCAAAGTCTACAAGCACGAAAGTGACTTGCTGGAAGACAATGATGCCATCGAGGAAAGCGACGAAGAAGCGATCGCGGCACGCGTCAGTCTGGAGCGGTTGTTCGTCCATCTACCCAAGAAGCAGGCCGAAGTGATCGAGCTGGTTAAAATTGAAGGCCATTCGATACGCGATGCCGCTGAACGCACCGGCCAGACGGAAAGTCTGGTGAAAGTAAATATCCATCGCGGCCTGAAAAAGCTGTCCGCGCTCGTCGAGAAAGCAGAATAAAATGAAGCCCGTAAGAGAAAATCTCATTGCCAGCCTGACCGAGGAATTGGAACCGGTCCGCGCTTTCAATGCCCGCGATGGCATGGGCCTGTTGGCGATTGCCGCGGCGCTGACCTTTGCCGCTGTGGTGATGGTGGAAGGCTTTTGGTACGGGATTGTATCCGGAGAGGCATCGGCCTTTTTCTGGATCACCAGTGGCCTGCTTGCTTTGCTCGGCCTAGCCTCGGCTGGTGCAGTCATCGCCATGGCCAGCCCGCGGGTTGGCAACCGGTTTGATGCACCCGTTTGGTTGAGTGCCATGATGGTGGTTCTGCCCATCGGGGCATTGCTCAGCGCGATGCCGCAGCAGCATGGCCTGGATGCCGTTGTGAATGACATGTACGGCATGCACTGTCTGAGCTATTCTATGTTCTCGACCGTTCTGATCGGTGCCGCTTTGACATTGTGGCTCAGGCGCGGTGCAACTGTCTCGCTGAATGCTGCTGGTTGGTTCACGGGCATCGCAGCGGGATCATTGGGTGCATTGGCCTATGGCATTTCCTGCAGCATCGATTCGATCACTCATCTGGGCACTTGGCATATCGCACCGGTTGCAATCTCTGCCCTGCTTGGCCGACTGATCGTGCCCCATCTGGTGCGTTGGTAACGGCCTTAGAGCCAACGCCAGCGCTTGAACAGAAACAGCAGGGTCGCCATTGCAGCGAAGCATAGAATAACGACAATCCAGAATGCGCGAGGATCATCGAGACCGGGCATCCCGCCGACGTTGATCCCCATCAAGCCAGTTAGAAAACCCAAGGGCAGGAAGATACCGGCGACGATGGTCAGCATATAGGTCGCATGTTCGCTGGACGCCACGCTGCGCGCGCGCAGCTCGTCTTGCAAAACCACAGCGCTTTCTTTGCTGATATCGATATCGTCCAGATACCGTTGGAGCCGAGCGATCGCTTCGCCGATCTCGCGCCGGTCATGATCCTCGAACCAGTCCGGCGCATCGCGGCTGATCCGCTCCAATGCCTCATGCTGCGGCGACATGTGCCGCTTTAGCGCAAGGCAATTGCGCCGGATCGCCGTTATCTTGGGAAGAATCTGTTCGTAATCGCCCTCGATATCCATGGCTTCAAGTTCATCGATTTGCCCGTTCATGTCCACAATGGTCTGGTTCATTCGGACAACCAATTGTTCGACGATTTGCGTGATCAGCCCGCCCGCGTCATTCGGTCCCCGACCCTCATCGAGATCAGAGAGTACATCGCGCGGCGTCTGCATCGGCATTTTTCGCAAGGTAATCAGCCGTGATCCATCGCACCATAATTGTAGCGAGATCATATCTTCGGGCCGCGCCTCGGGATTAAAATTGATCCCGCGCAATGTTGCAACCAGTGAGTTCCCTTCACGAAGTGCGCGTGGACGGGTCGAATCCGAAACAAGCAGCTCGGCTATCGTCGGTGAAATACCCAGATCGCTCACCAGCCAGGGTTTCACTTCCGGTGCATGCCTGCGCAGGTGGAGCCACATGATCTCTCCCGGCTTGGACGGTTGCCATTTGTCGACATCGGACCGGCCAATCGGCTTGACGCCGCCATGCCCGTCCAAAATCCGACCGAAAATCAGCGGTTCTTTTCCTTCGGCTGCATCGGTGAGGCTTGGTTCCATCTCCTCATCATGCAGCATTGTGCACCTTGTGTCATTGCCCCTTCACAGCGGCGTGGCTATATGCAGGCGCATGTCCTCAGTTAGACCTTGGCGCGACATTGATCGTCGCAGCAGCCGCCAGATAATGGTGGGCGATGTACCGGTTGGCGGCGATGCGCCGATTACCGTGCAAACCATGACCAACACGCCCACCGAAGATGCGGTGGCGACGATCGATCAAATCCGCCGTTGCGAAGAAGCCGGCGCTGACATCATTCGAGTGTCTTGCCCCACGAAAGAGGCAACCGCTGCTTTTGGCAAAATCACCAAAGCGGCGCGGGTGCCCATCGTGGCTGATATCCACTTTCACTATAAGCGTGCGCTTGAGGCGGCCGACGCTGGCGCCGCATGTCTGCGAATCAACCCAGGCAATATCGGATCGTCCGAACGCGTTGCCGAAGTGGTCCGCGCGGCCAAGGCCAATGGCTGTGCAATCCGTATCGGCGTCAATGCCGGAAGTCTGGAAAAGGATTTGCTCGAGAAATATGGCGAACCTTGCCCCGAGGCGCTGATTGAGAGCGCGCTGGATCATATCAAGCTGCTGCAAGATCACGATTTTCACGAATACAAAGTCGCAGTGAAAGCCAGCGACGTGTTTCTGGCGGTCGCTGCCTATCATGGTTTGGCAGAGGCGGTAGACTGCCCGCTGCATCTGGGCATTACCGAGGCCGGAGGCCTGATTGGCGGAACGGTCAAAAGCTCGATCGGCATGGGATCGCTGCTGTGGGCCGGGATTGGCGATACGATCCGCGTGTCTTTGTCGGCCGAGCCCGAACAGGAAGTGCGCGTTGGGTTTGAAATGCTGAAGGCCCTGGGTCTTCGCACACGCGGCGTGCGCGTGGTGTCCTGCCCCAGTTGTTCGCGCCAAGGCTTTGACGTGATCCGCACGGTAGAGGCGCTGGAACAACGGCTGGAGCACATCAAAACGCCCATGTCGCTCTCCGTCCTCGGCTGCGTGGTCAATGGGCCTGGTGAAGCGCGCGAAACCGATATTGGCATCACGGGCGGAGGCAATGGCAAGCATATGGTCTATCTGTCGGGCGTCACCGATCACCATGTGCAAAGCGATGATATGCTCGATCACATTGTGAAGCTGGTCGAAGAGAAAGCCGCCCAAATCGAAGCGGGAGACGCCGTCGCGTTTGACCCCCACGCGGTAGCAGCGGAGTAAAAACGGCTCCCTTGCTCCACGTCGTTCATCACGCCGATTACATGGCGCCGCAACCAAAGCGCGGAACCTTCAAATTCGACAAATACTATCTGGTGATGGAGGCACTGCGCGCCTCTGGCGATCCGCTCACCGAGCATGCCCCGGAACCTTGCCCGCGTGAATGGTTGGAAGCGGTGCATTGCCCAACTTACGTAGAGCAGGTTTTCACCCAAACCGTCCCACGCGAGAAAGAGCGCCGGATTGGCTTTCCGGTTACGGACCACATCGCCAGCCGGGTCAGGCACACCAATGGCGGCACATGGCTGGCCGCACAGCTGGCCATGCGTCATGGCTATGCCGCCAATTCAGCTGCTGGCAGCCACCACGCTTTGCATGAAACCGGCGCGGGATATTGCGTGTTCAATGATCTGGCCGTGGCGAGCAACCGCTTGATTGCCGAGGGCGATGCGCGCCGTATTCTGATTGTCGATCTGGATGTCCATCAGGGCGATGGCACCGCCAGCCTGATGGCGGGCCGCGAAGATGTGTTCACATTCTCGATCCATGCGGAGAAGAACTTTCCAGTGCGCAAAGCCCGCTCCAGCCAGGATATCGCATTGGAAGATGGAGAGCACGATGCTGGTTATATGGAGCAATTGTCGCTCCATTTACCGCACCTTCTCGACGAATTTGCCCCTGACCTTGTGCTTTATCAGGCCGGCGTCGATCCGCATGAAGAGGATCGCTTGGGCCGATTGGCGTTGACCGATGCAGGCTTGATGGCGCGCGACCAATATGTGGTGAGCGAAGTAAGGCGGCGCGGCCTGCCAATCGCCTCTGCATTGGGTGGCGGATATGGCGATGACCAACGCGCAGTCGCCCTGCGACATGCCCGATCCATGCTCGCCATGGCCGCCGAAAATCGGCGCTGGCCCAAGCGCGACCCCTAGTATATCCGTAACTAGGTCGCATAATTAGAATTAACCCAAAGGCACGACCAACCATGGCTGATTTCGAAACCGATTATTTGATTGTTGGCGCTGGCGCGGTCGGAATGGCCTTTGCTGACACGCTGATGGACGAAGATCCCGATTGTCACATCACCATCGTCGACAAACACGCCAAACCCGGTGGGCATTGGAACGATGCCTATTCCTTCGTCACCCTGCACCAGCCCAGCGCAAGCTATGGCGTAAATTCGATGGAATTGTGCCCGGATCGCGTCGATACGCATGGCCACAATGCGGGCATGTACCCGCTGGCCAAGCATTCGGAAATCCTGGCGTATTACAGCAAGTTGATGAGCGAGCGCTTCATCCCCAGCGGTCGCGTTTCTTATCATCCGCTGACCGAATATAGCGGCGCTGAGGGAAGCGAGCACGCCGTTCGTGGTATCTTGTCGGGTGAGGAAAGCACGGTGCATGTGCGCCGCAAGCTGGTGGACGGTACGTGGTTTCAAACCTCCGTCCCTTCCACACACACACCTGCCTTTGATATTGCCGATGGCACCCGCTTTGCCATCCCGGGCGATTTGCCCAGACTGTGGAATCAAGCTGACAACTTGCCCGATCACTACATGATTATCGGTGCGGGCAAGACCGCGATGGATACCGGCGTATGGCTGTTGGAAGCAGGCGTGCAACCTGAAAAGATTGGCTGGGTTCGCCCGCGCGACAGCTGGATGTTCAATCGAAAATTGCTGCAACCGGGCAAGCATCGGATCGAGGGACTGATCGAATTTCAACTCGCTCTGGTTGAAGAGGCCGCAACTTCGAACAGCGGTGATGAAATGTTCGCCAAGCTAGGCGAGCGTGGAACCATGCTGCGGATTGATCCTGAGGTGACACCAAAGATGTTCCACTTTGCGGTCATCTCCGAAACCGAAGTCGAGATGCTGCGGCAAATCAGCGAAGTTTATCGGCAAGGCCGGGTCATCGCGATCGGCCCCAATGCGATGCATTTTGCCGATGAAACCGTGGCAGTGCCAGACAACACGCTGTTCATCGATTGCACAGCCAGCGCGGTGCCGTTTGAAAATCGCATGAATACCAGGCCATTCTTCGCAGATGATGTCATCACCCTTCAACTCGCGCAGTCACCATTCGTGGTTTACAGCGCGGCGCTGGCAGCCTTTGTCGAGGCAAATTTCGATAATGACATGGAGAAGAACGCTCTTTGCCCTCCTGCGCCATTGACCGATACGACAGACACCTATCCCTATGCGGTTATGGCCAATTTGATGAGCACGGCGATCCTGTCCGCCAATGACAAGGTCAATGCCTTTAATGCGCGCAGCCGCTTGCACCCGACCGGCCCCGCCATTGCCCAAATGGTGGCAGACAATGACCCAAGACTGGCAACATTGGGTCAGGTCGGCGCGACCATTCAGGCCAAAATTCCGGACGTGATCAAGCTGGGCATGGCCGCCAAAGCTATTCACGAAACAGGTTAAACACGCTATTCACGCTCGGGTAAAAAATACGCTATATAGTGCGGTATTATGAAACGGCGTGATCTTTTGAAGGGCGGATTGGTGGCGAGCGCCACTTTGGGTGCTGCGGCAGCTTTGCCCGTGCGCACCTTTGCCGCGCCCAAAGCCGGATCGCTGCGGGACCGCAAACTTTTCGCGCTGGCTAAGCAACAACTCGACAAAGCCGGTGATGCTATTTGGAAGCGCGATATCGTTGGCATTGCCGACTTTGGCCTGCATTCAGCCCGGCGGCGGTTCCATTTCGTCAATCTTGATCGCGAAGAAGTGCAAAGCTACCACGTCAGTCATGGCACAGGGTCCGACCCTGAACATGATGGCTGGTTGAATTCCTATTCCAATGTTGAAGGGTCCAATGCCACCAGCAAGGGCGCCTATGTCACATGGGAATGGTATGTCGGGCGTTATGGCACATCTGTCCGATTGGGCGGACTTGATTCCACCAATGACGCGGCCCTTCGCCGCTATATCGTGATGCACCGAGCGAAATATGCCGAACCTTCGCATATTGAAACATGGGGCCGGTTGGGCCGCTCCAATGGATGCTTTGCACTGGGCGAAGAACAGTTTCGGATTGCGCTGCTCAATCTATCAGGCGGGCGGCTGCTTTATGCCGACAGCCTTGGCCTGAACGAGGACGGTAGTGACTGACGCCTCTCGCCCATCATCGCTCTAAGGCGCCAAGTGCTTAGCCACCGACCAGCGGGTTATTCTCAATCACAATCACTTCGTCATCGATCACATTGCTGCGGTCTTTTACGCGCGGCTGATCCAGGCTGGCCAGAACAAGCCTATCCCGGCCATAGACATCTTCGAAGGTCTTCATCTCGCCCTTGATGTCGCTGGCCATGGTGAAATAGGTGATATAGGCGGGAAACTTCTGATTGATCGGCACCTTGGTGTACTCGCCCGAGGTCGCAATCTCGACCGCTTCATCCTTCGTCGCGCCCTTGCCCAAAATGGCCATGGTAATCGCCAGTTCCAGCGCCCGTTCGGTGCGGATACAGCCATGGCTTAGCGCTCGCATGTCTTTGGAAAAAAGGTGGCGCGAGGGAGTGTCATGGAAAAAGATTGCATGGCGATTGGGCATTTCCAGCTTCATCCGGCCCAACGAATTGGTTGGCCCGGGTTGTTGCACGATACCGATCCAGCCGCCTGCACCCGTTGTCGCCTGGTAACCCTTTGTCTTCGCCCATGCGGGATTGTCGAGCACCTTTTGCCCCAATCCTTCGCCCTTTACGATCGACTGCGGGACGGTCCAGGTTGGGTTGAACACAACGCCTTCAACCATTTCGGCCAACTGCGGCGTCGCAGTCCGGCCCGGCTTGCCGACAATCGTTCTGTAGCTTGAAATGATGCGGTTATTGACCGTCAGACGCAGCTGAAACTCGGGCACGTTGGTAAGCAGATATTTGTTGCCCAAATCGCGCGCCAGCCACCGCCAGCGGTCCATATTGGCGCGGATCAGCTTGCGCCGGTCAGCGTCCTCAGTCGGAGTGTCTGCCAGCGCCGTTTTCAGCAAGGCATAGTCGGGATGGGTAGGAGCCAGCCCTTGCAAAGTTCCGGCAATATCGCCGCTTTCCAGTGCCGCGGTTAGCAAAGCGCCCGTCCGCAGAAAATCGCGGTCCGGATCGACCACAAACCATTGCTCGCGCGCGTCCATCGGCGTTCTGCCATCGCGCATATCTTCCACCAGCCAGATGAAATTCTTGCTGGCCAGATGATCCAATTCGTCCGACGGGCCTGACGCGAGCGATACTTTAAGCGCGGCAACGTCATAATCGGCAGGGTCCAATCCCTCGGTCGCAATGTTCTCGATCACATCGATCAGGGCTGCGGCATTGATGACGCTCCATGGCTGTACCAGCGGGATTGCATCCACGGTCAATTCGCCCTGAACCATCGGGTTGGAGACCATATCCGGAAAGGCCTCGTCCATAGTGGACGGCGGCGCGACCGCTGGCGCTTTCGCGGTTGGAGCCTCGCGCGTCTCAGCAGGAGCTGCCGGATCGCCTACGGTTGCCAGCAGGTCTTCTGGCGCGGCGTCTTGCGCCAAGGCGTTGCCTGCACACAGCAATGCGGCCGCAGCTACGCCCGTTCTCAGTCCTGAAAGCATCATCATTCTTGTCCCACTATTTGGCCTGCCTGCGCATCCAAACGCCCAGGCCGCCACAAATATGCAAAATGTCGCTCTGCCTATCAACCATTGCAGCTTACCCACGCCTGAATTGTATGGCGCTGCTGCCAAATAGTGACGCAATCCAATAGCTCGCCTAAGGGCGTTGAGATGTCTCGCCAACACCCTTTTACGCCTTATATGGCCGTGATGCCGTTTGTGGCTGCCTTGGCGGGCGTGGCATTTTTGTCCCTGATGGACGCCTTTATGAAAGAGGCCTCGCTTGCTGCCGGTGCCTACACCGCATCCTTGCTAAGATCGCTGATGGGCACCGCGATAATCGCCCCCATTTGGATTACGCGCGGCATCCGCTGGCCGCGCTGGGATGTGATGAAGCTGCATCTGGAACGCGGAGCGCTGTCGGCGATGATGGCGCTCAGCTTTTTCTACGCGCTGACCAAGCTGCCCATCGCAGAAGCCATTGCGATCAGCTTTATCGCGCCCTTGATTGCGCTCTATCTGGCGCGGGTCTTGCTGGGTGAAGAGATAAAGCCGCAGGCGATTGCGGCCTCTATCCTGGGATTTGGTGGCTGTTTGATCATCGTTGGTGGGCGGATCGGGCAAGGCGAATTTGACCGCGATGTCGGGTTGGGTCTGGCAGCTTTGATCTTCTCCGCCTTGCTTTACGCCTACAATTTCATCGTCATCCGCAAGCAATCTCAGGTCGCTGATCCCATTGAGGTGGCAACCTTTCACAGCGGTGTGGGCGGGTTGGTGCATTTGTTGGCCGCGCCGTGGTTCTTCATGATGCCGCAAACCGATGTCTTGTCGGGCATTGCCGCGGCCGCCTTTCTGACCGTGGGCGGCGCGATGGCACTGGCTTGGGCTTATGCAAGGGCCGAGGCGCAAGCATTGGTACCGCTGGAATATTCCGGGTTCTTGTGGGCAAGCCTGTTTGGCTGGATGTTTTTCCGCGAGACGGTGACCCTTACCACCATCGCTGGAACGGTTCTGATCGTGATTGGATGCCTGCTGGCAACTCGCCAAAGAACGGAACAAACCGCACTTTAGCGCGCTATTGAGCAGATAAAGTGCGCCTCCACCCCCTTGACCTGACGCCCGCGAGAGCGCAGGTGCGCGATTAAACAAATAGACCAAAGAATCATTGGCTTTGGCAGATTGCCAGCGGTCGCTTGACTGCCTGCAATCGGCTCGAGTGCAAACCTATGAAAGGACCAAACCCGCATGACCCAGGTCGGCAAGGATACGCTCGGAACCCGTTCAACCCTCAACGTCAATGGCAAGGAATACGCCTATTACTCCTTCGCTAAGGCGGCAGAGAAGTATGGCGACGTGTCGCGTCTGCCGAATTCGATGAAGGTTCTGCTGGAAAATATGCTCCGGTTCGAGGACGAAGGGTTCACCGTTTCGACCGACGATATTCAGGCGATTGTTGACTGGCAGAAGAACCCGGTCACCGGCAGCGAGATCCAATATCGCCCGGCCCGCGTTCTGTTGCAGGACTTTACCGGCGTTCCTTGCGTGGTTGACCTTGCCGCGATGCGCGATGCGATCAGCAAGCTGGGCGGTGATACCGCCAAGATCAATCCGCAGGTTCCGGTCAATCTGGTCATCGACCACTCGGTCATGGTCGACGAATTTGGTCACCCCAAAGCGTTTGAGCACAATGTCGAGCTGGAATATCAGCGCAATGCGGAACGTTATGACTTTCTGAAATGGGGCTCCAAAAGCTTCCAGAACTTCTCCGCAGTCCCCCCTGGCACCGGCATTTGCCATCAGGTGAACCTTGAGCACATCGGCAAAGGCGTATGGTCGAGCCAAGATGCTGACGGCAATCTGGTAGCCTATCCTGACACCTGCGTTGGCACCGACAGCCACACCACCATGATCAATGGCTTGGGCGTGCTTGGCTGGGGCGTTGGCGGGATCGAGGCAGAGGCCGCCATGCTGGGCCAGCCGATCTCTATGCTGATCCCCGAAGTTGTTGGCTTTAAGCTGACCGGCAAGATGGCCGAAGGCGTCACCGCCACCGATCTGGTCCTCACCTGCGTGCAAATGCTGCGCGAAGTGGGCGTTGTAGGCCGCTTTGTTGAGTTTTACGGCCCCGGCGTCTCCACCTTGAGCTTGGCCGACCGCGCAACCATCGCCAATATGGCGCCCGAATATGGCGCGACTTGCGGTTTCTTTGGCGTTGACGACAAGACGCTGGATTATCTGCGACTGACCGGCCGTGACGAGCACGAAATCGATCTGGTCGAAGCCTATTCCAAAGAACAGGGCATGTGGTTCGAACCCGATCAGGAACCAGTGTTCTCCAACACGCTGGATCTGGATGTGGGCTCGGTAGTGCCAAGCCTGGCCGGACCCAAGCGTCCGCAAGACAAGGTTATCCTCCCCGAGGTGGACGAGTTGTTCAATGGCGATCTGAAGACCACCTACAAGAAAGACGCAGCCGTTCGCGTGGGTGTCGAGGGCAAGGACCACGACATTGGCGATGGCGACGTCGTGATCGCGGCTATCACCAGCTGCACCAACACATCCAATCCTGACGTCCTGATTGCGGCCGGTCTGGTTGCACAAAAGGCGGTTGAAAAAGGCTTGAAGCCCAAGCCTTGGGTAAAGACCTCGCTCGCCCCTGGATCACAGGTTGTGACCGACTATCTGGAAAAAGCTGGCCTGCAAGAACATCTCAATGCGATTGGGTTTGATCTGGTCGGATATGGCTGCACCACCTGCATCGGTAACTCTGGCCCGTTGGCACCGCCGATTTCGGCTGCGATCAATGGCAATGACATCGTTGCCGCATCGGTTCTGTCGGGCAATCGCAACTTTGAAGGACGCGTATCACCCGATGTTCGCGCCAACTTCCTTGCCTCGCCTCCGCTAGTGGTGGCCTATGCGCTGAAGGGCACCGTCACCGAAGACATCACAACCACGCCAATTGGTCAGGACCAAGACGGCAATGATGTGATGCTGGCCGATATCTGGCCGTCGAATGACGAGATCATCAAGGTGCGTTCGGGCGCGATTGACCGCGAAATGTTCGAAACCCGCTATGCCGACGTCTATAAGGGCGACGAGCATTGGCAGGCCATCAATGTCGAAGCATCCGACACTTATCAGTGGCGTCCGGGTTCAACCTATGTCGCCAACCCGCCCTATTTCGAGGGTATGGAGATGACGCCGGCGCCGATCACCGACATCACCGATGCGAAGCCCTTGGCTGTGCTGGGTGACAGTGTGACGACCGACCACATCAGCCCTGCTGGTGCGATCAAGGCGGACAGTCCGGGCGGCGAGTATCTGATGAGCAATCAGGTCTCCAAGCAGGACTTCAACTCCTATGGCTCGCGCCGTGGAAACCACGAAGTGATGATGCGCGGCACCTTTGCCAACATCCGCATCAAGAACGAAATGGTGCCTGGTGTTGAGGGCGGCTACACCACCTATAAGGGTGAGCAGATGGCGATCTATGACGCCGCCATGAAGCATAAGGAAGACGGCACACCGCTGGTTGTGATCGGCGGCAAGGAATATGGCACCGGCTCCAGCCGTGACTGGGCGGCCAAGGGCACAATCCTGTTGGGTGTGCGCGCCGTGATCGTTGAAAGCTTTGAGCGTATTCACCGCTCCAATCTGGTCGGCATGGGCGTGCTACCCTTGCAGTTCAAAGATGGCGACACGCGTGAAACTCTGGCTCTGACGGCGGATGACACCTTCACGATCAAGGGCCTGGCTACGCTTGCTCCGCAGCAAGACGTGGAAGTTGAAGTGACCCGTACAGACGGCACCACCTTCTCCTTCAACGCGCTGTGCCGAATCGATACCGCCAACGAAATGGAATATTACAAGAACGGCGGCATTCTGCATTACGTGCTGCGCAAACTCGCTTCGTAAGATGCGGGCAATGCACACGGTAATTTCGGGACTGGCGGCGGGCCTTATGCTTGCCGCCTGTTCCGAACAGCCGTTGGGCGGACCAGTTGAGGTTCAGGCAGCGCAAGCGGTCGAGGAAATCGCCCCCGTCCGGCTCCAGGCATTGCTGGCAGATGGCAATATTCGCCTGATTGATGTCAGACGTGATGATGAAGTCTCCCAAGGGATGATCCCGGGGGCAGAGCACATCATGCTCGACAATTTTGACCCGGCAACGCTCGATATATCCGACGGGCGCGAGATTGTGCTGTATTGCCGATCTGGTCGGCGCTCGGGCATCGCGGCGGAGAAGCTGGCCGCGTTCACCGGCAAGCCAGCCAAGCATTTGCTTGGCGGCATTCTAGGCTGGCAGGAGACGGGTCAGCCCATCTCCAAGGGCGAGTAGAACCAGCGAATTTGGCTAAGCTGATGCGCGCATCGCGCTAGCTTGCGCCATCCTCATCGAACAGGCCCGATTGCGGAGTGGCGCTCTTGGGAGGCTGCATTTCCAGATGCTCCCATCCGCCATCGTTCAGCATCCGCCCGCGTGCGGTTCGCGCCAACAGGCCCAGTTGAATGAGATAGGGCTCAATCACCTCTTCCACCGTGTCGCGCGGTTCCGACAGGCCAGCGGCCAGCGTTTCCACGCCCACCGGTCCGCCCTTATAGGTGGTAGCAATCATAGTCAGATAGCGGCGATCCATTGCATCCAGACCCAGCCGGTCAATCTCCAGCCGCGTCAACGCATTGTCCGCAATCGCTCGCGTCACGGTACCGTCGCCCGCCACATGAGCAAAATCGCGCACCCGCCGCAGCAAGCGTCCGGCGACGCGCGGCGTCCCGCGCGAACGGCGTGCAATTTCGCGCGCGCCTTGTTCGTCAATGTCCAACCCCAGCAGCCGCGCCCCGCGCGACACCACTTGGTCCAGCTCGTCATGGGTGTAAAAGTTCAACCGCACCGGAATGCCAAACCGGTCGCGCAAAGGCGTGGTCAGCAGGCCTTGCCGCGTGGTCGCTCCCACCAGAGTAAAGGGCGGCAAATCAATCCGCACGCTGCGCGCAGCAGGCCCCTCGCCAATGATGATATCGAGAGCGCGATCCTCCATCGCCGGATAGAGGATTTCCTCGACCACGGGATTGAGCCGGTGGATCTCGTCAATGAACAGCACATCATGCGGTTCAAGATTGGTCAGCAGCGCAGCCAGATCGCCCGCCTTGGCGATGACGGGGCCGGACGTGGCGCGGAAACCGACACCCAACTCGCCCGCGATGATCTGCGCCAGCGTGGTCTTGCCAAGGCCGGGAGGGCCAAAGAACAGCGTGTGATCCATCGCCTCGCCGCGCGATTTCGCGCTGTCGATAAAGACCCGCAGATTGTCACGCGCAGCCTCTTGCCCGATGAATTCAGCGAGCGACTTTGGCCGCAGCGCTGCATCGGGATCGTCTGGCTGTCGATCAGGCGAATGGATGGGAGTGGGATCAGTCATGTGATTGCTACCAACCCGACAAACGCTCCTGCCAAAAAGAAACAAAGGCTGACTGTTAAAGCGACAAATACCGAAACTGCGAAATCATCTGCGAGACCATCCACGCGGCTGCTTGTACCTTTTTTGGATGACAGGCGGAAGCGGGCCGATTCCAAATACCTAATTTGCGAAAGATAAGCAGGGAAATGTGCACCGATGGCAAAGGACAATCCCAAGCCAAACCACACGAACGACCAAGAAATGCCTCTTGGATCGAATTGACCGCCCTGGTTGCCGATGAAGGTTAGCAAAGCGATGATTGCGCCTCCATTGACCAAAACCAAAGTCTTGAGCGCTGATTGAGCGTATGCCACGGCTGCTTCATGGCGTAGCTTGAAGTCATCCCAATTTTGGTCGTTCAATTTATCCATCACCCAGCCGCCTTTTTCAGCGCCACGCGGATCAAATCGCCCTCTGCCGCACCCTCGCCCAGTTCTGCCTGAGCGCGCGCGACCGCTTGGGCCGCCACAGCTGGTTTGAAGCCGAGATTTTCCAGCGCGCTGACCGCATCCGCGCTTGCGCCGCCTGCTGGTGACACTGCACTCGCGGGCACACCTGCCATCCCGCCTCCAGGCAGAGCGCCCGCCTTGTCCTTCAACTCGTTCACAATCCGGCTGGCCAGTTTTGGTCCCACACCATTGGCTCGTGCCACTGTGGCCGCATCGCCGCCCGCACAGGCATTGCGCAATTCGTCAAAGGACAGCGCCGACAGGATCGCCAAAGCGACCTTGCTGCCTACGCCTTGCACCGTTGTCAGCAGGCGGAACCAGTCGCGTTCGGCGCTTTCTGCAAAGCCCAGCAGCCGCATGTCATTTTCGGAAACCTGCAAATCGGTGTGGACGGTGCAGGCTTCCCCCACCTCGCCCAAGGCGATCAGCGTCTTGGCCGAGCAATGGACCAGATAGCCCACCCCTTGCACATCGACGATGGCCCAATCCTCGCCGATCTCGTCGAGCAGTCCTTTTAACTTCGCGATCATGGTTTGTTCTTGCACGGAAACATTTGCTTGGTCCAGAGATTATGGACACTTGCCCACTCTTGAGACATGAGAGAATCATGAGCTGGAACACATTCGGACGCGTTTTGCGCTTTACCACTTGGGGCGAGAGCCATGGACCTGCGCTGGGCGCGGTGCTGGACGGGTGCCCGCCGGGCATTGCGGTATCAGAAGATGACATCCAACCCTTTATGGATGCGCGCAAACCGGGCCAGAATAAGTTCACCACGCAGCGCAATGAAGCGGACCTGGTACGTATCCTTTCGGGCACGTTCGAAGGCAAGAGCACCGGTACGCCGATCTCCATGATGATCGAGAACACCGATCAGCGCAGCAAGGATTACTCCGAAATCGCGCAGGCCTATCGCCCAGGCCATGCCGATTATTCCTATGATGCGAAATATGGCATCCGCGATTATCGCGGCGGCGGCCGATCCAGCGCGCGCGAAACCGCGGCCCGTGTTGCCGCAGGCGCAGTCGCCCGGCTGATCATCCCGGAAGTGACCATCACCGCCTTTGTCTGCGAGCTCGGCGGCGATAAAATTGATCGCGCCGCCATGGACCTCTCTGAAATTGACAACAACCCATTCTGGTGCCCCGATCCCGCCGCTGCAAAACGGTGGGAAGCATTGGTGGATGATGCGCGCAAAGCCGGATCATCGCTGGGTGCGGTGGTGGAATGCGTGGCAACCGGCGTTCCAGCTGGATGGGGCGCTCCGGTCTATGCCAAGCTCGATAGCGATCTGGCCGCTGCCATGATGACGATTAACGCCACCAAAGGCGTTGAGATTGGCGATGGGTTTGAAGCAGCCCGCCTAACTGGCGAGCAAAATGCCGATCCCATGCGGCCTTCTGCAGAGGGCAGCAATGATGGGGCCCCACAATTCCTGGCCAATCATGCCGGCGGTACGGCTGGCGGTATTTCGACCGGGCAACCGGTGGTGTGCCGGACGGCGTTCAAGCCGACCAGTTCTATCCTGACGCCAGTTCAATCGATCACTTCTGATGGCGAGGCGACCGAAGTGCGCACCAAGGGTCGGCATGATCCATGCGTGGGCATTCGCGGTACACCCGTTGTGGCGGCGATGATGGCGCTGGTGCTGGCCGATCACAAATTGCTGCACCGGGCACAAATGGGCTGATCATGCGTTGATCCAGAATAGACTGGAGCAGACTTGCTAAAACGATTGTCAGGAAAGAGTGGCGGCCAATTTATCGGCCGAACTGGGGCAATCGGTTCAACAGGCAAATTCGATCAATCATGACATTTTAATCGATTGGACGAATGTCTGGATAGACTGCATAACAGTGCCACAAAATTCGAATATTGGTTTCGGAGTCGGCCCCCAACCGATCTGAAACTCGCTTAGATCAAAATTCTCAGGAGAGACAAAATGGATGCGAAGACCGGTTCAATCGACGGCTGCCCTTTCACTGGAAAAGAACCCCGCACATTGCTGGGCCGCACCAACCGCGATTGGTGGCCTGAAACCGCCAATGTCGAAGTTCTCAGCCAGGGCGGACACAGTCCCGATCCAATGGGCGAAGATTTCGACTATGCCGAAGCGTTCAACGCTTTGGACTATAAAGCGCTTAAGGCTGACCTGACCGCCCTGATGACCGACAGTCAGGATTGGTGGCCAGCAGATTATGGCCATTATGGCCCGTTTTTCATCCGCATGACCTGGCACGCAGCCGGCACCTATCGCACCGGCGATGGCCGTGGTGGTGGTGGCACAGGCCAGCAACGCTTTGCTCCTCTGAACAGCTGGCCAGACAATGGCAATTTGGACAAAGCGCGCCGCCTGCTGTGGCCGATCAAGCAAAAATACGGCAAGAACATCAGCTGGGCCGACCTGCTGATCCTGGCCGGTAATGTCGCCGTTGAATCGATGGGCGGCCCGATTTTCGGCTTTGGCGGTGGACGTGCAGACGTTTACGAGCCCGAGACAGTCTATTGGGGCTCAGAAGACCAATGGGTCGATACCGGCGCAGAAACCCGCATCATTCCTGACGAAGGCAAGGAACTGGATGGGCCACTGGCCGCGATCCAGATGGGTCTGATCTACGTCAATCCGGAAGGCCCGGGCGGCAATCCCGATCCCTTGCTGTCAGCGCGCGACATGCGCGAAACCTTCGCCCGGATGGCGATGAACAGCGAAGAAACCGTTGCTCTGACCGCCGGCGGTCACGCCTTTGGTAAAGCCCACGGCGCTGCTCCATCAGACACATTCAGCGGCGCACCAGAGGGCGAAAGCCTCGCCAGCCAAGCATTTGGCTGGCTGACCGATCAGGACGAGATCACCAAGGGCAACATCACCACTTCGGGCATCGAAGGCGCGTGGACGCCCAACCCGACCCAGTGGGGCGGTGATTACTTCCGCGTCTTGTTCAAATATGATTACGAATTGGTCCACTCGCCCGCTGGTGCCCAGCAATGGCAGCCGATCAATCCGGATCCTGAAGATATGGCTCCTGATGCTCGCGATCCTTCCAAGAAGGTGCCGACCATGATGACCACGGCCGACATGGCGCTGAAGATGGACCCGGAATTCCGAGCGATTTCCGAACGCTTCCGCGACGATCAAGCCGCATTGGACGATGCCTTTGCCCGCGCTTGGTTCAAGCTGTTGCACCGCGATATGGGGCCAAAGGCTCGCTATCTCGGCCCAGAAGTGCCGGAAGAAGATCTGATCTGGCAGGACCCTGTGCCCGCTGGCTCAACCCCTTCAGACGGTGATGTGTCTGCGTTCAAATCAGCGATCCTGGGCTCTGGCCTTTCGGTTGCTGAACTGGTCAAGGCTGCATGGGCTTCGGCATCGACATATCGCAATTCGGACCACCGTGGCGGTGCCAATGGTGCCCGTGTCCGGCTTGCCCCACAAAAGGACTGGGCCGCAAACGATCCAGAAGAATTGGCCGGTGTATTGGCCAAGATTGACGAGCTTCGCGGCTCGCTTTCGATGGCTGACGCAATCGTATTGGCCGGTGCCGCAGCGGTAGAGAAAGCCGCCAGCGATGCAGGCCACTCGGTCAGCGTTGATGTCACAACCGGTCGCGGCGATGCCACGGACGAAATGACGGATGCAGAAAGCTTTGCTCCAATGGAGCCTTATGCCGATGCATTCCGCAATTATCTGCGCGGCAAGGCTGCGGTGAAAACCGAAGACATGATGCTGGATAAGGCTCAATTGCTGGGCCTGAGCGCTCCGGAAATGACGGCTTTGCTTGGCGGCATGCGGGCGTTGGGTGCGACGTCTGGCAACACCAATCTGGGCGTCTTTACCGATCGCGCGGGTCAGCTGACGACAGACTTCTTCACCAACCTTCTCGACATTGGCACCAAATGGGCGCCGACCGATGGCGATGAAGAAGAATTTGTTGGCACTTGTCGCAAGACCGGTGCGGAGAAATTCCGTGGAACGCGTGCCGATTTGATCTTTGGTTCCAACTCGATCCTCCGCGCACAAGCAGAAGTTTTCGCCGAAGCTGGCGGTGACGAGCTGTTTGTCAAAACCTTCGTGTCTGCATGGACCAAGGTGATGGATGCAGATCGCTTCGACGTCTGATCAAAGCACAACCTTAGCCGAGCGACCTCCCCCTCCCTTAGCTCGGCAAATTGAAACCCTCGGCATCCCACACGGGACTGCCGGGGGTTTTTTTGTTGGGTTTAGTCGGTCAAATCCAACCAATCAGGGGCAGAATCCCAGCAACCGCTGCAACCCGCTCTATCCGCGCTGGCATGGCTAATGCTGCTCACAATTTGCCGGGCGCGATACGATCATCAGGCTCAGCGGCGGCGCTTCAGAATGAGATAGAGCGCACCGTCGCCACCATGGCGGCGATGGGCATTGCGGATGGCGGAAATCGAGCTCGCATGCGGCCCGGCTGCCAGCCAATCGAGGACCTTCGCCCGGATCGCCCCGCGACGCTGGCCCCGGTCGGCCGGGTCAACCGGTCTCGATTTGCCTGCAATCAACAGCACCACGCGGGCATCCATCGCGTGCGCTTGGGTCAATCCGCTGTCCAGCCGGGCATGAGCGGAATCGAGCGTATGGCCGTGCAGATCGAGCGTAAAATCAGGCGCAACGCCGCCAGACTTCAACCGCCGGTCCCAATGTCCATCCAGCCCCGGATCGGGTGGCCGGCGCACAGCTTCGGATTGGGTTGGCAGCACGCTTTTTTGCTTTTTGCGAATATGCTGCGACGCCGGTTCAACCGTCCGGTGCACCTTTGCCGATACGCCAGGCGTACTCGCCGCCGCCATATGCGGAGCCTTGCGACCCTCCAAAGGTGTCACGCTATGGGCCAGCTTAGCCCACGCCGCCGCTTCTGCTTCGGTCAGGCCGCGCGGCGTTGTCATGGCTGAATTTGCTCGGCGGAACCGCTCGCACCGTCCAACCGCGCCACAGTGCCTTTGGGAAGCAAGATCAGCGCCTCGCCGCGCCCGCTCATCCCTCCAGCAATAGTGCGGGCATCCTCGCCAGCGCCCCAAAAGGTATCGAAGCGGTTGGCCCCTTTGATCGCGCCGCCCGTGTCTTGGGCAATCCACAAACCGTCAGCGACCCCGCGATCCAGGTCGAGCCACACCGGCGCGCCCAAGGGGATAAATCGTGGATCAGCCGCAACCGAGCTTTCGCGCCGCACCGGCACCCCCAAGGCCCCCAACGGACCATCGCCCTTCAACTCGCGGAAGAAAATCCAGCTTTTGTTGAGGCGCATCAATTCGCGGCCTTCTGCCGGATAATCGCGCAGATATTGGACGATCCCCTGCATGCTGGGGGCATATTGGCCAGGTTCGTCACCGAACAGGCCACGCTCCCGCATGACCGAGCCAATGCTGACATATTCGCGGCCATTCTGCCCGGCATAACCGATCCGGATGATCTCTCCATCGGGTGTGCGCAGGCGGCCAGAGCCTTGTATTTGCAGGAAGAACATCTCGATTGCGTCCGCCGCCCAAGCGATTTCTAACCCACGTCCATCTAGGGCTCCACCCTCGATCGTAGCGCGATCATGATAGAGCACAAATTCGCCCGTGGAATTGTATCGACCCAGCGGCGCAGGGCCTTCGCGCTCTGTAATCTGGGTATCGGCCGGCCATGCCCGAACAAGGTCATCCGGCACAGCGTAGACGGGAACTTCGCACCCTGGCTGACGAGTGCGGCATCCAGCAATCTCTGGCTCGAAATAGCCGGTTGCAAAGGCCGCTCCGTCACCCACCCGAGCGGTTTCGAAATGGGTCAGGAAGAATTGAGGTGCATCACTGGCTGGCCAGCGTAACGCAGCATCGCAGGCAGCCTGCCAATCGCGTTGGTGGGTTAAGCCGCTGGCATCGGTACGGCTGAGCAATTCGGGGCATGAATCGAGAAAGCTGGCGAGCGCTGTTCCGGCATCGTCCAAGGACAGGTTCAACGCGCCGACGCTTGGCCCGCGCACAACACCGGCCATGGCCGCGCTTTCAACAGCAGGCATCTCGGGCACTGTAGGGACTGCGGTTTGTGGAGGGTTGGCAGGAGGCAATATGGCCGCACAGCCAGCCAGCGCAACAACACAGAAAGCAAGCAGCGTATGTGCGATCACTTGCCGCATGACGCGTCCTTTCTATGCCAATCCAAGCGCAGCTGTAATCAGCCTTCGTCGGTTTCGTCCAGAATCCAGTCTGGACCAGCGGCGTCAACATTGCGCGAGAATGTCCAGACATCGCGGCTTTCCACCGCATCGTCGAGCGAACCGCCAACCAATGTTCCGTCCTGATCGCGCAACACCGTTGCGATATCGGCCACAAACAACACCGCAACACGGGCGGTACGGTTGTCGAGCAGGGCCGAATGGATCCGCGTTTCTTCGATCCGGATCAGGCGATTGTCCAAAGTGTGTCCGGCCGCTTCACG
Organism: uncultured Erythrobacter sp.; assembly: GCA_947495695.1. GTDB lineage: Bacteria > Pseudomonadota > Alphaproteobacteria > Sphingomonadales > Sphingomonadaceae > Erythrobacter. The sequence continues at coordinate 1,067,755 of CANLZP010000001.1, read as the reverse complement.
GGCGTCAATCGCACCGACAAAACTGGCGTAAACATCATCATCGCACAGCGCACGAAGTGTCTCGCGATCACCCGACCAAAAGGCTTCGAGTGTCATTTCGTAAGCGCCCTTGGCACCTTCCAGAAATCCGGTGATGTCAAAGGTTGGATCGGCAGCCACAATCGAGCGCACTCCGCGTTCAACCGCTGGCATAGCGCCTTCCAGCTGCGCATTGGACGGCGCAAGAGGCGTCGGCGCAGTAGCAGGCGGCACATTGTTAGGTTGCTGGCTTGGATCAAAGCGGTGCGGAACCGATTCCTCTTCATGTTCGGCGCGACGGCCCAACACTGAATACAGTCGCATCCCCAAAAAGGCGGCGATCATGGCGAGGATGATAATTTCGACAATCACAATAAATACCCGGTCATGCGGCACGCCGTTACCAGCCTGCCAGTTTGCCCCACTCTTGTGTCCTAAATAGGCCCTAATTACAAATCGACAACGTGAATCCGGGGCGATCGACCCCATTAAAAGCACCTTTTCGCCTTTTCCTTAACGGTTTTGCGCACTTCGGGCTGAAAAAGCCTGACGATGGAGGGCCGCGCCATATTGCGAGCGCGGCGTGGCGGTGCTAGGCGCGCGGCCAAGCGGCAATCCTTGGCGGCTTGCCACACAGACATTCAATTTTGAAAGCAAGTATCATGGCCGACGAAGGCGACATCCTAACCAATCTCAACCCCGAAGAAGGCCCAGCCAATGGCGCTGATAATCAGCCAACTGCCGGGATTCTGACGCAATATGTGAAAGACCTTTCGGTCGAGAACCCCAATGCACCCGATGTGTATCAGTGGAATGAACAGCCGCAATTGGATGTCCAGTTCAACATTGGCGGCAACCGGATCAGCGACGAGCTTCACGAGATTGAGTTGAAGATCAACGTCACGGCCGCTTCCTCGCAGGGCAATGCCTATCTGGTCGAACTGTCCTATTGCGGACTGGCCGCGGTGCGCAACATTCCCGAAGAACAGGCCCATGCCTTCCTGTTCGCGGAAGCTCCGCGCATCCTGTTCCCATTTGCTCGCCGGGTTGTAGCGGATGCGATCCGCGATGCCGGCTTCCCGCCGCTGATGATGGATCCGATCGATTTTAACGGCCTGTATCTGCAACAGCTTCAGGCTCGCCAGCAGCAAGAAGCCGCTGCGGGAGAAGCTCCGGCAGTCCCAGGCAGCCCGCCCCCAAGCGGCGACGCCTGAGCTCACGATGACGCGGGCCTGACCGGATGAGCCTGCTCAAGAACGTCGGAACCATCGGCGGGCTGACAGCTGTCAGCCGGGTGTTTGGCTTTGTCCGGGACATATTGATTGCGCGCGTCCTGGGCGCAACGGCGATGGGCGATGCATGGCAATTGGCCTTCATGCTGCCCAATCTGTTCCGCCGGCTGTTTGCAGAAGGGGCGTTTGCCAGCGCCTTTGTCCCCCTGTTCAACCGGCGCATGAACAAAGGTGGCGACCTGGCCGAAGCCCAGAACTTTGCCACCAATGTCCTGTCGGTCTTGCTGCCGACGCTGATCGCATTTGGGGCGCTGGCCATGTTGGCCATGCCCTGGATCATCAGCTTTTTCGCGCCCGAGGGACTGGAAGACAATCCGGGCAATTTGCAGGTCGCGGTCCTGCTTGGCCAGATTACCTTCCCTTATCTGATGTTTATGAGCGTGGCGACGCTGATAGCAGCCGTGCTCAATTCGCTGTCGCGCTTTGCCGCTGCAGCAGCCGCGCCAATATTGCTCAACATCTGCCTGATCGCGGCACTGGGCTATGGCCTGACACTGGATGGAGATCTGGAGGCGCGCCGCACCACCGCACAAGCGATGAGCTGGGCGCTATCGCTATCGGGTCTGTTGCAGGTCGTGTGGCTAGGGTATTTCATGCGCCGAGCCGGGTTCAAGCTGTCCTTAGGATCACCGCGCATTACCAGCGGAGTGAAGGAACTGGGCGTTTTGATGGTGCCTGCGATATTTGGTGCAGGCGTCTATCAGATCAGCCGCTTTGTTGATCTGTTCTTCCTCTCCACACTGCCCGTGGGAAGCTACACCTATCTGCAAATGGCGGACCGCTGGAACCAGCTTCCTCTCGGTATCATAGGTATCGCCTTGGGTACGGCCATATTGCCTGCTCTATCGCGTCATCTCAGCCGCGCAGAAGATGGCGAGGCGGCGCGTCTACAATCCAACGCAATCGAATTGGCCATGTTGTTGACCGTGCCATGCGCGGTGGCATTGTTCTTTACCGGCACTGCCTTTGTCCAAGTGTTCATGTTGGGCCAGAACTTTACCGCGCAAGACGCTCTTACCACTGGCATGGTGGTTTCGGCACTGGTGCTGGGCCTGCCCGCCTATGTCCTGGTGAAAGTCCTGACCCCCAATTTCTTCGCCCGTAAGGACACCCGCACGCCGGTAATTACGGCCGCGATTTCGCTGATCGTTACGGTTTCGCTGAACCTCGTTCTCGTCCCTCGCTTGGGCGTAACCGGCCTTGCGATCTCGGGTGCGGTGGGCGCCTGGTGCAATATCGCCCTGCTGGCAGGGATCCTGCATTGGCGCGGGCTCTATCGGATGAGCGGTCACCTCATCAGCCGCATTGCGCGGATCGTTCTTGCCGCAATCGCTATGGGCGCTGCGCTCTATTTCGTTATGCCGTATATCGAAAGCTGGTTTGTGCAGGATATCCCGAGCAAGGCCATGGGGCTGGGCATTATCTTTGGCACAAGCGTTGTTACCTATGGCGTCGCCACACTTGCGCTCGGCATTCTCGACAAGAGCACCGTCCAGCGATTAATGCGCCGTCAGGGCTAGCGCGTGCTCGCGGTTATGGTATTGGGCGCAAGCGATGACAGAACAATTCTTCTCTACCGGTTCAGCCCCACTGCGTTTCGCAGTGCGCGGGCGGGCGGCCTGGCGATGGCTGGAGCGCTCCTAAAGCGAGCGAACCGGCCAGCTTCCTGAAGGCTGGCCCAAATAACTGGCACCTGTGCCTGCCACCCTGTCTGACCCAATTCATTGTACGAAAGAATATTCTCATGCGCGTTGTTTCCGGAATCCAGCCCACGGGCAAACCCCATCTTGGCAATTATCTGGGCGCCATCGTCAATTATGTGAAACTGCAGGACGAAGCAGCCGAAGCAGGCGGCGAATGCCTGATCTTTCTGGCCGATTTGCACGCGATTTCCATGCCGCATAAACCCGCAGAGTTGTACGCTGCTACGTTGGAAATGGTGGCCACATTGGTCGCCTGCGGGGTCGATCCGGCCAAGACAATCTTGTTCAACCAAGCGCAAGTGCCCGCCCATGCAGAGCTGCAATGGTTGCTCAATGGAACCGCCCGGATGGGCTGGTTGAACCGGATGACCCAGTTCAAGGACAAATCGGGCAAGAACCGCGAAGGCGCCAGCATCGCTCTGTTCACCTATCCCGTGCTGCAGGCAGCGGACGTGTTGCTGTATCAGGCGACGCACGTGCCCGTGGGCGATGACCAAAAACAGCATCTGGAATTGGCGCGCGATATTGCGCAAAAATTCAACAATGACTTCGCATCCGAAGACGCGCCTGTGTTCACCCTGCCCGATCCATATATACCGCCAGCTGCAGCACGCATCATGAGCCTGCGCGATGGTGCGGCCAAAATGAGCAAGTCAGACCCATCAGAGATGAGTCGGATCAATTTGATCGATGATGCAGATACGATCATGAAAAAGGTGAAGAAGGCCAAGACTGACCCAGAACCCTTGCCCTCCGAAGCAGCCGGATTGGCCGGACGGCCCGAAGCGATCAATCTGGTATCGATTTACGGGGCTTTGACCGGTCGCGATACAGCCTCCGTGCTGGCAGAATTTGGCGGCCAAGGATTTGGCACGTTCAAGCCTGCGTTGGGTGATGTGCTGGTCGAATCACTCGCACCGATCTCTGCCCGATTCCGCGAATTGATGCAGGATCGCGAGGCGTTGGATGCGATTTTGGCGCGCGGTGCGGCCAAGGCGCGCGAACGCGGCGGACCGACCTTGGAGGCGGCATACAAAGCGTTGGGACTGGTGCGCGGCTAGCATTCGTTTGAGCATAATTATTTGGGTAAGGTCGCGGTTTTCCGAGAGATTTGTTCTGCTGCGTTCAAATCTGGTTCAGCACATCTCCTTTACAAAACGTCTCGTCGATGACAGCGTGATACCATATGCACAGGCAAGGTCAGGGGCAGTCGCGTCCAATATCGCGTCGATAAATCATTTGATTTCAAAAGGTGAAAAGCGATGCACATTGAAGAGAACAACAGTCCTATCTCCCTGAAAATGGCCAGCGTGCCCATTTTCCTGCTGAGCCTTGCCGCTTGTGCGACCCCGTTCAAGGCTGATGTGTCGCGCTTTCAGGCCGAACTGCCTGCACCTGCTGGTGAAAGCTTTGCCGTAGTGGCCGATGATCCAGCGCTGGCAGGCGGCCTGGAATTTGCGCTTTATGCCGATGTGGTTGAAGATCAGATGGAACGGCTCGGCTATGTCGAGGCGAGCCCTGAAACTGCCAGCATGCTGGTTCGGTTCGACTATGGTGTCGATAAAGGCCGCGAACAGATACGCAGCACCGGATTCCGTGATCCCTATTGGTCGCCCTGGTATGGCTATCGCTCGCCCTTCTACCGGCGCGGGTTTGGATCATATCGCTATGGCTTTCACGATCCCTTTTTCGGCGATTCCGATGTTCGCAGCATCACCGTCTACACCAGCGATATCGAGATGAAGATCGATCGCCGCGAAACTGGCGAACGTCTGTTTGAAGGCAATGCGCAGGCGGTCTCCACCTCCAATCGCTTGCAATATCTGGTGCCCAATCTGGTCGATGCGATGTTCACTGATTTCCCCGGCAATTCGGGTGAAACTCTACGCATCACGATCAAGCCTGAAGAAAAGAAAGTCCGCCGGATCGACTAAACGAATTTCTCTTGGATGGGAAAATGAGGGCGGCCTTGTGGTGAGGTCGCCCTTTCGTTTGTCCGTCTGAATATTCGGCCAATTGGCGTCGGGAACGATCAGGTCAGCTTGGCATGTCCGCCGGTAGACCCAAATCCACCCGCGCCCCTGTCAGTATCATCCAGGGTGTCCACTTCGGTCCAGCTTGCCAGAGTAACCGGAGCCAGAACCAGTTGCGCGATGCGGTCTCCTCGCTCGATCGAGAACACCTCGTTGGAATGGTTGATCAGGATCACCTTTAGCTCGCCGCGATAGTCAGAATCGATTGTGCCGGGCGTATTGGGAACTGTTATTCCATGCTTGAACGCCAGACCCGATCGCGGCCTCACTTGAATTTCATAGCCAGTGGGGATCGCCACCGCCAATCCGGTACCCACCGCATGGCGCGCGCCAGCCGCAATCCGAACGGTCTCTGCCGAGACAATATCCATGCCCGCAGCACCCGCCGTGGCATAATGCGGCAAATCCAACCCGATTCCATGCGGCAACCGCTTGATCTGAACCGGAACCTGCGGCCCGGCATTTTGAGCGCTTGTACCCGCCGGATCACTCATTGCCGGACTCTTTCTTCAGAGCATCGGCAATGCGCTCAGCCAGGGCCATAGCAACGTCCAGCTTGGGCATCTCTTCAAGGCTTTCGACGCCGGACTCGCTGATGATGTGGACCAGATTGTCGTCTCCGCCCATCACATCGCCCGACACATCATTGGCAATGATCCAGTCAGCAGCCTTGCGCTTGCGCTTGGTCTTGGCGTGATCGATGACTTTCTCGGTTTCGGCGGCAAAGCCGATGACGAGTTGCGGCCTGTCATCACCCACCGCAACATTGGTGAGAATGTCGGGATTTTCCTCCAGCACCAGGGCCGGCGGGGCAGAGCCCCGCTTCTTCATCTTCTCGCCGCGATATTCCTTGGGCCGCCAATCAGCGACAGCGGCCACCATCACAGCAACGTCGGCTGGCAAGGATGATTTGACCGCTTTGGACATATCCTCGGCGCTTTCGACATTGATCCGGTCAACCCCATCGGGCGTCTTGAGCGACACCGGACCGGCCACAAGTGTGACCTTGGCGCCCAGCGCAGCAGTGGCTGCGGCAATCGCAAAGCCTTGCTTACCCGAGGACCGGTTGGCGATATAACGCACTGGATCGATCGCTTCCCAAGTTGGGCCAGCGGTAATCACAATGTGGCGACCTTTAAGCGGTCTGTGGCCCTTCTTGACGGCAAAGGTCTGGCCGCCCAGCACGTCTTCATCAGAGCTTTCAATCGCGGCAGGGACAACCGCCTGTTCATCGCCTGCATCTTCAGCCAGCGGCTCTGGCGGAGCATCGCCCGCGCCTGTCTTGACCAAATGGTTGATCGCTTCGGGATCGGTTGGCGGTGCAGAGCTGGCCCCACCTTTGGATGCCAGCAAGGGTCCACCCAGATCAGGCACGGCGTCAGGATCGACATCGTCTTCGATGACGGCAGCGTCTTCAGGCCCATCTTCAGCACCATCATCAACGGCGTCTTCGTCAGCCGCACCGTCTTCCAGTTCTTCTTCTGGTTCTTCCAGATATTCCGCTTCGATCTCATCAGCCGAACGCTTGGCCGTGGTGCGCGAAATCAGGGACGAGAGCATTCCGGCAATGCCGCCGCTCTTCTCTTCCACTTCGGGTTCGTCTTCCGGTTCCAGTGCTTCAGCGGCCAGATCTTCTTCGGCTTCTTCTGCATCTACTGGCGCAGCAGGCAGAGCCGCCACTGGCGCAGGAACTTCAACCTCGATGTCCAATTGCTGGGCAATGGCATACCAGATCGCATCGGGATCCGGCAGCCTGCCATAGCCAAACTCGCCGCAGGCCATCGGCCCTTCATCAGGATCGAGCACAGTGACGCCAGCCTGCTTCAGCCACGTCACATTGCGCTGCGTCGCTTCATGCTCCCACATGCGCACATTCATCGCCGGAACTGCCATGACCGGCTTATCCGTGGCCAGAATCAGCGTTGTGGCCAGATCATCGGCAATGCCTGCCGCCATTTTGGCCATCAGATCCGCTGTTGCAGGGCACACGACCACCAGATCGGCCTCCCGGCTGAGCTGGATGTGGCCCATTTCGGCTTCGTTCTTGAGGTCCCACAGCGTGGTATGCACCGGATTTTCGCTCAAGGCGGCAAGCGCCATCGGCGTGACAAATTGTTGTCCGCCATCTGTCACAACGCAGGTGACATCGCCCCCACCCTTGCGGATGAGACGGACGAGTTCGCACGATTTGTAGGCCGCAATACCGCCGCCTACGACAAGCAAAACCTTAGGTTGTTCACCGCTCACGAGTTAATTCCCCCGCTAACGGGCAGTGAAAAGCACATAATTCTGGTGAGCTCCCTCTAACGATCCGCCCTGCGATTTATACTTAGCCGCACAGCGTGCCCCAGCCAACCATGCGATAAAGTGGTTAAATTTTGCCTATCAGGGTAACATACGCCAGAACAGGGTTTGAAAGATTATTCAGGGGTTTGATGATGTGGATTTTGCTGCGTTCGTTGCTGCTGTTAGGCGGAATTTTCTACACATTGATGGGAATAGGCTTCCTGATCAACCCGGTTAGCTCGGGCGCAGACTTTGGCATTGCGCCGCAAGGTATAATGGGGCTGGCATCGATTCGCGCGGATATGACTGCCTTTTTCATGGTCGCTGGAGGGTGCCTGATTTGGGGTGCCTGGGCGCGCAAAGGCGATCCCTTTCTGGTCACAGCGGCGCTGATGTCGATTGCTCTTGTGGGCCGCACGGTCACGCTGATTGTCGATGGACCACATGACGGTTGGTGGACCCCGATGGTGGTCGAGGCGATCACGGTCATTCTGGCATTGGTGGGCAGCCGCGTGCTGCCGCACACTGCTCTCACTCCGGAAAACGATCCCGATTAAGCGCTGGCCAGAGCGCGGCGAGATCAGTGCGCTAGCCGATCCATCCTTGGGTCATCGCCAATGCAGCGGCGGCAGCGCCAATTGCGGCCGAGACCAGATAACCGGGCCAGCGGCGCGGCTTGGCGCTCTTGCGCTCCCACATGATATCCACCTCAGGCAGCGGAGCCTGTTCTGGTGCGCCGCCTTTGGCGGGAAATTGTTCTTCCATCCGCCGGACCAGTGCGGGGATGCGCATAAAGGTGCTCGCATCTTCCTTGATCCGGTCGGCGATGGCCGCTTCTGGACCCAGTTCATCGCGAATCCATGATTTCACAAACGGGCCGGACACGTCCCACATATTGATCTGCGGGTTCAATTGGGTCGCAATGCCTTCAACCATCACCATGGTTTTTTGCAGTAGCAGCAAATGCGGCTGGGTTTGCATGTCAAAGTCACGCGTGATCGCGAACAATCCATCCAGCATCTGCCCGACGGACAATTCGCTGACCGGCTTGCCACGCATCGGTTCACCCACCGCGCGCAAGGCCGTGGCAAATTCCTCGACCGAATGATGGCTGGGCACATATTGCGCTTCGAAATGGATCTCCGCCACGCGGCGATAATTGCCGGTGGTCAACCCATAGAGAATTTCCGCCAGCCAGACCCGCGCCTGCCGGTCAATCCGACCCATAATGCCAAAATCGATGGCGACGATCGTGCCGTCTTTCTGCACGAACAGATTGCCCTGGTGCATATCGGCATGGAAAAATCCGCAACTGATCGCCTGCGTCAAGAACGCCAGCACCAGCCGTTCGGCCAGCTCCGATGTATCATGTCCGGCGGCCTGCAATTCTGCCAAGCGGCTGATCTTGACCCCATCGACCCATTCCACCGTCATCACCCGGCCATTGGTTCGGTCCCAATCGATGCCCGGAATTTCATATTTCTCGATCCCGACCATACCATCGGCCAATTCCGAGGCTGATGCCGCCTCGCGCCGCAGATCAAGCTCGGTATTTGTCCAGCGCTTGAAATTGGCGATGGTCGCGCGCGGACGCAGCCGCGCAGCCTCTCCACCAAACGCCTCCAGATGAGCCGCAGCCCATTCATAGGTATCAATGTCTCTGGCAAATCGTTCGCGAATGCCGGGGCGCAGCACCTTGATCGCAACATCCTTGCCATCGGTTGTGACTGCGCGATGGACCTGCGCGATGGAGGCAGCCCCGACCGGATCGGGATCGATCGAGGCAAACAGCGCATCAACCGGCTGGTCAAAACTGGCTGCAATGGCTTGCTCTATTGACGCAAATGATACCGGCGGCAGGCTGTCTTGCAGGCTGAGCAGATTGTTGGCCGCTTCCTCGCCCACCAGATCGGGACGCGTGGCCAAGGACTGGCCCAGCTTGATCGCAGCAGGACCAATTGCTTCGAACGCACCCGCATAATCGGGAGTGGTTGGTTGAAAGGTACCAAAGCGCGCCAGACGGGCCAATCGCTTGACCGGAGCAGGTGTATTGGGGTCGCGTTCAATCCCACGCAAAGCACCATGCTTGGCGAGGATACGGCCCCATTTCAGCAGCCGCCAGATATGCGTTGCAGGCCTGGTCACTTAATCAGATCTTCCAGCCTGAATGAATCGCCACCGCGCCGCCCAAAATGGGTTCAACCCGGGTGTTGGCAAAGCCAGCCTCACGAATCATACCTTCAAATTCAGGCATGGTCGGAAAACGGCGAATGGATTCGGCCAGATAGCGATAGGATTCCTCGTCACCCGCAATTGCTTTGCCCAATTTCGGCATCACGCGATGCGAATAGAGATCGTACACTTCCTTGAAACCCGGCCATTCGGTGGTCGAAAATTCCATACAGTAGAACCGTCCGCCCGGCTTCAAAACGCGGTGCGCCTCTTTCAAAGCCTTGGGAATATCGGTGACATTCCGAATGCCGAACACAATTGTATAGGCATCAAAAGCGCCGGCAGGATAATTCAGCTCTTCCGCGTTCTGGCACGACCAGACCAAGCCGTCCAAACCGCGCTCCAACGCGCGTTCCACGCCCACATCCAGCATATCCTGATTGATATCGGCCACCGTTATCGAGGCACCAGAGGGTGCCAAGCGGAAGGCGATGTCGCCGGTCCCGCCGGCCATATCCAAAATCGCTTCGTGCGGTTGGGGTTTGACCCGCTTGACAAAGCGATCCTTCCATAAACGGTGCATGCCGCCCGACATGGCATCGTTCATGACATCATATTTGGCCGCGACGCTGGAAAAGACCGCACCCACGCGCTGAGTCTTTTCTTCAGGGGCTACTTCTTCATAACCGAAGGAAACTTTTTCACTCATGCGCGTGCCTCTAGGGGAGTTTCGGCAAGCCGCAAAGACTGTTAGCAGCCCAAATATGCCAGAATTGCCAGAAGTTGAGACGACCGTGCGCGGATTGGCCCGTTTTTTGGAAGGGGAGCAGGTCACGCGCGTCACCTTGAACCGGCCCGATATGCGGCGCCCTTTCCCGCCCGACCTGGTTCAGACGCTGACCGGCGCGACCATCACTTCGCTGGGCCGGCGGGCAAAATATGGCCTGCTCCATACCGATAGAGAGCGCACCATGATCTTCCATTTGGGGATGAGCGGTCGCTGGCGAATCGATCCCACCGAGCCCGACAAGCACGACCATTGCGTGATCGAAACCCGCGATCACCAATTTGCCCTGTGCGATCCTCGACGGTTTGGCTGGATTGATCTGGTGCAAACCGATCAGCTGGAGCGATGGCCATCCTTTGCCCAAATGGGTCCCGAGCCGCTTGGACCCGATCTGACCGACGCATATCTCAAAGCGACTTTGAAGGGTCGCTCACAAGCGATCAAGCTGTGCCTTTTGGATCAGCGCATCGTGGCCGGGCTGGGCAATATCTATGTGTGCGAGGCATTGTATCGCGCCGGTATCCATCCGCGCAAAGCGGGCGGCAAGGTAACCAAGCCCCAGCTTGCCCGCCTGGTGCCGCTGATTCGCGAAGTGCTGGAAGCCTCCATTCGCGATGGCGGATCAAGCCTGCGCGATTACGCCGCGCCGGATGGCGAACTGGGATATTTTGCCACACGCTTTGATGTGTATGGACGAGAGGGAGAGCCATGCCACCGCGAGGATGGCGGCGTAATACGGCGGATTGCGCAGGGTGGACGAAGCACGTGGTATTGCCCCAAGTGCCAAAAATAGAGCCGCGACGAGGTTGATCGGCTGACAAAGCATTGCCTAAGCAATCGATCGATGCAGCACGACAATCCTTGACCTATCGCCGTGCGCTGACTATGTGGCGCGCTTTCCGGCGGTAAATCGCCGTTTCAGCAATTCTACTATAGATGATAAATCGGTCATCCCAATGGGTGGTCCGAGACAAGCCCGAGACAAGGACGAACATGGCCAATACGCCGCAAGCCAAAAAGCGCATCCGTCGCAACAACCGTCGCGCAGACATCAACACTGCACGCGTCAGCCGCATCCGTGGCTTCGTGAAGAAGGTGGAGACAGCCATCGAAGGTGGTGACAAGACCGCCGCTGCAGAAGCCCTGAAGGCCGCACAGCCTGAACTGGCTCGCGGTGTTGCTCGCGGTGTGATGCACAAGAACACAGTCGCGCGGAAGATGTCGCGCCTGTCTAAGCGAGTCGCAGCGCTCTGATTCGCTGACCCGCTAGGGTAAAACACCTATCTGACTGCAAAAGGGCCGGCCCATTCGGGCGCGGCCCTTTTGCTTTGCGCCTCTGTTTCTGCGGTGATTAATGCCTAACCCAAGGATTTCCCACGATTCGCATCGCTCAAATTGCATTTGTTGTTATTTTTCAAACACATCAACGCAAGTCTGCGGGGTTAGGGTGAGTCAACCGAATTATTTCAGTTTTTTTACGGTCCTCCCCCTTGCGACTCTCGAGAAACCGTAGATAAATCATCTCAAGCTTGAGGCAGGACAGCTCGGGTTTTTACATTTTTGGATGACTTGGGGGTAAGCGCGGAATCACGATTCCGCACCAGTGCGGAGCCTTGTCAAACGTTGTGGTGAGTTAACCTTTGAGACATGCATGAAAACATGCGGTTTCAGAGGAGGGGATAGGACTGATTTTCGATGGTAAGCAAGAGCGACAATGCCAAGGCGACGAAGCGGAAGGCGGATGAAGATTTAATGGAAGATGTTGAGGCCGTGAATCTCGCCGCTGACTGGGCTGATATCAGCCAAGGTCTGCGCAAAGACTTAGGCCATCAGTTGCACAGCCAATGGATCAAGCCGATTCAGCTGGGGGGCTTCAGCAAGGAAAGCGGCACGCTCGAGCTTTTCCTGCCGACCGAATTTTCGGCCAATTGGGTCAATGATCGCTTCCATGACCGTTTGTCGCTGGCATGGAAGATTGCCCGCAGCGAAGTGCGCAAGGTTCGTATTCAGGTCCACCCTGGCCGTCGGCAATTGCCCGAACTGCGGCTCGACAATGGTCGTCGCCCTGCCAATGATGGATATCATACCAGTGCCATTGCAGTGGCTGCTGGGACCATTGGCGAAGCTGGCTTCACCTCTTCGGTGGGCCTCGACCCTTCGCTGACCTTTGCTGCCTTCGTCACCGGCGAAACCAATGTGCTGGGCTGCAATGCCGCGCAGCGCATGGCCGCAACCGAAACACCGCAATTCTCGCCGCTCTATCTCAAGGCCGCAACCGGCCAGGGCAAAACCCATTTGCTCCACGCCATTGGCCACGCCTATCTGGCGGCTCACCCGCGTGCGCGCATTTTCTACTGTTCAGCAGAGCGTTTCATGGTCGAATTCGTCCAGGCGCTGAAGCAGAACCAGATGATCGAATTCAAGGCGCGTCTGCGCAGCTTTGATCTGCTGCTGGTGGACGACATTCAATTCATCATCGGCAAAGCGAGCGCCCAGGAAGAGCTGCTCTATACGATTGATGCCTTGCTGGCCGAGGGCAAGCGCTTGGTGTTTGCCGCTGACCGCGCGCCGCAAGCTCTGGACGGGGTTGAACCGCGCCTGCTCTCGCGCCTCTCGATGGGCCTGGTCGCTGACATCTCGCCGGCCGACATCGAATTGCGCCGTTCGATCCTGGAATCCAAGCTCACCCGCTTCGCGCCGCTGTCGGTGCCGGGCGATGTGATCGACTTCCTCGCCCGCACAATCACTCGCAATGTGCGTGAATTGGTCGGCGGCTTGAACAAGTTGATCGCCTATGCGCAGCTGACCGGGCAGGAAGTGTCGCTCAATCTGGCCGAAGAACAGCTGACCGATATTCTCTCGGCCAATCGTCGACGGATCACCATTGATGAGATTCAGCGCACGGTTTGCCAATTCTATCGAATCGATCGCAGCGAGATGAGTTCGAAACGCCGCGCCCGTGCTGTGGTTCGTCCGCGTCAGGTTGCGATGTATCTGGCCAAGGTGTTGACCCCGCGCAGCTATCCCGAAATCGGTCGCAAATTCGGTGGCCGTGACCATTCCACAGTTATCCACGCGGTGCGCCTGATCGAAGATCTGCGCCAGCGCGATGCTGATATGGATGGCGATGTCCGCAGTCTTTTGCGTCAGCTGGAGAGCTGATTAGCCCGCCATAAGTGCGGCAATCGGCCCACCAATCCTCACAATTTTCTCACAAGCAATCGACAGGTCTACCCACATGCCTGTCGACAGGCTGTGCGCAGGCTGTAAACAGCTTATTCCATGAGTTCTGCACCGCTTTCTCCACAGCGACTGGACCGCTTTGCGCGGCACATTGTCCTGCCCGAAGTGGGAGGTGCCGGTCAGGTTGCGCTGGCTGAAAAACGCATCGTACTGGTTGGTCTTGGCGGGATTGGATCGCCCGCGCTGCAATATCTGGCTGCTGCCGGGATTGGCCACCTGACGTTGATCGATGATGATCTGGTCGATGAAAGCAATCTGCAACGCCAGACCATCTTTACTACGCGCGACGTCGGACATGGCAAAGCGACCAGCGCTCGCCGCTGGCTGAGCAATTTTGACGACGCGCTGAAGGTCGAGATCAGCGACACGCGAATCACCGCCGACAATGCAGGCGGCCTGATCGAAAGGGCCGATTTGGTCCTGGATGGGACGGACAATTTCGCCACAAGGCTGGCCGTATCGGACGCCTGCGTTGCAGCACAAGTTCCCTTGCTATCAGCCGCTGTGGGCCGCTTTCAGGGGCAGGTGGGCGCCTTTGCCGGACATCTGCCTGACTACGCATGCTATCGCTGCTTTGTCGGTGATGCGTTTGATGCAGAGGATTGCGACACCTGCGCCGAAGACGGGATGCTAGGCGCGATGGCAGGCTGGGTCGGCAGTTTTGCCGCTCTTCAGGCGGTGCGCATATTGTTGAACGGGGCCAGCAGCTTGGGCGATCCGCAATGGGGCAAACTGCATATTCTGGACGGGATGCGCACCGGCATGCGTTCGCTCTCCATTGCCAAGGACCCGGCCTGCAAGGGATGCGGATCGTAACTGGCTGCACTTCGTCGACTGATAGTCGCTCCAGCCAGATCAGCCCTTGCCAGTCGGCCAGCGTTGTCGCACAAAAACTACAGATTTTCTGGAGCTGATATTTTGCTGAAACGATTGATGTCGTCCGCTGCGATTCTGATCGCAATCACCACCGCGATGGCCGCCTCACCTGCTCAATCCGAAGAAGGGTTTTACCAATATCCTACCGCCCGCGGTGATGTTCTGATCTTTGCCAGCGAAGGGGACCTTTGGCGCAGCGCCCGCAGTGGCGGGACTGCGGTGCGATTGACCAGCCACGAAGAGACAGAGACCGATGCAGCGATCTCGCCCGATGGCACGCTGGTCGCTTTCACGGCCAGCTATGACAGCGCGCGCGATGTCTATGTCATGCCAACAGCTGGCGGAGTGCCAACCCGACTGACCTTTCAGGGCGGCGGATTGCGCACCGTGGGCTGGACGCCCGATGGCAAGGTCATCTTCAGCTCGCGGCTCAGCGGCGGTGGTCAGGCAGAAATTCTTTACACCGTCGATCCTGCTGGCAGCAATCCGCAACCCATCCCTTTGTGGCGCGCCACTGATGCAACCTATGGCGAAGATGGTCGAACCCTGTTCTTCAGCCGCGGCGGACTCGCCATTGGTTCCAATGACAATTCCGTGCTGTATCGCGGTGGGAATATGGCTCAGTTGTGGAGCTGGAAAAGCGGATCATCGGCCGAGGCGGTGCAGCTGTTGCCGGACTTTGGCGCGCCGATACACATGCCAATGGCCTATGGTGGCCGCGTCTATTTCATCTCTGACAAAGATGGCTCCGATGCGGTCTGGTCGGTTGCCGAAGATGGCTCCGGCGCAATCCGGCATTCGCAAGGATTGGACTTCCCCGTATTGCAAGCGAGCATGGATGGGGGCGATATCTTCCTGCAAAATGGCGCGGATATTCACGTGTTTTCGACCGGCTCCAACACGCTCAGTACGCTGTCGATCAATATCATCACCGATCGTGAACAGACGCGCGAGCGGGCCCTGAAAGACCCGATCAACCAACTGCAATCCGCGCGCATCTCCCCTTCGGGCGAGAGCGTTGCCATCACTGCACGTGGCCGCGTGGCCTTGGGTGCGCCCAAGCAATTGCGCCGGGTGGAGTATGCAGTGCCGATGGCTGCACGGGCGCGGGAGGCCATAACAGGGCCTGACGGCAAATGGACCTATATGCTGCTGGATCAAGGGCTGCGCGGCGATGTGTTTCGCGTATCAGCCGATGGTATCGGGCAAGCGGAAGCCGTCACCAAAGGATATGATGCGCGTATCTGGTCGATGATCGTCGCGCCAGATGGCAAGACACTTGTTTTGCATGACAAAAAAGCGCGCCTGCAAAAGGTGGATATCGCCACCGGACGGGTAACTCTGCTGGCGCAAAATGCAACGGGCAACGATATGCCCTTCCACTATCTGAGCTTTTCGCCCGATGGAAAACATATCACCTATATCGAGCCCAGCGGCACCTATCTGGAAAATGTCTATGATATCTATGTCCAGAACGTGGAGACTGGGCGACGGGCTAAGGCCAGTTCGAGCAAGTATCATGATTATGCCCCTGCCTTCTCGCATGATGGTGCTTGGTTGTATTTCATCTCTGACCGCAATTTTACGCCTTCGCCGGGCCACCCATGGGGTGATCGCCACATGGGCGTCGACTTTCCCGAATCGGGCGAGCTGCACGCGCTAAAACTCGATCCCGAGGCTGAATTCAGCTTCACCGAAGCCAATGAGTTGAGCCGCCCTTCCAGCGAGGATGAGGCGGACGAAGCCGACGGCGAGGGTGGCAAGGACTCGGGCGACGAAGGCTCAGACAATGATGAAACGGACGAGAGCAAAGCGGCCAATGTGGTTCTGACCGGCCTTGCCGAGCGATTGTACAAACTGCCCACCAAGGCAGGGGTCAGCGGTTTCCTGTTGGCATCGGAGGGGCATCTCTACACCATGCAAGACGACAATGTCGTCTCCATCGCCATCGACAAGAGCGACCCCGAGGTGGAAGTCTTCGCCAAGGGCGCGCTGGGGATGCAATTGTCCCATGATCGCGAGACGGCTCTGGTGGTTATGGGACCGCAGCAAAGCCCCAAACTGGCGCTTGTTCCTGCGGCGGCAAAGATGCCTGAAAAGATGGACCAGCATGTGGTTAGGCTGGGAGATTGGCGCTTGATCATCGATCCGGCGGCCGAATGGCGCCAGATATTCATCGATCAATGGCGGCTGCAGCGTGACTTTTTGTACGATCCGTCGCTGCGCGGGGTCGACTGGGACGCTGTACGCGCGATGCACGAACCTTTGGTGGAGCGTATCGGGCATCGGGCAGAGCTCAACACAATTCTGGGCCAGATGGCCGCCCAGCTGGGCATATTGCACAGCCAGGTGCGCTCGGGCGATTTGCCAGAAGACACGGAAAACAGCGAGGTCGCCTTCCTTGGCGCAAAATACACCCCCGTTTCCGGCGGTCTGCGGATTGATCGGATTTACGCCTCCGAAGCTGATCTGGTTGCGCTGCGACCACCGCTAAGCCGCCCCGATGTCGATGCTCAGGTGGGCGATATCATTACCCGGGTCGATGGTGTGCCCGCGACATCGCTCGCTGATCTCAGACAAGCGCTCGCCTCCAAGGCAGGGCAGCAAGTCAGGCTGGACCTGATGCGACAGGGCAAGAATGTCAGCACCATTGTCGAACCGATCAATCTGCGCGGCGAATACAACGCCAATTACATGGATTTCGTCGAGACCAAGCGGAAGGCAACGGCCAAATTGTCCGGCGACCAGATCGGCTATCTTCATCTGCGCGCCATGGGCCCCAGCGACATTGCCAGCTTTGCCCGCAATTACTTCCCCCAACTGCGTAAGGATGGCCTGATCATTGACCTGCGCAACAATAATGGGGGGTCAATCGACAGCATATTGATGTCCATGCTGCAACGCCGCGCTTGGGCATTCTGGGCCGACCCAACCGGCAAAGGCACCGCCACCACCAATATGCACAACGCCTATCGCGGCCATATCGCTGTGTTGATCGACGAGAAGACCTATTCCGATGGCGAGACCTTTGCCGCCGGAATCAAGGCGCTGGGCCTTGGGCCCTTGATCGGCACCCGCACTTCCGGTGCTGGCATCTGGCTCACCAATCGCAGCCGGGTTAGCGATGAAGGCGGAGCACGCATTGCCGAAACGCCTCAATATTTTGCCGATGGCAGCTTGTTGATCGAGGGGCGCGGTGTCTCGCCTGACTACGAGGTCGAGAATTCGCCGCTGGCGACCTATCGCGGAGAAGACGCGCAATTGCAGGCCGCCGTCGCCCTGCTTCGCCAGAAAATTGCTGAGGAACCCGTTGCGCCGCTGGTGCCGCGACCGCTGCCGCCCTTGGGCACCACTGCGGGCGATTCCCGGCTGTTGGATTGAGGGGATTTGCCCGCTCGCGCCTTAGACGCCAGCGGACAGAACTTCAGCGACCCAGTGCGGGACCAGATCGCCTGCCTTGCCTTGGCGCGAGTGGTGGAACCAATGCGATCCCTCGCTGCGCTCCAAATTAAGCTCCAATGTCTGCGCCCCGCAATCCAGCGCATCGCGGACAAAACCGGCGGCGGGATAGACCGCGCCGCTGGTGCCGATCGACACGAACAGATCTGCCTGCCGGATCGCGGCATAAATCCGCTCCATCTGGTAAGGCATTTCACCAAACCAGACGACATCGGGCCGCAGCGATGGAGCTTGGCAAACCGGGCAAGGTGGGCGGTCAGACATGGTCGCATCCCACGGACTACGCATCTCGCACGAGAGGCACAGAGCGCTTTTCAATTCCCCATGCATGTGGAGCACGTCACGCGATCCGCCGCGCTCGTGCAGATCGTCGACATTTTGCGTGACCAGCAACAGCTCTCCGGCAAATTCCTGTTCCAGGCGGGCCAGCGCGTGGTGGGCGGCATTGGGCTGGACCTTGGCCAGCGCCTCGCGCCGCATATCGTAAAACCCCAGCACCAGATCGGGATCGCGCGCGAACCCCTCGGGCGTTGCAACATCCTCTACCCGGTGCTGCTCCCACAAGCCGCCAGCTGATCGGAAAGTATCGATCCCGCTTTCCGCTGAAATCCCTGCTCCTGTAAGGATGACGATCCGCTCAATCTCTGCCATGGGGTGTGTAAGAACATGACAATAGGCAGAGATGCAATGGCTGAAATTGGGATCATTGGTAGCGCAGGCCGCATGGGCCAGGCACTGGTGCAGGCGATCGAGCAGGCTGGGCACAATTTTGCAGGCGGGGTGGATCAGGGCGATCAACCCGGACCCTTGGCCACGCGATGCGATGTGCTGATCGATTTTTCCGCGCCCGATGCCTTGGCGGGCAATATAGGCGCTGCGCGGGTGGCCGGCATTCCGCTGATCATAGGCACAACTGGGCTTGGCGAAGACCACCACCGGATGATCGACCAGGCGGGCCAAGTGCTGCCGATCCTGCAAACCGGCAACACCTCTCTCGGCGTAACTTTGCTCGCCCATCTGGTGCGCGATGCCGCCAAAAGTCTGGGGCCAGAATGGGACATTGAAATCGTCGAGATGCACCACCGGCACAAGGTCGATGCGCCCTCTGGCACGGCCAAACTGTTGGGCGAAGCCGCTGCCGAAGGGCGCGGAATTGCCTTATCCGAAAACACGGAATCGGGCCGCGATGGCATGACAGGTGAGCGCGCATCAGGGGCGATCGGCTTTGCTGCCTTGCGCGGCGGAACCGTTGCGGGTGACCACAGCGTTATCTTGGCGGGCGACGAGGAACGCATCACCCTGTCGCACAATGCCGAAAACCGGATGATCTTTGCCCGAGGTGCTGTGAAAGCGGCGACCTGGTTGATCGGTCGGGAACCCGGCCGCTACACCATGAATGACGTGCTGGGACTGTGATTTAGTCCCCGGCCAACCCTCTTCTTCCACCCAATAACGACTGAACGGCTGACCTAATTGGCTAGCCCGATTGCCTTACCGAAAGCCCCTCAAAAGGACAGTCGAGACCGACCCGATCATGGCTCAACCGATTAACATCTTTTAATTCGCGGCGAGGCGCAAAGCTTCCATACTCCCGCGCTGGTGGTCTGCATGTGCGCGGATTGCAATCGAATGTTTTGCGATCGAACGGGGGTATCAATGAAGAATGCGATGATGGTGGCCGCAGCCACGTTTTTGCTCGCTGGTTGCAGCAGTTTTCAGGGGCAGCCCTATTCGGTTTTCACCAATGCTAGCGTCGTTGACCCTGTGCGAAAAGACTATTCTCCAAGCAGAGTGATCGAGGACTATTATAAGATTAAAGGCGAGGGCGAAGAAGATGCCAAGGGCATTAGCAAGATTGCCAAGCAACGTGCCTATCGCGACAAAGTGGTCGCCCTCTATATGGTCGCCATTGATTCTCAATATGATCAGTTTCAGCGCAATATTTCCATGCAAAACAAGGGTGGAAATTCCGCGGTCGACATCGCCTCGCTTGCTCTTTCAACTTCTGTCCCCCTGTTCAATGGAACCGGCACCAAAGACGCATTGGGAGCAGGATCATCCTTCCTTTCGGGCAGCCAGGGCAAAGTCAATTCGCGCGTCTTTTACGAAGCAACGCTGCCCGCAATAATCAGTGTGATGGAATCCCGGCGCATCGAGATCCAGGCTGACATCCTTCGCAAGAAGAAAAAGGACGCTGCAAGCAAAACAATCATCTACGATATCGGTGAAGCGATGATCGATCTAGAGAGGTATGAAAATGCCGTTTCGATCGACAAAGCGATCAGTGTCTTGAACCAAAAGGCTTCGGCTGACTTGACGACCGCACAGGACAATTTGGACGAGAGCAGCGCAGCACCAAAGCCTGCAACCGTGAACGGGCAGACCGTCGAGGCACCTGGTGATGACGGTTCGGGCGATCCAGCAGACCCTTCTGAACCAGGTGAGGCTGCTGGTGCAGGTGCGGACGAAGCACCTGCCGGTGCTGTTGGCAGTGCAGATGCCGGTGCTGATGCGGATGAAAGCGCCGGAGATGACGCCAACACTCGCTGATTGTGCATGCAGGCAATTTAATGCTTTGATCTAGACCCTGCGCTGCCTAGCGTTGGCGCATGACTAAAGATCAAATCTTCGAATTCTTCCGCCGTTTGGCAGACGACAACCCCGAGCCAGAAACCGAGCTGGAATATGGCAATGCCTATCAGCTTGTGGTGGCGGTCGCGTTGTCGGCGCAGGCCACCGATGTGGGCGTGAACAAGGCGACCCGCGCGCTGTTCGCCAAGGTAAAAACGCCGCAGCAAATGCTCGATCTGGGGCTGGAGGGATTGGTCGAGCACATCAAGACCATCGGCCTGTTCAATTCCAAGGCCAAGAATGTGATCGCGCTCAGCCAGCTGCTGGTGGACGAATATGACAGCCAGGTTCCCGACACGCGCGAAGATCTGGTGCGCCTGCCCGGCGTGGGCCGCAAAACCGCCAATGTGGTGCTGAATTGCTGGTTCAAGCAGGAAACCTTTGCGGTCGATACGCATATCTTGCGGGTCGGCAATCGGACAGGTCTGGCCAAGGGCAAAACCCCCGATCATGTCGAGGCGAAGCTGGAAAAGCGCGTTCCCCAACCCTTTCGCCTGCACGCGCATCACTGGCTGATCCTGCATGGCCGATACACCTGCAAAGCGCGCACGCCGGAATGCTGGCGCTGCGGTTTGGTGGACCTTTGTAGCTTCAGAAAGAAGGTGTTAGACAAACCCAAGGGGCGCTGAAGCAGGCATGGACATATCGGGTCTGCAGTTGGGGGACGACAAGCAAAATGAACAACACCGATGATGGCCCATCGCCAGACGATTTGAGCGCCAAAGCATGGAAAATCCCTGACACATTCATCATTATGTTTGTGTTGGCTGTGCTGGCTTGGATAGCCACCTTTGCCTTTGCGCCGGGCCAGTTTGAATTGTCCGGGGATCCCGCGCGCATCGTGCCGGGCAGCTTCCAAGCCGCCCCCGCCCCCACTCCTGCCCCGATCATGGGTGACGAGACTCGGGTAGGATTTTTGGATTTTCTGTTCGCAGGACTGATCAGCGGCGACCGCTATTCCCCAACTATCGGATTGATGGCGCTGCTGCTGGTCATCGGCGGCACATTTGGCATGATGATGCGGACCCTCGCCGTTGATAAGGCGATGTTTGCCGCCCTTCCCGATGGTAAGGCTCAGAATGAAACTCTGATAATTGGACTGTTTGTGGCGTTTTCCGTGGCAGGGGCAACCATAGGCATGGCCGAAGAGGCGATTGCCCTGACCCTGGTTCTAGCCCCGGCGATGAGCCGTGCAGGATATGACGGAATGACTGCCATTCTGACCTGCTTTGCCGGCACGGCGATTGGCTTTGCTACCAGTTGGATGAACCCTTTCAATGTGATCATCGCCCAAAGCATATCCGATTTGCCGCCCTTGTCCGGGTTGGAATTACGGCTGGCCATGTGGCTAGTCTTCACCATCATCGGTGCGTTGTATTTGTGGCGTTATGCTCGCGCGGTCAGGCTGGGCCAACGCGCGCCCATTGGCACGAAATTCCGCAGTGCTGCGCCTTTGGACAAAGAGGCGAACAGATTTACGCTGGCGCATAAATTGATCATCTTGACCCTGCTGGCCGGGATTGTGTGGGTTGGTTGGGGCGTTTCAACGCAGGGCTATTATCTGGCCGAGATTACCGCGCAGTTTTTCGCATTAGGCATCATCTTTGCCGTCATTGCCCGGTTTGCCAAGCTGGAAGGGTGCAGCCTGAGCGGGCTGATGGAAGGGTATAGAGATGGCGCGGCGCAATTGCTGCCCGCGGTGCTGATCGTGGCAGCGGCCAAGGGCATGTTGCTGTTGCTGGGCGGGGATGCGCCAGACAGCGATTCCCTGCTCAACACTCTGCTCAATGCATTGTCATCGCTGACATCGCTGATGCCGGATTGGTTCACTGCCGGTGCCATGTTTGTGGTGCAAAGCGTGATCAATTTCTTCATCACCTCGGGATCCGGCCAGGCCGGGATCACCATGCCGATCATGGCGCCGCTAGCCGACCTTTCGGGCGTAAGCCGTCAGACCGCCGTGCTGGCTTTCCAGCTGGGTGATGGGCTGACCAATCTGATCGTACCGACTTCAGCGGTAACGGTCGGCTGTCTGGCTGCGGCGGGCATTCAATATGGCGAGTGGTTGCGGTTTTTCTGGAAACCCATGCTAGCCCTGATGGGGATCGGATTGGTGCTGGTGCTGGGCGCGCATGCAGGCGGATATTGACCGGATAGGGCGAGAGTAAGGGCCAATTCTGGCGATCGCTCCTTACCAGCACTCCTGATCAAGTTGGAAAAGTGTCAAAATAGAAATCGTGCCGTTCTCAGGTGGATTTCGTCTTCAAACGACCATGTACAACCCCACTTAGATACGATCATTTGAAGTCTGTCGCCGATAAAAAATTGAGAGCCGCCGCTTGCCCCTTTGAGTTCAGGCCAGGCATGAAATAATGTGTCTTGTAATCAGTCCGGATTGCCAGACCACGAACCCAAGTTGTTCCATATGAGTGAATAGAGCTGGCTTCGATCACGTCGTCCCCAATTTGGATTGCGTTATCGTGCAGTTTGAAGATGAACCCTCGGAGAATGTATCGCAAAGCTGGGAGCACAATAAACGTCAAAAAAAAGATGAAAATTGGCCAAATTATTGCCGAAGCAATCCAACTGGGGAACTTGATTCGCCCCCGGCTCACCGCGGAAAAATCATACGTTCCAGTTGTGATCAGTTCGATGAAATCGGTAACCGGTACCAACCCCAGAATGAGCGTGCCAGCCACAAGGGTAAAGTATTGGTCTACCTTGTAGACGCGCTCCTCAAACATCGTCCGCGCTGATCATTTCTTCGCGGTCAATCTCGCCCGTCAGGCTGGCAACGGTGGTCGCCACAGCTGCGTCTCCGCTGACATTGGTGGTGGTGCGCATCATGTCCATGATCCGGTCAACGCCTGCGACAAAGGCGATGGTTTCCAACGGTACCCCCACTGCGCCAAACACCAGCGCCATCATGATCAGACCAGCGCCCGGAATGCCCGCTGCGCCAACCGCGCCCAGCGTGCCCAGAATGGAAATTAGGAAGTAGTCGCCCCAGCTAAGGTCCACACCGAAGATCTGAGCGCCAAACAATGTGGCCAGGCCCAGATACATTGCGGTGCCATTCATGTTGATGGTCGCTCCCAGTGACACAACAAAGCTGGCGACCGAATTGCTCACGCCCAGATTGCGCCGTGTGCAACGCAGGGTAACGGGCAATGTCGCATTGGAGCTGGCGGTGGAATAGCTCACCGCAATCGCATCGATGATACCGCGGAAGAAATCTACCACCGGCAGCTTGGCGATGAATTTGATCATGCCGCCATAGATCAGGCCAATAATCAGCAAGCAGCCAAGGTAATTGAGCGCCACCAATTTGCCGAGCGCCGCCAGTGCATCCAGCCCCAGCGTGCCGGCCACCCATGCCATCAGCGCAAAGACGCCGAACGGGGTTAGCTCCATCACCACCATGGTGACTTTCTGCATAACGACCGAGCCAGAATCGAAGATTTTGAGGACCGGCTCACCCTCTTCCTTGGCCATCAAAATGCCAATGCCGATCAACAGTGAAAAGATGATCAGCGGCAGGACATTGACGTCCGCCATCACTTGCACCGGGCTTTGCGGGATCATACCCATGATCATGTCGCGCCATGTCGTGGGGTTAGGATCGGGCACTGGCCCCATCTCAATCGCAGACGTGTCGACGCCTGCTCCGGGCATCAGCAACGTGCCCAAAGCCAGCCCAAGCCAGACGGCAATCTGGCCGCTGATCACAAACAGCAGCAAGGCTCGCCCGCCAACCGCGCCCAATTTGCGAATATCGCCAATGCTGGCGACGCCTGCCACCAGGCTGAAGAAGATCAGCGGGACGACCAACATCTTGATAAAGCCAATGAAAACATCGCCGATAATCTTGATGCTCTCAGCACCCGGACCCCAGAAATACCCCACCAACACGCCCAAGATCAGTGCGGCGATCACGCGCTGCCACAGCGGAATATTGAACCATGCGGTCATATCTGTTCGTCCCTCTTCGAAATAATCTATGCGAGCGCGGCTTTGGTGATGCGCGCGTAAATCCGGCTGAGCGTATCAAGATCTGCCATCGCCACCACCTCGTCCCGCTTATGCATGGTTGCATTGCACAGGCCAAATTCGATGACGGGACAAACCGCGCGAAGGAAACGCGCATCCGATGTTCCGCCGGTTGTCGATGGCTCGGGCGCGATGCCCGTTTCGGCTTCCACAGCGTCGGCGATGATCTGGCTGAATTCTCCTGGCGGCGTCAAAAACGGCTCGCCCGAGATAATTGGACGGGCGGTGCCGCCATGCCTCTCGGCAATGTCCGTCACCAGCTTCGACAGAGAAGCGCCCGAATGACAATCGTTGAACCGGATAGAGATGCGCGCGCTCGCCTTGGCAGGGATGACATTATGGGCCGGATTGCCAACCGTCAGATCGGTGATCTCAAGATTGCTCGGTTGGAACCAATCGGTCCCCTCGTCCAATTTCAGTGCATCCAGCTCCGCCAAAATAGCCACCAGTTTGGGCAAGGGATTGTCGGCCAGATGTGGATAGGCAACATGGCCTTGCGTCCCCTCCACCGTCAGCCAGATATTGACCGAGCCGCGCCGCCCGATTTTCATCATATCGCCCAGCCGGTTGACGCTGGTGGGTTCACCCACAAGGCACAAATCAGGTTGGATGCCCTCTGCCTTCATGTAATCGATCAAGGCGCGCGTGCCGTGTAAGGCCGGGCCTTCCTCGTCACCGGTGATGATAAAGCTGATCGTTCCGGCATCCTGCGGTACATCAGCCACGGCGGTGGCCATAGCCGCAATCGCGCCTTTCATATCAACCGCCCCGCGACCATACAGCAGCTCGCCCCGCGCGGTCGGGATAAAGGGGTCGCTGGTCCAATCATCACCAGGGGGCACCACATCGAGGTGTCCGGCAAAGGCAAAATGCTTGGCTCCCTGCGGCCCGGCGCGAATGGCAAACAGGTTTTCTACCGGAGCCTCATCAGTGCCAGCAGGGCCATCACCGCGCGTAAAACGGTGGACGGTAAACCCATGCGGGGTCAGCATCGCCTCCATCGCATCGAACACCGTCCCGGTTGCTGGCGTAACGCTGCGCGCAGCAATCAGCTGCTTGGCGAGATCTACCGCTTGGCTCATGATGGGTCCTCTTGTGGCATGTCTCGTGGCAGGGGGCCTGGCGCAAAGGCGCTGTCGAGTAATTGTGCGATCCGTATTCCGGCCTGTTGCACGCGGCGGCGCGACACAGGCACAGCATCGACAATGTCCTGCTGTGTCAGTGCGGTTTTGGCAGGCAAATCACCCTCACACGGCGCGCTGTCAAAGGCGTTGGGATAGACAAAATCGCGTGCAATCTGCCAGCTCTCGCGGCCCCAATCGGCGGGTTCGCCTCCGCCCAAATCACCGCGTTCCGCCGCGCTGTAGGGGCGCACAATCGGCCGATCACCGGTGGTTACGGCTCGCTCGGCCAATGGGTCATCCCAGATCGAGTGCAAATTGCGTCCCGGCACAATGCCATAGGATGTTTCGCGATCATTCCCGCCGCGGTCATTTTTGTCGCCTGAATGCAGCGGCATGTGAATATCGCCGGCAAAATGCACCATGAAGGCCAGCGCTTGCAAGCGGACCGGCGCAGGCAGGCTTTCGTCGGCCAAAATGCGATGGTTGCGCTCGATCTGAGCGGTCACACAATTGCCACCGCGGCAATTGGCCCACGGATCATACGCCTCGCAAATCGGGGTCGAGCGATAATGCCAAGCGGCTGTGTGACCCCAGCGCCAGCGCGTGCGCCGCACACAATCGGCCCAGGTCGATGCCTCGCGAATGTTTCGAATGCGGCATTCCGGCGTGCCCAGTCCCGCATCGTCAGACAGCAGCCTCTGCACTTTGCGACGCGTGTCCGGCGTCACATTGGCCATGGCGATCTCGCCGGTGATCCCATGCGCATAGAAACCCCAGGCATATCCGGGAACCGGTGCCAGCAACGCCAGCGACACAATCGCGGCGACAAGCGGTGTGAATATGCGCAGCCTAACCATCATGTCCCTCAACCCCAACGTCAATTGGGCCCCGCATCAATTGGGTATCGTCTCATATTGCTCGATCACCCATTCCTCTTCTTCAGAGGCGGCTATCCATTGCTGCATCCATTCATGTTCCCACATCGCCTCCATATAAGTGGCGGCAAAGCCGGGAATTTTGACCTGATAGCTGATGAAGCGGCTGACCACGGGAGCATAGAATATGTCCGCTGCGCCAAATGTGCCGAACAAGAACGGACCGCCCTTGCCAAACCGCGCCCGTGCCTCTGCCCACAGACCCAGAATGCGAACGATGTCTTCCTGGCACTGTTCAGACAGCTGCGCGCCTTCAAACCGGCGCCTGATGTTCATCGGGCATTCGCTGCGCAAGGCGGCATAGGAACTGTGCATTTCAGCCACCATCGCCCGCGCCATACCGCGCGCAGCTTCGTCCTTGGGCCAGAAGCGGTCTCGGCCCACCCGATCTGCGAAATATTCCATGATCGCCAGACTGTCCCAGATCACATTGTCGCCGTCCCACAGGATCGGAACCTTGCCCCATGATGGCTGCAAAGTGTCGGTGCTGCGACGCTGCTCCCAACCCTCGCCAAACAGCGGACTGACCAGCTCGTCAAAATGCAAGCCCGATTGCTTGGCCGCCAACCAGCCGCGCAATGACCAGCTGGAATAATTCTTGTTTCCGATGATCAGCTTCATAATTGGTCGCGGTCCTATGAATGCGTTAGGCAACTGCCCTAGATATTCATTGTTTCGCTGTCGAGGCTGAACAGGTTACGATAGACAATTGCATAGATTTTGCCGGAGCCAACGCCATGCCCTTACGCCCATTTCACCTCGCCTTTCCGGTCAATGACCTGAACGCAGCCCGGCAGTTTTACGGCGGCGTGATGGGATGCGCTGAAGGTCGCAGTTCGGATGAGTGGGTGGATTTTGACTTCTTTGGCCACCAGATCGTCACCCATCTGGCACCGGGCAAGAGCGGAGACGCCATGAGCAATCATGTCGATGGCCACGGCGTGCCTGTCCCGCATTTCGGCGTGGTGTTGACGATGGAGGAATGGCAGGCACTGGCCGATCGCTTGAAGACGGCGGGCACCGACTTTGTAATCGAGCCTACCATTCGCTTTCAGGGAAAGCCGGGCGAGCAAGCCACAATGTTCCTGCGCGACCCTTCGGGTAATGCGCTAGAATTCAAAGCGTTCGCTGACGATGCGATGCTGTTCGAGAGTTGAATTCGCCAAAGTCTGGAAACTCAGAAAGGACGCGTTCGGAAAATTGGTCGGGATATTGTGCGATCTGACGTGCCGGAGGGCTGGCTGCGGCTGCCTGAATCAGCCTTGATCTAACCCCAGCGCGTCAATTTCTGTTTGGCACACGCCAACTACGTAACTTTCCTAATATTCAGTTCGCTGCAGGAAAGCGATGTTGCTCTTGCGACCCGAAGCCGAGAAATTGGCTAAAACTTTGAGGCGGCTTTAGAGCCGCCTCTTTTTTGTCGCGATGCCTACTGAACGTAGCCGGGACGATTTTGAAGAGGCCAAGCGATCCAGCGGCTGGCGGAACGCGTAAAGCGCGATTGTCAAAGTGATCGAGATAGGCCGCGACCTGGACGCAAATTAGGAGCTCCACGCCTGCGCTTCCGACAGCAAACGGACGACTTCTTCATCATCCGTCTGACTGAAATCGGAATAATGAGCACCTACGGCAAAAAAGGGTTCCGGCGTAAGCAAGCACACGATCTGGTCACACTTCGAGGAAAGCATATTCAAAGTGGAGGCTGGCGCGACCGCAACCGCGAGGATGATTGAGCTGACCCCTGACTGCGCCAGTGCCTGCAGTGCCACATGAGCCGTTCCGCCAGTCGCTATCCCGTCATCGACCACCACGACTACACGATCTTTGACGGCGATCGGGGGGCCAGTGCGATAGAGTGTCCGCCTACGCTCGATTTCGGCCAGCTGCCGGGCTACTTCGCGTTCGATATATACATCGTCTGCCCCTGCCGCGCGCGCAGCATTGTGGTCGATAATGATCTGCGGTGACGCCCCATCGACCAGCGCCCCGATCCCGTATTCTTCGTTGCCCGGCGCGCCGATCTTGCGCACCATCAGAATGTCGAGCGGGGCCCGCAGCGTCTGAGCAACTTCGTAACCAAGCGGAACACCGCCGCGCGGCAGAGCCATGATCACCGGGTTTTCAAGCCCCAGTTTCAGGATTTCTTGCGCCAGCAGACGGCCGGCTTCGCGGCGATTGGTAAACTGACCGTGGCTCATGATCCGTCTCCGCCAAGATGCTTATGAAACCACCGAGCCGCCAGCGTCACAACTTGGTCGAGTGTGCCTGGCTCCTCAAATAGATGCCCCGCGCCTGGAACAATGACCAGCTCCCGCTCGCAATGCATCGCATCATACGCCGCCTTATTGAGCTCAATAACGACCTGATCAAATCCGCCCACAATGAGTAGTGCAGGAGCAGTAACAGCAGCCAAAGCCTTGCCGTCGGCCATGTCGACCCTGCCACCGCGAGAGACGACTGCACCGATCCGTGGATCTTCCGCCGCCGCCTGCAAAGCGGCTCCGGCACCTGTGCTCGCACCGAAATAGCCAATCTGCAAATGACCAATTTTTGGATCCGCTGCAACCCAATCGGCGGCATGTCGCAGCCGGGCGGCGAGTAGACGGATATCGAAGACATTGCGGCGATCCGCTTCTTCCTCAGGCGACAAAAGATCGAGCAGCAAGGTGGCCAGTCCCGCTTTTCGCAGTCGCTGCGCCACATAATTGTTGCGCGGACTAAGGCGGCCGCTGCCACTGCCATGGGCAAAGATTACCATGCCCCGCGCATCGCCTGAAACGCCCAGAAAAGCAGCCAAGCCGAGCGGGCCGATTGCGACTTCGGTGCAATCGGGCGGCGGCAGGATCATATTCATAGCCCAAATGGCCAAGTTTCGGGCGCACCATGCGGGCGATCATCGCCAAGTGGGATGACCGCGCGGCTTTGCTCAAACCACACAAATGCATCGAACTGATCGGCCAAAACAGCCTCGAAGTAATGGCTCAAGAGCTCGTTATCCGGGCGGTAGACCACCCCGATGGCCCGTTCGAGCAGCGAGGTTGACAGAGCAGATACCAAATCCGGCTCTTTACCACCGCTCCAATCGGTCAGACTCCGGGCAAAGCCGGTACGGCGGAAAGCCCCTTCCCAGCTGTCATCTCGGGCTGGTTTGACCCGCTTCACCTCCATCGGCCCTCCCCAGTCGGACGCCGCAGCCACAGTGCCGCGATCTGTGCCAAAACCGATCAGAGCTGCCTGATCGCCATAGGCGGTCCGCACCAGCTCGCCGATGTTGAATTCTCCCTGCCATCCCATGGCCGTGGCAGATGCATTGCCAACATGCGAATTATGCGCCCAAACCACCGCGCGCGCATCCTTCCGATGCGCCATCAGCGACTGAAGCGTATCGAACATGTGCCTATCGCGTAGGTTCCAGCTCTCTACTCCGCCGCGATACATGGACCGGTAATAGCGTTCCGCTGCGCGCACGATCCGCGCATTCTGCTCGGCGTCGAAATAGGATTCCCCATCATTGGCGATCAGGTTCATGCGCCGGGCCAGCAGATCATTCAGCTGGGCCAGGACGGCATCTTCGCACGCCGCCAGCCCGGCGTGTTCGACCGCGTGGCCATAGGCCTGCGGCGCATCCTGCCAAGGGGTGAGACAGCCATAGCGCCTACGTGCGTCCTCAGCTTCGCCAGGGAGGTGCTGACTGAGATAGCTAATCACTGCATGAATGGACTGGCGCAAGCTGTAGACATCCAGCCCCCGCATGCTAACGCGTGCGCCTTCGATCAGGCCCGCATTGTGACCACGCAGCCAATCGGCGAAGGCGAGCACATCTTCATTGCGCCACATCCAAGTCGGAAACCGAACGAAGGGTTCGCCGCTGCGCGGCCGTGCCGTGCCATGACGAACATAATCATCAATCTTGGCAACATCGGGCCAATCGCCCTCGACAGCAACAATGTTAAAGCCATGATGCTCGATCAAGCGGCGGGTTATCTGCGCCCGCGCCGCATAGAATTCGTGTGTCCCGTGAGTTGCTTCGCCGAGCAGCACGATTCTGAATTGACCAAAGCGATCGAAAGGCGCGGCGAAATCTGGCGCATCGGGACTCGGCAGATTTTCGGCGTACGCGCGCAAAACCTGGGTCAAATCAACAGTCCCCTGCTGCAGTGGGGAATGTCCAGTCACATCTCACCTCCTTGTGAGGGCAACCCCATTTGGAGGGGCTGATCAATCAAATAAGGCGGTGACCGGTGGCCATCATTACGCAAATCTACGGGGTCGAGGCCCCATATCAGATGGCGGCTAGGCAGGCTCGATGCGGACTGCAGTAACCTTGTATTCTGGAGCGCCGACCATCCTATCGCGATGACCGCTGGTCACTTGGTTGACCCCACGAGCTGTGTCGTGAAATGTGGTGAAAGCTCGACCTTGCGAAACGCGGTGATCCAATGCCAGAGGAAGGGTCACCTGCCCATAGCGGCTCTGAACAAGAACCGATTGTCCTTCGACAAGTCCGAGACGTATTGCATCGGCAGGAGCCATATCCAAAGTGTCTGTCGGGCGCACAAGCGCCGCAGGAGAACGACCCGACATTGTGGAGATGTTGAATTGATGCAAATTACGACCAGTGCTTAGCAGGAAAGGGTAATTCGAATTCGGGCGTTCGGCGGTTGGCCGATAATGGATCAGGCGCAGGCTGGTGCGTGGTCCATGTCCAAACTCGCTGATGTGCAGGATGGAACTTCCCGGATCGTCCTTGTCGCAACATGGCCATTGCAGCCCATGTTGATCCAGGCGCGCATAGGATATCCCGGCGGCAGCCGACCAGACCGAGCGGACTTCGCTCCAGATTGCTTCGGGGTCAGCAAAATCAAAGCCGGCCTCACAACCCATTCTGCGGGCGAGGTCGCACAGAATATCCCAATCCGCTCGCGCAGCACCGGGAGGTGCTATCACTCTGCGTACCCGCTGGATACGCCGTTCGGCATTCATGAAGGTGCCGTCTTTTTCATAGCTTGAGGCTGCAGATAAGAACACGCTGCCATGTGCTGCGGCCGTGCGGGTCATGAATAGGTCGACTATGATGATACAGTCGACCCGCTCGAGGGCTTTTGCCGTTTCGCTCTGATTTGCGAGGCTCGACAGGATGTCATATCCGATCACGACAAGCGCTTTCAGTTTCCCATCTCGGGCAGCATCGATCATCTTCATCAGATGAAGGCCTGGCCGTTCGGGCAGCGTCGCCTGCCATGCCCGCTCGAATTCGGTTCGCGCTTTCTCTAAAGCAGCCGCGCCGGGTAAGATGCCCGGATCGCAGCCCATATGCGCGGTACCCTGAACGTTATTCTGTCCACGCAACGGGTTTACCCCGCGCCCCGGACCACCGACATTGCCGGTTACCAGACTCAGGTTTACCAGCGCCATCACAGCTTCGGTACCCTGAACATGCTCGGTCAATCCTAAGCCGTGCGCCGCGTAGGCCGGTCCGTTCTCCGCGTAGATCTGTGCGGCGCGACGAATATCAGCAGCGGTGATCTCGCAAATTTCGGCTGCGCGCTCGGGTGTCCACGCAGCGACATGTGTGGCGAAAGCTTCAAATTGATCGAGGCGTTCTGCAATGAAGGCCTGGTCGGCAAGGCCCGATGCAATGATATGCTGGGCCATAGCATTCAACAGCGGGATGTCAGTGCCGGGACGCAGCGCCAAATGGACAGTCGCGACCTGCGCCAGCTCCGAACATCGCGGATCAATGACGATCAGCTTAGCCCCGCCCGCTACAACCCTGCGGCGCATCCGCGCGCCGATAACAGGGTGACACTCGCTCGGATTGGCGCCCGCAATAAGGATGGTCGAAGCACGCTCGATATCATCGAAGCTGTTGGTCGCAGCTCCTGCGCCAAGGATTGCCTTCATCGCTGCTGCAGTCGGTGTATGGCAGACCCGCGCGCAGCAATCGACATTGTTTGTGCCGACCGCGAGCCGCGCGAACTTTTGTGCGATGTAACTGTCTTCGTTGGTCGAGCGCGATGACGCCAGGATGCCGATGGCGTCGGGCCCATGAGCGTCGATAATTTTCTTGAGCTGGTTTGCGCTATGATCGAGGGCTTTGTCCCATGTCGTTGCTTGCCAATTGTGCCCATCGCGCAATAGTGGCTGAGCCTGCCGCTCCGGGCTGTGTGTGAAGCCGAAGGCATAGCGGCCCTTAGAACAGGCGTGCCCGCGATTGACGGGCGCATCGGGAGCGGGTTTCGCTGCAACAATACGTCCATTCGTTACGCCGATGTCCAACTCGCATCCGACACCGCAATATGGGCAGGTCGTCCTTGTCCAGATTTGCGCGGGCGCTGCACCGGCATCGGTCAGAGCAGCAGTTGGGCAAGTGTCTGTGCACGCTCCGCAGGCAACACAGCCCCCTTCGCTCAGCAGTTCACCATGCTTGGGAACAATCCGCGAATTGTCACCGCGTCCAACCTCATGCCACACCGAAGCACCCTGGACTTCCTCGCAAATTTGCACACACCGCAGGCAATCAATGCACTTGGTCATGTCGACGCGGATTTGAGGCATGGAGGTATCAATCGCAGCGGCAGGGCTTGGGCAGCCTGCTGGCCCCACTGCGTATCGGGCCATGAGCCGGTGCAGGTCCTTGTCCGGATGCGCGGCGAGGTCTTCAGCGGAAGCATGCTTAGCATACCACTCTATCTCGGTCCTGCGATAGGCATCGAGGTCTGCGTTGTTAGCCGCGACCCATATTCCCTCGCGCACCTTTGTCTGGCAAGCGGTGACCAGCCCCTCCTCGCCCTGAATTTCGACGAGGCATAACCGGCAAGAGCCGATCGGTTCAATGCGAGAATCCCAGCAGATCGAAGGGATTGCGATGCCCGCGTCTCGCGCGGCCTCCATGATTGTCGCGCCGATGGGGGCCCTGACCGTCTCACCGTCAATCTTGAGCTCGACCAGATCGGGTTTGCCGTTAGCGTTCGACATGTTCAGCCAACCAGTCTGTTGCACCGCCTATGGTTACGAATTGCCCCGTCGCAGCATCCGGTATGTCCGCGCCTAATCGTCCGTGCAAGGCCGCGATCAGATTGAAGATATCCATCGAACCGAGATCAAGCGCTTCGCGAAAATCGCAATGATTACTGATCGATACGGGGGCGACATCGGGAGCGATGGCCTCGATTTCTTCGATAACAATGGCACGGATTGCAGCGGGATTCATAATTTCTCCGGCCGCAAGGGCAGCGCCTCAATCCGGCGCAGCAGCAGCGCGCCTCGATGCCCGTCATTGGCACGATGATCGCCAGCCAGTGTTGCAGTAATGATCTGACGAATGGTGATCGCATCATCATCATCCGCCCAAGGACGCCTGTGCGCGCAGCCAAAACCAATGATTGCGACCTGTAGAGGAAAGATGTCCGGCAGAAGGCTCTCGACGACGCGGTCGCCCAGGCTTGAGATAGAGACCGCCGGGTCGCCGATTTCCGAACTTCTGAATTGGCCTCGGAGCGTGCGTGCGACCAGATCGCGCAACTTCACCATCAGCTCAGATAGCGACAGCGTATTGGTGTTGCGGATCGCCGCGGCGGCAAGTCCTTTCTGTGACGAGTACATTGCGGTTTCCTCTCACGCTAAATCTGCGGCTCGACTTTGAAGGTGTGAGTTGCTGCGAGATATAGGTGATTCACCCGATTATCAGTTGTGGCCAAGGGAATGGATGAAGCTTCGCATAGTCCCTGCAAGGCGCTGATATGAGCTGGTTACCTAGCTGGAATTCAATTCTCTCTGCGGCGAGTTTGATTACGAGGGAATTTAGGCATTCTGGTTCCTTTTGATGGGGGACGCAAAGTGCGCTCGAACCTCTTAAAACGCTTGTTGCTGCGCATTGCTTCACGCCGGAAATGGCGTTCCTTGTCGCGCCGGTAACGCTGCTCTGCCGCGTCGAGACGGAACCAGAAATACCCGTCCGTGCCCCAATAACCATCGTAGAAAGGGCCATAAAAGCCATTATACCAACCATGATAGGGATGGCTCGACCATGTCAGTCCGCCTCGACCATAGACATCGTTGACGCAGGCCGCAGGTAGGGTGGCTGCAAGGGCAAGAGCCAGTGCTGAGAAGGCGTATTTCATGGCGGGTCCGATTGGCAGTTATTCACTGCAACCAAGGATCGACTTCGTCGGCGCGCTGAAACATCAGTAATGGTCCGTAGCCAACGGTAATCGCGAAATTGGCCATTCGCGCGTTCGGCAAAGCGGCGGACAGGCGAGACGCAAGCTGCGGACATATACGGATATTATCTAGTCGCCGAAACGAAGATGCACGAATATCTTTGAAGCAGCTCGCTTGAAGAAAGTCCGTTTAATGACACGATCAGTGCCTGTCGCCACAATTCGCGGAACAGCAATTCGACTCCACTGGACTTTCATCCTTTTTCTCGGTGCATTGCTGACCGTGGTGTCCATCACGAAAGGGCCGATTCCGGCCATCAGCCTGTCTGCCCTTGTCGTACTGATGTTCGTCTGCGTCCTATTGCACGAATTTGGCCACATCACGATGGCGCGTGCGTTCGGTATCTCTACGCCCGAAGTGATTCTGTTGCCGATAGGCGGTCTGGCAAAACTCAAGCGAATTCCTAATGATCCGGAACAAGAACTCGCCATCGCCATAGCGGGCCCCGTAGTCAATTTCGCCCTGTTTACCATTCTCGTTCTAGTGCTTGGGCGATGGCCCGACTGGGGCACTATCCCAGAGTTTGGACAGGGCCAGATCAACCTTGTCGAGCAGCTTGCAATCTTCAATCTCATCGTAGGACTTTTCAATCTGCTCCCAGCTTTCCCGATGGACGGAGGGCGAATCCTGCGGGCATTGCTTGGTTTCATACTGCCGCACTCTAAGGCTACTCGGATTGCAACCAGGGTCGGTCAGGCCATGGCTGTTGCGATGGCTACAGCCGGCCTGATGGGAGGCAATATTATCCTCACGGGGATCGGTTTGTTCATCTTTTTTGCAGCAGGGTCGGAAGCGCAACTTGATGCCGTCCGAAACGCCATGGGTGGAGTGTCGGTTGGGCAGGTGATGGTCACAGGTCAGCCCGTGCTGGCGATGTCCGATCCTATGATGGATGCGGCCGACGCAATCCTGCACACCGATTACGAGGAACTCCCGGTACTAAACCCAGACGGAAGCCTTGCTGGTTTTGTGTTGCGGGCCGAATTGCTCGAAGCAGTCAGCCGTCACGGGCTGGAAGCAACTGTACGAGAGGCCACCCGCGAGGACATCCCCCTCGTGTCCATACATGCTCAAGCAGCAAAGGCAGCGGATCTACTAGAAAGGGGGGCGCCGGCGGTCGGAGTAGTTGATCGTGTCGGTTCCTTCCTCGGGCTTGTGACCTGGCGAAATCTGCTCGATGTACTTGCCATAAGAGGTGCGGTCGCTCGTCACGAACGGGCTGATGCACGGCGGCATTTAGGCAACAAATGTGATTGATGTCTAAGACCTCATCTTCGACCTTTGCAGATGTTCGCACCAGACTTTCGGGGATGATGCGAACCCCAACGATTGAGGGGCACCCATGAACACGAAAACACACCCGCTTGATGTCGTTTCCCCGGAGAGAATTGCCGAACTTGTCGATGCAGTTGCAGTTAAAAAGGTTCGACTCGGCTTTGTGCCATTGTTCGCCCTCGCTGTCCTGGCAGGTGCCTTCATTGGCCTTGGCGCTGTCTTCTACATAGTGACAGTCACCGGCAGCGATCTTGGCTATGGGCCCACACGGCTTTTGGGCGGCCTGGCATTCTCACTTGGCCTCATTCTCGTGATCATTGGCGGAGCGGAGCTTTTTACCGGTAACAGCCTGATCATTCTCGCCCGCGCCGACCGCAAGATCACTACAATCCAGTTGCTGCGAAACTGGCTCATCGTCTATCTTGGCAATCTCGTTGGTGGGCTTGGTACAGCGCTGCTCGTGCATCTTTCGGGCGTCTTGTCAGGGGGCGAGCTTGCGCAAACTGCTATCGAGATTGCCGAAGCCAAGATGGCCCTGCCAGCGCACGAGGCCTTCTTCCGCGGTATCTTGTGCAATGTGCTTGTCTGCCTGGCAGTCTGGATGTGTTTCGCGGCGCGCAATGTTTCCGGCAAAGTCATGGTAATAATCTTCCCGATCACGGCATTCGTCGCCTTGGGTTTCGAGCACTCCGTCGCGAATATGTTCCTGCTCCCGGTTGGCATGCTCGAAGCGGGTGTCTTCGACCTGCCGCGCGCGGCCAGCAACCTGCTGATCGTGACGGCAGGCAATGTCGCAGGGGGCGGCGTGCTTGTCGCGCTGACCTATTGGCTGATCTACCTCAGCCCTCACCGCGCGACGAAAGGCTAGCCAAAGCAAGATATGCGCATAGCCACCTTCAATGTTCAACGCCTGCGCCTTCGCCTGCGCGACGATACAGCGCAATTCGATGGCGCATGTGATGATGACATACCGGAGACAAGCACTGTCGAGACGCCGGGTTTGGACCGCAAAGACCGAGAACTGACCGCGGCTGTCATCAGACATCTCGATGCCGATGTGATTGCGCTGCAGGAAGTGTTCAACCAGCAGACGCTGGACCACTTCCATGACGAATTCCTGACGGACGGCAATGTCGATCCTTGGCCCCATCGCCTTTGCATGCAAGGTAACGATGG
Organism: uncultured Erythrobacter sp.; assembly: GCA_947495695.1. Classification (GTDB taxonomy): domain Bacteria; phylum Pseudomonadota; class Alphaproteobacteria; order Sphingomonadales; family Sphingomonadaceae; genus Erythrobacter. The sequence goes on along the minus strand of CANLZP010000001.1, from coordinate 1,030,472 downwards.
CAGGGGTTTCAATGTAGCACTGATGAGTCGACTTCCGCTTTCGGATGTTCGCAGCCATGCCAATGTGACTTGCGCCGATCTAGGCCTAGAACCATTAGCCGACCATAGTCCGGAAGAACGTATTTTCCGTCGTGATTGTCTTCGCGCGGTCGTTGGACCGCTGACAATCTATGTTTGCCATTTCAAGGCACCTTACCCCGACAAGGATCGTTCCTTTTTTCTGCGCCGTCGCGAGGCCGAAGCGGTGCGATTGATTGTGGAACAGGACATGTCAGACAGAGCAGAGCCATTGTGGCTGATCGCTGGAGATCTGAACGAACCGGCGCCAGAGCAAACGGGCCGTGAGGAAGCGATTAGTCCACTTCTGGACAAAGGCTTTGCTACCAACCTTGTCGATCGGATACCGGAGGAGGAGCGCTGGACATTTCACGATCCGGCCACCGGCACCTATTCGCACCCCGACGCATTCTTGGCGTCGCCCGCCCTCGCCTCAGCATTCCCGCATGCAGTCCCCAATCTGTTGCGCGAGGGAATGGAATTGGCTTTGACACGCTATGCTGGCCCCCACCTTGCTGAAGTAGGCCAGCGTCGACCACATGCCAGCGATCATGCCGCCCTCTATGTCGACTTTGTCGGTATTTGACACGCAAGTCACAATCAGGCGGCTCGTCATCCTCTTGCAACAAGCGCACTCGAAGATTTGCTCTTATCCCATTAAATTGGTTTGGCGCACAATTGCATCTCAGGTGCATAAGAGCATGCAGTTTTCTCGGAAGCGCTACAGGGGATTGCCCCTTATCACCAAGCTGTGCCAAGTTGGGTTTCATGACAAGCACTTGTCCAATTATTGCAATAGGCGCTTCGGCTGGCGGGCTGGCCGCGCTTGAGGCGTTCTTTGATACGGCACCTTCCGATCTGGGTGCAGCATTTGTCGTCATCCAGCATCTCGACCCCCAACATTCCAGCATGATTGCCGAGATCCTGTCGCGTCATACCGATATGCCAGTAATGCAGATCGAACAGGACATGCGGGTGGAACCTGACCATGTCTATGTCATTCCGCCAAATTTCTACGCTACGTTGAGCGACCAGGCATTCGAACTGGGCGAGGCAGTGCCTCAACATGGTTTGCGGATGCCGATCGACAGGTTCTTCTGTTCGCTGGCTGCGCAGCATCATCAGCAAGCCGTCGGCATTATCCTTTCAGGTACCGGCAGCGACGGAAGTTTGGGGTTGCGCGAGCTAAAAGCAGCGGGAGGCGTAGCCTTCGCCCAATCGCCGGAAACTGCACAATTCGATGGAATGCCGCGTGCAGCAATCGCCACGGGACAGGTCGATGTGATTTGTCCTGTCCCCGACATGGCACCGCAAATTCGCGATTATCTCAGCCACGATTATGTTCGCACTTCAGGAGACGCAAAGGACGAAACAGACCTCTTCGCAGATGAGAGTAAACTCAATTCAATCATAGCCGTCCTGCAAGCACAGCTTGGGGTCGATTTTCGCGGTTATAAGACGGGCACATTGGGCCGTCGGATTGCCCGGCGAATGGGCCTGCGCAATATCGCCAAGGTGTCCGACTATCTAGCTTACTTGCGCGAGCAGCCGGACGAGGCGAAGAAACTGTATCAGGACTTGCTGATTAGTGTGACCTCGTTCTTCCGTGATGCGGAGGCCTTCGAAACGCTGCGCGAAAGAGCGATTGTCGATCTGGTCAGTCGTAAATCGACCAATGACGAGATCCGGGTGTGGGTGCCTGGCTGCGCAAGCGGCGAGGAAGCTTACTCAATCGCGATGCTGCTGATTGAGGAGCTTGAACGGGCAAAAAAGAACTGCCCGATCCAGATATTTGCTACTGATCTGGACGAAGCAGCTTTGGCCATAGGGCGGCAGGGTATCTATTCGGCTAGCCTGGTCGCCGATATCCCACCGGATCGGCTACAAAGGTTTTTCGTTCAACACGGCAAGGATTACCAAATAAGCAAGGAACTGCGCGAAACAGTTACCTTCGCGCTGCAGAATGTCATTTCCGACCCGCCATTTTCCCGGCTCGACTTGATCAGTTGCCGAAATCTGCTGATCTATATGAGTGCCAAGCTGCAGGATCGGATACTCGGTTATTTTCATTTTGCGCTGCGCGAAAACGGCTATCTCTTCCTCGGCCGGTCAGAAAGCATGGGGCAACTTGGCGGCTTGTTCAAAACGATCGACAAGAATTCGCGGCTCTATCGCCGGCAGGAAAATGCTACTAATCATGTGGCAAGTTTTCCCGTTAACGGCGTGCTCGCGCGCGCACCCGTGACCAGTCCGGTACCATCACAGCGGACGAAGGAAACCGTGCGTTTGCGTGAATTGATGCAACAGCAATTGCTGCGCAGCTATGCTCCCGCGGCGGTTCTGACCAATGCCAAGCATCAAGTGCTCTATTTCATGGGGCCCACTGCACGCTATCTCGAACAGCCATCGGGAATGCCGACGCAGGATCTGCTCACCCTGGCCCATGCCGAACTTCGCAAGAGCCTGCGCAGTGGGATCAAGAGAGCGCTGGATTCGCCCGAACCGGTGACAATAGACAAAGTCTCAATCAAGCGCGGGCTGTCGCGCCGGGACACAAAGATTTCGATCCGGCCGCTGGCTGCCACCGACGAATCTGACAAGCTGCTGATTGTAACCTTTGAAGATGTGAGCCAGCCGGACAGTGCCGCGCCTGCCGAGACGATTGAACGTACGACCGAACAATCAACAATCGGCGAACTGGAAGACAAGCTTCGCGATGCGCAGGAAGACATCCAGATCAATTTGGAGGAGCTGGAAACAACCAACGAGGAACTTCAGGCATCCAATGAAGAGATGATGTCGGTCAATGAAGAATTGCAGTCCGCCAATGAGGAGCTGGAAACTTCCAAGGAAGAGCTCCAGGCGATGAATGAAGAACTCTCGACGGTAAACAATCAGCTCAAGGACAAGGTGGAGCAACTTGCAGAGCTGAGTGACGATCTGGCCAATTTTGTTTCAAGCACGGGGATTGCAACGCTGTTGCTGGATGCGGAGCACACAATCGGTCGCTTCACGCCCGCGGCGAAACGGCTGTTTAATCTGATCGAGACCGATAAAGGCCGACCCATCGGCGATATCCGGCAGAAATTTGACGATGACAAATTCCTGGAGGATGTCGACAGTGTTTTCCAGAGCTTCACACCGATTGAACGCGAAGTTCGGGCCGAAGATGGCGCAACTTACCTGATGCGGATCGCCCCCTACCGGGCAGATGAACAACGATCCGGCGGCGTCGTGGTGACGTTCGTCGATATCAGCCAACGCCTGAAAGATGAACGGGAACTGCGCGAGAGCGAAGCACGTTTCCGGACGCTGGTTGAGAATGCTCCCGATCCGCTAATCATGGTGAATGGAGACGGAGAAATTGTTCTGACCAATTCAGAAGCGCTTCAATTCTTCGGCTATGACCGGACCGAATTTGTTGGGATCAATGTCGAACAATTGCTTCCTCCCGCACTCCGCAAACGGCACCAGGAGCACCGCAAGGAATACCTGAAAGATGCCAAGGTCCGGCCGATGGGTTCGGGCCTCGCATTGCGGGCCCTTCTCAGGAACGGCGATGAAGTGCCGATAGAGATCAGCCTAAGCCCGGTTTCGATGGAAGATGGTCAAATAATGATCTGCGCTTCGATCCGGGATACTCGCGAACATCTGCGGGCAATGCATGCCGTTGAGGAGGCGCAGGAGCAGGCCGAAACCGCCCTCGCGGCAAAATCGAGGTTTCTGGCCACTGCGAGCCACGATCTGCGGCAGCCTTTGCAATCGCTCACCATGCTGAATGAAGCATTGCAGCTAAAAACGGACAACCCCGAGCTTTCCGACCTGATCGCCGGACAAGCTGCCTCCCTCGAAAATATGCGGAGCCTGCTCAATTCCCTGCTGGATATCTCCAAACTTGATGCCGATGCCGTGAAGCCGGAAATTGGTGATGTCGATCTTCTCAAAACGATTGAGGAGGTGTGTGCAGGTTGCCAGGTTCATGCGAAGAACAAGGGCCTAGAGTTGATTGTTGATGTCCACGACCGGATCGTCCGGTCCGACCCTAACTTGCTTCGTCAAATTCTACAGAACCTGATCAGCAACGCGATCAGCTATACGCAGACCGGCACTATCACCGTCGCAACGTCGCTGGTCGGTGCCGATATCGGCATTGAAATACGCGACACAGGTATCGGTATTCCCGAAAATCGGCTGCGCAAAATATTCGACGAATTCTATCAGATTGGGCGGGATCCGCAGCAGGCCAATGCCGGGCTGGGGCTTGGCCTTGCCATTTCCCAACGGATTGCTGAGAAGCTGGGCTTCCGAATAGAAGTGAAATCCAGAATCGGACAAGGCAGCGTGTTCTCTTTCCGACTTCCGCTGAGCGATGTTCTGCTGGCGGCCCCCCAGAATGGCAAAGATGAAATTCAAGATAAGCCAAATGGCGAGGGCGTCATTTTGTTGGTGGATGATGATCCTGCGGTGCTGAAATCCACCAGTTTCCGGCTATCCCTGCACAAGGGCCTCGAAGTGCACACCGCTTCATCGCCAAAGGATGCATCTAGCGTTATCGATAAAATGGCGCCTAAGGAACCCGATTTGATCGTCACCGACTATCATCTCAACGACAAGAAAAACGGCTTGGATGTTATCGCCGAAACAAGAAAGCGCCTGGGTAAGGAAACGCCGGCGATCCTGATATCAGGCGACACCGCACTTGATGCTACAGAGCTGCAGAGCAAGGGTATCGCGCTGATTTTCAAGCCGACCGCCGGAAACGAGCTGCGCGATGAGATACTCAGCTTGCTCTCTCCGAAATAGACCGGCTACAGTTGGGCGTTTCCTTGGTTGTAGTATCATCGAACCGAATCGCTTTTTTGGCTTCAGGCAGTGGTGCTGTCAGTCTGGCGCAAACTCGTCTCTGCTTGGCAGGGCGAGCCTCACTCACAGCATGCACCGGGCAATGCCCTGGGGTTGAAAGCCTTCGCTTATGACGCGATGCTATTCGAGAGTTGATATCCAGGATTAGGGGAGGATCGGCACCGCATAGACGAGGCTGCCCGTCGCTTGGCGCAGCGGACGCAATCTGGCCAACTTGTGTTGAAAAATGGTGGTGAGCCCTGCTGGGTTCGAACCAGCGACCTACTGATTAAAAGTCAGTTGCTCTACCGACTGAGCTAAGGGCCCCCATTCAAGGGTTGCGCGCGTTGCCAGAGCTATTCTTGCAACCCGGCGCGGAGGCCCACCTAGTGGCGGGTTGCGGGCGGGTCAAGCGCGCATGCAGTTGTTGGACAGAAAGTCCGGTAATTGGATCGCGCCAATCACCGGCAATTTGCCGCGCTGGTGCCAGCACAAAGGCCCGTTCACGAAAGGCGGCATGCGGGATTGTCAGCCTGGGCGAGGCCCACACTCCTCCGTTCCACAGGATAATATCCAGATCCAATGCACGTGCGCCCCAGCGCTGCCCCCGGCGCGTTCCAAAGGCCTGCTCAACCCCCTTCAGCAGGCCCAGCAGCGTTTCTGGATCGCGCATGGTCTCTACAACAGCGACAGCGTTGGCATAGCGGCGCTGAGAGGGGCCCATGGGTGGGGTTTCGATAATGTCCGACAGATCATGGAACGCCAGCCCCACATCTTCCAGCACCTCCACCGCTGCCTGTAATACTTTGCGCGGAGGGCCATCACGCCCCGTCGGGCGATTCGAGCCCAGCGCGATGAGATAGCTATGGGTGATCAGCTGAAAATGTCCTGCTCGCCTTCGCTTGCGGTCGCTTGCCCTTGGGCGATCGAGCGGGTTTTCTTGAACAATCCCTTGGTGTGCAGCTGGTAAGGCACGGCAATATCGCGGGCATAGTCCTTGGCTCTGATCCGCGTAATGACAGCGTCCACGGCTTCGCCAGTTTCAGGTGACCGGACACGAGCATCAAACGCAATCGCGCTGGCTAGAATGGCGCCTTCGCTTGCCTGTTGGCGCAATGCGCTTGTCAGGTCGTCAATAACGGTTTGCGATTCGGGATGATCGTCGCCGTCAAACGTGGCCAAAAGCCCCACTTGCCCGTCTGACCCGATTGACGCACCCAAGGGAAAGAACTCGCCATTTTTCTCAAGCAAAGCCATCGCATTGCTGAGCGCGTGATCAAACAGATCGTCCAGCCTATCCTTATCAATCATCACAATCTCCCCATTCGCTAGATATCTTCGCTGATCCGGCCGTACAGCTCTGGCCGACGGTCGCGGAAGAAGCCCATCCCGGCGCGGTGCGTTGCCGCCTGGTCCAGATCCAATGTGGCAACCAATATGCCTTCGTCCTCGGCCCCGAACTCGACCAGCTTGTCACCCCATTCATTGGTGATGAAGGAATGACCGTAGAAGTTCTGACCCTCTTCATCGCCGATGCGATTGGCGGCCACAATGGGCATGCAGTTGGATACAGAATGTCCCTGCATAGCGCGCTGCCACATGCGGCTGGTGTCCAGATCGGTATCATAGGGCTCTGACCCGATGGCGGTGGGATAAAGCAACATTTCTGCGCCTTGCAGTGCCATCACGCGGGCAGCTTCGGGATACCATTGGTCCCAGCAGATCCCCACGCCAATCCGGGCCGATCCGCCGTCCAGCGGCACTTCCCAAGTCTTGAAACCGTCATTGCCAGGCCGGAAATAGAATTTCTCTTCATAGCCAGGGCCATCGGGAATGTGGCTTTTGCGATAGGTGCCGGTGATGTCTCCACGCGCGTTCACCATCGCCATGGTGTTGTAATAATGCTGGCCGTCGCGTTCGAAAAAGCTGGTGGGGATGGCTACTTTCAGCTTGGCCGCCAATTTGCGCATGGCGATAACGCTGGGATGTTCCTGCGTCGGGCGGGCGAGAGCGAACCGCGCTTCATCCTCTGTCTTGCAGAAATAGGGGCCGGAAAAGAGCTCGGGAGGCAGGATCAATTGACTGCCCCGCGCAGCGGCCTGCTCGACCAGCTCGCTGACGGCAGCGATATTTTCGGCCTCGTCATCGCTGCCAAGTGGCAGCTGGAGGGCGGCGACAGTGATTTCTCTCATCCGCCGCCCTTTAAGCTGTGTTGGGCCCGCTGAAAAGCCAGACCCAATTAAATGCTGAGCCTATTCAGAAGGTCAGTCAGCTTTTTTGAACAGCAAAGTCATCCGATCGCTCTCGCCGATCGCCATATAGGCAGCGCGGTTTTCATCGCCATAACGCAGGACAGGAGGCAGCGTCCAAACGCCGCCTTCCCAATTGGCCGGATCCTTAGGATTGGCGTTGATTTCTGAGCTTGCAACCAGCTCAAAGCCGGTGATTTCCATCAGTTTGATCACATCCGCCTCGCGCATGTATCCGCGCGCCGGATTAACATCGGCATATTTGGCATCTGCAGGTGCGCGATGCTGTACAATGCCGACCAAACCATCGTCTTTCAGCATCGGACGTAGCTGACGAAGCCAATATTGCAGCCGCCCACCATTCCATTCGCCGTGCATCGCACGAACGAACAGGAAGCGATCGACCGTGCCATGGCGCTCTTCGGGAAACTCGTCGATCTCAAACGCCAAAACCTCGTCGGCATTGCCACCGAAATCCTCAGCAAATTGTTTGGCAAACCGGTCGGGCCAGGCTTTGGCGCGAACTTCGGCTTCGCGGTTCGGATACTCAACCGAATCGCTGTCGCGCGCCATAGCGATATATTGGCCTTGCTCAGCCAGATAGGGGGCAAGAATTCGCGTATACCAACCACCGCCTGGCGCGACTTCCGCCACGGTCATGGTGGGCTCGATCTGAAAGAACTCCATCGTTTCAGCAGGGTTGCGATATTTGTCACGGGCACGATCCGCATCGCGGCGCTCGTCTGCCAGAACCATTTCCAGCGTCGTGGTTGTAGGTTCTGCCGCGGTCGTTGCAGCCTCTTCTGCGGCTTGCGCTTCCGCTTCTGCGGTTTCTGCTTCAGCCTCAGCGTCTTCTTGCGGGGCGAGAACGGCTTGGAGAACGCGGCCCAAGATATCTCGTGTGCTGTTATCCTGGGCGACGGCAGGTGCTGCTGCCATGACGGCTGCGCAGGCAAAAAGGCTGGTATTGACGAACAAACGACGCATTGATCTCTCCTGAGAATTTGTAGCTATGACTCTTCTAACGCATGCAGGCATAGTAAGTTTCATTGCACGCACTATCTGTCAAACCAACAAGGAGTTTCGGTGAATGACACAGGCAATAATTGCAGGCGGATGTTTCTGGTGCGTTGAGGCTGTCTTTAACGACGTTATCGGCGTCACCAATGTGGAAAGCGGCTATATCGGCGGCGATGTGGCAGACCCGACATACAAGCAGATTTGCACCGGGGCGACCGGCCATGCCGAGGCAATCCGGTTTGATTTTGACGAACAGGTGATTTCTTTGGGCGAAGTCTATGACGTGTTCCTGGGCACGCATGATCCAACCCAGCTGAACCGGCAGGGCAATGATGTCGGCACCCAATATCGCAGCGCCATTTTTGCGCTGGATGATGCCCAACGGGCTGAGGCCGAAGCTGCGATTGCCCGCTGGAACGAAACCAATGATGGCACTGCTGTGACATCGGTTGAGGATGCCAGCACATGGTATCCGGCCGAAGATTACCATCAAGAATATTGGGAAGGCGAAGGACAGCGCAATCCCTATTGCCTGGCCACCATTCCGCCCAAGCTGATGAAATTGCGCAAGAGTTTCCAGGCCAAGGTGAAAACGTGAGCCGCCAACGAACGTGAAACTGACGCGATCATACACCGCCAATCACCGCCAGCGCAGCGATGGTTCGGTGGTGTTTGACTGCTCGCCCGATGCCAAGGAATGGCCCTGGCTGAACCTACCCGCCCAGCATCCGCTGGTCATCCAAACGCAGAATTTTTGGGCCAGCGTAGGTGTGACATCGGCCTTGGGCACACGCGACGATGACAAATGGAGCGCGCTGACATGGACCGATTGGGTCCTGGGCGATGTGACAGCGGGCCGTGCCACCCACGGCATTTTCACCAATGCCCAAGGCGCCGTCGATCAAGCTGACAGCGACGACAAATTGACGTTCAGCACGCGACTGTTCGATGCCAAAGATCGCGAGATTGTCGCAATACGGGGCAAGGGTGTCGTGTTTAGAAATCGCAATTTTGAACAATGGCGCTCGGGGTCGAAGACCAAGGCAAAACAAGCCAGCACGCCGCCAACCAGCTTTATCTACGCGCCGCGCGAGTTGTTGGGCCTGTCACCGGTCGAACCACCCTTGATCGCACCGCTGGACAGTTCCGGCAATCACACCAGGGCTCTGGTTACCAAGCAGAACGGTCTGATGCCTGGCCATCCTTATTTCAGCGGATCGGGTGACCATGTTAACTCGCCGCATCTGGCAGAACTGGCGCGACAAACCGTCAGCCTGCTGAGTGGTGGAAATGACGCAAAGCTGCTCATCACCCATGGCGAAATGGATATGCACCGATATATCGAGCTGGGCACCGAAATCGAGATTGGTATCTCTCGCGAATCAGACCATCGGGCCGTGCTTGCGATCAGCCAATTGGGCCGGTCTTGCGCAACGCTCACCATGCAGTGGAGCGTTGCGACCTAGTTGCAGGTCAGCTTCTTCACGATTTGCGCCACCGCGCCACGAAGAATCCATCCAAACCGCCCGCATCACCCAGCATGCCTGGATCGGTGCGCAGCCACCCTTGTTCCGTCGGCTCAAGCCCGGCGGGCAATTCGTCTGATCGGATGGGGTCGGGGGTCAATTCGAGTCCCGCAGCGTTGACAGCGACGGCCTGATCCTCGCCCTCTTCTTGCTCCAACGAGCACACCACATAGATCAGCGATCCGCCTGGCTTCAACCATCCCGCAGCCCGCTCAATCAATTGTGCCTGCAGCTCGGCCATCTCGCCAATCTGGCGCGGACCAATGCGGTGCAACACATCGGGATGACGCCTACACGTACCCGTCGCCGTACATGGTGCATCGAGCAGGATGGCATCAAATTGATGCTTTGGTTCCCACGTCAAAGCATCGGCGCGAATGGTCGATGCCTTCAAATCCACCCGCTGCAAATTCTGTTTGAGCAGATCGAGCCGACGCTTCGAAATATCCAGCGCAGTGACCTTCCAGCCTTGCGCTGCCAATTGCATGGTCTTGCCGCCTGGTGCGGCGCACAGATCCAGCGCATAGCGGCGGCCCTCGCCTGCGCCCAACAGACGCGCCGGGATTGATGCCGCAAGGTCTTGCACCCACCATGCCCCGGCCTCGTCCTTTGTGCCAAAGCCAGGCAAATTCTCGACTGCGCTTCCTCGGGCCAGCCGGACATGGCCTGCCATCAGACTGTCGCCCGACAATTGATTGGTCCAATGCGCGGTTTGGTCTGGATCGCGCAAAGATAAATCAAGCTGGGGTGGCTCGGCCAAGCCGGCTGCGATCAGCTCCATCCGTTTGCCCAAATGCCCCGCCCAGCGCTGCTCGACCTGCTCTGGCAAGCTGGGCACTGGCGGCAGGGTTACTTCTTGCTTGTTAAGCGTTGAAAATACGCCATGCGCCAACCGTCGCGGACCGCCAGAAAGCAAGGGCAATCCTGTGGCGATCACGGCATGCGGCGGGGTCCCCAGCCTCAGCCAGCCCGCCAGCATCAACCGCAACACGCTGCGCACCTTGGCATCATCGGGCAGGTTCTGCTTGGTTGCACTGTCGATCAGCCGGTCGAGGTCCGGCAACCAACGCAAAGCCTCGCTCACCAGCGCCCGCGCCAGCGCCTTGTCAGCGGGTTTACGCACCGAGCGGGTAGCCCCGTGGAAGCTCTGATCGAGCGTTTCACCGCGCCGCAAAACAGCGTCGAGCAATTGCAACGCAGCGCGGCGTGCATAGATTCCTGAGGGTTCAGCCATGGTCAGCGCGGCCTAGACGCTCTTGAAACCAAGCGCCAGCACGGGCATTACCCAATTTGACATGACAAAACAAAAATCAGACGCCGCCAAAGCATTTGCAAAGCCAGCCCATTGGACCAACGATCCTGTGCCCACGCCAAAGGCAGGCAAGCCTGATCATGATGAACCGCGCGAACTGTCTCCCACCCGCTATGGCGATTGGGAGAAGAACGGCATTGCGATAGATTTTTAGCTAGCGGTGAAGGATAAATACGTCGCCCAAACGACGCCATAGGCATCGCAAGGCCGACCGGGCGCCCGCAGCGATGCGACCCTTAGGTCGCGTGAACGAGGAAATCGCACGCCGGAGGGCATGCGGAAATCACAGCTTCTTGAATTCGACCTTCAGACCGTCCTTGGGCTGGGGAATGGGCCATGCCTTCCAATCGGGCGCATAGCCGTCCTCAACCACGATCTCATATTGCTGCAGCAATTGCGCCAGCAAGATCTTCACTTGCATATAGGCAAAGTGCAGACCCAGACACATATGAGCGCCACCGCCAAAGGGAACCCAGGCATATTTGTGCCGCGCTTTGACCTTGTCCGGCGTAAAACGCATCGGGTCAAAGGTGAACGGATTGTCCCAATAATCTTCTGAATGATGGGTCCAGTAAATATTGATCCCAACCATCTGACCGGCCGGAATGCGATAGCCTTGATATTCAAAGTCGCGCAGCGCGCGGCGCGGCATGGACGGCACGGGCGGGATCATCCGCAGCGCCTCTTTGAAGGCCATTTCGGTCAGTTCCAGTCTGCCCAGATCATCATAGCTGAGCGGGCGCGGATTGCCCGAGGCATCTGGTCCACCGGTGATCGCCACGATTTCTTCGCGGACCTTGGCCTGCCATTGCGGGTTCTTCGCCAGATAGTAGATCAGACTGGTCGCCGAAGAAGTGATGGTATCATGCGCGGCCATCATCAGGAAATTCATGTGATCGACCACCTCATCGACCGGCAATAAAGACCCGTCCTCGCGCGTCGCCGTGGCAAATTGGCTGAACATGTCCTGCCCGCCGCCAGCTTCGCGCCGCTTGTGCGTTTCTTGGGTGAAGTAATCGACCAGAAAGGCGCGGCCATCGACCCCGCGTTTCATCTTGGTGAAGGGCAATGGGCTGCGGATCGGCGCGACAGAGGCCTGCACCATATCAACAAAGGCGGTGTTGATTTTGTCGGCCTCGGGACCCCAATCAATCCCGATGAAGCTTTCCGCAGCAAGATCCAGCGTCAGCTTCTTGATGGTCGGATAGAATTCCATCCGACCTTCCCAATCGGCTACTTCGCGCGCGATCCCGGTGTTCAAAGCGCCCGAATAATGCCGCATCGGGCCCGGCTTAAACGCGATCGAAAGGGCGCGGCGATCCATCCGGTGATGGTCAAAGTCCATCAACATCAATCCGCGCGGGAACAATTGGTCCAATACCGGACCCCAGCCCTGCTCGCTGGAGAATATCTTGTCTTTATTGAACAAGACCATCTCGTTGGCCTCGGCCCCGATCAGTGCCACATTCCAGCCACCAAAGGCCTTGCTTTTGTAAACCTTGCCGTATTTTTCGATCATTTCCCGCGTGAAAGCATGCGGGTCAGCCAATTGCTTGAAAGTATGGCCGACCAAAGGCAGGCCCGCTTCGCCGGGAATATGGGCCAAGGCATCCGTCGTTGGAATGCCTTCGCTCCAATGGCTGAAACGCCCGTGCTCGGGCACATTCGATGTCTTGGTGGTGGAAGCTGCGGTGGCCATGATCAACCCTGATACCTTGCGTTACTTACCTAAGTGTAAGTAATGTTGCGGTCTAAATCCAGCCTGCCAATTCTGTGCGGGTCAGTTTTTCAAGCATGTCCATTCCCGCGTCCGATGTATTGAGGCAGCTGAGCACGGCATAGTCCTCGCCGCCCGCCTCCATAAAGATGTCCCGCCCCTCGATCGCCAGCTCTTCCAAAGTCTCGACACAATCGGCCGAAAAACCGGGCGCCGCGATCGCCAATTTGCGCGTGCCCTTGCTCGCCTCGCGCTCCAGCGTGGTGTCGGTGGCAGGCTCCAGCCATTGCGCCGGACCAAAGCGCGACTGAAACGCAGTTTCGATGCGCATTGGTGGCAGACCCTCCATCCCGGCCAATTTCTCTGTCAGCAGGCGTGCCGTTTTGCGGCAATGGCAGTGATAGGGATCGCCCAGCTCCAATGTGCGCTGGGGCATGCCATGGAAGCTCAACACCAACACTTCAGGCGCAAATGGCAGCGCATGAATTTGGCGCGAAAGATCTGCCGCCAAAGCATCAATATGGGCTGGATTATCGTAATAAGGAGGCAGGGTGCGAATGCTGGGCTGCCACCGCATTTTGCCCAAAGCCTCACCCACTTTATCGACCACCGTCGCCGTGGTGGCCGCGCTATATTGGGGGTAGAGCGGAGCGATCAAGATCCGGTCACAACCCGATTTCTGCAGAGCCTCTATCTGGCTTGAGATCGAAGGCTCTCCATAGCGCATGGCATAGGTTATCTGCGCCGCATCGCCGATCAACTGTTGCAAATTTTCGGCCTGCTTGCGCGTGATGACAGCCAGAGGAGACCCCTCGTCCGTCCACACTTTGGCATAAGCCTTGGCGCTCTTTTTGGGCCGCGTGTTCAAGATGATGCCGCGCAAGATGGGCTGCCATGCAATCGGCGGGATTTCGATCACGCGCCGATCTGACAAAAACTCGGCCAGATAGCGCTTTACATCCTTGGGCTCGGGCGATTGGGGCGTGCCCAGATTGACCAGCAGCACGCCGATATTTCCGCTGGAAACCGGCACATGATCATGCGGTAACTGCTGTTTTTGCAACATAATTATAGACCTTCGGTCAGGAACGGCAGTCGCCTCAGGCGGGTGCCTGTGGCCGAGAACATAGCGTTGGCGATCGCGGGAGCGGCAACCACTGCGCCCAATTCTCCCGGATCAAATGCGGGCGCATCACTAGCGATAAAGTCGACCAGAATTTCGGGGCAATCCGCCAATTGCGGCAGATTGAGATCGGCCAGTTGCTGAGCGACCGGAACGCCCGATCTGTACCGTGTGCTTGCGCCCATTGCTTGGGCCAGACCAAACACCAGACCGCCTTCGATTTGTTGCCGGGCAATGTCCAAATTGACGATCCGGCCAATGTCCACAACCGCCACCAAGCGTTGCACCTGCAAACCGCCTTCACCCGCACGAGCATCGGCAATACAAGCAATCCGCCCACCGCTTGCCGCATCACCCATGCGGTGGCAAGCAAGACCCTGCCCGCTTTGATCGCGGCCGCCATCCCATTGCGCCAGCCGCGCAGCGCTCTGCATGCAGGCGACCAGCCGCGCATCCTGGCCCAACATGGAAATGCGGAAGGACAGGGGTTCCAAATCATTGCGGGTCGCCACTTCATCAATGAAGCTTTCGATCGCAAAGGCCGTGACCGCATCGGCATTGCCCCGCATGCGTGAACACGGCAGACCAATTTCCACCGGCACATGCTGAACCGTCACATTGGGAATGGCATAGGGCGGCATCGCCCCTTCGCAGGCCAATGGGTCGGCCATACCGGTGCTGTCATTGATCGCGGCCCAGCTGGTCTTGTTCTCAAACAGGCGCTCGCCAAATTCCACATTGCTGGGCGGAGTGGCAATGCGCGTCTTCAGGCCCTGGATCATGCCGCTGCCATCCTTGGCAATTTGGGCGGTGAGCAACATTTCCGCCGGAGCGCGCGGGCGAGCCTGCTGCAATTCTTCATAGCGCGACCAGATAAGCTGCACCGGCCGGCGCAATTCGCGCGCAATCAAAGCCACCTCAATCGCGTGGTCATGCTCCAAGCGCCGGTCAAAGCTGCCGCCTGCCGGCATGGGATACAGCACCACATCCTGCAATTTCAGACCAATAGCCTTGGCCGCTGCTGCACGTGCCTGTTCCGGCGCCTGACTGGCCAGCCACAGCTCCAACCGTTCGCCGTCATAGCGCGCCGTTGCGGTGGAGGTCTCCAGCGTCGCATGGACGCCTGCCTCGACTTCATATCGCAGCGCCAGATCGGCATTGCCGCCGCTGTTATAGCCCTCGCCCCGCTCGGCAATGATATGCGCGTCGGCCGTTTTCAGCGCCTGATCCATCCGCTCGGCAATTTCGTCGCTGTCGACGGTAAAATTTACCGCAAAGCGCGGCTGCATCGCCTCAACCGCCCTATCGGCCGCCCACCAATTGGTGGCCGCAACAGCCAGCCATCTTTTGCCCTCAACCGCTCCTACAACGCCGCGAATATCGCGTGCATTCAGCGGGTTGAAATCGGTCAGCTCGGCCTTGTCCAGCGGGCCGTGACGAATGGCTGCATAGACCATGCCTGGCAAGCGGACATCGCCTGCAAACAGATGGGTTCCATCCACCTTGGAAGGCAAATCAATGCGTGGATATTGCGTGTCGGCCTCGGCTTCGCCGGCCAGCGGATTTTCCGCATAGGGCCGGGTCTTCAGTGGCGGTGGATCGGGCGGCGATTGATCGGCTGCCTCTGCCGCCAATTCGGCAAAACTCAGGCGCTGGTCTTCGAAAACCACAAATCCTTGCTCGGCCTCGCATTGTTCGGGCGAGACATTCCAGCGCTCCGCTGCAGCCTGGGTCAACATGCCTCGAGCAGCTGCTGCGGCCATTCGGCACGGCTGTTCGAATGCTTCCAAACTGGTGCCATCGGCGGTCGCCATAAAGCGCGTGCTGCCGGCAAAGCGCTGGGTCATGATTGCGTCGGGCGTGTCCGCCCAACCCGCCATAACGCCGCCCCAAAGCGGCGCCCAGCGCGCGGCCAATACGGCATTGGCATACAATGCGCTGACCGAAGCTGGCTCCACCGCGATCTGTCGCCAATCCGCTCCCAGCTCAGCTGCAACAATCTGGGGCAGGATCGTGCTGACCCCTTGCCCCATCTCCAATTGCGGCAAAGCCACGGTGATCACCCCGTCGCTGGCAATCTTGATCCAGGCATCAAAGGAATATTCTTCAGCCTGTGTTTCCAGTGGGTTGGGATAGCTGCGAGGTAACAGCATCCACGCAACCACAAACCCGCCGCCAACAGCAGCTCCGGTGAGCACACCGCGGCGGGTCAACTCCATGCTCAGGCCGCCCCTTTATTCAAGGCACCCAGCCAATCGCTGATCTTTTGGGCCACTGCGGTAAAGGCCTGCCCCTCGTCGCTATCGCCGGTTGCAGGAGGCTCGCCGCTATCACCAGACTCGCGGATAGACATCGCCAACGGGATCCGGCCAAGGAAGGGAATATCCACCGTGCCCGCCATTTTCTCCACGCCGCCTCTGCCAAAGGGATCGGACACTTCCCCGCAATGCGGGCAGGCATAACCCGCCATGTTTTCCACCAATCCGATGATCGGCACCTGCCCCTGTTCGAACAATTGTCCAGCGCGCGCGGCATCGATCAAAGCCAGATCCTGCGGGGTTGAGACCAGCACCGCGCCATCGGGTTTATGCTTTTGCAGCATGGTAATCTGCACATCGCCCGTGCCTGGCGGCAGATCGAGCAGCAGCAATTCCACATCGCCCCATTCCGCGTCGATCAATTGCGTCAGAGCATTGCCCACCATAGGACCGCGCCATGCCAATGCCTGGGCCGGTTTGACCAAATAACCCATCGATAGCACTGGAACGCCGTGCTTGCTGGGCACAGCGGTCAATTTGTCATCGGGTGCAGCCTCGGGTTTGGCGCCTTCATTGGCCAGTAATTTGGGCTGCGAGGGGCCATAGATATCGGCGTCCACCACCCCAACCTTGTGGCCCATGCGCTTCAAAGCGACGGCCAGATTGGCGGTCAGGGTGGATTTACCCACACCGCCCTTGCCCGACCCAACAGCAATTATGCGGCGGGTGATTTTATCCGCCATCATCGCCACGCGCACTTCGGCAACGCCGGGTTGTTGGATCAAAATATCAGTGGCTTCTTGCTCAATTTCCGCCCGCTGCGCCGCGGAAAGGCCGGAAGCGTCCATGACCACAACCGCGCGATCATTGACCATCCGCGCCGATTTAACACGCGCCGCAATTGGGGCCGGTAAACACTCGATCAAAGCCTGTTCATCCATCGCGTCAGCGCTCTAGCAGCATTTTCACGTCCGCCACCCCTGTTTTTCGTCAGAACCGGCCCTATAAAAGAGTTATGGACATATTTAACGGTTTGAAACAGCGCATGGGTCTCGCGATGGCGGGAAAAAGCCCTTGGGGTAGTGGCAATAACGGCGCCAATGGCGGCGGTGATGGCGGGGACGGCGACACAGGCGGCCCCGATGGTGGTGGCGATGGCGGCGGTGAAAGTGGCCCTCGCAACCCTTGGCTACCCGGAGGTGGCAAGTCATCCGATGGTCGCCGTTCGGCCAGCATTGAAGACATTTTCAAAAATCGCGGTCCCGAAGGTCCCAATCGTGGCGGGGGTCCGCGCGGCCCCAATTTCAATTTCCCTCAACGTCCCGGCGGCAAAAGCTGGCTACCCTTGGCTTTGATTGCGATTGTGGCGGTTGGTATTTTCATGACCAGCACGCATCTGGTCGGGCCGAAAGAACAAGGCGTCGTCAAAACGCTGGGTAGCTTTACCCGGACCATGAATTCTGGCCTGAACTTCTCGGCCCCTTATCCAATCGAGGTTGTCGATATCGAAGATGTGCAAGGCGTGCGCGCGCTGAACATTCCGGGTTCTAGCGAAGGCGTAAAGCTGATCCTGACCGGCGATCAGAATCTGGTCGACCTCAGCTACATCGTGCGTTGGAACATCAAGAATTTGGAACAGTTCAAATTCCGTTTGGTCCAACCAGAAGAAACCGTGGCCGAAGTGGCCGAGGCCGCGATGCGCGCCTCGATTGCGGAAAAGCAACTGGACGAGACATTCTCGGGTCAAGGCCGTGCCGCGATTGAGCAGAACGTGCGTGAACGGATGCAGGAAGTGCTCGATTCCTATCAGGCCGGCATTCAGGTGTTGGGTGTGGAAATTGAAAAGGCTGACCCTCCTGCAGAAGTGGTTGATGCCTTCCGCGATGTGCAGGTGGCGGAGCAAAATGCCGATGCTGCGCGCAATCAGGCCCAGGGTTATGCTCAGCAAGTGTTGGCTCAGGCTGAAGGTCAGGCGCAAGCCTTTGACAAGGTTTATGAAGAATACCGGCTTGCGCCACGGGTAACGCGCCAGCGGCTCTATTATGAAACGATGGAGCGCGTGCTCAGCCAGACGGATAAAACCATCATCGAGACAGAAGGCGTGACGCCTTACCTACCACTGCCCGAGATCAGGAAGCGCGCCACTGCGCCGCAGCCGATCACCGTCCCGCAAGCACAAAGTGGGGGCAATTGATCATGGAAAATATCTTTAACAAATATCGCACCGCCGTAATTCTAGGCATGGTCGCAATCCTCGGATTTTTCCTCAGCGCCTATGTGGTGCCGGAAGAAGAGCAAGTGGTTATCATCCGTACGGGTAATCCAATCGGCACAGTCAACACACCAGAAGGCGATACCGGGCCAGGACTATACCTGCGCGTCCCATTCATCGATTCGGTCCGTCGGGTGGAGAAACGTCTGCTCGATCTGGAAATGAACGATGAAGAAGTGCTGTCGAATGATCAGCAGCGCCTGTTGGTCAATGCCTATGCCCGGTTCCGTATCACCGACCCTGTCCGCATGGTCGAACGTGCTGGCACAACCGATGGCGTGCGCACCGCGCTAGAGCCGATCTTGAACTCGGCGTTGAGGCAGGAATTGGGTCGCCGGACCTTCCAGGCCATGCTGACCGCCGAACGCGGCTCTGCTTTGGCCAATGTTCGGGCCAATCTGGACCGTCAGGCAAAGCAATATGGTGCCGAGGTGGTGGATGTGCAGATCAAGCGCACCGACTTGCCCGATGCTCCGTTGCAATCGGCCTTCCGCCGGATGGAATCGGATCGTGCACGCGAAGCCCGCACCATTCGTGCCCAGGGTTCACGCGATGCGGTTGTGATCCGGGCCGAGGCTGACGCAACCGCTGCACGTACCTATGCCGAAGCCTATGGCAAAGATGCTGCGTTTTACGATTTCTATCGGGCGATGCAGAGTTATGACAAAACCTTTGGAGCGGCCCAGCCGGGCGAAACCCCCAGAGGCGAAAGCAGCATAATCTTGTCGCCTGACAATGAATATCTGCGGCAGTTCCGCGGGGGGCGTTGAGCCCTCCACGGTTGTCTGATCGACCAACGGCCCATCTGACGCTGCCGATTACATTTGTCGTTCAATCGCCGTTAAGTGCCGATGCCCTCAATGGACGGGGCCTTGAGTGAACGGGCAAAACCAAACCTATCAGACCGGCGCTGAGTTGGCCGGTCTGGAGATGAAAAGGAACGAGAGGACGTGAATAACGTGCGATATGTTTACGGACTGACAACTGCCCTGCTGGTCGGCGGCGCCACGGTTTCATTGGTCACCGGTCAACCGGCCGGCGCGCAAGTTGCGCAAAATGACGAGGCCCGCATGCAGCAAGTGGTGCCCAGCGCGGGCGCACCTGCCAGCTTTGCCGATTTGACCCAGCAATTGCAGCCAGCCGTGGTCAATATTGCCACGCGCCAGCGGGTCGAAGTGCAAAACCGCAATCCTTTCTCTGGCACGCCATTTGAAGGCTTATTCAACCGGCGTAATCGCGGCGGTGAAGACCAGCCCCAGACGCGCGAAGCCCAATCGCTGGGCTCTGGCTTTATCATCTCGGCCAATGGCTATGTGGTGACCAACAATCACGTGGTGTCGCCCAACAATCGCGCAACACTGGAAGAAATCACCGTCACTATGCCCGACGGTACCGAATACGAAGCCGAGCTGGTTGGCGCTGATGCGGCTTCTGACTTGGCCGTTCTGAAAATCCAGTCGGGCAATGAATTTCCCTTCGTCAAATTTGGCGATTCGACCAAGGCTCGTCCGGGCGACTGGGTCGTGGCCATCGGCAATCCTTTTGGCCTGGGCGGAACAGTGACCAGCGGGATCGTTTCGGCGGTCTATCGCAACACCGGTTCGGGCGGCGCCTATGATCGCTACATCCAAACCGATGCCAGCATTAACCGAGGCAATTCCGGCGGTCCTCTGTTCGACATGCAAGGCAATGTGATCGGCATCAACAATGCGATCTTTTCGCCTTCTGGTGGCAGCGTGGGCATCGGCTTTGCCATCCCTGCAGAGATCGCTGCTCCGATCGTCCAGCAACTAAAAGATGGCGAGGAAATCCAGCGCGGTTTCCTGGGTGTCAGCATCCAGCCTGTGAATGACGATCTGGCCGATTCGCTGGGTCTACAACGCAATCGCGGCGAATTCGTACAATCGGTGCAAAGCGATGGGGCGGCTGAAAAAGCAGGCATCAAGCCGGGCGATGTGGTGACCAAGATCAATGGTCAGGAAGTGACCAGCGAACAGACATTGTCCTTCCTGGTGGCCAATATCGCCCCTGGTACGCGCATCCCGATCGAGTTGCTGCGCGAAGGACAGACCATTTCCGTCAACGCAACGGTAGGCAAACGCCCCAGCGAAGCCGAGCTGCGGCAGCAACAGATGTTTGATCCTGATGCCGAGGAAGACGCTCCGGTCGAAGAATCAGACGGCGTGGTTGAAGAAAAACTCGGCCTGCAGGTACTCACCTTAACGCCGCAAATCATTCGTCAGCTGGGCGCGGACCCTGACACGGTCGGGTTGGTTATCGGCGCGGTAGACCAGCTGTCCGATGCGGGCCGCAAGGGTCTGCAACGCGGCGACATCATCCTGTCTGCCAATTACAATGAAGTCGGTTCAATCGCCGATTTGGAAGACATTATCCGTCAGGCCGAAGCCGATGGCCGCGAGGCTGTGTTGCTGCGCATCCAGCGCCGTGGACGCCCGGCTCAATATGTGGCGGTGCGGATGCGCTAAATGCGCTGAGGTGTCATAGACGCCATAACAAAAGGGCGCTCCTGCATGATCTGTAGGGGCGCCCTTTTTCTTACACGTCAACCTATTGGCGTTGCTGATTGTTAGGCGCGACGGTTCTTGGCATGGGAGGTGGCGGAGGCGGTGGCACCTCATTGGCTGGCGCGCCCGATTGCGGACTGCTCTGCCCGGTCGCCCGGTTTAAGAAATCATCGCTGGCGGCCTGTCCGCTGCTGTCACCGGTCGGAGGTGCACCGGATTGGTTGCCGGGTTGAGCACCTGGTTGCGGCACAATTTCACCCTCGATTGGGAAAGGCAATTCACGCGTTGTGTCGCCATAGCCCGGCTCGATCAGATTGCCCTGTTCGTCGATGAAATAATACTCGTCCGGATCGCCGAAAAAGTATTCTTCATCCGGCTCCAATTGCCATTCGGGCAGCTTCAATTCCGTATCGAATTCTTCGATTGGACGGTCCTTCACTGCATAGCGCATATAGGCGGCAAAGGCCTGGGCGGGCGCTCGTCCTCCCTGCAATCCAGCCACCCGCTTGTTGTCATCACGGCCCATCCACACACCGGTGGTGATGCCCGAGGAAAAGCCCACAAAATAGCCATCCTTATTGGATGATGTGGTGCCCGTTTTACCCGCCACTGGCCGACCGATTTGCGCAGCCCGCCCGGTGCCTGTGTTGACCGCGGTTTGCAGGAGATCGGTAATACCGGCAGCGACATAATCGGGCACCAATTGCGAGGCGCGTCCGCGCTCGTGCTCGTAAATGGTTTCGCCGTCAGCGGTGGTGACTTTGATAATGCCAAAAGGCTCGACCGAAACGCCCTTGGCCGAAACCGCAGCAAATGCGCGTGTCATATCGATCAGGCGCACTTCAGAACTGCCCAAAACCATCGCCGGATAGGTGGAGATAGGCGTGGTGACCCCAAATCGGCGTGCCATCGAGGCAACCGAGCCAAAGCCCACTTCATTGCCCAGCTGCGCCGCGACCGTGTTGATCGAATAAGCAAAGGCTGTGCGCAGATTTATCTCTCCGGCGTTGCGGCCAGACGAATTGCGCGGTCTCCAACCGTCGATGTTCACCGGCGTATCGACCACGCGGGAATCGGGGGTGTAACCGGCCTCCAATGCGGCAAGATAGACGAACAACTTCCAGCTTGATCCAGGCTGCCGCATTGCGTTGGTCGCGCGGTTGTAATTGGTTTCGACATAGTCGGTGCCGCCCACCATCGCCAAGATCGCACCATTGCGGTCGAGGCTGACCAAGGCACCCTGCGCACCCTCGGGAGCATTGGCCTGCACAGCGGCAGTTGCAGCCTTTTGCATGCCCACATCAATCGTGGTCCACACCTCGATCGGCGCAAATGTCTCGGGCAGCAGCAGATCGAGCTGCGGCAAAGCCCAATCGGTGAAATAGCGCACCGAATTCTGGCTGCCGCTTTCTCTGATTTTCACCGCATCGACATTGACCGAGGCCTGGCTGGCACTGATGAAGCCTTGTTCGTTCATCAGCCGCAAGACCGTGCGCGCTCGCGCCACCGCTTTATCGACATCTGCGGTTGGGGAATAACGACTGGGAGCCTTGACCAGACCAGCGATAATTGCGGCCTCGTCCACCGCCAAAGTCGTGGCCGGGTGGCTGAAGAATTTCCGGCTAGCGCTGTCGATGCCATAAGCGCCGCCGCCGAAATAAACCTTGTTCAGATACAGCTCGAGGATCTGTTCTTTGCTGAACTTCCATTCCAGCGCCAACGCCAACACCGCCTCACGCGCTTTGCGGTCAAAGGTGCGGTTGGAATTGAGGAACACATTACGCGCCAATTGCTGCGTGATGGTGGAGGTACCGCCGATACGGTCCTTGCCGGTAAAGCCTTCGATCACCGCGCCTGTGGTGCGGATCGGATCAATCCCGAAATGCGAATAATAGCGCCGATCTTCGACCGCGATCATCGCATTTTTCATGTTTTGCGGAATCTCGTCATAATCGAGCCATTCGCCAAAGCTTGGCCCGATCTCGACAATTTCGGTGCCATCGCGCGCGCGCACCAAAATGGTCTGCGCGTTCTGGGTGGCCTTCAATTGGTAAAAGCTGGGAATGGACTGCGCCGCAAAGCCGACCGCCACCGCCAGAAACAGCGCTCCGATGATGGCTGCAAAGCCGCCCCATAGCAGGCCGCGCTTTACCCACCGGCCCATGCCGCCGCCGTTGGCTGATTTTCCGCTGCCTTTACGCGATGATCTCGATGAACGCTTTGACCGGCTCCGGCCCGATTTGGCATTTCCCGATTGCGCGCGTTCTGCAGCGGCGCGGCGGCTACCACGCTTATTGGTCTTTTTCAGCTGATTGCCGCGCTTGGAAGTCACCGCTCGTTCTTCATCTTAATCGTCCACCATCGTCCTTTACGCACTGCAAGCCCGAGTTGTAACGCGGCGTGAACGATCAATCCTTGGGCTTGAAGTCGAGCGATGCGGAATTGATGCAATAGCGCAAACCACCGGCTTCGGGTGGGCCGTCGGGGAAGACATGACCCAAATGGCCCGCGCATTTGCTGCAGGTCACTTCGGTCCGGATCATCCCATGCGATGTGTCGCGGTGTTCATCCACGCCGTCACCATCGGTGGGTTTGGTAAAGGCAGGCCAGCCGCAACCCGAATTGTATTTGGCATCGCTTTCGAACAACACCGTGCCGCACCCTGCACAGGTGTATTCGCCTTCGTCAAAATGCTTGTCATACTCACCGGTAAAAGCGCGTTCGGTCCCCGCTTCACGCAGCACGTGATATTGTTCGGGGGTCAGCTTTTCGCGCCATTCGGTCTCGCTGATATCTTTGGGATCGGTCATCGGTGGTTCCTTTATCCGTCCAGTTTTGCGTAATGCGCCGGAGGCCTGATTACATCCATCCGCTCGGTCAGCAGCGGGCGAAAGCTGGGACGGCTCTTGAAAACAGAATACCACCCGCGGGTCTGTTCATGCCCGGCCCAATCAATCCCGCCCAGGTAGTCCGCGACAGAAATTTGCGCGGCCGCCGCCAGATCGGCCATGCTCATCGTGGCTCCGGCTAACCATGGACGATTGTCGATCAACCAATCCATATAGTCGAGATGGCCATGCGCCATTTTCATCGCCTCGCGCAGAACGCGGGAATCGGGCGGTTCGCGCAGCACAATGCGTTTCTTCATCCGCTCTTGTAGCAAAGGAGCGGTCACATCGGTGTAGAAATTCTCGTCAAACAAAGCGACCAGACGGCGGATTTCAGCGCGGTTTTGCGCCGTTCCATTGATCATCGGCGATTTGTCGGACTGCTCTTCGAAATATTCGCCAATGGCGCGGCTGTCGCACAGCACCAATTCGCGCTCTGCATCGACCAGCACAGGCGTGCGGCCGGCCGGATTGAGATTCCAGAACATATCGCTGGCAGACCAGGGGTCTTCGCGGACCATTTCATAGGCAATGTTCTTCTCGCCCATAAGCAGGCGGATCTTGCGGCTGAACGGACACAGAGGGAATTGATAAAGACGCCACATAATTGCCGATCCTCATGCCCTATAAAAGGCAGTGAATCCACCACCAACAGCGTTCAAGCACCCGCTTTGTTACAGGTCTGAAGTTTCCAGCATCAACAGGCATCCCGGCATCACATCATTGACGGTTTGGCTGTCCCACAATCGCTGCGCCTCGGCAGAGACCAATTGCGATATTTCCTCGCGCGATTTGCCAGTATCATCCATCAAATTGGCCATCGCACGGACGAAAAATTCTTTGCCCCGGTCACCCAATGCCGGCCATTTCAAGGCGTCTTCATTGCCGGTAGATTGCCCATGGCTGACCATTGCAAAGGCGGCAGAACAGCGCAGCAAAGTCTGACTTTGCAGGGACAAGGGTTTGTCCGATTCCGGCGTCTGAGTACCGGCCTGCCCGCGGGCCTGAGCCAAAGCAACTGGCGTTGCAATCTGGGCCGCAGTGGCAGCAAGTCCAAGGGCCATGCAGCCCGCTAAAATCGAATGTTTGATCATACTCGCTCTATTAAGGCGATAAAACTGAACCTGCCACTACCATGAGTGGTTGCCGGGTCGATGCCGCCCTATTACACCAGTTACGTTTCAAAGGAGAACTCAATGCTAAATCACGTCATGATCGGCAGCAATGATATCGAACGGACCAAAGCCTTCTACAACAAGGTGCTGGGCGTTCTGGGCTGCAGAGAGCCGATGGCGCATGTGAACGACACGGGGCAAACCCGCCTGTTCTACATTCACAATGGCCACACATTCTCGGTCAGCGAGCCAATCAATGGCAAGCCTGCTGAACCCTCCAACGGTTCGACGATCGGTTTTTTGTGCGATTCCCCCGAACAAGTGGTTGCTTTGCATGATGCAGCCGTGGCTGCTGGCGGCACCTCGGTAGAAGACCCTCCTGGACCACGCGAGGGATCAATGGGCGTCATGCATTTGTGCTATTTCCTCGATCCCGATGGCCACAAGATCTGCGGCATCCACCGTCCGGGTTAAGGCGAAGAAATTTCGGCTGAGCCGCATCTGTTAAAGGTTGCGGCTCAGTTTGAAGACGGCGAATTCGGCGCGCCAATTGGCTCCAACGGGGCTGATGGCGCGCTCGCCGGAAAAGAACCAGCACCCTTCAACCGCAACACCCTTTTGCGCGATCAGCTCACGAAAGTCAGCGATGGTGACGTGGTGGATATTGTCTGTCTCGAACCAGCTAACGGGCAGTGCGCGAGTGACGGGCATGCGTCCCCCGAACATCAGAGCAGTGCGCGTGCGCCAATGGGCAAAATTGGGAAAGCTGACGAAAGCTTCGCGCCCCACGCGCAGCAATTGATCCAGCATGTGATCGGGCCGCGCGGCGGTTTGCAAGGTCTGGCTGAGGACGGTGTAATCAAACGCCTTGTCGGGATATTCCGACAGATCGCGGTCCGCATCGCCTTGCACCACCGATAGGCCTTTGGTGACGCAGCGTTCGACCAATTCGGATTGGATCTCCATCCCGCGCGCATCAACCTGGCTCTGGTCGCGCAGATGCGACAGCAATGTGCCGTCTCCGCAACCAATATCCAGCACCCGTGTTCCGGGCGTGATATTGCGCGCAATTGCCGCCAAATCGGGGCGCAAAGCTTTGCCTTCAGCCATCCAGGAACCCCCTAACCGCGCGATCCAGCGCAGGTACTTCGAGCAAAAAGCTGTCATGGCCATGGGGTGCAGACAGCTCGACAAAGCTGACCGCCGCTCCTGCTGCGTTCAAAGCATGGACAATATGGCGCGATTCCGCCGTCGGATAGAGCCAGTCGGTGTCAAAGCTGACCAAAAAGAAGCGCGCACCTGAATTGTTGGCATGGCCGGCAAAGGCATCCGCCAGCCGTCCGCCATGCTCTTCCGCCAGATCGAAATAATCCATTGCACGAGTGATATAGAGGTAGGAATTGGCATCGAACCTCTGGGTAAATCCGCTGCCTTGATACCGCAGATAGCTTTCCACCTGAAAGTCTGCGTCAAAGCCAAAGCTTTTGGCATCGCGGTTTTGCAGCCGTCGCCCGAATTTGTCGGTTAGTCCTGCCTCGGACAGATAGGTGATATGCGCCGCCATCCGAGCCACGGCCAAGCCTGCATCGGGTGTCTTATCATCGGCATAATAATCGCCGTCGCGCCAATTGGGATCGGCCATGATCGCTTGGCGACCCACTTCGTGAAATGCGATGTTCTGGGCCGAATGGCGCGCGGTGCTTGCAATGGCCAGAACGCGTGCGGCACGATCGGGGAAGTTGGCCGCCAGGCTGAGCGCCTGCATGCCCCCCATCGATCCGCCGACCACGCTGTGGAGTTGTGCAATCCCCATCTCGTCCAGCAATCCAACCAATCCGCGCACCATGTCGCGAATGGTCAGGACGGGAAAACGCATGCCATAGGGCGCGCCATCTTCGGCTGCGCTGGCCGGGCCGGTAGAGCCCATGCAACTGCCAATGACATTGGCACAAATCACGTGGAAAAGGTTTGTGTCAATCGGCTTGCCCGGGCCCACCATGCGTTCCCACCAGCCCGGCTTACCAGTCACCGGATGGGTCGAGCCGACATATTGATCGCCGGTCAGCGCATGACAAATCAGGATGGCATTGGACTTGTCTTGGGCCAATTCGCCATAGGTTTCATAGGCGATTGTCGCGCTGGGCAGCACCTGCCCACTGTCCAGCGACAGCGGTTTGCTGAGCACAATGCTCTTCGAGGCGGATGTTGGAGCCATGGGCGCAATCGATTGGGCGAGAGTGGCCAAGCTGTCAATTGTGCTGTTTTTCAGCGGCGAATGCGGTATGCGCCGCGCCACTATGTCAACGCGTCCAACAGCCAAGCCCTGGATCATGGGCATTCACGCCTATACTCCGGGCAAGTCGCGCGCAGCAGATGGGCGCGAATTGATCAAGCTGTCGGCCAATGAGAACCCGCTTGGTAGCAGCGAAGCAGCACTGCAGGCCCGATCAGCGGTTAACCAAATGGCGCCCTATCCTGATCCCGGCGCGCATGAATTGCGCCGCGCCATTGGTAATCTGCATGGAATCGATCCAGAGCGCATCGTGTGCGGGACAGGGTCGGATGAATTGCTCAATCTTGCCGCCCAAGCCTTTGCAGGGCCAGGCGATGAAGTGCTGTTCAGCCGCTATAGTTTTGCGGTTTACGACATTGCCGCAAGGCGCTGCGGGGCAACCCCGGTGGAAGCAGCTGATGCTGACTTTGCCAGCGACGCAGATGCATTGTTGAACGCGGTTACACCGCAAACGCGCGTTGTGTTTCTGGCCAATCCCAACAATCCCACCGGCACATTTATGCCGCGCCATGACGTGCAGCGGCTGCATGCAGGGCTGCCCAAGGATGTGCTGTTGGTGGTCGACCAAGCCTATGCCGAATATCTGGCCGAGGGCGAGGATGATGGCGGCATGGAGCTGGCCTTGCGCCATGACAATGTGCTGGTCACACGGACATTTTCCAAGATTTATGGCTTGGCCGGAGAGCGGATTGGCTGGGCCACCGGCGCGCCCGACCTGATCGACATTCTCAACCGCATTCGCGGACCGTTTAACGTCACCGGCAGCGGACAGGCGGCGGCCATTGCTGCTGTGGCAGACCAAGACTTTGTCGCTCGCTCACGCGAACTCAACGCATCCGGTCTGGCCGCTCTAACCAGCCAAATAGAGGCATTGGGTAACCATGGCCTGCGCGCCATTCCCAGCAAGGCCAATTTTTTGCTCGTCCTGTTTGAAGGCGATGTGACCGCACCCGCCGCGCTGGATGCCCTGGCCGATGCAGGATATGCGGTGCGCCATCTGCCGGGACAAGGATTGCCGCAGGCGCTGCGGATCACCATTGGCCGGCCCGGCGATATGAACAAGGTGGTTGCTGCCCTGCGATCATTGTGCGGAGAAAGCGCATGACCATCAACTCGGTCGCCATCATTGGGCTTGGCCTGCTGGGAGGCTCCATCGGGCTGGCTGCGCGCGAATATGCACCCGAAATCACCACCATCGGTTATGATACCGATCCAGATGTTCGCGATGCGGCCCGCAAGCGCGGCTTGGCTGGCACCATTTGCGACTCCGCCCAAGATGCGGTGAAATCGGCTGATCTGGTGATCTTTTGCGTACCGGTGGGCGCCATTGCACAGGCCGCTGCCGATTGCGCAGACGCTTTGCCCAAAGATGCGATCATCAGCGATGTTGGCTCGTCTAAGCAAAGCGTAGTCGATGGTTTGCAGGCAGCCTTGCCACACCATCACGTGATCCCCGCTCACCCGGTAGCCGGTACCGAACAAAGCGGCCCGCAAGCTGGCTTTCCCACCCTGTTTCAGGGACGCTGGTGCATTCTGACACCTCCGCTAGCAGCCGATCAGGCCAAGGTTGATGCACTGTCAGAATTTTGGACCAAGCTGGGTTCGCGGATCGAGATCATGGACCCGCAGCACCACGATCTGGTGCTCGCCGTGACCAGCCACATCCCGCATCTAATCGCTTTTACCATTGTTGGCACGGCGTCCGATCTGGAAGATGTGACCCGCGGCGAAGTGATCAAATATTCTGCCGGTGGTTTTCGTGACTTCACCCGTATCGCAGCCTCTGATCCGGTGATGTGGCGCGATGTGTTTCTGGAGAACAAAGGCGCGGTGCTGGAGATGTTGGGGCGCTTTACCGAAGATTTGACCGCATTGCAGCGCGCGATCCGATCAGGCGATGGCGATACATTGTTCGAATTGTTCGACCGCACACGATCGATCCGCCGCCGGATTATCGAAGAAGGTCAGGATGACGAGCGACCCGACTTTGGCCGGGATCACTAGGCATCAGTCTTTGGTGGGCGCGGTCTGCTCTCAGTCGTTCAAAGCATTAATCGCGGCGTGAACCCGCTGTTCTGCCTCTGCGCGGGGCAGCCCCGCCGGAACCATTTCGCCAATCTTGTAAGTGATCACACCCTTGCGCTTGATCGGACCATGATACAGTGGCCCGCTGTTCACAGCGACGGGCACCACGGGCAATTTCAGCAATTTGTAAAGCCCGGCAAAGCCTGATCGCATCGGGGGACTGTCACCGTGCGGCACACGGGTACCTTCGGGAAAGATCACCAACGGCCTGCCGTCGGCCACCATCTTCTTCGCCTCTGACAACATGGCGCGCAATGCAACCGCTCCGCCATCGCGGGCAACAGGGATCAATCCATAGATCAAGGCAGCCTTGCCCCATGCCGGAATGTCGAACAGCTCTTGCTTGGCAAAGACCGACGGCAGGGGCAGCAGCGTGGGCGCGTCGATCGCTTCAAAGAAGCTCTCATGCTTGATGACATAGAGCACCGGCCCGATTGCCAATTCACCGTCAACCACAACGGTGATGCCCAGAATGTGGGTCACGCACCAGCGATGCCAATTGGTCCAGCTGCGAACCATTGTGTGCATCATCTTGTGGCTAAAGCTGAGCGAAATAAAGGCGCAAAACACCAGAATCGCGCTGATCCCGTAGAATGCGAGATAGAAGGCAATACTGCGCGAGATGTGGATAAGCATTGTCACTGCAATTCTCGCCTCACAGGCCCACAATGCCAGCCGCAGAACTGGCCAGCAATTTGTTATATTCCAACAACAAGCTGTACAGGCTGGGCTCTGACGGCACTGCATCGCGCACCACTTTGACATCGTCGGGCAAGGTCCGGTCCAGCTCGCTTGCGGCGCGCCGTATATGCCAGTCGGTTGTTACAAGGCGCAAGGATTTGATCTCGCGGTCTTCCACCCATTGGGCGGTTTCAGAAGCATTACTGCGCGTATCCACCGCCGCGAACCCCAAGGTGACGCAGCAATCCATGCGCGCTTGAGATACATCGAACTCGGCTGCAAATTCGCCCGGCTTAACTTCTCGATCAACGCCCGTAACCAGCATGGTTTTGGCCAAGCCCTTGTCCAGCACTGCCAAGCCTTGCGCGATCCGCCCCGGACCACCGGTTGGCACGATCACAGCATCGGTCTTGATATCGGGCGCGGGCTGCGGCAGCGACACGGCAAACCACAAGAATCCCAACACCCAGATCAGGAACAGGCCAGAAAGCACGCGCTTGATCATATCATCCGCCTCAGCGCCGCCATCACATTCAGCCGTGCCGTCAGCATCGCAATCAAGATCGCGGCAAAGGGAATGGCAGCAATGGCGATCCAGTCGAGCATACCCAGCCCTCCTCCTGCAACCATGCCCGAATCAAGCCCAGCAAAACGCGATCCGATCAGCATCACGCCTAGCAATCCAGCCGTCAGGCCAATGATGCCTCCGATCAGGGCGTCAATCGCCACCGATCTCTGGAATATTCTGGCAATCTGATCGTCTCTTCCGCCCAGCAGATGAACAATCTCTATCGTCTCGCGATGTGCGGCAAAGGAACTGCGCACAGCCAGCCAGACCGCCGCGGCGCTGGTTGCCGCGAGCAAAATCACCAGCACGGCCGCCAGATATTGCAGAGCCGACAAGGCTGAATACACCGGGCGCAGCCAATCGGATTGCGCATCCACCCGGACATTGGGAATCTGTTCGGCCAGCGCTGCCTGCAATTGGTCGATTTGCTGCGCATCGGCTGCATCGCGCAATTGCACATCAATCAGCGCCGGCATGGGTACAGAATCAACCGCATTGCCCGTGCCCAACCACGGCTCGAGCAAGGCATCCAGCTCTGCCTGCGGGACCGCGCGCAGCGATTGCACCGCCGGATTATCGGTGAGGATACGCTGGGCCGCCTCGCTCTGTTGCGCCAGCAATTCCTGATCCGCCTCGACAATTTGCACCGTCAATGCGCCGGAAAGATCAGACCGCGCAGAATTGGCCAGATTGCTCAGCGCCAATCCACCCGCCGTGGCCAGCACCGTCAGCGCAATCATAATCGCCAGCACCCAAGGCACTGGCCCGGTCAAGCGCGCGCGCGGGATCAGGCTGGCAGCATTCTCTCCGCCCAAAGGCGCCAGACCGCGATTCAAAGATCGACCAATCAAAGGAGGCAGCTTCATGAGTCCCCTCCCGATTTGGTCGCCTTCGCCGTCGCCGTCCCTGGGCCGCTGGGCCGGGGGGGATAGCGCAATGCGCCGGTCGGATCGGACAAGCGCCCCTTGTCCAGCCGCATGATCAGCGAATTGGGCACTTTCTGCAGCAAATGCACGTCATGCGTCGCCACAACCACGGTCGTACCCAGCCGGTTTAGGGCTTCGAACAGGCGGAGCAGCTTGATCGCCATTTCAGGATCGACATTGCCCGTTGGCTCGTCCGCCACCAGCAGATCGGGCCGCCCGATAACCGCCCGCGCGATGGCCACGCGCTGCTGCTCACCGCCGGACATGGTCGCTGGAACCGCATCGATCCGGTGCGACAAGCCAACCCAGTCCAGCATGTCGGTGACAGGCGTCTGCAATTCAGCCTCGGTCACGCCAGCAATACGCAACGGCAAAGCAACATTGTCGAAAGCAGAGAGATGGTTAACCAGTCGAAAGTCCTGAAACACCACGCCCAAGCGTCGGCGCATTTGCGGCAATTGCTCGCGCGGCAAGGTGATCACATCATTGCCATACATGCGGATTGCCCCGCGTGATGGCTTTTGCGCCAGATACAGCAGCTTCAGCAGGCTGGTCTTTCCCGCTCCGCTGGCCCCTGTCAAAAAGTAGAAACTGCCCGGATGCAGGGTGAAGGAAAGGTCACGCAGCACTTCTGGCTGGGTGCCATAACGCAGGCCCACATTGTCGAAATGAATGATGTCGCTGGCAGCTTCGTTCATAGGGCGGCTCTATCGAAACGCCACGCGCCAGCCAAGGCAATCATGCGCTTGAGCGTGATAAGATGGCTTCGATGTGGAAAAAAGTGCCGATTGGGCATGGTTAACCCGCCCAAGCCTTGTTGCCTCAATGGCAGCCGCGTAATGGCTAAAGGCAGAATGATTATCGCCTGTCCAGCCTGCAACACGCGCTATGTCGTGCCAGACGAAGCCATTGGCATCGATGGTAGAACGGTGCGTTGCGCCAAGTGCAAGCATAATTGGTATCAGGATGGGCCCGAGCTGGCCGAGCGTCAGGTTGAGCCAGAGGCACCGGAAACAGACGCTCCAGAATCACCTTCTGCTGAAACACATGCTCCTGAAACGGCCGCGTCAGACGCAGACAATGCCGAAGCTGATGCAGCGGCTGAAGATACAGTCGAAGCGGCTCAAGACGATAGTACGGCAGCTGAAGACACGTCACCCGCTGAAGGTCCGGCGCCCAAGCCGAGCGTTAGCCATTGGCGCACATCAGACAGCCAGAGCGACGAAGAGAGTGCCGACGAAGCAGAAGCTGCCGCTACGCCAGAAGCGCCTGTTGCTCCGCCCACCTATCAAGAGCCAGAGCCTGCCCAACCGGCCGAGCCCGAGGTCATTGATCCCTATGCGGGTGATGACGCAGATCATTCGCAATTCGATTACGAGCCGCCCTTCCGCGCCCGCCGCAATCCGCTGAAAATGTGGACCGCAGCCGGTGTCACCTTCGCGGTGCTGGCCTTTGCCACCATTATCGGGGTCAATTATTGGGGATTGCCCGATTGGGTGCCGGTTGAACGGCCCATCTTCGCCGTTGAAGAGCCCGATCTGGTGCTCGACTTCCCGGGCGACCAGCAAGATCGCCGCACGCTGCCCAATGGCACCGAATATTTCGGCGCGAGCGGAACCATCACCAATGTCGGCCGATCAAGCGCCGATGTGCCGGCCGTGCTGATTATTCTTCGCGATGAGCGCAATCGGATCGTCTACAATTGGGAAGTGGTCCCGCCGCAGCCCACTTTGGCTCCGGGCGAGACGCTGACCATCAAGGAAGCGGTGACCGACGTTCCGCGCTCCGCCAAATTCGCAGAAATCGGCTGGAAGCCTAACTGATCGCATCGGCAATTGCCCATCGCGCGGCAAAGTGCTTGCGGAGGGGGTTAGCTGTTGCTAGGTGGCCGCTCCTACCGGCGGGAAGCGATCCAATCGCTTTTTGATGACTGTGTGCGGTCGTGGCGGAACTGGTAGACGCGCAACGTTGAGGTCGTTGTGGGCTAACGCCCGTGGAAGTTCGAGTCTTCTCGACCGCACCAATTTTTTTCTCACGTCAATTCGCTTCGCTCATGCCTGCGAGGCGCGACCTACCGGTCGACGCGCGGTCGCGCTTGCGAACCCTTCGCGTTCGAATTTGCCCTGTCACAGAGCGACCAAAACTTTCCGCCCGTTGAGCCAAGGGCCCGTGCGGCACCCTCGATCAGAAGTTCAGGCTTTCTGCCACCGCTTCATTGACGATTTTGCCTTCATGCACATTCAGGCCCAGCTTCAGATGCGGGTCATCCTGGCATGCAGCGATGCCCTTATTCGCCAACGCCAAGCCAAATGGCAAAGTCGCATTGTTCAGCGCATAGCTGGAGGTGTGCGGCACCGCGCCGGGCATATTGGCCACGCAATAGTGAATGATGTCATCCACCAGATAGGTCGGGTTTTCATGGGTGGTGGGCTTGGACGTTTCAAAGCAACCGCCCTGATCAATCGCTACGTCGACCAGCACCGCGCGATGCTTCATCAGCGGCAGCATATCGCGGGTGATCAGGCGCGGAGCGCTGGCCCCTGGCACCAGCACAGCGCCGATAACAACGTCAGCTTCGGTGATGGCATCTTCGATCGTACCAGCATTGGAATAGCGGGTGGTCGCGCGGCCCTGGAACATATCGTCTAGCTCGCGGATGCGAGGCAAAGAGCGATCCAAAATCTCGACATTTGCGCCCAGACCTACTGCCATACGGGCCGCCTGAGTGCCAACCACGCCGCCGCCGATCACCACAACCTTGGCCGGCAGAACGCCGGGCACGCCGCCCATCAGAATACCGCGCCCGCCATTGTTCTTGTGGCTCGCTTGCGCGCTCGCCTCGAT
Organism: uncultured Erythrobacter sp.; assembly: GCA_947495695.1. Lineage (GTDB taxonomy): Bacteria > Pseudomonadota > Alphaproteobacteria > Sphingomonadales > Sphingomonadaceae > Erythrobacter. The sequence continues at coordinate 996,171 of CANLZP010000001.1, read as the reverse complement.
CGACAAACGCCCGGCCACTTCGCTCATTGGCGCAAGCAAAGGCAGCGAACCATCAGGAGCCGTCACCGTTTCATAGGCCACCGCCGACACGCCTGATTCCATCAGACCGCGGGCCTGATCGGGATCGGGAGCCAGATGGAGATAGGTGAACAAGATCTGCCCTTCGCGCAGCTGGACCCACTCGCCCGGCTGGGGTTCCTTGACCTTCACCACCATATCTGCGCGGGCAAAGATTTCCGCGGCTGTATCGACAATTGTCGCGCCAACCTTTTGATAATCCTCGTCAGTTTTGGAAATTCCCAACCCAGCACCGGTTTCGACAATCACGGGGTGGCCGGTTGCAACATATTCGCGCACAGCCTCGGGCGTCAGGCCGACGCGATATTCGTGGTTTTTGATCTCTTTGGGAACGCCGACAAGCATTGGGGGTAACTCCTGTGATTTGGTCGCGGGCGATTTACCCCAAAGCTAAGATAATTTCAATTGAGACTAATTTTATGCTTCTCGTGAGGTTGGGTGTTGGGCCGGCCGGCACCTCTCCGCCTCTTTCCAATTGACTTGCTGCGAAACTCGTCCACGTTCCCCGGCGGGGTCGCTCCTTCGGGAGCAGGAAAAATCGAAGATATCAAAGCACCGCCGCGGACCGTCGGGCCAATTGGTTCGGCGCTGTTGAGTATCAATGGGATGATCGGGGCTGGCATATTCGCGATGCCAGCCATTCTATACAGCACCTTAGGCAGCTTTGCCCCATGGATGATCCTGATTGTTGGATTGTTGGTTGGTTGCGGCACACTTATCATTGCTCAACTTGCAGCAATGTTCCGGCAGTCGGGCGGTCCTCAGCTTTATGCGCAGGCTGCATTCGGCCCCGCAACCGGTTTCCAAGTCGGGTGGCTCTTGCTGCTGGCCATCATGGCATCGCGCGCTGCAAATTTTCATGTGCTCGTTTCCTACTTGGCAGCAATTTTGCCATTCTTTGCCGATCCGATGATCCATTCTGCGACGGTGCTTGGCCTGATTGGATTGATCACTTTGATCAACATCGTCGGGATGAGGGTGGCGGTCGGTGGCTTGGTCGTCGGCACATTGTGTAAGCTCACGCCGATCGTGCTTATCTGCCTGGTAGGATATGCGACCAAGGGTCTGGCAACAGAATTTGCGCTGCCAACCTTCGGTGCGGTCGAGGGCACCGCCTTGCTGATCTATTACGCCTTCGCTGGTGGCATCGCTAATGGATATGCAGCAGGAGAGGTCAAGAATCCGCGCCGGACAATTCCGCGCACCATGATCCAATCGCTATTCGCCATCATCGCGTTCTATATGTTTGTACAATTCGCCTTTAACGCCGTCGCACCTGATGTATCGGACGCAAATACACCGCTAGCGGCTATGGGGGAGGCCGTGCTCGGTGAGACAGGGGCACTGATGATGGCACTGGCGGCGATATTCTCTATCGCGACCAACCAACACACTTTCTGGATGACGGGACCCCGCATAATGTTTGGTATGGCGCGACGCGGCCTGTTGCCAGCGTGGCTGACCCATCTTTCATCGCGAAGCGAAGTGCCGGATTATTCAATCTATCTATTCTCGACCATCGTAGCCGCGCTGTCGCTGAGTGGCGGGTTTGTTCTGCTGGCGGAGGTCATGGGTGTCGGCAGCCAATTGATTGGATTCTTTGCCTATGCTGCATTTGTAGTGCTGCGCCTCAGGGGCCAAGCAGGGCATCCACAAGCCATCGGCGTCTGGTGGTGGCTCTGCATTGCTGTCGCGTCTGCCTATTCGATCTTTGCTATCATACAGGCGAGCCTAAACGCATTTTCCCTGACAGGAGGTTTGATCGCGCTGGGGACAGGGCTCTATTTCATTGCCAAGCGCGATGAGACCTTCACCCCCGAGCCCGAATTTGACTAATCAAACATACCTTTGCGCGGGCCAAGGTAGCCGAACAGATAGGCCCCAACTTTGCGCATTTGAATCTCCTCAGCCCCTTCGGTGATGCGATAGCGGCGGTGGTGGCGATAGATATGTTCGAACGGCTTGTGCCGTGAATAGCCAATGCCGCCATGGGTTTGCATGGCGCGGTCGGCCGCTTCGCAGACCAGCCGGTTGGCCCAGTAATTGCACATCGAAACCTTGTCGCTGATCTGCTTTTCAACCTCTTTGTGGGGCATATTGTCCATCTCCCACGCGGTTTTATAGATCAGCATCCTCAGCATCTCGCATTGCGTGGCCAGCTCTACCAAAGGAAACTGGATCGCCTGATTGCGGGCCAATTCCTGGCCAAAGGGCTTGCGTTGGCGCGCGTATTTCACGCTCTCCTCCACACAATATTGGGCCGCACCCAGCGATCCCGCCGCTTGGCGAATGCGGTTTTGGTGGACGAAGCTTTGCGCCAGCGCGAGGCCTTTGCCCTCCTCGCCCAGCATCGCGCTGTCGGGCACCCACACATTGGTGAAGCTGAGCCGGGGATGGTCCGTGGGCATGTTAAAAGTCCACATCCACTCCTCGATCTTCAGTCCCTCGGTCGGGTTGGGGACGAGCAGACAAGTGATGCCGCGCGCATCGCCAGCATTGCCGCTGGTGCGCACAAACAGCGCGCAATGGGTCGCCATATGCATGCCGGTGATCCACATCTTCTCGCCATTGATCAGCCATCCATCAACCCCGTCGCGGGCCTCGCGCACGGCAGTTGTTTCCATATGGGTCGCATCGCTGCCGTGCTCGGCCTCGGTCAGGCCAAAGGACACGCGCCGTGTCATGTCAAAGCCGCCCAAGATGAACTCGTCCTGCTGGGCTTGCGTGCCGAAATGTTCGAACATGGCGACAAAGGGGAAATTGCCAACAATGCTGTGTTCGTTCTGCAAATCATTGTGCAGACCCAGCCCCTTTTGCGCAAAATGATCGCGGATCACCGCCATCCAAAGGTTGCTACCATCCTTGCCGCCATATTTCTTGGGCGCGGTAAAACGCCAATGTCCAGCCTTATCGGCGCGCAGCTTGGCCTCTTTCAACAAGGCCTCCCACTCCTCGTTCGGCAGGCCCTCGCGGTCCCAATCGGTCCGCGCATCCTCGCGCCGGTGATCGAAGAATCGGTTGTTGTCATCCTGCATTTGCAGCGGGGTAATCTCGGCATCGATGAAGCTGTCGAGCTCGTCCAGATAGGCTTGAAGGTCGGCTGGTATAGCAAAATCCATGTGGTTTAGTCCTCTCCGGTCCATTTCTTGCGGGCGACTGCCAGCGCAGGGTATTTGGGTATATCGACGCTCAGTTTTTCAAAGCTGGCCTGCCGCATGTCGGCCAACAGACCCGGCGAAGACAAATCTTCCTCTCCCTCCAAAATAGCCTGCGCCAATTCATAATGGGCATGCTGGGGGACAATCGCATCGTCGCGCGCCAGCATTCCCAACGCATTGCGCGCAACCGCAAGCTGGAAACGATCATGGCCCGAGACATTGTCCTTGATGCTTGCCAACCATTCCGAGATGGCCAACGCCAGCTCTCCTGAAGTGGCCTCGCCCTGTTCGGCCAATGGCGGCTGCATGGGTTCGATCAATTCATTGCGCAGATCGTCCGGTGCCTCTTCCTCCAGCAACAGCAACAGATCCAGCTCTTGCTCGGATGTGCGACGTGAAATCACCGCCCGCTCAAGCGTTCGGTCCGACCCATCGCGCCAGGATCGTGCGCATTTGAGGCAACCCATAGCCCACCACACGGTGCGGTGGATCAGCCAGTAACGAAACCTGTCGCGATCAACCGCAAAACCGCTTTCGGCTTCATAGGCGGCAAAGTAATCCTCCAGACTGCCCAGCCCCAGCGCGGGCCGGTCATATCGGGCAAAGCGCCACACGGACATGCAGCCAAAGGCCAGATCTTCGTGCCGGTCTCCCAAATGGGCGAGCTCCCAATCGAGCACGCCGGTCAGGTGGCTATCCTGCACCAGCAGATTGCCCATCCGATAGTCGCCATGGATCAACACGGGCTCAATCCGGTCAGGGCAATTGTCTTCCAGCCATTTGATCCCCAGCGCGATGATCGGGCGATCCCCGCCCGCATCTTCGAATTGCTGGCGGAAATCTGCAATTGCCTCGCGATAATCCAGCTCGGGCACGGCATCGGGCACATCGGCAGCGCCCAAAGTGTGGATGCGGGCAAGGTCACGCGCGGCCTCTCGCAACAGGCCAGCGGGATCCTGCATCTCCAGGATTTCCTTGGGATTGGGTGTGCCGGGCAATGCCTGCATGACAAAGCCGGAACCGATGCCGTCCTCTGGCTGCAACAAACCGGTCACTTGCGGCGCAGTTACACCGGCGGCGTGGGCGGCGCGGATCACATCGGCTTCCACGTCATGGCCATAGGGACGCTCGGCGATATATTCCAAGCTGGGCGCGCGGCGCAAAACATAGTCGCTGCTACCGCTGGTAAATCGCCAGCTTTCCATGGTGGCCCCGCCCGTCAAGCGGGTCAGCTGCTCTGGCGCGGCCAGCCCAGCGCTCGTCATCACGCGTGCCAAGCCTGCCAATAGTTCCTCTGGCGTTGCCACAACCTCTTCCCCTCATGCTCAATCGCTGCAATGAGTGCACCCATCTGCTGCCCATCGGCAATGCACAAAAGTATAGGTTGAGAGATAAAGCGCCTTATGAAGAAACGTCACATTGGTTTGGGCCTACTCGCCATAATCGGACTTGGGGCCGGCACCGCCGCCTATGTCGCCTCACCCACAATCCATGAAGGACAGCCAGGCGAAACCCCCGAACTGGGCCGCTTTGGCGAATATGCCATCGGCACGCAGGAGATCGCCTTCACCCTGCCCGCACGGCTCAGCTTTACCAAGCTGGGCATGGCAACAGGATCGGTCGAAACGGGCGACCGTACGCTGGATGTGCGGCTGTATTACCCGGCGCAGAGCGATGCCGGGCAGGAGCCGATCACCTATCAGCACACCATGACACCGCCCGCGATGGACCCTGTTTCGCTGGAGTTTGCAGGACGCGCCTTTGCCGATGCCGCCCCCGTCACCGAAGGCCAATTCCCACTGGTGATCATGAGCCACGGGTTTAACGGTTGGAGCACCCAGTTTAGCAATTTGGCCGAGCACATTGCCTCGCGCGGTTATGTCGTGGCCACCATCGACCACGCCGATGCAAAGCTGGAAGGGATCACCGATTTCGTCCATTCCTTTGCCAATGTGCTGGCCAGCCGGTCGCTGGATCAGCGCGATGTCTTGGCGCAATTGGTCGATCGCAGCGCCAATGATGCGGGTGTGTACGCCCTGATCGATGCCGAAAATGTCGGCCTGATCGGCTATTCCATGGGCGGTTATGGCGCACTGGCGACGGCAGGCGCAGAATATGACTATGGCAGCGGAACGTTCACCAGCGTACCGGCTGCGGCGATGGAGCCACTGAAGGCCGCTGCGGGCGATCCGTCTGAGATTGATGCAGTGGTTGCCTTTGCCCCCTGGGGCGGCCAGCCCGACAACCGGGTATGGAGTGCGGCAAGCCTGGCCAAGATCACCGCTCCCGTTTTGGTGGTGAGCGGAAGCCAGGATGATGTTTCCAACCATGCCGAGGGGGTCAGTTGGATCTTTGACCAATTGTCAGGCGCAGACCGGCATATGCTGGTCTTTCGCGAGGCACGCCACAATATCGTCGGCAATGCGTTTGAAATTGGCGATGATGCTCCATTCCGCGTGGCCGAATTCCTGAATGAGCCGGTGTGGCGGCAGGACCGGATCAATGGCATCAATCAGCACTTTGTCGCAGCCTTCCTCGATCTGCATCTGAAGGGTGATGACGACAAGGCTGGCTATCTGAATGTGCCTGTCAGCAACGCCAATGACAGCCAGTGGCAGGTTTCCTTTGGCGAGCAGTTAAATGGCAAATTCGCTGGCCAAGACGAGGCCGAGCATTGGCGTGGTTTCCAGCGCCGTTGGGCGGTTGGGCTGGATATGCTTAGCAAACCTGCGGGTGAGTAATCAACGCAAGCTCTAGCAACGGATATAGAAAAGGCCGCCCGGATCGCTCCGGACGGCCTCTTGTCTTGTCAGTGTTGAAAGCCAATTAGGCGACAACATTGTCCTTCTTGACCGTAATCACCTGCGGATAGGTGAATTCCTTCAACCCATCCAGGCCATATTCTGCGCCAAAGCCGGACTGCTTGTGCCCGCCAAAGGGAGAAAAGGGCGAGAGGTGAAGATATTCATTGATCCACACTGTGCCGGTTTCCAATTGCTCAGCAATTTCGATGCCTTTGTCCGTGTCAGCGGTCCAGACCGCACCGGCCAGACCATATTCGGAATCATTGGCGCGCTGGATCACTTCATCCTCGGTCGAGAATTTCATCAGCGGCATAACCGGGCCAAACTGCTCTTCGGCAACAATGCGAGCATCTTCTGGCGGGTTGTCCATGATTGTGATCGGAACGTAATAGCCTGTGCCTGATGGATCAGCATCGCCGCCAACCAGGAATTTATAGCCATTATCCTTGGCATCTTCGATCAATTCCAAAACGCGCTCATACTGTTTCTTGTTCTGGATCGGACCAACGCCGGTTCCCTGCTGCGAACCATCACCCACGGTGACCGTCTTGGCATATTCAACCAGTGCGGCGCTCAGCTCGTCATAGATATCTTCGTGGATATAAATGCGCTTGGCCGCGACACAGATTTGGCCCGCGTTGGAGAAGCTGGACCAGAACAATTGTTCGGCCACCTTCTGCGGATCGGCGTCGGGCATCACGATGGATGCGTCGTTTCCGCCCAGTTCCAGCGTGATCCGCTTCAGATCGGCGCTCGCGCCTTCCATGATCTTCTTACCGGTCGCGGTGGAGCCGGTGAAGGTGATCTTGTTGATGTCAGGGTGGCCGGTGATCAACGGACCAAGGCTGTCTTCGCCGGTGATGATATTGACCGTTCCAGGCGGTACCTTATCCGCGATCAGCTCTGCAATGCGCAGCGTTGTCAGCGGGGTAAATGGCGACGGCTTCAGCACGATAGTGCAACCGCTCATCAAGGCAGGCACGATTTTCTGTACCGCCATCATGACCGGGAAGTTCCACGGCACAATACCGCCCACAACACCAACCGGTACACGGCGGGTGCGTGACAGACGCTCATCGCTGTCTTCATTGACAACATCGTCCAGCTTCAAGGTCGCTTGTGCAGCAGACATGCCAGCAGCGCCGAAAATCTCGCCCTTGGCTTGCTCGTGCGGTTTGCCCTGTTCGCTGGTCAGCAGACGATAAAGCTCGTCGGCATTTTCCTTGATCGCTCCAGAGATCGCCATGCACACAGCTTGGCGTTCTTCGAAGGAGGTCTTCTTCCAGCTTTCGAAGGCAGTGCGCGCGGCAGCGACTGCTTCGTTTAGCTGGCTCTCGCCGCATGCGGGGACCTGGCCGATGACTTCTTCATTGGCGGGATTAACCACATCGAGCCATTCGCCCGTGTCGATCATCTTACCATTGATCAGGTTTTTATATTGGGTCGCCATATCTGCCTCTCTCTAGAACTTTTTGAATTGCTTCCACTTCAAATGGAAATGGCCCGATCATCTTGCAAGTGCAAGGTCGGATTGCTCGGGCATTATACGCGGTGAAGCGGGTCAGCGCGCCTATCCATTGCGCTATGCAACTCAATTCTCCAAAAGGCGCATCGCAACACAACAAAATCCACCGACTTAAAGGAAACAACCATGGCCGATCTCGTCATTTACGGCAGTCCAGTATCCCCCTTCGTTCGCAAAGTGGCCGCGCAATGCATCGAAAAGGGCGTCGATTTCGAGATTGAAGCGGTCAATGTGTTCGATCCGCCCGAATGGTTTCGCGCAATCAGCCCGATGAAGCGTATCCCGGTGTTGCGCGATCGCTCGATCGCTGAAGAAGGACCAGATGGCACCATCGCCGATTCATCCGCGATCTGCGGCTATATCGAGAAGAAGCACCCGGAAAACCCCATGCTACCCAGCGATCCTTATGCCTATGGCCGTGCGCTGATGCTGGAAGAATATGCTGACACCAATGTGGCCATGGCCACCGGGTTAGGGATGTTCCGGCCGATCTTCTTTGCGCTCAATCAGGGCAAGGAGCCAGATGTTACCGCCGCGAAAGAGGCCTGGGCGACAAAATTGCCAAACGTGCTCAACTATCTGGAGAGCCAGCTGGACGGGGCTGACTATTTTGTTGGCGATGCACTGTCTTTGGCCGACATTACAGTGACCTGCTGCCTGATGCAGGGCATGTTGGTGGCAGAGATGCCGCTCGACAATTGGCCCAAGCTGGCCGCCCATCAAGAACGGATGAGCCAACGCCCATCGATCGCTGGACCTTTTGCCAAGGCTGACGGCTTCATCCGTAAATCCTTGCCGGATCGCATTATTCTGACGTGATATCTGGCCAAAATTGCTGGTCTGACCGGCAAAATACGGGTTTGAGGCAGGTTATCGGCCTTGTGCTAACCATTCCTTTGCCTGTTCGCGTCAATCAGGTCTAAATCGGCGACACAACGCAGCGCGACAAAAGGGAACAATCATGGCAAGTCCTTGGACCATCGGGATCATTGGTGGATCGGGCCTCTATGCAATTGAGGGGCTGGAAGATGCCCAATGGATTGCGGTAAAATCACCTTGGGGTGAGCCTTCTGACGAAGTGTTGTGCGGGCGCATTGGCGATGTGCGCGTTCGGTTTCTGCCGCGCCACGGTCGCGGTCACCCGATCACGCCGAGCGATCTGAATGCGCGCGCAAATATTGATGTGCTCAAACGCACCGGCTGCACCGATATTCTGGCCATTTCTGCCGTGGGAAGCCTGCGCGAGAAGATCGAGCCGGGCCGCTTTACCGTGGTCGAGCAATTTATCGACCGGACCAAAGGCCGCCCCTCAACCTTCTTTGGATCGGGATTTGTCGCGCATGTCTCTATGGCCGACCCGGTGTGTCCGCGCCTGTCCGATATGGCAGCCAGCGCGATTGCATCGGCGAAGGGCAAGATCTCTACCGGTGCAACCTATCTGGCGATGGAGGGACCCCAATTTTCCACCCGCGCCGAAAGCCGGATGTACCGCGAATGGGGCGCGGACGTTATCGGGATGACCGCCATGCCCGAGGCCAAACTCGCCCGTGAGGCGGAGCTACCCTATGCGCTGGTTGGTATGGTGACCGATTATGATTGCTGGCGCGAAGGCGAAGCGGTGGATGTGATGCAGGTGGTCGAGCAAATGCAGAAAAACAGCAAGATCGCGCGCAAGATGGTCACCAAATTCATCGCAGACCTGCCCGAAGAACGCGAGCCCAGCCCCATCGACACCGCATTGGAAGATGCCATCATCACCGCACCCGATCAGCATGATCCGGCATTGATTGCGAAACTGGATGCGGTGGCAGGGCGGTTGGTGAAGCCAGTCTAAATGCTCGCCCTGCGTTGCTGGCTTAGGCCTTGGACAGGCTGGCCAGATTTGCGCGGATTTCCTCCACTGAAACCACATCGCCATATTTCGAATTCATGTCGAACAAATTGGCCTGGTGAACCGCTTCATGCCGGTCGCCAACCGCTTCTTGTGCGACAATCGGGATAAAGCCGTGCTGGCACGCGTCCACACATGTGGCGCGAATGCAGCCGCTGGTGGAAACGCCCGATATAATCAGGCTGTCATTGCCATTGGCGGTCAGGGTGGAGGCCAGCGAAGTGCCGAAAAAGGCGCTGGCATATTGTTTCGATATGACCAGCTCGTCATCACGCGGTGCCAATCCTTTGGCCCATGCTCCCATCGGATTACCGGCGGCAAAACTTTGCAGGGCCGCCACTTTTTGCGCGAACCGGCCGCCGTCTTTCATCGAAGGATGAAACACCACATTGGTATAGATCACCAGCAGCCCAGCAGAACGGGCGGCCTCCAACAAGTCCAAAGCAGACGCCAAGGTATCCTCGACGTCAGCATAGAGCGGGCTATCTGTGTTGAAATAGGCCTCGACCAGATCGATCAGGATCAGCGCCGGTTTCTTGCCGAAGCCGATCCTTCCTTCGAACACACCCGAGTAATTGTCGGACAGGCTATCACCGCTCACCATGACACTCCGTTAAAACTGTCTGATGAGCGGTGTAACAGATCAGAATTTGAAGCCAACCTCGACCCCGAAGCGGCGCAATGCACCGGGCGAGATGAACGATCCGCCAAATTCGACCGCCGGAATAACCTCGTTGAGATATTCCTCATTGGTCAGATTGTCCGCAAAGGCTGTCAGCGACCAGCTGTCCGTTTGTACGCCGATGCGCACATCCAGAACAGAGAACTCGTCACGCTGGGTAAGCGAGTAATCCGCATCACCGACAAAGGCCGGAGCCATCAGCTGCGAACCTGGCAGCAATCCGCTGAAGATGGTCGGGCTGGTGTTTTCCTGAACCGAGTGGAACCAGGTCGGGCCGGTGATCCGGTAATCGGCACGTGCGACAAAATCCATCGTGTCGGTCACTGGCAGGTCCAACTGGGTACCAAGGTTGATCGTGTAATCAGCGGTATAGGGCGATTTGTTGCCCACTGTGATCGGACGCGATGCGTTTTCCTTGATCTCGCTCTCGGTGACATTGGCCGAACCGAAAATCGACCAGCCGGGCATGATCTCTGCGGCCAAATTCAGCTCGCCGCCATAGACCTCAACCTCGTCAATATTCGACACAACGCGCAGCAGGCCAAAGCCGCCGACGAAGAATTCGAAGAACTGCATGTCATCGATCGTGGTGTAATAACCCGCCAGATCGAAGGTCACCGCACCATCGAGCAGCTCGCCCTTCAGGCCAGCCTCAAACGCGCTGGAGGTTTCCTTTTCATAGACATCCTCGATCAGAACATTGGTGCCAATGAACTGATTGAAGGCCTGATCCACAATCGCAGCAGAGCCCTGATTGTTGAACCCGCCCGACTTAAATCCGATACCCCAGTTGGCATAGAAATTGATGTCGTCTGACAAAGCATAACGCAGCGACAATTTGGGCTGCAATTGCTTGAAGGTTTCTGATTGATCTGCAATCGGACCAAAGGCCTGACCCGGATTGATCGGGCCGCCAGTGAAGGGGTCGATCGCATTGGGCACCAGATTGGTCGCGCTGCGTTCCTCAACATCATAGCGTGCCGCCAGCCCCAGCTCGAAGCCGTCGCTAACTTCAAAGTCGAGCGAGCCAAACACTGCATAAACATCGGTTGAGAAGTCATCATTATAGAGCTGTGTCGTCGGGTTGTTCGATCCGGCAGGATTGAACAATTGCTCGGTGACGCCAAAGCCTAAATCGGCCCCTAGGCTCACCCCAACTTCACGATTGATGTGCAGATAGTAAGCGCCCAGCTGCCAATCGATATATCCATCATCGGTCGATGCGAGCCGCACCTCGGCACTGATATCGCTCTGCTCGCGCGTCTGGAACTGCGTACCGTCACACGTGGTCGGGCTGTAAGGACCAAAGGTAGAACCATTGGCCACATCAAAGATAAACGGCGTCGGCACCGTGCCAATGAAGCCCGGCGCATTCACCGGAAAACCGGTTAATTGTGCCGTCGATCCGAAGCATGCATTGGACGCATCGATGGAGTCCTGCGTTGCTCCCGGGAAAGTGAACCGGGCAAAATCAGCCGACGTACCATCCGCCGTCAACGCTTGCTCAACATCGCTATACAGCACCCAGGCGGTAAGCTCGACCGCCTCAAACTGGTGCGTCACCTTGGCCGATGCCTCGAATGTTTGCTGTTCATTGGTTGGCCGGATGTTCGAATAGAAACCGAACGGATGCTCGTTCACATCTTCAAAGAAGGCTCCGCCAAAATTGGGCAGAGCAAAGGCTGCATTAAAGTTGATCGAAGCGCCCGACAAATCGGCATAGCGAGCCTTCACATCCAATTCGGTGTCAGCGCCAACATCGGCGACAAAGCGTGCGTCCACCGACCAGATTTCCTGATCATCAATGGTTTTGGAATTCAGGAAACTGTTGCGGTAAAAACCATCGGTCGTGTCATAGCTGCCCGAGACGACAAAGCCGGCGTTCTCTCCAAGTGGAGCAGAGATATAAGCGCTGGCTGAATAGGTCTCGTCTTCTGCGGCAGAGACCTTGATCGCACCTTCCAGAAAATCACCCGGCTTCAGCGTCTGGATCACAATGGCGCCAGCCGCTGCGTTGCGGCCGTACAAGGCGCCTTGAGGGCCTTTCAGAATTTCAATCTGGCGCAGCGTTCCTTGGTCCTGGTTCAATTGCGCTGTGTTGGTTTTCAAAATGCCATCGACCACCAAGGCAACCGAACTTTCCGCGTCGCGCGCTCCGTTAATACCGCGGATATTGATCTGGGTATCGCCCGCCTCTGCGGTGCCGGTCACAATGGTGACACCCGGGGTCAGTTGAACAAATTCATCGGCCCGTTCGATGCCTGTCTTTTCCAGCGTATCGGCTGTGAAAACGGTGATGGCCGTGGGAACTTCGGCCAGTGTTTCAGACTGGCGGCGAGCGGTAACGATGATCGCATTACCGGTTGGCGCTTCCTCGGTAGCTTGAGGCGCAGGTGCATCAGCATCTTGAGCCACTGCCGGAGCGGCAAAAGCCAGCGCGCCAAATGCGCCGCCACATGCGAGGAAAGTTTTGAAATTGGTCATTGGTTCGTACTCCCTGAACCTGATTTTGCCCGAAGGTACCCGAAGGTGTTGTGCCGCCCCCTATCAAGTGAGGACGTTGGCACCGCTCATGTAAACATAGACTTCCTGAAATTTGGCACCGCCCTGCCCATCGGAGCGAAGGCGCCAGAAATTGGTGTTGTGCAGCAGCGTTACCTGCCCATCGGCATCGTGCAACTCGGCCACAAAACTGGCGGAGATCCGGCCATTGGCCTCGTCCACAGTGCACACGAAATCGCGATGGATGATGGTTTCATAGGCTCCGAAGAAATCTTCGAACATGCGCTGGATTTCGCCTTTGCCCGAATGGCGGGTGAAATCGGTCTGGACGCAGAACAGCGCTTCATCGTGAAAGCAATCCAGCGTCGCGGCCATATTCTTTGCATCGACATTGCCGAAATATTGCTGGGTGGCGAAGTGGATCAACTCGTCCCGGCTTAAGGTTGGTTCATACTGCATCAGGCATCTCCCTCCTTCAGCAGATTATCGCCGGACATATAGACATAGACCCGGTGGAACAGCCGATCCTTCAGGTAGAACCGATTGCAATTCTCATAGCGTAATTCATCGCCGCCATTGGGCGTGATCAGCACGGTAAACTGGGAATTGATCGTGTTGCTGTCAGGATCAGCCGTGTGGACGAAATTGCCGTGCCAAATGCTCTCGAAATCCGTGAACAGTTTGACGAACATCGCGCGAATGGCCTCGCGCCCTTCGTGGACCGTATCGCTGGTCGCCTCGTGCAGAACGGCATCGGGCGTGAAGCAGTTCAGCACCTGATCCATATTCTTATTATCGACCCCATCGAAATAGCGCTTGGTCACGATATCGACGTAAAAGCGATAGGGCAGCGGCACTTGTCCGGCTCCGCCTTCATTCCATTCACTCATCAGTACCAACCTTTCCGGATCTCGCCGTGTTTGGGGACTTCTGGGGCGGGAAAGGCTTTCTTCGAATGGCGCAGGCCAAGCTCGATCTGCGTTTCCAGCATTTTGTAGGCGACCTGCCCGGGATTCAGCACTGGGATCGGCATCTCAGCATCCAGGAATGCGGCTGATTGATGCATCGTGGTGGATCCCAGCACGATCACATCGGCACCATCTTCTTCCATCGCCTTGGTTGCCTCGGCCTTCAATTTGTCAAAGATGATTTCCTCTTTGCCAGCGAGCAATTCGGTCACATCGGGCCGCGTATCGATCGACCGCAAGGAAGCACAACGCGACGACCAGCCATATTCGGTCAGCGTTTTTTCATACAGCGGGAACCATTCGGGCCACATTGTCAGCACGCTGAATTTCTTGCCCAGCATCATCGCCATGGCGAAACTTGCTTCGCCGGGCCCGACAACCGGGATCGACAGCGCCGAACGTAAGGGCCGCAGACCGCTATCGCTGACCGTATCGATCAGAACGCCGGCATATCCATTACGCTCGGCTTCGACACCAGCCTGAAACACGGTCCAGTCCATCATCATTGTGTCGTGGTAAGAATCGCCCAAAGCGGCACCAAAGGGGACCGCTTCGAATTCAGGAGAGAAGCCCTCTCTCACGAAGTCATCGGGCAGTTGCTCTGCCCGGTTTGCCACTCCGGCTTCATCCATCGGAATGGGTACAATGACCTTGATACGTTTTGTTGATGGCAATGATCAACTCCCTTGACCGAACCCTTTATTGTATACAATAACAGATCGTCAAGGGAAATTAACTCTGGCCGATCTGGCGCCATCTGCCGGTGATCTAGGGTACATCTAGGGTAGGTCTATGGGTCATCTCGCTTCATCTCTGGGTAGCGTTCGGCACGCCAGGAAAGCTTTGCTGGATGCACATGGATCGGGCCAGCCAGGGGCGCGACGTTCCGTATTTGCCGATTGCGGACAGTCATAGAATGAGCGGCGCCTCTGACACGGCCTATACGGCCATCCGCAGTTATCTGTTGAGCGGCAACGCCCCTCCCGGCAGCCAGTTGACCGAGGACCGCCTGTCCGAAATTTCGGGCGTCTCGCGCACCCCCGTCCGTGAGGCCGTGCGCCAGCTGGAATCCGAAATGTTGTTGGTGCGCAGCGAGTCAAAACGCATCTTTGTCGCCGATTGGTCACGCGATGACATCGACGAGATGTTTACCTTGCGCCAGATGCTTGAAGGACATGCCGCGGAACGCGCGGCGAAGCTGCTGGGCCCGGCGGATATCGAGCAGTTGGAGCGGGTCAATGAGGAGCTGCATCAGGCCGTGGATCAAGACCCGCCCGATGTGGTGCGGTTCCTTGATGCCAACCGTATCTTCCACGAAATCATTACCAATGCCGCGCGTTCACCACGCTTGGCGCAAGTGCTGGCCATGCTGGTTGAGCAGCCGGTTGTGCTGCGCACCGCACGGCAATATTCGGTTGAGGATCTGAGGCAATCCGCGCGCGACCATGATGAATTGATAGCGGCGTTCAAGGCCCATGATGCGGCTTGGGCAAAATCCGTCATGGGCAGCCATTTACGCCGCGCATTCCATACTTTCGCAGATGCTGCATCGGACGCCGACTAAGCGCTCTGCGTCATGGTATCTGGCGCCTTAAGCGCGCTTGGTTACTGTGCCTGTGAAGATCGCTGACCCAACCATTTGTTAACAAGCATGGCCTAGCCCAGACTGGAAGGCCCAAACTGGGCTAGGCAGGTCACAAGAACGTCACGATCCTGCGTGGATGGGTCAAACTCGGGGTGCTCACTTATGTCAAAAACGATTCAAATCATTCTGATCGCGGCGATCGCACTGATCGTTTGCGCGGTCCTGTTCAATTCAACCTTCGTCGCAAGCGGCAGCGGTTTGGTTCTGCTAGTTGGTCTCGGCTATGCCTATGTCATCAGCAAGCGCGATGCCGAGCGCGAGAGCAGCGGCAGCAATTGAGCGCCCTGCCAACGGCTAAATAATGCCGCGCTCTTCCAAATCGGACCGGGTTGCTGAATCCATGCCCAAAAGCTCGCCATAGATCTCTTCATTATGCTGGCCCAGATCAGGGCCAACCCAATGAACATCGCCAGGCGTATCGGACAATTTGGGCGCGACATTCTGCATTTTGAAATTGTCATGCTTGGGGTGCGGAAGTTCGATAATCGCCTTTCGCGCGGCAAAATGCGGGTCCTCCAACATCTCGGGTGCGCGGTATATATTGCCGGCTGGAACGCCGTGCTCCTCGCACAAATCCAAAACTTGTTGGCTGGTGTGCAATTTGGTCCATTCACCAATCATATCATCGAGTTCGGTCTGGTTCTGCCCGCGCGCGACATGGCTGTTGTAGCGCGGATCATCGCCCAATTCGGGCACGCCCATCATGGTCGCCATACGCTTCCACACGCTGTCCTGATTGCCCGCCACCAACACGCTGCCGTCGCTGGTCGGATAGACATTGGAGGGTGCAATTTTGGGCAAGATCGACCCGGTCCGCTCGCGGATATGGCCAGTCACCGTATATTCGGGAACGGTCGATTCCATCATCGCCAAAACGGCCTCGTAAATTGCCGAATCGACCACCTGACCCTTGCCGGTTTTGTGGCGGTGATTGAGTGCCATAAGCGCACCCAAACATGCATAGGTCGCGGCCAATGAATCGCCAATGGAAATGCCTGCGCGGCTGGGCGGGCGATCCGGCTCTCCCGCGATGTAACGCATGCCGCCCATCGCCTCGCCAATGCCGCCATATCCGGCGCGCGGGCTGTAAGGACCGGTTTGGCCATATCCGGATACGCGGATCATAATCAGCGCTTCATTGATGGCAGACAGATCTTCCCAGCCCAGGTTCCACCGCTCCATCGTACCGGGGCGAAAATTCTCCAGCAGAAAGTCCGCCTTGGCGGCCAGCTGGCGGACAATTTGCTGCCCCTCTTTCTCGCGGAGATTGAGCGTGATCGACTTCTTGTTGCGCGCCACCACAGAGAACCACAGAGGGATGCCTTGGCCCCAATTGCGCATGGCGTCGCCCACTTTGGGCGGCTCCACCTTGATCACTTCGGCGCCATGATCGCCCATCAATTGGCCGCAGAACGGCCCGGCGATCAACTGTCCCATTTCGATCAGGCGAAGACCCGACAGCGCACCATTCGACATATTCAGCCCTCTTCAAATTTAATCGGCACAAGCCCTGAGAAAGACCTCGAAACCCCCAAGAGACGACACCGAGACCACCCCTAGATAACCCCTAGATGGCCCCTAGACCTCCGCTAGATGGTCCCCAGACCATTCATCGTTTTGGCCAGATACCCGCCAGATCATTCAAAAACTCCATAAAGCCAAGATTTGCATTTGTATACAATTTGCGTATCTAGCCAATATTCAATTTTGGACAAGAAGCGAATCCCATGACGCAAGAGCATGCTGCCAATGATGCGATCGAGCTGGTTGAAGTGGGTCCACGCGACGGCCTGCAGAACGAGGCCGAGATCATTTCGACGCAAGACAAGCTGGCGATGATCGATCGGATGATCGATTATGGCGCGCGGCGATTGGAAGTGGCCAGCTTTGTCCACCCCAAACGCGTGCCACAAATGGCCGACGCAGAAGCGGTGATCGCCGGCCTGCCGGATCGCGGCGATGTGACCTATATCGGTTTGACACTGAACAAACGCGGCGTGATGCGCGCGCTCGCTACGCGCGAAGGCGGGGCCAAGAACGGCAAGGGGCGAGGGATCGATCAGGCAGGCTGCGTTCTGGTGGCGAGCGACACCTTTGGTCAAAAGAACCAGGGCCAAACCATCGCCGAGGGGATCACCGAAAACCGCGACATGATCCGTTTCGCCAAAGCCGAAGGAATGCGCGCCCAAGTGACCATCTCAGCCGCCTTTGGTTGCCCCTTTGAAGGCGAGGTGAAGCCAGAAACCGTGCTGGCTATTGCTGAAGAGATGGCCGCAGAAAACCCCGATGAAATCGCGTTGGCAGACACCATCGGCATCGGCGTACCGGCGCAAGTCAGCGATCTGTTTGGCAGATTGGCCGAATTATTGGGCGGAAAAATCCCCATGCGGTGCCATTTTCACGACACCCGCGGCACCGGCATGGCTAATGCCTGGGCTGCCTATCAAGCGGGCGTACGCACATTTGATGCCAGCCTTGGCGGATTGGGCGGCTGCCCCTTTGCCCCCAATGCGACGGGCAATATCGCCACCGAAGATTTGATCTTTATGATGGAGCGTTCCGGAATCGCCACCGCGATTGATCTGGAAGCCGCCATCGCAACCAACCATTGGTTCGGCGCAAAGCTGGATCGCACATTGCCCTCTTTGGTCGCTCGTGCGGCCTAATAGACCGACTTTTCGGGAGATAGTATGACTTACAGGCTTGGCGTTGACGTTGGCGGGACATTCACCGATCTGCTGCTGTTCGACGAAGACACCGGAAATTTCTGGCGGCACAAAACACCGTCCACGCCGCATGATAGCTCGGAAGGCATTCTGAACGGGGTGCAGGCAATCACTGCCGAAGCGGGCGTTGCAGCCAAGGATATCGCCTATTTCCTGCACGGCACAACGGTTGCCACCAACGCGGTGCTGGAAGGCAAGGGATCGCGCGTCGGCCTGATCGTGACCGAAGGCTATCGCGATGTCATGCAGATCGCGCGAAGCTTTGTGCCGGGCGGCCTGGCCGCGTGGATCGTATGGCCCAAGCCCCAGCCGCTGGCAGCTTTGGAAGACACGCTGGAAGTGCCCGGCCGGATGGATGCCGATGGCAATGAAGTGCGCCCACTGGACGAAGATGCCGTGCGCGCTGTGCTGGAAAAACTGAAAGGCCAAGGCATCGAAGCGCTGACCGTCAGCCTGATCAATGCCTATGTAAATGGAGCGCAGGAAAAACGCATCGGCGAGATCGCTGCCGAGGTTTTGGGCGATGCGATCCCTGTCTCACTCAGCCATGAAGTGCTGCCTGAAATGCAGGAATATGAGCGCACGCTGTCCACCGTTGCCAATGCAGCGGTGCGGCCCGTGGTTGGCAAATATGTTTCGAATTTGCGCAACCGGCTGGAGGACGAGGGGCTGGAAGGCAAGCTGTCGCTGCTGCGTTCTGATGGAGGATTGATGAGCAGTCAGAAAGCCGAGGAACACCCCGTCAATATTCTGATGTCTGGCCCGGCTGGCGGCGTTACCGGCGCATTGTGGGTAGGCAAAAATGCAGGGATCAAAAACATTCTAACGCTAGATGTGGGTGGGACATCCACCGATGTTGCCCTGATCGAAGGATTGGAACCACGCCGACAACGCACCACCGAAGTGGGTCACTTATCCGTTCGCGCATCTGCGTTGGACGTCAAAACGGTGGGTGCAGGCGGCGGCTCTATCGCTCACGTTCCCGAACTGACCAAGGCGCTGCGGGTTGGCCCGGAAAGTGCCGGTGCGGTTCCCGGGCCGGTGGCCTATGGCAAGGGCGGCGAATTGCCGACCGTGACCGATGCCAATGTGGTGTTAGGCTATCTGCCGGAGGACCTTCTGGGCGGATCATTCAAACTGGACCGTGAAGGCGCCAAGAAAGCGGTGCAGACCGTGGCCGATGCGCTGGGCATTGAATTGATGGAGGCCGCGCGCGGCATCATCGATATCGTGAACGAGAATATGTTTGGCGCGCTGCGCATGATCAGTGTCCAGCAAGGGTATGATCCGCGCGACTTTGCCGTCATGGGCTTTGGCGGCGCTGGCCCCTTGCATGTCAATGCGGTGGCCAAATTGATGGGCAGCTGGCCTGCTGTATCGCCGGTTTCGCCGGGCGTGTTGTGCGCTTTGGGTGATGCCACCACGCGGATGCGGACCGAAACCGCACGCAGTTTCTCGAAATTGGCAAAGGATACCAGCGTTGCTGATCTGAAGGCCGTTTTGGACGAAATGAGCGAGCAAACGCGCAGCGAATTGCTGGCTGATGGCATTCCCGAAGATCAGATCACCAGCGAGTTTGAGGTGGATATCCGCTATGCCGGACAAGCCTTTGAAGTGCCGCTGACCATCGACAAGAGCATTCTGGATGCTGATGGGATCGAGGGCATTCTGAAGCGGTTTGATGATGAACATCGCCGCCTGTTTACCTTCAACATGGATACCCCGCACGAAATCGTGAACTTGCGGGCGGTCGCCATGGGTGAAGCGCCTGCTCTGCCAGCCAAACAGCTGGAGAAGGGCGACGGTGATCCATCAGCGGCCAAGATCCGCGATCACAGTTTGTGGATGGATGGGCGCGAGCAGCAAGGTGCGATCTATGATCGGGCCAAGCTGCGGCAAGGGGACATCATCCCCGGGCCCGCCGTCATAACCGAAATGGACAGCACAACCTTGGTCGAAAGCGGCTGCACCGCCAGCGTCGATCACGTGGGCAATATCCTCATCAACCCCAATCCCGCTCATTCTGGCAAGGAGGGCTGAACCGATGCCGGCACAAATCATCGAGACCAACAAAACGCCATTCGAAAAAATCGCCATCGATCCGGTTACTCTGGATATTATCGAGAACGCGCTGCGCAATGCTCGCATAGAAATGGATGCCACCTTGGTGCGCACCGCTATGTCGCCTGGTATCCGCGAGCAAGGCGATGCCTTCCCGCTGATCGCAGACCCTGCGGGCAAGATGATCGTGGGCCAGTTCGGCAGCTTTATCGACGGCTTCCTCAAAGGATTTGAGGGCACGATCGAGGATGGGGACATGATTTTCCTGTCCGATCCCTATTCCTGCGATGGCGCGGTCAGCCACTCCAACGATTGGTTGGTGTTGCTGCCGATCTTCAAGGATGGCCGCCTGATCGCCTATACCGCCATGTTTGGCCACCAATCCGATATTGGCGGCAGCGTGCCCGGGTCCATGCCCATCGGGGCCAGTTCTATCTTCGAAGAAGGGGTGCGGATCCCTCCGGTGAAAATCTGGAAAAAGGGCGAATATAATGACGATCTGATGAAGCTCGTCATGCACCAAACGCGCAAGCCCGATTGGTGTCAGGCCGATTTGAACGCCTTGATCGCCAGTTGCCGGGTCGCCTCCAAGCGCGTGCTGGAAATGGCCGAGCGGTTTGGTGATGATGTCTATGTTTCGGCCACGCAAGAATTGCTGGCGCGCAACCACCGCGCGATGAAGGCATTGCTGCTGCAAGCGGTGGGTGAAAGCCCGGTCAGCTTCGAGGATTATCTGTGCGACGACGGCAAGGGATTTGGTCCATACAAGATCAAATGTTCGATGTGGCGCGAGGGCGAAAAAGTCATACTCGACTTTGACGGAACCGATCCACAATCCGCCGCCTCGATCAATTTCTTGCTCAATGAGAACATGTTCAAGATGTTCTTCGGCATCTACATGATCATGGTCTTTGACCCGCAGATCCTGTTCAACGATGGCTTCTATGATCTGATCGAAGTGCGCATCCCCAAGGGATCGCTGCTCAAGCCGCAATTCCCCGCAGCCTTGTCAGGCCGGACCCATGCCTTGGGCCGGATTTTTGACATTCTGGGTGGTTTGCTTGGCCAAGGCTCGCCCGAATTTCTTAACGCAGCAGGCTTCAGTTCCAGCCCGCATCTGTTTTATTCGGGGTGGGACAACAGAGAGGCGACCAAGGGCGATTGGTTCCAGCTGTTCCAGATCGGATTTGGCGGCATTCCGGGTAGACCCTTGGGTGATGGGCCAGACGGACATTCACTATGGCCGGGCTTTACCAATGTGCCCAACGAGTTCCTGGAACGCTATTTCCCGATGCGGATCGAGCGGTATTCGACCGAGCCGGACAGCGGCGGTGCCGGACTGCATCGCGGCGGCAATGGTATTCGGATGAGCTATCGTTTCCTGGCTGATGGCAATATTGCGATCCATGATGATCGTTGGTTTGTACCGCCATGGGGCGTCAATGGCGGCCATCCGGGCAAGCGCGCGCGCAAGATCCTGGAGAAAGCCGACGGGACAACCCAGATTGTTGGCAATAAGATCGAGGATGTTCCGGTTGAAGAAGGCGATATGCTGCACTTCATCACTTGGGGCGGCGGTGGCTGGGGCGACCCGCTGAAACGCGATCCCGATCTGGTCGGTTTGGAAATTCGCCAAGGGCTGGTCACGCCAGAAGGCGCCAAGGATTATGGCGTGGTGGCCGATGCGGACGGGGTGATTGACGCTGATGCGACCCAAGCGTTGCGGGCAGAGATGACCGCCAATCGCGGAGAGCTGGCCCTGTTCGATTATGGCCCCGGCATTGAAACTCTGCGGGCCAATTGTCTGGAGGAAACCGGCCTTCCCGCTCCGCAGCAGCCATTATGGCAAGACCATGCAACCCATCAGGCAGAAGCAGCCGAATGACCTGTCGCCGTATAGTCATCAAGTCCCTTGGTGGGCCAGAGGTCATTGAAATAGAGGACGTTCCGGTGCCGTCTCCCGCAGTGGGCGAGGTGTTGATCGAGCAAAGCACGATCGGGCTGAACTTCATCGATACCTACCACCGCACGGGCCTCTATCCGATAGAATTGCCCAGCGGCTTGGGACTTGAGGCCGCCGGGCGCGTAGCCGAGCTTGGCGATGGCGTAACCGATCTGCAAGTGGGCGACCGCGTCGCCTATATGGGACCGGGCTTGGGGGCCTATGCCACCCACCGCTTGATGCCCGCTGCGGCCATGTTCAAACTGCCCGAAAGCGTGACCGACGACATTGCAGCTGCCGCTATTTTGAAAGCGGCCACCACCGAAGGCTTGGTGGAGCGCTGCGCCAATGTGCACGAAGGTGACACGGTGCTGGTTCACGCAGCTGCCGGCGGTGTCGGCCTGATCATGGTGCAATGGCTGGCGGCATTGGGCGTTAAAGTGATTGGCACCACCTCCAGCGCCGAGAAAGCCGAACTGGCGCGCAAAGCCGGGGCCAGCCATGTGATCCGCTATGATCAGGATGATATTGTTCCAGCCGTGCAGGATCTAACCGATGGCAAGGGTGTGCCGACCGTGTTTGACGGGGTGGGCAAGTCGACCTTTGAAAGCTCTTTGCAATGCCTGTCCCCGCGAGGACTGCTGGTCAGCTTTGGTAATGCCAGCGGCGCGGTAGACGGGGTCAATCTGGGCGTTTTGGCTCAGCATGGATCTCTGTTCGTAACGCGGCCAACGCTAATGCATTACTATATGACGCCGGATGACCGAGCGAACGGAATTGCGAGAGTGTGGGAAATGTTGGGTTCGGGCAAGGTCGAGATCACGATCGGCCAGACCTATCCTCTGGCCGAGGCCGCGCAGGCCCACATCGATCTGGCAGCGCGCAAGACAATCGGGTCCAGCCTGCTAATTCCTTGATCGAGCCAATTGGTCCGGCAGTTACTCTGCCAAATCTTGCGACCACTCGCCAAACAGCGGGCGGAACTCGTCTGCCCTGATCGATTGCCACACCCCAACCGAGAAATAGGGGATGGCCTCCAGCTTTTCGCGCGCGCCGGCCTCATCGTCAGCCTTGATGATCAGCAGCGAACCCACGATTGCATCGCCCTTGGCCAGCGGTCCGGCGACGGCAAAGTCCTCGCTATGTTCAGCGAAATGCTTGTGCAGCGCATCTTCTGTGTGCTCGCGGAACACCGCACCATGCTCGCCATCGCGGCAGTAAAAGGCAAACAAAGGCATCAGCGAAACTCCGGCTTACGTTTCTCGACAAAGGCGCGTGTTCCCTCTGCAAAGTCAAGGCTTTGGAAGGCATCGCCAAAGACGCGCAGACTGTCTGCATCATCTTCTCCTTTGCCGTCCAGTACCCGGCGCACAAAGCGCTTTAACTCGCGCACTGAGGATGGCGCGGCTGCGAGCAATTGTTCGATCAATTGTTCGGGCGTTGCATCAATCTGTTCGATCAAACCGATCCGCAGCGCCTCTTCTGCATTGATCAGCATGCCGGTAAACAGCAATTTTCGCGCCTGACCCGACCCCACCAGATCGACCAGCAACTTTACATCATGCAGAGGGTAGACGAGCCCAAGTCTTGCGGGCGTGATCCCGAAACGCACATCAGGACCGGTTGCAAGCCTGATATCACACGCCAGTGCCAGCCCGCATCCGCCGCCTATACAATCGCCGCTCACTACTGCCAGTGTGGGCAATGGGTGGCGTGCCAGCGTGTATTGCGTCCGGTTGATCGCGGCCTGATTGGCTGAACACCACTCTGCATCATCCTTGTTAGCCAGCAATTCCTTGATATCGGCCCCTGCACAAAAGGCACCATCGCTGCTGGCTGATCGAACAACCAGCAACCGCAGATCAGGATTGCGCGCCGCCTGTTCCAGCAGTGCGGGCATCGCCTGCCACATATCCAAATTGAACGCATTGCGATGCTCGGCACGATCAATCACCAAATGGCCAATGCGGCCTTCAATCTCCAGCCTGACCGTCACTGCGTCCATGCCTCCAGCATTGTGTCGAGCGCATCGGTATCATCGGCCCCACCATCCTCATTCAAAGCCAAGGCAATCGCTCGCTCCGCCTGCTGTGCGTTCAATCCGCCAGCATGGGCCTGAGCTGCCATCTTATCCTTGATAGCCGCCACATCGGGGGCCGCGCCATCTCCCAAGGCTTGGATCATCCAGCCATCGCCATGGGTTCCTAAATCGCCCGCCTCTCTGGTCATCGCCGCAAACACGCCCTGCGCACCTTCCAGCATGTCCTGCGGCCCGGTGGCCCCATAATGCACATGCAAAGCCGCATCGCGCCCGGTGCGCACCGCGTTGTAGACATGCCATGGACCGGTCAGCAGATCGGGCTGATGCTGAAAATGCAGCAATCCGCCGGCGACCGATCCGGCATTGCCCAAGGCGTTGGTATATTCCACGCCAGCAAAGCCGATCACCGAACCAAAGGCCGCGCAAGCGCCAAACACGCCGCAGCTGGAGGTGCCATGCCAAAGGCCAAAATGGTGATCATCCAGCGCGCCGCCAATTGCCAGAGCGGCCTCATACCCGCGCACAATTGCATCCAGGCGCGCCTCCATTGCGGCGCTGGGCATGCTGAGCGCGGCAGGGATTACGACTGGCCCCGGACTGATATGGGCCGAGCCATGCCCGGCTTCCATCGCAATGTGAGCGCCGCCATAGGTCGCCCGCTCCCAGCCCCGCATAGACACAGCGCTGCCCAATGCGGCCGCCTCGCTATCGCGGCCACCGGCCACACAGGCCAACCAGTCCAACAGATGCACACGGGCCAAACCGCGCGACGCATCATCAACAGGCCGCGTCAGCCGGGTCGCCAATTGGGTGAGCAATGCTTCGCTCATCATTCCTGTCCTTATGTCCCCGTTTCCGCTTTGCGATGCGAACATCCCTTTCAGGACCGTCACGGCATTCTTGCAAAGCCTTTAGGCGGTCGCATTGCCCATGGCCAGAGTTTGCGCGTGGCCCGGCCCGCATCAATTGGGTGTTGCGGGCAGGCACCCCTCATCGCTAGAAGCCCATGTCTATGGGTCGCATTTTTGCAATGATTGTCGCGCTGCTGTCTTTGGGCTGGGCCACCCCGGCTCTGGCTGAGGTGCAGCTGAGCTTTCACAGCTTTAATGGCTCGGTCCTGTTCGGACGGTATCCGCACGCTTTCGTGGTGCTGGAAGGCACTCTGGAAGAAGATGGGCAAGCGGTGAACGAGAATTTCGGTTTCACCGCCAAAAAGGTCAGCACGGCAATTTTGCGCGGCCCGGTCGAGCACGATATTTTGATCGAACAGCCCAAATATATCACCAAGACCAACCGCCATTTCACCATCACAATCAGCGATGCGCAATATCACCAGATCATGGCGGAGATGCGCGCATGGCGCGATGCTCCGGGCAAATATTACGACCTCGATACCCGCAATTGCATCCATTTTGTCGGCGAGATTGCGCGAATAATGGGGCTGAAGGTCGAGTATCCCAAAAAGATGCTGCGCCGACCGAAAAAGTGGCTCAATCATATCACCGAGATGAACCCTCAACTGGGCGCAAAGCGGATCAAATAAAACCTAGTTCGGCTATTGAGACGCTCGCTCGCGTCGCTGAATGTCCATATTTGGGGTGGAAAGCTGACATGTCGCAGAAAACGATAAATTGGTATCCGACCGTTGCGCAGGAGATGTCATTGATTTATCCAATCGAAACGTTTGAGAGACTGTTTACTCCCACCGAGGGCGGCTACCTTTTCTTCCCGTCTAGAAATGCAGGTGGAAAGTTAGTGACGACCGAAGAATACGCCAAACTTCATGGAAACTGGAAGAAGGTCGCAGGTCGCAAGGGCACGCTTAAAGCCACTGTCCTGATAGTGCTGGTGATCGTGATCTGGGCGATTGCGGAAACATTCTATGCTCTACCTGAATGGAGTGGTGGCCTCGTTGTAACCGCATCGGCTATTATTGTTGCGCTCTGGTTTGTGTGGCACTCCGTTGCGCCGTGGCGGTTGGTTCGCGGAAGGCCTGACGCGTCGCCACCCAGAGGTCTATCGGAGTCTCAGATGGCTGCTCGGTCCATGGTGCCTTGGACAATGGTCTTCGCCGTGATCTTCTTGAGCGGAATGTTCTTGTCTACAGATTTGAACACACAGGACCGAACCGCTCAGTGGTGGGGAATCAAGCTTGTGAGCGGCCTGTTTTTCTTAGCCTACGCATGGATCGGCTTTCAGAAGTGGCGAGACGAACAAAGCTAAGGTCCGCAATTGGGGTGGAAAGCCGTCACTTCCAAGACTAGATCAAGTACCAGGTCCGGCATATGGCGCAGGGCGGTTGGGCAGCCTAAGTAGTCAGCTGCCCAACGTCCTATTAGATGGCTTCAACAGCATTGGCTTTAATCATTCCCGCAAGCTGACCCCGCTCGTCTAGAATAGATAGCTCGTCGGCACCCCCGATGCCTATGCCATTGAAGAATATTTGTGGGACCGTCCGCCGTCCATCAGATCTCTTGACCATAGTATCGAATTGAGCGGGGCTTTCGGTGAGGCTATGTTCTGAGTAACGCGCCCCGTATTGCTGCAGAATTGACTTGGCGAGCACGCAGTAGGGGCAATAATCCTTGGTGTAGATTTCAATTTTGGGCATGACTTTCTCCGATTGAGGTTGGTGAAGGCAAGGCGTGGTGAATTCCACGAACAAGCCAGTGCTCCCTCAATCTACTCATTCATCACATGATTATAATGCAGAGATACTCGAACATTCTATTTCAATCAGTGGAATAATAGAAATCGATCCACAACGCCCGATAGCGTGCCCTTTGGATCAATTGCCCTCCTTCTCCCGCTCTGCCTCATCCTCACGCTCGTGCATCTGGGCCCACAATTTCTCGGTGCCAGCTTCCATAGATCGGTTCACATACTGGGATGCAACAAGCCAGCCCTTGATTGGTCGCAATGGCAAGACGCAGCCAATGGACATGAGCGGCACTGCGATGAGAATAAGTGCGAACACTGAGATTTCAAACGCAACCTGGATCCAGACCACTAGGAACAGCAGAGGAAAGGCCACGAAACAAAGCGAAAAGAATGCGGGACCGTCATCAGGTGAAGCAAAACGATAGTCCAGTTCGCAGACATCGCAGGTATCGCTGATTTTCAGCCAAGACTTGAACATGGGCCCCTTGCCACATCTGGGGCAAAGTCCTTTCCAACCAGACTTGAAAATCCACTTTCTTTTGTCCGTTTCGAACTCGGTCATTTAGATCGTTCCAATTCTGTCGTAGCTACAGGTCCAAGCTGCATTAGAGTTTACGAACGCCCGGCAATGTCTAGTTCGTGCCAACAATCTGGCGAACAAAGGTTCTGTAGAAATCCAACTCATCTCTGGTCAATCCGCATGAAAGCGCGTGATTTTCTGCTTTAGCGCAGGCCGAGAGATCGCCATGCTTCAAAGCGCAAGCGAAAGCCAGAACGGAGGAAGTTCGCACGTCGAAACTACGCTCAACCAAGGCCGCATCTATCTCGGCGCCGGAAAGCCCGGCATCTCGAGCATCGTCCTTAGCCTTGGATAGCCGGTCCTCACAGCCGCAATCGCTTAGCAATGCCAATCTGAGCTGGCTCAAAGTCCGTTCATATCCGAACTCAGTCATGGCAGAGCCGCGTAGCACCCAGACAAAGAAGGCCAGGCAGGTACAGCTTAACGGCTGTCACAACCGCAACCGCTGCGAGGTTCAACAAAGCCGCAGTCAATGATCCGCTGACAAACGATGCGTTTATGATCGACTGAAGCTTGAACATTGAGAAGCCCAAGTCAGCTTCAACGATTTTCGAACGAGACCACTTCATGTCAATGCCCTTCGCTGCAATGATGCCGCCACCTGAACAGCGGCGGCATCTTCTCGAGGATCAAAAGTTGTAACTGATGCCAACCAAGGCCTGATGCTGGTCGAAATGACCGCCGTTATTGCCAAAGTCGGTATAACGGTATTCGAGGCGCGCACTGATCTTGTCGGTCAATGTACGTTCAACACCGCCGCCAACAAGCCAGCCGTCGAGATTGTCGGATGCGCGCGTGATAGCGTCGTCTGAAACCAATGTAGTGCGAACCCGCGAGTTTGCGTAACCACCGCGTAAATAGGCTAGCGTCTTGTCATTGACGAGGTAGCCGGCACGAGCAGACAAATCGAAGCTGTATCGCGGATCGATAGTGAGCGAATTACCCGCCGATTGATCACGTACTTCGTCATCAAATGCGCCGCTGAAGCCAGCCTCGGCACCGATCACAACGCGATCATTGATCTTGTAGTTGTATCCGGCATAGCCGCCAAGCACGAGAGCGTCGCGCGACACCTCTGCATCAATGGGCTGAGCGTCGATTGTGCGATCGGCAACTTCCGCCCTGTTCCAGCCAGCCTGGACACCAATGTATGGGCCATCAAAATTTTCTGCCTGTGCGGGCGCTGCAATGAAGCCTGCGAAGCTTGCGAGGGCTGTAAGTATTACTTTCGATTTCATTTCTAACTCCATGTCTTGCCCCGGAAGCGGGGTCGGACGCGGAGATAGGCTCATCCGGTTTTTGTGATAATTGGTCTTCTGTGAAACATATTATTCCGCCATCTGGAATATTGAATCAATTGATAAAGCGGTTTGCCCGCAGTCTTTCCGCGGCAAAGTCGACAAAAGCCCTGACCTTCGCGGATGCGTTCCTGCCTTCGGGATGGACGATATGAACCGGCAAGGGCTCTTCTTCGTACTCCTCGAGCACTGTTTGAAGCCTTCCAGCAACCAGATCCGGTCCGACCTGATAGGACAGAACTCTTGTTAGCCCCCAACCGGATCGAGCAGCTTCTATGGCAGCTGGATTAGAGTTGCAGAACAGGCCCGGCGAGACCCGAACGGTTTCCTTTTCATTTCGACCAAAACGCCAATCGAGCGATGTCCAGGCGCTGGTTGCGGCGATAATCCGATGCACTGCCAAATCTGAAGGCTTTGCTGGAACCCCTTCGCGCTCGAAGTAGTCTGGAGCGCCGCAGACTATGCGTCGGACCGAACCGACCCTGATCGCACTGTAACTGGAATCCGGTAAGTGACCGATTCGGATCGCGACATCCATGCCTTCGTCAACCAAGTTGGTCACGCGGTCCAAAAACACCAACCGGCCGGTCACTTCGGGATAGGTGTCCAGAAATTCGGTAACTATCGGCAAAATATATATCTGGCCAAACATCACCGATGCCGTGATCGTCAGGCTGCCGGTTGGCTTCGCAAATGAACCTGAAGCGGCTGCCTCAGCCTCCTCGATCGCGGTCAGGATCTTTCTGCAGTCCTCTACATAACGCCCGCCGATCTCGGTTAGTTTGACCGACCGAGTGGTACGCGTAAGCAAGCGCGCACCTACAATGTCCTCCAAGCCGGCTACCGCGCGGCTCACAGCGGGCGGACTCATGTTAAGCTGGCGAGCAGTCTCAGCGAAACTCCCACTGTCAGCGATGCGAACAAGCACACGCATAGCATGAATCCGGTCCAAACTGATTCTCCGTAGGCAATTGGGAGGCGAAGGTTATCGGCAAATCAGCCGCAGACAAGTACTATTATTCCATTTCACGGAACACTGAATTCAGAATAATCCCGGTTCTTGCAGCAAGCGGATTGCTCCAAATGATGTCAGCCGGTCGAGCTGGCCACCACTTAATCAGGAGCGATCCAAATGAAACTCTACCACTTCCCGCTTTCCGGCCATGCCCACCGCGCACGGCTGTTCCTTTCGCTTATTGGCGCAGAGGTTGAAGTCATCAACGTCGATCTGGCTGCTGGCGAACACAAACAGCCCAACTATCTGGAGCTGAATCGGTTCGGCCAGGTTCCGGTTCTGGTCGACGGCGACACAGTCATCGCCGATTCCAACGCGATTTTGGTTTATGCTGCTAAGAAGTTCGGCCGCTCGGATTGGCTGCCGGAAACACCGGCTGAGGCGGCAGCAGTCCAGCGCTGGTTGTCAGTGGCTGCCGGACAGATTGCATTCGGGCCGGCCGCAGCACGCCTGATTATGGTCTTCGGCGCAGGTTTCCAAGCTGATGAAGTGATTGGCCGCGCGCATGCTGTTCTGGCTGTTCTCAATGCAGAACTGGAAGGCCGCAGCTGGATCGCTGGCTTGGACAAGCCAAGCATCGCCGACGTTGCGCTCTACAGCTACGTCGCACGCGCGCCTGAAGGCAATGTTGATCTATCCGGCTATCCGGGAGTGAATGCATGGCTTGCCCGCATCGAAGCGCTGCCAGGATTCGTGCCGTTCCAACAGACCCCTGTCGGGCTTGCAGCAGCAGCCTGACAAACCTGGCGAGGCAGCGGATTTTGCTGACCCCTCCCACAGCGTCGCTGCCTCGCCTTTCATGCAATCGGATTTCTTACCCATGAAAGACTTGATTCACCAAACCAAGCTCAGCCTGTTTCACGAGGGCGAGATCGCATTGCAGCAGTCGGTTGGCGTGGCCGATCGGATGGAGCAGATCGGTGCAAGAGTTGTGCGAGATTTCATGCCCGATCAACACCGCGAATTCTACGCACGGTTGCCGTTCATCGTCGCGGCAACTGTTGATGATACGGGCGACGTATGGCCTAGCATACTGACGGGACAGCCCGGCTTCATCGGCTCTCGCTCACCTACGTCTTTGACTATCAACGCGAAGCCCGATCCAGCTGATCCCGCTGCAGCTGGCGCGCTGGCCAGTGCGGCCATCGGAATGCTGGGAATCGAGCTTCACACCCGGCGCCGGAACCGGATGAACGGGACAATCGGACACGCATCTGGGACTTCGCTGGAAATTGCAGTCGGTCATGCATTTGGTAACTGCCCGCAATACATCCAGCTGCGCGACTTCGAATTTGTAAATCAATACGAACAAGCCGCCCCGAAGGTTATCGAGAAGACTAGCGAGCTATCCGAAGAGGCTCGCACGGTAATCTCGGCCGCCGACACCTTTTTTGTCGCATCCTATCTGGACCGCGATGACGAAAGGCAGGTTGATGTATCGCATAGAGGCGGCAAGCCCGGCTTCGTTCGGATTGGCGATGACGGATTGCTGACCATTCCGGACTTTTCCGGCAACTTTCACTTCAACACGCTTGGCAACTTCATGATCAACCCTCGCGCCGGGTTGCTGTTCATCGACTTCGAAACGGGCGACATCCTGCAAATCACCGGCACCGCGCAGGTCATTGCTGACTCGCCGGAAATCAAAGCCTTCGAGGGCGCAGAACGGATCTGGACGTTTCGTCCGCGCCGGGTTGTGCTCCGCAAGAGAGCCTCAGCCCTGCGGTGGAAGATGCGCGAGAATGCGTTCTCAGCCAAATCACTGAGAACCGGTTCGTGGGAGGAGGTTGCGTCGAGGCTTGTCAGCAGCCGCAGCACATTCCCCGACAGCGCCGAAGAAGCTCGGCAGGGCAACGAACTCACCTTTGGAGAGGCAAGGAAGATCGAAGCATGAACTTCAGCTTGATACCAATGCCCGCCTGCGAAGAATTGGCGATGGGCTATGTGCCATCGCTCGGTAGCAGCGGCGGCCAAACGATGCGTGAGCCGATTTCCTTTCGAGTGATTGCAGCTCTTTATCTGCTGCTACTGCTCACATTCCAGCTTCCATCGGAAGGCGCCTCGCCTGATGTGCAATCACGCGCAGTAGAAACTGCCTCGCTTGCAGAAGCATCTTGTGAGGCTTGCGTCCTAACGCCTCTCCCCCGCCTTAAAGAAGGAATTGAACAATGACACGCCCCCCATTGCCCCCATTTGACGAAACATCCGCCCGTGAGAAAGTCCGGCTCGCAGAAGATGGCTGGAATAGCCGTGACCCGGCAAAGGTAGCACTCGCCTATACCGAGGATACCAAGTGGCGAAACCGCGCCGAGTTTCCTGAAGGCCGCGACGAAGCGCGCCTGTTCCTTGAACGGAAATGGGCGAAGGAACTCGATTACCGGCTGATCAAGGAGCTTTGGGCCTTTAGCGGCAATCGCATCGCGGTTCGCTATGCCTATGAATATCGTGATGACAGCGGAAACTGGTTTCGCGCGTACGGCAACGAGAATTGGGAATTTGCTGAATATGGCCTGATGCAGAACCGCCACGCCAGCATCAACGAGCATCCCATTGCAGAAGGCGAACGCTTGTTCCGCTGGCCGCTCGGTCGGCGTCCCGACGACCATCCGGGACTGTCCGAGCTAGGCCTCTAGAACTCAGGCAATGGTCAGTACCTTCCTTCACTGAAACCACGGAGTAAGCGCCATGCGCCTTTGCGTTGATTGCCTTCTGAACGAAGATCCCCAGTGGGGCCACCGGTACCGAATGATCTGGCTTTGGATCCTTGCCTGGGGTGGCGGGGCCTTCGCACTGCCTTTCGGCCCTCTCGCGATAGCAGCACAAGGGCTATTTTTCCTGGCCGCGATCGGCTGGTCTGTTTGGCCATTGTTGGCGGCAAGGCGGCCTATCCAGAGCCAAAAGCGCGATCTGGAGCATCCCAAACGGCAAGGCCCTAGCTGTGACTAGCCGCCATTCCGGGCGCTGCGCCACGATAGGTTCGCGGCGTCTTGCCCGACCACCGCTTGAATGCGCGGGTGAAGGAGCTTTGCTCCGAGAACCCGGTCAGGAAAGCCACTTCAACAAGCGAGTGGCGGCCTTCACTAACCAGCTTCAGAGCGACTTCCCTGCGGGCTTCGTCAACCAGCGACTGATAACTGTGCCCGAGCTCGGCCAGCCGGCGCTGAAGCGTCCGACTTCCTATCCCAAGATGGCAGGCCACGTCTTCGAGCCGAGGAACGCCATCGCTGAGCGTGTTGGCGACCCGAATAACGACTTCACGATCAATCCGGTCCGGCTCTGTAGTACGGAGGATATCCTCCAGATGCTCGCGCAGGAACTTCCATATGTGTTGATCGCCAACGCGGTTCGGCCGGTCAACATCCTGCTGATGCATGATGATCGCGTCTACCTCAGCCCCGTGGGTTACAGGGCATTTGAAATAGTCTTCAAGCGGATGGACGTTGCCCACCGGCAGGTGCTTGAACTGAACTCTCTTGGGGCTGAACTCCTCGCCATTCGCATCGCGCCAGAGGGACACGAATGTTCCGAGCGCGGCTTCGTTCGACAGTTTCCCCCCGTCGTTGTCGGGGGCGGCCCTGTGATTGATCCACCAGCATTCAGGACCTTTGTCTGCCAGCGCAAACACCGAATAGAGATTGTAGAGCCTGGCATAGCGATCAAGCCGCTCGAAGGACCGTCGCAGCGTAGGCGCCGATTTGATTGTAAGCCCAAGCAGCCCGAAGTCTTCGCAACGCATCGAAGCCGAAGTCCGCATGTGGAAGCTGATTTCCGGTCTCTCTTCCCCTGCCAGTTCCTCAAACAGAAGTTGGTGGTGCTGCATTTGCATGCGATTCATGGGATCGGAAAGTGTTTCGCGCGAGACACCAACGCGCGCCAAAGCGCGTTCGGCCGTTGCCGGCCGCGCTTGAGCAATCGCCTTGCGGGCGAAGAGCGTCGAAACTTCTACCAATGTACGTCCTGCCTACCTTCCCGTTGCCGGACAAGCGCTGCTTATAACCGGTTCCGCGAACTTTGGCACGCCAAGTCAAAATTTTGTCATGCTCGATCAAGAAGCGCGCCCAACACCAACGTAATCCAGACAGCGTCAACTCAGAGGCCACATCCGGCGAGCCACACATTTCGATCTGCTGCTCCGGACATCTGACTCAATTGGAGTTGGCAGGTTGAAACACTTGTTGAGGAAGAAATAATGAACCGTCCCCCGAGAAATTCGCGCAAGCTTGCATTTGCTCTGCTTGCTTCAATCGCAACCATTGGCATGGCGACCGGCGGTGTGTCGGCACAGGAAGAATCGCGCGCTGCCACAGCTACCCAGCCACCCGTAAATGACGGGTTGCCGATGCCAGGTTTCGAGATCGATCCCTCCACAACCGCGATCGTCATCACCGATCCTCAAAACGACTTCCTGTCCCCTGAGGGTGTTACCTGGGGAGTCGTCGGCGAAAGCATCACTAACAACGGTACCGTCGAAAACCTCGGCGCCTTGTTCAAGGTTGCCGACCAGACTGGTATGCCGGTCTTCGTTTCACCCCACTATTATTTCGAACACGATCATCGCTGGCAGTTCGAAGGCACGCTTGAAACGCTGATGCATGCCATCGGTATGTTCGACCGCCCACACGCGCTAACTCTCGAAGGGTTCGAAGGTTCAGGTGCCGATTGGCTCGAGCAATACAAACCCTTCATCAACAACGGCCGTACAGTCGTAACCAGCCCGCACAAGGTATACGGGCCGGACAGTAACGACCTGGCCCTCCAGCTGCGTAAGGCGGGAATATCCAAGGTGATCCTTGGCGGCATGTCGTCGAACCTTTGCACAGAATCGCACATGCGGTCGCTGATCGAGGCAGGCTTCGAAGTCATGGTCGTCACTGATGCAACCGCTGGCGCGATCACTGAACATTACAACGGCTACGAAGCCTCGCTCGTGAACTTTCGTATGATCGCCAGCGCGGTCGACAATACGGACAACACCGTCAAGGCGATAAAGGCTGCCTATCGCAGCAAGTAACCCAACCATTCTGACATTCGGCTGGAGCCCATTGTCCCTCTCCCCCTGCTCCAGCCGATCGGACGGTGGCCGAGAATGCCGCGCGACCCCCCAAATACGGCTTCTTTGGTCACCGTCCCCCCAACCAACACCTCAAGGAGATTAATGATGCGTACCCTTCCAACGAGCCTGGCTCTCGCCATCACACTCACAGCAGGATTTGCCAGCCCCATTCAAGCTGCAGACGAATACAACGTCACAAATGGCTACACTCTTGATGGCGCTGGCTTGGGCGTTCACGGCGTCGACACAGTGGTGCTGAGCACTATGAACGCAGTAGCCCCCGGCGAAGCAAGCCATGCGGTCGTCCACGACGGAGTGGCATATTACTTTGCCTCTGAGCTGACTGCAGAACGCTTCAAGTCCGATCCAGAGCGTTACCTTCCGCAGTATGGCGGCTTTTGTGCTTACGCAGTCGCGCTTGGCAAGAAGCTCGATGGAGATCCGCGCTACTCGGATATCGTCGATGGCAAGCTCTACCTTTTCGTGAATGCCGCTGTTTTCCAGCGCTACCTTGCAGACAAGGAAAACACGCTGCGCACGGCTGAAGAGAAGTGGCCGACAATCAAGCACAGCAAAGTGGAAGACCTCTGATCCCCGCAGGGCGGCTGGTTGCCCCTCAGCCAGCCGCCCACTTCGGAAGTTTCAAACCCCCTCTCCAGTTCTTTCAGGAAAGCTCCCCAATGACCTCCTTTAACACCCACAACATTGAAACCGCTCCGGAAGGAGCAAAGCCATTCCTCAATGCAGCGAAAAGCGCATATGGATTCGTCCCTAATCTGCTGGGCACCATGGCCGAAGCACCTGCAATCCTCGAAGGTTACATGACTCTCGCGGGCATCTTCGACAAAACCGATCTTTCTGAGACCGAGCGTCAGATCATCCTCATGACGAACAACAGGCTCAATGGCTGCCAATACTGCATGGCGGCGCATACCTCTATCTCTCAAGGAGCCGGTGTTTCCGGAGACGTAATCAATTCCCTCCGCACCAATACGCCGATCGCTGATCCAAAGCTCGAAGCGCTTCGCACTTTCGCTGCCGTGATCAACGAAAAGCGCGGTTGGCCGGAGCCTTCCGACATCGAGCCATTCCTTGCCGCCGGATACACCCGACAAAATATCCTCGAGGTCATTCTCGGCACCGCGCTCAAGGTCATGTCGAATTACACGAACCATATCGCGGCGACCGAACTGGACGCGGCATTCGCGCCCAATGCCTGGACTGCCGACCTCTCTGAAGTGGCCTGACACCTGGGGACTTTGGTCCGCAGCCACAGCAGGATCCACTTGCTTAATCTGATCAAGCAGGCGTGCGGGGGCTTTCGCTCCCGCCGTCTCGCCAGTCTCCCCAAAAAACGACCAACAGGATTTCAACCCGTGACAAAACAGACAGCACTCACCAACGGCTCCAGGCCCAACACTGTCGAAGCTGCGTTCGATTTCGATGTCGCTATCATCGGTGCTGGCACAGCAGGCATGTCTGCTTATCGCGAGGCTTCACAATACACCGATCGCATTGCGCTGATTGATGGTGGGCCGCTTGGCACGACCTGCGCGCGAGTGGGCTGTATGCCTTCCAAGCTGCTGATCGCAGCAGCCGAAGCCGCACATTCCGGCAGCAGAGCGCCCCTTTTCGGCGTTCGCTATGATGAACCTTCGATCGACGGCAAGGCCGTGATGTCACGTGTTCGAAGCGAGCGTGACCGGTTCGTCGGCTTTGTCAAAGAGGCAGTCCTTGGTTTCGACAAGGGTGAACTCATCAGAGAATATGCCCGTTTCGAAGATGATCACACGCTTCGGCTGAGCAGCGGGCGCAAGATCACCGCGCGAAGCATCGTAATCGCAACTGGCTCTCGGCCCGCGATCCCCAAGGCTCTCTTTTGCGCGGGTGAACGCTTGATCGTAAATGACGACGTTTTTGACTGGGCCGACCTACCCAGTTCTGTCGCCGTCTTCGGGGCGGGCGTAATAGGGCTTGAACTGGGCCAGGCATTGCACAGGCTCGGCGTTCGCGTTCGTCTGTTCGGAAGAGATAACCTCATAGGCCCGCTCACCGATCCGGCTGTTCGCGAGTATGCAGCCGAACGCTTCTCCGACGAGTTTCCCGCAATCTGGCATGCGGACACTCAGATCTCTCGCGACGGCGATGCAGTCATTGTCCGTTGGGGCGAAAAGCCGGAGCAGGAAGAACGCTTCGATTTCCTCGTCGCGGCTACGGGTAGGAAGCCAAATGTAGACAAGATCGGGCTCGAGAATACAACCCTCCCGCTGGGGGAAATGGGTGTTCCAGACTACGATCCCTTGTCCGGTCGCATTGGCGACAGCCACATCTTCATTGCTGGAGACGCGGCTTTCGATCTGCCCCTGCTTCACGAGGCAGCGGACGAGGGACGGCTGGCGGGGGAGAATGCAGCACGTTTTCCGCATTCCTATCGCCGGTCTCGCCGGACGCCCATCGGGATCGTCTTTTCCTACCCTCAGATTGCCATGGTCGGCGCGACATATGCCTCCTTGCTGGCGCAATCCGGATGCGATTTCGCGATCGGTGAAATGTCATTCGAAGACCAAGGGCGCGCTCGGGTGATGGGCGTCAACAAGGGCCTGCTCAGGGTCTATGCAGAGCATGGCACCGGGCGCTTCCTTGGTGCCGAGATGATTGGCCCATCCGCTGAACACCTCGCCCATCTGCTGGCGTGGACCATTCAGGCCGGGATGACAATCGAGCAGATCCTGCAAATGCCATTCTACCATCCGGTTCTCGAGGAAGGCGTGCGAACGGCTTTCAGAAACGCCAATCATGCGCTGGGCTTTGGCCCCAATCCTCCCATGCACTGCATTGATTGTGGACCGGGTGCATGAACGCCGCTCACTTCGCGGGCAAGAATTCCGCTGTTTCAAGGTCCTTTCGTTATTCCAGGAGACCAAAAAATGACAAAACTGCTACGCATAGATGCAAGCGCGCGGACATCTCGTTCACTAACCCGCTCGCTAGCCGACAAATTCACTGAGAGCTGGCTTGCGCGCCGCTCTGATGATGAGATCATCTTGCGCGACGTCGGCAGCAACCCGCCCCCGTCTATCACTGAAGATTGGATCGCAGCGGCCTTCGCGAAAGAGCGCTCTTCCGAGCAGGAAGAGCTTCTGGCGGTTTCAGACGAAATGATCGCCGAAATTGCCAATGCCGATATTATCGTCATGGCAACGCCGATGTACAACTATGGCATGCCGGCGGCGCTGAAGGCGTGGTTCGACCAGGTCGTTAGAGTCGACAAGACCTTCACCTTTGACCTTGCCCGGGGCGATGCACCGCTGGAACCGGTGTTTGCAGGCAAGACGCTTGTGCTTCTTACATCCTGGGGGGAGTTCGGTTTCGGTCCAGGTGAGATCAATGAAGGACGCGATAGCCTGACGCCGCACGTGCGCACGGCTTCGGGCTATCTTGGCGTGGAGGAATTCCACCATGTCGGGATCGAGTACCAGGAGTTTGGCGATGACCGCTTCGAAGCCTCGCGTGAGGCTGCAATTGCGGCGCTTGACCCATTGATCGACAGGCTGGCTAGTGCGCTCGAACTTCTTCCCGGTGCGCGGAGATCAGCAGCATAGCGCATGCGGCGATTGCTCTTCTTGTACGCCTCTTGTTTTCCAATTGGTAATACCCAAACTGCCCCAACTGAAAGGACTAAGCATGCCCGCCAAGCTGGATCACCTTACAATTGCCTCGCTGGATCGCGAGGCAGCGGACCGTCATTATGCTATCCTCTTGCCGCTGGTTGGCTTCCAAGAGGTGAAGGACGACATTTGGACAGATGGCGAAGGGTTTTTCCTGCAATTCATGACGGCAAAACAGGGGACGAGGCCTTATGAACGCTATGGGGCTGGGGTGAACCACTGGGGGCTCTCTATGGAAAGCTCTGAGGCGGTAGATCGGCTGCGCTCTTCATTGATTGAAGCCGGCATCAATGCTCAGCCGGTCCAGGATTTGCAGGGTGCCAGGGCACTCTTCGTTCCCGATCCGGATGGATTACGTGCTGAGTTCACATGGCATCCCGATGGCATGGCACCTGTAGGCTAAATTGCGGGTCAACCGCATGACCCAGTTGCGGCGTCACCTGCTGTTTTAGGATAGTACGCAAAACATCAGCAATTGGGTCGTGAACAGTCAGTCTGATTTCGGCGGATCAGCGGACTAAGCAGACAGACCGCTCATTGTCGGGGACGGCAACGCAATGATTGTCGGCTTATGGGGTGGGAAGCTGACCTCCCAATTGGTTCTTTCGAATTGTGCGTGTCCTGCTATGCTCCAGTTGGATTGGCAACGCTGGGAGGCAGAATTGCGATTGAAGGTTGGAATAATGGTCGGAGCCTTAACTTCGGTTTTGTGCCTTCCCGTCCAGGCGCAATACAACCAGTCTCGGTATGAGTATTGCCAACAACGAGCTGCCGATTTCTCTGGATATAGAGGGCCAGTGCCGAACCGGTATTTGCCAGGAGGTGCGCTGGATGGCGCTGCAAAGGGGGCGGCAAGTGGTGCTGTTGGTTCTTTGATCTTTGGCGGAAACAAGAAAGAGCGAAAGAAGGCAGCTAAACGCGGTGCGATAATCGGCGGTATCGTTGGTGCACTGAAGCGCGGAGCAGCCAAGAAAGAACAACGCAAGAAAGCGCGTATCTACAGGTTAGAGCTGGATGCCTGTATGGGCGCAGCACGTGAGGAGCAACGGAAATGAAAATTACTCAAACATTGGCGATGTCCCTGGCTGCGATGTCTCTCATGGCTTCCCCGATTGCTGCGCAAGATGCCAATGAAGGGCCGACAACAAATTTCGGCTTGGAAAGCG
Source organism: uncultured Erythrobacter sp. (assembly GCA_947495695.1). GTDB lineage: Bacteria > Pseudomonadota > Alphaproteobacteria > Sphingomonadales > Sphingomonadaceae > Erythrobacter. Next base: position 956,707 of record CANLZP010000001.1, on the reverse strand, counting down.
ATGAGAAAGTCGATTTTGCCGCGTTGAAATGCTGGGACGTTGTGACCCTGGTCGAAGATGACCGAGCTTTCGCTTTGGTCATGCTTTATGGTTATGCCCGAGGCGAAATGGGTTCGGCAGACATTTCCCCAAGGGAAGTACAAACAGCTGTAATCAACACAATGATGGAGTGCGTTGACGCTCCAGATGCGTTGGTTTTGGACGTACTCAAAACACACATCGACTAGGCCGGTTGACCTTAGCTAGGCGGGAATCCAGCGAGGATCGTCCTCACGTCTTGGCTTGCCGTGTTGGTGTCGCCACGTAATTCCGCCCGAGAAAGATTTCGCTGCCCGACTCCGTGCCAGACCGGAGCGCGGCGCTCAACGTCAAACATATCCACTGACAATGTACCTTCGGTATATTCACGCACTTCGGTTCGCATTGGCGGCATAGTCGCGAGGCGCGGCCAATAGGGATCGCCCCAAGCCCAACCCACTCGGTTCTGCCAAAAATAGTCGGGATACTCATTCGTACGGATGCCGTCTCGTGTGCCAATGGTGAATGACACTGCGAAGTCGGCTTCCTGTAAGTTTTGAGTGTACGTATAGCCCTTAGAGATCAGATCCTGTTTGATAGCTTCGGCAACTTCTGCTTGCACCATCGCCGGCACTAACCGGTTTCCTTGGACGATCATTGGGCTTCTGCCAGCCCAAGCAAACGTCGCATACTCGCTAAAATTCTGCGATTGGTCGAAATCGGTTGTGATACGCCCAGTCGTGGCACATCCAGCAAGGACGAGGCTTGAGGCGGCGACTGCAATCAGAAATCTACGCATAATTTTCTCCTGATCTTCTTCGTATCACAGCGATAGGAAGAATTGAATGAGCAGGGCGTTCGCAACATCAACGAAGAACGCACCCACAAGTGGCACAATGATAAAGGCGGTCGGTGATGGCCCATGGGTTTTTGTTACCGCTGACATGTTCGCTATGGCGGTAGGGGTCGCACCCAAGCAGAAACCAGCAAAACCTGCGCTCAATACAGCCGCAAAATAGTTGCGGCCCATGATCGGAAACACCACGAAAAGGATAAACAAAACCGCGACCAAGACTTGGACGGCCAACAACCCAAACAATGGGCCAGCAAGGTCTGCCACCTCCCACAGCTTCATGCCCATCAGCGACATGGCTATGAACAGGCCCAGTGAAAAATCCGAGATCAGCGCAAGTGCCTTTGATCCAGTTGGCCACTGCATCTTTTTGAAGACAAAGGGGATAGTGTTGGTCATCAGGATCGCGACCATCATGCACGAAACGAACAGAGGTAATTTCAGGCCAAGCTGGGCTACGATTTCATTGAGCGCGTAACCCAAAATCATCGCGACATGGATCACTAAAATTGCGCCCATCAGATTGATATGAGTAATCGTTGTTGCGTCTTGTTTGCCGCGCTCAATTCCAACCAGCAGATCACCGTCGTTTTCAGTATGCAGATTGTGCCGTGCCAAGAGGAATTTCGCGATTGGTCCTCCAATAACGCTGGCGATCACAAGTCCGATGGTCGCCGCTGCAACTCCGATTTCCAAAGCATTGGTAACGCCCTGTTGCTCGGCAATTGTGGGCGCCCAAGCGATGGCCGTTCCATGTCCTCCCGCAAGCGATGCTGATCCCACCAATATGCCCACACCGCTCGGCTGGCCCAGTGCACTGGCTGCCAAATAACCAACCGTGTCCTGAATGGTCAGATAGGTCAGCGTCAGTAAGAGCAATATGACCAACGGCTTGCCCCCGGCCATCAATTGGCTGAAGCGGGCATTGATACCGATGGTCGTAAAAAAATAGATCAAGAATATGTCACGAGCGTAAAGGCTAAACTCGATCTCCAGCCCGAATGTTGCGTACACCAGCAACGCAATCATCGAAGCCGCCATACCGCCTGTGACGGGCTCTGGAATATTGTAGCGTTGGAGAAAGCCGATGCGATCGGTGATCTTGATTCCAATAAACAGAACAATGATACCAACCGTCAGCGTGACAAAGTTGTCTAGCTGGAGAAGGCCCGCACCATCAAATTCCATCGCTGCCTACTCGCTAATCTCAGGTGGAATTGGAGACCTGTTCCAATCACCGCCAAGCGCAAGGCTTAGTTCGAGATATTGATTGAGCTGTGCTCGCTTGATCGCCAGCAAGTTGCTCTCGGCACCAAATACCCGCTGCTGAATGCTCAGCACGTCGATCAGGTCGATCTCACCCTCGTCATACTGCAGATTGGACAGGCGCAAGGCGTTGCGTGATTCAGCGGTAGAAGTCTCCAAAGCTATCCTGCGTTCTCTCAGATACACTCCGCGATCCAATGCAGATTCAACCTCGTTGAAAGCGTTTAAAGCGGTGTCAGCATAGACTGCGACCGTGGCGTCAACATCCGCATCTGCAGCATCGACAGCCGCGTCGAGCGCCCCACCTTGAAAGATTGGAGCCAAAATGTTGCTAGCCAATGTCCAAGCCATGTTAGCCGGATCAAGTACGTCTTCGAGATCTGGGGATGCACCGCCAATGCTGCCTGTCAGCGAAAGACTCGGCAGCTTGGCAGCACGCGCTTGAGAACGCGAGTTAAGCGCGGCAGCAACACTGCGCTCAGCTGCTATCAGATCAGGCCTGCGTTCCAGCAATTCGGAGGGCAAACCAGCCGCCGGAGGACTTGGTTGAATCGGCAATGTCTGTGCCGTGTCCAACAATCCGCTGGGGTACCGTCCTACCAAGGATTCTAACGCTCTTAATGCTTCGATTTGGACGTTTTGGGCGGCTGCTAAGCTGTCTTTGGCCGATTGCAGATCTGCCTTGGCCAGCGACACATCATAGGCGGATGCAAAGCCATAACGATATCGGAGGTCAACAATCCGCACAATTTCGGTCAATGCGTCTGTGACATTGCGGGCAACGGAAACTTGCTCTCCAGATTCAATAGCGAGAAAATAGCTGCGAGCCACGGCAGCCGCGATTGAATATTGGGTGAAGACGTAATCAGCCTCAGCCGATTCTGCGCTGGCGATTGCTGCCGCCTCACCCGCTGCGATGCGATTCCAGATGTCCAATTCGTATGACACTTGAATGCCAGCATCGAAGCTGTTCGCGTCTCCAGGACCATCGACTATCTCGGTTCGAGAACCACCTGCAGAGGCTCCGATGGCGGGCAACAGAGGCGCACCCGCTTGGCTTGCCAAGGCCCAGGATCTGCGAACGCTTGCCGCTGCTGCGCGCAGATTGCGATTGTTGCGTTGCGCCTCTTCTACCAATTCGACCAACACGGGGTCTTCAAATGCTGCGATCCATCCGACCTGCACGTCGCCCAGTTTGGCGCGAACGGAGGTCCATTCTGGCGGGATTGGCGGAACGCTTTCCGCTGTTCGCATTTGAGCCACGCTGTCATTCACGGGACCAACCGAGGCACAAGAGGCTAGCAGAGCACAGCTCGCGGCCAAGAGGCCAACCTTGGCAATCATCTTGCTCATGCGGTGGCTCCTTGCTCTGGTGCATCATTCACCAGGTCACCGTCAGTATGAGCTGTTTCGTCTTCGGTGATCCCAAAGAACTTTGCGTAGAAGACGGGAATAATCACGAGAGTTAGCAATGTCGCAAAGGTCAGGCCAAACACCAGAACCACAGCCATGGACTTGAAAAACGCATCGAGAAACAGCGGGATGACGCCCAATACCGTGGTTAAAGACCCCATCATTACCGGACGAACGCGGCTGGCAGCTGAGTCCAAGACTGCATCATATCTTGGCTTACCATCACGAATTTCTAGATCCATCTGATCAACCAGCACAATCGCGTTTTTGATCAAGAGCCCAGACAATGACAAAAGTCCCAAGATAGCCATGAATTCCATCGCTGTGTCAGTAACCAGCAACCCGATTACCACCCCGATTAAGGCCAGCGGAACGGTCAGCCAAATGATCAGTGGTTGTTTCAGTGCGTTGAACAAAACAATCACAACCAAGACCATTGCCAGAAAACCCATGGGTAGGGTGCTGGCCAAGCTTTCATTCGCTTCCGCGCTGTCTCCAAATTCGCCGCCCCAGGCCAGTTGATACCCTTCAGGGAGGTCGATATTTTCGATTTGGGGGCGCAATCGTTCGAACAATGTCGAAGCAAGTTCCCCAGGCATTGGATCGGTCTGGGCATTGATAGTCCAAACCCGGTCAACCCGGCGAAGTTTGGCATTTTGCCATTTGGTTTCGAACCCTTCAACAACCTCAAGTATTGGCACTGATCGACCGGTCGATTGGCTGAGGATCTGCACGCCATTTAACGAGGCTTCGTCCAGTCGCTCACGAGCCGGAGCACGGGAGATTATTCGGATCAGCTGATCACCTTCTCGATAGACACCAACATCGCGGCCAGAGAAATTCGTGCGAAGAGCATTGGCCAAGTCTTCACGTGAAATGCCCAATCGGCGTCCACTATCTGCATCGTACACCACTTCGACGACACTCACCGGTTGCCGCCAGTCATCCTTAATCGAAATTGCTCGGCCGTCAGCAGCCATGACCGCCTTTGCCTGGTCGGCCAATTCGCGCAGCACTGCGGGTTCTGGCCCAGAAAACTCCGCTTCTACCTTGGAGCCACCACCTGGTCCCAATTGAAATTGCCAGACTTTGGCCTGAGCGTTCGGGAAGTTTGCGTCGATATGCTGCTGGATTTGCGGAAGGATGCCTGAGATTGAGTCATAATCGGTCGTCCTGATCAAAAACTGACCGTAGGCCGTGCTCGGCGATTCAGGCGCGTATACCAGCATGTATCGCAGCGTTCCTTGACCGACCAAGGTCTGCAGGCCCTCAACGCCATCAAGCTCCGAGATGAAACCTTCCAATTCTCGCATCTTGGCATCGGTGACCGAAATGTCGGTGCCTTCAGGCATGGAAAAATCGACAACAATTTGCGGACTGGTTGATGGTGGGAAGAAGCCGGATTTTACGAAGTTGAATCCAACGATTGCAACCACGAACATTGCGACAACGGCAATGATCGCCGTATTCGATTTGGCCAGCACCTGCTTCATCATCGTGCGGTAACGAGTGAAGAAAGGGTGCTCTGGTTTCTCCTCAACCGGACCATCGCTCTCTTGAAAGAGCATGTCGGCAAAAAGAGGGACAATCGTGATCGCAAACACCCAGCTGAACAGCAACGAGATCATCACTACCCAGAACAGGTCGCCAGTAAATTCGGCCGTTGAACCGGGGGCAAAGCCAATTGGTGCGAAGGCGATAATACCCACTAGGGTTCCGCCCAGTAAGGGCCATTTTGTCCGGGATACAATTTCCTTGGCTATGTCGAGCTTTTTGCGCCCCTGTTGTGTGCCAACCAGTATGCCTTCGGTCACAACAATGGCATTGTCTACCAACATGCCCAGCGCAATGATCAACGCGCCAAGCGAGATGCGGTGCATCGGTATGCCCCAAAACAGCATCACGGCCAGCGTCGCAGCGATTGTTACGACCAGCGTCGCACCAATGATAATCGCGGATCGCAAACCCATGAAGAAGAATAGCGTCACAAGCACAATGGCCAGCGCAGCCACCACATTCACCGCGAACGCCGAGACTGCTTCGGTTGTAACCTTACCTTGATGGTAGAACTGATGTACTTCGATCCCCAGCGGGCGCAGTGACTTGGCCTCGTCCAGTTTGGCATCAATTGCCTCGCCCATCTTTGAGACATTTGCACCAGAGATGTTCGATATTCCGATTGCAATTGCAGGTTTACCATTCCAGCGAACAAGGTTTGCAGGAGGGTCGATATAGTCTCTGGTTACCGTCGCTACGTCCCGCAGAGTTACGAGTTGACCTGAAGTGGCCGTCGAAACCACAAGGTTGCGAATGGCCTCTACCGACCCGATTTCACCCGTGATCTGGAAGAGCATCCGGCGATCACCAAACTGCACGTCACCAGCTGGAACGACTGAGTTCTGCTGTGCAAGGTCGCCGTAAATTTGCTCTACAGATAGGCCTAAGGCATTGGCGCGTTCCCGAGAGACTTCGACGTAGATGGCTTCCTGTCTAGCGCCGAAGAGTTGAACTTTTGCGACATCATCGACTTCCAACAATTCGGTGCGCAGTGAGCGCACATAATCGTGTACTTCTGCAGATGAATATCCATCTCCTGTCACTAGATAAGACAGGCCATATACATCGCCAAAATCATCAGCCACATACGGCGTGCTGGCACCTGGCGGTAACTGGCCAGTGGCGTCGTTCACCTTGTTGCGGAGCTTCGTCCAAATAAGTTGCAAATCCTCTTTCGTTGGAGATGCGCTATAAAGAATGTCGACGCTGATCTCCGAACGGCCAGCCGACGATACGGATCGCACTTCGTCCACTTCGCCCAACTGCTGGATTGCACTTTCCAACGTTTCCGTAACTTCGTTGGCGACCTCTTCAGGAGTAGCCCCTGGATATTGGGTCACAACTTGTGCTGTCCGAATGGTAAACTCGGGATCTTCGAACCGAGCAATGTTCTGATAGCTATACCAACCACCCGCCATCACGAGCGCGATTATCAAGAACATGATCAGACGGTTCTTGATCGAGAATTCAGCAGCATCCATTGCGCTGGCCCTCAGCCTTCATAGGGACGAATTTTCATCCCCTCATGGAGGTACGCAGCACCTGCGCCGACAATGGTTTCACCGGCCTCTAAACCATCAATGATGGGGACGTCAGCACCGGTGCCTTTTCCGACGGTCACTTTTCGCTTGGCGACCTGCATTGTCTTTCGGTCAACAACCCAAACAAAGCGAGCTTTCCCATCTGACAGGATTGCACCGACAGGAACGTTGATTCCGTCACCTTCGATTTCGTCACCCAACAATTCGCGGCTGCCGTAAACAGTTGCGGTCGTCCCAGGCAGGACAACAACGTTGGAGGGAGCGTCGAATGCAAATCTAACAGTAAAAGTCTGTGATTGTACGTCTGCTTGCGTCCTCACCGACATAAATCGCCCTGGGATTTCCAGATCAGGCGCAGATGATAGCACCACATACTCGTTCGTGGGCGGACGATTTGCCAAGCGAGGTACCAAACTTGCCGGCACGCTTACTACAGCTTCTGCCGCACCAGTAGATTGCAATGTAACGATTTCTTGCTGGGCGCTTACATTCTCAAATCGCACTGCCAGCTTTTCAGCGACCACACCGCTGAAAGGAGCGCGCAAAACAGTGTCTGCAAGGTCTTTCTTCGCGCTGTCGAGAGTTGCAGCGGCGACATCGCGTTGCGCTCGTCTTTGTTGGACAACAAGCGCGGCAATTGCGTCTTCTTCAAGCAGCGAGCTTGCGCTCTCAAATTCGCCCTGCGCAGTCGCATATTGGGCTTGCGCAGAATCAACAGCGTTTTGGTATCGCCTTTGTGCCAGCCGAGCGATTGGCTGACCTTTGCGGACAAACTGTCCTTCCGAAACGGGAAAGGCTTCAAGCAATCCACCAACTTGGAAGGTTAGCGTAGATGAACTGCGCGCTTCAACAATGGCAGGAAAGCTGACGTCGAGGCGTTCACTTGCCGCTTCAATTGTTATCAATCTTGCAGGGCGAACGATTTCAGTGTCTTCGGCAGCTCCGCCTGAACACCCCGATAACGCTCCCCCTATTGCGAGAGCGCCCAAAAATCGATTGCCAAAGCTCATGTTCTATTCCTCTTGGGCGCAACAATCGATCAATCCTCAAGCGCCTCGACACAAACGCTGCCTTAATTTAATCAGGCTGGCAACCAGCAGCCTATATATCGGAGGAACATTTGTGCTGATCCAATTGGTCGTAGGTGCTGTTCTAGTTTGCGCTACCGTAGTCGTAACGGTTGGTTTTATTGCTGCAGCTACCTTGGTTTTGACCAAGGTGGGCAAATGGATGATCACAGGCCGTTGGTTCGTAAAGCTGATAACTTCACTTTCGGCGGTCGTATTGTGGATGCTTGGTGCGCTCACACTATCGGTCTGGATATGGGCTGGTGCATTTATGGCGCTTGGCCAGTTCGCGACACTTGAAGAAGCGGTGTATTTCTCAGTTGTCTCTTTCACCACCCTGGGGTTTGGAGACGTTGTTATAGGCGAAGATTGGCGGCTTCTTTCGGGCATCATAGCCGCCAATGGCCTGATCCTGTTTAGCCTCGTAACCGCTTTCTTGATCGAGTTTATCGTGCGTTTGCGGAAAGAGAGCTCGAGGAATGATTGATTGCTGACCCATTTTTCACCGACTGTCCGCAATTGGGTCGTTAGCCGAACGTCGGGTCTTGGCCGAGAAGTTTAGCTAACCGACAGTCTGGAATTGCACGCCCTTAACCAGTCCACCTGCCAAAAATCTCCCACGGATAAACTGCGCGCAAAGCTTGCCCCGCAGCCTTGCATCGGGAATCAGTCACCTATGGCGATTCTTTCAGACAAGTGGATCCGCAAACAGGCCCAATCCAAGGGCATGATCGAACCTTTCGTTGAGGCGCAACGGCGCGACGGCTGCATCTCCTATGGGCTTAGCTCATACGGATATGACGCCCGCGTTGCGCCCGAATTCAAGATCTTCACCAATGTCGATTCCAGCACGGTCGATCCCAAGAAATTCGATCCGAAGAATTTTGTCGATCGCGAAACGGACGTTTGCATCATTCCGCCCAATTCCTTCGCCTTGGCGCGGACAGTCGAATATTTCCGCGTGCCCGAAGATGTGCTGGTTATCTGCTTGGGCAAGAGCACCTATGCGCGGTGCGGGATCATTGTGAATGTGACCCCGTTAGAGCCTGGTTGGGAAGGCCATGTGACGTTGGAATTTTCCAACACCACGCCTCTTCCGGCCAAAATCTACGCCAATGAAGGGGCCTGCCAATTCCTGTTCCTGAAAGGCAACGAACGGCCCGAAGTGACCTATGCCGATCGCGCAGGCAAATATATGGGCCAACGCGGCGTAACGCTTCCTAGGCTTTAGGGCCAAGCTGCAAGGCGCAAACAGCAGCAGGCCTGCTTTCCGTAACGGCTTTGACTCTCGGCACGCCCGCGCCCATGCAGGTGAGCAAAGGAGAACACTGCCATGTCCAAAGACTCACGCGAATTTGATATCATCATTTATGGTGCCACCGGATATACCGGCCGCCTGGTCGCTGAATATCTCGACCAGCATTATAGCGGGCGCGACGACGGCCCGAAATGGGCGATGGCCGGACGCAGCTTAGAAAAACTGGAGGCTGTTCGCGACGAAATTGGCGCGCCTGCCGAAACGCCGCTGGTGGTGGCCGACGCGGACAATATGGAAGATCTGGACATGATGTGCGCGCGCACCAAAGTCGTCCTGACCACGGTTGGACCATACCAGCTTTATGGCGACAATCTGGTCGCGGCTTGCGTGAAAACAGGCACCGATTACGCCGATCTATGCGGTGAACCAGCGTGGATGGCCGAGAAGATTGCCGAGCATCACGAGGCTGCCAAGGCCAGCGGCGCGCGGATCTGCTTTTCCAGCGGGTTTGACTCCATCCCGTTCGATCTGGGCGTGATGATGACGCAGAAGGCGGCAAAGGAAAAATTCGGCAAACCGGCTCCCAAAATCCGTGGCCGGGTACGGGCAATGGCGGGAACCTTCTCTGGCGGAACCGCTGCCAGTTTGGGCGCAACCATGAAGGCTGCAGCCAGAAAGCCAGCCATTTTGAACGTCCTGCGCGATCCCTTTGCCTTGGCACCTGGCTTTGATGGACCCAGCCAGCCCAGCGGCATGATGCCCGCCTTTGAAAAGGATCTGGACAAATGGGCGGCACCCTTTGTGATGGCTCCGATCAACACCAAGAATGTTCACCGCACCAACTTTTTGCTCGGCCATCCTTATGGCGAGGATTTTGTCTATGACGAGATGATGCTGACCAGCCCGGGCGAAGCGGGCAAGGCAGCCGCCAATGCTGTGGCCGAAATGATGAAGAACCCGTTTGGTGCCAAACCGCCTAAGCCGGGTGAAGGCCCGAGCAAGGAAGAGCGCGAAAATGGCCATTACGACGTGCTGTTCGTGGCCGACATGCCCGATGGCGAAAGCCTGCATTATGGCGTGAAAGGCAAATATGATCCCGGCTATGGCTCAACCAGCCGGATGCTCAGTGAAACCGGCATAGCCTTGCTGTCATGCGATGCGGAAGGTGGCATCGGTACGCCCGGATCGTTCCTGGGCGAGGCCTTGGTCGACCGGCTGCAAGAGCATGCTGAAATCAGCTTTGCGGTAGAGAATTGATCGCTCGCACCTAAATATGTGAAGCACGAGAAGGGGAGCACTCGCAATTGGCGAGGCTCCCCTATTTCTTGTCCAATCTCGAGTTCAGAAGCTCAGGCGAACGCTGGCTTTCACATTGCGGCCTGCCAGCGGGACGAAATCCTTGGTGAAGCTGGCATGACGCCTGCCAACCACATCGAAGATATTGTCAGCACTCAACAATACGGTGACGTTTTCGCGACTTGGCAAGGGTCGCCATGCGACCGACATATTGACCAGCGCAAATGAGTCAGTCTCGGTTTCAAAGGTGGAAACATCGTTCTGTGCGCCAAACCACTGGACCTCGCCGCGGATATCGAACGCATCGGTCTGTGCCTCAAGAGCGCCGAGCAATTCAACCGGCGGAATGCGCGGAATGGCAGATCCATCGTCCAGCTCGGCCTTGATATAGGACCCTCGCAGATCGGCCAGCACGGTCACATCCGATTTGCTGAACAGAGGGAAGGTAATCTCGCCTTCCATCCCAAAGTAATCAGCATCATCCTGCACAATCACAAACACGGGCAAGCCGTCTTCTTCATCGCCATTGCCAGACAAATATATGTAATCATTGAACCATTGTTGATAGATCGCGACGCTGAGTTCCGCGCCACCAATCTTGCCACGAACAAATCCTTCGACGCCCCATGCGCTCTCGGTGCCCAGATCAGGATCGCCGATCTCGAATTGCTGAGTGGCGATATGCGGGCCGTCGGCGAACAATTCCTCGGCGGAGGGGGCTCGCTCTACGCGCGACAGATTGACGCCAGCGCGCAAGGCTTCGTCGGTTTCATAGACCAAGGCCAGAGCGCCGGAAAAGTTGGTGAAATTGCGTGAGGCGTTCACGACGTCCGACGCAACATCAGTAAACTCGAGCCGGCCACCGGCTTCGACCTGGATCGGGCCTGGCCCAAATTCCTGTAGGCCAAACACTGCAAATTGCTCGGTCGTGTTGGGCGCAACAAAGGCCTCTTCACCAACCGCTGCAAAATCGCGATAGCTGTATTGCGCGCCAATTGATCCGCGCGAAGGGCCGGTTTCAGACTGAGCCAGTTCCAGCCGCGCTTCGAAACTTTCAGTGTCGAACACGGTGCCCGTCTCCGCGCCTTCAAACTCGGTGTGAGTATAATCGGAATAACCCAAGCGGACCTTCAGACGCTGGAAGAACCCATCACCCAGATCAATGTCAGCAAGTGCATCGGCGCGAAATTGCTCCAGTCCGATGGTGACGATTTCCTCGCCTTCCTCTTCGCCTTCATCTTCTTCGCCCTCTTCATGCGCATGTTCGGTTCCGGGGCGTCCTGGGACGCCATAGTCGGTGTCGTAAAATCCAACCGAGGCGCCAAAAATGCTATCGCCGGAAAAGAAGCTGACACCGCCATTTACGGTCCAAGTCTGGGTTGCCGAATTGGGGATCACACCGCTTTGGACGGCGGCTTCGCGCAATTCTTCGGCTTCTTCCACTTCGCCTTCAGCCTGCTCTTCGTCGGCCAGTTCGAAGATAGCTTCCCGCAGGGCTGGCGCAATTTGCAAGCCGCCTATTTCAAGATCGTTGGTTTCGCGGAAGCTGCCATCGACATGGAACACAACGCTTTCGCCCAAGGGCACGTCGAGCGATGCGCCGACATTGCGCAGATCGCTGGCGGTATCGGCTGCGACGATTGCATCCAGATGAAAATCTTCTTCTGGCACACGGCGCGGAATGCGCTTGTCGATAACATTCACCGCCCCGCCAATCGCCTGGCTGCCGAACAGCAGAACCGCGGGGCCACGCAAGACTTCAATCCGCTCTGCTGTCAGCGGTTCGATCGTGGTCGCGTGATCAGCTGATGTGTTGGATACATCTGCCGTACTCAATCCATCGACCAGAACCCGTACGCGCTCGCCCTGAAAGCCGCGCAGCACTGGGCGCGATGCCCCTGGCGCAAAGCTGGTGGCAGAAACGCCGGGCAATTTGGCGAGAACTTCGCCAACCTGTCCACTGAGATTGTTCTGAATGTCGGCGGCTTCCAGAACCGATGTTCCGGCCAGCAAGTCCAATTGCTTTAACCCGGTGGCGCTGACGATGATCTTGCCTTCATAGTCCACTTGCCTTGTGTGCAGATCATCCTCCACCCGCTCTTCCTGCTCGGCGGCATCGCCTTGTCCGGCATCATCTTGCGCCAACGCAGGAGAAGCAACCCAGCCGCCAATGCCGATACAAACCGAGGCCATTGCCAATGCGCGGGTAGAGCTTTGGGACATGAATTTCATGGTGATCTGAACTTTCTTGCATGCTGTATAATGTAATAACGTATCATTTCCCTAGCGATACGCGCTGCCCACGCAAGCAAAAACTGAAATTGTGCCGATACAATTCGACGAACGGCTTAAACTTGGCCACCATCAGCAAGGGCACCTTCGACACCAGCGCTATTTAGCCGGTGCCCAACACGCGCAAATGCGGCACCCAAAATGGGTGTAACTGTGTCAAACATGGTGAAAATAATGGAGCGGGCGAGGCGATTCGAACGCCCGACCCCAACCTTGGCAAGGTTGTGCTCTACCCCTGAGCTACGCCCGCTCACTGGCGCTCAGCAGATTCGGCAAATGCCATCGCTCTGCTGGGGAGGCGGGCAATTAGCAGCGGTCGACCAACCCCGCAAGCGGAAAATCACCCAATCGCCTATACGGGCCGCCGGACCAATATTTGCCGCGCCGCCAGCCCTTCACATTGCCGCCACAAGCCCCACATGGCATGGCACACAATCAATACGCATTCGCGCCAGCCAAAGGCGCGGGCAAGACGCACACATCAGGAGTGGTAACAGTGGCCAGCATGGGTCTGAACATGGACGAACAAAAAGCAGTTGAACGGTTCCGTTCGACCGTAGTCGAGCCATCAATGAAGAAATTGGTGATCCTAGATTTTTGGGCCGAATGGTGCGGCCCCTGCAAGGCGCTGACCCCGGTATTGGAAAAAGTTGCTGCGGACTATGCCGACAAGGGCGTGATCCTGGCCAAGGTCAATGTCGATGAAGAGAAATTCATCGCCTCCCAGTTTCAAGTCAAATCGATCCCCACCGTCTATGCCATCTTCCAGGGCCAGCCAGTGGCCGAGCTGACCCAGGCCCGGACCGAATCGCAATTGAAGCAGATGCTCGACCAGATTTTGTCGCAAGTTCCGGTTGAGGCCGGCGCTGGTGATGGCGAACCACAAGGCCCCTCGGAAGAGGAAATCGCTCAGTTCATCGCAATGGGCGAACAATCGCTGAAAGACGGCGATGCAGAGCGGGCCGCAGGCGTGTTCAGCCAAGTCCTCAGCTTCAACGATACCAATGTTGCAGCGATTGCCGGACTGGTGCGAGCTCAGGTGCAATTGGGCCAGGTCGAGGATGCGCAACAATTGCTGGACGCGGTGGCGAACAGTCCCGAATTGGCTGGCTTGGCTGATGACCCGGCCATTGTCGCCGCCAAATCCGCGCTGGAATTGGCTGGAACACAAGTGGACGATGGTGAGCTGTCTGCCTTACGCAAAGCCGCCCAAGACAATCCCGACGATATGGATGCAAATTTGGCATTTGCAGAGGCCGCCTTTGCCGCAGGCGCGCGCGATGAAGCCGCTGACATTTTGTTGGCGATGGTCACCGCCGATCGCACTTGGAACGAGGGAGCGGCACGGGCAAAGCTGCTGCAGATTTTCGAGGCTGTTGGTTTGGAAGACGAGTGGGTGGTCGCCACCCGCCGCCGCCTGTCAAAGATCCTGTTCAGCTGAGCATGAACCGCCTGTCCATCTTCCCTTTGCCCGGCGCTGTGCTGTTTCCCGGCCTGCAATTGCCGCTGCATATTTTTGAGCCGCGCTATCGCGCTCTGGTGGGCGATGCCTTGGTGCGGGACCGCAAGATTGCGATGATCCAGCCGCAGCGCCCGGTGGATGGCGCGCCGCTGTTCCAAGTGGGATGTGTGGGCCGGATCGGCGATGTAGAGGCGATGGACGATGGCCGCTATAATGTTGTGCTGGAAGGCGAGAGTCGCTTCCGCATTATCCGCGAGCTGGATGTGACCACGGCCTTCCGTCAGGTTGAAGCTGAACTATTGGAAGACGACGACAGCGCGGTGCTCAGCAGTGTTGAACGGGCAGGTTTTGAATATGAGGCGCGCCGTTTTTCTGATGGGCAAGGGTACAATGTGGATTGGGATTCGGTTGAGCGGCTGGATGATCTCTCGCTGATCAACGGCGTGGCCCAGATCGCGCCGTTTGACCCTGCTTCAAAGCAAGCCCTGCTGGAGGCCAACAGCTTGTCTGAACGATGCGAATTGCTGATCCAGCTGATGCAGTTCTATGGCCGCCGCAATGGTGATGATGACCGGGTCACCCTGCAGTAACAATCGGCAGTGGCTGGGTGCAACGCCATCCGGCGCTGGCGCAATGCGACAGCGCGTCGCACCTTAGCGCTTCCGTATAGCGGCAATACTAACTAACCAGTTGGTTATGTCGTCATCTCCGACTTACACTTCTAAGGCCGCCGCGACCCGGACACGAATCCTGGAGACGGCGGCCTTTCTTTTCTGGCGTCGCAGCTATCATGCGGTGGCAATGGACGAGCTGGCCGACAAAACGCGGGTCAACAAGGCGACAATCTACCGGTATTTTCCGGACAAGGCCTCGCTCGCGCTAGAAGTGGCGAGGCTGAATGGCAGTCAGGTACAGTCTGGCGTGTTCGACCCGATCTTCGAGCAATATTCGGGAGCCGAGGACCGATTGGCAGCGGTCTATCGCTGCATGCACGCCAAGCTAGCCACTCTGCATCGGGAAGAGGGCGATCTATTTGGCTGCCCGATTGCCGGTTTGGCGTTGGAGCTGGGCCGTGAAATGCCCGGCGTGCGAACCGAATCCGCGGCGATATTCGACGCCATACAGGCGCGCTTTTTAGAGATCGCTCTGGATGCAATTGATTCCGGCAAGGTGACCGGGTGGAGCGCGGAGGCGCTGTCGCGCACCCTGCTGCAGATCCTCCACGGAGCCTTTGTCAGCACCCGTCTTGCCGCGCATCCCGAACCGTTTCTGGATGCCGCCAACGCATCACTCACCCTAATCGGAAGCAATAAAAGGCTGACCAGCCCTTCAGGAGAAGAATAATGACAATGCCAATCTATGCAGCAGCCCTCGGTGCGTTTCTGATTGTCCTACAGGTCGCGCTGATGATGATGGTCGGCTCTCGCCGGATCAAAGGCCCCGCGATTGGATTGGGCGACGACAAGGATATGGAGCGCCGCGTCCGGCGTCATGGCAACCTCGCCGAAAATTCCGGACTGTTTCTGGCTGTCATCACTTTGCTCGAGCTTTTGGTCGGCCAAACGACATATGTCGCAGTGGTTTGTATAGGTTTTGCCGTGGCGCGTGTACTGCATGCGCTGGCCTTTTCGTCCTTAGCCGGTTCGCATGGTGAAGATCTGACCGGTGGCCGCAAAGTATTTGGTGCAATGCGTGCGCTGGGCGCATTTGGAACCTTGCTAACAGCACTTGGCGCGGCCGGCGGGATTGTCGCCGCAATAGCCTAGATCCCGAAGCTGCCTTTCAGCCCGTCGATCACATATTGCGCGGCCAATGCTGCCAACAGCACTCCCAGCAGGCGGGTAATCACCGCTTCGACCCGGTCACCCAGAAGTTTGATTATCGGGCCCGCCGCCACCAGAGCCAGCGCGGTTATCAGAAGAACGGCTCCCAAGGCGCCCAAAACAACCAGCGTGTCGGTGGGTGTGTCGGCTTCGTTCATCAACAGCATGATCGCCGCAATCGCACCCGGACCGGCCAACATCGGCATAGCCATGGGGAAAACGGACACGTCCTCCACCTTGTCCGCGGTCACCTTGTCTGCGCGCTCCTCGCGGCGTTGTTGACGCTTTTCGAACACCATCTCGAACGCAATGAAAAACAGCATCAAGCCGCCCGCAATCCGGAAACTGTCGAGATCTATATGTAAGGCGTCGAGCAATTCTTCGCCCAGCAAAGCAAAGAATAACAGGATGGTCGAAGCGATCACGCTGGCGCGTATGGCCATGGATGTGCGCTGTGCTTGCGTCGCTCCCTTGGTCAATCCGGCATAGATGGGCGCGCAACCCGGCGGATCGATCACCACAAACAATGTGATAAAGGCTGAAAAGAAAAGCTCGGTCATAACGCCCGCGCCTTTAGGACTATTTTTGCGGCGCGGGAAGGGTTTGATCCATTCCGGTCTGCCATTTGCCCGATGTCAGCCATTCGACAATGATCCGCCGCTCGGCTGGGCCAGCATGCTCCCAGCGCCAGCGCAGCGTGCCATCACGCGACATCCGGCCGCCTTGTGAAGCGTCATCGGTGATCGCAACCGCCGGAGCGATCGGCATCGGAGTTCCGCCCCGCGGGCAATCCGCGACCAAGCCAGCCACAGCATCGATTGCGGTCACAACAATATCGTTTGGACCCGGTTCTGGTTCAGCAGCTTTGGGCAAGGGCTGCGGATTGTCCGGCCCGCTCAACCGATAGACAAATTTGTAGCTGCGATCGCTTTGCTGCTCCCACACGGTGACGTAATTGCCGACCAGCCCTTGGCCGTCGATGTAACGACCCTGAGCTACTGCCAATGCTCCGCTGCAGCTCATCCAGACAGAGCGCGGATCCCATTGTGCCGGCGTTGAAGAATTGCCGCGTGCGGCAAAATATGAAGTCGCATCTATGATGCCATCGGGCCCATGAACAACCGCTCCGGGACCTGCAAATTCTGCAGCCGCTGATGACAGGCTGCGTTCCCGGGCAGCGCGGGCGTATTCCAATTCGGCTTTGACAACGTTGCTGGGTTGGGCTGCACCTGGTGCATTGGCCAGTGCGCGATTGATCGCTCTGTCAGAAAAACTGCCACGTTGCTGCCCGCCACCACAGGCCGAAACGACCAGGCAAGCTGTAGTCAGCAAGAGCCATGGGGCTGCTTTGATCAAAGCGTCAGCTCTGTCATTTCGAGCCCCTCATTGCGATACGCTGCAACCAATGTGTTGCGCAGCAGAACGGCGATAGTCATCGGCCCCACTCCGCCTGGCACAGGAGTAATGGCCCCTGCCACTTCACTTGCTTCATCATAGGCCACATCGCCCACCAATCGTCCCTTGTCCGCTCCTGGCTCGGGCGGCAGGCGGTTTATGCCCACATCGATCACTGTGGCACCTGGCTTCAGCCACTCGGCCTTGACCATTTCGGCCCGGCCAACCGCAGCCACAACAATATCGGCGCGCCGGACGACGTCCGGCAGATCCTTGGTTCGGCTGTGGGCGATGGTGACGGTGGCATTGGCATCAAGCAGCAGCTGAGCCATCGGCTTGCCAACCAATATCGAGCGACCGATCACAACCGCATTCAAACCGCTCAGATCACCCAGCTGATCCTTGAGCAGCATCAAGCTGCCCAAAGGCGTGCATGGCACCAACCCGTTCAATCCCAGCGCCAATCGTCCCGTGCTGACAGGGGTCAGGCCGTCAACATCCTTGGCAGGATTGATGCGGTCAACCACAGCCTGTTCATCCAGATGATCGGGTAGCGGCAGCTGGACCAAAATACCGTCCACGGCGGGATCATTGTTTAACTGATCGACTAGCGCTTCCAGCTCTGCCTGTGTGGTGGTGTCGGGCAATTTGTGCTCAAAGCTGGCCATATTGGCGGCGAGGGTGGCCTTGCCTTTGCTGCGCACATACACTTGGCTGGCCGGGTCTTCCCCCACCAGTACCACGGCAAGTCCCGCCTTGCGGCCCGAACCCTTGGTGAATTCCAGCGCGCGCTCACCCACTTGCTCTCGCAAACGGGCGGCAAAGGCTTTTCCGTCAATCCGTATGGCAGTCACTAGTTGGCTACGTCCTGTAGGATGATAAGTATGGCGTTGATCACCAGGATCAGAACCAGGGGGGAGAAATCTATCGACCCCGTGTTTGGCAAGATTTTCCTGATGGGATTGAGCAGCGGGCTGAGCAATCGATCAATCGAATTGTACAGCTCGACCATAAAGCGGTTGGAATGGTTGACCACGTTGAATGCGAACAGAAGGCCGATCACAAACCAAACAATGACGATCATGCTCAACGTCTGAGCGATCATGTAAATTATTCCGATGAGTGCATCCATTGAACCTGTTTCCGTTTGTTTGCGTCCCTAAAGGCGTATTATCTCAGCAACACGCATGGCACCAGTGTTATTAGTCCGGAGTTCGCTTAGCCTGACTGCTCGGCCCGTACCAGCGTGCCAGCGCCGCGCGCGGTGAAGAATTCCAGCAGCATGGCATGCGCATTGCGCCCATCCAGCACGACCGCCGCCTCGCATCCCGCCTCTACCGCCGAAACGCATGTTTCCAGCTTGGGGATCATGCCGCCCGAAATTGTCCCATCAGCCTTCAGTTCAGCAATCTTGGCGGGATCAAGATCGGTCAGTAAAGCGCCCTGCTTGTCCAATACTCCTGCAACATCGGTCAGCAGGAACAGCCGAGCGGCTCCCAATGCGGCGGCGATTGCTCCAGCCATAGTGTCGGCATTGATATTGTAAGTGTGGCCATCTTCGCCCGCCGCAATCGGGGCGATGATCGGGATCATGCCCGATGCAACTGCGGTATCGATCACCGATGTATCGACCTTGGTTGGTTCCCCGACAAAGCCCAGATCCACCGCCTTTTCGATATTGCTTTCTGGATCGCGCGTGGTCCGCTCAGCCTTTTTGGCGGTTACCAATCGACCGTCCTTGCCCGAGATACCCAGCGCCTTGCCACCGGCAGATGTAATCCAGCCGACCAGTTCCTTGTTGATCGCGCCCGACAAAACCATTTCAGCCACTTCGGCGGTTGCCTTGTCGGTGACCCTCAAGCCATCAACAAATGTGCTTTCAACGCCCAGCTTCTTCAGCATGGCACCGATTTGCGGACCACCTCCATGCACCACCACCGGATTGATGCCGACCGCCTGCAGCAACACGATATCTTCGGCAAATTCGCGGGCAGCCTGCGGGTTACCCATCGCATGTCCGCCATATTTCACCACAAAAGTGCGTCCGGCATAGCGCTGGAAATATGGCAGAGCCTCAATCAGCACTTCAGCCTTGGCAAGCGTTGCAGCGTCTTTGCTGGCGGTCATCGCTGGTCTCCTGAGAATGATGGCCGTTTCATTGCTGGCGCGCTTAGCCCGATTGATCCGCCTAGGAAAGAGGGACGCAGACCGGTCAATCGCTTATCCATCAACTTCGGCCACCAATGAGGCGAAGTCTGCATGACCTGTAACCGGCGTCACGCGTTCGGCCCACATCGCATCAATCTGTTCGGCAATGGCGGGAGGCACTTGCTTGGCGTCGCTGGCGACAGCTTGAACCTTGGTAGAATCGCTGTCAGCAGGGACCCCTGCTTTCTCTTCCAGCGCTCGAGCGACCATCCCATCATCAAACTTGTCCATGTGCTCGACCATGAATTCGCGCGATGTGCGTTCGTCCACCAACGCCAGCAGATCATCGGTCAATTCCACATCTATAAAGGCAGCCATGCGATGGATCATCGCGATCTTGTTTTTGACCGCCCAACGATAGCTGGCGATCAATGTGTCGGCCTCGTTCCGCCTCGCATACCAGCTGAGCAAATGGGTGAAGTAATCGCACCCTCCCGGACCGCCTCCCATCCACAAGGGCAGAAATTCGTCAAGCCCAATTGCTCCTTCTTCGATGTGCCACCCGTTCATGAAGCGATAGAAAGAGACATAGGTCTCCTTAGGATCGCGCAGCGTGACAATATAGCGCATGTCCGATGGCAGACGCTCATATTCGCGGTGCGATTTGAAGCCGCGCGGCGCGGCGCGCTGTGGCTGAGTCATATCCAGGCCAACCATTGGCGCAGTATCTTCCCATGGCGTCATTCGGCTGATGTCATCGAAATCCATATCGCCACCAGTGCGCAATTGGTGGAACATTTGCTGCATGAAGGTGGTACCGCATTTGGCCCAAGGGGTGATAAACACATCGCCGCTTTGCGGAGCATAGGGCACGTAGTCGCCTGAATCTGCCTCGGCCATTTTGCCGACATTGGCGATGAATTCTTCGATTGTGCGCGCACGCTTCAGTTCCGGCATCAATTAAGCCCCTCATTCGATCCCATCCGACGACCACCGATTGCGTTGCACGATCCATCTCTCACGGCAAGCATCGCAATCGCGTTGGCAGGACAGATCGGTTTTCAACATCGCGGCTATACCTGACCAAAAGATGTGCTAGTCTGAACTTGGTCAGGAGCCAAAGAGCGCTGAAACGAGCGCATCAATGTATCTTACAACGGAGAATATTGGATGACATCGATTACTTTTAAGGGCGGCTTTGCAGTTGCCATCGCCGCCGGACTAGCAACAGCTGGTTGTTCGGGCGCCGAAGCTCCTGCTGAAGGCGAAGCAGCCACCACCGAAGCAGAAGCGCTGGCCGATGCAAGCGATGGTGAAAAAGAGAAATGCTATGGCGTGTCTCTGGCTGGCAAGAATGATTGTGCAGCAGGTCCAGGCACCAGCTGCGCCGGCACATCTGTGGTCGATTATCAGGGCAATGCATGGACCTATGTCGACGAAGGAACATGCGAAGGCATCGAAACGCCAAATGGCACCGGTTCGCTAGAGCCAATCGAAGCCTAAGCCATCTAGAAATTCGGTTCATTCGAACCAAGCAAACGGGCTGTTGGAGCAATCCAGCGGCCCGTTTTGTTTATGTTGACCGTCCAACGCAGCGTGCCCAACTGCCATTGTTTGACCGGCCAAATGTCGGCTAGGTATTGACCATGAGCAAGAGGCGAGCCCGGTACAATTACCAGCGATCCGGCAAAGGCGGGAGCCTGCGCCAATGGTGGTCATGGTGGCGCACGCCTATTTTTGTGCTGCTGTTGGCGGGAGTTTGGTGGCTGACCCGAACGTCAGAACGCCCGGGAGAATGGGTCACAATGGGCCAGTCATTCGGCGTCTGCGGAGAGCGTGGGCGGCCTCATGCCTGTGTCAGCGATGGGGATACCGTTACGCTGGGCTATGGCAATCAAGCTCGCCGCATCCGCCTGACCGGTTTTGACACGCCCGAGATGGACGGTGCTTGTCCTGCTGAAAGCGCGCAGGCCCGCCTTGCGCAATTGGCCTTACGAGACTGGTTGAACGCCGGGGTCTTTGAATGGAGCGGCGGCGCAGAACCCAATTATGACAAATACGGGCGCGAATTGCGCAGCGTGCGCCGCGTACTGCCGGATGGCTCTGTCGAAGAACTGGCCGAGGTGATGATCGATGCGAAATTGGCCGAAGGCGATGGCCCATGGGAATCGCGCGATTGGTGCGGATAGAGCGCCAGTCTAACCGGAATTTGCGATCATACCGCCACGCTGTATGATCTGGATCAATCAGGGAGAATTTCTATGAGCACCGACAACACGCCAACGCAAAACAACGCTGGTCCGCCAGCTAACAATGGCGGATTTGACATGAACCGACCGAGCATCATCAGCTTGCTCTATCTCGGCGCATTTGTGACCGGCATTACCGGCCTGGTCGGGGTGGTGCTGGCCTATATCTGGAAGGGTGAGCAGCAAGAGGCCTGGTTGCAATCGCACTACACCTATCTGATCCGCACATTCTGGATCGGGCTGGTCGCCAGCCTGATTGCAATGGTGCTGAGCTTTGTGGTGATCGGTATCTTCATATTCCCGCTGATTGCGATCTGGATGGGCGTGCGCAGCGTGCTCAGCCTGGTCAAGGCCCAGCGCCAAGAGCCCATGCCCGACCCCGAGACGCTGTTGTTCTGATTGGGCGTCTAAGCCTGTTCAATATGCGTTGATTGTATAGCCGCGGCGCTGCAACTCGGCGTGGGCAACGGTGCCGCTGGGAGCCATTTTGACGCCCTCCAGCAGGTCTGCATTGCCCACCTTGTGATAGGCCGCAGCAACGCCGCATACCCATATCTCGGCCCCGCGCGCGATCAATTCAGCCACATCATTATAGTTCTGATTGCGCAGCGGCGCGCCGTCCTCGTCCTGGTATTTGGCGCCATAACGCGCATCCTTGACCACATCGAACACAGCCGGGCCATGCACCACGATGGCGGTCTTTACCTGATCGGCGGCAATGCCCTCTTTCTCCATCGCGCGGTGAAACGCCAGCGCCCGCCTGAATGCGCCATTGGGCTTGCCGGGTTTGGACTCATAGGCGTCAAAACTATGCTTCCACTCACCGTCGGCTGGCAGAGTGATGTCGGATGTGACCGGCGCGGATTCCTCAGCCTCGGCCGCAGCGGTCTTATGATCGCCTGCCCATGCCGGCGTGGCCAGCAGCAATGCTGCAATACTGGTTGTGACAGATGCGGTGAGGAGCGTTTTCATAGCGGAGCCCTTTTGCAAGAAATGTTGCCCAGCATCCAGCCACGCACGGGACCAAAGGTCAATGGCCAAACCTTGGCGCCAATCGGGCCAGCACGTTCCTTCACCATGAATGGAAAAATGTCTGAAAACCACTTCTTTTCATTTGCTTGCAGCCACGCATTTATGCTTTGAAGAAGGCCAATTCATCGCAGAAGTTGATTGGGGTCGAGGGACATTATGAAAAAATACACAACCACCGCATGCACGGCTGTCGCCCTATGTTTGGCCGGACCAGCACTGGCGCAAGAGGAAACACCCGTTGAAGATGCAGCCGAGGCAATTGAAGCCGAAGCAGTCGCGGTTGAAGAAGCAGCGGAGGCCGCAATGGCCGAGCCGGCAGCTGAAGCGGCCATGATTGAAGATGCGGTGGCTGAAGCCATCACCGAACCCGCCGCCGAGCCAAAACCGTGCGAATTGCATGTCTGGCCGACCGAAAACTATCTCGGGATCAAGATGGGCCTGCTTAGCGGGTTTGGCGTTGTTGGGGTGCTGGCAGACCAAAGCGCCAACAAGGGCAAAGTCACCACGATCAAGGATCTGATGCGCGAGTATCTGGGGCCGGAAGTACAAATTCAGGAGCTGGAAAAGCTTGGCTATCTTGAGAAGCTGAAGCTTTCGCCCGACGAATATGAGGTGATCTTTCACAAGCCCACGCCGTGGAACGAAGATCTGAAGGACAATCCCGAGCTGAAGGCCGAGACCAAGGCGCTGAACAAAAAGATCAAGAACGGCGAGCGCATCACGGACAGCACCAACCCGTGCTATGCCGAACTGATCACCACGCATATCTTCTATCACAAGGCGATGATGTACGGATCGAACCTGTTCACCGGCTGGGTGTTCAACAAATATGACGGCGACAAACGGGTGCTCAATGGCAAGGGCCAGGTGAAGAACCCGCTGGAGCACTTCCCGCCCAAGGAAGAGAGCATGGTGGACACCGCCAAGGAAGAATTGCGCACCGCGTATTCGCTCGACTTTGCCGAATGGGCCGAGAAGAAGTCAGGCGTCTATGGCGAGAAAAAGCGCCGCTAAGACCTTGCCCCAGACCGCCTGCTGGGTGGTCTGGGGGGCCATCTGACTAAGCCGCTGCGCGCGCCTTGGTCACAATCGCCGTAATTTCGTCGAGCAGGCCGAGCCGCTTGCGCTTGAGCTCTTCTATGCGCTCGTCGCTGGCGGCCTCGGTTTCGCTCTCGATCCGGTGCACCTGCCGGTTCACCTCGTGATATTCCTCTGCCAGCCGCGCATAATGCGGATCATTCTGCTTTAACTGACTGACCAGATCGCGATCGCGGGCGAATATTGTGGTCAGTTCGTGCGGAGTGTGTTGCGACATGGATGAGCCTTTTTGGTTGCGTTGTTGTCGAGGCAACGATGCAGCACGTGCGCGGCGGATGCTTTGATGTGGATCAAGTTTGGGTGAAAATGATCAAGGCCAGTGGCTTGCGGGCGAGGCGTAAGTCACGCTAGTTTTCCAAGATGCGAAAACCCACCTCCGTTGACGCTTTGGACAGGCTGGGCCGGGTCCGGCTTTCCAAGCATTTCTTCATGCGCGATATGTTGCATTCCGAGATCGCCCAATTCCATGGCCTGACAAATGTTCCGGACGATCCCGACCTTGCCATCGCAGCGGGTACCAAGCTGTGCGAGGAATTGTTGGAGCCAATTCAGGAGCGCTGGGGCAGGATCACAATCCGCAGCGCTTATCGCAGTTGTGAGGTCAATGCGCTCGGCAACAGGCTGCAAGCCGAGGGTAAAGCGGGCTACAATTGCGCCTCGAACGAGAAGAATTATGGCGCACACATCTGGGACAGGTGCGATGCCGATGGGCGTATGGGGGCGATGGCCTGCATCGCCATTCCAGCGTTCTGGGATGCGCATCAGAATGAAGGGGATTGGCAAATCCTGGCGCGTTGGATCGATGAGAAGCTGGATTACAGCCAACTCTATTTCTACCCACGCCTTTGGGCGGTAAATGTCGGCTGGCACGAGAAACTCAAGCGCCGGATCGATAGCTATGCTGCGCCGAAGGGGCGTTGGCGCTAAGCTATTAGCTTGGAATGGTTCGGCGAGCGACCAGCGAGCCGCAAGGGCGACCGCCCGCCCGGAGGAGCGAAGCGACGGAGGAAAGCCAAGTGAGCGGACGCGAACGCCGGCGCTTGAGGCTAATTAAACCGCCAAAAACGACCAACCCATCTGTCCCGTCAATCCAGCGAAGGCCGGAAACAAGAATGGAGGAGCACAAGTCACGCTTGATTGACGAGAACTTCAGTCACCGAACGCTGTATTTCTACCCGCGCTTAAGGGACCGTGGTTCGATAATTCTTTCACCTGCTCCTAGCGCAACACGAAAACTAGCTCTTGTGCGAGACAATCAAGCTTTCGCGACGCCTCGCCCAAAAAACCATGCGAAGGCTGACTGTTTCGATAGAAGAAATCTTCTATCGAAAAACCGACAAACTCGAACAATTCTGCCATTTCGACCCGCGAATATTCACGCACGTGGCCCATATGACCAAGTTCTTCCAGCTTGCGCCACTCGTCAACCGGGCGTGGCCCGCTTCGACCTTGCCTTAAGAAAGTGGCAAATCTCGGTGCGAAATAGAAATTCGGTGTCGTGATATAAAGCAAGGCATCATCCCGCTTGCGTGTCTTTAGCGACCGCAGAAGGCCAATCAGATCCAGCCGGAAATGCTCGATTATCTCGCACATGCAGATTATGTCATAGGGCTCCAGATCGAGAGCTTCGCGAAAGGCGGGATCCTCGAAATCACCACTTTTGATGTCAATTCCAAGTGCCTCAACAACGGCTCGGTGCCGCCCTGGATCGATATCGATAGTCGTCACGGCAAGATCAGTAGCCCCCGCTGCGGCTTCGAAGATATAGGGCGCTCCGCCAATATTGAGTACCTTTGAACCGGGATGCTGTTGGTTCAAGTACCGCACATCAAAGGCACAACGAGCGGCGTGATAGCCGATGTATCTCTGTGCCCAATCGCTTTTACTAAGTTCGCGCAGATTGCGGAAACTCTCGCTAAACGGCTCTTCAGAAATTTCGGTTATTGGCATGCAACAGAGATCAGCATTGATGTTTCGTAAAGCAGGCGCTCACTCCGCCGCTTGTGCGCCTTCGCCTTCGAACATATCCGGACCTTCGTCGACCGCCACTTCTTCATTAGCGGCGTTCGCCTTCTGGCGCTTGTCAAAGCTGGACCACACGGTGTTCCAGTCGCCCTTGGTCGCGCCCTTGGAATATTCGGTCGCGCGTTGTTCGAAGAAGTTGGCGTGCTCAACACCGTTGAGCAGCGGGGCGAGCCATGGCAGCGGGTGATCTTCGATCATATAGATCGGTTGCAGACCCAACTGGCCCAAGCGCCAATCCGCAATGTAGCGGATGTATTTCTTGATTTCCTTGGGCGTCATGCCGGACACCGGACCCATTTCGAACGCCAGGTCGATAAAGTTATCTTCCAGCCGCACCGACTTCTGGCAGATGTCGATGATGTCTTCCTTCACCGCCTTGGTGTAGCAATCGCGCTCGCGCACAAATTCGTGGAACATGCGGATGATGCCTTCGCAGTGCAGGCTTTCATCGCGGACCGACCAGCTGACAATCTGCCCCATTCCCTTCATCTTGTTGAAGCGCGGGAAGTTCATCAGCATGGCAAAGCTGGCGAACAGCTGCATGCCTTCGGTAAAGCCGCCAAACATGGCCAGCGTGCGGGCGATGTCTTCATCAGAATCCACGCCGAATTGCTGCATGTAAGAATGCTTGTCCGCCATTTCTTCATATTCGAGGAAGGCGGAATATTCGCTTTCGGGCATGCCGATGGTGTCGAGCAGGTGTGAATAGGCCGCGATGTGCACCGTCTCCATATTGGAGAAGGCGGTGAGCATCATCTTGATCTCGGTCGGCTTGAACACGCGGGCATATTTGTCGTGATAGCAATCCTGCACCTCGACATCGGCCTGAGTGAAGAAACGGAAGATCTGGGTGAGCAAATTACGCTCATGCTCGGTCAGCTTTTGGGCCCAGTCACGGCAGTCCTCTCCCAAGGGAACTTCCTCGGGCATCCAGTGGATTTGCTGCTGCCGTTTCCAAAACTCATAAGCCCAAGGGTATTCAAAGGGCTTGTAGGTCTTACGGGCTTCGAGCAACGACATCTTGTGGTTCTCCGGAATGAGCGTGAATTGCCAATATAGGGAATCATAGCCGTGATTCGATAGCAAGCCAAAGGGATAATGCGGGGATAAGACCGGCAAAAGCGTGCGGAATTTTCAACAGTCCGCGCAGATTGTGGGAGCAGCAGCGGCAGGGGCGCATTATTGTCACACATTTCGCCGCTTGGCCGGCAAAAATTCAGATTAACATTTGCACATTCGGAACGAATGATGCGGCCACGCTCACAGCGCCAGACAGCATGCTTAAGACGCTTTAAATTCAACAATAACGGGTCGTTAAAGAAGCCATAGTATCACGTGCGAGTAATGGTAGCATTGCTTCACACCGACCTGCTGGAAAGTCAGGCGACAAAGATCGATCGCATCGTGGCGACCGGTGCGCCTTCGTCTGCCTGGCCCAAAGAGGTTCAGCAAGATTACAACAGCCATGTGCGCGAGCGGCTGTATCGCGAGGGGAAATTCCTGCTGTTGTTGGGGCTGGCGATTGGCCTTGCATCAACATTCATCGATTATTGGGTAAGCCCGACCCTCGCGCTGGACGGATTTGTGCTGCGCACGACCTTTATCCTGCCCGTCACTTTGCTGGGCCTGCTTTCGATCAAATTGCAGCGGGTCAAGGTGATGACATGGTGCCTGGCTGTATCGCAGATCGCTTTCGCCGGGGTGCTGATCCATCTGGCCAGCCATTTGCCCGCAACAACAGCTGCCCAATATTATCTGGCGACGGCCCTGTTGCTGGGGGTCAGCAATGTCATCATTCCCTATTCGATGCGCGGCATGATCGGCTATAATGCCAGCTATATTGTTGCCGTCATTGCCATCGTACTGGGGCACGGGCTCGCGCAATTTGCCAGCCAAGTGGACTTTTTGACCACGCTGATTTTGGTCTTGGCAGCCACAATGCCGGTGGCTTATCGTTCTGAATTGCTGCGCCAGCGCAACTTCCTGCTCGCCACGCGCCACCGATTGGCATCGGAAGAATTGGTGGAAGCCAACCGGATGCTGCGCGAACTGTCAGAAAGAGACTCGCTGACCGGCATGCACAACCGCCGTTATTTCGAGCGGGCCTTCAAGGAAGGTGGCAGGACGGTCAAACCTGCCGACACTGGATTAATGGCTTTGATGATGATCGATCTGGACCAGTTCAAGGCATTCAACGATCGCCACGGTCATCAGGCGGGCGACCATTGTTTGCGGACAGTGGGCGGCACCTTGCGCAAGGTCTTTGCTGAAAACACCGGGTTGGTGGCGCGCTATGGCGGCGAAGAATTTATCGGCGCCGTACGGGTGAAAAGCGTTCGCCATGCGCACAATCTGGCCGAGAATTTACGACAAGCGATTTTGGATTTGCCGGGCCGCACGCAAGATGCGCCTCTGGTGACAACCAGCGTGGGTGTCGCCGTGGTGCCGGTGACGATTGATCTGACCTTGGAAGACATCATCGAGATGGCCGATGCCGCGCTTTACAGCGCCAAGCGTGCCGGGCGCAACCGCGTCGAACTGATCGAAGCGGGGCATCAAGAAGCGCTCAGCGCGTAATGATGGCGGCTATTTCTTGCTGCGCTTTTTCGAACTGAACCAGCTGCCGCCGCCCAGGACGGTGACTCCCAGGAAAAACCCGAAGTCATACCAGCCGCCATTGTTGGGAACGGCGTAGACGGCAATGTCGGGATCAAACAATGATCCGATCCAGGCAAAGGGGAAGATGAAGCCGTGCCACAATCCCCACAGGAAGCCGGGCGTATCGCCGCCGGTCGCAACGCCCGCATCAATTTGTGACGCGCAGGCGGATAGGGTCAATGTTATCGCAGCAAGGGCAAGAATTTTCTTGTTCATCAAAACACCTCTATCGCACCCCATTCGGGCCTGATCAGATTGAGAGCCACATAGGCGATGAAAGGCAGTGCAACCGATGCAATCGCCATGATCGGAAATGCGGTTTCCGACACGATTCCCTTGGCTCGCCAGCTTAAGAAAAGCGGGACCTCGGTCAAGGCGATAAGCGCGAGCAGCAAAGGGAGGAACAGGCCAAGGGTCATATCAAATGCCCGTCTTGCGAAAGAAAAGCCCCCGAGAGCATGTGCTCACGAGGACTTTGGGTAATGCATATGGAAAGCAGTGCGTGTCTCACTGACAGCTGAGGCATTCCTCATAGTCGGTTTGCTGCACGCCCAATTCGGCTTTCAATTCAATCTCTGGAGCATCGGATGTGTTATCCGCCTCCACCCCGCCGGCGAAGCCAGCCCGCTGGATTGATTTGGAGCGGAGATAATACAGCGATTTGATGCCTTTTTCCCATGCCTGGAAGTGAAGCATCATCAGATCCCACTTGTCGACATCGGCCGGAATGAACAGGTTCAGCGATTGCGCCTGATCGATAAAGGGAGCGCGGTCAGCAGCAAATTCGAGCAGCCACCGCTGGTCGATTTCAAAGCTGGTCTTGAAGGTCGCCTTTTCTTCCACCGTCAGGAAATCGAGGTGCTGGACGCTGCCGCCATTTTCCAGGATCGAATTCCACACATTGGTGGAATCCTTGCTCTTCTCGCGCAGAATCTTTTCCAGATAAGGATTCTTGACGATAAAGCTGCCCGACAAGGTTTTGTGGGTGTAGATATTGGCCGGGATCGGTTCGATACAGGCGCTGGTACCGCCACAAATGATCGAGATCGACGCGGTCGGTGCGATCGCCATCTTGCAGCTGAACCGCTCCATCGCGCCCATTTCTTCTGCATCGGGGCAGGCGCCGCGTTCTTGCGCCAGCAGCATGGATGCCTCTGATGCCTTGCCCTGAATATGCTTGAACATCTTCAGGTTCCAAACCTTGGCCATCGGGCTTTCGAAGCCGATGCTCTTGGACTGGAGGAACGAGTGGAAGCCCATCACGCCCAGGCCAACCGAACGCTCGCGCTCGGCTGAATATTTCGCGCGCGCCATTTCATCGGGCGCACGGTCGATATAGTCCTGCAGCACATTGTCGAGGAAGCGCATGACGTCTTCGATAAAGGTCTTGTCGGTGTTCCACTCATCCCACTTCTCGATATTGAGAGAAGACAGGCAGCACACAGCTGTGCGGTCATTGCCCAGATGGTCAATGCCGGTTGGCAGGGTGATTTCGCTGCACAGATTGGAGGTGGAAACCTTCAAGCCCAGATCGCGGTGATGTTTGGGCATCATGCGGTTCACCGTGTCGTTGAACACGATATAGGGCTCGCCCGTGGCAAGCCGGGTTTCAACCAGCTTCTGGAACAGAGAACGCGCATCAACAGTGCCGCGCACTTCGCCGGTTTTGGGCGATTTGAGTTCAAACTCGTCACCATTGCGGACCGCTTCCATAAAATCGTCGGTCAGCAGCACGCCGTGGTGCAGGTTCAAAGCCTTGCGGTTAAAGTCGCCCGAAGGTTTGCGGATTTCGAGGAATTCCTCAATTTCCGGGTGCGACACATCCAGATAACAAGCGGCCGAGCCGCGACGCAAAGAGCCTTGCGAAATTGCCAGCGTCAGCGAATCCATCACCCGAACGAAAGGAATGATGCCGCTGGTCTTGCCGTTAAGGCCTACCGGCTCGCCAATCCCGCGAACATTGCCCCAATAGGTGCCGATGCCGCCGCCTTTCGACGCCAACCACACATTTTCGTTCCAGGTGCCAACAATGCCATCCAGGCTGTCTGATACCGAATTGAGATAGCAGCTGATCGGCAGGCCGCGATTGGTGCCGCCATTGGACAATACCGGTGTTGCCGGCATGAACCACAGGTTCGAAATGTAATCATACAGCCGCTGCGCGTGATCCTGATCATCGGCATAGGCGTCCGCCACGCGCGCAAACAGATCTTGGAAATCTTCGCCCGGCAGCAAATAGCGATCGATCAATGTGTCTTTGCCGAAATCGGTCAGAAAGGCATTGCGCGATTCATCGGTTGTAACGGTAAAGCGGCGGTCATTGACCTTCTTGGTGTCATCGCCTGCATCAGATTTGGCAGCCGATTTGGCGACTTCAGCCATAGCGCCAGCCAATGCTTCACCTGCTTTTTCCGCGACGAGTTCTTCAGAACCCTTATCGGCCTTTTCCATGCTCACAGCTTTATCATCCTTTGCGCCCCCAGTTACAGACCCAGTGGCGTGCTTAGCAGCGGGCTTGCGGCCAACTTTTGCAGCAGCAGCGCCGGCATCGGGCGCACTATCCAAATCCTGCTCAAGACCCATCGCTGCTTCGTCCCCAGTCCGTAATTCCATTATTTTTTTCGCTCTCTTCTGTTGCCCGTGCCCCGCGCAGTATGCGCTGCGGTGTTCCGCATGTGTTCGACTCAGTAGAGCACCCCTCACCTAGCAATTTCTGAGGGCCAGCGGTGAATTATTTATCCCGCTTTTGCCCACAGATCCGTTGCTAATGCACTTCTTCGCGACCGAATCTTCCCCCGTTCGCAGATATGGTGTCTGCGCCCTTTAAAAACTAGGTCTAGTAGGTGCCCCTGCCTTTGGAACCACTAGATAGTGAATCACAGCCGCCAAATGCGCAAGAGGGTTAATCAAAATAAAATGTCGAAATTCGATCTTTGAGGCAGGTGTATTACCTTGCTGCAACGCAGCGACGCGTGGAGAGAGCTTGGGTTTTGACCAGCGCAAGCCCTAAAATGAATCTGCGAAAAAATTTTTGTTGGGATAAGCAGCAAATTGGGCCTTTGAATCATTCGAATCATGCGGCGCAATTTTTGAATCATAAAGGGCGCTGGGAAGCATGGCACTGATCAATCGGAAAGCATTGGATAATTGCCTGAGCGCCGAATCGATTCGCCGATCGGTAATCGTCGCAATTTTGGTCGGCAGCATCTTGGTTGCGATCAACCAGGGTGATGCGATTCTGGCCGGATCAGCCATCAATTGGTGGAAATTGGCAATGACCTATGCCGTGCCCTTTCTGGTCGCCAGCTATGGCTCCTATGCTGCGCTGAGCAGGGCGAGCGACGAATCGGCATAGCGCGGCCATACACCAGCTAGGCAAGTCTGCTGATCTCAACCCAATGCGGCGATGACGAGGCACAAATCGCAAGGATAAGGGCTGGCCGCAGCCCCTTCAGGCCCCCTACAGGCTAACCCGCCGTGGACGCGCCAGCATGCGCCGTAATCTCGTCGGCCAGGCGTCCTATCAATTCTTGAGGCAAATCGTGGCCCCACCCTGGGATCGTGACCAATTTTGCATCTGGAATAGCCTCCGCCGTGGCGCGCCCGGCCTCCACCTTAACCAGAGGGTCTCCCTCACCATGCAGAACCAAGGTGGGCACAGTGACACCAGCCAAGCGTTTCGTGCGGTCGCCATCATCAATTATGGCGGCCAGCTGGCGCGGCAATCCTGCCGGGTAAACGCTGCGCCTGATCGTTTGCGTGACACGGGCGCGCTGCCGTTCTGGATCAGGCGTAAAGCCGGGGCTGCCGATGGCACGCTGAATGGCAATGCCATGTTCGATCAGCCATTCTTCTTCCGTGGATTGGATTGGCGCAGTTAGCGTCTCGATCGCCTGCTTGTCTGCTTGCGGCAGTTTAGCGTTCCCCGTGGTCGACATAATGGATGTGAGGGAAAGCATCCGGTGGCCATGATGAATTGCCATCAATTGCGCGATCATACCGCCCATCGACGCGCCAACAATATGCGCCTTGTCAATATTCAAAGCATCCAGAACGCCAATGCCGTCATCAGCCATATCCTTCAGCGAATAGGGTACCCGTGCGGGCCAGCCGATCAGCTTGCGGATCACCTGCATCTTGATGCCTGGCGCTCTCGCTCCGTCAAATTTCTGACTCAGCCCGATGTCACGATTGTCATAGCGAATCACGCGATAACCCTTGGCCACCAACGCTTCGACCAGTTCTTCTGGCCACAAGACCATCTGCGCTCCCAAACCCATCACCAGTAGGATGACCGGATGAGATGGATCGCCGTGCTCGTCATAATGCAGGGTGAGATTATTGGCTGTGATTTCGGGCATAACGATCCTGTTCCGCAATTGTGTTCGCGCAGCGATACCATGCAGCCACAGCAGAACAAGATGACGTAAGGGAAGGTGGGTTGGTGTTTTTTGTTTCCGAATCACGTCCTCGTTGCGATATTCCCGCTCCGTACTCACTTCACACGTTTCGCTGCGTGCGGGCAGCCGCTCATGCGACACTACGCGCCGTTCGAAATACTCAGCCCTAAACGCCGTTTGGCGAGCCTAACCCACCCGTGCCTGACACACCTGGCACACTGTACAAGGGCGAAAAAACTGTGCGGCCATTTTCGCCCAAAAATCGCGTGGTGAAACGCAGAGGGAAGGAGCCGAGCCAAGACATGCAAATGCTCTACCAACCGCGCCGCCCGTAGCACAGCGTGGGGTTTGTCACTTAGGCGCTTAGCCGTTGTTCACTGATTCACCATCAGTCAGGCCCACCTCATCGCGAGTGACGCATTTATTTGCCATAATGACAAACATACTTGACATTTATCTGTCGCATGGCCATATCAGTTTTTGTAAAGCTTGTTTTACATAAAGACAAGATCATCTGCCATCTATCATGATGGAATATCCCAGGTTTTATGGAGCATTGAATGACAAAGGAAGATGGAAGCAGAAAAGCCGGTCGAACAAGCTGGTTTAGCGCACTGAAGTGGCAAGGCATGCGTGAAACGGACAGGGCAAACGAGAAGAGAGTGAACAGTTTCGCATTTGCATGGATGGGCCTTCTGGTTGGCGCAAATTTGATGAGGCAATTTACTCAAGTTCCCGAGCCATTTGTCTTGGCACTTTTACTTGCCTCAACGATCCCGGGCGCGCTGTTTGTGAAGGCATACCTCAAGATGTTGCGCGAAGCTGATGAAATGCTCAGGCAGATGCAATATGAAGCCTTGGCCGTCGGCTTTGGAGCCGGGGTTGTGTGCGGAATGACCGCCATGTTCCTGTTTCCACAGAGCCCGATATTGGGTTTCGCGACTTTAATGCCCATGGTGATTGGATTTACCATTCGCGTCATTCTTGCTGGGCGCAAGATCGCGCTGGAATCCTCGTCGACTGAAGAAAATGACGGTGTTGGCAAATGAACAACAGGCTGCGTGTCTTGCGTGCGGAACGCAAAATGTCACAGGCGGAACTGGCGGATATGCTCGACGTGTCCCGTCAAACCGTCAACGCGGTTGAAGCTGGTAGGCACGATCCGAGCCTTTCGCTGGCCTTTCGCTTTGCTGTTATCTTCGGACAACCTGTTGAAGAGATCTTCCTTGGATTGCAGGACGCCCGTGATGCACTCAAGATTGCTGATCCGACGTCGGATAGTGGGAACTAACGCAATGCACGCACAATTCTCGTTTATCCGATTCCTTGTGTTCGTAATCGTTGGGTTACCGATCGGCTTTATTTTGACTGCATTCGGTTTCGCAGTGTCAGGCATGCCAATCCTTGTTCACACGATCTTCCCGTGGGCGATTGGTATCGCCATCGTCATCGGTGTTCTTGGCGGTTTGTGGAAGCAAGAGCACTAGACGTCCCCACCCAACACCAAAAACCCGTCCCTAAGGCACTAGCACCGTGTCTCGCGCGATCTCATCGGTTGTGGGATAATCCAAAATATAGTGCAGCCCCCGGCTCTCATGCCGATCAAGCGCTGATTTGACGATCAGCTCGGCGGCCTGCAGAAGGTTTCTCAACTCGATCAGATCGGTGGTGACGACAAAACTGCCGTAATAATCCTCCACCTCTTCTTGCAGCAGGCGGATCCGGTTGGCGGCGCGCTCCAACCGTTTGGTGGTGCGCACGATCCCGACATAGTTCCACATGAAGCGGCGAATCTCGGTCCAATTTTGCTTGATCACCACTTGCTCGTCCGAATCCGAAACGCGGGTGGCGTCCCATTCGCGGATCGAAGGCGGATCGCTCAATTCGTCCCAATGGGCCAGAATATCACGCGCGGCCGCCTCGCCAAAGACAAAGCATTCCAACAGCGAGTTTGAAGCCAGCCGGTTGGCGCCGTGCAATCCGCTTTCGGTGCATTCGCCCGCCGCCCACAGGCCGGGCAGATCGGTGCGGGCATCCAGCTCCACCAGAACACCGCCGCAGGTGTAATGCTGGGCCGGCACGACCGGGATCGGACCCTTGGTCATGTCGATCCCCAGCCCGATCAGCTTGTCATAGATCGTGGGGAAATGTTCGCGCACAAATTCGGGCGGCTGGTGGCTGATGTCGAGATGGACATAATCGAGGCCAAAGCGTTTGATCTGGTCATCAATTGCGCGTGCCACGACATCACGCGGAGCCAACTCCATGCGTTCCGGATCGTAATCCGCCATGAAGCGGTGGCCGGTTTCCGGGTGGAGCAAATGACCGCCCTCGCCCCGAACGGCCTCGGTGATCAGGAAATTCTTGACCTCAAGATTGTAAAGGCAGGTCGGGTGAAACTGCATCATCTCCATATTGGAGACCCGCGCACCAGCGCGCCAAGCCATGGCAATTCCATCGCCAGTTGCCCCGCGGGGCGCAGTAGAGAAAAGGTAACAGCGCCCCGCTCCCCCTGCCGCCAGCACAGTTGCCCGTGCAAGATGGCTTTCCACCTGGCCGGTTTCCTCGTTAAGGGCATAGGCGCCCCAGATACGGCCATCACCAGAGTATTTTTCGGCATTACGACCCGTGATCAGATCGATACAGCTGCGCCCGGGCAACATGGTGATGTTGGGATTGGCGTTGGCTGCATTCAGCAACGCTTCTTGCACCGCCCAGCCGGTCGCATCATCAACATGGACAATACGGCGATGGCTGTGGCCACCTTCGCGGGTCAGATGCAAAGCGTCTTCGTCACGATTGAACGGTACGCCAAGCTCGCACAGACGGTCGATACTTTGGGGCGCTTGCTCGATCACAAATTCAACCGTCTCAAGCCGGTTCAGGCCAGCGCCCGCAACCATGGTATCGCGCACGTGATTGTCGAATGTATCGCCTGCATCCAGCACAGCAGCAATTCCGCCTTGCGCCCAAGCGGTTGAGCCACCGGTCAGCGATCCCTTGGCCAGGACCAGCACCTTTTTGTGCTCGGCCAGCGCCAATGCCGCCGTCAGGCCCGCAGCCCCCGATCCAATCACCAGCACGTCATGTTGTACATCACTCATATCGACCTCATGGCGATAGATGGCATGCAGGGCAAGATGGTCGCTGCAATAGCCAGGCATGCGGGCCGGCGATCAACACCAGGCAAAAAGTCGCAATCTGGCTGAGCCGCATTTCAGGCTTTTAATCGGACTTACCAAGGGTCCTGTGCGATCATCTGCTCGATGCAAAAGGGCAGCTTTCAGGCGGTTGGTTTAGATAAGGAGGGCCTATGCAGATCCTCAGCAGGCTGACATGCCTGATCAATCGGCACAGACCCAATCGACGCAAGGTTGTTTGGACGGGCAAGCAATTTAGCGGACGATGCAAACATTGCGGTCACACGATTATGCGCCAAGGCCACCGCAAGTGGCGGTTGGATCCAGCAACAGTGCGCTATGGTGAACCGGAAACAATGCGCCACAGCCGCAATTGAACGGCAAGTTTGTAGATCGGCAGTCTATCCAAAATCGGCGACAATTAGTCGATATCCCATATCCAGTTCAGTGCGATCCCTACCGTATCATAAAGCGCGCTTAACCACCTGTCAGCTGGACGAACACATCTTCCAGATCAGCCTCTCGCGTGGTCACATCCTGAACGGTCAGGCCCTGTTCCTGCAAAATTGCGAGCACTTGCCCAGCGGTCAGTTGATCCTTGTTATAGGTCACCTCCACTCCGCGCTCGCCAGCCATCTCAACTTTGGTAAATGCGTCATGCTGAGGAATTGTGGCCAGATCACTATCAACCGTAACCGCGACGATTTTCTCCCGCGCCATGTCGACCAATTCGCGGGTGGGCTTATTGGCGATGCATTCGCCGTGATTGATGATCGCAATCCGGTCGCACAGCTGCTCGGCCTCTTCCAGATAGTGGGTCGTCAAAACTACGGTTACGCCGTCATCATTCAAGGCCGTCACCAGCTCCCACAATTGGCGGCGCAATTCGACATCGACACCCGCAGTGGGTTCGTCGAGCACCAATATGGGCGGAGTGTGAACCATCGCTTTGGCCACCAGCAGGCGGCGTTTCATGCCCCCCGACAATGTCCGGGCGTAGGCATCGCGCTTATCCGCCAAGCGCACCGCCTCCAGCAATTCCTCGCTGCGGCGCAGATGTTTGGCAATGCCATAAAAGCCCGCTTGGTTTTCCAGCACTTCGTAGGGCGTGAAGAAGGGATCAAAAACGATTTCCTGCGGGACAATGCCGATGGCGCGCTTCGCATTGCGGCGCTGCTCATCAATGTCAAAGCCCCATATCTCGGCCGAACCCGCCGTCTTGGTCACCAATCCGGCCAAGATATTGATCAGGGTCGATTTGCCCGCACCATTGGGTCCCAGCAGGCCAAAAATGCCTCCCTGCGGCACATCAAAGCTGACGCCGTTCAACGCCAGCTTACCTTCTCCGCCATCAGGTGCAGCGTAACGTTTGACCAAATTTTCGATGCGAATGGCTGGTGGTGTGCTCATATCGCAAGCCCCTAGGACCAATGCCGTGCAAGGTCAAAACGGATGCAGCTAATTGGCGATTATCGCTCGTTCCAATGCGGAACAATTCACCGGCAGGATTGCAATGCGGGCGCGCCGCGATTAACGCCCTTGGCATCATGAACAACGCACCTCCCGAAGTGATTCTGGTCGAAACAAAGCGAGTCAGCTGCGACGGCGCCAGCGACATCCGCGGCGGCACTAACTATCGTCCGGCGGCCCTTGGCCACCCGCGTGTTTTTCTGGAAATTGACGAGCATGGCTTTGTCGATTGCGGATATTGCGATCGCCGGTTTGTGCTCAAAGGCGGCCCTGCAGACGCGAGCTAATGCTTGCAAAGCACGGCGCGAGCCACCTTGGCTGATATCTTGTGATTGAGGCAATTTGCGCGAGTCAGGCAAAATTCAGGTGGCTGTGATACCTTGTTCGTTCAACTTAAGGAGATTCGCCATGTCTATCGCCAAGCAATCCCTGAACCGGGCCTCCCAGCACACCGCATTGGGCGTTATCGCCACTGCCGCCGCGCTGGCGATCGCTCTGGTCGCTTCTCCGGCTGAGGCCAAGAAGAAGAAAAGCGGCGAAGAAGAACTGGCCGAATTGCTCGAAGGACGCGAAGCAGGTGAGCCGCAGCGCTGTATCCGCCGGCATGTCAGCAATCGCATGCGCACGATTGACGGGACGGCCTTCGTCTATGGCCGCGGCGACACAATCTATGTCCAACGCACCAAGCATCCCGAAGACATCGATGATGATGACGTGCTGGTTACCCGCAAGTTTGGATCGTCAGATTTGTGCCGCCTGGATCAGGTGACCAAGATTGACCGGTTCAACGGCTTTTACGCGGGCAATGTCTTTTTTGATGACTTCGTCCCCTACACACGGGTCGAAGACAACAGCTAACGCAGCCTGACGGTCAGGCGCGTGGCGGTGCAGGGCGTCCTTTATCGGCCTGCCCATACACTGCCTTGCTGCTGCTTATTGAATTTTCAGTTCAGGCCTTGGCCATGCCGTTCATCCGGTCAAGAATAGCGTCAGCTTCCGCCATAATCCGGTCGATCAATTCCTGACAGGTCGGGACATCATTGATGAGGCCCGCAACCATGCCGCAGCTCCATGCGCCTGCGTCCATTTCGCCTTCCATCATGATGCGCGGATAGACGCCTGCGACCTGTTCGATCACGTCCTCGAACTTCAGATCGTCGCCCTTCTCTTTTTCGATCCGCAGAAGCTCTTCGACCGCATCGTTTGTCATCACCCGTTCAGTGTTGCGCAGCGGTCGCATAACCAGTCGCGTGTCCAATTCGCTTGCCGCAACGATGGCTTTCTTCACGTTCTCGTGAACCGGTGCTTCCTGGGTGGCAATGAAGCGAGTGCCCATGTTCATGCCCTGTGCGCCCATGGCCAGACTTGCGACGAGCGAGCGCCCATCGGCCATACCGCCTGATGAAACGAACGGAATCTCCAACTCGTCAGCCGCGCGTGGCAGCAGGATCATATTGGGAATATCGTCTTCGCCGGGGTGGCCACCGCACTCGAACCCGTCGACCGAAACCGCATCGCAGCCAATCGATTGCGCCTTGAGCGCATGACGCACGGCTGTGCATTTGTGGATCACCTTGATCCCGGCATCTTTTAAATAGGGCAGAACCGCCACCGGATTATTGCCTGCGGTTTCCACAACCGACACGCCGCCATCGATAATCGTCTTGATAATGGCCGGATAGTCGGGCGCGTTTACCGTTGGCAAGAAGGTCACATTCACGCCAATCGGTTTGTCCGTCATATCCTTGCAGCGGGCAATTTCATTGGCCAGATCAGCTGGTGTTTTCTGGGTAAGAGCGGTGATGATCCCCAATCCGCCAGCGTTTGAAACAGCCGCAGCCATCTCTGCAAAGCCGACATAATGCATCCCGCCCTGAATGATGGGGTGCTGGATGCCGAACATTTCGGTGATGGCTGTTTTCATGTCTTGGGTCCTCTTTGAAACTAACTTGAGCGCAGGGATTGCGAAGAATCGCGCCGCTTGCAAGTGCGCTTTTGGTAAGGTTCGCGACAAAGCTGCCTCGCCGTAGCGTCAGTCTATGCAGAAATTTACGGGTGATGCTTGCCCGTATCGCAATCGGGCTTGGCCGGGCATTGATCGCATTCAGGCTGGCGCGGGCGGCAATGGCTTTGGCCCAGCTTCTTCAATAGCAAATGGTGTTCGTCCATATCCTGCGCGCTCCATTCTTCCGGCAGGATTTGCATCAGCGCGTCATAGACTTTTGCCGTGTCCGCTTTTGGCGGGACCACGCCCATGCGCTGCATGATCCGGCGATGATGGCCGTCAATCACCATGGCTTTGCGATCCAGGGTCGAGGCATTCATGACCCCAGCCGAGTTCTTTCGCGCCACCCCCGGCAGCGTTTCCAGCCATGCCATCGCTTCTGCTAGGGGCAGGTTGGATAGATGACGCAAATCGACACTGCCGCGCTGCGCGATGATTGCGTTGAGACATTGCGACAGGCGCCTGGCGGCTACGCTGGGGAAGGTCTGGCGCTGCAATCTGGCCTCCAGCTCAGGAACCGGCACAGCAGCCACCGCGTCCCAGCTGCCAAATTCAGCCAGAAGCCCATCTGTGGAGGCATTGGAAGCTGCCGTCTTGGTCTGCGCACCGATAACACCATGCACCAGCACCCATTCTGGGCTGCGGCGCTTGTCCGGCGGGCGAATGATGCGTCCGAAGCGCTCAATCAGCGCTGCGTGAAGGCGGCGGAGAATATCCGCGCGCGGATCAGAACCGAGATCGAGGTGCATGCCTTACTCCCCAACCCGAAATGGCCAGGAAACCGAGGGGCACCCAAATCCAGAGGAGCTCGCTCAAGATCGTTTCAAGTCCGCGAGCAGAGAAGAAATTCGTACCGATAGGAGAAACGCGAATGGGCGCTTCCGGCGCGAAGATACGCGCATCGCTGAAGGGCCACCACAGGGCTGCACCCAACCCACCGTCGGTCAGCGTATCCAACAATCCATGGCTCGCCATCGACAAAGCGAGAAAAAGCCAACCGCTGAGGCTGCGCGCCTCCCTCCATACCAGCGAAATGGCCGCCGCGAACAAGCCGGCAAATACAAGCGAATGGGTCGCGCCTCGATGCCCCCAATCATCCGCATACTCGATACCAAGCCGGAACCCGATCACATCCGCGTCAGGCAGG
Organism: uncultured Erythrobacter sp.; assembly: GCA_947495695.1. Lineage (GTDB taxonomy): Bacteria > Pseudomonadota > Alphaproteobacteria > Sphingomonadales > Sphingomonadaceae > Erythrobacter. The sequence goes on along the minus strand of CANLZP010000001.1, from coordinate 916,094 downwards.
ATTGCCAGAACCGCACCTGCAACGGCAAGGTTCGGCGAGATCACACCGCGCCCGGCCGCAGCGGCACAGGCTAGAGGAACAATCGCATGGGTAAAGATCGTGGGCATCTAGCCGGCCATTGGGACCATCACTCCCACTCGATCGTGCCCGGCGGTTTTGACGTGTAATCATAAACCACGCGGTTGATGCCTTGCACCTCGTTGACGATGCGGGTCGCGCAGCCGGTCAAAAAGCTGGCGTCAAACGGATAGACATCGGCCGTCATGCCGTCGGTGCTGGTCACTGCGCGTAACCCGCACACGCTGTCATAGGTGCGATGATCGCCCATCACGCCCACGGTTTTTACCGGCAACAGCACAGCAAAGGCCTGCCAAATGGCATCATACAATCCGGCGTTGCGGATTTCTTCGAGATAGATCGCATCAGCCTTGCGCAGGATATCGCAGCGTTCCTTGTTCACTTCACCCGGAATGCGAATGGCAAGGCCCGGTCCGGGGAACGGGTGCCGCCCGACAAATTGTTCATTGAGACCCAGCTCGCGGCCCAGCGCGCGCACCTCGTCCTTGAACAATTCACGCAGCGGTTCGACCAGTTCCATATTCATCCGCTCGGGCAGGCCGCCGACATTGTGGTGGCTTTTGATCGTTACCGATGGCCCACCGGTGAAGCTGACGCTTTCGATCACGTCGGGATAGAGCGTCCCCTGCGCGAGGAAGTCTGCCCCGCCCAGTTTGTTGGCCTCTTCCTCGAACACGGCAATAAATTCACCGCCGATGAATTTGCGCTTTTTTTCGGGGTCAGACACGCCGTCCAACCCTGCCATGAAGCGCTCTTCTGCATCCACGACGACCAGCGGGATGTTGTAGTGGTCTCGGAATAGGCTCTCGACTTGTTCGCGCTCGTTCAAACGCAGCAATCCGTGGTCAACAAAGACGCAGGTCAGTTGATCGCCGATGGCTTCATGGATCAATATCGCCGCGACCGAGCTGTCGACCCCGCCGGACAATCCGCAGATCACTTTCCCGTCACCCACTTGGTTGCGGATCTCCGCGACTTTGGTGTCGCGATAGGCGGCCATGGTCCAATCCCCGGCCAGCCCGCACACCTTATGCACAAAATTGGCGAGCAGCTTGGCCCCATCGGGCGTGTGGACCACTTCGGGATGGAATTGCGTGCCGTAATATTGGCGGCTCTCGTCCGCGATCACCGCAAAAGGTGCCCCATCGGAAGTCGCGACAATTTCAAAACCGGGCGCGAACTGCGTGACCTTGTCGCCATGGCTCATCCAGACCTGATGGCGTTCGCCTTCGGCCCATAATCCATCGAACAAAGCGCAAGACTTGGTCACGGTCAGATAGGCTCGGCCAAATTCGCCGCCATCTCCGGTCTCGTGCCCGGGCCGCACTTCGCCGCCCAATTGCTGGCTCATGACCTGTTGGCCATAACAAATGCCCAGGATCGGCAGGCCGCAGTCAAAGATGATCTGCGGTGCACGTGGGCTGCCATCATCGGGCACGCTGGCGGGCGATCCCGATAAAATGATGCCCTTAGGTTTCATCCGGTGGAAAGCTTCTTCGGCGGCATTGAAGGGCGCGATTTCAGAATAGACCCCGGCCTCGCGCACGCGGCGCGCGATCAGCTGGGTAACCTGGCTACCAAAGTCGACGATGAGGATGGAATCGGGGAGATGAGAAGTGTCCATGCGTCCATGCTTTGGCGAGCACACCGCACTAAGTCCAGATGGGTTGGCCCGCCTTTGCGCAATTGTTTGCGGATGCGTGTAACCAAAATCGTCTTGGGCGCGAATACCCTTGCAAGTTCAGCTGTTCAACGTCCCCCATAAGAACGGTTGGCTGCCCCGATTAGGGCGCAGAAGGGTTCATACGGACCAAAAAGCGCCAACGATCGGGTTGGTCTGAGGCATCCTCCCTTGTCCAGACCCACTCTGAGGCGCGATCGCCTGTCCAATCCCCTCCATCCCCCTGAGGCGGTGATCGCGCCTCAGACATTTTCATCCAAGAAATGGATGGACTAGAACGAAGCCCCTTGCGCTTCCAACTGATCGCGCAATTGCGTTTTGAGCAATTTCCCAATGTGGCTGCGCGGCATCTCTTCTATTTTGAAAAGCGCCGCCAATCTCTGCGTCTTGCCAAGACGCGCATTGACCGCCGCCATTATGGCATCAACGGCTGCTGCATCGCCCCCATCCAACACCACAAAGCCCACCGGCGTTTCACCCCAGTTTTTGGACGGCATGCCAATCACAGCTGCCTCTTTAACGCCCTGTTCTTTCAGCAGTTCATCCTCCAGATCGACCGGATAGATGTTGAACCCGCCCGAGATTATCATGTCCTTTGCCCGCCCGACCAATTCGACAAAGCCATCTTCATCTACCCGGCCGATATCGCCCATGCGCTGCCATGCAATGCCTGTCTCAGGATCGACCCAATAGGCCTCGCGCGTTTTGTCTGGCTGGTTCTTATACCCCGCCATCATGGTCTTGGAGAGCCCGATCAGATTACCCGCTCTGCCAATGGCGACGGGCTTGTCCTCATCGTCCAACACCTTCAATTCGCTGCCCGGCGCCGGCCGACCAACGGTGTGCAGTTTGTCCGGAAATTCATGCGCCGCGAGCAGGCATACGACACCGCCTTCGGTCATCGAATAAATCTCGACCAGGCCGCCCGGCATGCGGTCGAGCACTTCGCGCTTCAACTCGGCCGAGAACGGCGCCGAGGTGCAATATTTCAACGCGAGGGCAGACAGATCGTAATCGTCAATGCCGGGATAATCCATCAGCCGTTGATATTGCACGGGAACCAACATGGTGGTGGTGATCCGATGGCCTTGCGCCAGATCCAGCCAGCGCGCGCAATCGAATTTGCCCATGATGGTCAATGTTCCTCCAGCCAACAGGCATGACAGAAACGCGACCATAGTGGTGTTGGAATAGAGCGGGGTTGAGGCGAGCGAGCGCACTTCAAGGCCGGATTTCAGATAGCTGGCCGCAGTGGGAGGAAATTGCCGCCAACGCATCTGGTGCGAATGGACGATGCCTTTGGGGATGCCGGTTGTTCCGCTGGAGTAGATGATGTTGAACGCATCTTTGGGGTCAGGCTCAAACGCAGGTGCCTGCGTTCCGGTAGGCGCCATCCAATCACCTACCTCTTCCAATTGGATGCGGGTCAATCCCGAGGCAAAATCTGGTCCAAGTTCAGCGGATTTGGCCGCATCAATGAACAGATGCTTGGCGCCTGAATCTGCCACCATGCCTGCAAGCTGCGCAGCCGAGGCGCTGGTCGTCAGCGGCGCTGCAACCCCTCCTGCGCGCACCGCCGCCAGAAACACCAGAGCATAGGCGATGTTGGATTTGCCCAAGATAGCGACCGATTGACCGCGCTCCAATCCGGTTTCCACCAGTTGCGCGGCGATGCGCTCGATACGGTCGTGCATCTGCGCCCATGTCAGATCGCTGCCCTCATCGCGCAAAGCAAGCTTGTCGGGTTGCACGTTGGCCCAGTCTGACATCACCTGACTGAAACTGCCGAATTCAGCGCCCAATGCCGAACAAATTTGATCATTTTCCATGAGCCGAGGTGTAGCGATACATGGGCCAGCCGCAAGCCTGTCAAAACTGGGAAATCGCATTGGTGGAAAACCCACCGGCTTTTGCCGTGAAAGCTTGGGATTCGACCCCCGCGCGCCTATATAAAGGCTATGAGTGAAAACCCAGAAAATGCACCCGAACAAAGCACTGCACCAGTGAAGCAGGGCGGCGAATATGGCGCCGATTCCATCAAAGTTCTCAAAGGCTTGGATGCTGTGCGCAAGCGGCCCGGCATGTATATTGGTGACACCGACGATGGTTCGGGCCTGCACCACATGGTGTTCGAGGTTTCGGACAATGCCATCGACGAGGCGCTGGCGGGCCATTGCGATCTGGTTTTGATCGAATTGAACCCTGATGGATCGGTCTCGGTCGAAGATAATGGTCGCGGCATTCCGGTGGGCATGCACAAGGGAGAAGGCGTGTCTGCGGCAGAGGTCATCATGACCCAATTGCACGCCGGTGGTAAGTTCGAAAACACCTCTGAAGACAATGCCTACAAAGTATCAGGCGGCCTGCATGGCGTGGGCGTTTCGGTGGTCAATGCGCTGTCGGAATGGTTGGAGCTGGAAGTTTGGCGCGATGGCAAAACGCATTGGATGCGGTTTGAATATGGCGAAGCGGTCAGCCCGCTGGAGATCACAGGCGATGCGCCCAAGGTAGAGCAAAACCCGGATGACAATGGCTTCAAGAAAGGGACGCGGGTCACTTTCAAAGCCTCGGCTGAGACCTTCAAAAATGTCACCGAGTTCGATTTTGACAAGCTGGAGCATCGCTATCGCGAGCTCGCCTTCCTCAATTCCGGCGTGCGCATCTTGCTGCGCGATAAGCGGCACGAGGAAATTGTCGAGCATGATCTGTTTTATGAAGGCGGCATTGCGGCTTTCGTCAAATATCTCGATCGCAACAAGCAGCCTTTGGTGGCAGAGCCGATTGCGGTTTCGGCCAATAAGGACGGCATCGGGATCGATGTCTCGTTGCAGTGGAATGACAGCTATTACGAAAACGTATTGTGCTTCACCAACAACATTCCCCAGCGCGATGGCGGCACCCATCTGGCGGCCTTCCGCGCGGCTCTGACCCGCACGCTTAACAATTACGCCACCAGTTCGGGCTTGATGAAGAAGGAAAAGGTCAATTTGTCGGGCGAGGACATGCGCGAAGGGTTGAGCGCGATTGTCAGCGTCAAATTGCCCGATCCCAAGTTCTCCAGCCAGACCAAAGACAAGTTGGTGTCTTCCGAAGTGCGTCAGCCGCTGGAAAGCCTGATGGGTGAGAAGATGAGCGAATGGCTGGAAGAAAATCCAGCCGATGCAAAATCCATCATTCAAAAGATCATCGATGCCGCAGCCGCTCGCGAAGCCGCACGCAAGGCTCGCGAAATGAGCCGCAAGGGCGCGATGAGCGTCGCCAGTCTGCCCGGCAAGCTGGCCGATTGTCAGGAACGTGACGCGACCAAAGCCGAACTGTTCCTGGTCGAGGGCGATTCCGCTGGTGGATCGGCAAAACAGGGCCGTGATCGCAAGATTCAAGCGATCTTGCCGCTCAAAGGTAAAATCCTGAACGTAGAGCGCGCCCGATTTGACCGGATCATATCGTCGAAAGAAGTTGGCACGCTGATTCAGGCGATGGGGACGGGCATTCGCGATGAGTTCGACCTTGAGAAGCTGCGCTATCACAAGATCGTGATCATGACCGACGCTGACGTCGACGGAGCGCATATTCGCACGCTGTTGCTCACCTTCTTCCACCGTCAGATGCCCGAGATTGTGAAGAACGGGCACCTCTTCATCGCTCAGCCACCGCTGTACAAGGTCGCGAAGGGACGAAGCGAGGTCTATCTGAAAGATGACGGCGCGCTCGATCGCTATCTGGTCGATGCCGGGCTGCAAGGTCGTATGCTCGAAACTGGCGAAGGTGCTCGCAGCGGAGAAGATTTGCGCGCGTTGGTGGATCATGCATTGCGATTGCGCAATCTGATGGGCTTTGTCCCGCGTCGCTATGATTATTCGATTATCGAGCAAATGGCATTGTCGGGCGCACTTGACCCGTCACTGGATTCAGCGACCCGCGAGAAGGCTCTGAATTTCGCTGCAGAGCGACTAGGTCTTGGCGACCTCGAAGCAAAATGGTCGGTCAGCATTGGCGATGATCGCACCGTGCGGTTTGAACGTCTGTGGCGCGGCGTGACCGATGTGCATGAAATTGACGGACGCTTCCTATCGAGCACCGAAGCGCACAAATTGCACAGCCTGGCCGGCGCCCATGCGGAAGCTTACGCCAAGCCGGCGCAATTGATCAAAATGTCCGATGCTGAGCCGGAGCCTGCCTCTGAGGATGATGCGCAGGCCGAAGATAACAATTCGCATATCCATGTGGATGGCATCATGCGGCCCACCCAATTGCTGGAAGCGGTATTGGCGGCCGGGCGCAAAGGCCTGTCGATCGCGCGTTACAAGGGTCTGGGCGAAATGAATGCCGAGCAATTGTGGGAGACCACACTTGATCCAGACAATCGCATCCTGCTGCAGGTGAAGGTCGAAGACGCTGATGTGACGGACGAGATCTTCACCCGCCTGATGGGCGATGTGGTTGAGCCTCGCCGCGAGTTTATTCAGGACAATGCGTTGAATGTCGCCAATTTGGATGTCTGATCGCGCCAGCCACTTATGTTAGGCACTCTGACGCGCCCTGGCTCTGTTCAAGAGCAGACTGGGCGATTGTTTCTGGCTGCGGTGCTGGTGGTGGCCTTGCCATCATTGCCGCTGGGCAATTACATCCTCTATCCCTTCACCATACTGACTACCTGGTTTCACGAGATGGGCCACGGATTGACTGCTATGGTGCTGGGCCATGATTTCGAACGATTGGTTATCCTGCCAACCGGATCGGGCTATGCCGAAAGCACCGTGTTCAGCAGTTCGCGCTTTGACCGGGCCATGATTGCGGCGGGAGGTCCGCTGGGGCCGAGCATCATAGGGTCTGTTCTCATCCTCGCCAGCGGCCGTCAAAAGTTTTGGCGACCCGCGCTTTATGCGCTGACCGGCGCCCTGGCACTCTCCACTGTCATTTGGGTGCGCAGCCCGGTGGGACTGATCGTGCTGCCTTTGATTGCCCTGTTATTGGTGGCGATAGCCCAGCGAGCAGCAGCAGGAATTGTCCGGTTCTCGCTGCAATTTATGGGCGTATTGGCAGCGATGAGCATGTTCCGTGATTGGGACTATTTGTTCTCGCAAAGCGCCAATATTGGCGGGCAGATCATGCTGTCGGACACTGGCGCAATGGCCGAAGCGCTGATGCTGCCCCACTGGTTCTGGGCTGGCAGCATTATTTTGGTGTCGGCCGGAATGATATTGGCGAGCTTGAAATTCGCATTGGCCGAACAAGCCCAGCGCTGGTAGAAACGACCCTGCAAAGCTTGCTAGAATGCAATGCTTGTTAGAAAGAGACGCATGTGACCGAACGTACGACCGCAACCGAACATACTGGATTTCTGCTGTTTTTGGCCTTGGTGACTTTGGGCGTCACAATCATCGTCCTGCCGTTTGCAGCCCCTTTGTTGTGGGCGACATTGGCGGCCATCATGTTCCAACCCTTGCACCAGTGGATCCTGGCGAAATGGCCCGGCGCGCACAACCGCGCTGCTGGTGCGACGATGCTGGTGATTACCTTTGCTGTTTTGCTCCCCGCATTTTGGGTCGGCACCAAAGTGGTGGAGGAGGCCGCCAGTGTATTCCAAGCGTTCCAAAATGGTGAGATTGATGTCGCAGCCTGGTTCGCCCAAATCTTTGCCGCTTTGCCTCGACAGATCCAAGAAACATTGGCCGGATATGGTCTGGGCAATTTCGATCTGGTGCAGGTCCGGATGCAGGAGTTGGCCACAGAAAGCGCCGGGCTGATCGCTCGCCAGGCGGTCGCCATTGGCGGTGGGGCCTTGAGCTGGTTTCTGGCCTTTGGCGTTGGCCTGTATGTGACCTTCTTCTTGCTGCGCGACGGCACGAAAACCGGCAAGGCCATCGTCCGGGCCCTGCCAGTTAACAAACAGATCGCAACCCGCCTGGCAGAACGCTTCCTGGCAATTGTCCGAGCCACCATCAAAGGCACTGGCATCGTTGCATTGATACAAGGCATGTTGGGTGCCGTCACGTTCTGGATTGTAGGCATGCCCTCGATTGCTCTGTTCGGCGTTTTGATGGGCATATTTGCGCTATTGCCAGCGGTAGGCACCGGAATCGTCTGGGGACCGGTCGCGATCTATTTGCTGGCCACTGGCGCCATTTGGGAAGGCATCTTGGTCATCATATCGGGCGTTGCCATCATCGGGATGGTCGACAATGCGTTGCGACCGATTTTGGTGGGGCGTGACACAGGCATTCCCGATTGGATCATTCTGGTCACTACGCTGGGCGGCATCGCGAGTTTGGGTATTGCGGGCGTCGTTGTTGGCCCGTTGCTCGCCGGACTGTTCTTGGCCGGATGGGCGATGCTGAAAGAACAGCGCGAAGTTATGGCGGAATAGAGCGCCCAAATTCGGAGCCATGCTTTGACATATGATGCAATCATCTTGGGCGGCGGCGCTGCCGGCCTGTTTTGCGCGGCCATAGCCGGGCAACAGGGCAAACGCGTGTTGGTGCTGGAGCGCGCCGACAAGGTAGGCAAGAAAATCCTAATTTCTGGCGGTGGGCGGTGCAATTTCACCAATATCAATGCCGGACCCGCCAATTATCTCAGCTCCAATCCGCACTTCGCAAAATCCGCGCTGGCCCGCTATTCGCCGCAAGACTTTATCGACATGGTCGATCGGCACGGCATCGCTTGGCATGAAAAAACTCTGGGCCAGTTGTTCTGTGATGGACGCTCGACCCAGATCGTCGATATGTTGGTGGGCGAATGTGCCAAGGCCGAGCAGCATGGCGGCCATGTGACCATTTTGACCGAGCAATTGGTGAGTGAAGTAGCACACGAAGGCGGCGCGTTTCTGGTGACCAGCAGCGGTACCTTGCACGGCGGCCACGCATTGGTAATCGCAACTGGCGGACCTTCCATCCCCAAGATGGGGGCAAGCGATTTCGCCTATGATCTGGCGCGTCAATTCGGCCTGAAAGTGGTTCACCCACGCCCCGCATTGGTTCCGCTGACATTGGGCGGAGAGGATGTGCTGTTCCGCGATCTGTCGGGCGTGTCCGCGCCGGTGGATGCCACCGCCAACAAGACCACCTTCCGCGAAGCGGCACTGTTCACCCATCGCGGCCTGTCCGGCCCAGCGATCTTGCAAATCTCGTCCTATTGGCGGCCTGGAGATGCGCTGGCGATCAACTTCCTGCCCGATCTAACCGGCGATTGGTTGATCGAGGCCAAGAAGGCCAACCCGCGCGTCAATTTCAAAACCGTGCTGCGCGAACATTTGTCCGAACGCTTGGCGACCGTCTTGACCGAGCGGCTGAATTTGTCGGGCGATCTGGGCAATTTGCCGGACAAATCGCTGCGCCGGGCCCAAGATAATTTGCGCGGCTGGCAGTTCCACCCCAATGGCAGCGAAGGCTTTGCCAAGGCAGAGGTGACCGCGGGCGGGATCAGCACGGCCGAGCTTTCCAGCCAGACGATGGAAGCCAAGAAACTGCCCGGCCTCTTTGCCATCGGAGAGGCAGTGGATGTTACGGGCTGGCTCGGCGGATACAATTTCCAATGGGCCTGGGCGAGCGCCTATGCAGCAGCCCAAGCGATTGCCCAGAATTGATGCCGCAACCCAATGTGGTGCAATGCGCGGCAGTTCGCTCTTGTGACTTGAGTTTGTAAACATCCCCGCGCATGAAGCGAAAATGATTAAGACCCTTCCCCGCACCGCGATTTCGGCCATCACCGCCAGCCTGATGCTGTCTGCCTGTGCCAGCATACCCGTTGACGCTCCGGGCACCCCAACTGCCGCCATCAGCCCTGAACCTGTGACCATCCAGATCCTGGGCTTGAATGATTTTCACGGAGCTTTGGAGGCCCCTAATCAATCGGTCATTATTGTCACTAAGGACAATTCCGGCGAAGATGTGATCACGAGAGTTCCTGCTGGCGGAAGTGCCTGGTTGGCCAATGCTTTGGACACATTGCGCGAAGGTCAGACCCACAGCTTGACCGTATCTGCCGGTGACATGACCGGCGGCTCTCAATTGGCCTCTGCGCTCTATTTGGATGAACCGGCGGTTGAGGTACTCAGCCGCATAGGTGTCGAATTTAACGCGGTCGGCAACCATGAATTTGATCGCGGATGGCAGGAATTGCTGCGTTTGCAGAACGGTGGCTGTGACAAGCTGCATGATCGCGACCCATGTCAAATTGAGCCGTTCAAGGGGGCGGGCTTCCAGTATCTGGCTGCCAATGTCATCACTCCTGACGGATCAACCCTGTTTCCTGCGACCGCCATAAAACGCTTTGGCGCAGGACCGCGGGAAGTGTCTGTGGGAATGGTCGGCCTGACCCTAAAGGGAACTGATAAGCTGGTTACCCCTGGTGGGATCGAGGGAATCGTTTTCGGCGATGAAGTAGAGGCCATCAATCGGGGTGTTGCAGCGCTTGATAAGCAGGGTGTCGATGCGATTGTGGTTATGATCCATCAAGGCATCCGTACCTTTGCCGATCCTGATCCCAACGGTTGCGGCGAGCCAGAAGGGCCGCTGGCCGAGATACTTGCCGGAATTGATCCTCGCGTCGATGTCGTGGTGTCTGGACACACGCACTGGTCCTATGTCTGTCGCTGGCCCAGCAGCCAGCCCGGGCACGAATTTCTTCTCACTAGCGCAGGCGTTTACGGCATGCTGGTGACGGATATCCGCCTAGAGATCGACCCTGCCCGTGGCGATGTACAAAACAAATCCGCGCGCAATGTGATCGTCCAGTCGAAGCCTTACCAATCCTCCGTTGCGCGGATCGAGAACGTAGACAGCTATCCCAGCTTTGCGCCAGACGAAAAGATCGCCGCCTACATTTCGCGTTACACCGAAGCAGCCAAGGAATTCACCCAACGCCCAGTTGGCAGGCTGTCTGGCCCGGCGCACAAGGGGTCAGGCGATGAAGTGAACCGCGGCAAGGAGCTGGGACGCTTGATTGCCGATGCACAATTGGCGGCAACTCGCGAGGCAGGGGCGCAGATTGCGTTCATGAACCCGTTCGGTATTCGCGCCTCGCTGGTCCCTGCGGCAGACGGGACGCTGACCTATGGCGATATTGCTCGCACGCAGCCCTTCAACAATGAACTTATCACCCAGACCTTCACCGGAGCGCAGATCAAGCGCGTGTTGGAACAGCAATTTGTAGGCGATGATCCGGTGCAATATCTGGCCGCATCCCAAGGCTTCCGCTTCTCTTATGACCCATCGCGCCCGTTGGGTGACCGCATTGTTTCGATGTCTTTGAACGATCAGCCGATTGAGCCGGATGGCACATATCGTGTCACCACGAATAATTTCCTGGCCAAGGGTGGCGACAGCTTCAGTGCGTTGACCGAGGGAACAGATGTGGTGCAATCGGGCACGGATATTGATGCGTTGGAGGCCTACATCAAGGCGGTGCCGGTGCGGCAGATCCCGCGAGCTGACAGCATTATACGGATTACGCCCAATGCTTAGGACGTTCGATTGAGCACTGGTTAGCTGGGGTTGCCCGCAATCCGCAGCGTGTTCACACCGCGCGATCCTCCGCCCTCGGCCGACAGACCGATGAAAATCGTATCGATGATTGCAGCGAGTTTTTCCTCGGTCAGCCGATCGCCGATATAGATCAACGCATCGGGAAGTGTGTAGCTCGACACCATCTGGTTGATCAGCGACAGAGTCTGATCAATCTCAAGGCCGGCAAAATACCCGTCAGCCTGGGCCTGCGCGATAATCTCGCACAGATAATGGTCGGCCAAATCGACATAGGAACGCACTCGTTCAAATCGGGCAGCACCCAATTCACAGATCAATGCAAAACTGGTCGGGTCGGCCAGATATTGCGCGCGCTGCATTTCAAAACGGCGCGCAAAGAACTCGTACATCTTGCGGTTGGTGGGAAGGTTTGAGCCTAAAACCTCCTCCATGATCGCGATCTTGGGTTCAAACCACAGTTCTGCCACGGCATCGAACAGATCGGCCTCATCCTCGAACAATTGCTCCAACCTGCGGGCGGACAACGGCCCCTCTGCTGCCAGACGCGCGAGGGTAATTTCCTCGCCGTGCTGCTCGACCAGCTCCATCACACGGTGAGCGGCCAGGCGGCGTTGATCAGCAATTTCTTCGGGTGCCAATGGCATGACGACGGGGCCCTCCTGATATTGCAACAGTATTTAGGGTCGATTGGGTCCAGCTTAAACCCGTCTATGTTGAATTCTTTGCAACAGCTTGTGCGCCTAGGCCGATGTTCTCGCGATAAAGTCGCTCAATTACGTGTTCTTGGCGCCCAATTTAGCCACATTTCCAGCGATCTGCTCCGCAATCAGGGCTTTGGCCTGCGCCTCCAGCACCTTGTAGCGCTCAAGATCAGGAATTTTGCTGCGGAACCATTGCGCCAATTTCAGCAAGTCCTCGGCATAATTTCCGCTGGGGATCATAGGCGGGCCGAACCCGATGGTCATTGTGTCATTATCGGCAAAGGCTGGGACGATCGGCACACCGGCAGCCTGCGCAATATTGTAGAAACCCGATTTCCACGTTCCGTCAGAGCTGCGCGTGCCCTCGCATGCAATCACCAGAGCGAGTTCTTCGCGCTGGGCAAAAACTTCGGCCACTTGCTCCACCGCATTGGCTTTTTTGGTACGGTCGATCGGGATGCCGCCCATATCGAACATGAAGTTGCGCATCATTCCCTGAAACAGAGTATGCTTGCCCATGAAATTGGGCTGCACCTGTTCCTTGTGGGTGGCACCGGCGAAGAACACAAAGTCCCAATTCGACGTGTGCGGCGCACCAGCAATCACAAATTTCTTGATGCTCTTGGGCAGCGAGCCCTCAATCTTCCAGCCCTTCCATGCGTAGATCCAGATGATGATCCGGCGTACGATGCGCGATAGAATGGTCGGACTGCGAGTTTCGTTATGCGGCAATGATCTCTCCCCAATGGCACTGCACTAGCAGTTACGTAAGGGAAAGCGATAGGGTTTCACCTATCACATCCGGAACACGCCGAAGGACGGCTTATCGGGGATCGGAGCTTCGAGGGTCGCTGCAAAGGCCAAGCCCAGAACATCGCGGGTTTGTGCCGGATCGATCACCCCGTCATCCCACAGCCGCGCGGTGGCGTAATAGGGGTTGCCCTCGTCCTCGTATTTCTGGCGGATCGGAGCCTTGAACGCCTCGGCCTCATCATCGGACCATGAGTCCGCATCGCGGTGAACCGTCGCAAGAACCGATGCAGCCTGCTCGCCGCCCATCACAGAAATGCGGGCATTGGGCCAGGTGAACATGAAGCGCGGAGAATAGGCTCGCCCGCACATGCCGTAATTGCCAGCGCCAAAACTACCGCCGATCACCACCGTAACCTTGGGCACCGTGGCGGTCGCCACAGCCGTCACCAGCTTCGCGCCGTGTTTGGCGATGCCTTCAGCCTCATACTTTCCGCCGACCATAAAGCCTGAGATATTCTGCAGGAACAGCAGAGGGATGCGGCGTTGCTGCGCCAGTTCGATGAAGTGCGCGCCCTTTTGCGCGCTTTCAGAAAACAGCACGCCGTTGTTGGCGAGGATCGCCACCGGCATACCCCAGATATGCGCGAAACCGCACACCAGAGTGCTGCCATAATGGGCTTTGAACTCGTGGAACTCGCTGCCGTCCACCAGCCGCGCGATCACTTCCTTCACATCGTAAGGCGCACGCACATCATCGGGAATGATCGAATACAGATCGTCCGCATCAAATTTGGGTGGGCGCGGGTCTTTCAGCGCCACATCGCTCGCCGCGCCTGTGTTCTCTCCCAGATGGCTGACGATATCGCGCACGATGGTGAGCGCGTGCTCGTCATTTTCAGCAAGGTGATCGACCACGCCTGATTTCTTGGCATGCAGATCGCCGCCGCCCAGATCTTCAGCGGTGATTTCCTCGCCCGTCGCGGCCTTCACCAGCGGCGGTCCGGCAAGGAAGATCGTACCCTGGTTGCGCACGATCACCGTCTCGTCCGACATGGCAGGCACATAGGCCCCGCCCGCAGTGCAGCTGCCCATAACGCAGGCGATCTGCGGAATGCCCAGCGCGGACATATTGGCCTGATTGAAGAAGATGCGACCAAAATGATCGCGGTCAGGAAACACCTCGGCCTGATGCGGCAAATTCGCGCCGCCGCTGTCGACGAGGTAGATGCAGGGCAGGCGGTTTTCCTGCGCGATTTCCTGCGCGCGCAGATGCTTCTTGACCGTCAGCGGATAATAAGTGCCGCCTTTTACGGTGGCATCATTGCACACGATCATCACCTGACGGCCAGACACGCGCCCAATCCCGCAGATCAACGAAGCGCCGTTGATATCACCTTCATACATGCCATTGGCGGCAAGCTGGCCGATTTCGAGGAACGGGCTGCCCGGGTCGAGCAGGCGCTCCACCCGCTCGCGAGGCAGCAATTTGCCGCGTGAAACGTGTCGTTCGCGGCTGCGCTCCGGCCCGCCAAGCGCAGCTTCTGCAACGGCAGAGCGCAGATCGTCGGCCAGAGTTTTGTTGTGTGCAAATCGCGCCTTCGTGTCAGGCGCTTCGCGGTCGAGGGTGGATGTGAGAACGGGTGCGGTCATAGAATTGCTCCGACGATGGCTAAAGCTCCACCGACCGACAATGTGGGCCAACCAGGGTGCCTCCCACGCGAACGGACAAGAATTGCAACGCCAATCAACAACCAGACCGCGCCTATCGCAATCAACGCGCCAGAAGGCATTCCAGGCCAGGCTACAACGACCCCAAACAGAACCATGAACAAACTTGTCAGATGCCACGCTCCGCGCATGATCCCGCTAAGCTGTGGCCCCAGAAACTTGGTTGCACCGCTGTCCAGCAAGGGAGAGATTAAACGCTTCTCTCCGGCAATCGAATGGATGATCGCAGTCGCGAACATTGCAAGCGAGGAGAGATACAGCCAGATCATCCCGCCGCTCCGATCAGTTCGCGCCCGATCAGCATCCGGCGTATCTCGTTTGTGCCCGCGCCAATGTCGAGCAGCTTCGCATCGCGCATGTAGCGTTCGACCGGCCAGTCGAGCGTGTAACCCGCGCCGCCCAATGCTTGCACGCTTTCGGCAGCCACGCGGAAGGCATTTTCCGATGACAGCAGGATCACGCCCGCCGCATCAAACCGTGTCGTGTTGCCCGCATCGCAGGCTTTGGCCACCGCATAGGTGTAGGCGCGCGCCGATTGCAGCGCGACATACATATCCGCCACCTTGGCCTGCATCAGCTGGAAGCTGCCGATTGGCTTTCCGAACTGTTTGCGTTCGCGAAGGTAGGGAATGACCGTGTCGAGGCAAGCCTGCATGATGCCCAGCTGCAATCCGGCCAGCACCACGCGCTCGTAATCCAGCCCGCTCATCAACACGCCCACGCCGCCATTGAGCGGACCGATGATCCGGTCTTCAGGAATGTGGCAATCATCAAACACCAGCTCTGCCGTGGGCGAGCCGCGCATGCCGACCTTTTCGATCTTCTGACCGATGGAGAAGCCTTCATCATCTTTCTCGATGAGGAAGGCGGTGATGCCGCGCGATCCGGCATGGCCATCGGTTTTGGCATAGACCACCAGCGTGTCTGCCTCGGGCGCATTGGTGATCCAGAATTTGGTGCCGTTGAGGACGTAACCGCCCTGAACCGCCTCGGCCTTCAGCTTCATCGAGACAACATCGGAACCAGCGTCTGCTTCCGACATCGCCAGCGATCCGACATGCTCACCAGAAATCAATCCGGGCAGATATTTGGCCTTCTGTTCGTCATTGCCCCAACGCCGAATCTGATTGAGGCACAGATTCGAATGGGCGCCATAGGAAAGACCCAGCGAAGCGCTGGCGCGGCTGACTTCCTCCACCGCAATCACATGTTCCAGGTAGCCAAGGCCCAGCCCGCCATCGGCCTCTTCCACGGTGATGCCATGCAGGCCAAGCTCGCCCATTGGCTGCCACAACTCGCGCGGAAACCAATCCTGGCGATCAATCTTGTCGGCTAGCGGCATGATCTGTTCATCGGCAAAACGACCCACGCTGTCGCGGATCATCTCGGCAGCTTCGCCAAGCTGGAAATCAAAATCTGGGGTGGCGCGCATTGTCTCTCCAATTGGCCCTATTGTGTTGGCCGATTCCGTCTTTGCATGATCGGCTGGCTCATAACAGGGCGCAGAGCAAGAGCAAACCGGTTGCAGGTGAAACTGGCGGCCGGGACCATGGTACCGCCCCTCGGCATTTGTGCGGTTCGATTAAGCCGCTATAGCTGGTGCCAGATGGCAGTTTCCTCATCCCAATCGCCCAGCCACGAACAGCCACCTTTGATCCGGTTCGCCCAGGTTGAGCGCCATTATGGCAGCGTTACCGCCGTGGCAGGGGTGGATACCGCGATCGCCAAGGGCAGTTTCGTGGCGCTGGTCGGCGCGTCGGGATCGGGCAAATCAACCTTGCTCAAAATGATCAACGCCTTGGAGGTTCCCAGCCTTGGCCAAGTGGAGTTTGCCGGAGACGATGTGACCACATTGGCTCCGCCCGCCTTGCGCCGCCGGATTGGCTATGTGTTTCAGGGCATCGGCCTGTTCCCGCATATGTCGGTGAGCGAGAATATTGCCATTGGGCCGCGTTTGGGCGGCGAGAATTTGCCCGCAGCCAGAGTGGCCGAATTGCTCGAATTGGTCGAATTGGAAGCGGAGATGGCCACCCGCATGCCGGACGAATTGTCGGGCGGGCAACGCCAACGCATTGGGGTCGCCCGAGCGCTGGCCAACGCCCCGCAATTGCTGCTGATGGATGAACCTTTTGGCGCGCTCGATCCGATTACGCGCGATGCCTTGGGCAACAGTGTCCGGCATTTGCATGACCGGTTGGGCCTCACCACCATCATGGTCACCCACGACATGGCAGAAGCCTTGCTGTTGGCCGATCGCGTGCTGGTGATGGATAGCGGCAAGATCGTCGCAGATGAGGCTCCTCGCTCCCTGTTGAGAGGCGAAGGCGGAGACATCGCCCAAGGGCTGGTGGCGGTTCCGCGCGAGCAGGCAGAGCGGCTTGCGGTGATGAAAGAAGCGGGCGATTCCGGTGCTGAAAACGGTGCTGGGAGACCGGCAGAGACCTCGCGAGATGACCCGGTCCAAAACGGAGACCAAGCGAGATGAGCGCGTTTGAAACCGCCATCTTGGGACTTGGGCCGCAATTGGCAGCGCATGTCTTACTGGCAGCTTCGGCCATCGCCTTGGGCATTGCTGTAGCCCTTCCAGTGGCCGTTTGGGCCAGCCGTTCGCCAAACATTGCGCGGGTCGCTTTAGGCTTTGCCAGCTTGGTGCAAACCATTCCGGCGCTGGCCTTGTTGGCCTTGTTCTTCCCGATCCTTTTGTCGCTAAGAGTGGTGTTTGGCGAAGGCCTGCCAACGCTGGGCTTTTTGCCCGCTTTGCTGGCGCTGGCGCTTTATGCCCTGCTGCCGATCCTGCGGAATGCCGTAACTGCGCAAGCCAATCTTGATCCCGGCGTGTTGGAAGCTGCCGACGGAGTAGGCATGACGAGTTGGCAGAAATTGCGTCTGGTCGAGGCGCCCTTGTCCGCGCCGTTCGTCATGGCCGGGATCCGGACCGCGTCGGTCTGGACCATTGGCGCGGCAACTCTGGCGACCACCATCGGGCAACCCAGCTTGGGCGATCCCATCTTTGCCGGATTGCAGACCCAGAATTGGGCCTTGGTATTGGCTGGCTGCGTCGCCTCGGCAGGCCTTGCCCTGATTGTCGATAGCTTGCTGGGCCTGATCGAGCGCGGTTTGGCCTTGCGTAAGCCTGCCCTATGGCTGGGCGGTTTTGCGGTGGTCGCATTGGGCATCGTTGCGGCCTTGTGGGCGCAGTTTGGTGACCGCGATGAGGACCGGATCATCATCGGGTCCAAACAATTTTCCGAGCAATATATCCTCGCCCAGCTGATCGGCTCTCAGCTGGAAAAATCGGGCTATAGCGTGGAATATCGCACCGGGCTTGGCTCGGCGGTGGGTTATAGCGCGGTCAAAAGCGGCGATATTGATATTCTGGTCGATTACACCGGCACCATTTGGACCAACCAGATGAAGCGCAGCGATAATCCGGGCCGAGCGCAAATGCTGGACCAAATCACCCAATGGCAGAACGAGAATGTCGGGCCGCATGTGGTCGGCAGGCTTGGGTTCGAAAACGCCTATGGCTTAGCCGTCCGGCAAGATTTGGCCGAGACGCGCGGGCTAAACTCGATCGAAGATCTGGTCGCCATCGCACCGCAATTGACCATTGGCGGAGACCCTGAATTCTTCGAGCGGCCCGAATGGATCGCGGTGCGAGAGGCCTATGGCTTGCGAATGGGAGAGAAGCGCAATTTCTCGCCGACTTTCATGTATAATGCGCTGAAATCAGGCGAAGCTGATGTAATCAGCGCCTATACGTCTGATGGGCGCATCGCGGCTGACAATCTGGTGATTTTGGATGACCCGCGTGAAGCCTTCCCAGGCTATGATGCGATTGTGCTGGCCAGCAACAGTTTTGCTGGCGATCCCGGCAAATTACGGGCGCTGGAGCCGCTGATCGAAGCGATCGATGTCGATGCCATGCGCAAAGCCAATCTGATGGTCGATCGCGAGCAAGACAAGCAAAGCCCAACCCAGGCTGCACAGGAATTGGCGCGCATCATCGGGCTTTGATCCGCCGACTACCGCCTAAAATTCCAGCCCTAGAAACCGGCCCTAGAACCCTGCGCCGTGCGGCCAGTGCGGCGCGGCCAAGGCCAGCAGTTTGAACAGTTCGCCCATCTGGTCATCGGCCACCAGCCGATCGCGCTGGCGCTGGATTACGGCCGCCTGATCGGATGATTGCGCGGCCGACTTCTGGGCCAGCATTTGCGCCCGCGCGTCGATCCCCATCGCCCGCAGCCAAGCCCCCTGCGTGGTCTTGCCCAAGGTGTGCGCACCTTGCCGCTCGGCAATGTCAGCCAATGTTGCAAAATCGACATGAGCGGTCAGATCGGCTTCGCCCGGAGCGGCAAACACATCCACTTTCTGATGGGCCTTCAGTGCCTGCAGCGTCGATCCGGCCCGCTTGCTTAGCGAGCCATAATCAATGATGAGTGCCGCGCCGCCTTGCGCGACCAACCGATCCGCAATCTCGGACGCAATGGCTGCGCTGGCCGGGCTGGTTTCCACCACGCTGCCCTGCGGTGCGTCCCTCCAGCCATCCGGAACAGCGGCGTCCATCGGCTTGTCGCCGGAGACGAAGACAAATTCATCGCCCTCCAACCCGACCATTCGCTCGCGCCAGCCGCTTTCGCTTTTGACCAATTGCCGGATCGGCAAAGCGTCGAAAAATTCATTGGCGACCAGCAGGATCGGGCCATCATCAGGCAGAGTTGAAAGATCGTGATGATGCTTGGCCTGCGGAAGAGCGCTTGATTGCACAGCGCACAAAGCATGCGAGCCCTCAACCAAATGCACCTGCGGCGCCAATCCATGCGCTCCGGCTGCACGCAGAGCATCCTGCGCCAGAGTGCCGCGACCCGGCCCCAATTCGACATAATGCACCGGGTCCGGGCGACCTGCCCTGACCCACAGATCGGTCAGCCATAATCCGATCAGCTCGCCAAACATCTGGCTGATTTCGGGCGCAGTGATGAAGTCGCCGTCGCCACCCAAGGGATCGCGGCCATCGTAATAGCGCGCATTGCTCTCCCCCATATATTGGGCGAGCGAAATGGGGCCATTGGCGCGGATCAGCCGCCGAAAAACATCGGCCTGCCTATCGGGCTGCCAAACGGGTTGTTTGTCCGATTGAGCGTCCGGCACAAGCTTGCTCACACAGGATTTGGTTGGCCGGTGCCCACTTGCTTGCGGGTGAGCGCAAAAATAGTGACGCCCAAGCCGACCAGGATCAAAGGTATGGTCAGCCATTGCCCCATCGAAAGGCCAGTGGCCTCGGCAAATTCGGTCAGATGTGCGTCAGGCTGGCGGAAGAATTCATTGGTGAAGCGAGCGATGCCCATTCCCAGCGTAAATATACCCACCAGCAGGCCGGTGCGATAGCGCGCGCGGGTGGTCCAGAACAGCATTGTGAGGATGGCCAGCAGCGCCAATCCTTCCAAGCCTGCCTGATACAGCTGGCTGGGGTGTCGCGGCAATTCATCTGCCATCGGAAACACCATCGCCCACGGGACATCGGTTGGCCTGCCCCACAATTCACCATTCACGAAATTAGCCAAACGGCCCAGCAACATGCCCATCGGCACGCTGACCGCGATATAATCGCACACCCGCAGGAAGTTCAGCTTGCCGCGTTTAGCTACAAAGGCAATCGCTGCCAGCACGCCCAACAACCCGCCATGGAAGCTCATCCCGCCTTCCCACAGCTTCAATACAGAGATCGGATCTTGCCAAATCTCGGGTTTGTAGAACAAGGCATAGCCCAAGCGGCCACCCAGAATGACGCCCAATGTACCATAGAAGAACAGATCATCAGCGTGACGCTGGGCCAAGGGAGCACCAGGTGCTTTGATCATTTTTGACAGATGCCAATAGGCAAACAGCACACCGCCCAGATAAGCCAACGAATAGAAGCGAAGCTGAAACGATCCAATTTCAAATAAGTAAGGCCGCAGCCCCAGATTTTCCCAATAGATAGGATCGGAAATTGCGTTTGCAGCGAGTAGTGACAGCACGAAGCGAACCCCTTAATGGTCTTTGCTGACGCGTCGGCACGTCAGCCGCGCGGCTTTTGGCACAGCGGAGGATTTGGGGGAAGCCTACGCAGCCTGTGAAGTTGCAACTTGCATGAACGCAAGGGCGCTTTGCCGGTGGATTGAGAGGAGTACATTACTAAAATGCCCACACAGTTGGACACCACGCTTTCGCAAATTGTTGACGCCTTGGTTCAGCCTGGCCAGCCGTTCGAGACGGTCCCCTTCGAACGCGACGGCGTGACCATGCCCGCATTCAAAGGTGCGCCGCCAACCCTGGCGCATTTCATGGCGCATTTTTGTAATGAACACAAAGATTTGACCTTCTTGGTCGATGGCGATTTGCGCCTGACTTTCGGCGAATGCTGGGTCGCAGCCAGCCATGTTGCGGCCGGTTTGGCCCAAAATCACGGCGTGAAAAAAGGGGATCGCGTGGGCTTGGCAGCGCGCAATTCGACCAGCTGGATTATCGCGCATATGGGTATTATCCTAGCCGGTGGCTGCGCCACTTTGCTCAACGGATTCTGGTCTGGTGACGAGCTCGCCTATGGCATCCGATTGGCCGAATGCGATGTGGTTTTGGCCGATGCGGGCCGGGCCAAACGCCTGGAAGGCACCGACCATTCCGCGAATCTGGTAATAATCGACCATGATTGTGCGCCCGAGCAAGGCTTGGCCAATTGCTGGGCCGAAGGCGATACCGCCATGGCTATGTTGGGCCAATTGGGCCCCGATGACATCGCCACTATTCTTTACACGTCCGGCTCGACCGGTAATTCCAAAGCGGCCTGGTCCGATCATCGCGGAGTGGTGCATGGCATTATGAGCTATGTCGCACAAAGCGCCATGGCCAAAGTGTACATGGAAGGTAAGGGCGAAGACATGAGCGCTCAACCTTGTGCGTTGATCGCGGTGCCCTTGTTCCACGTGACCGGCGAAATCCCCTTATTGCTGCAAAGCTTTGCGATTGCGCGCAAGCTGGTGATGATGCCCAAGTGGGACGCGCGCGAAGCGATGCGTTTGATGGACAAGGAAAAGGTCACTTATTTCGTCGGCGTGCCGCTGATGAGTTACGAAATTGCCACCCATCCTGATCGCGAACAGTTTGATCTGACGGCTTGCAAAAGCTTTGCCGCGGGTGGCGCGCCGCGCCCGACAGAACATGTCACCAAGATCAAGGAAGCCTTCCCCGGCGGCTTCCCCTTGCTCGGCTATGGCCTGACCGAAACCAATGCGGTGGGCTGCGGCAACTTCAACGAGAACTATCTGGCAAAGCCCGGTTCAACCGGAACCGCCAGCCTGCCGATGGTTGATCTGGCCATTCTGGACAATGACGGAAACCCGCGTGCTCAGGGCGAGGTAGACGAGGTGTGCATCCGATCAGTGGCCAATTTCCGCGGCTATTGGAAAAACGACGAAGCCACTCAGGAAGCCTTCACCAAGGATGGTTATTTCCGCACGGGTGACTTGGGCTATCTGGACGAGGATGGCTATCTGTTCATCGTTGATCGCAAGAAGGACATCATCATCCGCGGCGGCGAGAACATCGCCTGCACCGAAGTTGAAGAAGCGATTTATTCGCATGATGCGGTGGCTGAGTGCACGGTGTTTGGCCAAGATGAAGAGCGCTTTGGCGAGGTCCCGGCTACGGTCTATCTGGTGCAAGAAGGGCAATCCCTCAGCCCCGCTGAATTGCGCGAATATCTGCTGACCAAGATCGCTCCGTTCAAGGTTCCAACCGAAGATTATATCATCGAGGCGAAGGAAACCCTGCCGCGTCTGGGCACGCAAAAGGTCGACAAACGCACGGTCAAGGCAGCTTTTGCGGACATGAAAGCCAAGGGCTGATTGCCCTTGCGCGATGACAAAACCCGGATGGTCAGCACCCAATGAACAGTCAGCGCATTCCCAATCAGCGCACGATTGCCGATCGGCGAAAGCTGGCGGCTACCATTGCCGGGATTGTTGCCGAAAAGGGTGATCAAGCGCGCGGCGATATTGTCGCTGTATTGCGCGAGGCGCTGGAGGCTGGCCGGGCGGAAATCGCTCGGCGGCTGGAGGAAAAGCCTTCTGCCGGTCATGCTTGCACAGCCAATCAGGCCTTTCTGATCGACCAATTGGTGCGCGTGATCCACGATCACGTGGTCACGCATATCTATCCCCCCGGCAATCGCAGCTCGGCAGAGCGGCTCGCGATTTTGGCGGTGGGTGGTTATGGCCGCGCAGAAATGGCGCCGCATTCCGATGTCGATATCGCCTTTATCACTCCGATGAAGCGCGCTGCCTGGTGCGAACAGGTGATCGAGGCGATCCTCTATCTGCTGTGGGATTTGGGCCTGCAAGTGGGCCATTCCAGCCGCACCGTGGATGAGACTTTGCGGATGGCGCGCGAGGATTTGACCATTCGCACCGCCCTGTTGGAGAGCCGTTTCATCTGGGGTGACAGCCCGCTGTATGAAGAGGCCTCTGCGCGCTTTTGGTCAGACGTGGTCAAGGGCAGCGAACGGCAGTTTCTCGCCGAAAAACTGGAGGAACGAAACGCTCGCCACAAACGAATGGGCAACAGCCGCTATGTGGTTGAACCCAACGTAAAGGACGGCAAAGGCGGCTTACGCGATCTGCAAACGCTGTATTGGATCGGCAAATATATTCACAAGGTTCGCTCTGGCTCGGAATTGGTTGATGTCGGGCTGCTGACCAAGCATGAATATCGCAGTTTCCGGCGAGCCGAAGGCTTCTTGCTGGCGGTTCGGTGCCATTTGCATGCGCTGACCAATCGGGCCGAAGACCGCCTGACCTTTGATATGCAGCAGCAGGTGGCAGAGCGGATGAACTTTGCCGACCGCCCCGGCAAAAGCGCGGTCGAACGCTTCATGCAATTCTATTTTCTGCAAGCAAAACGCGTCGGTAGCCTGACCGGTGTATTCCTGGCCCATCTGGACGAGGAATTTGCCAAGAAGCGCACTCGCAAGGGCTTTTTCGCAGGGTGGACGCAAAAGTCCCGCGATGTGAAGGGCTATCGGGTGTTCGCCGGCAAGATTGCCGCGCCATCGGACAATTGGTTCCAAGCCGACCCCGTGCGTTTGATCGAGATCTTCCAGATCGCCGAAAGCGAAGAGCTGGAAATTCATCCCGACACCATGCGCCAGGCGGATCGTGACAGCGGATTGATCAAGGCCAAGGTGCGCAAGGACAAACGCGCCAATGCCCTGTTCCTTGATCTGCTGTGCGGTCACAACAATCCTGAAATGGTGCTGCGCTGGATGAACGAGACTGGCGTTTTCGGTAAGTTTGTGCCCGATTTTGGTCGCGTGAATGCGCAGATGCAGTTCGACATGTATCATCACTATACCGTCGACGAGCACACCATTCGCGCCATCGGATTGCTCAACCGGATTGAAAAAGGTCTGCTGGCCGACGACCATCCTCGCGGCACGCGGCTGATCCACAAAATCGCCTCGCGCAGGGTCGCCTATGTGGCGGTGCTGCTGCATGATATTGCCAAGGGTCGCGGCGGAGATCATTCGGTTCTAGGGGCCGAAGTGGCGATGAAATTATGCCCACGGTTTGGCCTCACCCCAGCTGAAACCGAGCTGGTGGCATGGTTGGTCCGGCAACATTTGTTGATGAGCGCCACCGCCTTCAAGCGCGATCTGACCGATCCCAAAACGATCGAAGATTTTGTTAACGAGGTGCAAAGTGTCGAGCGTTTGCGGCAACTGATCTTGCTGACCGCGGTTGACATCCGCGCGGTTGGTCCGGGCACATGGAACAGCTGGAAAGGCCAGTTGCTAGGCGAACTGTTTGACGCCGCGCAAGAACGCATGCGGTTGGGCCATATGCGCCATGGCCGCAAGCAAAGGGTCGAGGCCAAGCAAGCCTTGGTCGCGGAAATGCTGGGTGAGCAGAGCGACCTTGTTAAACGCGTCGGCGTAGAATTTGATGATGCCTATTGGATTGCCGAGCCAGAGGATGTGATCGCGCATAATCTGGCGCAATATCAGCAGGCCCGGTCGCAAGAAGAACAGCTTTCGATCCAATGCGAGTTTTACGAATCGCGCGGGGCCACATTGGTCAGCGTCATTGCCTCTGACCACCCCGGCCTGTTTTATCGCATCGCCGGCGGGATCCATTTGGCCGGGGCCAACATTATTGATGCGCGCATTCACACATCAAAGCGCGGTTGGGCGGTCGACAATTTCCTGGTCCAGAATCCGGTCGGTGATCCGTTCAACGAACCTGCACAATTGGAACGATTGAAGAGCACCATCACCGATGCGCTCAGCAATCGCATTGAACTGGTTCCCAAGCTGGCCCAGCGTCCGCTGGCGCACACCAGAGCCGGAGCATTCGACGTGGCGCCGCGGGTCAATTTTGACAATAAGGCGTCGGGTCGCTTCACCGTCATCGAAGTGAACGCACGCGACCGTCCAGCACTGCTCAATCGCCTGGCACTTGCCCTGTTCGAATCCAATTTGGTCGTCCAGTCCGCCCATATCACCGCCTATGGTGAACGGGCCGCCGATACCTTCTATGTGACCGACCTGATGGGTGGGAAAATCACCTCTGAAAATCGCTTGTCTGAAATTGAGCAGCGATTGCTCGAGGCCGCCAGCGACACCCGACAAAGGCAATTGGAAGAGGCCTGACAGCCCTGGCCGAAGATGGTCGTCGATAATGGGTTGCAATTGATGAACCTATTGTTAGAGGCCCCGTTCAAATTCTTGAGGAGACCTCTCTGTTATGATTATTCGTACTGCCCCCCGCAGCGCGCTCGCACTGATGCTGACAAGCGCGGCAATGATTCCATTTGCAGCTTCCGCGCAGACCGCTGATCCAGCTCAGGCTGATGCGACTGAAGATACCCCGGCAGATGACAGCGCGATCGGATCCTTCAACACCATCGTTGTGACCGGAACCAAAACGCAGAATGCGGAAAATGTGCAGGACGTACCTATTGCCGTGACCGCGTTTAACGCGGCCTCGCTCGAGGCGCTGAAGGTACGCGACGTGCAAGGCCTGACCTACAGCGCGCCCAATGTCTCGCTTGACCAAATCGGCACCAGCCGTGGTCAGGCCAACTTCTCGATCCGTGGGCTGGGCATCAACAGCTCGATCCCGTCGATCGATCCGACCGTCGGTGTATTCGTCGATGGCGTGTATCTGGGTTTTAACGGAGGGGTCGTGTTCGACCTGTTCGATCTGGATAGCGTAGAGATTTTGCGCGGGCCGCAAGGCGTATTGTTTGGCCGCAATGTTACCGGCGGCGCGGTGTTGATCAACACCGGCAATCCAACCGATTATCTGACTGGAAAGGTTCGCGCTTCGGTTGACGGACCCTTGCTGGATGGCGGCCGTGGCGGCGCAAACTACACCGTCAGCGGCGTAGTTTCTGGCCCGCTGGTAGAAGACAAGCTGCTGTTCAAACTGGGCGCATTCTACAATAAGGACGAAGGCTATTTCACCAATCTGTTCGACGGTTCGAACCATGGTGAAGCCGATACAAAGATCTTGCGCGGCGCGCTGGAAGGCCGGTTCGGCGATCTGACAGTGACGGGTAAACTGGACTATTTTGAAAGCGATGGAGACGGTCCTGCAGCCCAAAACCGCGGCACCTTCGATCGTGAGACCTTCGATTTCGCCATCGATTTTCCAGGATTTTATGCCAATCAGATCTGGACCGGGTCGCTAAAGGCGGAATGGGATATTGGTCCCGGCACGCTGACCAACATCTTGGGCTATCGCGATTATGAAGCGGTTACCGGCGGCGACATCGATTCACTGCCTGCGTTCATTTTCCATTCCGACACAGACACAGCCCAAGATCAGATTTCGAACGAGATCCGTTATGCGGTGTCGACCGACAATTTCGATCTGACAGTTGGCGGATTCTATTTCGACCAGTCGATTGCCTATACTGAAATTCGCGATATTCCCGTTTCCACCCCGCTGACATTTTTTGGGGGCGGTCGGCAGGATCATGAAGTGATCGGCCTGTTCGCATCAGGCCAATTCAATCTGACCGATGCCTTTTCTGTGATCGCCGGCATCCGCTGGAGCGAGGAAACCAAGGACGTAGAGATTACTTATGTCCGTCCACGCGCAGAATGCTCTGTTGTGCAAGGCACTTGCCCGACCAGCGGCACAAATTCGCTGATCCCGACCGAAAACAACGGCTTTGTTGACAGCAACAGCTGGCGCAATTGGTCGCCCAAGCTGGGTCTGCAATATGAATTCGACGATGGTCAGGTTTATGCCCACTGGACCCGGGGTTATCGCAGCGGCGGTTACAATTTCCGCATCACCAATGCCAACGCCTTTGAAGCGGTGGCTGCTGCCAACAACGCCTTCTTCTTTGACGAAGAAAAGGTCGACAATTACGAAATTGGCGGCAAGTTCCAGACCGTGGACGGTTCGTTCACACTGAACCTGGCGGCCTATTACACCGACATTTCGGACATGCAGCGCGAGGTGAACCAATCCTCGGCTACATCGGGCGTTGCCCAGTCGATCTTCAACACGGCCGATGCGTCGATCCTGGGCTTTGAAGCCGAGGCGCGGATGCGCGTGACCGAAACATTGCTGTTCACGGCCAATCTTGGTGTGATTGATGACAGCTATGACGCCATCTTGTTCGATATTTCGGGCGACGGTGTGATTGATGACAATGATCTGGACCTGCGTTTGCCGCGCGTTCCTGCAGTGACTTGGGGCGTTGGTGCGGTTCACGAATTGGATCTGGGCTCCAGCGAAGTTCTGTCGCGGATCAACTTCCAATATCGTGATGAATTTGCCTATACGGACAACAACTTTGGCTACATCCAAGAAGCGTTCAACATGGACTTCAACGTCACATGGAACACGCCGACAGATGGCCTCAGCTTCTCGATCTATGGCAAGAATATGCTCGATCAAGTGCAGGCCGGTGGTGATACGCAATTGCCATTTGGCACGGGCGCATTTTCCAACGGCGTGAACCGGCCATTCGATCAATCACCTGCCGCGGGCAGCTTCTCGCCGCTGGCGAAAGGCCGTCAGATCGGCATGGAAGCAACGTTTGAATTCTAAGGAATTCTGGAAAGCTTGAAAATCAGGAAGGGCGTCTCTGAGGAGGCGCCCTTTCTTGTTGGGCACGAGCTTTCAAGTTCTCGATTGTGCAATCTTACAGTGGGGTCGGGCAATAACGGCGCCAAAGGCGTCGCAAGCGCGAATGCGCGTCCGCAGCGATGCGATCTTTGATCGCGTGCGCGAGGATAGCCAAGTGAGCGGACGCGAACGCTGGCGCCTGACGCAGATATCTAACCTCTTTCCCCAAACAACGCGGTGCCGACCCTTATATGGGTCGCGCCCAGCATGATCGCGGTTTCGTAATCGCCGCTCATACCCATGCTGAGGCCCTCAATGCCATTGTCTTGGGCCAGCTTGGCCAGCAGCGCGAAGAACGGTGCCGCCTCAATACCGGCAGGTGGAAGGCACATAAGGCCAGCGATAGGGATATCCGCTTCGCGCGTTTTAGCGATCAGATCGGGCAAGCCATCGATTGGGCAACCACCCTTCTGATCTTCGCTGCCTATGTTGACCTGAAGAAAACATGGGACCCGTCTGTCGGCCTTGTCCATCGCTTTGCCCAGCGCCTTCACCAGGCTGGGCCGGTCGAGCGCGTGAATATAGTCGAACAAGGCGACCGCCTCTTCGGCTTTGTTGGATTGCAATTGGCCAATCCCATGCAATTCTACATCCGGATAGCGCTCTCGCAGAGCAGGCCACTTTTCCTGTGCCTCTTGCACCCGATTTTCGCCAAATACGCGCAGGCCTTGTTCCAGCAATGGCTCGATCGAAGAGGCAGGATGGGTCTTGCTGACCGCGATCAAAGTGATGTCTTCGGGCTTGCGGCGAGACGCTTTGCACCCGCGCGCGATATGGCTGCGCACTTCGTCCAGCGGTGTATCATATGGCGGTTCCATGATGAGGCGCTATAGCGTGACCATGCGCGAGTTCCAGCCCCTGTTGCCATCATCCAGCAATCCCCTGCCGCAATTGTGGCTGCTGTCAGACCAGCGCAATGACGAGGCGCTGGAGGACGCGCTGACCAGCATGCCCGGCGGGTCAGGCTTTATCTACCGCCATTATCACCTTGATGATGCCGCGCGGCTGGCGCGCTTTCGCCAGCTGAGCCATTTGGCCAAGTCGCGCGGGCATTGGGTAATTTTGGCCGACAGCGCGCTGACCGCGCGCGATTGGGGCGCTGACGGCATTTATGGGGCACCGCGGGCGCTTTATCCGCGGCGCAAGGACCTGATTCAATTGGCAACGGCGCATAATCTGCACGAAATCGGCTTGGCCAATAGGCTGGGCGCGGACGCGGTTCTGCTGTCGCCCGTATTTGCCACCCGGTCCCATCCGGGTGCGCCATCGCTGGGCCCCGCGCGCTTTCGCATGCTGGCCCGCCATGCAACTATGCCAGTGATTGCCTTGGGCGGGATGAATGCAGCTCGTGCCGAGGCGCTACAATGGCCCCATTGGGCCGCAATCGATGGTTTGAGTTGACGGCGAGTCCGCGCTCTGCGATTCTTGCATTTGGACGAGATGAGGGGACCAGACCGGTCCGGGGAATGCATGATGGCAACACGAGCGGTTAGCACTAGGAAGGGGAAGGCCGATTGGCGCGCCGCCTTTCGCCGGTCAATGCGCCGGGCGGCCCAAATGGCGGGCGCGGCGATCCTGCTCGCCATGCTGGTGTTTCTGACCCTTTCGCTGGCTAGCTATACCCAAACTGATCCCTCGCCCTCTACCGCCGCATCGGGCGATGACATTCAAAACTGGATGGGCGCCGCGGGCGCGTGGGCATCGGATCGGGTGCTGTTTCTGTTTGGGCTACCCTCCATCTTGCTGCTGCCCTTGCTTTATATCAGCGCGCGCAAATTGTGGCGCGATTACGAGCATGAGGACGAAGAATACGCCACCCGTTGGTGGCTCCCGCTAAGCTTGCTGGTGCTAGCGATCGTGCTGATCGCAACCGTACTCTCGCTCGCCTTCGACAGCCCAGGCGGCACTTTGCCTGCGCAAGCGGGTGGCCTGTCCGGTCTGTTGGGAGCAGCCGCAATCGAGGCCGTCGGAGCGCGATTTGGCGAGGATGCATCGGGCTGGGTGATCATGGGGCTCGCCGTGGCCAGCCTGGCAGGCGGCGTGGCCGCGCTGACCCGCGTGTTCGCCATCGACTGGCGCGGATTGCTGACCTTGCCCGAATTTATCATCAAGCGAATTGCCTTGCTGCGCGGCGAGCAAGTGGTGGACGATGACACCGGCATGGCTCTGCCCAAAAAGGCCAGGGCGACCAAGCGCGAGAAGGGGTCTGAGAAGCGGCCCGAACCATCCTCTCCGCGCCGTGCACCGGAAATTACGGACCCTTCTGCTCCGCCCAAAAAGGCCGTGATGGCCAAGACCAAGCAGCGCGATATGTTCGCCAATTTCGAGCTTCCCAGCCTCGATTTGCTGGGCGATCCGCCAACCGACAATAGTCCTAAGCTGGATAAGATGGCGCTGGAGCGTAATGCTCGCCTGCTGGAAAATGTGCTGGATGATTTCAACGTGAAGGGCGAGATCACCGCAGTGCGCACAGGTCCGGTCGTCACGATGTATGAATTGGAGCCAGCCCCGGGCATCAAAGCCAGCCGAGTGGTTGGACTGGCCGAAGACATTGCCCGCAATATGTCGGCGATTTCAGCCCGCGTCTCGCCCATTCCGGGCAAGACGGTGATGGGGATCGAGCTGCCCAATGCCGATCGCCAGATGGTGGTCTTGAAAGAGCTGGCCGCATGCGCTGCCTTTGCCGAAAGCCGGGGTAGTCTGCCCATCATTTTGGGCAAAGACATCGCTGGCGAACCGATCATCGCCGACCTTGCCGCCATGCCTCACTTGCTGGTGGCAGGCACCACCGGCTCGGGTAAATCGGTGGGCCTGAACTGTATTATCTTGTCGCTGCTCTATCGGTTCACTCCGGCAGAGTGCCGCATGATCTTGATCGATCCCAAAGTGCTGGAATTGGCCAGCTATGACGACATTCCCCATCTGCTCTCGCCAGTGGTGACAGAACCGCATAAGTCTGTGCGCGCGCTGAAGTGGGCGGTGGAAGAAATGGAGCGCCGCTATCGCATGATGAGCAGCGTCAACTCGCGCAATATCGGCGGATTTAACGAGAAGGTCCGCGCCGCGGCAGCCAAGGGCAAACCGCTGGGACGGCGCGTGCAAACAGGTTTCGATCCGGAAACGGGCGAAGAATTGCACGAAGAAGAACAGCTCGATTACGAACCCTTGCCGCAGATCGTTCTGATCGTGGACGAATTGGCCGATTTGATGGTCACAGTGGGCAAGGAGATCGAGGTTCTGATCCAGCGCCTGTCACAAAAGTCGCGCGCGGCGGGCATTCACTTGATCATGGCCACACAGCGCCCCTCGGTCGATGTGATCACCGGGGTTATCAAAGCCAATCTTCCCACCCGCATCAGCTTTAAAGTGACCAGCCGGATCGACAGCCGCACCATTTTGGGAGAGCAGGGTGCCGAGCAATTGTTGGGCAAAGGCGACATGCTGTATAAACCCAACACCGGCGCGATGATCCGCGTGCATTGTCCCTTTGTGTCGGATGACGAGGTTGAGCATGTGGCCGACTTCTGGCGCGCCCAAGGCAAGCCTGAATATGTCGACGCCGTTACCGAAGAACCGGAAGATGGCGGCGGTCTGATGTTCGAGGACGAACTGACCGCATCGGACAATCCGGACGAGCGCAAATATCGTCAAGCCTGCCAGATCGTGATCGAGAACCAGAAGGCATCGGGGTCATGGCTGCAACGCCAGATGGGCGTTGGTTATAACACGGCTGCCAAATGGATCGAACGCATGGAGAGCGAAGGGCTGGTCGGTCCCGCCAATCATGTTGGGCGACGCGAGATCTTCCGCGATCAGGACGGCAACCCGCTTTAGAGGTGTAGCTTTGTCAGGCAATTGCAACAAATGAGCGACACGCACCCCTCCCCGCTCGCCGCCTATGGCGATTGGCTGGCCCATGCGCCGCGCGATTGGCCCGACAATGCGCTGCACATCGCTCGCCGCAGCGTAATCGACACGATTGGCTGCATCATGGCAGGTGCCGATGACAGCGCACCCGCAAAGCTGTGGCCCGTGGTATCATCCTGGGGCAACGGCGCATGCCATGCCGCCATGCACAGCCAGACTTTGCCTGCACCGATGGCGGCACTGTTCAATGGCACCGCCGCCCATGCGCTGGATTTTGATGACAATTTCGATCCGGCCAAGGCGCATGCCTCTGCTGTTCTGGTGCCCGCACTGCTGGCAATTGGTGATGCAGAAGATACCACCACCGATGCTTTGCTTGATGGCTATATCACCGGCTTACAAATCATGGGGCTGGTTGGCCAAGCGGTAAACCCGTTCCATCGCAGCCGCGGCTGGCATGCCACCGGAACGCTGGGCGCGATTGGCGCAGCAGCAGGGTGCGCGCGGATGCTGGGGCAGGATGGCCAACAGGCATCCCACGCCATATCGCTGTCCACCAGTTTGGCTGGCGGCTTCATGAGCCAATTCGGGTCCGACACTAAACCGCTTCACGCAGGGTTGGCCGCAGCCGGCGGCGTTCAGGCTGCGCTGTTTGCGCGCGCGGGCATCACTGCTGGCAGTCATACACTGGACGGCGAAAATGGATTGCGCTGGTTGATGGTGGGTCGCGATGTGGACCAGCTGGCGGTGGAGATGGAGGGTAAGGCCGAGCATGGCCAGACCATGCGTTATGCCACCACCGACGTTGGATCGCCGCTGCACATTGTCGAGCATGGGTTGAAGGTGAAACGCTTCCCCAATTGTGGCAGCCTGCATCGCGCGCTGGATGGGTTGCTGTCTCTGATGGAGCAGCATGATCTGTCCGAGCCCCAGATCGAACGCGTGCTGGTGCGCGCACCGGCTGCGCATCTGCGCAATCTGATGCATGAGAATCCGCAAACCCCTGCGCAAGCGAAATTCAGCCTGGAATATAGTCTGGCAGCGGTCATGCATGATCGCGCCATCGGTTTGCTGGATTACACGGAACAGGCGATCCAACGCTCTGAAGTCCGAGCGCTCATGCCCAAAATCACCAAGGAATATGTTGAGCAGTTGGAAAGCGATTTCCCCACCGAAGTTCATCTGATGCTGACCTCGGGCGAGAGCGTGACCACAGCTGTTCCCATGCCGGTGGGCAGCAAGGCTGTGCCGATGAGCGACGCGCAAATCTGGGCCAAGCTGGAAACCTGTCTTGATGCAACGCATGGCGCGGTGCAAAAGGATGCGCTGATGGCGCGATTGGGCGAGCTTGACGCTGGCCAACCAGTGCGTCACCTGACACAGGCTATGCAGGCCGCCTGAACAATTGGCCAGCAAGTGGCTGAACAATTTGGGCAATATTAAGGGGGAGAAGCAGCGTGGATAGCAGCGACACCGCAAGATCGGTAAAAGTTCTGGTGCTGGCCGCCAGCCGCGCTGGCCCCGAAGATGCCGTGGCCGCCTTGCAGAACAAGAGCCACAAATGCTTGATCGAGCTGGATGGTGAAATCATGTTGCAACGCGTGGTGCGCGAAATTGCCGCCAGCAAATATGCCAGCGATATCTATATCTCGATCGAACGTGAAGACATCTTGCGCGAGATCCCCTTGGTTTCAACCATGATGGACGAAGGCCGCGTCCATTTTCTGCCCGCAGGCAACAATCTGTTCGCCAGCATCACGGGGGCCGCTGAAGCGATCCAAGACCCCTATCCCCTGGTCGTATCCACCGGCGATAATGCACTGCATACGACCGAGATGTTCGACCATTTTTGCAAGGCCATTTTGAACGAACCCTTGGATGGCGCCGTTGCCATGACGCCGGCGGCAACCATTTTGGAAGCCTATCCCGATGGCAAGCGCGCTTTCCATGAATTGAAGGATGGTGGTTGGTCCAGCTGCAACCTTTATGCCGCGCTGACCCCAAAGGCGGTTGAAGCGGCCAAAGTGTTTGAAACGGGCGGCCAGTTTGGCAAGCGCCCCATCCGCATCCTGAAGGCGTTCGGACTGCCGGTGATGCTGATGTACAAATTCCGCCTGGCAACGGTGCAGGGCATTGCCGATTACCTGTCGCGCCGCTGGAATATCTCTTTGAAGATCATCAGCATGCCCTTTGCTGATGCGCCGATCGATGTCGACAATCCGGGCGATTTTACCCGCACGCAAGGCATTTTGCAAAAGCGTCGCGAACAAGGCTAACCCGCAAACGCAAATGCCGCCGCTCTGCGTGTGGGCAAAGCAGCGGCATCTGTTTGTCGTACTGCGCGAACACAGCGTGTGGTCTACTTCAGATCATCAACCGTCAGAGTGGTGAACTCGGTCGCGGCGATGCGGTTCTTTTCCATTTCCTCACCCGGTGAAGGCACCAGACCGATCTTGCTGAGCGGTCCGCCATTGCCCCACATCTGGGTCCATTGAAGCAGGAATTCCTGGAAGCCGGGAATGGCGTCGAGATGCGCCTTCTTGGCATAGAGATACAGTGGACGAGCACCCGGATAAGAGAAGTTTGAGATATTCTCATATGTTGGCTGGACACCGTTCATGGGCAGCCCCTTCACCTTGTCGGAATTTTCCTCAAGGTAGGAATAGCCAAACACACCAATGGCGCGCGGATTGCTCTCGATCTTCTGAACGATCAGATTGTCTTGCTCGCCCTGATCGACATATTTGCCATCGGAACGCACTTCGGTGCAGATTTGCTGGTGGCGGTCTTTGTCTTCTTCCTCGATCGCGGCCATCTCTGGATTGCTGTCACAGCCAACTTCCAGAACCAGTTCCTTCAACGCGTCGCGGGTACCCGAAGTGGATGGCGGGCCATAAACCAGAATTTCCTGATCGGGCAGCGAAGGATCAACATCGGACCATTTCTGGTTGGTTTGCTCGCCGCCATAGGGATTGGCAGCCAGCGCTTCATAAACGATCTTGGGTGTCAGATTGAGCTCGAGACCTTCTTTCGACTCAGCAAAGGCAATTCCGTCCAGTCCCACTTGGATTTCAATCACATCGGTCACGCCATTTTCCAGGCAACCTTCAAATTCTGACAGCTTCATGCGGCGCGATGCATTGGCGATATCGGGGGTGTCCGCACCGACGCCCGAACAGAACAGCTTGATGCCGCCGCCGCTGCCGGTTGATTCGATCAAAGGTGATTTGAATTCAGAATTTGAGCGGGCAAATTCCTCGGCCACAGCTTTGGCAAAAGGGAACACGGTGGAAGAACCGACCACGCGAACAGAATCGCGTGAGCCAGAGCCGCTGCCTCCGCCGCCACATGCGGCAAGAGCGAGCGAAGAGATGGCGAGAAAACAGGCTGTTTTTACAGGTTTCATGATGTGACCTCGTAAGAATGAAAATTCGTAAGTTCGAAATTATGACGCGGATAAGGCAGCGACGTGACAGCTGTGTGACACGACGTTCGGATTATGGTGATCAGAAGTCAATTTGTGCACGCAGTCCGAAACTGTCGACGCTGTAAGATGTGTCGCCACCCGCGGTGGGAAATACAGCATCATCGTAGGACAGTTTGCCATAGTTCGCGAGCAGCATGGTGTAATCGGTCGGCTTCCAGACCAGCGACACGAACAGACCGTCTTGTGTGCCTCCGATGACCCCATTGTCGGTCAGGTCGAGATAGTCATAGCGCAGGTTCAGTTGGACCGAACCAATGCCGCCTTCGCCAACCGGATTGGCAGGCTTAGTGCGGTCAAACTTGCCGCTTTTATAGCCGCGCGTATCACCCTTGGTCAGGAAATAGCCGCCTTCGACATAGCCGCCGAAGAATGTCGGGTCGTCCATCCCGACCGGCATGTTCACATTCTGCCAATAGCCCTCGGCCACAGCGTGGAACGGGCCGGCAATTACCGCACCTTCAACGCCCAGCCCAAATTCGCTGCTGGCATCCAGATTGCCGGTGTTGATGAAACGCTCAGAGGTGAAATGGACCAGTGGGCGCTGGCGGTATCGCACGCTCTCGCCGCTTTCCAGATCGGTGTAGTGAACCGACGCGCCCAGATGCAGCGTCGCATCGCCAACCTTGGGATTGGCCACGATGCGGGCATCAGCGCCCCAGTTTTTGTTCGACAGATCGTCCATATTATCAGTGAACAGTCCCGCTTGGACGCGGACAGTGTCGCCGGAAAATTCCGCACCCAGGCCAACCCGGCGTTCAAAGCCGAACGCATCGGTAAAGGCGGCGCGCTCAATGAATGATGTGTGCAGACTGGAGGTTAGCTCTTCCAGGCTTTGATAGTTGTTGAACTGGCCTGCGGAGATTTTGGTCTTGCCGTCTTTGTAAGAGATGATCGCGTCGGTGACGGTCAAATCGCTGCCCGCCACATCCACTTCGAATTTATAGCCAAAACCGCCCGGCATATCGCCTGAAACGCCCAAGCGAGCGCGGCGCACTTCATTGCCAAACCCGTCCGATGCTCCGGTGGATGATGGAGCGCTGGTGAAGCCTGCATCATATTGCAGTCGGCCGCGCGGCTTAAAGCTCCAGCCACCTTCACCCTTGATTTCGGGCGCACCCTTAAACGCAATTGCCGGCAATTTATCCGCCTTTGCATGGGCTTCGCTGGCCATGGCGCTGGCTGCAACAGCAGCTTCATTGGCGGCGCTTGCCGCAGCGCTGGCAGATTCGGCTTCGGCCTCAGCTTCAGCCAATTCGCTTTCCAGAGCATCGATACGTGCTGCCATGGCGGCCATCTGGGCGCGCATTTCAGCCAGCGCCTCTGTTGTGCTGCCATCATCCTGAGCAAAGGCAGGTTGAGCAAAGGAAAGAGCAGTTGCAAGCGCAAATGCAGATGCTTTGACGTTCATATGAATTGGATCCCCAGTCGTTCAATTAAGGCGGATATAGGATTGGCAAATGACATTTTCATGACAGGCAGCGAAGTTAGG
The DNA here is from genome assembly GCA_947495695.1 of uncultured Erythrobacter sp. GTDB lineage: Bacteria > Pseudomonadota > Alphaproteobacteria > Sphingomonadales > Sphingomonadaceae > Erythrobacter. The sequence continues at coordinate 879,641 of CANLZP010000001.1, read as the reverse complement.
CCGCATGAACACTGGTCCCGTTATTGCGCCAAATTAATTGGCACCGTTCACTGGCCCATTAATGGGCTAAGCCGCAGATCACTGATTCAGCAAGGAAATTGCTCTTCAAATTGGTGGAATCCCGCATCCTATAGTTAACCGCATAGTAAGCCATTTCAGGCAGTGATGTCGGATGGGACGGGGCCATCTCTTTAGCGCACCTTGGTGGCGCTTTTTGTGCTGCGTTATGGCGATGCTGGCCATAGCGCTGGCGAGCCCCGCGTCTGCGCACGAGACTGAGCTATCATTTTCTTCCAAATGCCATGCAACATCCGGCCTTTCGACCAGCTTTTCCGATATGGCGGCCACGGACGCAAAATGGATCTGTTCCGACGATGGCTGGCGCGCCGATCAGCCAGTCGCCTGGCTGCGTTTTGATGCCCGGCAATGGGCCGAAGCCGACACCCCGCGTTATTTCTTTACCCGGATCGCACGGCACAAATCGATCACATTCGGCGCCGTTACCGGCAATGGCAGCGTTCGCACGGTGGAATGGGCCGAGGCAGATGGTAGAGTGTTTGGGGCCGGTCCGCTGTTTCAGTTGGACCTGCCGGAGATAACCCAAGACACCCAAGCCATCATTGTTCGGATCGAACGGCCGCACAGTCTGCCGCTTCTCACCGAAGCTCAACTGACCTCCGATCCGGAGGCCTCCAGCTGGGCCATGATGGATGTAATCTTGCTGGCCATCGTGGTCGGCATGCTCGTGCTGCCGCTATTGTTCGACATCAGTTTTTTCATTGTCCTGCGCGAAAAGTTCGTTCTGCTGCATGCCCTGATGGTGCTGTCGATGATCAATTATGTCCTCTTCGCCGGAGGGTTGATTGGTGTCTTTGTGCAATTGCCCGTGGCCGTGGTTTCAATCGTTGGAGCAATGGGTTGGGCGATCGGGGTTGGACTATCAGCCTTGTTTCTGGTGACGTTTTTGGAGGACGGGGCCCAATCGCGCCAGATGCAGCGCCTGACCGTCGCCACCGGGATTTGGACCATTTGTGTGCCCGGCTTTTTTGCCTTGCAGTTCCACACCACCCAGCCATTTGATGATCGCGGATATTTTTACGCATTTCTGCCGGTGATCGCCGTCATATCGGTAGCCTTGATCGGGGCATTGATGCGGGGCAGCAGAAGCGCTCGCTTTGTGGCCGTAGCATGGACGCCGATCATTCTCGCCTCGGTAGAACGGTTGCTGCGCGGGTTGGGGGCCTATACCGGACCATCCTCTCTGGATCAGCTGATTTTTGTCGCTACCGGGCTTGAGGTGGTCATCATCTCGCTCAGCGTTGCCGACCGCTTCGTTGACCTGCGCCGTCAACGCGACGAGGCGGTAACCGAATCCAAGGTGTTGGAGCGATTGTCCGAGCGTGATCCGCTGACCGGATTGCTAAATCGGCGCGCCATCGACGCCCGCTTTCTGGATTTGCACCGCGCAGGATATGAAACCTTTGGCCTGATCGATTTGGATCACTTTAAATTGGTCAATGACACTGCCGGCCACGCGACTGGCGACAAAGTGCTGAAGGTCGTGGCCGATATTCTTGATAGCGACACAGACAGTATAGCGATCCGGATGGGCGGCGAGGAATTTTTGCTTTTGCTGCGAGGTGAGAAGGCACAAATTAGAGCGGAGAAGCTACGCAGCGCCATCCCGATCCGCGTGGCGCAAGCCGTTCCCGAACTCGAAATATTGGTCACCGCCAGCATGGGCATGCTGACAGCGCCGTTACAAGCGATGCCAAACGCCGTGTTTGAGGACATTTATTCCCGTGCCGACAAATTGCTTTACGAAGCCAAAAATCAGGGCCGCAACCGCACCACGAGTGAAAAACTGAAGGCCTTTGTCAGGCGCAAAGAAGACCGACGCAAGCGCCGGGGCAGGGCGAGTAAGGCAGCCTAACCGCTTAACCAGACCGCCAGGATCGATAATTCTTGGCCCGCTTGGCGGCACGCCATTGATCGGCCAGCAACGCCACCACAGGCGACCCACCATTGCCAGCTGATTTACCCTTGGCCATTCGCTCTATCTGCGCCTTGGTCAGAGCCATGGTTGCAAGCCCCTTCAGGGCCGCGCTGGACCAGCCGACCTGCGGCAAATTCACCTCAACACGGGCGCCATTCTTCCAGTCTTTGGGCAAATCTGGGTTGGCCGCCATAGCCCGGGCAATGCCGAGGATTTGGACCCCATAGCCCTGGTCATCCTGCGCCAAAGCCGCTTGGGCAACCGCCAGCTTGGTTATCCCGCCTGTGACCATGATCGGCATATCGGAAACCTTGGCGATTTCCCGCGCAAAATCGACAAAATAGGCCTCTCGCGCGGCAGTAGAGCTGGTCTGCTCCTGTTCGACCTCGTCAGCTGGATTGCCCTGCATCGCCGGGCTTTCATAACTGCCGCCGGACAATTCAACGCAATCGACGCCTTTTCCTTTGAGTGATTGGACAACTTGTTTGGCATCATCAAAATCAAACCCACCGCGCTGGAAATCAGCCGAGTTGAGCTTGATCCCGACACCAAACGAAGATCCTACCCGGGCTCGCACCGCATCAATAATGCGGAGCAAAAAGCGCGCCCGGTTCTCCAGACTGCCGCCCCATTGATCATCGCGCTTATTAGTAAGCGGGGAGAGGAACTGGCTGACCAAATATCCATGCGCGCCATGAACTTGCACGCCGTCAAAACCGGCTTCTTCTGCTGCAACTGCGGTGTCTGCAAAGCGGGTAATAATCGCTTCGATCTCATCGGCTTCCAACGCACGAACGGGAGCAAACATTGAGGAAAACTTGCCCAAATTGAGCGCTACGCCCGACGGAGAAACCGCCACTTCGCCCATGCTCTTGTACAATTGCCGGCCAGGATGGCTGATCTGCAACCAGAATTGCCCGCCGCCCGATTTGCCAATTTCCGCCCATTGGCGAAACGGTGCGAGATCCGTACCCTTTTGCAGCACAACCCCGCCTGGACCGGTCAAGGCAGAGGGATCAACCATCACATTGCCGGACAATATGAGGCCTGCGCCACCATCGGCCCATTTGCGATACAGGCTAAACAGTTTTTGCCCCGGATATTGGCCCGGCTGAACCGCCAGATTTTCTTCCATCGCCGCCTTGCAAATGCGGTTGGGAATGGTGGTGCCATTGGGCAGGCTTAGCGGCTGAAAAAGCTGGTCGGTCACAATATCAAACGTCTTTCTGAAATGGCGCAACAATTTCGGGGCGAACCCGGATGAGCCGCTGGCTGTCTTTGTCCAGCATGGCCCATGTGGTGCGCGCGGCAACAATAATCTTGCCCGCCTGATTGCGGAAATCGACCCGGCGGTCTGACTTGGCCCCTTTGGGCGCGCCATCAATCCATGTTTCGCCGGTCACGTTATCACCCGCAACAATATTGCCGCGATAGTCGATCTCGTGCCGCACCACGACCCAGAACACCTTGGCATGGTCTTCGGGTCGGGCGACAGCATCCCAATGGGCCGTGGCAAGGTCTTGGATCCATTGGACCCAGACCGCATTGTTCACATGGCCAAGCTCGTCAATATGCTCGGATCGCGCGGTGAAAGTGAGAGCAAACGGTTCGCTCACTCAGCAGCCGTCTCGCCATGTTCAGCAATTCCCATTTGCCACAGGATAAAGGCCATCTCTTCGGCTGTTTCATACAGCGAATTCCAACGGCCAGATTTGCCGCCATGGCCTGCACCCATATTGGTTTTGAGCAGCAAGACATTGTCATCGGTTTTAACTTCGCGCAGCTTGGCAACCCATTTGGCTGGTTCCCAATAGGTCACCCGAGGATCATTCAGACCAGCTGTTACCAGCAGCGGCGGATAATCCTGCGCTGATACCTGATCATAGGGAGAGTAGCTCAGGATATAGGCAAAGGACTGCTTGCTGGTGATGGGATTGCCCCATTCCTGCCATTCGCCCGGTGTCAACGGCAGGCTTTCATCGAGCATGGTGTTGAGCACATCGACGAAAGGCACATGCGCTGCCACAGCGCCAAACAAGGAAGGGTCCTGATTGATCACGGCTCCCATCAATTCGCCGCCAGCAGACCCGCCGCTAGCGGTCACTTTGCCCTCTGCGGTATAGCCAAGCTCGATCAGTCCGCGGCCTGCATCGACAAAATCGTTGAAGGTGTTGGTCCGCTCGTTCAGCTTGCCTTGCAAGTACCAGCGTCGGCCCAAATCATCACCGCCCCGGATATGCGCAATCGCATAGGCAAAGCCGCGATCCAGCAGGCTCAACCGTGTGGTCGAAAAGCCCGGCGGCACAGCATAACCATAGGCGCCATAAGCATAAAGGTGCAGCGGCCCGGCAGCGCCGCCGTTCAGCTCGTCACGATCCTTGCGATAAACAATCGATACCGGAACCATCGTTCCATCACGCGCCTGAACGCTCACGCGCTTGGTTGCGTAAAGCGAGGCATCGTAACCGCTGGGGATTTCTTGCTGCTTGAGCAATTCCAGCGAAGCATTCGCCACATCATAATCATACACCGAATCGGGCGTGATCATGCTTTCATAATCCAGCCGCAATTTGGTCTGATCATATTCAGGATTGTTGGATAACCCCGCGCTATAGCTCGATTCAGGAAAGGCGATGCTCTTGGCGTTCAAAGGCGCATCATAGGGACGGATCTGGATCTGATCCAAACCGTTCAAGCGGCCTTCGGTGACCATGAAATCCTTGAACAGGTCAAACCCGGTCAGATAAAACTCGTCCGATCCAGCCAGCACTGTTTTCCAAGTCCCCGGCGCATCAAGCGATGCCTTGGCCAGGCGGAAATTGATGTGGTCATCATTGGTCCAAATGAACAGCTCATTATCGCGGACATCGACCGAATATTCGACACCCTTTTGACGCGGCTTGACCACAATCTGCTCGCCTGTGGGGTCATCGGCGCGCACCAGCCGTACTTCGCTGGTTTCATTATCGCCCGCAGCGATGATCAGCCAATCTTCCTGCGCCGACAGGCCTGCGCCCACGCTGAAAGTCACATCGTATTCCGTGAAGATTTCAACATCATCTTCAACCGATGCACCAATGGTGTGCAGCCGCACATTGTTGATCCGCCAGTTTGCATCAACCTTGCTGTAGGCAAGAATGCTGTCGTCTTTCAGCCAGATCAGGCTGGAGCGGGTCTCGATAAGTTCATCGTCCAGCAATTCGCCCGTTTGCAGATCCTTGATCCGAACCGTGTAGCGCTCTGACCCATTATTATCGAAGGAATAGGCCAGGTAACGCCCGCTGTCGCTGACCGTCATGGCACCCATGCGGAAATATTCGAGCCCTTCAGCCAGTGCGTTCTCGTCGAGGATTAGCTCTGTTTCGCCGCCAGCTGCAGGCGTGCGGTAGTGCTTGCGATATTGCGCGCCTTCCTCAAACTCGACCCAATAGAGAAAATCGCCATCCTTTTGCGGGACCGAGCTGTCATCTTCCTTGATTCGAGCGCGCATCTCTTCAAACAATGCGTCTGTATCGGCCTTGAAAGGCGCCATCTGCGCTTCGAACCAGGCATTTTCAGCCTTCACATAATCCAGCACATCCTCATCATCGATGGTGGGATAGGATTGATCCTTCAACCAGTGATAAGGGTCCGAGATAGTGATCCCGTGATGGGTGTAAGAATGGTCACGTTTCTCAGCGATAGGAGGAGAAGTTGGGGCCGTTTGGCTCACGCTGGTATCGTCCTTTTCATCGTCGGCCGCAATGGCAGCCACGGGTATGGTTACAAGCAACAAAGTTGCCGCTGTGATGATAGAATTTCGAAATTTCATGGGCTGCGATCCCTTGCAATTTGGCTGCTTTTCAAAGGCTGTTGCGATCCGATCTGGAAAGCGAGCGCTGAAGAGCGTATGTTGGGCTACATAAACAATTGCCCATGTGCAGCAAGATGCACCGCACACAAACCCAGGATTCGACCAAATGTTGATGCAGACCCACGAAGCTCGCCTTGATGCCTTGCGTAAGGAACTCAAGCGTCAGGAACTGGACGGCTTTGTCGTTCCAATTTCGGATGAACACGTCAGCGAATATGTCGGCGCCTATGCCCAGCGTTTGGCATGGCTGACCGGGTTTGGCGGATCGGCTGGCAGTGCCATCGTTTTGTCCAACAAAGCAGCGATGTTCGTGGATGGCCGCTATACCGTTCAAGTGCGCGATCAGGTTGATGGCACGCACTATGATTATTGCTCAGTCCCGTCCGAGACGATGGGCGGCTGGCTGGCCAACAATGCCGAGCAAGGCGCGCGGATCGGTTTTGATCCGTGGTTGCACACAGCGAAATGGGTCAAAACGGTCTCGGCTTCCCTGGAAAAGTCGGGCATCCAATTGGTGCCGGTATCAGGCAACCCGATCGATGCCGTGTGGCAGGACCAGCCCGAGCCATCGCCAGCCGTGGCGCTGGTGCATGACGACAAATATGCCGGCCAATCCTCTGCCGAGAAACGCGGCCAGATCGCTGAATGGCTGAAAGATGAAGGATATGATGGAGCGGTCATCAGTGCGCTCGATTCGATCGCATGGCTGCTCAACATTCGCGGCAGCGATGTCGATCACACGCCGGTGGCCTTGTCTTATGTCGTGGCCAAGGACGATGGCACTGCAGAATTGTTCATCGCGCCTGAAAAGATCACGCCCGAGCTGTCGCAGCATCTTGGCAATGCCATCTCCATCCGTGACCGCAACGAATTTGCCGGTGCGCTGGGCAGCCTCAAGGGCAAGCGCATCTCGGTCGATCCCGAATATGGCGTCGCCGCGATTGCGCAATTGCTGGAAGAAGGCGGCGCCGAGGTGTCGTTCAACCGCGATCCCACCATTTTGCCCAAAGCGATCAAGAATCCGGTCGAGCAGCAGGGCCACCGCGATGCGCAAGCCCGCGACGGGGCGGCGGTTACGCGCTTTTTGCATTGGCTTACCCTCGAAGGCCCTTCGGGCAAAATTGATGAATTGGCAGCCGCTGCCAAGCTGAAAAGCTTCCGCGAAGAACATAGCGATTTGCGCGATCTGAGCTTTGATACGATCTCGGCTGCCGGCCCGCATGCGGCTCTGCCTCATTACCGGGTGGATGATGACAGCAATATCGCGATCCCGCCCTCCAGCATCTATCTGGTTGATTCTGGAGGGCAATATCTCGACGGCACAACCGATATTACTCGTACCATCTGGATTGGCCCGGGCGAGCCAAGCAAGGAAATGACCGACCGCAACACGCGCGTCCTGAAGGGCCATATCGCGATTGATCAGGCTGTGTTCCCCAAGGGTACTGCGGGCAGTCAGCTGGACAGCTTTGCGCGCCAGTCCCTGTGGTCTGCCGGGGTCGATTTCGCACATGGAACGGGTCACGGTGTGGGTAGCTTCCTATCCGTTCACGAAGGTCCACAACGCATTTCCAAAGCCGCCGGAGCACAGGCCGGAACCGATCAGGCATTGATCCCGGGGATGATCCTGTCGAACGAGCCTGGCTATTACAAGCAAGACCATTTTGGCATTCGGATCGAAAATCTGGTGCTGACTGAGGCGCGTGAGATCGATGGTGCTGAAGGCGAATATTATGGCTTTGAAACGCTCACCTTCGTTCCGCTTGACCGCCGATTGATCGAAAAAGGCCTGCTGAGCTCAGAAGAAATCGCATGGGTCGATAGCTATCACCAGCAGGTGCTCGCCCTGCTTAGCCCGCAATTGCAGGGTGATGATCTGGCCTGGCTGGAGCAGGAATGCGCTCCGCTATAGTTTGTATCCACTGATGTGAACCTTCATCAGCACGCTTGCTGACTCGCATTTGTTCCCTTATTGTTCCGTCTTTAGGCGATTCGGAAAAGGAGCGATGCGATGATCGGATATGTGACACTGGGGACCAATGATCTGCCGCGTGCGGCGCAATTCTATGATGCGATTGCGAAGCATTTTGGGGTTGGGCGTATGATGGAGTTTGAAACCTTTATCGCTTGGGGCGAGATGGGCGGCGCAGCAGGCGTGGCTGCAACAAAGCCCTTTGACGAACAGCCCGCCAGCGTTGGCAATGGCACCATGGTTGCTTTGCAAGTGGAAACGCCCGAGGCAGTTCAGCAAATCTATGACACGGCATTGGCCCATGGCGGCAGCGATGAAGGCGCACCCGGACCGCGCGGCGATGAAGGCTTTTATGCCGGATACTTCCGCGACCCGGATGGCAATAAGCTGAACGCATTTTGCATGGTCGCCCCAAAGTAAGGGGAGCAGAGGAGGAGCGGTTATGGGACAATTTTGTCCATTTGGCTCTGGCAATGCAGATGCGCGACAGGTCCGCATTTCCGCTGGATGAATGACTTTGCGCAATTGATACAAATTGCGACAAATACCGTGTGATGCGGCATAATCCTGCGACACATCATCTATAAAACAGGCTTCAAGAGTAGCGGCCCATTGTCGATCGGACCCCCTCCCCCAGTCCCCTTGGGATGTTCCCCTCCCCTGGACCGGCCGGACTGGGTCGCTGCTCTAACCTTTACGATTTAGGAGCCTGAGACATGAAAAAACTGACATTGACACTTTCCGCTGCAGCCCTTGCCTCATTTGGGGCCCTTTCGGGTGCAACCAGCGCTTATGCCAACCACCATGGCGGCAAAACTGGCCCCGATGCCAATGCCGACGGAGTTGTCAGCCTGGCCGAAGCCAAAGCGCACAGTGGGGCGATGTTCGCCAAGATGGATGCCGATGGAAATGGTCAGATCGATGCGGCAGACCGCGAAGCCAGACACGCCGAACGCTTTGCCAAGATGGACGCCAATGGTGACGGCGAAGTCACTCAAGCCGAAATGCAGGCTGCCCGCGAAGCTCGGCAAGAAAAGCGGGCTGAACGTCGGACCAAGCACCACGAGCATCGCTTTGCCCAAATGGACACAGATGGCAGTGGCGGCCTGAGCGAGGCTGAATTGAAAGCGGGCAAGGAAGCACGCAAAGGTAAACGCGGTGAATATCGCGGCAAGAAGCATCGCCGCGGCGGTGAACGCGCTATGCGAATGCTGAAGCGAGCCGATACCAATGGCGACAAGGCCGTAACCCGCGCTGAGTTTGATGCTGCGGTTGAAGCACGCTTTGCCAAGGCCGATACGGATAATTCGGGTACAATCACCAAAGAAGAGCGCAAAGCTGCCCGCGAGGCCCGCATGCAAGAGCGCCGCTCGCAAAACTAAGCTCAGCAGTTGAGCCGCGGGCACAGGTGCGGCAAGGACATGATCAATGACCCAAGATGCGCCTGTATCCCTGCTGCTGGTTGATGACGAATCAACCTTGCGCGAACCCCTGGCCGAGTATCTGACCGGTCAGGGGTTTGCCGTGCAGGAAGCCGCAAGCGCAGCCAGTGCCCGCACCATTATGCAGGACACCCGGCCCGATCTGGTGCTGCTCGACATCATGATGCCGGGCGAAGACGGGCTGTCGTTGACCCGCCATTTGGTCGAGGCGCAAAACCTACCGGTCATTCTGCTGACCGCCAAGGCCGAGCCGACCGATCGCATCGTGGGTCTGGAAATGGGCGCGGATGACTATGTCGTAAAACCGTTCGAGCCGCGCGAGCTGGTGGCCCGGATCCGGTCAGTCCTGCGCCGTTCTAACCGCGCTGAGCCTGCCGCTTTGAACGAAGGCATGGGGTACGCCTTCGAAGGCTGGACCCTCGATCCGCTGAAGCGCAAACTAACTGATCCCGAAGGCGTCTCAGTCGCGATTTCTACGGCCGAGTTTCGCCTGTTGCGCGCCTTCCTCGATCATCCGCGTGAAGTGTTGGACCGGGATCGTTTGCTTGACATGGTCCAGGGCCGAACCGCGCATATATTTGACCGTGCGGTGGACAATCAGGTCAGCCGCCTGCGCCGCAAGATCGAGCCAGATCGCAGCAATCCGCAATTTATCCTGACCGTGCGCGGTGGTGGCTATCGCTTTGCTGCACAAGTTTCGCGCACCGCAAAGCAGGCGGATTGATCATGCTGTCACGCCTGCAATTCCCACTTTTCAAAAGCCTGCTGGGACAAGTGATGCTGGTGGTCGCCTTTGGTCTGTTGGTGGGCCAGGCGGTCTCTGCCGTCCTGTTGTATCAAGCTGCCGAACAACGCCGCGAAGCAGGCTTGGTCAATGCCATCGCATTCCGATTGGTAAGCGCAGATCAGAGGAACGACCGGCCCGCGTATGAGGGTCTAAGGCGCTTTGACCACCTCGAAGAACGGCGCGCGTACCGCGATGCAATCTTTGCTGAACGCGGCGGCAAACCATCCGCAGGTGGCAACCGCAGATGGCGGCGCCTTGGCCTGCAAAGAGACGATACGTTCCTGCCCCAACCGCGCGATTCGCGCAGCTCGTCATTAGAAGAAAAAGTCAGCGAAGTTCTGACAGAACAATTGTACGGTTTTCAGCAGGTGCAGGTGGTCAGAAGGCGTGCAGGTGACGATCCTTTCATCATCTCGATGGCCAAAAACCGCCCACGAATGCGGCAGGCAGGATGGCAAGATCGCACGATAATGGTCGCGGCAGTTGAGCTGCCTGACAATCAGGGCTGGGCGATCGCGCGCGTTGCCGAACCACCCCGCCCCGCTGCTATTGCCCGCTCGGTCGTCTTGCAGACGCTGGTAATATTCGTGGTTCTGTTCGGCCTGCTCTATACCGTATTGCGGCGTATCACACGCCCTGTGGCTCAGCTGACCAACCGGGTTGATGCGTTTGCGCTCAATCCAGACAAGGCTGTGCCGGTTAAACCTGCTGGCCCGCAAGACATTCGTCGGCTGATCGCGGCCCACAACGCGATGGAGGCGCGCATCGCATCCATGTTGGATGAAAAGGATGTGATGCTGGGGGCCATTGGCCATGATCTCAAGACACCGCTGGCGGCCTTGCGAGTGCGGATCGAAAGCGTGGGCGATGACAAGCAGCGCAGCCGGATGGCGGAAAGCATCGACGACATAAATCACACTCTGGACGACATATTGTCGCTGGCACGCATTGGCCGAAACGCACAAGCACCAGAGCGCACCAACATCACCGCCTTGGCGCAATCGGTGGTCGACGAGTTTGAGGATTTGGGTGAGCCGGTGGAGCTGACCGACGCGCCGCGCATTGTCGGCGCCATCCATGTCACATGGGTCAAGCGGGCATTGCGCAATCTGATTTCTAACGCAGTGCGCTATGGTGGAGGTGCCGAGGTTTCGCTGAGTGACGATGATGGCGTCGCAGTGATCGTGATCCAGGACAATGGGCCGGGTATCCCGGACGATCGGCTTGCAGCAATGCTGGAGCCTTTCGCCCGTGGAGAGGCTTCGCGCAATCGTGCCACTGGCGGAGCCGGTCTGGGTCTGACCTTGGCCCGCGCCATTGCCGACCAGCATGGCGGCTCGCTCACCTTGTCAAACCGTTCTGAGGGTGGGCTACGAGCAGAACTACGCTTACCGCTATCCTGAATCGATCAAGCAGCGTAACCAGTTCGCCTGGAAAGGCGAATGGCCCCTTATGACTGATATTCTCTATGGCTCTGACCCATCCCTGTTCACTGGTAAGGCGCGTGCCTATCTCGATTGGAAAGGGGCGGACTATCGCGAAGTCGCTCCGAATGAAAAGGTCAGGCAAGAACTGATCCTTCCTGCGATTGGCCGTATGGTCATACCAGTGGTCCAGTTGGACGATGGCACGCTTCTGCAGGACACCAGCGTGATCATTGATCATTATGAGGCCAGCGCCGGGGGTCCCTCGGTCTATCCGTCAGGCCCGCGCCAACGCTTCGCCGCGCTACTGCTGGAATGCTTTGGCGATGAATGGTTGGTCATTCCGGCGATGCATTACCGCTGGAATTACAATGAGGAATGGATTTACGGCGAGTTTGGACGTTCCATGGCTCCCGATGCGTCAGCCGATCAGCATGTCGCCATCGGCAAGGCAATTGGTGAGCGGTTTCGCGGATTTGTGCCCATTCTTGGCATCAATGAAATAACCATTCCTGCCATCGAAGCCAGTTATGAAGCATTGCTGGCGGACCTCGACATCCATTTCCAGGCCCATGACTTTCTGTTCGGAACGCGTCCGTCGATTGGCGATTTTGGCCTGATCGGTCCGCTCTATGCGCATCTTTATCGTGATCCAGCCTCGGGTGAGATCATGAAGCGCTTGGCTCCGCATGTGGCACAATGGGTCGAGCGAATGGTGGATGTCGAACAGCCATTATCGGGCGAATTCCTGCCCGATGATGCGGTGCCAGATACTCTGCTGCCAATCTTGCGCCGGATGATGGACGAACAATTGCCCAATTTGATGCGCACTGCCGAGCTGACCGCCGAATGGGGCAAGGCTAGTGCCGATCGAGAAGTGCCGCGCGCCGTCGGCATGGCCGAATACTCGCTTGGCACCGTCTCATCGACCCGCATGGCGAGCCCGTTCAGCCTGTGGATGCTGCAACGCGCCTTGGACTGCCTGGATGCAATGGAAGACGACGAGCGCGCCGGGTGCGCCGCATTGCTGGACAAAGTTGGCGGCAACGCCTTGCTCGACTTCCCCATGCCATTCCAATTGGTGTTCGAAAATCACCGCTTGTGGCGCGAGGAAGCCAGCTAGCGCGTCAACGCATCAGCCCGCCAATCAGATTGCGCACAAACCGCCCAGCGATGGGGCCAGCCAGATCAGTCGCAATCGAACCTGCCGCCGATGTAATGCCTGACTTCACCGGATTGGCCCGGCTTTTCTTGCCCAACACCGCTGCCGCTGCTGCACCGGCCATACCGCCGGCGGCCACTTTGGTCCCGCGCGAGACCGCCTTCTCCCAAATGCTCTTCGTTTTGCGAGGACGCTTGCGGACCTCTTCCTCACCCTTTTCTTCCACCTCTTTCGCGGTTTCCACCGCATCAATGGCTTTTTGTGCCAGCACTTCGTCGGCGCTTTCACGGTCCACGCGCTCGTCATATTTGCCTTCAACCGGAGAGATCGACTGCATGATCGCGCGCTCTTTCTTGGTCACCGGACCTAGGCGAGAGCGAGGCGGCTTGATCAGCGTGCGTTGCACAACCGAAGGCGCACCGTCCTCCATCAGAGTGGACACCAGCGCTTCGCCCACCCGCAATTCGGTGATCGCTTCTTCCACATCCAAGTCTTCATTGATGCGGAAGGTGTCTGCCGCAGCCTTTATCGCTTTCTTGTCGCGCGGGGTGAAGGCGCGCAGAGCGTGTTGGACGCGGTTGCCTAACTGGCCGGCTACTTCTTCGGGAATGTCGATCGGGTTTTGCGTTACAAAAAACACGCCGACGCCCTTTGACCGGATCAGACGAACAACTTGCTCGATCTTGTCTTCCAGCGCTTTGGGCGCGTCATCAAACAGCAAATGCGCTTCGTCGAAGAAGAATACCAGTTTCGGTTTTTCCGGATCGCCGACCTCGGGCAAACTCTCGAACAATTCGGCCAGCAACCACAAAAGAAATGTGGCGTAGAGCTTGGGGCTGCGCATCAATTTGTCCGCCGCCAACACATTGACATAGCCCTTGCCGCTCTCGTCAAGCTGTAGGAAATCATCGATTTCCAGCGCCGGTTCACCAAAGAAATGATTGGCCCCTTGCGATTCAAAGCTGAGCAATTGGCGTTGGATTGCGCCCACGCTTTGCTTGCTGACATTACCATATTGGCCAGATAATTCCTTGGCATTGGCCGCTGCCCACGCCAGCACGGATTGCAAGTCTTCAAAGTCGAGCAACAACAGGCCATTGTCATCGGCATGGCGGAAAACGATCTGCAACACGCCTTCTTGCGTGTCGTTCAGATCGAGAAGACGGGCCAGCAGCAATGGCCCCATCTCGGAAACTGTGGTGCGGATGGGGTGGCCTTGCTCGCCATACAAATCCCAGAAGACCACCGAATTATCGGAATAGGCATAGTCCTCCATACCCAATTCCTTGGCCCGGCCCTCCAGCTTGTCCGCATGCTTGAAAGTGGGTGATCCGGGCATCGCAATGCCGGACAAGTCACCTTTCACATCGGCCACAAACACCGGAACACCATTGGCAGAGAAGCTTTCGGCCATGCCCTGCAAGGTCACAGTTTTGCCCGTGCCGGTTGCGCCCGCGATCAATCCGTGACGATTGGCGCGTGACAGGTCCAAATATTGCTTCTCACCATTGCTGGCGAGGCCAAGAAAAATTTCACTCATTACTGGCAAGAAACTCCGTATATCAACTGGTTCAAACTCCGTGTGGCAAAGGGTGGTATAAGCGGTCAAGTTCTCGACTTGCGCGAGGAAGCGGCTAAGGCAGCATTTATGGGTCAAAAAACTCCCTTTATCCTGTTGGATGACGCGCGCAGCGACGCCGCTGCACCAGCACATCTGTATGCCAATCCAAGACAAATCTTCGTGGCTCGGCGCGCGGATGAGGTGAGCGATGTGCTGCAACAGGCCGATGCAGCGCGGCGCGAAAGCGGCGCGACGCTGGCCGGGTACATCGCCTATGAAGCAGGTCTAGCCTTGGAACCACGCCTTGCCCCTTTGGCGCAAAGCCGTACCGGCGCAGATGGCCCTTTGGTGTGGCTCGGCCTGTTTGCCGAAGCCACCGAGATTGCTGCCGGTGAAGTGCCTCAATGGCTGGCGGATAATAGCGAAGGCGAGGCCTCGCTCGGTCCGCTCACCCCGCAAATATCGACCGGCGGTTACACAAAGAATTTTGCAACATTGCAGGACGCGATCCGCGCAGGCGACATTTATCAAGCCAATCTGACCTATCCGCTGGCTGGATCGTATCGCGGCGATCCCATCGCGCTTTATGCCGCATTGCGACCAGCCGCACAGGCAGGATATGGCGGCTTGATCTTTGACGGATCGCATTGGTTGTTGAGCCTGTCGCCCGAGCTGTTTTTCTCGCTGCAAGATTCCCAGGCGAAGGTTAAGCCGATGAAAGGCACCCGACCGCGCAGCCATGATCCAAACACTGACGCGGCTCTGCGCGACGAGCTGGCAGCGTCGGAGAAAGACAAAGCCGAAAATTTGATGATTGTTGATCTGATGCGCAATGACTTGTCGCGCGTGTCCCAAGCCGGCAGCGTTCGGGTTGAAGCACCCTTTACCGTGGAATCCTATCCAACGGTCCACCAGATGGTCTCCAGCGTGCGTGCCACATTGCAACCGGGCAAGGGCGCGATTGATCTGATCCGGGCGATCTTCCCGTGTGGGTCCATCACCGGCGCGCCTAAGATTAGAGCGATGGAGCTGATTGACGAGATAGAGCGCGATGCCCGCGGCCCCTATTGCGGCGCGATCGGCCGGATTGGCGGCCCCGCTGCTGATGGCGGATCGGATGCGGCATTCAATGTCGCGATTCGCACCTTGCGGCTCACCCCGATTGAAAATGGCCAAGGGACAGCGGTGTTGGGCGTCGGCTCTGCCATTGTTGCCGATAGCGACGCCATGTCCGAGCGGCGCGAATGCGAAGTTAAAGCAGGCTTTGCCCGCGCGGCCTCGCCCGATGCGACCGCGCCGCAATGCGATTTGATCGAGACCATGCGGTTCACTCCAGAGACCGGGATAGATTTGCTAGAGATGCATCTGGAGCGGATGAAGGCCAGCGCCAGCGCGTTGGGGTTCGAATTTGATCGTCATGCAGCGCGCAATCAGATCCAGGCTTTGTGTTTCGAGCTGGAGCATCCCAGCAAGGTGCGGCTGTTGGCCTCGCGCAAGGGGGCGATCGCTTTGCAGGCTTCCACGCTGCCCCAACAATCCGATGGCGCGCTGCAGGCTATCGCACTGCCGATCCCGGTTGATCCGGGCGACTGGCGTTTGCGGCACAAAACCAGCGACCGCGCTTTTTATGAAGAAGCGTTGGAAGTGGCCCGCGATAAGGGTGCCAGCGAGGCACTGCTGGTGCGCGATGATGGCTTAGTGACCGAGGGCAGCTTCACAAATATCTTTGTCGAACGCGACGGCATCTTGCTGACTCCTCAGGCTGATCTTGGGCTGTTGCCGGGTGTGCTGCGCCGCTCGCTGATCGAGGCAGGCAAAGCCCGCGAGGCCAAGCTGACGCTTGCTGATTTGGCGGGCGACGATCTCACACAGGAATTTTGGCTCGGCAATGCGGTGCGCGGGTTGGTAAAAGCAAGGCTGACACAATGACCTCTACCCCGATTGAAATCCTGTTTGAAGACGCCGAAGCGCTGGTGATCAACAAACCCGCTGGATTGCCGGTAGACCGCCCGCGCAAGGGTGGTGAGTGTCTGGAAGACCATCTGGATGCGCTTCGCTTCGGGTTTCAGCGCCAACCGCTGCCGGTTCACCGGCTGGACACCGACACTTCGGGCTGCCTGCTGCTGGCGCGTAATCCTAAAGCGCACAAACGCTTTGCCCGCAGCTTTGAAGAAAAGCTGGTGAGCAAGAGCTATATTGCCATTCTGGATGGCGTGCCCGAGGCCGAATCGGGCACGATAGAGCTAGCCTTGTCCAAGATCAGCAGCGAGGCCAAGGGCTGGCGCATGATCGCTGCCAAAAAGGGTAAGCCTTCAGTCACCCATTGGGAACGCATTGCGGTAATGGATAGCCGCAGTGTGGTGCGCTTTCGCCCGGAAACCGGTCGAACCCACCAATTGCGCATCCACGCGCTCGCCGGACTGAAAATTCCTCTGCTGGGCGATCCCATATATGGCTCTGGCCAAGGTGCGCCGCGCACCATGTTGCATGCCGAATCGCTCACCATGCCGCGAGCAAACAAGGCCGAGATTGTCGCCTCTGCCCCGATCCCGGATGATTTCCGCAATGCTGGTTATCTGGGCTGAGTACGATGGCAGAGGAAGCGCTCGAAGCCTTGGTGGACCACGCGCTGACTTTGGTGGAAGAGAAATTTATCGCGGCCAGTGGGCCGGGCGGTCAAAACGTCAATAAAGTGGCCACTGCGGTGCAATTGCGGCTGGATGTGTTTGCCCTGCGCCTGCAACCGCAGGTCTTCAATCGCCTCAAGGCCCTGGCAGGGTCAAAAATGACCGCCAGCGGCGAGATTGTTTTGACTGCGCGCAGCTACCGTACGCAGGAAATGAATCGTGCCGATGCACGCGAGCGATTGGCCGATCTGCTACGAGAGGCGCAGCGCAGCCCCAAGAAACGCGCCAAGTCTCGGGTGAACCGTGTGGGCAAGGCAAAACGCCTGAAGTCCAAGAAGGCCCGCGGCGCGGTGAAGGCCAATCGGGGCAAAGTGTCGCGTTCTGATTGGTGAGCATGCTCTTCTGTGCTTGACTTTTCCCCGTGAATCGGCAAATGGGCGCGCCTTGAGCGGCGGTGCGATCAAAGCGCCGCCCATGTTTTTTCGGCCAGTCTCGCTTTGGGGCGGCCCCACCCGATCTTAGGAATACGCCATGGCGAAACCCGCAACCGTCAAGATCAAGCTCGTCTCGACTGCCGACACGGGCTTTTACTATGTGACGAAGAAAAATCCTCGGAACATCACCGAGAAAATGACCTTCCGCAAATATGACCCGGTCGTGCGCAAGCATGTCGAGTTCAAGGAAGCCAAGATCAAGTGATCTTTCCTGAACGTGAGGCGTGCCCTCAGGTTCAGTGACAGTTCAAGGCTTCGTGTTTAGAAGACGAGCCATGAATATCTTGCGACATATTTTCCGTCAGCCTGTGCGCGCCATTATGGGCGCCGCATTGGCCATTGTTGTGCCGACAACGGCTGCGACCTTTGTCGCGACCCCTGCAATCGCTGCAGAAGGTGATCTGGAGCGGGCTGCGGGCGCGCTTAGGGCTGTCGCCACAATGCAGGCCGATTTTACCCAGACCGACCGCCTAGGCCAAACCGCCACCGGGATTATGACCTTGAAGCGGCCTGGCAAAATTCGCTTCGAATATGAAAAAAGCGTTCCATTGCTGGTCGTCTCCAACGGGCGCTCGCTCTATCTGGTCGATTACGAGGTCAAGCAGGTTCAGCGCTGGCCGATCAAGAATTCGCCGCTCGGTGTCTTGCTGGACCCCAATCGCGACATCAAACGCTATGGCAAATTGATCCCGACCGGCAATCGCGATGTTGTCAGCATCGAAGTGCGCGATCCTAAGCGGCCTGAATTTGGTCGCATCACGATGGTGTTCATCCGCAATGCAACCGCACCAGGTGGATTGCAGCTGACCAATTGGGTGGCGCTGGATGCGCAGAACAATCGGACCACAGTCCGGCTGCGCAATCATCGCTATGGAGTCGCAGTCGCTGAAAGCGTGTTTAAGTTCGACGACCCGCGCCGCACATCTCGTCGCCCCAGGTAAACACCCCAGCCGCGATCAGTTGTATATTTGCGACAAAAATCGACTTTTGTTCATAAGCGCGAAAGCGTTTTGGTCGTAATATTTCCTTCTAAGGTGATCGAAAGATGGTTTCCCCCTGTTACCCTCTCTTCAGCTAGATCATCTTAGGAATGCGTGACGAACGCTAACGAAGGAACCCTCGTCCCAATTGCCCCCGGGACGAGGGTTTTTTCTTGGGGGGTTATTCGCTGCGAAGACATCGCGCCTCTGGACCCTCCACTGTCCGCCCCCTATCAGCATGCCCATGGTTTCTATTGCTACTTGGAATATCAACTCGGTCCGCTTGCGCATGCCGATTGTCGCCCGCTTCTTGCAGGAAGAGGCACCCGATGTTCTTTGCCTGCAAGAGATCAAATGCCAGGAACATCAGTTCCCCTATGATGCATTTGCCGAGCTGGGCTACACCCACAGCGCGGTGCATGGACAAAAGGGCTATCACGGGGTCGCCACCGTCAGCCGCACCCCGCTCAAGGAATTTTCCCGCCATGATTGGCAAGCCAATGGAGAGGCCCGCCATGTTGGCGTTGAGCTGTTGGACGCCAAGGATTCGCAAGGGCGAGCCATCGTCATCGAGAATGTCTATGTTCCAGCTGGCGGCGATGAACCCAATCGCGATGTGAACCCCAAATTCGGTCAAAAGCTGGACTTTTTGGCGCGCATGACGGCGTGGGCAGAACAGATCGAACGGCAAACGCTGATTGTGGGTGATTTCAACATCGCTCCGCTGGAAAGCGACGTGTGGAACCACAAGCAATTGCTGAAAGTTGTCAGCCATACGCCGATCGAAGTGGAGACCTTGCAGCGCTTCAAAGAGGCGCATGATTGGGTAGATATCGGGCGCGAACATATCCGCGATCCCGAACGCTATTTCAGCTGGTGGAGCTATCGTTCCAAAGATCGCAAGGCCAATGATCGTGGCCGACGCTTGGATCACATGTGGGCCAGTGCGGAATTGGCCGGCAAGGCGAGCGGACATCGCTTGCGCGAAGATGCTCGCGATTGGGAAAAGCCGTCAGACCACATTCCTCTGATCACCGAATTTTCGCTGTAGCAAGGACGCGCTTACACCCGCACGCTATCATCATGCACGCCATCACAATCCGGCCCGAAACGCAGGGCGATCAAGCGACCATCTTTGCGCTGACCACGGCGGCTTTTGCCGAAATGCCCTTTTCGGATGGTGACGAACCTGCCCTGGTCGACAGCCTGCGACGCGACGGCGATCTAACCTTGTCCTTGGTGGCCGAAGACGCTCAGCGCATTGTGGGCCATATCGCTTTTTCGCCGGTCACTATTGCTGATGGATCGCTCGATTGGTTTGGGCTGGGTCCGGTCTCGGTCTGGCCCGAGCTGCAAAAGCAAGGCATTGGTGGTGCCTTAATTCAGCGCGGAATTGCCGATCTGCGCGAGCGGGGCGCGCGCGGCATCATCTTGTTGGGCAGCCCCGTCTATTACAGCCGCTTCGGGTTCGAACATGACCCAGCCTTGACCTATCCCGGGCCGCCTGCTGAATATTTTCAACGCTTGGTTCTGGATGGCGATGCGCCCTCGGGCCAAGTGTCTTATGCGCCCGCCTTTGGCTAAATTTTTGCCGAAGCCCAAATTCGGGATCGCCTGCATGATCAGGCACCCAAACTTTGGGTTGGCGCAAGCCTTCCGGTCTTGTTAGGACATCCTGCAGGAGCGGTGGCTTGGCTCTAACCACGATATTTTGAAGTGAATTTTTGAGGAACTTACGATGAAAAAGAATCTTGCCATGGTGGCGCTGGCTGGCGCAGCTTTGTCGCTGACAGCATGCGGCAGCAGCGACGACGCATCCGCCGATGCAAACGCCGAATCTGTCGAATCGGTTGCTGAAGAAGCTCTGGCCGATGTGACCGAAACACCGGTTGAAGACGATGCAGCCACTGCAGAAGCAGCAGAGCCCGCTGCGGTTGATCAGTCGACCGCCGAAGAAGCCGCTGCCAATGCGGCTGAAATCGCTGCGGCGGTTGAAGCAGCTGAGGCAAGTGCGTCCGACATCGCCGATCTGGTTGAATAAACCAAACCCAATCGCGGCGCAGCAGCGCCTGATATAATACGGGCGGTATGGACGGTTCTTAACAGGCTGCCTGCCGCCCGTTTCTTTTGGTGCGCTGCTCTTGGCGGGCGATCAGGCAAGCCGGTTTGTTGCATCCATTTGGTATGTGATTGCCAAGTCAACACAGCAATTGACCAGAACAGCCCAGGCAGAGGAAGCATCTATGAGCAGACCCATTGTCGGTATATTCCTATTCGCAGCAGCCGTGTTTCTGCATGGTTGCGGAGACGAGCAGCAAGGGTTTGGGCCAGGCGATGCGACCGCCAGCGAAACACGCGCCCTCAGCGACGCAGCTGAAATGGCGGCGCAGCCAAGGCCAACTTCCAAAACCAATGCACCCCTGCCACAAACTGCAGGGGACAAGGCACCCAATCAGGGGCAATGACCCTTTGACCAACACAATTTTGCGGGCCTGCCCGTGCAAGAGGATCCAACCATCATGAGCAATCCAGGAATG
The DNA here is from genome assembly GCA_947495695.1 of uncultured Erythrobacter sp. Taxonomy (GTDB): domain Bacteria; phylum Pseudomonadota; class Alphaproteobacteria; order Sphingomonadales; family Sphingomonadaceae; genus Erythrobacter. Next base: position 858,806 of record CANLZP010000001.1, on the reverse strand, counting down.
GACCCGGAAACCTTCGAAATGTTCGCCGAACAGCTCGATCGCTATGTCAAAGAACGGTTGATCCCGGCCGAGGCCGATCTGATCGAGAACGATCGCATTGCGCCAGAGATCATCGAGGAAATGAAGGACATGGGCCTGTTCGGCATTTCAGTGCCTGAAGAATATGGCGGCGCTGGCCTTAACACTTCGCAATATGCGCGTGTGGTCAATCTGATGAGCTATGCCGCGCCTGCTTATCGCTCCATTTTCTCGATCAATGTCGGCATGTTTGCCAGCGCCATGAAAAACGGCGCAACAGAGGATCAGCGGGCCGAATGGTTTCCACAATTGGTCGAAGGTAAAATCGCCTGCTTTGGCCTGACCGAGCCGGGATCGGGCAGCGATAGCGCCGCGATGCAAACCACCGCCACGCCTGACCCGGACGGCAATGGCTGGATCCTCAACGGAACCAAGCGTTACATCACCAATGCGCCGCATGCCGATGTCGCGCTGATCATGGCCCGGACCGAGAAGGACGCGCTGCCCAAAAACGCGCATGTCAGCGCCTTTATCGTGCCGATGAATACGCCCGGCATGTCGACCAGCTCTCCCGACAAGAAGATGGGCCAATCGGGCAGCCATATTTCCGACATCATGCTGGATGATGTGAAGGTGCCCGGCAGTGCATTGTTGGGCGGTGAGACCGGCAAAGGTTTCCGCTTTGCTATGCAGAGCCTCGATAATGGCCGGATTTCGGTTGGCTCGGCGGCAACCGCCTATGCCCGCCGCGCGCTCGATTCCGCCCTGCGTTATGCCAATGAGCGCAAGGCCTTTGGCGAACCGATCGCCCGGTTTCAGCTGATCCAGGCCATGTTGGCCGATAGCGAGACCGAGATTTATGCCGCCGAATGCATGATGCGCGATGTGTCAGAACGCGCTGACCGAGGCGAGAATATCATCGCCAAGGCGGCGGCCTTCAAGGTGTTCGCATCAGAGATGTGCGGCCGGGTGGTTGACCGGGTGGTGCAGATTTACGGCGGTGCCGGCTATCTGGCTGAATATGACGCCGAGCGCTTCTTCCGCGATGCCCGGATCTATCGGATTTACGAAGGCACCACGCAGATTTTGCAGCTTCAAATCGCCAAGCACATGCTGCGCGAATGGGAAGCCGTTCACGGATAGAACTTGCCTGCCGCCAGCGGGCCCGCCTTGGATAAAAGGAAATAGATGTACAATCTCCTCAACGACCTTTCGATTGTCGAAGTGTCCAGCTTCGTCGCTTCTCCCACCGCCGGACTATATTGCGCGCAAATGGGGGCAGAGGTCATCCGCGTGGATCACAAGGCGGGCGGACTGGATTACGACCGCTTTATGCTGACCGAGCAAGGTCGCTCGCTCAGTTGGGAAAATCTCAACCGCGCGAAGAAGTCTCTCGCACTGGATTTGCGCTCGGCTGAGGGGCGCGAGCTGTGCGTGGAACTGGCCGCAAAAACCGGCCAATGCATAACCAATCTTCCGGAAAAGAGCTTCCTCAGCCATGCCGCGATGACGGCAGCGCGGGCAGAGAAAGTTGGCCAGGATGACATGATCAGTGTGCGCATCATGGGCTGGCATGATGGCAGACAGGCCATGGATTTCACCGTCAATGCGGCCAGCGGATATCCCCTGATGACAGGCCCGGACGATTGGGACGCTGACAGCGCACCACCGGTCAACCAGATCATGCCGGCATGGGATTTCATCACCGGCGCCTATTGCTCTTTCGCCTTGCTGGCTGCGCTGCGGCACCGCGACACCAGCGGCGAAGGCAGCGAGATGCGTGTTCCCTTGGGCGATGTTGCGATTGGCACATTGGCCAATTCCGGCGCGATGGCAGAAATGCTGTATCGTGGCGGGGACCGCGAGCGGCTGGGCAATGCTATTTGGGGAGCTTTCGGTCGCGACTTCCACTCGCGCGATGGCAAACGCTTTATGGTCGCGGCATTAACGGCCAAGCAGTGGGCCGGGCTGATCGAGGCGTTCGATCTAGCCCAGGATATTGCCAAGCTGGAAGCAGAGCTGGGCGTCGACTTTTCCAGCGGTGACGAACCGCGCTTTACCCATCGCCAGCACCTGTTTGCTCTGTTCCAGGGTGTGGCGGGAGCGCTGGACTATAGCGAGTTGGAACGCCGCATGTCCGCCAAGGGCTGCACATTCGAACGCTATCGTACCGCGTTTGAGGCCGCCAATGACCCGGTTTTGATCGACCAGAACCCTTTGTTTGGTCCGGCGCCCGCCAATCCCAGCGGGTTCGAGTACCCCGCCACCCGCAGCTTTGCCAACATGCCCGAGCGCGACGCTGGCGATCCGGCACCTGCCCCTTATCTGGGTCAGCATTCCGAGGAAATCCTGTCTGAGAAGCTGGGCCTTTCATCCGGAGCCATCGGCAAATTGATCGATGAAGGTATGGTGGCCCTATCCGACAAGTCTGAGAAGGACGTATAATGACCAGACGCGCCGCAATTGTTTCCCCGCTCCGCACACCTGTCGGCAAATTTCTGGGCAGCCTGTCCAGCCTGAACGCGGGCGAGCTGGGTGCGATCATCCTGAAAGAGCTGGTCGCCCGCAGCGGCATTGATCCTGCCCGCGTGGACGATGTTGTGTTCAGCCAAGGCTATGGCAATGGCGAGGCACCGTGCATTGGGCACTGGTCGTGGCTCGCCGCTGATCTGCCTTTGGAAGTGCCCGGGTATCAACTCGACCGACGCTGCGGTTCCGGGCTGCAAGCCATCGCCAATGCCGCCATGATGGTGGAAACCGGCATGGCAGACGTAGTGGTGGCGGGCGGCTGCGAAAGCATGTCCAATGTCGAACATTACACCACGCAAGGGCGCGGCGGCGCACGGATGGGTGACATCACTCTGCATGACCGGCTGTCGCGCGGACGGGTAATGAGCCAGCCGATCGAGCGCTTTGGCGTGATCACCGGCATGATCGAAACGGCAGATAATCTGGCCAAGGATTATAATATCACCCGCGAACAGGCCGACGCCTATGCCGTGCGCAGCCACCAGAACGCGGCGGCCGCATGGGACGCGGGCAAGTTTGATGCACAATTGGTGCCAGTCGAAATTCCGCAGCGTCGGGGTGATCCGATCACCTTTGCCAAGGACGAAGGCTTCCGCACCGATGCCTCGATGGAAAGCCTGGGCAAACTGCGCGCCATCGATGGACGCCGCGATCCCGATGCGATTGTCACCGCAGGCAATGCCAGCCAGCAAAATGATGCCGCCGCGGCCTGTCTGGTCGTCGCAGAAGACAAACTGGAAGAATTGGGCCTTGATCCGATGCTGTGGTTTGGTGGCTGGGCAGCAGCTGGGTGTGATCCCTCGCGTATGGGAATTGGCCCTGTTCCGGCGACCGAGCGTCTGTTCGAACGGCGCGGCTATAGCTGGGACGATATTGATCTGGTCGAGCTGAACGAAGCCTTCGCTCCGCAAGTCTTGGCTGTGTTGAAGGGTTGGGGCTGGTCTGAGGACGATTCGCGCCGCGACATATTGAACGTGAATGGTTCGGGCATTTCGTTGGGCCATCCCATCGGCGCGACTGGCGGGCGTATCCTGGCCGATATGGCTCATGAAATGCACCGACGCGGTGCACGGTATGGCCTGGAAACCATGTGCATTGGCGGCGGACAAGGCATCGCTGCGGTATTTGAACGAGCCACATGATGGCGGATCAGGGTTCAGACCAAGGCTCAGGCCAATGGGACCAATGGCTGGGCCGCGAGATGGTGGCCCAAGACCAGATGAACTCTGCCTTGGCGCGGCGCTGGTGTGCTACGTTCGATCTGCCCTCACCCGATGACTCGGCCATGCCGCAAGGCATCCACTTTTGCCTATGCACACCAGAGGCCCCCACTGCATCTTTGGGCATAGACGGCCATCCAGCGCGCGATGACAGCGCGGACAGCTTCTTTCCCCCTGTCCCACTGCCGCGCCGCATGTGGGCCTCCAGCAGCATAGAATTCCTGGCACCCATAACGCTGCGCGCGCAGATCAACCGGACAAGCCGGATCGCCTCCATTGCCGAGAAAAACGGCAGCAGTGGCAAGCTCGCTTTTGTTGACGTCGAACATGTGACAAGTTGCGATGGGCAAGAAGCCGTGCGCGAGACCCAAACACTGGTCTATCGCGATGCGGTTGCAGACGATGCGCCGCTCAGCCCGGCACTGCCTGGTGAGGGGGCCTTCGATCCGTCTGGCTGGGATCACCACCTGGCGATCACTCCATCCGAAACCCTACTGTTCCGCTTTTCCGCGCTTACGTTCAACACCCACCGGATCCATTATGACGCGCCCTATGCCAGCGCCGAAGAACGCTATCGTGGACTGGTGGTGCATGGGCCGCTGATGGCCAGTCTTTTGCTGCAAATGGCCGCGCGCCAGCTGGGCGACAACCGACTGACCCAATTCGCGTTTCGGGCGGTCAGCCCGGCAGTCGCAGGCGAGACCTTGCATCTGGCGATGCGCCAGGACGGCGATGCGATCGAGCTAGGCAGCTTTGCCAGCGATGGCCGCCATTGCGTGAAGGCCCGTGCGATTGTTTGACCTGTTGGCGGAGCCGAGCGCGAAACCTAATCCAATGGGTAATCCTCAATCGGCTGTATGACGTCATAACTCTCGGCCATCGGAGGATGGTCCAGATCTGGAAATTCAATCTCGGGCGGATTGACCTGCGTATCGGGCAAACGGTCGAGCAGGTTGCGAATCAAGGTCAGGCGGCCGCGTTTCTGATCGTTAAAATCCACCAAGGTCCAAGGCGCATGATCGCTGTGCGTAGCGCTCAGCATGGCTTCGCGGGCCTTCGTATAGTCATCATATTTCGCCCGCGCCGCCATATCGACAGGCGACAGCTTCCAGCGTTTTAGCGGGTCTTCCAATCGTTCTTTCAACCGTTCCTCTTGCTGTTCCTGATCCGTAGTCAGCCAATATTTGAACAGCAGAATTCCATCGTCGGTCAGCATTTTTTCAAACGCGGGCACCTGCTCCAAGAACAAATTGACCTGAGCATCATTGGCATAGCCCATAACCTTTTCCACCCCGGCACGATTGTACCAGCTGCGATCAAACAGAACGATCTCGCCCGCGCTGGGCAGATGCGCGACGTAGCGCTGGAAATACCACTGGGTTTGTTCTGCCTCGGTTGGCTTGGCCAGCGCGACGATATGGCATTGCCGCGGATTGAGCCGACCGCCTACCGCGCGGATTGCCCCGCCCTTACCGGCAGTGTCGCGCCCTTCGAACAACACGCAAATGCGCTGCCCGGTCGTGCGCGCCCAGCGGGCCATAGCGACCAGCTCTTGCTCCAAAGGCTCGAGCAGCTTGCCATATGCTTTACCCTTTAACTTGCCCAAACCGACCTCCGCATTTGTAACTCCCTGTCACCAATGGTATGAATTGAAACCAGTTATGGGATCATCAGCAACAACCGAAACCGACTTTAGCGTACTCCCCGAACTTGAGGGAGATATTTATACTGCGCCGTTGCAAAAGCCTGCCCATTTGGGGGACGATTGGGTTGAGCCGCAGCAGGCCGATTATGATCAATCCGGTCACGCCATTTGGGACGAGCTTTTTGAACGCCAAATGGGCGTTTTGCCAGGCCGGGCGGCCACAGCATTCATGCGCGGGCTGGAAAAACTGGACCTTGCGCGCGGCGGTGTACCCGAATTTGATCGACTGTCGGCTGAGCTGGATGTCCTGACCGGATGGAGCGTTATTCCGGTGCCGATGCTGATCCCCGATCACGTGTTCTTCTGGCACCTGGCCAATCGCCGCTTTCCTGCGGGCAATTTCATCCGCACGCGCGAGACCTTCGACTACATCCAGGAACCCGATGTGTTCCACGATGTTTTCGGCCATGTGCCGATGCTGACCGATCCGGTGTTTGCTGACTACATGCAGGAATATGGCCGCGCCGGGTGGAAGGCCATGCGCTACAACCGCCTGAAGGCGCTGGGTGCGCTTTATTGGTATACGGTGGAATTTGGCCTGATCGAAGAATCTGACGGGATCAAGGCCTATGGCGCGGGCATTTTATCTGGCCCAACCGAGGCGCGATTTGCGGTAGAAGCGCAGAGCCCCAATCGGATCATGCTGAATGTCGATCGAGTCATGCGCACCGATTATGTGATCAGCGATTTGCAGCCGACCTATTTCGTAATCGAGAGCTTCGATGATTTATTCCGGCAGACTGTGGAGCGCGATTTTGACCGGCTCTATCGCAGCCTTGCCCCAGCCTTCACCTATGCCAATTCGGCGGTGATTGATGTAGACAATGTGGTGCATCGTGGGACCCAGGAATACCTGCTGCGCGGTGGACGCGGATCGGGCGCCGACCCGGTCTGACTTTGGCGGTCGGCTGAGCCGATGGCGTGTCTATTTGTGCAGATTGGGCCGGATGACGAAATTGTAGAGCGCAAGCAGGGCAACCGATCCCGCCACAGCAATCAGCAGCGCAAAAGCAGACAGGCCGCCCAAGATCGATCCGTGATTGAAGAATACGCCGCCGACAAGCGCGCCCACAATACCAATGCCCATATCGGTCAGGATGCCAGTTGGCGTTTCGCTGCGCGCCATGATCGAGGCGAGCCAGCCTAGCAAGCCTCCCAGCAATATCAGCAGAATCAGGGCCATGTTGGTGTTTCCATGTGCATCACTCTTCCAACCAACAGCCCGGCAGAAAAGTTCCGACTTTTTGCGTTTGCGCCTGTTTATGCAGGCCTGCGGCTAAAAGGCCAAAAGCAAGGCAACACCCAGCGCCACCCGATACACAACAAAGACCATCATCGAGGCCCTCTTCAGGAAATTCATGAGGAACGCCATAGTCGCAAAGGCCGCAATAAAGGTCAGCACGCCGGCGATCAGCGCATCCCATGCAAGGCTGGCACCGGCTTCGAAAATTTCTGGCACGATCAGCACGCCTGCACCCGCCACTGCCGGGATGGAGAGCAGGAACGAGAAGCGCGCAGCCTCTACCCGCCTGTACCCCAGAGCGCGCGCCGCAGTCATCGTAACGCCCGATCGGCTGGTGCCCGGAATGATGGCCAAGGCTTGCGCCAGACCCACGATCAACCCGTCTTTCCAGCTCATGTTCTCGAAGGATTTGACCTCTTTGCCCAACCAGTCCGCAACGCCCAGCAAGATGCCATAGACGATCAAGTTGAACGCAATCAGATCGGTAAAGCGGATCGATGACATCAGATCATCATCGACAATGGTGATGCCGAACAGGCCCTCTGCAATCCCGTTAAACGCGCCCATTTTGATCGATAGCCCAAACATCACTGCCGGAATGGTTCCCAGCACAATCCACCAGAACAGGCGGCGTTCTGCCGGAGCATTGGAATTGCTGCCGCCAAGCCCGATGCTGGCAAAACCGCCGCGCGCCAGCACCACCACATCCTTGAAGAAATAGACGACAATTGCCAGCAGCGATCCGACATGTACCGCCACGTCGATCTGCGGGCCTTGGTCAGGCAAATCGGTCAGATAGGGGATCAGGATCAGGTGGCCGGACGAGGATATCGGAAGAAACTCCGATATCCCCTGCACCACTGCAATCAGCAAAAGCTGCAAAATTGTCATCTGCGCCAGGTCCTCAACAAAGCCATCGCGACGCTACGAGAATAATTGGCAGCGCCTGGCCGATGCCTTTGCATGACCACGCATCATGTCAAGCACGGAGCACATCGACACCCGAAGATCGGGTCAGTTATTCCCAAATCTTGACGCGATCTTCCGGCGCCAGATACATCGCATTGTCCGGCCCCACATCAAATGCATCATACCAAGCGTCCAGATGGCGCACAGCATTGTTCAAACGGAATTCGGACGGAGGATGAACGGCGGTCAGCAGGCTGTTGCGCAAATTCTCAGGGCGCAATTTTGATCGCCAAACCTGGCCAAAGCCGAGCAAGAACCGTTGATCGCCGGTCAGCCCGTCAATCACTTTGGCCTCTTCACCGCCCAGCGACATACGATAGGCACGATAGGCCATTTGTAGACCGACCACATCACCCAGCGTTTCACCCATGGACAGGTCGGCCTTTAGGCAGATCTTGCCATCATCGCCTTCATCAATCGGGCAATAGGCCTCGATCAGCTTACCCATCTTTGCGGTCAGCTGCTCAAACCCTTCGCGGTCCTCTGCCTGCCACCAATTGCGCAACGCGCCTTCGCTATCATATTGCGACCCTTGATCGTCAAACCCATGCCCGATTTCATGACCAATCACGCCGCCAATACCGCCATAATTGACCGCAGGATCTGCCGTCAGATTGAAAAATGGAGGCTGCAGAATCGCTGCTGGAAAGACGATTTGGTTGAAGTTGGGCGCATAATAAGCGTTCACGGTTTGCGGCAGCAGCAGCCATTCATTCTTGTCCACGGGCTCGCCCAATTGTGACAGCGAATCTTCCTGCCCCCACTTGGTCGCGCTGATGGCGTTGGCGAGCGGATTATCGCCCGTGATTTCCAAGCCTTCATAGGTCTCAAATTCGTCAGGATAGCCAACTTGCACCGACATCGTGCCCAGCTTAGCCTCAGCTTGTGCGACCGTTTCGGGGCTCATCCAACTCACTTCGCTAAGGCCTTGACCCATGGAAAGCTTCAGATTGGCTACCAGATCGTTCATCCGGGCTTTTGCCTCGGGCGGGAAATAGCGCGCCACATACAATGCGGCGAGCTGTTCACCCAATTGGTTGCCAACAACCGTAATCGCACGCTTCCAGCGCGGACGCTGTTCTTCCTGTCCGTTCAGCAGCTTGCCATTGAAGTTGAAATTGGCCTCATCCAGATCGCTGTGCAGATAGGGAGAGTTCCCCGATAGGAAACGCACCGCCATCCATGCTTTGAGCGTGGCCAGATCGGTCGTGTTGATCAGATCCATCATCGCTGGCAATCCGCCGCCGATCATGTCCAATTGCTCTTCGCTCAGGCCAAGCTCCTCAACCTCATCAGTGGTCGGAGGAATTTGCCGAGCCAGAAATTGCGGCTGATCACCAAAGCCACCGGTCTCCAGTACGGATCGGATGGGGAATGCGGGAGACAGCGCCTGCAATTCTTCTGCGCTTAGCGAGTTATAAGTCAGTTCCGGATTGCGCATCACCTGACGCGCCCATTCCAGCTCGGCCACCTTATGTTCAAAGGCGTAGATCGCTTCGGCCGCGGCCGATGGATCGGCATATCCCGCCTGTTCCAGGAAGAAGCTGAGATGTTTCAAATACTCCGCGCGCACTTCCAGATGGCGCTCGCTATCGACCAGATAATAATCTCGGTCGGGCAGGCCCATGCCGCCAAAGCCGACCGACGGAATGTAGGAATCGGGGTTTTTGCTGTCGACCGTAACGCCAACCGAGATTAGCGCGGGATAGCCGGGCGTTTGAAACAGCTCGGCCAATCTTGCCACATCTGGTGCGTTGAAAATTTCGGTCAGATAGGGATAGGCCGGGGTAAGGCCAGAGGCATCAATCGCATCTGTATCGGAGAAGGCGTTGTAGGCATCTAGGATGCGGCGTTCGGTGGTGCCAGGGGCCGGATCGCTTGCGACCAGGTCGGCGATCAATTGTTCGACATCATCGTTTGATTTTTCGATCAACAGCTGAGCCGCGCCATAGGATGATCGCTCAGCCGGAATCTCGACTCCGGCAATCCATTTGCCATTCACATAGGCGTTGAAGTCATCGCCAGGATCAGCATCAGCATCCAGCAGATCAAGACCAACGCCCCACTCGCCATAATCGCTCAGCGCCACGGGGGCAGCCTCATCTTTCACTGTGGCTTCCGGCGCGGTTGTTTCCGGCGCGGCGGCATTCTGCGCGATTGCTGGCGAAGTGAAAGCCAGGGCCAAGAGGCTGGCGCCAAATAGGGCTTTGGTTGTCATGGATTGCTCCTGCTGATTTCGGTCAACGGCGGGGGAGTGCCGCAATTATTGGACGTCTGTAGAGTATTGCACGCAAGCTGAGTTGCAACTGGTCGGTTTCAATTGAGACTTTATCGATAAAATTAAATTGAGCAAAGGGCGGCTTCATGCGGCAGAACCGCCGCTTTATGCCGCTTCGCCAACGGTAAATTGCAGCTTGGCCAGCTTGGCATAAAGCCCGCCAGCCTCGGACAATTTGGCATGCGTGCCCTGCTCAACAATCTGGCCATCTTCCATCACCACGATGCGATCTGCCCCGCGCACAGTGGCCAATCGGTGCGCGATCACCAATGTCGTGCGTTGCGCCATCAACCGGTCGAGCGCTTGCTGCACCAATTGCTCGCTTTCGGCATCCAGCGCGCTGGTCGCTTCATCCAACAGCAAGATCGGCGCATCGCGAACAACCGCTCTAGCGATAGCCAGACGTTGTTGCTGGCCGCCCGACAGGCGCGTTCCGTTCTCGCCCAGATAGGTATCCAGCCCTTGGGGCAAATCGCGCAGAAAGCTTTCTGCATTGGCCGTGCGTGCAGCCTCCCAAATCTCTTCATCGCTGGCATCCCAGCGGCCATAGCGCAGATTGTCGCGCGCATTCGCGCTGAACAACACGCCGTCTTGCGGGACAAAGGCAATGCGCTGGCGCACCTCAGCCGGATCGGCCTTGGTCAAGGGAATGCCATCCAACCGGATTGTGCCGGCTTGCGGATCATAGAAGCGTTCGACCAGCTGAAATATCGTCGATTTGCCTGCGCCTGACGGGCCAACAATGGCCACCGTCTCGCCCGGCTCGACCTCCAGCGTAAAGTCTTTGATCGCGGCGGTTTCCAGCCGCGTGGGATAGCGGAAGGTGACATTGCGGAAAGACAGGCTGCCGCGCGCGGGGTCTGGCAGTTTTTCTGGCCGCGCTGGCGGTGCGATAACCGGCTTTGCCTCCAACAATTCCGCCAGTCGGCTGGCAGCACCTGCCCCGCGCAGCAAATCGCCATAGACCTCGGTCAAAGCGCCAAAGGCACCGGCCACCAAGCCACCAGTGAGAACAAAGGCCGCAATTGTGCCGCCCGAAATCTCTCCTTGAGAGACGCCGATTGCTCCGCGCCACATCAGGAGAGTGATCGAACCAAAGATGAGCAGGATAATCACTGAAGTCATGATCGCGCGGATCAGGATGCGGCGCTTGGCAATGGTGAAGGTGCGCTCCACCGCCTCGCCAAAGCGTTCTTGTTCGCGGCTTTCCTGATTGAACGCCTGGACAATCTTCATGCCCGATAAAACTTCGGAAATCATCGCGCCGACATCGGCCACACGGTCCTGGCTGGTGCGCGAAACATTGCGCAGCCGCCTGCCAAAAACCGTTATCGGGATGACAATCGCAGGAATGACCAGCGCCAATCCCAAGGTCATATTCGGGGCAAGGTAAAACAGATAGATGGTGCCGCCGATGGCCATCAGCACATTGCGCAAGGCAACCGACACGGTTGTCCCGACCACTTGCTCGATAATGGCCGTGTCCGATGTCATCCGGCTGGAAATTTCCTTGGGGCTGTTTTCCTCGTAAAATCCAGGCGCCATGCGCAACAAATTGGTTTGCACATCGCGGCGGATATCAGCCACCACCCGCTCGCCAATCCAGCTGACAAAGTAAAACCGTAATGCCGTGCCGAAAGCCAGCACACCGACAATCAGCAGCAGATATCTGAACCATCGGGCGATGTCAGCCGGGTCTCCGCCAGCAGCAAAGCCGCGATCGATGATCATCTTGAAGCCGGCGGGGATGGCCAGCATCGCGCCCGCCGTGATCATCAACGCTACCAGCGCCAGTGCTATCTGTGTGGGGTATTTCAGCGCCGTGCGATAAACCATCCTCAACGGGCCCAAAGAACGCGCGGGTTTGGGCTCATCAGGCTTGCCCTTGTCGACCTGGGCCTCACCGGGCTCAGCATCTGCAATAAGCGCGAGCTCGTCTAGAACTTTCCTGCGAGAGAACAGCCCGCGTCGGCCAGCCTGTTCGTGCTGTTGATCTGATTTATCATCCATCATGTGGTCAGGTAGCGATCCTGATCGCCAATTTCACCTGCAAATCGCCCTTAAACCAGGAATTTGGCCCTATTTCGGGAAATTGTGCATTGCACAATGGTGGCAAAAGGGCCATTTCCCCCCAGGTGGAGAGCCAGCGCATCTATCGCATGGCTCGACCAATGAAGGAATTACCGTGCTCTATCAGGCTTATGAAATCCAACGTTCGTGGATGAACAGCGCCAGTTCGCTGGCCTCGATCAGTGCGCAAATGCTGTCCAATCCCATCAATCCTTTGGGATACACCCCCTTTGGCCCCGCTGCTGCTTCTGCATTGGAAGTCTTTGCTCATGCCACCGCGGTTTATGGCAAACCCGCCTTTGGCATTCAGCAAGTCGAGTTGGACGGCCAGATCTATCCCGCCATCGAATCCACCGTGATCAACCGCCCGTTTGGCGATCTGAAGCGGTTCCGGTTGGACGGCGTCGACGTGAAAGACGGCACTCCAACCAACGCTCGGCCCAAGCTGCTGCTGGTCGCCCCGATGAGCGGGCATTACGCAACCCTGCTGCGCGGCACGGTGGAGCGCATGCTGGAATCATGCGAGGTCTACATCACCGATTGGGCCGATGCGAAGCTGGTTCCTCTGCATGAGGGCGACTTCGATCTGGACACCTATATCGATTATCTGATCGAATTTCTGGAATATATCGCCAAGCAGGGTGAGGGCGCCCGCCCGCATATGATGGCAGTGTGCCAACCATCGGTTCCGGCATTTGCCACCACCGCAATCCTCAACCGACACAAGTCACCTGCTGCGCCAGCAACGCTGACCATGATGGGCGGGCCAATCGACACACGCGAATGCCCCACCTCGGTCAATGATCATGCGATGAATCGTCCAATCGAGTGGTTCCGCAATTCGGTAATCGCATCCGTGCCCAAGCAATATCGCGGTGCCGGGCGCAGGGTTTATCCCGGCTTTATGCAGCTTTCCGCTTTCATGAGCATGAATCTGAAAAGCCACATGATGAGCCATTACGAGATGTTCAAACACCTCACCTCGGGCGATGATGCGAGCGCACAAGCGACCAAGGATTTCTACGACGAATACCGCGCCGTGTGCGACATGACGGCAGAATTCTATCTCCAAACGGTAGAGGAAGTGTTTCAGAAACATTCGATCCCCAATGGTACCTTCGAACACAAGGGCGAGATCGTCGACATCAGCGCGATCAAGACCACCGCATTGCTGGCGGTTGAGGGCGAGCGCGACGACATTTCAGGCATTGGCCAGACTAAGGCCGCGCTGACGCTGGCCACCGGCTTGTCGGACAAGAAAAAGCAATATTACATGGCCGAAGGCGCAGGCCATTACGGCATCTTCAACGGCAGTCGCTGGCGGGACAAGGTCGCGCCGACGGTGGAAGGGTTTATTGCAGCGCATAGCTAAGCCGTGAATGAGTCGCTGCTCCGGTCTGTCCGGTTGACTGGCCAGACTAACCCTCAGGCTTGGGCGTTCTGAAGAACAATCGCTTGATCACGCTGCGCGCCCACAGCAGCAGCAAAACCACCAATACCAACAACACCGCCGCAATGCCGCCTGCGGCCAAGGGATATTCATAGGCGAGATAGAGCAGGCCGACGGTCGCGACATCCTCTATGCTGGACACCGCCACATTGCTGACCGGTTCGGGCGAGGTGTTGACCACGGCCCGCGCGCTGGCCTTGCCGCCATGCGCCAGAAAGCTGGCCCCGCCACCCAGCAGAAAGGCCACCACTTGCATCGCCGGATCGGACGGATCGACAATTGCCAGTGCCAGCAACGCTCCGCCAACCGGGCGCACCAAAGTGTGGACGGTGTCCCATGCGCTATCCAGCCACATAACCTTGTCGGCGAAGAATTCGGCCAGCGCACCCAGCGCCGCAATGCCGATCACCCATGGATTGCCCAGCACCGCCAAGCTGGAAAGATGCTCTGGAAGTGGGATCGCATCGAACCGCATCGCAAGGCCCGTTGCAAAGACGCACAGATACAGCCGCCAGCCGCTTAAGAGGCTTACGCTGCCTGCAATTCCGATGATTTCCATGATACCCATGGGGAGGTTGTAGGCGCATATTCGCCCTCACCTCAAGCGCGGGCGGATGCGTTCGCATCCTTGGCTTTCCTCGCATAAGCTCGGGCGGCCAATTGGCCCAGCGAATCCTGACGGGTTCGCACTGATATCTATGAGAAACGAAAAAGGCGGCGCAGGATAGCTCCCACACCGCCCCTTCAATCTTGGTCACGGCAGTCAAAGCGCGACTGCGCGTCGGCCGGTTAGGCCGCCCCCGCGGAGGTGGCGTGCGAACGCACGCCTACCACGAGCGCAAAAGGCTCATCAAAAGACTTCGAAAAGTCCAGCTGCGCCCATGCCGCCGCCGACACACATGGTGACGACAACATATTTCGCGCCGCGGCGCTTGCCTTCGATCAGCGCGTGGCCGGTGCAACGTGCGCCGGTCATGCCGTATGGGTGGCCGATCGAGATCGAGCCGCCATTGACGTTGAGGATATCATTATCGATGCCCAGCTTGTCGCGGCAGTACAGCACTTGCACGGCAAACGCTTCGTTCAATTCCCACAGACCGATATCGTCCATTTTCAGGCCGGTTTGCTTGAGCAATTTGGGGATCGCGAAGACAGGGCCAATGCCCATTTCGTCAGGCTCGGTTCCGGCAACTGCCATACCGACATAGCGGCCCAGAGGTTGCAGACCCTTTTGCTCGGCCAGCTTGGCTTCCATCAATACGCTGGCGGATGAACCATCGGACAGCTGTGATGCGTTACCCGCGGTGATGACCTTGTCTGGTCCCATCACAGGGTTGAGCGATTGCAGGCCTTCCAAAGTGGTAGAAGGGCGGTTGCCTTCATCCTTGGTGACGGTGATTTCCTGCTGGGAAACTTCCTTGGTTTCCTTGTTCATCACATTCATGGTGGTGGTGACTGGGACAATCTCGTCGTCAAACTTGCCGGCTTCTTGGCCAGCAGCCGTGCGCATTTGCGATTGCAGCGCATATTCGTCCTGCACATCGCGGCTGATGCCATAACGCGCAGCAACCGTCTCGGCCGTGCTGAGCATGGGCATATAGACGTCTTTGTGCATCGCCATCAGCGAGGGATCGGGCGCAACGCGCATTTCAGGGGTTTGCACCAGAGAGATCGAATCTTGGCCGCCGCCAACAACGATATCCATATTGTCGACCACGATCTGCTTGGCCGCTGTGGCAATGGCCATCAGACCTGACGAACACTGACGATCAATCGTTTGGGCCGCAACCGTTACCGGCGCTCCGCCGCGTAAAGCGACCCCGCGGGCGATGTTGCCCGCTTGCGTGCCTTGGGTCAGGACGGCGCCCCAGACGACATCATCGATCTCGCCAGCGTCGATGCCAGCGCGCTCAACCGCCGGCTTGAAGGAGTAGGCACCTAGGGTTGCGCCAGGGGTGGCGTTAAAGCAGCCCTTATAGGCGCGGCCGATGGGGGTACGAGCGGTTGATACGATCACTGCATCACGTGACATGGGTTTTCCTTTTCAAAACAGAGTAGGGCGGCCCCAATTCGCGGGGCGGCGTGTTGCCTGTTTAGGCAAATTTGGATCGGTCAGATCGGTTTTATACGAAGAATTGGGTGATCCATTCGCAGATCAGGGCTGGCTTTTCTTCGCCCTCGATCTCGATCGTGATTTCCGCAGTCTGTTGCCATTGGCCGGGACGCTTCTCGATCATTTCAACCAGCTTCCAGTGGCCACGAATCCGTTTGCCGACACGTACAGGCGCGATGAAGCGGGTTTTGTTGCCGCCATAATTGACGCCCATTTTCACATTGTCGATCTTGGGCATGTCGCTGTTTGCGGACAGGTAGGGGATCATCGAAAGCGTCATGAAACCGTGCACAATGGTGCCGCCAAACGGCGTCATCTTAGCGGCTTCTTCATTGATGTGAATGAATTGGTGGTCACCTGTAGCATCGGCGAACATGTTGACCTTTTCCTGGGTCATTTCGGTCCATTCGGACGTTCCGATAACTTCACCGGTTTTTGCTGCCAGTTCCTGCGGGGTCATGTGCCTCTCCTTAATTCGGCTGATTGCGCTGCCTGAGTTTGGGCCGCCGTGCGGCTCGATCGAGAACCTTCATGAAGGAAATGACGCGCAAGCGCAATGAGGTTTCCGTAAACGTCAACTTGCCGCTACGGCATTGCCGCCAGCGCAGCCGCGCGCGCATCTTGTACGCGATCACGCAAGCATTGGTGTTCCGGGCGAATCGTGGCTTTTTCCGGCATTCCAACGCTTCGTTATCGGCTCGTTTACCACCTCTTGGTATGTGATGGATTGGGTCAATCAAGCACGCCCGCAGATGCCAGAAAGCAGTGCGGCTGTGCGTCAGGGGAGCGCCAATTGCGGTGGTAGTATCAATGGATAACAAGAACGCGCCCGATTGCGCTATCGCAGCGGCGACGAAGCTCCCCTTGAGCCAGCATGCGGCCTATGTTCCAATTGTCAGCGTTTGGGCAGCAGCCTTGCTGGCATTGCCACTGTTGGTGATGCCAGCCGCCATGGCCACCGGCTTGGGCAATGGCCTTGGCCTGCCTGATCTTTCACCGATTACTCTGTCTGCCATTGCTTCATGTTTGGGTGCAATTGTGGGCTTTGGCTCGGCGCGATCCGTCGCAGCCTACCAATCTCCCGCCGACAAACCTGCATTGGCGGCATTTGCCCCGCCAGTTCTTGCTCAGCTCGATGAGCACGCCGAAGTGCACCCTGATATTGAGGACGTATTGGTGCTGGAAGAAACCAGTATCGAACCCGAGATTTCCGTCCAACCAATCCCAGTGCCAACCCGACCAACAAACTTCCTGCCTTGGCCCGACGGTTTGGAGCAGCCCCGCGCTGAGATTATCCCGCCCGAAGCAATGCCAAAGCCCGTGGAAGCCGCGCCAGCAGCGGCACCGGCCCAACCTATCGCGCCACCTATTGCGAACATCAGCGTTAAATTTGAGGAGCCCGCTCCAGCCACACCTGTTGGCGGAAAAGCGGTGCAGCAATTGCGCGGCGCAGATGTGGCCGATTTGAACATGGTCCAATTGCTCGAACGGTTTGCGGTCGCGCTTGACCATCACCGGGAGGCTGTTGGTGAAGCCGATAGTGGCCAACAAACCCACGCACACGGCCAAACCGGCGCGACGCAAGCTGACCCGCAAATTCCCATAACCAATTTCTATCCTGATTCGGATATCGACGCGCCACGCAGCGGAGTTTCCACCCGCACGCGCGCGATCGAGACGGAAAATGCTTTGCGCAACGCGTTAAGTGATTTGGATCGGCTGAGCGGCGCGGCCTGACCCCGGCTCAGCGCTGGAATCTCCAGACCCGGCCGCATACGTATTCCATCTCGGCCCCAACTGAGCCGGCCCCGACAAGGATCGGCACTTTGCAACTTTCTTAGCTGCTTCGCAGTTGCAAAAATCATTTCCTGTCGCCATTAGGGCATTCTGCAATACGAATACTGCGCCTAGCGGCAGATTCGGTTGCGCACCCTTGCCGGCAGGCCTCATGCGGCGTCGCAGAGTCGGCATCTGACAGAAATGGACTTTTGAATGGGATTTCCAGCGCCCCAGGGCTTGTATGACTCGCAAAACGAACACGATGCCTGCGGCGTCGGTTTTGTCGCGCATATCAAAGGCAATGCTTCGCACGATATCGTCGCGCAGGCTCTGGAGATTCTGAAAAACATCGATCATCGCGGCGCTGTGGGGGCCGATCCCCTGTTGGGCGATGGTGCCGGAATTCTGCTGCAAATTCCTGACCTTCTGCTACGCAAATGGGCCGAAGGCGTAGGTAAACAACTGCCGCCTCGGGGTGAATATGGCGTAGCCATGTGCTTCATGCCGCAGGACGAAGCCGCGCGCAGCTATGTGACCGAACAGTTTGAAAAATTCACCGCCAAAGAAGGTCAGAAACTGATCGGTTGGCGCGATGTCCCGGTTTCCATGGACGGACTGGGCAAGGCTGTTATCGATTCCATGCCGGTCATCCAGCAGGCGATTATCGCGCGCGGGGATAATTGCGCCGATCAGGACGCCTTTGAGCGCAAGCTGATTGTGATTCGCAAGCAAACGCTCAACCCTCTCAAAAAGCAGGCCGAGAACCTGGAACTGCCCGGCCTGGCAGAAACCTATATGCCCAGCTTCTCCTCGCGTACGATCGTGTACAAGGGGCTGCTGCTGGCCAATCAGGTTGGTTCTTTCTACGATGATCTGCGAGATCCCGATTGCAAATCCGCGCTGGGCCTCGTTCACCAACGCTTTTCAACCAACACCTTCCCAAGTTGGAAACTGGCTCATCCTTTCCGGCTGGTTGCCCATAATGGCGAGATCAACACGGTTCGCGGCAATGTGAACTGGATGAATGCCCGTCGCCGGACGATGGAATCCAAACTGCTGGGTCCGGACCTCGACAAAATGTGGCCAGTGATCCCGCACGGTCAATCGGACACGGCATGCCTCGACAACGCGCTGGAGCTGCTGTTGGCTGGTGGCTACAGTCTGGCCCATGCGATGATGATGATGGTGCCCGAGGCTTGGGCCAAGAACGAGCAGATGGACCCGGCGCGGCGGTCTTTCTACGAATATCACGCGGCCTTGATGGAGCCATGGGATGGCCCGGCCGCGGTTGCTTTTACCGATGGCCGCCAAATCGGCGCGACATTGGATCGCAACGGCCTGCGTCCGGCGCGCTATTGCGTGACTAAGGATGATCTGGTGTGCCTGTCATCGGAAAGCGGCGTTCTGCCCTTTGCCGAGGAAGACATCACTCGCAAATGGCGCCTGCAACCGGGCAAGATGCTGCTGATCGATTTGGAGCAAGGCCGGATCATCGAGGACGAGGAGCTGAAGGCCGAACTCGCCAATGCAGAGCCCTATGACGAATGGCTCGCCCAAGCGCAGTACAAGCTTGATGATCTGGATGTGGTTGAACCCGAATTCGCTGAATTGCCTCAGGACGAAAATCAGGACACGCCGACACTGCTGCAGGCGCAACAGGCCTTTGGTTATACTCAAGAGGATATCAGCCGTTTTCTAGAGCCAATGGCAGTCACCGGTGATGATCCGATTGGGTCGATGGGCACCGATACGCCGATCGCCGTCCTGTCGAACCGTTCGCGTCTGCTATATGATTATTTCAAGCAGAACTTTGCTCAGGTAACCAATCCGCCGATTGACCCGATCCGCGAAGAATTGGTGATGAGCCTGTTGTCCATGGTCGGCCCTCGCCCCAATTTGCTCGGTCGTGATGGCGGCACACACAAGCGGCTTGAAGTGGATCAACCGATCTTGACCAATGAAGATCTGGCCAAGATCCGCTCTGTCGAAGTGGCCCTTGATGGTGCCTTCCGCACGGAAACCATCGATATGACCTGGGACGCCAGCCAAGGCGTTGAAGGCGTTGAGCTGGCAATCAGAGAAATGTGCTGGGCCGCGACAGAAGCGGTGCTGCAAGATCGCAATATCCTGATTCTGTCCGACCGGACACAGGGTCCAGACCGCGTGCCTTTCCCCGCCTTGCTGGCGACCGCTGCGGTGCATCACCATCTGGTGCGGCAGGGCCTGCGGATGCAAACCGGGCTAGTGGTGGAAACTGGAGAAGCGCGCGAAGTGCACCATTATTGCGTGCTGGCGGGATATGGGGCGGAAGCGATCAACCCCTATCTGGCGTTTGAAACGCTGGAGCAATTGCGCAGCACCAAGCATCCAGAACTGACCAGCCACGAGGTTGAGCAGAACTATATCAAGGCCTTGGGCAAGGGCATCCGCAAGGTCATGTCGAAGATGGGCATATCGACCTATCAATCCTATTGTGGCGCGCAGATTTTTGACGCGGTGGGCCTTTCCAGCGCCTTTATCGAAAGTTACTTCACCGGCACCGCGACCACGATCGAAGGCATCGGGCTGGCCGAGGTGGCCGAAGAAACGATCCGCCGCCATGGGTCTGCCTATGGCGATAATCCGCTGTACAAAAGCATGCTGGATGTGGGCGGAATTTATCAATATCGCCTGCGCGGCGAAGAACACGCCTGGACGCCGGAAAATGTCGCTCATTTGCAGCATGCTGTACGCGGCAATGACCCCAAGAATTACGAAGAATTTGCCAAGTCGATCAACGAGCAGTCAGAACGGCTGCTGTCGATCCGCGGCTTGATGGAATTCAAACTGCCGGACGAGCCTCTGCCTCTGGACGAAGTGGAGCCGGCCAGCGAAATCGTGAAGCGGTTCAGCACCGGCGCGATGAGCTTTGGCTCTATCAGCCACGAAGCGCACTCCACGCTGGCGATTGCTATGAACCGCATTGGCGGTCGCTCCAACACTGGTGAAGGCGGCGAAGAACCGGCGCGTTTCTCGCCCATGGACAATGGCGATTCCATGCGCAGCCGGATCAAGCAGGTGGCCTCGGGCCGATTTGGCGTGACAACCGAATATCTGGTCAATTCCGACGACATCCAGATCAAGATGGCCCAAGGCGCAAAGCCGGGTGAAGGCGGGCAATTGCCTGGCCATAAGGTGGACAAACGCATCGGAGCGGTGCGCCATTCCACGCCCGGCGTTGGCCTGATCTCACCGCCACCGCACCACGATATCTATTCGATCGAGGATCTGGCCCAGCTGATCCACGATCTGAAGAATGTGCAGCCCTCCGCGCGCATCTCGGTCAAATTGGTGTCCGAAGTGGGCGTTGGCACGGTTGCTGCGGGCGTTTCCAAAGCGCGCGCCGATCACGTCACCATTTCAGGTTATGACGGAGGCACGGGTGCCTCGCCATTAACCAGTCTGACGCATGCGGGTTCTCCGTGGGAGATCGGTCTGGCTGAAACGCAGCAGACTTTGCTGCTCAATGATTTGCGCAGCCGCATTGCAGTGCAGGTTGATGGCGGTTTGCGGACCGGCCGCGATGTTGCCATTGGCGCGTTGCTGGGCGCGGACGAGTTCGGCTTTGCTACCGCTCCACTGATTGCGGCTGGCTGTATCATGATGCGCAAATGCCACCTCAACACCTGCCCGGTTGGTGTCGCGACGCAAGACCCTGTGCTGCGCAAACGCTTCACCGGTCAGCCGGAACATGTGGTCAATTACATGTTCTTCGTGGCCGAAGAGCTGCGCCAGATCATGGCCCAAATGGGCTTCCGCACAGTTCAGGAAATGATCGGCCGGGTTGACCGGTTGGACATGCGCCGGGTCCATCGTCACTGGAAGGCCAATGGAGTGGATCTGTCGCGCCTGCTGCATACGGTCGAGATCGACGAGGGTGCATCCTTGTTCCAAACCGAAACGCAAGATCATGGCTTGGACGGTGCCTTGGACAATGAACTGATCAAGGCCTGCCAACCCGCCATCACGGCGGGCAAGCCGGTGAATATCGACACCACCATCCGCAACGTCAATCGCACCGTCGGCGCCATGTTGTCAGGCGAAATTGCCATGGCGCATGGTCATGCCGGCCTGAAACCTGACACCATCCGCATCAATCTGACCGGTGTGGCGGGGCAAAGCTTTGGCGCATGGTTGGCGCATGGGGTCACGCTGGATCTGACCGGCGATGCCAATGACTATGTTGGCAAGGGGCTATCGGGTGGCCGCATCATTGTGAAGCAGCCGGCAGGAGCGCCGCGCGACCCATGCGAGAATATCATCGTGGGTAACACAGTTCTGTATGGCGCGATTGCGGGCGAGGCTTATTTCAACGGCGTGGCCGGTGAACGCTTTGCCGTGCGCAATTCCGGAGCGATTGCCGTGGTCGAAGGCGCAGGCGACCACGCTTGCGAATATATGACCGGCGGCGTGGTAGTGGTGCTGGGCAAGACTGGACGCAATTTTGCCGCAGGGATGTCCGGCGGCGTTGCTTATGTCTATGATCCTGAGGGTAAATTCGGCAATCTGGTCAATCCAGCGCAAGTCGATCTGCTGCCCATTTCAGCGCAAACGGATGAAGAAGAGGGCACCGGCAGGCCCCATCAACGGCCTAGCTCGGTCAATGATTTCGGCAT
This sequence comes from uncultured Erythrobacter sp., assembly GCA_947495695.1. Classification (GTDB taxonomy): domain Bacteria; phylum Pseudomonadota; class Alphaproteobacteria; order Sphingomonadales; family Sphingomonadaceae; genus Erythrobacter. The sequence continues at coordinate 836,777 of CANLZP010000001.1, read as the reverse complement.
GGGCGACATGCTGCGCCATGATGCAGAGCGGCTCAAGATCTTGATCGAGCGGCACAAGCTGCACACCGGCAGCGCCAAGGCGGCGCAATTGCTCGATAATTGGGATCAAGCGCTGGGCGCATTCGTCAAGGTAATGCCACGCGATTATGCAAGGGCGCTCAAGGCGCTGGAGGCTGAACGCGAAGAAGCCGCAACAGTGGCGGCGGAGTAAAAGATATGGGTAAAGAAACAGGCTTCCTCGAACTTGATCGCCGCGAGCGTGACTATCTCGATCCCCAAGAGCGGGTGAACAATTACCGCGAATTTGTGGTCCAGCCCGATGATGACACGCTGAGAAGCCAAGCATCGCGCTGCATGAATTGCGGCATTCCTTATTGTCACAACGGCTGCCCGGTGAACAACATCATCCCGGACTGGAATCATCTGGTTTATGAAGGTGATTGGAAGAACGCGCTCGACGTGCTGCATTCGACCAACAATTTCCCCGAGTTCACCGGCCGGGTTTGCCCCGCCCCATGCGAGGCGAGCTGCACGCTCAACATCGTGGATCAACCTGTCACGATCAAATCGATCGAATGCGCGATTGTTGATCGCGGATGGAAAGAGGGCTGGATCGAGCCGCAAGTTCCCGAGAAAAAGACCGGCAAGTCTGTCGCGGTGGTCGGTTCGGGTCCGGCTGGCATGGCCTGCGCCCAGCAATTGGCGCGCGCCGGACACAGCGTCACCCTGTTTGAAAAGAGCGATCGGATCGGCGGCTTGCTGCGCTATGGCATCCCCGATTTCAAAATGGAAAAGACGCTGATCAACCGCCGCGCTGTCCAAATGGAAGCAGAAGGGGTTGAGCTGAAAACCTCCAAGGAAGTGGGCGTGGATGTCTCCTTCCAAAGCCTGGAAGAAAACTTTGACGCGATCGTTCTGTCGGGCGGCGCAGAAGATGCCCGTCAGCTGGCCATTCCCGGCGCAGAGATGCCCGGCGTTCGCCTCGCGATGGAATTCCTGACCCAGCAGAACAAACGCAATGCAGGCGATGATGAAGTGCGCGCTGCGCCGCGTGGATCGCTGACCGCAACGGGCAAGCATGTGGTTGTGATCGGTGGCGGTGACACCGGTTCTGACTGCGTTGGCACATCCAACCGGCAGGGCGCGAAAAGCGTCACCCAGCTGGAAATTATGCCACAACCTCCTGAAAAGGAAGACAAAGCCCTGACCTGGCCCGATTGGCCACTGAAGATGCGCACATCTTCCAGCCATGAAGAAGGCGTTGCGCGCGACTGGGCCGTTTTGGCCAAACGCGTGATCGGTGACGGTGAAACCGTCACCGGCCTGGAATGCGTTCGGGTGGAATGGAAAGACGGCCAGATGCAGGATGTGGAAGGCAGCGAGTTCACCCTCGAGGCTGATTTGATCCTGCTCGCGATGGGCTTTGTTGGCCCCAAAAAAGTCGGCCTGCTCGACCAGGCTGGCGTAGAATTGACCGATCGCGGCAATGTTGCCGCCGATACGCTGCGTTATGCGACGAGCCGCGACAAGGTGTTCGCTTGCGGTGACATGCGGCGCGGCCAGTCATTGGTGGTGTGGGCCATCCGCGAGGGGCGCCAATGCGCGCGCAGCGTTGACGAAGCTCTGATGGGCGCGAGCGAACTGCCGCGTTGACCAGAAGATTCATCAGCAGCCGAATTGCTGTTAGATTAGCGTTACCCGTCCCATTCGTCAGACAATATCGCCCAGCGTTCGTGGTCACACCACTGGCCACCTATCGACAGATATTTTGGCGATAGCCCCTCTTTGCGGAATCCTACCCGCTTAATCAAAGCAAGCGAACGCAGATTGGCTGGTTGGACATTGGCTTCGACACGATGCAGGTCGAGGACCCCAAACGCATAATCCAGCGTCGCCCGGACAGCCGCTGTCATATGGCCGCGACCAACTTGATTAATGGTCCCGTAAAATCCCAAATATGCGCTTTGAAAACCTCCTCTCGCAATTTGGCTTAGTGTGAGCACCCCAACCACGCTTCCTTCATCTTTTTTTCGCGCAACCAGACCGACATTTCTCTCGCCATCCATGCTTGCAAGATAGCTCGCAAACCCTTCCATGTCGTCGAACGGCCGAACCCAAGGATGGTGAAGTTCTCGACTGGCGCGATTGGCGGCGACCAACTCGGCCCGGTCGCATTGCTCCACTCGCTTTACTGATATCTCGTTCATCGGCCTCACCCTGCACACCCCACACAAAGCAGCGCGCTGGGGTCGTGCTGTAGCCGAGCCTCGGCAATTTCCTCGCCGCATTTGAGGCAATAACCCCACTCGCCTTCGTCGATACGCTGCAACGCCGAAGCAATCCGCGCCCGCTCTGCGTCGCGGCGGCGCTCTGTCGCTTGCGCCATCGCTTGCTGCTGCATCGCGTCCATCCTGCTCAGACGCCCCACACTGTCCTGCTGTAATTCCACCGTATCGCGCGAATCTGCATTGGCGCTCGCCTCTGCATCCAGCGCTTTCAACCGGACGCGCAAAGCGATGCGGGCTTCATCCTGCGTCATGCCGACCAATCCACCGGGTCCAAGCCGTGTTGGACCAAAAAGTCATTGGCTTGGCTGAAGGGTTTCGACCCATGAAAGCCGGTGTAGGCCGACAAGGGGCTGGGGTGCGGGCTGGTCAGCACCAAATGATCATCGCGGTGGCCCAGGCCCGAAACCCGGCCAGCCTTCTTGCGCGCATGGCTGCCCCACAGGATGAAAACGCATGGAGTGGCGCGATCCACCACCGCCTGAATACAGGCATCGGTCAGCGCGTCCCATCCGCGTCCGGCATGGCTGCCCGCCTTGCCCGCCTCCACCGTCAATGTGTTGTTGAGCAGCAGCACGCCTTGGCGCGCCCAGCCCTCCAAATTGCCGCCATCACGGCGCACGATGCCCAAATCGCTTTCCAGCTCTTTATAGATATTCACCAGCGAAGGAGGAACTTTGACGCCATCAGCCACCGAGAAGCACAGCCCATGGGCCTGGCCGGCCCCGTGATAGGGATCCTGCCCCAGGATCACGACCTTCACCGCATCCAGCGGGGTCCAATCCAGAGCGTTCAGACGTTGTCCGCGCGGGGGATAGATCAGTTTGCCCGCATCCTCTTCGGCGCGCAGCCAACCGCCCAGCTTGCGCGCCTCAGCACTGGCCAAAACCGGATCCAGCGCCGCACGCCAACTGTCGGGAATGGGGTCTTGCGTCATGCGGGCATGTTACGCTGGCTGGGCTTGCGCTGTCACCACCCCTTTCCCTCTTTCCCCAATCGTCCTAAGGCGCAGTTCTTATGACAGTGCATTTTCATGAAGAAGACCTGCCCGCAGGCGTTCTGGCGGATGGCCCGGTGGCCGTCGATACCGAAACAATGGGCCTTGTGACCCGGCGCGACCGTTTGTGCGTGGTGCAGATCAGCGATGGCGGACCGGACGAACATCTGGTCCGGTTCAATCCCGGCAGCAGCTATGACGCGCCCAATCTTAAGGCCGTTTTGGCTGACCCAAACCGGATAAAATTGTACCATTTTGCCCGCTTCGATCTGGCCGCAATCGAATATTATCTGGGTGTGATGGCAGCGCCAGTGTTCTGCACCAAGATCGCCAGCAAGCTGGTGCGCACCTATACTGACCGCCATGGGTTGAAAAATCTGGTCGACGAGCTGCTGGGCGAAAGCATTTCCAAACAGCAACAATCGTCGGACTGGGGCGGACCCGTGCTCAGCGATGCACAACGCGATTACGCCGCCAGCGATGTTCGTTTTTTGCACCGTATGCGCGACGAGTTGATCCTCAGGCTGGAACGCGAAGGCCGGATGGATATGGCGCAGGCTTGCTTTGATTTCCTCCCCACCCGATCACGGTTGGATATCGCCGGTTGGGAAGATCGCGATATATTCAGCCACGAATAAGGCGCGCACGCGTTAGTAACAGACCATGGTGATCAAGAGACGCATCGAAACCGAAGAGGCCAAGAAGCTGCGCGGCAAGCGGCGGCACTTTGCAGCGCCCGGTGGATCGCATGACAAATTGATCGGATGGTTGGGCCGCCTGTTGCCGATGGGCGTTGGCGTCGTTGCCGCTTTGATGGTGGTGACACCGCTCAGCCCACGCGGAGAGGTGAGCTTTCTGCTCGATCGCAATAAGGTGGCGATGATTGACGAGCGGCTGAGCGTCGATAATGCGATGTATCGAGGCGAGGACAATAATGGCCGACCCTTCACGCTAACCGCCGGAGAAGCTGTCCAGAAATCGAGCAAGGAAGGCATTGTCCGCATGACCGATCTGGTCGCCAGCATCGTCTTGTCCGATGGATTGGCGCGGATTTGGGCGCAGGGCGGCACGTTCGATATCGAGCAGGATCTGGTCTCTGTGATCGGTCCGTTGCGGATGACCGCGGCTGATGGCTATTCCATGGTTGCCCGAGATGTCTCGGTCGATCTGGAACAGCGGATAATGTATGGTGCCGGCGGTGTTGACGGCCAAGTGCCTGCGGGCGAATTCTCGGCCGATGAATTGCGCGTCGATCTTAGCGCGCGTACCATCACTTTGAATGGCAATGCGAAGATGCGCATGACGCCAGGAGAGCTTAGGTTACCATGACCCATTCCGTTCAGAATACAACGTCCGCCAGGACCCTGAAACGCACAGCAGTCCGTTCTGCTTTGGGCGCATTTTGCTTAACTGCGGTAGCTATGGGTGGCATGCAGCTGAGCGCACAGGCGCTGGGCTCGCACAATTCCAACGCTCCGGTTGATTACGCCGCAGACCGGATCGAATTGCAGGACCGGCAGAACCGCGTGGTGCTGACCGGCAATGTCGATATCCGTCAGGCAGGATTACGGGTGCAGGCAGCCCGGACGCTGGTCAATTTTAGCGATTCGGGAGAGCTGAGCATCCAGCGCATCACGGCCACTGGCGGCGTGCGCGTCTCTCGCGGCAATGAAGCGGCAAGCGGCGATGTTGCGGTGTATGACTTCAACCGCCGGATCATCACAATGGCGGGCAATGTGCGTCTGCGGCGCGGTGGAGATACACTAAACGGCGGCCGCCTGGTGATCGATCTACAGAGCGGCGTTTCCAGCGTTGATGGACGAGCAAGCGGGCAGGCAAGCGGCGGATCGAGCTCGGATGGCCGCGTATCCGGCAGCTTCAGCGTTCCGCAATCCACCACTAACGGCGACACTCAATAAGCGATCGATCAATAGGCCTTGTCGTGGCGCAGCACCAACAGCGTGCGCCAGGTTATCATAATGTCGCGCATCAGCGACCAACCCTCGATATATTCAAGATCAGAATGCAGGCGCTGGGTCAGATCTTCCTCATGATCGGTCGCTCCGCGAAATCCGCGCACTTGCGCCAATCCCGTGAGGCCTGGCCGAAGCGAATGGCGCTTCCAATATTGGCTGTCCACTTCCCAGAACAATTTGTCATTGGCCTTTGAACCGATGGCATGCGGGCGCGGGCCCACAATCGACATCTCGCCGCGCAGCACATTCCACAGCTGCGGCAACTCATCCATGCTGTTGGCCCGCAAATGGCGACCGATGCGCGTCACCCGCATATCTTCGCGGCCAGTCGACTGCCCCCCGTCTCCATCGCAGGCCGTCGCCGACATAGTGCGGAACTTGAGCATTTTGAAAAAGCGGTTCCCGCGTCCCAAACGCCTCTGAACAAACAGAACCGGGCCGCCATCCTCCAGTTTGATCCGCGCCGCTGCCATCGCCAACACGGGCGCGAAAAGCACGAGCGCAGCAGATGCCACAGTGATGTCGAACCCGCGCTTAATCGCGCGCGACTGGAGCGACAACGGACCCGTCGACACTACCAAGGCGGTGCAATCCTGATCCTCGTACCGGATCACGCCGGTAGCACCCATTGCATGCACCGGTTCGCTGACAATTTCGCCGCGCACGCCGACAGATTTGAGGATAAAGGCCCATTGCGCCCGGCGTCCCTTTTCGCACGACACAACCACGCGATCCTGATTGTGCAACAATTGCCCCAACCGGTCGAACATGTGCGGATCATCAGCGATCGGTGCAAGGCCGTGGGTCTTGGTGCAAATCCGCATGGCCCCATCCAACGCGAAGCTTGGTCCGCCATCATCCAGGATCAATTGATTGCTGACCCGGCCGCCCCAAAAACGGGCAACCAGCCGCGTTGCAAACCAACGTGCAGCGCCCAAGGCTATCAGGCAAAACGCCAGCCCCAAGGTGAAGCTGCCCCGCGAAAACTCTGCATTGGACTTGGTATAAAAGGCCACGAAATTCAGCAGCAATGCCGCCACCACCAAGGCGGTCCAGGTCTTACGAACAGCCAGCCGCCAATCGATCAAGACCTTGGCCGAATAGGCCCGATTATACAGCGCTATGGTGAAGAATATCGGCACCAACAGCTGGCCTTGCAGCGCGGCCCGTGTGTCCCACCAAGTTCCTTCATACAACAGGCCCGCGAGGGTAAAGCAGAACAGGATTGCGGCGAAATCGCCCCATAGCATCGCGATGTAGAAACGCAGCCGGCGGCGCTCCAACGAAGAGACCGGCGGAAGCGCAATCGCTTCGGCCTGCATCAACTCGCTGGAAGGCCCAAAGGGCTTGTTCATCTCAACCTGCGTCCCTTTTTGTGCTTTGCCCATAGCCTGTAATGCTGGCGAGATTAATCACGTCAGAATTCTATGCACAATTAAAGGACTGTTACGCCAAGGCGTCAGCGCCTCGCAGCAAAGCGAGCGATTTCGACAAGGCCTTGGGATAAAAGAAGTTCTGCCGATTGGCTATTGGTCAAAAGCGCGCGGTGCAAGCCGATCAATTTTGCCCCCAACAGTTCCAATTTGCGGCGCGGCCAGCGTGCCAATTGGTTGCGGATCTCTCTTTCCTCCCGAAAAAAGATGCCCAAAGATGCCTTTTCGCCCCGATTGAGCGTATCGAGCGAGCCCCCAGAACCCAGCCGCGCTGTGATTTGAGTCAGCTGCGCCGCGCGGCGTTCAATCGCCAACAACAAGCCCACCGGGTTCATCGTGTGCTCGCGCATCCGCTGCAGCTCGCGATCGATCCGCTTGACCTCTCCCGACAGCACGACATTAACCATCGGCATAAAGCCGTCTTCCTCACTTGTGGCGCCAATCGCCTCAAGATCATCCACGCTCACTTCCTGCGGAGATTGCGGCGAAGCATCGCAATAGACAGACAGCTTGGTCACTTCGGATTGGGCGAGCCGGACATCCAGATTGGCGGCGCGAGCAATGCGCTCGGCCAAGTCGCCATTGAGCTTTAGCCCGGCGGCATCGGCCATACTGCGCACCGACACCGTTACCGAGGCCAGATCAGGAGGCCAGAACATCGCCACTAGCGCATCCTTGCGCTTCTCAAGCAATTTAGCGGTGCGCGATTTATCCGTCGCGGACGTGGCCACCACCAAAACCGGGGCGGCCTCTCCCGCGCCCGCCTCAGAGGTATCGATCAAGGCCTTGATCGCATCATGGGCCTCATCGCCCACCGCGCGCACAAAGATGTGCCGCTTGTCGCCGAATAAGGAAGTGGAGCGCGCTTCGTCCCCCAGGCTGGCCGGGTCCTTGCGCAGATCCGCGCCCGACATCTCCAGCTTTTCGCCTGCATCTTCATACTGTTCGATGACGCGCTGTGCCGCCGCCGATGCGCCGGCTTCGTCTGGTCCGCAAAAGAAGAATATAGAGCATTGTTGCGCAGCCCGAGGAGCCACCGAGGCGAAGTCGCGCTGGGTCGCCTTCACGGTTGGTCCGGCCCATCTGCGCCAGCTCGCGCATCATTATCGGATCCATTTTCGCGCAAGGTCAAAGATATCTGCGTGACCATTCGATCAGCAATGTTCAGCGCCAAATTTTCCAGCGCCCTCTGCTCGGCAGCAATGGTGGCATATTCGCTAGACACAACATCAATGCCCGCATCAGAGCCGGTGCTGGCGTCGAGCAAAATCGTGTCGGTAGTGGTGTCGGTGAGCTGGTATCGCGCGCGCAAAACGCGCCGCTCACGCGTAATGGTGTCATCGTTCAACACGCCAAGGCCTTGCAAGGAATCGTCCAATTGCACGTCGAGCCTGTAGCGCGATGAAGCCTCTCCCGCAGCGCCCAGCCGGTCGGTCAAGGCATTGCGCACCAGCCATCCCGCGCGTCCGGGAATGGGGGGCACGTCGACGCCTGCCAGACCCTGCGCTACCGATGCTCCGCTTGCGCTACCCACGCTGCCATACAGCGGTTGTAGGCTGCCACAGGCCGCCGCCGTCAACGAGAGAGCCATCAGGGCAATAAGGCGAGCGGCCGTTCCCATCAGGTGACGATGTTCACCAGTCGGTCGGGCACCACGATCACTTTGCGAACCTCTGCTCCATCGATCGAACGCTGAACCTTCTCGCTGGCCAATGCAAGCGCCTCAAGATCCTCTTTCGCGGCTCCCTTGGGCGCGGTAATGGTATCGCGCAGCTTGCCCATGTGCTGGATCGCGATGGTCACTTCATCCTCGACCAGCAGGGCCTCGTCCACTTCGGGCCAGTTCGCATCGGCGATCAAACCATCACATCCAGTGCGCGACCAGGCCTCTTCTGCCAGATGCGGCATCATCGGCGATACCAGCAGCAAGACCGTGCGAATGGCAAAATTGCGCGAGGCCGACGGGGCTGCCTTTTCGGCAGCAGCAGTCAGCTCGTAAATCCGCGCGACGGCCTTGTTGAAGGACAAGGCCTCAATGTCTCCAGCCACTGCGGCGATAGTCTGATGCGATTTTCGGTCGAGCGCCTTGTCATCGCCTTGTTGGCTGGGATCGACGCTTTCAAACAGACGCCAAAGCCGCTGGACAAACCGCCCGCAGCCTTCGATTCCAGCCTCTGACCAGGGCAAGTCGCGTTCTGGCGGGCTGTCGGACAGCATGAACCAGCGCGCCGCATCTGCGCCGTGAGCGTGGATAATATTGTCCGGATCGACGACATTCTTCTTCGACTTAGACATTTTGATCACGCGACCGGCAGTGACCGGCGCGCCATCTTCAATTCGGGTCCAGTCGGCCCCGTCCTTGCGCACCTCGTCGGGCGAAAGCCAGCTGCCATCGCCAAGGGCGTAAGTCTCATGCGTGACCATGCCTTGAGTAAACAGGCTGGCGAAGGGTTCGGCAAAATTCAGCAGGCCGACATGCTGCAGGGCGCGGGTCCAGAAGCGCGCATAGAGCAGGTGCAAAATCGCATGCTCAATCCCGCCAATATATTGCTCGACCGGCAGCCATTTGGCCACTTCTTCGGGATCAAACGGGCGATCATCGGGCTGGCTGGCAAAGCGCAGGAAATACCACGACGAATTGGTGAATGTATCCAGCGTGTCGGTCTCGCGCCGCGCGCCCGAGCCGCAGGTCGGACAGTCCACTTTGCTCCATGTCGGGTGCCGCTCCAGCGGGTTGCCGGGCGTCTGAAAATCAACATCATCGGGCAGAGTAACGGGCAACTGATCCTTGGGCACCGGAACAACACCGCAAGCATCGCAATGGATGAACGGGATCGGTGTACCCCAATACCTCTGGCGCGAAATACCCCAATCGCGCAGCCGCCAAACGGTGGTGCCTTGACCCCATCCACCTGTTTCGGCGCGGGCAATGACATCGGCCTTTGCGCCTTCTACGCTTTTTCCATCGAGAAAATCGGAATTGACGATGACGCCGTCGCCGGGTTCTGCCTCACCGCCCATCGGCGCATCTGCCTGAGCCATATCGCTGGCCACTACGCGGGCAATAGGCAGGCCATATTTGGTCGCAAATTCAAAGTCGCGCTGATCATGGCCGGGAACGCCCATCACCGCGCCGGTGCCGTAATCCATCAGCACGAAATTGGCGATAAAGACCGGCAGCGCCTCGTTAGAGAACGGATGTTTGGCTGTGACGCCAGTGTCAAAGCCCAGCTTATCGGCTGTTTCCAGCTCGGCCGCTGTTGTCCCGCCGCGTTTGCATTCTTCGATGAATTCTACTGCCGCCGGATTATTGGCAGCGATCGATTGTGCCAAGGGATGATCGGCCGCAATCGCGCAGAAACTCGAGCCAAAGATCGTGTCGGGCCGCGTGGTGTAGACCGGCAGCTTCTCGCCATTTGACAGGTCGAAAGAAAATTCCAGACCGGAAGATTTGCCGATCCAGTTTTCCTGCATCAGGCGGACCTTTTCAGGCCAGTCTTTCAGACCGTCCAGCCCTTCCAAAAGGTCGTCGGCAAATTCGGTAATCTTGAGGAACCACTGATCCAGCTTGCGCTTTTCAACCTCTGCGCCAGAGCGCCAGCCTTTGCCATCTATGACCTGTTCATTGGCCAATACGGTCATATCGACCGGGTCCCAATTGACCTCGCTCGACCGGCGATAGACCAGTCCGGATTGGTACATGTCCAGAAACAAAGCCTGTTCATGGCCGTAATATTCAGGGTCGCAGGTCGCGAACTCACGCTTCCAGTCGAGCGCAAATCCAATGCGCTTGAGCTGGGCCTTCATCGTTTCAATATTTTGCCGGGTCCATCCGCCGGGATGCACGCCTTGCTCCATCGCCGCATTTTCTGCCGGCATGCCAAACGCATCCCAGCCCATCGGATGGAGCACTTCGAAACCGCGCATCCTTTTATACCGGGCTAGCACATCGCCCATGGTATAATTGCGGACATGGCCCATGTGGATGCGTCCCGATGGATAGGGAAACATCTCCAGCACATAGCTTTTGGGCTTTTCCGAATTGCTGTCAGCGTTGAACGTGCCAGCCTGCTCCCAGGCCAATTGCCAGCGGCCGTCGGATTGGGACGGATCGAAACGCGTATCGGTCATCTGATCCCCGCTAGGGAAGGAAGGTTAACTGGCGACCGCTTTGCGCCGCAAATCGCGCGCCTTGGTCAGGATGATGTCTTCGAGCTTTTGCACGGTTGCGGCCTGAACCGGAGCATCGACCCAGCCGCCGCCTTGGGCAACTTGTCGGCTTGCAGCAACGCGCAGAGCGTCAGCCCGCAGGTCCTGATCCAGAATGACCACGGTGATCTTGACCCGCTCACCCGGATTGCTGGGGTTGGAATACCAATCGGTTACGATCACACCGCCCGCGCTGTCTGCCTGCAACAATGGTGCAAAGCTGACCGTTTCGAGCGAGGCGCGCCACAGATAGGAATTCACGCCAATGGTGGAAACTTGCGAGGCGGCCAAGTCAGCCTTGGGCCGTTCGCCCCCGCCACAGGCCGTCAACGCAGCTAGCGCGGCACCAGCAAGAACGGTGCGAGCCGTGGCTGTAAAGCTTGGGCGGCGAAAAATTGATTGGTGGGCGTTCATGAATCCTCGAAATCCTAAATGGTGTTCGTTATGCTCTATAGCCGCCCCATCGTGTGCGGCAAGCAGAGAGAGGCGAGAGTACACCGCTGCGTTCGGCCAAGGCTTTGGTCGAGGCATCGGAGGCAGCCCGTCACACCATAGATCATACCATTGTGCCGCAGGCGGATGACCGATTGAGCCGCTGGGCGCTTTACCATGGCTGAACGCGTTGATTTGTGATGGCTGCGAATCGGTGCACAAATGCTTGGGAGAGACCGCGTCCGGCCGATTTGAGGCCGACATAAGGTGGGTTTGAGGAGGCCTTGCGGCGGGTTTTACCCGGGCAGAGCACCGATTCTGTGTGCCTGATGCAACAGGCATGCCGCGTAATGCCTTCAAACCGCCGATTAATTTGCCTCGGCGCTCTGCATAATCATATGGTAAGCCCTAATCAGCCGATTCGTTGTTCGAGTCGCAGAACGTTCGCTATGACTTTTGGTCATTCACCGTTCAGGCGCTTCGGAGTAAAAAGACGGCAGTTTTAGTAAAGGCGTTTGTTTGATGTCCACGGCAACCAACAGCAAGGCAAAGAGAGGCTTTTCCATGCCTCTTGTGCTGGCTGCTGCTGGCTTGGCATTGGCTGCTCCTTCTGCCGGTCTTGCGCTGGGCGCATTTTCTGATGGGGCTACTACGGCATCCGGTCAGGGCTTTGGCATTTTCACACCCGCTTCGGTTGATCCTCAATTGGCGCAGCGCGTTGCCGATCAGGCTCGCGCCAAAGGCATGCGCTTTACCCCTGCTGGTTCTGGCACTGCCAAAGAACGCACGGTGACCGTGGCTGTTCGAGTAGACGATGATACCGCCCGCGCCATTTCGTTCCGTTCGGCTATCGACTCCGCACCTGGTGCTGGACAGGGCATCGCCGCGATTGCCACATCGCGTTACGATCTGGGCATCTCGCGCGATTACCAAAGTTTTGCGCGCCCGATTGCCCCAACTGCTTTGCCAGATACGGTCCGCAATCTGAGCATGCCCGACCTTGCGAATTTCGCGCCGTCCAAGGCAACCGCCTCTGACAAGCCAAGCCGCTTCCAGCCGCGCATTGCCTTGGAAGACAAAGACAAAGCTGGCCGTTCGGCTGACACATTGGAAGGTCTGGGATCGCAAACGGTTGATGTTGGCGGCGCCTATCGCCTGTCGCGCAATCTGGATGTAACCGCTGGTGTGCGTTTGTCGCAGCAGCGCGATCGCCTGAGCCCGCTGGCCGATCCAACTCAAGACAGCCAGGCCGTCTACGTCGGAACGCAATTCCGCTTCTGATCTGGCTTGGCTGAGCGCAACCTGCTCTCCTCAAGATAGTTTGCCCGGATAAATTCGTATGCCCCGCCCTGTTTCGGCGGGGTTTTTTGTATCTATGACGCTACGGCACGGCTAGATAGCAGGCAGAACCCATCGCCTGTCTGGAGAACAATTATGTCACGTGTTGCTGTCGTTACCGGAGGAACCCGCGGAATTGGCCGCGCCATTTGCGAGCGATTGCAGGCCGATGGCTTCACCGTCGCCGCCAATTATGCCGGCAATGACGCTGCCGCAGACCAGTTGAAAGCGGACACTGGCATTCCATCGTTCAAATTCGACGTAGGCGATCACGAAGCCTGCCTGGAAGGCTGCGCCAAAGTGGTCGAGGCTCTCGGTCCGATTGACGTGGTGGTCAACAATGCCGGTATCACTCGCGACGGCACGCTGCACAAGATGAGCTATGACGATTGGCACGAAGTGATGCGGATCAATCTGGGTGGCTGCTTCAACATGGCCAAGGCCTGTTTTCCTGGCATGCGCGAGCGTAAATGGGGCCGGATCGTTAATATCGGTTCGATCAATGGTCAGGCCGGCCAATATGGGCAAGTCAATTACGCAGCTGCCAAATCGGGCATCCACGGCTTTACCAAGGCTTTGGCCCAGGAAGGCGCCAAATTTGGTGTTACCGTGAATGCCATCGCGCCCGGCTATATCGACACCGATATGGTCGCCGCCGTGCCTGAGCCGGTGCTGGAAAAGATCGTTGCCAAAATTCCGGTAGGCCGACTGGGCGAAGCACAGGAAATCGCGCGCGGCGTGGCCTTCCTATGTGCGGAAAATGGCGGCTTTGTCACAGGCTCCACTATGAGCATCAATGGCGGCCAGCATATGTATTAAGCGGGCAGCTACGCGCTTAAGATTCGTCCCCGCTGCCGGGATCTATTCCTCGATCCTGACAGGGTCACCCTTCTGTTGCGCCGCTATCTCTGCCGGAGCAAAGGGTAAGCGATGCCATTGCTTGGCGGCATATAGCTCGGTCTGATCGGCAAAATGCGGCGAGGCCGGATCGGTAGATTGCGAGTAGCTCAGGATCGCATCGGCTATCGGGCCGTCATCATCAAAGCTAACGATCTGGATATAGCTGGAGCCGTGCTGGGGAACCATGCCCCCTTCGACCGGGCGACCCCGCTGCATATTTAGCACGCCCGCCACTCCGGGGCCTCCGTGCAGTGCGATGTTGCGATCGGTCAGGCGGACAGCCAAGACCTCGCCCCATGGCGCATCAAGAGCAATTCCCGCCTTTTTCAGATCGCCAGCAGCCTCTGCCAGCGCTGCCAGAGCCGTGTCGGCGTTGGCGCCTGCCACAACAAAATCGCGCGGTGTGTTGATCGGATCAGCGGCATCGAACGCAACTTGCCACAATCCTTTGTTCTGACGAATTTTCTCCCAGAATGTCGCGAACAAATAGGCCCCACGACTGTCAGCTTCGAACCTACCGTCCCATTGCGCCAAGGCGGAGCAGGCAGCCCCCATGCCTTGCTGACCAGCGCACAAAGCCAATACTGGCTCCAACACCTTGTCACCCGCCAGGCTTTTGTTGCCAAACACCAATTGCTTGGCCGCAGCGTGATCAAATTTGCCGGTGGCCAAAGCCGCTTCGGTTTCGATGAAATTTGACCGCGTGCGCAGCGACAATTCGCGCTCGAACTTGCCCAGGATGGGCGAAAGTTGGCGGTACGGATTGCGCGGGTTGCTGATCCAATAGCTATCATTGCTGTTGGTCACGTAGTCGCGCCGCGTGCGCGATGCCTGATCGCTGGCGGGCAGCAAGTTATTGGCAGCAGCGGCATCGCCCTTGCGCCAATCGCAAGCCGAGCGTGTTCCATCGAGCAAGATCACCCGGTCCGCCACCATGCCCGAAAACGGCGTGGCGCAAACCTGGGCCATGTCAGCCGACACATTAGGAACCGCGGTGATATCTGCGTGAAGCGCGTTGCCATCGCGGTCAGCGGCAATCGTGTTGACCCACGGAATACCCAGCGTTTTGCTGATGGTCCCTTCAATCTCGCCAACAGTGCGAGCCATTCCGATGCCAAGCCAGGTGTCAATGGCGCGTTGATTGCCGGAATTTGCATCGCGCAAAGCAAAGGCCATCGCCCCGCTCCAAGCCATGGGCGTTCCCGGCACCGTCACCACCGGGCCGAATTGGGTCGAATAGAGCGTGCGAGTAACAGGCGCTGCACCATCGGGCATCGGCACACTGATATCGCGCGCGGTCATCTTCACGCGCTCACCATCAACCATGTAAACGGTCGGGTCATCCGGCGAAAGCACCAGCGCATAAAGCGTGAAATGGCGCGCTGCCGTCACCGTGTGCGTCCAGGCAACATCACGATTAAAGCCAAGCGTTGGGATGGGCGTTCCGGCAATGCCAACACCCATAACGTCATAATTATCCGGGCCGGTCACATGCAATTGCCAAAAGCGGGCCGGGCCTTCCCATGGGAAATGCGGATTGCCGATCAACAGCCCCCGGCCATCCTTGGTTGCTTCTGCACCAAAGGCCCAGCCATTGCTGCCAAATTTCAGATCTTCATGCGGCTCAAAAGCATGGGCCATCATTGCTGTTGGCCCAGCGCTTTCCGTAGCAGAGCGCGCGACTTCGGAATTCGGCGGCGCTGCACCGGCAATACCGGGCGCCAAAGCCAGCGAACTGGCCAGCAGCATCTGCTTCTCGCTCAGCCGCAGCATGTCGTCGCGCGTAATGGGTTTGACCCAAGCTTGGCCGCGACAGGCTTCGGGCAGATTCTCAATGCCGGTGTCGCGCAGGAACCGGTTGTATCCCGCAATATAGCCATCAACCAGCTCCTGCGTTCGGCTGCTTTGGCCCGACCAGCCAGCGCGTAATGTGTCCAAGTCGATCTGGCTGCGGTAGAAAACATCGGAGGCTAGATTGTCGACCTCGCTAAAGCCGAGCACCGATTTTTCCTGCGGCCCGAAATGGAGCGAACGTGTCCCCGCGACGGTCGCAAATTCCTCTGCCAGCATGCAGATATTGTCCTGCGCATAGGCATAGGCGACTCCATAGCCGACCCCGCCCCAGCTTTCCGAGGAGATGTGCGGAATGTTAAAATCGGTTCGGGTGATGGTCGCATCATATTGGGATTGCGCCGCGACGTTCTGGCCCAGCATTCCTGCCGCCAAACTCATGGCTATTGTCCAAACGCGCATCGTGCTCTCCCAATGTGCGAACCTCATTTTGCGAAGCCCGCTTTGGAATAGGAGCCTAGGAACACCTGAGGCTATGCGCAAGCTGTCAAGCCGACCCACTTTCTTACAGACATGCTTCTTGGCAAAGCCGGCCTAGTCTATCCGCCAGTGTTCATCTTCGCCGCTGGCGGCCAAACCGGCGCTCAAGCATTAGTAACAAAAGGTGTGGTCTGACACGATGAGCATTCTCAATACATTCAAGCTTGATGGCGAAGTTGCCGTTGTGACGGGCGCGGGCAAGGGCATTGGCCGGGCGATTGCGATCGCGCTGGCCGAAGCCGGTGCTGATGTAGCCGTGGCCTCACGCACGCAGGCTGATCTGGATGCAGTGGCTGCCGAGATAGAGGCGCTAGGCCGCCGCGCGCTGCCATTGGCGACAGATGCCACCGATATGCAGGCGCTGGAACATCTGGCCGAGCAGACCGTGGCCAAGTTGGGCAAACTGTCGATTTGGGTCAACAATGCAGGCGGCATCCCCGATGGAGCGCCGCGCTATCTCACCCGCACGCCAGAAGACAAATTCGACGCGCAGATCGATCTCAATTTGAAGGCGGTGTGGATGGGCGCAACCATTGCGGCGCGGGCTATGGTGGATGCCAATGATGGGGCTGGCGCGATCATCAACATCTCGTCGCGCTCGGCCTTTGGCGCTCAGGTCAAGAACGGCCCTTATGGTGCGGCCAAGGCAGCGGTGAACAGCCTGACCACCACCTTGTCGGTTGAGCTGGCCCCCAAGATCCGGGTCAATGCGGTGGCGCCGGGTCCGGTGCCAACCGAGAATTTCAACGATTGTATGGGAACCGAAACCGACGAGCAGCGCGAGAAATTGCTCGATATGATCGGCATTCCACTGGGCCGATATGGCACGCCTGAAGACATCGCCGCAGCGGTTGTCTATATGGCCTCGCCTGCGTCGGGCTGGGTCACCGGGCAATGTCTGTATGTCACCGGCGGGCGCTAGCAAGCGCACTTGCGCTGCGGCCAAACCGGCCTAACACTAGGCCTCGCTATGTCCGATGTACCCTTTCACCCTCCGGTTAAACGCTCGGTCCAGATCGCCGGGCACAAGACCTCGATCAGTTTGGAGCCGGTGTTTTGGGACATGCTGGTTGAGGCAGCACAAGCTGAAGCCATGCCGATCAATGCGCTGGTTGCGCGGATTGATGAACAGCGGATCAAGGCGGACACACCGCCGGGCCTCGCCAGTGCAATCAGAGTGTGGCTCGTATCGAAGCGAACCGCTTAATCGTCCAAACGCTCGATATCAGCGCCCACCAATTGCAGCTTTTCTTCCAGTCGTTCGTAACCGCGATCAAGGTGATAGATGCGCCGCACCGTGGTCTCACCTTCGGCCGCCAGCGCCGCGATTATCAAGCTCATGGAGGCCCGCAGATCGGTTGCCATAACCTCTGCACCGGTCAGGTCCACCGCGCCTTTCACGATAGCGGTACGGCCTTCTGTTTCGATCTCGGCACCCATCCGGCTGAGTTCAGGGACATGCATGAAACGGTTTTCGAAAATCGTTTCTTTCAGCACGCTGGTACCCTCTGCCTTGCACAACAGGCTCATCAACTGGGCTTGCATATCGGTGGCCAGACCCGGGAAGGGTGCGGTGGTCAGATTGGCCGGCTTTAGTGCTCCATTGGCGCGCACATGAATGCCTTTGGCGTCTTCCTCAATTTCGATACCGATGTTGCGAAGCGCATGAATAGTCGAGGCCATATCGTTGGCATTAGCGCCCTCCAGACGGACATCGCCGCCCGTAATAGCCGCCGCGCAGGCATAGGAACCCGCCTCGATCCGGTCGGGCATCACCTTATAGGTGGCGCCGTTCAGACGCTTGACCCCGTGAATAGTCAGATCGGACTGGCCGATATTTTCAATCTCGGCACCCATCGCGACCAGCAGATTGCACAAATCGACAATCTCGGGCTCACGCGCGGCGTTGAACAGACGGCTGGTTCCATTGGCCAGCACCGCCGCCATCAACGCGTTTTCTGTCGCACCAACCGACACAACCGGGAAATCAAATTCGCCGCCCGGCAATCCGCCATCGGGCGCCATGGCTTTGACATAGCCTTGGGTGAGCTCAATCTCTGCCCCGAACGCCTCAAGCGCTTTGAGATGCAAATCGATTGGGCGGTTACCGATTGCACAGCCACCCGGCATCGACACGGTTGCTTCGCCCATCCGTGCCAGCATCGGGCCAAGCACCAGGATCGACGCACGCATTTTGCGCACCAGATCGTAGGGAGCAACGGAGGATGTGATCCGGGTCGCCTCCAACGTCATCACCCGGCCAAAATCTTCTGGCCGGGTGCCTTGGATCGCGGTGGTGACGCCGAACTGGTTCATCAAATGCTGAAAGCCATCGATATCAGCCAGGCGCGGCAGATTGCGCAACGTAACCGGCTCTTCGCTCAACAAGGCGCAGGGGATCAGCGTAAGAGCGGCATTTTTGGCACCCGAGATCGGAATGGTTCCGGAAAGGCGATTGCCGCCGCGAATTACAAGTTTGTCCATAAATGGCTCTTAGCCGATTGGACATGACTGGCAAGTTGCTGAAGGCTCTGGCGCATGCAATTGCTGATCCGCTCGCCCGAAGCAGATGGTTGACGCTGGCGATCATGTCACCCTATCCCTTGGCATTATGAGCACACGCAAACCAATCAAGAAAGCCGTTTTCCCCGTCGCGGGCCTCGGCACACGCTTCCTTCCCGCCACCAAAGCCATCCCCAAAGAGCTGCTGCCCATAGTGGACCGGCCGCTGATCCAATATGCGGTTGACGAAGCGCGCGAAGCCGGGATCGAGCAGATGATCTTTGTCACCGGGCGCGGCAAGACCGCCATCGTTGAGCATTTCGATGTCGCTTATGAGCTGGAAAGCACGATGGGCGAGCGCGGCAAGGATTTGGGCGTGCTGGACCCGACCCGCGCTACGCCGGGAGACATTATCACCGTGCGGCAACAAGTGCCGATGGGCCTTGGACATGCGATCTGGTGCGCGCGGGCCATTGTAGGGGACGAACCCTTCGCCATTTTTCTGCCCGACGAATTGATGATCGGAAACAAGGGCGGCACCGGCTGCATGAAGCAGATGGTCGATGCCTATCAGGAGGTCGGCGGAAATGTGATCAGCGTGCTGGAAGTGCCGCATGAGGATGTGTCAAGTTACGGCGTGATCGACCCCGGCGCCGAAATGGGCGCACTCACCGAAGTACGCGGGCTGGTAGAGAAGCCTCCCGTTGACGAGGCACCTTCCAACAAGATCATCTCAGGGCGATATATCCTGCAACCCGAAGTGATGCGGACACTGGAAGACCAGGGCAAAGGCGCGGGCGGCGAAATCCAGCTGACCGATGCGATGGCCCGCATGATCGGCACGCAACCATTTCACGCGGTTACCTTTGACGGCAAACGCTATGACTGCGGCAGCAAGCTGGGCTTTGTCGAGGCGACACTGGCGCTGGCGCTGGAGCGCGATGATATGGGGGCAGATGTGCGCGCGATGGCGCAGCGGCTGCTGGGGTAGGTTCGCCCCCCTTCAAGGGCGCGCACCAGTTTGCGGGCTATTTCGCTTTGATCCGCAATGGCAAAGTTTTAAGCCCACCAACGAAAGTGGACTTTGCCCGTTTGGGCTCGCCCGCCAGTTCCAAGGCATCGATCCGGTCCAACAAAGTCTCGAACAAGATTCGCATTTCCAGCCGCGCAAGATGCAAGCCCAGACACTGATGCGCGCCTGCGCCAAAGGCCAGATGCCGATTGGGCGAACGCGCAGCGTCAAATTTGCGCGGGTTTGCAAACTGGGAAGGGTCATGATTGGCCGCAACATAATTCATCATCAACCAATCGCCCTGCTTGATGAACTGGCCGCCCAACTCGACATCTTTGGCGGCGGTGCGCATGAAGTGCTGGACCGGCGAGGTCCAACGGATCGCCTCCTCGACAATACCGGGCAGCAAAGACCGATCGGCTTTCACGCGGGCAAATTGTTCGGGGTCTTGGGCCAGCGCCAACATGGCCCCGGCGGTTGAAGCACTGGTTGTGTCATGGCCCGCTGTGGCCACGATGATGTAATATCCGGCCATGTCGCGCGGCGGCAAAGGCTTTCCATCAACCGTCGCATTGGCAATGACGCTGGCCACATCATCGGTTGGGTTGGCGCGGCGCTGCTCGGCCAGATCGGCGAAATAACCCTCAAAATTCTTGACCGCTCCGGCCACCAATTGGACCACCTGTTCGGGTGTCATCTTGTCCATGCCAGTCCCCGACAGATCGGCATCCTGACCACCGAACAATTGCTGGGTCAGCATTTGCATGCGCGGCTCATCTTCCTCGGGCACGCCCAAAATCTGCATGACGACATGCAAGGGATAGGGTCCGGCGACGGTCTTGACGAAATCCACCTCTGGACCGGCATCAATCATGGCGTCGACGGTTTGTTGGGCCAGTGCGCGTATCTCGCCCTCGATCTTGGCCAGATTGCGAGGCATGAACCAATCTTGCGTCAGCTTGCGATATTTGGGGTGAACCGGCGCATCGAACACCACCAGTGAATCGACCAAAATGTCAGAACCCGTCGCCGCGCGCGAAAATTCGATTGCTTGGCGGAAACTGAACACGACCGGTTGCGGATTGTTGAGGAAGGTGGCGTTGTCCTTCGACATTTGCATCACATCATCATACCGCGTCACCAGCCAAAACGGGGTGAACAGCTCTCCGTCATCAGGTTCGACCAAGGCAATGGGCTGCGCTTCGCGAATGGTGTCAAACAAGTCGAGCAAAGGGTCCCAATCGGCATAGCTTTGCGGATCGATCACCGCCCGCGCATCTTCGCTCGACAAAGTTGGGCGGGTCGCAGCGCCCGTCATCAACCTTCAGCCTTGGCAGCAAACTCATCGCGCAATTCGCGCTTATACAACTTGCCATTGGCCTCACGCGGAAGCTCTGGCCGGAAATCGAACAGTCGAGGCATCTTTAGCCGAGCAAGCTGCGGTTCGAGATAGTCCCGCAATTCCTGCTCCAATTCATCGCCGGCGCTGGCCATATCGATGGGCTGCACCACTGCCACAACTTTTTCGCCAAAATCGGGATCGGGCGCGCCAATCACGGCGGCATCCATCACCTTGTCATGGCTGACGAGCAGGTTTTCGATTTCTTGCGGGTAGATGTTAACCCCGCCAGAAATGATCATGTGACTCTTGCGGTCGGTCAGATACAAAAAGCCATCAGCATCAGTGTGGCCAATATCGCCCAAAGTCATCCAGCCTTTGGGGTGCATGGCCTCTTGGGTTTTTGCAGCATCATTGTGATAAGTCGGCAGGATGTCATTCTCGAAATAGATCAGGCCATCCTCGCCTTGCGCAACCTCTTCTCCGTCAGGTCCGCAAATATGCAGAGTGCCATGGATCGGGCGGCCAACACTGCCGGGATGCTCCAGCCAGTCGGGCGCATGGATCATAGTCATGCCAATCCCTTCTGAACCAGCGTAATATTCATTGACGATCGGGCCCCACCATTCGATCATTTCCTGCTTGATGGGAACCGGGCATGGCGCAGCGGCATGCAATGCCCGCTTGTGGCTGGACAGATCATATTTGGTGCGCACGGCCGGATCCAGCTTCAGCATGCGGACAAAATGGGTCGGGACCCATTGGCTGTCCGTCACACGATATTTCTCAATCGCGGCAAGCGCGGTTTCGGGATCGAATTTCTCGACGACGACTATGGTTCCGCCCAACCTTTGCGCCGACGAACACCAGGCCAGAGGAGCAGCGTGATAGAGCGGCGCAGGCGACAGATAGACCATCGATCCATCCGCTGGCATGCCCGCCCCCATGGTGGCCAGAGCCACAAAGGGAACCATGGCGGTGGGATCAGGATCGGCCGGTGGTGCGGGGCGAATGCCCTTGGGCCTGCCGGTCGTGCCCGAGCTGTAGAGCATGGTTAGGCCGGCGCGCTGATCGGGTATCGGATCGGCGCTGTGGCGGGCCAGAGCCGCCTCGAAATCTTCGTCGTCCTCTGCGCCAATGGTTAGAATATCGAGCTCGGGGAGCTCAGCACGAATGTCGGGCATGACTCCATCAAACAATCGCGATGTGACTAGCAGCTTGGCCTCACTATCCTTGAGAATATAGGCAATCTCTGGCGCGGTCAGCCGGGTTGAAATCGGTACAAGCAGCGTTCCGGCGCGCTGCGACCCCCACACCAGGGTGAAATAGTGATGCGTATTTTCCAGCAAAACCGCAAAGGCATCGTCGGGAGCAAATCCGCGCGCGCGCAGCAATTGCGCAAACCGGTTGGCCGCCTGGTCCATCTCGCCATAGGTTACGGTATGGCCGCTGCCGGCCATGATAATGGCTGGGTGGTCAGGGCGCGTTTGGGCGTGTTGAATAGGATGCATGGTTCTGGCTTCTCTCCATATCCTGCCACGTGGCCCAAGCGGGCACCGGCAGCTTTGGAAAAGAGCCTAACCAGTCTGATTGGATGGACAAGAAAAAAGGCGACGGTTTGACCCGCCGCCTATTAAAATGGACATCCTCTCCAACGTCCATACCCGCTTCCAAGCGGTGTTCTTTTGCGCAGTCAGCTGCCTTACCGGCCTGTTACTCGCCGCCCTTGCCACCCTTACCAGTGACAAGAGCAAATTCCTGCTGGGCTTTTGTTTCGATCATATAGGGGACCGGATTGACCGCCACACCGTCGATCCGCACTTCGTAATGCAAATGCGGCCCGGTTGAACGGCCGGTCGACCCGACATAACCGATGATGTCGCCCTTTTTCACGCGCTCTCCCGCAGCAACTGCCAAACGCGACAGATGCGCATAACGGGTTTCCAGATCCGCGCCGTGATCGACCCGAATATACAGACCGTAGCTTGAGAACCATTGTGCTTTGCCAACGATTCCGTCGGCCGTGGCGTAAACAGGTGTTCCCGTTGGAGCCGCCAGATCAATGCCATTATGTTTGCGACGACTGCCCAGAACCGGATGCGTGCGCATGCCATAATCGCTGGTCAAACGCGCGCCGCGCAGGGGCATTTGCGAAGGAATAGAAATGGTCGGGCGAACAGAAACGACGTCGGCAGGGCCCTTGTCCAGCGATTCCCAGCTGACGAACAATTGGCGGAACCGGGCGTCACCTGACGTCAAATTGTCGGACTGTGCCTGACGCACAGGCTCGGTAATGTCGACCGCCGCTGCCGAGCTGTTGGCAAGTGCCGGACTGGCAGCGATGCTGGCCAGGCCCAAAACGGCCACAGCCAAGCCTTTTGCCAGCTTAAAAATGCCTGATGATACGATCAACGACCCGTCCTTATCACAGCGCCTATGCGCCAATTTGAGGGCCGTTTGATTTGCCGATTGGCAAACTTTTTTGGCCCTTGTCCAAAACTACGGAACCAATCCGCGTTTCGTTGTTTGGTGAGATAAGGGCCGAATTCTTTACAAAGCAATACCGGCGTAGAAGTCCCGCGATAGACCGGCTGCATCGCGCGCCGAGTCGTTGAATGGTGGCTTCAATGCGCCTCTAAAGTGGGTTTCCACCAGATTTTGCCACGTTTTTTGCGGAGATTCGCCGTTTCCCTCGGCAATTTTGACAAAATGCCTTGTCCCAATCGCGACATGGCGGATTTCGTCGTCAAGGATTCGTTTGAGAATCTTGGCGCCATTATGGTCGCCCTGTGCCTCGACCCGCGCCAAAGTTGACGGCGTGACGTCAAGGCCGCGCGCCTCCAGCACCATGGGCACAATCGCCAAACGAGCCATCACATCATGGCTGGTTTCATCGGCGGCCTGCCACAGCCCGCCATGCGCTGGCAGATCGCCATAAAAACTGCCCATCGATTCAAGCTTGCGGGCCAGCAGTGCAAAATGCATTGCCTCGTCAGCGGCGACAGCCAGAAAATCAGACACAAAGGCTCGGCCGCGCTCTTCGCCAAACCGTCCGGCCATATCCAACGCCAGATCAATCGCGACAAATTCGATATGCGCCAAGGCATGCCACAGCGCGATCCTGCCACGGGCAGAGCTGCCCTTGGAACGCTTGGGCATTTTATTGGGCGCCAACAGTTCGGGCTTGTCGGGTGCAGCAGGTGCATCGGGCATGGCCACGTCAAACTGCCAGTCCAATCGGCCCAGCCGCCATTGGCGCGCCACATCGCGCGCCGCCATCACTTTGGCGCGCGGATCCCCCGTCAACAATGCAGTTCGGATGGCTGAGGCGATACTGGTCATGGAATATGCGGCCTGGACTTGCTGAAGACGGCCTTAGAGCGCCTTAGCCGCGGCCAGCACTTCTTCTGCGTGGCCCTTGACCTTCACCTTGTTCCAGACTTGCGCAATCACGCCCTTGGCATCGACCAAATAGGTGGAGCGAACCATACCCAGATAGGTTTTGCCATACATCTTTTTCTCGGTCCAAATGCCCAGCGCATCGGACAATCCGTCCTCCTGCGCATCGGTCGCCAAAGGCGTCTTCAGATCGTGCTTGGCGATAAAGTTCTGGTGCTTCTTCGCCGAATCCTTGCTCACCCCCAACAAAGCAACGCCCGCCTTGTCAAACTCACCCTTTAGGGCGGTGAAGTCCTTGGCTTCGGTCGTGCAGCCGGGCGTGTTGTCCTTGGGATAGAAGAACACCACCAGCTTTTGGCCGGCATAATCCGACGCTTTGACGGTACCACCTTCGGGGGTTTCCATCACAACATCGGGCATTTTCTCGCCAGCTTGGGTAAAATCGCTCATGTCTCGATCTCCAATTCACTATCAAATGCCTTATGCCAGGCGGTTGCGATCCCATGTCGTGCCTTGGTCAGCGCATGCAAGAGGCCATCGAGGCTTTCTTGCTGACAGGCCCGCGCCAAGGCCCGGGCAGAGGCAGCGGGCGGAGCCTGCAAATCAGGCGCAAGCAATCGGGTTGAGACCAACAGCCGGGTCATCAGCTGATGCACGCCAATCACTTCATGATCGAGCAAACCCGCCTCGCACAATTGCGCGATAGCGCTGCTGAGATCTGGCGAGAAAGCGGTTCGTTCACGCAGCTGCAGATAGTGCACCAGAAATTCCAGATCGACCAATCCACCGCGCAACAATTTGGCATCCAGCGGCCCTTTTGAAGGCTTATGATTGGCCATATCGTGGCGCATGGTCAGCACCGCTTCGCGCAGATTTTCCAGATCGCGCGGCTGATGCAGAACATCGTCGATCACCTGCGCCAACTCTGCCTTCACCGCATCCGAACCGACCAGAACGCGCGCGCGGGTCAGAGCCATATGCTCCCAGGTCCACGCGCTTTCCCGCTGATATTTGGCGAAGGATTCGCAGGTAACAGCCAACGGTCCTTGTGTGCCTTGCGGGCGCAATCGCGTGTCCACTTCGTACAAAGCGCCTTGCGCCGTGGGGACCGACAATGCGCCGCTGATGCGCTGGGCCAAGCGATTGAAATAATGTGTCGCGCCCAAAGGCCGGGCACCATCGGATTCGTCGCCCGACTGCCCGGTGAACAAATAGATGATGTCCAGATCAGAGGCATGGGTCAGCGCCCCTCCGCCAAACCGACCGAGGCCCAGCACCACCAATTCGCTTTGCGCGCCCGCCGATTGGACATGGCCATGATTGCGGGCAAATTCTGCACAAGTGGCCTGGTGAGCGACCAGCAAAGCTGCCTCTGCGGTGCGCGAAAGCGCCTCGGCAATCTCCAGCGGATCATGCAGCGCCTCGATCAATTGCACGCCCAGCGCGAAGCGTTCCTCTCCGGTCACCATTCTGATCCGGTCCAGCAGAGCTTCGTAGTCCCCCTCGACCACGCCAGCCCGCATTCGCATGGCCAGCTGTTCGACAGTTCCGGAAAGATCCAAAGCCGTGCGATCGATCAACGTATCGAGCAAAACGGGCCGACGGCCCAATTCATCTGCCAGCGTAGGTGCAAGCGTGAGCACCGCGAACAATTGATCCAGCAGTGCCGGGCGAGCCTCCAGCAAGCGGAATAAATTGATCGCCGAGGAGGCATTGGTCAGCACGCTTTCCCATCTTAGTAAGGCACGCTCAGGCTCGTCTGCTTCGGCCAAAGCTTCGATCAGCATCGGCAGCATCGCGTCAAACGCTGTGAGCGCGGCGGGACTGCGTAGCGAGCGATAGCGGCCATCGCGCCAGCCTTCGATGCGCTGGGCCAATTGGCCAGGATCAGCGAAGCCCAAATCGTCTAATTGCTGCTTGAGCGGGGTAGGCTTGTCTTCCGTCAAAGCCGAAACTTCATCTTCGCCAATCAAAGTGTCATATGAGGCCGCAACACCATTGGTGATATCGATCAGTTCGGCCAGAAGAGCCGCGCCATCATCTAGGCCATCCAGCCGCGCGACACCGTCCAGCTTGTCGCCCGATGGCAATGCATGGGTCTGCCGGTCATTTACCATCTGCAAGCGGTGCTCGATACAGCGTAAGCGGTCATAGGCATTGCCCAGAGAGGCGGCTTCTTCAGCCGCAATCCGCCCCGACGCGGCCAAAGCGTCCAAGGCCGCCCGCGTGCCGCGCAGACGCAAGGAATGGTCGCGCCCGCCATGGATCAACTGATGGGTTTGCGCGAAGAATTCGATTTCGCGGATGCCGCCGCGGCCATGCTTTATATCAAAGCCCGGCCCGGGTATTGGCGGCCCATCATAATTGGCCCGAATGCGCTTTGTCAGGCTGCGGATTTCCTCTACCGCGCCATAATCCAAACTGCTGCGCCACACGAATGTGCCAATCGCCGCCAGAAATTCCTCTGCTGCTGCGATGTCACCAGATGCAGCGCGCGCGCGGATGAAGGCAGCGCGTTCCCAAGCGAGGGCAGAGCTTTCATAATGGCTCAGCGCGGCGTTGCAGGAAATTGCCAAAGGGCTGACTTCTGCTGCTGGGCGCAAACGCAAATCGATCCGGAAGACATAACCCTCTGGTGTGTTGTCGCTCATAGTGCTGACCACATCGCGGGCATATCTTTGCGCCGCCTCGCCCGGCTCATCGCGCGCCCGGCGCGGCAGGGTTTCCGGATCATACAGCAAGATGGGATCGATATCCGAGCTGTAGTTCAGCTCGCCCGCACCATGCTTGCCCAAGGCGAGGCCGAACATGCCTTGCGGATTAGCGTCCGGCACTCTGCGGGTAATCGCGGCATTGATCGCCTGGGTCAGCGCGCGGTCGGCAAATTCGGACAATTCGCCCATGACCTGAGCCAGCGGAAACGCTCCTGCCAGATCGCCTATGGCCAGGGCCGTGGCCAGCGCCAGCTTCTCGCGTCGCAAAGCAATGGAGACGGTTTCCGCCCCTTCGCCGGCACGCTTGGCCAAAGCCAGCGCATCGTCGCCCGCGTCCGCTTCCAACAATTGCTGCAGCTCGGGCAGACGGCGCAAAGCCTGCGCCAGAAACGGGGCATGCGCATTTGCGCGGGCCAGTGCATTTGTCCAATCATGCTCCATCGGCGCCTTCCTGCCCTCAGTGCGCACTCAGCACAAGCATGCAGAGCAAGCACTGAGCGCACATGCGGGCAAAGTGCCCGCTAACAGCGCTCGGCTTGCCCATGGCGAACAGCTCTGCAATGGAAGGGGCCATAAATGAAGGGCAAGAGGATCGGCATTTCCATGTTCAAACACAATATTCCCATCAGCACATTGGCTATCACACTGGCTGCATCAATGTTGGCGCTATCTGGATGCGATATGGCGAGTGATGCAGGGCAGCAGCTTGACATGCCCGAGGTGGAAGCCGGTGAATTGTCCGAAGCAACCTTGAAAGACGTGACCCGCATTTTGTCTTCGGATGAGTTCGAGGGACGGATGCCTGGCACCATTGGCGAGGAGAAAACGGTCGCCTTTTTAAAGGAGCGCTTTGCCGCTGCAGGTCTTGAGCCGGGCAACAATGGCTCATGGGTTCAGGAAGTTCCTCTGGTGGAAATCACTGGTAAGGATTTCGCGCCGCTAAGCTTCGCTGGCGAGAATGTCGATCTGTCCTATTATTACTTCGATGATTGGGTGGGCATTACCTATCAGGAACAGGTGCAGACCCGCCTCGAGGATAGCGAGCTGGTGTTTGTCGGCTATGGCATCAACGCGCCAGAGCGCGGCTGGAACGATTATGAAGGGCTGGACATGACGGGCAAAACTGCCCTCATTCTGGTCAATGATCCCGACTATGAAACAGTCGGGTTAGAAGGTCCGTTCAACGGAAAAGCCATGACCTTTTATGGTCGCTGGACGTACAAATACGAAGAGGCCGCGCGCCAAGGTGCCGCTGGCGCGATCATCGTGCACGATACTGCGCCCGCTTCATATGGTTGGAATGTTGTGTCGAGTTCGTGGTCTGGCCCGCAGGCCTATGCCCAGCGCGGTGAAAACCCGCCTGCGATGACGCAGATGAACGGTTGGCTACAGAAAGAAAGCGCGCGCGAAGTGCTGGCCGCCGCTGGACAGGATCTGGACGCTTTGAGCGAGGCGGCGCGGGAGCGAGGTTTTGTCGCGGTGCCGCTGGGACTGACCGCCTCGACCAGTTTCCGCAACGATGTGCGCACCTATACCTCGCAAAATGTCATCGGCATGTTGCCAGGGACTGAGGCCCCCGATGAATATGTCATCCACACCGCGCATTGGGACCATCTGGGCCGTTGCCCCGCTGCGCCCGATGGCGATGATATCTGCAATGGCGCGATCGACAATGCGACCGGCACTGCCGCACTGGTGGCGTTGGCCGAGGCTCAAGCCAAGGCAGGCCCAACACGCAGGTCGATGGTTTATCTGGCGGTGACCGCCGAAGAACAAGGCCTGCTGGGCGCAGATTATTACGCTGCCAATCCGGTTTTCCCGCTGGCTCAAACGGCAGGTGGAATTAACATGGATGCCTTCAAGGTGATGCCCGAAGCGCGCGATGTGACGGTTGTTGGCGGCGGCAAATCGCAGCTCGATCTTTTCCTGCAGAAAGCCCTAGCCAAGACCGGCAAGACTGCCACGCCGGACCCAACGCCCGAGGCCGGATTCTATTACCGTTCCGACCATTTTGCCTTGGCCAAGCGAGGCGTCCCGATGTTCTATCTGCGCGATGGCGAAGATTTGCTGGAGGGAGGTAGTGAAGCGGGTGCGGCTATTTCTGCGGCCTATTATGCGGACGCCTACCACGGTCCCAAAGATGAATTTGACGAGAATTGGGACTGGTCGGGGGTGATGAGCAATTTGCGCTTGTTATCAATCTTGGGCCAGATGCTGGGTCAAAGCACCAGCTGGCCAAACTGGGTAGATGGTGACGAGTTCAAAGCCACCCGCGATGAAAGCTGCGCCGCCAACGACAGCGGCTGCTAGACCGGTCGGGAAGCACATTATGTCCGGTGCATTGATGCCGCCCGAATGGGCGCCGCAGAGCTGGCTGTGGATCGGCTTCCCTCATCTCGAGCAGGAATGGCCCAGTTTCCTAGACGCAGCTCAGCGCCAGATTGCGGCATTCGCCAATGCGGTGGCCGATAGCGGGCAGGAAGTGCGGTTGGTCGTTCGTGACGAGGCCAATGCAGCACGCGCGGCACAATTGGTCAGCGAAAAGGTTCGGCTGGAGCGCCATATCTATGGCGATATCTGGCTGCGCGACACCGGACCGCTGGTTCGCAGCGATGGCGCTGCATTGCGCCCTGCCTTCAATGGCTGGGGCGAGAAATACCTGATGGCGGGCGACGAGACGATCGGAGATGACCTTGCCCAATCGGCAGACCTGCCGGTTGAAACGGCAGACTATGTGCTGGAAGGCGGCGCCATTGATGGGGACGGCACCGGCTTGGTTGTCACCACCCAGCAATGTTTGCTCAACCCCAATCGTAACCCGTCGATGAGCGCTGACGATATTGAAGCCGCACTGGCAGCCGATCTGGGTTTTGACCGCGTGCTGTGGTTGGGCGAGGGTTTGATCAATGATCACACCGATGGCCATGTCGACAATCTGGCGCGCTTTGTCGGAGAGAACCGACTGGCCGTTCCCGAGGCATCGAGCCATGATGACCCCAATGAAGCGATCTATGCCGATGCAAGATATCGGGCCGAAAGCTTTGGGGTCGAGGTGGTCACCATTCCCTCGCCCGGGCTGATCTTGCGCGATGGTGCGATCGAACCGGCCAGCTATGTCAATTTTGCGATCACCACCCATGCCGTGATCGTTCCCACTTTCGGTTCGGACCAAGACGAGGCGGGGGTTGCTGCCATCGCCGAGTTATTCCCCGATCGTGCGACAATCGGCCTGCCCGCTGACGCTGTCCTGGCCGGAGGCGGTGGGTTTCACTGCGCCAGCCAGCAAATGCCGCAACTTGCCTAAGAGCAGATCCGCAGCCGAGCCCCCCGGTTTAGCATGTAACGTCCAGCCCGTTTGCACCGAATAAGTCACAGAGACATTCATCGGGAGAGCACGCCATGTTCAAAACATATGCAGCGATAGTGGCGGGCGTTCTGGCGCTTTCAATCGCATTGGCGTCCCTGACCAAGCCGGGCGTAGCATTGAGTCAAGATCCTGGTCTGCGCAGCAATGCCGAGCCTGTTTTGCTGGAATTGTTCACCAGCCAAGGGTGTTCTTCGTGTCCGCCAGCCGATCGATTGGCGGATAAGCTGGTATCCAACCCCGATCTGGTGATTGTCTCTCGTCCTGTAACCTATTGGGATCGGTTGGGCTGGAAAGATACGCTCGCGCTTGAGGTAAACACCGACCTTCAGCGGCGCTATGCTTGGCGCGGGCTGAACGGCCGTAACGGAGTCTATACCCCGCAAATTGTGGTGGATGGCACCTTTGGTGTGGTCGGTTCGCAAGAACAGCAAGTGCGCAGTTTGATCCATCAAGCCAGCCACCGGCAATCCGCTGCGATCCGAGTCAAACAATTGGGCGATGGTGGCTATCGGATCGGATTGGGCGGTGAGAGCGATGCCCCTGCTGAACTGATCGTGTTGGCCCTAACCGCGCACGCCAGAGTGGATATCGGCCGGGGTGAAAACTCTGGCCACCGGCTGGGCTATACCAATGTATTGCGCTCTGAATATCGGTTGGCGCGCTGGAATGGTGGCCAGCAATCGCATGTTCTCAAGGCAGACCAATTTACCGTGGCCGGAGCCGACCGTTATGCCATTATTGTGCGCGAAGAGGATGCCGGCAGGGTTCTGGCGGCACAATATTTGGACCTTTAGCGATCCGGCTTTGCGCGCATGAGAGCGCGGGGCATGGCTGCGCCGCACTCGCCTTAACCCCGCGTTAGGATATGGCCGCGATAATAGCGGCATGTCCAAAGTCATTACCCTTTCACGCGCGCGCACTGCGGCACCATTGGCGGCTCACCAAATGGAAGCAATTCGCTCCATTCTGGTGTGTTCATGCGCCTTGGCACTTATCGCCGCAGGCCGCGCGTTTCCTTTCTGACTTTCGCCAGACTATCCAACCGACATCCCGAATAAATGCAGCTGCGCGAGGCTTATCCGCGCAGATCTGGCGGTGTTGCTGCTTCGGTTAAAAATGCAATCGCATCATCAAGCGACAGCACGCGCTGTTCTTTCTCGCCCAGCGTTCGCATCGCAACCGTGCGCTCTTCTTCCTCACGCTTGCCTACAACCAGCAGATGCGGAACCTTGGCAAGGCTGTGTTCGCGCACCTTATAATTGATCTTCTCGTTGCGCAGGTCGGTTTCCACCCGGATGCCCGCTGCTCTCAGCTTGGCCTCAACCTCTTGGGCATATCCATCCACGTCGGTGACAATCGGCGCGACAACCGTTTGGACCGGAGCCAGCCATACCGGCAAACGACCCGCAAAATGCTCGATCAGGATGCCGATAAACCGTTCATAGGAACCAAAGATGGCGCGGTGAAGCATGACGGGACGATGGCGACCACCGTCTTCGCCGACATAGGTCGCGTCCAAACGCTCGGGCAGAACGCGGTCTGACTGGATTGTGCCGACCTGCCATGTGCGGCCGATCGCATCGGTCAAATGCCATTCCAGCTTGGGTGCGTAAAACGCCCCTTCGCCGGGCAATTCGCCCCAACCATATTCCTCGGTCGCCATACCGGCATCAACCACTGCCTGGCGCAGCTCGGACTCGGCTTTGTCCCAATCTTCGTCAGAACCGTATCTTTGCTCGGGCCGCAGCGCGAGCTTGATCTTATAGGTGAAGCCAAAGTCCTTATAGACCCGGTCCGCCAGCTGGCAGAACTTTTGCACCTCGTCGATGATCTGGTCTTCGGTGCAGAAGATATGCGCATCATCCTGCGTAAATTGGCGCACGCGCATCAATCCATGCAGTGCACCATGAGGCTCGTTGCGGTGGCAGCAGCCATTTTCATACATGCGCAAGGGCAGGTCGCGATAGGATGTGATGCCCTGCTTGAAGACCAGCACATGGGCCGGACAATTCATCGGCTTGATCGCCATCCAATCGGCATCGCCAGAGATAACTCCGCCTTCATCCTCGGTGTTGGGAACCTCGTCCGGCACCACGAACATATTCTCGCGATATTTGCCCCAATGGCCCGATTTCTCCCACTGGCGAGCATCGATCACCTGCGGAGTTTTGACTTCCTGATAGCCGCCTTCATCAATCGCGCGGCGCATATAAGCTTCCAGCTCGCGCCAGATCATATAGCCCTTGGGATGCCAGAAAACACTGCCATGCGCTTCTTCCTGAAGGTGGAACAATTCCATCTCGCGGCCCAGTTTGCGGTGATCGCGCTTGCCTGCCTCTTCCAGATTATGCAGGTGCTGTTTGAGCTGTTTCTTGTTCAGCCAACCCGTGCCGTAAATCCGCGTCAGCTGGGCATTGCGCTGATCGCCGCGCCAATAGGCTCCTGCCACCCGCAACAGCTTGAACGCTTGCGGATCGAGTTTGCCGGTGCTGGCCAGATGCGGCCCGCGACACATGTCGAGCCAGTCATCGCCCGACCAATACACCGTTAGCTCTTCATTTCCGGGCAGTTCCTTGGCCCATTCTGCCTTGAATGCCTCGCCATCAGCAGACCATTTCTCGATCAACGCCTCGCGCGACCACACTTCGCGCCGCAGTGGTTTGTCGGCCTGAATGATCTGGCGCATTTTCTCTTCGATTGCGGGCAGATCGTCGATGCTGAACGGATCGCGATCAGCCGGGGCCATCACGTCATAGTAAAACCCGTCATCGGTTGCAGGGCCAAAGGTGATCTGCGTACCCGGCCACAACGCCTGCACCGCCTCGGCCAGAATATGGGCATAGTCGTGCCGGACCAGCTCCAGCGCGTCCTCTTCATCGCGTGCAGTGATCAACTCCAGCTGAGCATCGCCCTCAAACGGGCGGCCGATGTCGCGCACTTCCCCGTCCACACGCGCCGCCAGCGCCGCCTTGGCAAGGCCCGGACCGATCGCAGCCGCAATGTCCGCTGGCGTGGAGCCTTCTTCGACTTCGCGCACGGAGCCATCGGGCAGGCTGATTTTCAGAAGTTGTGTCATTGCAATCTCATACCGTCTGTTTGACCGACGCCCTGCCACAAGCAGGCACGCGCCGGAAGGGCGGTGTCATCTATTCTGCACTTTTTCGGGAAGCTGACACCCAAGCCACCCCGAAACCGGATCAAACCGGGGGTGGCTGGATCTGCGACTAACGCGTGACCAACCGCCCCCGGAAAACCGAGGTTGTGGTGGTGGTCGTGGTGGTCAGCATGTGTGCCATGGGCAGGGATATAGGCAGGGATTCTTTCAATGTCATTACCTTACCGCCCAGCAAAAAGGGGCAGCGCAAAAAATGCACCACCCCTTCCTGATAGCCTAAACTCTTAAACCCGCGCTATGCAGCCGCTGGTTTCGCCGCTTTTTTAGCCTTGGGCTGCGGAATGCTGGCCACCGGTGCGGTCTTGGCATCGGTCGGCTCGGGCAGGCTCTGATCCTTCTTGTCGAAATACTTTTTGGTGAAGTAGCCCCCGACACCCAGAGCGACCATAGCCGGAATACTCATCTTGCGAAGGACGAACGGCGCCGCGGCACCAATCATAGCACCCGTATTGCCACCAACCGATTTCGTCTGCTGCGCTAGCTTGCTGCCAAGGGCAGCTCCAATAATTTTACCAAACATTTCAATCTCCTTTGCTAGTTCAACGGAGAAATCGACGCGATGTTCCGAGATAGTTCGCGTGCATGGTTGGGATAGGCCTGGATCAAACGTCAACCCGTTGCGATCCCGCTTGGGTGGAGAGCCGTTTTGTGCCGGCAAGGCGGATCGATCGGATCTTCACCGTTTCAACAAAGCGCATTTCTGTGGTGGCGCTCTCAGGTGTCAGTTCCACATTCATATAACCGCGCTGGGATGTATCGGCCCAAACCAATTGCGCATTGTGGTCCACCGCCGCCTTGGCGAAATCGGATGGCGCAATGCTGCTCAATGACGTTTCAAGGCCTGGAGAAGTGACACCGGGAACCCCGAATTCGACACCAGCCCCGGCGCCATCTTTTTCCAGTTCGAACGCCCAACCATTATGCGTATCACCGGCCAGCACCAGCAGATTGGCGTCAGCATTCTGCGCAGCCGCTAGCAACCGCGCGCGCGCAGCGGGATAACCGTCCCAGGCATCCATATTGGAAGGCAGCCCCGCCGCATTGGCCGCCGCAGCCGCCAGCACGAGCTGGCGCAGCGATTGTGGCAAATCATCTGCAATCAGGGACAGGATTGCAGGCGGAGACCTTAACTCGCCCACCAACACCTGTTGCGCCAACACTTGCCAAAGCTTACCCGATCTGCGCGAGGCCGCCATGCCGCCGAACAGCCAATCTTCTTGGGTCTGACCCAACATTTGGCGTTCGGGATTGGCCCAATCGCCTGCCTTGAAGGCTGACAATGCCGCTATGGCTGATTGTGGATCGGTCTTGCCCTTGAGAACCGTGCCAAGGTCAAACTGCTCCTCGCGCCCCTCGAGCCGCGTATCCAGTCGGAACAGCGTGGCAAGGTCTCCCAGCTCATATTGCGCATAAGGCTCGTCGGATACGGGCATCCATTCGCGATAGGCCCGCTTCGCCGCTGCCTTGCGCACCGCCCAATCACCTTCCGTTTCGGCTTGATGGTTTTCCGCGCCGTTCTCCCAACTGTCATTCGCGGCTTCATGGTCATCCCATACGGCCACCATCGGCATCACCTGATGCAAGCGGCGCAAATCGGGATCTGTGCGATAGGTTGCATAGCGCAGGCGGTAATCCGCCAAGGCCAAGCTTTCGTGATCGGGCCACAACACGCGGTGCGGATTGGCCGCATCGGCCGAAGGATAGGTTCCGCGACCATATTCATAGATATAGTCGCCCAGATGCACCGCCAAATCAGCATCATTGGCCTGCGCTGCATGGGCATAGGAATTGAACCAGCCGAACCCGAAATTCGAACAGGAAAACACCGCCATGCGGAATTTCGCAGTCGATCCTGCCGGCAATGTCCGCGTGCGTCCGGTGATTGATACAGAGCCATCGGGTGCAACAAATCGATAGAAATACCACGCGTCAGACTTCAAGCCGTTGGCCCAGGTTTTGCAGCACCAATCGCGGTGGGGCGAGGCCATAACGCGGCCTTCGGAAATGGGTTTGGAGAAGTCTTCGCTCTCGCTGACTTGCCAATCAAGCGGCGTGTCCTGCTCTGCCACAAAGCGGGTCCACAACAGCACCCTGTCTTGCCCGGGCTCGCCACTGGCCACGCCATGCGTGAAGCCACTGCCAAAGCCGCGCGCGGCAAGAGGGCTGGCGACAAGCGCTGCCGAAACGGCCCCCAATTGGAACAGCCCCCGGCGAGACAATACCGGAGCGACCGGGAGCGAGGAGCGGGCAGGCAATGTGGCTTTTGATTGTGTCATGGCGCGCAGAATTGCGCTTTTAATAAAGTTAGACAATGACAATCTGCGACAATCTGCAAGATCGCGCCGAACTTTCCGACCCGCTCTTGCATTTACGCTCCAGGCTTGGTCATGATGCGGCTGTGACCGACATTTCCTATCACACCATGCCCGACGGGCGCCGCATCGCCTACCGCTACACCCCGGCAGCAGTGGCGAGCGCAGGCCCCACTTTGGTTTTCCTGCCCGGCTATATGTCCGACATGGATGGGGGGAAGGCGACCACGCTGTACCTCCGCGCAAAAGAAACAGGGCAAGCCTGCCTGCTGCTGGATTATTCGGGCTGTGGGTCGAGCGAGGGCGAGTTTGCCGATGGTTCGCTCAGCATTTGGCGGGATGAAGTGCTGGCCTTGATCAAGGCGCATGTTGACGGGCCGGTGATCGTGATTGGATCGTCCATGGGCGGATGGTTGATGTTGCTGGTGGCGCAAAGCTTGAGCAAACAATTGGCCGGGGTCATTGGCATTGCCGCTGCACCCGACTTTTCCAACTGGGGTTTCACCTCCGAACAGAAAGCGGCCTTAGCCAAAGGTGAAACCGTGTTCGAGGACAACCCTTATGGCCCCGAACCGACGCCGACCTATGCCAAATTCTGGCAAGATGCCGAAGCCCACCGCCTGCTCGACAAGCCGATAGAAATCAACGCACCCGTTCGCTTGTTGCATGGCCAGCGCGATGCGGACGTGCCGTGGGATATTTCCATGCAAATCGCGCGGCAATTGCGTTCCGATGATGTACAGGTAAGCTTGGTCAAAGACGGCGATCATCGCCTATCGCGCGATCAAGATATTGAGCTGTTGCTGCGGACCGTCTGGAGCATGCTCGAAACACAGAAAGC
Source organism: uncultured Erythrobacter sp. (assembly GCA_947495695.1). Taxonomy (GTDB): domain Bacteria; phylum Pseudomonadota; class Alphaproteobacteria; order Sphingomonadales; family Sphingomonadaceae; genus Erythrobacter. The sequence goes on along the minus strand of CANLZP010000001.1, from coordinate 800,215 downwards.
AGAGGCATAGATGTCTTTTAGCATTGCCCTTCTCATGATGCTGCAGGTTGGCCCCGGCGGCCAGGCTGGCCCGGTGGGCGACCCGCATGATTTGGTGCGCGGCAGGCCCCCGCGTGAAACAACCCAAGCAGAAGCCCCTGTGTTGCCGCAAACAGCATGGCTGAGCGAATGCTTTGAGCTGGTCGATACGGATCCGGCCCGGGCCAATTCTATCGCCCAGATCAAGCGCGATTCCACCAGCGGAACCGAGCGCATTTTGGCCAATCATTGTCTGGGACTGGCGGCCACCAAGATGGAACTGTGGGATCAGGCGCAAACCGCCTTTATCGCCGCTCGCGACGAGGTTCCCGCCGAAGAATTGCCCCTGCGCGCCCGGATGGGAGCCATGGCTGGAAACGCCGCCTTGGCTCGCAAGGACACTGCCATGGCTATAAATTTGTTCGATGCGGCGCGGGCTGACGCATTGGCCAGCAATTCGGGTGATCTGGCGGCCTTAGTTGCGCTCGACCAGGCCCGCGTTTGGGTGAGCATGGACCAAATGGCACAGGCCGGACCTTTGTTGGCAGAGGCGCTGAACCTGCGCCCCAACGATCCTGAGACACGGTTATTATCGGCCACATTCTATCGCCGCCAAGGGCAATTGAGTGCCGCGCAAATGCAGATCGATCAGGCACTAAAGCTGGCTCCCGATGATGCAGAAATTCTGTTGGAGGCCGGGGTGATTGCCGTGCTGGACAACCGCGATAACACCGCCCGATCGCATTGGGAGCTGGTTGTCGCGACCAACCCCGATCATCCCGCTGCCCAAACCGCGCGGGGATATCTCGATCAATTGGGTCCGGCGGGCCAATAGATGGTTGCTCTATCAGTGCTGGACCTGGTGCCCGTTCGCGAAGGCGGCACCTTGGCGCAAGCCTATGATGCCGCGGTGACATTGGCGCAGACGGCAGAAAAGGCCGGTTACAAGCGGTTTTGGGTGGCAGAGCATCACGCGATGGAGGGCATCGCTGGCGGCGCCACATCGGTGGTGTTGGCGCATATTGGCAATGCCACTTCGTCCATTAGGATCGGGTCGGGCGGGATCATGCTGCCCAATCACAACCCATTTGTGATTGCCGAACAATTCGGCACATTGGATGCTCTGTTTCCCGGCAGGGTTGATTGCGGGCTAGGCCGCGCTCCTGGCGCCGATGGCCGCATTCAGGCCGCCTTTCGCAAAAATTTGCAGCAAGCAGCCGAGATGTTTCCCAATGATGTGATGGAGCTTCGCGCGCTGGTCACTGGCGATGTCGAATTGCCGCTGACGGCAACCCCGGGGCTGGGTGCCAATATCGAGTTTTGGATGCTCGGCTCCAGCCTGTTTGGGGCGCAATTGGCGGCCAAATTGGGGATGCCCTATGCCTTTGCAGCGCATTTTGCCCCTGCTCATCTGGACGCCGCGCTGGAGCTTTACCGGCGTGACTTTCAGCCCTCGCAATGGCTGGAAAAGCCGCATGTGATGGTGGCGATGAATGTGTTTACCGCCGACAGCGAAGCCGATGCCGTGCTGGCCGCATCCAGCCAACAGCAAAGCTTTGTCAGATTGCGCACCGGAGAGCCGGGCAAACTGCCGCCCCCCATTGCGGACTATTTGGATACTTTGCCTGCGCAAGCGCGCGCCATGCTGGATCATGTGGGCCAAGCCGCAGCTGTCGGCACCCCCGGTCAGGTCCGCCAAACTGTTCATGCCTTCATCGAACGCACCCAGGCTGACGAGATAATCGTTGCCGGGGCCAGTTACGACCCGGATTTCCGGGTCCGCTCGCTCGAGCTGACGATCAACGCAATCGCCAACTAAGCAAACAGACCCGGATGCGCGGGCTGGTTTACACCGAAGACCGTTGAGCGATCTCAGGGGCCAGAAGGGAGGGCAGAGCAACCCTCGCCCTTATGATATAGACCGTCCCCAATCTTTGCGGGCGAGGCTAGGCGATTCCCTGCTTGCCCGACCGGCGAAGCAGGCGTATCTATGAATTATTACTACAGCCGAACATAATATTATTGCTGTAGCGTGTGGAGCATGACTATGAACTCGCGATCTGGGGCTTCTGACGCCAAACTTGGCAAGAGCAAGTCACGCAAGAGCAAACCCACCGATTGGCAAAAGACCATGACGCGCCACATGCGCGATGCTGTGTTGCCCGGCGATACTCCGTTTGAAAGTGCAGCGCTGACTGCCGCAGCCGAATTTGTGCTGTCGGCGGCCGAGATGCGCGAGCCGCGCCGCTCGTCCCTAGCTATTCAATCGCAAGGTGATGACAACCGCTGCCAGCGCATCGCCATTATCAATGATGACATGCCGTTTCTGGTCGATTCCATCGCCGCAGTCATTGCAGAGCTAGGTCTGGGTATCGAGCGGCTGGTCCATCCTATTATCCCGGTGCGGCGCAACGCCAAGGGCATGCTGACCGATCTGAATGCCAAGCACTGGGGCGATGATTCGCGCGAATCGATGATCTACATCGAGACAGAGCGAGCCGACGAAAGCCAGTTGCGCCAGTTGGAGAAGGGGTTGCGCACCACGCTGGGTGATGTCCGCGCAGCCGTGGAAGATTGGCCCAAAACTCAAGCCGCCATGCGCGAAGATGCCGATCACATCAGCAATGCAGAAGATGCCGCTTTGTTGCATTGGTTCAATGACGGAATGCTAACGCAGCTGGGCCATTTGACCCGTAAGCAAGATGGTAGCCATTCCAATGTCTTGGGGATTTGCCGCAAGAGCTCGCGTCAATTGTTGGCCGATGCATCCTATGATCGCGCCTTTGATTGGTTTGAAAGTGCTGCCGAAAATGGCGAGCCACGCGAGTTGTTGGTGGTCAAGGCGAACCGCATTTCGCATGTCCACCGGCGCGTACCGCTGGATCTGTTTATCGTGCCGATCCGCAATCAGGGCAAGGTCGAAGCTCTGTCGGTTCATGCAGGCGTTTGGACCAGCGCCGCGCTGACCAGCCCGCCCGACAAGATACCCCATTTGCGCACCGATCTGGAAAGCCTGACGCAATCCTTTGGGTTTGATCGCGGCGGCCATGCCGGCAAGGCTTTGGTCCATGCTCTAACCGTCTTGCCACACGATTTGCTGGTAGGATTTAACGCGCCCGACATCGCCCGCGTAGCGACGATTATGATGGGTCTGGTCGACCGGCCTCGGCCGCGCCTTGCATTGGTCGAGGCGCCTCTGGCGCGCCATATGTTCGGCTTTGTCTGGCTACCAAGAGACTTGCTCTCGACCCAAACACGGATCGAGATTCAGGAACTGCTGACCAGCGCATGCGGCGCCCAGATGCTTGACTGGAGCTTGCAAGTCGAGGGCGGCAATCTTGCCCTGCTGCGTTTCGTCCTGGATATTCGCTCGTCTGGTGATTTGCCCCTCGGGCTACCGAATGAAGCCCAATTGGAGGCGCGCTTGCAAGATATGCTGCGCGGCTGGGGCGAGGCGATCGAGCGGCAGATTGCCGAGCGTGAAACGACTGCACTCGCAGCCAGCCTGGCCAAGCGCTACGCCGCTGCCTTCCCACAGAGCTATCGCTCCAGCGACGGGCCAACAGAAGCCGCCAAGGACATCCTTCGACTGAACGCGATGACCGGGGATGAGACCGGGGTTGCGGCCGGAGATCAGGCGCATTTACGCGATGTACGGATATTCCACCACGCAAGCGATGGACACAATAGGCTGCGGCTTAAAGTCTACCAGAACGAAGGCGACCTGCCCTTGTCCGATGCCGTGCCGGCGCTGGAGAATTTCGGATTCACCGTGCTGACCGAGATACCAACGCAGCTGAGCGACGGTGCGCTGGGTACGATCCATGATTTCGCGGTTGGCCTATCTGATGAAAGTAAGGTCAAACCACTGCTGGAAAGGGTCACCGCAGTCGAACAGGCAATCGCGTCGGTTCTGATGGGGCATGGCGAGGATGATCCCTTCAACCGATTGGTGGTTGAAGCCGGTCTGAGCGCCCAGGAAGCTGACTGGTTGCGCGCCATCTATCGCTATCTTCGTCAGGCCGGGATGGGCTTTACGATCTACACCGTGGTCGATGCGCTCAGCGCGGCGCCGCATGTCACACGGGCGATGTTGGACTTGCTGATTGCGTGTCATGACCCCGGCTTTATCGGTGACAGAAACGCGGCTGCAAAATCCGCCAAGGATGCGATCAAGCGGGGCCTAAGCAAAGTCAGCGCCATCAATGATGACCGCTTGCTGCGCCTGTACCATTCCTTGATCGAAGCCATTCTGCGCACCAATGCCTTTGCTCCTGCGGCCCAGGAAGCGCTGGCGTTCAAGATTGATTCCAGCTTGGTGCCCAATCTGCCCAAACCGGTTCCGTGGCGCGAGATCTTTGTCTATTCGCGCCGGGTTGAAGGCATCCATTTGCGCGCCGGACCGATTGCCCGTGGTGGCCTGCGTTGGTCAGACCGGCGCGACGACTTCCGCACAGAAATCCTTGGCCTGATGAAGGCGCAACGCGTCAAAAATGCCGTGATCGTGCCAACCGGTGCGAAGGGTGGTTTCTATCCCAAGCAGCTTCCCTCGCCCGCTAAAGATCGCGACGGTTGGGCTGCGGAAGGGCAGGCCAGCTATGAAATCTTCATCCGCACCCTGTTGTCGATTACCGACAATATTGTCGACGGAAAGGTCCTGCATCCAGACCAAGTGGTCGTGACCGACGGCGAAGACCCCTATTTCGTGGTCGCGGCTGATAAGGGCACGGCGCGCTTTTCCGATGTTGCCAATGCCATCGCAGAAAAAGCTAATTTCTGGTTGGACGATGCTTTCGCCAGCGGCGGATCGAACGGCTATGATCACAAAGCCATGGGCATCACCGCGCGCGGTGGATGGGTTTCGGTCCAGCGGCATTTTCTTGAAATGGGCGTGGATGTTCAGACCGATCCTGTCAGTGTGGTTGGTTGCGGAGACATGTCGGGCGATGTGTTCGGCAATGGCATGCTGCTGTCCAAGGCAATCAAGCTGGTTGCGGCCTTTGACCACCGCCACATCTTCATTGATCCAGACCCTGATCCGGCGAAAAGCTGGGCCGAGCGCAAGCGTCTGTTCGAGCTGCCTCGATCAAGCTGGCAGGATTATGACGAAAAGTTGATCTCCAAGGGCGGCGGGGTGTTCCCGCGCGATGCCAAACATATCAAATTGTCCAAAGCCGCGCGCGAAGCACTGGGCATCGATGCCAAGGAGTTGGAACCAGAAGCGCTGATGAGCGCCATCATCGGGGCCAGTGTCGATTTGGTCTGGTTCGGCGGCATCGGAACCTACATCAAGAGCGAGGCGGAAAATAACGCAGCCGTTGGCGATCCCGCGAACGATGCTTTGCGGATCAACGCCAAGGACCTGCGAGCCAAGGTCATCGGCGAAGGGGCCAATCTGGGCGTAACCCAAGCCGGGCGGATTGAATTTGCGCTGGGCGGAGGCCGGATCAACACCGACTTTATCGACAATTCGGCCGGGGTCGATTGCTCGGATAACGAGGTCAATATCAAGATCGCGCTCGCCGCGGCTCGGGCAGCTGGCAAGATCTCTGCCAAAAAGCGCAATGCCTTGCTGGCCGATATGACCGATGAAGTGTCGGCGATCGTACTGGAAAACAACCGGTTGCAGGCACTCGCTCTGTCGGTGGCCGAGGCTGGAGGCGCCAAAGCGATGGCGGCCCAATTGCATCTGATTGAGCAATTGGAAGAGCGCGGCGCGCTGGACCGACGGACCGAAGGCATCGCCGACAATCAGGTGCTCAGCCGGCGTGCAGCAGACCATGCGGGCATGACCCGGCCAGAGCTGGCCGTGCTGATTTCTTCCACCAAACTGGTTCTGCAGGACGCCATCGAGGTAAGCCCGCTGGCTGACGCTGTGACGCTGGAACCGCTGCTGTTTGCCAGCTTCCCCAGCCCGATGCGCAGCAAGTTCAAGCAACAAATCGCAGATCACCGCCTGCGGCGCGAGATTATCGCCACCAAGCTGGCCAATCGCATGATCAACCGGTTGGGGATTATCCACCCGTTTGAATTGGCCGCCGAAGAAGGGGTCGATTTGGCCACAGTTGCCGCTGCCTTTGTGGCGGTTGAGGCGATGTTCGATCTGGACAAACTATGGAGCGAAATTGATCAGGCTGACATGGCCGAGCAACCACGCTTGCAGCTGTTTGATAGGCTGGCTGCTGCCATCGCCAATCTGATGTCCGATATGTTGCGCACCACTGCTGGTCGCATCGACACGCAGGCCTTGGTCACCGATCTGGGCAAAGCGGTCCGCACCCTGTCCGATGCATCGGGAACATTGCTAGCCGATCAAGCGCGCCGCCAATCCACCCGTCTGTGCGAGCGGCTGGTAGCGGCTGGTGCACCAGCAAAACTGGCCGACAAGGTCAGCCATATGTTCGATTTGGATGGCGCGATTGGCCTTGCCCGACTGGCGCATGACACCGACATGAAACCGCGCGAGCTGACCCAGGCATTTACACAAGTCGGCGAGGCGCTGGGCCTCGATTGGGCGCAAAGCACGGCCGCCTTGATGAACCCGTCGGACATTTGGGAGCGACCTTTGGTCAGCGGCTTGGCCCGTGACTTCCAGCAGATGCGGCTTGATTTCTTGCGCCGTTTGCTTCGCCGGAAGGCAGGCAAAGACGATCCGGTGGCCGCTGTGAATGACTGGACTTCGGACAATCAGGACAGTGTAAAGCAGTTCCGCACCATGATTGGCCGGGCCCAGGAGCACACGCCGGTCGCCCCGGTGATGCTCGCCCAAATCGCCAGTCAGGCGCGTAATCTGCTCGAACGCTGAGCCCTGCTTGGCCCCGTTTGGTCCCAATTCCTGACGATCGAAACTTGACGCAGACCGATTTTGCGACGACCCACACGCGCATGAAAACAGCAGACGTGGTGATCGTTGGAACCGGGCACGGAGGCGCACAAGCCGCCATTGCGCTTAGGCAACAGGGGCATGAGGATACCATCCTGATGCTGGGCAGGGATAATGAGCCGCCTTATGAGCGCCCTCCCTTGTCCAAAGAATATCTGGCCGGAGACAAGCCGTTTGAGCGGATCATGATCCGCCCGCCGCAATTCTGGGCCGACAAGAACATTGATCTGCAACTGCAAAGCGCCGTCGCTGAAGTGGATCCTATGGCGCATGAGGTGGTGCTGACCAGTGGCGAAAGGATCGGCTATCGCAAGCTGATCTGGGCCGGTGGAGGCGATCCGCGACGGCTGTCTTGCCCCGGTGGCAACTTCAAAAACGTTCATTCGGTCCGCAATAGACGCGATGTTGATGCCATCATGGCGGAGTTGGAATCGGGCGCCAAGAAAGTGGCGGTCGTCGGGGGTGGCTATATTGGCCTGGAGGCGGCCGCAGTGCTGCGCAAGCTGGGCTGTGAAGTGACCTTGATCGAGGCCTTGCCGCGCGTTCTGGCCCGCGTAGCAGGCGAAGATTTGTCGACATTCTATCAGGACGAGCACCGCCGTCAGGGCGTCGAGATTTTGCTCGAAACGGGTGTCGAGGCGCTTGAAGGCGAAGACGGGCTGGCAACATCCGTCACGTTGACCAATGGCGAAAGCGTCGCTTGCGATATGGTGATTGTGGGAATCGGCGTCGTGCCTTCGGTTGCTCCGCTGATAGCAGCGGGCGCAGCCGGATCAAATGGCGTGGATGTGGACGTGTTCTGCCGCACCACACTGGACGATATCTATGCCATTGGGGATTGTGCGGCGCATGCCAACCCCTTTGCCGGGCAGGCCATCATCCGGCTGGAATCGGTCCAGAATGCAAACGATATGGCCAACACCGTTGCGCGTGCAATCATGGGGGACAAGCAACCCTATCACGCTCTGCCATGGTTCTGGTCCAATCAGTACGACCTTCGCTTGCAAACCGCCGGTCTATCGCTGGACTTTGACGCCACCGTGCTGCGCGGCGATCCGGAAGACCGCAAGTTCACGGTCGTGTACCTAAAAGAAGGGCGGCCGATTGCGTTTGATTGCGTTAACAACACCAAGGATTACGTCCAGGGGCGAAAATTGATCGAAAGCGGGGTCGAAGCGGTCGATCTGGACGCTCTGGCAGACCCGGAAATTCCGCTTAAATCTCTGCTTTAAGACTGGACTGTTTAAGACGGGCCAGCGCCCACTGCGCTGCATCCTTCACGGCTGGATCGGGATCATCGAGCAAGGCGCCAACTGGCTCGGCCAAATCGGCGCGCGCACTGTTGCCGGCCGCATACAGACAATTGCGCACGAACCGGTCCCGGCCAATCCGCTTGATCGGAGAGCCTGAGAACAGCTTGCGGAAACCTGCGTCATCCAATTGCAGCAAATCATTCAGCCGCGGTGCCACCAGCTCTGCACGCGGCAAAAAGTCTGCATGGCTGGCAGCGGTTTGCGCAAATTTGTTCCACGGACACACGGCCAAACAATCATCGCAGCCATAGATGCGATTGCCCAAGGCAGCTCGAAATTCCTCTGCAATGGGGCCTTTGTGCTCAATCGTGAGATAGGAAATGCAGCGTCGTGCATCCAATTGGTAGGGCGCCGGAAATGCATCTGTGGGACAGGCCTGCTGGCACGCATCGCATGACCCGCACCGATCCTGGTGGGGGGCATCAGGGGTGAAGGCGATAGTGGTGTAGATCGCGCCCAGGAACAGCCAATTGCCCTCGTCCCGGCTGACCAAATTGGTATGTTTGCCCTGCCAGCCAATCCCGGCGGCTTCACCCAGCGGCTTCTCCATCACCGGGGCGGTGTCGACAAACACCTTCAATTCACTGTCCGGCTGTTGCGCGACCAGCCAGCGGGCCAATGCCTTGAGCCGCTTTTTCACCGTATCGTGGTAATCCTTGCCCCGGGCATAGACCGAAATCCGCCCCTTTTCGGGGTGTGATTCCAAGGCGAGCGGATCATCAGGCGGAGCGTAACTCATCCCCAAGGCAATCACGCTGTTGGCCTCGGGCCACATGGATTGCGGACCACGGCGCACATCGGCCCTGTCTTCCATCCACTCCATCGATCCATGACGACCGTCACCCAGCCATGCCTCCAATCGCTTGGTCCGGACGGGATCATCTTGCGCCGACGCTATACCAATGGCCGCAAATCCTAGCCGTTCGGCTTCGGCCAGCAAAGCGCTACGCAATTGATCAGTTTCAGCGGCATTAACCACGCTTGGGGTTGCTCCCGTTCATGCCCTAAGGTTAATCGGGCGTCATGGATATGGCGGTAAGCGATCAAAAGCAGGCGGGCAATGCCGCGCACAACTCTAATGACGGTGTAGACCGTCCGCTCGCCATCGAGGCACGCGGATTGGTCAAACGGTTCGACGGAACGCTAGCGGTCGATGGGGTCGACATATCGGTGCCGCAAGGCGCAATTTATGGCATTCTGGGTCCAAACGGCGCAGGCAAGACCACAACCTTGCGGATGCTGCTGGGCATTATTGACCCCGACGAGGGTATTCGCCGCGTGTTCGGCCATGATCGCCCGCATGATATCGCGCGCTTGATTGGCTATCTGCCCGAAGAGCGCGGTCTCTATCCTTCGATGAAAGCGATCGAGGCGATTGCCTTTATGGGAGCTTTGCGCGGATTGACCCTGCCCGAGGGCCGCAAACGCGGATTGGAATTGCTGGAACGGCACGATCTGGCTCATGCAGCCGATCGGCAAATCCGCCAATTGTCCAAAGGCATGGCCCAAACCGTCCAATTGCTCGGCACGTTGATCCACCGCCCCAAATTGGTGGTCCTGGACGAGCCGTTTTCGGGGCTTGATGCGATCAATCAGGGCAAGTTGGAGCGGATGATCCGCACCTTGGCCGATGAAGGTACAACCGTAATCTTCTCCACCCACGTGATCCACCATGCCGAACGTTTGTGCGAAGGCGTGGCCATCATCGCTGGGGGCAAGGTACCCTATGCTGGATCGGTAGAGGCTGCACGCGACCGCATTCCTGCTCAAGTCCGGCTGGAAACTCGTGCCAGAGAAGGTGCATGGCTTGCTGCATTGCCGCAAGATGCACGCCGAGAAGGTGACTTCTTCATGTTCTCGCTACCCGAAACAGGCGTCGAACCTTTGTTGCGACAATTGATTGAAGGAGACGCGGGTATTCTGTCGCTCTCGATCGAACGCGCGGGATTGCATGACGCCTTTGTCCATATCGCCGGCGAGGCTGCTGCACGTCAGTTAGAGGCCGACAGCCAATTGGAGGGCGGCCAATGAGCATCGACATGAGCGAGAAGGCGCGCCTGTCCAATTTGCAGGCAGCCTTGGTAGTGGCGCGGCGTGACTTTGTGGCGATCTTGTTCAGCCGCAGCTTTCTGTTCTTTCTGTTGGGACCGTTGTTCCCTGCCGTGGTGTTTGCCATGTCGGGCGGCCTGGGCGCGGCGGCCAATCAAAACGCACCCGATGTGCGCATAGCCCTGCAGATGCCGAGCGAAGACATGGCCTCCTTGATGGATGCCCATACCCGCTTGGAAAATGAGCTTGGTCGAGGCGGCGTACCCCATTTCTATCTGTTCGATCCAGCCGAGGGGCATGATCCGATCGATCCAGAGGCATTGATCGCAGACAAGAGCGGCATCTATGGCGCTGTGTTGACCGGGACGCTGGAAAATCCGGTGTTGACCGGGACCAGCGACAAATTGCGAGCGTGGAGCGGCCAGGTTACCATGCATCTGGCGTTGGCGCGCACTGGGGCGGATGTTTCCTATCCCGCCCTGGCCACCAGTTTGGTCACCAGCAGCGGGGCGACGGTCAAGGATCAGCGCCGCGATACAGCACAGATTTCCATGACTCTATTGTTCCTGCTGATGATGCTGTTGGCCGGAATGGTGCTGTCCAATCTGGTCGAGGAAAAGGCCAACAAGATCATCGAAATCTTGGCAGCTGCGCTGCCGATGGAGGCTGTGTTCCTGGGCAAATTGTTCGCCATGTTGGCGGTATCATTGGTTGGCGTTGGCGTATGGTTCTCTCTGATTGGCCTGGTAATCTTGTCGGGCAGCGACTTTGGCGGGGTCAAGCAAACACTGATGGGCATGCCCGATCCGGGCGTGGGCTGGCCCTTGTTCAGCGTCTTGTTTGTCGTGAATTTCTCGATGGGCTATTTGCTGATCGGCTCGATCTTTCTGGCAATTGGCGCGCTGGCCAGCACCGTTCGCGAAGTGCAGACACTGTCGATGCCGGTCACAATGCTGCAATTGTTCATCTTCTTCTTTGCCAGCTTCACCTTGATTGACGGTGCTCCGCTGCTGGAGATGCTGGCCATCTTGTTCCCGTTGAGCTCGCCCTTTGCGATGACCGCGCGCGCGGCGCAGAGCGAGGAGTTGTGGCCGATCCTGCTCGCCATTGGATACCAGGCCATGTGGGTCGCGATCTTTATCAAGATGGGCTCCACTTTGTTCCGCAAACGGGTGATGAAATCGGGCGGCGGCGGCCACAATCCGAACAAGCGACGCTGGTTTGGACTGCGGCGGGCCGCCAGTTAGGTCGCAAATCGCAACTCACTATTGACAAGACTGTTAATAGTCGCAGGATGACGGGTGAGAATTTAAGCGACAAAACGAGTCGCATGTGATGGAGAGAATGATGGCGACGATTGCTCAGGAAAAGCCGCAGTGGCGCACCAGCCCGCAGGCCCATGAAGCGCTCACCCAGTATTTTGCTGAGCACCCTGAAGAACGCCCGCAGCATTCCCATCCCTATGACGTCAGCCGATCAGACATCTATGAAGAAGATCGCTGGCAGCCGATTTTTGCCGAGATGCGGTCCAAGGGTCCGCTGCATTACGTGCCTGACAGCCCGTTTGGCCCTTATTGGAATGTGGTAGGCCACAAGGCTATCCAGCATATTGAGGCTTTGCCCGATCTGTTCTCTTCCAGTTGGGAATATGGCGGCATCACCATTTTGGAACCGCGCCCTGCAGAAGAGGGCCGCGAACTGCCCATGTTTATCGCGATGGACCGGCCAGAGCATACCGGCCAACGCCGTACCGTTGCCCCCAAATTCACGCCCAGCAATATGGCCGATATGGAAGCGGAAATCCGTTCCCGCACAGGCGAAGTGCTGGATTCGCTGCCTCGCGGTGAAAAATTTGACTGGGTTGATACGGTCTCGATCGAGCTGACAACGGGCATGCTGGCGCTGCTGTTCGGATTTCCGTGGGAAGACCGTCGCTTACTGACATTCTGGTCCGATTGGTCGGGCGATACTGAGCTGGCATTGGCCCCCGCCCTGGATGACACGCGCGACGCCATTCAGCAGGAGATGGCCCAGTATTTCGGAATGCTGTGGCAAGAACGCTCGCAGGCCGAACCGAGCAGTGACTTGATCTCGATGATGCTGAATTCAGAAGCGATGAGCCAGATGGGCCCGCGCGAATTTATCGGCAATCTGGTCTTGCTGATCGTGGGCGGCAATGACACCACCCGTAACACCATGTCCGGCATTGTTCATGCCTTCGACAAATTCCCCGATCAGCGCAAACTGTTCGAGGAAAACCCCGATCTGATCCCTAATGCGGTACAGGAATGCATCCGCTATCAGACGCCACTGGCGCACATGCGACGCACCGCCACCGAAGATTCCGAACAATTTGGTCAGAAGATCAAAAAAGGTGACAAGCTGGTCTTGTGGTATTTGTCTGCCAATCGCGATGAAGAAGTCTTCGAAAACGGTGACGCGATTGATATCACCCGCGAGAATGCACGACGGCATATTGCCTTTGGTTATGGCATTCACCGCTGCGTCGGTGCCCGCCTTGCTGAATTGCAACTGCGCGTCTTGCTGGAAGAAATGCACAAACGTCGGATGCGCGTGAATGTGGTCGGCGAAGTCGAGCGAGTGCGAGCCAATTTCGTGCACGGATTCCGCAAATTGGAAGTCGAAGTCTCCGAATTTTAGGTCCGCTTTGCACCTAGGGTGAAACCTTTCGGCCAAGTCTCACGTACTTCATAGTAAGAACGTGAATATTTCTGCCGGAGACCTTCATGCGCGAGACAATTGCAAACCGCCGGACGATTCTGGGCGCTGGGATAGGCATCGCGCTCGGAGCGGGGTTGAGCGTGAGCTTTTTGCCCGTCGGCAGCAGCGCGAGCGCCAAAGGAAAGCGCTTTCCCATCTCGAAAAGCAAAGCGGAGTGGTCACGCCTGCTGACCAAAGGCGAGTATTACGTCCTGCGCCAGGCAGGAACAGAACGCCCGTTTTCCTCGCCTCTCAATGACGAAAAGCGAAAAGGCGTTTTCGTGTGCGCGGGTTGCAGAAACAGGCTCTATTCTTCCCGAACGAAGTATGACAGCCGCACCGGCTGGCCCAGCTTTTACGCCGCGATCGAGAAGGGCGCCGTCGGCACCTCAACTGATTATAAGATCGGATATCCGCGGACCGAGGTGCATTGCGCGGATTGTGGCGGACATTTGGGCCATATCTTCAAAGATGGACCCAAACCCACTGGTCAGCGGCATTGCATCAATGGCGTAGCGATGGACTTTATTCCGGCATAGTCAACGAGGCTGGCTGGACATCCGCTGGTGAGTTTTGCGCCTGATCAGCCGAGTGCGGGATAAACTTCCACGCCCTCAATTCATCGGGGCCGCCGATATCCACCCGCTCCAGCCAAGCTGGTGCGTCGTCTTCCACCAACTTGTAAATCAACGACTGCGGACCGCCTGCTAATGCCAGATTGCTTGCCTCGATCAGGTCTACGCAAACCACTACATAGTCCGCCTGCTTTTGGGCAATCATCGGTCGCGCGACCTCTGGCTCGCTGGTGAAGGCGACCAGAACATCGCGCATCGCCTCATTCGCGCGGTGATGGCCCGATGCCACAACACTGTGGTGGGTCTTCAGCAACAGGGATGGGCCAATATCCAGCGGCGCGAACAAAGTGCTGGGTTCAAGCTGATTAAGAACCGGCGCATGCTCGCGCAATTCGCAATTTGATTCGCGTGTTGTCGTGGCATCGCCCTCGTAAAAAGTCTGTGATGCCGACAATATCTGGGTACGGATCAAAGTGATTGGCCCTGCCGAAAGAAACACAGCATAAAGAGCCAGCGCAGCTACAATCTTCGGGCCGATGTCGCTGGTCGCCTTCCAGAATCGGAAAAAGCGTTGCAGCAACCACGCCAAGGGAATTGCAGACAGCACCGAGGCAAAGGCGATGGAGCGTGCGGTCAGCAAACCTCCAACAATCGCAAAGCCCAAGAGCAGCGAATATTCAAACCACCACACTCTGGCCCAGTCATGGCTCTTCAATGCAAATCTGATGGAAATAGCCAGCGCCGCCAACGTCTGGATCAATGCAGGCAACCACCGGTCAACATTGCCGTGCCACGCAGGCAATCCCTCATGCACCCCATCATACCAAAATTGACGCACAACCGGATCGAGATCTGTAAAGGGATTGCCGATGCATTGCGGCGCAGACCAGGCCATAAACCCAACACCCAGCGCTCCTGCTGCAGCCATACCCAACACCAGCAGCACCCGCGGCATCGATGGCACCGCAGCGAACAGACCTGTCGCCAAGGCCGTGATCAAAAATAGCCCGAGATGCGCCGGTGAAATGACGTCGCAATGTTGCGCCAGATCGGCCGATCCGCGCGCTATCAGAAACGCCACAACCATAGTCCCGGCCAAGGCTTGCATATAGCTGACGAGCCACCAGCGATCTTTGTCGCTGCGCATCCAACGCAGACCCAAGACCAAAGCGAAAGCTGCGCTCATTGGAAGCACTTCGAGCGAGATAATCATGCCAACGCCCATCGCTATGCCCGCCAGTGCGCCACCCTTGCCAGGCGAGCGCCATGACAAGGCCCAGACAGATAATGCCACCGCCAATATCTGCCATCCGTGATGGTCGATCCTGAGCGGCTGGATTTGCATCACAATGGGCGGCAAAGCTGCCAGAACGAGGCATGAGAAGCTCGCCATCTGACGGTCGAAAATCCGCCAGGCCAAGCGACCGATGGCAAGCATGATGAACGACAGGATGACCAGCGGAACGATGACCATCGCAATCCGCTCGGCCAAGGCTTGCTCGAAAAATACGGAGAAGAACCAGATCAACGCAGCGATTGGAGCATCAACCAGCCGAGACCAATGCATCAATGTCCCGTCGGGCGGCGTCATCCGGTATTGATGGAGATCGTACCAGCCTTGACCGGCCAAAAGATCGCGCACTTGAACAAGCCGCAATGAGTCATCGGGGCCAGGGAAACGGCCTTCCAAAATGAAGGGGCCAGTCATCGCCAACAATACGCAAACAACCGCCAACCACGAAAAGAAGATCGCCCGATTGGGCTTTTCATTGGTGCGTAAGCGGCGATCGGGTTCCATCAATCTGATCCGCTTGCAAAGACCACGCGGGCCCGCAAGATATAGGTCGCAGCAAAGCTCACCACGATGGCGACCAATTTGGCAATGCGTGCATCCAAACCGCTGGCATCTCCAATGCCCACGATAGCGGCCGTCAGCACCAGGCCCACGAGGGCCGAGATGACAAACAGCGCTTTCTGCTTGGTTCGCGCCCGTTGCTCATGCGCAACCGTATCGCGGAACACCGCCCTGCTCGACAGGAGCCAATGGGCCAGAATTCCGAAAGTATAGCCAAATACAGACGCCACGGCCGCCTGCGTGCCGCTGGACAGCATCATCAGGAATATCCCGAAATCCACTGCTAAAGCGCCTACGCTCGCCAGAATATAGCGCAAGAAACGCACATCGCTGAGTTTGGCAATCATCGACATCACTGGCATCCCCCTCCCAGCAGATACGCTTTCACCGCTTTGCATCAGGCAGACTTTTTGATCCGCTCAGGTACATCGCGAACCGATTTCAGCGCTGCAGCCTGATCTTCGGTTACAGCTGATGTAGCACCATTACCATCCTGAGCCGGCAAGACCTTAGCTTCGCCTTCATCGCCTGCCTCGTGATATTCAGCATCTTCATTAACGCACCATGTGTCATACACACGTTCGCCTGCGATGATGTTTTCGACCGTCAGCATCGCGGTCATCATGGCGTGATCCTGGTTGTTGTAGCGATGCATGCCATTGCGACCGACCAGGTGAAGCGATGGAAACTTCTCTTCCAGCTCAAGCCGCATGGCTTCAACATTGGTTTCATATTCGTCATCATAAACCGGATAGGCTTTTTCCTGACGAACCACAGCGCCGCTGACCACTTGCTTGGGATCGCACAGACCAAGGATTTCCATTTCCTTGGCAGCCTGAGCCACCAAATCATCGTCAGCCGAGGACCACAGACCGTCGCCTTCAAAGCAGAAATATTCGAGGCCAACACATGCCATGTCCTCGTCCGGCACCATTTCGGGTGACCAGCTGCGGAAGTTCTGGACCCGTCCAACCTGGACCCGGTCATCATGGATATAGATCCAATTGTCCGGGAACAGATCTTCCGATTTCACCATCAGAGCAACTGTGAGGAAATCGCGATATTTCAGATTGCTGGCCTGCAAAGTGCTTTGCGGCAAGGGATGCAAACGTTTGGCCAGCTCGCGCATCGGAGCCGAGCTGATCGCATGCTTGGCCCGGATCTGCACATCACCGCCCTTGCCCTGGGCGCTCAATATCCATCCGCCATTGCCATCGCTGGCCAGTTGAGAAAGTGCGCGTCCCATGAACACCTGGCCCTTGCCAGACGCCAGGATCTTGTCGCGCGCCGCATCCCACATCATGCCCGGCCCAAGCCGAGGATAGCGGAATGTCTCGAGCAAGGTTTTCACTTCCTGCCCGTCATTAGGTTTTTTGTTGAGGCCCAGCGAGCGCTTCAAACCGTCTGTAACAGCGTTCCACAAGGACAGGCCTTTGATCCGTTGAGCCGCCCAATCAGCGCTCATCTCGTCACAGGGCATGCCCCATACCTTTTCGGTATAGGTCTTGAAGAAGATGGAATAAAGCTTTTTGCCAAACTGGTTGGTGGTCCAGTCCTCAAAGCTTTTCACGTCTTTGATGGGGAACAGCTTGTAACGCAGATAGCTGAGCATGCACGCGGTCGAGCGCAGGATGCCAAGATTACCCAGAGCCTCGAAAGCCCGCAGCGGGTAAGAATAGAACTTACCTTCATAATAGATGCGGCTCATCCGAGGGCGTTGGATGAAATCATCTGGCAAGATCTCGTTCCACAGATCAACCACTTGTTGGCTTTTTGAGAAGAAGCGGTGGCCGCCAATATCAAAGCGATAGCCATTGTGCTCAACCGTGCGGCTGATCCCGCCGACATAGGTCTCGTCTTTCTCGATGATCGCCACCGATTTGCCACGCTTGGTCAACAGATAACCAGCCGTCAGCCCGGCTGGTCCGGCCCCGACAATGACAACATCGACGTCAAAAACGCCATTTTGCTCGGTAACATTCGTGTTCATTCAAGCCCCCGTAGAAATATTCTTAACGGGAATGAACGAAAATGGTTAGCGAGAAGTAAACAAAGGGCTCAATGGTTTGGGATTGGCACCCAAGTTATCGTGCGTTCAACCGGTGATGAGGCTCGGGGCCCGCAATCTTGCAGCCATTCTCGCGAAATCGCCCAAGGTCATCACATCGTCAAACACCACCCCATAGCGATTGTCATCGCGCCACCGTACTTTGGCGTAAAACTCGCCCAGGCCCTTGCTCTCAATCCGCAAATTTTGATCCATGGCCAACAGCGTATCTGCTTCGAACAGGGCGCCTTGCTGGGAGATGTTGTGAATCTCCACGGCTGCGCGCTTCAATGACGCGGTCATAATGGCTGGAATGCGGATATTCAGGCGCAAGCCACGTTTGGGAAATTGACCGACCTCGGAAACGAATTGCTCGACATCCACATTCTCGACAAATTCAAATCCGGCTTCGCCTTCGCGCTCCCATACGCGCTTGATCTGGTAGGTTTCGCCGCATTGGAGCTCGAGGGTTAACTCATTGCCTTGGGGTAGTGTATGAAACAGCTTCATGCTGATCCCGGTCGCGGAGACATCTCTGATCACACATACAAATTCGCCTTGCGTGCTGATCAGCTTTGCAGAGCGGATGAGCAACGTAAAGCGCGGTGCGCGCCGAAGATCGGTCGCCCCATTTGATCCATCATTATCGGATTCCGGCTTGATCACCGCATGATCCATACTTGCATACCCCATGCTGAAAGGCCCCGATTGACCTTCCAGAACGTATTAGACCAGCTGTGCCTAACGCGATGTCTATATCGCGCTACGAGTTAAGACTGAGCTAACACGGTAAACAGCTTTAAGGGATGTCCAGATAGGAGAGCGCGCAAGAGCTGCTTCCTGCTGAGTAATCGCCAGCTTTGGCGCGCGTCAAAGGCAATCGATGAAGTGCTCTACCGTTGGCTCGCGGCCCGCATCATACAGCACAGCCGCACCGATCGAGAAACGAAAGCCGCCGGGATGCGGAACGCCCTCAACATTGCCTTCGGCAGTCATCGCCTGCGCTGCAGATTGGGGCAAAGTCGTCAATATGTCGGTTTGCTTGGCCAGTTCGATGCAGGCCGCCTGGCTCAGCAGCCGATAATGCGGGACGCCATTCTTTTCGAGCATAACGCGCACATGATCAGGCAGAGATTGTTCGAACAGGCGGTCATATCCAGCCAGCGCCCAATCATATTGTGCGACCTCTTCGAATGTGTGCGGGCGGGATGCGGCCGGATGGCCTGGGCGATGGATCATCCAATAGGGCTCGTCGATTACATTGGTGACCTTCATGCGGTCTTTGTGAGGCAGGCCCGCCAAACTGGCTTCGTGATAGACCAAAAGATGAATACGGCGCTGGACCAATTCTTCGGCAGCAAGATGCGGCGGCATGGTGGCAACATTGATTCGCGTTCTGGGATAACGCCGGGCAAATTTCACGATAGCTGGATGGATCATGCTTTCGATCACACCAGGGCCGCTGACGATGCTAAGCTCGTGTTCACCGGCAGCAACCGAGCCGCGAACGCTCGCCGCAAAGGCCAACAGATCGACCGCTTGCGGATAGAGCTTTTTGCCAGCTTCGGTCGCCACCACCGTGCGAGTGGTGCGATGGAACAGTTGCGTTTCCCAATCGGCTTCTAACGTCTTGATGCTCTTGGTAATCGCCGAATGGGTCAGCCCGAGCTCTTCTGCAGCAGCTGTGAAGCTGAGCAGCCGATAGACGGCTTCGAAGTGCCGCATGAGGCGTAGATCATCCATTTGTGAATATAAGTAACAACATTGGCCTTATTATTCAATTTTTCTCAGCACACCGCCTGGATATAGCGAACTGAAGAGATTCGGAGAGGTTTGCCATGACGCTTGAGAACATCATCAGTTCGAACATCGCAATGATCGTGATCCCGCTTTATTTCGCGGCAATATTTGGCGAGTCAATTTTCAACCATTTCTTCCATGAACGCGGCGTTGGCGACATGAAGGACAATGGCGTGTCGATGGGGATGGGTCTGGTCAGCGCAGTGACCAATGGCGCAACCGCCTTCATCTCTGTGGGCGTCTTGTTCTGGGTCCAGCAGTTCCAACTCTACGCCATCCCACTCACCATCGCCTCGCTCGTCATCTGCTTTATCCTCGATGATCTGCGCTACTATTGGCACCACCGCATCGCGCATCGGGTGCGCTGGGTGTGGGCCATGCATGTGACCCATCATTCCAGCACGCAGTACAATTTCTCGGTTGCACTGCGTCAGGGTTGGACCAAGCATTTCACCGGAACAATGATGTTCAAAGTGCCATTGGTGTTGATTGGCTTTGATCCAGTTGTCGTGCTGTTCTGCGGGGTTATCAATCCAACCTACCAATTCTTCCTGCATACAGAGCTGGTCAACAAAATGCCGCGTTGGTTCGAAGCGGTGTTCAATACGCCCTCGCACCACCGCGTCCACCATGGGCGCAACCCGCAATATCTCGACGCCAATTATGCCGGCACGCTGATCATTTGGGACAAGATGTTCGGCACATTCGTCGCTGAGCAAGAGAAGGTCGATTACGGCCTGGTCAAGAACCTCGAAACGCTCAATCCCTTCATCATCATCTTCCATGAATATTGGGGCATTTTGAAGGACGCATCGCAACGCGGCCTCAGCCTTTGGCAGCGCATGCTTTATGTGCTGGCGCCTCCGGGCTGGTGCCATGACGGATCGCGTCTGACATCAGAGCAGATTAAGGCTGAACATTACGCGGCGCATGCTGACAGCGCTGCTGGTCCATCCAAGACCGATCGCGACGCGGCCACAGCGCTGGCGGAAAGCTGAGATGCCCGCACCGCATTACGCCTTGTCCGAAGCGCTGATCGTGTTTGCGGCATTATGGGTTGCGTGGAAAATGGCGCGGGGTGGCGGCTGGCCCGGCGCGCTGGGCGTTGCGACCTTCGGTTTCGCCGCGGGAATTGGCGTCATTCGCTTTGGCTTTGGCCGAATTGAACAACTTGCGGATTTCCATCAGGCCTTCGCGCAAATCGGCGGAGCGACAGCCATGGCTTTGGTGGCCTTGCAATGCTGCATGGGCGCAATGAGAATATGGTCTGGCTGGCGGTTGGGCCTCGCCACGATGCTCGCCGTAGCGACCCTGGCGCTGGGTCTATTAGAGCCAAGCGCGAGTGTCCCGGCATTTTTGGCGTGGCTGATCGTGGGGGCAATTGGGTGTGCGGCCCTACCGGCACCCGGCATGAGGCTGCGCTTGGCAAGGGCAGCCGTCTTTGCGAGCTTTCTGGTGAATGTGCTGCTGATCCGCCGATCACCCTTGCTGAGCATGGATGCCAGTTGGCACATCTATCATGCGCTAATCGCATTGTGGTTGATTGGGGTTTGGTGGGTGCTGGTAAAAGGCTCATACCGAACGCAACCAGCGCCGCACAATTTGTAAAGTAGGTCAGGCGTCACCGGCCTTATTGGCGATCACAATTCAGCCTACGTTATGTGGTGCGGGTGGCGAGACTCGAACTCGCACGATCTATAGGATCAGGGGATTTTAAGTCCCCGGCGTCTACCATTCCGCCACACCCGCAGCGCAGCGATGCGAGCCCTAGCGACACAACCCGCTCGGGACAATCAATTAGCTTGGAATTTGTTGGTAGCTTCAAACAGTAGCTGACCAAATGGGCTCAATCGTCGTTGAGGCGGCGACGCATGTCCTTGCCCGCTTTGAAATACGGAACGCGCTTAGCCGGAACATCGACAGACTCGCCTGTACGAGGGTTGCGGCCAGTACGTGCGGCGCGCTCTCGGGTCGAAAAAGCACCAAAGCCGCGCAGCTCTACCCGGCCGCCTTCAGACAATCGCTGAGCAATCTCATCGAAGAACAGATCGACCACTTGCTCGATTTCTTCGGCTCGCAAATCGGGATTGTCGTCCTGAAGTGCTTGTAACAATTCGGATCTAATCATCTTTTCCTCCCGGATCGCGACCCACTTTGGCAATCGGACTTCCGATCTCGCGCGCAGTTCGTCTCCACCATCTAGCGACCCGAAAACAGCTCGTTTCCAGATCTACGATGGTGCCAGAGGCAGCGACATATCGCAAGCTGACAAGTGCAAAATAAGTTTGGTTAGTCCCAAATCAAGAAACCACCAGATTCTTAAGCGTCTTCAGACAGTTCCGCGAGCTTGATTCCCAGCCGCGCCATCCGCGCCCGGATTTCTGGCCACTCTTCTTTCAGAAATTGTTCGCGCTCGGCATGCACCAGCCGCTCCACCGCTCCTTCGACAACATACATTCCAACGCCACGCTGGACTTCCACCAGTCCGTCGTTTTGGAACTGTTGATAGGCTTTTGCGACGGTCAAAGGATTGGCCCCTTGCTCTGCCGCGAGCGCGCGGACCGATGGCAACATTGCGCCTTCGGCATAGTCGCCTTCGATGATGGCCGCTGCGATCTGATCACGCAGTTTGAGATATACAGGTCGATTTTGGCTCATAGTTGTCCCTTGCAGGGTGCATCAGTGCCATAATACAGCGGGGCGCGTCAAGTTTTGAGGTGCAATTGCCCAAGGGCCGTTTCAATTGAAACTTGCGCTTCACACTTTCAAATTCGGCGTTAGTGTGCGCCAGCTTAAGGGAGGTGTGCAGAAACGCCCCCGAGAGTACGGGGAAGCACACGTGAAAAATATCGCACTTTGGAATTATGCCGACTGGGCAGCACTGGTGGCATCCGCTGTCTTGATCATCTTTCTGATCGTCGGCGCGTGGGCGATCACCCGCCCCAAAGAAGAAGTCTTCGGCCACCCCAAAGGCCTATACATGCTGTTCTTTGCCGAGATGTGGGAACGGTTTTCCTTCTACGGCATGCGCGCTCTGCTAACATTGTATCTCGTCAAGCATTGGATGTATTCAGATGGAACAGCCAATCTGATCTATGGTGCTTATGGTTCGCTTGTCTACATCACGCCGGTGCTAGGTGGATGGCTGGCCGACCGTTATCTTGGCCAACGCAAAGCGGTTCTGTTTGGGGCCGTCCTGCTCACCCTTGGCCACTTGTTTATGGCCTTTGAAGGCGATGGATCGGGATATCAAAATGATCCAACCCTCAATGTCTTTTGGCTGGCGCTTGCCTTCATCATCGTTGGCTCTGGCTTCCTAAAGGCCAATATTTCCGTGCTGGTCGGTCAGCTTTATCCACGAACAGATGTGCGCCGCGATAGCGCCTATACGATCTTCTATATGGGGATCAATTTGGGGGCCGCGACCGGCGTTCTGATCGCCGCCTATCTGGGTGAGACGATTGGCTGGGCTTATGGCTTTGGGCTGGCTGGCATCGGCATGTTGCTCGGCCTGATTGTGTTCATTCTCGGCAAACCGCTGCTCAAAGGCAATGGAGAGCCGCCCGTGCCTGCCAAGCTGAAAGAGAAATTCGCCGGTTTGAACCTCGAATGGCTCCTCTATGCGGTCGGGTTGGCCGGAGTTGGCGTGATTTGGCTGCTGATCCAATATCAATCCGCAGTCGGTGGGATCCTGTTGGTATCTGGCATCGTGCTTCTTCTCTATGTCGTGAAAGAGGCATTGAAGCTGGACAATGAAGCGCGCGACCGTGTTTTTGCGATGATTTTCCTGATCTTGCTGATGCCGCTATTTTGGGGTCTGTTCGAACAGGCTGGCGGTTCACTCAACCTGTTTACCGACCGTCATGTGGATCGGGGCGGAATTCCGACCACCTTCTTCCAGTCGATCAATCCGATCTACATTATCCTGCTCGCACCACTGTTTGCCGGGCTTTGGCATTGGCTGGCGAGTGTCGGCAAGGAACCGTCTGCCCCGGCGAAGATGGGCCTCGGCATTGTCCAGATGGGGCTGGCCTTTGTGGTTATGGTCTGGGGGGCAGAAAGCTTCAGCAGCAGCAATGACGCCGGCGCGTTGATGATGCCGGTTCTGTTTCTCTTCCTGTTTTACCTGTTGTCGACCACGGGCGAGCTTTGTCTATCCCCGGTTGGCCTCAGCGCCATGAACCGGCTTTCTGTGAAACATATGGCCAGCTTGATGATGGCGGCATTTTTCTTCGGCACAGCAGGCGGCAATTATGTCGCAGGCTTCATGGGTTCCCTGATGGGCGAAGGCGAAGGCGGAGACATGACTCGCGAAGGCGCGCTTGAGGCCTATTGGGCCATGGGTCTTGTGGCTGTCGGAGTTGGTGTGGCCGTCGTTCTGGTAAGCCCATTCATCAAGAAGCTGATGCATCTTGACACATTAACCGACGACGGGCTCGAAGGTTCTGCAGCAGCAGGCCTTGAAGCACAGGAAGCAGGAGTCCATCCCGCCAGCCGCTAAGGAAAATTCGGGCGCTGCTTATTGGCGAGCGCCGCAAAAATTTCGGGCTATGCCCAACCATAAAGGGTCGTACCAAGATGGTCACACGTTTAACTTTAACCGCCATGGTTGCGCTAGCGCTTGGCGCATGCACAACCGCCACTGCTGAAGAGGCCGGCGCACCTAAGAGCGCTTCTGCTACCTCTGGCAATCTGCCCGACACACCAGATGTGCCGTATCCCTCCACTTATCGGGCCTATCCCGGCGCACCCACCGCGGTGGTCGGAGCAACTGTGTTTGATGGAACGGGTCGCCAATTTGATGGCACCACAGTGTTGTTTCGCGATGGCAAGGTCGAGGCTATCGGCACAGGCCTGGATACGGCCGGCTACACCTTGATCGATGGCACGGGGAAATTCGTTACTCCGGGCATCATCGATATTCACTCGCATCTGGGCGATTATCCTTCGCCCAGCGTAACTGCACATAGTGATGGCAATGAATCGACCAGCCCAACAACGCCCGATGTCTGGGCCGAGCATTCAGTCTGGCCACAAGACCCCGGGTTTAGCCGGGCGCTGGCGAATGGCGGCGTGACATCGCTGCAAATCCTTCCCGGCTCAGCCAATTTGATGGGTGGCCGTTCTGTCACGCTGAAAAACGTGCCTGCTCGCACGGTACAAGGCATGAAATTTCCGGGTGCGCCCTATGGCTTTAAGATGGCCTGCGGTGAGAACCCCAAGCGTGTTTATGGTCGTAAGGGCCGTAAACCCAGCACACGGATGGGCAATTTTGCAGTCAACCGCCAGACGTGGCTGGACGCGCGCGCCTATGCCGAAGATGCAGACCGCGACCGCGACTTGGAGAATGAAACACTTGTCGGCGTTTTGAAGGGTGAAATTCTGGTCCACAACCATTGTTATCGCGCTGATGAAATGGCGCTGGTGATGGATATGGCCAAGGAGATGGGATATCGCGTCACCGCATTCCACCACGCCGTCGAAAGCTACAAGATTGGTGATCTGCTGCGCGAAAATGACGTATGCAGCGCGATCTGGGCCGACTGGTATGGATTCAAAATGGAAAGCTATGACGGCATTCCCGAGAATGCAGCGTTGCTGCATCAGGCTGGTGCCTGCGTGGTGATCCATTCCGATAGCGACCAAGTCATTCAACGCCTCAACCAAGCTGCGGCAAAAGCTCAGGCTGCCGGTACACGGATGGGCATCGACATTACCGACGCGCAAGCGATCGGCTGGATAACTCTGAATGCGGCCAAAGCCATGGGTATTGCCGATATGACCGGAAGCCTCGAACCGGGCAAAATGGCCGATGTGGTTCTGTGGAATGGTGACCCGCTGAGCGTCTACTCGCGGCCGGAAAAGGTCTGGATCGATGGCGCATTGCTGTTTGATGCGCTGGATCCCAAGCGCCGTCCGGTGGCAGATTTCGAACTGGGCCAGCCTGGTGAAGGAGACGTGAAATGAGAATGCTCCTCACACTCGCCGCCAGCGCCATCGTTCTGATCGCCAGCCCTCTTGCAGCACAAGATGTGGTCATCACCAATGCAACAATTGGCACGGGTGACGGCAGCGAGCC
The DNA here is from genome assembly GCA_947495695.1 of uncultured Erythrobacter sp. Taxonomy (GTDB): domain Bacteria; phylum Pseudomonadota; class Alphaproteobacteria; order Sphingomonadales; family Sphingomonadaceae; genus Erythrobacter. Next base: position 774,875 of record CANLZP010000001.1, on the reverse strand, counting down.
GATCGAAGGTGCTACCGTCATCATACGCGGCGGCAAAGTTGTCGCCGTAGGCCAAGAATTGCGGCCCGATCCGTCGCTACCGGTGCTGGATGGAACCGGCACCTGGGTTACACCTGGCCTGGTTGCTGCTGTCACCAATTTGGGCCTAGTTGACGTTCGTGCAGTCAGCGAAAGCAATGACGCCGCAGCCAGCTCTTCCCGCTTCAATGCAGCACTCGATGTGACGCCAGCGATTAACCCGGCCTCACAGCACATGCTGGTCAGCCGGGGCGAAGGGGTCACCAGGGCTGTCGTGATGAGTGATCCGTCCGGAGCCATCTTCGGGGGGCAAGGCGCTATCATCGATACGGGAGCAGACCCCGATCCCATCACCCGCAGCAAAGCGTTTCAATATGTCACACTGGCTGAGCGCGGCGCACGTATCGCCGGAGGGAGCCGAACCGCCAGCCATGTCGAATTGCGCAATGCCCTGCGCGAGGCGAGCGACTTTGCTGCCGGTCGATGGAGCGGTGATGGAAACTTGCTTACCCGCGCCGATGCCGAGGCCTTGGTTCCTATTGTGTCTGGCCGGCAAAAGCTGCTCATCCATGTCGACCGCGCATCCGATATTCGCGCGGTTATCGCCTTATCGAAAGAATTTGGCGCATTGGACATCGTACTGGTTGGCGCAACAGAAGGTTGGACCGTTGCCGCAGAACTGGCGCAGTCGCGCATTCCGGTCATCGCGGAAAGTTTGCAGGATTTGCCCGAGCGGTTTGAACAATTGGCCGCCACGCAAAGCAATATCGGGCGCATGCAGGCTGCTGGCGTCACAGTGGCTCTGAATGCCGATACCATCAGAAACATCCACCATTTGACCCAGCATGCTGGCAATTTGGTCGCTTTGACCCGGGTCCCGCGTGCAACAGGGCTGTCCTGGGGCGAGGCACTCGCTACGATTACCTCGCGCCCTGCCGAAGCGATGGGAATGGGCGGAAAAATTGGTGTTCTGGCACCGGGTGCGATGGGCGATCTGGTGGTGTGGGATGGTGATCCCCTGGAGGTCTCGTCAACACCGGTCAGAGTTTATATCGAGGGTGTCGAGCAGCCGTTGGACAATCACCAAACCCGCCTGCGGGAACGCTATCGCGATCTGGACGAAAGCGATCTGCCAAAGGCTTATGATTGGTAGCAAGGCAAAGGCAAAGGCAAATTGGCGCAAGTCGAGTGCTGGCCGCGCCAGGATTTGCGGCAATCGCCCCTGTGGTGATAAGGTTTGGGCATGGATCACGCCCTCACTGAACTCGCTGCAGCTAGCCTCACGCTGATTGGAACCCATTTCGCTATGTCGCACCCCTTGCGGGGACCGATGGAGCGCGTGTTTGGGCCCAAAGGTTTCCAGGGGGTCTATTCGCTGGTCAGTCTGGCGGCGATTGTGTGGATTTACTTTGCGTTCAAGGCTGCCCCGACGGGCGATTTGCCCGGATCGGGTGAGACAGGTTGGATCATTGCCAGCCTGATTCTGATCCCGGGGCTGGTCCTCTATGCAGGGTCGTTCTCTGGCAATCCTGCCCTGCCCACTCCCGGTGCCGCGACGCAAGCCCGAGCCGAGCCCAAGGGTGTATTTCTGGTCACGCGCCACCCGATGATGTGGTCTTTCGCCATCTGGGCACTGTCGCACATCATTTTGTTGTGGAGCTGGCGAACCATGATTGTGGCGACAACCGTTGGCGCACTGGCGCTGATTGGTGCGCATATGCAAGACCGCAAGAAGCGCGTGCAGTTGGGTGATGCATGGGACATGTGGCAAAGTCGCACATCCTATTGGCCGTGCTGGCACAAGATGTTCGCCGTTGGTCTGTTACCCTGGGTGATCGCGTTGATGCTGTGGGTTTTGATCAGCTGGCTGCATCTGCCCCTTGGCGGCATCCCCGCCGGCATTTGGCGCTGGTTCTGACAAGCTGCTCTATCAGCCCTGTTATAATCAATGCGGCAGAAAGAGGCTGGTGCAAGACGCTTTTAATTGTTTTGGCAGATGAATATGTTCATGACTGCCGCTAGCCCGATGCGCTAAGGAAACAGAATGCTTTTGTCGATTGCCGCCTCTTTAGGTTTGGCGACATCACCTTTACCGGCCGAAATGCCGCAACCGACCATGTTGGCGCAAATTGTTGCAGCCCAGCAGGCGGCTGGCTCTGTTCAATCTGCGCCTCAGAACCAAGCGGATGATGCCCTAGCCCAAGCTGTGCCTCAGACTGCATCCGAGCCAGCAGACGAGCCGCAACCCGCTGAGGCACAAGATGCGCCCGATGATTTGGCGGAGCCTGTCACCACCGAGCCGCAAGAGCAAACAGAGGTTGTGGCCCCCGGCACCATTGTGGTCACCGGATCGTCAGAAGCAATTGGCCGTGACCCCTTGGTCCAGCTGAACGAGGCCGCCTTCGATCTCACCCAGGATGTTGATCAGGCCTTTGTCGAGCCGGTCGCTGATGCTTATGAGAAGGGCCTGCCCAAGCCGGTCCGCAAGGGTTTGCGCAATTTCTTCCGTAACCTGCTCGAGCCGGTGAATTTCCTGAACTATCTGCTCCAATTCAAGCCAGGCAAGGCGTTTGAGACACTGGGTCGGTTTACGATCAACAGCACAGTTGGCCTGGGCGGTTTCATCGATGTCGCTAAAAGCAAGCCGTTCAATCTGCCCTATCGCCGCAACGGATTTGCCAACACGCTGGGCTATTACGGGGTCGGCCCCGGTCCGTTCCTGGTTGTTCCCTTGGTTGGCGCAACCACACTGCGCGATCTGGTCGGCAGCTTGCTGGATCAATCCTTCTTGCCAGCAGTGGTTGGTAAGCCGTTCGGAACGCCCTATTACGCCATCCCCGCCTACACAGTGAATTCGCTCGAGTTTCGGATTGAATTTGACGAAAAGCTGGAATCCATCCGCGAATCTGACGATCCCTATTTCGCCATGCGCGAGACCTATTTGTGCAATCGCGAGGCTGATATCGCCGCGCTGAAGAACAGGCCTCCGCCGCGTGATTGCAGCATCGAGGCCTTGATGTCCGAAGGCGCGCCGCTGGTCGGGGTTGGCGCCGATCTGACCCAGCAGGAATTGGAAGCGGCAATGGCGCCCGCGGATGCCGCTGCGGCACCAGCCACCGCGTCAGAGCCCGCTGCGCCGCCGCCCGCACCAGCGATCATTTATGTCAGCGAAGAAGTCGTTCAGCCGATCTGAGCGAATGCGTTAGGTCGACCAGTCGGTCTACTTGCCTTTGAACTGAGCCGGGCGCTTTTCCAGCAAGGCGTCAATGCCCTCCATATGATCATCGGTCAGATGCATCAGCGCCTGCGTATTTGCTGCCATTTCCAGCGCTGTATCATAGGTGATCGACTGTCCCTGGCGCAGCAGGTTCTTGGTGTGGCGCAAAGCGTGCGGGGGTTGCTGGGCAATTTTCTGCGCGAGCTCTTGGGCAGTGGCCGCCAGATCATCGGGAGCGCAAATCCGGCCAATCAAGCCCCATTCCTGTGCTTTGGCAGCATCAATCACATCGCCGGTATAGAACAGTTCTGCGGCGCGCGACTGGCCAATAACGCGCGGCAATATCCATGTTCCACCGTCACCCGGAATTATGCCGAGCTTTAGAAAGGTAACGCCGAATTTGGCCTTTTCGCTCGCCATCCGAATGTCCGCCAGGCAAGCCAGATCACACCCCAGACCAATCGCGGGACCATTGATCGCAGCGATCAGAGGCACGCGCAGGCCATGCAGCGCCCGCAGGATGCGGTGGATATTGTTGCGATAACCATCCGAGATGCCGGGAGGCGTGCCGCCAAAATTGCCGCTGCGTTCTTTCATCGCTTTCACATCACCACCGGCAGAAAAAGCGCGGCCCGCACCCGTCAGGATCACGCAGCGCACCTCCATATCGGTGTTGATCGCATCACATGCAGCGACAAATTCATCGCCATCACCATCAGCCCCCAGCGCATTCATCATGTCCGGCCGATTAAGGGTAAGGGTTGTGACATGCCCTTCGCGCGTGATGGTGAGCAGGCTCATTCAATCGTCTCCAAAACCAAAATGCTTTCGATAAATCGCAGCGTCGCAAGTTCGGCACCGTCATGCCATGCCAGATCATGGCCAATGCCCGCAAATTCGGTCAATTGGACATGGCTGGATTGCTGGGCGAGTTGGCGCGCATGATCAATCGGAATCAATGTGTCCGCCGTTCCATGCAAAATCAAAATTGGCGCCCTAATCTCCGGCAGCTTCTCGTCATTGCGATAGCGATCTTTCAGCAACAATGCCGCTGGCAAGAACCGTAGTTTTTCCTGCACCAATTGCTGCAGGCTGGCGAAAGGAGAGATCAGCACCAGTCCTCGCGCAGAGGTCTCGGCAGCCATTTGCGTCGCCACCCCTGACCCAATCGAATTGCCGATGATAAACAATCGAGACGGGTCCACACCCTGTGCGCCCAGCCATGCAATTGCCGCTCTGCCATCGGCATACAGACCAGCCTCGCTGGGGGTGCCAGGATTGCCGCGATAACCGCGATATTCTGCCGCCAGCACGCCAAAGCCTGCCGGTACCAAACGGTCGGTTGCCACAACCGAGCTTTGCCAATCGGCGGCATTGCCATGGAAATAGAGAATGGTCGGCGCGCCATCTGCTGCGCGGCGATATCCCGCGCGCAAATCCAGCCCGTCTGCCGTGCGATAGGTGATGGGTTCAAATCCGGCCGGGGCAGCCCTTTCACCGGCCGGCGCAGGATAGATGAAGCTGCGCTGCGAAAAGTACAGAACTGCGGCAACCGTTGCATAGGCAATTGCGATGGCGAGCAGAAACGTGCTCACCGCGCGTTTCCCCTTGCCACCTGTACCATCGACCAATTGCTAAGCTCGCGCTTCTTCCACATCTGCCGAATTGTGCCGCAAGGCTTTTAGAACCGTCTCGACGATCTGCGGCGCATTGAGGCCAGCCTGATCATATTGCTTTTCAGGCGCATCGTGATCGATAAAGATGTCTGGCAAGCGCAGCGTACGCACTTTCAAACCACCACCTGCGCCATCGGCATCGGTCAGCCCTTCATCGCTGGCATAGGTCAGCACATGCGCGCCCAGCCCGCCAATCGCGCCTTCTTCAACCGTCAGAACAATCTCGTGGCTGCGCATCAGTCTGGCGATCAAATCTCGGTCCAGCGGCTTGGCAAAACGCATGTCCGCCACTGTTGTTGAAAGCCCCTTGGCCTCCAATTGGTCGGCTGCCTTCTTCGCTTCTTCAAGCCGCGCACCAAGCGACAAAATCGCAACCTTGCTGCCTTCGCGAACGACCCGGCCTTTGCCAATCTCCAGCTTTTCCAGCGTTTCGGGGATCGGCACGCCCACACCGCCGCCGCGCGGATAACGCAGCGCAATGGGCCCATCGTCATACTCGGCCGCAGTATAGGTCATATGGGCCAGTTCAGCCTCGTCAGCAGCGGCCATCACCACCATATTGGGCAGTGTGGCGAGATAGGTGATGTCAAAGCTGCCGGCATGGGTCGCTCCATCGGCACCGACTAGCCCCGCCCGGTCAATCGCAAAGCGCACCGGCAGATTCTGGATCGCAACGTCATGCACCACCTGGTCATAGGCGCGCTGCAAGAATGTTGAATAGATCGCTGCAAAAGGACGCATGCCTTGGGCTGCCAATCCGGCGGCAAAGGTGACCCCGTGCTGTTCGGCTATGCCAACGTCAAAAGTGCGTTCTGGATGCGCTTTGGCAAAGCGATCGACACCCGTACCCGACGGCATGGCAGCCGTGATGGCGCAGATCCGGTCATCGCTCTCGGCCAGTTTGGCCAGAGTATCGCCAAACACATTTTGATAGGCCGGTGGGCCAGGTTTGCCCTTCGCCTTTTCGCCCGTCACCACATCGAATTTGGGCACACCGTGATATTTGTCAGCGCTGTCTTCTGCCGGGCCATAGCCCTTGCCCTTGGTGGTCACGACATGGATCAGCACAGGGCCTTCTTCGGCATCGCGCACATTTTCCAAAACGGGGATCAGATGATCCAGATTGTGACCGTCGATCGGGCCAACATAGTAAAAGCCCAGTTCTTCAAACAGGGTGCCGCCGGTGACCATGCCGCGGGTGTATTCTTCGGCCTTATCCAGCGTGGAGTGGATGCGGCGCGACAATTTCTTGGCCACTTTCGAGGCCAGGGAACGCAGGCCGAGATACTCGCTGGAAGACACCATGCGCGCCAGATAGGCGCTCAAGCCGCCCACTGGCGGAGCGATCGACATGTCATTGTCGTTCAGGATCACAACCAGCCGATTGCCGGCCTGCTCGGCATTGTTCATCGCCTCATAAGCCATGCCCGCACTCATCGCGCCATCGCCAATCACCGCGATCCCGCGGCCCGACTTGCCTTGCAATTTATTGGCCACGGCAAAGCCCAGGGCTGCCGAGATAGAAGTGGAGGAATGCGCCGCGCCAAAGGGATCATATTCGCTTTCGCTGCGCTTGGTGAAGCCAGACAGGCCACCGCCTTGACGCAGAGTGCGAATCCGATCGCGGCGACCAGTCAAAATCTTGTGCGGATAAGCCTGATGGCCAACGTCCCAGATTAACCGATCTTCCGGCGTATTGAACACATAGTGCAGGGCCACGGTCAGCTCGACCACGCCCAAGCCCGATCCCAAATGCCCGCCGGTCGATCCCACAGCGTCGATCATTTCCGTGCGCAATTCATCCGCCAATTGCCGCAAATCGGCGGTGGGGATGGCGCGCAAATCCTTGGGGGTGTCGACAGTGTCGAGCAGCGGGGTCTTGGGTCGTTCACTCATGAGGTCAGGTCTTACACTTGAAAATAGAGACTGTCGATGAACGGATCATCGATAAAAATGCACGTTCTGTCGTTGCTTTATTAGGCGCACAAGCGGCACAAGCCGCGAATTTCGATGATGGGTCGCTCTGCCTTGAAGCTGCGGCCCTGCGCGATATTGCGCACGCTGCGGCTGACCTCATCATCGTCAACATGGGTTGCTTCGCCGCATTCATTGCACACCAGGAAGATGCAATCATGCTCGCAGCCCGGATGGCTGTTGGCGAGATAGGCGTTGGCGCTTTCCACTCGCATCGCCAGGTTGTTGCTCACAAACAAATCCAGAATGCGATAGACGCTGTTGGGCGCAACACGTTTGCCCCGCGCCTTGGAAAGATTGTCCGCAATATCATAGGCCGATGTGGGGCGTTCATGCCTTGCTAGTTCGGCAAATACCGATTCGCGCATGCCGGTCCATTGCTCGCCCGCTTCGGTCAGCGATTGGCGTGCGGCCTCGACCAGGGTCTGGCCAGTGTGTTCGTGATGTGCGTGTTTATGTGCCGCCATACCCCAGATATAGCGATGCCATGCCGCTTGCGCCAGCGGTAGAACGCAAATTGCCTCAGCTTGGCGCGGCTAACGCGCCGATCAACTTGTTTCGCGCAGGAAAGTAGACCTGTAATGGGTCGGGTACAGCCGTTGCAGCGCCTTCACCTTGGGCTTGTCCCAGCGGACAATATATCGCTGGTTAGGGTTCCGGGCCATGTAGTCCTGATGATACTCCTCGGCCTCATAAAAGGCTTTGAACGGTTCGATCCGGGTCACAATCGGTGCATCCCAAATGCCAGAGGCTCCCATCTGTTTCAGATAGGCGGCGGCGACAGCCTTTTGCTCTGCATTCATGGGTACAATTGCCGAGCGGTAATGCGCGCCAACATCGGGGCCTTGGCGGTCCTTCAACGTGGGGTCCGCACCAACCGAGAACAGGATACGCAGCAATTCGTCATAGCGCACAATCTTGGGATCATAGACGACCCGTACGGATTCTGCGTGCTTGGTGTATCCGGTGATGATGGTGCTGTATTTGGCGGTTGCCGAACGACCGCCATGATAGCCTGACACTGCGCTTTTCACGCCGCGCACATGGCTGAAAACACCTTCGATGCCCCAAAAGCATCCGCCCGCAAATATCGCCACTTTCAGCCCGCCCTCTTCGGCAGACTGGCGTTCTGCAACCGGCGCTCTGACCGCTTCTTCTCCTGCCGCCATAGATGGCTGACAGGCGGCAAGGCTGATCGCCAGAACGAGAGCGAGCTTGCGCGCCATCAGTTGGAAACTCCGGGTGCCTGAACCGTTGACGCCTGCACCGGTGCGACCAGATCTTGCTGACCTTGGGTCGCAAAGCTGCCCATTACGATTACCGCACCCAGCACAAAGCCAAGGCCGAAATTGCGGGAAATGTCAGATCTAAACAGGCTCATCATGGTTTCATCTATCCGTAGGTCTGGTTGGGCGGCTAATCTTAGGTCGCTGGACATAAACTTGATCGCTTTCGACCAGCTGAACGCGCCATTTGAAATTGCACTTGTAATTGAGTGTTCGCAGGAACTTCAAAAATAGTTACGGTGTTTCTCGAATGTTGGATGCAGTGATCATCGGGGCGGGCCATAACGGCCTGACATGTGCCTTTTATCTCGCCCGGTCGGGAATGCAGGTGGGCATCGTGGAAGCGCGCGACGTGATTGGCGGAGCCGCTGTCACTGAAGAATTTGCGCCCGGCTATCGCAACTCAACCGCCAGTTACACCGTCAGCCTGCTTCAGCCCAAAATCATCGCCGATATGGCGCTGCCAGCTCGCGGTTACCGCGTGATAGAGCGGCCTGTTTCAAACTATCTCCCGTTTGAAGGGGGGTATCTCGCGATTGGGGGCGAGGTCTCGGCCAGCCAGAAAGCGGTCGCCCAGCATAGCGAGAAAGACGCCGAGGCCCTGCCTGAATATTACGCAATGCTGGAGGATGCTGCCGATGTTTTGCGTGCGCTCGCGCTCAAGATCCCGCCCAATCCAGAAGGTGGCTTGCGATCCTTGATCGACATTGCGCTGCAAACCAAGGGGTTTGCGAAACTGCCGGTCGTTCGCCAGGCAGCCGTGCTGCAATTGTTCACCCGCTCTGCCCGCGAAGTGCTGGATGACTGGTTTGAAAGCGACATTGTAAAGGCTGCTTTTGGCTTCGATGCCTGTGTGGGCAATTACGCTTCCCCCGATACGCCGGGCAGCGCCTATGTCTTGTTGCACCATGTGTTTGGCGAGGTGAATGGCAATAAGGGAAGCTGGGGCCATGTCATAGGAGGCATGGGCGCAATCACCCAGATGATGGGCGAAGCGGTACGCGAAAGCGGCGTCGACATTCGCTGCGACGCTCCGGTCAAACAGGTCATCATGGAGCGCGGCAAAGCCGTAGGTGTGCAACTGGATAACGGGGAAGAGATCCGCGCAAAGCGGGTGATTGCCAATCTTGGCCCGAAGCCCTTGTTCGGTCGTCTGGTGCCTGCCGCTGAGCAACCGCAGTCTTTGCAAAGCGCGATGCGCAGCTATCGCGGCGGGTCGGGCTCGCTCAGGATGAATGTTGCCTTGTCAGGCCTTCCTAAGTTCACCCATGCGCCTGCGGGCGACAGCCATTTGCGCTCGGGTATCATCATGGCGCCCTCGCTCGATTATATGGATCGGGCCTATCAGCAAGCGCGCCAAAACGGTTTTTCGACCGAGCCGATTGTCGAGATGCTCATCCCCAGCCTCGTCGATGACAGCCTGGTTGATGACAGTCTTGCCCCTGCTGGCCATCACGTCGCCAGCCTGTTCTGCCAACATGTCGATCCCGATCTGCCCGAAACTCGCGAGGAAGATGCGGTCGCAGCAGTGTTTGCGACGATAGAACGCCATGCACCCGGTTTCGGCGATCTGGTGTTGCACCGGCAGGTGCACACACCGCGCGCGCTGGAGCGCAAATTCGGCCTATGGCGCGGAGACATTTTTCACGGCCGGATGAGCCTTGATCAATTGTGGGCGGCCCGCCCGGCCATGGGTCTGGGCAGCTATCGCACGCCGATTGACGGGTTGTGGTTGTGCGGGGCTGGGACGCATCCCGGCGGCGGCGTTACCGGAGCACCTGGACACAATTGTGCGCATGCTATTTTTAAATCAAAGTCCTTGCTTCGCCGGTTTTGAGGAGATCCCGAGCGCAAACGCGCTTGGCGCAAAATCAGTGCCGGAAGTGGCGCATGCCGGTAAAGACCATCGCCAAACCAGCCTTATTGGCCGCTTCGATCACTTCGTCATCGCGGATCGATCCACCAGGCTGGATGACGGCGGTGGCGCCCGCCTCAGCTGCTGCCAACAAGCCATCCGAAAACGGGAAGAAAGCATCAGAGGCGACCGCACTGCCAACCGCGCGCGACCGGTCCCAGCCATATTTCTCTGCTGCTTCGGCAGCCTTCATTGCAGCGATGCGCGAGGAATCGCGGCGGTTCATCTGGCCTGCACCAATACCCGCCGTCGCGCCGTCCTTGGCGTAGACAATTGCGTTGGATTTGACATGCCGTGCCACGGTCCACGCAAACAGGCAGTCGGCCAGTTCTTGCTGGCTCGGCTCGCGTTCGGTCACCACTTTCAATTCTTCCTGCGTGATCGTGCCATTGTCGCGTGACTGCACCAGCAATCCACCCGTTATCGGCTTGACCGCCAGCCCGCCGCGGCGCGGATCGGGCAAGTCGCCGGTTACCAGCAAGCGCAAATTCTTCTTCTTGGCAAAAACGCCGCGTGCTGCATCCGAAATTGCCGGAGCAATCACCACTTCGGTGAATATCTGGGCAATCGCCTCGGCAGTAGGGCCGTCCAATTCCTGATTGACCGCGACGATCCCGCCAAAGGCTGACACGCTATCGCATTGCAGAGCCGCCTCCCAAGCCTCCAGCAAAGTCCCCGCCTGCGCCACACCGCACGGGTTTGCGTGCTTGACGATCACCACAGCCGGCTCGCCGCCGGCAAATTCAGCGCAAAGTTCCAGCGCCGCATCGGCATCATTGTAATTGTTGTAGGACAATTCCTTGCCCTGCAATTGTTCTGCCTGAGCGATACCGCGCTGATGCGGCCCCACGGGGGTATAAAGCGCCGCCTTTTGATGCGGGTTCTCGCCATAACGCAATTCGGTTGGCGCACGGCCATTGATCGCCAGCATATCGGGGAACAGCTGCCCCTGATCGGCAAAGGCGAACCATTGGCTGATCATGGAATCATAGCTCGCTGTCGCCGCAAACGCTTTGGCGGCCATAGACTTACGGAAATCCAGTGAGGTTGCGCCATCATTGGCCTCAAGCTGGCTCAACAGAGTGGGATAGTCCGATGGATCGGTCACAATAGTGACAAATTGGTGATTTTTCGCCGAGGAGCGAACCATACTGGGCCCGCCAATGTCGATATTCTCGATAATCTCGTCACGCTCTGCACCACGCATGACGGTCGCTTCGAATGGGTAGAGATTGACCACCACCAAATCGATCGCACCGATCGCATGATCCTCCATCGCGGCGGCATGTTCGGGATTGTCGCGCACCGCCAGCAATCCGCCATGCACTTTGGGGTGGAGAGTCTTGACCCTGCCATCCATCATTTCGGGAAAGCCGGTGAGATCAGAGATATCGCGCACGTCTAGGCCAGCATCGCGCAAAGCCTTGGCCGTTCCGCCGGTGGACACCAGCTCTACGCCGCGCCCTACCAGGGCTTGGCCCAATTCTACCAATCCAGCTTTGTCGGACACTGACAACAGCGCCCGCTTGATCGCAATCTCACTCACTTGGAAACTTACCCCATCTTCTTGAGCAGCCAGGAGAAATGTCCCCCGCCGCGCGACGTCATGCCTTCAATCACCAATTGCTGTGTCGGGAGCGGACGACCTTCGCCATCGACCCACAGGCTTTCTTCCAGCGACACGCTGGCGCCTGTTTCATCGCCCGCCATCCTGAACTGCCACAAATTGCCATTGGGCAAAGACAGGCTGGCCCCGCGCTTGTCCTCGGCCAGCCTGGCCTCGACACTGGCGCCCAAATGGAAACGCAGCGCATAGGCGATCTTGCCCCGCTTACCCTTCTTGACCTGCGGCTGGAGAATGTCTTCTGCGCGCAATTCTGTGCCATCAGCCCGCAGCATCAATATCCGGCGATGGGTCAGACCATAACGCGCGGCATAGCCATCGTGGCTCGCCTCGACCCTTGTCGCTTCCTTGCCGCCGGTGCCCAATGTGCGCCGCTCAACCTCGACCTGCTCGACACCCTTGCCCAGCTTGCCATTGATCAAAACGGCGGTGGAATTGGCATTATCCAGCACCAAGGTGGAATGCGCCGCGCTGGCGCGCAGCCCCTGCTCGATGCGGGATGGCACCAAACCGCCGGCCAAAGCCGAGCCGCCGCAATTGACGATCAGCCGGTGATCGCCATCGGACATCTCAAACGCCAATGTAGAAGCACAACCCCATCGCGCATGGCGAGCCTTGGGTGGAGGAGCGGCATCAAACTGCACCACAGTCTTGCCACCGGTCAGCCGTTGATAGCCCCAATGGCGAACATCTTTGAGCGGGCGTGAGCGCACTCCGCTGGCATCAATCAATGCCGCCACTCTGTCCGCGCCAATCGCATTGGAACCCTGCCAACTGCCCAATCCGCCGCCGCCATGACGCAGCGCCAGCAAGGGCGGCGCCAGCAATTCCAGCATGACCGACAGCGCTTGTGGAGGGGTGCGATCAACCGCGCGATAACACGCCAGCAAATCGGTCAGCAGCGCAATTGCGTCCATCTGCGCCATCGGGCTGCGCGACAAAACGCCGCCATCTTCGGCAACCATTTCGCCCAGCGCCTTCAGCAGTCCAGCCTCGCCATACAAGCGGCGCGGCTTGCCCAGCGGAAGCAACAGGCCAGCAGCCGTGATTGCGGTCCAACCAGCCACTTCGCCCAGCCGATCCTGAGCGCGGGTAACATTGCGATCGAGCCAGCGAGCGGTCGTATCCACCGCCTCCAACATGCGCGAGCGAAGACCGGCCTGCTGGTCTGACAATACCAGCGGTGCATGCACCAGCCATGCGAGCAAGCGCTGCCCAACATGCTCAACCTCCCACGCCGGGCCCTTGCCCGGAGCAGGGTTGGCGGCCAGCCAAGTTGAAGAAATCCGTTCAGCGGTTGCCACACATTGTTCGCGAGGGGCTGAAACGGCGAGATCCGCTAGCCAGCCAAAGCCATGGACCATTGGAACGAACGGCGGCGTCAATCCGGTTGAGCTGGACGAGAAATCAACCTGTGCAATAGGCGCCTTTACGCCATGCACCAAGAAATGCCCTGCACGCAAAGCAATGCCGGCCGAACGATCACCCTTGGGTGGAGCGTCAACTGTCGCAAGCAACCGGATCTTGCCTGGTTTGCGAAAGGGGGCCGCAATGGTCGCACCTGGCACGCCCAGGCGATAGGCCAACCGGATCAGGCGCGCGCTGGCGCCAGAAGAGGGCGGAACAAAGTCGCTGATGGTCAAGGCGCGGGCAGGTTCCAGCGGCTCTGTAGGGACGATACCCACACCTGCAACATCCGAAGCAGTAGCGGAATGGTCGGAAGCAGCCGAAACCCCGGGCTCTTGCTTGTCCGTCAGGGGAATGGCGCTGCCGAGATCTTCGCCATCGCTTTCAACCGCATTGCCGAACAGATCTTTGTCTTCACTTGCGTTGGACAGCAGCGCGTCCATCAACTGTGCCCTTTCAGCGCGGCGATATTGGCCGCGTAGTGATCGGGGCCGCCTTTGAATGTGGCAGAGCCTGCGACCAGCACATCAGCCCCGGCATCGACGCACAGCCGCGCCGTTTCGGGATTGACCCCGCCATCAACTTCCAGCCGGATGTCTTTGCCCGTCTTGTCGATCATTTTGCGGATCGCTTCGATCTTGCGCAATTGCGAATGGATGAAGCTCTGTCCGCCAAATCCGGGATTGACGCTCATCACCAATACCAGATCAACATCCTCGATCAGATAGTCGAGCATTTTGGCAGGAGTGGCCGGGTTGAGCGACACGCCAGCTTTCTTGCCCAACCCCTTGATCGCCTGAACTGTGCGGTGGGTGTGCGGACCAGCCTCTGGGTGCACGGTGATGATGTCCGCGCCCGCATCGGCAAATTCTTCGAGATAGGCATCAACCGGAGAAATCATCAAATGGACGTCGAACACTTTGGTCGTATGCGGCCGCAACGCCTTCACGACCATCGGTCCAATGGTCAGATTGGGCACATAATGCCCGTCCATCACATCGACGTGAATCCAGTCTGCGCCCGCCGCATCAATCGCGCGCACTTCTTCTCCGAGCCGCGCGAAATCGGCTGACAATATCGAAGGAGAGATCAGTGGTGGCGCCATAACAGGTTCCGTTGCATGCCCGCCCATCGGCGTAGGGCGCATGGTTAATCGGAACAAGCGCCGCACGCCCCCTTTTCCACACGCGTCCCGCGCTTGACACCGCGAAAGGCATCTTAACAAAGCCGCCAAGAGAAATTCAGGCGCAATTCAGCACATTTTCTGTAGAAGGATGTTCATAGCCGGGCGATCCGGCTTTTTTGGTGCGCTCAAATAGATGGCGTGCTCCACGAGCTTAAGACTGTCTTATCCGCCAGTTGAACAGGGTTTTTGATGAACAATCGCTTGCGAAGTAATCTGAAGGACGCGCTGTATTCCGGCGGAGTGTTCACCAGCGCGGCATCTGTAGGAGGCATGATTTTTGCCGCCAGCGCCGCATTGGCCCAGCCTCCAGAATCGCACAATGGTTTCCGCCAGAAGATAGAGCACAGCACTGCCAAATGCAGCACGGGCGCTGGTCCAGCGGTTCTGGTAACCATCAACAATATCAAAAGTTCTTCGGGGACCGTGCGAGTCCAAAGTTATCGCGGGATCAAGGAAGAATGGCTGAAAAAGGGCAAATGGATTAACCGGATTGAACTGCCGGCAGAGGCCGGTTCGATGACGGTTTGTATGCCCATCCCAGTATCGGGAATCTATGGTATTGCCGTGCGCCACGACATCAATGGCAATGGCAAAACCGAGATCTCGCAGGATGGCGGTGCCATGTCGAACAATCCATCGATCAACATCTTCAATCTGGGCAAGCCCAGCTACAAGAAAACGCGGTTTCAGGTCGGCTCTGGCGTCCAGAAAATTTCGATCAATATGCGCTATATGTAAATCGATTGGCCGGGCCGCGCCAATTGCGCTACTTCTCTCGCTTACGCCAGACATCCAGCATCACCGCAGGAGCCGCCAGCAAAGGGTGCTTCTCGCGAAAATCGGTGACCTCGACCGGCACGCCTGTATGGCGCTCGATCTTCCACGCCGCATAGCGCGCCGCGCCTTCAAATGTTGTGCTGGCCTTGACCAGGCGAACCACGTTCAACGGCTTACCCATCCGCCTGCGCCGCTTCCACCAGCCCAGAATGCGAGCGTGTTCGCCGTCACCAAGCTGCGGCTCAATCGTTCCGTCCTGCTCGGTAAAGGCGATGCCAGCAGCGGATAATGCAAGCGGGAACAAGCCTTCAAAATGGGCGGCGTTGACCGACAGGATCGAATCCTCTCGTCCCGCTTTCTCGACCCGAAACTCAGCCTTATAGGTTGCTCGAAACAGGGCTCGCCAATAATCTTGCGCTTCACCCTGGTCCGGCCCAAGCGCCGCCGCCAGCTGCGCCGCTGTTTTTGCCGCCGAGCCGATCGCGGCAATCACCGCCTGCCTGGCCGCATCATCGCGCGCCCACACCAAACCGCTGGGTTGGACAAAGCGCGCCCAAATGGTCGTGTCCATCCGGCTTCCCTCAGCCGCCTCGGCAAAGCGGGCCAGCGACATGGTCGCAACCTTGGCGCGCAGTGTTTCGCCCGTGCTGGAGGCGCGTTCGTGATAGCTCACCCGCGGCCAAATACGTTCTTGCTGAGGGCCCGGCAGCAGGACGTAAAAATCCAGCACCCCTTCCAACGATCCAGTGCGCAAATTCGAGCCATAGAACAGCACCGCCATCGCGCCAGCCTCGTGCGCAAGTGCTTGGCCAAAGGCTGCCACTTCGGGGTGTATTGTGGCGGCCAGTCGATCTGCAATCCGCGCCTGAAATGGGTCCATCACGGGGCTACGAAACGCAGTTCTGGCCCCGTGCACACGCGGTATCGACCCGGAGGAAAGGCTTCGCCATCAAGGATGAAGGAATCGTCCAGCTCCATCGTGAAACCCGTTGTGCTAACTTGATGGAAACCCTTCGCGGCCAGGTTATCGGGTGTCCAGCCGCTCACTATCGCAGGCAATTGCAGCGCTGTCCGACGAGATATCTGATCAAGAACCGCCAGCTTTAAGCCCTCGCGGTGTGGGCCAAATACCTTCAATCCAGCGGGCAAGCGCTCGAGCGTAGAGGCGACCAAAAGTTGCCGTCTGTCCCGATCGCCCAAGCCGCTGTGCGCCAAGGTCTGGCCAGCTTCATCAAGGTCAATATCGAGCCTGACGCCGCGCCGCCAAGGGTTGTTGTTGTTGCCAAACAAAAACTGCAAAACGCCCCAGCCTGCCGTCACCGCAACGGCCAGACTGTTAAACGCGCCCAGCCGATGCGCGCTTTGGCCCGCCTTTGTGCCAATAGTGAGCGCGCCAGCGCCCAGAATAAAACCAAAGGCCTTGGCATCGGAATCATCGACCGGATGTATCAGAACAGGCCTGCGAACAATGCGGCGGGGGCCCTCGAAGGCCTCAATCGCTCCCTGCAACGACCAATCCTTTGGCGCATCCAGATCAACTGTTAAGGCATTGGTCTTGCCCTTGGGCAGCACGGCTATATCTGGCCAATTCTCTCCAAAAACGGGCATGCCGCTGGTCAACACGTCGCGCACGGTTCCATCGCCGCCATTGATGATCAGCAAGTTGATCTTACGCTCGGCAAAATCTGCAAGAGCTTGCGGCAACTGATCGCGATTGCCGGGCTGTGCCAGATAAATATGCGGCGCAATGCTGGCATCCAGATCGCGGCCGCGATTGCGGTGGCTGCGCGGATTATAGATCATCCCGATGCATGTTTCATCGGGACAAGGCTCCACCGTCTCGGTCGGCTTGGCACGCTTTGCGACCTCTGTCTGGCGCGGCAAATCGCTAAATTCATGAACCGGAGAAGGCATAACAAGATTGTCTTAACCCCAATCACGGGCGGCAAACTAGAGCTTTCTAGATTTTTTGCCCTTTTGCCGACTTCGACATTGGTATTGAGCCCGCCAGCGAAACGGCTGGACGATTGCGCAGGCAGCGTTAAGTTGGGTCCATGTTGACACAAGAACTCCTCGCATCCGCCCGCGGCTTGTCAGACGATATCGTCTCTTTGCGCCGCGCCATCCACAAAGAACCAGAGCTGGGGCTGGAGACGCCAAAGACCTTGGCCAAGGTCCGCGCCGCGCTGGACGGTCTCCCGCTGAGTTGGCGCGAGGGGCCGTCATGCACCGGTGCCATCGCCACATTGGAAGGCAAAGGGACGGGGCCCGGTGCGCACCGCCGCGTGTTGCTGCGCGGTGATATGGATGCGTTGCCAATGGACGAAAAGACCAATTTGGAATTCGCCTCGACCATCCCGGGTAGAATGCACGCCTGCGGCCATGACACGCATACAGCCATGTTGGCCGGCGCAGCACAATTGCTTTGCGCACAACAAGACAGCTTTGCCGGAACGGTCGATTTCATGTTCCAGCCGGGCGAAGAAGGGTATCACGGCGCGCGCTTTATGTTGGATGATGGATTGATTGACCCGCTTCCAGATGCTGCCTTTGCTCTACACATAATGCCCAATGCTCCGTTTGGAGTTCTGGGGGGACGCGCGGGTCCGCTTCTGGCTGCGGCAGATGAGTTTAACATAACGGTCAAGGGGCGGGGCGGACACGCCAGCATGCCGCATGATTGTCTGGACCCAGTACCAGGTGCAGCAGCCATCGTTGGCGCGATCCAAGCGATGGTGACGCGCCGGTTCAAATCGACCGATCCGGTAGTGGTGACAGTCACCCAAATTCATGCAGGCACCGCCCATAATGTGATTGCCGATGAAGTGCTCTTGGGCGGCACTATTCGCACGCTGAGCGCACAACACCGCAATAAGGTGCATAGCTTGATCGAAGAGACCGCAAAACGCACCGCCGAAGCCTATGGGCTGGAGGCGGAATGCGAACTGACACTGGGTTTCCCCGTCACAATTTGCGACGAGCGCGCGGTTCAATTGGGCTGCAAAGTAACCAGGCAATTGGGTGGTGATGAAGCGTGGCGTGACATGCCCGATCCGATCATGGGCGCGGAAGATTTCTCCTACATCTTGGAGAAAGTGCCAGGTGCGATGTTCTTTCTGGGCGTGGCTGGCGAGGGTGAGGACTGGACGCAATGCTGCGCCATCCACTCCTCGCGCATGCATGTGGACGAGAATGCTCTCCCGCGCGGCACGGCTATCTTGGCCGGATGCGCGCTGGAGTTCCTTGCCGAAGGCTTCGCAGAATAGAAACCACACGCATGCCCCAGCCTTAGGCAGCCAAGCAAAGCCCGACCCAGCAGGGCCGAGGTTATGCTTGGCGGGGCACGCGTACGGTTTCCGTCATCACCAGAGCAGTATGTAGAGCGTAACCAGAATTGCGACCGTCAGCATGGCCAGCGTGTTGAACAGCATGCTGGTGGCAAAACCAATATCGCTCAGCTTGACCGTGCGTTCTTCATCAGGTGCACCCGTCATCCGTGACACTGCAATTGCAGCAAACAAGGCAACCACAGACACTATCCAGATACGGATGATGAAGGCCAGATCGGGCGCGCCAAATGCCATAGCGAAATTCAGCACAATCGAACCGATCAAAGCAGTGAACGCGCCTGCGGTGTTAGCTTTCTTGTCAAAGAAGCCGAGCAAGAAAACGATCACAATGCCCGGCGCGATATAGCCGGTATATTCCTGAACCGTTTGGAACGCGCTTTCAAACCCGCCAAGGAATGGGCGGGCCAGAACCAGTGCAATTGCCATTGCGACGAAAGCTGTGATCCGGCCAACCAGCACATAATGCTGCTCGGCCTCTTCCGGTTTCCAGCTGCGGTACAGATCCATTGTAAATATGGTCGAGATTGAGTTCATCATAGATGCCAAGGACGAAACGATGGCTGCGATCAGAGCCGCAAAAACCAATCCGCGAAGGCCCGCCGGAGCAAAGCCCATCAGCTGGCCATAAGTCCGATCTGATTTCTCAGCCAATGCGCCTGCATCCAGCATACCCTGCTGCGCCAGGATGACCGCGGCGATACCAGGGATGACCACGATGAACGGGACCAGCAATTTCAGGAATGCGGCAAAGGCCAGACCCTTTTGCGCTTCGCCCAAATTCTCGGCACCAAGCGCGCGCTGGATGATGTATTGATTGAAACCCCAATAGCTAAAGTGGAGCACCCACAATCCGCCCAGCAAAGTCCAGATGCCAGGCAATTTGTCATAGCCTTTATCACCCTGATCAAGGATCATTTCGAAGTGCCCTGGCATTTCCTGCATCAGATAGCCAAGGCCAGCAACAGCCCCGTCAGCCGGCAGCGCATCCAGCGCAAACCATGTGATGGCAAAGCCGCCAATGATCAAAATCACCACCTGAATGATGTCGGTCAAGGCAACCGCTTTAAGACCGCCATAGAGCGAATAAAGCACGGCAAATCCAGCCAGCGCCATCATCGATTGCATGACGCCCCAGCCCGTCAGCGTGTCCACCGCCAGACCGCCCAGCCATAGCACGGCAGTAAGGTTTACGGCCGTGTAAAGGAATACCCAGAATACGCTCATCAAGGTTTTGACACCCGTTCCGTATCGCTGATCAAGGAATTGCGGCATCGTATAGATCCGCCGCTTCAAGAATATCGGCAGAAAGTATTTGGCAACGATCAACAGGACAATAGCCGCTTGCCATTCATACGCCGCAATCGCGATCCCAATAGCAAAGCCTTCACCCGATTGCCCGATGATCTGCTCTGCTGAAATATTCGAGGCAATCAACGATGCGCCAATTGCCCACCAAGGCAAGGCTCGCCCGGCAAGGAAGTAATCCTCTGTGTTCTTGTGATGCCCAGCCGGCTCGCGGCTGACGAACAGCGCGATGCCCAACAGCGCAAGCGCATAGCCCGCGATAATGATGATATCGATTGTCTCGAGTGTCATTCAATTTCCCCTCTCATGCAGCCCTGTGTTCTTTGGCAGGTGCTGCATCTCAAAGCCTGGCTGTTACAGTGCGCAAGCAGTCCCGTCAGGCAGTTTTTCTCGTGTGACCGACGCAATCTGAATCGTCATATCTTGCTGTGGTTGCAAGGAAATCGCTGAGCCGCCTTCCGGCGCGCACTCGCTGGTAATCACCAGCTCGCGCCAACCTTTGCCCGCTGCAATCGATAGCGCCTGAGTGATATCAATCGACGAGCGCGGTCCCTTTGATGCGGTTCCCACATGCAACAGAACAGGCGCCAATGGGCGGCCATCCAATTTGAACAGGATCCGGAATGCTGAGGTGCTGTCAGTTTCGCTCGCAAGAGCTAGCGTGGCTCCGCCATTGATGGTGGCCTCACGCGCATCTTCCTGAGCGTTACGGTCAATTCCGCGCGCACTTACACCGTTGGCTGCACCACGTAGCTGGTCCAGTTTGGCAAGATTGCCGTCGGCACTAATGGCAAGCGCGCTAACGCCGGTACCCAGTCGACCGGCGCTAAACATCACCGATGAATCGCTCGCATTCAGCGGAGCGCATTGCTCGCTCAGTTCAGCCAGTGCGCTTGTATCACCTAAGGACCGGCCATAACGAAACGGGAACAAGGCGCCCTCTGGTCCATTGAGAGGTTCGCCTTCGCATGATGCCGGCCAGCTGAAAGAAAGCTTGCCGCTGGCTGCAACCCGTCCGGTCAGGACATCCCCAACGCCTGCGCCTTCGCTACCTGGAAGCCATGCGGCGACAAAGGCATCGGAGGCGTTGAGCTCTCGGTTCATCCACATAGGACGACCCGACAGAAACACCGCTACGGCAGGAATGTTGTCTTGCTGGAATTGGCGCAGAAGGCTCAAGCCTTCTTCATCGCGGAACACCAGATCGGATTGGTCGCCAACAAATTCGGCATAGGGACGCTCGCCAAATACCACCACGGCAACATCTGGTTTGTCTGCATAGGAACCATCGGCAGAAAGGGTGGCGCTGCCGCCATTGGCCTCAACACCTTCGCGGATACCATCCCAAATGGTCGATGCTTTGGGAAACAGGGTGGCATTGCTTTCAGCCATGCCTTGCCACTCCAGGGTCCAACCACCCGAGGCTATACCCACATGATCAGCCGCCGGCCCTGCTACCAACACATTGGAGCCAGGAGCCAATGGCAAAACACCATCATTCTTCAACACCACTTGCGAACGCGCCACAGCCTCGCGGGCTAGAGCGCGATGCTCGGGCGATGCCAGCAAGTCATAGCGGCCGGCAAAGCCGCGCTCGGACGGACGCTTGGCATCCGGCCCCAGCAGACCAGCACGATATTTGACGCGTAAGATGCGGGTTACAGCCTCGTCCAGCCGCGCCATCGGGATTGTCCCGTCAGCAACCTGCGCAATTAAAGAAGCCATCAAGGGCTTCCAATCATCAGGCACCATATAGATGTCGAGACCGGCCATCAGCGATTGCGGACAATCGGTAACTTCGCAGCCCTTGATCTGGCCGTGGCCATTCCAGTCGCCGACAACCAGGCCGTCGAAACCCATATCCCCGCGCAAAACGTCGGTCAGCAAATCCTTATTGCCATGCATCTTGCGGCCATTGATTGAGTTAAAGCTGGCCATGATCGATTCAACACCGGCTGCAATAGCGGCCGGATAAGGGCGACCGTGCAGATCAATCAGCGCATCAATGTCGCCATTTACATCACCTTGGTCGACGCCGCGTTCGGTGCCACCATCGCCAAAGAAGTGCTTGGCAGTGGCGATGACTTTGCCGTCGCCGAGATAGTTTTCGCTGCCCGGTGTGCCTTGCTGGCCTTCAACCAGAGCTGCACCGAGCTTGGCAACCAAATCAGGATTTTCTGAATAGCTTTCATAGGTGCGACCCCAACGATCATCGCGGGCCACTGCCACCGTGGGAGAGAAGTTCCAGTCAATCCCTGTTACTTCGATCTCAAGCGCAGTCGCAGCGCCAATCCGGCGCACCAGATCGGCATCACCTGTCGCACCCAATGCGATATTGTGCGGAAACAAGGTTGCGCCCACAATATTGGAATGTCCGTGAACAGCATCTGTGCCCCACATTACGGGGATCGCAGGTTCGCCATTGGGCAGGGGTTTAACCGATGCATCATACATCTCGTCAGCCAATCGTAGCCACTCTGATGCGGGTGCGAACTCGTCACCATAGGGGCCGCCATTACCGCCGTTAAGATAGCTGCCGAAGCGATATTTTTCCATATCTTCAGCAGTGAAAGAGTTAATCTGCGGCTGGATCAATTGACCGACTTTGCGCTCAACACTCATCCGGGAAACCAGTGATGCGACAAAGGCATCTTCTGCGCTCATGGGAGAGGCCGCAGCTTGCGCTGTCTGATCATCCGTCGCCGCTGCAACATTGGCATCATTGACCGAAGCGGGTCCCGACTGCGCACCAGTATAAGCCGCAGAGCAACCGGTCAGCCCCAATAGTGTTGCTGCAAGCAAGCAAGACGCCCGCATGATAATCCCCTCTCAGTCCAATCGGTTCTCTATTACGCCCTTGTTGAGCTTAATGAGAACGTTCCCAATCCTGCTTGAGTGGCATGGGCATGCGGCAAAATCAAGCGCCTATTTGCGCTCTACCAGGCTCAACAGGATCAACCCTGCCACTACGGCAAGCACGGCCAATGCGATGAAAAGAGCGCCAAAGCCAAACACAGGCACCAGCGCCAGCGTCAACCAGGGCATAATCAGCGACGGTGTGGTGTTGGTGAGGTTGAACATGCCCAGGTCACGGCCTCGGTTTTGCGGCTTGGGCAACACCCTTAAGGTTTGACTGGAATGCAGCGCCAGAAAGACGCTCGAAGCCAGGCCAAACACCACATATCCAGCAATCGCCAGGCTGAGATCTTGTGCCGCGGCCATGATCAGCAGTCCGAATGCGATGCCCATGGTGCCAAATAACAAGGGCAGGATTGGCCGTTGGTGAAGGTCCGACCACCGGCCCAGCCACAGGGCCAATGGGACCCCCGCGAGTAAGACAGCCCCGAACAAGATGGCGGTGTCATTATCTTTGAAGGCGCTATCAATGGAGCGGAACCAGAACAGCAGATAGGCAAACAGTGCAGCCTCGGCAGTCTGGATCAACAGCCGTGCAATCCACATTCGCGCAACTGCCGAGCGCGTTTTCAGAAAGGGTCGATCGGCAGTTTGGGCTTCATCAACGGGGCGGGTGAGTTGAGGCATCGGGCGCGCGCCGCCAAACACAATGACCGGTAACACTAAGATTGCCACTATCACAGCAACCAGTTCCAGCCGCGCATCCGCCCCGGCCAGACCGGGGATGGTGACAAGGGCTCCGGTCATCGCGCCCATTGCAGGGCTAAAAGAAAGCAGCCCCCCCAAAATGCCTTTCTGCGCATCAGGAACGCAATCGCCAGCCCAAGCAGCGAGCGGGGCAAGCATCATATTGAGCATGCATTGCCACGCGCAAATCAAAGTAATTAAGGCGATCGGATCATCGACTTCGCGGGATAGGACCAGCAGCACAGATGACCCGGCCAGCCCGGCCACAATCCAGCCGCGCCTATTCCTGGTCAGATCGCTCAGCCAACCAAACGCCACATTGGCAAAGCTGGCAAAGATGGCACCGGCAAAGGCAATATAGGCCAGTAGCTGCACATCTTGCGCCCCGCTCATCTCGGTGACTTTGAGCGGCAACAGGATCGTCAGGAATGGCACATAGGCCGCTGCGCCGCCCGCAACTGCCAGGGCGTAAAGCAGCATAAAGCGCCATGATTGCAGCGCACTGTCAGGGCTGTGGTCAGGCGTTGACATCAACTCGCGGACTGGCGGTGGAGCCTCTTTCCTGCAAGCTACCCGACACCACCACCGGTGCATCCGGCAGTTCTTCATCATTGGCGTTGATCAGCATACGGACTGCGGTAGAAATTGTTTCGGCAATCGGTTGATCAATCGCTGTCAGCGCCGGATCGGTAAAGCGAACAATCGGCGTATTGTCGAAACTGATCAAAGACAATTCGCGCGGCACGGACAACCCCATGGCTCGGGCGGTTTCCAACACGGCCAATGTCATCTGATCGCTGCTGGCAATGATCGCCGTTGGGCGGTCGTGCAAAAGCAACAATTTGCGCGCTGCCTCAACGCCGGATTGGAAGCCAAAATCGCCTCGCTCGCACAATCCGTGCGTGTCTAACCCGCGTGCGGCCATGGCCTTTTGCCAGCCGTCAATCCGCCAACCGCTCAGGCTGTAGTCGGCAGGTCCGGCGATAAAACCGATCCTAGTGTGGCCAAGGTCCAGCAAATGGTCTGTTGCCAATTTGGCCGAGCCTTCATCATCCATCGTCATGGCGATGCCTGGCCCCTCTTCTTTCGATCCAATCCGCGCAAAAGGAATATCCAGCTTGGCCAGCAAATTGGTAATCAGCGGGTTTTCCGAGTGTGGCGGAGTCAGCACCACGCCATCGGGTTGCAACGCCGCGACCGCTGCGCCCAATTCACGCTCGACATGATCGTTGTGCGTGTCCACCAGCTCTACCATCATGCGATAGCCGAATTCTGCGCAGGTCAGCATCCCGCCCAACAACATTTGATCGACCCAATCTGTGCCCTGTCGCGCACGCCAATCGGCGATGGTTCTTTCCCGGTCATTGAGCGCGAGGATTAGATAAGAGCGAGAGCCGCTCATCCGTTGAGCTGCGATCGAGGGCACATAACCCAACCGATCGATCGACTCCTGCACGCGGGCCTTCATCGCCTCTCGCACATTCGGTTCATTATTGATGACGCGGCTCACCGTCTGCAGGGAAACCCCTGCATCCGCAGCTACGTGCTTGATGGTGACTGATTGCCGCCGCCTAGCCATTACAATTCTCCAGCCCCGATCCCGCAGCATCTATGCACAAGACCATCATTGCTTGTGTCCCTAAGCGAATCATGGCCTGCCTCCAGTCATGATTCGCTGAACAAATTCGTTCACAAATGTTGCGACGCTATGCCATAATTCGCCTCTTTGCGATCCACTGAGAGGTCCCATGCCTCCACGCATTTCGGGCTCGATGTAGTCCATTGGCTCGCCATGCACCTTGAACACAAAGGTTTCGAACATAGATTGCCATGCCGCCCGCATCGGCGGCGGAAGATCTCGAATTGCCAACATGGAATGGAGCATTGCAGGCATTGGTTCGCCCAATACTTCGTACTCATTCCACCAATAGTTCACGAGCAGATTGACGTCCCCAAGCGCTTGCACTTGGTGCCACCACATATAAGGAATGAACAAGGCATCTCCCGGGGCCAACTCAGCGACCATGGCGTGTTTTTCTGCCTCGCGGAAGCGCGGAAAACGCTCATAATCTGGATCGTCAAGCCGCACCATCGAGACGGGTGCTCCTGACGGAGAGCGCTCAAACGGTGCCATATACAGATTGGGCGTCTGGTCGGGCGGAAAAAGCGTGAACCGCCTGCGGCCACTGACAACATAGGCAATATTCTGCTTGTGGTCGAAATGGGTTTGCACGCCCGTTCTATTGCCCATCCATAGTAATGGCTCGACCCCGTTAGGGGCAAAAGGCAAGGCCAGTGCGCTAGCCAGTTCCAGACTGAGCTCGGCTACCTTCTTGGCCTCAATAAACAGCATGCCATCATCGGCATTTTCGCCAATTAAGCGATCGACAAATTGGGTGAAGGGCATTTCAGTGCGGTCGAAATTATAGCTCGAAACATCGCCTTCAAAGAAGAAGGTAGAGCCTGCATCAGGTTTGCCCGACAGAACCTTCACTGTGTCGGATCCAACGATGCCTTTCATAAATTGCGCGAACTGGGCGGTCGACTTCTGAGCCAACTGAACTGCCTCTAAATCGGCGCCCAAGCCACGCAAAATCGCCGGGCGCGCAGCGGGATATATCTCTTCCCTAAAGGTTGAGACGTCCGGCCGATCATATTCAGCAATTGTGGTTGGTGAAGGCATGCAGACCCATGTTAGCTGAAAAGGCGCTCAAATAAAAATGGGCCCTTGCGCAACACAAGGGCCCATTTCTTTATTTCCAAACCCGGCCTCGACTAGAAGGAGAAGCGTGCCAGGAATGTATAACGGCGGTCGTTTCTAAAGGCTGACCGCGTAAAGCGCGTCCCATCGAAATCCACGATCTGAGAGGTTTCGGTGACCTCATCCAGCAAGTTCACGCCTTGGATGCCCAATTTGATATTGTCTGTCACCGAATAGAAAATCGATGCATCCAATTGGCCGGTGTCTTCCTGCCAGATTGGCGAGAATGGGAAGATATCGTCCCGCGGTGTGATCAGGAATGCAGAGCGCCAATTATACGCCGCACGCAGCGCCAATGGTCCCTTCTCATAAAAGATCGTTCCGTTGACCGTATGCTTGGACAATCCAGCCAGAGGTTGCAGATCAGTGAACGCACCGCCGCCTAGCTCATTGCCGCCGGTCGTCACAGAAGCCTCGCCCGGATTAGCCAAGTTCGGATTGGAGAAATCACCACCATCCACATAGGTATAGGTGATTTGTGAACCCAAGCCGCTCAACAGGCCAGGAAGGAAATCGTAGGTCTGCTGATAGGTAACTTCAAACCCCTTCAGATCTCCCGCTTGGTCATTGATCGGGCCCTTGACCTCTACGTCGAGCGATGTGCCCGCAGCAGTTGTATAGTTCACCGTCTCGAAGCCAGTGTTCACGATGCCCTGGATGTCTTTCAAGAACACAGAGAACGTCAATGATCCAACATCGTCGAAATACCATTCCGCCGACAGGTCATAGTTCCACGATTCTACCGGTCGCAGGTCGCGATTTCCGGTCGATAGCGCGAACAGTGGGCCGGTGTTTAGATTGCCAGCCTCCAGCAATGCTCCGGTGTTGTCACCAATACCGCCGCCAGCACGGAAAAGTTGCAGATCAGGCCGCGAGATACCTTTCGATACTGCAGCGCGGAACAGCAATCCGTCACCCACGTCTAGCTTTGCGTTGAAACTTGGCAGCCAGTTATCAAAAGTAATCTTGCGATTGTCTAGAATGATCTCGCCCGTATGGGCCGCTGCAAATTCATCCAGTCGCGTAAACGAAGGGTCACAAAAGCCGCGCAATACGCCCGGCGCAGCGGGCGCCTGACATGCCAGAGCGATCTCTGATACCTGAACAATTCCGTCGCCATTGCCGCCGCCGGTCTGATTACCCATGTCGTCCAACACTGGGGTATCAAACCGTCCTGGATCAGGCAGGCCGATCCGGCCACCGCTGGAGACTTCGGTCTCGACATAACGCAGGCCGAAATTGCCTTCCAAGCTCATGCCATTGGCAAAATCAGTGCCAAAATCTACGCGCGCATAGGCCGCCTTGGTGACTTCGGAAACGGTTGAAACTTCGCTTGGGCAGTAGACCCCTTCGATATCGCATGCGACCAGCTCACCAGTGATTTCATCTGGCCGGGACCGCCCATTTACACCCAGATTGAAGCGTTCGGGAGACTGGCTGAAGTCGGTGATGGCATCCCATTGCCCGTCCGTGACACCCGACAGATATTCGCCGAGGAAATCATCTCCGCCGTAAAACCACGCCTCTCCATTGGGGATTGGCGTTGGCGCATTGCCACGCTGGAAACCATCCCCAAACGGATCACGGATTTGCGAAGCATCAGGGAATTCGTCGGTGTAGGCACCGCCGCCCAGCGCAAATTCGTTGCCACCGGGTAGTGTGCCATCAGGATTAACCTGACCGCCATTGTCGAAGAAGCGGCCTGGTGTAAATCCGGGGGCACCCCAATCGTAAACGATGGTTCCGGCACCGCCTGGATTACAGTTTGGTCCTTCGCCCCATGGCAAACAGCCAGCGCGGCCAGCCCATGGCGCTGACAAATTGCCCCATGTGCTAAAGTCGGTGTTGCGGGTTGTGCGATCACGCTCTGCCCAGCGCGCACCAAAGCGGGCGCTCTTGAAGAAGCCGTCTTCGCTAATGTCATACTCGGCATCAAACCGCAGACTATCGAGATCGCCTTCGTTCTTTTCCCGGCTGTCCAATCCGAACCAATAATAGGTGTAGAAACCGGAAGAGAAATAATCGGCCGGTGCACCAGGAGGTGCCAGGAATTCAATCGAAGGTGTTCCGCCGGTTAAATCAATTCCGATATCGGCCCAAGTGCTCATTGCGCCAAAGACAGAATCTCGAGCAAGATCGGAAGTGATGTGCTGCGCTTCAAAATTGACCCGCAGCCGGTCAGTCAATTCCCAATCTACATCAAACGAGAAGTCTTCGGTTTTTGAATCAGTGGCACGCAAGAAACGCAGTGAATCCAGTGGTACGCCGCCCAGTGGGCTGCCACCAGCCGGCTGGGTCAAGACACCACTTTGGAAAACACCATTGCTGTCAAATTGCCACGTACTTCCTGGTGCTTGAACCGGGAAGGATGTGCCATCATCAATGCGCCCCAGAAGAGCGAACTCTTCGGTCGCAAAAGTAGTATCGGACCGCAGCCACTCGAATGTGGCCAGGAACGTACCATCGACGCTTTCGTATTGAGCGACAGCCGAGAAAGCCTCACGCTCGCGATCCAGGCTGGTGGTACGGACGCCTGCGGTTTGCGGCGTTAATACAGCGCCTGCAGGCGGGAAGTTTGAAGCATCAAAGTTTGGATCGCCCGCAAAGCCGCCAGAGCCCACCGACAGTGCGCGCAGGCAACCAGCATCCAATGCCGCATCGCGATAGCAGGGATCACCAATCTGCGAGGCATCGGTCCGGCTTTGCAGTTCTGAATAGGTATAGCCAAACTGCAGCCCAAAGGAGCCAGCACTGGTATCCCAAGAATTCGAAATGAGGCCAGAGATCTCGGGCGACCAATCCTCGCGCAAATCGCCATAGTTGGCACCAATAGTGCCAGCAATTTTCAACCCGCCAGTGTCTAGCGGCTTGCGCGTAACCAAATTGACGGTGCCGGCGATAGCGCCTTCGACCATGTCAGAGGTGACGTTCTTGAAGACTTCGACCCGGCCCAGCAATTCTGGAGATACGTCGTTGAAGCTAAGCACGCGGCCGCCGGTGGCGGAGAAGATCTCGCGGCCATTCAGTTCGGAACGCACATAGGGGAGGCCACGGATAATAACACCCGTACCCTCTACAGAGAAGCGATCTGGGTCACTGGTTTTTTCAAACCGGCCAATATTGACGCCTGGAACGCGCTGCAGCGCCTCGGCGACGGAGCGGTCTGGCAGGGCGCCAATGTCTTCGGCAGTGATCGCGTCCACAAATGTGTCCGAGTCCCGCTTCAGATTCTGCGCGTTTTCTAGAGACGCACGAAAACCGCTAACGATGATTTCGTTTTCAATCTCTTCGACCGACGAATCAGCGTCACTGTCAGCAGGCGCATCCTGCGCATAAGCTGGTGCGACCATTACGGCCGACAAAGCCAAGCTAGACGCTGTGCTCAATGCAAAAAAACGCCGCGAAGGCGCGTTCCCGAGTGTAGTTACCGGTGCCAAGTTACCCTCCCAAAACACCGAGCGGTATCCTTTCCGCCCTTGTGTTTTTGAAACATAACCGACATTGTTAGCGTTCACAAGCCCTAAAATGAACGTTCACATTTTTGAGGCTTTCTGGATATTTCGTCTCATTAATGCGACAGGTGCAGATTATGGCAATTGAGAAAATCGTAATCGTTGGTGGCGGAACCGCTGGCTGGATGGCAGCAGCCGCACTTTCTCGCCTGCGCGAAACCCGCAACGGGCAGAAAGCGCCGGTCGAGATAAGCCTGGTCGAATCCGAACAAATCGGAACGGTCGGCGTCGGCGAAGCAACAATCCCGCCCTTTGTCGGATTTAATGGCCTATTGGGCGTCAAAGAGCGCGACATGATGGCTGCCTCGCAAGCAACCTTCAAACTGGGCATCCAGTTTTCAAATTGGGGTAAGCAAGGCGACAGCTACATCCATCCGTTCGGCGCCTATGGCTATACCATGGGCGGCATTTCCTTCCTCCAAATCTGGCACAAATTCCGCGAATTGGGCGACCGGCGACCGATCCAGGCCTTTAATGTGGAGACATTGGCGGCCCATTTCGGCAAATTCTCCAAGACCGAAGACTTCAAGCGCGATGACCTGCCGCCGGTCAATTATGCCTATCATCTCGATGCTGGACGTTATGCCGCGTTCTTGAGGAAAGTGGCCGAGGGCCGCGGCGTCATGCGCCAAGAAGGCCGCGTTTGCGACACGGTTCAGGATAGCGAAACGGGCTATGTCACCTCGATTAAGCTAGAGAGCGGCGAAGAATTGTCGGGCGATCTGTTTATCGATTGCTCGGGCTTTCGCGGTTTGCTGATCGAACAAGCGCTCCAGTCGGGCTATGAAGAATGGACCCATTGGCTGCCGTGTGACCGGGCCGTGGCGTTGCCCTGCAATCGCGATGATGGCAGCCCGCCGGCACCCTATACGCGGGCCACTGCGCATTCCGCAGGTTGGCAATGGCAGGTGCCGCTGCAGCATCGCAATGGCAATGGGCATGTCTATTGCAGCGCCCATATGAGCGATGACGAGGCGCATGACATTCTGGTCAACAATCTGGCCGGCAAGCCAACCGCTGATCCCAATTTCCTGCGCTTTGTTACCGGGCATCGCAAAAAATTCTGGAACAAGAATGTGGTCGCTTTGGGTCTGTCTGCGGGCTTCATGGAGCCGCTGGAATCCACCTCTATCCACCTGATCAACACGGGCATCGACAAATTAATGGCCATGCTTTCCCTGGATGGCATCACACCGTCGATGGAGGCGACCTACAACCGGCTGACGACCAAGGAATATGCGCGCATCCGCGATTTTCTGATCTTGCATTATCACGCCACCAGTCGCGACGATTCCGAGTTTTGGAACTATTGCCGCACGATGAGCGTGCCTGATACGCTGCAAGAAAAGATGGATCTGTTTCAAGCCAATGGGTTGATTTTTCGCGAAGAGGATGAACTGTTCACAGAGACCAGCTGGGCAGCGGTGATGATGGGACAAGGCATAGCGATGCAGGGCCACAATCCCGTGGCCGACACTTTGGATCAGAGAGAGACCCTGGGCGAGCTCAACGAGATGGAAAAGTCGATCCGCTTCCTGGTCCAAAATATGAAGGAACATGGCGATTACGTGCGGCAATACTGCCCTGCTGCGGCCTGATATCTCTATCCTGACTGTAGTAAAAGGAGATGGCGCACCCGACAGGATTCGAACCTGTGACCTCTGCCTTCGGAGGGCAGCGCTCTATCCAGCTGAGCTACGGGTGCTGAGCGCAGGATGAAACCCATGCGCGTTCATTTCCGGCGCGGCGCTTAGCAAAGGCCCCAGCCCCGCGCCAACAAAAAACGCACGCCCTTTAAGCGTGCCCCCTGCAGCGGCTCCCATGCCCGCCTGCATCGTTTGTTAGCAATTTGGCAATGCGACTCGGTTTATCGCATCAACCATCATGTCAGCCTTTCAATCTCCCAAACAAGCCCGCGCCATGCAAAGCGCCTTTTCGGACAGTATGTCTGCGCCCAAAACATTGCGCCGGAAATGGGAGGCCATGCATGAAACAGCCCAGTTGATCGGCACCATGGCGCATCTGGCGCATGAGGATTACACCGGCCCAATTGCCGCTTTCCCCAATGCGATCGTTCTGGCTGGGCCATTGAAGCAGGAATTGGCCGAACAAGGGCTGGAAGATCTGGACGCCATCGTTCAGCCCGGCCTGACGGCTCTGCTGGCAATCGAGGCGCGCGGTCAGGACACCACCGCGCCCGCGCTGGCACTGTGGCGCGAATATCATGCTGTCCGGCAATCGCTGATGGCGCTGTGCCTGCCAGAGGATTTGCAGATCTTCGCCTGATCACTCCCCGGCCAATTGCAGACCTGCACCAGCCAGCTGACACCAGAGGCTTGACCGTGTTCCGTGTCTGTTCCAGAAAGGGGTATGGCCGAACAACCCACAACCAAAGTCGATTCGCAACTCGATGATGCACCAACCGAGCCGGGTGAGATTCGCCCTGTGCCGACCAGCGATCATAGTGCCGAAGCGGTGGCGCGCGGGATTGCGCGTATGTTCGCTCGCAATGACATCTGGTGCCTGGGCGAAATGCCGCTGCGCAACAATCGCCGCGCCGATTTGATGGGGATTGATGCCAAGGGGCATGTCATCATCGTTGAGATCAAGGTGGCCCGCTCGGACCTTTTAGGGGACGGCAAATGGCCCGATTATCTGGATCATTGTGACCGGTTTTATTGGGGCGTGCCGCCCGATCTGGACCGTGCTCCGCTGGAAGGTGAAGGATATTCGCCCGACAGCTGCGGCGTGATTGTGGCAGATGGCTATGATGCAGAGATATTGCGCACCGCCCCGCTGCTGCCGTTGGCCGCGGCACGGCGCAAGGTTGAGGTGGAGCGTTTGGCGAGGGCCGCATTGCGACGCCATCATGGCCAGATCGATGCGCGCTATGCCCAGGCGGTGAACGCGAAATAGCGCAGATTGCACCTGTCGCACTCACGCGCAGTGCGGCATAAGGCGATGACCATGATCTGGGCCATTGTTCTTTCTGCGGCAGCCATGACTGCCATCGTCGCGCTGCGTTATCTCATGACCAGCGGGATGTTTGCGTGGATTACGGGCAAGGTCAGGCCGGGCCTTTATACCAAGTTGGGCAGTCAGATTCGGGCAGAGATTGCCTGGTCGCTGGCGTCAGCCGCCATTTATGGCGTGCCAGCCGGGATTGTCGCCTGGGGTTGGCAAAATGCCGGGTGGACCCAGATTTATACCGAATGGGGCGCCTATCCGCTGTGGTATTTGCCCGCGTCCTTGCTGCTGTATCTATTGGCGCACGACACATGGTTTTATTGGACGCACCGATGGATGCATCGGCCCAAATGGTTTCGGATCGCCCACGCGGTGCACCATGCCAGCAAGCCGCCGACCGCATGGACCGCGATGAGCTTTCACCCGGTCGAGGCTGTAACCGGCGCAGTTGTGATACCCGCCTTAGTGTTCATCATCCCGATCCACATCGGAGTTTTGGGGCTGGTTTTGACCATTATGACGATCATGGGCATCACCAATCATATGGGCTGGGAGATGTTTCCGCGCTGGCTTGTTCACTCCCCATTCGGCAAATGGCTGATAACGGCCAGCCATCACGAGAGGCATCACGAGCAATATCTATGCAACTTCGGACTGTATTTTCGTTTTTGGGACAGGCTGTGCGGAACCGACCGCGGCCTGTCGGACAAAATTTCCGGCCCACGCGTAAGGGCGTCATCAACATGAAGCCAGCCCGCTGCATCCAAGCTGTCAGCGGATTGGCTCTGTGCGGTACCGCCAGCTTGTTGGTGGCCGCAACGCCCGCAACCCAAGCCGCGGCAACTGCCGCTCCGGCCGAGGGCGAGATTGTCATCACCATAACCAATATGCGGTCAACCAAAGGCGTGATCCGGGCCTGCATGACAACCAATGAGGATATCTTCCCAAGGTGCCGCAAGGATCCGCAATCCCACCGGACTGTCGTGCCCGCTGGCCAAAATGTTCAATTGCGCTTTGTTGGCGTCAAACCCGGCAAATATGCCGTTGCACTGCTGCATGACGAGAATGACAATGGCAAAGCCGATCGCGCGCTGGGTATGATGCCAAAAGAAGGCTTTGGCTTCTCGCGTGACGCCAAGGTTAGAATGGGGCCGCCCAAGTTCAAAGACGCAGTTTTTGATTATAGCGGGGCGGGAGAAAACCTGACGATACGGATGCGTTACCTGCTGTAAAGTGGCGCACGGATGTCGTGACGTCATTACATCTTTATGGCCGCCGAAAAGCAAGACTTCACAATTTGGGCACAACTTAACGCAATGTTTACCATGTCGCGCCAAAACCGGTCCTGCAATTACCAATGCAGGGGCTTTAATGGTCATGGATACGTTACGCGGCACTTTTGATGCGTCAGACATAAACGACGACGCCGTCGACTTCGACCTTGGGGAAGAGGAGGCAGGTCGCGATTTGCCGCCTGCAGCCATCGGACAAGACGAACGCCGCATGCAAGTGCGCGCTTACAACCATTGGGCCAGCACTCTGGGTGACCGAAACTTCCCCTCTATCGAGGTCCTTGAGCCCGAAAAGCTGGACGACTTTGGTCCCTACAGCGTTCTGCTCGATTTCTCGCAAGGGATCGAAGATCCATTGGTCCAGTTTCTGGGCGACGAAATCGCAGCTGAATGCGGTACCGATGATGATATCGCCAAGCTGTCCGACGTGCCGGCACGCTCTTTGCTGAGCCGCATCACCGACCACTATATGCAAATTCTGGCCAATCAGGCTCCGATTGGATTTGAGGCCGAATTCGTCAATCAGCGCGGGCTGACCATCATGTATCGCGGTATCTTGCTCCCATATTCGAGCGATGATGACACGATCGACTTCATCTATGGCGTGATCAATTGGAAAGAGATCGCCGATCAGGTCACAGCCGACGAATTGCTGCTGGAAATCGATCAAGCGCTGGAAGTTGAAGAAGAAGACGAGCCGCAAAAGCACAACACCGGCCCGGTTACCGATTGGGCTGACGTTCCTTCTGAAGACGAGAAGGTGGCCGATATTGGCGCTCAGGCACCACAATACTCCAGCCTGGCACCCGATGATGCCGATACCGATCTGCCGCTGCCTCACTTTGGCCAATATGGGCTGGATGATGAGGACGAGGATGAAGAGGGTGAGGAAGAGGCAAATTACGATTTTGCATCGCTGACCGACCACATCTCTATCCCCGAAAAGAAGACGCAAGCGATTGATCTGGACGCGCTTGACGCGAACAATTCCGGCGAACCAGTTGATGGGGAAGAGCCAGTTGATGATTGGCAAGCCAACGCCAGGCCGAATATCGCATCAGACCCCAGCATTGGGTTTGACGCGGGCGCATTCGGCACTCCTTTTGAGCAGGCGACTGAAAACAATGAAGCCGAAGCAGAATTTGAGCAGGACAGCGTTGAACCGGTCGAGGCAGATGAGGCGCCGCAATTGGTCGCTCCGGAAGTTGCTGAAACCGAAACAGCTGCACCCGCGGTAGTTGAGCCCGAAGTGGTGGCACCGCTAGCGACAACATTGCCTGTGGCCGATCTTGACGAGCCCGACGATGTGCTGGAGCTGAGCGCCGAGCAATTGAGCGATGATGCCGGTCTGTATGACTATCTGGCATCAGCGCGCGAGCTCGCCCAAACCGCCAACAATTGCGAGGATCGCAGCCGGAACGCTTTGTATGCTGCTGTTGGCCGCGCCTATGACTTCTCGATTGCTGCCAAAGAACAGCCCGAGGACTATAATGAGCTCGTCGCCGAAAGCGGATTGAGCGTGCAAGAACGTGCGCCCATGACGCCTATCGTGAAACTGGTGTTTGGCGCTGAATACGACAAAACCCGATTGACCGAATATGCCACAGTGCTCAGCCATGCTCATCGCATTGGTGTGGAACGTGGGTCACTTGCCAATTTCCTGGCAGAGGCCGAGGGCGGCTTGAAAGGCACGGTCGCAGCTGAGCGTCAGTTGCGCCGCGAAGAAGCGGGCAAATCGGTCGAACCAGCCGATTCGCCACGCGAAGCTTTGGCCAAGAAATTGCGCGAAATCGCACCGCTTGGGTTTGAAGACATTCCAGCCGAGGGCGACGAATTTGCCCTGGTGATGATCCGCCGCACCGAAGAAGGTGACGTGGTGGTTCTGGGCGAGATCGAGCGCGATATTCCGCTGATCGAGCGCGCTGCCCGCAAACTGGTCGCCTAAGACAAGCGGCAAGCGGACGACATCCTATCGGCTTAGCGCACTATACGCGGCCGCATTCAGCCACTATCGGGCGCTTGCAGGAATTTATCCGGCAGGCGTCCTTGGCTTTTGGTTTGCGACCAATGGCTTGAAAGTTGGGGAGCGCTTGACCGCAAACTGGCAGGAAATTGCATTGGCACAATCGAAAAGGCAGCGCGTGATGGTCTGGATAGTGGGAACGATCATCGCGGTGGTGGTGCTTGCGGGCATTGGCCTGCAAGTGGCAATCAATCGCAATGGCCCCGCCGTCTTGAATACAGTCGACCGATTGACTGGTGGCGCGCGCGATGCGCTCGCAGTTGAGGCCACCCGTTTTGGGCTGGAGCCTGCGCAAAAGATCTATGTCTATCGCCCCGAGAAATCTCCCGCCTCTCAATTGCCAGTACTGCTGTTCGTGCATGGCGGCAGTTGGCGCGATGGAAACCCGGATGACTATGACTTCATCGCGCGGTCCTTTGTCCCGGAAGGCTTTGTGGTCGTGTTGGCCGGGTACAGGATGTTTCCCGATGTCGTTTTTCCAGCCATGTTGGAAGACACCGCCAGCGCGATGGCCTGGACCAAGGCCAATATCGCCGAGCATGGCGGCAACCCTGATCACATCGTCGTCGCGGGACACTCCGCCGGGGCGTACAATGTCGTAATGACGGCGCTGGACCCCCAATGGCTGGGCGCAGAGGGTATGGCGAAGGACGATATCGCCGGAGTTATCGGCCTGTCGGGTCCATATGATTTCTTTCCATTCGATAGCGAATCGACCATCAACAGCTTTGGCCCCGCTGCTGACCCGCAAGCCACGCAGCCGGTCAACTTTGTTACTGAACAGGCTCCGCCTATGCTGTTGATCCACGGCGAGGATGATACGGTTGTCTATCCTCGAAACTCGATCGAATTGGCCAAGAGACTGGATCAGGCTGAGTCCAAAGTGCAAACCCGTTACTATCCGGGGATGGACCATTCGGCCCCGCTGATCCAATTGGCTAGCCCGTGGCGCGGCCGAACCGATCTGCATCAAATGGCGGTGGAGTTTGCCCTCAACCCGCAATCGCGTGACCGCGATTAAGCGCATTCTTCATTGCCTGTTCAGCCCAAATCACGTTAGCACCCCCCTATGCGTTTCCTGAGCCATCTGCTCGTCGCCCTCATCGCGATAGCCCTGCCCACGCAACAAGTGTTGGCGCAGTCCATCCTGCGCGATGCCGAAACCGAAGCTTTGTTGAACGATATGGCAGAACCGTTGGTCGAGGCCTCCGGGTTGGAACGGGGCAATGTCGACATGGTTTTGATCAACGATCCATCGATCAACGCCTTCGTTGCTGGTGGACAAGCTGTCTATATGCACAGCGGGCTGCTGAACGCCGCTGACAGCGCCTTGGAGGTGCAGGGCGTGATTGCTCACGAAATCGGCCATATCACCGGCGGCCATATTGTCCGCTTCAGTGAAGGCGCAAGCGCAGCCAGCAATATCTCGATCCTCAGCCTGCTGCTGGGAGTCGGGGCTGCTCTTGCCGGGGCAGGCGATGCAGCCATCGGCATTTTTCAGGCTGGACAACGCGCCGCATTGGGCAAATTTTTGGCCTTTAACCGGGTGCAAGAATCCGCTGCCGATGCTGCGGGCGCACAATTCCTTTCAGAAGCGGGCATTTCGGGCCGGGGTTCGCTCGATTTCTTTGGCAAGCTGCGCAATCGGGAATTCCGCTATGGCTATAGCCAAGATGACGAAAGCGCCTTTACCCGCACCCACCCAATGTCGGGTGACCGGATCGCGACCCTGCGAGAAAGCTATATTGTTGACCCTGCTTGGGACACGCCAGTTGACCCTGATTTGCAGGCGCGCTTTGTCCGGGTGAAGGCCAAACTGTTCGGCTATCTTTCCACCCCGCAGCAGACCGTCAACAGATATCCGCTGTCTGACACCAGCGTACCAGCACGCTATGCGCGTGCTTATGCCTTTCACAAGGACGCGCTGGTGGAACAAGCTTTGGCTGAAGCACAGGACCTGATGGCCTCAGACCCGTCCGATCCCTATTTTCTTGAACTCCACGGTCAGATATTGCTCGAATCCGGGCGTCCGGAGGAGGCTTTGCAATCGCTGCGGCGGGCAACCGAGTTGAGCGGCAACGAGCCCTTGATCGCATCCATTCTGGGCCATGCCTTGATTGCCACCGAAGATCCGGCCCGATTTGACGAGGCCGAGCAAGTGCTGCGCACCGCCGTGGCGCGCGACCGACTCAATCCCTTCGCCTGGTATCAGCTGGGCGTGGTCTATGCCGCCAAGGGGGACCAGCCGCGCGCGAGGTTGGCCAGCGCTGAACAACAAGTGATGACGCGGCGCTATCCCGATGCCCTGCGCAGCGCGCAAGTGGCCGAAGCAGGGTTGGAGCCGGGCACACCGGATTGGATCAGAGCGCAAGACATCGCTTTGCAGGCGCGGGCCGCACTCGAACAGATACGAGACAGGAACTGAAGCCAACCCCTCGGGGGGCGTCTATGGGGCAGCTATGGAAAACACTATGAAAAGCACTTTGCTGACCGCGGGAATCGCGATTGTGTGCGGATTTATGGGCGCCGCGGCGTGGTCGTTCAGCGGGCTGGGTGACGCACAAACCCGAAGCTATCTGCTCGAGAACCCGCAAATCTTGCCCGAAATGGCCGAAGCCTATCAGCGCAATGAATCGGCCATCCGATTGTCGCAAGTGGCCGATGAAGTAACGGTGGCGTTCCCGGGCGCTGTGCTGGGTAATCCTGAAGGCTCAAAGGTCTTGGTCGAATTTGCCGATTACAATTGCGGCTATTGCCGGCAGAGCATGCTCGATGTGGAACGGCTGATCGCAGAAGATCCCGAACTCAAAGTCGTGATACGCGAATTTCCTATCTTCAACGGCAGCGAATTGGCGGCACGCATGGCGCTGGCGGCTGCCAAACAGGGCAAATATGCCGCCTTCCATCGCGCAATGTTCGAGCGCGCACCCGCCACGCCTGAAAACATCAATGCGGCCGCTGTGGCCGCCGGTCTGGATATGGAGCAGGCGCAGCAAGATGGCACCTCGCAAGAGGTGGAGCTAGAGCTCGCTCGCACGCAGGCGTTGGCCCAGCAATTGGGCTTTGCCGGAACCCCCAGCTGGGTGACTGGCGATCGCGCGTTTGAAGGCGCGGTGGGCTATAATGGTCTAAAATCAGCCATTAACGAGACCGAGGGATAATGCAGTGCCGTAAGGCTGCAACGCCGGTCTGGCCGAATGCACGTGTGCTGCCCATGGCGCAGGTGCGTCGGAAAAAGTCTGGCGTGCTCAGCCTTGTGGCGCTGGCACTCGTCGCCGCCCTGACACCCGCCACCCAAGCACGCGATGACAATCACGAATTGTCGCGAACGCTCATGCAGATCCGCGCGCAGGATCAACGCATGCAGGACATCGGTTGGAAGCTGGTGTCGGCCAATGCGCCCTATTGCGAGCAGACAGTACCCTCAATCGGCCTGCAATTGGTCGATTTGGCAGGCTATCGCAATCCAGCGCAAATCCGCGAGGCGCTGGGGCTGTCGAGCGAATTTGCGATTTACACCATTGCCGCCGGATCGCCCGCATCGCATGCGCAATTGCCCCTTATGGCCGAGGCTTTGGCCATCGACGAAAAGGCGCTGGCAGATATGCCTGCCAAGACCCATTCCGATTGGGAGCGTCTGGCCAGCGTGCATGACGCTGTCGAGCAATCGCTGTTGGCGGATGGGTCGGTTGGTCTGGAATTGGAGGATGGCCAGACTCATACCGTTGAAGGCACAGACATCTGCGCCAGCCGGTTCGAGCTAAGCGGCAAGAGCAAGCAGGCGCTGGCGGATGGATCACGCGTAATCTTGGGCCGCAACTTCCCCGGATTTGCCTATGCCGATGACGAATTGGCCGCCGCCCTGGCGCATGAATTGGCGCACAATATTCTGGGCCACAAGCAGTGGCTCGACACACAAGGACGCAAGCGCAAGGCGATCCGGTTGACCGAGCGGGAGGCCGATCGCTTGATGCCGTGGTTGCTGGTCAATGCCGGTTATGATCCTGCCGCAGCGATACGCTTTATGCAGAAGTGGGGGCCCAAACATGGCGGGGGCCTTTTGCGCAAGCGCACCCATGACGGATGGGACGAGCGGGTCGAGAATATCACCGCCGAACTGGCCCAGGTCAAAGCCGTGCAAAAGGATGGCAGAACGGCCGACTGGTCAACCCATTTCCGGCGCGAAATCCCATAGGCCAAATGGCCTATTCTTCGGTGACTTTCGCATACATCGAGTTGATCGGCTTCTCCATCACCCGGCGAACCATGGGCTCAAAGAAGCTGAGCGGCGCGCTGTCATAATTGGGATCAAACGCAGCCTGATCATATTTTTCGCAGAAATGCGCACACGCCTCGAAGGATTCATGGCCGCGATATTGCTCGCGGATGTCGCGGTTCATCCCGACATGGTGGAAATAGAAATAACCCTGGAAGGCACCGTGCTTTTCGCAAATCCAAAGCTCTTCTTCTGAAACGAATGGCTTCAAAATTGCCGCAGCCACGTCGGGGTGATTGTATGTTCCCAAGGTGTCGCCAATGTCATGCAACAGCGCCATGGTGACATAACGTTCATCGCGACCATCGCGGTGCGCGCGAGTCGCGGTTTGCAAAGAATGCTCCAGACGGTCGACCGGAAAGCCGCCAAAATCGCCCTTCAGCAGGCTCAAGTGATCAAGCACGCGATCAGCTACACCCTTGGCAAAATTGCGGTATTCACCTCCGATAATGGCCCAATCCTCGGCCGTGCCATCCACCATGGCGGTGAATTTTGCCCGTTCGGGGGCGTGCTTCAATGTGTCAGTGGTTGAGCCCATCATCATTCTCCTCAGGCCAGCAGTGTAGCGCGCAAGACAATATGTCGCAAAACAAACTGCAACAGACTGGCAAATGCGCTAAGACCGCAATTCATGGCTGTTCTGCAGATCCGTCCTACGCCGTTCTTCGATAATAAGAACAGGGCTTTCTGGAACCTCCAGCTGGCAGGCTGGGGCGGCGCCTTTTTGCTGCGCGCGGTTTCGGCGCTGGCCAATGGCCAGCCACTCGATTTGCTGGCGGTGATTTTGGTGACGACCATAACCGGCTTCTCGATCAGCCTGGTGCTCTCGGTCATCTATCGCCAGCTGATCAGCAAGCAGCCGCTGTTCACCTGGGGTACCACTGCGATGGTGCTGGTGGGTGCGGTGATCCTGCATGGCACAATCGATGCCTGGGTACAGGGGATCTATTACGCCGGAACATCCGAGACTACCTTTGCCCAGCGATTTATCGGCCTCAGCTATATCCCGCTGACCCTACTGGGCGGCTGGAGCGCGCTGTATTACGCCATCAACTACTTCCTGACGGTCGAACAGCAAGCCGGCAGGCTAGAACGGTTGGAGGCGCAGGCAACCAGCGCCCAATTGGCCATGCTGCGGTATCAGCTGAACCCGCATTTCCTGTTCAACACGCTCAATTCCATCAGCACGCTGGTGCTGTTGAAGCAGACCGAACCGGCCAATGCGATGCTGACCCGGTTGAGTGGTTTCTTGCGCCATACTCTGGTGGCAGAGCCGGGCAGCCAAGTGACGCTGGACCAAGAGGTGGAAACGCTGCAGCTTTATCTGGATATCGAGCGGATGCGCTTTGAAGAGCGGTTGCGCACCCATTTTGCGATTGAGGAAGAGGCGCTGCAGGCAAAATTGCCCAGCATGCTGCTCCAACCCTTGATCGAAAATGCGATCAAATATGCGGTCTCTCCGCAAGAAGAGGGCGCCAGTATTTCACTGTCCGCCCGTGTTGTTGGCGGCCGCTTGAAGATCGCCATTGAGGATACCGGACCCGGCACCGACCGCGCCATTCCCGATGAATTGTTCGATTATGCCACGGGCAGACCGGGCGAAACCATGTCCACCGGCGTCGGTCTCGCCAATATTCGCAACCGTTTAACGCAGGCCTATGGCAAGGACCATCGCTTCGAGACACAATCTGATCCGGCAGGAGGCTTTAGCGTGTTGATTGAAATCCCCTTCCAACCCTCGACGCCTGAAAACCCCGATCAGTTGAACGAACAAAAACCCTTTACCCCCCTAAGTCCCGCAACTGCTGCTCCCCCAACCCAAGCGGCAGCCGGGCGAGCAATTGGATCCAACGCATGACTATTCGCACAATTCTTGTTGATGATGAAAAGCTGGCCATTCAGGGTTTGCAGCTGAGGCTGGAACAGTTTGACGATGTCGAGATCATCGACACATGCTCGAATGGCCGCTCCGCTATTCGCAAGATCAAGACGGCCAAGCCCGATCTGGTCTTTCTCGACATACAGATGCCCGGCTTTGACGGGTTTAGCGTGGTCAAAGGGATTATGGAGATCGAGCCGCCTTTGATCGTGTTTGTGACCGCCTATGAAGAACACGCGATCCGCGCCTTCGAAGCCAATGCGGTTAATTATCTGATGAAGCCGGTGGATGAGGACAAATTGGCCGACACGATCGAGCGCGTCCGCGTACGATTGGCCGAAAAGAAGTCTTCCGAAGAAGCGGACAAGCTGAAAAATGTGCTGAATGAAGTGGCGCCAGACCGGGCCGAAGAATTGGCCGAAGGTGAGGGCGAAAGCGTCGATCGCTTCGAAAAGCTGATCAATGTCAAAGACCGCGGCCAGATCTTCCGGGTCGAGGTGGATTCGATCGAGCATATCGAAGCCGCAGGCGATTACATGTGCATCTATACCGGCGACAATTCGCTGATCTTACGCGAAACGATGAAGGATCTGGAGCGGCGGCTGGACCCGCGCACCTTCCAACGCGTGCACCGCTCGACCATCGTCAATCTCAATCAAGTGCGTCAGGTGAAACCGCACACCAATGGCGAATGCTTCCTGGTGCTGGATTCGGGTGCCGAGGTGAAAGTATCGCGTTCCTATCGCGACGTTGTGGCGCGTTTCGTGCACTAAGTGGCCGGCCTCAGGCCCGCCAT
This sequence comes from uncultured Erythrobacter sp., assembly GCA_947495695.1. Classification (GTDB taxonomy): domain Bacteria; phylum Pseudomonadota; class Alphaproteobacteria; order Sphingomonadales; family Sphingomonadaceae; genus Erythrobacter. The sequence goes on along the minus strand of CANLZP010000001.1, from coordinate 732,031 downwards.
GGGCCGAGGATATCGCAGTACGCAGGCACCGCGCAAAAAACACGCGCTTGCGGTACTGGCACAGCGATCTATTAGATCCCTATGAGCTTTTGTCTAACCGGTTTCGATCTCGAAACATTCGTCCGCGACACCCTGTCCGAGGATCTGGGCGATGGCCTGCCCGGTGGCGGGCGCGACGTTACCAGCGACAGTGTCATTCCTGCCGACGCGCGCTTCTCTGGCGTTATGGACAGCCGCGGTCCCATCCGTGTGGCGGGACTGCCGGTTGCCGATGCGTTCTTCCGCGCGCTCGACCCTCAGGTGGAGATCGAGCTGCTGGTGCAAGATGGAGACGCGGTGGAGGCCGGGACCGATCTGATGCGGCTATCGGGCAATGCGCGCGCCATGCTGACGGCGGAACGCAGCGCGCTCAATACTGTCCAGCATCTGTCGGGCATCGCCACCATGGTGCGCCACTATGTCGACGCGATGGACAATCCCGAGTGCACCCTGCTCGACACGCGCAAGACCATTCCGGGCCTGCGCCACTTGGAAAAATACGCGGTTCGTATGGGCGGTGGCAGCAATCACCGAATGGGCCTGTGGGACGCTGCGATGATCAAGGACAATCACGTCATGGTGGCTGGCAATGTCGGCGAGGCGGTGCGCCGCGCCGTGGCCGCAGGTGTGAAAGAGATCATCTGTGAAGTGGACCGGATCGACCAGATCGAGCCCGCGCTGAAGGCGGGCGCTACGCGGCTGCTGCTCGACAATATGGAGCCCGATACATTGCGCGAAGCAGTGGCGCTCGTAGCGGGCCGTGTCCCGACCGAGGCCTCGGGCGGGATCAATCTGGACACGATCAAGGCCAAAGCGGCCACGGGGGTGAACTTTGTCTCGGTTGGACGCCTCACCCAAAGCGCGCCTGCAGCGGACATCGGGCTCGATTTCACGCCGCTATGAAGATGGGGTTTGTCTGGGCGCTGATATTGCTGGCTTTGCCCGCAAATGCTGCTGCCCAAGCCTATCAATGCCGCCTGCCAGCAGCGCCCAATGTGCCCGAGGTGCGCCAGGATGCGCCCTCGCGCGTGATGCCCGTCACCGGCTATACGATGGCGCTCAGCTGGTCGCCCAGCTTTTGTCGCGGCAAAGAAACCCAGCGCAGTCATGCGGCGCAATGTTCAGGCCGCAATGGCCGCTTTGGCTTGGTGGTGCATGGCTTTTGGCCCGATGGAGGCAGAAGCTGGCCGCAATATTGCCCCGCGCCCGCACGGCTGACCCCGACCGAGGCGCGCAAGAATATGTGCATGATCCCCTCTGCCCGGCTGATGGCGCGGCAATGGGTCAAGCACGGCAGCTGCATGACGAAACGGCCAGAAACCTATTTTGAAGTGACGCGGATCCTATGGAATTCCTACCGCATACCCGATTATGACCGCCTATCGCGCAAGGACGGCTTGACGGCGGGTGACATTCGCAAGGCCTTTGCCGATGCTAATGGCGGCTGGGAGCCAGCCCATATCGGCGTCCGGCTGAGCAATAATGGTTGGTTGCGGGAATTGCGGCTCTGCTATTCCAAGCGGTTCCGCCCCACGCGCTGCGATGATCGCCGCTATGGCGCTGATGACAACACGCCGGCCAAAATCTGGCGCGGGCTATAGGCTCTGAAATTGGGGCGGGAAGCGGACCTAGTAAAGTCGGGCGCAACTATAGTCATGCGCTACTGGAAGCGCAGTTTCTTCAAATAGCGCGCGGCAACTCTCCATTTTTCTCGGCTCGCTTTTCGGCACAGCGTTTGCGCGCCTTTCTAACGGTCCTCGCAATTTGGAGTATATTGACATACTCATAACCAAATCAGGCATGGGGGATTATCTTGAAGAAGAAGCTGGCAAGAATTGCAATTGCACTCGCGGCAGGATGTGTGGCCACTTCACTTTCGGCGCAGTGGACCAACCATTATCCCAAGGTGGAAGGCTTCTCTCATCAAGTTTACCTGGAGCAGGAAAATCTCCCGATCTTCTCATCCGGGCCAATCAACCCGGCACCTTCGCCAGATGGGTCACGCGTAGCGTTCTCTCATCAGGGCTGGATTTGGGTACTCAACCTATCAACCGGCGTTGCTCACCGTATTACTGATGGGGCAGAGATAGACGGTCGGCCACGGTGGTCGCCTGATAGCCAGCATTTGACATTTGTGCGCGACAAAGGTGATGACACCTCGATTGTTATACGGCGGCTCGACGATGGGTCGGAAACCGTCATTGACAGCCCTGCTATTGAGCTCGACCCGGAATTTGGAGCTGACGAGCAATCTTTCTACTACACCTCGGCTCGTGCTGGGACTTTAACAATCTGGAAGCGCAACCTCACGACAGGCGAAGAGGAAGAGCTAATTACAACAGCGCGGGTCCAACGCGGATCTCGTGCGATGCGCGACGGAAGCCTCGTCTATTCATCGGCAGAAGGGGCGATGAGTGTCATCCGGATAGCAGAGCCTGACAGAGAAGCGGATCGGATAGTATTCGAGCAGGGCTGGATGGCTAACCTTGACCCAGACGTCCACCCTAGCGGCCGGTCGATTGTCTATTCGGTCGCCGATGGAAACAAACTCCGCCTCGCTGTGGTGGATGCAGACCACACCAAATTACCTCGCTGGCTGACAGCGGCAGGAGGTCGATCTTTGCACCCGGCCTTCACCGGCGATGGTAGTATTGTCTACTTTGTTGAGGTGGATGCCGAACAGCAATTTGTTCTGATGAAAATCGGAGCCGCAGGTGGAACACCAGAGCAGGTTGATATCGATCACTGGGATTATGGAACCGCGACTGGCCAGTTGGCGATGATGACCAGCAACAGTAACAACAGCTCGATTCCTGCTCGAATTTCTCTGCGAAGTGCTGATGGCCACCCGGTTGCTAATCCCGAGGGCCCAACCTTCGTCGACAACCAATCCGGCGCGCCGTATTTCTATTCGGATGGCAATCTTGATTTGACGTTGCCAGATGGAGAGTACCAGGTCGTCGCGACACATGGACCATTTTCAATTCCTGCCCAAGCATCATTCGAGGTGCGTGCAGGTCAGACCACTGAAGTTGTTCTAAAGATCGATACAATCTGGGACCCAGCCGAGGCAGGATATGCTTCTATAGATAATCACGTCCATTTGAATGCCAGTGGGGTGACTGAACTTGAGGTAAAGGACCTATTGCCGTTGATGCGCGGAGAGGACCTCGATTTTGCAAGCCCAATGGCCTGGAACCAGGTCAACCGCTTCATCGATGCAGAGCGCATCGGTCAACGAGCCTCGGCCGATGACGGGACCACAGCAATGCTGTCGCAAGAGGTGCGATCAAATTTTCACGGGCATGTCGGAATGATAGGCCTCGAGACGGCGTTCAATCCGTGGTTCTTTGGCCCATCACGGCCCGTCTACACTGATCAGGACTTGAACAATGGTCAGGCTATCGCGTTTGCGACCGCTCGCGGCGCACTTGCGACGTATGTCCATCCTATTGATGGGCACGTTGATCCATTCATTGATTTGCAAGAGAACCCTCTTCCGCTTGAGCTGGTTTTGGACGGGGTGCTCAAGCCGGGCATCGGGATCGAGCTGGTATGCCAATGGACAAGTCCGCTCGGGACTTCGGAGGTCTGGTATCGTTTCTTGAATATGGGGCGCACCATGCCGGCCACGTCCGGCACGGATATGATGGCAAACTTTTATCGCGCTCCGGCCATTGGAACCGCGCGCGCTTACGTGCCTGCTTCAAACAAAGGTGATGGATACAACGCAGCGAACGATCAGGTTCGTGAAGGGCGCGGGTTTCTTTCAACCGGTCCTGGACTGATGTTCGAAGTGGATGAAAGAAAGCCAGGCGATGTGGTTGAGGGCGGAACGCAGAATTGGACAATCAACCTGGTCAGCGTTCGGTCGGTCGAAAAACTCGAGATCATTGTAAATGGCCAGATTGTTGAGGCGCTTGAAGGATTCGAAGGTGGGGGCAAGAAGAGCTACTCGGGAACGGTGACTTTGCCGCAAGGAGGCTGGATCGCTGCTCGTGCAGTGGGCGGCGAAACAGCATGGCCCAGCATGGGCTTCTTTCCTTTCGCACATTCAGCACCGATTTGGATCAACGAATTGGGGAGCACCGACGGCGCTGCGGCCCGAGCTGCTGCACAGGATTTGATGGCAGCACTTGAATATTCCGAGGGTAGCTTCAGGGAAGCTTATACCAACGGCGTTCCACCATCGCTTCAACGGCGCATCAATGAAACCCGGGCGCGGTTGCTGGAGTTGACCAAGGAGACTTAGCTGTCACAGCAGTATTGACGTTTGTCGGCTGGTGGGTCGGAAACGGTCATTGATTGTCATCTTATGGCGATCGGATTGATTATCGCTTGAACAGAACCTTCTAGTCGGGGAGTTCCCAAAACAAAGAAGAACTCGTTCGCATTATCGGCGATCAGTTCTGCGGTGTTCATATTCTCAAGGATGTGAATGCCCTTTTCGGCCAGCAAATGGGCGTGCACAGGAAACGCGGCGCCCTCCTCGTTCGGCGCATCAGACTCCAGGCCCGGCGTGTCTGAGCCGACGGCTACAACACCAAGTCTTGCAAGATACCGGGCGCCATCCGAATTTATCCCGGGTTGGCGTGTGCCGAAAATCTCTGCCTCGCCAATTCTCGATAGCCAACCTGTGTGAAGCAGAACGACATCGCCATGACGAATTTCAACCCCCTGCGCCTCTGCCGCGGCGCGAATATCTTCAGCGCCATAACTGCTGAGTGGTTCGAGCACATCGGTTTCAAAGTGCTTGGCTATGTCGATGACAACACCACGTGTCGCAATTGGCGGTATGTTGTGCGCGCCGTGCACCTTTAATCCGTCGGATGCGAACATCTCGTCTGCGGTGACGCCGCCATAATACACTCGGTCAAGTCCAATATGGCCGAACCCGTCGATCTGGGATCCGATCCCAATGTGGGTGACCACTCTGTCGTCGTGACCGGTGAGCTTGTTCGAGCCAAATTCGCCCATGTCGAATACCTGCATCGCGAACTCCCGATCACCCCAAGCCGGAGTCTCGGCACCAGTAACAATACCCAGCTGATAAACTTTGCCTTGCGTGACTAAAGCAGCTCCGCGACGAACCTGCTCGGGAGTTATAGTTCCAACCATGCCAAAGAGGGGGTCTGGCTGCGCTGCAACACTGCTAGGCTCCTCGGTTTCAACTTCATTGCATCCTGCCAGTATGAGTCCTGCGGCAATGAATGTTGCGATACCCAGTTGCTGTCTGGTCATAGAAATTCCCCTTTACCTTTCAGCGGGGTTTATGCGGCCAGATCGACGTTGTCTAATTGGGAAGTTGAAAGGCCCTATACGTCCGCAATTGGATCGAAAGCAGACGCTCGGGCCCTCACCGCCGCTCTTGGAAAAATTCCCTCAGCAATTCGGCCGCCTCGGCCTCGCCTATACCCGAATAGATGTCAGGCTTGTGCAGGCACTGGGCATGTTCGAACACGCGCGCGCCATGCTCAACTGCGCCGCCCTTGGGATCGGAGGCTGCGTAATACAGCCGCGCAATCCGAGCATGGCTGATCGCGCCAGCGCACATGGCGCATGGCTCCAATGTCACATAAAGATCGCATTGCGTGAGGCGGTCTTGTCCCAGCTTTTCTGCTGCGCTGCGCAGAGCCTTGATCTCGGCATGGCCGGTAGGGTCGGGAGGGTTGCGCGTGATATTGGCCGCGACCGCAATCACCTCACCGGCACAAACGACAACGGCGCCGACAGGAACCTCACCTGCCGCCGCCGCGTCGCGCGCAGCCTCGAGGGCGCGCATCATGGGGTCCGGAACGGGCCAACGTGTGCCCCGCTCCGTCATATTATACCCTTATTCGTTACCAGTGACTGGTTCACCATCGGCATCATCAGGCATGTCTACATCCAATGTTGGGACATCGACAGTGACTTCTTCGGTGCCAACGTCAACATCGGCTGTTTCCACGTCAAACTCAGGCATGTTGCCGCCTTCAACTTCGACATCAGGCAGTGAGCCTTCTTCGGTTTGGTCGATGTCGCATGCGGCAAGGCCCAATGTTGCGGTCAGGGTCAGGGCTGCGGTTGTAAACTTTTTCATAATGTAGTCCTCCAATATACGTTGCGCGGGCAATCGCTCCGCGCACATGCCGAACCAATGGTCGGGCAGCACAAGTGGTTCCCAGAAAAATCAAAGAACAATTTCACGGGTCGACTTTTCTTGACGATTCGCCCCTGCACCGCTAAGCGCGCGCCTTTCCGGGAAAACCCGATAGCTTTTGGCCGATGGCATTAGTTTCTGCGGCCTATTTTTTGAACGAGTGAGATATACCATGTCGCGCATCTGCGAATTGACCGGCAAAGGCCGTATGACGGGCAACAATGTAAGCCACGCCAAGAACCGCACAAAACGCGTGTTCCTGCCGAACCTGCAAAAGGTAACGCTGATGAGCGAGAAGCTGGATCGCAGCTTCAAGTTCCGCGTTTCTACCGCTGGTTTGCGTTCGGTTGAGCACAATGGTGGTCTGGACAATTGGCTGCTGAAGACCAGCGACGACAAGCTTTCTGCAAATGCGCAGAAGGTAAAGCGCGAGCTGAAGAAAACCGCTGAAAGCGCAGACGCAGCATAAATCGGCTGGTTATGTCTCGGCCTGAAAGGGCTTGGGCAAGCAAACAGAATCAAGGGGCGTGCAGAGCAGTCTGCGCGCCCTTTTCTGTGTCTGGCTTTTCTGTGTCGAGCTCTGCTGTCTGCGGCGTTTCCGCCAAGCCGCCGCACTGATCCCATTCAAACTCGAGCAGGATGGTGTCTTGAAGGGCGCTAACGTTATCGTCTGACAGCAGCCAGACGCGGCAGCTTGTGCTATTCGCACCCAAACCCGAGTCAGAGCGAGAGCCATCCAGCGCCAGTCCTTCAAAATTGTCGAGCGGAAATGATGAAGGCAGCGCAATCACCGTCTCGCTCTGCCAGGCTTTGTTGGCCCTAATCTTGGCCGGATCCGCCACGGCCAGCGCGATGGTAAAGCTTGGATCACCCAACAATTCGAATCGGCGCAGCACCAGCACAACCTTGCCATTGGGCGCAGCAGCCATATCGGTGGGCCGGTGGCCATCCTCGCCCGGATAGGCAAAGCGCACCGCCTTCTGACCCTGTGTGGGGTCGCCGGGATAGAGCAGGCCCTCATGGCCCCCATCGGCAAGGCCAGAGCGCTGCTCGGCGATCACGATCACGCGGCCATCGGCCAGCATGGTCATCGCCTCTGGTCCGGAATTATCGCTCCAGCCCCGCATCTGTTGGGGCCGGGCGCGGACTTGCTCGTGCTGGTCGTGGGAATAGCGCACAATCGTGTTGCTGCGTTCAAATCCGCCCCAAAACTGGCCGGTATCCGGGTTCAGCATAAGCGATTCGAGATCGACCACGGTCTTGGAGCGCGCTGATTGAGGCCCAATGCGATTGAAGCTGCCTCCCGCTGGTCCCTTGGCATCCAGATCAAAACGAAACAGGTAGCCTTTATCGCTGCCGGCCAAAAACTGGTCATCCCCCAGGTACAGTAAAGCGGAAAAGCCGCCGAACTCAGGGTGTGGGCTATTAAGACGCCAGGCCCGTTTTAAGGCAAAGCCGCCCGATGACCACTCTTCCACCGTCATAGCCGTAGCGGTGAAGGTGAAGGCCTGGGTGTGGCTGACCTGCGCGCTGCGGAGCCACGTGCCCGGCGCTAGGCCCAAAGCAACGATGGCCAGCAAGAACAGGCGGCGTTTCACATCGCCAACCTAAGTCTATTCAGCATCGGGCAGGAACAGCAGCGGGTCCAGCCGGGCATCGCGCCATTTCAAGCTCCAGTGCAGATGCGGCCCGGTTGCGCGCCCGCTCGACCCCACGCGGCCCAGCAATTGCCCCTGCATCACCGCATCGCCCTCGCTCACCGCCAGGCTTTGCGCATGCAAAAAGGCGCTGTTGAGGCCATTTCCATGATCCAGGATCAGCAAATTTCCTTCGAGGCTGAAGCCCTGCACCGCCAACACCACCACGCCATTGGCCGGCGCGACGAAGGGCTCGCCCGCACCCGGCGCAATATCCAGTCCCGAGTGATAGCTGCCGGGTTCGCCGCGATAGATGCGTTGAGAGCCAAAACGGCCCGAGATCCGGCCCTTTACCGGCCAGATGAAGCTTTGCCGCCAACCATCGGCATTGGTCTGCTTGGCGCGGGCGCCCAGGATGGCGTTCCATTCCGGCTCGCGCTTCTTCCACCATGCTTCGCTGGCACCGCCGCTACGCTTGGCAACATTAACATGCTCGATCTGCCATTTGCGCGCTGCGATGCTGAGGGTTTGGAGATGACTGCGCCCATCGTCATAGGTCAGCGTCAATTGCACTTGCGCCGCCGCATCACGGTCAAAAGCGGCGAAAAAATGCCCCGAATCATCAAGAGTGAGCGCCTCGTCACCTACAGTCACCGATACGACGTCAGCCGCCGCATTACCGCGCATCCAGCCGCCTTGGATGAAATTTCCATCCAATTGCACTTGGGCTGAGCTGGCGTGGGAAGCGGTCGGAATCCGGGCTTGGGCAGGAGCCGTCGCTGCACTTATGGCAAGCGCAGCCAGCCACTCCAGTCGCCGCGCCAAGGCTGGCTTAATCACGCTGATTCGGCGAGCCGCTGCGTCGCGAGTTCGCATGAGGCATAGGGCTCTTGGTGCTCCACGCTCCAATAGCGCAGCTCCTCCAGCGGAATCGCCTCACCGGAAACAGCGCAAAAAACATGCTGCCCGGGTCGCAACACCCGAAAGCCATTGGGGCCGTACTGAAGCTTGGCACAATCATCGTTAGAAGACATCAACATGAAACGGTCCTTAGCAAGACTGACATTGGCGTACAATTAACCGAACAGATCATCTTGTGCAGGCGATCCGGATGGGGCTTTGCGTGGTTTTGATCGTTTTGCCGGTTTTTTTTGCGCCGAGGCAGGTGGAGCCGATGTGGCCGATGCTCCTTCGCCCACATCCAATGCGCCATCGGCAAATTCAATGCTAAGCGCATCGGCCTGTTCTGCAAGTGCCTTGGTCGTCAGCACTTTGCCCGCGGCATCTCTGACAATAGCATAGCCACGTTCGAGCGGCTTACGCGGGTGAAACTGGCTCGCCAACCGGGCCAAAGCCGAAAGGCGTTCTGTCTTTTGGGTAAAGGGACGCTCCAGCAAAGCGGGTACCAGCCGCGCTTGCCGCAAACGGGCCTCAGCATCGCGCAAGGCCCGCGAAAGAATATGCGGCGACAGGCGCGAGGAGGCTGCCGCCAATTTCTCGCGGCCCAAGCCAGCGCGGTCGCGTAAGCCGCGCCGTAAACGCTCGCTCAGCTCGTCCAATCTTTGGGCCTGTGGTTGCAACAATTGCGCGGGCTGAGGCAGGCGGCGCAGGCGCGCCTCCAGCCTCTCTCGGCCCAATTCTACCGGGCGATGCACCGCGCGGGCCTGACGCGCGGCCAAATCGGCAATAGTAGCGGCCAGATCGGCCCGCACCGGAACCGCCATTTCGGCTGCTGCCGTAGGGGTTGGTGCGCGCCGATCAGCGGCATAATCGGCCAAAGTGGTGTCGGTCTCATGGCCAATTGCAGAAATAACCGGAATGGTACATTTTGCGATAGCTCGAACCACAATCTCTTCGTTGAAACTCCACAAATCCTCGATCGAACCACCCCCACGCGCCACAATCAGCAAATCTGGTCGCGGATTGTCAACGCTGCCTTCCATCGCGGAAAAGCCCTGAATTGCGGCACTTACCTGCTCGGCTGCCCCGTTGCCCTGGACCAAAACCGGCCAAACCAACACTTGGCTGGGGAAGCGGTCTGCCAAGCGGTGCAGAATATCGCGGATAACCGATCCGGTTGGCGAGGTGACCACCCCGATCACGCGGGGAAGGAAGGGCAGCGACCGTTTTCGCTCGCTAGCAAACAACCCTTCGGCATCCAGCCGTTGCCGGGTTTTCTCCAGCAAAGCGAGCAAGGCCCCCTCGCCCGCAATCTCCATGCTGTCGATTACGATCTGATATTTAGAGCGCCCGGCATAAGTTGTCAGCTTACCACTGGCGATCACTTCCAGGCCATCTTCTGGCACAAAGGCCAACCGCCCGGCATTGCCGCGCCACATCACCCCATCGATAACGGATTTTTCGTCCTTTAGCGCGCAATAGAAATGGCCCGATGCGGCCTGCTTGACCCCCGACAGCTCGCCGCGCAAGCGGACATAGCCGAACCGGTCCTCAATCGTTCGTTTCAACAGACCAGAAATCTCGGTGATCGTCAGCGGCTCGGCGTTGTCGCCTTTGACCGAGCGCGCTACCAGCCCATTTGATTGATCATCATCGAAAGGTGCAGGTGGCATGAATATCCTAGTCTTGGGTTCGGGCGGACGCGAGCATGCGCTAGCCTGGAAACTGGCGCAATCCCCCTCCTGCGCCAAACTGTTCGCATCTCCGGGCAATCCGGGCATGGCACAAGATGCTGAATGTGTCGCGCTGGATGCCAGCGATCATGCCGCCGTGATAGCCTTTTGCCAAAGCAATGCCGTGGATCTGGTTGTGATCGGCCCAGAGGCACCTTTGGTTGATGGGCTGGCCGACAGCCTGCGCGCGCAAAACATCGCTACCTTCGGCCCTTCTCAAGCCGCCGCCCAATTGGAAGGCAGCAAGGGCTTCACCAAGGATTTGTGCCTACGTGCGGGCATCCCTACCGCGGGCTATGTTCGGACCAATTCGCTGGATGAAGCGCAAGAAGCACTGCTGGGATTTGTCGCCCCCTATGTCTTGAAGGCCGATGGTCTGGCGGCGGGCAAGGGTGTGGTGATCGCCGAAACACGCGAGGAGGCTGAGGCTGCTTTGCTCGACATGTTTGGCGGAAAGTTTGGCGAGGCGGGCGCCGAAGTTGTGATCGAAGAATTCATGCAGGGCGAAGAGGCCAGCTTCTTTGCGCTGACCGATGGCACCGCGATCCTGCCGTTTGGCTCTGCCCAGGATCACAAGCGGGTGGGCGATGGCGACACCGGCCCCAACACTGGCGGGATGGGTGCCTATTCCCCCGCGCCGGTGCTGACGCCCGAACTCGAGGCGCAGGTCCTACGCGAAATTATCGAGCCGACAGTTGCCACCATGCGCGCAGAAGGCACCCCCTATTCCGGCGTGCTTTATGCCGGATTGATGCTGACCGAGGCCGGGCCAAAACTGATCGAATACAACTGCCGCTTTGGCGATCCTGAATGTCAGGTGCTTATGATGCGGCTGGAAAGTGACCTGGCCGAAATCATGCTGGCCTGCGCAGAAGGAAGACTGACCGAGGTTGGAGCACATTTTGGCACGCAAACCGCCCTGACCGTAGTGTTGGCAGCCAATGGCTATCCCGAGGCACCGGACAAAGGTGGATCGATCGATCTGGGCGGGGCAGAAGCAGGCGGGGCCAAGGTCTTCCACGCAGGAACCAAACTGGCTGATGGCGCTCTGATCGCCAATGGTGGACGCGTCCTGAATGTCACCGCTACTGGGCCCAATGTAACCGCCGCCCAAGAGGCTGCTTATAGGGCGGTGGATGCGATCAACTTCCCGACCGGATTTTGCCGCCGCGATATTGGCCAAAAAGAAGTGGCGCGTGAGGCGGAGCGGGCGAAGTGATATTCCTTCACAGCTGCGCCGCGTTAGGTTGAGCGCCGCTCTTTCACATCGCTAGCCCCCGACGGGCAGCATTTTTTATTGGATAAGCGGGAAAATTGAAATGGATCGCCCTAGTTAGTCGATCCGCCCGAAATTTGGCATTCGCTTGGAAATAACTGCCGGAAATTTGATTGAGATCAATGAAGCGCCGCCGACAATGGGCCAGCGTCTCTGATATCGTGATCGGAGAAACGCCATGCGCCCCTATGCCATTCTATCCTTAGTCTTTTTGCTCGCCGCGTGCGAACATAGCTCGTCAGAACAATCGGGCTTCAACCAGGTTTCCGAAGTTGAACCACCCACCTTCGCCCAAGCCCTTTGTGCCGGATGCCACGGGGTCAAACCGCTGGTGCTTTCGCCCAACCCGCATGCGCCCAGTTTTTCCGACATCGTCAACCGCGAAGGCGTGACGCGCGCCAACCTGCACCGGTTCTTGTCGAACGCGCACAATTATCCCGAAGCAATGGATTTTGACCTTGAGGAACAACATGTCGACGAGTTGACCGACTACATGATCACCCTCAAAGATCCGCGATATCGACCCATGCCTTAGCCGAGCTTGTCAGCCATCAGTTTTTGCATATCGGTCTCGGGCCGCGGGCCATAATGCACGATCACCTCCGCCGCCGCGATGGCCCCGCGCTTGAGGCACACCTCCAACGCTGCGCCGCGGGCAAAGCCGGATAGAAACCCGGCTGCAAATTGATCGCCTGCACCGGTTGTATCGACAACCCTGTCGATCGGTTCGGCTGCCACTTCGGCGCGCTCTCCATTGGCGATGGCAATCGCTCCGCGCTCACTCCTGGTCGCGACCAAAACGGGCACTTTGCCCGCAATCGCAGCAACGCCGGTTTCGAAATCATCTTCACCGGTCAGCGTGGCCAGCTCGCTTTCATTGACGAACAGAATATCGATTACGCCATCCTCGATCATGGAGCGGAAATCATCGCCGTGGCGGTCAATCACAAAGCTCTCGCTAGCCGTGAATGCGATCTTACGACCGGCCTTGCGGGCCACCTCAATCGCGCGGCGCATGGCCTTGCGTGGCTCTTCCGGATCCCACAGATAACCTTCCAGATACAGGATCGCGGCCTGAGCAATCAGATCTTCATCCAGCGCTTCGGCTGGCAAGAACTGGCCCGCACCGAGGAAGGTGTTCATCGTGCGCTCGCCATCGGGTGTGACAAAAATCAAGACTCGGCCAGTGGCAGGCTCACCCTCGCGCGCTGGCGTGTCGAAATCGATACCAGTGGCGCGCATGTCATGGCGGAAGACCTTGCCCAGCTGATCATCGGCAACCTGTCCGATGAAGGCGCATTGCAAACCTAGCGTCGAAAGCCCTGCCAATGTATTCGCAGCCGAACCGCCCGACAGTTCGCGTGCCGGTGGCATGGCGGAATACAGTTCGTCAGCCTTTGCCTCGTCAATCAATGTCATTCCGCCGCGATTGAGCTGCAGCTCTTCGATCAGCTCCTCTTTACAAGAGGCGATTACATCCACCACAGCATTGCCAATGGCGATTACGTCATAACGAGGTTCGGTCACGATTATTCCTGTGTCTTGGGGGAGAATTTGAAAAAATCGCCTAGCGGCTTGCGGCGAACTAGCCAAGTACAAGTGTAAAGCCGTTGACTTGGGAGGCGGACGCCCCGACACCCACCAGCTATGTCGCTTGTTCTCAATTCTTTGCTGCTTGGCATCGCTCAGTTGAAAGACCCGGCAGTGCTGCGCGTGTTGGCCAAATCATTCGCGCTGACCTTGATTGCCTTCGCTGGTCTGGGTGTGGCGCTGTATTTCGCACTGGTCCCAGCGTTTGAATATTTCGGGCTGAGCGATTCCGGCTTGGCCGGCGCAACGGTCGCTGCCTTGATCGCAATATTGAGTTTCTGGTTCCTGTTTCGCGTTGTTGCGCTGGCGGTGCTGCAATTCTTTGCTGACGAGATTGTTCTGGCGGTAGAGCACAAACATTATCCCGATGCCGCCCGTCAGGCGCGCAAACTGCCATTCCGGGAAGACTTGGCCAACAGCCTGAAGGGCATCGGCAGAGCGGTCGGATTCAACCTCGCCGCGTTGCCCGTCGCAATCTTGCTGCTGTTCACCGCGATCGGCCCAGCGATAGTCTTCCTGTTGGTCAATGCGGTGCTATTGGGCAGAGAGCTGACCGACATGGCGTGGTTGCGCCATCGTCCTGAGCAGCTTGGTTCTGAGGCGCTTGGTTCTGGCAGGGCCGAAGCCTCTCCAACAGGAGCAGGTCAGCGACTGATATTAGGAGCCTGTGTGGCTGGAATGATGTTGATACCATTTGTGAATTTGCTGGCGCCAGTAATCGGTGCTGCCGCTGGCACCCACATGGTCCATATTCGTCGAAAGCAATTGGACGCAGCCAGCAATGCGTAATTTGTTGGTGTTGGCCGCATTGCCCTTGCTGGGCGCATGCGTGTCAGGCTCTGCCACGCCTGCTCCGCAAACCAGCAGCCCGCCACGGATCGTTACGCCGCCGCCGCAAACTTTGCCGCCACCCGTCAGCACGGCACCTGCGCAAAGCGGATTTATCCCACCCCAGATCATGCAAGGCAGAGGTTTGGAGGGCGTGATCGGCCAAAGCGAGGCATCACTGGAGCGTCAATTTGGCCAACCCCGGTTGAATGTCTGGGAAGGCGATGCGCGCAAGCTTCAATTTGTAGGTGAGGCCTGTGTGCTCGACATATATCTCTATCCCTTGAGGCCGGGCGCACGCCCCAGCGCGACCCATATCGAGGCAAGGCGAGCCAGCGATGGGCGCAATGTGGATCGGGCTGCCTGCGTCAGAGCCTTGCGCACGCGTTAAGCGACCAGCGCGGTAAGCGCTCAGACCATAAAGCTTTCGCCGCAACCGCATGCACCCTTGGCATTGGGATTTTCGAATACAAAGCCGGCGGTGAAATCGTCCTCGACCCAGTCCATGACAGATCCGACCAGATACAGCACACTGGCACCGTCAATATAGAATGTGCCGCCGGGCGTTTCGATCTTCTCGTCAAACTTTGCTTCTTCGGTGACGTAGTCGACCGAATAGGCAAGGCCAGAGCAGCCCCGGCGCGGCGTAGAAAGTTTCACCCCGATGGCATCATCGGGCGCTTTGCTCATTAGCTCGGCAACGCGCGCTTCTGCGCCTTTCGTCAGCGTGACGGCAGCAGGAATTTGGCGGGTTTTGGTATCGGTCATAGCATTCCCAGCTCCAAGCGTGCTTCGTCTGTCATTTTCTCTGGTCCCCATGGCGGGTCCCACACAAGGCTGACTTCGGCGTCGCGCACTCCGGGCACGCTGGCCGCGCGCAACTCCACCTCGCCCGGCATGCTTTCGGCCACCGGGCAATGCGGCGTGGTCAGCGTCATGGTGACCAGTGCATCGCTTTCATCGGTAATTTCGACGCCATAAATCAGGCCCAGATCATAGATATTGACCGGGATCTCAGGATCGTAAATCTCTTTGAGCGCGCTGATAACGGCATCATGCAAGGCCCCGCCCGGCTCACCCGGAGCCACATTTTCCGGCTTCTTCTGCAAGAAACCTTCCAGATAGTCGCGCTTACGCTCGAGCTTCTCGACCGCGCTTTCCGCAGGCGATGCAGCGTCGGGATCAATCGCATCTTCCACCCTTGCGCGCGGAGGTTTGGGCACAGACACCACATCTTCATTGGGCGCCGGAGCAGCCACAAATTCTTTATCTTCAGTTGGCTTGTTCATCATCATTTCCTAGCCAAAAATTGTCTTTGTACGGGCAATCCCATCCAGCAAAGCAGTTACATCGCTTTCATCCGAATAGAGCCCAAAGCTGGCCCGTGCCGTGGCCGGAACGCCCAAGTGATCCATCAATGGTTGAGCGCAATGATGGCCGGCACGGATCGCAACATTGTTCTCGTCCAATATGGTGCCCAGATCGTGAGGGTGAACCCCATCGATAGAAAAGCTGACAATGCCGGCGCTGTTTTCTGGCCCATAGAGCGTGACATCATTCATCGCGCCAAGCGCCTCGCGCAATTGCCCGACCAATGCCGTTTCGCGGGCATGGATCTGATCCAGACCGATGGCCTCGACATAGTCGATCGCTGCCGCCAGACCGATCGCCTCTGCGATTGCAGGCGTGCCTGCTTCGAAGCGTTGCGGTGCCGGAGCATAGGTGGTCTTTTCAAAGGTCACACGGTCGATCATCGCGCCGCCACCCTCCCAAGCAGGCATGTCCTCAAGAATTTCAGAACGCGCCCACAACACACCAATCCCGGTCGGGCCATACAGCTTGTGGGCGCTGAACACGTAAAAATCGCAATCCAGCTCTGCCATGTCCAGCTTCAACCGAGGGGCCGCCTGACACCCGTCCAACAACAGCTTTGCGCCAACATTGTGGGCCAAATCAGCAGCCCGGCGAACATCGAGAACAGAGCCCAGCACGTTGGAGACATGGGCTAGCGCGACCAGCTTGTGCTGCGTGGTCAGCATTGCCTCGGCGGCGTCCAGATCAATCTGGCCATCATCTGTCAGCGGGCAGACATCAATGTGCGCGCCCACACGCTCGGCCAGCATTTGCCATGGAACGATGTTGGAATGGTGTTCCAAGGTGGAGAGCAGTATACGGTCGCCTGCGTGCAAGTTCGCCGTGCCCCAAGAATTCGCGACCAAATTGATCGCTTCGGTCGCGCCACGTGTAAAAACAATCTCGTCTTCGCTGCCGCCGATAAAGCGCGCCACACGTCGCCGCGCCGCTTCATAAGCCAGCGTCATATCAGCCGAGCGAGCATAAACACCGCGATGCACGGTGGCATAATCCTTGCCCAAGGCACGCGATACAGCGTCAATCACTGCTTGCGGCTTTTGGGCCGTCGCTCCCGTATCCAGATAGTGCCATGGCGCACCATCCGCACCAACCAAGCCGGGGAAGTCCTGGCGCCAACAATTGGTCGCATTGCGGTTCAAGGCGGCGGGAGCATTCAAAGCGTTGCACCTGCCAATTGGTCTAGCGCGCGCTCCACCATCATCTCTCGCGCGGATTGATCATCCAACGCCACGAAGGCATCACCGATAAAGGCCTGCACCAACAATTTGCGCGCCAATTGCGGCGGAATGCCGCGCGCGGCCATGTAATAAGCAGCCTGTTCATCCAGCTGACCAATGGCGGCACCATGGGCGCACAACACATCATCAGCAAAAATCTCAAGCTCCGGCTTGGCATTTGCGCTGGCGCCTCTTTCCAGCAAGATTGCTCGGAAATTTTGCGCCGCATCGGTCTTTTGCGCATCGCGCGCGACTTCGATCCGGCCAAGATAATTGCCGGTGGCCCGCCCCCAGTGAACCGCACGAACAATCTGGTTGCTGGTCGCATTGGGATGGGCGTGAATGGTGCGGGTGACAAATTCCTGGCGTTTGGTTTCGCCACCAACTGTAACGCCGCCAAATTCAAAATGCGCGCCTTCTTCCAGCGTCACTTCGATCTCGACTCGCTGGTAGTTTCCTCCGCCTAAGATCGCAAAGGCTTCGAACCGGCCGCCTGCGCCAACATGGACCCGCAAACGGTCGATCATACCGGACGCGCCATCGTCTGACAGATGGGTCTTAACCTCGCAAACGGTCTCACCCGCAGGCACGGTTATGGTGCGCCAGTCATTCAACAGCGCAATTTCTGCAGAAGCGATAAAATCGCTATCGGCATAGCGCCACGCCTCGTCGCGCGTTGTGGGCCGGTGCAGTTCGGCTACCTCAGGCATGAGCGGCCTCAGCTGCCATCACTGCATCATAGCCTTCTTCTTCCAGCCTCAACGCAAGTTCTGGTCCGCCGGTCTGAACGATCCGGCCATTGGCCAAAATGCTGACCCGGTCTGGTTTCACCACATCAAGCAAGCGCTGGTAATGGGTGATCAGCAACACGCCCTTGTCGGGTGCGCGCATGATTGTATTGATCCCTTCGCCAACAACTCTCAGTGCATCGATATCCAACCCGCTATCGGTCTCATCCAAAACGGCGAATTTCGGATCGAGAATGCCCATCTGGACCATCTCTGCACGCTTCTTCTCGCCGCCAGAAAATCCGACATTCACCTGCCGCTTGAGCATTTCCATATCGAGCTTGAGCAAGGCTGCTTTTTCCTTGGCCAGCTTCAGAAACTCGCCGCCCGACAAAGGTTCCTCACCGCGCGCGGCGCGTTGGGCGTTCAAGGCTTCGCGCAGGAATTGCACATTGGATACACCGGGTATCTCTACCGGATATTGAAAGCCCAGAAACAGGCCAGCGGCTGCACGCTCATGCGGCTCGAGCTCCAGCAGATCGGCACCATTAAAGGTCACGCTACCCTGCGTGACATCATAATTGGGCCGTCCGCCCAAAGCATAGGAAAGGGTGGATTTGCCAGCACCATTGGGGCCCATGATGGCGTGAATTTCGCCGGGACGCACTTCGAGCGACAGGCCCTTGAGAATGGCCTTTCCGTCGATTTCGGTGTGCAGGTTTTCAATCTTCAGCATGCTTAGAACAACTCGATAAAGCCGGGCGCGAAATAGATCGCGATGGCGGCAAAGGTAACGGCGGTAACAATACCAGGGATGGACGAGCCACGGCTCAACGTTAGGGTGACAGCAGCGAGCGAGATCAACGCCGGGATCAAGAACAGCAGGATCTTCTGCATGTCGGGGGCCATCACATCATTGAGGGCTGGGATCATCGTCTATCTCCTTCATGTCTTTCGGAGCGGTCATTTGAATAGCGGTCTTTGGGCATGGAGCGTTGGCGATGCTCGCGCTGTCCTTCGCGCTTGTCGCCGATCCGTTTGCGCATGCCCAAGGTGATGCGTTCCAACACAGCATCCATATTTTCCAACACGTCCTGCGCACGCAAATGCATGACGCGAATGCCAACCGATTCCAGACTCTTGTCGCGGCGATTGATCAGCGCCTCTGGCGTGTCTTCTTCATCGATGACGATCGCCATGCCCAATTGGTGGCAATTGAAGTCGACAATCGCGCTGCCAACAACGGCAAAGCGCTTGAAAGAATATCGGCCGAAGTCCGCCTTTGCGAATTTGGCGGCAAGTGCCTTGTGTGCCGGACTGGCGTGGCGGCGCATGTCGCGGGCACGATCGTGCAACGCGTCCAACCGCTTTTCCGAGATTTCCCAGCCGCGCCCCTTCTTCTTGATAGCAGGCGCTTCGGTCTGCTCAGACGCAGGCTTTATCGCCAGCTTCTTACGATCGGTCACAGTTTGGCATCCTCGGCCGCTTTGGCCTCTAACTCGTCATAGAAGCGCTTGGTTTGAGCGCCCATGCGCAGATGGCCGTCCAGATCGCGGGCCCGTGCGACATGAATGACATCAATCGTGTCGAAGGTCTTGGAGACCTGTTCGGCTCCAAATTCATCTGTTCGGCCCAGTCGCTCAAGCACAGCTTGCGATTGCTCGATTCCGTCGGCCTTGAGCTTGCTGCAGCGAGGGATGTCGCGGCGATGCTGCTCTTCAAAAAACGTGTTGCCGTCAACGACATGGCCGCCCGATTTCAAGCAGTTGTAATAGTCATCGACAAAGGGCGAGATAACGGTCGGATATTCGACAACCCATGTTTCGGGATTGTCCGGCTGGATCGCCACCGCGACCTCACCGGTTGACTGCAATTGAATTGCCAGAGCAAAAATAAACGTAATCATCCCACACTCCCCTCAAGCGAGATTGCCAGCAATTTCTGGGCCTCAACCGCGAATTCCATCGGCAATTCTTTCAAAACGTCCTTGGCAAAGCCGTTGACGATCAAGGCAACCGCCTCTTCCTCGCCCAGCCCGCGCTGCATGGCATAAAACAGCTGATCATCGCTTATCTTGCTGGTTGTTGCTTCATGCTCGATTTGTGCGGTGGGGTTCTTCACCTCGATATAGGGCACCGTATGCGCGCCGCAGGTATCGCCCAACAACAAGCTGTCGCACTGAGTGAAATTCCGGACATTGTCGGCATTGGCACCCACCCGGACCAGCCCGCGATAGGTGTTGTTGCTTTTGCCCGCCGAAATCCCCTTGGAGATAATCGTCGAGCGCGTGCCCGGCGCATTATGAACCATTTTGGTTCCTGTGTCCGCCTGTTGGTGGTTATTTGTAACCGCAACCGAGTAAAACTCGCCCACGCTGTTTTCGCCATTCAGCACGCAGGAAGGGTATTTCCACGTTACCGCGCTGCCGGTTTCCACCTGGGTCCAGCTGATTTTGCTGCGCGCGCCCTGGCACAGACCGCGCTTGGTTACGAAATTATAGATCCCGCCCACGCCTTCGGAATTGCCGGGATACCAGTTCTGCACGGTCGAATACTTGATCTCTGCATCTTCCATCGCGACCAGTTCAACCACGGCGGCGTGCAGCTGGTTCTCATCACGCATCGGCGCGGTGCAGCCTTCGAGATAGGAGACATAGGACCCCTTCTCGGCCACGATCAGCGTGCGTTCGAACTGGCCGGTGTTTTCAGCATTGATGCGGAAATAGGTGCTCAGCTCCATCGGGCAGCGCACGCCTTCGGGGATGTAAACAAAGGTGCCGTCGGAAAATACCGCGCAATTCAGCGTCGCAAAGTAATTGTCCTTTTGCGGCACCACCTTGCCGAGCCATTTCTTGACCATCTCGGGATATTCCTTGATCGCCTCTGAGATGGAGAGGAAGATGACGCCCGCCTTCTTCAACTCTTCGCGGAAGGTGGTGGCGACCGACACGCTGTCGAACACGGCATCCACCGCGACCTTACGCGCGCCCTTTACGCCAGCCAGCACTTCCTGCTCGGCCACCGGAATACCCAGCTTGTCATAGACCCGCTTGATCTCTGGATCGAGCTCGTCGAGCGAGCCCAGCTCGACCTTTTTCTTGGGCGCGGCGTAATAATAGGCGTCCTGATAATCGATCTTGGGATAGCCCAGCTTGGCCCAATCCGGCTCTTCCATAGTTTGCCACAGACGAAAGGCCTTCAACCGCCAGTCGAGCATCCATTGTGGCTCGCCCTTCTTGCCGCTAATGAAGCGAACAGTGTCTTCAGTGAGGCCTTTTTCGGCATATTCGGTTTCAATGTCCGACGACCAGCCATGCTCGTAATCGGCCGCTTTTGCTGCGGCATCCTTGGCATCCTGATCCATCTCGGACCGGTCCTGAATGTCCAAATTCTCGCTCATGCTATTTCCTTCACCGGCGTCAGCTGCGTTAGCGAGATATCCGCTAGGGCTCCGCGCAAGGCTTGGTTGATCATTGGCCAATGGGGTTTGACCGCACAATTGTGGTCGACCATGCAATCATGCCCATCGACACAGGCGGTCAGCGCGATCGGTCCTTCGACCGCTTCGACAATATCAGCAATGGTGATGGCTGCCGCTGGCCGGGCCAATTGCAGGCCGCCGCCAGCCCCGCGAACCGAGCGCAACAAGCCCGCCGCGGTCAATTTGCTGACCACTTTTTGGACGGTTGGCACGGGCAGTCCGGTTTCAGCCGCCAATTCCGACGCGCTGACCCTGCTGCCGCCACAGTGGCGCGACGCGGCGCTCATCGTGACCACGGCATAATCGGCAAGATTGGATAGTCTCATAGACCTATAACCTAAATCGGACTGATTCGTTCCGATTTGCAATTAGGGAGACGATCGGCGGGATTCAACGGATTTCAGCTTGTTGCGAGTCGTTAGCATTTGCGCGCGGATAACCTACCCGCCCAAGCCTAGGCCGAGGACGATGTTTCCGGGCCAAGCGAATCAATCTCTCTAAAGTTCCTCAGGTCCAACATTTCCATCAGGTAAGGAGATTCTTCGTCGTTCAATCTGGTCGGGGTGCGGCCTGCGAAAAGACGAATCTCTTTGATCATATGCGACTGATCGTAAAAGGCCTCTCCCAAACGCGCCTCATATTCCGGCGTCAATGTTGGCAAGAACAAAAAGCTGGCCGCGCGCAATGCCCGATATTTGCGCCGCAATGCCCGAGGATTGAGCCCGAAATACTGCTCAATCAGTCGTTGCGACTGGCGCTGGGAATAGGACAGTTTTTCATAAAGCGCGTCCAGCTTGGGATCGAGATCACTGCCCAGCCAGCGCTGCGTCTGATTGATCAATTCTGCGTGCCGCTGGCTCACCGGCTTGATCTTGCTGGCGATAAATTCGCACAAAGCGTCGGCGCACTCCTGCGCGCTCATCCTGCCTTCGCGATAGTCTTCGCAGGCCGCCTCGCCCATGGTTTCAACCTCTTTGCCCAACCAATCGGACGCCCGGTAAAGTCGGTTGCCATGCTCGCCGGCGTGCAAGCCGGTCAGCGCCGCCCAGCCCAATGGGGAAAGGGACGCACCGATGGCGTGCATCGGGCCATCGACAAAGAAGGGGACCGACACCGAATTGGGGGTCACCAGGCTGACCTCGTGATTGGGGTCGCATTGGCCATTACGGAATTGCATTTCCCCTTTGCCCCGAGGGAAGAGGGTAAGCTGGCCAATAGCCGCAGGCTGGATGTCACGGATCACAGCTTCGTCGCAGCGGAAGTGGAACAATGTGGTGATATAGGTACGAAGCTCAGCCGGTGGAGCGATGTAATCCAGTTCGACCAATGACGCAGACGTCAGATGAAACAGATCATTCCCGTCAGGCTTTGACGATGGGCGCTCCGTTTGCTCGGGAGTTTGCCCTCCATTCAACATTGCGACCATCCCTGTTCTTCAACATCGCCTATATTCTTTCACCGATTCAGGTTAAAAAAAAGGCGGCCCTTCGCAATGAACGGCCGCCCTTATAAGTTGAGGAACTCTTTGCATTGCTGCTCCGAGCCCTTCGGGTCGCACACACTCATTAGCCAAACCCCTTCTCGCGGAATTGTATGCAAACGACAAGTAGTGCATTGCGGGCGTTGAATTTACACTTTTTTGGCCAACAAACGGCTCTTTTTGGCATATAAGTGATTGAAAATCAGAGTTAGTTGAAAGCTGACTAACGAATTAAGGATTGTACGTAAGGACTATGGTTTTCCGCTTGATTCGACCCGCAATCTTCGCTCTCGACTCCGAAAAGGCGCACCGACTCGCTGTCGAGTCGCTAAAACTCTCTCCGTTCAGAGCATCTGAATGCAGTGACAGCCTGGCCATAGACGTTGCGGGTATCCGGTTTCCCAACCCGGTTGGTGTGGCGGCAGGCTTTGATAAGGATGCCGAAGTTCCCGATGCCTTATTGGGTTTGGGCTTTGGCTTTACCGAAGTGGGATCGATCACTCCGCGGCCGCAAGCGGGCAATCCAAAACCGCGCCTGTTCCGCTTGGTTGAAGACAAGGCGGTGATCAATCGCATGGGTTTTAACAATGCGGGCGCGCAAGCCGCTCTCAAGCGGCTGAACAGACGGCAGGGGAAACCTGGAATTCTGGGCATCAACATTGGGGCGAACAAGGATTCGTCCGATCGGATCACCGATTACGCCGAAATGACCCGCCTGATGGCCCCGCATGCAACCTATCTTGCGGTGAACATCTCAAGCCCCAACACGCCGGGGTTAAGAGCCCTGCAGGACGAGGGCGCTCTCACCGATTTGCTCGATGCCGTGTTGGAGGCAAGAGAGGCGGCCAGCGCAGAATATGTCGGGCGGGCGGCTCCGCCGATCTTCCTGAAGGTCGCGCCTGATCTTGAACCAGCGGACATCGATGCGATTGCGCGGATCGCGATGGAAAAGCAGTTGGGCGCATTGATCGTATCGAACACCACCATTTCACGGCCCGAGCTTCGTTCACGCCATGCTGGCGAGGCAGGCGGCTTGTCTGGCGCGCCCTTGCGCGAACTCGCCTTGCAGCGCGTGCGCGATTTCCGCACGGCAACAGGCGGGGCGGTTCCCTTGGTCGGAGTTGGCGGCATTGCCAGTGCACAGCACGCTTGGGCACGCATCCGGGCAGGGGCCAGCCTGGTCCAGCTGTACAGCGCGATGGTGTATGAAGGCCCGACTTTGGGAGGTCGCATCGCGCGCGGAATCGAGCGGCTGATGAAGCGCGACGGATTTTCGACCATTGCCGATGCGGTCGGAAGCGAATAGCACCCAGGCCATGGTAAAGCTCTGCCCTCTTTCCGCTTGTGCTGCATGGGTTGCAGCAAGTCTCTCAATCGCTGGCTGCGCATCTTATGACAGCGCGCCTGTCACAGACACAGTTGCCGCCCTTCAACCCGATCAGCCCGTCAGTCCGGCTGGCGCGGTAAGCAGTGCCGATCCGCGTGCCAGTGCTGCAGGCGAAGCGATCCTTGCCCAAGGCGGCTCTGCCACTGACGCAGCCATTGCCGTGATGCTCGCACTCACTGTGGTCGAGCCACAAAGTTCAGGAATTGGCGGAGGCGGATTTATGGTTCGCGCGGATGGAACCAGCGGCAGTGTTTCCACCTATGACGGACGCGAAACCGCTCCGGCGAGCGCGACCGGAACACGCTTTCTGGACGCAAATGGTGAGCGTTTGCCGCGCGAGGATCGCATCCTTTCGGGTCTGAGCGTTGGCGTGCCCGGCAACCTAGCGCTGGCAGCCAAGGCGCACGCCTCCCATGGCAAACTGCCTTGGGCCGATCTGTTCCAACCGGCCATTGCTTTGGCGCGCGACGGGTTCGTGATGAACAAGCGTCTGCATGGCTCAATTTCCAGCCGGACGGACAGAGCGGGCAAAACCGACGAAGCACGCGCGATCTATTTCGGATCCGATGGTAAGGCTTTGCCCGTGGGCACAACCATCACTGTGCCATCGCTGGCAGATACCCTCACCCAAATTGCCGAGGACGGGACAGCTGCACTCTATTCGGACGGTGCGGCGGCGCTGGCCGAATATGTCGCCAGCCAAACGCCGCAAGACGGTAAGATGGCCGCGACCGACGTAACATCCTACGCCGCGAAATCGCGCGATCCAGTGTGCGGTCCTTATCGCAGCTATGTCATCTGCGGGATGGGTCCGCCTTCGTCAGGCGGAGTGGCCGTGATCCAGATGCTGGCTCAGCTAGAGCGCTTTGATCTGGGGTCCTTGGGCCCCGACAATCC
Source organism: uncultured Erythrobacter sp. (assembly GCA_947495695.1). Classification (GTDB taxonomy): domain Bacteria; phylum Pseudomonadota; class Alphaproteobacteria; order Sphingomonadales; family Sphingomonadaceae; genus Erythrobacter. The sequence goes on along the minus strand of CANLZP010000001.1, from coordinate 707,326 downwards.
GGTTTTCTGGCATCTTTTCCTCGAATCCCAGCGCGTCGCCTATGCCGACCGCGAGCTCTACATCGGCGATAGCGATTTTGTGTCAGTGCCGGTCGATGGGTTGGTCGATCCCGACTATATGGCCAGCCGTGGCGCATTGATCAGCGCAGATGGCACGATCAAAGATTTGCAGCCGGGGACACCGCCCGGCGCTCCGCTGGCCCGTGCCGATGGGGATGAGCCGACCGAAAACGGAACATCGCATTTCGCCGTGGTGGATGGAGAGAGTAATGCGATCAGCTACACCTCCACCATCGAAGGCGCGTTTGGATCTGGCCTGTTCTACCGGGGATTTTACCTCAATAACGAGCTGACCGATTTCAGCATGTCGCCCGAGGTGGATGGCCTGCCCGTCGCCAATCGGGTGGAGGGCGGCAAACGGCCCCGATCATCCATGGCGCCCACCATTGTGTTTGACGAAAGTGGAGAGGTGTTCCTGGTAATTGGCGCGGCAGGTGGCCCGACCATCCCGGTGCAAACAGCGCGCTCGATCATTGGCGTGTTGGACTTTGGGCTGGGCGCGCAAGAGGCACTCGCGCTGCCGTTGATCATGCGCTTTGGCACCACCACAGTGATCGAGAAAGGATCTGTGCTGGATGGTATGCAGGATGAGCTTGGGAAATTGGGTCACGCGCAAATCCGCGCTTTCGCGCCGCCTTTGAAAGCGAATGCCTTGTTGCGCACGGACGAGGGCTGGGAAGTGGCCACTGACCCCCGCATAGCGCCTATGCTGGCCATTGAGTAGTACGCTCAGCCTTGCCGCAACGGCCAGGGAACTCTAAAACCTCGATCACATTATTAGGGGTGCGAATAAGACACCTTCATTTGCGGGAGCACAATTGAGTGAGCAACCACATCCTGAGCGACATTGATCAGGCCAACAATTTGGTCGAGCTATTCTTGAAGCGTGCCGATGAAAAGGGTGACGCACCCTTCCTGGGCCGCAAGGACGATGGCAAATGGGTCACGCAAAGTTGGAGCGAAACTGCCAATCAAGTGTGTTTGCTTGCCGAAGGTTTGCGGGCGCTGGGCCTGAAAGACGGCGACCGAGTCGTCCTCGTGTCAGAAAACCGCCCTGAGTGGTGTATCGCTGATCTGGCAATCATGGCAGCTGGGTGCATTACCGTACCTACCTACACCACCAACACCGAACGCGATCACGCCCACATCCTGGACAATTCCGGCGCTCATGCGGTGATCGTCTCCGATGAAAAGCTGTTGCAGCCTTTGCATGGCGCCTTGCTGAGCACGGGCATTGCAGAGCATGTGATTGGTATTGAAGATTTGCACCGCAAGCAGTCGGGCAGCTTCACCTACCACAATTGGTCCGACGTGTTGTCCGGCGATGCTGCCGCTGCGCGGACCGCGGTCGAGGCGCGGCTGGCCAATATCACACGCGACACTACTGCCTGCATTATCTACACCAGCGGAACGGGCGGTGCACCGCGCGGGGTCAAGCAGCACCATGGAGCAATTCTGTGCAATTCAGCCGGTGCGGCAGAGATCCTGCTCAATGATTTTGGCGTGAAGGACGAACGGTTTTTGTCCTTCCTGCCACTCAGTCATGCGTACGAGCATACCGGCGGGCAATATTTGCCGATCAGCGTTGGGGCAGAGATTTTCTACTCCGAAGGTTTGGAGAAGCTCGCCAGTAATATCGAAGAAGTGCGCCCAACCATCATGGTGGTTGTGCCGCGCCTGTTCGAAGTTTTGCGCACGCGGATCATGAAGCAGGTGGAAAAGCAGGGCAAATTCGCCAATTATCTGATGGATCGCGCCCTGACGATTGCCGAGCACAAGGCCGATCGCGGCAAGAAGCGCAAACGTGATCTGCCCATGAACGCCGTTTTGGAACGCACCCTTCGGCCCAAGATCCGGCAACGCTTTGGTGGTCGGATGAAGGCAATGGTGAGCGGCGGCGCTCCGCTGAACCCGGACGTCGGCAATTTCTTCGAGGCGATGGGGCTGACCATGCTGCAAGGCTATGGCCAGACCGAGAGCGGCCCCGTAATCAGCTGCAACCGCCCGGCAACAGGGTTGAAAATGGACACCGTCGGCCCGCCGATGCGCAATGTTGAGATCAAGATTGCCGATGATGGCGAAATTCTCTGCCGCGGCGAGCTGGTCATGCATGGATATTGGCAGAATGATGCCGAAACTGCGCGCACTTTGATCAAAGACCCCGCCGATCCCGATGGTGCGCCCTGGCTGCATACGGGCGACATCGGCCATCTCGACGACCGGGGACGAATTGTCATCACCGACCGCAAGAAAGACATGATCGTCAATGATAAGGGCGACAATGTCGCTCCGCAAAAGATCGAGGGAATGCTGACTCTGCAACCCGAAATTGCGCAAGCAATGGTGAGCGGTGACAAGCGGCCCTATGTTGTCGGCTTGATCGTTCCGGATGCCGAATGGGCGCTGGAATGGGCGCGCGCCAATGACGAAAAATTCGATGTGAAAGAATTGCAGGGCCTACCGGCCTTCAAGCAGGCGGTTCGCGCAGCGGTGGACCGTGTGAACGCAGACCTTTCCGTTGTCGAAAAGGTGCGCAAGTTTGACTTTGCGGACGAAGCCTTTGCAATCGAGAACGAAGAAATGACGCCGAGCATGAAGATCAGGCGCCATAAAATTCGTGACCGCTATCAAGCGCGTCTGGATGGCATGTACCGGGGCTGATTATTCACCACGGCCGGTGCTGGCTAGTCATCCGTCAAACAAACGAACAGCATCGTAATGGCTGAGGCCATGGCATACATAAAGGCGCCCTCCATCGATCCGGCGCCAACCTGAGTTTGCCACATTTGGAAAAATGCCGCGCCAAAGGTCATAAAGAAGCCAAACCATACCAGCAGAGCAAGACCGGCTGCGATGACGCCTGACTTTTTGGCTGAATGGAATATTTCTGGCGAAGCATTGCGCGATTGCCAAAGGTCCCACCCGCCTTTGATGCCGAAGAATGCGACAAGAAATTCGCCGACCAAGACAATTGCGAGCGCCAGCCAAGCCCAGATGGCGCCAGACAGTTTGAAAAAGATTGTGGCGGGATACACTTCGTGATCAGCACCACTCATCACATAGACCAGCGCCCCATGCGCCGCTTCAAGATTGGCAATATTCTGCAGCGCGTAAAAAAGAGCATGCAGCCCAATGAAGAAAACAAGCGCAGCCTTGATTAATTTAACCATTTACCTTCTCCCCTGACCCTAGGAGGAAGCTATCATCTCATTTGTGTTTCAGCAATCACGCCGCTTCGGCTTCCTCGACAAATTCGGGATAGAAGCATGGTGCGCGGTTCGACCAACCCGGCGCAGTTGCAGCAGCCTCTGACAAGGATTGCAGCAGCAACTTTCTTTTCTGCGGCTGGATCTGTGGCAGGGCAGCAGCAGCGCAAAAGGCACTGGGCAGCCATGGGCGTGCTTCGGCACCAATCAAACGCTCATAAAGGAAGCGAAAGGCCGAAAAGCTGGTTATGCGCTCCTGACTCAAATCAAAGGCGGCCACGCGGGTCAATTTGCCTATAAAGGCTTCAACGCAGTGCATGGCGCTGTCATCCGGGATCATATCGCGCAGGGTTTTGAGCTCTTGATAGGCAACATATTGCCGACGAATGGCGGCGTTCTCACCTTCATTGCGAGCCCACAGCTTGAACGCGTCATGACGGCCCAAGCCAATATCCAGGCTGCGCTTGATATAGCGCTGCTCGCCCGGCTCGAAGCTGGCAAATTCGCGCATCTCATTGATCGTCAGCGATGCAGTTCCCGTGGTCGCCATGTAACCTTACCCCCTTGATGAGAACAGGTTTCGCCGAACATGGTTAATTTTGCGTTAGTGAAAGCCGCAGTTTGCGTCGCCAGTCGGGCATCGACCCAACATAAACCGGCCAAAACCAGCCAGTCGGATCAGATCAAGCCCGCCAACGGACTGCTTGGATCGGCATACATGCGCCGCCCCATTCGGCCAGCCAGATAAGCTTCGCGGCCGGCCTCAACCGCAAGTTTCATCGCCCGAGCCATGCGGATCGGATCCTTCGCCTCGGCAATGGCGGTGTTCATCAAGATGCCATCGCAGCCCAACTCCATGCCAACCGCCGCGTCTGAGGCCGTGCCAACGCCTGCATCAACCAGAACCGGAACATTGGCCCCTTCCACGATCAAGCGGATGGTAACTTGGTTTTGGATGCCCAAGCCAGAGCCAATCGGCGCGCCCAGCGGCATGATGGCAACCGCCCCGGCCTCTTCCAATTGCTTGGCTGCGATGGGATCATCGACGCAATAGACCATCGGGTGAAAGCCTTCTTTGGCCAGAACTTCGGTAGCCTTCAGCGTTTCGCGCATGTCCGGGTAAAGCGTCCGCGCCTCGCCCAAGACCTCCAGCTTGACCAAGTCCCATCCACCTGCCTCGCGCGCCAAACGCAAGGTGCGGATTGCCTCATCAGCGGTAAAGCAGCCCGCCGTGTTGGGCAGATAGGTCGTTTTTTTGGGGTCGATGAAATCGGTCAGCATCGGAGCCTTGGGGTCGGTCACATTGACCCGGCGGACAGCCACCGTCACGATCTCCGCGCCCGAGGCTTCCAGCGCAACGGCATTCTGTTCGAAGTCTCTATATTTTCCCGTGCCGACAATCAGGCGGGACGTGAATGTCTTTCCTGCCACGCTCCAGCTGTCATCGCTGGATTGCGCCCCACCACCTACAAAATGGACAATTTCCAACACATCGCCATCGTTGATCTCCACCTGGTCTAGGGTAGATCTGGGGGCTATCTCGCCATTTCGTTCAACCGCGATTTTTGCAGGATCAAGGTCGAGTTCTTGGGCCAGCGCCGCAATGTTGGCGGCGTTGGTTTGGTGGCTGTCACCATTGAGGGTGATGGTCTTATATGCGCTCATACAGCGCGACATAGCCTTCAATGCGGCTTAGACAAGTGCCCGCGAAGATTGAGCAAGTGGCCGGCCGCCACAAGGCTGACACCGATTATGGTCAAGACCGCCTCTTGAACGCCGTGCGGAACGGCCAATGCGCCGCCCATGAAAGACAGGCCGGTCATCGCCACCACAAAGGGTGCCGCCCGCCGATGCTTGAGTGCGCCCCAGCCGATCGCAACGGCCGCAATAATCAAGGCCAACACCAAGCCGTATCGGTGAATGTCCGGAGACAGGAAGGCGTGCCCGCCAACCCCCAGGATCGCAACAACAACGATGCTGACCACGCAATGCAGGGCGCATAGGCCCGAAAGCCAAAGTCCCGTCCGGTCCAGTTGCCGGCGAATCGAAGATTGGGTGTCGAACATGAGCTCTGCTCACATATGTTATACTGTATCATCTTGCAAGAGTTGCAATCGAACTTGCAGTGTTTGGGCTTGCACTTTCGCGCGGCCAGCCGCAGGGATTGGTGCGTTATGACTTCCCCACACAACAAAATTCGACCTCTGGCATTGGCCAATTGGCTCTATTGTGTGGCTGCAATGGTGGTGTTGATAGTGGTGGTTGGCGGCATCACCCGGCTGACCGAAAGCGGCCTTTCCATCACCCAATGGCAGCCCGTGACAGGTGTTTTGCCTCCGTTAGACGAGGCGGCGTGGTTGGCCGAGTATGACAAGTATCGGGCGACGCCTGAATTCATCTATGAGGCTGGACCAGCTGGCATGAGCCTGGCAGACTTCAAGTTTATCTTCTTTTGGGAATGGTTTCATCGATTGATGGGGCGCTTGATCGGGTTGGCCTTTGCCTTGCCGCTGATGTGGTTCTGGGTTCGGGGCGCCATCCCCAAGGGCTATACTCCGCGATTGGTCGCCCTGTTGGCGCTGGGCGGATTGCAGGGAGTTTTCGGCTGGTTGATGGTGCGCTCCGGTTTGTCGGGCCAGATGACCGATGTCAGCCATTTCTGGCTTTCCATTCATTTGCTGACAGCGCTTTTCACCTTGGGCGGCTTGATCTGGACTGCGCTGGATCTGCGCAAGTTGGCGGCGGATCCCGGTAGCAGGCCCGCTCGACTGACCAGTGTCTCCGCATTGGTGGCAGCGATCTTGTTCGTTCAATTGCTGCTTGGCGCATGGGTGGCAGGCTTGAACGCTGGCCATGCATCCTATGATTGGCCGCTGATGAATGGGCAGTTGGTTCCCGAGGTTGACCTGCGCCAAGGTTGGCTGTGGGCGCTAACCCATGATCCCTATTTGCTGCATTTCCTGCACCGTTGGTGGGCATGGATAGCGGTGGCGGCACTGATCTGGCTGGCGCGTAAAGTGCGCCATATTGATCGGCGCGCCTCGATTGCGATTCACAGTACCTTTGGGATCCAGATCCTGCTGGGGATTGCCACTGTGATGACCGGTGTTGCCCTGTGGTTGGCGGTTGCCCACCAATTGTTCGGAGCCTTGCTGGTGGCGGCCACGTCTTGGGGCATGCATGTGGCAGGTGTGTCTTCAACGCAGCATGATGCGCAGAAGGCTCACCCATGACGGCCATGGTGTGTTGTCCCTTTCCAAACAAAGCCGTGGCCCGAACCATTGCTGCCTCGCTGCTCGATGAAAAGCTGATCGGTTGCGCCAATATTCTGGGTGAAATGGAATCGATGTTCGAGTGGGACGGTGAAAGGGGTGAGGCGCAAGAAACCGGCGTATTGTTCAAGTGCGATGCCCGGCTGCTCGACAAGGTGGTAGATCGCTTGGGCGCGTTGCATCCCTATGATACACCTGCAATTCTGGGCTGGAGATGTGATGCCGCGCCCCAGGCTGTGCAGGCCTGGCTGGCGAATACCGCAGGCAATAATGGTGCTGGCAAGAATGACTTTACCGGGGAGTAATCTGATGAAATCTGTCTCTCGCCGCAGACTGCTCGGCTATTCAACACTGCTTGGGGTGGGGATCGGCGCTGGATTGCCGGGCCTCCGCCTTTTGGGAAGCAGACCAGCACATGCCATCACCCTATTGCCTTCAGGTAATTGGTTGCTGTCCCGCCTGATTGAACGACAATTGAGCGATGGTAACTTCATTTCCATTGCGCGCAGCTGGGGTGTGCAGTTTCGCGCCAGTGCGACCGGCTATGAAGCCATAGGCAACCAGTTGAGTGTCGAGGTGAAGGCGCCGGTGCGGCTGGCCGAATTGGCGCGGTTGGAAGAGCAGCGGGTGTCGAATTTTCTGCCTATCGCAATGAATTCGCGCGGCATGATTTATTCTGTGGGCGATGCCGAAACTGACGAAGATTTGGCCAAGGCGGTCGTTTTGGCCAAGCAAATCATGGCTCAGGCTGGTGCCAGCGACGCAAAGCAAGATCAGGCGAGGCAATTTATGAGTCAGTTGCAAGGAGCAGCCCAACCCGTTTTGGAAAACCTGCCGCCTGATCTATTTTTCCCATCGGGCAAAAAGGTCGAGAAGACGGAGGCCGTACCATTACCCGATGGCACATATGGCCAGTTCCGATTGGAATATTTGGGCACGCCGCAGGCTGACACCTCATTGCTGGATACAGCGCAGCGGATCATCACCACAACGATTGGTCAAAGCAGCCGGATTTCGCGCGAAACTTGGTCGCTTAAACCGCGCCAATAACGGCACTCTCGCGCCACGGTATTATTTTACCTCCCTTGGAAGGCGCGGATTTGCTTGACTTGCGCGGCATGAATCGACAAATGCCCGCGCTCTGGTTGTATCTGGATGATTTCCGGCGCGACCCATCAAAGAATCATGACAGTAATTCTCGGCATCGGCTGAGGCTTACACAATTTAGGACACACTGACCCATGAAGGCGCTCAGCAAACAGACCCGGTCAATCAAACCGGCCGAGGTCGAAAAGAACTGGATCCTGATCGACGCGGAAAATCTCGTCGTTGGTCGGCTTGCCAGCCTTATCGCCAGCCGCTTGCGCGGTAAGCATAAGCCAAGCTTTACTCCTCACGTTGACTGCGGTGATCACGTTGTTGTGATCAATGCTGACAAGGTGAAGTTCACCAGCAACAAGGCGAACACCAAAACCTATTACAAGCACACCGGCTATGTCGGCGGCATCAAGAAAACCACTCCGGCCAAGATTTTGGAAGGTCGTTTTCCACACCGCGTGCTTGAAAAGGCGATTGAGCGGATGATCCCGCGCGGTCCGCTAGGTCGCGAACAAATGCGTTCGCTGCATCTCTATAACGGCACCGAGCACCCACACGAAGGTAACAAGCCTGAAGTGCTGGACGTTGCCTCTATGAACCGCAAGAATAAGGTTTCCGCATAATGGCTGACGAAAAGAACGCAGAAACGCCAGCAACCGAAACTGCTGCGCCCGAAGCTGCCGCACCTGAAGTTGCTGCTCCAGAAGTGACAGAAAAAGCTGCCGAAACTGTGACGGATCTTGCCGATCTTAAGGACATCGCTGGCGATGCCCCGAATGCAGACGCGGCTACAGCAGAAAACGTTGTGGTTGAAACCATGCCTTTGCGTGAGCAAGAGCTGGACGCACAAGGTCGCGCCTATGCTACCGGCCGTCGTAAGGACGCGGTTGCCCGTGTTTGGATCAAGCCTGGCAAAGGCGTTGTGACGATCAATGGCAAGGAACAGGACGTCTATTTTGCGCGCCCTACCCTTCGTCTGATCATCAACCAGCCGTTTTCCATCACCGAGCGTGAAGGCCAATATGACGTTGTTGCCACTGTGCGCGGCGGCGGTCTGTCTGGTCAAGCCGGTGCAGTTAAGCACGGCGTTGCTCAAGCACTGACCCGTTACGAGCCGGCTTTGCGCTCCACGGTCAAGGCGGCAGGCTTCCTGACCCGCGATAGTCGTGTGGTTGAACGTAAGAAGTACGGTCGGGCCAAAGCTCGTCGTAGCTTCCAGTTCTCGAAGCGCTGATTTACCAGCCTTTGGACAAAGACAAGAGGGCGGCCCTGCTGGGGCTGCCCTTTTTCTTTGCGCAAGTCAGCGGGAGAGCTGTTCGTCCAGAACCCGGCGCTCGACGCTGATCCCTTCGCTCTTTGAGCAAGTCAGTACCTGATAGCTGGGCGGGCTGCCCCGCAACCGGTTGGACAAGGTTCCTGCCCCCAGCATGCGCATCTTGTGACCATCGCGCGAGCGCGAATTGTCAAACGGCACATGCACATGGCCCGAGATAATTGCATCTGCTCCGCTGGCAGCGATTTTTGAGAAGGCCCGATCACCACCTATGGTCGGGTTGGGCTTGTCATCATCTGGCCCCAGCAAGGGGTGGTGGCAAAACACCAGCTTCAGCCGCGTATCCGCGATCATAGATCGCAAATGCATGATTGTTGAATCCAGCGACGCCTTTCGCACGACCCCATCAGATAGGGGAATGCGCGGTTGCACACTGACCGTTGTCACAAATGGAACCAGCACAACATCGTCAGATTCGAAAGGACTGCCCACCTTTGCATATAGCCTGCGGAACCGCTGGAATGGATCTGTAATCCGCTCCCACAGATTGTAATAGGGCATGTCATGATTGCCCGCACAGAGAACAACCGGACATTCAAACTTACTAAAATACTGCTTCGCTGCATCGTATTCAGAATGTTTGGCGCGTTGGGTCAAATCACCGGTGCAAATCAACGCATCGGGCTTTTCGTCAGATACGGCTTGGGCAAGACGATCGAGCGCGTCCTGATTTTCAATCCCGAAATGGGGATCGCTGAAATGGAAAAGCCTTGTGGTCATATATTCTAGTGCCCTCTGCCCAAAACCAAGCGCCAACAGCGTCAATAGGCAAGGCCTAATCCTGTTCGTTAGTTAGATCCGATCGCCCAGGATCAGCCACGCAGCCACCGCGTTAAGGCCGGAATAAATCAAATAAGCCCAGGCCAGCGCTGGCCATCCATTCGCGACCAGCATCATTGCGGCGAGCAAAACCATGAATTCAGTGGCCATAGTCAAACGGCCACCCAGCATATGCACAAACCATGGCATCTGCCCCAACAAAGGGTGATCGCTCTCCAACACCGCCTTGTGAAGGGCGAAATTCGCGATTCCTAGAAAGAAGATGAGGACAATGGCCATTGTTACAAAATTGCGTATCCGTTTGTCGGTTTGAAACAGCCGTTCGACCGGCACTTTAAGCCCGTCGTCATGTTGCAGCATCGCTGATCGACCGGCGCAAGGCAATTGTCGAGCATCGAATGATTGAGCGCAAGCCTTCAGCTAATTCTTAAATCGCGAACAAGGCCTCACCCCCCCTTGAAGGCCAGCAAATGGAGGATACCATGATTAAGTACACAGCAACAGCAGCGGCTCTTGGGCTCGCCCTTATCGCCACCCCCACAATGGCCAACGATATCCCCGCAAGATCGACTGCGATCGAATATCGTGATCTGAACCTCTCGACCCCTGAAGGCCAAGACACACTTAAGCGCAGGATCAACTCAGCCGCCCGTCAAGTTTGCAAAGTTTCCCGTGTGCAAACCGGGACCCGGGTCAAATCTCGCGGTCAATCTGAATGCCTCAAGCATGCCCGCAAGAGCGCGACCAAGCAGGTTGCCGCTATGATTTCTGAAGCTCGACGAGGCGGATAAACCGCTCGATTGACTTGTGCTTCGGCACATCCTGCGGTCCGAGCCCTTCCAGTCCCTGGGCTCGGGCCGCAACTTTTTTGCAACTCTGGAAACGTGCTGAGGTTGGGTAAAGCTATGCTTCACGACCGCATCCTCAATCTGCCTGCCCTTATCTTCCTGCCATCGCCTTGACCTTGGACAGATAGGTACGCCCGATGCGCAACGCATCGCCCTCTTCCAACTCGGCAGACCATACACCCAAACCATCATGGCGAAGGCCGCGGATGTGATCTTTGCGCAATATGGTTGATCGGTGAATGCGGATGAATTGGGCTGGGTCCAGCTTCTTCTCCAGGCCCGCAATTGTCTGAAGCAACAGGTAGGACCGCGCATCATCGCCTTGGCCGACATGCAGGCGCACATAATCGCGCTCGGCATCGATCCGGCCAACCTCGCTGATGGCGATTCGCAACAATTCCGAGCGATGCGGCACCCACAATTCGCTCAACCATTCGCTTTGCACCTCACCGGTTGATCCATGGCGAGATATTGCCCGGTCAATCGCGCGCGACAGGCGATCCGCGGCAACTGGTTTCAAGACATAATCAATCGCATCGAGATCGAACGCCTCAACCGCGAAATCATCATGAGCGGTCACGAAAATCACCGCCGGGGGTGTCGCATCAGACTGTTTGACCAAGGCCTTTGCAACGCCCAGCCCGTCCAGTTTGGGCATCGTCATATCGAGCAAAATCAGATCTGGTTTGAGTGCATCAACGAGCCTGAGCGCGGCATCGCCATCGCTGGCGGTCCCAACGACATTTATTGATGCGAGCCCGGCGCAGATGACCTGCATTCGCTCAACCGCCAACGGCTCGTCATCGACGATCAGAGTCCGCAAGACAGCATCGTGAGTTGGATTGTCAGCCATTACGCGTCAAAGGTATGCGAATCTCGCTCTTATAGCCACCCGGAATTGGTCCGGAGGTCAGCACCACATCGGAACCAAATCGCGCCTCCAGCCGATCGCGGACATTGGCCAGCCCTATTCCAAACCCATGCGAGCTATCCTTGGGCAAATCTGGACCATCGTCGCTCACGCTGATGACCAGCCGGTCAAATTCCTCACGCGCTGCAATAGTAATTGTCACCGGCCGCGTAACTGCCGACACCGCATATTTGACTGAGTTCTCTACCAAAGGCTGCAAAATCATGCCGGGCACCCGCGCCTTGTGCAAGTCTGCCGGAATATCGAATTGGCTGATCAGCCGTTCTGGAAAACGAACCGATTCGATCGAGAGGTAAAGGCGCTGCAAATCAATCTCATCCGCCAAGGTGACATCAGAGGTTGGATCATCGGCCAGACTGTGGCGGTAGAAGTTAGAGATGGTCTGAATCATCTGTTCAGCCCGCTCTGCCTTTCCGGTCATGACCAAAGCTGACAGGGAATTGAGCGTGTTGAACAGGAAGTGCGGGTTCACTTGATAGCGCAGACTGCGCAGCTCTGCCGCCTTTGCGGCATTGCGGAATTGCTGCTCGCGCCGCTCGGCTTCGCGCGCGTGCGAAATTGCAACCAGGGAGAAATAGAGCGAGCCCCATGCCAGCAACATGAAATACCGGCTAAACGCTAATTCTGTCAGCGGTCGCAGATAGCCTATCAGGCCCCCTTCAGCCTTTTTAGGGCCGAAGCCGCGTGCGCTCGGCGCAGATTCTGACATAGCCTCGGCATCGCTATCGTCTTCGCCAGGCATTGCCCGCGTATCGATGAAGATGTTGCCCGTGTTGTCTTTGAACTTCTGGGACATCTCCTTTTCATAATATGCGTTCCTTTCGGAAAAGACATAGTCGTTCACCTGAGCCAGCAAGATGGCGAAGGGCATGGCCAGAAACAGAACTGCGGTGGCTTTCACCCAAAGGGGGCGGGCGTCGAACAAGCGAACCAATGACCACAAGGCAAAGGTCACGGCCATGCCGGCCAGCGTCACGACCATGCGCAATTGCATCATCTCGATCGCATTGTCGCCGTGGATTATCTCCCAGCGCAAAGTCGCGATCACGAAATAGGTCAGCCATAGGCCAGCGATGGTCAGAATCACGGCGCGAAACGGAACGCCTGTCTGAGTCTTGGTTTGAACACTATCCATTGGTTAGATCAAATAGCTGCACGCGCGGCGCGTGGCCAATCCGTCATCGGTGTACATCTACCGTTCATCGAAAGGTCGTCGATCAGAAAGGCCGGAATTTTAGGCGCCTTCCAGCAGACTATCCCTTGCAATCCGCTCTTTCCATTCTTGCGGCGCCTGCTTGTGAACATTGGTCCCTTTGCTGTCGACAGCCACCGTTACGGGCATATCCTGAACCGTGAATTCATAGATCGCTTCCATACCAAGGTCTTCAAAGGCAACGACTTTTGCCTCCTTAATCGCACGGCTAACCAAGTAAGCAGCACCGCCTACGGCCATCAAATAGGACACTTTGAAGCGACTGATAACATCAACCGCATCGTTCCCGCGCTCAGCCTTGCCAATCATCGCCAACAGTCCGAGATCCAGCATCATCTCGGTAAACCTGTCCATCCGGGTGGCGGTGGTGGGGCCTGCCGGGCCGACCACTTCGCCCATGACCGGATCCACTGGGCCAACATAGTAGATTGCCCGATTCTTGAAATCGACGGGCAGTTCTTCGCCCTTCTCCAGCATGTCCTGGATGCGCTTGTGCGCGGCATCGCGGCCGGTCAGCATCGCTCCGTTGAGCAACAAGCGATCACCGGCCTGCCAGCTGGCAACCTCTTCAGCGGTCAGCTCGTCCAGATTGACCCGCTTGGCCTCAGCCGATGGTTGCCATTCCACTTGGGGCCACTGCGTCAAATCGGGTGGATCAATATAGGCGGCGCCCGACCCGTCCATCACAACATGTGCATGCCGCGTGGCGGCGCAATTGGGGATCATGGCGACCGGCTTTCCTGCAGCGTGACAGGGCCAATCATGGATCTTGACGTCGAGTATGGTGGACAGCCCGCCCAACCCCTGCGCGCCCACACCTTGAGCGTTGACCGCATCAAAAATATCGATGCGCAATTGTTCCAGGTCATTTTGCGCGCCGCGCTGCTTAAGTTGAGCCATATCAATCGGCTCCATCAGGCTTTGCTTTGCCAGGCGCATGCAATGTTCGGCAGTGCCGCCAATGCCAATGCCCAGCATTCCCGGAGGACACCAGCCAGCCCCCATCGACGGGATTTGTTCTAGGACCCAGTCAACAATATTGTCCGACGGGTTCATCATCTTGAATTTGGATTTGTTCTCGCTGCCGCCACCCTTTGCCGCAACATCTATCTCGACTGTATTGCCCGGCACCATCTCAACCGACAGGACACAGGGCGTATTGTCGCGCGTGTTGCGACGCGTGAAAGCTGGATCAGCCAGGATCGAGGCGCGCAGCTTGTTTTCGGGATGGTTGTAGGCGCGCCGGACGCCGTCATCGACCACGTCCTGCAGACTGCGCTTGGATTCCAAGCGACAATCCTGGCCCCACTTTACGAATACGTTGACGATGCCCGTATCCTGACAGATCGGGCGATGGCCCTCGGCACACATCCGGCTGTTGGTCAAAATCTGCGCAATTGCATCCTTGGCCGCCGGGCCCTGCTCCGCCTCATAGGCAACGCCCAGCGCCTCTATGTAATCCATCGGATGGTAATAAGAGATATATTGTAGCGCATCAGCCACGGTCTCAATCAGATCGTCTTCTTTGATGGTCACCATTTGGTGTTCTGGCATGTCGCTCATCGAGGGGGCGCTCCTGTCGGTCGAATCAACAAACTCCTAAGCATGTGTGTGGCTTAGCGTCAAAGCACTTGGCGACAGGCTTAGCAGCGTTTACTGGGAGTAATTGACGCACTGTGTTGTTAGTGCAATACAGTTTGAAGAGATTTCTATGAACCAAACCAATATGACAATCGCCCGCAAAGCCATGATCGATAGCCAGCTGCGCACCAGCGGCATCAACGAAGAATATGTCTTGTCGCGCATGAATTCTGTGCCGCGCGAGGAATTTGTGCCCGAAGCGGTAAAGCCTCTGGCCTATATGGATCGTGCAATTCCGCTGGGTGAAGGGCGTTTTCTTCCCTCACCAGTGGTTCATGGCAAGATGCTGAGCGAGGCAGCTCCCAGCCCAGACGATACGGTGTTGGTGGTTGAAAATGGCGCTTCTTACCTGGCCGAGCTTATCCGGCCTCTGGTTGCTTCGGTTGAGACTATGTCGGCGCAAGATGCCGCCGGCTCATCATCGGGCCGCAAGACGTATTCGCTGATCATAATTGATGGCGCCGTGGAGGAACTGTCCCCCACGGTGAAGAAACGCCTTGCCGAAGGTGGCCGGATCGTGACCGGTCTGGTTGAACGCGGAGTAACCCGTTTGGCATCGGGCAAGAAAGTTGCAGGCACCATTACCTTGCAGCCGATCGCTGAAATTGGAATTCCGGTGCTCGATATGTTTGCCAAGCCGGAAAGCTGGAGCTTCTAAGAATGCCGAAAAACGGGTTGCGATGGACGTGTTGTCTGGCTGTGATGGCTGGCTGCAGCGCAATGGCCACCACCCCGGCCCATGGCGAGACCCTGCGCGAGGCTCTGGCCAAAGCATATATGACGAACCCTTCGCTGGAAGCGTCGCGGGCCGAACAACGCGCCACTGATGAAGATGTACCGATTGCGAAAGCCAGCGGTCTGCCGGACCTCAGCGTTGCTGGTACGCATATCGAATTTATCAAACGCTCGGCCAATAGTTTCACCGCGCCAGAACGCACCATCACCATTGGCCCCGATCTCACCATGCCGCTTTATGCGGGTGGAGCGATCCGCAATTCGATCAAAGCAGCCAAAGAGCGTGTGGCCGCCGGCCAAGCCGGGCTAAGGGGTGCAGAAAGCTCCATTTTTGCCCAGGTTGTCGCCGCCTATATGGATGTGCTGCGGACCGAGGCATTGGTCGCTTTGTCGCAAAATCAGGTGGACGTCCTAACCGTCAATCTAGAGGCGACGCGGGACCGGTTTGAAATCGGCGATTTGACCCGCACCGATATCGCTCAATCCGAATCGCGCCTAGCCTTGGCGCAAAGCGACATGCAAAACGCGCGGGCCAATCTGATTGGTGCGCGCGAAGACTACATTCGTTTGGTCGGCAACGCGCCAGGAAATTTGGAGGCACCCCCTCCCCTGCCAGGCCTTCCCGCAACCGTGGGTGAAGCGGTAGTGATCGCGCTGGAAAACAATCCGGATCTGGTTGCCGCCAAAGAGCGCGTGCAGGCAGCTGGATATGACAGCGAAGCTGCCGGTGCTGGCCGGCTGCCAACCGTCGGTTTGTTTGGCAATTATGATTACACTGACTTCTACGGAACATTGGGCGGGCCCATCGCATCTGACTTCACTCAGTCAGAGCGAACTGCCAATATTGGCGTTCAGGTAACAATCCCGATTTTCCAAGGTGGAGCGCCCGCTGCACGGCAACGTCAGGCCTTCGCGCGCGAAACGGCGGCAATGGAAAATGTCATCGCCACCGAACGTCTGGTGATCGACAATGTTCGCTCCTCCTATTCCAGCTGGCAGGCGTCGAACGCGGTTATCGAAAGCTCGCAAGCCGCCGTTGCTGCCGCAGAACTCAGCCTTGAAGGCGTAAGAGCAGAAAATTCGATCGGAAATCGGTCAATTTTGGACGTGTTGAATGCCGAGCAGGAATTGCTGTCGGCCCGGGCGCAATTGGTCACATCACGCCGCAATGCTTATGTCGCCGGCTTTGCTCTTCTAGCCACCATGGGGCGAGCCGAGGCGCGCGATCTCAATCTGGATACCGGCGGTGTGCTGTATGATCCTCAGGTCAATTATGATCGAGTTCGAGGCCAAATCTTCGATTGGCAACGCGATCCAGAGCCCGTGGCAAAATCTGTCAGCACAGCTGACGTTCCGGCACCGAATGCAATGATCGACATTTCTGGCGACACCGGCCTGGCCGCACCAGCCAGCACAAATGACGCGGTAAGTGATTGACGTCACTGGTCAGGCTGGCATTCTGCGATCGCAGTCGTTCGTGATTCGGACGTTCGTGATTTAGGGGTTTTTGCAATGACACAAGGCAATGAAGCATCGGTCGAGGAAATTCTCGAATCGATCAAGAAAGTCATTGCCCGTGACAATCGAGAAGGCGCGATGGAAACCCGTCGCAAGCGTCTCGCCGAGCAAGAGATGCCCGCGCCCGATGTCGAAGGTGCCGAAGAAATTCTGGATCTGGCCGAGATGGAATTCCAGGAAGATCTGGACAGCAATCCGGAAAATTATTCAGACGACGAGATCGATGATGAGCAGGACGATGAAGACATCGAGCCTCCACTGACCAAAGACGCCGTACGCAGTTCCATGCGCGACAATTTTGCCGCTCTGGCCATGTTGGCTGAGCCAGGCGCACAGCCCCAGATCGTACGTTCTGGTGAAACCTCGCTCGAGGGCATGGTGCGCGATATGCTCCGCCCAATGTTGGCCGATTGGCTCGACAAAAACTTGCCCAATATGGTTGAAACGATGGTCCAGAAAGAGATCGCCCGCATCGCCGGCAAGAAGCGCTGACGGCCCTTCGGCGACACCAATCTGCCACTCATGCAAAAGCCATCCAAAATTGACGTCGCCAAGGAGGCTCTTGCCTTCAATGGTGGTGATCAGTTGGAGCGCCACATTTTTCTCTGCGCAATGAGTGAAAAGCAGAAATGCTGCACGCGAGAGCAGGGTGAACGCTCGTGGAAATATCTCAAGCGACGGATGAAGGAATTGGGTCTGACTGGGCCCAAAAAGACCGGCACTCCCAATGCAGCTGGTGTTGGTTGCGGAGGGATGCAGCGCACCAAGGCGGATTGCCTACAGGTTTGCGCCCAAGGCCCGGTGGCGCTGGTTTGGCCCGAGCGGGTTTGGTATCATTCCTGCGATGAAGAAGTGCTGGAGCAGATCATTCAGCAACACCTTATTGGTGGCACACCGGTTGAAGAATATCGCTTGGGCTAAGGCTCAACCTTGCTCTGCTGATCATCATCCAACGGCGGAAGGTTGTTATCAACCGACGCATCGTGGCCGGTGCCGTTCGATAGGAAAACGAGGCCCATCAGCGCGCTCATCAGCAACATCGAAAAGCCAATGCCCAGCGCCACCGCAATGTAAAAGTGAACCGAGATCGCGCCATCGCTCTTATAAAGCAGGGCCAGCGCAATTAGCACTACGCCAACGGTAATACCGAACATGAGCCGCATAAGCCGCCGATACCGGGCCCATGCGAAAGCTGCATTTTCGGGGTCATCCAAAGGTGATTTACCAACCATCTGCATCCCATGCGCCGAGGCGAAATGACATGCAATCCCGGATTTGCACGACAAGATTCGCATTTTTGCATCAAAAGTGGCAATATTTGCATGTCAGAACGGGAGATAGGCAAAATGGACGTCGCGCATATCATCGCAAACCGCAGCGGAACCGACATCATCACATGTGATGTTACAACCGACGTACGCACGGCCGTTCAATTGCTCGCTAACAAGCGAATTGGTGCTCTGCCAGTGATGCGTGACGGTATGCTGGCCGGAATATTCTCGGAAAGAGACGTGTTGTACCGTCTGGCCGAGGAAGGCGAGACCTGTTTGTCGCGCACGGTAGGCGACATTATGACCGATACGCCCATAACTGTTGATCCCTCCACCCGGGTAGACGAGGCCTTGAGCCTGATGACACGCCGCCGCATCCGCCACTTGCCCGTGATTGAGAATGGCGCCCTGAAGGCCTTCATCTCCATTGGCGATCTGGTGAAGAGCCGGATTGATGAAGTGGAGCGTGAAGCTGAGGCGATCAGGACCTATATTCAGACCGCCTGACCGCTTGGGTTGCACCGGATCAGCTTGCCGTTGGGGCAAGGAACACCTAAGTTAGCGTCATGTCATCGCTTACCCTCACTCCTGCCGCAGCCAAGCGCGTTGCATGGATTGCCGAGAAACAGGCAAAGCCAGCCGTCTTGCGATTGTCTGTCGAAGGTGGGGGCTGTTCGGGCTTTCAATATAAGTTTGACCTGTCCGAAGGCGCCGAAAGCGATGATTTGGTCAGCGAAACCGACGGCGTTACCCTGGTGGTCGATCCCATTAGCCTCGATTTGGTAAGCGGCAGCGTGGTCGATTTTGTCGAATCCCTGGGCGGTGCGGCATTCCGGGTTGAAAACCCCAATGCAGCAGCAGGCTGTGGATGCGGGTCAAGTTTCGGTATTTAAATTAGACCCGGCGACTATCTTGCGGCAGTAGAGTCGCATGAAGATCGCCACATACAACATCAACGGAATCAAGGCGCGCCTGCCGCGGCTGAAGGAATGGCTGGTCGAGACACGGCCAACGGTCGCTTGCTTGCAAGAAATAAAGAGTCAGGATGACGGCTTTCCCGCATCCGAATTCGAAGAGATCGGGTATTCAGCCATCTGGCACGGCCAAAAAAGTTTCAACGGCGTGGCCATATTGACCGATAACGAAGCCTGCCCCGATGGTCCGCAAGAAATCCAGCGTGGATTAGGGATTCCAGGGCCAGGCGATTCCACCGATGAGCAGGCGCGTTATCTTGAAGCCGATGTAAACGGCGTGAGGATTGTCTGCATCTATTTGCCCAACGGCAACCCTCTGCCCGGACCAAAGTTCGATTATAAAATCGCCTGGATGGAGAAATTGCGCGACCGCATGGGTCAGATCTGGGCTGAGGAAGTGCCCTGCGCGGTTGTCGGTGATTACAATGTCATTCCGGAAGACGACGATGTCTGGGCCACCAAGGCCATGGCTTCGGATGCTTTGATGCAGCCCGAATCGCGCGCCGCCTATGGTCGCTTGCTGGCCGATGGCTGGACCGATGCGGTGCGCACGTTGAATCCCCGCGGCGGATTGTGGACCTATTGGGATTACCAGCGCGGCGCCTGGCAGCGCGACCACGGTTTCCGAATCGATCACCTGCTGCTCTCACCAGAACTGGCTGACCGCCTAGACAGCGTAGGTGTAGATCGTGAGCATCGCGGTCGCGAGAAGGCCAGCGATCATGCGCCCGTTTGGTGCCACCTGGCCGACTAGCCAGAGTGCGGCATAGCGCTCATGTGAAAAGGCCCCCCGCCGCAACAGCGACGAGAGGCCTTTTTTACAAATTCTAAGCTCAGCTTATCAACGATAGAAGATATGCGTGTCGATTGTCGCACGGTGCGTTTTCTTACGGCTCCAGCTTGGGCGCACATAATTGGCATGGAAGTAGAGCGAATCTTGCGCTTCGCTGTCCCAATGGCCTTCATGCGCGATCCGGGCGATTGCTTTGGCCCGTGACCAAGCATTTGATCCGATGCGAATGCGCGGCATCTGGCCACCTTTCACAAAGGAAAACTGCGCCCGTTGATAAACAACACCGCAATAGCTTGATGGGAAACGTGGCGATTCGGCACGGTTGATGACGACTTGCGCCACAGCCAATTGTCCGGCGAGCGGCTCGCCCCGCGACTCAAAATAGACTGCACCGGCAAGGCACTGCATTTCTTCCGACAGGGTGTAATCCTTATCAGTCATAGAAACGAGTTGGCGCAATGAGCCAGCCTTAGGTTTTGCAACCAGGGAATCAGCGTTTGCTTCATCCTCAGCCGAAGGGTCCGCCAAAGGCTGAACAACTTCTTCTGCGATGAATACAGGCTCTACCGAGGGATCTTCGGCGGCGATTGTTTGATTAGATTCAATTTCGGAATCCTGTGCGATCGCGCCGGAAATATCGGCGGAGGCAAAGGTCAATCCTAATGCGGCCACAATAGCTGCGGCACTTAATGTATGGGTCTTACGACTCATTTATCCGTCACTTTGAGCGGTGGACGAGCTCAGACGCAGGCTTGGACCTGATTGCGTAATCGTATTTTTGTGGGTCCGGTTTTTATGGCCTGCCGGCCGCCCCCCGTCTGCGTGCTAACTCGATGACCGTATTGTCAATCTGAGCCGCCTGCGCACTTGGAAGCTGGCGGTCAGGTAGTCATATCCAGCTCAGGGTCAAGTTAACGCGGCCTAGATACGATGAACCGTTCTGCATCCGCGACGTCTACCTCAATCACCCATAAATCGGGGTCTTGGCGGTGACGTTTTTCGATGTATTCGCCAATTTCCGATGGTTTTTCAGGATTTTCCCGCTTTGCAGCAATATATGGTCGTGTGCCGTCCAGTTGAGGCATTCTTTCGAAAAGTACTGCGTTTTTACCACGATACATAGTTAAGATGAGCACGGTTCCTGCATCGCGTTCACCCCGTTTCAAGACCGTCGCAAAACCCCCCGCAGCCTGAACCGAGCGAATGAGGCCTGCCACCTCCAAATGGGCGGGCAGTCGCGCATCTTCCATGTTAACCGCGGCCCTTGATATAGCCATCCAGGCTGGACAGGGCGATCCGCGAGCGCATGAATGTGCCAGTACCGCGACCAATTTCATCGCCTTCAGCGTCAATCAGCCGACTTTCCGCCACAAACACGCGCCGCTTACCGCTAATCCATCGGCCCTCCGCCGTCACTTCGCCTGCCCGGACAGGCTTGGTGAAGTGCAGATTGAAGCTGGTGGTGAGCAGGAATCGGTCCGTCGCCAGAGTGTTGGCCGCATAAAAGGCGGCATCGTCGAGCATTTTGAAATAGATCGTACCATGGGCTGCGCCAGCAGCGTGGTACGAGGATTCATCGATCTGGAATGTGAGCGAGCAGCGCCCTTCACCCTCAATCAGAAGTTGAGAGCTGAACTTCTGGTTGATCGGTGCAGACGCATAAAGCTGTTCGAGCGCCCGATAATGTCGCTCTGCACCGCCTTGGTCCTGTTGATCAGGCGGCATCATGTTCAAGCTTGTTGCTGAGCAATGCAAAAAGCACTTCTGGATCAGAAGTTTCGCTTAGAGCTGTATGAACTGCATCATCGCGCACAAGTCGCGAGATTGCTGCAAGCGCATGGAGGTGGGTCACACCCGCTTTTTCAGGTGAAAGCATGCCAAACACGATGTCCACGGGCATTCCATCAGCTGCATCAAAATCCACCGGCGTTTCCAGTCGCAACAAGACCACAGTCGGCCTATTCACGTGGGTTGAGCGGGCATGTGGGATCGCAACACCACGCCCAAAACCGGTTGAACCCAAATTCTCGCGCTCTTCCAATCCATCAAGCGTCTCAAACTCGTCAACTCCATAAACATTGGCAAAGGCCTGTGCGACACAGGCCAATGTTTCGTGCTTGTCCGCAGGACGCACCGAAGCCACCGCTTCCGGGAGCAATTTGAAATTCACGTTCATAACAAAAGTGCTTTGATACCTATTGTGCTTCGTCGTTTATACCGCGCGAATATCCCATGGCCTTGAGGCCAGAATAAGGACTGCGCAGCCGAGAAACCACCTATCCACACCTATCAAGGTGAGGTTCTGTGGTGGTTTTAGCGTGGCTCGACCCAACCGATCGACCCATCTGAGCGGCGATAAACCATATTATGGCGTCCGGTGCTACCATTTTTGAAAAAGAGTGCTGGCGTATCGCGCAAGTCCAACATCATGACCGCATCTGCGACCGAACTTTCCGGGATGAATGTTTTGGTTTCCGCAATGATTGGCGGCGCATCTGCAACAACCTCTTCTTCAGGTTCGTCAGCAGCGAAGATGACATAGGCTGCCTCTTCTTCCTTTTGCGCATGGCTCATTTGCGAATGGCGGTCATGCAGCCGTCGTTTGTAGCGGCGCAATTGCGTATCGATCTTGGCGGCGGCCGCATCAAGCGCGGTGTGCGCATCATGCGCTTCGCCCCGCGCCTTCAGGATCAGGCCTTGCATCACATGGGTGACAATATCGCAGCTGAACGCACCAGCCGGTGCCTTGCCAAAGGTCACATGCGAGGAAATCGCGCGATCAAAGTATTTGTCAACGATCCCACCCAATCGATCATCGACATGCTCTCGCAGCGCGTCGCCTGTGGCCATCTGGTGTCCTGAAACGCGTATATCCATGGTCGCCTAAGCTCCTTCTTTTCTATCAACACCAGTGCGGAGGTTTTGCATCAATTCATCCAGAGTGGATTATCGACCTCCCCGAGAAATTCCTTATGTCGCGCCAATTCAGCTTCGCTCGCTGCGTGGGGGCGAGGTTCACGCCGTTCACCATCAGCACGCCCAAATATCTTTTGTGTCTTTTGATCCGGTTGGACCTGTTCGACCTGCGAAGCTTGGGCTGCCAGTTCCAAGCCAATCTGCCGTCCACCGGTCAGCTCCACATAAACCTGCGCCAGCAATTCAGCATCCAGCAGCGCGCCGTGTTTGACGCGGTGGCTGCGATCAATGCCATAGCGGCTGCATAAGGCATCAAGCGACAGTTTCGCACCAGGGTGACGTTTTCGCGCCAAAGCCACAGTGTCGATCATCCGCTCCAGTGAAACAGGCTCCATCCCAGCCAAGGCCAGTTCATTGTTCAAAAAGCCGAAATCAAAGCCGGCATTGTGCGCGATCAGAGGTGCATCCCCGATAAAATCGAGGAATTCACTCGCAATGTGCTTGAACAAGGGTTTGTCCGACAGAAAGGAAATGGACAGTCCGTGGACTGCCTCAGCGCCGGCCGGCATGTCGCGTTCGGGATTGTAATAGGCGTGATAGGTGTTGCCGGTCGCAACCCGGTTGACCATTTCCACACAACCCATTTCCACCATCCTATCACCCGTTTTCGGGTCAAGTCCGGTGGTTTCAGTGTCAAAAACAATCTCACGCATTGGGGCCACTATCGGACCAAGAATGCCGCGAGGCAAGCGATTCTATCGCCGATCAGGAAGAAAGCTGTTTGATCAAGGTGGCGACCGCCGCTTCGGTCTCCTCCAGCGACGTTCCTGTGTCGATGATGTGGTCTGCGCGCGCGCGCTTTTCCGCATCCGGCGTTTGCAAAGACAGGATGTGCGCAAATTTTTCGGGTGTCATCCCCTCGCGAGCAAGCACCCTTTCGCGCTGAATTTCGGCTGGAGCAGACACCACGATGATCGCGTCCACCTGTTTGTGGCCATCACCTTCGAACAACAAAGGGATATCAAACAACACCATCGGTGCCTGACCATGTTCAATCATGAATTCTTGCCGACGAAGTCCAACCGCTGGATGAACAATCGCCTCCAATCGGGCCAAAGCCTGTTTGTCGCCAAACACCTGCTCACCCAATCGTTCTCTCAAAACACCTCCAGGGCCGGTTGAGCCGGGGAAAGCCTCCTCAATCGCTGGAACTAAGGCACCATCCGTGCCCTGCATGGCGCGCACCTCTGCATCGGCATCAAACACTGGCACTCCGGCACGCTCGAACATTTGCGCGACGGTCGACTTTCCCATGCCGATTGAGCCCGTCAGACCCAGGATGATCGGAGATGTGCGTTTTTCGGGTTTGGAATCGGTCATTGCTGCAACAGCTCGCGCAATTGGGCATCATGGTGCCGGGGTGGTTTCTGACCGAAGAACAATTCGAACGCCTGATCGGCCTGCCCGATCAGCATGGCATAGCCATCAATAGCGCTGTGGCCAGCCACGCGGGCCTTTTGCAGAAATTGGGTGTCGAGCGGGTCGGTCACAATATCATAGGCAATCGCACCGGGTGGGGCATGGCTCCAATCAAACCCGAGCTCTTCTTGCCCGCGCATACCCAGGGGGCTGGCATTGACCACCAGATCAAAACACCCCTCGCGGTCATCAAATGCAAAATCGGTGGCATTGGCAAAGTGATCGATATGCACATTATGGTGCTCGCCCTTGGGTACCAATTCATCCAACATTGCGCGAGCTTTGCCCGGGTTTCGCCCAGCTAAAACGATCACAAAGCCGTGATCGCTCAGGCCGCTGATAATGGCGCGCGCGGCGCCGCCGGTGCCCAACACACGCGCCATGCGAAACAGGTGAGTTGCCTTCAGATGGCCAGCCAGCGGCTCGAGAAAACCGCCAACATCGGTGTTATAGCCGGTGAGTGATCCATCGGGCTGTTTGACCACGGTGTTCACCGCCGCAACCCGCTTAGCCAAAGGGTCGAGTTGATCGCATAGGTCCATGATCGCTTGCTTGTGCGGCATGGTGACGTTGCAACCGCGCCAATGTGGATCCATGCGGCGGTCCGCAAGATAGGCCTCAAGCCCTTCGGCTGTCACATGTTGTCGATGATAATGGGCATCTATACCCAATTGCTCCAGCCAAAACCCATGTATCGCCGGGCTCTGGGAATGGGCGATGGGATCGCCGATCACTTCTGCATAGGGAGATGTTTGGGCAAGCGTCATGCGGGAAGCTCACCCAGCTCGCGCAAGGCGCCCAACACACCCAGCAAGGGCATGCCCAAAACGGTGAATTGATCGCCTTCGATCCGGTCGAACAATTGCACCCCCAGGGCCTCTATCCTGAACACGCCAACACAATATCCAACCTCGGGCCATTCCTGATCGAGATATTCCTCGATGAAAGCATCACTCAGATCGCGCACATACAGCTTTGCCATCGAGGGCGCGCTCCATTCGCAGCTTTCATTGCGCACCAAAGCAGCGGCGCTGTGCAGCTCGATCATTTTGCCCGAGAAGAAGCGCAAATGGTCTGCGGCATTGTCGCGGCCAGTGGGTTTATCGAAACGCTTACCCTCCACAACCACCAAGGAATCGCTGCCCAACACCAGCGCATCCTTGTTTTGAGCGGCAACGGCGTGGGCCTTGCTCACCGCCAATGCCAAGGCGATGTCTTGCGGGGACGAGCCTGTCAGACTGTCTTCGATGGCGCGCTCATCCAGTTCGGCGGGAATCGCCCGATAGGATACGCCAGCTGCATCCAGCATGGCGCGCCGAGATGATGACTTGGAGGCGAGTATGAGGGAGTTTTCAGTCATATCGGTTTTGCAGTCCCGTCGACCGGCTTTGCCTGCCGGTTGCGTTCTTGCACCAGACGAATGATCGCAGCCGCACTTTCCTCAATCGAGCGACGCGTCACATCGATCACCGGCCAACCATTGTCGGCAAACATGCGCCGGGCAAACTTCACTTCCGCGTTGACACGGTCGTTATCGACATAGGACGTTTCCGTGCCCTCGTTGAGCGACAACAGCCGATTGCGGCGGATCTGCACCAAACGCTCGGGCGCGGTGGTCAGGCCCACGACCAAGGGGTGGCGCAATCCATACAAAGCCTTGGGCGGCGGGCTTTCAACCACCAATGGGATGTTTGCCACTTTATACCCGCGGTTGGCGAGATAAATGCTGGTGGGGGTTTTGGAGCTGCGCGATACGCCAGCCAGAACAATGTCAGCCTCTTCCCAGTTTTCCCAACCAATCCCGTCATCATGCGCGATGGTGAACTGGATCGCCTCAACCCGCTTGAAATAAGCTTCGTCCATCAAGTGCTGGCGGCCCGGGCGGCCATGGGCTTCTTGCCCCAATTGCGCTTCCAATGCCGAGGTAACCGCATCCAGCGCGGGCACCGCCGGCAAACCGATCTGGCGGCAATGCTCCTCCAGTCGTGCGCGGGTTTCTGCATTGACCAGAGTAAACAGGACCAGGCCAGGATTGGCGGCCAAATCAGGCACAATCCGGTCAAGATGTTGACGCGAGCGCACCATTGGCCAAAAATGGCGCACCACATCGGCGTCCTCAAACTGCGCCAGCGCAGCCTTGGCAATCATCTCCAAAGTCTCTCCTGTGGAGTCGGACACAAGGTGCAAATGGAGACGTTTCATATTGGGTGGCTGTGGTCTTTTTTGGCTGTGGATACAGCTGGCATAAACCACGGGAGAAGTCTGGCGACAAGTTCGGGGATAGTTTCCATGCCCAGAACGAGTCCTGCTCACGCCTGTTAGTCGACAATCAGCAATGCTTATCGACAGGCTGGGGAGAAGCGGGATAAGTTTTGGTGGACTCACAGTCTGCCGCGATTCGCAGCACGTTTGGGTGTTCTCAAACGGGGAAAAATCGGGCAGTGGGCCGTTGTCCCCGAAATCCACAGGGCCAACAAACACCAACAACTCTTATAAATATATATATTATATTGATTGGACCTAACCGAATGCCTGGTTTGCTTCTCGATACATTGCGCGGATTGAAGGGTGAGAAAGCCCCCATGTGGCTGATGCGCCAGGCTGGGCGCTATCTGCCAGAATACCGTGCATTGCGGGCAGAGAAGGGCGGTTTTCTCGATCTGGTTTATGATAGCCAGGCTGCTGCCGAAGTGACGCTTCAGCCTTTGCGCCGGTTTGCCTTTGATGGCGCAATTTTGTTCTCCGATATTTTGATTGTCCCGCATGCGATGGGTCAACATCTGGAGTTTCTGGTTGGAGAAGGTCCCAAATTGTCGCCGCGTTTGGTGGATAGCGGGCTAGAGAACTTTACCGCGCAGATGGAACGGTTTGATCCGATCTATCAAACGGTGCGCTTGTGCCGCGAGCAGCTCGACGAGTCCGTAACCATGCTGGGATTTGCCGGCAGTCCGTGGACCGTTGCGACCTACATGGTGGCAGGCGAGGGCAGCCGCGATCAGCATGAGACCCGCGCTTTGGCCTATCGCGATCCAGCGCAATTCCAGGCGATTATCGATGCGATAGAGCAGGTCTCCATTACCTATCTGCGCGGTCAGATCGACGCTGGCGCAGAGGCTGTGCAATTGTTCGATAGTTGGGCGGGATCTCTGGCGCCGGATGAATTTGAACGCTGGGTCATCGGGCCCAATGCGCGCATCACCGCCGCGCTCAAGCAAAGCCATCCTGACACGCCGGTCATTGGTTTTCCCAAGGGTGCTGGCGCAAAATTGACGGCCTATGCCCAGGAAACTGGCGTGGATGCTTTGGGCTTGGATGAAACGGTTGATCCCTATTGGGCTGACGGCGCTTTACCCGAAGGAATGCCGGTCCAAGGCAATCTGGACCCCTTGTTACTGCTGGCTGGCGGCGAGCATTTGACGAGCCGGATCGACACGATATTGCACGCCTTTGACGATCGTCCCCATGTGTTCAATCTGGGTCACGGCATTGGCCAATTCACCCCGATCGAGCATGTTGAGCAATTGGTCGCGCATGTTCGCGGTGGCTAACAACAAAAATTCATTTTCATTCAGGCGGGGGTGACGTTGGCGCGCTCGCTCCCTACATC
The DNA here is from genome assembly GCA_947495695.1 of uncultured Erythrobacter sp. Lineage (GTDB taxonomy): Bacteria > Pseudomonadota > Alphaproteobacteria > Sphingomonadales > Sphingomonadaceae > Erythrobacter. Next base: position 679,651 of record CANLZP010000001.1, on the reverse strand, counting down.
CTCCTCACCATGCAGGAAATTCTCGCCATGACCTATCTTTGGATCAAAGCTGGCCATCTGATCTTTGTGATCTTCTGGATGGCGGGATTGTTCATGCTGCCCCGCCTGTTTGTCTATCATCAGGAAGATGGCGCGCCGGGTAGCGAGGCGGATGCGAAATGGATTGAACGCGAGCGGCGGCTGATCAAGATCATCCTGACGCCATCGATGATTGTTGTGTGGGTGCTTGGTCTGGCTCTGGCCTATTCCACCGGCGCATTCACGCAAGGGTGGTTCCATGCAAAGCTGCTGTTTGTGCTGGCCTTGACCGGATATCAGGGGTGGATGACAGGTTATGCCAAGAAATTGGCGCGCGGAGAGCGCAGCTTGGAGGGCAAGAAATTGCGCCTGCTGAACGAAGTCCCAGGGCTTGCTGCGGTGTTGATCGTGATTGTGGTGATCGTCCGACCGTTCTGAGGTCGATTCGGGGCAGAATATTAATGCGCTCGAGCTGGTCATTGGATCGCTTTGCCGAATCTTGATTGACGCAACGGTTAGTGCGGCGTAGTTCGATCCGCGTCTAAACGACAAAATTTCATAACGGCTATCGGCTGCACCAAATGGTGGCAGCAAGGTCTGCTTTCTCCAAGCCCAATGCTCATGACTCATGAGCGACTGACCTGCCGGCAACATTCAAAATGGCCATGTTCCCTTGGCCGACCCACACGGAATTTTTTGCAATGCATCTTAAGGAATTAAAAGAAAAAGCCCCGGCAGAATTGGTCAGCATGGCCGAAGAGCTGGGCGTTGAAGGCGCATCGACCATGCGCCGCCAGGATCTGATGTTCTGCATCCTGCGTGAATTGGCAGACGATGAAGAATATAACGAGCAGATCATGGGCATCGGCACGATCGAAGTGCTGCAGGATGGTTTTGGCTTCCTGCGCTCACCCGAAGCGAATTATCTGGCCGGACCCGATGATATCTATGTCTCGCCCAACCAGATCCGCAAATGGGGTCTGCGCACCGGTGATACGGTTGAAGGCGAAATCCGCGCACCCAAAGAAGGCGAGCGCTATTTTGCTCTGACCAGTTTGACGACGGTCAATTATGACGAACCCGATGCGGTTCGGATGCGGACCAATTTCGATAATCTGACCCCGCTTTACCCGGATGAGAAATTGTCACTCGATACACTCGATCCAACGGTTGAGGACAAAAGCGCGCGGGTGATCGATATTATCTCGCCGCAGGGCAAGGGCCAACGTGCGCTGATCGTTGCTCCGCCGCGCACGGGTAAGACGGTTCTGTTGCAAAACATTGCCAAGGCCATCACTGACAACCACCCCGAAGTGTTCTTGCTGGTGTTGTTGGTTGACGAGCGGCCCGAAGAAGTCACCGACATGCAGCGCAGCGTGAAGGGTGAGGTGATCTCCTCAACCTTTGACGAACCCGCCCAGCGCCACGTTCAAGTGGCTGAAATGGTTATCGAAAAAGCCAAGAGATTGGTCGAGCACAAGCGGGATGTTGTCATTCTGCTCGATTCCATCACGCGGCTTGGCCGGGCCTACAACACCGTTGTGCCGAGCTCGGGCAAGGTGTTGACCGGCGGTGTCGATGCCAATGCTTTGCAGCGTCCCAAGCGCTTCTTCGGCGCAGCGCGTAATATCGAAGAGGGTGGATCCCTGTCGATCATTGCAACCGCTCTGATCGATACCGGCAGCCGGATGGACGAAGTGATCTTTGAAGAATTCAAAGGCACCGGTAACTCTGAAATCGTCCTCGACCGTAAGGTTGCAGACAAGCGGATCTTCCCGGCCTTGGATGTCGGTAAGTCTGGCACGCGTAAGGAAGAATTGCTGGTCGAGAAGGACAAGCTTTCGAAGATGTGGGTCTTGCGCCGGATCCTGATGCAGATGGGTACGATCGATTCAATGGAATTCTTGCTCGACAAGATGAAGGATTCCAAGACCAACGAAGACTTCTTCGAAACGATGAATCAATAGGGCTGAGGTAGAGGGCCTGCGGATTAAATACGCAGGCCCAATTGAATGACAGGAGTTGCCTGTGGAGCGGGTAATTTATTGTAGCAAGGCCGCCGCGGACACGGACACGGCCGATGTGTTCCAGATCATCGAGGTATCGGAACGAAACAATCCCGATCGCGCGATCACCGGCTTCCTCATCTGCAACAACAACCGCTTTTTTCAGCTGATCGAAGGGCCTGAAAGCGCGGTTGCCACATTGCTAGAGACTTTGCGCAAAGATCCTCGGCACCACTCGATTGAGATCCTGGATCAGGACGCGGCGGCAGAGCGAATGTTTCCCGACTGGTCCATGAAGCAGTTGATTTCGTTCAATGCAGAGCCAGCCCTGGTCAATTTGCGCAAGAACCTGCTTCACAAGGAAGGTGGCAACCTTGTGCTGGACTTAGTCGACAAATTTTTGGACGGCTAGGCTCAGAATTTCTGGCTCGCAGCAGGCTTAGCCCTTGGCCCGCTCCAATTGCGCAGCCATCATTTCCCAAACTTTGTTCACCGCTTTCAACGGTCTAACCATCACCTTAAAGTCGGTGATCAAACCTTCATCGTCAAAGGTGATCATGTCGATCCCATTGACTTGAATCCCCTCCATCTCGGTCTGGAATTCGAGCACGGCGTTATTGCCGTCCACAATCTCTCGCAAATATTGAAAACTGTCATTGCCCAGAGTCGCGCCGGCTGCAGACAGATACGCCACAACAATAGGGCGCCCTTTTTGTGGGGTGTTGACCACTGGCGAATGAAACACAGCATCCTCCTGCATGATGGCTGACAAAGCGTCGGGCTGGCTGCCACCATCAATCACTTCATGCCATTTCTTCAAACCAAGCGCGGCGCTCATGCAATTCTCCTGAATGTCTCGGGGCTGGCGGCTTTCCAATGTCGGGCTAGCCGGGTTGAATCGGGGTCATCTATCAACGCGCCTTCTTTGCAGAATTGATAGATCCGATCGATTGAATCTGACCGGGCTCCGTTGATCCGCTCGCGCATGTCATGGGGTGCAATATCCCACGGGGTTTCGCGCCCCATCGCGACCACAATTTCACGTAAGGAGTGGACGGTCTGACGTTGATATCGGGCGACACGCTCGCCCTTGTCCTCAACCACCAAGCCTTTCTGGCGCCATTCTTTTTGCGTTGCGATGCCAGTGGGGCAATTGCCGGTGTGGCATTGCTTGGCGAGGATGCAGCCCAGCGAAAACATGAAGGGTCGCGCTGCATTGCACCAATCCGCACCCAAGGCGAAGGCGATGGCCATTTTCGCGCCCGAATGGACTTTGCCCGACGCGGCTAGCGCGACTCTGTCCTTGAACCGGGTCCCTACCAGCGCATTACGGACCATGATCAGTCCTTCGCGAAGCGGCATTCCCACGCTGTTAGACAATTCCAGCGGAGCAGCACCCGTGCCCCCCTCGGCGCCATCCACCGTAATAAAATCGGGATGCATTCCGGTTTGATGCATAGCCTTGGTGATCGCCATGATCTCATGCGGCTGCCCAACGCATAATTTGATGCCAACCGGTTTGCCCCTGCTTGCCTCGCGTAGCTGTGTGATCCACTCGAGCATTTCGATTGGGGTAGAAAAGGCTGAATGCGCGGCGGGAGAATAGACGGTCTCCCCCTCTGGTACTCCGCGTGCTGCAGCGATTTCCTTGGTAACTTTTGCGGCCGGAAGAACGCCGCCATGGCCAGGTTTCGCCCCTTGGCTCAGCTTGATTTCGATCATTTTGACCTGATCACTGGCCGCTGTGTCTGTGAACTTGACCTCGTCAAAACTGCCATCCTTGGCCCGGGCGCCAAAATACCCGCTACCCAGTTGCCAGATCAAATCTCCACCATGATGTTCGTGAAACCGGCTGACACTGCCTTCGCCAGTGCAATGCGCAAAGCCGCCGATTGCCGCGCCTTTGTTCAACGCTTCGATAGCTCGGCCTGATATCGAGCCGTAACTCATCGCAGAAATATTCAGCAAAGCAGCGTCATAGGGCTTTTTGCAGGTCGTTTCGCCCACGCGCTTGCGCCAATATTCTGGCGCGCTGTCATCGGGCGCGATGGAGTGGCCTAACCACTCATATTCGTCAGAATAGACATCCAATTCGGTGCCCATCGGATGCGCGTCCAGATCACCCTTGGCTCTGGCATAAACCAGTGTGCGTTCCTGATGGCTGAATGGGCGGCCCTCCAAATCCCCTTCGACAAAATAGTTTTGTGCAAAGGGTCGCAAATCCTCTGCCACCCATCGTACCCGTGCGATCAATGGGTAATTCCTTCTAAGTGTATGATCATATTGAAAGAAATCCCACCACGCCATGACAGTTGCCGGTACAAGCAGCACCAGCAAAAGGTTTGCAGGCCAGCTGAGCCACACTGTTCCTGCCAGAGTGAAGGTGGTTAGAAGTACTGGGATAATCGTGCGCCAGGGCATCTTTGGGCCAATCCTTTGTATTCTTGAACAAACCGGCTTATCGGTTGCAGCACAAAATTGCCAAACTGAATTGTGATTGCGCCCTATATGCGGGCCAACACCTTATGCGGAGGATGGACCATGAAGGTAAGTATCGAGATCGATTGCACGCCCGAAGAAGCGCGCACATTCATGGGATTGCCGGACGTTTCCAAGGCGCAAACGGTCTATGTCGACACCATGGCTAAGGCGATGAAAGGGGTGACCAACCCCGATCAATTGCAACAATATGCGCAACACCTCGCGCCAATGGGGCAGGTTGGTCTGAAATTGTTCCAAAGCTTTGTCGAAGGCGGAATGAAGGCTGGGGCTGCGGCGACTAAGAAGGGCAAGTCGGACGATTGATCCGCTTTTGCGTCAATTTGCATGCGTGACACTATTTTTGCCCTGTCGAGCGGCGCACCTCCGGCTGGAATAGGCGTTGTGCGTGTCAGCGGGCCTGATGCAGGGCGAGCGCTGGATGTTTTGGTAGGCAAGCGGCCAGAACAGCGCAAAGCGTCTCTGGTGCGGCTCTATGACGCTTCGGGCCAAATGCTGGATGAGGCGTTGACCCTATGGTTTCCCGGCCCGAATACAGCAACAGGCGAGGACTTGGCAGAATTTCACTGCCATGGCGGCCGCGCGGTTATCACTGCGGTCGAGGATGCTTTGGCTGAAATCGAGGGTTTTCGCCGAGCGGAACCGGGCGAGTTTACCCGCCGCGCCTTTGCCAATGGTCGGATCGACCTGTCCGAAGCTGAGGGATTGGGTGATCTGCTTGCAGCCGAGACCGAGCTGCAGCGCAGCGCAGCGCTGGCTATGGCTGGCGGCGTGTTCTCCCATCAGGTTGAGGATTGGCGCACACGTTTGCTGACCTATGCCGCCCAAGTAGAGGCTGCGCTTGATTTCTCCGACGATGACGATGTTTCCGAGATGCCCGCCGGCTTTGCCGGTCAATTGCGCAGCTTTCAGGCCGAGCTGGCGGATTGGTTGGAGCGCCCTCGCTCGGAGAAATTGGGGGAGGGCTATCGAATAGTCTTGGCAGGACCACCGAATGCCGGAAAATCCACTCTTTTCAATGCTTTGCTTGAGAGTGAAGCGGCGATAACATCACCTATTGCAGGCACCACGCGCGATGTGATTGAGCGCTCTGTAGCGATAGAGGGAATGCCCTTTACCTTTGTTGATACAGCTGGCCTCCATGATGGCAGCCAAGATTCCATCGAACTGACCGGAATTGAACGCGCGCGAGAGCAATTGGACCGGGCTGACTGTGTCCTTTGGCTGGGGCCGGAGGGTGAGGGGCCAGAGGGAGCTTGGGAAATCGTCTCACAAAACGACCTTAAGTCCGCGCAGGAAAAGCAAGATCCGGTGATCTGCGTGTCGGGCAAGACAGGTGAGAATGTGAATGCGCTGAAACGCTTGCTCGTGGATGCGGCGCGTCAATCTTTGCCCAAACCGGGCGAGGCAGCGCTCAATCAACGCCAACACACTCTCTTGTCACTGGCATGGTCCGCGCTGGGTGATGCTGCAACGCAGACAGATCCCCTGTTGGTTGCAGAGGGTTTGCGCAATGCGCGTCAATCATTTGATCAGCTGACAGGTCGGGCAACAACGGAAGATATGCTGGATTCCCTGTTTGGCCGTTTTTGCATCGGGAAATAGGCGAAATGTTCCACGTGGAACATTGATTATGGCCTCTCCGACAGCATTCTGATCAATCCCCTTTGACCGTCTTCATTTGCTCCACTATCGAGCCTGCCATGCAACGCTATGACATCCTGGTTGTTGGCGGCGGTCACGCCGGTGTTGAGGCAGCCTGCGCGGCGGCCCGCATGGGTGCGCGCGTCGGGTTGGTGAGCTTTGACCTTGATGCAATCGGCGCCATGAGTTGCAACCCGGCGATTGGTGGGTTGGGCAAAGGTCATCTCGTTCGCGAGGTGGATGCGCTGGATGGTGTGATTGGTCGCGCGGCCGATGCGGGTGCAATCCATTACCGCATGCTCAACCAGTCCAAGGGTAGCGCTGTCTGGGGTCCGCGCGTCCAGGCCGATCGTAAGCTGTTCAAGGTGGCGGTGCAGAAGATTGTTGCGCAACAGGAAAATCTCACCTGCATTGCGGGAGAAGCGGCTGCCTTGCGTCTTTCGGGCAGCAGGGTGGTTGGTCTCGAGCTGGGCGATGGCTCGGCGCTTGAGGCAAAGTCGGTCATCATCTGCACGGGTACGTTCTTGGGCGGAACATTGTTCCGCGGGGAAGAACGGTTTGAAGGGGGGCGGATTGGTGAAGATTCGGCGCAAAAACTGGCCCAGCAGCTGCGAGCCGCTGAACTGCCGATGGCACGCCTTAAGACTGGCACTCCGCCACGTTTGGATGGACGCACAATAGATTGGGCTGTTCTGGAAGAGCAGCCGTCGGACGATGAGCAATGGACTATGTCCGCGCTTTCCTTCGAAAGAACAAACCCCCAAGTTTTTTGTGCGATCACGCGAACGACCGAGGCGGCGCATGATGCAATCCGGGCCAATCTGCATCGTTCTCCGCTGTTTACAGGCGCAATTGACGCCATGGGGCCGCGTTATTGCCCCTCGATCGAGGATAAGATCCACCGCTTTGGTGACCGTGATGGCCATCAGGTTTTCTTGGAACCTGAAGGGCTTGATACGCATATGGTCTATCCCAACGGGATCAGCACATCGCTGCCGGTTGATGTTCAACTCACCATGTTGCGCGCCATGCGCGGCCTTGAGAAGGTTGTGATGGAAGTTCCTGGTTACGCTGTGGAGTATGACCATATCGATCCACGCGCATTGACGCCTTCGCTGGAGGTGCGCGCCATCCCCGGTCTGTTCTGTGCGGGTCAGATCAATGGCACTACGGGGTATGAAGAGGCTGCGGCGCAGGGTTTGGTGGCTGGGTTGCATGCGGCTTCGCGCGTGGTCGAGCGCGATCCACCGAAACTGGACCGGGCAAACTCCTACATAGCGGTGATGGTCGATGACCTGACCTTACAAGGCGTCAGCGAACCTTATCGCATGCTGACAGCGCGAGCAGAGTACAGATTGCGGCTACGCGCGAATAACGCATCGACCAGGCTGACACCGCTGGGGATTGAAGCGGGCTGTGTTGGGGCTGTACGCCGCAATTGGTTTGAGCAACGAGAGCAGGCCCGGGGAGATATTGCCGAAGCATTTGCGCGAACAGTCGCCTCTAAAGAATTGGCCGAAAAAGGCTTTTCAGTTCGGCGAGATACGGGTGACAAGCCTCTATCAGATTGGCTGCGGCATGAGGGTTTGGGATTGGAAGAGCTCGCGCCTTGGCTTGGGCCCATTCCTGCAGAGCATCCCGATCTTGCCTCTGAAATGGCAGAGGATGCCGCCTATGCGCCTTACCTTGCCCGCCAAGAAGCGGAGTTGAGAGACCTAAGGGCCTCCGAAGGACTGGCCTTGGGGGATGACTTCCCCTTTGCCGACGTGCCCGGACTTTCGAACGAGATGGTGGAACGATTGAGCGCAGCAAAGCCCAACAACCTTGCGGCAGCTGGGCGACTATCTGGCATTACACCAGCTGCACTCTCTGCCCTTCTGGTGCACGCAAAGCGTCGGCAGCAAGCGGCATGACCATACAGGACGAACCATCAGCCCGTCGATTCGTTGAAGAATTGGCTGATTCAGAGGCCATGAAACGGCTTGATCTGCTTGCTTCACTACTGCTTGATGAAAATTCCCGGCAAAACCTCATTTCGAAACCATCCGAGGAACATGTCTGGCAAAGGCACATTGCAGACAGCGCCCAATTGCTGAAATTTGTTCCACGTGAAACATGTAACAGCAGCGATGCGGTTTGGCTCGATCTTGGAACAGGGGCGGGCTTTCCAGGCCTGATTATCGCAGCAATATGCCCACAAATGTCTGTAATATTGGTAGAATCCCGTCGTCGCCGGGTAGAATGGCTTGAGCGAGCCAAATCGGAGATGGGTTTGTCCAAATGCGAGATAGATGGCAGACGGCTTGAGTTGGTTGAGCCATTTCCTGCTCGTTTCATATCAGCCCGCGCCTTTGCGCCGTTACCCAAATTGCTCAAATTATCCGCACCATTTTCCACAGCGGCAACCACCTACCTGTTGCCGAAAGGGCGTTCAGCAGCGCAAGAATTGCAGAACCAGTCCGCGAAGAGTCGAAAATTGTTCCACGTGGAACAATCATTGACCGATCCGGAGGCGGGCATCATTGTCAGCAACTGAAGGCTGACATCAGAACATAAAGGCGGAGAGCACCCCATGATCACTATTGCGATTGCCAATCAAAAGGGTGGTGTGGGCAAGACCACAACTGCGATCAACATCGCCACCGCTATGGCTGCTACAGGTTGGCGCACTCTCCTGGTCGACCTGGATCCGCAGGGAAATGCCTCCACTGGCATGGGTGTGGGTGCCGAAGCGCGCAGCGTATCGAGCTATGATTTGTTGGTCGACGAGGCACCGTTAGAAGATGCGATCGTCGGCACGAGCATTCCTGGCCTGGATGTGGTTCCGGCCACCGTTGACCTGAGTGGCGCCGAGGTGGAGTTGGTTTCGGTTGATGAGCGGACATCGCGCCTGTCCAATGCTCTGCGCAATCACCATGGCCATGACATTTGCTTTATCGACTGCCCGCCGTCGCTTGGATTGCTAACACTGAATGCCTTGTCGGCCGCCGATACGCTCTTGGTGCCTTTACAGTGCGAGTTCTTTGCACTGGAGGGTTTAAGTCAACTTTTACAGACTGTTGAGCGCGTTCAGCAGAATTTGAACCCTAATCTGGGCATCATCGGAGTGACGCTGACGATGTTTGATCGCCGCAACCGGCTGACCGACCAAGTGGCCGATGATGTGCGCGATTGTTTGGGCAATCTGGTGTTTGATACCGTCATTCCCCGCAATGTTCGCCTGTCAGAGGCGCCGAGCCATGGATTGCCGGCGCTTGTCTATGATCACTCTTGCGCTGGCAGCCGCGCCTACATTGGCCTCGCCCGCGAATTGATCAGCCGTCTACCACCCCAACAGAAAGCAGCAGCATGAGCGATCCGAGCGATCCCATCCAGTTCAGTGGTCCTGCGCGGACTGCGGCGGACAAAAAGAAGAAGCTTGGCAAGGGCTTAGGTGCATTATTGGGGGAAACCCGCCGCGAAGAGCCTTTGGTCCAGCAAACGCCTCAAGATTTGAATGCGCCACGGCAAAATGCTGCTGGTGCCGCAACGAGCGCGAATCCAACATCTGGCTTGGCCTCTCTCGCTATTTCATCGATTTCGCCGCTGCCCGGACAGCCGCGCAAACGTTTTGACGATGAGGCGCTGTCCGAATTGGCCGCCTCTATCGCCGCGCGCGGTGTGATCCAGCCCATTATTGTGCGGCCCAAAGGTGAGGGCCGCTATCAATTGGTGGCGGGCGAGCGGCGTTGGCGCGCCGCTCAGAAGGCGCAACTGCATGAAATTCCAGCACTTGTTCGTGATCTTGATGATCGCGAGGTGATGGCACTGGCGCTGATTGAGAACATTCAGCGCGAGGATTTGAATCCCATCGAAGAGGCGCGGGCCTATCACCGTTTGAGCGAAGAGGAAGGTCTGACCCAAGCCGATATCGCTCGGATGGTGGAGAAGTCACGAAGTCACGTGGCTAACCTGCAGCGTTTGCTCAACTTGCCGAGCGATGTCCTTGATTTGGTTGAGGACAATCAGCTCTCTATGGGCCATGCACGTGCACTTATCGGGCATGATGACGCATCCAGCCTGGCGAAAGCGGCTGTGAAGAACGGTTTTTCAGTGCGCGAAGTCGAAGCACTGGCGCGTGGCACCGCTTTGGAAGCACCAAAGGGCTCACCAAAGACAGCTCCGGTTCCTCGCGACCCCGCCAAAGATGCCGATATTGCGGCGGTGCAGGCGCATCTGGAGGAGTTTTTGGGTCTAACGGTGCGGATCAAGACCGATGCCGATCCGCGCTCGGGAGCCGTTACCATCCGTTATCGCACGCTCGATCAATTGGATTTGGTCTGTCAGAGGCTGACGGGCGGCGATATCTAACGCAAAGTTGCGCCGCGCAACTGCCCTGGGTCAGAAATTGCGCCGCGCAACTTCTGTGATTGCCTATAAACCTTTGTAATACAAGATCTTACTTGGTCGTACGCAGACCCACGGCCATTCGCTCCGAGTTAGACCCGATCTGCAATTTTGGCTGCGAGAGCTTCCAGTCCTGCGGCGTCCTCTTGGGTAAAGCGAGCCGGGGTTGGGCTGTCCAAGTCAATCACAGCGATCACCTGTCCATCCCGGACGATCGGCACAACCAATTCGGAACGGCTTGCGGAATCGCAAGCGATATGGCCCGGGAAAGCATGGACATCCTCCACCAATTGGGTTTCGCCGCTGCGGGCTGCGGCACCGCAAACCCCTTGATTGAGTGGGATACGGATACAGGCAGGGCGACCGACAAACGGTCCCAACACCAATTCGTCGCCGATAAGCCGGTAAAAGCCAGCCCAGTTCAATTCGGGCAGAAATTCCGCCAGCAAAGCGGCCAGATTGGCCATATTCGCAATGGAATCGCTTTCACCCTCAGTCAGAGAGAGGGCGGCGTCGCTCAATTGGCGATAGCGTTCGGGTGTTGCCAGGCTGGGATCAGGACGAAAATCAAACATCGGCTGTGATCTAATGTCCTTTTGCATAGTGGCAAGCCCATTGCAGGCGGCCGCGCTCTCGCTTATTCTCTCGCTATGAGCAAAACACGCAAATTCCTAATCGGCCTAGTGGCCTTCCTTGTCATTATTGCCATCGCCTTGTTCGTGCTGACCCGCGGCGATACGGCCGATTTGTCCTTTTCCGAAGTGACCGGGCTGGATCCGACATTGGAAGAACCCAATGCCGAAGCTATCCCAACCGTTCAGATCGCCAAGCCGGTGGGTTGGAAGGATGGGGAGCTTCCCGTTGCTGCTGACGGGCTGACCGTAAGCCGCTTTGCTGAAGGGTTAGAGCACCCCCGCGTTCTCTATGCACTGCCCAATGGCGATATCCTGACCACTCTGACCCGTTCACCCAAGGCTGAAGGGGAAGGCGGGGGAATTACTGCCTTTATCGCCGGCATTTTGCTGGAACGCGCTGGTGCCTTGGGGGATTCGCCTGAACAAATCGTCTTGTTGCGTGATGCCGATGGCGATGGGGTGGCAGAAACCCGCAAAATTATTCTGGAAGACCTTGCTTCACCGTCGGGCATGGCGTGGGGCGACGGCAAACTTTATGTCGCCAATCACAATGCGTTGCTGGCCTTTCCTTATGAATTGGGAAGCGATGCAGTTACCGGCGAGCCGACTAAATTGATGGATCTTCCCGCAGGCGGCGGCCATTGGATGCGCAATATTGAGCTTAATCCTGAGGGGACCCGGATCTACATCGCAGTTGGCTCGGTCTCCAACATTGGTGAGCAGGGTATGGAGGTCGAAGAGGGCCGCGCCATGATTTGGGAGTATAATCTCGAAACCAATCGCCAGCGACCTTATGCGACCGGCTTGCGCAACCCTAATGGTTTGGATTGGAGCCCCTGGAATGGCGAGCTTTGGACCACGGTGAACGAGCGCGACATGCTGGGATCGGATCTCGTCCCTGATTATCTGACAAATGTGCCCATCGGCGCACAATATGGTTGGCCATGGGTCTATTGGCGGGATAATTTTGACCGCCGTGTCGAGGCACCCGTGCCGGCCTATCTGATCGATTACGCCCGCAAGCCCGAATATGCTTTGGGCCCTCATGTTGCCGCCTTGGGTCTGGTGTTCTCCGCCGAGGGCAACAGAATGGGCGATGATTTCGCCAATGGCGCCTTTATTGCACAACACGGATCCTGGAACCGCAAGCCGCCATCTGGCTATGATGTGGTCTATGTGCCGTTCGACAATCTGGGCAATCCCCAAGGAAATCCGATCCCGGTTCTGACCGGCTTTCTCAACGATGATGGGACAACCAAGGGGCGTCCAACATGGGTTGAATGGGCAGCCGATGGATCATTGCTGGTGTCGGATGACACGGCGGGAATCATTTGGCGTGTGATTGCGCCAGACGCGGAGCCTGCCGCTGCGATCGAGCGCACCAAGAGCGATCCTTTGCGGCCACGCGGCGCTTTGACGGGTGACCCACGCGCGACCTTTGGCGAGGATGATTTTGCCCGGACCCAACCAGCCACAAATTGAAATCGGCCACAATTGAATCGGCAGCTTCGTTCTGGGGGTTATAGATGAAGTGAGGCGGGCCTGTGAGGCCTATCCAAACTCTCTATTCTTCCAGAACCTTGCCTGCTCGACCAGCCAGCTCGACAACAAACTGCCACGCCGAGCGGCCTGATCGGGCGCCGCGCTGCATTGCCCATTCCAGCGCAGCTTCGTCGGTATATTGCAGATCCATCGGCTCGGCATAGGCCTGCACGATTTCGAGATAGGCTTCCTTTCCGCAGGGATGAAACCCGATGGCGAGCCCAAACCGATCGGCCAAAGCCAGCTTGTCATCCACCGCATCGCGCGAGTTCAACGCGCCATCGCCGCCGGACGTTTGTTGCTCGGACAGTTGGCGCGCCAAAATGGCCCGCCTGTTCGAGGTGACCGCCAAACGCGCATTGGCAGGCCGAGCCTCGATCCCGCCCTCCAACCAGCTACGCAAGCGTCGTGGCCCGACTGTATCATCTTCGGAAAAGCCAAGATCATCAATAAAAACAAGGAATTGCCGCTTAACTGAGGCAAGTTCCCCGAACAGGATGGGTAGCGTATCCAGCGCATCAGCGGTCACTTGAACCAACCCCAACGCCATCGGAGCCTCGTTCTGGACCGCCATCACACTGGCGCGCACCAGGGCGGATTTGCCCATTCCGCGCGAACCCCACAGCAGCATATCATGCGAGGCATTGCCCCATGCAAATCGCGCGGTGTTCTCCAACACTTGCGCTTTCTGCCGATCGATCCCGCGCAGTTGGGCGATTTTGGGTGCGGTCAATTCATCCAATTCGCGGACGGTGGAGCCATCCCACACATAGCCCGGCTTGGTCTTCCAATCGACCTGTGGGACGGCAGGAGGCGACAAACGCTCAAGCGCATCGGCAATACGCTGCAAATAGGCTTTTGTATCGCTCGGGGGTGTCTTGCTCACGGCGCAACTTTATCCGGCCAGGGCCTCTGCGGGAAGGGCGTATAGCAATTCAGCACCGGCCATGGCTGCCGCCTTTTGGCCGCTCGCTTCGGGTACGATACGCTCAAGGAAGAACCGCGCCGTCACTGGCTTGCTTTGCGCCAAGGCAGGCGCTTGGCCCGCCGCCACTGCCTGAGCTTGCTTGAGCAATTGCCACCCCGCCACAGCGACGGAGAACATGGTGCAGAAGGGCACGCTGCCGGCCAATTTGTCGTCCAAACTCGCATCGTCGCGCATCCATGTGGCAATGGTTTGGCATTCTTGGGCCAAGGCGAGCAGTGCGGGCTCGTCCTGCGCGTCATGCGCAATGTCCGCCAGCAGGCTCAACACCGCATTGCCGCCGTCCATTCCCAGCTTTCTGGTCACCAGGTCTGCCGCCTGAATGCCGTTAGTGCCTTCATAGATGGGTGCAATGCGCGAATCGCGCCAATGTTGGGCTGCGCCGGTTTCCTCGACAAAGCCCATGCCGCCGTGGATCTGGATCCCGATGCCAGAGACCTCCACCCCAACATCTGTGCCCCATGCCTTTACCAGCGGGACCAGCACCTCGGCTCGCATGCCCGCGGCTTCATCGCCCATACTGCCTCGGTCGACCTGACCGGCACAATAATAGAGCAGAGCGCGAATGCCTTCGGTCAATGATTTCATCCGCAAAATCATCCGGCGCACATCGGGGTGCTCGATAATGGCAACGGCGCTTTTGTCGGGTGATCCCGCGCGGGCCGATTGTACCCGGTCTGCCGCATAAGCGATCGCCTGTTGGGTCGCACGCTCGGCGATCTGGGCGCCTTGGTTGCCAACATTGATCCGGGCATTGTTCATCATCGTGAACATGGCCATCAGACCTCGATTTTCTACGCCGACCAATTCCCCGATGCACTCGCCATTGTCGCCATAGCTCATCACGCAAGTGGGCGAGGCATTGATCCCCAGCTTGTGCTCCAGGCTGACGCAACGCAGATCATTCTTGGCACCCAGCGACCCGTCTGCATTGACGTGATATTTGGGGACGATGAACAGCGAAATGCCGCGGCTTCCCTCGGGCGCATCGGGCAGACGAGCCAGCACCAGATGGATGATATTTTCGGCCAGATCGTGCTCGCCCCAGGTGATATAGATTTTTTGGCCTTGAATGAGATATTTGCCAGCATGCTCGCCATCTTCAATCGGCACCGCGGTTGAGCGCAAAGCACCAACATCGCTGCCTGCCTGCGGCTCGGTGAGGTTCATTGTGCCAGACCAAAGCCCGCTGACCAATTGCGGCAGATACATCGCCTTTTGGGCATCGCTGCCATGGTGCTCCAGGGCCTCAATCGCGCCAACCGACAGCATAGGCAGCAGGTTGAAGGCCATATTGGCCGAGCCCAGGTTCTCCAACACATTGCACGAGAGGGTGAAGGGCATGCCTTGCCCGCCGAACGCCTCCGGGCTGGAGATGGCGTTCCACCCTTGCTCGACATAGGCATCATAGGCGGGCTTGAACCCGTCGGGCAGACGGACCACGCCATTTTCCAGTTTTGCTCCCTCAAGATCACCAATGCGATTGAGTGGCGCAAATTCGCCAGCTGCAAATTCGCCAACACCAGCAACGATGGCTTCGACCAAATCGGCCTCAGCTGCGGCAAACTTCTCGCTTTGCGCTAGCTCTTCGATGCCCGCATTAACGCGGATGGCGAGCAATTGGTCTTGGGTCGGTGGTGTATAGGGGAGCACGTGGTTTCAATCCTTTTTCGAGGCAAAAGACTTGGCTTTGTACGCCCTCACCTATAGCGGGCGAGCATGACCAGCAAGAACGCTACGGAATCGGTACCGGCAGATGCCGGATCAATCGCGAAAGCGGCTGCGATTCTGGAACGCGGAGGCCTTGTCGCAGTTCCGACCGAGACCGTCTATGGACTTGCAGCAAGGGCCGACAGCGACGATGCGGTTGCGCGAATTTTTGCCGCAAAGGGCCGGCCGAGCTTCAATCCGCTGATCGTGCATGTGCGCGATGTGGATCACGCTCAGCAATTTGCGCACTTCAACCATAAGGCGCGCGAGCTGGCCCATACCTTTTGGCCTGGCCCACTCACTCTGGTGCTCCCCAAGCGAAGCGACGCGCCTTTGGCTGGGGCTGTTAGTGCCGGACTTCCAACGATTGCAGTGCGCGCACCGGCGCACCCGGTCATGCAGCAATTGCTGGATGCGGTGGATTTCCCTTTGGCCGCACCGTCAGCTAATCGTAGCGGATTCATCAGCCCCACCAGCGCTGCGCATGTGCTGGCGACATTGGATGGCCGGATTGATTGTGTGCTGGACGCCGGCAGCAGCGAGCAGGGCTTGGAATCGACCATTGTTGCGGTGCGCGGGGATGGCAGTGTCGAACAATTGCGGCCCGGCCCGATTGACACAGATGCGCTGAATGCTGTGCAGCCCACGCACCACGCCGACAATTCTGAAACCGCAGCGCAGATAGAGGCTCCAGGTCAGCTGGCCAGCCACTATGCGCCAGGCAAGCCGGTACGGTTGAATGCGGTTGGTGCTGAGGAGGATGAGTTCTTCATCGGCTTCGGCTCGGTCACAGGTGACTGCACTCTGTCACAATCCAGCGATCTGAATGATGCCGCAGCAAGGCTATACGCCTGTCTGCACCAAGGTGCCGTCTCGGAAAAGGCGCGCATTGCGGTCGCCCCCATACCCGACAGCGGCATTGGCAAGGCGATCAATGACCGCTTGCGCCGCGCGGCTGCCTGACGGCAGGAGACAAGGCTAGCCTTCGGGCGCCTGGTCGAGTGACGGATTGTCTCTCAGCAAGATTTGAATCTCGGAATAGATTTCACGCGACTTGAAGCAGGCATGGTCATCGCCTTCGCGGCATTCATCCATGTGCTTGGCGTATTCTCGCTCAAGCTTGCCCAATTGCTCCTCGCGTTTGCGCAATTCGCGCCCGCGCTTTTCGTCGGCTTCGGATTGACTGGTGGTGGCCAGATCAACCCCCTTGCTGACAACTTTGACCGGGGCTGTGACCACATCAACCGCCGTTCTGGCGATGCATCCAGGAAGCATCATGATCGATGCGGTGAGGGCAAATAATGAAAGAGCGCGCATAGCGGGTACCATGCGCGCTCTTGTAGGGATTGCAAGCCAGCTTCGCTCAATCGAGCAATGCTTGCGGGCAATTAGCCTTCTTCATCAGAAGCGCCTTTGACGCCGCTATCGCATTTCAATTCACCCGAACCCATCGAATCAACTTCGCAGGTTGCGCTGCCGGTTACGGTTACCGTTCCCGATCCCATGATGCTGGCGGAAACCTCGCCGTCGGATGCGAAGCGCGCATCGCCCGATCCGGCAACGGTTACGTCGGCAGTATCAACCGACAGGCCTGCCAAATCGCCCGAGCCAGAACCCAAGACATTTAGGTCCAGTTCCTCGGTCTTTCCGGCAGCCGAGAGAGAGCCGGCGCCTGCAATGGTCGCATCCACTTTGGTTGCGTCCACATTGGCAACGCTGAGCGATCCCGAACCCGCGATTGTCAGATCTGCCTCTGAGGCAACGCTTTCGGCTTCAACCGATCCCGATCCGGCAATGGTGATCGAATTTGGCGCAGGCATTGTTACCGTAACAATGGCCGTTCCATTGTCGCTCCATTTGCCGTTCTTTCGCATGATAGCCAGCGTACCGCCTTCATTGGTAAAGCGGAGCAGATCGATTGCTTCGTCATCTCCAGCAACGTCGATTGAGAGTGAATCGCCGCCTGTCAGAACAACTTTGTCGGGACTGGCAAGGACGAATTCCGTGGGTGCATCGCCGGACATGTCGAGCTCTGCCAACGGCACGCCTTCCTCACCATCGATGTTGATATTTACGTCGTAACAACCTGCCAAGGCAGCGCTCATGGCAATGATGGCAACGGGTGCTGCGCGTCTAATAATATTGTGAAACATGGTTCCTCCACCTGAATTGCGTATTACTGATATAATACAGTGAAGTTCGATGTTCAACCGCTCAATGAAAAAGGGCCACCCAATGGGCGGCCCTTCGTCGATTAAGGTGGATGGCTGGTCGATCAATCGATCAGCTATCTTCCTCATCACTCTCGTAATATTGCGGCGCATGTTCGCGCAGCACTTCGAGAATCTTCTCCAGTGCGGTTGGCTCGTCGGTTTCTTCCATCGCTGCCAGCTCGCGCGCCAAACGGCTGGAAGCCGCTTCAAAGATCTGGCGCTCGGAATAGCTTTGCTCAGGCTGATCATCGGGACGGAACAGGTCGCGGGTCACTTCGGCGATTAAAACGATTTCGCCAGAATTGATCTTCGCTTCATATTCCTGGGCCCGGCGCGACCACATGGTGCGTTTTACCTTGGGCTTGCCCTTGAGCGTTTCGATCGCTTCTTTCAGCGTCTTGTCTGACGACAATTTGCGCATGCCAATCGCTTCGACCTTATTGGTCGGAACGCGCAGGGTCATACGCTCTTTCTCAAAGCGCAGCACATACAGTTCCAGCTGCATGCCGGCGATCTCTTCATTCTGAAGTTCGATCACCCGGCCAACACCGTGCTTTGGATAAACTACATAATCGCCAACAACGAAGGCGGGAGCCTTGCTAGCCATGGGAATTCCTTTCTTTGGGTACGGCCCAAATGTGCCAGCGCGCCAAGGTCAAATTGTTCCCGGCACCTGTTCTCACAGGCACCCAATTCGTACTAAGGATTGCTGCTGCTGGTCCGTACCTTTCACAATTTCGCATCCGTCGCCCGGACCAAACCGGCGCGGTTGTTCGATTGTATACCACAATCGTAACAATATTGCGAGTCATCTGCTTTACGCATGCGTAAAGGCCGCTCGCCGTTACGGAAAGGCGGGGTGTTTGGCCGGATGTTCTGCGATTCTGAAATCGAGCCGGGCCGCAGCCCGACTTAAATCAATCGCCCTCGCCGGGCGCTTCGGTGAAGTATTTTTCGAACTTGCCTTCAACGCCTTTGAAGTCATCCGCGTCCGCGGGTGGTTCTTTCTGGCTGGTGATGTTTGGCCACTCGGCAGAATATTTGGTGTTCAGCTCGAGCAGTTTTTCCAAACCGTCTTCGGTGTCGGGCAAAATTGCTTCGGCGGGGCATTCTGGTTCGCACACGCCGCAATCAATGCATTCGCTGGGATTGATGACCAACATCGTTTCGCCTTCATAGAAGCAGTCGACTGGACAAACTTCTACGCAATCGGTGTATTTGCATCTGATGCAGGCGTCGGTGACGACATAGGTCATGGAATTCGGTTCCCTCGCAATTCACGTGTCTTTATTGGCTGCTAGTGCGCTTTCCCCATCGCGGTCAAGCTCATGATAATGAGAGCGGGCAATTCCTGGCGGGCCGCGGCGTTGCGGCAGCGTGCAAACTTCAACAATCCTGACCTCGGTGCCAACGGGAAAGGTCAGAATATCGCCTGGGGCAACATCCTCGCTATGCCGAGTGACGCGATGGCCGTTCATGCGCATGTGTCCTGCATCAATCATGGCGCAGGCTTTGCTCCTAGTGCGCGCAAACCGCAGATAGACCAGCAACCGGTCTAACCTCATGCGCTCACTCTCATCAGCCCAGCAAATCCGCCAGCGCATCAAACGCGCCGCTTGCTTTGGCGGGACCGAAATCGGCCTTTTTCTCGCGCTTCGAGTTGTCGCGCTTCTGTTTGGCGGGGTTACGCGGCTTGGCCTTGGCATTTTTGGGTTTGCGATTGCTGTTATGCGCTTGTCGGCGCTTGCCGGCTGGACCAGTCCTTGCCTGATCACCTGCCCTGCGTGGCCGCCAATTCCACATATCGGGCACCGGTGGCCCTTGTGCATTATCAGCCAAAGTGCGCCCGCGCTGCAATTTGAAACCGGCAGCACCTAACAACCGCTGGAAGCTGTCCGGCTCCAACCCGATCGAAATCGCCAGGGCCGGATCGAGCCGGAACAGCCTGCCCGACGATTTGGCCCGCGCATCAAATGCGGCGCGCAATATCTTCTCGGCCAGATCGACCCGAATGGCCTGTTTTCCGGCGTGGCGATAGCCTGCCGGCAATTGTTTCACCTCGGCCAAAACGGGCAACATCGCTTCGTTCAGCGGGCGCTTGTCGATGCCCAAGGCATGCAGCAATTGGCGCGGTGCTGGCTTGAGCAGGCCGGGAGCGAAAATGTCCAGGGCGCCAAAGGTGACGCCAAGTCGCCGCAGGAAAGGTCTCATTTCTTTGGGTAAATGCTCAAGCCCCGCCTGTTCGCGGCTCACCACTCCGTGGCCTGCAATCAATGTGTGGAGTAAGGCGCGCGCTTGCGATCCGGCACTTTCATCATGGGTCGCGGCGGCTAGCTTACGCAGAGGCTCCAACGGGGCCAGCAATTGGTTGAGCCAATTGGCAAGACCCTCTTCCAGCTTCTTGCTTTCAGCATCGGGCAGCTTGGTGATGTCGCGGCTTAGCTTCAGGCGCGGCTGAGCAAAATCGGCTGGCATTTCGATCTGCGCCAATTGCTGGCCGTTCCAGACAATCGCGCCATCCTCCAGATCCAGCTGCTCCAACCCCTCGGACAACAACCATCGCGCTCGTTGTGCCAAAAGACCTGGCAATGCCTTTTCGCCGGCAGCCAACAGCATCTTGCGGTCGGCAACCGTGGCATCGGGATCCACGGCGAAACGGAATCCATCCAAACGACCGATCACTTCGCCCTCGACGGTCAGTCGGTCGTCTTGTTCCAGCGTAACTGGCAGACCCATGCTGTCTTGCCCCAGGCTCTTCATCAAAATTGCGGTCCTTCGGTTTACAAATCTCTCGGTCAGGCGGCCATGCAGCGCGTCTGACAATCGTGCTTCAACAGCCCGCGCCCGGGCCGCCATCTCGTCGCGCGCCAACACCCAATCGGGTCGCTGGCAGATATAGGCCCATGACCGGATCGCGGCGATGCGGCCCTGTAGCGTGTCGATATCGCCCTGCACACGGTCAAGTTCGGCAATGCGCGCGGCAACAAAGTCTGCTCCGATATAGCCTTCGCGCAGGTCTTGCCACAAGCGCGCAACAAACCGGGCATGGGTGTCCGCCCCCGACTGCCGGAAGTCGGGCAGCGAACACGCCTCCCAAAAACGGCGGACCTGGCCATTGCCCATTACGCTTTGTGCCAGCGGTTCGTCCGCCAATTTGCGTAAGACAGCCAGATCGATCGCTTCGGGTGCGCCGGACAATTGCGGTTCTTGTGGCGGCCTTTCCAGATCGCTCAGCAATGTCCCCAGCGTATCGAAACGCGGCTCTGCATCGCGCCAGAACAACTTGGTAATGGGGGCAAAGCGATGCTCTTCAATAGCGTAAATCTCTTCTTCGGTGAATTCGGGAGGCGCTCCATTGTTGCCTCGGCCCCCACCCAATACGCCAAAGCTGCCATCGCGTTGGTGCCTGCCCGCACGGCCCGCGATCTGCGCCATTTCAGCGGGGAACAACCGCCTTTTGCGGCGGCCATCGAACTTGCTCAGGGCGGCAAAGGCGACATGGTGTAGGTCAAGGTTGAGCCCCATGCCGATGGCATCGGTTGCCACGATGTAATCAACCTCGCCATTTTGGAACAATTCGACCTGCTTGTTGCGGGTTTCGGGCGATAGGGCGCCCATGACCACTGCGGCACCGCCCCTGAACCGGCGCAGCATTTCGGCCATCGCATACACCTGTTCGGAACTGAAGGCGACAACCGCGCTGCGCGGAGGCAGGCGGGACAATTTGCAGCTGCCTGCATGCGACAGGGTGGAAAAACGCGGGCGTTTAACCATTTCGGCGCCGGGGACCAATGCGCGCACCATCGGTTCCAGTGTGGCCGAACCGAGCAGCATGGTTTCTTCCCGGCCACGCGCATTCAGCAGGCGATCGGTGAAGATATGTCCGCGTTCGGGATCGGCGGCCAGTTGAGCTTCATCCAGCCCGACAAAGGCGTGCGGACCGTTTTTCCCCGACCCCAGGCGATCCATCGCCTCAACCGTACAGCAGAAATAGCGGGCCTCGGGCGGCTCGATCCGCTCCTCCCCGGTGATCAGGGCAACCGCCTTGTCTCCCTTGATCGCGCGCACCCGATCATACACCTCGCGCGCTAGCAGGCGCAGCGGAAAGCCGATCATTCCAGACGAATGGGCGCACATGCGCTCGATCGCCAAATGGGTCTTGCCGGTGTTGGTGGGGCCGAGAACCGCCTTGATGGTGCTGTCGTTCACGCAAACGTTTGTGCCAGCGGTCACATTCGGGGGCAATGCCTTGGTGTGCGATTATTGGCACCAAATTTCTGCATTTGGTCGTTTTTTGGATGCGTTTTGCCGCAGATTAACGCGGTCTTTACTTTGAAGACCGCAGGAAATCCGCCAATAGAGAGCCAAAGAAGCAGTGCAGGCTATGCGTCTGCAGGTGGAGGGATCGGTTGGAACAGGCACGCGATGTGCACAGCAATGATGTGCAAGGGGCTGACGACGAGTCGGCCGCTTCTGTCAGCGCGCCCGCCAACAATTCCGGCCAATTGGCTGAAGCTCAACCAAACCCGGGCGAGGGCACCATAGTCTTACAGCGCGCCGAAAGCTGGAAAGACCGGTATGAACAATGGCGTGATAACACATCGGAACAGCTCAACACGTTGGACTTAGCCCCCAGCCTGGCCGAGAATATCGGCAGCGGGCGCTGGTTCCGCGGTTTGGGGACCATGTTGGCACTGGGCGCGGTTGCGATCGCCTTTTGGCCCAATTTCTCCGCACTCGAAGCAAAGCCAGCGATGACCACCGATGCTGGCGTGCGCGATGAATTCCGCAGCCATATGATCATGCCGCTTGCACTTGGCGGCGACAGCGGACGCCAGATGAGCGCGGGCGTGCAGGTTATTCCTTTGGAATCCGCGCCCGAGCGACCACAGATCGAACTGGTTGCGACTTTGGCCAAGGGCGATGGCTTTTCTTCCATGTTGCGCCGCGCGGGCGTGGGTTCTGCCGACGCTGAACGAGTGGCAGAGCTGGTTTCCGGCGCTGTGCCGTTGGACGAAGTGGAGCCTGGCACGCGGGTTGATGTGGTGTTGGGCAGACGAGCGGAAGCGGGTGCGCCCAGGCCGCTCGACGCCTTGAAAATCCGCGCCAAATTCGATCTGGAATTGCAGGTTGAGCGGGGAGATTCCGGTAATTTGTCGCTGCGCCGCAATCCCATTCGGGTGGATGAAACGCCGCTGCGCATTCGGGGAACTGTTGGCCAAAGCCTGTATCGTTCCGCGCGTGCGGCGGGCGCGCCGGCCAGCGCCGTGCAGGCCTATATCAAGGCGATCGACAATCAGATCGACATGAACCGCCAAATCGCAGCCAGCGATGAATTTGACATGATCGTGTCCTATCGCCGCGCCGCAACCGGCGAACGCCAAGCGGGTCAATTGCTCTATGCGGGCATTGATCGTGGCGGCGAGCCGAGGACACAATTGATGCGTTGGGGCAAGCAGGGGCGCTTTTACGAAGCATCGGGTGTGGGCGAGCAACGCAATGGCTTGATCGCGCCCGTCCCGGGCCGGATTAGTTCGCGCTTTGGCATGCGGCGGCACCCGATATTGGGGTATCGCAGAATGCACTCGGGCATGGATTTCCGCGCTCGGCACGGAACCCCGATTGTGGCTGTGACGGATGGCCGGGTGACGAGTGCCGGCCGCGCGGGTGGTTGCGGCAATGCGGTTAGACTGAGCCACGGAAACAATCTTTCGACCCGTTACTGCCATATGAGCCGGATGGCGGTGCGGCGAGGCCAGAATGTGCGGCGCGGTCAAGTGATCGGCTATGTCGGATCAACCGGCCTGTCGACCGGACCGCACCTGCATTATGAAATGTATCGCGGATCGCGGGCGATCAACCCAGCATCGGTCAATTTCGTGACGCGGGCCCAATTGCAGGGACGCGAGTTGATCGAGTTCCGTTCGGCCTT
Organism: uncultured Erythrobacter sp.; assembly: GCA_947495695.1. Taxonomy (GTDB): domain Bacteria; phylum Pseudomonadota; class Alphaproteobacteria; order Sphingomonadales; family Sphingomonadaceae; genus Erythrobacter. Next base: position 656,081 of record CANLZP010000001.1, on the reverse strand, counting down.
GAACCGGATCAAATCTGTCGAGCCGGGCAAGGCGTTGGAGGATCTGGTTCCCACACGCAAAGAGACCGATGTCCCGCTGCGCGAGATCGAGAAGATCGACACGGCGCGCAAGATCAGCTGATTGCACCGCACGCCAATTTGCGGCAACACGCTGGCGCAATGACACAAAGCTATCCCAACACCCGCCTCAGACGCACCCGTGCAACCGGCTGGAGCCGCAATCTCTACCGAGAGAATGTGCTGACTCCGGCCGATCTGATCTGGCCGCTGTTTGTGACAGAGGGCAGCGGCGTTGAAGAACCGATCGGCTCTCTGCCCGGCGTGTCGCGTTGGTCGGTAGACGGCATCGTGGCGCGCGCCAAACAGGCGGTTGATCTGGGCATCCCGGTTGTGGCCCTGTTTCCCAACACCCAGGCAGACCGGCGCAGCGATGATGGCGCTGAAGCGCACAATCCTGACAATTTGATGTGCCGCGCCATTCGCGCGATCAAGCAGGAATGCGGCGATGACATTGGCGTACTGACCGATGTCGCGCTGGATCCCTACACCAGCCACGGCCAAGACGGATTGTTGAACGCTGATGGCTATGTGGTGAATGACGATACCGTTGCGGTGTTGGTGGATCAGGCACTCAACCAAGCAGAGGCAGGTGCCGATATTATCGCTCCATCGGACATGATGGATGGGCGGGTCCACGCGATCCGCATGGCGCTGGAAATGGGCGGCCACACCAATGTTCAGATCATGAGCTATGCCGCCAAATATGCCAGCGCATTCTATGGCCCCTTCCGCGATGCGGTGGGATCGGGCGGCCTGTTGAAAGGCGATAAGAAAAGCTACCAGATGGACCCGGCCAATGGGTTGGAGGCCTTGCGCGAGGTGGAATTGGACATTGCCGAAGGCGCCGACAGCGTAATGGTAAAGCCAGGGCTGGCCTATCTCGACATAGTGCGCGCCGTGAAAGATCGCTTTGATGTTCCTGTGTTCGCTTATCAGGTGAGCGGGGAATATGCGATGATCGAGGCTGCCGCTGCAGCAGGCGCGGGCGATCGTGATGCGCTGGTGCTGGAAACACTGATGGCTTTCAAACGGGCTGGGTGCAGCGGCGTGCTGACCTATCATGCGCCCTTGGCGGCGCGGCTTCTAAATGGCTGAAACGGAAACAGACTTTCGGTTTGAAACCGACCGGCTCATCCTGCGGGACTGGCGGTCGGACGACTGGTCTGAATTTTGGCAAACCACCAATACACCAGCGGTCATGCGCTGGTTGGGTGGGGTGTTGGACGATCCGGGTATGTCCAAAGCTAGTTCTAGGCTTGAAAGTTACCGCAAACGACACGGCCACACCTTTTGGGCGGTAGAGCGCAAAAGTGATATGCAGATTCTCGGCTTTTGCGGACTCAAACGCAGCAATCAAGAGGGTGGTCCAATCGGGGAGATGGAAGTTGGTTGGCGATTGCGCCAAGATGCTTGGGGCAAAGGCTATGCAAAAGAGGCCGCAATCGCGTCGCTCGATTTGGCCTTTAATACGTTTGACGCAAATCAAGTTATTGCACTGACGGTGCAGGGCAACGCGCCCAGCTGGGGTCTTATGCAGCGGCTGGGAATGCAGCGGCGAGAAGATCTCGATTTTGCCAACGCAGAATTCGATGCCGATACCGGTGTCATAATTGTCTATTCGATAGATCAGGAGCACTGGGACATGGGTGTTGGCTGATATCGTTCTGGCGACCGAGCGGCTTGATCTGCGCAAGATTGGCGAGGATCAGGTCGACTTGCATTGGAAATATTTGAATTCCGAAGCCGTGATGGAGCGTCTGGGCGGACCGCGCACACGCGAAGAGCTGTCCAAGAAGCACGCCAAGGCACGTGCCAGTTTCGCCAACGACGGCTTTGGCTTCATGTTCGGTTACGAGCGCAGCACGGGCGAGATGGTGACCCATTGCGGGATGAAGCGCGTGGATAATCCCCTCGCCGCCAATCAAGGCGACCACGAGATCGGCTGGCTGGTGCGCGAGGATCGCTGGCGGATGGGCTATGCCGAGGAATCGATGCGTGCCGTGATCGACTGGGCCTTTGACGAACATGGCGCACCGCACCTTGTGGCGCTCACCAGCCCACTCAATATCGGCAGTTGGAAGCTGATGGAGAAGCTGGGCATGGAGCGGCGCCCTGATCTTGATTTCGAAGACCCCGGCTTTCCTGCACAAGACCGCCAGACAATCCAATATTCCATCACCCGCGATCAATGGGAGAATTCGCAATGCAACGCCCCGGCGTGAACATCATCTCTATCCACGGCAAGACGCCAAAGATTCACGACACGGCGTTTATTGCGCCAGGCTGCACCATCATTGGCGATGTGGAAATCGGCGCGGAAAGCTCGATCTGGTACAATTGTGTGGTGCGGGCAGACGTTTTCAAAATCCGCATTGGCGAACGGACCAATGTGCAGGACGGCAGCGTGCTGCATTGCGATCCACCCCGGCCCGGGGACGAGGAAGGCTCCCCTTTGATTGTCGGCGATGATGTCCTGATCGGCCATATGGCAATGGTCCATGGCTGCACGATTCATGACCGCGGGTTTGTGGGCCTGGGCGCTATCGCAATGAACAAATCGGTCATCGGCAGCGACGCCATGCTGGCCGCAGGCGCCATGCTGACAGAGGGCAAGGTGATGGAGGATCGGATGCTTTGGGCTGGGCGACCTGCCAAACCGATGAAGCCTCTGTCAGATGCCGCGATCGCGGGTATGCGGATTGGTGTTGTCCATTATACGGAAAATGCCAAGCATCACAGCGCCGCGGTTGAGGCGTCGCTGGGCTAGGCCCGAAAAGGGCAAACCGTCAGTATCACCGATCAGCTTTGGCTGTCGCTGCCTGTACCCTTAGAGCCATCTTTCGAGCCGCCATCTGAACCACTGCCGGCATCACTGCCGGATGATTCAGGAGCCTCTGGAGGCTTTGGACCAGCTTTCTTATTGCTCGTTTTCGGCGCGGTCTTCTTAGCCGCTGGCTTCTTGCGCGCAGGGGTTTTGCGTTTTGCCTTGGGCGGAGCGGGCGTCAGCTCAAAGCTGGGCTTGCCGTCCTTGACGGTGACATGCACTTCGCCGCCATCGGCCAATTTGCCAAACAGCAATTCCTCCGCCAGCGGTTGCTTGATCTTGTCTTGCAACAGACGGCCCATCGGACGCGCGCCATACAGCTTGTCATAGCCTTTTTCGGCGAGCCAATCGCGCGCATCGCTATCAAACTGAATGTGGACGTTTTGATCGGCCAATTGCAGTTCGAGTTGCAGGATGAATTTGTCGACAACGCGGGCCACTGTCGGCCTGCCCAGATAAGCAAAGGGTACAATCGCATCCAAACGGTTGCGGAATTCGGGTGAGAACATCTTCTTCACCGCTTCTTCGCCCGCATCTTCCTTGGACACATCGCCAAAACCGATACCCTGGCTCGCCATGTCCGACGCACCAGCATTGGTGGTCATGATCAGCACCACATTGCGGAAATCGACCGTTTTGCCGTGGTGATCGGTCAAGCGGCCATTATCCATCACTTGCAGCAGGATATTGAACAGATCCGGATGGGCTTTCTCGATCTCGTCGAGCAACAAGACGCAATGCGGGTTTTGATCAACCGCATCGGTCAACAAGCCGCCCTGATCATAACCGACATAGCCGGGAGGCGCACCGATCAGGCGCGAAATGCTGTGCCGCTCCATATATTCGGACATGTCGAAGCGCTTCAGCTCGATCCCCATAATAGAGGACAATTGCCGCGCAACTTCGGTCTTACCAACGCCGGTCGGGCCAGAGAACAAGAAGCTGCCAATCGGCTTGTCCGGATCGCGCAGACCAGCGCGGCTCAGTTTCATTGCGGTCGACAGGCGATGGATCGCAGCGTCCTGGCCAAACACGACATGTTTCAGATCGCGGTCGAGATTTTCGAGCGCCTTCTTATCGTCTTTGCTGACCGATTTGGGCGGGATCCGTGCCATAGTCGCAATGACTTGCTCGATTTCGCGCGCGGTGATCTTCTTTTTGCGGCGGCTGGGCGGAACCAGCATTTGCATCGCGCCAACCTCGTCGATCACATCGATCGCCTTGTCGGGCAATTTGCGATCATTGATATAGCGTGCGGACAATTCCACAGCGGTTTTCAGGGCATCGGGCGTGTATTTCACCTTGTGGTGATCTTCAAAGGCGGTGCGCAAACCCTTCAGGATCTTCACCGTGTCTTCGATGGTTGGCTCGTTGACATCAATCTTCTGGAACCGGCGCAGCAAAGCGCGGTCCTTTTCGAAGTGATTGCGGAATTCCTTATATGTGGTGGAGCCAATGCAGCGGATCGTGCCGCCCGACAGTGCGGGCTTGAGGAGGTTGGAGGCATCCATTGCCCCGCCGCTGGTTGCGCCGGCACCGATTACGGTGTGAATTTCGTCAATGAACAAGACCGCTTCGGGCATTTGCTCCAATTCTGAAACGACCTGTTTCAACCGCTCTTCGAAATCACCGCGATAACGTGTTCCGGCCAGCAAAGCACCCATGTCGAGCGAATAAATCACTGCATCTTCAAGCACTTCTGGCACATCGCCTTCAACAATCTTGCGTGCAAGACCTTCGGCAATGGCAGTTTTGCCGACGCCGGGATCACCCACATACAGCGGATTGTTCTTGGAACGGCGGCACAAAATCTGGATGGTCCGGTCAACTTCGGGCCCGCGGCCGATCAGCGGATCAATCTTGCCCGCTTCAGCCTTAGCGTTGAGGTTGACGGTAAACTGGTCGAGCGCGGTTTCTTTCTTCGCTCCTTCTGGCGGCTTTTCACCATCGGGTTGCGGCGCACTACCGTCGCTCTCGTCACCGGTTTTGGGCTCTAGCTGACGCCCGCCCTTGCCAATGCCATGGCTGATATAGCTAACCGCATCCAACCGGCTCATATCCTGCTGTTGCAGGAAATAAACCGCATAGGAATCGCGTTCGGAAAACAGTGCGACCAGCACATTGGCGCCCGTGACCGTATCCTTGCCCGAGGTTTGCACGTGCAAAATGGCGCGCTGGATAACGCGCTGAAAACCAGCTGTGGGCTGAGGATCGGCGTCATCATCGGTTTTGAGCGATTGATATTCCTGATCCAGATATTGCTTCACCACCTCGGTCAGTTCGGCCAGGTCGACACCGCAAGCGGCCATCACCTGTGCGCCATCCTCGTCATCGACCAGGGCCAGCAGCAAATGCTCCAACGTGGCATATTCATGCCGCCGCTCTGACGCATGGGCCAGCGCATTATGCAGTGTTCTTTCGAGGTTCTGAGCAAAACTTGGCATAGATTGGTTCTCTGGAGTTAGATCTCTAACTTACGGATGCGACGTCTCCCTTTCGGGAGAGTATGAAGGCCTGTGGTTAATCATTGGTTTACGGCGAATGCTTGATACCCACATTGTACCGAGCGCGTAGGGCGGAAAATCATGACCCGATTCATGTGCCGGGTTTCTTAAAAAACGCATCGGCAGCGCTGCGATGCGCGGCAGCTTTCGAACGATGGGCCTCGACCCGCTCTATTTCCGCCTGCAGCAAGGCGATCCGATCGCCCAGCTCGTCTTGCGAATAAGGATCAAGATCTTCCGTCGCGAGCTTGCTCGCTAGATCGCCTCTGGGGCGCGGGAGGTCACTATCGTCCATTCGCTTCTAACGTTCCAATTGGCAACATCGCAAGCAGCATGGCTTGCTGTCAATCCAAGGTGGGGTTAGTTCGGCATTCTGGCAAGGTCTGTTGCGCGCTGTATCCGCAGAGCCACAGTTTCGACCGAGGGGAACGACTGAAATGGCAAATAATTTGCCCGATGCGATGCGCGCCATTCATTTTGCTGAGCCGGGTGGGCCCGATGTTCTGACCGTGCAGCAGATGGATGTGCCGGCTGTGGGCGCGGATGACGTTCTGATCCGCGTGGCGTTTGCCGGGGTCAATCGCCCCGACTGCATCCAGCGCGCTGGCCATTATCCCGCCCCGCCGGGTGCTTCGCCCGTTTTGGGGCTGGAAGTTTCCGGTCAGATTGTTGCGGTGGGCGATCATGTCCCTGCCGAAATGATTGGCCAATCCGTGTGCGCCCTAACGCCGGGTGGTGGTTATGCGGAATATTGTTCTGCACCATGGCAGCACTGCCTACCTGTCGGTGCCAACATGCCCTTGGCCGAGGCCGCTGCGCTGCCCGAAACCCTGTTCACCGTCTGGCACAATGTCTTTCAACGCGGGATGGCGCGCGATGGAGAACGATTGCTGGTGCATGGCGGGACCAGCGGCATTGGCACCATGGCGATCATGCTGGCCAAGGCTTTCGACATAGAGGTTATCGCGACTTGCGGGGACGAAGCAAAATGCGCCGCTGCACGCGAAGTGGGGGCTGATCTGGCGATCAATTACCGCGAGCAAGACTTTGTCGAGGCGGTGCAGGAACATACCGGCGGGGAGGGCGTGCATGTCGTGCTCGATATGGTGTCGGGCGATTATGTGCCGCGCAACCTCAAATGTCTGGCCGAAGATGGCCGCCACGTGACGATTGCGGTTTTGGGCGGGGCCAAGGCAGAATTGTTCATGCCGATGGTGATGATGCGGCGATTGACGCTGACAGGATCAACCCTGCGCCCTCGCTCGGATGCGTTCAAAGCGGCCTTGGCTGACGATATCGCACACAATGCCTGGCCGCTGTTTACCGAGGGCGAATTGCATCCAGTGATGGATCGCACTTTTGCTTTGGGCGAAGCGGCCGCCGCGCATGCCCGCATGGAGGCCGGTGAGCATATCGGAAAAATTGTGCTAGAGGTGGCTGGTGACTGAAACGCTGACCCTGCATGAAGATCCGCGCAGCGGAAATTGCTATAAGATCAAGCTGACCGCCGCGCTGCTGGGCAAACCTCTTGCCACCCATAGCTATGACATCATGGCTGGCGAAACCAGGACACCCGAATTCCTTCAGCGGGTCAATTCCAATGGCCGCATTCCCGTCTTGCAGATCGGCGAGTATGGCGATGGTGATCAGGAGCCGCGCTTTCTCCCTGAAAGCAATGCCGCTTGCTGGTATCTGGCGCATGGCAGCACCCTGATTCCCGAGGATCGCTTCGCGCAATCAGACATGCTGCGATGGATGTTCTTTGAACAATATAATCACGAGCCCAACATCGCGACCGTGCGTTATTGGCTGAAATTTGTTGGGCAACACAATCTTACGGAACATCAATCCGCTCAGATTATGCCAAAACGGATAGCGGGATACGATGCGCTGAAATTGATGGACGAGCATCTAGCCGACCACTCCTTCCTGCTGGGGGATCGGCTCAGCCTGGCTGATATTGCTCTGTTTCCTTATACCCATGTGGCCGAGGAAGGCGGGTTCGGCTTGGACGATTACGCCCATGTTTGCGCATGGATTAAGCGGATCGAGGGCTTGCCGGATTTCGTGCCGATGGCGTGAAACCACCCCGGCGTTCGCTTGTGCTTGCCGATTGTCACGCTTTGCCCTATCTACCCTCTCGCAATGGCCGCTCCGTAAGGGGCGGCCCTTTATATTTTCACGGAGATTTCCCATGGCCCAAGGGTCAAAACAGCCCACCCCGTTGATGCCGCATGCCACAGCAACTTGGCTGGTCGATAACACCGGCCTCAGCTTTGAACAGATTGCTGAATTTTGCGGCCTGCATATTCTGGAAGTTCAGGCCATGGCCGATGACCTTGCTGGCAGCAAATACACCGGTCGCGATCCGGTCCACGCGGGCGAGCTGAACCAGGCAGAAATTGACAGGGGTCAGGCGGACGAGAGCTATTCTCTGGTCATGCAGAAGGCACCGGTTGAGGTTACCCGGACCAAGGGTCCGCGTTATACGCCTGTGTCGAAGCGTCAGGACAAACCCGATGGCATCGCCTGGGTTCTGCGCAACCACCCTGAGGTTTCTGATGCGCAGATCTCCAAGTTGATCGGTACGACGCGCAACACAATTGGTGCGATTCGCGAGCGTAGCCACTGGAACATCCAGAACATCCAGCCGAAAGACCCGGTCACATTGGGCCTGTGTTCTCAGCGCGAGCTAGATGCGGTGGTTGCCAAGGCGGCAAAACGTGCAGGCGTCGTTGAAGAAGACGCTGCAGAAACGGTCGTTACCGATGGCCGCAGCGATCGCGAGAAGCTGATCGAAGAATTGCACGCCGAACGCGCTGCCAATGTCAAAGCCGCTGCACAAGCTGCCCAAGAAGCAGAAGCTGCCGCATGGCTGGAAGCAAAGCGGGATGCAGAAGAGGCGAGCGAGGCTGCTCCGGTTGATCCGGAATCACCCTTCGCTGCTGAGGCACCCGCTGCGACGCCAGAACCTACAGCAGAGCCTGCTGATACAGGCACTGAAGAAGAGAGCGCGAAACCCGAATAGCGGTTTGGGTCGCGTCGGGGTTTGGCTATTGGCTTAGCCTCAGCCTGATTTCCCTCATTTTTGCAGCAATTTGCTTGTGCGCAAAGGGTTGATCGGCCATGTTTGCTGACATGAATGTCAGTAAATCGGCCTATCACCACCCCACCCCTTGGGACACGCAATTTCAACCGATTGCTCTTCCGGATATGCTGGCCCAGACAACCCAGCGCAATCCGGCGGCGCCGTTCCTGCATTTCATGGGGCGAACCTTCAGCTATCAGCAGACGCTGGACGAGGCGCGGCGTTTTGCTGCAGGTCTTTCGGCGATGGGTATTGCCAAGGGTGACCGGGTTGGCCTGTTCCTGCCCAATGTCCCGATTTACGCCAGCGCCTATTATGGCGCGATGATGGCGGGAGCGGTGGTGGTGAATTTCTCGCCGCTCTACACGGTTGAAGAATTGGCTGGGCAGGTCGAGGATTCGGGCACGCGCGTTCTGGTTACGGTCGATGTGCCCGAGCTGTATGATACGGCGAGACAGGTGCTGGATGCATCAACTTTGGAAACGCTGGTCGTCGGGTCTCTGGCAGACCAGCTGCCGACGTTGAAAAGTCTGGCCTTGCGCATTTTGGGCCGGAGCAAGATTGCCAAGATCGACTGGAGCTCTGCCATATTGCCATGGGCCGATTGCACAGTGGACCGGCCCTTTTCGCCCGATCCAATCGATCCGATCACGGATCTGGCATTGCTCCAATATACTGGCGGGACAACGGGCCGCCCCAAGGGGGCCATGCTGGGCCACGATCAGCTCTCGATAAATGCCCTGCAAGTGGCGGCCATCAACCCCTTTGGCAATGCCGATAAAGAGGTGTTCATGGGCGCGCTGCCGTTCTTCCATGTGTTCGCCAACACCAGCCTGCTCAACCATGCGGTTGCTACTGGAGCCTCGATTGCGATGCTGCCAAGGTTTGATGCCGGGCAGGTTCTCAAGACAATCGAAAAGTTGAAGACGACCGGCTTTCCCGGCGTACCCACCATGTTTCAGGCGCTGCTCGACCATCCTGATGTCGGCAAGACGGATTTGTCATCCCTCAAGGTCTGCATTTCGGGCGGAGCGCCCATGCCTGCGCCAGTGCATACAAAGTTTGAGGATGTCACCGGCGTCCGGGTGGTCGAAGGATACGGACTAACCGAAAGTTCAGGGGTTGTGTCGGTCAACCCTTATGAAGGGACCCGCAAGAAGGGCACGATCGGTCAGCTGGTGGCGCAGACAGAGATCTTGTTGGTCGACAAAGAAGACCCCCATGTCATCGTGTCCGATGGCGAGCCGGGCGAGTTGATTATCCACGGGCCGCAGATCATGAAGGGCTATTGGAATCGCCCTGAAACAGATGCCGAGGTATTTGTTGAGCATTACGGCAAGAAATGGCTGCGCACAGGCGATGTGGCCACGGTGGATGAAGACGGCTTTTTGTCCATTGTTGACCGGATCAAGGACATGATCGCGGTGGGCGGGTTCAAAGTGTTCCCGAGCCAGGTCGAAGATGTCATTCTAGAACATGAAGCGGTCAAAGAGGCGTTGGTGATCGGCGTTCCCGAGGACTATCTGGGCGAAGTGCCGAGGGTCTATGTCACATTGGAAAGCGGCGCCGATATTGATGGCGCGACCTTGGTCGATTGGCTCAATGCGCGGGTCGGCAAGCATGAGCGCGCGGATCAGGTTGTGATCCGGGACGAGCTTCCCAAAACTCTGGTTGGCAAGCTGGATCGCAAGGCTTTGCGGGCCGAGGTTCTATAGACAACGCGCGAGCTGGCCGGGACAATTACCCCGCCAGCTTAGCGCCAATTATTGCGCAATTTTGAGCTGAGGCTCGTCTTCGCTACCGGCTGGGTTGCCGGCTGGCTTGGTAGCCGGGCTCGCGGCATCGCTGGTGCGGCGATTGGGCACAGAATGGGCAAAGCGACCTTCAACCTGCGCGCCTTGTTCGATCGTCAGCGCATCATAATGCACATCCCCATCGATCCGCGCGCTGCGCAAGATCACCAGTTCGCGCGCCTTGATCGATCCCGATACTTGGCCTGCCAAACGTGCTGTTTCTGCTTCGACACCGCCGGTAATGCGGCTGGTTTCGCCCTGCACCAGTGACGAGCACGAAATGTCGCCTTCGATCGTACCATCAACGTGCAAGTCAGCCGTTGCGGTCACATCGCCTTTGATCGAAACGTCCGATCCGATCACGGAGAATGTCGATCCGTTGTTATTGCGCGCGGCCATGGGATTCTCCTGAATGGTTGTGCGCGAGTTTCGGGGCTCTGCGGGCTTCTTTGAGAACATTGGGAGCGGTCTCCAGAAAGGGGCGTGGGTTGATCGCACGGTCATTCAACCGAACTTCGAAATGCAAATGCGGTCCGGTCGATCGGCCTGTGCTGCCTATCGCACCGATCACATCACCGGCGTCGACCGGCTGGCCGGCGCGGGCTTTGGTCTTGGACATATGGGCATAGCGGGTCATCAGGCCATTGCCATGGCTGACCTCTACCACTTTACCGTAGCCTGCCTTGCGCCCGACAAAGCTGACGCGGCCCTTTGCTGCGGCGTAAATATTTGCGCCTGTCGGGCCTTTGAAATCCAGACCACGATGCATCGCACCGCGACGGGTGAAGGGATCACGGCGATAGCCAAATCCCGATGACACCTTGGTTTTCAGGGGATCGGTTGGCGTGAATTGCGGAATACCTTCCAGCCCGCGCTCTAGCGCAGACATGCGCGCCAGGCTCAAACCCAGGCGTTCAAACCGGGGGTCAACATCGCCCTTGGTTGATGTGGCGAGGATTTCCAGCGGACCACCCATCGCATCACTGCTGGAATAACGCGTCATGGCTGCGGGGTTGAGGCCCAGCTTGCGAATAGCCCGTTCTGCCCGTTGCGAGCGCTGATCAGCAAAGCGCGTCAAACGCTCGACATAGGCCAGCTGGCGCGCTTCGATCCGGGCCAATTCACCTGCTTCGGGGATGGATGCGGAAACTTTCTCAACCGTTTTGGCCGCTTCGCTGGACGAATCGGTGACCAGAGTGTCGCTCTTTACGTCGGCAGGAATGGCTTCGGTGATTTGTTCGAGGAATTCTTGCCGCTTGATCAAATCCTGGGTCACGGCATCCAGATCATTGCGGTAGGCGCCCACGCGCTCTTCCGACTTGGCAATCTTTGCTTCGCGTTCAAGCAAGGAAACGCGGTCTGCTTCGGCGCTGTATTGGATCCACGCCATGCTCGCCATCGAAATTGCCCACGCGACCAGCAAGGTCGCGACGACACCTGCGCCGATCATCTGGACGCGTGACGAAATCTTGATGAAGCGAACTTGGCCCTGCGATCGCATGAAAAATTCGCGATCTGGAAACCAGCTTCGCAAGCGGTCTACCCAACCGCTGGCGGATGCATTCTTTTGCAAAGCGACCCCTTTTATGTCGTCTTCTCTCCCCGAGGCGGTCGGACTATCAGCCGACTCGCGATGCGTCGAATCTAAGTGTTAACACGAGGGTTGAATCGAGCGCTTGGCGGGTTGAATCGTTATAATGATGCAAAACGTTAAGACATTGGCACAAACCATTAACCAAATTTTGGCGCTGCAGGACGTTCGAATATTGCTGATTCTCGTCAATTTCCCGGCCTGACACAGACCCCTGGCGCTGCTAAGGCGGCGTCTATGGCAAGCTTAGCAAACCCTTCATCGGCCGATTCCTCGGCAGCCGCTCTGGATAGATCAGCCAGCGATCATGATTCTCTCATCGCGGAACTGGCGGCGGCTGGCCGCGCGGCTCAACGCGTGTTAGCGGCCATGCCTGACGCCAAGAAGGCAGCCGCTTTGATGCTGGCAGCGCAGGCCTTGCGCTGCGATGCAACCACCATCCTGAAGGCCAATGCCAAAGATATTTCAGCCGGACAGAGCAATGGCCTGAGCAGCGCAATGCTCGATCGGTTGCTTCTGGATGAAGATCGCATTGAGGGGGTTGCCAGCGCGCTGGAATCGGTTGCGCAATTGGATGATCCTGTGGGTCAAATCATCGACACGAGCGAGCGACCCAATGGCTTGCGGCTGAGCCGGATCAGAGTGCCGATCGGTTTGATTGGGATTATTTACGAAAGCCGCCCCAATGTCACAGCCGATGCGGCCGCGCTCAGCGTGCGTGCGGGCAACGCCTGTTTGCTGCGCGGGGGAAGCGAGGCGGTGCATTCAAACCACGCCATTCATGCAGCCTTGGTACGCGGCCTGAGCGAGGGCGGCGTTCCTGCGGCAGCCGTTCAACTGATGCCGACGCAAGACCGGGAAGCGGTGGGCGCCATGCTGAAAGCTGCCGGGTTGATCGACATGATCATACCGCGCGGAGGCAAAGGTTTGGTCGCGCGCGTCCAGGCCGATGCAAGGGTGCCTGTGCTGGCCCATCTCGACGGCATTTGTCACACCTATGTTCATGCTGCTGCTGACCAGAAGATGGCGCATGAAATTGTGCTCAATGCCAAGATGCGCCGCACCGGAATTTGTGGCGCGATGGAAACCTTGCTGATCGATAGCAAGTTCAGCGATGCCGCCGGATTGGTTGCTGCTTTGATTGACGCTGGCTGCGAGGTTCGCGGTGATGGCCGGACATGCGCGCTGGATAGCCGCGTAGTGCAAGCCAACGACAATGATTGGGACACCGAATATCTCGAAGCGGTGGTCTCGGTCGCTGTGGTCGATACAATCGAGGAGGCGTTGGCCCATATTGCGCGCCATTCCTCCAGCCATACCGATGCGATTGTGACAGCCGATGATGATGCGGCCGAACGTTTCTTGAACGAAGTGGACAGCGCCATTGTGATGCTCAATGCCTCATCTCAATTTGCCGACGGCGGCGAGTTTGGTTTGGGCGCAGAAATTGGCATTGCAACGGGCAGACTGCATGCGCGCGGTCCGGTCGCCTTGGAGGGGCTCACCACCTATAAATGGCAAGTGCGCGGCACTGGCCAAGCGCGTCCTTGATCCGCACCGGACTTCTTGGCGGCAGCTTTAACCCCGCGCATGGCGGGCACCGGCGCATTTCCCTGTTCGCGATGGACGCGCTGGGTTTGGACGAAGTGTGGTGGCTGGTGTCGCCGGGCAATCCGCTTAAGCCGAAGAAAGCTATGGCTCCGCTGGCCGCACGCCTGGCCTCGGCCAAGGTTCAGGCACGGCGCGCGCCAATTGTGCCAACTGCAATCGAGCAAGAATTGGGCACCCGCTATACTGTCGACACGCTGGCTGCATTGCAGCGCCGCTATCCCAAGCGCGATTTTGTTTGGCTGATGGGCTCGGACAATTTGGCCCAGTTTCACCTGTGGCGAAAATGGCGCACTATCGCCCGCACGATGCCGATTGCGGTTGTTGCCCGGCCCGGCTATGATGCTCGGGCTATGGCGAGCCCCGCCATGGCCTGGCTCAGGCGCTATCGGGTGTCTGATGCTGGATTTAGACAAGGGGGCAGATGGAGCGCACCGGCACTGGTGTTTCTGCGTTTCGATCCTGATTCTCGTTCGGCCTCGGCAATTCGCCGGTCCGATCCGGATTGGGCGTCGCGCTATACCGGCCACCATCCTCGTGATGGATTGACGCGCCGCCTCATCAGCCAGCAGGAGGATTCATGAGACGCTGCTTCAGCGTGTCAGAGCCTTCGGCATTTTCCCCCGCCAATTGGAGACGTGAGCCCCGCCGATGAATCAGGCGCAATCCCCCACGGCCGCTTCGACGGCCCATTCGTCCAACGGTGACGCAGAGCAATCCGCTCTGCTGTCTGTCGTGCTGGCGCAGCTTGACGACGATCAGGCGCAAGACATTGTCACGATCCCGTTGGCAGGCAAAAGCTCTATTGCGGATTATATGATCATCGCATCGGGCCGCTCTACCCGGCAAGTTGCGTCCATGGCGCAAAAGCTGGCCGAGCGGGTCAAGAAAGAAGGCTTTGGCTCGTCCCAGATCGAAGGGCTGCCCGCAGCCGATTGGGTCTTGATCGATGCTGGCGATATTGTGGTTCACCTGTTCCGGCCAGAGGTGCGCAGCTTCTATAATCTGGAGCGGATGTGGGCCTTTGGTGATGCTCCACCGGCCAGCGGCACAGCCTAAGCCAGTCTGCATCGCGATCTTGCTGACCCTTGGTGCAGCGCCCTGCAACAGCAGCGCGGATTTGCCATCGGGAGTACAAAAATGTTGCTGCACGTCATAGCTCGCGGAAAAATCGCCCGCTCGCCCGAGGCGGAACTGGTTGCGCGCTATGAAAAGCGGCTGACTTGGCCGGTCAAGCTGACCGAACTGCCCGAAACGGGTGGCCGCATTCCCGAACCTGCCAGTCCCGCCAAAACCGTCCTGCTGGACGAGCGTGGCAAGCAAATGGGGTCAGAGGAAATGGCTGCACTGCTGGGTCGGTGGCGCGATGATGGCATGCGGGAAGCGCGCTTTATCTTGGGCGCTGCCGACGGTCATTCCAGCCAGGAGCGCAGCGAGGCCGATCTCTTACTGGCCTTTGGCAAAGCGACCTGGCCGCATCTTTTGGCGCGCGCCATGCTGATGGAACAACTCTATCGGGCAACAACAATCCTTGCCGGGCACCCCTACCATCGGGCAGGGTGAGCACCGTGTTGAAACGCTTCCTTGCCATAACACTCAGCGCATGCGCCATTGTAACCGGCGGGTTCGGCCTGTCCGTCGCAGCAGGCGCCGGCTCAACCCAGCAATTAACAGCTGGCGTCTTGGCTGTATCCGCTGGCCGACCGCTTGACCTGGCGGCCAGTCAAGAATCCTTGCAACGCGCCCAACAAGAAGCTGCGGCCGCGCAGGAACGGGCGCAAACGCTAACCGCACAAGCGCAAGAAGCGACGCAAGCGGTGGAAAAAACCGCTCGCGAAGCCGCAGCATTGGCGGCGTTGATCCAACAGTCCGAGGCTGAATTGGTTGAGGCCGAGGTGCGCTTGGCGCTCATTTCCGACCAACGGCGGCAGCTGGACCGGCGATTGGCGGTGCGCCAGCAACCCTTGGTTCGGCTGACGGGGGCCTTGCAAAATATGGCGCGGCGGCCTTTGGCGCTGTCCGCATTTCAGCCGGGATCGCTGAAGGATACGGTCTATGCGAGAGCGGTTCTGGAAACCACATTGCCGCAGATCCGGGTGCGCACGGCGAGACTGAGGACAGAGTTGGAGCGGGGCCGTCTGTTGGAACGTTCGGCCACGCAGTCGCTTGCACAAATGCGCAGCAGCGAGGCGCAGCTGCAAAACCGCCGGGCCCAATTGGCCAATCTAGAGCTTCGCCAACGGCGCGCATCGCGCCAAGCAACCGGCATTGCTTATCGCGAGAACGAGCGTGCTTTGCTGTTGGCTGAAGAAGCACGCAATCTGGATAGTTTAATCGATCGCGTGGGAGAGGCGACGGCCCTGCGCCGCGAATTGGCTGCGTTGACCGGCCCGATTATGCGGCCAGAACGCCCCGGCGCATCGCAAGTGATGTCGCAAACACCGGCCCCGCCAACCCCGCGGGCAACCCATCCTCCTTCCGATGTGCAATTGCCGGTCCAGGGCCGGATCGCGGCGGGTTTTGGCGCAGTGGATGATGCCGGCATTCGCAGCAAAGGGCTGTCTCTGGACCCGCGTGCTGGTGCTCAAGTTGTTTCTCCGGCCAGCGGCAGAGTGGCCTTTGCCGGGCCTTATCGCGGGTTTGGGCGAATCGTGATAATCGAGCACAATAATGGTTGGACCAGCCTGGTTACCGGCCTTCAGCGCAGCGATGCAGCGGTGGGCGATGCTTTGGTTGGAGGGAGTCCATTGGGCAGTGCAATTGGCAACGGCACATTCATCACATTTGAGCTGCGCCGCGACGGAAATCCGGTTAACCCGCTGGAATATATGTAGTTCTTGTCTTTTCAGGCTATGTTGGAGCTTGATTCCGGATAGTGAGACCTCGCGAGATGGGGCCTAGACCTGCCGAGATGGGCCGAGATAACGCGAGATGACCCGTTGCGGGACACAGATAATCAGCCATAATGCTATCATCTGGCGTTCAGATAGAATGCGCGATACACTTGGCCTTAAAGGAGCGCATAATCCCATGAAAATTGCCGCATTCATCAAGAGCGCAGCATTGGTCACAGCGGTGGCCCTCATTCCGGCAACAACCGCCGGGATGGCTCAGGTTGACGGCCGCGCTGGCCCGGAATTTGCGAAATTGTTCGCGACCTATCAACGGATTAAAGCGAGCTATGTCGAGACAGTTGACGACGAAGCGCTGATCCGCGGTGCGATCGATGGGATGTTGTCTTCGCTCGATCCGCATTCCGCTTATCTCGATGGCTCTGACCTGCAACGGCTGGAGACCATGATCGATGGCAATTATTCCGGTCTGGGCCTGTCGGTCATCATGGATGATGGCGCGGTGAAAGTAATCTCGCCGTTTCGCGGCAGCCCTGCTGACAAAATGGGCATCAAGGCTGGTGACTATATCACCCATCTTGATGGGAAGCTGATCTATGGCGGATCGCTGGATGATGCGGTCAGCCAGATGCGCGGACCCGAAGGCACGTCGATACAGCTGACGATTTTCCGCCCTGGCCGTGACGAGCCGTTCGAACTTGATGTGACCCGCGGCGTTATCGAGCTGGAGCCGGTCACCCACGAGCTGCAATCGGGCAATATCGGTGTGATCACCGTCAATGAATTTTCGCGCGATGTGGGCAGCGATGTCTATTCTGCGTGGAACGAGATCAAGCAAGAAGCCGCTGGCCGGGTCAATGGCCTGGTGCTGGACTTGCGCTCCAACCCGGGCGGCTCGCTGGATGAAGCTGTCGCGCTGAGCGATCTGTTCCTCGAAAAAGGCCGCATTGTTTCGCAACGCGGCCGTGCTCGCGGTGAAACGCTGTTGTATGATGCAGAGACCGTTTTCCGCGGCGACATAGCCAGCGATGTGCCGGTGATTGTGCTGATCGATGCAGGTTCAGCCTCGGCATCAGAAATTGTCGCAGGCGCTTTGCAAGATCACCGCCGCGCTTTGATTATGGGCGAGCGCAGCTTTGGCAAAGGCAGCGTGCAGACCTTGTTGCCACTGGGCCGCGACGCAGCGTTGAAGCTGACCACGGCGCGTTATTACACGCCGGCAGGTCATTCGGTCCAAGAAGGCGGGATCAAGCCTGATATTGCGATCCCGCAATTGAGCGATCCCGACATGGCCAAGCGCAGCAAATATGTGACCCGCGAATCCGATCTGCGGGGCCATTTGGTGAATGAGCTGGCAATTGAGGACGAGGCATTGGAAGCGGATAAGAACGATGATCCGCGCTTCCAATTGACCGCCGCTGAATTGGAAGAGCAGGGCATTGAAGACTTCCAGCTCTATTACGCTCTGGAAACTCTGCGCCGGACAACCACCAGCTCGGTAGCTTTGCGCGACTGATCGCTGTAAGGCGGCCCGATGAACGAAATTGCGAATGTCAGGCTGGCCCCAAAATCGGCTCAATGGCTGGCGCTAGGCCTGCCAGCCGCTCTGCTTGGCGGCGCCTATCTGAGTGAATATGGCTTTGGCCTGTTTCCCTGCGAAATGTGCTGGTGGCAGCGCTGGCCACACTTTGCCGCCCTTGGCCTGGCGCTGGCGTCCTTTGTGGCCCCTCCACGCCGCGCATGGATTGCTCTGGCTGCTGTTGCGATCATCATTTCGGGCGCGATTGGCGGATTTCACGCCGGGGTTGAATATGGTTGGTGGGAAGGCATCACAGGTTGCTCCACCGCGCTAGACCCGAGCGCAGATCCGTTGGAGGCGGTGATGAATGCCCCGCTGGTGCGCTGCGATGTAGCACCTTGGAGCTTCTTGGGCGTTTCTCTGGCAGGATGGAATTTTCTCATCTCGACAATCGGCGGCTGCGTCATCTTGGCGTTGCTGGGGCGTAAGGGCTAAGGTGCTGGCATGGCGATGACCAAAGAAGAAATTGAGCGGATGATCCGCGTCGATCAGGCTGGCGAGTTTGGGGCGACCCGGATTTACGAAGGTCAATTGGCGGTGATGGGTGATCGCGGTCCGCATGCTCAGGAAATTGCGGGCATGGCCCGTCAAGAAGAAGGTCACCGCGAACGGTTTGATGCTCTGATGGCAGAACGCGGCGTTCGGCCCACCGTGCTGCAGCCGTTTTGGTCAGTGGCTGGCTATGCCTTGGGGGCAGGTACCGCCCTGCTTGGACCAGAAGCCGCGATGGCCTGCACAGCGGCGGTCGAGACCGAGATCGACAAACATTATTCCGATCAATTGGACCGCTTGTCTGAAAACAACTCGGACCCCGAATTGTCCGCCATGATCGAAGAATTTCGCGAGGATGAGCGCGAGCATCTGGACGCCGCTTTGGCTGCTGGAGCA
This sequence comes from uncultured Erythrobacter sp., assembly GCA_947495695.1. Lineage (GTDB taxonomy): Bacteria > Pseudomonadota > Alphaproteobacteria > Sphingomonadales > Sphingomonadaceae > Erythrobacter. Next base: position 637,294 of record CANLZP010000001.1, on the reverse strand, counting down.
GAAAGAGCACCCGCCTACCCCTTGCTTTCGGGCGCCATCCGGCTGGGTTGCCGGGCCGCCATTCGCCTTGCGGAGCGGATTTAGTCGCCCGGCTTCATAGAGAGTTCACCGCCCGATGCGCTATGTGGGCAAAATGGCTCAAGATAAGATGGAATTGAACATGAAACGTTTGCTTGCCCGAGCTACTATCTCAACCACAATCGCCGCCGCAGCCACGTTGGCTCTCGCGCCCGCCTCTGCTCAGGATGGAGCAGGCGACAAGGTCAATATGGTGATTGTTTATGGCGATGATGATTGCCCGCAACCCAACGCTGACGAAATCACCGTTTGCGCGCGCAAGGCAGAAGGCGAACGCTATCGCATCCCGCAAAATTTGCGCACCAGCGACAGTGTGGAGAACACTGCCTGGACGCGGCGTGTCGAAAGTTATGAGATGATCGGCAATTTTGGCACCCAATCCTGCTCTCCAGCGGGCGCGGGCGGCTTTACTGGCTGCGTCCAGCAAATGATTGACGAAGCTTACAAAGACCGCGCCGAAGGTTCCGATGTGCGCTTTGGGCAATTGATCGAGGCGGCCAGGGCGGAACGCCTGTCGACCATCGATGAAGAAGCGGCGGCCGAACAGGCCCGTGTTGAACAGATCGAGCGCGAATATCTTGACCGGTTAGAGCGTGAGCGCCAGGCTCCATTGCCCGGTGAAGAAGCCGAAGCTGGTCCACCAGCCTTGTTGGACAGCGGGTCGGCCGATGCCGATGCTGCCGATGCCAGCGATTCAGAAAGCGATACGCCGAACTAGGTACTGATCGGGCCGCTAACTAAGCGGTGTAATATTCCCGGTACCACGCGACGAACCGCTTGATGCCTTCGCGCACATTGGTTTGCGGCTGATAGCCGGTTAGCTGTTTCAGCAATGTTGCATCGGCCCAAGTCGCCGGAACATCACCTGTTTGCATCGGCATCAGGTTCTTGATCGCCTTCTTCCCACACTCTTCCTCGATGGCTTCGACAAAATCCATCAGGCGCACGGTGTCGCTGTTACCGATATTGACTACGCGATAAGGGGCCACGGGTGACAGACTGTCCCAGTCAGCAATGTCGGCAGCTTGCTTCGGCCTCTGCGGAGGATGGTCGATCAACAGGCGAATGGCTCGGACCAAATCCTCCACATAGGTAAAGTCGCGTTTCATCTCGCCATTGTTGTAAATGTCGATCGGAGTGCCCTCTAAAATCCCTTTAGTGAATTTAAACAAGGCCATGTCTGGCCGGCCCCATTGGCCGTATACGGTAAAGAAGCGGAACATCGTCGTCGGCAGATCCCACAGATGCGCGTAGGAATGCGCCATCGATTCATTTGCCTTCTTGGTGGCGGCATAGAAGGTTAGCGGAGTGTCAACCTTTTGGTCCTCGCCAAAGGGCATATCGGTGTTGGCGCCATAAACCGAACTGGTCGATGCCATCAGCAGATGGTCGACGCCCAATTCGCGGGCGCATTCCATCACATTGAACGTGCCAACCAGATTAGAATCCAGATAGGCTCTGGGATTCTCGAGGCTGAACCGAACACCGGCTTGGGCGGCGAGATGGACGATCACATCAGGCTGCTCGGCTTGGCATAGGCTGTGGAGCCGATCGAAATCTTCCAACATGCCAATATGCGGCGTGAAGCCAGAATGCTCGTCCAGCATCTTATGGCGCCGCCGTTTCAGCTCAACGTCGTAATAATCCGTCAGGCCATCATATCCGACGACGCTGAAGCCTTCCGCCAGCAGCAGCTTGGCGAGATGAAAGCCGATGAATCCGGCTGTTCCTGTGATGAGGACTTTGGGCATTGGTTTGTATGTATCCACTTAGAATTGTTGCGGGCTATTTGGCCCCGATGCCACCGATGATGACCCGAACGGTCTTCAGTCCGATCAGAATATCCAGCCACAGCGACAGGTTCTTGACGTAGAAAAAGTCGAACCGCAATTTCTGCTGGATCGAAGCCAGATCTGCCACATGGCCCTGATTGACTTGCGCCCAGCCGGTGATGCCTGGGCGCACGATGTGGCGATAGGTGTAGAAAGGGATTTCACCTTCATACCATTCCGCCAGCTGGCGCGCTTCCGGTCGAGGGCCGATCCAGCTCATATCGCCAATCAGGACATTCCAGGCCTGCGGCAATTCATCCATCCGGGTCTTGCGCAGAAAACTGCCGATGCGGGTGATACGCTGATCTCCATCCTTCGTGATCGCATCGTCTCGGCGTGCATCGGTAGTATCGGCAATTTTCCGGTCACGCATCGTGCGGAATTTGACCATGCGGAATTCTTCTCCGCGATAGCCAATGCGCTCTTGAAAGAAGAACACGTTTCCCTTCGAATCGAGCTTAATAAGCGCCGCGATCGCGATGCCGCCGATCAAAAGGAGCGGGCTGAGCAATACCACCATCGCCACATCGAACACCCGCTTGGCCGTTCTGTATGCCGTGTTGGGGATCAACGAACCCAAGTCATTCTCGCGGAGATGGTTGATCCGAACCTCGCCGGTCAAGGCCTCTTCGATAAGGCGGTAATGATAGACCGGGACGCCTTTAAGGGCAGCAGCAGCCAGCAGCCTTTCCCATTCAGGGGTGTGGTCATGATGCAGATCAGCCACGATTGATCCGGTGATTTTACCGTCCTTGATCAATCCCTCAAGGCTATCCGCGTCGCTAACCTCCTGAAAACCGGCGCTCTTCAGAACTTTCCCAATATCGCCGATCGGAATAATGACATGCCTCAACTTTGGATTGGCGTGTCTGACCCTGGTGGTTACCACATAGCTGACAAACAAGGTTGCAGCCGCACAAGCCAGATAGAGCGAGTAAGATAGGCTCTCACGCAACAAAGCATTCGAAGAGAAAATTACGCCCAGGATCAGCAGGTTAACCGGCAGGACATAAGACAACAATCTGGCCCTAGCATACGTCCGCAGGCGATTGAGCGTGTACCAAACGAGAAGGTTTGCCACAAAAATATGCGCCAAAGTGATTAAAGCGATTGGTGCGTCAATCCCGATACCTCGGAAGAAGGACCAAATCAGCGATGGAACCAAAATGCCGCCCAATAGATAGGCGGCAATCTGCCTGCTCGGCCGCATCACCTGCGCGCGTGCGGCTGTCGCGAGCGCCATCGGAGGGCGGCGGTTCATCAATGGGTCTCCAGTCCTATTCACTAGACCACGGCTTCCAGTTCAAAAAATTAAGCGTCCGATAGGCCTTCTTTGTCGCCACGACAACATCTAAGCAGCGAACAGGCATTCGGAAACGCGGCCATTTTCAGCGCCTTGACCGCCATTGGATTGCCATAGCATGTATAGTCAAAATGCGGGGCCTTACGTCCAGCAGTTCTCAGAAACGAATAAGCCGAGAGAATGAGTTGCCGACCGTTAAAGGCGTTGCGAACCAAGCACCATCTGCTATCGGGCGAACGAAAGCGATCATGAGCATTTCAGCTGATGGCTTGCAGTCAACAATATTGGCTTCGTAGCGTCCGTTCTGAGATGGGAATCGCGGGCCAAATTGGCCATCATTTGCAATACGGGGTCAGGCCCACAGATTGGCCTGATCGCATTTTTGATAACCATCGCGACGAATTGGATACCACCGCATGAGCTCCCCACAAAATCTGCCCGACCTCGATGCTTTGCGCATCGCTGTCATCGGTTTGGGCTATGTCGGCCTTCCGCTTGCCGTTGAATTTGGCAAAGGCCGATCGGTGATTGGATTTGATATCGACCAAAAACGCATCGAGGCTTTGAAAAGTGGGCATGACGGCACCTTCGAGGTCAATGAAGAGGAGTTGGCTGAGGCGAGCGGGTTGATCTTCACTGCTGATCTTAGCGCGCTCAAAGACGCCAATTGCTTCATCGTGACCGTTCCCACACCTATTGACGCCAGCAAACGGCCCGACCTCAGGCCCCTGATCAGTGCTTCGGAGACAGTCGGTTCGGTGTTGAAGTCGGGCGATATCGTGATCTATGAATCGACGGTCTATCCTGGCGCAACCGAAGAAGATTGCGTCCCCGTTCTTGAGCGTGTTTCGGGCCTGCGCTTCAACCAGGATTTCTTTGCAGGCTACAGCCCCGAGCGCATCAACCCGGGCGATAAAGTTCATCGTTTGCCGACAATCCGCAAGGTAACTTCGGGCTCAACGCCGGAGGTCGCCGAACTGGTCGACAGCGTCTATTCCTCGATCATTACTGCCGGCACGTTCAAGGCCGACAGCATCCGTGTGGCCGAAGCCGCCAAAGTGATCGAGAACACGCAGCGGGATATCAATATTGCGCTGATCAACGAATTGGCGATGATCTTTGATCGCCTCGGCATTGATACTGAGGCGGTGTTGAAGGCGGCGGGTACGAAATGGAATTTCTTGCCGTTTACGCCAGGTTTGGTCGGCGGACACTGTATCGGTGTTGATCCATATTACCTCACCCACAAGGCTGAATCGATTGGTTTCCACCCTCAGGTGATCCTTTCGGGCCGCAGGATCAACGATGGCATGGGGGCTTACGTTGCAGGCCAATTGGTCAAGGCAATGATCCAGAACGACATTGTGGTGAATAACGCTCGCGTCCTCGTGCTTGGGCTCACCTTCAAGGAAAACTGCCCCGACACGCGCAACACCAAAGTGGTGTCAGTGATTGAGGAGCTGAACGGGTACGGTATCAACGTTGACGTCTATGACCCTTGGGTCAGTGCAGATGCAGCGAAGGCGGAGTATGGCTCTGACCTATTCACCTTTGCAAGCGCGCCAGACGAAGGAGCCTATGACGGCATAATTTTGGCGGTGAAGCACGATCAATTCGTCGAAATGGGCGCAGGTCAGCTGCGCGCCTTTGGCAAGGATAGAAACGTCCTGTATGATCTGAAAAGCGTTCTGGATGCAGGGGACGCAGACTTGCGTCTGTGATGGAATTACGCTCTAGAAAGACCGGGTTTTGAAGCTTTCTAGCGAGATCGCTCAAGCAATATTCATTCGAATTGAGTCTGGTGCCGTACAGGGCCAGGCCTCGATTGTGAGGGACTAAGCGCAAGATACATTATGGCTGCGCTGGATAGGCAAACGATGCTGAGGATCTACCTCCTAAATTACAATTACGGCCATTATCTTGGCGAGGCGATTGCGTCTCTCCTCGCGCAAACGGACCAGAACTTTGCAGTTACTTGCATCGACAATGGCTCGTCAGATGGCTCTCGTCAGTTTTTGCACGAGACTTGCGCGAAACATGGCTGGAAATTCGAAGAGTTTCCCAATTTGTCGATCTCGAAGATCGGCAATCATATTGCCAAAACTTCGGACGAGCCGTTTATTGTCAGGCTTGATGCTGACGACACCTTGTCGCCCAATTTCATAGAATTGGTACATTCTGCGATTACCACGCATCAGCCAGATTTGATCTATGGCAATTATCATCTGATGGATTTTGACAGCCAGATTTTCTCGACGCAGGAAATCCTGCCGCGAGGCGAGAATTCGGATGGCCCGATCCATGACGAGCCCTTCCATGGCGCTTGCACTGTAATAAATCGTGCCAAGCTGCTCGATTTTGGCGGTTATTACGAACAATTCTCGCGCAATGACGGGTTTGATCTCTATCTCAAATTCCGCAAACAGGCGCTTCACCATATCACCGAGCCGATATTTCAATATCGCCGTGGCCACCGCAGCATGTCGCATAACAAGGCGAGCCTGTTTAATGCGCGGGTTGAAATGATTGCTGCTTATGCCTCCGATCAAGCCATGCGGGTGGGGGATGATGTTCAGCACATTCTCGCATTTCCGAGCCATCCCGATTTCTACACGGGCGACAGTCTGGAAAAGCACAGGCGCTTTGTTGAAGGCTGGGGCCAGAACACGCGTGTTATCGTCCGTGATGGAGCTGCAGAGGGCGATGGGTTTATTCCATGGTCCAAGGTCAATCAGTTTGGCGACTTGCGCGGATTTCTGGATGAAAGCCCGATGTTTGACGGGATCACATCGTTTGTCGTGCATTCGATGAGTGATCGTCTGGCGCCGCTGCGCTTCTTCGAAATTGCTCCGCTGGCAATGAAGCTGTTTGAGAGCAATTCTGTCATTTCCGGCGTAAAGCTGGAAAGTTCGCTCTATTGGACGATGGCGGGTGGCGTAAAACGGCAAGAAAATTCCAGAACCCTATTCGAGGAAAACCGTGTCGTTTTGCACTCTGGTGGACTAACAGGGTTTCGTCGCGGCTGTTCGCGTGAATCGATTGCTACACTCTTGGAAATCAGCACCGAAATGACCGCTGAAGGGCATTGCTAATGTCGAACTATGAAATCTTTGTACCGTGCCGGGTCACCAGTTCGCGACTGCCGTACAAGCACTTTCGGACAATTGCCGGCCTCAGCTTGATCGAGCAACTGATTGGGCGCTTATCGGACATTACCGATGCGCACATCAACATCATTTGCCCCGACACGCCTGAAAATGACATCTACCAAGAGCTGGAAAGCCTCGCCTCAGTCACGGTTCTTCGTGGCGATGAATTTGACGTGCTCGACCGGTTCGTCAGTGCGGTTAAAACAAGGAAGGCCACTGCTGAATACGCGGTGCGCATCAATGGAGACTGCGTTCTTCCCTCTCCGCAGGCATTTGCCAGGCTGGATGCGCAGATGGCATACAAATCGCACGATATTTATACGACAGTCGGAACCAATGCATCCAGCGGGCAGCATATCGAAGCAGTCAATGTGGCATGGCTGCTATCGCAAGAGGCAAGCCTGGCCGAGGCGACCTCGGAAGAGCGAGAGCATGTTTTCCCTCTGCTGTATTCACTGACCGACAAGATCGAGCGACTTGAGATCGAAGGCTCAGCATCGGTGAAGCTTTCGGTTGATAGCTATCGTGACCTTGAGCGCATGCGATACATCGTTGAGAGCGAATGTGGTTCAGGTGTGGATCAGATCTTCAAGACGAGCAAAGAATTTGACATCAAACGGCCGTTTCTCGGCGAAAATGGTGCCTATTTGATCGCTGAGATTGGTGGAAATCACGAAGGTGATTTCGAATACGCAAAGGACCTCGTTGCCTCTGCATGTGCGACCGATGTCGATGCCATAAAATTGCAAATCTATTCGCCTGATCTGCTAGTCAATTCTAAGCTCGACCCGGTGCGCTGGAGCCACTTCAAGAAGTTTGCTCTACCGCCCGAGCAGTACAAAGAGCTGTTTGATATGATAAGGGATGCCGGCAAACATACGTCGGCGTCGGTTTGGTCGTTGGAAGAGATGGCCGTCCACCAGGACGACATCGATGTCCTGAAAATCGGCAGTGGCGACCTCAACAACGCTCCCATGTTGCGGCATCTTGCGCAGCTGGACAAACCGCTTGTCATCAGCACCGGATTGGCGACGGTTGATCAGGCCGAGCTCGCGGTCAAAACCGTGCTTGATGCCGGGCTCGACCGTGAAAAGCTGGCGGTCCTTCAGTGCACGTCGATGTATCCGATCCCTCAGGTCGAAGCCAATTTGGCTGTTGTTGCGGATTTCGCGCGCAGGTTCCCCTGCGTGGTTGGATATTCCGACCACACTGTTGGGTATGAGACATTGCTCGATAGCGTTTCGGCGGGTTCGCAAGTTCTGGAGTTTCATTACTCAGACGACACGTCAAATGCGGGTTTCCGTGATCATTTGGTCTCTTTGGACGACAAGGATATTGCCGAATTCGTCGAGGCTATGCGGGTTCGGATCATGCGGCTGGGGTCACCCGTCAAGCACCTCACAATGATGGAGCGGAGCCGCAACCATCAGACGTCTTTCCGCAAAGGTGTGTTTTTAAGAAATGACGTGCAGGCAGGCCACCTCGTGACCGAGGAGGACCTCATCGCGCTGCGACCACTTGCAGGCATCAATGCGACTGAATTTTTTGATTTGGTCGGAAAGACGACTACCCAGGATATTGAGGCACTGGACGCTCTTTCTTGGGACATGTTCGGAGATGCGGCGTAGTGATTTGCCAGCATCATAACGCCCCGTTTCGTTTTCGGCTCGAGAGATTTGCCTCGGCTCTCTTGGCTGACAGCAAAGAGCGAATAGACCAATTTCATTGGCGGCTGTGTGGAGCAGTATCGTGAGCCAATTCCATCGTCACTTGAAGGTCTCTTGGCGAGATAGGCTGCGCAATTTCATCAACCGCAAACGAGGCGTTGCTCTCGATAAGTCGGTCATCATTCAGCGCGGCACTGAGATATTGCGGTTCCCCCGCAACGTCGAGGTGGGTGCCGGAACAGTGATCAAGAAGAACGCGCAAATATGCGCCTGTAATGAGCAGGCCAAGATCAAGGTTGGCGCGCGCACAACAATTGGCGATTATGCGTATATCTATGCGTCGAAACAGATCACTATCGGCAGCAATGTTCTGATCGCGCCATTTTGTTATCTGGTAGACGGGAATCACGGTACGTCGCGTTCCAAGCCGATACGCGACCAGGAACTTGAATTTGCGCCGATCACCATCGAAGATGATGTGTGGCTAGGCGCTAGAGTGGCTGTTTTGCCAGGTATTACGATTGGCAAGGGCGCAATCCTGGCGGCTGGTAGCGTGGCAACCAAATCAATTCCTGAATATGAGATATGGGGCGGCGTCCCGGCCAGAAAGCTGGGCGAGCGGACATGACCTTTAGGCTCCCAAACTCGGCTCGGATTGGCAACCGTACCGATCTGCGCTTCAACTCAGACAATATTGTCTTGGGTGAGAATATCGTGATTGACGATGATGTGCGCATTGTGGTGCCGGCAGATGGCCAGCTGAAGATCGGCGATAATGTCAAAATCGGCAAGGGCACCATCATCAATTGCGGCGGTTCGGTCGAAATAGGATCGAATGTCGCGTTCTATGGCTATTGCTATATCCAATCGTCCCGCTGGGTTTGGAATGAAGGCCAAAAGGATTACTCATATTTCGATCTCAAGATCGGAGAATTTTCAACAATCGCGCCGAATACAGTGATCTCTGGCAACGTATCAGTGCCGCATGGATATCGCGGACAACCGGGGGATGTGTTGGGCGAATGGTGAGCATATCCGCCTTTATTGTCCTTCTGATATTCACTTTGGAAGCAACACCGTTTGCGCCGATGTTGATGTTCGGCGCCTCGTCGACATTGATTTACGCCGCGGTGATCGGGCTGGCGGCTCTTTCCTTGGTAGCGATAAAGCGCATCAAATTTACGGCCATCGTGTTCATTCTGCTTGCACTGGCGATCAATGAATTCGTCATGGGCAACTTGCACGGAATCGCGAGCATCAATTTTGTTCGTATCACAGCAGCCAGCCTTGCCGCGATCATGATTTTTTCCAGCGTTGCCATCTATGACCGGACAATCGATTTCGTGAAGGTTTCTCACGCGCTGGTCGTTTACGGATTTCTGATAACCGTGCTGGCGGTGGCCATATTGGGCACCAACGTTCTCCATCTGCCTTATTCATTTTCGGATGAGTCGGTCTTTCGAAAGGTCGATTACATGGGCGAATTGAGGCTGCGCTCGCTGCTGATCTTCAACTTTACACTCAATGCGACACCCACTCTCAACGTCCTCGATTTAGACGTTCTTCCCAGCGGCGTAGCGCCAGAGCCGCACATCAATTTTTCCTTCATGCTCGTTTGCATGTTGCTTCTGATGAGAAGCGGAAGGCTATCAAAGCGCCTGATGATTGCCTCGATTGCCGCACTGGTATTGAGCTTGTCTTCATCGAACACAGTCGGACTGGCGGCAGCGGTGCTAGTGACCGCGCTGCTGTATATGTTCAACAATTTTTCCAGTCGCAGGATGGCGTTGAGCCTGCTCCTGCTGACGGCTGCTGCGGTGGGGACCTATATCTGGCAGACGGGGCTGCTTACACAGGGTTCCGTCAGCATATTGTTCAGATCCTATGATCGTTCGATCGCTGAAAGCTACGCGACTATCGTGCGGTTCTTTGCTGTTGGCAGCGGTACCTACCCCCTTGAAGCGGTCCCGCACTATTTTAACGATTTCAGATTTTTCCCGCTGAGCTTTACCTCATTCCTGTTGTTTGTGTCTGTCTTGGCCGCCATTTTCTGGCGCCTTTACAAAGTGGCCAAGCAGCTCTTGTATGTTGACATATTCTTGTTGTCCTATGCATTTGCCTACAGCCTGAAGAGCTTTGGCGTGATGATTTTTCAGCCCTATATTATCCTCGCGATATTGATCGTGCTTTACCGCACCGAACTGGCCGTCGGTAAACGTCCAACCCAAAAGGCGCGCGCCACTTCGAATGTTATGAAGCACGCCACCCAGCCTGCGACGCAAGGCGCGTGACCAAGAACTTTAGCAAAAGAGAAAACATCTGATGGAACATCTGTTGGTTGGCGGCGCCGGATTTATTGGCACCTCCGTAATCCGCGAGTTGGGGGCTGAAAATGTCGTCGTCTTCGACAATTTTTCGCCGGTCGTTCACGATTCAGAATCTGTCCGTGCATTCACCAAACTCGGGGCTGATTTCTACGTTGGGGACGTGACTGATCGCGACAGTATCGATGGTTTGTTGGAGGAGCGCGGTGCTCCAAAGACGATGATCTATCTCGCGGCCGAGACCGGGACTGGACGGTCGCTTGAAAATTGCGCCTTGAATGCTCGCGTCAATACGCTTGGCTTGGCCAATGTGCTGGATGCCCTTTCAGCGCGCGGGGAGATGCCCGAGCGGATTATCCTAAGCTCGACCAGGGCGGTGTATGGCGAGGGGCCGTATTGCAACCAGGCCGGCGCGCTTACCTATCCCGAACCGAGGCCGCTTCAAAGTTTGGAAGCACAGCAGTTTGAGCTCGACGGCCTAGAGCCGGTTGACATGGATGCGAGCCTGCACACGCCCAAGCCGATCAACATTTACGGCTCGACAAAGCTGTCGCAGGAACATCTGCTGATGAATTGGGCGGCAGCTTTTGAAGTGCCTTTGTTCATTTTCAGGCTGCAGAATGTTTATGGCGCGGGTCAATCGCTGACCAACCCATACACGGGGGTTCTGATCCACTTCATCAAGCAATCACTGGCGGGCAAAGCGACCGACATTTTCGAGAATGGAGGCATCACACGCGATTTCGTTCATGTTGATGACGTGGCGTCCTTGTTGGCGCTGGCTGCAACGGGGCATGGCAATCCCGGAGTATTCGATTGCGGGTCCGGAGAGCGAATTGAACTGGAGGAAGTTGCGGCAAAGTTGGCGCAGATCGGCGGCGCACCCCCACCCCAAATTTGTGCTCAATATCGGCGCGGCGATGTGCGACACGCTTGCGCTTCGACCGCGCGAACTCGCGAACAATTTGGTTGGGCGCCAAAGGTGTCCCTCGAAGACGGGCTGTCGACGCTTTACAGCTTCGTGAGCCAAAAACTTGTCTGATGCGGATACTATTGCTGACCCCAAGTACGTTTGGTTATGAGACGCGTCTGCGTGAAGCCTTTGAGCGGCTTGGCCATGATGTTGAATGGATCGACGAACGTGTAGGCAACAGCGTTGTGTCTAAGGTGCTGACGCGACTTGGCTTGTTGCGGGCCATCCCGAAGATTGTCGGCAAACATCTTGATCGGATTATTGGGCGCGCAACAAGCATAGATGCCGAGCGCATAATTATCATCAATCCAGAGACACTGCGGGGCAATGATTTTGCGCGGATCAAAGCGAGCGCGCCCAATGCAGCGATTGTCATATATCGTTGGGACAGCCTCGCCCAAAAGCCGATTGATGAAGAGGCCTTTACTGCGGCCAGCGCCGTTTACAGCTTTGATCCCGAGGATTGCGATAACGACGCTCGGCTGCGCCACTTGCCGCTGTTTCATAGCCACACCGAAAAGCCGGACGCACGCGCTGGCGGCCCAAAGGATTACGATGTCAGCTTCGTTGGCACAGCGCAGTTGCGCAGGATTCAGGTGCTTGGCCGGCTATCCCAAGCGTTGGAGCGAGCCGACCGGCCGTATTTGTTTTACCTCAAGACCCAAAGCCTGGTCCATCATGCGATCTTCTGGATCGCTGCAAAGATCTATGGCTATCACGGCATTCTCACCCAACAGGCCATGCCATATGCCGAATTGCTTCAGGTGATTGATCGATCCGCCGCGGTGGTGGATATTGAATTCCACCGCCAAAGCGGTTTGACCATGCGGACTTTCGAGGTGGTGTTTTCAGGAATGCCGCTTTTGACAACCAATTCCATTATCAAGCGTTATGAATTTTTTGCTGACGCGCCCATCCATGTGCTTCAAGGGCCAGATGCGGCCTTGCCTGACTTTGCCACCCAAGATGAGAACGGCATTGGGCGGTTCTTTGAAAAATATTCAATCGATCGGTGGGCGGACACATTGGTGAAAATGGAAAGCGGCGAGTATTTACTCACTTCGCCCCGCTCCAAGCGATCCGATTGAGTGCCAATAATAGAGAAGAGGGGAAGCAGTGGACATACCTATAAAACTCGGCCTCTTCCGCGCGTCAGAGATGTCTCTGCGCAACCGCCAGGTTTTGGCTGATGCAGCCGGACGGCCTAGCTTTGGCCCCAACGAAATCTGGACCTATGTAGTCGCCGCGACGGCCTTTCCAATCGTTCGCGCCATCTTTCAGATGCGCTTCAAGACACCCAAAGTTCCCGGCAATTCCATCGTGATTGGCTCGCGTAAGAGAGCGATTTTCCGGCCAGTGCTGGCCGGTGAGATGCCGATGGACGATCTGGAGTATGATTGGGTTGAGCACACATGGAGATTTCTCAACCTTGCAACAGTAGCGCGATACTATTGCGCGCTTGCCGCTCATGCTCCGTTTATTTTGCATCTATGGCACCGCAAATCAGCTTGGGCAGCAGCGCATTATGCGGTTTGCTTGTTGGAATGGTGCTATTTGCGGCAAGTCGTCCTTCGACATGCACAGATCGATACTGTCTATTCGGGTTACTATATCGATCGCAAAGCCATGGTGTTGGCCCTCATCAGTGAAGAGACAGGCATCCGCCACATCGGGTTGCAGCATGGTGCCTTTAACGTGTTTCCAAGATTGCATCGCGCGAAGGTTGACAGCGCCATTTTGATTTATCCATTTAGCCGCCCCTTCGCGCTGGATTTCTTTGGTTTATCTTCGGGCGAAGATGTGATGGTTGCGCCTGAGAAATTTGAGCTCGGATGGCAGGTGCATCCCAGCCAAAGACCCTTTGTAATTTATGGGGCTAGCGCCGACAGCACATCACTGAACAGAGACATCATTGCCGCATTGGATCGTGAGCTACCGTCTTCCTGCGACATTCTGATCAAGCTGCATCCCCGAGATACAAGAGATGCTTATGAAGACCTTGCACAAGACAGGGTGGCTTTTATCGATTACAACGCTCGAAACGCGGCTGCCTATGTCGGGCAATTGTCGAGCGTGATCGCTGATGCTTGGACAATGGAGATCCCGGTCGCGGTGATGCAGGGGTCAACAGGGCGGGGGTCCGATTTCCAACGTATGTTAGACACTCAGGTATCTTCCAGCCCGGATGCTCTCGCCAAAACGGCAGTCGATCTCGTGTCAGATTCGGTTTCATTATGAGCATGTCAGAAAACAACCTGTCTCTGCGTACCATGTTGCGAGAAGACTGGCGCCACCTCCAGGAACTTGGCGGGTCCGATAGGCCGCTCAGGTTCTGGAAGCTTGCGAGCCCGCGCTTTGCCCATATTGTTTTGATCCGGCTAAGCCTTTCCGCAAAGCGAAGGGGGTGGACCATTCTGTCTAAGCTCTTTTCCTTCTTGCTCTATTTTGGCTTTCGGGTTGAATTGAATACCAATGCCGAGATCGGCCCAGGGCTGGTTCTGCCGCATCCAATGGGTATTGTGATTGGCGCGCATCATATTGGTGCGCGCGCGCTAATCTATCAAAACGTGACACTGGGCGCGAAGTCACCTGACATTACCTATAATCCCAGCTTGAGGCCGCACCTTGGCGACAATGTGACCGTCGGGTCGGGCGCTGTGATTGTCGGGGGTGTGCGGATCGGGAGTGGCAGCGCTGTTGCGGCCAATTCTCTGGTCACTCGAGATATTGATGAGGACATGATTGCCATCGGAGTGCCGGCGCAAAGCAAGCCCATTTTTGACCCTCGATTAGAGAGCAAGCGCCCTTCGAATTCCTGATTGTCAGGAAGGCACGCAGGGCGAGACCCATTAACGATGAAGATCCATCCACTCCATTTCTATCTCGGAACCGCACTGCTTGCGCAGCTCGCTTTCTATCGCGCGGTTTCTATCGAGCTGGGCTTGGACGAACTGGGCATTTTGGCGCAGATGATCGCGATTGCATTTGTGATCGCGGCAGCAACCAGATTTGGTTGCGAGAATGCCATCGGGCGAGTCATCGTTGCTCAAGACGCAGCCCATGACCAGCATCGCTCGATTGGCTTTCGTTACGTCGTTTCAGCTTTGCTGCGCTCTTTGATCATTGCCACCCCGGTATACGCGGTGGCGCTGTTGGTTTTCAAAGCAGATCCGGCGCTCCTTATTCTCTCGCTGCTGTTTACGTTCAATCTATCCTACTCCTTTCTGGAACGAGCGCTCGGCAAGCATTTCATCATGGTGTTGATGGATTCTCGAGCATCTTTGACCATCCTTGCAGTCGTTTATTATGCCAGCGGAATAATTCCGCGATCAGCGGCAGAGGTTGTGGCGGTGTTGGCTGCGATCGAGGGGTTGAAGTTTGTTGGCTATACCGTGGCGATGCGGGCTGACTTTGCCCCGATCAACCTCAAGGACTCATTCGCTGGCTTTCGCTTCAGGTCGGGTTACGCAATGAATGAAATGCTCAGCATTGTTGCAAATTATGGGTTTCAGATCTTTTTGCCTTTGTTTGTCGGGGCATCCTCGGCCGGGGTATTCTTCCTTCTTCAAAGACTCGCAAACCCACTGACATTTGTCCTGAATGTTGCTAACTCGATCGTCACTTCAAGAATTGTGCGCGATCGCGACAACGTCGGGCAGATTTACCTCAATTCCGTCAAAGAACTGGCGTTGATCTCAGTCTTGCTGGGCGTTGCTGCGGTGTTGTTCAAGGCGCCTGTTTTGAGCTTCTTTGATCTGCCTACCTATGGCTTTGAATTTGTGCTGATTTTGGGCGGAGTGATCATGAATCTGCTAACCGGAGCCTCCGCTCCGGTGTTCAATAATCTGGGTCGGCCAATATTTAACTCGCTGACGAGTGTCTGTTTCATCCTGTCGTTCTTCGCAATTTGTGGGAGCATCCATTTGATGGCCCCACTTGATCTCCGCAGCGTCGCTTGGGCGTTTCTATTGGCCAGCACGTGCAAAAATTTCGTTGTATTGATCGGGTTAAGAATATTACAGAGATCTTCTTTGTTATAGGGCAAGTGGCTAGCGACCAGATTGGGTTAATCGCGTTTCTGCCAGCGGATTCCTTGATTGTCAGTGCGCAGGCTTCAGACCTTCGGCGCTGATTGATGCGAGCGCATATTCAGCCAGATCGATAGCTGCCCCGGCGACAAAAAGAATATCAGTGCGGTTTCGTTTTCGCGGGACCCAATTCTATTAGGACCATCGACAAATGCCTGTGACTGCCGAGAACGCGCTAGCGCTGCCGGATTTGATCTTGCTAACGCCTAAGCGGTTTGGCGATCACCGCGGATTCTTTGCCGAAACTTACAGCCGGAAAGTCTATCAAGAGTTCGGTATTGGTGCCGAATTCGTTCAGGACAATCATTCGGTTTCCAAGGAAGTCGGCACGGTTCGCGGCCTACATTTTCAAGCCCCGCCAGCTGCGCAAGGCAAGCTTGTGCGATGCGGCCAAGGAGCGATTTTTGACGTGGCGGTTGATATTCGTAAGGGCTCACCGACCTACGGACATTGGGCAGGTTTCGAGTTGAGCGCAGAAAATGGTCAGCAACTCTTCGTTCCTGCCGGCTTTGCGCATGGCTTTGTGACACTCTTGCCTGATAGTGAGATCGTCTACAAATGTACTGACTACTACTCGGCAGCGACAGAGGGCGCGGTTAAATGGAATGATCCTGCGCTTGGGATTGATTGGCCTTTGATTGGTGATGCTGTAGTGAGCGAGAAAGACGCGTTAGCTCCGCTGCTGGCCGATTTCGACAGCCCTTTTGAATTTGAGACATCATCATGAAAATCCTCGTAACTGGCGGCGCCGGCTTTATCGGTTCTGCTGTGATTCGGATGGCCATTGGCAGGGGTCACTCGATTGTTAATGTTGATGCGCTGACATATGCGGCCTGCTTGGAAAATCTGGCCAGTGTCAGTGAAGACTCGGCCTACAGCTTTGTGCAGGCCGACATCCGCGACCGCGACGCAATCAATCGGATCTTTGCCGAGCACCAGCCCGATGTAGTGATGCATTTGGCTGCAGAAAGCCATGTTGACCGTTCGATCGATGGACCGGGCGAGTTCATGGAAACCAACATCATTGGCACCTTCAACATGTTGGAGGCAGCGCGCAAATATTGGACCGAGAACGACAAGCCCGGTGGCTTCCGTTTTCACCATATCAGCACCGATGAAGTTTATGGATCGTTGCCTGACGATCCAGAAGTCCTGTTCACCGAAGACACTTCCTACGATCCTCGCAGCCCCTATTCTGCATCAAAAGCCAGCTCCGACCATCTGGTTCGGGCATGGGCTGAAACATATGATTTGCCAGTGCTGGTGACCAATTGTTCAAACAATTATGGCCCCTATCACTTCCCAGAGAAGCTGATCCCGGTCGTCGCGATCAATGCGCTGCATGGCAAGCCACTACCGATTTATGGCGATGGCTCGAATGTGCGCGACTGGCTCTATGTGGAAGATCACGCCGATGCTCTGTTGCTGGTTGTTGAGAAGGGCGAGATAGGCCGAACCTATAATATTGGCGGCGAGAACGAGTGCAGCAATCTGAATTTGGTCAAGACGATTTGCGCTATCCTCGATCGCTTGCAGCCGCGCGATGACGGCAGCTCATACGCTGATCTCATTACCTTTGTGGCGGACCGCCCCGGCCATGATGCCCGCTATGCGATTGATCCCACTCGCATCCGTGAAGAATTGGGCTGGCGTCCATCTGTTACCGTGGAAGAAGGGCTGGAAAAGACCGTCCAATGGTATCTCGACAATGAAGATTGGTGGCGACCATTGATGAGCCGCAAAGGCGTTGGACAGCGCTTGGGCGCTGGGAAATAGGCTTGCGATGACCACTTTGGTGTTCGGAAAAACAGGGCAGGTGGCGACCGAATTGCAGGCTCGCGGCACTGCAGACACAGCTATTCTCGCTATCGGGCGGGAGGAGGCTGACCTGTCTGATCCAGAAGCTTGTGCAGCAGCGATTGCGACGCATCAGCCAACCGCTGTTATCAATGCAGCGGCCTACACAGCAGTCGACAAGGCCGAAGAAGAAGAGAAGCTGGCAACTGCAATCAACGGTGATGCTCCGGCGGCCATGGCACAGGCTTGCGCGCATCGCGCCATACCCTTCGTGCATATCTCGACCGACTATGTCTTTGACGGGACTGGTGAGCATCCCTGGTCACCCGATGATCTGACCAATCCTATTGGCGCATATGGCCGCAGCAAGCTGGCCGGCGAGCGCGGCATCGCGCAGGCAGGCGGCTGCTATGCAATTTTGCGCACATCATGGGTGTTTTCCGCCCACGGCAACAATTTCGTCAAGACGATGCTCCGGCTTGGAACAGAACGAGATGCGCTTTCTATTGTGGCGGATCAGATTGGCGGGCCAACCTCTGCCGGCTCAATCGCGGCGGCATGCTTGAAAATGGCCGAGCAACTTGCGTCTGAACCGCACAAGACGGGCACTTATCATTTCTCTGCTGCACCTGATGTATCGTGGGCCGATTTTGCGCGCGAGATCTTCGCGCAGGCCAATCTTGATTGCGATATTGCCGATATCAGCAGTGCAGACTATCCAACCCCCGCGGCCAGGCCGCTCAATTCTCGGCTTGATTGCAGCGCTACCGAAGCAGTTTTTGGCATCGCGCGGCCTGACTGGCGCTCTGACCTGAGCAACGTGATCAAGCAGCTCGCGAAATAAAGGATCAAACGCACCCATGGCGAATTCAATGGAACGCAAAGGTATCATACTTGCGGGAGGGTCGGGAACTCGGCTCTACCCCGTCACGATTGGCGTGTCGAAGCAATTGCTACCGATCTATGACAAGCCGATGATCTATTACCCGCTCAGCGTGCTGATGCTGTCCGGGATCCGCGATATTGCTATCATTACCACGCCCGAGGATCAGGCGCAGTTCAAGCGGACATTGGGTGACGGTAGCCAATGGGGTATCAGCCTCACTTTCATTGAGCAGCCGAGCCCAGACGGCCTCGCGCAAGCCTATATTTTGGCTAAAGATTTCCTCGCCGGTGCGCCCTCGGCGATGGTACTGGGCGACAATATATTCTTCGGCCATGGTCTGCCTGATGTGTTACAAACTGCGCGGGTGCAGGAAAATGGCGGAACAGTTTTCGGTTACCGTGTTGCCGACCCGGAACGGTATGGCGTAGTCGATTTTGAGGATGATGGATCAGTCCGTTCAATCGTCGAAAAGCCCAAGAATCCTGCCTCAAACTTCGCCGTGACTGGGCTGTACTTCCTCGATGGTTCGGCGCCTGAGCGCGCAGCCCAGGTGAAGCCTTCGCCGCGCGGCGAGCTTGAGATCACCACTCTTTTGGAAAGCTATCTGGAAGACGATATTCTGCAAGTCAGCTTGATGGGGCGCGGCTTTGCTTGGCTGGATACCGGCACCCATGCCAGCCTGCTTGATGCTGGCAATTTCGTGCGGACTTTGGAGCAAAGGCAGGGACTGCAAACTGGCAGCCCGGACGAAATTGCCTACACACAAGATTGGATTTCTGACGAACAACTGGCCAAGCGAGCTGAGGTATTCGGGAAAAATGATTACGGGTACTATCTGAAGCAGCTACTCAAATGACAACTGTCTGTAACAAGACTTCTTTCTTCCTCGTCGGCTGAATTTCTGCGATAGAACGCAAATTCATGTCCAGAACGGCAAGCGGAGCTCAGTTCGAGTGAGCAATAGACAAAGTTTTAGGCCGGCGGTGCCTTGGGTATGGCTGGGGCTTTTCGCCTTTATTGTCGCCTTTTTGGGCGGCAGCTCGCGGCCCGACATGGGCCAGATCACTGTACTGCGGCCCTTGGCAGCGCTGCTTCTTATTCCAGCGCTATACTACATTAGTCTGGCCGATATTCGCCGGGCCAAGGCTTTGGTGGCCTTGTTTGCCTTGTTTGCGGTCTGGATGTCGTTGCAATTGGTTCCTTTACCTCCATCGGTTTGGCAGTCGCTGCCGGGCCGAGAGGCTGTGGCGGATCTTGATCAATTGCTTGGCATCGAGGAAACGTGGCGTCCGATAGCGATGGTGCCGAGCCGGGGTTGGAACGCTCTGGCTAGCCTGATCGTCCCACTGGCGGCGTTGCTATTGGCATTGTCGATGCGGGCCAACGGCCGGATGCTGCTGATGATTATCGCAGGGTTAGGCTTGGCAGATGCCGTTCTGGGCCTTTTGCAGGTGATAAGCGGGCGCACAAGCCCTCTATATTTCTACTCAATAACCAATCGCGGCTCACCGGTTGGCATCTTCGCCAATGAAAATCACTCAGCGGCATTCTCGGCGATTGCGCTTCTGGTTATTGCCTATCTCGGCCTCACATCCAAAGTATTGCGAGAGCGGGCATGGATGCAGATCGTCTACGCAGCCGCTTTCGTCACTGTTCTGCCAGCCATCGTTGTCAGTAGTTCGCGAGCAGGCCTTGCGATGGGGCTGGGTGCCCTATTGGTTGTCTGTGCAATGGCGTGGCTTTCTTTGCCGAAGGCGACGCCGAGCCACAAGACAGGCAAGGTGCAGGCGTGGCTAACAGAGCACCCAACGCTCATATTGCTTGTTTTTGTCGCCGCGATTGGCGCTTTGATAGCAGCATTTATCGGCTTTGGGCGGGCGAGCGGCTTTGAAGACGCGCTCAACCAAAGCGCGGTGGATGATTTGCGCTGGAGCGTCTTGCCGATCTTGCAGCAGATGGCGACAACATATTGGGGCGTGGGTACTGGTTTCGGCTCTTTTGAAGAGGTCTACCACCTGTTTGAGCCGACCAGCCTGTTGCTCCCGCGCTACTTAAACCAAGCGCATAACGATTGGATGCAACTTTTGATTGAAGGTGGGCTTCCAGCAGTGTTGATATTGCTGACGACATTCATCTGGGTTGGCGGGTCTTTAATTAAGCAGTTTGGCCATTCCGGAAAGAATGGCGGAAAGATTCTCATGTTCGGTTCAGCGTTTGCCATTATTGGCGCTGCATCGCTGCTGGACTATCCCCTGCGTTCGCCGGGGTTTCAGGTTGTTGGAGTATGGCTGTTGCTTGCGTTGGCTCTATCCCGTCCAGAAGAGGCATAGAAGTAAATATGGTCAGCGCAGACCAAAGCGCGGCCTTGTCAAAAAAGTTTGGTCTAATGACGGAATTGGGTAATGGCAGAGCTGTCTGGCAAAAAGGGTGACATGATTACTAAGTTCAAGTCTTTATTGGCGATTGTAGTCGCAACCACGCTCGCGGGCTGTGCGACCGATAGAACCTTTGGTGCTGCGCCGGGGATCGAGGTCACAAATCTCGAGCAACTGCCACCCCCTAGTGGCGGTGTCTTCTATACAATCGGCCCGCAAGAAAAGCTGGAAATCGAAGTTGTGGGCGCTTCAGATTTGAGCGGCACATTTTTGACCGATGCCGCAGGACGTGTTTCATATCCTCTGGTCGGTGAATTGGAATTCGGTGGCCTCTCTCCGAGCGAAGCATCGCGCATGATCGAACAGGGGTTGCGCGGAAAATATCTGCTTAATCCGCAGGTCCGCGTGATACCTGAGGCTTTCCCTCCGCCGTCCATTTCTGTCGGCGGCCAAGTCGAAAATCCGGGCGCATATCCAGCCATCGGTAACCGGACGCTGCTCCGCGTGGTCAATCAGGCTGGCGGCCTGGCCGAATATGCCAAGCTTGATGATCTGCTAATCTTGCGTGTGGTTGACGGGCAAAGCTATATTGGGGTGTACAACATTCAAGCAATTCAGCGGGGCAATTACCCCGATCCGCAGCTCTATCCCAATGACATTGTGATGGTTGGCGATTCGCCGGCGCGGCGCCGGTTGGACAATCTGCTACAGTTTGTGCCGCTGGTTTCGTCTTCGGCCATTATCATAGACCGACTGGGTCGGTGAGCGAGCGTACTATGGCACAGCAAGATGCACTTTCACGCAACTTCGGCGTGGCAGACACGCCCGAAGGCTATCAAGAGGTTGAAGGTTTTCACCTCGATCTGGAACGCTATTGGATTGAAGCTCGCACGCTCAAGTTCTGGATCGCAGGAATTATTGCGCTAGGGATTGTGTTCGGGCTGATCGCAACGTTGCTTTCAACCCAATTGTACCGCGCAAACGCGCGCATTGAGATTTCTCAGGTGGCGGCCAATGTTACCGATTTGGACCCGCTCGAAAGCGAGGGGCTGGTGTCCGAGCTCCAATATCTTAATACCCAATACGAATTGCTGGAATCGCGATTTATGGCGGTCAGGGTTATAGAAGCTGGAAACTTGATGCGCGACGAAGCGTTCGTCGATGCTTTCCAGCTCGCTGAGCAAGAGGACCTGACCCAGCAGGACGTCGAAGACCTGCTTTTAGAAAATGTCAGTATTGTGCCGATTGCGTTGTCCAGCTTGGTCGACATCCAGTTTTCAAGCCCTTCCGCTAAGCTATCGGCCGATCTGACGAACCTTTGGACCGAAGAATTTATTGCCGCCAATTACGAGAAACGGTTCGGCGCCAATATCGAAGCACGCGATTTTCTTCGCGATCAGATTTCTGAACTGCGCGAGCAATTGTCGATTTCTGAAAGAGAACTCGTAGAATACGCCAATGCCAATGAGATTTTGGTGCTTGACAATGTGGGCGCTGTTGCTGGCTCAGACACAGCCAGTCAAACGCTTATTGCGTCCGATCTCACCGCACTGAACAGAGCGCTAGCGGCGGCGGTTACTGACCGTATCGCGGCACAGGCGGCTGTAATTTCTGGCGACTTCCCATCGCACGATCCGCGAAATCAATTGCGTAGTGCCCTGGTCGAGGCTGAAGCTGAGCTTGCGAGCCTCCAGTCTAACTTCGGCCCTGATTATCCAGCGCTGATCCAGAAAGAGGCCGAGGTTCAATCCCTCCAGGAGGCGCTTTCGGGCGAGGCGCGCAATGCTTTACAGGCCGCCACAATCCGTGAGCGTGAGCTGCGCGGACAGCTTGAGCAGGTTAAAGGGCGCTTCCTTGGCCAACAAGGACAAGGCATCCAATACGGAATTCTCAAGCGGGAAGTGGATACCAATCGCGAGCTATACGATGCCTTGTTGCAGCGCTTCAAAGAATTGGAAGCGTCAGGTGCTGGCCAGAACAATTTGAAATTGATCGATTCGGCTGACGCACCAGAGGAGCCATACGCACCGTCGCTTATCCGCAACATGCTGATTGCTTTGGTGGCAAGTTTCGGCATCGCCACAGTCCTCGTTTACTTGCGCGTTGCCCTGAGCCAGACTTTGCGCGATCCGCAGGATGTACAGCGCAGGCTTGGGCTGCCAATGCTGGGTATGATTCCAAAGATCCGGTCGGACGATATAGCAGGAGAGATCTTGCTGCGGTCTTCTGAATTGAGCGAGGCGTACAAATCTGCTCGAACAAACCTCTCCTTCTTGACGCCGCAAGGGGCGCCCAAGGCCTTGATGCTGACATCGTCAGTGCCAGCAGAAGGCAAGAGCATTTCTGCGGCGGCATTGGCAACCAGCTTCTCCCATCTTGGGAAACGCGTTTTGTTGATCGATGCTGACCTTAGAAACTCCAAACTGGCGGATACTTTGGGCGTGAAGGGGCATGGCAAGGGCGGTCTTGCCGCGCTCTTGACGAATAACGCGCCCTTGGGATCTGAGGTTATCCGGCTGGAAGACTTTGGATTTGACTATGTGCCGATTGGCCACAAGCCGCCCAATCCGGTGGAATTGCTGGCCAGCCCGCGCCTTGCCGAACTGATTGATGAAGCGCGCGGCACCTATGACCAGGTTTTGGTTGATGGCGCACCTATGTTGTCATTGGCTGATGCGATCGAAATGTCGCGCGCCGTTGATGGCGTAATCTATGCGATTGAAACCGACCGCCTCAAGATGCGTGCGATTGAGACCTCCATTGACCGTCTGCGCCGCACGGGCGCTCAGGTTTATGGAGCAATCGTCACTAAGCTCGACGAGCACGGTGCGGCATATGGTTATGGCTACGGTTACGGTTATGGCTATGGTTATGGTGATGGTGGGGCGCCGGCTGCGGCTGATTAGGTCGGATGTAGGTTGGGAAAATGGCAATTAAGAACCTACCGCGATTGATCGCTGTCTCGACAGCTGCCGTAGTGCTGGCCGTAGCGCTTGGCGCGCAAGCTGTAAGCAGTGTCTCGACCCGCAAGCAGCCTGCGCTTGCTGTGACCACCTTCCCAGCAAATGGATTGGCGCGAGAGGCACTGGCCTTCCAAAATTTCTCCGTCGCTGTGGCCGAGCAAACTGACCCCACCGCCGCAGCCCGCCAGAATGTGGCCGAGGCGTTGCTGGCCATAAAGTCGGACCCCTTGGCCCCCAAAGCAATAGTTGTGATCGCCTTGGGAGAGGAGGACGAAGGTCTGCAGGCCGACATTCTCGAGGCAGCATCAAAGATCAATCGGCGCGACCTAAATTTGCAGAGCCAGATATTGCGCAAGCATTTGGCCGCTCAAGACTATGATCGATCGATCAACACGCTTGATCAAATATTGCGGGTTCATCCGGAATATTCGCCAGAGTTTTTCCCAGTTCTTGGCGAAGCACTCGATCAGCCAGAAACGATACCTTTGTTCGCGGAAATTCTCGACGGAAGTGCTGCTTGGCACGAGAGATTCCTGAATTACACAGTCCGCCAACGCGTTGCACTGCCCAGTTTAGCCGCCCTTCGCCCATTGATAACTTCCGCCACTGTTGACTTTGACAAACGATTGATTGCCGGGCTGACCGGCCAAGGGGATTCGGAAAGAGCGGCAGCCATCTACAGATTGGCTTCGGGGAATGAGGGACGAGCAGATCTCAACGAGCCACTGGGCTGGGCTTCCGAATACCCACCGTTTGAATGGCAGTTTATTGATGAAGCAGGATTTCGTGCGCAACCTAGCCGCGATGGCGATGAATTGGAGCTGTTCGTGCGTCCGGGCAAGGGCGGGTTGATCGCTGGCCGCCTGTTGCAGGCACCTGATGGGCCATTCGCCATACGGATCGAGCATGACATCAAACCGATCCATCAACGCGAAGATGCCAGCCTTGCGCTAACCTGCACTAACGGATCTGCGCCCGTCTTGACCCAGACTTTGGAGCAGCCGACGGACACATTCCAAGTTCAAGCGCTGCCGCAAGATTGCGATTACATGGTGCTCGCGATCAATGCACGGGCATGGACTGGCCGGTCCGCATTGCGCGGTTCGATCAAGCAAATTTCTGTAGTCCCGGGCGCTTCGACTGGGAATTGAATGCTCTGGGCGAGCAATCTGCCCAATCAATCGAGTGCGATATCGGGGGCATCTTCCTGCTTCATGCCGACGACATGATAGCCGCCATCCACATGATGGGTTTCTCCGGTTACACCAGACGACAGATCAGAGCAGAAATAGAGCCCAGACCCGCCAACATCGTCAATCGTGATATTGCGGCGCAACGGTGAATTCAGCTCGTTCCACTTGAGGATATAGCGGAAGTCTCCGATCCCGCTTGCGGCCAAGGTCTTTACGGGACCTGCGCTGATCGCGTTCACACGGATATTGCGCGGCCCCAGATCATTGGCGAGATATTTGACGCTGGTTTCCAGCGCAGCCTTGGCGACGCCCATTACATTGTAATGCGGGATCACTTTTTCGGCACCATAATAGGTCAGCGTGACGATGCTTCCGCCGCTTTCCGGCATCATCTCTGCCGCGCGTTTGGCCACAGCAACCAGCGAATAGGCCGAAATGTTCATGGTCATCAGGAAATTGTCGAGGCTGGTATCGAGATATTGGCCGCGCAACTCGCTCTTGTCAGAAAACCCGATGGCGTGGACCACAAAGTCCAAGCTGTCCCAGCGCGCCTTCAGCGTATCAAAGGCAGAATCCAGCGCGTCCATATTCGACACATCGCATTCAAATGTGAAATCGGAACCCAGCTGCTCGGCGAGGGGTTTAACCCGCTTTGCCAGGGCATCCCCTTGGTAAGAGAACGCCAGCTCTGCGCCTTGCTCTGCCAGCTGCTTGGCTATGCCCCACGCCAGTGACTTGTCATTGGCCAGACCCATGATCAGCCCGCGCTTGCCCTGCATCAAACCGGTCATTCAGCCTTCTCCTCTTGTTCATCAACACCGTCCGTTTCAGTCGCCTTGCCTTCCCGATCAAGCGCCTGCTCATCAGGATGCACAGCCAGCGCCGCGTTCAGTTCTGCCCCAATAACAACTCCAAGGCCGACCAGCCAGAAAAAGAACAATGCGACCATCACGCCGGCCAGGCTGGCATAGGTCAGATTGTAGGTAAAAAATATTTGTAGCACCGGGGGCAGGGCGCTCGAAACCCCGAGCCACCACAAGGTGGTGAACAGTGCACCGGGCCATTTTGGGTAGCGTGCGCTGCGATACAATGACGGGGTCAAGGTATAGAACACCAAATAGAGCGATCCAGCCAACCCCACTGCGGGCACAATCCGCGACAGCTGTAAATTGGTCAACCGATCGGCCAGATCTGGGACATAATTTGCAATCAGTTCCTGCGCTGTCACCAGCATCAATTGCGACATCAGCGACAATATTAACAACACCACCGCCAACAATATCAGGATCACAGAGCCCAAACGGTATTTCCAGAATGCGTGGGTCGCCTCGGTCCCATAAGCTCTGCGTAGAATGTCGCGAATGGTCTCAATCAGGCTCGACACTGTCCATAATGCGACCAGCGCGCCAACCCACAGCAGCCAGCCCGTGCGGGCTTGGATCACATCTTCGGCCACAGGGGCAATGGTTGCAGCCACCGTTGGCGGCATGGCCGAGACAACCGCATCGACCAATGCCTGACGTTGCATGGCTCCGCCGAACAGAGAAGCCAAGGCAGATCCCAAGATGAAAAACGGAAAGATCGCCAGCATCGACAGATAGGCCAGATTGCCCGCGTGGATGAAGCCATCATTATAGGTGCCGACGAAGGTCCGCTTGAGCACCTCGAAAATACGCGATCGAGGGCCAATACGGCCTATCAACCATGGGCGGAGCGCGGGCTTACCATCATTAGCAACACGTGACTGATGGCGTCTGGCCTCAGGCGAAAGCGACAGAATGCGGCGGCCGTCGGGATCAGGAACGTGGGATGGCGACAAGCGATTATACCCCGAGTTTACTGCGTGGCTCGCCGTCGTCTTTCCAGTCTTCCAACCGCTTGGCAAGCGCATCGAGATCATCTGGCAATTGGATTTCTAAGGTCACCAGTTGATCGCCGCGCCCGTTAGAGCCGGACTTGCTCTTGGTGCTCCAGCCCTTGCCCTTTAGCCGCATAACCGTTCCGCCATTGGTGCCGGGTTTAATTGTCAGCATAACGGGACCATCGACGGTGGGGCATTTGACCTTTGCGCCGCCCACAGCCTCGTCCAGCGTGATGGGCAAATCCATCCGGATATTGTCGCCATCGCGGCGGTAGAAGGGGTGACTGTCGACCTCCACCATCACCAGCCCATCGCCCGCGCCACCAGGACCATGTTCCCCCTTGCCCTTCAGCCGCATTTGCGTGCCGTCCTCAACTCCGGCTGGGAGTTTCAGATCGATCGTCTTGCCATCGGCCAAAGTTATCCGCTGATCTGCTCTAGTGGCGGCATCTATAAAGGGCACCGCCAGGCGATAATGGATGTCAGCCCCCTTTTGCTGAGGAGGCGCACGCCGTCCGCTAGGCCCACCTCCAAAGCCAGCTGGACCAGAGCGTGACCGACGGCCAGCGCCTCCGCCAAACAGGCCCTCAAATAGATCGCTCAAATCCATATCGTCGCCGCCAAAGCTCTGCACATCTTCGGGCCGAAACCCGTGCTGGCCTCCTCCTCCAAATCCGCCACCCATACCACCAAAGGGATTGACCGGATTGCCATCAGCATCGATTTCGCCGCGGTCAAATTGCGCCCGCTTTTCCGAATCGGACAGTAAATCGTATGCGTTGGTGACGTGGGAAAAGCGCTCAGCAGCCTTAGGATTGTCGGTATTACGGTCAGGATGCAGCTGCTTTGCAAGCGTACGATAGGCGCTCTTTATCTCTTTTTCAGAGGCCGTGCGGGAAACGCCAAGGGTTTTATAAGGATCGGACATGTCATGTTAGCTAGGTAATGCCCGCGTTTGGTGCAAGCACTCAGGCTTTCCTGTGCTGCCCGTGCGGAGTAAGAGACCTGCATGACAGAAGCGAAATCAGACGATCCCGACCAAAATTTGGAAAGCGTGATACCCATCACGGATCCGATCGACCTGTTCGATATTTGGTTTTCCGAGGCGCGGGATGCCGAGCCCAATGATCCCAATGCCATGGCGTTGGCGACAGCCACTGCGCACAGCGCACCGTCTGTACGGATGGTGTTGCTGAAGGGGCATGGTCAAACCGGTTTTACCTTCTACACCAATGCGCACAGTCGCAAGGGCAGCGAAATTCGCGCCAACATGCAGGCTGCGCTATTGTTTCATTGGAAGAGTTTGCGTCGTCAAATTCGCATCGAGGGTCCTTTGGAAGAAGTGAGCGCGAAACAAGCAGATGACTATTTCCACTCGCGCCCCAGAGTCTCGCAAATTGCATCGGCTGCATCTGATCAGTCGAGCGCGCTGGATCAGCGAGCCACGTATTATGAACGTGTTGCACAATTGGAAGAACAATATCCGCAAGGCGATATTCCGCGCCCAGCGCATTGGACCGGCTTTACTATCCAGCCGAGTGCAATGGAATTCTGGATCGACCGGCCCGGACGCATGCATGATCGGCGCCGGTTTGAGCGGGCGGGCAGCACGTCCGCTTGGACCAGCACATTGCTGTACCCATGAGCAATAGCGCGATGGGGAAACAAGAGGGCGGGCCAGAGAGCGGGCGCGAAAACGGGCGCCTCAACCGAATGGCAGCCTATGCCTCGATTGCGACTGCGCTGTTTCTGGTCGGGCTCAAGCTGTGGGCGACTTGGCGCACAGGCTCCACTGCCATGCTGGGCAGTCTGGCTGACACTGCGCTGGATCTGGTCGCCAGTATCGCAACATTGATCGGCGTGTGGGTGGCAGCGCATCCAGCTGACGAGAATCACCGCTTTGGGCACGGTAAGGCCGAGTCCTTGGCCGCGATGTTCCAAGTGATCCTGATTGCATTATCTGCCGCTGCGATTGGGTTTCGTGCGGTCAGCCATTTGGTTGAGGGTCAAGAGGTTCGCGCAGCTGAAGACGGTATCGCGGTTTCCATCATTGCGATTGTGGCCACCTTCGGCCTGCTGGCATGGCAGCGCCATGTGATCCGCAAGACCGGATCAATTGCGATTCAAACCGATCATTTGCACTATCAATCTGATCTGCTGCTCAATCTGGCGGTTATCGCGGCTCTGGTGCTGGACCAAATGCTTGGCTTAACCGGCGCCGACCCATTGTTCGGTCTGTTGATCGCTGCATGGTTGCTGTGGGGTGCATGGCGTGCTGCGGGCGAAGCGATTGACCATCTGATGGACCGCGAATGGCCCGAAGAAAAACGGACCCGATTTGTAGAACTGGCGGCCCGGCATCCAGAGCTGTCCAATTTGCATGATTTGCGGACGCGGACGAGCGGAAATCTCGACTTTGTACAGTTTCATGTGGACCTGCCCGGATCGATGAGTGTGGACGAGGCCCATGACATTATCGAACGGGTCGAGGCCGATCTGATGCAGCACTTCCCCCAGATGGAGCTGCTCATCCATATCGACCCCAAGGGGCATGTCGATGAACCGGGCAATCCGTTGGTTGAAGCCGATGAATTTGAGAAATTGGAGAATGACGAATGAATGCGCTGGAAGCGATCCCGTATTGGCATGTGGATGCATTTGCGGGGCGCACATTTGCAGGCAATCAGGCTGCAGTGATGGTGCTGGAGGAATGGCTGCCTGATGACCAATTGGTGGCCATTGGGGGCGAAAATATGTTCGCTGAGACCGCCTTTGTGGTGCGCGATGAAACGGGCGAGGCTGATTGGGAGTTGCGTTGGTGCACCCCAACCTATGAAATTGCGCTATGTGGGCATGCGACGCTCGCCAGCGGCCATGTACTGCTGACCCGCGACGGGGGTGATTCGGTAACTTTTCGCACGCGTAAGTCGGGAATTCTAGAAGTACGGCGGGCAGCCGGCGATGGCTATGAAGTGGCGCTGCCTGCTATCGCGACACAGCCAGCCACATATCCGGATGCTGTGGCATTGCTGGGGGCAGAACCGATTTTGGTTCACCGCAATGATACGCTCTACAATATCTTTCTGTTCGAGAATGAAGCTCAGGTGAGGGCTCTCAACCCTGACCTAAGGGCCTTGGGCGAGTTCGGCGTCGAACAATTCGCCTGCACCGCGCCGGGCGACCATACCGACATTGTCAGCCGGGTGTTCGTGCCGGGTGCTGGTGTGGATGAGGACAGCGTAACGGGCTCAGCCCATGCCGCTCTCACTCCGTTTTGGGCCGA
Organism: uncultured Erythrobacter sp.; assembly: GCA_947495695.1. Taxonomy (GTDB): domain Bacteria; phylum Pseudomonadota; class Alphaproteobacteria; order Sphingomonadales; family Sphingomonadaceae; genus Erythrobacter. The sequence continues at coordinate 607,522 of CANLZP010000001.1, read as the reverse complement.
GAGACTGGGTCGCGATAACTTAACCGCGCATCAGGCATCCGAGCGTAGCGGCGATTTGACCTGCCGATTGGATGGCGATCAGGTTTGGTTGGGCGGCGAATGCGTCACGGTGGTTGAGGGTAGCTTTTATCTGACCGGATAAAGCTGAAAGACATCGGCCAGTTGCTGCACCATTCGCACGCGGTCCTCTCTGGCTGAATGGCCCAGTCTGACGACGGTTACGCGCTGTTGGGGCGAGACAATCACATATTGCCCCATATGGCCGATCAAGGCGAACATGCTGTGCGGTGCCCGATCGGGAAACAGTGGATGGCGTTGTTCTGCATCCTCCAGCGGGCGGTTCAGCCAGGTTTGGAAGCCATAATGGGGGGAACGCGGGCTGGGCGAAACCATCCGTTCAACCCAGCGGCGCGGGACCAATTGCTCGCCCGTAGGAGCCTTCCCCTTATTGCGCAGCATCTCTCCCAATTTGGCCCAATCGCGCGCCGTGCCATGGATCAAACTGCCACCGATCAGCGTTCCCGCAGCGTCAAATTCGGGCACCATCGAATCCATCTTCAGCGGGCCAAACAGCCTCGCGTCGAGATAATCTGTCACCGCTTGACGGCGAATATCGGGGTCTTTGCTGTTGGTTAGAAAATCGGCAGCGATGTCCGCCAATATGACCGTGGTGTTGGAAGAATATTCAAACTTTGCGCCTGGCTCAGCTTCCAACGGCTGTTCTTCGGCCCAGCGCGCCATGTCATCGCGGCCATCCAGAAACAGCATGCGCACTTCTGCGCTTTCATAGGGCGGATCGCCCGCCTCGGTGTGGCGCAGCCCGCTGCGCATTTGCAGCAATTGTCGCAATGTGATTTCGCCGCGAGCATCGCCTGACCGACGCCATTGCGGGACAGGCGCGCTTTCATCCAGGCTCAACTTGCCATCCGCCACCATCATCCCGATCATGATTGCGGTGATGGTCTTGGCCATGGACCAGCTGACAAAGCGCGTGTCCGGGCCATATCCTTCGCTGTAACGCTCGGCCGCCAGCGCGCCATTTTGCATCACGACAATTGCGCGCGTCTCGCCCAAATCGGGCAATGCGAACAGATCATCGATCTCTCGGGCAAGGTCTTGCTTTGGCGCACCAGCATCATCGGTGACAGCGGCCAGCGCCTCCTCACTCAGCGGTGCTTGCGGCAGTTCGGCATCCGAACAGGCAGATAGTGTGAGGGCAAGGCTTGGCAGGGCCAGCACAGTGGCGATAAGGGATAGCGACCGATTCATAATTACCCCCTCACTCGCGCAAGGAAATTCACTTGGCAATTGCAAAGTCGCAGACAAAGCCACGTTATGGACGATGGGTGGCCCTGATTGCACTGTTTGCAATCGCCGCTTTGGCCTGGAGCTATCGCGGGCCAGCGCAAGGTTATGCCAATACAGGCACCGCCTATAGCGCGCGGGTCGCGTGCTCCTGCCGGTTTGTTGCAGGCCGCAGTCTGGAAGATTGCGCCAAGGACAAGCTGGGCGGAATGGAATTGGTAACGCTGGTTGAGGATGTCGATGCCAAAAGCGTGACGGCGCGCTTTCCGCTTATTTCGCAAGACACTGCGCGTTATCGCGAAGGTTATGGCTGCGTGCTGCAACCCTGGCAGGGGTAATTTCGATCCGTTTGCCCCGTGCGATTCGGCGCAATCAAGCGTGATCAGGCCGCGTTGGTGGTGTCTTCTATCCAGCCGCCGCCAATGACCCGCTCCCCGCAATAGATCACCGCTGCTTGACCGGGTGCCACGCCGAATTCTGGCTCGGCAAAATGGATCGCAACGCTCTGCCCATCGCCCAGCGCGCCTTCCAGAGTGATTGGAACGGGCTTTGCCAGACTGCGGACTTTGGCAGTCAGCGGAGCATCGGGGATCGGGCCAATTCGGTTGGTCTCGATCAAAGTGGCCGAGCCGACCGCCAGCATGCGTTTCGGGCCGACCCGCACTTCGCGGCTATCGGCATCCAGTCCCACCACATACAGCGGCTCTGCCTGCCCGCCGATATCCAGCCCGCGGCGTTGTCCTACGGTGTAATGCACGATGCCCTTGTGCTCGCCCAACACATCGCCGCTTTGCGCATGCACAATTGCGCCGGGCGTGCCGCCTTCGGGACGCATGGCTTTGACGATTTTGGCGTAATCGCCGTCCGGAACAAAGCAGATGTCCTGACTGTCAGGCTTGGCCGCATTGCGCAGGCCCGCCTGTTCGGCCAGCTCGCGCACTTGCGCTTTGGGCAAACCACCCAAGGGAAAGCGGATGTAATCCAGCTGCGCCTCTGTGGTGGCGTAGAGGAAATAGGATTGATCGCGCGCGGGATCCAAAGCGCGGTGCATTTCCACTCCGGCTGGACCCATCACCCGCTTGACATAATGGCCTGTCGCCAAGCAGTCCGCGCCCAATTCACGCGCCATCCGGAACAGATCGGTAAATTTGGGCCCCATATTGCAGCGGATGCAAGGCACCGGCGTGCGCCCGGCGAGATATTCATCGGCGAATTGCTCAACCACATCTTCGCGAAAGGCGCTTTCGTGATCGAACACGTAATGGGCAATACCCAACTTGTCCGACACAGCGCGGGCATCGCTGATGTCATCGCCCGCACAGCATGCGCCTTTACGGCCAGTTGCTGCGCCGTAATCATACAGTTGCAAGGTTATGCCGATGACTTCGGCTCCGCTTGCGGCTGCCAAGGCAGCGACCACAGACGAATCGACACCGCCCGACATCGCTACAACAATGCGAGTGTCGCTCGCCGGTTTTGGCAAGTCGAACAAAGCCGCAGCATCCAGCCCGGCATCAAAGATATTGGCATGTGACATGGTTGGGCGCGCCTATACACAGGCCGCTCCTGCATATCCAGCCATTGTAAGCCGCTGCAGAGCGCTGTCCGCGCACGCATAATCCTAACCGATAGTAAACGCTGCTTTTACCTGTTCTTGAGAAGTGTCGGGCTATGGCCGTCAAATCATGTTTGAAAGCAGAACCAATTTTGATCAGGCAATGGCCATCGCGCCAGAGGCCTTGGGCGACAAAGCGGTACCCGCCGGTGGCACCGCTTTGCGTGCATTTGGCTGGTCTGAATTGACCGCTCGCATCAATGCAGCGCGCGATCTGCGCCGGGTTCTACGGCACGAAGGCGCTTATGGTGCTGCCAGTTTTGGCGATGCCGCTGCAGCCTATTTCAAACCCTTAGATAATGGCAAACGGCCTGTTAACCATGGTGCTTTAGAGCATGGCAAATCCTGTTGGCTTACAGCCACTTCAGCTGAAGTGAATGCGGCAACAGGTGACCGAGAGATTTGAATGATTGAGAACCAAGACATACGTCCAGCTCAGGTTATCGGCCCACTCGGTGAGCCGCTGACTATTGATGATCTGCCCTCGCCCAGCACAAAGCGTTGGGTTGTTCGTCGCAAGGCCGAAGTGGTCGCTGCGGTGAATGGTGGCCTGCTGACCATCGATGAGGTGCTGGATCGTTATGGCCTTACTCTGGAAGAGTTCGCGTCATGGCAGCGCGCGGTCGATCGGTCCGGTATGCAGGGCCTTCGGGTCACTCGAATCCAGCATTATCGCGACCTGTACGAACGCCAACTCAAATATTGAGCCAACCCACGTTTTCATAGGATAGGCCGCCTGATCCCAGGCAAACCTATCAACAATGGACGTGGGCAAAACTTGTTAATTTCCGACTGTTTCGGCACAAATGCGCTAGGTGTGCATTTGATAAGCAATACCGAAATAAACAGGAGGAATTATTCTATGGGTTGGATTATTGCATTGATCGTTGGTGGTGTGGCCGGTTGGCTGGCCAGTCTGGTCATGAACCGTGATGCCTCGATGGGCATTTTCTGGAATATCGTAGTGGGTTGCGTCGGCTCTGTGCTTGGCAATCTGATCGCAGGACCGCTGCTCGGCATTGGCGGCAGTGTTCAGGAATTCTCTCTCTCAGGCTTGGGCATTGCCGTTGTCGGCGCCATTGTTTTGCTGGGAATTGTAAACCTGATCCAGCGGGGACGCGTACGCTAAGGCGAACGCCTTAGAAATACCGTCGAATACAAGATTAAGGGCGTGGTGGCGTGAGCCATCGCGCCCTTTTTGTTGCGCATCAGATGACAATTTGAACGCTTACGGCGCATCCATCCTATAGCGGATGCCGTAGCTGGACTAGGCGCCCGCCCTAAACCACTGATTGATTTGCAACACTTGGACGATTGTAGAAGCCACTCGTCGAGAGGTGGATTGCCCGAAATTGGCGCGGGAGCTAAGAGGGATTGTGCTTGGTGAGTTATCAGTATAACACACCCTTAGCAGGGAATTACTATGAACTACGAAACCAGTGTGACATCCGAAGCCGCCGATTCATTGGCTGCCGACCTTGATTATAGCCAGCACGGCGGAGGCAGCACGCGCCGCCGCTGGATGATCATTGCGGGCGGCTTGGTCGTCCTGTTGTTGGTCTTGGGCGTTGTCTATTACATGAATTCTGAAGCCACGCCGGTAGCCGCCGCAGATGATGATGACGCGCAACTTTCGGTGGTTACCGTTGTGACGCCTGGACGCACCTCGATTGACGGTTTGATCACGGCAACCGGAACGATTGCCGCACGCCGGGAATTGCCCGTTGGTGTCAATGGCGAAGGTGGCCGGGTTGTCTCTGTACCGGTTGATGCCGGTGATTGGGTGCGCAAAGGGCAGGTGCTGGCCGTCATTGATCGCTCGGTACAAAGCCAGCAATTGCGTGGCCAGGCCGCTCAAGTTGACGTGGCCAAGGCCGACGCTGAACTGGCGCAAAGCAATTTGGATCGGTCGCTGCAATTGGTTGAGCGCGGATTTGTTTCCAAAGCTGATGTAGACCGCCTGACCGCGACGCGCGATGCAGCGCGTGCGCGGGTCGATTTGGCCCAGGCGCAATATCGCGAACTGCAGGCCCGCAATGCGCGCTTGAATATCGTCGCCCCGGAAGCTGGTTTGCTGCTGACCCGTGACGTTGATCCTGGCCAGACCGTGTCTGTTGGGTCGGGCACGCTGTTCCGCATTGCCAAGGGTGGCGAGATGGAGATGCTGGTGCGCGTCAGCGAATCGCAATTGGCCGATCTTTCGCCCGGTAAGCCTGCAAAGGTAACGCCAACCGGGTCAGAAAAGACATTGGACGGCCAGATCTGGCAGGTTTCTCCAGTGATCGACCCGCAGGACCGACAAGGCACTGTGCGCGTCGCCATGTCCTATGCTCCTGAGTTGCGCCCAGGCGGCTTTGCCACAGCGGCCATCAACAGCGGCACGATCGTAGCCCCGATTTTGCCGGAAAGCGCAATCCTGTCCGACAAGGATGGCGATTATGTTTTTGTGGTTGATGCCGAAGACAAAGCCCAGCGCCGCAATATTGAAACAGGACTGATTGCTGCCGAAGGTATTGTGATCGTCGATGGCCTGGATGGCAGCGAATCAATTGTGCTTCGTGCAGGTGGTTTCTTGACCGAGGGTGAGAAGGTAAAGCCGAACCGCCTGGATGAGGCAGAGGGATAAACCCATGAACTTCCGGAACATGTCAGCCTGGTCAATCCGCAACCCAGTGATTCCACTGGTGTTGTTCACCGCGCTGTTGCTGGCCGGAATTCTCAGTTTTGCCCGGATGGATGTCGTCAACAATCCTGATGTTGAGTTCCCCGGTGTCGAGATCAACATCTCGCAGCCGGGCGCTGCACCGTCAGAGATCGAAAATCAGATCACCCAGGTGGTCGAATCGGCTGTTCGATCGATCAACGGGGTCAATTCGATCCAGTCGACCGCTCGCGAGGGCAGTTCTTCAACCTTCGTCGAATTCGAAATTGGCATCGATCCAAACGATGCTGTGTCCGAGGTAAAGAACGCGGTTGATACCGTTCGTGGCAGCCTGCCCGATGGCATTCTTGAGCCGCGTATCAGCAAGGTCGAGGTCGCCGGAGGGTTTCTGGCCATTTTCGCGGTGCAAGCCGATGACATGACCATCGAACAGCTGAGTTGGTACATCGACGATACCGTCTCAAAACGGCTGCTAGCCATCGAAGGCATGGCCGAAGTCGGCAGGTTCGGCGGGGTTGATCGCGAAATTGAAGTGATCCTCGACCCAGCCAAGATGCAATCCTTGGGTGTTACCGCCAGCCAGCTCAACAGTGTCTTGCGGCAATCCAATATTGACGCTGCAGGCGGCGTTGCCGAGGTGGGTGGAACCCGCCAGTCGGTCCGGGTTTTGGGCAATAATGCCACCGCCTATGAATTGTCTCAGCGGTCCATTCAGCTGGGCGGCGGGCGCACGATCAAACTGGCTGATGTCGCGCAAGTCCGCGATGGATTTTCCGAGCGAAGTTCGATCAGTCGGGTGGGCAATAAGGAAGTTGTGAACTTCTATATGTCGCGCGCCAAGGGGGCATCGGATGTCACCGTTTTTGACGCCTCGTTGAAGATAATCGACGAAATCCAGACAACAAATCCGAACGTCAAATTCATCCAGCTGACCGACAGTGTCAGATACACCAAGGATCAGTATAACAGCTCGATCGCAGCCATGATTGAAGGCGCGATCTTGGCGGTTGTGGTGGTGTTCTTCTTCCTGCGCGATTGGCGCGCCACCGTTATCTCGGCAGTGGCCATACCGCTTTCAGCCATTCCGACCTTCTGGTTCATGGATTTGCTGGGGTTCAACCTCAACTTCCTTTCGCTTCTGGCCTTGGGCCTCGTTGCTGGTGTCTTGGTCGATGATGCCATTGTGGAGATTGAGAATATCGTGCGGCATATGCGGATGGGCAAATCCGCCTATCAGGCATCGATTGATGCAGCCGACGAGATCGGTCTGGCCGTTGTCGCAACATCGTTTTGTATCGTGGCGGTGTTCCTGCCGGTAGGCTTGATGCCGGGCATTTCCGGCCAATTCTTCAAGAACTTTGGCCTCACTGTGGTTGTCGCAGTGCTGATGAGTTTGGCGGTCGCCCGAATGATCACCCCGATGATGGCGGCCTATTTCCTCGAGGCGAAGGGTCATGCTGGCCATGGCGATGGCAAATGGATGGATCGCTATATGCGCATCCTCGGCTGGTCGCTTGATCGCGGAAAAATGTACAAGATGCGCGAAGGTTTACCCGGCGTGCGCAACCGCTTTGTTTACGCGGTTATGGGAATTCTATTTCTCTTGGCGCTTATCATTATACCGGCCGCAGTTGCATTCATCGCTTTTGGAGCACTGGACGGCTTGGGCATCCCTAGCAGCGTTGCAGGTCTCGTCTCCAGTGACCCGAACGGCGCGATTTTCGGCCTGATCGAGAAGATATTGCAAGTATTGCAGCTCATTCTGGTGATGGTGATCAGCGCAGCCGCGATGGCTATCGTGTTTCAAGTTCTTCCGGCGTTCGAAGCGATCTTTCGGAGTCGGCGGCTTGGCCAATCGGCAACCTGGCTGAAATCCCGCTTCATGGACCACCGGGTCTGGATGCTGGGCCTTGGCTATTTCGCATTTCTGCTGACGGTGCTGCTTTTCGCCAACACGCCGCAGCAATTTCAGCCGACAATCAATACGGACGAAAGTCGGATTGAAATCGAGATGGTGCCGGGCACAACCATCGCGATGACAGAACGCGTTGCACGCGATGTCACTGCTATCGTCAAGCAAGAGCCCGAAGTTGATCTGGTACTTGAACGGGTTCGCGAGGGTCGCGCAACCTTATATATCGGCCTTGATCCCGAGCGGGAAAAGACATCGATCGAGTTTGAGCGCGGCCTGGCCGAACGACTTTCTCAAGTGCCTGACGCACGTGTTCGGTTCCAATCGCAATCGGGCGGATTTGGATCAGGCAGGGATATCACGATTATGCTGGCCGGCTCCGATCCGGTTCTGCTTGAGCAATCGGCAACGCAGCTCGTTGAGCAGATGAAAGGGCTCGACATGCTGGTGGCCCCGCGGATCAGCGCAGATATCAACCGGCCAGAGATTATCATCACTCCGCGTGAGGATATTGCTGCTGAGCTGGGCGTGACAACCGCTGCGCTTAGCCAGACGATCCGCATCGCGACTTTGGGTGAAATCGAGCAGAATGCTGCGAAATTCTCTCTGTCTGACAGACAAATTCCGATCCGCGTCAAACTGTCTCGCGATTCGCGCAGTGAACTGACGACAATTGCCAATCTGCCGGTGCCGACACTCAACGGTGGCTCGGTGCCATTGGGCAGGGTCGCTACCATTAAATTCGGCTCTGGCCCGACCACGATCCAACGCTACAACCAGAACCGCCGCGTTTTGATTGGGGCGGATGTTGCCGATGGCTTCATCAAGGGCGAGGCGCAGCAAGAAGTGAACCAGCTGCCCATTCTGCGCAATCTACCGCAAGGGGTCATCCGTGATGCCGTGGGCGAGGAGCAGTGGCAGCAAGAATTGGCGCAAAACTTCATCATCGCGCTCGTTTCCGGCGTCTTGTTGGTCTTTGCTGTGTTGGTCTTGCTCTACAAACGATTGATGAGCCCGCTTGTGAATATGTGTTCGCTGGCGCTGGCACCCTTGGGCGGCATTTTCCTGGTCTGGTTGGTCGGCCAACCGGTTTCCATGCCGGTTATGATCGGCACGCTGATGTTGCTGGGTATTGTGTCCAAGAACTCGATCCTACTGATCGACTTTGCAATTGAGGAAATGGCAACCGGAACGCGCAAGCTGCACGCGATCATGGAAGCAGGTCACAAACGCGCCCAACCTATTGTGATGACCACTGTCGCCATGACGGCTGGCATGGTTCCAACCGCGCTGTCGCTGTCCGGCGATGGTGCATGGCGCGCGCCGATGGGTACGGTGGTGATTGGCGGTTTGATCATGTCGACCGTGCTGACCTTGCTGATTGTGCCCGCCGGGTTCAGCCTGGCCGATGGGTTGGAAAGGCGCGTAGGGCCATGGATGAGAACGCGTTTCCTTACGTATCGTCTGGGGGACGATTCGGATGACAAGGCGGCACAGCTGAACGGTCCTGCTAGGCCCGCAGCCACCCCGGCAACACGCTTACCCCCCGGGGGCGAGCCAGCCGAGTGATCTGGCGCTTCTCTTGAGCCGCAGTTCCTCTGTTCCCTTCGTGTTTGGTGGGCAGCCGCTCACGGCTGATCGTGCGCGCCGCATGCGTTGGACGGCAACCGGCATGTTGGCTGCGATGGCGTTCGTATTCTTTTGGTCGAAGCAATATCTCGATCTGCATCCGGCGTGGGGTTACGCCAATGCTTTTGCAGAGGCGGCCATGGTTGGCGGATTGGCCGATTGGTTTGCGGTAACCGCTTTGTTCCGCCACCCCATGGGTTTGCCCATTCCCCACACTGCCATCATTCCCGAGAACAAGGACCGGATCGCCGATACGATGGCGCAGTTTTTGCGCGAAAACTTCCTGACCGCCTCGGTGATCGCGCGCAGGATGAGCGGCATGAATGTCGCCCAGGCATTGGGCGATTTTCTGGTGGCTCCACCTTCACCGGTGGATGGAGACAATCGATCTCGAATTACCGGAGGCGCCGCCGAGCTATTGGCCGAGGTGCTCGAATCGCTTGATCCTGATCGGCTGGGCAACCAGGTGCGCACAGGATTGGCCAGCCAGTTTGCCAAGATCGATGTATCGCCCTTGCTGGGCCGGATGCTGGAAAGTGCGATTGCCGATCGTCGCCATTTGCCTTTGGTGGATGGGTTCATTCGTTGGGCTGGCCTGACGCTGGAAGACAATGAGGAAACCGTCCGCGAGATTATTCATGCGCGCGCCAATGCTGTCCTGCGCTGGACCGGCCTCGACGAGCGTATTTCGGGTTCGGTCTTGGATGGCCTGTACAAATTGCTGGCCGAAGTGCTGGTCGATCCGGATCACCCGTTGCGGTCGAAAATCGAAGAAGGGCTGGAGAACCTCAGCCGAGATCTGCAGCACGATCCCAAGACCCGCGAACGCGTCGAATCCATGAAGAACGATTTGATCGAAAACCCGGCGGTTGCAGAATGGTGGATGGGTGTGTGGGAACGCATCCGACGCTCTTTGATCCGGCGCGCGCGTGATCCCGAAAGCGCGTTGGGCGAGGAAATGCGCAAAGGTCTGGCCGAAATGGGCAAGGCATTGCAGCATGACGAACGCCTTCAGCACCAAATCAACCGCTTCGCGCGGCGTACCATGGTTGGTGTGTCTACGCGTTATGGCGGGCAAATCGTCCAGTTGGTGTCTGAAACGGTGAAGCGCTGGGATGCGGTAACGATCACCGGCCGGATCGAGAGCGCGGTTGGCCGTGATCTTCAGTTCATCCGTATCAACGGAACGCTGGTGGGCGGTCTGGTCGGCGTTACCCTGCACACATTGGACCACTTTTTCTTCTGATTTGGCAGGAAGTGCGCCCGATTTTGGCGGTGCCGCTCTATATGAATTGATGCCTGCTCGTTACCCGCGCAATCCATGGGTGATGCGGCTTTGGTGCGGCCACGTAGCAATACCTAAGCCCACTCTCAGCCGCTGCTTACTGTGATGCCCGTATCTCTTCCCTCAACCAGCAGGGAGAGTGGGCAATGTCGGCGATCAGTGATCGATTGGAAGCGCAGGTGGTCCGATTGGCCCGCATGCAGGCGAGCCAGGGCGGTTCGTCGCAATTGCGATATGATCGTGAATTTGGAGCTCTGTTCGGATTGCTCCATTCGCGGATCGGCTATTTGATTGGCCAATACGGCCTTTCGGATATGCGCGATGATGCAGAGCAAGTGTGCGCCATCGCCATCCATCGCGCGCTGGCCAGCTATGATCCGCGCAAGGCGCAATTTACCACCCATGTCACGTGGTTGATCCGCGGCGAGCTGCAGAGCTTGCGCCACCGCGTCCGGCTGGATCAACGCAAAAGCGCCCGGACCGCCGGCATTCGCACCCTCTCTTTGGAAGCATTGACGATGCCTGATGGCGATGGTGCCAGCCCAGCAGCGCCCTTTGAGATCGTCGACGAGCGGGCTGAAAAGGTGATGCAGTCTAGCATTGCCAATGTCATGGCGCGCCGTTCACTCGCCCGGCTGATGCGGTGCATTGGTGCGCCTGATTTTGAGCAAGACATCGTGTGGGAGAGTTTAAGCGAAGCTCGTCAGCAACGTGACGGCAAGTCTGCTCGTGGCCTATCGGCCGAGCAACGCCGCCAGATCGTTCGCCGCACCTATCGCAATTGCGCGAAGCTGGTTGCCGTCTAACAATTCTGCTTGTCTTGCACGCTGCCTGCGCTCGATTTGGAGGACAGGTTCGATTTTAGTCGCCGAAATCTGCATTCCAAGCTGAGCTGGGCCTTAATCGTGCGGTTTCAGCAGCGGCTGCCCGGCAAGACCGAAACAAATGCTCAAGCAGCGAATTGGAAGCCGCAGAGCAAATGATGCTAAACAAAAACCCTCCGACATGCGGTTTGGCGAGTCGGAGGGTCCTTGCAACCTACAGCTAATCTGCAATTTTACAGTTTTTCGGTCAGTTCCGGCACAGCCTTGAACAGGTCGGCCACCAGACCAATGTCAGCTACCTGGAAGATAGGCGCGTCTTCATCCTTGTTGATCGCGATGATCGTCTTGGAATCCTTCATGCCAGCCAAGTGCTGGATCGCACCCGAAATGCCGATGGCGATGTAAACTTCAGGCGCCACAATCTTACCGGTTTGACCAACCTGGTAATCATTGGGGACATAGCCTGCGTCCACCGCAGCGCGCGATGCGCCAATGCCTGCACCCAGCTTATCCGCCAGCGGCGTGATGGTCGCTTCGAATGTTTCGGCATCCTTCAATGCCCGTCCACCCGATACGATCACTTTGGCGCTGGTCAGTTCAGGACGCTCGCTCTCCGCGATTTCTGCGCTGACAAAGCTGGACGTGCCCGCATCGCTTGCGCCGCCAATGGCTTCAACCGCAGCCGAACCGCCCTCTGCAGCAGCCTTGTCAAAGGCGGTGCCGCGAACGGTGATAACCAGCTTCGGATCCGAGCTTTCAACCGTTGCAATTGCATTGCCGGCATAGATCGGACGGGTGAAGGTTTTGCCGCCTTCGACCGAAAGAATGTCCGAGATCTGCATTACATCCAGCAGTGCCGCGACGCGCGGAGCAATGTTCTTGCCCGTTGTGGTGGCCGGGAACAGCACCGCATCATGGCTTGCCATCAGGCCAGCAATCAGTGGTGCGACGTTTTCAGCCAAGGCGTGCTCTAGCGCAGCATCATCGGCCAAGTGGACTTTGCCCACGCCAGCGATCTTGGCGGCCTGATCGGCAACACCGGCACAGCCTGCGCCTGCCACCAGCAGGTGAACGTCACCCAATTTAGCTGCAGCGGTAACAACGCTCAGCGTTGCGTCCTTCATCTCATTGTTGTCGTGTTCGACCCAGACGAGAGTATTCATGAGTATTTTCCTTTCTGTCCGGGGCTCAGGCGATGCCGAGCGCTTTGATCTTGGCTACCAATGCATCGACGTCTTCGACTTTCTCACCAGCTTGGCGAACCGGAGGCTCGGCCACATTGGTGGTGGTCAAACGCGGTGCGGTATCGACGCCGTAATCGCCCGGTGTCTTGGTATCGAGCGGCTTCTTCTTTGCCTTCATGATGTTAGGCAGCGACGCATAGCGCGGTTCGTTCAGACGCAAATCGGTGGTGACGATTGCAGGCAGCGACAGTTTGACTGTTTCCAGGCCGCCATCGACTTCGCGCTTAACCGTAACGCTGTCACCATCAACTTCGATGGTGTTGGCAAAGGTGCCTTGAGGACGGTCCATCAGGGCCGCCAGCATCTGGCCGGTTTGGTTCGAATCATCGCTGATCGATTGCTTGCCCAGCATGATAAGCTGTGGCTGTTCCTCATCGGCAATAGCCTTGAGGATCTTGGCGACCGCCAAAGGCTCTACCTCGTCGTCACTCTCAACCAGAATGGCCCGGTCAGCGCCCATCGCCAGCGCGGTGCGCAGCGTTTCCTGCGCCTTGGCCGGACCGACGGAAACCGCGATAATCTCTTCCGCCTTACCCGCTTCTTTGATGCGGATGGCTTCTTCGACAGCGATCTCGTCAAACGGATTCATGCTCATTTTGACGTTGGCCAGATCTACGCCTGTGCCATCGGCTTTGACGCGCGGCTTCACGTTGTAATCGATCACCCGTTTGACGGGGACGAGGATTTTCATGGGAGTTCCTTCCTATGACAAAAATATGGCTGACGACCTAGCTTGCGTTTACGTAAACGTCAAGCGAGAGTCACCCTGATTAATGGCTCAACTGTTGTAGCCTCACTGGTGTTCCCAAGGCTTCGGGTCAAGCTGCGCTTTTGATGATAGTCATGTTATGCTGCGCTATAAGGAGATCAGAATGAGAAACACGATGTTGGTAATGCTGGCGGGCGCCATTCTGATGGGCATCGGGCTGGCATCCCAACCGGTCTCTGCGCAAGAGGCGCCTCCGCCGGTCGCTCACGAGACAAAGTTAGGTGCCAAGGGATTCAAATCTCCGCCGGCCACAATTGAGCAAATGAGCTGGTTGGTGGGTCAATGGATCGGCACAGGCATTCAAGATGCGCCCGCGATGGAGAGCTGGTTGCCGCCAGTGGGCGAAACCATGGCCGAAACCATGGTGGGCACCTTCGTCCAGCAGAAGCCCGCTGAGGATGGGGGTGGGACCATCATGTTCACCGAACATATGTATCTGATGGAGGAAGCGGGCAGCCTGGTCCTGAAGCTCAAGCATTTCAATGCGGACCTGACGGCATGGGAAGAGAAGGATGACATGGTCACCTTCCGACTGGTCGCGATTGAGGAGTGCGCGGCCTATTTCCACGCACTGACCTTGCGTTGTGACGATCGGAAGGACGGAACCCGCGGGCTTTTAGCTGCGGTGCGCATGCAATCGGGCGGGGAATTGGTGTTCAGGTTTGAAAGTCGGACAGAGCGCTAGTCAGCCTGGTCGGCCATCCCACTCGGCATAAGCGTCTGCAAGTTTCAAAAACTCGTCGACCGGAGGGGCGGTTTTGAATGTTAGCGGTGCACCGCTTCGCACCTTGGGCAGACCTTCTTCGCTGAAGAATTCCGCATAAGGCGGTAGCTCTGCTGCGCGCTCCAGCAAGGGGGTGCGAATATTGACCATCCCATCGATTCCACCCGGACGAGTAAAGATCCAGCTGAAGCATTTCGCGCAGAAATTGTGCTGCCCCGCCGATTTGCAATCCCCGATCACGGTTTCGCCAGCCAGCAATTCAAAATTCTCTTCAGGATACAGCGCGCTTAGCGAATAAGGTCCGGCGGTCATGCGCTGGCAGTCGGTACAATGACAGGCTGCGGTAAGGAGCGGAGGCCCTTGGACCTCAAACTGCACCTCACCGCATCTGCAATGTCCCTTCAGGGTCAACAAGTTCTAAGCGGCTTGTTTCACCTCGGCCACGATTTTCTTCGCTGCATCGCCCAGATCATCTGCCGCCACGATTGGTAGGCCTGAATTGGCAAGGATTTCCTTGCCCGCCTGCACATTGGTGCCTTCAAGGCGGACAACCAACGGTACTGACAGGTTCACTTCCTTGGCCGCTTGCACAATGCCATCGGCGATGATGTCACACTTCATGATGCCGCCAAAGATATTCACCAGAATGCCTTCAACCGCTGGGTCTTTGAGGATGATCTTGAATGCGGCGGTGACCTTTTCGGTGGTCGCGCCGCCGCCAACATCCAGGAAGTTCGCCGGGAACGCTCCGTTCAGCTTGATGATGTCCATCGTGGCCATCGCCAAGCCTGCGCCATTGACCATGCAGCCGATGTTGCCGTCCAGCTTGATGTAAGCCAGATCGTAATTGCTGGCCTCAACCTCGGCTGGGTCTTCCTCGGTCTCGTCGCGCATATCTTCGACATCTTTGTGGCGATAAAGCGCATTACCATCGAAACTCATCTTGGTGTCGAGGACCAACAGCTGAGCATCCTTGGTTTCCACCAGAGGATTGATCTCCAGCATCTCGCAATCCAGGTCCATAAAGGCGGTGTAAAGTTGCTTGGCCAATTTCTGGCACTGCTTGTTGAGATCACCCGACAGTTTCAGTGCAAAGGCAACGGCGCGGCCGTGATGCGGCATAAAGCCTTGCGCAGGATCGATGGTGATCGTGGTGATCAGTTCGGGCGTGTTGTGCGCCACATCTTCAATGTCCATACCGCCTTCGGTTGAGGCAACCATGGCCACTCGTCCGGTGGCACGATCCACCAGCATGGCGAGATAATATTCGCTCTCGATATCAACGCCGTCGGTAACATACAGGCGGTTGACCTGCTTGCCCTCATCACCGGTTTGGATCGTGACCAGCGTGTTGCCCAGCATTTCTGCTGAGTCAGACTGTACGTCCTCGATGCTCTTGGCCAAGCGCACGCCGCCCTTCGCATCTGGACCCAATTCCTTGAACTTGCCCTTGCCGCGACCGCCTGCGTGGATCTGCGCTTTCACAACATACAAAGGTCCAGGCAACTGCTTGGCAGCTTCCACCGCTTCTTCAACGGTCAGCGCCGCGTGTCCGGTCGGGATGCCGATGCCGTATTTCGCGAGCAGTTCCTTGGCCTGATATTCATGAATATTCATGGGGAGAGCGTATCCTTTGAAGGTGGTGTTGCGATGCCAATGCCATCGTTTTTGAGTCGTATCAGCCATAAGCATGGATTGAGCGGCTTGAAAAGTCCTTCGGCTAAGCCCAACACCATACCTGTCATGATTGATAGCAAACGCCTTGAAGCCATTGTTCGCGAAGCGGGCCGCATCGCCGCTGATCAATGGCCCGGAGCCGGCCACACGGTAAAGATATGGGAAAAAGAGCCTGGTCACCCGGTTTGCTCGGCCGATTTGGAGGTTGATGCCTTTCTGAAGCGCGAATTGGGGGCCTTGTTGCCCTCGGCTGGCTGGCTGTCGGAAGAAACAGCCGATGATCCCAAGCGTTTGGGCAATGATCTGATCTGGTTGGTCGATCCGATTGATGGAACGCGCGATTATCTGCGTGGTCGCAGCGGCTGGTCTGTTTCGGTTGCTCTGATCAGTTCGGGCCGTCCCTTGATCGGCATGCTCAGCGCGCCGTCTCGCCAGGAAGAATGGCTGGCGGTTGCGGGCAAGGGGGCATGGCGCAATGGCGATCGTCTGGTGGCATCAAAACGAACCAGCTTTTCCGGCGCACGGGTCCCGATTGATGCGCTGCCGCACGAAGATTCCGACCTGACCCTTGTCGACAAACCCAATTCGATTGCTTTGCGCATCGCAATGGTGGGTGCGGACGAGGCCGATCTGGTTGCAACCTTGCGGTGGGGTTTTGAGTGGGACATTGGCGCGGCCACCCTGATTGCGCGAGAGGCCGGGGCGCAGGTGAGCGATGCATTTGGCAATCCGCTCAATTACAACAAGCGCGATCCGCGCGCCTTTGGCCTGCTGGTCAGCTCGCCCGAAATTCATCCTACGGCAGTTGAACGATTGGCAGATCGCGCCGAGCGTTTGGCCAAGTAGCAACACCATTTGGACGCGGCCCTAAATGAAAAAGGGCCGACCCAACGGGCCGACCCTTCGTCATTATCGTGTTTTCTGGCCTTATCAGCCGCCCTGATTGGCTTGAGCATTAGCCACATCTTGCTGGTCAAACGGGATGATCTTGATTTCCACCCGGCGGTTCTTCGCGCGGCCATATTCCGTGTCATTGTCTGCAATGGGCAAAGTTTCACCAAAGCCCTGCCAGCGAATCCGGGCATTGGCCACGCCGCGTGACACCATATAGTTGGAGACTGCTTGAGCGCGCTGTTCGGACAGACGTTGGTTGAACGCATCAGAACCGGTCGAATCGGTGTGACCATACACATCGACCAGGCTGTTGGGATATTCGGTCAGGCTTCCTGCAACCGAATCCAAGGTCGTGCGGAAGGCTGGCTTGATTGTGTAGCTGCCAACATCAAAGGTTACGCCATCGGGCAGATTGACCAAAATGGCCTCGCCATTGTCTACCTCGGTCACGTCCACACCGGAACCAGCGGTTTGCTCTTTCAATTCCTTGATTTGCTGGTCCATCTTGTAGCCGACAATGCCGCCTGCTGCGCCGCCGCCAACTGCGCCAATGATCCGGCCGGTTTTGCCGCCAATCGCGCCGCCCAACAGGCCGCCCAATACAGCGCCACCGACACCGCCAATGGCGGTTCGCGATACTTTCTGTTCGCCCGTGTTGGGGTCGGTCACACATGCTGTTGTTCCCAGCAGTGAAGCGGCTGCAAGACCGGCCATAAGTTTGCGTGATGTCTTCATGAAAATTTCCTCCTTAGCGTCGACCTGGCGTTTGCTCAGGCCACAGAACACAGCGCACCCACCCGCGCCGCAGTGTTTCAACAATAGCACAACGGCTGATATGGCGCAGCGTTCCCCAACACCAATTGATGAAGGAGGCTGGCACCAGCCAACATTTGTGCTAGCGGTTTACGCGTGACACCCTTTCCCTGGCCTGACTTGATTATAATTGGTGGACTGATCGTCTTGAACGGCATCTTTGCGATGTCCGAACTCGCGATCGTTTCGGCCAAGAACGCACGCTTGCGTGCTGCGCGGGAAAAGGGAAGCCTTGGGGCCAAAGTGGCGCTGAGGCTGGCGGCAGAGCCGGGCAAATTTCTGTCGACCGTGCAGATCGGCATAACCCTGATTGCCATTATCACTGGTGCATTTTCCGGCGCGAGCCTGGAAGGCCCTGTTGGCGAGCGGCTGGCAGCATTGGGTGTCCCGCAAGAACATTCGCGCCAAATTGCATTTGTATTGGTGATCGCGATAACAACCTATCTCAGCGTGGTTATCGGCGAATTGGTCCCCAAACAGCTTGCCCTTCGCTCTGCTGTACCGATTGCAACGGTCATGGCGCGGCCAATGGCCATTTTGGCCCGCATCGCGGCTCCGATTGTGTGGATATTGGACACCTCATCGGGGTTGATCATTCGCCTGTTCGGGCTGCGGCCTAGCGGGCAATCCTCTGTTACGGCAGAAGAATTGCATATGATCTTCGCTGATGCGACCCATTCGGGCGTTATCGAGGCCGATCAGCATCAAATCCTGACCGGTGTGGTGCGTTTGGCCGAGCGACCAGTGCGCGAAATGATGACTCCGCGCACCGAGTTGGACTGGATCGATGCCAATGCGACAGAAAAAGAGATCTGGCGCGCGATCAAGGAAAGCCCGCATTCGCTATTGCCCATTGCCGACGGATCGCCCGATACGATTTTGGGTGTTGTGAAGGTTCGCGAAGTGCTCGCTTTGATGGTTGCGGGTCAAGCGGTTGTACTGAAAGATTTGATGATCAAGGCCGAGGTCGTACCCGATCAGTTGGATGCGATGGATGCCCTACGCGTTTTGCAGCAGGCCGATATCGCCATGGCGATGGTCCATGACGAATACGGTCATCTGGAAGGGGTGGTCACGCCCGTCGATTTGTTGACGGCGATGGCAGGCAATTTTGTCAGCGATCAGGACGAAGGCGATTCGCCTCTGCTGGTCGAGCGCCCTGATGGCTCTTTGTTGATCTCGGGCGCTTTGTCTGCCGATGCTTTGGCTGACCGGCTGGAGCTCGATTACGACGATGCGCGCGAATTTGGCACAGCGGCGGGCTATGTCTTGTCGGTCATGAAAAAGCTGCCCGTTGAAGGTGAAAGCTTCACCGATCAGGGCTGGCATTTCGAGGTGATCGACATGGATCGTCGGCGGATCGACAAATTGCTGATCCGCAAGGACGAAACCTCGGACGAACCCGATAGCGCTTAGGCTGCGGCGATTAAGCCAGATCAATTGCCGCGATCGCAGCAATCGCTCTGCAATTCACATCAGGATGGAATGACCGCTTGGGCGAATTGTCCGTCACCTTCGGGTGCGGCAATGATGTCGCGGGTCACGCGGCCCTTGGCCACGGTGTTGGTTTCCGGATCACCCACAGTGGAGCGAATGCTGGGCGCAGCAGCCCCGGCGCGATCAAGCGCGCTTGTCTCGACAGCGCTGCGCGTTGCAGGCCCGCCAAAGATTGCTTCCAAAGCCTGTTCAGCAGCTGTGCCTTCGGTTGGGCGCGGAGCACCCGGCGCAGGTGGCGACAGGCTAAAATCAGGCGGAACCACCAGAGGCGCTTGACGCTGAACGGCAAATTCATCGGGGCGATCGCGATTAAGCAAGCCTGTGCTGCCGCACGCGGTCAACATCATGCTGGCGGTGCCAAGGATCAGGGTGGTCTTCAAAATACGCATGGTCTCAGCTCTCTGCAGGCGCATGGCCTGCTTGTTCATTCTCCGATACCTTGTCGCTCATGAACAAGGATCGGGCAAGGATAATCACAACACCGATGGTGATAGCGGCATCGGCGACATTGAAAATAAGGAACGGGCGGAAATCCCCGATATGAAAATCGGCATAGTCGATAACATAGCCCAAATTGTAGCGATCAACGATATTGCCCAACGCACCGCCCAGGATCATGCCCAGGCCGATAATATCGCCCAGCAATTTCTCGCGGAACATCCACACCAATACCACAATCGCGATCAATGCGGTGATC
Source organism: uncultured Erythrobacter sp. (assembly GCA_947495695.1). Taxonomy (GTDB): domain Bacteria; phylum Pseudomonadota; class Alphaproteobacteria; order Sphingomonadales; family Sphingomonadaceae; genus Erythrobacter. Next base: position 587,975 of record CANLZP010000001.1, on the reverse strand, counting down.
GCCACCAGCAAAAACCGCATCTCCACCGTTGTGGCTTGCAGCATGCCCAGCGAAACGCCGCGATTTTCGGTCCAGCGAAGGTCAAAGAACGGCAGTAGATCAATGACATAACGCTCGCGCAGATTGAGCGGACCCACCATCAGCCATTTGATAAATTGATCGGTGCCAAAGATGATCGCCGCAACAATCAATCCGATGATCCGGTTACGAATGAACAGCGCCTTCATTGTGCTGCCTCCATCGCATCCAATTGCGCCACGGCATCATCACACCGACCGCACAAGGCGCCGTCCTCTGTCACATCGGGCAGCAGGCGCCAGCAACGGCCACATTTATGTTCAGATGTCTTGGTCACAGTAACCTCGTCGCCCTCATGGCTGCGAGAGACTGACGCGGTGATGAACAGTTCGGCCAATTGTTCGTCGGTAAAGCCATCGGGAACAGCGCTGGCGGGCACGGTTACATCGGCCTCCAGGCTTGATCGGATAGTCTTTTCTCGGCGCAGAGGCTCGATCGCCTCGGTCACGCGTTCACGCAATGCGCGCAAAGTGGCCCAACGCGGATCGGGCGCACCCACTTGCGGAATGCTGGGCCATTCGAGCAGATGGACGCTCCCATTTTGCTCATCATCCTCGGGATAGCGGCTCTTCCACACTTCCTCAGCTGTATAGACCAGCACCGGCGCGGCATAGCGCACCAGTGCGTGGAACAGCAGGTCGAGCACTGTGCGATAGGCATTGCGCGTCGTGCTGTCGGGGCCATCGCAATAGAGCGTATCTTTGCGGATATCGAAGAAGAAGGCGGACAGATCTTCGTTGCAGAAATCCACCAGCAGGCGGGTGTAGGCGTTAAAGTCATAGCCTTCTGCCGCTGCTTTCAGCTTGGCATCCAGATCGCCCAACAGCGCCAGCACATACACTTCCAGTTCGGGAATTTCGCCCCCATCGGACATATCGCCGATAAAGCCATCCAGCGCGCCCAGCAGATAGCGGAACGTGTTGCGCAAGCGGCGGTATTGATCGCCCACGCCTTTCAGGATTTCATCGCCAATCCGGTGATCTTCGGTGAAATCAACACTGAGTGCCCACAGCCGGATGATATCCGCGCCATATTGCTCCATCACCTTGATCGGATCGGTCGTGTTCCCGAGCGATTTGGACTGCTTGAACCCCTTGGCATCCATGGTGAAGCCGTGGGTCAGCACCTGATCATAGGGCGCGCGGCCGCGCGTGGCGCAGCTTTGCAACAGCGATGATTGGAACCAGCCGCGATGCTGGTCGCTGCCTTCCAGATACAGATTGGCGGGCCATTGCAGATCGGGCCAGCGACCGCTTTCCAGCACAAAGGCATGGGTGCAGCCCGAATCGAACCATACGTCCAGAATGTCGGTGACCATTTCATAGTCATCCGGCTTGTGGTCTGGCCCCAAGAACTCGGCCTTGCGCGCCTCGTCCCAGGCATCCACGCCTTCGGCATGAACGGCGGCAACAATGCGCGCATTGACCGCCTCGTCTTGCAAATATTCGCCCGTGCCGTTCTTCACGAACAGAGTGATCGGCACGCCCCATGCGCGTTGGCGCGAGAGCACCCAATCGGGCCGTCCCTCAACCATGGAACCGATGCGGTTCTTTCCTTTGGGTGGGAAAAATTGGACCCGCTCGATCTCTTCCATCGCGCGCTCACGCAGGGTGGGGGCTGCGCACAGCTTTTCCTCGGACGGATCGATGGCGCCGCCTTCGTCTTCCCAGCTCTTGTCTTCGGCAGACTTGGGCTCCAGCCAGGGCAAATCCTTGTCCATCGGCACGAACCATTGCGGGGTGCAGCGGAAGATCACCTTGGCCTTGGACCGCCATGAATGCGGGTAAGAATGCGCGTAATCGGCAGAGGCGCTGAGCAAAGCGCCGGCTTCGCGCAGATCGGAACAGATCGGCCCGTCGGGCGCGTTAAAGGGCTTGTTGATCACGCTGCGACGGCGCGGCTTGTCTTCACTGTCGAGATCATCCGCGCCCAGCCACAGCCAGTCATCGCGATAGCGCCCGTCATCCATCACTGCAAAAACGGGGTCGATCCCGTTCGCCTTGCAGAGTGCAAAGTCATCCTCGCCATGATCGGGCGCCATATGGACAAGGCCGGTGCCGCTTTCGGTGGTGACGAAATCGCCCGGAAGGACCGGGCGTTCTGTTTTATAGAACCCGCCAAGTTTATGCATTGGGTGGGCAACGGTTGTGCCAACGATCTCATCGCCACCGATCCGAACCTTCGTGTCTTGGACGGACCAACTTGGGTTTGTACCGCGATTGAGACGATTGACGAAGTCTTCAACAAGGCTAGTCGCAATCACGACTTTCTTGTCTCTTGATCGGTCCATCTTCGGAATTTCTGAGCCGCGTTCGGATGTAGGAATGAGGGTGATCGGGTGAATCTTAAGGATCGAGTATTCTACTTCAGTGCCGACGGCCAATGCTTGATTGACCGGGATCGTCCACGGCGTCGTAGTCCAGACTACTAGGTGAGTGCCAAGCAGCTTTTCTGAGGATGCACCTTTTACCTCAAACGCAACATCTATCTGCGGGCTGTCGGTCAGGTCTTCATATTCGACCTCGGCTTCGGCCAGAGCGGTCTTTTCCACCGGCGACCACATCACAGGCTTTGACCCGCGATAGAGATTGCCCGCCTCGGCAAATTTCAGCAGCTCGGAAACAATCGTTCCCTCGGCCTGAAAATCCATGGTGAGATAGGGATTGTCCCAATCGCCCATAATGCCCAGCCGCTTCAGCTGCTCGCGCTGGGTATCGACCCAATGCTGCGCATAGGCGCGGCATTCGGCGCGAAATTCCTTGGCGGGAACCTCGTCCTTATTCAGTTTCTTCTTGCGGTATTTCTCCTCAACCTTCCATTCGATTGGAAGGCCGTGGCAATCCCATCCCGGCACATAAGGCGCATCCTTGCCCAGCAGATTCTGCGTGCGGCACACCGTATCTTTCAGGATATGGTTGAGCGCATGGCCGATATGCATGTCGCCATTGGCATAGGGAGGGCCATCGTGAAGGATGAACTTCTCGCGCCCAGCGCGGGCCTCGCGCAATTGCTTGTACAGGTCAATTTCACGCCAACGCGCCTCAATGCCCGGTTCCTTCTGCGGAAGGCCGGCTTTCATCGGGAAGGCAGTCTTCGGTAGGAAGACAGTGTCCTTGTAATCGCGCTGTGCGTCGCTGGGCGTTTTATCGGCGTCAGACATAATCGCGCGGCGTTAGGGCAATTGTGCGCAGCAATAAAGTGGAATGAGCGCAGCAGGCCACACTATTGCGCTGCCCGGCGTGCTGCGAGTGCTGCAAAGCCTGCATCGATTTCTTCCTGAGTGCGATCATCGAAGCGCTGGATTAGGGCTGGAATGATGTTGAAGCCATCCTCTACCCAGACATATCCGTTAAAGCTGTCGGGTATTTCGCCCAGCTGTTCGGGCAGGATCAGGCCGCGCGCGGTATCATCACCATGCGGGCCGATCACCAGCACTCTGCCGCCATGTTCTTCCATCCGCGCGATCAGCCGGTTGGGCCATCCCCAAAACGCCCATTGGTAATTGAGCGGGACGATCATCGTCGCACCCCGGCAGCTTTGCGGCAGATAACTCGACCAGCCAAAGGTGACATAATCCTGGCTGCATTCACGCGCCTCTGCCGGGCTCCATGCCCAAACATCGGGATGCAGCTCGCGTATGCGGGCGACTGGATCGGGGTGGCCGTAAAAGCCGTCACCAGCCTGTGCCGGATCTCGGCCGATTGCGGCCAGTTTGGCAGAGACCAGATCAGCCTCTTCGGCATCGCCCGATTTGAAATTGATCATCAACCGGCCCCGCCTCGGCAGAGCATCGGCCAGCTCTTCGATGGTTGGCATAGCGCCGACAAATTCTGCATCTCTGAAGGGAAATGTCTGACCGCCATCGGCGGTGTAGCCATGGCCGATATCGAGCGTTTTGAGTTCGGCCAGCGTCGCATCGCGCACATCGCCTGCGCCATTGGTTCGGCAATCGAGCGTCCAGTCATGGAACACCACCATTTCGCCATCCTTGGTTGGTGCGACATCCACCTCCACCATCGCTGCGCCCAATTTCTGCGCTCGGAGAACGCCGGCAATCGTGTTTTCCAGATAGCGATGAAATGGCGCTTCAATCCGGTCTGCTGTGCAGGTGTCGCGGCCAACGCCAGCATGATCATACAGCTGCGCCAATCCGCGATGCGCGATCAGCTTGGGTGCGCCCTTGGGTTCGGACGCCAACCAACTCGCATTCACCAAAGTCAGAACCAAAAACAGCAGGGCAAAGAAAAAGCCTGCCCGCTTGAGCCAAATCCTCATGCAAGCAGCTCGCGGGCTTGGTCGCAATCCTTGCCGATTTGCTCGATCAGCGCATCCAGCCCGTCATATTTTGCCTCGGGCCGCAGGAAGTGATGCAAATGCACCTCAATCTCCTGCCCGTATAAATCGCCATCAAAATCGAAGAAATGCGGCTCCAACAGCTCTTTGGGTGGTTCAAATTGAGGTCGGATGCCCATGTTAGCGGCGCCCTTCAGCACTTGTCCTGTGCTCAGGATGGTGGTGGTCACAGCATAGACGCCGTATTTTGGCCGTAGATATTTATCGATCGCAAGATTGGCAGTTGGAAAGCCGATTTCGCGGCCGCGCTTGTCGCCATGCTCAACAATGCCGCGAATGGCGAAGGGGCGTGACAGCAGCCGGGCTGCCTCTTGCGGATCGCCAGCGCGCAAGGCGTCACGAACGCGGCTGGAGGAAACGGGATCGCCATTGTCCATTACCGCGGGCACGGTGCGCGATTGCAGCCCCAGTTCGCCGCCCAAACTGCGCAGCAAATCGATATCGCCCTTGGCGCCCTTGCCAAAGGAGAAGTCTTCGCCCGTGACAACGCCATAGGCGCCCAATCGCTCGATCAAGATTTTGGCAATGAAGTCTTCCGCGCTCAGGCCGGACAATTCAGCATCGAAGTGGAACACCAGCATCGCTGTCGCCCCCGCTGCCAGATACAATTCCTGGCGCTGCTCCAGCGTGGTCAGTCGAAAGGCGGGGGCATCGGGTTTGAAAAACTGCACCGGATGCGGGTCAAAAGTGGCGATGATGGAGGGTCGGCCATCTTCCTGCGCCCATTTGATCGCTTCGCCAGCGACCGCCTGATGCCCTTTGTGAAAACCGTCAAAATTTCCCAGCGCGATGATCGCACCGCGCAAGGGCTTGGGAACGGTATCGCGGTGATCAAGCCATCTCATTGGGCGGCGTCCTCATCATGGCGGCGGTAGGTTACGAAAGAATATGCGGGCAGGTCGCCAGCGGCTGGATGATCTTCGCGAGCTGTGACTTTCCATTCCGCATTGATGGGCTTCATGAAGGTATCGCCTGTAAAATCGGCATGGATTTCGGTCACTTCGATGCGGTGTGCCAAAGGCCGGAACACGTCGTAAATGGCAGCCCCGCCGACCACGGCGATGGGGCCATCCTCATTTTCTTGTCGTGCTAGAGCAAGGGCTTCCTTGGTGGAGCGTGCAACCTCTGCCCCATCGCTGTCCCAGCTTTCACGCCGGGTCAAAACAATGTGGCGGCGGCCTGGCAGGATGCCGGGCAAGCTTTCAAAGGTCTTGCGCCCCATGATCATCGGCTTGCCCAAAGTCAGCGCCTTAAACCGCTTCAGATCAGCAGGCAGGTGCCAAGGAAGCTTGCCGTCCTTGCCAATCGTGCCATTGGCGGCGCGGGCGTAAATCAGAAATATCTCTTGCGTCATTGTGAGGGCTTTGCCCCGTTAGTTGGCCCATCAATGGCTTGGCCAACCCGCGTCAAATGGCCCATCTTGCGCCCATCGCGCGCTTCTTTCTTGCCATAGAGGTGCAAATGCGCCTCTCCGTCCTCGGCCAACACATCATATGCGGTCAGCGCATCTGCGCCGACGATATTGTCCATCGCAATGGTTTCAAATCGGGTGCCTGTCGCGCCCAAGGGCAGGCCGCAAATGGCGCGGACGTGGTTTTCGAACTGGCTGGTCGCAGCCCCTTCGATGGTCCAGTGGCCTGAATTATGAACCCGCGGAGCCATTTCGTTGAAAACTGGGCCGCCTGCGGTGGCGAAAAACTCCAGCGTGATCACACCGACATAGCCCAGCGCCTCGGCAACTTGTGCTGCGATATCGCGCGCTGCCGCGACTTGGCCCTGGATCAGATTTGATGCTGGCAGGGTGGAGGTGACCAACATTCCGCCCGAATGCGCGTTTTGCGCCGAATCCCAGAAACGCACTTCTCCATCTTGGCCGCGCACCATGATGACAGAGAACTCTGCCTCAAATTCGACCAGACCTTCATAAACGCATTCCGCATTCGGCAATCTGATCGCATCGGCATCACGCGCGCCGGAAATGCGCCATTGACCCTTGCCATCATATCCATCGCGGCAAGTCTTCAAGATCCCCGGTGCGCCGATCCGTTCAATCGCATTGGCTAGATCCTGCGGCCCGTCGACCAAGGCATAAGGTGCAGGCTGCGCGCCAAAACCTTGGGCAAAGCGCTTTTCTTTCAGGCGGTCTTGCGCCGTTTCAAGCGCGCGCTTGTGCGGCATCAATTTGTCGCCGAGCGCGGCCAAAGGCTCAACCGGCACGTTCTCGAATTCAAATGTGATTACGTCGCATTGTTCGGCGAAACGCGTCAACTCCGCATTGTCGGTCCATGGGGCGCAGGTAAACTCGGCGCTGACGTCAGCGGCCACGCTCTCGCGATCGGGGCAATAGATATGGCAACGATAGCCCAATTGCGCGGCTGCCATCGCCAGCATGCGGCCCAATTGCCCGCCGCCAAGAATGCCGATTGTTGATCCGGGAGCTAACATACGGATGGTGCCACTAATCGGTTGGAGTGTCGGCTACGCCAGCGCTGCGCGCTGCGCGCCAATCCTGCAGGCGCTCGGACAAATCCTCGTCCGAAATCGCCAGAATGGCGGCGGCCAGCAATCCGGCGTTGGTTGCACCTGCCTCGCCAATGGCGAGCGTTCCAGTGGGAACCCCAGCTGGCATCTGCACGATCGAAAGCAGGCTATCCATGCCCGACAGCGCCTTGGATTGGACCGGAACGCCCAGCACGGGCAAATGGGTCATCGCGGCGATCATGCCGGGCAGATGGGCGGCCCCACCAGCACCCGCTATGATCACATCAAATCCCTCGCCCTCGGCACCTTTGGCAAAGGCGCTCATCCGGTCCGGTGTACGGTGCGCAGAGACGATCCGTGCTTCATGCTCCACTTCCAGTTCTTCCAGAACCTTGGCGGTGCATTTCATGGTCGGCCAGTCGGATTGGCTGCCCATAACGATAGCTACTTTTGCGATGCCCTTATCTCCCTAATCGCGCGCAGTGCTTAGCTGTCCTTAAGATAATACCGTTCTGCCGGGCGCATCGGTTCGTCAAAATCATAGATGATCGGTTCCCCGGTCGGTATCTCCAGCCCAGTAATGTCCTCATCAGAGATATTCGACAGATGCTTAACCAGAGCGCGCAAGGAATTGCCATGCGCAGAAATGATCACGGTCTCGCCGCTGGCCAGAACCGGCAGGATGGCGCTTTCCCAATAGGGCAGAACGCGCTCAATCGTCATCTTGAGGCTTTCGGTGTTGGGAACATCGATCCCGGCATAGCGCGGGTCTGCACCCGGATCATATTCGCTGCCCGGCTCTATCGGTGGTGGAGGAACATCAAAACTGCGCCGCCAGATATGCACCTGCTCGTCGCCATGCTTGTCGCGCGTTTCTTGTTTGTTGAGGCCGGTTAGCCCGCCATAATGCCGCTCGTTCAGGCGCCAATCCTTGGTCACTGGCAACCATAGTCTGCCTGCTTCTTCTAAGGCCAGATTGAGCGTTTTGATGGCGCGGGTCTGGAACGAGGTGAAGCAGGTGGTGGGCAGCACACCCTTCTCAAGCATCAATGCGCCGGCCGCTTTGGCTTCGGCCACGCCTTTTTCGGTTAGATCAACATCCCACCAACCGGTGAAACGGTTTTCCAAATTCCATTGGCTTTGGCCATGGCGAACGAGGATCAATTTTGGGATTTTCTTGCTCCGGCGTGGGAATGAACTTTGAGGCAAATCTTACCGTGGTTCCCTAGCTTTCGCTTTTGGGCTTGGAAAGGGTTTGTGCGTCCGAATCGCTCATTTGGCGGGCCTGAGCTTTTCGGCGGCGCAAATTTTCCCGCAATTTGGCGGCCAATTTCTCTTCTCGCGACATATTATTGCTTTGATCTTCACTCATGGGAAATGCTTTGCCGCTATTAGGCTGCAAGCTCAAGCTTTGAGGCGATCTAGGCGCGCGATTGGCTTGACATTGCGCCCATGCATGACAATAGGCGCGCCAGCCTTTTATAAGGCCGTTTGCACTGCCCCTAAATGGGCATTGCCGGAACGCCGCGGTAGCTCAGTGGTAGAGCGCACCCTTGGTAAGGGTGAGGCCGAGAGTTCGATTCTCTCTCGTGGCACCATTTCCCGTTTGATCGCCTGTGGGTTGGTAAGCGGACGTTGCGGTTTTTCGCTCAATCCGAAAAGGCGCAGACGGCTCGCTACCGGTTTCTTCTTAACCGACTTTCTCAAGTGGCGGCATGCCCAGAATCTCTCTGAAATTGTTGTGAAAGTGGTGCAGCGGGGCTTCATTGCGCCCGAAAATGGATTCTTTCACTTTCCCCGATGCGGCCGCAATCTGCTGCTGCGCGCCCATTTCATAGTCTTCGGCTTCAACGGTGCTCGTAAAGACCTCGAAGATGGCCTCGGGAGTAAAGACGCTTCCGGTTCGATTGGGATCGTAAATGTCTTCCACTTCAATGCGTTCTTCGCGTGGCACGGCTGCAGCTGCATCAACCATTTCCTGCGAAAAGTAGCCATCGATAATTGTCTTCGATCGTCCTGGATTGATTGGATCGGGATATATCCGCGTCAGATTTGCCCGCTCTTTGCCCACAATCAGTTGGATGTTTGGGAAAATGTAATACAATAAGATGACGTTCTCGGCGAGTTCCCAATCGCTGCTGGGCAGCTTTCGAAGCTCGTCAATTCTTCGCCCAGCGGTAACAAAACGGTGATGGCGACCAAACTCCTCATAGTGAAGATTGCCCCCGTAATATGTCTGGGCCAGCGTATTCGAATGGAGTTTCGCAAAGTGATAGGTCTCGCCAAATGTGTCATTGGCAAGTTTCCAGTTGAGGGCCTTTTGAATCGTCTTCCGACCCGTGTTTTGGAGCGAACCGAAGTCAAAACCTGACAGCTCATCTGCGAGCGGACCAAGCCAGTCGGCAACGTCAAGCTCGCCATCTTCCTGAAGATGCACCCACAACATCCCGAATTTCTCTTCCGCCGGCAGCTCGATAAGGCTGTGGCAGGATTTGTCGATCTCACCGAATTGCTCCATCTCTGGCACACCAGCGAGTTTTCCATCTGTGGTGTAGCTCCATTTGTGGAATGGGCAGACCAGCATGGGGGTATTTCCGCGCTCTTGCGTCGCGACACGCGCTCCGCGATGCCGGCAGGCATTTACGAAGGCATGAAATTTGCCCTGTTTATCGCGCGTAGCAACGATTGGCGTGCCAAGTTCGTCAAAGGTGAAATAGCTGCCGCTTTTGGGTAGATCACCTGACATCCCGATGAGCTGTGGCTGGTTGTGAAACAGGGCTTCCCACTCCTGCTTTGCAATATCAGGGCACACGTAAGCATCAGTCTGCATTCGGTATTGCGCACCGGCATCATGTGTCGTGCCAGCATCAAGCTGACCCATTAGTTCTTCGAGTATTTCGACTTGTTTGGCGTGCGCATGATTGCTGATGAGCTGGATTGCACGACAGCATCGATCTTCAATCTATTTCCGACGAAGAAGGATCTCTTTGACGAGTTGATTAGCAACACTTCGGCACCGGCTTTCGAATTCCGGGATCGCCTTCGCGCGCTGCGGCTGGCTCCGTCTGAGGCCCTCTTCAAAAGCTTGTTCGAAGAAACGTTGATCCTGAATGAGGCGCCGGTCGCGTTCATAGCGATCTATGCGCTGCCCGAACTTCGGCATCCCGACTTTGGTCATGCGCGAAAGCAACGAAAGAAGCTGGTATCCCATTATGAAAACATTATCCGTGCCGGAATCGGCGGTGGTGAGTTTGCAGAATGTGATCCGCACTGGATGGCCGAGCAGATGATCCAACTGGTTGAGACATGCATCATGGCTGGTGACCAGTTCAGCATAGCGTCACGCAAGCAACGCGCTTTGGAGACAGCACGGTTTGGATTGCGCGGACTACTGAACGATCCGGACAAGCTTGATCAGATTGAGCAGAAATGCGCTCAAATCGATATCACCCATAATGCACCTGAGGTTCGCGGCGCTTAACTTGGAGTTTTGGCTGCGTGCGCTCTGATCGTCAGCTTAGGATGTAAAGTTGGCCGCAGTCGTAATTCCGCAAATGCGTCGATAGCCGATCGTCCACTTTAGCCATTGCTATGACCACATTCAGACGGTCAGCATTCGGCCCAGTTCCCACCACCGCGCAATTGGCGCCATTGGGGGTGGGGAGCGGGCTTAGTGGCCTGATGCTCTAACTCCCAGCGGAGCATCCGATCAGTTGAGCAGAAGACACCCGGCGTTGGCGAGCGCAACGGACCTGATGACCCGCGGATCATCTAACTCACGAACAGCGACAATCACCTGCGAAGGACGTGTCGTACCATCTGATCTACCGGCCCCAAGAATACGATTTATCGACTTTATCTCTCGGCCATCCAAGTCGTCGACCAGTTCTCGGGTGACGCATTTCGCTTCACTTTTGCTCATGCCGTAGGCACGCAAATTTTTCCTGAGTTCGCCGCTCGCTGAAGCGCAACCGACCAAGAGTGCGATGGAAGCTAGCGAGATTGATTTCAGAGCGGGTTTCACGGCGGACTCCTTTTGATCAAGTATCAGACGCATTCGCGCCTGCCGAAAGATTGTTAGAGCAGTTGGCTCGCATAGGGCTAGGTGTTGTGGCCCAGAAGAGCGGGCATTGCGACAAAGCGTTATGGTACGATGAGCGGAGTAACGTCCGCAAACGCGTCGTTGGCCGGCATCCACCAGCACTTTTGACGATTATCGCCAGCTTCTTGGTCGGCTAGACAATGCTGCAATCCTCAAACCTTGGAGTAGCTGCAATGGATCTCGGACTTAAAGGCAAAAAAGTAATCATGAATGGCGGCGCGCACGGGCTGGGCCTGGCCTCGCTACGCCACTTCGCAGCAGAGGGTGCAGATGTCGCCTTCTTCAGCCGTAAAGAAGACAAGATCGAAGCCGCCAAGAAAGAGATCGACGCAGCTGGCCCGGGCAAGGTGCATGGCGAAGTGTTCGACATGGCCGATGGCGCGGATGCGTACAAGAAATGGATCGCCGATGCGGCGGACGCGCTGGGTGGATGCGATATCTTCGTTCACATGGCGAGCTCGTCAGGCACTGGCGGTACGGGTGATTGGCAGGCCGGGCTAGACATGGACATCATGGGTGCAGTTAACGCCATTGAAGTTCTGACACCTCATCTCGAAAAATCAGACAGCGGTTCCATCGTCCTGATGTCTTCCACCGCCGCGCTGGAAACATTTGTCGCGCCGCAGGCCTTCAACGCGCTCAAAGCCGCGCTGATCACGCATGGCTCGCAGCTGTCGCAGGCGCTCGCCCCACAAGGTATTCGGGTCAATTGCGTCTCGCCCGGCGCGATTTACTATCCCGGCGGCAATTGGGAAATGATCAAGGATGCTGTTCCGCCGCTGTACGAAGGTACCTTGGCCAAGATGCCCATGGGCCGTTTTGGCGAGCCGGAAGAGGTCGCCAAGGCTGTGGTCTTCGTGGCCAGCCCCGCATGTCCTTACATGACCGGCACCAATGTCGTGATTGATGGCGGATTTACCCAGCGGGTTCAGTTCTAAGGGCACGCCTAAGGCATACTCAACATTTGTTACTTTTGAACGGAGAGGCTTAGTTCATGGCCGAGATAGACCGCGAGAAACTGCTCGATATTTACACTCGAACGATGAAGGTGAACCGCACCGACGAAAAATTCCGCGAGCTGCTGATGCAGGGCAAGGTCGCGGTGATGTATTACTGTGTGCGGGGGCAAGAGCTTGCCTCTGCAGCAGCAATGGCGGCACTGGATGACGATGATTACGTCGTCTGCACCTATCGCGGCCAAGGCGAGCAAACCGCCAAGGGAATTCCAATCGAGAAATGGTGGGGCGAATGCCTCGGCAAGGCAACCGGCACCTGCAAGGGTAAGGGCGGAACCATGCACATCACCGATCCTGACACCGGCATCATGGTGACAACGGGCGTGGTCGGTTCAGGTCTGCCGATTGCCAATGGCCTGGCCATGGCCAGCCAGAACAATGGCGACGGGCGGGTAACGCTGGTTAGTTTTGGCGATGGTGCGGCCAACATCGGCGGCTTCCACGAAGCGATGAATATGGCTCAGCTTTACAAGCTACCAATCGTCTTCTTCTGCCAGAACAACCGCTATGGCGAGCACACTGCTTTTGCCGATCACACCGACAGCCCCGACATTTCCAGCCGCGCGGCGGGTTATGGAATGAAGGGCGTCAAGGTTGACGGCAACAATGTGAACGAAGTCTATCCGGCGATGGAAGAGGCGGTCGAACATGCTCGCTCGGGCAAGGGACCGGTTCTGGTCGAGGCCATGTGTTACCGTATGATGGGCCACTTCTTCGGCTCGGACTTCTCCTACATGCCGGAGGAACACCTAGCTGAAATGCAGGCCGAAGATCCGCTGCCAAAGCTGCGCAAAGTGATGCTGGAGCGCCAGTTTACCGAAGAAGAGCTCGACAAGATCGTCGCCGATATCGACGCGGAGATCGAGGGCGCGGTCCAACATGCGCTGGATGCGCCGCTACCGAGCACCGATGAAATCTACAAAGACGTTCTTGAGGAGACCGCCTGATGGCCGAAATTACCATGACGCAGGCGCTCAACCTCGCCATTGATGAAGCTATGGCCGAAGATGATGGCGTGTTCTGCTTGGGCGAAGACGTGTCGGCCAAGCAGGGCGGGGGAGTGTTCAAAGTCACCGCAGGACTGACCGAGAAATATGGCGAACACCGCATCCGCGCGACGCCTATTTCCGAGACCGCCATTGTTGGTGCTGCGGTTGGTGCCGCGCTGGCGGGACAGCGCCCGATTTGCGAAATCATGTTGATGAACTTTGTTGGCGTTTGCATGGACCAGATCGTCAATCACGCCGCGAAATTGCGCTTTATGTCGGGTGGGCAAACCCCGTGTCCGATGGTGCTGCGCACCACCACTGGCGTGGGTGTCGGCTTTGGTGGTCAGCACTCTGACATGTTGGAGGCCTGGTTCGCCCATGTCGCCGGTATCCATGTGGTAACGCCCAGCAATGCGGCTGATGCGCGCGGACTGATGCGCTCTGCCATCGATGCCAATGATCCGGTGATCTTCATCGAGAACATCCTGTGCTACGGCCTGACGAGCGAAGACCCGGGACCAGGATATCGCGTTCCCTTGGGCAAAGCTGCCGTAGCGCGCGAAGGCAGCGATATCTCGCTGATCACCTATGGCCGCACCGTGTTGGATGCGATGGAAATCGCTGGCGAGCTCGATAAGGAAGGCATCAGCGTCGAGGTCATCGATCTGCGCACCATTGCCCCTTATGACGAGGAAACTGTGCTGGCTTCTGTTCGCAAAACGGGCCGCGCGATTACTCTGCATGAAGCGGTGAAACCTTTCGGTACAGGCGCAGAAATTGCCGCAAATATACAGGAAAAATGCTGGGATAGCCTCAAGGGTCCGGTGCGTCGGATCGGGGGAACATTCTCGGCAGTGCCATTTGCTACCCATCTGGAACAAGCCTGGATCCCGCAAAAGTCCGACATGATCGCCCAGATCAAGGCATCGGTCGGCAAGGCGTAAGGGGGACTTTTAATGGCAGAAGAAATTCGCATCCCGAAACTGGGCATGAGCGCGACCGAGGTGGTGCTGGCCGAATGGATGTTTGGCGATGGTGAGCAGGTCAATAAGGGCGATATCATCTACACCGCTGAAACCGACAAAACGACGGTGGAGATTGAATCGCAGGCAACGGGCATTATCCGGCCAACCGGCGAAGAGGGTCAAAAGTACAAGGTCGGCGACCTCGTAGGTACGATCGAGTAGAGCTGTAGATATGCCCTCAAATAGCGAAGCGATAGGGCAACAAAAACCCTCAAGTCCGCGCGAGATTCAGGCCGCCGTCTATGCCCATGCGGGCGCGCGGGAATGGGACAAGGTTGAGGCCTTGTTGCATGACGATTTCGTCTTGTACGAAGCCGAATGCCTTCCCTTTGCAGGCGAGTGGCGCGGCAAGGATGCTCTGCAACGCTGTGCGGCCGCAATGTATGGCACTTGGGCCGAAGCCAAGGTGGACATTCATGACATTACCGGCGGGGACACGCATGCCGTAACGGTGTTGACCTTGACGATGAAGCCGAAGGGAGGCGGCGAGACCTTCAGCCAAACGGTTTGCGAAATGGGCGAATTTGAAGGCGGACAGATGAAAAGCCTGCGGATCCACTATTTCGACGCAGAAGAAGTAGCACGGAAGGCTGCAGAATAATGACCATCAAGAAAGTGTGCGTGCTTGGCGCGCCAGCTGACCAAGGCATTCCCCTGGTTGCCTCGCTGCTGGAACATGGGTTTGAAGTCACCGCAGGCGTTCGGCGAGACAATGCCATGGCTGAAACGCCATTTCCTGATCTTCCCACGGTTCATGCCGACATCACCGATGCCGATGCCATGGCTCAAGCCTTTGCCGGGCAAGATGCAGCCGCGTTCCACCTGCCGTTTGAATTTGACCGCGAGAAGGCTGCGCATTTTGGTCAGCAGATCGCGGCTGGTGCCAAGCAGGCTGGTCTGAAGAAAATTGTCTTCAACACCGCATGCTTTGTGGCCGATCATGATCTTGATCTGTCCGCCCATGATGGTCGCCGGGATATTGAGCGGTCGCTTGAGGAAACTGGCATCCCATGCGTGTTCATCGAGCCGACCGTGTTCATGGACAATCAGTACCGCATCTGGACACGTCCGCTGATCATGCGCGATGGCATTTTCGCCTATCCCGCGCGCGAGGATTTGCTGATCAATTGGGTGTGTCTGGAAGATGTCGGGCAGGCGATGACCCGCGCGCTGATGACAGATGCGGCCGACGGCATGCATGTGCCGATTGGCGGGCCCGAGGCCTTGGTTGGCGATCAAGTAGCGGCCAATTTGACGGAGGCGATTGGTCGCCCCGTCCGCTTCCAAAGTCTTGCGCCGGAAGAATTTGCCGCCCGGATGAGCGAGCTGGTCACAGGATCACGCGAAGTCCAACCCCTCAGCATTTATGACGGGATGGCGAAATTCTATGCCTTCTACAATTCTCAACCCACCTCGCCATTGGTGGTTGATCCGCAAAATGCGCGCGATCTGTTGGGAATGGAGCCAACCTCTCATTTGGACTGGGCTAAATCCAAAGACTGGACTGCCGGACTTCCGGGCTAAATCAAGTCTTTGATCGCCTTGGCAAAAACCACACAATCGCGTTGACTATGGCCAGTCCAGAGATAAGCGCCCAAAAAGTGAGACCTAGCTGTCCATTGGCGAGACCTATGGGTGAAAACAGCAGATAGGTTGCCACAACAGCAGACATCAATGTCACCGCCACCGGGATGGCAAAGCGCCACGGCGTCATGTCGGTGCGTGCTTGCGGGGTGAAGGTCCAGGGGGTGTTCCGAGGCGCAATCTTGGCCGCCGCCAACATGATGCCCACCTCGATCACAAACAGCACCGCATACAAATGAAGGAAGTGCAAAGTGATCACATCGTCGAAAACGAATTTGGCGAGCCCGTAGGCGATGACGTGGAAGATGATCACCAGCTTGGCGCCAATAGCGGGCACATTGCGTGTGAACAATCCGACCAGCACGATGGTGATGACCGGAATGTTGTAAAAGCCGGTGAAGATCCGGATGATCTGCCACAATCCTTCGGGCGCGAAATAGAGCAGCGGCGCGACCGCAAAACTGAAGATGGCAATGATCGTGCTGACCACTTTGGCGACCTTGACCGTGGAGGCGTCTGACAGGGGTTTCTTGCGCAAGGCGGGCAAAATATCGAGGCAGAAGAGCGTGGCGCCAGAATTGATCAGGCTGTTGAAGCTGGAGAACACCGCGCCCAGCAAAACCGCCAAAAACAGACCCATCAATGCGGGTGGCAACAGGTCCCGGATCAGCGTGGGATAGGCCAAGTCGATGGTGGCAAGGCCGGGTCCATACAGATGATAGGCGATCACTCCCGGCACCATCATCAGGAACGGCACGAAGACCTTGAAGTAGCCTGACAGCAGCACACCCTTTTGCCCCTCGGCCAGATTGCGCGCCGCCAAAGTACGCTGGATCACATATTGGTTGGTGCACCAGTAAAACAGATTGGCGATGATCATCCCGGTGAAGATCGTGCCGAACGGAGTCGGGTCATTTGGCCCACCAATAGCGTTGAGTTTCTCCGGTTGTTCGCTGGCCAATCGCGTCAGCCCAGCCAGCCACTCATTGCCTTGCGAACTGGCGCCCAGCGCATAGATGCCCAGCATCAGCACCAGCACGCCCATCACCAGCAATCCTATGCCATTGATCGTGTCCGAGACCGCGACCGCCTTCAGCCCGCCAAACACAGCGTAAATTGCACCGGTAATGCCGATCACCAGCACCGTTGCGACCAGGGCGGAAAAATCGCTTAGGCCAAACAATTCGGGCACATCGAAGATCTTCATCACCGCAATGGAGCCAGAGTACAAGACGCTGGGAATGGTGACCAAGCCATAGCCGAGCAGGAAGAGCACCGCGCTCATCTGTTGGACTTGGCCGTCATATCGATCGGCCAGGAATTGCGGCAGTGTAGTGAACGCCCCGGCCAGATATCGCGGCAAGAATATCAACGCCATGGCGATGGTCGCGACAGCGGCGGTTACCTCCCAAGCCATGCTCGACAAATTATAGCCATAGGCCGATCCGTTCAGTCCGATTAGCTGTTCAGCCGACAGATTGGTCAACAGCAGCGATCCGGCGATAAATACCCCGCCCAGATTGCGCCCGGCAAGGAAGTATCCATCACTGTCCGATGTGCTGCCGCGTGCCATCCACCAGGAAGCACCGGCCACCAACGCCATTGCCATCAGGCATGTTGTCAGCGTGAAAATCAGCTCTGAATGTGGAATATCCCGCTCCCCGCTCGCTTCCAGCTTGTTGAGCGAAGCGAGGCCGAGGTCAAGTCACCAAAGCAAACCCGGCACCACTGCCAAGCAGCCGTTATGGATGAGTTGCGAGCCAGGCGCGCGTGGTTTTCGCCACTTGTTTGGCGCGGTCAATTGGATCGGGGTAGGCATCGCGCAGCACCTGCGAGCGTTCTTCAATGGCAAAGGCAATTCCAGCGGGCAGGGCGGCCTTCATGCCAGCAGCATCCAGCCCGCCATCACCCAACGCGCAGCGCCGATTGATCGCATCGTCGATAATCTGGTTTGGATCGGAAAGGTCGGGTGCTTGCGCAGGCGCATCGCACAATTGGGCGTAGTTTATCCAATCAAGCGGCACGTTGGCAATATCCTGTGTCGTGGTGCCGGTGCGCGACCAATGCAGTGTGTCGAACAATATGCCTTTGGGCCCGCCCTCCACCTGCTCCATGATCGCCATCGCTGCATCCAGCGAGCGGACTTCGGTAAACAGGGCAAATTCCAGATTGATGCAGACCGACGTTCCCGCAGCGCGTTCAACCAGCCGTTGCAATTTGGCTGCGGTGCCGGCGGGATCGGGATCGCTGGAAACGCACAGCACATTGGCCGCGCCCAACTCAGCGGCGATATCGACCATCTCTTCCAGCCATGGATCGGGCGGGCCGGGCATGATCCACAACACTTCCAGATCGAGCAGCCGCACATCGGCATCGGTCAAATGCTTG
The DNA here is from genome assembly GCA_947495695.1 of uncultured Erythrobacter sp. Lineage (GTDB taxonomy): Bacteria > Pseudomonadota > Alphaproteobacteria > Sphingomonadales > Sphingomonadaceae > Erythrobacter. Next base: position 569,959 of record CANLZP010000001.1, on the reverse strand, counting down.
CGGATTGCGCGCGTTGTGGCCGGTGTCCAATCGTCCTTTTCCACCCACATTCCGCCATAATCAAACTCTGCCTGAGCGGCGCATTCGACCAATTGGGCGGGGGTGGCCTCTGGTGCAATACCAGCCGCAAAGGAGATGGCAGGGATGCTCACTGCTTTTGCCTCCAAAAGATTGGTTTAGAGTGTTTGACCATCATCGAGAACAAAATCGGCACCGGTCACAAACTCTGCAGCATCGCTGCTGAGGAACAGAACCATGGCATCCAGGCCCTCTTCACCCATCAAGCGCCGCTTGGGAAATCTGCTGATCTGTTTCTTGCCTGGATCGGTATCGAACCAATCGTCATTGATTTCGGTCCGGATGTAACCGGGCGAAATTGTGTTCACGCAAATGCCTGCGCGGGCCCATTCGCGGGCCATGCTGCGCGCGGCCTGAACCACGCCTGCCTTGCTGGCGGCGTAAGCGACCAGGCCGGGCGACGGCTCAAACGCTGTTATGGAAGCGGTGATCACGATCCGGCCTTGCTGTGTGCCAGCGGCGATCATGCGCTTTGCCCCTTCGCGCGCGGTCAAAATCGCGCCCTTGAGATTGACTGACAGGACCCTCTCGATCTCTTCTTCGGTGATGCTTGTGGCCATGCCGGCACCGTCTATGCCCGCATTGGCGACCAGCGTATCAACCGTACCAAAGGCGTCTTCGGCTGCGTTAAACCCGGCAATGATGCTGGCTTCTTGCGCCACGTCCATCGATATGGCCGCAGCATTTTCGCCCAACTCGTCGGCCAAGGTCTCCAGCCGATCCTTGCGCCGGGCCGCTAACGAGACATTGGCACCGGATTGGGCCAGCAATCGACCAAAGCGAGCACCCAAGCCAGACGAGGCACCTGTGACAAGCGCGTTGCGCCCGGACAGGTCGAAAGAAAAGCCGCTCATGATGGTTGCACTGTCCCTCGCGAACCTCAGCCCTTGGCGGGCAATTCGCCATTGATGTATTTCTTCAGCGTCGTCTGGAAATGACGGACCCGGCTATCCTGATAGGCGCCCAGCTCCATAATGCCATTGGCCGATGCTTTCATACCGGTTTGGACATGTGGCAGATTGGCCATATCCTGATCGAACACGCTGGCCAGCGCTTCGCCCATCACATCCTTGGCCCAGGCCCAGGGTTGATCTTCGGGGATGGTCACTTTCTCCACCGCGCGGGGGCGCTTTTCACCCTTGGCTGTGGGGAACAGCAGACGGATTTCCATCACGCACCAATCGGCGGTGTCGCCCGGCAGCCAACGATAACATAGCGTGGGCAGATAGCCGATCCATGGCGAGAAATTGGGGAAGATATTGTAGGTAAAATTATCCAGAATTTCGGAATCGGATTTGTCTGAATAATCGTGGCCATAGGCCTCTTTGAAACCGGCCCGGCTTGCCTCGGCAAGCAATTTGCGAGCTTGCAACGGATCGCTTTCGTCCAGATCTACCTTTTCTTCACTGGCGGCATAGCGGCGGTTGGTTTCCGCATCGGATCCGCCGGAAAATTCGGCCATTTTGTCGAGCACATATTGCTGCGTCTTGCCCTTCAAATGCGGGCTAAGCACACCTGACGGGGTGATGGCCCGATTGAAATGATCGCCGATCAGATCGTATTGGGAATTGGCATCGCCCAGGAATGGCAGCAATTGCGGGTGCGTGGTGATGGAATGCCACGCCTCCATAAAGGCTTCTGCGGTTGCCTTCCAATTGGCCGGAATTTTCCGCGCCACCCACATGCCAGTGTAGCGATCTTCCATATTGTAATTGTCATAATGCGAAGCCGCCGGACCCAGCCAGGTTTTGAAATCTGGCAGATCATGGTTTTCGGTGATCATGACAAAGCCCTGCCACAGCTCAACGCGGGCTTCGGGCAGGCTCATGTCCTTGTCTTCCAGATGCTTGAAGTCCCAATCACACGGGATTTCCTTCAGCGTGCCATCGGTCTTCCAGGTGAAGCCATGGAACGGGCAACGGAATTGGGTGGTTGTGCCATTTTCGGTCCGCAGCTTGCGACCCCGATGCAGGCAGACATTGTAGAATGCCCGGACGCTGCCATCGGCCTGTCGGGTGATCAGGAAGCTGTTGTCGTTGATCTCGAACACAACCGTGTCGCCAGTGTCGGGCAGCTCGTCTTCGCGGGCGGCAAACAACCACACATTGGGCCACAGTTTTTCGCGCTCGAGCTTGGCGAATTCTTCGCTCACATAAGGCTCAATCTCAAGCGGATCATTCGGCATGTCGATATTTGTTTCTTCGAACAAATAATCAGGCGGCGTGCGCGTGTCGCCGTTCAGCATGTCGGTGTAGGTCATCCCGGGGCAACGATCTTCGCGGCCACCTTCATTCGGGGTGATTTTCTTGATCTCGTTCATGGCCTGCCTTTTAGTCCTCGCAAATTGCGCAGTGTCGGTTGCCCAAGTTATCGCACAATCTGCGCTTCAAGCATCCTAGCGCATTAAAGAGGAGGGCCAACGACATGGCAACATCAACCGGTATCGCAAGCTGTGGCGACATCATGCAGCTGGCCTTTGTGCCTGACGATTTTGACGCTGCGATCGAGCATTGGACCCAAACCATGGGAGTGGGACCGTTTTATTTGATCGAGAACATTCACTTGGACGGGATGAAATATCGCGGCGAGCCAACCGATGCGGTGTTCACCTTGGCACTGGCCTATTGGGGTGATCTGCAGATCGAACTCATTCGCCCGGAAAACGATGCGCCCTCGATCTATGCGGGCGAATATGCCGCGACCGAAGGATTGCACCATGTCTGCGTACTAACCGATGATCTTGCCTCGGCGCGGGCCCAATGCGAGGCGCAGGGCGGTGAAGTGGTAATCGAAGGCAAGTTCGGCGCAAGCGATGTGATCTATGTCGATCCCGGAAAAGGGACGGGCCATTTGGTCGAGATTTTGCAGCAAGACCCGAACGGGCCTGACCTGTTTGCGATCATCAAACAGGCAGGCGAGAATTGGGACGGGAGCGACCCCGTCCGCACATTTGGATAGCAATGGATTGGCGCGCTGGACGACGCGCGGACGTCAAGAAGATGCGCCCAGATATCCCAACTGACCGGCTTTGAAGATGGTCTGCGCGCGATTGACGCTGTCCAGCTTCTCGCCAGCGCGGTGAACATGATAGCGGATCGTGGCGTGGCTGCGTTCCAGGATCATGCTGATCTCGCGGTCGGTTTTGCCAATCGCTGCCCAGCGCAAGCACTCGACCTCACGCTTGGACAAAACGCAATCCGACGGGATGCGTCGTTTGGTTCGGATCGCTTGAACATATCCGGCCACAAAGCGCCGCGTCACTTGTGCGAACAACGAACCATATTCGGCGAATTCCTCGGACAGATCTTCTTGGCTGCGGTCCATGCTGATGAAGCTGTTGGCCGAAATCTGGCCAAAGGGCAGATGCACCGGGATGACGATCGCTGCTTTGCAAAGCGCACGCTTTTCAAAATCGCTCAGGTCTATTTCGTCGAGGTAAGAATTGGGCCAGCGTGTGTTGAAACCCTGTTCATTGACCCAGAACGGCTCGCTTTCATAACGGCATGCGCGCGGCACGGGTGAATGCAGCGCCAAACGGTGATCTTCCCACCACCGAGCACCATCATCCAACCAGCGGAAAATATCGGCGTTCAAAATCGTACCATCGGCGTCTGTGATGGGCTCTTTCGAAGAGATGTCATCGCAGATCGCGACCTGCATTCCTCGCTCTTGACCCAGCCTAGCCAAGGCTACGGCGGCGTCATGGATGTCTTCCGGACATCGGATTGTCACTGCCTCGAGCAACTCGTCCAGATTTTCCCGACCTTGCGGCGTGCGCAATTCTACGACTTTAGCCACCATATTTGCCTCTCTTCCTCATCCCGAGTCGTATATTTCATAGCGTAAATCGCCAGAAATTGCCTCTTATTTTGCTGAGGCGCTTGTCTGCGCACCTCTTCCTATAAGGAATAACAGACTTTTGTTTCGGTAGCGAGAATAGTTGAACTTATGACATGGCGCGGCGACAATTTCGGATATGCCCTTAAACATTTGGCGCAGGCGATTGAGCCTGAGCGGCCCGCGCTTGTTCATGGCGATAGAACTGTCAGCTGGGCAGAGCTGGACCGGCTCACCGATTGCATTGCAGCTGGCCTGCAGCAGGCAGGTCTGAAGCCGGGCGAAATCGCCGGGCAGATGTTGCGCAACAGCCCTGATTACATGCTTGCCTATTTCGGCTGCGTCAAAGCAGGCGTCACCCCGGTCAATGTAAACTATCATTACCAGGACACAGAGCTGGCGGACATCTTCACCCGGTTTCGATTGAAGGCTGTGTTTGCCGAAGCTGATTTTGCCGAGCGAGCGGCCAACGCCATGCCCGGCGGCGATGCGCTGGTGATTGATGTTGGGGACACGGATGGCCTTTGGGGCGATCTTCAATCCACCCCATTGCCATCAGACTTCAGCGTGCATGAAGATCCTGCCGCGCTGTTTTTGACCGCGACCGGCGGAACCACGGGAATGCCCAAGGCGGTGATGTGGCCGTTTAACGAGGCGTGGGGCGCGTTCAGCGTGTCGGTGTGGCAGCGCGGTCCAGGAGAGCCTCCATTTGTTGCGACCTCATTGGAAGACCAGGTCAACGAAGCAGTGCGGATCGGACCCGATAGCCCTGCGTCCAGTTCGCCCATGCTTTTGCTCAGCCCGCTGATGCATGGCGCGGGCCAATTTACAGCAGTTATTCATCTGCTCAAGGGCGGGACTTTGGCGACATTGCCTGCGCCCAAGTTTGATGCCGATACCGCTCTGGATGAAGTGCACAGAATCAAAGCGCGCACCTTGTTTGTGGTGGGCGATGCATTTGCTTTGCCTTTGGCTGATGCGCTTGATGCGCGCGACAATGCGGCGGACACGATTGCGAGCCTACGCAGTATCATCTCCTCGGGTGCAGTATTCTCCGAAGGCAACAAAACCCGGCTGATCGCGCACAATCAGAATATGGCCGTTGTGGATGCCTTGGGATCGAGCGAGAGTTCGGGCACAGCCATTATCATCACAACCGCAAAAGGCTCCTCCGGAGGAGGCAAATTCTCCGCCATCCCCGGGCGCTCAACCAAACTGTTCGACGCTCAATTGCAAGAGGTGAAACCGGGCAGTGATGGGATCGGCGTGGTCGCTCGGTCAGGACCGCTGCCGCTGGGATACCTTGGCGAGGACAAGAAAAACGCCGAGACATTCCCGACCATCGACGGTGTGCGCTATCTGATGACTGGCGATCAAGCACGCTGGGCTGCGGATGGCACCCTGGAATTTATTGGCCGCGACAATATGTGCATCAATACCGGCGGCGAAAAGGTATTTCCCGAAGAAGTTGAGAGCGTCTTGCAAGCGCACGAGCGGGTGCGCGATGCCCGTGTGGTCAGCCTGCCTGACCAGCGCTTTGGGCGCAAAGTTGTCGCGGTAGTTCAGCCTGAAAAAGATGATGAAGGCTTGCAAGAAGCGCTAGACGAAACCGCCCGCAACAATCTGGCCGGCTATAAGATACCGCGCGTTTATCTGTTCACCCAGCAATCGCTGCGGCTGAACAATGGCAAGCCTGACTATAAGGCTGCGCAACGGTTGGCCGACGAAACTTTGGGCTGATTTTTTGGGGCCCGAATGTTTATGGCCTGAACCGATTTGGCCTGAGCGCTAGAGTCCCAACACCGTTTTTGCGATGATGTTCTTTTGCACTTCGTCCGATCCACCAAAGATGGTCGAGGCCCGATTGTTGAGATATTTGCCCATCGCCACCTGAGCTACTTCGCTGCCCACAGGTTCCGGCGCCTCATTGCCATACAGCGGCCGATCAAGCGGCAGTTGCAAGGCATCCAGGCCCAACAATTCCAGCCGCAGCGTGTCGATCTCTTGGCCCAAGTTTGAACCGAGCAATTTGACCAGAGAGGTTTGCGGACCAGGCTGACGGCCTTGTGCCAATTCTGCCAGAATGCGCAATTCGGTCACTTCCAACGCCTCGGCCTCCAGCCGCGCACGCGACAAACGGTCACGGAAGCGCAAATCATGGGCCACCGCGCCATTGACGCCAGAAGGCTGGGTTTCCGCCAAATCCGTCAGCTTCTCGATCGATTGGATCAGGCGCGGAGCATAGCAAGAGCCACCGCGCTCGTTTTCGAGCAGATATTTCGCAATGGTCCAGCCCTGGCCTTCATCGCCAATCCGGTTTTCGACACCGGTTTGCGCGTCAGAGAAGAACACCTGATTGACTTCGTGATCGCCCGACATGGACATGATCGGGGTCACTTCAACGCCCGGTTGATCCATCGGCAACAACAGGAACGTAATGCCTTGCTGTTTCTTCACCTCGGTGTTGGTCCGCACCAATGCGAAGATCCAGTTAGCGTGATGCGCATGCGTGGTCCAGATCTTGGAGCCGTTGACTGTGTATGTGTCACCTTCCAGCCGCGCGCTGGTCTTCAGCGAGGCCAAATCTGATCCGCTACCCGGTTCAGAATAGCCTTGGCACCAATAATCTTCGCCCGACAGGATGCGCGGCAAGAAGCGCGCCTTTTGCTCGGGCGTACCGAAGGCGCAGATCACCGGTCCCACCAGCCGCAAGCCAAGGATCGATATGGACGGAGCGCCCGCCAGTGCGCATTCTTTTTCAAAGATAAATTTTTGCGTCGGGGTCCAGCCGGTGCCGCCATCTTCCTTGGGCCAATGATATGCGACCCAACCCTGCTTGTTCAGGATGCGATGCCATTCCATGCCAATGTCCGGCTCCACAAACACACCGGGAGTGCGGCGTGCGCCGTCCCTCAGATGCTCGGGCAGGTTTTCGGCCAAAAACGTGCGGACTTCATCGCGAAACGCGAGGTCCTCGGCTGAGAAATCCATATCCATAGTCTCAGACCTCCTCTCTCATCGCCCAGGCAATCCCTCGGCGCAATAAATCATAATAGACGTCATAGCTCCACGCGCACATTTCCTTGTGCGGATAGAAGTCTTGCATCCCAGGAAGGTCATAATGCCCACGGCAATGACCCAGCGCATTGTAGACGATCTGGCCCTTGCCAATATCGCGCGTGTACAGAATGGGGACGGTGGTTTTCTCCCAATCGGCTGTGACGAAACCGGTCGCTTCCCCTTCGAAAGTCGTCTGCATCAAAATGTCGATCGGGGCGGTGGTGTTCGACAAATACAGCTCGTCGACAATCTCGAAATCGTCGATCCCTTTGGACAATTCATGCGTCTTGTTGACCACTTCAACGGCGAATTGGCCGATCGGCGGGTGAGCTTTGAATTGGGTGCCGACCAGCTCCATAAAATCGGGCCGGTCATCAGGCGCATCCACCAAACCTTCTTCGGTGAACACCAAAATGGAATTGGTGCCATGCAGGGCAAGCCATTTGCCCCCGGCCTCCAGCCATGCCTTGATCTGCTGCGCCTGTTCGGGCGTCGGCACCAGATCGCAGGTATAGGTGATCAGAAAGCGGCATTGGTCGAGCCGCTCCAGCCCTGAATAATCGGCCGCCACTGTGGTGCGAATATGGGGCTGCTCCATCAGCAGCTTGAGCAATTCGAGCCGGGCGTAATCAATGTCATGATATTTGCCCGCAGCCACAAAGTGGGCGTCAATCCGTTGAGCTGGTTGTTGAGACATCGGCTTAGCTCCTGATGCTGCCGCCGCCATCGACTGTAAAGTCGACTCCGGTGGTGAAACTGGCGTCATCGCTGGCCAGGAAGACGACAGCCTTGGCTACTTCTTCGGGTTCGCCAATGCGATTCATCGGATGGGTTGCGGCAAAGTCGCGCTCGATATTCTCGGGTTCGTCAGCGCCAGAATGTTTGTAGCGGTTATACATCGGTGTGCGGATAGCGCCGGGGTGAACCATATTGGCGCGTATCGGAACGCCGCGCTCTGCACAATCCAGCGCGATCGAGCGGGTCAGACCCAGCAACCCGGCTTTGGACGCGCTGTAGGCTGCCACAAAGGATGCGGCACGGATCGCAATCATCGAGCCGATGTTCACAATTGCGCCCGGCTCCCCATTGGCCTCCATCGCAGGCAGCGCGGCACGGCAACCGTAATAGGGACCATTGAGGTTGATATCGATGGTGCGTTCCCACACATCCAGCGTGCCATCCACCACATTGCCCGGTTCAGATATGCCGGCGATATTGCACAGCACGTTCAATTTGCCGAAGCGGTTGGTGGTTGCCTTAACCGCGGCATGCCATTGATCCAGATCGCGCACATCCAGCTGGCAGGCATCGGCATTGCTGCCCAACTCCTCGGCCAGCGCGCGCGCTTTGTCGATCTGGATATCGCACAGCATAACGCTGCCGCCTTGCTCAACGATCATGCGGCCTACCGTTGCGCCAATACCCTCGGCCCCGCCGGTAACCAGTGCGACTTTGCCTTCCATGCGGCCCATTGATGTGGTCATAATTTCAGTTTCCTAAACGTTCCAGAATGGCCACTGCCGACACGCCCGGTGCGCCATAGACATGGCTGTAGCCGGTCTTGGGCCCATTTCCGTCCCGCCCGGCAACTTGCCGTTCACCAGCGCGGCCGCGCAATTGTTCGACATTTTCATACACTTGCCGCAGGCCCGACGCGCCAACAGGCTCGCCGCAGGCAATACAGCCGCCGTCGGTGTTGATCGGCAGCTTGCCATCTTGCTCGGACCAGCCATTGGCCAGCCATTCTTCCTGCTCGCCATCCTTACAAAAGCCGTTCTCGGCCATGTGCATGATTTCCGCGCCGCTTTCGGTGTCTTGTAATTGAGCGACATCGATATCTTCCGGGCCAATGCCCGCGCCTTCAAAAGCGGCTTGGCTGGCCAGCATGGTGGGCTTTCCGCCCTCGTTCACGCTGACACCGGCTTGGAATACTTCGAAGCTGTCAGGTGGCCGGGTTTTAACCGCCACCTTGGAGATTTTGACCCCGTCTGCTCCCAGCTCGCGCATCTTCTTCTCGCTCGCCAAGATCAATGCCACTCCGCCTTCTGACGGGCTGCAGAACATATATTTGGTCAGCGGATCATTGATCATCGGAGCATTCATGATCGTTTCCAGATCAATCGGGCTGCGCCGCCAGGCGTGCGGTGTTTTGGTGCCATTGCGGAATGCTTTTTCCGCGACCCGGCCCAAAGTCGTCCGGCTGATGCCATGCAATTGCATGTACCGCTGGATCTTCATTGCAAAGAATTGCGTCGTCAGCATCATGCCGGTTTGGCCATACCATTCGGGCAGACCATAATCAGCTGGCTTAGCATTGAAGGCGCCGCGCGGATGCTTGTCAAAACCGGTTGCCAAGGCCAGATCATACATGCCGCTGGCGATCGCCAATTGGGCAGAGACCAGCGCGCTGCCACCGGTGGCGCAGCCATTGGCGACATTGGTGAAGGGCAGGCTGGTCAGCCCCAGTTCGTTGACCATGATATCGGCGCTGCCCGCCGCGGACGATCCGCCATAGGCGCATTCGATATCTTTCCACTCCAAACCGGCATCAGCCAAGGCCTTGCGCACGGCATAGACGCCTTGTTCACGGCCGGAACGACCTTCGGTTCGGCCAAAGGGGTGAATCCCCGCGCCGATGATATAGACATTCTCGCTCATGCGGCTTTCTCCGCCAATTTTTGGGGTCGGAAGGCGTAGGTTGAATGGGTCTTGTTGAACGGCACGATGCAGAATTCCATCGCCATACCCAGTTCCAGATCGTCCAGCGTTGCATCGACAATGCGGCTTTCCACGATCACCTCGCCCGGCAGTTCAACATAGCCGATCAGGAACGGTTCAAAATCCGGCGGACCTTCATTCTCACCTGAACCGGGTCCTTCATAAGGTTCTTTGGGAAGAAAGCCTTGGCTGGTCCATGACCACAAAGTGCCCACGCGCGAAAGCTGGTATGGCTCGACATCATTTGCCGCATCACCTTGCGGCATAGGAAAGACAATTTCGCCCGATGCCAGCTTGCCGCCCATCAGATGCGGCTGGTCTCCGGAACTCCACAATTGTGGGTCGATAGGGGCCAATGCGTTCATGCCTATTTCCTTATGCGGCCTGAGCAAATTCGGTGAGCGAGGTGCTGGTGTCTCCGAACAGACGGTTGAGCAAGAGAACCCGCTTCATTGCGTGCCCGATGGTCAATTCGTCGGTGATACCCATTCCTCCATGCAATTGAACGGCCTCGCGCGCCACGTGGTCCACCGCCTCGCCGATATAGGCTTTTGCCCCCGCGCTGCTGCGCCTCAATGCGGCACCATCGGATGGATCCACCATGGCGGCGCGATACAGCATCGAACGGGCCTGCTCGATCTTGGAATAACAATCGACCAGCCTGTGTTGCAGGGCCTGAAAACTGCCAATCGCCGTGCCGAATTGCTCTCGTTCTTTGACGTAAGCCAATGTGTCATCCAACAAGCGTTGGCCAAGGCCCACCATCTCGGCAGCAGCCAGAAGGCGTGCGGTAGCAATGATAGGTGGTAAATCATCCGATGACAGGTCCAGCCTATCGCCATCTTCAATCGCGACATTGTTGAATTGCAATTCGCCGGCGATGGATCCGTCAGCCAGACGATATTGCCGCACATCCAAGCCAGCCCGATCGGCGGGAATCAAATAGATTTTGGTGGCCCCGTCATCATCGGCAGTAACCAGGAAGGCATCGGCCATACCGGCGCCCAAGACGAAGGTTTTCTGACCATTGATCGCACGGCCGCTAACTTTCGTTTGCTTGGCCTGCAGGCTGTAACGCTGATTTCGTTCCGCCCAGGCAAAACTCACAAATTGCTCGCCCGAAAGCACCGATTCCAGCATGCCTTCCGCACCGGCGGCGGCCAAGATGCGCGCCGGCACAACACCATTTTCCAACCATGGGTCAGGTGCGATGTTGCGGCCTAAGGCCTCGCCTACCAGGGCCAGATCAAGCGGCGAGCCGCCCATTCCACCGCTGTCTTCGTCGGTCGCCAAGGCGACGAGGCCCAGCTCTGCCAATTCACTCCAGCGTGAAGTATCATACCCACCATCAAGACCACGGATCTTGTGGCGCGTTTCCACGTCGATCTGGCTTGTGAAGCGGTCAACAGTAGAGGTGAACAGCTCCTGCTCTTCTGACAGGTCGAAATTCATGCTGCAGCCTTGTAGCGGATGGGAAGCTTTGTCACGCCGCGCAGCAGGATGTTGGGCAGGACGGCTATGCCGTCTTCGTCGGCGATCTCGAAATCATCAAGGCGCTCCAGAAGCTCGTCAAAGGCAACCAGCATTTCCTTGCGGCTCAGCATGTTGCCGACGCACATATGCGGGCCCTTGCCAAACGCCAGATGTGCGCGGGCATTCTTGCGCTCGATATCAAACTTGTCGGGGTTTTCGAACTTGGATGGATCGCGATTGGCCGCAGCATAACGCAGCTGGACCATCGCCCCTTGCGGAATTTGCGTATCGCCCAAAGTCGTGTCTTCCTTGACCAGCCGCCACATACCTGCGGTTGGTGTTTCGTAGCGCAAAGCTTCTTCCACCAGATTGCCAATCAGCTTGGGATTGCGGCCACCGGCTGCCTCCTTGGCTTTTGCCATCTGATCTGGATTGCGGATCAATTGCAACAAACCGCCAGCAATTGTGCTGGTAGTGGTTTCATTACCAGCGACCATGAATTGCTGCATGATCGAAATGATCTCTTCATCGGTTAGCGGGGTTTCTCCTTCGACCCGCGCTTCGACCAGATCAGTCAACAGATCATCGCCGCCATTGGCCCGGCGGTCATCGATCAAGCCCTTCATATATTTCTGGTACGAAACAAAGCTCCGAGCGCATTCCAGCTGGCGTTCGCGGTCCACCAATTGGCTGAACCGATCAACCGCTGCATCAGACCAGGCTTTCACCTGCTTGGGATCATTATCCAGGCCAATCTGCTGAGCGATCATTGCAACGGGCAACGGAATCGCAAAATCTTCGACAAAGTCGCCAGAATTCTTCTCCAGCATCTTCTCGATCAATTCGATTGATTTGACGCGCATATCCTCTTCAATTGCGTTCACACGCGGGGCCGAGAAAGCCAGATTGACGAGCTTGCGGTTGCGTGTGTGCACGGGATGGTCGGCGGTCAGCAAAGTGGGTGGATTGTCCCAACCTTCGGCCAGGATCTCTTTGATTTCGTCATCATCGGCACCCATCAACGCCGTGAAGTCGTTGGAAAAGACCTCGGGCCGGCCGGTCGCCTCGGAACACAGATCATATCCATAGACTACGAAAGTGTTCATCTCGGGCAGATGCTCGATCTTGATTCCAGCTTCATGCACCTGGCGATAATGCTCAAACGGATCGACCAGCGTTTCCGGAGCAAACATATTACTTTGCGGCTTGTTCATCGCGCGCGCTTCCCTCTTAAATTGATCGAGAGAGCCTAGACCTTGGAAAGGGCGCGAGGCGATGGTTGAAAGTGTTAGGGATCAGCCTTGTTTTGACCCTGAGAGCCTAACGAATTTGGCAGCCTGAGCCTTATCCTTCTGCCAGATCGCCAAACTCGCGCTGGAATTCGGCAATATCGAAGTAATCGCGCCATTTCGCGATCTTCCCTTCATCGTTCAGCTCAAACGTGCCCATCACCCGGATTGTGCGGCGGCGGCCCTTCATTTGGAACCAATCGGTCCGCTCTGTCAGTACGACATTCCCGTTGGCGGCGATATGGTGTGTGTCAAAGCCAGCGGCCTCAACGCCCGGGAATCCGTCCATTTTCGCGCGCACTTGATCGATCCCGGTGACGGTGGACAGCGGCACGTCTTCCCAAACGATATCATCCGCCATGAACGAATAAATCTTCTCCAGATCAAATTCGTCCCAAGCTGCGATAAAGGCTGTGATAGTTTCCATCGGTGTCACGGGTTTTCTCCTGCGATAAAGTTGAGCGAATTGGCCAATGTCTGGCGCACATGCGGATTGGCGTAGGTTTGCGGCGAATCGCCAAATTGCAAATAGACCAGCGGCGCTTGCTCGGGGCCGATGGTTTTATGCCAGGCGACAAGATTGCTGGCAGGAGGGTGATCCCACCCCTCGCGCGAATACAGCGTGCCGGAAATGCCCAGCGCGGCAGAATAGAAATTGTCACGCGTAAAATCATAATCTGACCGGATCAGCGGATTGACATCCTGTTCAAATATTTCTGCCAGATATAGCTCGTCGGTCACGGTGAAGTTTTCGGGAAGACCCATCGTCACAGCATGATCGGCAACCACCTGAGCACTGTATTCGACATCATGGCGATAGCCCGAATCGAGCACTTTCTTTCCGCGCACTTCGCCCGGTGTATAGAGGAACCGCCCGCCCAGCATTTCGTGCCATTCGGGCCAATCTGCCCACCCCGCCAAGGCATGGTGCATCGCTACCGCGCCTCGTCCGGCTGCGAAACGATCCATGATGGCTTTGCGAAAGGCTTCGCTTGGTGGGCGCGATGTCACCCAATCGTCAGCAAAAGTGTATCCGCCCATATCGTAAAACAGCACCGCATCGGCGTCCATCGCTCGCCCATCGGCGACCGCTTCCTCTGCCTCTGGATGCATCAAATGGGTGATGCCCCAGTCACCCAATGATCCAAGCAATTGGTCAAAGGGCTCGCGCTCATAGGCATGACCACCAGAGAGAACGAGCAGGCTTTTCATCAAGCGATCTTCAGGATCATCTTGCCGTCATTGGTTCCGGCAAACAGACGCATGAAGCCCTCAAAGGCGTTTTCCAGCCCTTCGTCGACATGTTCGTCAATGGAGAGTTTGCCGGCTGCTGCCCATTCACCCATTTTGGCTGCGCCTTCAGGGAAGCGCTCAACGAAATCCATCACCAGCAAGCCGCGAATGGACGACCGCGTCACAATCAAATTCCACAAATTGCGCGCGCCAACGGCATCGGTGTTGTATTCGCTGATCAAGCCGCACAGTCCGACGCGGGCATAGAGGTTGAGGTTCATCAACCCCGCATCAAGGATTGCCCCACCAACATTTTCAAAGATTACATCGACGCCATTCGGCGCAGCCTCTGCAATAGCTGCAGTCAGCGCTGCCTCGTCCTTGCCGCGATAATCAATCGCAGCGTCGAACCCGTATTTCTCGGTCAGTCGGGCGCATTTCTCCGGCCCGCCAGCAATGCCCACCGCCCGGCACCCATGCAATTTGGCCAGCTGCCCAACCAGCGATCCAACCGCTCCTGCGGCGCCGGATACCAGCACTGTGTCTCCCTCTTTGGGCTCGCACACTTCAAGAAAGCCGAAATAGGCGGTCATGCCGACGGCACCAAAGATTGATAGATAGTTCGTGATGCTCGGGACCAGATTGGGATCAATTGGTTGGGTAAATCCGCCGATCTGGCTGATCGAATAATCCTCCAGCGCATTGAGACCCATCACCCATTGGCCCTTCTCGAAGCCTTCTGCCCGGCTTTCCTCAACCACGCCGATGGTGCTGGCCCGCATGGCAGTTCCCAGAGGAACTGGCGGCATGTAATTGCCCCCTGCATCCATCCATCCACGCATCGCTGGATCGAGCGAGGCATAGTGATTGCGGATCAAAAACTCGCCCTCGGCCAACTCTGGCGTTGGTTCGGTAACGAGCTCAAAATCCTCGGGCACCGGCTCGCCATCGGGGCGACGCTGGAGTAGGAAGCGCCGGTTATCAGGCATGAAATTTCCTTTTCTAATTGGCTTAGGCAGCGGCGATCTTGACCGGAATGGCGCTTTGCAGGGCCTGGCCGGTGATCGGATCGTAATCCACCTCGTCGCTGGTCAGGCGATTGGTCGAACCGCCCATTTCGCGCACATTGTGTTTTCCAGCTTCGCTATCGCCAAAGGCATGCGCCATGGAAATCAGCCCGCGCCGGACCCGGTCGCTGGCTGCGACAACACCGTGGATTGATGCGTGGGGCGATGTGATTTCAATCACGTCACCATCGCTCAATCCCTGCTCGGCCATGTCGTCGGGATGGATATAGGCCGGGTTGGTTGTCACCTTGCGGCCCAGTTTTTCCAGCGGCTGACCGATGGAGTTGAACCGGTGTTTGGACCGGCGCGAGATCAGGCGGAAATCAAATCCGGCGGCGCGCGCATCATCGGCACTGTATTTCTCCAACTGCTGGGGCATGTCGCCCGCAGCCAGTTGGAACCGGTGATAGGATTCTGGATCGGCTGCTTCGATAATGGGATGCAGATCTTCGTAAATCACCGCGGCTCCGCCAGCCTTTGCCGCATCAGCGCGCACTTGGCTGGGTGGCACCAAGCAACCTGCAACCATCAGATCGAGGAATTCCTGTTTGCTGGGGCATTCATCCATCGGGACATCGCCGCCGGGCAGTTTCATTTGCACACCCAGACGATGGCCAATGTTCCACATCATTTCATATTCGTCGATGACATCGCCCGGAGCCTCTGCCAGCGCTTCGGTGTAACGGGCATAGGCGCGTTCGTGCCACCATTCTGACAGATTGGTGATGTCTTCACGCTCCAGGCATTGCTTGGGAGCCAGCACAACGTCGGCCCGTTTGGCGCTCGCGCTCATCCACGGATCGATCTGCACAAACAGTTCTAGATCATCCAGCGCTCGGCGCATTTTCAATTGGTTGGGAAAGCCCACTTCAGGATTGCCGCCAACCGAGATCAGCGCCCGGATCTGGCCTTCGCCTGGGGTGAGAATTTCATCGGCCATGACGTTGCAGGGCATTTCAAATAGCAATTGGCCCAGTCCGCGGAAGCGCGATTTGGCCATGCCTTCGACGCCGAACATCGGCGCAGGCGGTGCCACTTGGGCCCGCTTTTCGCCCTGCTGGACGGTGAAGACGCCTGGCACGCCGCATTGCTCGCCTTCTTGCTTAAAGCGCGCGCAAACAGTGTTGAGGCAGGTCACCAGATATTCGGTCAGTGTACCATTGCCCGCCATTTCGGGACCGGTGCCGGTTACCGCGCAGCCTTTCGAACCATTGGCAAACATCCGCGCGGCCGCAACCAATTGATCTTTTTCAACGCCAGCCCGCTCTGCAGCTACGTCAGGCGTGAAGCTGGCCACGGCATCTTTCAATTCGTCCAAGCCATCGACATGGGCGGACACGAAATTGCGATCATACAGCTCTTCATCGAAGATTACGTTCAGCATCCCAGCCAGCAGCGCTGGGTCTTCGCCCGGCTTAACCGGCAGGTAAATGTCGGCCAGCTGGCCCACTTCTGCCAAGCGAGGATCGGCCACGATCAGCTTCAGGCCTTCTTTCTTACGCTCGCGAATGCGTTTGGAGGGCGAGAAGGGTGGAACTCCGCCAACTGGCGCATAGTGCGACACGATGGGGTTGTTTCCGATAAACAGAGCAACATCGGCGGTGGAGAAATTGTTCACTCCGCCCATCCATTTGCCATAGCGTTCAGTGGTGAAAACCTTCGCCGGCTGGTCCAGCGTAACCGATGTAAAGAAGTGTTTGGTGCCGATGGCTTGAGCCAAGCTCATCGTGGCCATCATCGCAGAACTGTTTTGATAACCGCCCGATCCCATGAACAGGGCAATGCTGTCCGGCCCATATTTGTCGATGATGCGGCGGACTTCGCTGCTGACATGGTCGAGCGCGTCCTGCATCGGCGTTTCCTGAAATTCGCCATTCGCATCGCGCACGAGGCTGTGGTGCAAGCGGCGCTCTGAATTGTGCGAATCGGGCAATTCGCGGCCCTTCATGCAGGTATAGCCGCCATATTCGGGGTCTTCAGGATCACCTCGCACGGCCTTGACCTTGCCGTCCTCGATATCGACCAACATTGCGCAATTGGCATGGCAAAAACGGCAGAAGCTGCGGTGTGTTTCAACGCCCATGGTATCTCGATCCTTTTATATGTTCCTACAAGATACCAGAACCTGCAATCTCAGCGACTGACACTTTTGTCCGTGGCTACACTGCGGCCATATCCGCATTAGGCTGGTCACAAAGCGCTCACAGGAGATCGACACAATGCCTACCACAACACGCCAATGGCTTCTCAACGGACATCCACGCGGGCGCGGGATTGAAGACGGCGATTTCAAGCTGGTCGATACGCAGCTGGCCGATCCTGCTGCGGGAGAGATGTTGCTGGCAACGCGGTATTTGGGGTTTGATCCGGCGCAAAAGGGCTGGATGGAAAACATCGCCGATTATGTTGCGCCGATGAACATTGGCGATGTCATGCGTGGCAGCGGCATTTGCGAAGTGATCGAGAGTAATGGTGGCCGATACGCCAAAGGCGACATGCTGTTTGGCACCACCGGCTGGACCGAGCATTTGGTGACCGATGGCAAAGATCTGACCAAGGTGGAAACCGATTTGTCTCCGACGGCCGTTCTGTCGGTATTGGGCACCACCGGCGTGACAGCCTATTGCGGGCTGTTCAAGGTTGGCAAGCCCGTGGCTGGCGACACCGTGCTGGTGTCAGGTGCAGCGGGTGCAACGGGATCAGTCGTAGGCCAATTGGCCAAGATCGCCGGGTGCCGCGTGGTTGGCATTGCTGGCGGGCCAGACAAATGCAAATGGTTGGTTGAAGAAGCCGGTTATGATGCTGCGATTGATTACAAGGCGGACAATGTGAAGGGTCAGATCAAAGAGAAATGCCCGCGCGGCGTGGATGTGATCTTTGACAATGTCGGCGGCACCATTCTGGATGACATGCTGGCCAATATTGCCACCGGGGCGCGGGTAGTCATCTGCGGCGGGATTAGCCGGTATGAATCGGGCGGCAAGCCGATCGGTCCTGGCAATTACTTCAATCTGATTTTCCGCCGCGCCAGCATGGCAGGGTTTATTGTCCTCGATTGGGCGAGCGAATTTCCGCAAATCCGCAAACGCTTGGAAGGCTTCGTGCAGGACGGCAGCCTGCGCTATCAGGAAGATATTCAGGAAGGCTTTGAGAACGCCCCTGAAACGCTGAAGCGGCTGTTCGTGGGCAAAAACCGCGGCAAGCAAATGCTCAAGCTGTAACGGGTCAGCCTTCGGGTAAATCCTGCGGGCGGTTCACATTGAGCAGCGGCGGGTCGAATGCGATTTGGCGGGCGCTCACGCTGTCGGCAAAGCCGTACAGCGCGCGGCCACCGTCGCCGATAAAGCTCTCCAATTGACCAGCTAGAGGCGCTGGCCACAGGCCCACCACTGGCTGGCTGCGGACGATGGCGGCACCGTCTCCATCCAACAGTTTCACCAGATTATCGGGTAGATTGGGCACATCGCATCCGGCGCTCAGGACATGGGTATAGCCGCTTGCCTTGGCATGATGCAGCGCTGCATTCAGCCCGCCCAACGGGCCCAGATCAGCGCTTGGTCGGTCAGCAATGCAGTCGAAACCGGGCTCTGTCCGGCCGCACACGATCACATCTTCGCATTGCCCGTGCAAACTTGCAGCGACCCGATCGATCAGGCGCTGTCCATTAAACAAAGCGTGGGCTTTGTCGCTACCAAAGCGGCGGGCCTTGCCGCCAGCAAGGATCGCACCCAAGAGACGCGGCGACGGGCTCAGTCGAACGCCTCGGTAGCCTGGCCCTGAGCGTTATAGACCGGACCTTCCGCATCGACGCGGTACTTCTTGCTGGCTGCGCCGGTCATTCCGAACTGGCCAATGTGGTCGCGCATTCCGGTATAGGCCGGGTCCTTGAAATGGTTGGCAAGGTCTTCCTCGCTTTCCCACTCTTCGAATACGTTGACCCTTGCATCGTTGAAGGGATCAGCGCTCCATGAGTAATGGATGCAGCCTTTCTCTGCCAATGCGGCATCGATATGCGGTTTGGCCTTGCTCAACGCTTCTGCGCGTTGTGCAGGGTCAAGGTCGATTTGTGCGGCAATTACGATTTTGGCCATGTCAGTCACTCTGCCCTTATTCAGCTGGAGGGTTATATTCGGCGATTACCTGGAATGCACGCTTGGTATAGACCCATTGGCCATCACGTTTTTCCAGCTCATCGGTGTAGAGTCCGCCCAGCATCCGGGTGGAGCCGTCTTTCCCTTTAAGCACTTCTTGTGTCTGGCAGCGCGAGGTGGCTTTATCGCCATCGACTTCAATCGAAGCTGGTATGCACTGGAAACTGACCGCATCAAAATTGGCCATCGCACCGAGCCACACATCGACAATCGCGTCGCGCCCCTTAAGCTCCATACCCATGAAATCCCAATCGGCGTCATCGGCCCAGACTGATCCCCAGGTCTCCTTGTCAAAGCGCACCACGCCATCGCCATAGGTTTCATGCAGTTCGCGAATCGCGAGCCGATCTTCCATTGGTCCTGAGAACATGACCTTATCTCCTTTTGTTTGGAGGCCGCTTTGCGCCTTTGGGCTAGCAATCGGCAATGAACACTTTTGGGAAGGGCGCTGACCGGCCGGGCATACTATCAGGAGGGTAGCAATATATGAGAAAAGGAATCAGCCATGGGACAGCTCGCCGGCAAGAAAGCCGTAATTCTAGGCGCCGCTTCAAAGGACAATATGGGCCAGACCATCGCGCGATTGTTCGCCAGCGAAGGTGCCGAAGTCATGGTTGCTGGCCGGAACGAGGGTCCATTGTCCGAGCTGGCCGAGGAAATTGGCGGCCATGTCGGCCTGTGCGATATTACCGATCATGGGCAGGTGCACGCATTGGCCAACAGCGCGAAAGACAAGATGGGCCGGGTCGATGCGGCGATAAATGCCAGCGGCTGGGGGTTGCTCGCCAATTTGCTCGAAACAACCGAGGAGCAGTTGGATCAAATTTGCGCACTTCAGTTCAAAGGCGTGCACCACTTCCTTCAAGCCTTTGTGGGCGTGATGAAAGACCAGGATCCGCAAGGCGGCTCTCTGATTTCTCTATCGTCTGCCACAACCAAGGCGCTGATCAACAATCACGCGGCCTATATCGGTACGAAAACCGCTGGCGAGGCAATGATCCGCTGTGTGGCCAATGACTTTGGCCAGTTCGGGATCAAGGCGAATTCCGTCTCGCCCGCCTTCACCGAAAGCCCGATGACTTCTGAAAGTTTCCAGGTTCCCGGGCTGGTTGATGCCTTCTTGCCCAAATATCCACTCGGTCGGCTGAATACGAGCGACGACGTTGCCCAAGCCTGTCTCTGGTTGTGTTCGGATGCGGCCTTTGTGACCGGTCAGAATATTCAGCCGAATGGCGGCCTGACTCTGCGCGGCAATCCACAGGCAGTCGATATCGAAGCATCCGTTGGTGCGGCCATGGCTGCTGCAGCGGAGGGATAAATCCGGCCCCTTATTAGGCGAGCCACTCTTCTGCCGATTGGCTATCCTCAAAGCACTCGATCTTCTCGTGGCGCTTGGTCACGCGCTGGATTTGCATCCGCTGGGTTAGCATGGTCATTACGCAGGCCGTCTTGCGAATGCCATTGGCCAGGCACCAATCAAATATCCTGGCGGTGTTCTGCGCGCGGTCCTGAGGCATCACGGGAGTCTGGGAAAAATCGACCAACATCTCCCATTCGCCATCGCGCAATTTGGCGGTGTTGGCCGCTGCCGTCAGCTCGGCAAAAAAGGCAGCAGGGTCCTGCTTCATTTCGCCGCTAAAGCATAGAATGACCCGAGACTTCGCCCGCAATACTTCGATCGTATACATTGGCGACTGCCTGCCCCGATCAGAGGAGCCGGGTCAACCGAGTATTAGAACCTATCATAGTGTTTAGTATTGCGCGGTTCCCCCATCCACACTGATCGTGGCGCCGGTAATGCCGCCGCCTTCAGGTGAGGCAAGCAGCAAAGCCACAGCTGCGATTTCCTCGACCGTGTTGGGCCTCTTTATCGCGGATTCCGCAGCGAACATATTGATCATCTCGTCAAATTCCATGCCCATCGCCTTGGCGGTGGCAGGACCATTGTTCTTGATGATGTCGGTTACCACCAGGCCTGGGCAGATGGTGTTGGCGGTGATGCCCAATTCGCCCACTTCGCGGGCCAGGCTTTTGGTCATGCCATTGATCGCATGTTTGGCAGCCGTATAGGCGGTGAACACCGGCTTGCCATGCTTGCCCTCCATCGAAGACATATTGATGATCCGCCCGCTTTTGTTGGCGATCATGGTTTTGAGAGCGCGGCGCGTGGCCCAGAAAGTGGAATAGACGTTCCACTTCATCGCCTCGTCAAAGGCTTCGTCCGACAGATCGACCATCGGTTGAAGATCGCCTGCGCCGCCTGCATTGTTGACCAGAATATTGACAGTGCCGAAATTGGCGACCGTTTGGTCAAGAAAGCTCTCGACGTCGCCCTGCTGCATGACATCACCGGGTACGAAAATGGCTCTGTCACCAACATTCAGCTCTTCGAGCACCTTGGCGCCTTTTTCCGGATTGCGCGCAAACAAGGCGACGCTAGCACCTTCTTTCAAGAAGCTTTCTGCGATTCCGCGCCCCAAACCTGCCGTGCCGCCGGTGATCGCAGCGACTTTGCCTTCCAGTTTCATGCCCTTGTCTCCTTATGTTGCACGCAGCGATAGCGCGCGCTGCCAAACGATGCACCTTGCCAAAATGACGGGTGGATTCGCTTTGCCAAGCAGGTCACACACGCAGCCATGGATACAGTTGATGTGATTGTGCTGGGTTGCGGGGCCGCGGGAATGACGGCGGCTCTTGCAGCGCATGAGGCAGGCGCGAGCGTTGCTTTGATTGAAAGATTTGACCGGATCGGCGGCACAGCTGCGGTCTCGGGCGGGGTGATCTGGGTGCCGGACAATCCGCGGCAACGTGCCGCAGGGATGGATGACAGCCGCGAGGAAGCGTTGGCTTACTTTCGCGCGCTTGATCATGGTGATCTGGTGGATGAAACGCTGGAGGCCTTTGTCGACCAGGGACCGGAAACGCTGGCATTTCTGGAGAGCATTGATGCGATGAAAGTCGCCTTATTGGACGGCTATCCCGATTATTACCTCGACCGGCCCGGCGCAAAACCCAATGGCGGCCGCGCCTTGGACCATGATTTGTTTGCCTTGGGCGAGCTGGGCGAATGGGCCGACCGCATCACAGCCATTGAAGAGCCCAAGCCGATGATGTTGCGCGAAACGCCCTTGGGCGGCGGGTCGGGTATTGTCGAACCGCAGGAATTGCAGCGTCGGATGGGCAATAACGAGCGCGGTTTTGGTCAGGCAATGGTCGGGCGCTTGCTCAAGGCATGTTTGGCGCGCGGGATTGAGCCGATGCTGAATGTCGAGACCAAGCGGCTCTTGCGAGAGGACGGCCGGATCGTCGGGATCGAAGGGATCCGTGACGGGCAGGATTTCACGCTCAAGGCCAGATCAGGTGTGATTGTATCGACCGGTGGCTTTGAATGGGATGAAGACAAGCGCCAGACATTCCTGCGCGGGCCAATGGATGCCCCCGCCAGTCCGCCCACTGCTCAAGGTGATGGACTGGGTCTGGCGATGGAAGCCGGAGCAAAGCTGGGCAATATGACTCAGGCCTGGTGGGCACCCACATTGGTGGTGCCGGACAATCCGTGGCCCGATGGGCAACAGCGCGCCATGCCGGTGCTGATTGAGCGCACCGTGCCGCATTCGTTGTTGGTCAATCGCAAGGCCGAGCGATTCTGTAACGAGGCGGCCAATTATTCCGCGCTGGCCGGAGCGTTTCATCAGTTTGATCCGCAGAGCTATGACTATCCGAACCTGCCCGCCTGGTTGATCTTCGATGAGAACTATATCGAACGCTATCCCATCGGGCCGCGTTTGCCCGGCCAGCCCGTTCCCGATTGGGTGGTGCGCGCTGACACGCTGGAAGAATTGGCACATCAATTGGGTGTGCCTGCAGATGGACTGACGCAAACCGTTTCGCGGTTTAACATGCATGCGAAATCTGGCGTCGATCCAGACTTTGAACGCGGAAGCGCGGCCTATGACCATTTCTATGGAGATCGTAGCCGGGAAGGCACGGCGGTGACGCTGGGCGAGGTTGATCGCGCGCCCTTTTATGCCGTTGAAATCAGAATGGGCTTGCTTGGAACCAATGGCGGTGCGCGCACCGATGGTTTTGCGCGCATTCTGGGCCATGACGGCCAACCTATTGCGGGATTGTATGGCGCAGGCAATGCCATCGCGTGCCCGACCGGCGGGATCTATGCAGGGGCCGGGGGAACTCTCGGCCCAGCGCTAACCTTTGGCTATATTGCCGGTCGAACGGCAGCCAGAGCCAACGCCTGATCGATCAGATCAGCCGTTCTTCTTCGGCTCAAATTCTATGTGAAGCTCTTTCAAGCTGCGCAACAAAAAGTGCGGATGGTAGGTGAAATCATTCTTACCCTCGGCAAACCACATGTCCTCAAATCGGTCGACGACTGCGGTAAAGCCCCAGATCAGTTCGCGCCGGGCTAAGGGTGCACCCAGACAATGGTGGGTGCCCGAACCAAAGCCCATATGACTGCCTGGCTTAGGGCGGTCCAAATCAAGCTTTTCGGGGCATTCAAAGACGCGTTCATCGCGATTGGCTGCGGCAAAGCGGACGTTGATCATGGCTCCAGCAGGAATTGCCACACCGGCAATCTCAGTGTCCTCGGCGACGAAGCGCATCAAGCTTTGCACCGGACTTTCCAACCGCACCACCTCTTCGACAAAGGGCTTCATATATTTGTCGGGATCTGATTTGAGTTGCTGCCAGACATCCTTGTTCTCGATCAGCAACTTCATACCGGCAGCCAGAGCATTGGTGGTGGTTTCGCTGCCGCCAACAAAGGTGTCGGCCATCATCTCAGCGTGCAATTCATTGTCGTTTAGCGTGCGTCCCCATTCGTCAATCACGGTGTTGACCAACACGCTGATCAGAGAATCATCGGGGTGTTCGCGCAGACGTTCAAAGATGGGCTGAAAATACTGCTGCGCTTCGATTTCCCGATCAACCATTTCCATATGTTGATCTTCTGGCAGCATCAGCGAAATGCGCTGGAAGAAGGCATCGGTCCACCTTTTGATCTTCCACATATCTTCGCGCTTTGCGCCCATCTGCTCACCGATAATAAACAGCGGCAGAGGCACGCAAAATTGCTGGACCCAATTGCAATGGCCCTGGTCGATAAAGCCATCGATCAGATCATAGGCCAGGGTTTCCACCTCCGGATCAATGTCCTTGATCCGGCTGGGTTTGAAGGCCTGGTTGAACATCGCCCGCATCTGTTTGTGGTTGGGATCATCTCGGCCGTTGAGCGTGGGGGCAGGCACCCAGCCCTTTTCGGCAAACCGCGCCGCCACCATCTCGCCGCGTTCGATATTGCCAGCGCTCGCTCTAAAAGGGGTGTCGGCAGACGAGCTGGGGAACCGTTTTGGGTCCATCAGCACTTCGCGCACATCATCATAGCGGCTGACAACATACATATCGGTGCCGGGAATCAGATAGACCGGCGCGTCATCACGCAGGGTTTTATAAGCGTCGTAAGGGCATTGTTGCGTTTCGGAATCGAACAGATTGATTTCCGAGACTTTCCCCGCAGATGAAGCCATGAAGCACTCCTGATTTTGCTGATGGCATTGTGGATGCGCTTACCCGCATAGTCTCCTGCCACATTTGGCGGTTAGGGAGGGCCAGGATGACCCAAGGAAACATGGACCCGCAATTACAGCAATTGCTGGACAAGCAGGCGATCTCGGAAGTTTTGCAACGCTATTCGCGCACGCTGGACTGGTTGGATGATGACGGCCAGGCGAGTTGTTATTGGGCCGATGCCGATATCGATTATGGTTTCTTCAAAGGGAAAGCGGTGGATTTCCTACCCATCGTTATGGAGATAGAGCGCGGTTCCAACCGCCGCTGGCATATGCTGTCACAGCCATTGATCCGATTGAAAACAGACACCAGCGCCAGCAGCGAATGCTACGGGATATTTGCCGGCGCGAGCAGGCAAGAGGATGGCACGCTGGCGGGCAACCTTTATGGAGGGCGCTATCTCGACGAATGGGAAAAGCGCGAAAGCAACGGGGTCATGCAGTGGCGCATTTCAGCCCGGCTTTACCTGGTGGATTGGCAGAACGATCTAACCGGCCAGCCGGAATTCACGCCCAATGCGGACTTCCCTCTGCCGACCGCCGAGATTGCGCAAAGCGGTCACCCGCTGTTCCGCAAGCTTTGACGGTCGGTGTACTCTTGGGTTTTTAGGACCGGAATGGCCGCGATATTTTCTCAGGCGGATGCGTCCTAGCCGTCTGCGGGCTTGCTGATCGCTGCATCCACGCTCCAGATACCAGCCCCTCTTGTCGCGACGAACAGGAAGATGAAGCAATAGAGAGCGATCAATTCACCGCCATTATTGAGCGGGTAAAAATCGTTGAGGCCGTGCACCATCCAATAGCCAACCGCACACATACCGGCGGAGACAAATGCGCTGATCCGCGTAAACAGACCGATGGCAATGGTAATGCCCAAAACCAGCTCAATGCCGCCTGCGGCCATAGACATCGGGTTGAGGTCGTAGGGAAACTCCGCCGGGAAATTGAGCAGTTTTTGTGTGCCATGCTGCACAAACATCAAACCAGCCATGATCCGCAGGATAGCGTAGGCCTGCTCGGTGAACCCATCTAGAAACTTCATGATTTATCCCCTCTGCTAAATTGTCGCCGCCGCTTTTATACTCGCTCTGGGTGACGTTCAGCCAGTGTGAACCCAGGTTGCGATGCGGTCGGTTCCTGAGTGTAACAGATGGTGTCGTAGAAGTCATGCAGCCGGGCGATCCGGCCGTCACGGACTTCGACCACGCCTGCGATATGCGGTGTCATCAAATCTCGGCCATCAGCTGACCAATGGTGGTCAATGCGCTCGGTAAATACGGTGTCTCCAACGCTGGCAATGTGAACCAGATCGGCTGTGAAATGGGTCATCTCGGCCAGGATGGGAATTTCATTTGAGAACCCTCCCGATGTCAATAATTCCAACACCGCTTCTTGACCCTTCAAGTCTGGCAACCCGCTGTTGGACCAGACAAAATCTGGCGTGGTCAGCTCGGGGACGGCATCGACAATGCGACCATCATCCATCGCTTTGAATATCTCCAAGGCCAATCGTTCATTCGCGTTTGATGCGTCATTCAGATCAATCATTGGCTTCTCCCAATTCGCGGATCGGATCGCTACCATCCCACCCTTGCGCGGCCTCTCGCACCATCGCGTAAAAACCGCGCAGGCTTGCGGTGCCTTCATACAATTCGATCATATGACCCAGCGAGCTTCGCGCATCGACAAAGGCAAAGTCGGTGCCGAATGCGGTGGTCGATATCTGGGCCAAAGGTATGCCTACAGCATCAAACCGAGCGATGGCTTCTTGCAGATTGTCTACCCAAACAGCGGTGTGATGCAGGCCGTATAGGCCCGAGCCTTGCGGATATAGGTCATGGCAAGCACTAGGGTCTGGATTGTGCTGTTGGAGGAACTCCACCATCACATCGCCCCATTGGCCATAGGCGCTGGAGTGATCGAATGGTCGTTCAACCCCGCGATGTTCGCTGCCGATCAGCGGAACATGCCGGAAGGCGAAATAGGGGCCAGAGCCAAATGCGGCGCTATGCGCTGTGGCCGCAGCGTCAATGTCCGGCACGAAATAAGCCAATTGCCGGACGGGAAGGTCAGGCAGGTCTGGCACCTTAATTGACCGCCTTTTCCTTGCCTTCCCAATAGGGTGCCCTCAGATCCTTGCGCAGAATTTTTCCCGAAGGATTGCGTGGCAATTCAGAGATAAAGTCGATTGATTTGGGGCATTTGTATCCTGCAATATGCTCGCGGGCATGGGCAATCACGTCGGCTTCGGTCAGCTCAGCGCCATCCTTAACCACCACACAGGCCTTCACCTCTTCGCCCCATTTCTCGCTGGGGATGCCAATCACCGCAACATCACCAATTTGAGGGTGAGCGTAAAGAGCGTTCTCGACCTCGGCCGGGTAGATATTCTCCCCGCCCGAGATGATCATGTCCTTCACCCGGTCTTGGATATAAAGATACCCGTCTTCGTCCAGATAGCCCGCATCTCCTGTGCGCAGCCATCCCTCTTCGTCGATGGTTTCCTGGCTGGCTTCGGGCAATCGCCAGTAACCGGCCATATTCTTGCCCGATCGGGTGGCGATCTCGCCGATCGTCCCTGCAGGCAGCGTATTGCCGTCTGCATCGATGATTTTCAGTTCCACTCCATTCAAGGGCGTCCCAACTGATCGCATTTTGGGGCCGCCCTCGGGCAAGTGATCTTTGGGATCCAGGGCCACGATGGTGCCCGAGGTTTCGGTCATCCCGTACATCTGGACAAAGCCGCAGCCCAAGACCTCCATCGCCTCTTTCATCAGCTCTAGCGGTATGGGAGAGGCGCCATAGGTGATGTAGCGCAGGGTCGAAAAATCAACCTCATTCGCGCGTGGATGATTCAGCAGAATCTGGATGGCCGCCGGCACCAGGAACAGTTTGGAAATCGGATATTGCTCGATCAATTCGAGCGCTTTGGTTGGATCATATTCGGGCAGAACAATTGAATGGGTGCCGGATACGATATTGGCCAGTCCATTGCCGGTACCGCTGATATGGAAGCATGGCATGGCGACCAGGCTGACATCGTTCTCAATCGGCTCTTGCCATTCGCGGGTCGGGCCATCGTCGCCTTTCGAAAGGCCGGAGGCCAGAATGGAGCCATGCGTCATGATGGCACCTTTGGGCCGACCTGTGGTGCCCGAGGTATAAAGCTGCAAAAACTCGTCATCAGCGCCCAGCGGAATATTGGGGTCGGTGGCCTCATGGGCATCACGCCATTCGCGATAATCACTTGCACCCTCCAGGCTTGCATCAATGCCGATCAGGCTTTTGACCCTGGGGCACTGCGCGCTCACTTTGGCGATCACATCTTCAAAGCCCGGTCCGAAAAAGACCACTTCGGCCTCGCAATTGTCGAGGATGTACACCACTTCTGGAGGAGCCAGACGCCAGTTTACCGGGGTCATAACAGCCCCGATTTTTGCCGCTCCCAAGAACGCTTCAAAATAGAGGTGATGGTTCTTGCCAAGATAGGCAACGCGGTCGCCCTTGGTGACGCCCATCGCGCTCAGCGCCTGTGCAGCGCGATTGCTGCCTTCATCCAGCTGGGCAAATGACATGAGCTCATCGCCAAAGGTAAAGGCGTCCTGGTCTGCGCAATGCTCACCGCGCAAACGGACGATATCGGTTACGGTTGGAGCCGCTTCGATGAGTGCGTCGAGGTCAGCCATTGTCTGTATTGCTCCGGTTTGGAAATCACATATCGAGGATGGTTTAGGCGGCGCACAAAACCAGACCATTGGCAGATTTCATAGCAGCGCCCGGCAACCATTGGGCTAAGTTGGTTGGTGATGGATGACCAAAACACACCGCAAGGCTTTTCACGGGCCGCATTTTCGCCCGGCTTTCTCGATCATGGTGGGCCATATTTCTTGTGCCCACAAGACGGCGTCTTGCCGCAGTTGGTCGGGCTGAGAATTATGTCGCATCACATCAATTATCAGGATGCAGCCCATGGTGGGGTGCTTTCCACTTTTGCTGACGTGGCTCTTAGCCATGCGGTCTATGATGCCCAACGGCCGCGCTTGCTGCCATCGACCATGGCTTTGACCACCAATTTCCTCGGACCCGCTAAACTGGGCGAGTGGCTGGTGGCAGAGGTCAAGATTGACCGCATCGGCGGGCGAAGCGCCTATACCAGCGGTGCCATAAGGCGCGGGCAAGAGACCATTGCGACGATGAGCGGTGTTTTCTCAATTCGTCGGTCAGCTTAGGCCAGTCTGATTGGGTCCGTTCTGCGGCGGGTCCCTAAACCAAATAGCGCGACGCAGCCGGGGTCGATGGATCTCGTTCGTCATGATAGCCGCGCGCTTCTTCAGCCAGCTCGCTCATGTCTACGCCTTCGACTTCGCGATACTCGCGCCAATCATACAGGCCGGTGCGTTTGGCGATGCGCCATTCGCCCGATCGCAGCTCCATTCTGTCAACATAGCGCCCTGCGATCACCGCTGAGTATATCTTGCCCTTGTCGGGAAAGACCTCGGGCGTGGGATGGCCGGTCGGGATCGTGTGCATGGCGGTCATATAGGTTTCAGTATGGCACACAGTATCGCTCTCGAAACCGAACAGGATCTGGCCCAACTGATGCTGGGTTGCGATGCAAGGATCAATTACGCCGCGCGCTTGCTCGACAAAATTCTGCCAATCTCCAGAAATGGTCCCGAACTGAAATTCAGCATCGGGGTGGAACAGGTGCTGCATGATTTGCCACTGCCTGCGGTCCACCGCATGGGCATAGGCGGTCAACACATCGCGAATGGCTTCGCGGTCTTCCAATCGGATCGTGTCAGTTGCACTCATTGGGTCAGCTCCACAATTACCTTGCCCGTATTTCCGCCGGTGAACAGTTTGTCATAGGCGGCCAGAGTATTCTCCAGCCCCTTGGTTACATCATAGGGCATAATCAATTTGCCTGCCTCATGCCAATCGCGCAGGCGCGCCGTCAGCCGCTCACCTTGATCCATAAAGTCGGGCGAGAAGAAGCCTTCCACGCGCAATCGCCGCATCAAGATCTGATCATATTCTTGCGGGGCGGTCCGCTGGCCGGACGTGTAATCCGATACCAGGCCGCACACCGCGATCCGGCCGTAATGATTCATCCGCGTGATAACTTGATCCAGGATCGGGCCACCGACATTGTCGAAATACACGTCAATGCCGCCCAGCGAGTCCAGTTGTTCGCCAAGATCGCCGGACTTGTAATCCAATGCTTGGTCCACCCCGATTGTCTCGGTCAGATAATGGGCTTTGTCTGCGCCTCCAGCGATGCCCGCGGACCGACACCCAAGCAATTTGGCGATCTGCACCGCCAATATTCCGGTGGCACCCGCAGCGGCGGAAACCAATACGGTTTCGCCGGGTTTCGCGGCCCCCGTCTCCTCAACACCCCAAAGCGCGGTCCAGCCATTCATGCCCAATGGCCCAAACCACGCGCGCTGATCCTCCACGCTGGGATCCAGCTTGACCGCGCCTGCCATGATCGGATCGACGATGGAATAATCACCCCATACGCCAAATGCTCGGACCAGATCACCCTCGGAAAAATCGGGATGGCGCGATTCCAAAATTTCGCCCACGACCAGCCCCGTCATCGGTGCGCCTGTGGGCAAAGGGGGTTGATAGCCATCCTCCCGATCAGTCAGCCACATCCGTGTGCCTGCATCCATCGACAGCATGCGATTGCGGATTGTTACCTCGCCCTCACCAGGCTCTGCCAAGGGCGTTTCCACCAGCGATAACGCTGCAGCAAAATCGGTGCCTTGCGGCCGAGCATCTATACGCCAGAATCTGTTTTTCATGCACCGAGTTTTGAACCCGCGCGCGGTTACGGCAACCTGTCATTTCGCTAGGTCTGGTGAGGAAGCAGCGCCGATGTGCCAATCTGGCTATCAAAATCGCGCTATCAAAAAGCAGCGGCGCATGATCGACCCTATCGGCTTAGTCTCTCTGCATACAATTTGGGAGAAGATGGCATGGCACTCATTACCGTAATTGGCGCATCGGGCCGACAAGGCATGGCTCAGGTGAGGCAGGCTCTGGCCGCTGGATATGACGTTCGCGCGATTTCGCGGCAGGCCGAGCCCTTTGCCGGAGCAAAGATTGACGGCATCGAAAACATCGATGTCCGCCCAATGGATCTGTATGATACCGCGACCTATAAGCAGGCGCTGGAGGGCAGCGATTACATATTCTACACGCATCCGCTTCAGGCGCGCGCGGACCGCGCCGTTTTGGTGGGGGACATCGGAAAGGCTGCTGCCGAACTGGATGTAAAACGCGTGGTGTGGAACACGTCGAGCTGGATCCCGGATCGTCCGGGCGATGCCCATACCTATGCTGGCAACACCGCAGGCATCAATGCGCTGTGGCGCTCCGGTGCGCCGGGCACGGTGTTTGGTTCGGTACTGTTCATGGACAATTTGCTGACCAATTGGGCGCGGCCATTTATCGTCAATGAAGGCCGCTATGTTTATCCGCACAAGCCAACGCTTGAGGCCAATTGGATTAGCCTGGATGATGTGGCGAAATTCATGCTGGCCAGTCTTGACCGGCCCGACATGGAGGGCGCCTGGCTAAACATTGGTGGTCCGCGCCGGATGGTCGGTCCAGAAGTTGCTCAAGTGCTGTCAGACACTTTGTCAAAGCCGATCAAATATGACCCATGCACTCCGGCCGAGTTTGGGCGTTTGCTGGTTCAGGCTGGCGGCGACGGCATTCCTGAAGAGATGCGGGGCGGCCTGGAAGAAGGCATCTCGGCCTTTTATGAATACAACAACACCGCCGACACCAAGCCGTTCGAAGTCGACATGGACCATGTCTACGAACGCTTCCCCGAGCTGGAAGGAAAGCTGGAGCCGATGGAAGAATGGGCACCCAAGCAAGATTGGGGCGACAGCAATTTCCGCCCGGCGTTTGGGTAAGTAATCAGCGATGGAAGGTCGCGTAGCGGGAAAGATCGCCTTGGTAACCGGCGGAGCGTCGCGCCCGGGCCTTGGCGCGTCAATCGCTGAACGTTTGGCGGAAGAAGGCGCGATTGTCATTCTGACAGACGTGGATGAGGCGGGGGCAAACCAAACCGCAGATCACATTCGTGCGCGCAATCTAGCAGCAAGCGCGATGGGATTGGATGTTACCAAGCAAGGCGAGTGGGACCGCGTTGTGGACGCGGTTTTGGCCGAACATGGCCGTCTGGATATTGTGGTCAACAATGCAGGGATATTGGTGGTCGGGGATATCGGCGATGAAAGCGCAGTCGATGATCTTCAGAAACAATTCGACGTCAATGTTGCTGGCTGCCTGATGGGCACGCAGGCGGGCGTCAAGGCAATGCGCCAATCGGGCCTGGGCGGCTCGATTATCAATGTGTCATCGGTAGCAGGGCTGGTTGGTTTCAGAGGCAGCGCTACCTATGCCGCAACAAAAGGCGCAGTGAAATTGATGAGCAAGTCTGCTGCGCTGGAAACCGCGCCCGAAGGCATTCGCATCAACACCGTCCATCCCGGCATCATCCGTACCAATATGCAAAAGGCAGCGGTGGATGACAATTCAGAAAATTATGCCGCGATTGAGGCCTCAATTCCCGCCGGTCGGCTGGGCGAGCCAGTCGATATTGCCAATTGCGTGCTGTTCCTCGCCTCTGACGAGTCGCGCTATGTCATGGGCGCCGAATTTGTCGTCGACGGAGGCTACACCGCGCAATAGCGTTGGTTGGCGTGGTGCCGATAGAGCTAGTCGCTATTCTGCCGCCTGAGCAGGTTGCTCTGCTGCAAAGATCGCTGGCAATTCCTCGTCGCTCGCTTTCGACAGGCGGTCAATCCACTGATGGAACACCTGCCCGCCGCGTTCATTGCGCCCGAACAGCACTTCTTTCAGTAAGCCCGATTGCAAGGCCTCATGCTGACGCTTGCCGGTGGCGTAATCCTCGTCACGCACCACCACCTTCAGGAAGTCGAACTGTTCATGCGCCGCCTTGATGGATTCGTCATCCTTGGGCTCGTTCTCCATCACATAAAACTGTGTTGTGATGCTTTCACCAACGGTCTCGCCTGGGAACAGCTGACTGATCAAGGCACCCCTTTGACCCCCGCCATAAAAGCTGGCGATGGAGATGTGAGGGAAGATCGTCCAAACGCCTTGAACCAGCGCCTCGTAAGGCAGCTCATCATCGGCCATTGTGGTCAGATCGAGCTGCTCGCCATCATCGCTCGAAACCTTGATCGCAAATTTGCTGGGTGTTGAAAGCCGCTGGTGCGGGCCGAACTCAAAGAAATTGGCCCGATTGTAGAAATCGGCTCCGAAAGTGTCCTTGTGCAGCACGGGCAGGTGATAGAAGTCCAGATAGCCATCATAAGCCGTTTTCCAGTTCGGTCCGGACAATTCGCGCGTGCTGAACAGGTGCCAGCCGTCAAACCCAAATGCTTTCAACAATTCGTCATAGCCGCACAGATATTCGGCGATATCGAGTGTTGAATCCGGATCGAGCGTGGCCCAGATCAGGCCCGCATTTTCATAGACCGGGAAGCGCGTTAGGCAATGCGATGCCTTGTCGATGGCGCCAAAGTCCTTTGGACTGGCGACACCGACCAAATCGCCATCATTTTTGAAGGTCCAGCCGTGATATCCGCAAGTGAAACGGCTGGCATTGCCCGTGCCGCTGCTGGCCACAGGATTGCCGCGGTGGGTGCACATATTGAGGAAGGCTGTGACGCTGCCGTCTTTCTGGCGCGTCAACAGCAATGGGACACCGCAAATATTCATTGCCTTGTAATCGCCCGGATTGGGGAGCTCGCATGATGGGGCCACCATCAAGGGCAGGCGGCGGAAGATGCGCTTCTTCTCGCGCTCGAATTGTTCCGGATCGGTGTAGGCCGACGCAGGCACGCGCAAAACATCGTCAGCGTATTCCATCGTATCCGCCTCGCCATGGGCGATGAGATTGCGGGTCATATCGATCAATTGCTGGTGAGACATCGGGTATCGTCCTGCTGTTTTCAGGTGAGTTGTGGCAAATCTTGTCACCATCTTGGGCTTAGCTCGACAATTGAGCAATCATCACTTTTGAAAGGGGCTTGTGCTGGCGGGGGGGCAACCGCGCTGCTCATACGAAAAGGGCGGACCCATGTGGCCCGCCCTTTCTCATTTCCAATTGGCGTCGATTAGAACTTGAAACTCGCCTCGACATAGACCTGGCGACCACGGTTTTGCGTGACAACCAAATCATCACCCACACCTGGTTCGAGGAATGGACGTCCACCCGAGGTGTTCACCCAAATCTCGTCAGCAAGGTTGGTGCCGATCAGGGCCAATTTCCATTTGCCGTCTGGATCACCGATTGAAACCTGTGCGTCGAAGGTAACATAGCTGTCTTGCTTCAGATCGTTCAACGTATCTTCATTGGTGAAGTAGCTACCTGAGTAGATGGCGTTGCCAGCCAGATTCAGCTCCAGCGAGTTGCTGAGAGGAACGCCCCAATCAACCGCAAGGTTACCCGACAGATTAGGTGCCCGCGCTGCATCGCGACCATCAAGGTCCACCCCTGGGGCAGTCTCAAACGTATCGGAGAATGCCGCATCGAGATAAGACAAATTACCCGTGATCGAAAGACCTTCAACATTCGGGCGCCAGCCCAAGGTCAGATCGATACCCTTGGTGGTTACTTCGCCGGCGTTCAAAGTGTTGAACTGGATGGCAGCAGCGTCAAAGTTTTGAACCTGCAGATCGTCGAACACATAATAATAGGCCGTTGCATTGAAGGTCACTGTTCGATCATTGAACTGTGATTTCAAGCCAATCTCGCCGCCAATCGCCGTTTCTGACTGATAGATCAGCGCATCGGCTGTCGCCTGACGAACCGCTGGGTCTGGATCATCGAAACCGAGCAGCGAAGCAGATGGCAGTGCCGAGTTGTCAACGCCGCCGGATTTGAAGCCGGTTTTGAACGAGGCAAAGACGTTCACATCATCGCTGGCTTGATACTTCAGTGTAATTTCTGGCGAAATATTGCTGTCGTTGAAGTCAATCGGTCCAGAGAAGAACCCGCTGTCAATAAATGCTGGTCCCGCGGACAGGAAGGCATGCACATATGGGACCGTAATGCGCGATACCTTTTTCTCGTCCGTCCAGCGCACACCGCCAGACAGTTCGAGTTGATCGCTCAGATCGATGATTGTGCTGGCAAAGAGCGAGAACGCTTCTGTCTTGGTTTCTTGCGCCTTGTCCCAGTCAAAGGTGAAGCCCGTGATTGGATCGGGTGCGACCAAGGAAATGTTCACAGCTTGCTGCGACGTATCAAACAGGAATTTCCGCCACTCGTAAAAGCCGCCAACCATGAAGTTGATCCCACCATCAAAGTCCGTCGCAAGACGAAGTTCTTGAGTATACTGCTGCAACGTGTTGCGCGGGTCGCTCGTACCTACGCCAGCAGGCACACCGGGAGCGAACTGGCCGACATAGGAATAGTTATCCAAATCGGTCGCATCCAGATCGACGAAGCCGGTCGTTGAGACCAAAGTCAAATTATCGGTCAGCGCAAAGTCAAACTTCAAGCGGCCAAATAACAGTTCGGTTTCGCTAAATGGCACGCCGCCATAACCTTCAGCCAAGGTTGGGCCAGTGGCGGTTGGGACCGATACCGCCAATGGAGCAGCGGTATCTGGCAGGTAGTATTTGCCGTCAGTATCATTACAATCGTTGCCGGCTGGAATAACAAGACCGCCTCCAAGCAAGAATACTGGATCGGCGATGCCATTGGCGCCGCAATTGATGTCGGAATGCTGGATTGCGCCATCGCCAGTGTTCTTGACATATTGCATCTTCAAGTTCGCGTTGAAGCCATCAACAGGCTCCCAATCGAGCGTGACGCGGCCAACAAAGTTGGTCTGTCCACGGAACTGGTTCACTGCAGGAGTGCCCGGTTGCAGCTCAACCAGCTCGTCAATGTCGTTATATTGCGCAGCTACGCGGATGCCCAAAGTGTCACTGATTGGGCCAGAGATATAGCCACCGACCGTGTAGCCTTTTTCTTCAAATTCATACGAGGCTTTACCGCCAACTTCCCAATTGGGGGTAGGGTCAGCCGAGCGGATCGAGAACACACCGGCAGAAGCAGACTTACCAAAGAATAGCGATTGCGGACCTTTCAACACGTCGATCTGGGCGGTGTCGAAGAAGCCTGCTTGAACCAGGCGCATGGTCGACACTTGAACGCCATCGAAATCAAACGCCACGGCTGAATCGAAAGCAGCAGAGATATTGGAGGAACCAACGCCGCGTAACGAGAGCTGACCGCCCGAGCCTGAGCCACCAACCTGCACATTCAGTGTTGGCACGCGGCCAGTAACGTCAGCCACTTGGTCGACGCTGTATTTCTCGAGCGTTTCCGCTCCGACGCTGGTGATGGTGACAGGCACTTCCTGCAGCGTTTCGTCCTGGCGGCGCGCCTGAACGATGATGACCCGATCATCATATTCAGTATCATCAGTCGCTTGAGGATCTGATGCGTTGTCTTGCGCATAGGCTGTAGTGCTGATGCCTGACATCGCGGCCAATGCAGCCCCGCCTAGCAACATCGTGCGAAGCGAAGATGGATTACGCTTGTATAGACTTGTCATGATCGGTCTCTCCCTAGGTGGCCGAGCGTTCTAGGCCCGTGCCTGTCGTCCCACATCCTGATGACGTAGCGTCATTCGGACTTAATAGGTTTTGTATGGTGGAGCCTGCAGGCGCACATTTGGCAAAAACGATAGGAACAGGGGGTTTGTTGCGTCATTTGGGCAACACACTATGCTGATCTTGCGGTGATTACTGCCCTTGGGCTGCGTTCATCTCTGCCACACGCGGATCGTTAGGCCAAACCCATTCCTCACCGATAACCGGTTCAATTCGCAGGTGATCGGGCACCCGATTGGCCCCGATCATCCGATCCAAATTCTGGTGGAAGCTGTAAATACGCGCCTCTTGATAGCTCAACGGAACGCTTTTGAAGGCTTCGCTTTGCATGGATTGCTGGATGGCCTCGCCAAATTGCGTGTCCTCCAAAATGATCGGGCTCATATTCCGGCCATTGGGCTGGGTTTCATCCGGGACTGTCCAAAGATCCGGGGCGGGACCATATCCCCAATCAGGAGCCATCGTGACCAGTTCCAGCCGGGTGGTGTTGAGCGATGTGGGCCAAAACACCAAGGGCGGTACAAAGAAATTGGACAGCGGAGAGACCCAATTGGGGAACAAAGTATAGCTTTGCGTCGCGGTCCGCCCGAATTCTCCGACAGTTTCGATTTGCTTCCATTCGGGAGGTGAATCGATCGCCCGAACATGCTCGCGGTCTGTCTCTTGCGGGGCAGGCGCCAACATGCGCGCGTGACCATTGGGGTACATCGTATTTACATTGCGTTTTGGGTCGACCAGCGGCGCAACCGTAGTGGGGTGGATGAAGGGCACATGATAGACCTCCATATTGGCCTCCATCGCGACCTTCCAATTGCAATTGAGGTCAAAACTATGACGAGCTGCCAGGCGCAGATTGCCAAAGCCAAACTCTTCCCATTCGTCAGCTATCGGCCCCAGATATTCCAACAGGGTGGGGGCTTCGGGATCGAAATTGACGAAGATGACATTGCCATACATTTCGCAGCGAACAGGCAGCAGCCCGCGGCAGGACATGTCAAAGTCGGGCGGGAAATCTTGCCGCTCGGGAACGCCAATCAATGTCCCATCAGTTTTGTAGGTCCAATTGTGGTATCCGCACATCAGCCGACTGGACTTGCCAAAGTCTTGCGTGACCACAGGCGCGCCACGATGCCGGCACGTGTTGTAAAACGCCCGAACCACGCCATCCATGCCATGCACGATGACAATCGGATCGCCCGCATTATGCCAGCGCATATAACAACCAGGTTCTGGAATTTCGTCAATATGGCCAGCAAACAACCAGCTTTTGCGGAACACCTGGGTCCGTTCTAACTCGTAATATTCTTCAGACGTATAACGCGCCGCGGGCATATCAGGCAGTTTGGGAAATGCGGCCGGAGGGGCGCTGCGCTGCGCTTCCCACTCCATCAGTGCCTTGAACTGATCAACCTCAGCTTGGTCCATTTATCTTCTCCCGCAACCCAAACTAACCGCATTGTGGCAGCGCACG
This sequence comes from uncultured Erythrobacter sp., assembly GCA_947495695.1. Taxonomy (GTDB): domain Bacteria; phylum Pseudomonadota; class Alphaproteobacteria; order Sphingomonadales; family Sphingomonadaceae; genus Erythrobacter. The sequence goes on along the minus strand of CANLZP010000001.1, from coordinate 532,312 downwards.
ACTGCCAATTTGACCAAGCAGGCACTCAAACCCATCGCTTTAGTCAGTGGTGCGCAGCCAAACGCTCTTTAGGTTCGCATGAAAATATAAGAGGAGAGATTGATGGCTGGAAGGGTTGAAGGCAAGGTCGCCTTGGTAACCGGGGGAGCAATGGGCTTGGGCAAAGCCGATTGCGAAAGGCTCGCCGCAGAAGGCGCGCATGTTGTGGTGACCGACCGCGAGATTGATTTGGCGCATAAAGTTGCTGAACAAATTGGCGGCGACGCCCTGCCTTTGGACGTAACCGATGAACAGCAATGGAAAGACGTGATCCAAGCGGTGGAAGAACGCCACGGCAGGCTAGATATTCTGGTGAACAATGCAGGCAATGTGATCTTCGAGGACATTCTGGAATGTTCGCTCGATCATTTCCGTCTGCATCTAGCGATCCATGTCGAAGGCACCTTCCTGGGTTGCCAGAACGCTATTCCCCTGATGGCCAAGAGCGGCGGCGGGTCCATCATCAACATGGCATCCACCGCATCATTGGTCGGGTATGGCAATATTCCTGCCTATACAGCGGCCAAGGGCGCGATCCGTTCAATGACCAAATCCATCGCCATGTATTGTCAGGATGAAGACAACAAAATTCGCGTCAACGTATTGATGCCAGGCGGCATCGAAACACCCATGGTGATGGGCGTGTCCGGCCGCGCAGGTGAGGAGCCCATGGAAATTCCCGAAGGCGTGCTGCCCAAGGATTCGCTTGGTCACCCCAGTGACGTGGCCAATGTGGTTCTGTTTCTTGCGTCAGACGAAGCCCGGTTTTTGACCGGCAATGAATATCCGGTCGACAACGGCCTCATCGCCCGGCCCGAGCGATAACGCGCCGAATGGCCCAGGCACCCCAAACGTCCTCACCCGAGGCAGAGCCTCAATCCAAGCCAACAGATAGTGGTTCAAACTATCGCTGGTATGTGTTGGGGCTGCTGACCGTCGTCAGCATGTTTTCCATTGCGGACCGGCTGGTGTTTTCGATCCTGTTGGAAGACATCAAGGCGGAATTTTCCTTCAGCGATTTTGAAATTGGGTTGTTGGGCGGGCTGGCCTTTGCAGCAACCTATGTGATTGTAGGCTTCCCTGCAGCCAGATTGGCTGATCGATCCGTGCGCAAGAATATTGTCTCTGCCGCGATCGGCTTTTGGAGCTTGATGACGGCCCTGTGCGGTTTGGCGACTGGGTTCTGGACCTTGTTTTTTGCCAGGACCGGTGTTGGCGTTGGCGAAGGGTGTTCAGGCCCCGCCTCGCAATCGCTGGTGTCAGACTATTTTCCCCGTCACGAATTGGCCAAAGCGATGGGCTTCCTGACCTTGGGTGCGACCATGGGGACCGCCGGCGGCCTGATCATTGGCGGGCAATTGAACGAGATGTTTGGGTGGCGCTATGCGTTCATCTTGATGGGCCTGCCAGGCGTGCTGATCGGGCTGATCCTTTATCTAACTGTGCGCGAGCCCTTGCGCGGCCGGTTTGCTGCAAAGGGCGCGCAAACCGAGCAACAGCCGCTTGGCCAAACGCTCAAATCACTGCTTGCCAACCGTGTGTTCATGGGACTGTCTATTGGCTGGGCCGTGCAGATCATGATTGGCTATGCGCTCGCATTCTGGATGGCGGCTGTGATGCTGCGCAACTTCGAGATATCCAGTGGAGACGTGGGGCTATATCTTGGTTTGGCGTTTCTGATTGGCGGTATCCCGGGCCCCATATTGGGCGGCTATGTCGCGCAATGGTTGACCCAGCGCGACGAGCGTTGGCGAGCTTGGCTGCCCGGTATTGTCAGCTTGGGATGCGTGGTGCCCTTGGCGATTAGCCTTTCGTCAGCAGGGTTTTGGCCCTTCCTGATCTGGTTTGCCTTTGCCTATGCCATTTATGTCGCCAGCCAAGCGCCGATCTTGTCCGGCATCCAAGCAGCGGTTGAGCCATCCCAGCGCGGCTTTGCTGTGGCTGTCGCTTTGTTCTTCAACAATCTTGTCGGCCAAGCTGCGGGCCTTTCGATCATTGGTGCGATCAGCGATAATTTGTCCCGGGAATACGGATCATCGGCTCTTTCAATTGCTGTTTTTGCGGTATGCTTGGTGTCTGGCCTGCTATCTATGGCCGTGTTTGCATGGACCGCGGCGCAAATGCGCTCCAGCGGCTATCTGGCAAGAATGGCGGCATAATTGGCGCCACTGATCTCGGTTCAAAAGCCGGGGTGAAGCGCCATCATTGCCCCATCAACCAACATTTCTGCTCCGGTCATGTAGGGGCACTCGTCTGACGCGAGAAAGGCAATCGCAGCGGCGGTTTCGGCTGGATCGGCCAAACGGTTCATCGGAGACGTGGAGGCCACAGCGGCCTTTAGGCCCGGCATGTTTTCTTCTGCCGCGTTGAGAATGCCCGTCTCGGTGGCGCCCGGGATCACTGTGTTGCAGCGAATATCCAGTCCCTGTTGTGCGCACCAAGTTGCAATGGATTTGGACATCACCCGCACCGCGGCTTTGCTTGCGGAATAGCCAACATCGCTGGGCAAGGGCGCAATCGCTGTGGTCGAGGATATGTTGATGATCGCACCCTTTGCTCCGCCCGGGTTGTCTCGCATGACCCGGATAGCGGCACGGCAACCGGCCATCGACCCGGTCAGATTGACCGCGATGACTTGGTCCCAAATCTCGTCGCTAACCTCTCCGATTGAGGCGCCTGTGACCATGCCGGCATTGTTCACTAGTATGTCTAGCCGACCGAATTCCGCGCGTGCTTGATCGACGATCACGCTCCATCGCGCGCGGTCAGACACATCCTGTTGTGCAAAGCTTGCCCCATGTTCGTTACAAAGTGCCTGCCCAGCCTCGGCATTGATGTCGGTGCCCAGCACTTGGGCTCCATCCGCCCGCAAGCGGGCAAGCGTTGCTGCGCCAATGCCGCTGGCGCAGCCGGTAACAATCGCGACTTTCCCTTGCAATTTGGGGCCGGAAAGATCGGGCATTATTCGGCCTGTTGCCAGATGCCCGCGCTCTCGCGCTGGTTATGCGTCTCGACAAAGCGCGCCAAATTGTCGGTTCCTTCAGGCAATTTCCAGCCAACCGTGAATCCGAAATTGGCAAAGCAGAAGATAATCAGATCAGCGAAGGTGAAGCGGCCCAAGGCAAAATGATTGCTATCGCCCAAAGCAGAATCGAACCAACGCCATTTCTCATCGGACATGGCAGAAAGTTCTGCGCCGGCCTCGACCGAGACCACACTCATGCGCGGCTCGAACATCGGGCGGCCCCCACCGGCGCGAAAGCCCATAGTCATCGGCACGACCACTTCCTGATCAAACAGGCGCGCCCATTTACGCACTTCGGCGCGCTCCAAGGCTGTTTCGCCGAACAGATTGGGCTGCGGATGCGCTTCTTCCAGATATTCGCAGATCGGCCAGCTTTCGGTCAGACAGGTGCCATCATCCAGCTCCAAGGTCGGGATGGTTCCCAGCGGATTCTTGGCCAGATAGGATTGATCCTGACGATTTTCGCCCGTGATAATGTCGTAATGAACGCGCTTTACCTGGTCTTCGCCAATGCCCTTTTCTACCAAGAACATACGAACGAGGCGCGGGTTTGGCCCAAGGCTGGAATGAAGTGTGGTCATGGGATCTCTCCTTAAAGGAATGATTGTTGCCACCCTTCTCTATGCGAGCATTGGCCTGCGCAACCCCTCACAAATGCGCTAGGCACGTGCGCGCCGCTATGCGCTAGAGAGAGGCGCAAGACCACATGCGAGAGGACGAACGATGGATTTCCGCCTGACCGACGAACAGCGCGAGTTGCAAGATGCAGCGCGCAAATTTGCCCGCGCTGAATTGCCCGATCTGGCCCGGGACATGGAGGAAAAGGACTATCCTGTTCCCCACGACATGCTGCTCAAATATGGCGAGCTAGGCTTTCTGGGGGTCAATTTGCCGAGCGAATATGGCGGCCTCGGTCTGGGCCATGTCGAGGCTTTGCTGGTGCTCGAAGAGTTCGCCCAGATTTCAAACGCGGTCGCTTTTCCCGTGTTTGAGGCATTGGTTGGCCCGGTGCGCACCATCGAACGGTTTGGGTCTGATGCGATGAAGGCGCGCGTCCTGCCCGAAGTGATTGCAGGCGAGAAAGTGGTGGCCGTCTCCATGTCGGAACCCGATGCGGGTACGGCGCTAACCGATTTGAAAACGCGCGCAATTGCTGACGGCGGCGATTATGTGGTGAACGGTTACAAACGCTGGACCAGCGGTGGGGGCCATTCCGACTATTATGTGACTTATTGCCGGTTCAACGACGAACCTGCTGCAAAGGGTATCGGCGCCATTTTGTTGGAGAAAGATCTTCCCGGCATGCAATTTGGCAAGCGCGAAGAACTGATGGGCTTTCGCGGCATACCCACTGCCGATTATGCCATCGAAGATGTGCGTGTGTCGCAGGACAATGTCATTGTTGGCGCGGGCGGGTTCGGCAAATTGATGAGCGCTTTCGGCTTGGAGCGTTGCGGCAATGCGACGCAAAGCCTGGGCGTGGCCGCTGCTGCGTTGGAGCAGGCGGTGCAATACACCCAAGAACGCGAAGCTTTCGGCAAGCCGATTGTCGATTTTCAGGCGGTCCAGATCAAGCTGGCCGAAATGGCGATGAAGGTGGAGGCATCGCGTCTGTTGATCCATCGCGCTGCGGCCAATGCCGCGAATCAAGACGATGGCTTGCCGACGGTGTATGAAAGCTCGGTGGCGAAATGCTATGCTAATGAGATCGTCCGCGAAGTGACCGCGATGGGTCTGCAAGTGATGGGCGGATATGGCTATCACAAGGATTACGGAATGGAACAGCGCGTGCGCGATGGCTTTGCCTGGGGCATCGCCGGGGGAACCACCGATGTCCAGAAAACCAATATCGCCGCAGCTTTGATCGGCCGCCGCTTTAATCAGCGCGCATGATTTCTCTCTTGCCCGAATGTGACGTGTTGCCCATGTAAGATGGATGGACGCAAAACAAGATGAGGCTCCGGTAATGCCGGGCGATGGTTTGGAAGATGCCGATCCCTGCGATCTGACCAAGCTGCATATCAATTATAAGAAGGCGCTTCGGGTTCAGACTGCTGTAATTGCTTTGCCATTTCTTATCGCGGCGCTTGTGGTGGAAGAGGCTAATATCTTTCCCAAGGGCATGGTGGTGATCCCGATTGCCATGATCGCATTGGCAGCGATTATTCGCCTGCCAGCGCGCCGCCATTTTGCGCGTGGTTACGAGATGAGCGCAGACCGTTTGCGCGTGGTGCGCGGGATCTTGTTCCATTCCGACACCATTGTTCCCTTTGGCAGGGTCCAGCATATCGATGTGGATCAAGGTCCACTGGAGCGGTTCTATGGAATTGCCACGCTGACTTTGCACACCGCCGGGACCCAGAATTCCTCGGTCAACTTACCGGGGTTGGAACAGGCGCTAGCGATGGAAATGCGCGAGGAAATCCGCAGTCATATCAAGCGCGAGTCGATTTGAGCCCGCCATGAGCGAGCCAATAAAGCCTGATCAATCGACTTCGGCTGCATTGCAGGGTGACGCTCTGCACACGGACCCCAAAAGCTTTGTGGTGCAAGGCATGGCGGGGCTTCGTAATGCAGTGCTTCCGATTGTTGCGGTTTACTTCTCAATGCGCAGCATGGGTTCGCTTGCCATCATCGCGGCGATTTGTGCCGGTGTAGTCATGATTGCGGTCGGCACGTTCGGCGCCTTTCTGCGCTGGAGAAAATTCACCTATCAAGTGAACGAAGAAGATATCCGCGTTGAATCGGGCATTTTGTCGCGCACGGCGCGATCGGTACCATTTGAACGCATCCAAGATGTTAGCCTCGAGCAATCGCTTGTCCCGCGCCTGTTCGGTCTGGTCGCTGTAAAGTTTGAAACTGGCTCGGGCGGTGGGGACGATATTTCGCTGTTGTATCTGGGCGAGGCCGAAGGCGAGCGACTGCGCGAGCTGGTTCGGGATCGCAAAGATGGGGTCGCCGGTGACGCTGAGCGCAGCGCGAGCGGTGCTGTTGGTGAAGACGCTTCTGCTCCGTTGGAACCAGAAGCAGAAGACAGCACCGTCCTGTTTGCGATGGATAATCGGCGCTTGTTCACCTTTGGTCTGTTCGAGTTCTCGCTAGCTGTCTTTGCTGTGCTGGCTGGCCTGTCGCAATATGTTGAATGGTTTGTCGATTACGAAATCTGGGATGCCGATTTGTGGCGCGGTTTGATTGCCGAGCAACAAGGTTGGCTGTCTGGATTGGGTTATGTTGGGCAAGCCTTAGGAGCGCTGCTGGGCGTGATTGGTCTGCTCGTGGTTGGCTCGGCCACAGGATTGGTGCGCACCTATTTGCGCGATTGGGAATTCAAGTTGGAACAAACACCGCGGGGCTTCCGTCGTCGCCGAGGTTTGCTGACCAAAACCGATGTGGTGATGCCTGCGCATCGCGTTCAAGCGATCAAGATTGGCACCGGGCTGCTGCGCAACCGGTTCGGCTGGCAAGATCTGAACTTTGTCAGCCTGGCGCAAGACAGCGGTTCGGCCAACCATACAGTGGCCCCATTTGCGCAGGCTGAAGAGCTGGAGCCGGTGATCAGGGCGGCTGGCTTCAGGCCTCCGGATGCACAGCTGGATTGGCATCTCGCGAGCAAATTGTATCGGACCGATAGCATCATCCTGGGCAGCGCATTCTTTGCGATTGCGGCCATCCCGACCGCGATATTTGCTCCTGCTGGGTTTGTGCTCATTCCCCTTGTGTTGGCTGTGGTTGTTGCGTGTGCCAATTATTATGCTTGGCGGTTTCATCGCCATGCCATCGATCATACGCAGATCTTTGCCAGTAGGGGGCTGTTTGCTCCGCGCACGCAGATTGCCTCGCGGATTAAACTACACTCGGTGGGGCTGAGCCAAGGCCCAATCGCACGCAGACGCGGTTATGCTACGGTACATTTGGGCTTGGCCGGAGGAATTTTTGTAATCCCGGGCGTGCCGATCGAGCGTGCCAGGCAATTGCGCCGCCATGTGATCGAAAGCATTGCCTCGACCGATTTCTCGCAGTTACGTTAAACGTAATGGCTTATCGGCATTTGGGGTGCCGACCGATATCACGGATATCATACACCCGGCCATCGGCGATAGTTACCTGCAGACATTGCTGGCTGCGTTCACGCCACATTATCGAGTAGCGGGTATTGTCGTCGCCAAATCGATCCACCCGGACAAAGCCACGATTACCCAATGCGCTACGTGCACTGGGTCCGCGGTCGCCTATCAAATCCTTGAATCGGGCTTTGCGGTCATATCCGCCATGACCGTGATGACTTTGTGTGTTCAGTCGTCTCTGGTCGACGCCGGCGGCATACCCATTGGCATAGGCATCGCCGCGATCATAATTGTGGTAGGGCATATTGTGCAGCCCATCATTATAGCCGCGGTCGAATTGAGCCTCGCTTGCATAGTCTTCTTGATGACGATCATCGTCATGATGGTGCTTTTTATGCCCGCCCAATAAGGCTCCGATTACTGCCGCTCCAACTACAGCGCCAACAGCTACCGCAGCCCCATTACTACTGCTTTTCTGGTTACAATCCGATTTCGACGCATCGGTAATTCGTGCATATCTCCCGTCCCTAGTCACGATATGGACGCAGTTTTTTGAACGACCGTTCCACCAGTAGGTGTGCTTGGAATTATGCCTTCCGACGTTGCCAGTGATATATGTAAAACCGCGCTGAGTAACGCTCATCTCAGCTTGTCCGGCACGTGCACCTACCAGATCACTCAATGAACGCGCATCTTGCGCCGCTGCGCTTTCAGGTGCCAAAGTCGCAAGCGCAATGGCGCCCAGAGCTGCCGTGGTCGTAATCTTCATATTGCCTCCAGTTTGTGCATAATCGCTATAGCGGTCTAGCACGGCGAGCGCTTAATCCAAAAAAACAGAATTCCTGCGCTCCAAATAGGCTTGCAAGCCTGCTACGGCTTGCGTCTTGCGCCATGCGCATTAGAGGCAATCGGCTATGAGCCAGTTTCTTTCTGATAATGCCGCTGCGGTTCACCCTAAGGTGTGGGAGGCGATGCACGCAGCTGACCAGGCCGATAACCCCTATGATGGCGATGCTCTTTCAGCAGAACTGGACGCGCGTTTCAGCGATTTGTTCGGGCGCGAATGCGCCGCATTGTGGGTGGCAACAGGCACGGCCGCCAATTGTCTGGCGCTGGCTACCATGGTGCAGCCCCATGGTGGCGTGGTGTGCCACGAAGAGGCTCATATTGAAGTGGATGAGGGCGGTGCTCCGGGCTTTTATCTGCATGGCGCAAAGCTGATGCTGGCGCAGGGCGAGGGCGGAAGATTGACGCCTGAAGGCATTGCTGCCCTGATCGATCCGATCCGCGATGATGTGCATCAGGTTCAACCCCATGCCATCTCGATAACGCAGGCGAGCGAATATGGTCGCAGCTATAATAGCCAGGAATTGGCCGCTTTGGGTGACTTTGCACAGAAACGCGGGCTGGGCCTGCACATGGATGGGGCTCGATTTGCCAATGCTGCGGCATTTTTGGGCGGCGATCCTGTTACCGCGGCGGGACCGGTAGATAGTTTGGCCTTTGGCTTCATCAAGAACGGCGGGATGGGCGCGGAGGCAGTGGTGCTGTTCGACCCAGCTCAGGCTGACATGGTGAAATATCGCCGCAAGCGTGGCGGCCATTTGCAATGCAAGGGGCGCTATTTGGCGGCCCAGATCCTTGCCATGTTGGATGAGGATTTGTGGCTGGCCAATGCCCGCCATGCCAATGGTGCCGCACAAGAGATCGCTGCCGGGTGCGGCGACCGGCTGCTGCATGCGGTCGAAGCAAACGAGCTGTTTGTGCAATTGTCTGAATCTGAAAGGGCAGCTTTGCGCGGCCAGGGGTTCGACTTCTATGATTGGGGCGCAGATGCGGCCCGTTTCGTAACAGCCTGGAATACCCGCAGCGAAGACGCACAGGGGCTGGGTCAAGCCATCGCCTCGCTGTGAGTCCATCACAGACCAGTTTGCTGAGGTGGAAGATCATTCTGCCCTTTGTGCTGACCGGAACAATCTGGGGTTCGACCTGGTTCGTCATCACCGGCCAAATTGACGGCGTGCCAGCGGCGTGGTCGGTGTTTTATCGCTTCGCCTTGGCAACGCCCGCGCTGTTCCTTGTCGCCTTTGTCATGAACCGACGACTGTTGCTGACCAGGCCAGAACATAGACTGGCCGTGCTGGTCGGCTTGTTTCAGTTCAGCGGCAATTTCCTGTTTGTCTATCATGCCGAATTATACGTCACCTCGGGCATTGTCGCGATGATGTTCGGCCTGCTGATGGTACCCAACGCCTTATTTGCGCGTTGGTTCTTAGGCGAACGTGTGCAAGGCGGCTTCGTGATGGGTAGCCTCATTGCGATTGTGGGCGTCTCCTTCCTGCTCGCGCATGAATATCTGGCCAATCCGGACGCCGGAGTTGTCGGCGGCAATGTCGGCTTGGGAATTGTACTTGCCATGCTAGGCATCCTGTCCGCATCGGTCGCCAATGTGATCCAGGCCAACCCAGTTGGTCGCGCGGTGCCAATGGTCAGCCTGTTGGCTTGGGCGATGCTGTATGGAACCGTGTTCGACTTTGGCTTTGCATTCATTACAGCCGGTGCCCCCCCATTGCCGACAGATACCGGCTATTGGATAGGCATTGTCTATCTGGCGCTGATTGGTTCGGTCATCACTTTCCCGCTACATTACAATTTGGTGCGCGAGATTGGGGCGGGCAGAACCGCCTATAATTCGATCCTGACGATATCTGTCGCCATGGCGATCTCCACTCTGTTTGAAGATTACCGCTGGACCGCGCTGACGATTGGCGGGGTGGCGCTTGCGGTGGTGGGCATGGTGCTGGCGCTCCGATCAAAGCAGCGCCGCTAGGCCCTCGCGAAAAGTGGGATAGCGTGGCTGCCAACCCAGCACACGTTTGGCTTTGCCATTGGCCACGCGCCTGTTTTCGGAATAGAAACCACGCGCCATTTCGGACAAACTGGCGTCTTCCAATGTTTGCATGGGCGGAGGCTCTAGCCCCAACAGCTGGCAGGCATATTCCGTCACGGCATTTCCGCTTGCGGGTAGGTCATCGGAAATATTGTAAGCGCCTGCCGGTGCCGCATTGTCCAAAGCAGCCACAATTGCGCTGACAATGTCGTCAACATGGATGCGGCTAAACACTTGACCAGGCATATCAATCCGGCGCGCTTTGCCCTGCTGCACACGATCAAGAGCACTTCGGCCGGGCCCGTAAATTCCCGGCAGTCGGAATACTCGCGCTCCCAGCTTCATCCAGTCAGCATCAGCCTGCGAACGTGCATTGCGGCGACCAATCCCAATTGGCGCGCTTTCGTCCACCCACGCGCCTTGTTGATCGCCATAAACCCCGGTTGATGACAGATAGCCATACCAAGCATCGCCGAAGGATTGCCTATAAGAATTGAGCACCGGGTCCAGCCCGCTTTCCCGATCTGGCGGGACCGACGACAAGACATGGGTCGCGCGATGAAGCGCATTGGTCACCGCTTCGTGGTCATCGAAGTCGATATCGCCCGCGCTTCCGGTGGCCGAAACGTCCCAGCCTTGCGCCCTTAAGGCAGAGGCTAATCTACCTGCAGTATAGCCTAAGCCAAAGATGAGAAGATGACCGGCCATTGATGCCAAACCAACCTAATTTTCGAGATAGCCAGCGGGCGGAGGCGTAATGGTGGCATCGGGTACATTGTCTGCCTTCCATTGCATGGAATGGCGCACGCGCGTTTGTCCTGACGGATGCGTGTAGAACAAAAATTCCTCGAGCCCCGATGGCTCAAGCTTGCGATATTCTGATAGGCGCATCGCTGCCCTGGCGAATGCATCGGGCTCTTTTGCTGCCTGCAAACCAAACGCATCAGCCTGGCTTTCTTGAAGCCTGATGATGTTATTAATCAGCGGGGTCGCCAGCAGGAAATAGATCGACAAAATGATAGCCAAGACTGGAATGGATGCTGGATCACCCAGATCACGAATACCCCATTTCTGGCCAAAGCGATGGATCAGCACGGGGGCCATGCGGCTGGTAAGAAACAGTCCAAGACCGATGATCGACATGAAGGTTGCGACCCGCCACGCGCCATGGTTCAACACATAATGACCCAGCTCATGCGCAGTAACGGCCAGCACTTCATCATCGGTGGTTCGCTCAAGCAGATTGTCGTTCAACGCTATCCGGATGGTAGGGCCAAACCCTGACACATTGGCCGAGATGCGCTTGTCCTGTTTGGATTGATCAAACACATAAATCTTGTCGGTCGGCACATCATAATCCTGCGCTATGGCGACGATGCGGTCCCTAACCGGTCCATCTTCCATTTCGCTATAGGTGTTGAACAAGGGCGCTATGAACACCGGTGATAGGATCATACCCACCATCAAGATCACGCCTGTCACCGCGGTGCCCAAAACCCACCAAGTTTTCTGCGCCCGTTGAATGACGGCATAAACCACGGCAATCGCCAAGGGTCCCACAACCAAGCTGATTGCAAAGCTGGTAAGCTGGTCGGAAAACCAAGGTCCGAAGTCTAAGTCGAGCAGATCATATTGCTTCTCGCGGATATAGCCGGTGTAGATTGTCCAAGGCAGTGCAACCACAGTGGTGACCACCACATAGAGAAATGCAGTGACCCAAGTCACCATGAACGAGTTGCTGAACAGTCTCTCGCCCAACGCTCGGAAACCCACCGACATTTTGGATCGAAGTATTATCCAGTCAATTGCGACAGTTACCAGTGTACCCCACAATAAAAGCCAATAGGTTCCTTCGAAATAGGCATCGGATTGTTCGCGTGCAGGGCCTTGGAGCGTGTCGAGATAGGCGCGAGTAGCCGCGTTCACATCCATTCCGCTGCTGGCCGCCAATAAATCCAAGGCTATCAATTCGCTATCTCCCAACCAGCATTACTGGATTCAAGCTTCAGGACTGTCAACGCTGAAGAACCCGGCCTACCAGCGCACGAATATTGCTTGCGACTTGAAAAAGCAGGGGCTGGACCACGGCGATTATGCGCTTAGATAAGCGTTATGGATATTGCTTCGAAACCAACCGACCCAAATGGAAACACAGCCATGGCAGACGCGGCGCCTTCGCCTGAGCCATTGACGATCCTGCGTGAGGATTACCAACCCTACCCGTGGCGTGTGCCGGAAACGCGTTTGGAATTTGACCTTGGCGTCGATCAAACGCGCGTCGTTTCAACCTTGATGGTCGAGCGGAACACGGACGCTGAGGCCTCGCCTATCCTCCGGCTCGATGGCGATGCGATCGAAGCTCATTCGGTCATGGTGGATGGCAAGCAATCCAACAATTGGCGCATGGATGGCAGCACGCTTGAGCTAACCCTTCCAGGTGATAGTCACGAAGTCGAGATCGTTACGCTTCTAGAACCTGCTGCAAATTTGCAGCTGATGGGACTGTATGCTTCAGGCGGGATGCTGTGCACGCAATGTGAAGCAGAAGGGTTCCGCAGGATCACCTTCTACCCCGATCGGCCCGATGTGCTTTCTACCTACAGCGTGCGGATGGAGGGTTCCAAAAGCGCATTTCCGATCCTGCTGTGCAATGGTAACATGGTGTCCTCGGGCGATTTGGATGATGGGCGCCATTTTGCCGAATGGCATGACCCTTGGCCAAAGCCATCTTATCTGTTCGCTCTGGTTGCCGGTGATCTTGTCGCCAATTCCTCTAGCTTTACAACCTGTTCCGGCCGTGAGGTTGAGTTGAATGTATGGGTCCGCGAGGAAGATCTGGCGCGCACCGACCATGCGATGGAATCGCTCAAGAAATCGATGAAGTGGGACGAAGAAGCCTTCGGCCGCGAATATGATCTCGATCTGTACAATATTGTTGCCGTGTCTGACTTCAATATGGGCGCCATGGAGAATAAGGGCCTGAATGTCTTCAACACCAAATATGTGTTGGCCGATCCTGATACCGCCACCGATGCTGATTTTGACGCGATCGAGGGTGTTATCGGGCATGAATATTTTCACAATTGGTCGGGCAATCGCATCACCTGTCAGGACTGGTTCCAGCTTAGCCTAAAAGAGGGCTTCACGGTCTTGCGCGATCAATTGTTCAGCCAGGATATGCAGGGTGAAGCGGTAAAGCGTATCGAAGATGTCCGCATCCTGCGTGCGGCGCAATTCCCCGAAGATTCCGGTCCGCTGGCGCATCCGATCCGGCCTGACAGCTATCAGGAAATCAACAATTTCTACACGGCGACAGTCTACAACAAAGGCGCGGAAGTCATCCGCATGATGCGCACAATGGTCGGGCCAGAACGCTTCCGCAAAGGCACCGATCTGTATTTTGATCGGCATGATGGAGAGGCGGCCACTTGCGAAGACTTTGTCACCTCGATTGAAGATGGAGCAGAGGTTGATCTGACACAGTTCCGCCTGTGGTATTCGCAAGCAGGCACGCCCAAGGTTGATGTCTCGGTGCTCCATTCAAACAAGACAACTCTGCTGGCAATGAAGCAGGAAGTGCCTGCCACGCCGGGTCAGCCGGACAAATCGCCCATGCCCATTCCCTTGCGGGTTGCCTTGTTCGATCCGGACACAGGCAAGCATCAGGGTGAACAACTGCTCATCATGGATGAGGCGCAGAAGGGCTGGAACTTCAAGGGTTTTGAGAAGCCTCCGATTGTTTCGATCAATCGCGGATTTTCCGCACCGGTCACGATCACTCGATCGGTGCCGCAAGATCAGCTGGTGTTCCTGGCCCAGCATGATGACGATACATTTGCCCGTTACGAGGCTCTGCAAGAATTGGCTTCGCGTCAATTGGTAGGTGTTTCTACGGGCGCCTTGGATGGTGATGCCCAGTCCAAAGGCGAGGCAGCTGTGATCACCGCCATGCGGTCTATCCTGACCGACGAGGCATTGGATGATTCCATGCGCGGCGAATTGATGATGTTGCCCAGCCCTGCCTATTTGATGGAACAGATCGGTAAAGCAGATCCGGGCGCGGTGCATTCAGCGCGCGAAGGTTTGCGCTTGGCTATGGCGACCGCATTGCAAACCGAGTTGGACACTCTTTATGGCCGCGTAAAACAGGTTGCTTTCGATGATCCAAACGGGCGCGGTGCGCGCAAGGTAAAGTCGCAAGCTCTCGCTTATCTTGCGGCATCGGATCATGAACGTGCTGCGGGTATTGCTGCTGATCAATATGCCTCGGCTGACAACATGACTGACCGCCAAGGTGCATTGAACGTGTTGACAGGCTTGGAGGTGAAGGAGCGGACCGAGGCTCTGATCGATTTCTACAATCGTTATCGCGGCAATGATTTGGTGATCGACAAATGGTTCTCTTTGCAGGCGTGGTCGCAGCATCCCAACGTGTTGGAGCATGTCAAAGCGCTGGCTGAGCATCCGGACTTCAACCTGCAAAACCCCAATCGCGCTCGCGCGCTCTACATGGCCTTTGCCGGCAATCCGCAGGCGTTCCATGAACCTAGCGGAGAAGGGTATCGCATGATTGCCGATTTCATTTTGGCATTGGACCCTATTAACTCCAGCACGGCCGCGCGTTTTGTTCCGCCGCTGGGACGGTGGCGCAGGATCGAAGACGGCCGCGCTGCACTGATGAAGGCGCAGCTGGAACGGATCTTGGCGGCCCCCAAGCTGTCGCGCGATGTGCATGAACAAGTTGCCCGTTCGCTTGGCTGACGTGGCCTTGGCGAATCCGATTATTTGCGATGCGCTGGAAGGCGTGCCGCACGGCTTTTTCGGGCATGAAGGCGAGCGACTGCAGTTCGGCTTTGGCGCAGAAGGAGATGCAGATGCCATTCGATCTGCCCGTCAGAAGGCCTGCAACACGATTTCGCCCGGAAGCGTTTTGGCTGCACCGCATCAAGTCCATTCAGCCGATGTTCTTCATGTAACCAATGCGTGGAGCGATGAGGCGACAGGCCGACCCGTAGCCGATGCGTTGGTGACATCGCAACAGGGCATCACGCTTGGCATTGTCACGGCCGATTGCGCGCCTGTCCTGCTTGTTGACAAAACCGCTGGTGTCATCGGTGCAGCGCATGCCGGATGGCGAGGAGCGCATGACGGAGTTTTGGAAAACACTCTGGAAGCAATGGAAGCGCTTGGCGCTCAGCGCGACCGGACAAATGTGGTAATTGGCCCCACCATCGCCCAGTCCAGTTATGAGGTGGACGACGGTTTCAAGCAGATGTTTGGCGATGGAGCCTCCGCCTTTTTTGCGCCGGGTAGACCGGGGCACTGGCAGTTTGATCTGCCCGCCTATATCGGCGCGCGTTTGCGCGGTTTTGGGGCGGGGAATATTGTCGATCTTGGTCTGGATACTTACGAGCAAGCCGACCGGTTTTACTCTTTCCGCCGGGCAACCCATCGCGGCCAAGCCAACTATGGCCGGCAAATCAGCATGATCGCTCTTGCAAAAAACTGAACTATGCATGTTTAAAAGGCGGTTGGCATTGTGCGGCATTGGCGCTATCAGCGCGCCAAATCGGGGTGAGGGGCAAAATTTCGGCCACCATCCTGAATGCTGGTCAGGCAGCGGTGAAAGTCACTTGGCTTCCTGACGGGTTTGGTAAATTAGCACCTGGCGAATCATTGCCCGGGTGAGTGGACTGAGCAAGGTTAGGTGTAATGGCTGAATCAACAGGCACAGCAACCGCAGATATGATCGTCGGCGAAGGCGATGATGGGGTTCGGCGCCGAGATTTCATCAATATCGCAGCAGTTAGCTTTGCTGGCATTGGCGGAGCGGCAACGCTGTTTCCGTTGATCAGCCAAATGGCTCCATCTGCTGACGTGCTTGCAGAAAGCAGCACGGAATTGGACACAGGCGCGATTGCTCCTGGCCAGGCGATCAAGGCAATCTTCCGCAAGCAACCTTTGTTTGTTCGTCGCCTGACCGCTGCTGAACTGGCTGAGGCCAATGCCGTAGGACTGGACGATCTGCGCGATCCGCAAACTTTGGCGGACCGGACCAAAGAAGGTCACGGCGATGTTCTGGTAACAATGGGCGTTTGTACGCACCTTGGCTGTGTGCCTTTGGGCGCTGCAGAAGGCGAAAACAAAGGCGAGTATGGCGGCTATTTCTGCCCTTGCCATGGTTCGCACTACGATACGGCTGGCCGCATCCGCAAAGGCCCCGCGCCGACCAACCTCGAAGTACCCGAATATGAATTCACGTCCGATTCCGTCATTCGTGTCGGCTGAAATCAGAGAGATTGATTAGATGAGCTTTTCCTGGGCACGCCAATACGAACCGCAAACCGGTGTCACCAAATGGTTGGACGAGCGGCTACCGCTGCCTCGACTGGTCTATAATGCTGTTGGTGCCGGCTATCCGGTGCCGCGCAATCTGAACTACATGTGGAATTTCGGCGTTCTTGCCGGATTTTTCCTCGTTTTGCAGATCATCACCGGCGTTGTTCTGGCCATGCATTATGCATCGGATGCAACGGTTGCCTTTGCCAAGGTTGAACACATCATGCGCGATGTGAACTGGGGCTGGTTGATGCGTTACATGCACGCCAATGGCGCCAGCTTCTTTTTCATCGTGATCTACCTGCATATTTTCCGCGGATTCTTTTACTCGTCCTATAAAGCTCCTCGCGAAATGATCTGGCTGTTGGGCGTGGTCATCTTCCTGCTGATGATGGCAACCGCCTTCATGGGTTATGTGCTTCCTTGGGGGCAGATGAGCTTCTGGGGTGCCAAGGTGATTACCGGCCTGTTTGGCGCCATCCCGGTGGTGGGTGAGCCATTGCAGGTATGGCTGCTGGGCGGCTTTGCTCCCGATGATGCCGCTTTGAACCGCTTCTTCTCGCTGCACTTCTTGCTGCCATTTGTGATTGCGGGCGTTGTCATCCTGCACATTTGGGCGCTGCACATTCCCGGATCATCCAATCCGACAGGCGTAGAAGTAAAGAAGGAATCGGATACGGTTCCGTTCCACCCCTATTACACAGCCAAAGACGGCTTTGGCCTGGGCGTCGTCCTGATCGTGTTCACGATTATGGTGTTCTTCCTGCCCAACATGCTGGGCCATCCAGACAATTATATCGAGGCGAACCCGCTTTCGACGCCGGCGCTGATTGTGCCTGAATGGTATTTCTATCCATTCTACGCGATCCTGCGGGCCTTCACCTTCGACTTCTTCTTCGTTCCGGCCAAGCTTTTGGGTGTGATTGCGATGTTCGCGTCGATCCTGATCTGGTTTATCCTGCCATGGCTCGACAAGAGCCCGGTTCGTTCAGGTCATTATCGCCCGCTGTTCCGCATCTTCTTCTGGATCTTGATGGCGGATATGGCCCTGCTGTTTTACCTCGGCGGAGCGCATGCGGAAGAACCTTACATTATGCTGAGTCAGCTGGCGACGGCATATTACTTCCTGCACTTCCTGGTGATCTTGCCGATCATCAGCCAGATCGAAAAGCCACGACCATTGCCCTACTCAATCACAGAAGCTGTGCTGGGCAAGGATGAACCGGCTGCGGGCACCAAACCAGCAGAGACTTCGGCGTGAACGGCCGGCTTGAGAATATAGGAATGATTGGCTCATGATCCGTCTTATCTCCATCTTAGCCGGGCTTGGCTTCGCCATCGCGGCCCTGTGGTCCTTTGGTAAGGGCGCCTATGTCGTCATGACAGAAGGCATGGGCGAGCAATCGGCCGAATATGCTTTGCATGAAAAGGTCCGCGGTCCTGAAGGTGGCTTCAGCTTTGATGGCCCGGTTGGCAATTGGGACCGCCAACAGCTGCAACGCGGCTATCAGGTTTACAAGGAAGTCTGCTCTGCCTGCCACAGTCTCAACTATGTTGCGTTCCGCAATCTGGCAGATCTTGGCTATGATGAAGGCCAGGTCAAAGCAGAGGCGGCCAGTTGGCAGGTTCCCGGCATAGATCCAAACACGGGCGAGGCCACTTCGCGTCCAGGCCTGCCTACGGATAAATTCCCATCACCTTATCCCAACAGCGTTGCTGCTGCTGCGGCCAATAACAACGCGATCCCACCGGATTTGTCGTTGATGACCAAGGCGCGCAAGGACGGTTCGAATTACCTGTATGCTCTGCTGGTTGGTTATGGCGAACCCGATCCGGCGAAGCTGGCAGAATATCCTGAGTTCGAGACGCCGACGGGACTGTATTTCAACAAATACTTCCCCAATGTGAACATCGCGATGGCGCCACCTTTGACGGCCGATGGACAGGTTACCTATTCCGATGGCACCGAAGCGACGATCTCGCAGATGTCCAAAGATGTCGCAGCGTTCCTGACATGGACGGCAGAGCCCACCATGATGAAACGCAAGCAGACCGGTTGGCCAGTGTTGGGCTTCTTGCTGTTCGCCACCATTCTGGCTTGGCTGTCAAAGAAGCAGATTTGGTCTTCGGTGAAGCCGCGCAAGGAAGACTGAACGAGTGAAAGCTCGGATTTAGCAATCTGACAAATCAGCGCCCCTCCATCCCAGCGATGGCGGGGCGCTTTCTTTTGCGGGATACTCAATTAGGGGATAGCCAGTATGAGCCCGGATGAATTGAAAGCCTTGATCCGAACGGTGCCTGACTTTCCGCAGCCGGGCGTTCAGTTTCGCGACATCACCACCTTAATCGGGCATGGACGGGGCTTGCGGGCCACTGTCGAGCATTTGGCCAATAGGGCACAGCTGGCCGGAGCAGAAGCCATTGCCGGCATGGAGGCGCGCGGCTTCATCTTTGGTGCGGCCGTAGCCGCCCATATGGGGATCGGTTTCGTCCCGATCCGCAAGCCAGGGAAATTACCGGTCGAAACCATTGGGGTCGATTATCAGCTGGAATATGGCACTGACCGGTTGGAAGTGGACGCGGGCGCGATTGATCCTGGCCAGCATGTGGTGATGGTCGATGATCTGATTGCAACCGGCGGCACCGCACTGGCTGCTGCCCAATTGCTAGGGCAGGTAGGCGCCCGGCTTGACCACGCCTTGTTCGTAATTGACCTGCCCGATCTACGAGGGGCGCAGAAGCTGCGCGATGCGGGGCTTGAGGTGCAATCATTGATGCAGTTTGATGGCGACTAAGCCGACCGTTTCATTCCAGCCGCATAGCCTTGATATGAACTGCAGACTTGCCATTGATCACTTGAGGGTTCACCTCCTTCGGTGATGGAGTCGCAACCGCTTACAATTGCTTTAATTGGCGCCTTGGGCATCGGTGCTCAATGGATTGCTTGGCGTACTGGCTGGCCAGCCATTGTGCTGATGTTGTTCGCTGGCTTTATGGCGGGGCCGGTCACGGGCCTGCTCGATCCCAATGCAGCTTTTGGCGACTTGCTAGAGCCTATGATCGGCATTGGCGTTGCCTTGATCCTGTTCGAAGGCGGGCTCAGTCTTGATCTGCGCGAACTGCGTCATTCGGGAGAAGCGGTCTGGCGATTAGCCACCATCGGTGTGTTGGTGGGCTGGGCTTTGGGCTCGGCCGCTGGGTTTTACATTGCAGGTCTGGTTTGGCCGGTGGCCATCTTGTTTGGAGGAATCCTGGTTGTAACGGGCCCGACCGTTGTCCTGCCGTTATTGCGGCAATCCAAGGTGCAAACGCGGCCTGGTTCAATTCTTAAGTGGGAAGCCATCGTCAATGATCCCACCGGCGCCCTGTGCGCGGTGATTGCGTATGAATATTTTCGCAAGCTGGCGGACTCGCCTGGCGCCTCCTTGGTCGAAGTGGTGCCGCCTCTGATCATTGCTGCCATTGTCGCGGGGTTGATCGGTTATGTCGCCGCGCGAATGATCGCGTTCCTGTTCCCGCGCGGCGCCGTGCCAGAATATCTCAAAGTGCCCGTACTGTTCACCGTGGTCATCGCGGTGTTCGTGGTCTCGAACAAGATCGAACATGAAGCCGGCTTGGTCGCGGTCACGGTGATGGGTATCACGCTCGCGAATTTGGGCGTCTCTAGCTTGCGCAGCATCCATCCGTTCAAGGAAAATATCGCGGTCCTGCTGGTGTCAGGCATCTTCATAATCTTGTCAGCCAGCCTCGAATTTTCCGACATGCAGTATTTCAATTGGCGCTTCGGCTTCTTCCTGCTGGCGCTGTTGTTCCTCGTCCGGCCATTGACGGTGCTAATCAGCCTGCTTGGTAGCTCAGTCCCATGGAACGAACGATTGTTTGTCGCCTGGATCGCCCCGCGCGGCATCGTGCTGGTGGCCATTTCAGGTCTGTTTGCCTTGCGACTGACCGATCTGGGCTACAGCGATGGCAATGTCCTGATTGGCCTCAGCTTCGCTGTGGTCTTTGTGACCATTGTTGCACACGGCTTCACGGTCGATTTGGTGGCGAAGCTGCTGAAAGTTAAGGGCTCGACCCGTCCGGGGCTCTTGATCGTGGGCAGTACACCGTGGACGATGGCCTTGGCCAAGGAGATGATCGCGCTCAAAACACCGGTGATGATCGTTGATTCAAGCTGGCAGCGGCTTGGCTCTGCGCGGCGCGAAGGCTTGCCATTTTATCACGGAGAAATCCTGAATGAAGCGACCGAGCACAATCTGGATTTGACCCCGTTTCAGGTGTTGGTCGCAGCGTCTGATAACGAGGCGTATAATGCTCTGGTCTGCAACGAATTTGCGCATGAGATTGGGCGGGATTCGGTCTATCAATTGGGCGAAGATGTGGATTCTGATGATCGACATGCTTTGCCGGATTCCATCCGCGGACGGGCCTTGTTCGAGTCCGGATTTGGTGTGTCCGATGTCAATGAAAGGCAGGCGCAGGGGTGGACCTTCCGCAAGACCAAATTGTCGGAAGAATTTGATTTCGAAGACGCCAAGGAACGCCTGCCCGAAAGCTCAAATATGCTGCTTCTGCTGAGGGCAAGTGGACGGTTGCGCTTCTTTACTCATGCGGCGCGTCCGGAACCACGTGCAGGCGACACCATCATTTCGTTCATCCCGCCAGTGATGAACACTGCTGAACAGGCAGAGGCGAAGCGTTCAGGAAACTCCAATCCAGACGGTGCGAAACCGCAAACGGCATAATGGCGAAGGAAATGACTGTGACCAAAGCGATTAAACACAGCCCAGCCATAGCGTTGCTCGCCCTAATGCTGGCTGCATGCAACCAGGCGGATACCAGGCCACCAGAAAATTCTGGCGGGGATGAAGCCGAAGCGCCACCGCCGCAGTCAATTATCCGTCCTGATGTGGAGCAGGCTCCCCCGGCGGCAGCGCTCACGCCGCTAAACACCAGCATATCCTTTGCCGATGGAGGTGCGCAGTTGTCGGAAGGTGCGCTGGCCGAGTTGGCAACTGTGCGCAGTTCGCCGCAAATGGCTGAGGGCGGACCGATTATTCTGCGCGGCCATAGCGATGCCGGTGGAAGCGATGCGGTCAATATGCGCGCATCTGAAGCGCGGGCGCAAGCGGTGGCGGACTGGCTGATCGAAATGGGTATTGCCGAGGAAAGGATCGCGATCATTGCCTTTGGCGAGCAGAACCCGGTTGAGCCCAATGCCAAACCTGATGGCACGCCCAATGAGGCAGGCCGAGAAGCCAATCGCCGGGTGGATGTGACCATTGCTTTGCCGCGCTCTGCCGATGTCGCAGAAGCGCCAGAGGCCAACCAGCCCACAGATTGATTAGCTGAGTTCAGCCACCAGCTTTAGCACCCGCTCTGCCCATTCGGGTCGACAGATCAGCAAGTCTGGCAGGTAGGTGTCCTTCTGATTGTAAATCAGCGGCGAACCATCAATCCGCGAACAATGCAGACCATGCGCCAGGGCCACGGCCACCGGGGCGCAACTGTCCCATTCATATTGCCCGCCAGAATGCAGATAAATCTCGGCCTCTCCGCGCACGATGGCCATCGCCTTCGCGCCCGCACTGCCCATCGGTACCAATTCTCCGCCCAAGGCTTCAGCCACTGCGACAGCCTCCTTGGCTGGGCGCGTCCGGCTAACCACCAAACGGGGCGTTGGGGCTGCTTGCGGCAGGTCGATAGGCGCATCGGTGCGCAGTACAATGCCCCCGTCTTGTCCGGGCAAAGCCACGGCGCCTGTATGCGCAACGCCATTGATGGATAGACCCACATGCACCGCCCAATCATGGCGTGCCTCGCCATATTCGCGGGTGCCATCGACCGGATCGATGATCCAGACCCGCTCCATGCCGAGGCGCTCTGCATTGTCCTTCTCTTCTTCGGACAACAGGCCATCATCGGGCCGCCGTGCGCGCAAGGCATGGCACAGAAATTCATTGGCTGTGGCATCACCGGCCTTGCCCAGTTCCTTGCCGCTAAATTTGCCAGAGGCACGCACCTGCAGCAGGATTTGCCCTGCCTCTGCAGCCAATTGAGCGGCCAGCTCTGCGTCACTCATGCTCATTTTAAGGGCATGATCTGCGCGATGATGTGGTCCGCAGCCTCTTCGATCGTCATTTCCACCGTATTCACACGGATTTCGGCATTTTGGGGTTCTTCATAAGGGCTGTCGATACCGGTAAAATTCTTCAGCTCACCGCTGCGCGCCTTTTTATAAAGACCTTTGACGTCGCGCTGTTCGGCTACATCCAACGGTGTGTCGACAAACACTTCGATGAATTCTCCGTCGGGGACCATGCCTCGAACCAATTGACGCTCGACCCGGAACGGAGAGATAAATGCGGTCAGCACAATGAGACCGGCATCGGTCATCAATTTCGCGACTTCGCCCACGCGTCGGATATTCTCGATCCGATCATTTTCTGTAAAGCCCAGATCCTTGTTCAAGCCGTGGCGGACATTGTCACCATCGAGCAGGAAGGTGTGGCGGTTCATCAGATTGAGCCGCTGCTCAACCGCATTGGCGATGGTCGATTTGCCCGAGCCGGAAAGGCCTGTGAACCACAAGACCAGCGGTTTCTGGTTCTTCAACAAGGCGTGATCATCGCGCGTGATCGTTGTCGGCTGCCAATGAACATTCTGTGCGCGGCGCAGACTGAAATGGATCAGCCCCGCGCCAACGGTTGCATTGGTGAATTTGTCGATCAGGATGAAGCCGCCCAGTTGACGGCTCTTGGTATAGGGTTCGAAGATGATCGGCTTGTCAGTGCGCAATTCCGCCACACCAATGCCATTTAGTTGCAATGTCTTGGCGGCAAGATGTTCGAAACTGTTGACGCAAATCTCGTATTTGGGTTCAGCTACGGTTGCACTGACCATTTGCGGGCCAAGCTTCAGCCAATAGGCGCGACCCGGCTTTAGTGCCTCGTCGCTCATCCAGACAATGGTCGTTTCAAACTGGTCAGAGGCCTCGGGCGGATCATCAGCGACCGCGATCATATCACCGCGGCTGCAGTCAACTTCGTCATCCAGGGTCAGTGTGACCGATTGACCAGCAACGGCCTCGTCCAGATCGCCATCAAATGTGGCGATGGATTTGACCGTGCTGGTTTTGCCGGTTGGAACAATCCGGACAGCATCGCCTGGCTTGATCGAGCCATCGGTAATCAGTCCGGCAAACCCGCGAAAGTCCAGATTGGGCCGGTTGACCCATTGAACCGGCATGCGAAAGGTCCGTGCCTGTGCAGCAAAATTGGCAATCTCGACCGTTTCCAGATGATCGATTAGGGCTGGCCCATCATACCACGGCGTATTGGAAGACGCCGCGCCGCCAACAGGAGCAGTGATATTGTCGCCCTTGAAGCCTGAGATCGGAATGGCTGTGAAGCTTTCGATCCCGATCTCATTCGCAAATGCGGTGTATTCGCCCACAATTCGGTCAAAAGTGCCCTGATCGTAATCGACCAGATCCATCTTGTTGACCGCCAGCACCAGATGCTTGATTCCCAACAGGTGAACCAGAAAGCTGTGGCGCTTGGTTTGCTCCAGAATGCCTTTGCGCGCGTCGACCAATATGACGGCCAGGTCGGCTGTGGATGCGCCGGTGACCATATTGCGCGTATATTGCTCGTGGCCGGGTGTATCAGCGACGATGAATTTGCGCTTTTCAGTTGTGAAAAAACGGTAGGCAACGTCGATTGTGATGCCCTGCTCGCGCTCGGCAGCCAAGCCGTCCACCAATAGAGCAAAGTCAATCTCTTCGCCCTGCGTGCCGTGCTTTTGGCTGTCGTTTTCCAAAGCGGAAAGCTGATCTTCAAAGATCATCTTGGAATCATACAACAACCGCCCGATCAGCGTGCTCTTGCCGTCATCCACGCTGCCGCAGGTAATGAAGCGCAGCAGGCTTTTGTGCTGATGTTGGTCCAGATAGGCGTCGATGTCTTCGGCGATCAAGGCTTCGGTTTGGAAGGAAGAATCTTGAGCAGGAGTTTGATCAGTCATCAGAAATACCCCTGCTGCTTCTTGTCTTCCATCGACGCAGACTGCCCCTTGTCGATCGCGCGACCTTGTCGTTCGGACCCGGTTGCCAAAAGCATTTCCTGAATGATCTTGTTCATGTCGGTCGCATCGCTCTGGGTGGCGCCGGTCAGCGGATAGCAGCCCAGCGTACGGAAACGGACGTTGCGTTCCACTGGCTCTTCCCCGTCTTCAAGGCGGAACCGATCGTCATCAACCACCAACAGCAGTCCATCGCGTTCAACCGTAGGGCGTGGAGAGGATAGATACAGCGGTACAATATCAATCTTTTCCAGAGCAATATATTGCCAGATATCCAGCTCGGTCCAATTCGAGATCGGGAAGACCCGGATGCTCTCATCCTTGTTCTTCTTGGCATTGTAGAGGTTCCACAGTTCGGGCCGCTGGTTTTTGGGATCCCAACGATGTGATGCCGTGCGGAAGCTGAACACACGCTCTTTCGCGCGCGCTTTTTCTTCATCGCGCCTGCCGCCGCCAAAGGCAGCGTCAAACCCATGCTCGGTCAAGGCGCGCTTCAAAGGATCGGTCAGTTGGGCTTGTGAATATAGCGCGCTGCCGGTGTCAAACGGATTGATCCCTTGCTCTTCAGCATCTTCATTCTGCGCCACAATCAATTCAAGATTGTATTCTTTGACAGTCTTGTCGCGATGATCGAGCAGCGCCTGAAAGTCCCAACCTGATGCAACATGCAGCATGGGGAAGGGCGGCGGTGCCGGATAAAATGCCTTGCGCGCCAGATGCAGCATGACAGACGAATCTTTGCCCACCGAATACAGCATGACGGGATTTTCGGCCTCGGCCACAACCTCCCTGAAGATATGAATGCTTTCGGCTTCAAGCCGTTCAAGATGGGTCAGTTGGCGCATTTTTCGATCGTACTGTTGGAAGAAGCCTTGGAAATAAGCGATTTGACCTTAGAGGCAAGGAACCATTTCTTTGTCATCTTCAAAATCGAAGTTTGCTGGGCGAGCAAATTTCGCAAGGCTTCGTGACGCAATTGGTTGACGAATCTGCCTTGATCATGGCAATGGCCGCGCCTTGCACACGACAGGTCTTCAACAGGCGACCTGATCCATGCGATTGAGCGGGTATAGCATAGTGGTAATGCTCTAGCCTTCCAAGCTAGCTAGAGGGGTTCGATTCCCCTTACCCGCTCCAACCTCTTTGAGATTTTGCGATTTTGACATCTCAGGTATGAGGCATTTCGCAGAATTTTCAGCCAATACATTGATGCATGACGCGCTGGGTCGGAGCGCAAAGACCCATACTCCTGCCCAGAACGAAGTTCGGGCGCCCGGATTTTATCCTGAGCGCCCGATGAGACCCGAAAGGCTCTACAGCCGATCTGGGCACTGGCCTAACAGCATAGTGATTCTATGGCTTGTCCCCTAATTGAGGGTCAAATGATATCGTTCACATTCGCCATTTGGGCCGATGGGCGGCGCGTTTGCTGTGTTTTCCTACTGAAATCAGGCCTAGCGAGACCGCCTTCACAGCCGCTGCCGTGCGATCGGAAACACCCAGTTTTCCGAAAATACGCTTAACATAGCTATCGACGGTGCTCTTGGTGATCCCCAAGATCTCAGCGATGACCGTGTTGCTTTTGCCTTCACCAATCCAGCGGATCACATCGAGTTCGCGTTGGGAAAGGTCCGGCATCAATTCGTCCCGCACATCCACCAGCTCGCAATAGCGTTGAAAGCAAAGCTGCGCTGCAACTTGTACCTGGCGCACAGTTGCATCTTCTATCGGGCCGTCAAACAAGGGATTGCCAACGCCAACAAATCCAGCGCGCGCAAAAGGGCCCGTGCAAGGGATTGCGATACCTTCACCGATCTCGCTCATGAATCGCTTTTGCTTGACCGATAATTTTGCAATCTTCCCCGTGTCGGACCATCTGAAAGCATTGCTGCGATTCAGCGCGACGTCTGGCATTGGGTCAACCATCCAACCCAATTCGCGATAGAACCTCTCTTTCTTCTTTTCGAAGCCCACGTTCCACAAGACGCGGCCAACCCTGCGATCGGCGACAACTGGGGCCAGAAAGTACAAAGCGCCAAAATCGATTGCAGCCAGGATTTTATGGATCGCACGCCGAAACGGCACGACCCCTTCGGCCTGTGAGGCCAATGCAAGCGCATCCCAATATTGGCTTTGCTCTTGTGACATAACCCACCCAGATAATCACATTGGCGAGGAGAAGAAATCTAGGCCTGTTAGGTGCGGTTTGGCAAATGATTGCTTAATCTTTTGAAATAAAAAGAGAACACCGAAGAAAACCGGCCTAATTGACCCGCCTAGTTAACCGGCAAATTGTCGATCAGCCTGGTCTGGCCAATTCTTGCTGCGACCAGCATGCGCGCTGGTGTTCCATCGAATGCGCTGACAATCGCCAGCGATCGGGCATCTGCCAAGGCCGCATAATCGATGCTGTCAAAGCCTCCGTCGAGCAGGCGTTGCTCAAACTCTTGGAGCACGGCGGCCACAGGACTGCCGGCTGTGATTTGTGAAATTGCTTGGTGCATCGCCTTTGGCAGGATGGCGGCGGCCTGCCGATTTTCAGGCGAGAGATAGCGGTTACGGCTGCTCATCGCCAAACCATCTGGCTCGCGCACGGTTGGGACTCCGATAATGTTGGCTGCCAATGGGGCGGACAAGTCCAGATCGCGAGCCATCTGGCGGATAACTGCCAATTGCTGAAAGTCTTTCTCGCCAAAGAAGGCGCGATCGGGTTGGACCTGATTGAACAGCTTGCAAACAACCGTTGCCACGCCATCGAAGTGACCCGGTCGGGACGCTCCGCAAAATTCCGCGCTGACTCCTTCGACCGAAATCGAACTGGCAAAGCCGTCAGGATACATTTCCTCTACGGTCGGAGCCCATAGCAGCGAAACGCCCTCAGCAACCAGCATTGCAGAATCATCCGCCAATTGGCGCGGATAAGCGTCCAGATCCTCGTGCGGACCGAATTGCGTCGGGTTCACAAAGATAGAGGCGACGACATGATCGCAAGTCGATTTTGCCTGCCGCATCAAGGTCAGATGCCCTTCGTGCAGGGCTCCCATTGTTGGCACCAGGCCAACGGTGGCTCCATCGGCGCGCAATGCGGTAAGTTTATTTCTCAACATGTCGAGCGTGTTGACGGTTTGCACGGGCGTTGGCCTCCGGTATATCTGGCATTGTCCTAGCCCGCGCATCGCAGGCAAGACAAGCTAGGGCAATCACGCCAACCAAAGGTTTTTTGAAATTGTCTCAGTCCGCCGCCCACCGCATCGTTTTCGCCAATGAAAAGGGCGGAACGGGCAAATCCACCACTGCGGTGCATATTGCGGTGGCGCTGGCTTATCGCGGCGCGCGAGTTGCTGCGATCGATTTGGACCAGCGGCAGCGGACCTTTGCGCGCTATTTGGAAAACCGTGCGGACACGGCACAAAGGCGCAATATCAAGCTACCCACCGCCCGGTTCGAAGTGTTCGAAGGCGATACCGACGGCCTGGAAGAGCTGGTTGCTGATATGAGTGCGGAGGCAGACTTTATCGTCTTTGACACGCCGGGACGCGATGACCCCTTGGCGCGTCACGCGGCGACAGAGGCCGACACTTTGGTCACGCCAATGAACGACAGTTTTGTCGATTTCGATTTGATCGGGCAGGTCGAAGGAGAAAGCTTCAAGGTCAAGAAGTTGAGCTTTTATGCGGAATTGATCTGGGAAGCGCGGATGAAGCGGAGCCGCGCAACCATTGAGCAGCAGCGCCGTGAAATGGATTGGGTGGTCGTGCGTAATCGCACCGGCCATGTCGAGGCTCGCAATATGGCACGGATCGAGCAGGCGCTGACCGAATTGTCCAAGCGCGTCGGCTTTCGGGTGGCCCATGGCTTGTCCGAACGGGTCATCTTCCGCGAGCTTTTCCCCTCAGGATTGACCCTGTTGGACAAAGGGCATTTGGGCGAATTGGGAACCAGCCATCTGGTCGCGCGGCAAGAGCTTCGTTCGTTGGTGATGGCTCTGAACCTGCCCGATTTTGTGCAGCGAGAACCCCGATTGGAGCTGGCCTAGATCATGCTGCGTATCGTCCTCATCGTTGTCATAATCTGTGTCGGGTGCAAGATGATTTTCGGGCGTTGGCCGTGGGATTATTTGCGCGGCAGCTCAACCCGCCAGCAGGCAATCTTTCGCGCTCGAAAGCTTCTGGGTGTGCGCGCCGAAGCGCAACATCAAGAGATTGTTGAGGCGCATAAGCGATTGATAACAATGATCCATCCTGATCGCGGTGGTACCAATGAACAGGTTCATGAAGCCAATGCTGCGCGCGATCTTCTGATGGACGAATTGCCCGATCAAAATTGATCGATTTGCGGTATTTTGAGGTGCAAACAGACAGCGCATTCAAACCAGAGATAACGCGAGACAACAGGTAGACCTCTTGAGATGACCCACCAATTTCATCAAACCGTGCTGCGCGAATATGATATCCGCGGGATCATTGGCGAAACGCTTGGCGCCGATGATGCGCGCGCAATTGGCCGCAGCTTTGCGACGCTTCTGCGCAAAGAAGGCGGATCAAAAGTAGCGGTGGGTTATGATGGTCGGGTCAGCTCGCCAATGTTGGAGCATGCGCTGATCGAAGGGCTGACCTCCAGCGGCTGTGATGTGGTTCGGGTGGGTATGGGACCAACCCCGATGCTCTATTATGCAGAAGCCTCAGCCGAACAGGTGGATGGCGGCATTCAAATAACTGGCAGCCACAATCCCGCCAATTACAACGGCTTCAAAATGGTATTTATGGGGCGGCCGTTCTTTGGGCAGGACATCCAGCTCCTCGGCCGGATCGCCGCTGCCGGAGATTGGCGCGATGGGACCGGAACCGTCGAAACCCGAGAGATCCTGGGCGAGTATATCGACCGGATGCTGGAGGGACTGGACGGAATTGACAAAGCCAGTCTGTCCACCCTGAAAGTGGGTTGGGACGCCGGCAATGGCGCGGCGGGGCCTGCCATGGAAGCTTTGGCGAAGCGCCTGCCGGGCGAGCATCATCTGTTGTTTACCGAAGTTGATGGCAATTTCCCCAATCATCATCCTGATCCCACTGTTGAAGCCAATCTGGCGGACCTGAAGGCGCTCGTCGCGGAGAAGAAGCTCGACTTTGGAGTGGCTTTTGATGGTGATGGCGACCGGATCGGAGCAATCGACGGCGAAGGGCGTGTGATCTGGGGCGATCAACTGCTCATGATCTATGCCGAGGACTTGCTAAAAACCCTTCCAAATTCGACAGTTATTGCAGATGTGAAGGCCAGCCGGGCGCTGTTCGATCATGTTGCTGCGCATGGCGGTAAGCCGCTGATGTGGAACACCGGCCACTCGCTAATTAAGTCCAAAATGAAGGAAACTAAGGCGCCTTTGGCTGGTGAGATGAGCGGGCATGTGTTTTTTGCCGACGATTATTATGGTTTTGACGATGCGCTTTATGCGGGCATCCGCTTGATCGCGGCCTCGGCCCGGTTGGGCAAATCTATCACCCAATTGCGCAACGAAATGCCCAATATGCTCAACACGCCGGAAATGCGCTTTCAGGTGGAAGAGAGCCGCAAATTTGCTGCGATCGACGAGGTCAAAGCGCGGCTTGCTGACAGCCCCGATGATGTGAACGACACCGATGGTGTGCGGGTCACCAATGATGATGGCTGGTGGTTGCTGCGCGCCTCCAACACCCAAGACGTGCTGGTTGCCCGCGCCGAAAGTGACACTGAAGAAGGTCTGAAAAGGCTGATGGCCCAGATTGACGAGCAATTGGCCCTGTCCGGTCTGGAGCGCGGCGAGAGCGTAGGCCATTAATTCAGCAAGGCTAAGTGTAGATTTTTGCTGAAAAAAGGCGGGTATTGACAATCAGATTGCCAAATTGGCTTTAGGCTTCTTAAGGGGTCTAGGGGGGAGTTAGCTGATGGCTACGACGGCAGGCGCGGGATCATCTGCGCTAATATTGACTCATAGCAAATGGCTGCGGTTGCTTACCGTATTGCTTTTCTACTTTACCCAAGGCTTTCCTATCGGCCTGTTCTTCTACGCTATCCCGGCATGGATGGCCGCCAATGGTGCTGGTGCTAGCGATATTGCCTGGGTTGTCGGCGCTGGCGGATTGCCGTGGTCATTAAAATTGATCAACGGGTTCCTGATTGACCGATACACCTTCTTGCCCATGGGCCGTCGCAGGTCCTGGATTATCGGTGCGCAAACAATTTTGGTCGGGGTATTTGTTGCTGGAGCGATCATGTCTCCGGCCGCCAACGATCTGATGCTGCTGGCTGGGTTTGCCTTCGTCGCAAACTTTGCCGTCACGTTTCAGGATGTCGGTATCGATAGTTTGATGATCGACATGATGCCCGAGGAAGAACGCGCCCGCGCATCTGGCTTTATGTTTGGCGCACAGGTGATTGGCATCTCAGCTGCTACCGCGCTGGGCGGGGCAATGTTTCAGAATTTTGGCTTTGGGGTCGGCTTGATCGCAGCCGCTGCGGTGCCGGCATTCGTGCTGCTTTACGGAATTCTTATCCGCGAAAGAGAGGGCGAGCGTCGCCTACCTTGGAGCGCTGGCAAGCCGCATCCTAACAGCCAGCTAAACCAGATAGAGGCATGGTGGCCATTGCTGAAGCGCGCATTTCGCGCCTTGTTCTCTCCATACAGTCTTCTGCTGATACCGATCTTGCTTGGTCGTTCTATACCG
The DNA here is from genome assembly GCA_947495695.1 of uncultured Erythrobacter sp. GTDB lineage: Bacteria > Pseudomonadota > Alphaproteobacteria > Sphingomonadales > Sphingomonadaceae > Erythrobacter. The sequence continues at coordinate 501,175 of CANLZP010000001.1, read as the reverse complement.
TATGGCAGCCTGGACACATTCAACCCCGTTCTGTTTACCCAAACGGTGGGTTGGGAATTGGACGAATGGACCAGTTTTTATGCGACACTGACATTTGTCGGCGGAATATTTGCTTTGTTGCTGGGTGGTTGGATCGTCGAAAAACTGGGCGTGGAAAGGGCTATCCTTGGCGCTTCGATCTTCGGCGTTGCGCTGATGCTCGTGATGGGATCAACCCAATCCATGTGGGTCAATGGTTGGTATTCTGCAGGCTTTGTCGTGCTGAATGATGCCGCCTTTCTATTTTACTCAATCGCGATGATTCCGCTGTGTATGCGGTTGTGCTCACCCGCTGTCGCAGCAACGCAATTCACCATATTCATGGCCATCGGCAATTTTGGACGACCTATCGGTGCGACAATTGCGTCCTTCACTGCTGGTGAAGGGAACCCGCACTGGATGTATTGGATCGGCGCTATGACTTGGTGTGTCGTTGCGCTAACCGTCATCTTTGTCCGCTTCCCAACGGCCAATGTCGCAAACCCAATTCCAGAGGGCGAAGGGATTGCAGCGCGCGTGAATTAGGGGCAAGCTGGCGCAATGCTTCTATTCATCATCCTGGCCGTTGTTTGCGGCCCCGCCATTTTGTTCAAACTCATCGGACGCGATGTGAATACCGGCGGTGCGATTGGCATGGGACTGGCGTTCTTGATGTTCGGAGCCGGCCATTTTGCGGCAACCGAACCGATGACCATGCTGTTTCCCGAATGGGTGCCGCTTAAGCGAGAGATTGTTTTGGTGACGGGCGTGATGGAAATCGTGGCCGGTATTGCCCTGTTCATTTCGAAATATCGCAGGCTGGCCGGATGGGCCGTGATCGCCATGCTGATCGGGTTTCTGCCAGCCAATGTTTATGGCGCGATGGTGCAAGTGCCCTTTGGCGGACACGAAGAAGGCTTGAGCTATCTGCTGGTTCGCATTCCCCTGCAGGCATTCCTGATCTGGTGGGCCTGGCGGTTCGCAGCGCGAGGATAGGCTTGAGCCATAGAACCCAATAGTCGCGCCATGCGTTGGATAGGGGCATGAGCACCACCGCCACAATCCCGGCCGAAATTGATGCATGGTTTGCGGCGCGCGACTGGAGCATCAGGCGGCACCAAACTGACATGTTGGCGGCCAGCGCATCCGGCAAGCATGCTCTGCTGGTGGCAGAAACAGGTGCTGGCAAAACGCTGGCAGGTTTCATTCCCACTCTGGCCGACTTTTGTCCCTCCACGTTAGATGGAGCCGCACAGCCAGACGGTCTGCACACGCTCTATGTCTCGCCCTTGAAGGCATTGGCACATGATGTGCAGCGCAATCTGGTCACGCCGGTGGAGGAGATGGGGCTGAAGCTGCGGATCGAAACGCGCAGCGGTGATACGCCTTCGGATCGCAAGAAGCGCCAGCGGAGCAAGCCTCCGCATATTCTTCTGACGACGCCGGAAAGCCTGTCTCTATTGCTTTCCTATCCCGATAGCTTCGAACTGTTTCGAGGGTTAAAGCGGGTGGTGGTGGACGAGGTGCATGCCTTTGCTGCGGGCAAACGAGGCGATTTACTGGCTCTCGCCCTGTCTCGCTTGCAGGCGATTGCACCCGACATGCAGCGCGTTGCCCTGTCGGCCACCGTGGCAGACCCGGAACATTTTCGCGGCTGGCTGGCCCCGTGGGGTGATGTGGATGCAGTGGCTTTGGTTGAAGGGGAGCAAGGCGCCCCAGCTCAGGTGGATATTCTGCTGCCAGAAGAAGAGCGCGTCCCGTGGGGCGGTCATGCCGGGCGCTGGGCCATCCCGCAGCTCTATCGCCAGATTCAGGACAATCGCACGACGCTGATTTTCACCAACACGCGCTTTCTGGCGGAGTTTATCTTCCAACTGCTGTGGGATGTGAATGAAGAGAATCTGCCGATCGGCATCCATCACGGCAGCTTGGCCAAGGAAGCTCGCCGCAAGGTTGAGGGCGCGATGGCCAGGGGTGAGCTGCGCGCCTTGGTGTGCACCTCCAGTCTCGATCTGGGGGTCGATTGGGGTGATATCGATTGCGTGGTGCAGATGGGCGCGCCCAAGGGATCATCCCGCTTGCTGCAGCGCATTGGACGCGCTGGGCACCGGCTGGATGTGTCGAGCCGGGCTTTGCTCGTTCCGGGCAATCGGTTCGAGTTTTTGGAAGCAATGGCGGCCAAGGATGCCGTGGATGAGGGTCAGCGCGATGCAGAGGCCTTTCGCCCCGGCGGGCTGGATGTGTTGGCGCAACATGTGATGGCCTGCGCCTGTGCCGGACCGTTCCATGAAGATGATCTGCTGCGTGAAGTTAGCTCATCGCTCGCATATGCGACGATCGACACGGACGACTGGCAACGGGTGCTCGGCTTTGTCGAGGACGGGGGTTACTCGCTCAAGGCCTATGACAAATTCAAGCGCATCAGGCGCGATGGGCAAGGTGTCTGGCAGCTAACCCACCCACAGCATGCGCAGCGCCACCGGATGAATGCCGGGATCATTGTCGATAGCGAGATGCTAACGGTCCGCTTCAAAAATGGGCGCAATTTGGGCCGGGTTGAGGAACGCTTTGCTGCCACGTTATCGGCCGGGGACACCTTCTTTTTTGCCGGCATGAGCCTGGAGGTGGAAAAGCTGCAGGACATGGATGTGATCGTCCGCGCAGCCAAAAAGTCGGCCACCATTCCCAGCTATGGCGGCCAACGCCTGCCGATCACCACCCATTTGGCAGAGCGCGTGCGGCACATGCTCGTTGATCGGGCCAAATGGGGCCGGTTTCCCGATGATGTGCGCGAATGGCTGGAAATGCAGGATTGGCGCAGCGAAATGCCGGGGCCCGGCAAGCTGCTTGTCGAAAGCTTCCTGCGCAACAAGAAGCATTACAGCGTGTATTATACATTCGAGGGCTGGAACGCGAACCAGAGCCTGGGCATGTTGATCACTCGCCGGATGGAGGATCGCGGCCTTCAGCCGGGCGGCTTTGTGGCGAATGATTACTCGCTGGCGGTATGGGGGTTGAAGCCGGTGGAGGATCCCGCTCCGCTGTTATCGCCCGACATTCTGACCAATGAATTTGTCGAATGGGTGGCCGAATCCCACTTGCTGCGCAGAGCATTCCGCGAAGTGGCGGTGATCAGCGGGCTGGTGGAGCGTCAGCATCCCGGCAAGCGCAAGAGCGGCAAGCAAGTCACCTTCTCGACCGACCTAATCTACGATGTGCTCAAGAAATACGAGCCGGATCATGTCCTGCTGGAGGCGGCCTGGGCCGATGCGCGCGCGCGCATGACCGATGTCGGCAGGTTGGGCGATCTGCTGGAGCGGTCAGCCAAAGAGCTGGTGCATGTCACGCTTGACCGAGTTAGCCCGATGGCAGTGCCGGTGATGACCATGATCGGGCGTGAGGCCATCCCGCAAGGCGCGGTGGATGAAGAGCTGTTGATCGAAGCCGAGACCCTGGCCAGCGAAGCGATGCGTCTGGATGAGCAGAAGTGAGCGCTTAGCCGATCTTCTCAAGCGGGGGCCGCCCCAATGCTTCGCGATAGCTGGAGTGGAAATGATGCAAGGGCGCTTCGTTTCGGCCAAAGGTTGAATGCTCCAACAATCCCGACGCTGCCGCGATCTGTTGATGTTCTCCCATGACATAATCTTCCGCTGACACCGTGCTGGAAAACGCCTCCACTGTGGTTTCAGGCGTGCGAATGGCTCCGGGTTCGGCAATTCTTGTGTAGAAATTGTCCGTAGTAAGTAAATTAGTGCTGTCCGGATTGGCCGCTCGCTCGGCCTCATAAGCCGCCATAGCTTCGGGTGTGAAATAGCCATTCACCTTGGTTAGCGAACGCCCTGGATTATCCGGATCGGGATAGATGCGGGCCATATTCATGCCCGTAGAAACGCATATCGCCTGGATATTGGGAAACAGGTAATAGAGGACAAAGGTTGCAGGCGTGATGGTCCATTGATCCTCGGGCACCTCGCGCAAAGCATCAATCCCCTTGCTGGCGGTTACAAACCGGTGGTGACGCCCAAATTCTTCCAGGTGCAGATTGTTGCCGTAGAACACATGCCCCAGCGTGTTTTTATGCAGCTTGGGGAAATGATAGGTCTCTCCAAAGGTATCATTGGCCAGCTTCCAATTCAGCTTCATATCAATGTCGAGATCAGCGACATGAACGTAATCGGCAAAATTCCAACCCTGCAACTCTTCCAGCAGTTCTGGACCGAGCAATGATTCGACATCCAAACTGGCTTTGGGCTGAGGATGGACAAACAACAGGCCAGCTACTTCTTCTGCCGGCAATTCGACCAACCCCATGCAGTCTTTGTCGACCGGCCCGAAATGGTCAGCGTCAGGGACGGCCAACAATCGACCATCATTGCCGAATGTCCAGCTGTGAAACGGGCAGGTGAACCGCGCAGCCTTGCCCTTGGACTGTTGGGCAACCCGCGCACCGCGATGACGGCACGCGTTGAGGAACGCGCGAAACCGGCCATCTTTGGATCGGGTCGCCAGGACAGGAACGCCGAAATCGTCAATTGTGAAGAAGCTACCGGCTTCGGGCAGGTCACCGCTCAGACCAATCACCTGGGGATGTTCGCGAAAGAAGCTATTCCACTCCCTCTTCGCCAGATCTGGGCAGACGTAATCGGACGTGGGCAATCGGTATTGCGCACCTGCATCAATGTTTCGGTTTTCGTCAAGCTGGCTCATCAATTCCTTGATGATGCGAATGGTTGTGTCTTGTTTCACGCGGTTTTCCCTCCGCGACCCCGGCTAGGTACTATCACATGCTGTCTGTCCGATAAACTGCCGCGGGTATCAGGGCTGGATTTGGACTATGATGGCGGCTTGACCCGGCTCTTTCTAACGTTCGAAACTGCGGTGACGTGCATTGCCGATGAAGGCGAATTTCTCGGCTCCGGCATCTTTGATCAGCGCGATGGTCTTGGCCGAGGTGTCATAGCTCGCCAAGGCGGCAGGCTCGAACCGGAGCAGAGGCTCTTCATGCATCTGCGCGGCATGATAGACTTGCGTGCGCAAGTCGTCGCGCGTGATCGGGTTGCCGTTCCAGAACAAACCGTCCTGAGCATCAATGAACACCGTGTTCTCTGCCACATTGATCGGCTGGGTTGGCGGTGTACCCGGCAAATCAACGTCGGTTGAATGGGTTGCGATAGGGACGACCATGATCAGCATGATAATCAGAACCAGCAAGACGTCGATAAAGGGGGTGACGTTCATTTCTCCCATTGGGCGCCCCTTGCCGTTGGGAAGAGCGTACAAATTGGGGCGAGCGATAGTGACAGGCATGGCGTCTCTCCTCTTGCGGGGCGGTTTACACTGGCACCAGCCAATCGCACCCTGAATGAGACTATATACCATAACTAATAGGTTGCCTAACGCGTACCAGTACGGCTTTAGCAACTGACCGGCTGATGGGGGCGGGGCAGCCGGGCATGGCCCATGCACACGGGCTCATACGTGCGGCGTCAATTCATTGGACAATAAAAAAGGGGCGGATCGCTCCGCCCCTTCTTGGGATCCGGCCGAAACCGGAATATCTTTCGTCGATCAGGTACCGAACTGGCGGTACTTCTCGTTGCCAACAAACCCAAACTTGGTCACGCCAGATGCCTTGATCACATTCAGCACGCGAGCCGTCAGATCATAGCTAGCCAGCGCTTCTGGTTCGAACTGTAATTCAGGTTCAACCGCGAATGTAGTGGTCTCACTGAGCAGATCCACCAAGCCTTGCTGGTTCACCGGATTGGCATTCCACAGAATTTGACCTTCTTGGGTCAACACCAGCTTGTTCTTGATCGGATCGATCGGAACATCGGGTGGTGTCGCTGAAGGCTGCGGAAGATCGATATCGACCGAGTGGGTCGCAACCGGGATGGTGATGATAAACATGATGAGCAGAACGAGCAGGACGTCGATCAACGGCGTCATGTTCATTTCCATCATCGGGGCGCCATCATCCTTGCCGCCTGACATTGCCATGGTAGTTTACTCCTATCTCTCTCTAAACTGGATCAACAAACGGGATTACCCGTTCGGATCAACCGGGTTAGAGATAAATCCGACCGTCGGGTAACCGGCAGCCTGAACATTGTAGATTGCGCCAGCCACACAGCGCCATGGGGCATTAACGTCACCGCGGATATGAACCTGCGGAATGGCGTCGGGATCTTCCATGATCGCCTCGGCACCACCAGCGCGCTGAACAATCAGATCGAGGCGTTCGAATGCCCGATCGTAAAGCTCTTGCGAATTAACCGGCGTTGTGTTGCCGAAATAGACCCGGCACTCGCCGCTGCGTGATGCGCCTTCAAAGCCAGGCTCGCCAGCGGCCAGGCCATTCACATCAGTTGTGCTGACGGTGAGCTGGAGGTTTTCCACCTTATCTTTCGACTCGATCGATTCCATCACTGGAATCTGCAGTTTTTCAATGGTCTGAATAGCCACCGGAACCGCGATAAGGAAGATGATCAAGAGCACCAACATCACGTCAACCAGTGGCGTGGTGTTAATGTCTGACATTGGGGTATCGGCCCCGCCTCCCGTAGAAATCGCCATTGCTAAATCCTATCGATTAAATTGCACTGTCGGTTGAGCATTGGGGACCGCCATCGGCAGCCCCCTTTGCGTCAATCAGGCTTTCTTCGCAGGAGCAGCTGCTGGACGTGCGGCAGCTTTCTTAGGAGCCGCTGCGGGCACCACTGGCTTAACCGCACCATTCGAGTTGATGAAGGCCAGGATGTCGGTCGAGAAACCGGTGAGGTTTTCGGCAATCCGACGGTTACGGCTCTGCAACCAGTTGTAGGCAAGCACGGCAGGCACAGCCACCAGCAGGCCAATCGCGGTCATGATCAAGGCTTCACCAACTGGGCCAGCAACCTTATCGATCGATGCCGAGCCGGCCAGGCCGATGTTGATCAGCGCGCGGTAGATACCGATCACCGTACCCAGCAGTCCAACAAATGGTGATGTAGCACCAACCGTTGCGAGGAATGGCAGGCCGCCAGCAAGGCGTGCATTGATCAGATCTTCTGAACGTTGCATCGAGCCGTGCAGATAATCATGCGCTTCTAGGCTGTCAGTCATCTTGGCAACATCGTCATTGGCCTTGTTCGCATCGTCTGCGAGTTGACGCCATGCGCTGTTCTTTTCCAGCTTGGTCGCACCTTCTTGCAGCGTACCAGCACGCCAGAAGTTGTTCTTTACAGCCTTGTACTGACGCATAATCTTGTTCTGCTCGAGCAGTTTGGTGATCAGGATGTAGAACGAGCCCACAGACATGATCACAAGCACACTCAGAATGAACCAGGCGATTGCGCCGCCTTGTTCCATTGCTTCCCAGAAACCAAATGCGTTTTGTGGAGCGTCGCCTGCTCCAGCGGCTAGAAGTTCGATAATCATTGCGAAAAATCCTCTTAAAAATATCCCGAAAGGTCGACGGCCATGTTTGGCCGCACCCAAATTAATTCAAACGGTAAACGATCCTGGTGGCAAAAGAGCCGCTGGTTGGATTGCCAGCTGCATCCAAAGCAGGATTGAAACGTGCGTAACGCTCCATACCCTTACAGGCTGCGGCGTCGAGAATGCTCGACCCGCTTGAACCTGAAACCTGGCATCCCGAGACGCGGCCTTCGGCGTTAACAGTAACGCGAACACCAACCGTGCCTTCGGTTTCCTCACGCAGAGCGCGTGATGGATAGTTTTCCTGGATCCGACGAGCCCAACGGCCCTGACCCTTCGGCGTTGCTCCGCGCGCTTGTGAAGGCGGAGGAGCTGGAGGTGCCGGTGGCGGAATAACCAAGGCAGGCGGTGCCGGCGGTGGTATCGTCGGTTGCGTCTGTATGGGAGGCGGTGCCGGCGCAATGCTTATCGGCGGCGGAGGCGCAACCGGCGGCGGAGGCGCAACATCTTGCGGCTCAGGCGGAGGCGGCTCGTCCTCTGGTTCAGGGGGTGGCGGTTCCTCGATATCCACGGTCGTAACGCGCTCAATGACTTTCTTAGTCGCCTCATAAGCAAGGCCACTAATGAGCACGTAGCCGATTCCTACGTGAATTATCGCCACGATGATCAGAGCGACAATGCGATTCCCGCTCATTTGTTGGTCAGCGTAGGCCATCCAGTCGATTTCTCTCCATTTTTTCAACCCCGAATCGGGGCCAGACAATCAGCTGACGCAAGCCAAAGGCCAACGCCGCCATGTTCTTTTTTCCCTCTCAAGCTGTCCGGCAGGGCCGGTCAGTTCGATGGCACATTGGTCATGTGCCAAATCGCCGCTAGGTTTCCGTCAGAAGCGAACCCGAAGTTCACCAAGCGAGAGCAATGCTTTAACGAGCAAGCTGATGCCAAGCAAACGCTTTATGGGTTAATACCTGATTCACACGATGTGATATGAAACCCACGGGCACAAATTTGGTTTCCAGATCGTTACAGATTTGTTCCATGATCGAGCGGGAAAATATAATGAAGTTCAAAATTTTGAACATAAAGTTCAAACTGTTAGTAGCATTCGCGCTGTTGCCGATGACGCTTGGTCCGGCCATGGCTCAAGACGATCAGTCGCCGACTCGGTTACCTTTGACCTATGCCGATATTGCCAAGCTTGCAGATGCGTCTGACCTGGTGATCCATGCCGAGATTCGTCGTCAAATCGAAGTAGAGGCAAGCCGCGCGCCCGGTCTCGAGTCTGGATTCGCACGCCTTTATATAGAGGCGCGGACCCTCGCATTGGTGGCGGGCAAGGTGTCGGTCGGCGAATCGCTAAGATACTTGGTGGATGTGCCGCGCGACAGTCGCGGAAAAGTGCCAAAGCTGAAGAAAACACAGGTGTTGCTGTTTGCCAAACCGGTACCGGGCCGCGCTGGAGAAGTGCAGCTGGTCGGCTCGTCAGGGCAGTTTCCCTATAGTGTCGAACTGGTTGGGCGCGTTCGTCCTGTTCTGGCTGACCTTCTCAGGGCCGATGCACCGCCCGTTGTAACGGGTGTGCGGGATGCTTTGTCGGTCGAGGGAAACCTTGTGGGCGAATCGGAAACGCAAATATTCCTCGATACAGCTGACGGCTCGCCCGTTTCGCTGACTATTCTGAGGCGACCGGGCCGCCAGCCGGTGTGGGGTGTGTCATGGGGGGAGATCATCGATCAGTCAGCACAAGCGCCGCAGCCGCAAACTTTGGAGTGGTACCGCCTGGCTTGCGCCTTGCCACCGGCCTTGCCGCGAGCCTCAATCCTATCACGGGAACCTCGGGCACGCGCTATGGCTCAGCAGGATTATTCGCTGGTCATGTCTTCCTTGGGGCCATGCACCCGAACATTGGACTGACCGCCACTTCCGCCGCCGCGCTCTGTCGCGCAAGTCAAACTAGGATACTGCCAAGACAAATTGGTTCCCCTAGGCGCTCTGCACGCGCTAGAGGCGATTCTTCATTCCTTGAATTCGCCCCGCGGGCCTCGTCCTCCGGTAGAGAAAGAAACCAATGGCTAAACCTTTAAGACTTGGACTTGCTGGATTGGGAACAGTGGGTGCTGGGGTAATTCGTCTGCTCGATACCAACAGAGAACTGCTTCGGGCCAGAGCCGGGCGTGATCTTGAAGTGGTGGCGGTAAGCGCGCGTGATCGATCAAAAGATCGGGGTGTTGATCTGTCAGGTTTTGCCTGGGAAGATGACATGACGGCGCTGGCTTCGCGCGATGATGTGGACGTTGTGGTCGAATTGGTTGGCGGCACAGATGGTCCGGCGTTGGAACTGGCGCTAGCAACGCTTGCGCAAGGCAAAGGTTTTGTCACAGCCAATAAGGCGATGATTGCTCATCATGGTCTAGAGCTGGCGAAAGTTGCCGAGGCTGATCATCTCGCCTTGAAGTTCGAGGCCGCAGTCGCGGGCGGTATCCCTGTGGTTAAAGGTCTGCGCGAAGGGGCTGCTGCAAACAAGATTGAACGCATTTACGGCATCCTCAACGGGACCTGCAATTACATATTGTCGACCATGGAAGACACCGGCGCCGATTTTGGCGACGTTTTGTCTGATGCGCAGCGCCTTGGTTATGCCGAGGCCGATCCGACATTTGACATCGAAGGCGTCGATGCCGCGCACAAACTGGCCATTCTTGCCAGCATTGGATTTGGCGCGAAATTGGATTTTGATGCTGTCAGGGTCACCGGGATAACGCAGGTACAGGCCGCGGACATCGCGCAGGCAGACGCGCTGGGCTATGTCATCAGGCTGATCGCCATGGCCGATGTTGAGCATGCCGAGGGTCAAACACCCACATTATTGCAACGGGTTCGCCCTTGCCTGGTCTCGAAAGACCATCCCTTGGCGCCCGTTGATGGTCCAACCAATGCGGTTGTGGCCGAGGGCAACTTCTCGGGCCGACTGCTGTTTCAAGGTGCTGGCGCCGGCGACGGCCCAACCGCCAGCGCAGTGGTGGCAGATTTGATCGATATTGCGCGTGAAGAAGCGGGCGCGCCTTTCTCAATCCCTCAGGCAGAGCTGGTCACCATGGCCCCGACCGAGCCAGGTCACAGAATGGAGCGGACCTATATCCGCTTTACCGTGGCTGACCGCCCAGGCGTTTTGGCTGAGATCACCGCTGCCATGCGCGATGCAGGCGTTTCGATTGAGAGCCTGATCCAAAAGGGCAGCGCAAACGAAAGCGGAGACGTTCTGGTCGCTATGGTGACACACGAGGGCCAGGAACGGTGCGTGCGTCAGGCGCTTGAATTGCTCGACGGTTCGGACAGTCTTACGGCTGCCCCGCTGGTTCTCCCGCTTCTGCGGGACTGACAGGGCTGGCATCGCCGGCGTTCGGGATGATCGATCCGTTGGCAATATCATCCTGACCCAAAGGGGGGAGCCCTCGGGCAATCCGATCCGCATCAGATCCTTCGGGCGCTTGCGGCAAAGCCTCGACGTCAATAATCAGCGCGGGTTCTGGTACCTTACCTATACGCACGCAGCCAGCTGGCCAGCCCTGATCATGGCAGTCGGAAATGAAATCCGGTGTCCGCGGGTCATCGCGAAAGGCGGTTTCATCGGCGTATCGAGCCAGCGCGCCTTCGGGGTCTAATGTGCGGAAACGGCGTTGATCGCGCTTGCGCCGACACACAATGATCTCTCCCGAGATGATCGCAGCCTCTTGCTCGTCGGTACAATCCTCCTCTGGTGTTGGCGGACCATAACGATCTTCGGCACGATCCAATATATCGATGACTACGCTGCCGTCTTCCTGATCGGTGGAGCGTGAGGCAATTGTGCCCTGCTCGGGATTATCGCTGTTTGTCTGCTGCGCCCCGTCTGGCGGTTCACTTTGCGCACTGAGTGGCTGGGTTAATCCCACCATTATCAGAGCAAGCACCTTGCCAACGCTGGCGATACCCACAGGCTTGCGCTTCTCGATGGCGGGAATGCTCGACAATAGCGTCTCCTTTTGTCAAAGCGCGTCACACAACTTGAGGACTGAATTGCCCATGAACACCGATACCACAGATGAAAATGCTCCGATCGAAAATGCGCTTGATCGGGTGCTTGTTCTGGAAATGGTGCGTGTAACAGAGGCCGCCGCGATTGCCGCATCTGAATTGATCGGTCGTGGGGACGAGAAAGCCGCTGACGCTGCTGCGGTGGAAGCGATGCGGCGGGCGTTCGACACTCTGTATATGGACGGCACCGTGGTTATCGGCGAAGGCGAGCGCGACGAAGCGCCAATGCTTTATATCGGTGAGAAAGTGGGCGGCGCGCCTGGCAAGGGCCCCAAAATCGATATCGCGCTCGATCCATTGGAAGGCACCACAATCACCGCCAAGGCTGGCCCCAATGCGCTGGCGGTCTTGGCCGCGGCCGAAGAAGGATGCCTGCTCAACGCTCCTGACACTTATATGGACAAGATCGCGGTTGGCCCTGGTTACCCAGCCGATGTGATTGATCTGGCCAAATCACCCAGCGACAATGTCCGCTCGGTTGCCGCTGCCAAAGGCGTTGAGCCAAAGGACATCATCGTGTGTGTGCTCGACCGGCCACGCCATGGCGATCTGATTGCTGAGTTGCGCGGGCTGGGCTGCGGCGTTGTCTTGATCGGCGACGGCGATGTTGCCGGCGTCATTGCGACAACCGATGAAGAGACCACCATCGATATGTATATGGGACAAGGTGGTGCGCCCGAAGGCGTATTGGCCGCGGCGGCTTTGCGCTGCGTTGGTGGCCAGTTCAATGGCCGACTGGTGTTCCGTAATGAAGACGAAAGAGCGCGCGCGCGGAAATGGGGCATCGAAGATTTCGACCGCATCTATAAGCTAGAAGATCTGGCCAAGGGCGACTGCATCTTTGCCGCCACCGGCGTTACGTCCGGATCGCTGCTGGATGGAGTGAAGCGTAAGCGCGGCGGTGTGATGACAACCGATAGCGTGGTTATGCGCGCCTCGAGCGGGACGGTGCGTTGGGTCAAGGGCGAGCATCGCAGCTAAATTGGGCCAGTTTGGTTGGGCCATCATCCCTTAGCAATGCGGAAAACTCGGGCGCGGCACTGTTACAATTGTGCGACGCTGGTCTAAGCCCACGGGCAATCAAAGCTGTTGGGCGAATCGCTGCCTGGCTGCGGGAAATCTGTGAAGGAAACTGCGCCATGAAGATCATGTCGGGCAATTCAAACCTGCCGCTTGCACGAGCAATTGCTGCCTATCTCGAAATGCCATTGACCGACACCAGTGTGCGGCGCTTTGCCGATGAAGAAATCTTCGTCGAGATCCATGAAAATGTTCGCGGTGAAGACGTCTTTCTGGTCCAACCGACCAGCTTTCCAGCCAATGACAATTTGATGGAATTGCTGATCTGCATTGACGCGTGTCGGCGGGCCTCTGCCAAGCGGATTACTGCCGTGGTGCCGTATTTCGGATATGCTCGGCAGGATCGAAAGCCAGGTCCGCGTACGCCTATTTCTGCAAAACTGGTCGCTAACTTGATGACAGAGGCCGGTGCTGACCGGGTACTGGCGGTGGATCTGCACGCCGGACAAATCCAGGGCTTTTTCGATATTCCCACCGACAATCTTTACGCTGCGCCCGTGATGGCTGCCGACATTCAGGCGCGTTATGGCGATGAAGATCTGATGGTTGTGTCGCCGGACGTTGGCGGCGTTGTTCGTGCGCGGGCCTTGGCCAAGCGGCTGGACAATGCTCCCCTGGCGATCGTCGACAAACGCCGCGACCGTCCTGGCGAATCAGAAGTGATGAATATCATCGGTGATGTGCAGGGCCGCCATTGCATCCTGATCGACGACATCGTCGATTCGGGTGGCACATTGTGCAACGCTGCCGAGGCATTGCTCGAGCAAGGCGCTGCCAGCGTTGCGGCCTATATCACCCACGGCGTTCTGTCCGGTGGTGCGGTCGCCCGCGTCAACGGTTCCAAGCTGAAAGAGCTGGTCATCACAGATTCGATCCGCCCCACCGAAGCCGCTGAGCAATCAGGCAACATTCGCATCTTGACCATCGCCCCGCTGATTGGCGAGGCAGTCCGCCGGATTGCTGACGAAAGTTCGGTATCCAGCCTGTTTGATTGATTGCCACTGGTTGCCGGCGACGGCTTAACGCCAGGGCTTGTTCTCGCCCGGCTTCAAGCGTTCCAAGTCTTCCAGTCGGCGCGCTTGGCGCTGTTCCAATGTGATGGTGATCAACGGTCGCGGGGTTTCCCGAAATTTGTGCGGGGTGACGCCAAAGAACGACGTGAAGTCTTTGATCATGTGGGATTGATCAAAATATCTAAGCAGCATCTCGTCCTGCTCTTCTTTATCAGCCACGCCGCATAATTGCGCTGCAATATCCAGCGCTCGTGCACGGCGCATGACGGTGCGCGGTGTCAGGCCGAAGTCCCGCTTGATCACCCGCTCCAGCTTACGCAGGCTAATGTTTTGCGATTCTGCAAAATCGGCCAGAGATTGGGTTGGGTCTTGAAAGGCGGCCAATTCGAACCGGACCGATATCGGATTGGGCGGCGGTGGATCATGCTTGGCGATATAGCGCCGCAGGGCCTCTTCCAAAGCCAGGTTCCATTGCTTTGGCGTGTTCTCCTTGGAAAAGGCATCGCGCAAATCGTCCTGCATCAAATTGAATATGTCAGCCCGCTCGATCCGATCGAGCATATCTTGTGCTGATCTTCCGGTCAGGGCGGTAAATGCCCCCGCGCGCAGGCTGAAGCCGGTCGACATGATATCTCCGGTAACGCTGAGCGGCATGAATTTTGAATGCTCGCCAAATTGCAGGACTTCGCCCTCATATGCCCCATGTCCATCGGCAGTCATGGCTGTCCAACGACCATTGGAAATATAACGCGTGTACGCATTGTCGTTACACATGCCGCACGCGATCAACATATCGGAAGGGTTGGTGGCTTTGGCAGAAATCAGCCGCGAGAACCACGGAGACAAATCATCCCCCAATGCGCGATTTTCTGACAAGGGAAGCCCGGCATTCGACGTGCCAGATAAAGACGCCAGATTCCTCCGCCATATGTCGGTCTGCTTATTATGGTCTGGCACTGCGAGCCCCTGTTCTTACCAGCAGCTATGCGCGCCTCATTGAATTCCGTCAATTTGGCAGATCGTTATCGGGCGAATTTTTGAGCCTAAAGGCCCGCAATGTCTCTGGTATCAGAAATTATCTCAGCCATGGACGGCTGGCTTCAGGGTCAATCCTGCCCAAGACTTCCAACCGGCGCGCTTGCCGTGCTTCTAACGAGACCGTCAGCAGCGGTTGCGGGGTGTTGGCAAACTGCTTTGGAGTCATGCCAAAATAGGTCGAGAATTCGCGGATGAGATGGGACTGATCATAATAACGCAGCATGATCTCATCGCTTTCGCTATTGTCGCCCACGCCGCGCAAATTCGCTGCAATATCCAGAACTCTGGCGCGCCGCAGAACCTGTTTGGGGGTGAGCCCGAAATTGCGCTTTATCAAGCGCTCCAGCGTGCGTCGCTCGATCTGATGCTCTTCGGCAAAATCGGCCAGCGCAAAATTCGGATCGGCAAATGCGGCCTTATCGAAAGCAGCAACGATCGGGTCAGGCTTTGTCCCCTTGGTGTAATCAATCAACTGTCTGAAAAGACTCTCTGCAACGGAAAGCCAGCGCTCTGGTGGGCTAGCTGGATCAAGCCAATTGACCATCACTTCGCTGTCAGCCCATTCCTCATCATACAGATCATCATACCGCAGGATGCGGTCCAAACTGTCTTCTGACTTTGGGCCGGACAAGGCGGCAACCGCGCCAGGCATCAACGCCAGGGTCAAAACCGCAAAGCTGCCCGTCACGCTGACAGGCATGGGCTTGGTCTGTGGGCCAAAGAACAATGCGCAGCGTTCATAATTGCCATGACCATCGCGAGTGTCGGCCGTCCACTTGCCGCCAAGCAATACGCGCAGCACAGCTGTGTCCGCGAATTGACTGCAATCTATTGTTTGATCGGGCTCTAGATTGACGATTGTCACATACACCCGTGCAATCCAGGGTGACAGGTCGGCAGCAGGCGCGCGGTTGATGGACAACGGCTCGCCCAGGACCGACTGCCCCGTCGATGAGCGGATCTGTGCCGCAAGACCTTGCCCTGGTCCGCTATTCTTATTGTCACTCGCCATGTAGGTGAGCTACTCCATCGACCTCAGCGACCCGCTTTGACCCGATGCTCGGGCATCGTTGTTTCATTCTTACCTGAGCTTTAAGCCATGAATCCAAAAGAAATTCAATGCATCAATCGCTTGGCCGATGCCGCCCGCGATGCCATCCGTCCGTTCTATCGGGGCGAGTATTCGCAAGAGCAGAAAGCCGATCGCAGTTTCGTGACCGAAGCCGACCGTGCCGCAGAGGCTGCGATGCGCGCGATCATCGAGCGTGAATTCCCAGATGACGGCATAATCGGCGAGGAGTTCGGCACGCATAATGAGGGCGCGGGGCGACAGTGGGTGCTCGACCCGATTGATGGCACGCAGAGTTTTATGGTTGGCCGTCCGATCTTTGGGACCTTGATTGCTTTGATGCAGGATGGCTGGCCGGTGATGGGCGTTATTGACCAGGCAATTTTGGAAGAGCGTTGGCTGGGAATTATCGGCGAGCAGACCACGTTGAATGGGAAGCCTGTGCAAGCGCGCCGCTGCCGCGAATTGGCAGGCGCAACGGTTGCCACCACCAGCCCGCATTGCTTTTCAGAAGAGGAGGCTGACGCCTATCTCAAAGTTATCGCCAAGGCGTATCCGGACAAAGCATGGCCCGTCTATGGCGGAGATTGTTACAATTACGCGCTGCTGGCCTCGGGCCAGATCGATCTGGTGATGGAAGCCGGACTGAAATTGCACGATTACGCGGCGCTGGTTCCCGTGGTAGAAGGTGCCGGCGGGATGATGTGCGATTGGCAGGGGAACCCGCTGGATGCCAATTCCGACGGCAGCGTTCTGGCGCTGGGCGAAAGCGCCCGGCTAGAGGATGTGCTCGAAGCGATGGGCTAAGACACAGCAAATCTGGAGAGAATGCGATGCCTATTTTGAAAGACAGCGGAATCAAGGATTGGAAGCCCGATCGTCTGCCCGACCTAAAGGCTAGGCAATACCTTATAACGGGTGGCAATTCGGGCATCGGGCTAGAGGCGGCCAAAATCTTGGCGGGCAAGGGTGCCAATGTCATCATTGCCTCTCGCAATCCGGAAAAGGGTGCGAAGGCGGTTGCTGAAGTGAAACTGAGTGGTAGCGGCAAGATCGACCTGCTCCAGCTTGATCTGGCTGATTTGTCCTCCGTCAGGCGCGCTGCCGAACAGGCGTCCACGCAGTATGGCCCGCTTGACGCGTTGATCAACAATGCCGGCATCATGCAAACCCCCAAGCAGAAAACGGCTGACGGATTTGAGATGCAATTCGGCACCAATCATCTGGGGCACTTTTTGCTTGCTGCTCTGCTTTATGACCAGGTCAGGCAGGCCAAAGGGCGGATCGTCACGCTTTCATCCATCGCGCACAAATTTGGCAAGATTCACTTTGATAATCTGATGTTGGAGCGGGGCTATGATCCGACCACATCTTATACTCAGAGCAAGCATGCCAATATGGTGTTCGGATTGGAATTGGATCGCCGGTTGCGCGCAGCGGACGAGCCGGTGATGTCCGTCATTTGCCACCCGGGCTATTCCGACACAGCGCTGCAAAGCACGGGTCCTGGCGCGTTGCTAACCGGCATTTACAAATTCACCAATGCAGTGCTGGCCCAGCCTGCCAAGCTGGGAGCCTATCCAACAGTGCTGGCTGCGGCTGGTGATGAGGCCCAATCGGGGGGCTATTATGGCCCGACCGGATTGTTCGATGCGCGTGGACCCGTCGGCGATGCGATGGTCGCTCGCCATGCTTTGAAAGAAGACGTAGCCAAGCGGCTGTGGCAGGTCAGCGAGGAGCTGGTCGGTCACGAATGGAAGCTGCGGTGAGCAGGGGTGTGAGCTAGGCCGCTGGAGGTGGTCCGAAACGGTTGGGCTGGGGATCGCTCTTCTTGAAAAACTGAATCAGTAGATAGACCTTCAAGTAGCTGCTCCACAGCATAAGCACCACTAGACTAAGGATAATCGCAACCAGGACCAACGCTGTCCACCAGCTCAGGGTATCGCCAGTTTGAGCCTCGGGAATGACCAGCATCAACAGAGGAAAGAGCACAAAGAATGACCAGAGCACGCCGGCGAAAATCCCGAACTGCTTAAGCGGCCTTGCCCCAACACCAGTGTCGTTCAGCCGTCGCACGGCAGCGGATACCAAGGGTCCGAACATAAAGGCATACACGAATACAATGATACCGAACATACTATACCAGTAGGGTAGGAATTCACGAAGTGTCGGGTCCTCGTCAGGCATGTTCTCAGACATATACTGGAACCCGAACTCCCAGATCATCGAGTAAATCGCCAGAAAGCAGACTAACCAAGCCAGACCAAGAGACCAGAAAGTCCTTCGGCGGTCGCGACCTTTGAAATTAGTGACATTCCTAATGCCGTAGCTGAGGGTTTTGAAAACGAAGCGCATCGGTTGAAACGCTACCTCATTTATTGGCTGGTACAAGCCAAATGAGCAGTTGCCAGCCTAGGAGCATGATCCTCAAACATTCCTTGCATTACCTCCGAGATTCGCTAATACGCGCGCCTTCACTGACACGTGATTCATCTGCCGGTCTGGCCGTTAGGGCTGCCAGGGCTGGTTGGACGTGTCTCTGCATTAGGAGATAAAAATGCCCAAGCTAAAGACCAAAAGCGGTGTGAAGAAACGCTTCAAAATCACCGCAACCGGCAAGATCAAGCATGGCGTCGCAGGTAAGCGTCACCGTCTGATCAGCCACAATGCGAAGTATATTCGCCAAAACCGCGGCACCTCTGTCCTGTCGGAAGCCGACACCAAGACAGTGAAAAAATGGGCCCCATACGGGCTCGGTTGAGCGCGCTGGTTTAAGGAGAAACAAATATGCCTCGCATTAAACGCGGCGTGACTACGCGCCAAAAACACAAACGATTGCTGGATCAGGCCAAGGGCTATCGCGGTCGTCGTAAGAACACCATTCGCATTGCACGTCAGGCCGTCGAAAAGGCCGGTCAATATGCATACCGCGATCGCAAGGTTAAGAAGCGCAGCTTCCGTGCCCTGTGGATCCAGCGTATCAACGCAGCTGTTCGCGCAGAAGGCTTGACCTATTCGCAGTTCATGCATGGCGTGAAGCTGGCGGGTATTGAATTGGACCGCAAAGTCATGGCGGACCTCGCCATGAACGAAGGTGCTGCATTCAAATCGATCATCGATCAAGCCAAGGCCGCGCTTCCTAACTGAGGAAGCTTGCCTCTCTGCCGATTTCGGCGGAACGGTTTTAGAAAAGAGGCGCTAGAGAGGAATCTCTGGCGCCTCTTTTGCATGTGATGGGCGCGCGCCCTCGCACATTAGGTATTTGTAATCTGAGGGTCTTTGGCTACTGGGCTGCGATGGTCCGCGAAATTGAGCCTCGATCAGGGGCAACTGGAAAATACAAGGCACGCAGCCAATTTCATGCGCCTCCTGCGATTTTCGACGGCTGCTTTACCAGCTTCTATCATCTCGAACTTGAAGTAGAGGGCGGCGGCACAGTCACCGATTATCTTCAGCCGGAATGGGCCTCGATCCGATTCTTCGCTGGAGCTTCACCTTGGGCGAGCATTCCCGGCGCAAAGCCAATTTCCGGCGTCCGCATGGGCGTGACGGGAGCGACCACGCTGCCAACCCAATTCCGTTTGGGATCGGCTCGGGTTTGGGGAATTGGATTCTTGCCTCTTGGTTGGGCTCGCTTCTTCGATGGCAACGCATCCGAGTATGCCAATCAAATGTATGATGGCGACAAACACGGGTCATTCGATAAATTCACGCCCTTGGCCGACGTCTTATGTGACCTCTCGGTGCCCGTTTCGCAGCAATATGATGCGATTGCTGAGCATATGGAGCGCTTGGCCATGCCTGGCCGCGACGACGAAACCATTATCCGAATCCACCGAGCCTTGGTGGATGAAGGGATGACAGCGGTTGCTGAAATTGCCGAAAGCGCAGGCATCAGTCTGCGCACCTTAGAGCGGTTATGCGGTCGCTATTTTGGCTTCACTCCCAAAATGTTGATGCGTCGCCAACGCTTCATGCGCAGCCTTTCGGCCTTCATGCTGGATCGGGACGGTACATGGTCGGACGTGATGGACGACCACTATCACGACCAAGCCCAGTTCACCCGCGAGTTTCATCAGTTCATGACGATGAACCCCAGCGCCTATGCAGCCTTGCCGCATCCCTTTCTTGATGCCTTTATCGAGGCAAGGACACGAATGTATGGGTCACCAGCACAAACTTTGGATCAGCCCTAGGCCCCCTAAGGTCGCAGCAAAATGCCTGCTTGATCACCTCGAGAAACATTCCCGCACCACACAGGCCGATAAAAACACTGCCCACGGGCAAAGGCTCTTTGCCTTGAGCAACATTTCTCGCTAGCGCACGCGCTCTAATTATTGAGCCAGAACATGACCGATTTGATTGAACAAAAGACAGCCGCAATTGGGGCGATTGATGCTTGCACTTCTCTGGAAGCATTGGATGAACAACGCGTAGCTGCGCTGGGTAAGAAGGGCTGGGTCAGCCTTGCCTTGAAAACGCTCGGCCAGATGAGCCCGGAAGAACGCCAGGAAGCCGCGCCTGCCATCCAGGCCGTGCGTGCCGACATTGCCGCCGCAATTGATGCCAAGAAAGCCGCGTTGGAATCCGCCGCCTTGGAAGCGCAATTGGCGAGCGAGACGATTGACCTGACACTGCCTGCGCCAGCCACGCCCAAGGGCTCGATCCACCCGGTCAGCCAGGTGATGGACGAGCTGGCGGAAATTTTTGCCGATCTTGGTTTTTCTGTCGCGACAGGCCCCGAGATTGAGGACGACTGGCACAATTTCACAGCGCTCAACATGGATGAAAGCCATCCTGCCCGCGCCATGCATGACACGTTCTATTTCCCTGAAAAATTGGCGGATGGTGGGCAACCGGCCTCAAGTAGCGAAGCGGTAGGCCACACAAAGATGCTGCTGCGTACGCACACCTCGCCAGTGCAAATCCGATCGATGGCGAAGCTGGCCGAGAGAACGCCAGGGGGTGAGCCGATCAGAATTATCGCTCCGGGCCGAGTCTATCGTTCGGACAGCGATGCGACGCACACACCCATGTTCCACCAAGTTGAAGGCCTGGTGATCGATCGTGATATTCACTTGGGTCATTTGAAATGGACTTTGGAAACATTCCTCAAGGCGTTCTTTGAACGAGACGACATCGTGCTGCGCTTGCGGCCATCCTATTTCCCATTCACCGAACCCAGTGTCGAGGTTGACGTGGGCTATTCCAAGGAAGGCGGTCGCTGGGTCGTCGGCGGTAATGGCGATGACGCTGGACATGATTGGATGGAGCTGTTGGGCAGCGGAATGGTCAACCGGCGCGTGCTGGAATTTGCCGGTTATGACCCTGATCAATGGCAGGGCTTTGCCTGGGGTTTGGGCGTCGACCGGCTGGCGATGTTGAAATATGGCATGGATGATTTGCGCGCATTCTTTGATGGCGATGTCCGCTGGCTCGATCACTATGGCTTTAGCGCATTCGATCAGCCAACGCTTTCTGCCGGCGTGGGAGCTGCATCATGAAGTTTTCAACCACATGGCTGAAAGATCATCTCGAAACCGATGCGAGCCTTGCTCAGATCACTGATCGCTTGAACGCAATCGGGCTGGAGGTTGAAGGCGTTGAGGATCCCGCTGTTCGGCTGGCAGGTTTTACTGTGGCCAAGGTTTTGACCGCCGAAAAGCATCCTGATGCGGACAAGCTGCAAGTGCTGAGCGTGGACGTTGGAGATGGCGATCCGCTGCAAGTTGTGTGCGGTGCGCCCAATGCGCGCGCTGGCATGAAGGGCGTGCTCGGGCTGCCCGGTGCGAAGGTTCCGGCCAACGGAATGGAGCTCCGCAAAAGCGCCATCCGCGGGGTCGAGAGCAATGGCATGATGTGCTCTGTAAAAGAGCTGGAGTTGGGCGAAGATCACGACGGCATAATCGAACTGCCTGATGATGCGCCGGTCGGACATAGCTTTGCGGACTACCATGGCACAGCGCCCGTTATCGACGTTGCGATCACGCCCAACCGCCCTGATTGCATGGGCGTGTATGGGATTGCGCGCGATTTGGCTGCGGCTGGCCTTGGTACGCTGAAGCCGATTGCCATACCCCGCTTTGATGCGGAGGGAGCATGCCCGGTAGAGATCCGCACCGACGATCCAGAGGGCTGCCCTGCATTCTATGGCCGCGTGATTAAGGGCGTGAAAAACGGGCCATCGCCCGATTGGCTCCAGCAACGGCTTACCAGTGCGGGCCAGCGTTCGATTTCTTTGCTGGTGGATCTGACTAATTATCTGATGCTGGCGTTTGGTCGCCCAGCCCATATTTACGATCTCGCCAAATTGTCCGGCGCTGTTGTCGCTCGCCGGGCCAAGAATGGTGAGCAGGTGCTGGCTCTGAACGAGAAGACTTACACCCTTGATGACAGCATGGTGGTGATTGCAGACGACAATCAAGTCCATGACATTGCCGGCATTATGGGCGGCGAAGATTCGGGTGTTTCTGATGACACGACCGATGTGTTGCTGGAGATTGCCTATTTCGACCCACCGCGGATCGGCGTGACCGGCCGAAAGCTGGGCCTTGCCTCTGATGCTCGCACCCGGTTTGAACGCGGGGTTGATCCAGCGTTTCTGGGCGACGGGCTGGACCTGCTGACCGGTTTGATTGTCGAATTGGCAGGGGGCACCGCTAGCGAGGCTGTGCATGCTGGTTCTGCGCCAAGCGAGGCCAAGCAGATCGCGTTCGATCCGGCCATGACCAGTCGGCTGGGCGGCGTGGATGTGTGTGCTGAAGAACAGCGCCGGATTCTTGAGAGCCTGGACTTTATGGTTGCCGATGGTTGGCCAACGAACGGGCAGGTCAGCTGTCCTTTGCGACGGCATGACATCGAAGGCCCTGCCGATCTGGTCGAGGAGGTTGTGCGCATCTATGGCCTGGACAAGGTTGAGAGCGTTGCCTTGCCTCGGATGGAGGGTGTGGCCCGGCCAACCGCCAGCGCCGATCAGAAGCTGGAGCGGAAACTGCGCCGCGCTGCTGCCGCAAGCGGATTGCACGAGGCGATCACTTGGTCGTTCATTTCTGACGAGCAGGCGGCCGTGGTTGGCGGTGGTCATTGGTCGCTGGACAACCCGATCAGCGAAGACATGAAAGTCATGCGCCCATCATTGCTGCCCGGCCTGTTGGCGGCGGTTCAACGCAATCTTGATCGCGGCGCATCTACCGTGCGTCTGTTTGAGATCGGGCGGCGTTATCTGGAAGACGGCGAGCATCCCACTTTGGTCTGTGTCCTGGCAGGCGACAAGATCGAGCGCGGCTGGGCCAATGGCAAAGCCAGCACGTTCGATGCCTATGATGCCAAGGCCATGTGTTTGGAATTGCTGGAGGCAGCCGGAGCACCGGTCGATAGATTGATGGTCATGGGTGATGCAGGCGATGTTTATCACCCTGGCCAATCGGCCACTTTGCGGCTTGGCCCAAAGAATCGCATTGCCAGCTTTGGCATGTTGCACCCATCTACACTGAAGGCATTCGATGTGAATGTTCCGGTGGCGGCGGTCGGCATCCATCTCGACGCGATCCCGGCCAAGAAGAACGCCAGCTTTGCGCGATCACCCTATGCACCACCCGCCTTGCAAGCGGTCACCCGTGACTTCGCCTTCTTGGTTCCGCATGCTCTTGCCGCTGGCGATCTGGTCAAGGCCGTTCGCGGGGCAGACAAAGCCAACATAGTCGCAGTTCGAGTGTTCGATGTGTTTGCCGGTGAAGGCGTGCCCGAAGGCAAGAAGTCGATCGCGGTCGAAGTCACACTCCAGCCGCAGGACAAATCCTATAAGGATGCCGACCTGAAAGCGATTTCGGACGCAATTGTTGCAGCGGCCACCAAGTTGGGGGCGCAGCTGCGCGGATAATCTCCGCACGGGCCAAGACCATGTCAAACAGACGCACATTCGCGATCATTTCGCACCCCGATGCGGGTAAAACCACGCTGACCGAGAAGCTGTTGCTGCAAGGCGGCGCGATCCATCAGGCGGGCCAGGTCAAGGCGCGCGGCGAAGCCCGGCGTGCGCGCTCGGACTGGATGAAGATCGAGCAGCAACGCGGCATCTCGGTTACATCCAGCGTGATGACTTTCGAACGTGACGGGGTAACCTTTAACCTGCTCGACACACCTGGGCACGAGGATTTCTCGGAAGACACCTATCGAACGCTGACTGCAGTCGACAGCGCAATCATGGTGATCGATGCGGCCAAGGGTATTGAGCCGCAAACGCGCAAATTGTTCGAAGTGTGCCGCCTACGCAGCGTGCCGATTATCACCTTCGTCAACAAGGTGGATCGCGAAGGCCGCCCGGTGTTCGAGCTGTTGGATGAAATTGCCGACATGCTGGCGCTGGATGTCAGCCCACAGGCGTTCCCGATTGGTATGGGCGGTCAGTTCGAAGGCATTTTGGACTTTGCCAGTGGGCAGGTCGCTCGGCCCGAAGGTCCCTCCAAAGAATTTCTCGGCAAGCGCGATGACAATCCGACCTTGCCGGAAGAATTCGCCGAGAATGCTGAGCTGGCGCAAATTGGCTACCCCGAATTTGACCTTGAGGCCTATCGCAATGGCGACCTGACGCCGGTCTATTTCGGGTCGGCTCTCAAGAATTTTGGTGTGACCGAATTGATCGAGGCGATTGCCAAGCTGGCGCCTCCGCCGCGTCCGCAACCCGCGGGTGATAGGCAGATCGACCCGGAATATGACGAGGTGACAGGCTTCATCTTCAAGGTGCAGGCCAATATGGACCCCAATCACAGAGACCGGATCGCCTTCATGCGGCAAGTGTCTGGCACCTTTAAGCGCGGCATGAAACTCACCCCGTCTGGTCTAGGCAAACCGATTGCAGTTCACTCCCCAATCCTGTTCTTTGCCCAGGACCGCGAGATTGCCGATACCGCAGAAGCGGGCGATATCATTGGCATCCCCAATCATGGCACCTTGCGGGTAGGCGATACGCTTTCTGAGAAGAACGAGGTACGCTTTACCGGCCTGCCCAACTTTGCTCCGGAAATTTTACGCCGCGTCCAGCTGAAAGACCCGACCAAGACCAAGCAACTGCGCAAGGCGTTGGATGATCTGTCTGAAGAGGGCGTCATCCAAGTTTTCTATCCAGAGATTGGTGCGCAATGGATTGTCGGCGTTGTCGGCCAGCTGCAATTGGAAGTTCTGATCAGCCGGTTGTCGGCCGAATATAAGGTTGAGGCTGCGCTGGAGGCTGCACCCTTTGCCACGGCCCGCTGGATCAAGGGCGAGGACAAGGCTTTGGACGAGTTCGAGAGCTTTAACCGGGCCAATTTGGCAAAGGATCGCGATGGCGATTTGGTGTTTATGGCCAAGAGCCCTTGGGACGTGAATTATCAGCAGGAAAACAATCCCAAACTGACCTTTTCTGCCACCAAAGAGCGTTAGATCGGCCAAGTGCATGCTTGCTCGGACGGGCGCTTCGCGGCATGTAAGCGGCATGAACGGTTCAGGACCCACATCGCAAACCTTTATCTCGCAGCGACTGCGACTCAACTACCTCGACTGGGGCAATCGCGGCAAACCGCCTTTGGTCCTGGTCCATGGCGGGCGCGACCATGCACGCAATTGGGATTGGACGGCGCAAGCCTTGCGCGATGATTGGCATGTGGTGGCGATGGATCACCGAGGCCACGGGGACAGCGACTGGGTGTCCGATGGCAATTATCGCTCCAACGATATGGTCTATGACTTGGCTCAATTCATCCATCAATTAGGTGTTGGGCCGGTATCCATTGTCAGCCATTCGATGGGCGGAAATGTGGCCCTGCGCTATGCCGGTGTCGCGCCAGACATGGTGCGCAAGATCGTTGCGATCGAAGGGCTAGGCCCGAGTCCTGAACGCCAAGCCGAAATGCGCAGTAAGCCTTACCCGGAACGCTTTGCCGAGTGGATCGGCAAGAAACGTTCGGCATCGGGCCGCACGCCGCGCAAATACAACAGCATTGAAGATGCCTTTGCTCGGATGATCGAGGAAAACAGCTATCTCACACCGGAACAGGCCCGGCATCTGACGATCCATGGGGTCAATCGGAACGAGGATGGCACCTATAGTTGGAAGTTCGATCCGCATCTCAATGTCTGGGGTGTTGAGGATATTGCTGACGAATTCCTGCAGGATCTTTGGGGCGCGATCAGCTCGCCAACCCTGCTGCTCTATGGGGCAGACAGCTGGGCGTCCAACCCAGCCAAGGATGGCCGGATCAAATACTTCAAGACGGCTGAGGTCATCGAATTTGAGAAGGCCGGGCACTGGCTTCACCACGACCAATTCGATCGCTTTATTGGTGTGCTGCGGGACTTTCTTTGACCGTGCCGCGCGTGAGACGCCTGCATACGGGAAGCTGTCATTGCGGCGCGGTCCAATTCGCGATCACCACCAATTTTCCGGAGCTGACCACCTGCGATTGCTCGATCTGCGAACGGAAAAATGCGTTGATGGTCAAGGTGCATGAAAACGACTTCGAGCTTCTGTCGGGTCAAGACGCACTCACCGAGTACCGGTTTCACACCATGACGGCGCGGCATTATTTCTGCGCGACCTGTGGTATCTATCCTTTCCATCGCAAGCGCGTGACGCCGGATTTTGTCGGGATCAACGTGTTCTGCCTCGACGACTTTGATCATGCGGGCATCCCAGTGCGTGCGACGATTGGCAAGGGAATGGACTAATGGCTGATTTCTTCAATGCCTTGGAAGACAAGCATGTTGCCATGATTGAGCAACAGCCGGTATTCTTTGTGGCGACCTCGGCACCAATGGGCCGGATCAATCTGAGCCCCAAAGGGTATGATGCTTTTCGCGTGCTCAGTCCAAAGCGGGTGGCGTATCTGGATCTGGGCGGGTCGGGCAACGAAACGCATGCGCATCTGGCTGCTGATGGCCGGATCACCATCATGTTCTGCAATTTCCAACAGCCTGCGCTAATTTTGCGCATATATGGTCGAGGGGTCCCCGTATTGCCGCAAGACGAAGGTTGGGAGAAGTTGGCCAGCCATTTCACCTTGTTGCCCGGCACCCGTCAGATATTTGTGATCGACATTGAGAGCGTGCAAAGCAGTTGCGGCTGGGGTGTGCCATTCATGTCGATGGAGGCGGAGCGGCCAACCCTAAAGAAGGCACATGCGCAAACCAATCCAAGCGAATGGGAAGCCAAAATGGCGACTCGCATTGCCAGCATCGATGGACTGCCGACCCGGGCCACTGACCGTTACATTGCCGGAGAATCTGGAGAGCTTGGGGCGGAGTAACCAGCGCTGTGGAACTGACCATCGCCAGCTATAATATTCGCAAGGCCATCGGCCTTGACCGGCGGCGTGACCCTGATCGAATTATCAGCGTATTGCGAGAGATCGATGCCGACGTCATCGCCTTGCAAGAGGTCGATCGACGTATCGGTCAACGTGCTAGCGCTTTGCCGCTCGCCTTGTTGGGTGACACTCCATGGCAAATAGTGCCCGTGGCGGTGCGCCCACACAGCATTGGATGGCATGGCAACGCATTGCTGGTCAGGCGTGGCATCTCCATCAATCGATCCGAACCGGTGGATTTGCCAACTTTGGAGCCACGCGGCGCCATCTCGGCTGATTTGCATTTCGCAGGCCATGACTTTCGGGTGCTGGGCGCGCATCTTGATCTGTCCGGCGTGCGTAGGCGTGCGCAAGTGAAGGCGATATTGGCGGATTGCGAACGACAAGCTCGCTCAATGCCGACCGTGATCTTGGGCGACTTTAACCAATGGAGCCAACAACGTGGCGCTATGCAAAGCTTTGGCAGCGGGTGGCGTGTGTTGCCGGCTGCACGAAGCTATCCCTCGCGTCGGCCAATCGCTCGGCTCGACCGGATGGTGATTTCGGACGGATGGGAGTGCAGCAACAGCACGGTCCACCACAGCGCTTTGGCGACCCGGGCGTCTGACCACCTTCCCTTGGTCGCCCAGCTCACACTGCCCAAAAATTAGGCGAGTGCCAATAATTTAAGCAAGTAGATGGCCTATTACCCAGGCGATTAGCGCGAAAGCGCGGTATTCCGCCCGATCTCGTATTTGGCACACCTCTTGCGTCTTAGTCCTCGCCGAGAAATCATCCGGTAAGCAGAAGGGGGCTTCGATGAAGTTCATCATTGCCGTAATTAAACCGTTTAAACTCGATGAGGTCCGCGAAGCGTTGGGCTCCATCGGTGTCGCTGGCATGACCGTATCCGAGGTAAAGGGTTTTGGTCGTCAGAAGGGCCAAACCGAGATTTACCGGGGGGCCGAATATTCAACCAATATGTTACCCAAGGTAAAGCTTGAGATTGCAGCGAGCGACGAGCTTGCCGCCCAAGTGGTTGAAACCATCCAGCAAACCGCCAGCACCGAAGCCATCGGTGACGGAAAAATCTTCGTGCTCGATCTCGCATCGGCAACCCGGATTCGCACAGGCGAAGCCGGCGATACAGCGCTCTGACAGGGGAAAGACTGTGAAAAATACCCTCTTAAAATGCGCCGCGTTTGGCGCTGCAGGCCTGCTGTTTGCGCAGCCTGCTTTGGCGGCACCGGCAGCGGTTCCTAACCCAGGCAACAACGCTTGGATGATGACGGCTACCGTGCTCGTCTTGCTCATGATCTTGCCTGGTCTGGCCTTGTTCTATGGCGGTTTGACCCGATCAAAGAATATGCTGTCCACCATGACACAAATTGGCGCGACGGCCGCACTGGCCATGCTTGTCTGGGTTATGTGGGGTTTCTCACTCGCCTTTGGCTCAAGCCCGATTGAAGGCTTCTTGGGCCAATTCATCAGTGGCGGAAGCTACTTCCTGTCAGGGATGAGCGCCGAAACCACGGCGGCAACCTTCACCGATGAAGTGATCAGCGAATATGTTTTCGTAAGCTTCCAAATGACCTTTGCCGCAATCACCGCTGCACTGATCTTGGGCGCTACAGCCGAGCGCATGAAGTTTAATGCTGTCATGATGTTTGTGCCGATCTGGCTGACGATCGTGTATTTCCCGATCGCGCATATGGTTTGGGCTGGCGACGGATTGCTGTTTGCTGCCGGAGCGCTCGACTTTGCGGGCGGAACCGTGGTGCACATCAACGCCGGTGTGTCGGGATTGGTGCTGGCTTACTTGCTCGGCAAGCGTCGGGGTTATCCCGCTGAACCCATGCCACCTCACTCGCTGACAATGACCATGGTTGGTACTGGTTTGCTGTGGGTTGGCTGGTTTGGTTTCAACGCTGGATCCGCATTGGAAGCTGATGGCTTTGCCGGACTGGCAATGATCAACACCTTCGTAGCGACCGCTGCTGGCGCTCTTACCTGGATGATCATCGAACGCATGATGGGCCACAAGGGATCAGCATTGGGCTTTTGTTCGGGCGTGATCGCTGGCTTGGTTGCGGTGACACCTGCTGCTGGCAACAGTGGCCCGTTCGGAGCCATCTTGCTTGGCATCCTGTCTTCGATCGTGTGCTACTTCTTCGTCGCCAAGGTCAAAGCCAAGTTCGGTTATGATGACTCGCTCGATGCTTTCGGCATCCACGGGATTGGCGGCATTGTCGGCGCGATTGGTACAGCCGTTGTGTATCAGCCGTTCCTTGGCGGTCCTGGCGACGGTTCGACCGGCGTTGGCGCTCAGCTCTGGATCCAGACAGAGGGCGTTCTTGTGACCATTGGATGGGCCGGTATTGGCACTCTGATTGCAGCCATGATTGTTAAAGCTCTCATCGGTCTGCGGGTCGATCCAGAAACCGAGGTCGATGGTCTCGATATCTCGGAGCACGGAGAGCGCGCCTACAATTGATAATTATCTAATCTCAAGTTTGGCGGAGAGAGGCCTCCTAATCTCTCTCCTCTCTCCGCCTCTCCTTGTTCCTCCTGCGAACAAACAAACTGAACAAGGGCCAGAGCGAAAGCTCTGGCCCCTTTTTTTGGCTAGTCTCTGGTTTCGTTGAGAAGCGGTGAGAGGCGAAGTCAGTCGCTAGTGAGCTGCCGCAGCTTTCACAAAATCTGCACACCGCTCGCCAATCATGATGCTGGGTGCGTTGGTGTTGCCGCTTACAATCTTGGGCATGACGCTGGCATCGGCCACCCACAATCCCTCGACACCGTTCACTTTCAATGTGGGATCGACCACCGCGTTCGGATCGCTGCCCATTCGGCAGGTGCCAACGGGATGATAGACGGTGTCGGCGCGGTTGCGGATTAACTCATCCAAAGCGTTGTCATCATACAAATCAATCGGGTGGCGATCGGTTGGGCCAAAAGCTTGCATAGGCTGTGTATCGATCAAGCGATGCGACAGGCGCACGCCTTCTCGCAACACGGCAATATCGCTTGGATCATCCAAGAAATTGGGGTCAAGGACGGGGGCCTGTGCCGCATCGGCGGATCCCAGCCGTACTGTTCCACGGCTTTCAGGACGCAGCACGCAAGCATGCATGGAAAAGCCGTAACCTTTTACATTCTCGCGGCCGTGATCTTCCAGCACTGCGGGCACGAAATGCCATTGAACATCGGGTGCGGGCGCATCTTGCTCGACCGACCAAAACCCACCTGCTTCGGCATAGCAAGTAGTCATGGCGCCTGTGCGCTTGCGTCTATGTTCAAGAATCGCCGCAGCCATCTTTAGCGTGCCCTTCAACGTTCCGCCGATTGGGACATCGGACTCGGTGGACCATCCCGAGACATAGTCGATATGATCTTGCAGATTTGCGCCTACCTCGGGTCGATCGATGGCGACCTCTATCCCGTGGTCTTTCAGATGCTGCGCCGGTCCAATGCCTGAAAGCATCAAGATCTGCGGGGAATTAAACGCTCCCGCGGATAGGATAACGCCGCGCCGCGCATAAATCATTTCGCTTCGCTTGCCGCGCTTGACCCGCACTCCTGTTACGCGGCCGCCTTCGATCACCAGCCGCTCGACCAGCGTCTTGGTGCGAATAGTAAAATTGTCCTGTCTGCGGATAGGCTCGACATAGGCGCGCGCGGCCGACCAGCGCTCACCCTTGCGTTGGGTCACCTGGTACAGGCCAAAGCCAGCCTGCGTTGCACCGTTGAAGTCTGGATTGACCGGCAATTGCAATGCCGCCGCCGCTTCGACCATGGCCTCGCTGGTGGGGTTTGGCGATACTTGATTGGAAACGAATAGTGGGCCGCCATCGCCGTGATAGTCATCCGCGCCGCGTTCATTCGCCTCGGCCTTGCGGAAATATGGCAAGACATCATCATAGGACCATCCGGTGCAACCCATCGCGGCCCAATTGTCATAGTCCCAATCATTGCCGCGAATATAGACCATCGCATTGATGGCAGAGGATCCACCCAATCCCTTGCCGCGCGGCTGATAGCCAATCCGGCCATTCAGTCCCTTTTGCGGAACAGTTTCATACTTGTAGTTAGAAGAGCCACGAATAAATGGCATGAAGCCAGGCGTCTTGACCAAAATATTGTCATTGCTGCCCCCGGCCTCAACCAGACAAACCTCCTGTGAACCGTCAACTGCCAAGCGTCCTGCAACTGCGCTTCCGCCGCTTCCGCCACCAATTACGATGTAGTCATACTGTTCCATGCTCTCTCCTTAAGCCAAGGAGTTAGGCAAGCTTTGTGCTGTCCGCAATCGAGTTTTGATCCGCCACTGAATTATTTGTGGCTGTGTCGTTAGTAATGTCGGCAATTGGATCGCTGCTGACGTCGCCCGCAAGGCGCTGTTGCCACCGGGCGCGGATCATATCTGACGTGTCGCGGCTTGCATCATGGGTCCAGCCGGGCTCGCGCAGCAAATAGGATAATTTGTGCTTCCATGGCGCGTGCCAAATGTCCTGGATCATCCCGATCCATTCATGGAATACCGCCCACAGCAGGTTGAAACTGCCCAGCTGTTTGACGATGCCATAGCGAATGGTTTCTTCACTGGTTTCCGGTTCGAATGTACCGAACATCTTGTCCCAGATGATGAAGACGCCGGCATAATTGCGATCCAGATAGCGAGGATTGGTGGCGTGATGCACCCGATGATGGCTCGGCGTGTTCATGACAGCCTCGAACCAGCGGGGCATCTTGTCGATCGCCTCGGTGTGGATCCAGAATTGATAGATCAAGTTGAAGCCGCCGCATATTGCCAGCATGACCGGATGGAACCCCAGCAGCACAAGCGGGAGACCAAACAAAATCCCGAATGTAAACGCGCCCGTCCATGTTTGCCGCAAGGCAGTGGAGAGATTGTAATGCTGGCTGGAGTGATGGTTCACATGGGCGGCCCACATCCATCGGATGCGGTGGCCCGCGCGATGCACCCAGTAATATTTTAAATCGTCTAAGACAAAGCACACAGGCCAGGCCCACCACGCCCATCCAATGTCAAACAAGCGGTACTCCCACGCGGCTAGGAAAAGCGCAAAAACAGTGCCACCAAACAAAAGGCCCGCAACGGTTGAACCCAAACCAAAAGACAGGCTGATCAGCGTATCCTTAGGCTCATAGGCCTCGGGACGTCTGCGCCAGGCCCAGATCATCTCCACCAAGACCAGCAGGACAAATCCCGGGACGGCGTAGTCGGTGGGAGAGAAATCAGGCATTGGCGCTTCCCATCGCTGGTTTGGCGTTTTCTTCCCAGGCGTTCACCCACTGCTCTGGCTGCTGAAGCTGCAATTGCGTGGTTCCAAATCGCTTTTCGGCGCTATTTATGATCAGGCCATCTTGGCTAAGTTCCATGCGTGCATTGCTCGGCAATATTCGTCCGGCAAAATGGCTGCCATGGGCGCGAAGCAGCATCACCTGTCCTGCAGCATTGCGCAGAAGGGCTCCCTTGCCGGCTTGGTCTATGCCAATTTCCACTGCCTGAAATCCGTCATGAACTTGATCGGCCGCATTGCGCGCATCTTGCTCGGTCACCAGCTTGGGCGTCGGTCCCAGCTTCAACCAATGCGTAAGCGCAGCCAACAGGCCAATCGCCACCAACGAGCCGACAAACTGGAGAAGGATAGGAGATACTTCCATGGCCAAATGGATTGGCATGAATGCGTTGATGCGGCAAGATGCTGATCAGAGGAGACCGTCCATGAAGTCTATCACGCGCTTTCTTGCCGTCGCAGCACTCGCATCAAGTCCATTGTCTGCACAGCAAATTGATCCTGCAGCTGAAGTTGAGGCGCAGGAAGACCGAATTGAACGCGTCGCGCAGCAATTGTGGGATTGGGCCGAGCTTGGCTATTTAGAGGAGCGCACCAGCGGCCTGATGACGCAAGAATTGGCGTCAGAAGGCTTTAGCATTGAGACTGGCGTTGCCGATATCCCTACCGCTTTTGTTGCCGAGTGGGGAGAGGGCGGACCAATTATCGCAATCCTGGCGGAAATGGATGCTTTGCCCGGCATCAATCAATCCGCTGAACCCACGCGCGATCCGGTGGCAGGCAAACATGCCGGCCATGCCTGCGGTCACAATTTGTTTGGCGCGGGATCTCTGACGGCAGCTATCGCCGTGAAAAACTGGCTCGAGGCAACCGAAACGCCCGGTCGGATCAGACTGTATGGAACACCAGCAGAAGAAGGCGGCTCTGGCAAAGTCTATATGACGAGAGCGGGCCTGTTCGATGATGTGGACATTGCCATCCATTGGCATGCCGATGACGAGAACAGCGCGGCGGCCCGTACTACTCTAGCCAATCGGTCGGCCAAGTTTCGCTTCTCCGGCATTTCGGCCCATGCAGCTGGTGCGCCCGAACGCGGGCGTTCTGCGCTGGATGGGGTGGAGGCCATGAACATGATGGCGAATATGATGCATGAGCACATGCCGCAGGATGCTCGGATGCATTATGTGATCACTTATGGCGGGATTGCGCCCAATGTGGTGCCAGATTTCGCCGAAGTGTTCTATTACGTCCGACATCCCGATCCCGATGGTGTTGATGCGATCTGGGAGCGGCTCGAGAATGCGGCCAAAGGTGCGGCAATGGGCACTTCGACCAAAGTGAATTGGGAAGTGATCCACGGGAACAACCCGCTGTTGGTCAACGAAACTTTGGCGAAGGTCATGGACGAGAAGCTGCGCGCGGTTGGCGGTGTAATCTATTCGCCCGACGAAAAAGCCTGGGCAGAGAAGATCCAAGAATCGCTGGGGGAAGCCGCACTGCCGCTGGAAAGCGCGGCAGAGATTACCGACTATGGCAAATCACTGGGTTATGGCTCAACCGATGTTGGTGACGTTTCCTGGGCGACGCCGACGGTTGGTGTCCGCACAGCAACCTGGGTGCCAGGCACCAGTGCGCATTCTTGGCAAGCGGTTGCTGCGAGCGGTCACTCGATCGGGCACAAGGGTACGCAAGTTGCGGCAAAGGCGATGGCGCTGATGGCCGCCGAATTATTCGTCAACGAGGAATTACGAACTGCCGCGAGACAAGAATTCGACGCTGCGAGAGGTGATAATTACACCTACAAATCGCTGTTGGGTGATCGTTCCCCGCCGCTCGACTACCGGCAGTAGTATGGCTGTAAGCTACGCGCGCTTGTTGGCAGCGAACATGTCCATCGCTGGTCTTACTGGCGAAAGGTCATAGCCAGCCGCTTGTGCAGCCAATGTCAGATCGTCGGGAGACTGCCCTGCACGTGCTTGGGCCAATGCCCACAATAGCGTTGATCGCGTGCCGCTGCGGCAATAGGCCAAAACGGGTCCGTCTGCGCCTTCCAGCGCTTGCTCCATTGCGGCGACTTGTGGTTCGCTGAAGCCGGTGTGCGAAATGGGAATGGCCAGATAGTCCATGTTGGCAGCGCGAGCGGCCGCCTCAATCTGGGCGCCTTGTGGTTCTTCAGGCGATTCTCCGTCAGGGCGGTTGTTGATCACCAATGTCACCCCAAGCGCTTTGGCTTCGTCCAATTGTTCGGGCTGGATTTGCGGGCTGGCATACATTGTTGGACTTAGTTTGCGAAAATCGCTCATGGCACACCTGACTTTTCGGATGATGACGTCGTGACCGTTCTTTTGGTGGAAGAACGAGGGGCTGGGGGCTTCTTTAACGCCTCATGCGAAAATGTCACAATTGCACATGATGAAACCTCACTATGTTAAATCATTCGCATGACACCGCTTTGTGCGCTATGAGCCATTCTAGAGAGGTGGGGCTCGGCTGCATTTTGCAGAGTCGCCACCGCGCTGGTTACGGATGCTGCCCCCGTTGCCAACGCAAGATACGACCGGGCGGTGAGACAAGGTACGACTACGGTTATGGGTTACGATAGAGGGCGCCGCCGGGGCCGGGATAAACGCGACGGATTCGGTGAAGACGGCTTCGATCCTTTCGGCGGCGGAGACAAGTTTCCGCCCCAGCGCGACAGTTTTGGTGGCGGCGGTGATCGCTTCGGTGGCGGAGGCGGCGGAGGCCGCTTTGGCGATGACCGTGGCTCAGGCGGCGGCGACCGGTTCGGTGGCGGCGGCGGTGGTCGTGGACCTGGTGGTCCAGGCGGCGGCGGTGGCGGCGGTTTTGACCGCATGCCCGCCCAGGTCGTTGGCACCGGCAAGGGTGTTGTAAAATTCTTCAATTCGCAGAAGGGCTTCGGCTTTATTCAGCAAGAAGGCGGAGGCGAAGACGTCTTCGTCCATATTAGTGCTGTTGAGCGCGCAGGCCTTCAGGGTTTGGCCGAAGGCCAAGGGCTGGAATTCAATTTGGTGGATCGCGGCGGCAAGGTTTCTGCCCAAGATTTGCAAGTTGTGGGTGACGTCATAGCTGTTGAAGAACGCGAATCGGCTCCACCCCAGCGCGAGTTGACTGGCGAGAAAGCCATCGGCACCGTAAAGTTCTTCAACTCGATGAAGGGCTTTGGTTTCTTGGTGCGTGATGATGGTCAGCCAGATGCGTTTGTGCACATCAGTGCTGTTGAGCGTTCAGGCCTGCAAGCCATCAATGAAGGCGAACGGTACGAGTTTGACCTAGAGGTCGATCGACGAGGGAAGCACTCGGCGGTCAACCTTGCGCCCGTTCAAGGCTGATTCGCTTGCCACCGTGTCGGCCCTTTGGCCGGGATCGTGGCAAACATCATAAACGGCGCGAAGTGGCGGTCCGGAAGGGCCGCCATTTTGCGTTGGCAATGCATTTAATTCTGAATTGAAATTGAAAAGGACTTACCCATGTCGATCAGCCCATTGATGCCCGTTTACCCGCGTTGTGGCGTGCGGCCTGTGCGCGGTGAGCATTGCCATCTGATTGATGAGGACGGCACACGGTATCTTGATTTCGCCAGCGGTATTGCGGTGAATCTGCTTGGGCACTCGCATGAAGGATTGATTTCTGCGATTCAAAAGCAGGCCGAAACGCTGATGCATGTTTCCAACCTGTATGGCAGTCCGCAGGGCGAAAAGCTCGCTCAGCAATTGGTTGATGCAACCTTTGCCGACACCGTGTTCTTCACCAATTCGGGCGCCGAAGCGGTGGAAACCGCGATTAAGACCGCTCGCGCCTACCACCAGCACGAAGGTGATACGTCAAAGTTTGAACTGATTACCTTTGCCAATGCATTTCATGGCAGAACGATGGCCACGATCAGCGCATCCAATCAGGAAAAAATGCACCACGGTTTCTCGCCGCTCTTGGCTGGTTTCAAATACGCAGAGTTTGATGATCTGGAATCAGCCAAGGCTTTGATGGGGCCGAACACTGCGGGATTCTTGGTAGAGCCTATTCAGGGTGAGGGCGGAATCCGTCCCGCTTCTCAGGAATTCATGCAAGGTTTGCGCGCTCTGGCAGACGAACATGACCTCATGCTGGTGTTGGATGAAGTGCAGTCCGGCGTCGCTCGCACAGGCAAGATGTATGCGCATGAACATTATGGGATTGCGCCCGACATTATGGCGACCGCTAAAGGCATAGGAGGGGGCTTTCCTCTGGGTGCCTGCCTAGCAACCGAGAAGGCCGCGCGCGGAATGACCTTCGGTACGCATGGCTCTACCTATGGCGGAAACCCGCTGGCGATGGCTGCAGGTAGCGCTGTCATGGAAGCAGTTGCCAATGACGAATTCCTCGCCTCCGTTGCAGAGAAGGGCGAACGGCTGCGGTCGCGGCTCGAGCAATTCATCGGCAATTATCCCGAGCTGTTCGAACTGGTTCGCGGCAAAGGCCTTATGCTGGGCATGAAGATGAAAGTCGAAAGCAGGCCGTTCTTTGTTCACCTGCGGGACAACCATCAATTGCTGACGGTTGCAGCTGGCGACAACACCTTGCGTGTATTGCCACCCCTGGTTCTGGGCGACGCAGAGATCGAAGAGTTCTTCGAAAAACTTTCAGCTGGAGCAGCCAGCTACGAAGTTCCGGGTGATGGCTGATGGCTGACGCTGCAGTACGGAATTTGCTGGATCTGAGCGATGCCGGTGGCCACGCAATCGCAGCGATGATCAACGATGCTCAAGACCGTAAGGCGGCTCGAGCATCTTGGCCCAAGGGGGAGCCTGATGCGGACAAGCCTCTAGCGGGTCAGGTTCTTGCGATGATTTTTGAGAAGAACTCGACCCGCACCCGGGTGAGCTTTGACATTGCCATGCGTCAGTTGGGCGGCACCACACTGATCCTTGATGGAGGAACCAGCCAGCTGGGTCGCGGGGAAACGATTGCTGACACCGCCAGGGTACTCAGTCGGATGGTTGATGCGATCATGATCCGCACCGATGACCATGCAAAGGTCGAGGAGATGGCGCGTTATGCCAGCGTGCCGGTAATCAACGGCCTTACCGACCGGTCTCATCCCTGCCAGATAGTTGCGGACTTGCTGACCATGATTGAGCACGGAAAGGCTCTGCCTGGACTTGAAGTCGCCTGGTTTGGTGATGGCAATAATGTGCTGCATTCGCTGCTCGAAGCGGCGGGCATGATGAAATTCAATATGCGCATTGCCACCCCTGCTGGATATGAACCCGATGCAGAGTTTATTGAGCTTGCGCGGGCTGGTGGAGCTGTTGTTACTCTTACCAATGACGCAGCCGAGGCGGCCAGAGATGCAGACGTACTTGTCACCGATACTTGGGTGTCGATGGGGCAAGAAAATGCGGCTCACAAGCTCGCTGCGATGGACCCCTATCGCGTAGACACCGATTTGATGAAACGAGGCAAGTCAGACGCAATTTTCTTGCATTGCTTGCCAGCTCATGTCGGTGATGAAGTCAGTGAAGCGGTGTTTGAAGGGACGCAGTCCGTTGTCTTTGACGAGGCTGAAAATCGCATCCATGCTCAAAAATCGGTGCTGCTGTGGAGCCAGGGACTGCTCGGCTAAGCAGAGCAGCATAGGGCTTCTTTTGGCCAGTCGAGCGCCCATATAGTGCATTATGACACAGACGCCTGAAACATTTTCTGATCAGTTGCTTGGATTTACGCTGCCCGACCGCAATGCGCGGGGGCGGGTTGTTCGCCTCGATAATGTGGTCGATCAAGTCTTGTCTGCGCATGATTACCCAGCACCGATTACACACTTGCTTGGTGAAGCTTTGGTGTTGGGAGCATTGATGGGGGGGCTGCTCAAAGGCGATGCTGCGCAGATGACCATGCAGGCGCAAACGGAAGGCGGCCCCATCAGTCTGCTCGTTTGCGACTATCGTGCTGGTGAAATGCGAGGCTATGTCGATTATGACGCAGCTCGCATTGCAGAATTGGGTGCCAATCCCACCTTGGCGACGATGTTCGGCAAAGGATATCTGGCGATTACCTTTGAGACCGGGCCAAGCCAAAATACAACTGGATCAGGTCAGGCCACAGGTCAGCGATATCAGGGAATTGTGCCGCTTGAAGGCGCGTCTTTGGCTGAAGCATGCCAAAACTACTTCCAGCAATCCGAGCAAATTCCGACATTGATCCGTGTCGGTGTGCGATTTGAAGGTAAGCGTTGCATCGCCGGCGGGCTATTGGCCCAGCATCTGGCGGATGGCGAAGTAGGCCGGGAGCGGTTGCATGTCCGGCTTGATCATCCTGACTGGGAGCATGTGGCTACTATCACGTCGACGATCAGCCATGATGAACTTGTCGATACCGAGCTCTCGATGGACGCAATCGTTTGGCGGCTGTTTCATGAAGAAGAGGAAATACGGGTCCAGCCTGGCCCCGTAATGTCGCGTGGCTGTCGCTGTAGCGCTCCATACTATGAGCAAGTTATTGCTCGTTTCCCAGCAGAAGAGCAGGATGCCATGCGTGATGAGGCAGGTGCAATTGTCGTCGATTGCGCATTTTGCTCGAAAAAATTTGTGCTAAGCGCCTAACACTCCGCCTCTATTCAGCACCAGTTTATCGCCAGTTCACTATTGGTAAGGTCTATTGCTGCATAGATGCAGTGAGGACATAGGAGTAAGCAATGACAAAGAAGGGGACATTCGCATTAGTTGCCGCAATTCTGTGCCTTTCTGGTATTGCGATGCCATCGGTTGCTCAGACTAGCAAACTGGCGATGCTCGATTCTCTAGCCAAGGGTGAATGGACGGTGCGGTTCCGCGATGGCAGCGCACAGCGAAAGATATGCGTGAAAGACGGGCAAGAGCTCATACAAATCCGCCATTCCGGCCCCAGATGCAACCGGTTTGTTGTCGATGACGCAGCGTCAACGGTGACAGTTCAGTACACATGCGCAGGCAATGGTTATGGCCGAACGAGCATTCGGCGCGAAACCTCGAATTTGGTCCAGATCGAAAGCCAAGGCTTTGTCGGTGGCCAGCCATTCGAATTCCTTGCCGAAGCGCGACGTACGGGCAGCTGCAGCTAATTAATTTAGCGGGTTTGTGATTGCCATGCGCTTTTGACGCAGGCTAAGCGGCTTTGCATGAACGCAAGTCAGAACACTTTACGAAAGCCTGCGGTAGTCTTGTTGTCGGGTGGTCTCGATTCCATGGTGACCGCTGCGCTGGCCCAGGAGCAGGGCTTTGATATTATCGCCCTGTCGATCGACTATGGTCAGCGGCACAAGCGTGAGCTTTCTGCCGCACAAGATATCGCAAGGCGGATTGGTGCTGTGTCGCATTCAATTTTGTCGCTTGATCTACGGATGTTCGGCGGATCGGCGCTGACTGCCGATATTCCTGTCCCAAAAGAGGGGGTGGGAGAGGATATTCCGGTTACTTATGTCCCTGCGCGCAATCTGCTTTTCCTGTCACTCACGGTAGCGTGTGCAGAAGCGGCATCCGCGTCGGACGTCTTTATTGGTGTGAACGCGCTGGACTACTCAGGATACCCCGATTGCAGACCAGAGTTCATTGCCAGCTTTGCCGAAACAGCGCGCTTGGGCACCAAGGCCGGGGTCGAAGGGCAGCCTTTTCGGGTCCACACCCCGCTGCAAGATATGACCAAAGCCGACATTGCAAGAGAGTGCGCAAGATTGGGTCTCGATCCAGCCTGGAGTTGGTCATGTTATGACCCGACCGAAGCCGGAACGGCTTGTGGCACATGCGATTCTTGCAGGTTGCGCAGGAAAGGCTTTGCCGAAGCGAATTTAGAAGATAGCACCGCCTATGCCGCGTAAATCGCGGCCGATGACAGGAGTGGTGAATGACGGATGAGAACAATCAAGCAGCGGTGCCAGACGATCAGCCGGTACCGGCCTATTCTTGGTATGCCCTTGGCGTCTTGGTTGTTGTCTATGTCCTGAACTTTATCGACCGCCAGATTTTGTCGATCCTGGCCAACGACATCAAAGCGGATCTGGGCGTGGATGATGCCTATTTGGGCTTCCTATACGGTACAGCGTTCGCGATATTTTATGCCCTGTTTGGCATTCCATTGGGAAAGCTGGCTGACAGCTGGAAGCGCGTCAGGCTGATGACTATCGGCTTGGCGCTGTGGTCAGCAATGACCGCATTCTCTGGATTTGCGCGCGACGCAGCGACACTGACGGTTGCCCGTATCGGGGTTGGCGTCGGCGAGGCGACGGCAAGCCCCTCAGCATATTCGCTTATTTCCGATTGGTTCCCTGCGCGCCTGCGTGCAACAGCCTTGGCGATATACAGCTCGGGTCTTTATATTGGCGGGGGTATATCGCTAGCCATTGGCGGTTTGATTGTGGACCGTTGGAACGAAGCCTTTCCGGATGGTGGTCCACTCGGGCTTGCAGGTTGGCAGGCAGCTTTCATTGCCGTCGGACTGCCAGGGCTGCTCTTGGCACTATGGGTGTTTACACTGCGCGAGCCGGTGCGCGGAGCGATAGATGGGTTGCCAACAAAGGAAGATCCGCATCCATTTCGCGGTTTTGTCCAGGAACTTTACACCGTCATCCCGCCTTTCACATTTGTAGGTGCGGCGTCGCGTGGAATGGGCACGCTGGCCATCAATATTGCCGTGTTCTTCGTCTCATTTGTAGCCGCACATCTGATCACTCTTGGATTGGATTCGGGCAATGGAGTGATTGTGGCAGCAATTGGCAATCTTCTGGGAGTAACGCTCCCAGCGATCACCGACCAATGGTTCCTCTTGGCGATCGGATATTACGCGGTGTTTTGTTGGGCTAGCGCTTTGCGCAAGCGCGACTATCCGACGTTTGCGCTAACCTGGGGCTCGCCTGCATTCCTGTGCACGATTTTGGGATATGGCACCGTAGCATTCATGGCATACTCGGCTTCTTATTGGGGGGCGCCCTATGCAGAACGAGTGTTCGATGTCTCCAAGGCCGAGCTTGGCTTTTGGCTAGGCGGTGGCGGTGCCATGGGCGGCTTTCTGGGTGTTATCCTCGGGGGGCGTATGGCTGATGCGCTGTTTCAGCGTATGCAGAACGGGCGCATCTGGGTCATCTTGTTCGGCCTAATAAGTCCGATCCCATTTGCTGTTATCCAGTATACGACCGCCAGCTGGCCGCTCTTTCTGGTTCTGAATATTGTTGTCGGGGCTTTGGCCGCATCTGCGCTAGGTGCTGCGGCTGCCAGCAGCCAGGCACTGGTATTGCCGCGCATGCGGGGCACTGCCACGGCCACCTTCTTTTTGGCTACCACTTTGGTTGGGCTGGCCTTGGGACCATACACAGCCGGGTATGTTTCGGCCCAGAACGATGGCAATTTGAGCACCGGGGTGCTTTCCACGCTTTGGATTACGCCGATTGGAATGGCTTTGCTGATCGCAGCGCTTAGGCTGGTGCCAAAAGCAAACCAAAGCGTGCAAGAGCGCGCCAGGGCGGCTGGCGAACCGATATAATTGGTCTATATCTCAGGCTGAGCGACGAATTCTAGAACACCACAAGCGATACGTGGGCCGGCAGCCCCTGCTGGATCGCTGATGTAGTCATCGGGGCCTGCGTGTATCATGACCGCGGTACCGTCTTGATCGTCTATCGAAGCAACCACTGCATCAGCGCGACCAGCTATATCGATTTGAATTCTAACATTTCCATCGTCTGGAATTTCCAGATTTGGCAGGTCACCTAAGTGCTGGCCATCAGCGCTTAATTTGCCATGCGATTTTCCGTCAGGATTGAGGTGCCCTCCTGCACTCTTAAAGTCGGGTCCATCGCACCGTCCAACCGAGTGTAGATGGAAAGCTTTGGTGCCCGATTCAAATTGGCTGAGCTCAAGCTCAATAGTAAGCCTGTCATCAGTCCTATTCAGAACAGCTTCTCCTACTTCATTGCCGTCTCTATCAGCGATGGAGGTAATCGCCAGAGCTGTTAATTCTGCAGAATTCTGAGGTTCGGATGATTCTGGTTCGCCCTGACATGCGCTTAAAGCGGCTGCGAGAGTCAATGGAGTTAGAGTGAGCATCTTCATATTTACAGGCTCCGGACGTTCCAGTTACTAGCCTAAACGCAAAAGGGGCCGGATTGCTCCGACCCCTTCTGAATTTTTCACCAGTGGTGAAGGATTACATGCCCGAACCCGGACCGTAAGTAACTTCAACACGACGGTTCTGAAGTTCGCGTACGCCGTCTTCGGTTGGAACGCGCAATTGCGTTTCACCAAAGGCTTCGCTTGAAACGCGATCTTCTGGAACACCGCGACCGGAAAGGTAGTCGCGTACCGATTCGTTACGACGCTCAGCCAGACCCATGTTGTAAGTCTGCGAACCCGACGCATCGGTGTGACCAGCCAACATGACGCTCGCAGAGCCACAATCAGCATAGGCGCTAACTGCGTTGTCGAGAATCGTAGCCGCTTCCGGAGTGATATCCGATTCATCCCAGTTGAAGAACACGATGTATGGACCCGTGTTGCAAACTGGTGCCGGCGGAGGCGGCGGTGGAGGCGGTGGTGGAGGCGGTGGTGGAGGCGGTGGAGGCGGTGGCGGTGGTGGTGGTGGAGGCGGAGCTTCGGGCTCGCCACCAAAGTTGTATGTCAACGTACCAAGCACCGAATGGCTACCAATGTCCGCTTCGATGGGGCGACCAAGCGTATCGGTAATACCAACACCAACTGCATTGAAGTAACGATACTTCAGGCCAACGTCCCAGCTGTCAGTCAAAGGTGCGCGAACACCTGCGAGCAACTGCCAAGCCAAGCCTGTGTCTGAATCGTCAAATGCACCTGGACCGCCGTCGCGGACCGTTGTTGTCAAATCGGTGCGTGCGATGCCGATTCCGCCGCCTGCAAAGCCTTGGATGCCATCGTCATCACCGAAATCGAACAGGCCGTTCAGCATAAAGCTGAGCGCGTTGAATTCGCCGCGAGCATCTGATTGTCGGTTTGTGACGAGTAGGCCAGCTTGACCGACCAAGCCTTCTGTGCCGATTCTAACATCGTCAACTTCTGCTTCACGGTAGCTTGCTTCAGCTTCCAGACGGAAGGCGCCGAAATCGTAACCAACCAGGGCACCGAAATCATATCCAGTGTCCGTGCCGATTGTTGAGTCAGCGTCTGTACCATCAATTTCTAAATCAATGTCTTCAACGACCATCACGCCGCCTTCACTTGCGACGTACCATTGACCGTCGCGAGCAAGTGCGGGCGCTGCAAGCGCCGTCGAAGCCATCGCCATTCCAATGACGAGTTTGCGCATTACTATATTCCCCTTTGTAGCGAATAGGATTCCACCAGTGAGTATCTATCTTTTCCCCTCAATGGTGGCAAGCGGCCTTTACAGCCAAACTGTTGCAATAAAGCCTCTATCTGCATTTGACTTGCAAAAAACAGAAGAAAGACTGGCATCGCACAAAGCCTTAACGACGCTTACCGATGAAGGTTCCCTTAAGATCGTGCAAATATTCCTAAATTTCGCAATTCGGAGATGATTTCCGTGAT
Source organism: uncultured Erythrobacter sp. (assembly GCA_947495695.1). Taxonomy (GTDB): domain Bacteria; phylum Pseudomonadota; class Alphaproteobacteria; order Sphingomonadales; family Sphingomonadaceae; genus Erythrobacter. The sequence continues at coordinate 457,282 of CANLZP010000001.1, read as the reverse complement.
GGCTTGTCTTGCCTCAGCATCAATTGTTGTGCCGTTCTGAGGTTGGGGTGGGGCATCCGCTGATTGCCATGCGCCATCGAATAGGAGCATCTGACCTGTCTGCTGGTCAAACACTCGCATTCCGGCGCGAGGTTGGATGAAAGACCATTCTGTTCCAACGCGGGTCGCAATCTGTCCTTCGAATCCTGCCCATTCGCCTGAGGGTGAAGAGTCTACCAACCAGCTGTCTCCATCATTGGACGATGCCGGAGAGCTAGCAGATCGGCCGACTATGGCTGTATGCACTAAAGTATCCATGCGGGTATGCGATTGGTTCACGAAGAATTCTTTCTGTGCCTGACCAGCAAAAAGAAATGGCAAAGAATAGTTTGGTGTTGCGGATGTAAAGATGACCGGGTCGGACATTGGTTTGGCTCCTGATTCTGGCTAAGTCAGTTGAACGATGAAAGTTGGCTTGGAAAATCCGTAGGTGCCCTCCTGCACAACCCAGAATGGCTGCGCGCCGAATTCAGCGATAAGGTCCGAACGCGTCGCGGCCTCAATGGATAGCCTGGGCTCTGTGACTTCCCAGCTTGCAAGCGGTGCTTCCGTTGGACCCAGCCCAACCAGATACGCCTCTTTCTCCTCAACCAGCGCAACTTCTGCGGCGTCACTCCAACGATATTGTCCGCGCGCCCGGCGGGTCCAGCACAGCTCCCAACTGCCAGCTTGCGACACAGACTTCATTGCATGAACCGGAGACAGCGGCCTTCTGGAAACGCCATTGGCTTCTAGATTCGCGTAGACGGGTTCATTATCGCCGAAGCCCAATGCGGCCAGCCGGGTTGTACCGATTGGAGAGATTGGGGCAGTCGAAAGACTGATGAGCGTGTCGTCGAGCAAGACAACTGGGGTTCCAGATGCATGACTGGTCAAGGCCGCCCATTCTGTACTGCCACGTCCACGAAGAAGGCCGGTCAAACGCCAACTGGTCGAGTTGATTGGCTCAGCACTTAGAAATTGCAGCACCTCTTCTCCGACAAGAAGCCGGTTTGCTCCGGTGGAAAGACGATCAACTGTGGTCGACTGTAGATCCAGTTCGGTTCCGGCCAATGTGATCTCGACCGATGCCGATTGCTCAAAATGGACAGCGTTCGACGGTTCAAGCGAGGCAAGGAGGTGGCCGAATATGCTGCGCCGCCTTGCTTGGTAATCAAGTGGCTCCAATGCTCCGAAATTGTCGATATACAGGTTGGCACCTGACCAATTCGGTGTTGCCGAATTTACAGCGGCGAAGAAAGCCAGATCCTGCGAGTTACCGCTCCCGTCCCACGGGAGCTCGAACGCCATCAGTTGGGATGGCGATGGCAAGAGATCCAATGGAGGAGAAGGCGAGCCAGAGTCGCCAGCCAAGGACGAGGTCGCATCTGGTGTGACGCGTTCCAGCTGCAATTCAATCCCGCGATCGAGCCATTCCCAAGTTGTGATCCGCCAAGTTCCCACGTGGCCAGGCACTTTGACATATCTGCCTGGCTCCAGCGTATCGTCAAGCTCCGCAACACGCCAAACGAGCGTTTCGCGCTGCCACCGAGAATTGCGCGCCAGCGTTCCAATGATGTTGCGGGCATCATTGGGTTCGATTGCAGCAGGCAGTTCGATCATAAATTCGCGGCTACCTTGCGCTCGACCAATCGCGCGTTGGACGCTGGGTTGATAATCGCGAGTTGGGTCATAGTACCGCACAGCGCGAGGTTCCGGATCCGAGGCTGCAGCTCTGTGTCGCTTAGAATGCTCGCTATCGCCATCCGACTGATCGGCAATCGAATGCAGAGCTTCGGGGAGCGGAGTTGGTTGGCTGGAAGAATTGTCCAGCCTTACGAGCGCCAGACCATCTTCGGCCGTAATCGAACCTATCGGAAGCGCGCGGCTGAGTGAACCTAATGCCGATCCCAGTGCACCCCCGTTGTCTGAATAGCCTTGAAGGGTAGATAGTGAGTTGTCATTGTCTGAAACCAAAGCGTTCGGCACAATGTCTTTCAGCTTCACTCCAAGCCCGACGTCTGCAAACAGTTCAAACGTCAGCGCGGGAATTCGATTGCCAAAATCGCCCAATTGGAGGTCTTCGAATACGACATATGCAGTATCGCGAAACGCGGGGCTCGAACCGGACTGTAGTGACCCGATCAGTGGATCAATAGGCTCATCTCCATAGCCGTTATAGATCCGCAAGGTCCCGGGTGTCTTCAGGTCTCCAGCGCTTCCACGTAGAAGGTTACCGTCAGCCCAAATCTTGCCAATTCCAGCGATGGCACGGCTGGACAAAGCAACAGCAAATGAAACCGAATAGCTGAACTTGGTTGTGCTGGGTTTCCCCTTGCCTCCGCCGCCGTTTTCCTTTGTTTCGATCAGATCGGTTGCCCAAATGATCGTTCCAGCAGTTCGCATCTTTCCAAAATGTCGAGCGATTGGCTGGCCATAGCTGGATGTTGTAACAGAAAGGTCTGCTAGTCGGGGTCCTTCGCGCGAACCGGATCCAAAAAGCGTTCCGTCAATTTGCTGACCAACAAGGGCGCCGATCGCGCCGCCAATCGGACCGCCAACGGCCGTACCAACGGCGGTGAGTACCAGTGTTGCCATGATCAAAATATCCTGTCTATTCAGCGGCGATCCGCCAGGTTTCCAACGTTTTCCAAGGCAATTTTCCAGGCATGTGCACGATCCGCCGCAGTCCAGCATGTGCGTGGACATATCCAGCTGCTGGGCTGGCGATGAGCAGGTGGCTCTGGCCCGGCCCAGGTTCCGCCATGACGATATCGCCAGGCAGAGTGACTCCGGTCGCCTTGATCAACCCATTTGCCGCAGCAAACGTTGTGAAGGGAGCAATCGATGCATTACGCAGTCGATAGCCAGTTGGAGCAATCGCTGGTCGGTCGATTGCCTTCAGACTAACCATGACCAAACCAACACAATCGAGCCCAAGTGCTGGATCACGGCCTTGAAACTTGTAAGGGCAGCCAATGAATTGCAACGAGGCCTGTGCCAGCCGAAGGCCGACGGTTGGCGTCTGCGACATTAATTCGGGCTGGGGTAGCGCGAAAGCAGATCATTGCCCGGCAGATACGGCTCGCCGCGGAAGTTGATGGAATTGCCAAATCTGCCTTGGCAGGTTGCTAGCGTGTGATCGCATCCTTGTCTGACGATCGCCATCGTCCCTACTTCAAGATTGCTTGCCAGCTGTCGATCCAATGCAAATGCCGAGCCGATGATGTCGACGACACCGAATGTCAGGCCAGTTTGAGGGCCGTCTAAGAAACGTATCTCGCCATCAATATAATCCGGCGCAGTTAGCCCCTCAAACGTCACACTGTTCGTCTCCCAATCGATTGCGTTGAGCGGCAGTACTGACGTGAATTGGGCTGCCGATAGATTGCATCCTTGGCCGCAAAACCCTGCTCGACATGTTGGGCTGGTCCTGGGGACCAAATCGCGTTCAAGCAGAACCTTGGCGGATCTAAGCTCGGCAGAGAATGCATCGTGATGGTTTTCAACATTGCCGATCGATCCCGAATAAAGCGTGCTGCTGGCCCCCGATTCCCAATCGACTGCTCCGATTTCAACAGAGGCATCGTCGAAAAGGCCTGCAGCCAGATCATCTTCACAAATCGAATCATGACTAAGCACGCCTTCCACCTCGGCGCTGTCGCTGGAGAGGCTGATATCGCGTCTAATTGCAGACGGAGCGATGCCAGGCGCTGCACGATGTGTCAGGCCATCGATCACAATATCCCGGTCATGACTGGTGAAACCCAAGGCAACACCATCCTGCCGAAACACTCGCCAAAAGTTGGCCACACCTTCCAGCTCGTTTGAGAAATAGGTAGTCATGCGGCGGCTTCCTTTATCTCGGTGAGCGGAATGCTGGGGGCTTCGCCTGCTGCAAAGTTCAGCCCCGAGATATCGATCCGGTCCTCTGCAAAACGTACCGGCACATCGAACAGGAATCCTGCGCGAACCTCGATGCCCGAAGCGGGCGCAGAAGCCAGAGTGATCTTGCCTTTCTCGCCAAGCGACCAGTCAGTGACCAACGTCCCTCCGACGCTTACGACAATGGTTTCCGCTCTTGGCCGAGTGATCTCACGTAGTTGGGGATCGCCTTCATCACCGTAAGATTTGGTCAGCTGAAAATCAGCAGCCAGCCCGTCCCCAATGCCAATCAATTGATCTGTCATGCTGGGGTTGGCCGACATTCCATTGCTGCTGAAATCAAACGGATCGGAGATACGAAACCCTCGCGCTGCTCCTCGGCGCGCTCTGAAAAAGCCCAGCAATTGCGATAATTCTTCTTCGGAACGTATGCCGGGGCCAACATCAAAGTGCATGCGCGCATCCGCCCACAAAGAGTTGCGCCTTTCGTGACCCGAGGCAGTCACAGCAACGGAGGTGGAGAATTCTGGACCCACTGTGGTGGTTCGTCCAAGAGCGAAGGGATAAAGCACGTCATCAAAGGCTTGCACATCGTCCTCCTTTGAGGATTTCATTCGGGTGTATCCATCGCGCGAAACTTGCGGCAAAGCCCAGACGTAGCGTCGGTTTACGCCGCGCTTTTCTGCCTCGTCCAAGCCATTATCGATCCGTGGCCAAATCGTTTGGGCATCGAGCGGATCAAGGACAAAGCCGGACAGATAATCCTGTTGGGCGATCGGGTAAGCCAATGTCTGATCGACAATGTCATAAGCCTGCCTCCGCAACGCGTCTGCGCCCCGCGTTAGCCAGTCATAATCTTCCAACTGCAACCGGTCGAAAGCTGGCCAAGCCCATCCTGGGGGTAAGTTCGCGCGGTGAAGTTCGGGTGTTGCGGGATCGAGAATGGTGGGCGTGAATGCCAGCAACAACACTTCTGCAGGGCCAGTTGCGGCGGCGCGGATTGCTTGCGTAAGATTGGCGGTCGATTGAGCCAACAGGGTGCCGGCCTGGTCAAGAAGATCCAGTTGAGCAGCATTCAGAGCAGAGCGCATGTCTGTTATGATTGCAGGCGATCCACCAAAGGCTACGATAGCTGCATCGTCATACAGACACGGCCTTCCATCGGCGATGACCCACCACCAAGGCTCTCCAATTTGCAAGCGGACGGGCAGTAGCGCGGCTTCCTGCAAAGTGGTGAATTTCAAGGCGGCCTGTTCGACCCAACTCATGGCGTTGTTGTTGGCTGGAGATAGCAGTGCAGATGGCGGCACCCATCCTGTTTCGGCTGCCTCTCCATCATGGGCGCGTTGTTTCCAGGTCTCTGGGCAATAGGCTGCGAACAATTCGTAAGAGATCGAGGCGATCACTTCCAAGCCGTTTGCGACGGCCGTTTCAAACAGGCTGGCGTGCCATTGTTGTGCGGGATCGCACAATTCGGCTGGCTGCACCGCGACAAGAGAATTGGCCGTATCCGGCATGAGCCGCATGAAGTGGCTCATGCCAACGTAATGGACCAAATCGTCACGATAACCCAAACCTATCACGCTGCGGATTATTCGCGCAGGCGTTTGGTTGTAGGCATCGTCATAGGCGGTTGCCATACGTTCGCCATGGGGAGGGATGAGCACATCACCGGTTTCCAGCATGGCATGCCGGCCATGGCAGGATATCTCGCTGACAATGACATGGCCCGTCGCAGGACTGGCTAATTGAGTGGGACTTTCCGGGACATAGCCGGGCGGGACCAACGAAATGAACATGCGGTCAATATCGGCTGGATGAACAGGATCACCCGGCAAGACAAAACCGCTTTGCAGATCAGAAAATGGCAATTCGATCACCGCATCGCTGGGCGATCCGCTGGCGTAATTCCATAAGCGGACAAACCAGCTGCGAGCGGTGCCATTGGCATCGCGACCCTCAATTGTCAGCGTGGGGCCATTGGCTTTGTCCAGTTCTACCAGGCCAGTCGATTGCCAGCGAAAGCGCAGGATTGTGTGGGAATAATCACGGTTCGTCTCATAGGCCAGCAGCGGATGATCGAGGCGATCAACGCTGTCCCAAATCAGTCCAACCAACTCTCCTTCATGGTGAAATTCGCAATCCACCCGAATGCTGTCTGCACCAGCCGTGATGACAGACGCCATAGCCGGACGAGGAAAATCAACGGTCCAAAAGCGAGGCTCGAACCGTTGAATATAAGACGTATGTTGCCCGCGTCGTTTTCGGGCCAACCAGAATGCCATGGGTGTTTGCTCCTTAGGCTTCTTGCAAAGCGCGGCGGACCGCGCTCGCCACTTGCCGGGTTGAACGCCGTAATGCGGTGGGTGCTGAACTGCCGCGCGGTGAAGCGAGATTGATCGCAACATTCACGTCGCGCTGCGCGCTTTGTCCGCCTGTATTTGCTTCAACCCGTCCTGCGCTTGTTGGCACGAACAGTTCTGGTCCCCGCTCGCCCACCAGATAGCCTTGGCCAGGAGAAACCGGCCCGCCTGTCGCACGTCCGGGAAGGCCGAGCAGCGAACCTACGGCTCCTTGAAGCAGCCCACCCAAACCGCCGCTGGAACTGCCGCCAAACAGCGATCCCAATCCAGCCTGCAGGGCTTGTGCTGCGATTTCGTCCAATGTCTGGAAGGCAACGCGCTTCAGGTCATCAAATCCAAGGCTGCCCTTGCGCAATGCGCTCAGCAGACTGTTTTCCAATCGAGCTCCAGCCCGCTCAAATCCGTCGACCAACGAGGTATCCAGACTTGTCCGCATTGCGGCGATATCTTTGTTGAAGCCATCGGTGGTGGCGCGAACATCGATCACCAATTCTTCCATTGCGTCATCCATCGCTATCATTCTCCATTAGGTGCTGAAGGTCGGACCGGCTGATGGGCGTGATCGGATCGGCGGACCGATCAGCATGCGGATTGGACAGGGCATCGCTGCATTCCTGCGGGGTGGCTGCCCAGAAAGTGTCGGGGGTCCAACCTAGATATTGCGCGGTCAAGGCAAGGCGTTGATACAGCCCGTCCTTGAACAGGCGTATCATTGCGATCCTTTGATGATCTGGCTCAGAACAACCCGCAAGGGTTTGGCTGCTTCGACCAGACCGAGCCGCAGAACCGCGGCGCCCACATCGGAACGCTCGGGGCGATTTTGCATGGGCAGGCAATGCCACAATAGCCCCGCCATTTGAGCCATAGTCAGAGCGCCTTCAGCGGCTTGTTCGACCACCGTGAATAGAGAGCCAAGCTCCTCTTCTGCAGCAACCAATGCCTCGAATGTGGGGCGTAGCAAGAATTCTTGCCCGTCAATTGTTAAGCTGGCCTCGCCGCGCGCCGGATTGGCTGGTTTCGTCATGAAGGCAGGACCGCGCCAGAGCTTTCCAGCTGAACGGTGTAATTGCGCTCGCCATTGAAATCACCGGCGTAATCCAGCCGTTGAACCAAGAAACGGCCCCGCAGTTTTGAGCCGTCTTCGAAGGACAATTCATAGTCTTCGATCGTGCCGGCCAAGGCATGAGAGCGGACCGCATCTTCAGCCGCACTGCCCAGGAATATTCCGGCCGCGCTGACCGATACTGAACGCGTTCCCGCGCCTGACAACAGATCGCGCCAGCCGCCCGATTCCTTGTGGGTCACAACAACAGTGTCCCCATTAATGGACAATTGGGTCGTGCGCAGACCCGCGACGGTTTCATAGCTGGGCGGTTGGGCGCCATCGCCGATTTTGAGAAGGAAGGCCGAGCCTTTTTGAGCGGTCATTGGTTTACTCCGTTGAGTTTGCGAGGATGCGAAAGCGGTATTCGATCAGGATCGATCGCAGATTGTTGGTGCGGCGTTCTGCGCGGGCGCGGAGGAAATGGGCGGAGACCAATTCAAAGCCGGTTTGGCTTGCGGGCATGGCCAGGATGCGCTGCTCGATCACTTCAACTATATCGGCGTCGCTTGAGGGCGTGTCGCCGCGACTGCTCAGCTCCAGGGCGATGCGAATTTCGCGTCCGGTTCGATCCTTGGTGCTCCAGTCGGTGGATGCACTGGCAGCGATCCCCAACCAGGGTGGGCTGACGCTAAGCGGGCTTTCCTCTTCAATTGCGTTTAGGCGGCTAAGGCCAGAGCTGCTCGACAGCCAGTCTATCAATGCCTGGCGAAACAGGTTTTCCATCGCGATAAATTCCTAGAAAAATTGAGGCCAAAGCAGGCGGGCGGAGCGCCAATGCGAACCATCGTTCCGACGCGCGGCGCGCAAGCGGTCTCCATGGGCTGAGCCAAGGGAGCGTGCCCGGTCCTGCAACCTGCGATTGAAATCGTATCCGGCGGTGCGGGTGGTTGCCTTGATCATGCCAAGCGTAAGGCGCGCCAAGGCCGCCACAGGGCTGCAACGCTCGCTGGCGGTGCGAGACTTTGGGTGGCATCGCGGTCGCGGTAATGATGCGCGGCCAGCCGGATCATCCCATGCCGCAATGCATCGGGCAGGTCGGCCCAATCTTGCGCGATTCCGGCAACGAAGCGCACGACAAACCGGCTGTGATCTGTCGGTTTGGACAATCGGACCAAGCCTTTACCTTCAGCATCCAAGTCGATGTCATAATCAGCAACGGGCAGGGGGGCTTCATCACCTGATTGTGATAATGATTTGACCTCCAGGATTGCTCTGATCGGGCGGGTCGAAAGCGACTGCCAATTCAAATTTGCTGGCAGCACTTCCTCGCAAGTTACCTCCAATGGCATTTGGCCAGTGAAGGCTTCGCACAGATCCATGCTGGCATGCAGCAGAGTGACAATTTCTGCGTCCTCATTGGGACGCGTTATGCCGAGCCATTCCTTGCAATCAGCAAGCGGTGGGCCGGTTAGAGTGGCAGGTTGAACGATCGTCCGCTTCATCACGGTCTCCCGAAATTGCTGTCAGAAAATGGGTGCGCCCGCACCGGCCAAGCGATGCAGGGGAGGGTCATCGCGGCGATGCGGGCGCGTGAACCGGCAGGGGAGAAGGGTACGCTCGACCCTGCCGGGTATTGATCAGGCCTCGATCTTGAGCAGCTTGATTGCCGCGCTATCCAGCACCTGTCCGCCTACACGCTTGGTGGCGTAGAAATGGACGAACGGTTTGTTGGTGAACGGATCGCGCAGGATCTGCGTCGCGCTGCGTTCCGCAATCAAATAGCCATGGCGAAAGTTGCCAAAGGCAATCGGGAAGGTGCCCGATGCAATGTCTGGCATATCTTCAGCCTCGACCACCGGATAACCGAGTAGGCGATCTGGCTGGCCATCGACCATGCCGGGCTGCCACAAGAAGGCTCCATCAGCTGTTTTCAGCTTACGGACTTCGGACAGGGTGGCCGAGTTCATGACAAAGCTTGCGCCCTGGCGGTGACCGGCTTTCATCGTGTGGATCAGGTCGATCAGCTTGGCATCAGCCGCGCTGTCAAACCCGTTGGCATCGCCCGAACCGATATATTGCAGCGAGCCAAAGGCACGCACTGCATCTTCTGCGGTTGAGGTTGGCGCGGTCAAGAAGCCGGCTGGCTGATTGCTTCCGCTGCCGTTTACAAAAGCGGCGCCTTCAGCACGGGCAAATTCCATAGCGATCTCGCTCGACAACCAGCTTTCCAGCTCGAAGCCGGCATCGTCCAGCATCGCCTGGCTGGCGGCTGGATTGGCGTAAAGCTCACCTGTGGGCGGCGCGATTTCGACGAATTCAGGCGCGTCGGTTTCGGGGCGAGAAGCCGTTTCGCTGACCCAGCCAGAAGCAGTGCCGCCATTGGCAATCAGCTTTCGATAACCAGAGCTGCCGGTTTGCACCACTTGGGCGAGCGAGCGGATCGGGCTGATCTCGGCCAGCTCGGATGCGATCATCGCGTCAATCTCTTCGGGGACAGCATAGCCGCCATCCGAAGGTACGGTTCCAGACAGCGATTTGATCTCGGTTTCGCGGCCTCGGCGCAGATAGCCATCGACGAAGCCTTTTACTTCGCTGGAATTGCCAGAACCGCCGCCAATTGCAGGGCGGGCAGCAGCGCGAGAGACCTTGTCCAGGCGCGCTTTCACCTCGTCCACATCTGACCGGAGCGCGGCAATATTTTCGTCAGCCTTTTCTTGTCGTTGGACAATATCAAAGCTGGCTTCAAGCTGCTGAGTATTCGTTTCAGGGGTAGTATCCATGGGGCATTCAACCTTTCTGTTGGGCATAAAAAAGGCCGCCCCATTGGCGGCCTGGCAGAAATTTCAAAAAGCTGTGGGTGTGCGGTGCGACCAGCGTGGTCACTGGCTTCAATCGCAGGTGGAGGTCAGGCGATCAGATGGACCCGCGCACCATGTTGGAGCGGCTGTTTCACCAGACTAATTTCAAACAAATCGATTTCTTCCAGCACACGGCTGGCTTCCTCTCTGTGATAGGCTCGAGCACGATAGCCAAAGCTGATCCCGCTAATGTCTCCGCGCTTCAACATATGAGCAGCGCGGCCATCAGCATTGTCGATCCGGGCGATGATGCGCAGACCGCGCTCATCTTCTGCAATCGTTTCGACCTCGCCGATGACTTGTTCTGGGTTGTGTTGCCAGAAAAGAGGGATCTTGTGTTTGTGTTCACGCAAGGTCCGCGCAAATGCGCCCGGCCTGATGATGTCACGCGCGGCATCGGGTATGCGAAACAATGCGGCATATCCGGCAAACCTAAGTGGTACAGTTGATGACTGGTTCATCGCAGCAGCCCTCCCACACCCAGCCGGACGGCAATGCCGACCAGCAATAGGGCAAGCAAACCGCGCACGACCCAATCGACGCAGGCCTTGAACGCGCTCGATTTGGCATCTCTCCAAGCCTGCAACAGTTCGCGCAGCTCTTCCAGATCATCCTGCGCATTGGCGTCCGACAGACCCAGGCGGGACAATACGCGATCCGTGGTCAGCTCGCTGGTCTCCTCGACAATGGCGCGCAGGGTTACCAATTCGCTGCCTTCGTTGGCGGCCTGCGCCATAAGCCTGGCGATCAGATCTTCGCGGTTCATTGGGAAGGCTCTTTGGGGTCCAGCCCCAGCATCATGCGCTTCTCATCATCGGTCAGGAAAGACGCTTCGGATACTTGCTTCCACAATCGTTCGCGATCTTCAGACAGGGCAGGGACCTGGTCCAGATCGACCGAAAGTTGTGCATCGTCATACCAGGGGGCAAGCCCTTCCTGAAGTGCCGAAAATAGCTTCTCGGCCAGCGGCAGCAGCGTCAGTCGCCAAAGCGCCCGATTGGCCTCGCGATAGTTGGAATAGGTGTTGTCTCCGGGTAGACCCAACAGCATAGGCGGAACCCCAAAGGCCAGCGCAATGTCACGTGCCGCCGCGCTTTTCAGCGTCGCAAAATCCATGTCCGCCGGGCTCAGCGCCATGCTTTGCCATTTCAGCCCGCCGTCCAGCAGCATAGGCCGTCCTGCATTGCCTTGGCCGGCAAAAGCCTGCGCCAACTCAGACTTCAGCCGATCGAATTGATCAGTCGTCAAGGCCGCGCCATCATCTGCATCATAGACCAGTGCGCCGGATGGCCGTGCGGCATTATCCAGCAACGAGCGGTTCCATTGAGAGGCCGCATTATGCACCGCGATGGCTTGATCTGCCGCCGCCAATGACCCGGCGCCATAATGATCATCGCTGGGGTGCATGGCTTTGATATGGATGATGTTGGGCCAGCCATTGTCATCCTCCAGCGGGATTGAAATTGTCTGAGAGGCGAGCTTGTACTGGTAAGCGCAGGGCCAACCGTCTGGACCTGCTTCTACACTCACACGCTCGGGGCGCAGGGCGAACAGCTCGATAGGATGGCCAGCGGCATCTTTGATGATCTGGACATAGCCATTGCCGTGCAAAACCACATGGGCGCACAAAGTCTCGATTAGCGATTGGCCCGCACTGGTGGCGCTGACCATGGCCAGCAGTCGATCATTATTGGCGGAGATAGGCGCTCTGCCCACGCTCTCGCAAACAATCCTTACCGCGCGCTGTGCGATTGGGTTGGCTAGAAACCCCTTTTGGATGGAGTGGCCATAGTTGTAGCCACCACCTGCACTGTTGCTGCCCAAGGCCAGCGCCCAGGGAGAGACAAAGCCGCGCGCCAAAGGCACACGACTGGCACCGCCGCCTTTGAAGGCGGTGGCGAGATTTTCAAGAAAAGACATAGCGTCCCTTTCAGCTCGATTTTCAGACGTTCATCACCCGTGGCACGCCGCTGCGTCCCAGCATCAATTCACTCAAGGCCCAAACCAACGCATCGGCGCGGTCAGGGCTGCGGCCCGGGCCTTCATAGGAACCGCCAGCCATCAATCCGCACAATTGATCTTCCAGCCGGGCAAACAGGCCGACGTGGCGTATTTTTCCGGCCTCATATAAGGCTGCCACCGGCTCAGCCCGCGAGACCTTACCGCGGCTGGCATGGACCAGTTTAACCGGCAGCGTGCAGTCGGCAGCGCGCAACACGCTTTCGACCATTGCGCCGCCCTGATTGGCCTCTGCAATCACCCGGTCTGCGCCCCACAGCAGGGCTGCCTGGGCAACGGCATTGGCCCATTTCTCCGGACTTGCATTCTCGACCGAACAGTCCGCTAGGATCCGGCCAATGTTATCTGATCCTAAGGCAGCGACAATGATTCCGCAGGCATCGCCACGCGCCGAGGCCGGCGGATCGACCGCTACCAGAACCCGGATGTGATCCGGGGCAGGGCCAGTTTGCCGCAATTGTTCGATCAAACTGCGATTCCAAAGCGCCCCCTCGATATCCGCGATCAACTCGCCGTTCAGTTCCTGTCGGGCCAGTTGCGTTCCAGCAAATTCATCATGCATTGCATTGATAAAGCTGGTTGGCAGATTCCCGACATTCTCAATCGTCGCCCCGCGAGTGACCACCGTAGATCCACCCTTCTCGCCATCGATCAGGCGACGGACAAGGGGCACGCTGCGCGGCGTTGTGGTGACGATGATCCTTTGTTCCTCGCCCAACCTCAATCCCATCAGCAAATTGTCCCAGCAATGCGTTGCCCTATCGTGTGACAGAGGCCATTTGCCGATTTCATCGCACCAGGCGTGGCTGTGTTGCGGCCCTCGCAAGGTCTCTGGCTCGGCCGCCGAATACAGCTGCGCGATCGCGCCATTGGGGAACCGGACGCGCCGCAAAGAGGCTTCAAAAACAGGCATTCGATTGGGCGGTGAGCAGGCTAACAACCCGCTCTCTCCCTCAATCATGACCGAGCGGGCCTCCGCTAAAGAGGACGATATCAGCGCGATCCGAGCTTGCGGATTGGTTTCGGCAATGTGGCGGACCCATTCGGCGCCCGTTCTGGTTTTGCCAAATCCGCGCCCGGCCATCACCAGCCAAACGCGCCAGTCTCCATCCGGAGGTAATTGAGCGGTTCTGGCCCACATCTGCCAATGATAGGGAAACTCATCCTTCTCTTCACAGTTGAACCTTTGCGCCAATTGATCGCGATATTTGGGGTTGGCAGAGGCCAACCAACCCAACCGATCAGCCATCATCGCCAGTGTTTTCCTTGGCTTCTCGCATCACCCGCAAGCGGATTTCTTCCACCTTACGGTCGATCGAGCTGCGAATCTCGGCCGCGCTGACATTGCGTTTGGCGGCCTGCGCTCGCACCGCGTTTTCCCGGTGCATTGTGAGCAGTCGAATGACCGCGCCAAAATCATATTTGTCACCGTTCTCGGTCTGAAAATCGCCTGCGCGTAGCCGCCGCAGTACTTCCATCTCGAGATGCTCATAGCCCTCATACAGGGCGTCCATCCATCGGCGCGCAAATTCGGGTTCATTGATCCGGGTGCGATATGCTTTCCCTTTTGGCACTCCAGCGGCCTCGGCCGATTTGGTAACATTGGAGGATTCGGCCAGAGCCTCCAGGAAGCGATCCCGCCAACGGGTGTTGATCTGACGACCGCGGTTGGTTGCATTCTGGGACGAGCCCTTGGTTTTACCCATAGATCACAATCCTTAGCTCGTGCGCTTATTCTCGTTGGTCCAAACGCGAACGGGCGACTGTTCCCCTGATGAGGGGGCAGCCGCCCGATCAAACATGATTGCTGTCGAATCACACTATCGCGATGTTCCGTTTAACTAACCAATGATCGTGACAATGTCAATACATATGTTCCAAATAGGTTATTTATTTACGGTTGCGCGGAGTGTGTGGCTCGCTTAATCGCCGGTCTCTGGGTTTCGCCCGCTGTCAAAGGTCACGCCTCGCCATGATGAAAATGCTGCACGGTCTGTACGATTGGACCATGGACAAGGCTTCGCATCCCAAGGCGCAGTGGTGGCTGGCCTTTTTCTCCTTCATTGAATCGAGCTTTTTTCCGATCCCGCCGCATCCCTTGCTGGGGCTGATGTGTCTTGCTGAACCCAAGCAGGCCGTTCGGTTCGCCTTGATCGCGACTATCGCTTCCGTGCTGGGCGGCATGTTCGGCTATATGATCGGGTATTTTTTGTACGAGGCGATCGGCGCCTGGCTGATCGGTGCGCTAGGCCTGACCGAAACCTTCCCGGTTGCGGCATGCTATATTCGCGAACAAGGCGCGGTGGCCGTGTTCTTGGCCGCGGGTACGCCAGTGCCTTTCAAGCTGATGACCATCACTGCCGGTTTCGTGGAGATGAACTTAGTGTCCTTCACCTTGGCGGCCATCGCCGGGCGGGCATTGATTTTCATGGTAGTGGGCGTGTTGTTTCAATTGTTCGGCGCCCCTATCAAGCGAATTATTGATCGCTACTTGGGGTGGATCACAACCGTCTTTGTCGTACTGGTCGTCGGCGGATTTATTGCGTTTGCGCAGATGTCTGGCGGCGAGGATGAGGCGCAATCCAGCAATGCCTGCGACCTGGCGACCGAAATACGCGGCTGAAGGCCCCGTTTCTCTCTATGAAATAATGCCCGTTTTGGTGCCCGCGGCTTCGAACATCTTCAGGATAGTTTCCACTTCCTCGGCGCTGTGTTCTGCACACAATGAACAGCGCAGCAAAGTCATGTTTGCCGGCGTTGCAGGTGGGCGTGCAAGATTGACGTAAAGCCCCTCTTTCAACAGTGCCTCCCACATCATCGCGCCGCGTTCAAGATCGGGCATGATCACGGCGATGATCGCACTTTCAGGCGACGAGGTGCCCAGTTCAAAGCCAAGATCGGTAAGGCCAGCATGGAGACGCCGCGAGTTCTCCCACAGATGGGCCCGCTTGTTTGACCCATGCATCAGCTTGCGGATCGATGTGGCAGCAGTGGCTACAACAGATGGCGGCAGGCTGGCCGTAAAGACATAGGGCCTGCACACAAGGCGCATGATTTCAAACTTGGGATGGTTCGACACGCAGAAACCGCCAACGGTACCCACACTCTTTGAAAATGTTCCGATAATGAAATCGCAATCATCGATCACGCCAGCAGCTTCGCAAACGCCGCGGCCATTTTCGCCAATAAAGCCCATTGAGTGCGCCTCGTCGACCAGCACCATGGCGCCATATTTCTTGGCGATGGCGACCATTTCCTTGAGCGGGGCGACATCGCCCAGCATGGAATACACGCCTTCCAGTATGACCAACTTGCCTGCGCCTTCAGGCACGCGCTTGAGGCGTTTTTCCATCGCTTCGACATCATTGTGCTTGAACGGCACAACTTCGGCATTGCCCATCGCACAACCATCCCAGATCGAGGCGTGGCTATCGATGTCGAGGATGATGTAATCGCCCTTGCCCGCGATGGTGGAGATGATCCCCAAATTCGCAAGATAACCGGTCGAAAACACCATAGCGTGATCCATGGCGTAAAAATCTTTGAGCGCGTCTTCACACTCTTTGTGGCCCTGATAGGTTCCGTTCAGAACGCGGCTGCCGGTGGTTCCCGTGCCATAGTCCCGCATGGCCTGATTGCCGGCCTCGACCACATCGGGATCGAAGGTCATGCCCATGTAATTATACGTCCCCAGCAGGATCGTATCGCGCCCGTTGCATATTGCTCGGGTCGGCGAGAGGACTTCCTCCATCACCAGATTGAAGGGGTCTTCTATGCCGCTGGCCAGCAGGCCTTCGCGCATGGCGATGATGTCATCAAATTTAGAGAACAGATCACCGGCAGGCGCATCCGTTTCGTGCGAGGAGGTTTCTGCGTTCATCAATCGGCCTGCGTCTTTGCTACAGCGTCAACCAACTGGCCAAAATTCTCAATCTCGGCTTGCTGATTCATGCTGATGATGATGTCAAACTCGTCTTCGATTTCGGCCACGAAATCCATCACGGTCAAACTGTCGAATTCCAGATCATTGGCAAAGGTGGTCGCATCGGTAATGTCGACGCCCTTTTTGTTGAACGGCTCGATCAAGGAACGGATGCTTGTGTCGACTGCGGCTCGATCCATTATCATTAACTCTCTTATGACTGCGATTACCGTACTATCGGCAAAACGCCAGATTGGCGACAGACGAAGCGCATCTGCCATTGGATTGCGGCGGAAAAGCGGCTCTTGGTGGTGGTTGTCAAGCTCTCTCGCATTTCTCGTCCGGTTAAAGCGCCGCCATCATGCGGGCACCAAAGACTTCACTGCGTTCATGAATGGCATGATAGAAACGGGCTTGGCCAAATAACCAGCGGCGCCAGCATCCCTGATCCGTTCCTCGTCACCCTTGCCAGCATAGGCGGTTACGGCCAGCACCGGAATACTTCTCAATATCGGATCACGCTTTGCCTGCTCGATCAAATCCACCCCAGAAACATTGGGGAGCTGAATATCCATAATCATCAAATCGGGGGCAAGACGCCGCGCCGTTTCCAGCGCTTGCTGTCCATCGGCAACAGGCTCAACCTCAAATCCATTGGCCCGCAAAACATCGCAGAACAATTTCCGGTTTAAATCGTTATCCTCGACAACCAGTATTCTCTTTGCCACTGCGCATAACGCTCCCTGTTTGTGGGACCTATACTCTTATCGAAAGGCGGCTGACAATTCTTCGTTCCTCCCCATCCCCCACACGGCAGCCCAGCGATGCGCAAGTTTTGGCCTTGTCGGCGCTAGGCTGGATTCTTGAAGATGACGATCGGGCAGAGCGTTTCTTGTCCCTCACTGGCCTTGATGCCGATAGTCTGCGCGGCGGATTAGGTGATCCGTCCGTGTTGGCCGCGGTGCTCGATTTTCTTGCCAATCACGAACCCGATTTGATCCGCGCTGCAGAAGCGCTTGCGGTAACCCCCGAGGAATTGGTCGCCGCCATACAGGAGCTTGGCGCATGAGCCGTCCCTTGATCATCAGCGATTGCGATGAAGTACTGCTTTATATGGTCGCCCATTTCAAAGAATGGCTGGAAGAAGGCGAGGGCATTCGCTTCCAGTTGGAGGGCAACAATTTTGCCACCGCAATGCGATGGGAAGACACGGGCGAACCCTTGAACGAGAAAGATATCTGGCGGTATCTGGGCCGGTTTTTCGATACCGAAATGGATCGTCAATTGCCGATTGAAGGTGCAATTCAGGGGATCAACACTTTGGCAGAGCACGCCGATGTGGTGATCCTGACCAATCTGGTCGACAAACGTCGCGATCATCGTGCCGAGCAATTGGCTGGCCATGGTTTGAACGCGCGGGTGTTTACCAACCAGGGTCCTAAGGGCCCTGCTTTGCAGGCGATTTTAGAAGAATTTCAGCCCAGCAAGGCGATCTTCATCGATGACTTGGCGCAGCACCATAAGTCAGCGGCGGAAACAGTGCCCGAAATTTCACGGCTACACCTGTGCGGAGAGCCGACAATCGCAGATCATATTGATTGTGCTCACGATGCTGGGCACGCCCACGCACGAATAGACAATTGGGCCGAGGCCTTGCCCTGGCTGCTAGAAGAATTGGAAAGGGATCCACGATGAGCATTGAAGCGCGCCTGCAGGAATTGGGCATAGTTCTGCCAAAAGCAGCAGCCCCTGTTGCCAGCTATGTTCCTGTGGTGGTGCATGGCGGCTTTGCCCATGTGTCGGGCCAATTGCCCTTTGTGGAGGGCGAACTTGTCACTGGCCGATTGGGATCGGACGTATCAATGCAAGACGGCATTACCGCAGCGCGCGCATGCGGGCTGATGATACTGGCGCAGCTTAAGGCAGCCTTGGTACCGCTCGACAAGGTGGAGCGGATCGTAAAGCTGGGTGCATTCATTAATTCGACGCCGGACTTCACCGATCAACCTAAAGTTGCCAATGGCGCTTCGGAATTGATGTTCGATGTGTTTGGCGAAAAAGGCCGACATGCACGCGCCGCAGTGGGCGTTCCTTGTTTGCCCTTGGGCGCAGCGGTGGAAGTGGATGCTGTCATCGCCATCGCCGAATGAGCGAACGCGCAGTCCCCGAATGGTTGACCCAATGGGAATATGCCCATCGCGGCAAACATGGGGAGGGTGTACCGGAGAATTCGTTAGCAGCGGCCCAGCTGGCGATTGATGCTGGAATGGGCATCGAATGCGATATACAGCGCAGCGTAGATGACCATCCGATAGTGTTTCACGATTGGGAGGTTGATCGCCTGACCAGCAGTACCGGCCTAACCGGCAGCCATGCCGCGGCCCAATTGAGTGACCTTGCCTATATTGGCAGCAGTGAGCATCCAGCCACGCTCACACAGCTGCTCAACCTGATTAATGGTCAGGTGCCCGTGCTGATCGAGATCAAGTCCAAGCCCGGATATGATGTGGCGCGCAGCTGCGCGATCGTTGCGCAGGCCTGTCAAAGCTATCATGGACCTTTCGCTGTAATGAGCTTTGACCCGCGCGTTGCGCGTTGGTTTCGGAAAAATGCTCCGCAGTTGTGTTGCGGCCTAGTGATGCGCGAGGATGAGCACGGCAACACGCAAAAGCCTTGGCAAAGATGGCTGGCGCACTCGATCGCAAAACCTGATTTTCTCGCCTATCACATTGCGGCTCTGCCCAGTGCACGCGTTGCCAAATTGCGCGATGGTGGGTTGCCGGTCCTGACCTGGACGGTGAACTCGGCCGAGACCCGCGCCCGCGCTTTGCAGTACGCAGATGCCTTGATCTCAGAAGGGGCCGGGCTGGCGTGAGCAAAGAGGCAGCCAATGGCGATGGTCAAACAGCCAATGCATTGACGGTGCAATTGGCGCCCGGTGTCGGATCATTTGATGCCGCGCAATGGAACGCGCTGGGCGGCAATCGCAATCCCTTCGTCAGCCACGAATTTCTCACCACTTTGGAAGATTCCGGCAGCGTGGGGGAGGGTACGGGATGGGATCCTGTGCCGATTGTTATCACTGACGCGGACGATAATCTGCTGGGCGCTATGCCTGCCTATGCCAAGGGGCACAGTCAGGGCGAATTTGTGTTCGATCATGCATGGGCTGATGCGTTGCATAGGGCCGGGCGCAATTATTACCCCAAGCTGCAGATCTGTGCGCCGTTTACGCCTGCCAGCGGTCCTCGCTTGTTGTTGCAAGACGAGCGGCTGGCACCCCACTTGCTCAAAGCAGCCGAGACTGTTTGCGAGCAAAACGGATTGTCGTCAGCCCATGCGACCTTTGTCGAACGCGCGCAATTGCCCCTGTTCGAAGCCGGCGATTGGCTTCTGCGTAACGATATCCAGTTCCACTGGACCAATCAGAACTATGACAGTTTTGATGGCTTTTTGAATGCGCTCGCCTCGCGCAAACGCAAGAACTTGCGCAAGGAACGCGCCGCTGCCCAAGACGGTGTTACAATCGTGAGACTGTCTGGGGATGACATCAAAGCCCATCATTGGGACGCGTTTTGGGTGTTCTATCAGGATACGGGCGCGCGCAAATGGGGAACGCCCTATTTAACGCGAGAGGCCTTTACCCTGCTGGGCGAAAGGATGGCCGATCAGATTGTGCTGGTTTTGGCGCTGATGGATGATCATCCGATTGCCGGCGCGCTCAACTTTGTGGGCGACGAGGCGATCTATGGCCGATATTGGGGCTGTTCGCTCGACAAACGGTTTCTGCATTTCGAGCTATGCTATTACCAAGCCATCGACATCGCGATTGAGCGCGGATTGTCCCGGGTCGAGGCAGGCGCGCAGGGCGGCCACAAATTGGCGCGTGGTTATGAGCCCACACAGACCTGGTCAGCCCATTATATCGTTGAACCAGGCTTTCGCGCGGCCATTGCCGATTTTCTCGAACGCGAGCGCGAAGGCGTTGCAACCGACCAATTGTTTCTGGGCGACAGGACTCCGTTCAAGAAGGCCTAGCGTCCTTGATGGCCAGTCTTAGGCAGCTTTGCGGCGTCCGGCAGACAGCCATTCACGCGCGCGGCGCTGGGCTTCGGCAATTTCGCGTGCGGTCATCTCGTCAGAGACATCAGCCCGGCACCAGCTTGCTTCTTCGTGACCCTGCGATGCGGCGATGTTGAACCATTTGTGCGCTTCAATCATGTCGCATTCTGCTCCATGGCTGCCGGTTGAATAGGCCACACCAAGGTCAAAATAGGCCGAGATGTCGCCTTGTCCTGCCGCTGCCAAACATTGCGCGATCAACAGATCGGATTGCTTGTTGGTCAGCTCGGTGGCTGCTGCGGTATCAATTCCCTTCAGTTCCATTTCTGGTCCCCCCTTGCCGATCCAGCGCCCCTGCCGGATGGCTTGACACCCAAATCGCCAGAACATGGTCAACAAATGGTTAACGCGGGTTAGAGTTTTTTGATCCTTGGGCTGACATTTGTTCGGTTGTGATTAATTGTTGGCTGCTAAATCGCACCTTAGGAATAACCGACTTGTACATAATCACGGCCAACCCTATAGGCGCGGCCAAGGAAAGGCCTGAAACCGATGCAGTAACTGTCACGGGTCAGGTTGCGGGTCTGTCGAAACGATTTTGAGATCGGGGTAAGAATACCACATGGCCACCGCTGCGTCAGACGAAACTGAAGTATTAAAACGGGCAAAAGATGCGCTCGCGCCGGACTATGTCCCAAGCGATGACGAAGACTATATGTGCGAACGTCAGCTGAATTATTTCCGGATGCTTTTGCTCGAATGGAAACGCTCCATTCACTCCGCTGCTGACCAGACTTTGCAATCCTTGCAGGATGGCCCGATCCGCGAGGCTGACCTGAATGACCGCGCTTCGAGCGAGACCGATTGGGGCATAGAATTGCGCACCCGCGATCGTCAGCGCAAGCTTATCTCCAAGATCGATTCCGCGATGCGCCGCATTGATGAAGGCGAGTATGGCTATTGCGAAGTCACTGGTGATCCGATTGGCCTAAAGCGCTTGATTGCCAGACCAGTGGCGACAATGACGGTAGAGGCGCAACAGGCTCATGAGCGACGCGAGAAGATATCTCGCGACGATTGAGCTGTTCTATTGCCAGCCTGTGCTCGGCCGGAACCTTCAAAAATTACGGTTAAGGCTTCTTTAGGATGTTTCGGCGCATAATCGCGCTGCGCGCCGTTTGGTGGCGCCACGCTATGATTGAACCGAACACACATAAGGGAACGCACATCACTGCATCTTGAGCAGTATGACGAACAACCAATGGCAGCCACAGAACAACGCCGGGCCGTACGCGAAGCCTCTTTCCTGCTTGCTGATGTGCAAATTGCAGGGGAAGATTCAGCGTGCCGCGTAAAGGTGCGCAATTTGTCGGCGCTAGGCATGATGGGCGAAGGGCCGATCAAGGTTGTCCCCGGTTCTCGAATCAATGTAAGATTCGATCAATCCGTTGAGGTCAAAGGCGCTGTCGCATGGGTTCAACAAGGGCGCTTCGGTGTGGCTTTTGACGAAGAAATCGACGTAGCTGCTATTCTGGACGCCTGCTAAATCGCTCCGCCCTTGCCCCAGACTTCGCTCGCGCCGTTCTTCACAATCTTTTCCGCTGCGAATAATCCGCGCTGACCGCGTGGCCTCAACCTGCTAGTCGCTCATTGTCATGCGACTCGTTTTCCCCATCTTGTGCAGCCTTGCCTTGGCTGGTTGCGGTGCGTCTGGCTCTGACGGGCCGGTCCATGTGGCGATTATTGGTGACAGCGAGGAGCTCTTCCAAAACGGATTACGCCTCGCCACGTCGGCTCAGCATTTGCGCGGAGCAACCCATCAAGGGCTAGTCTCGCTTGATCCCGTAGGACAGGCTGTTCCCGCGATTGCAGAGCGTTGGATCATCACTGATGATGGCAAGAGCTATATTTTCCGGCTTCGCGACATGGAATGGCCCGATGGCGAAACCCTGACGGCCCAGCAGGTCAGGCGCTTGTTGCTGGACAAGCAGCGCCGTTTGGAAGGCACGACATTGGGCCTCGATTTGGCCAAAATTTCGGAAGTGCGGGCGATGACCGGCCGGGTTATCGAGATACAGTTGACGGCTGCAATGCCTGAATTCTTGCGGCTTCTGGCTCAGCCGGAAATGGGCTTTTCCAAGGACGGAGCCGGAACCGGTCCAATGACCATGACCCGTCCGGATAAATCAAATATTGCCCAATTGCGGGCCTTGCCCCCCGAACAGCGCGGTTTTGCCGCGCGCGAAGATTGGGAAGAATTGGCGCGTGAGGTGCATGTCCAAGCCTTGCCTGCCCAGCAAGCCGTTGAAGCGTTTGGCAATGGCAATGCAGATTTGATTTTGAATGGACGATTGGCACATCTGCCTCTGGCAGACACCGGTCCGTTGACCCGCGGAACAGTGCGCATCGATGCGGCATGGGGGCAATTCGGTCTGGTCTTTCGAACAGAAGAAGGGCTGTTTGCCAGCGCATCCTTACGCGAAGCGCTATCGATGGCCATTGATCGAAGCGATTTGATGCAATCGTTCAACATTGGTGGCTGGGTGCCATCGGACGAGATTGTGCCCAGAAGTTTGTGGACCGAAGTGGAACCGCAGGCGCTGGAATGGGCGGACTGGCCGATTGCACGACGACACGCCGCCGCGGCTGGCCGCGTTGCAGCATGGGTTTCGCGCTCGGGAGAACCCGCCGAAGTGTCGATCGGCATGCCAGAGGGCCCAGGTAGCGAGCAGCTGTACCGGGAGATCGAGGCCGACTTTGCCGCAATTGGCGTGCAAGCCAGAATGGTGCCCGCAGGTCAAAGCGCCGATTTGGAGCTGCATGACAGAGTGGCTCGCTACGCCTCTCCGCGGTGGTATCTCAACCAGTTTAACTGCCGCATTCGCAGCGGGCCTTGTTCACCCGCAGCCGACGAACTTGTGGCCCAATCTCTGGTCGTTAATGATCCATCTGAGAAAGCCAATCTGTTGGCTCAGGCAGAGCTGGAATTGACCGATGCCCATGTCTTTATTGCGTTTGGCGCGCCGATTCGTTGGTCGCTCGTCCGTAGCGGCGTGACCGGCTATCAAGAGAACCGCTGGGGCCTGCATCCCTTGTTCCCACTGTCTCAACCCACCATCTAGGGGCAAGGAGATACGTATGAACGACGATCAAGGCCCACAAGTGGTCGGAATAAATCTGCCAACAGGCACCGATCCGCAATCTATCCGCCAAAGGGTTGAATCGATGGAAATGGTGCTGGAACGCAGCTTCCGCATTCCGGGTATCAACTATCCCATCGGGCTGGATGCTGTGATTGGGCTGATCCCGGTTTTGGGTGATATCATCACGACAGCGATGGGCGCCTATATCGTTTGGGAAGCACGCAATTTGGGCGTGCCCAAGTGGAAATTGTGGCGGATGGGCGTGAATGTCGCGTTTGATACGGTAATCGGCGCTGTTCCGGTTGTCGGTGATGCGGCCGACCTCTTGTTCCGGTCCAACACGCGCAATCTGCGGATCATCAAAAAGCACTTGGACAAGCACCATCCAGAAACACGGGTGATCGAGGGCTAGTTACAGATGCTACTTTCGCGCTAAAGCGGATGCATGTCAGATAAGGTCACCTATTCGAGCTATCTCGATCTAGAACGCATTCTTGGGGCGCAACATCCTGCCTCTGCCGCCCATGATGAGCTGTTATTTATCGTGGTGCATCAGGCCAGCGAGCTTTGGCTCAAGCTATGCCTCCACGAACTTACTCAGGCCAGAGTGCAAATCGCGGAAGATGATTTGCGCCCTGCTTTCAAGATGCTCAGCCGGGTTGCGCGCGCTCAAACCCAATTGATTCAGAGCTGGGATGTCTTGAGTACCATGACCCCGCATGATTATTCGCAGATCCGGCCGCATTTGGGTGGCTCCAGCGGGTTTCAATCGGCACAATATCGCCGGATGGAATTCATGCTGGGCGGGCGCAACCCCGATATGATCAAGCTGCATGATGCCACTCCCAAAACTGCCGCCCAGCTGCGCGATGAGGCTGGCAGAGCAAGCCTGTATGATGAGGCGATCCGGCTGCTGGCTCGGCGCGGATTATCGATTGATGATGCGGTTTTGGAACGCGCAGTGGACCAACCTTATGCCCATAACGCCTCTGTGGAGCAGGCTTGGGCGCAGATTTATCGCGCGCCCCAAGAATATTGGGACTTGTACGAACTCGCGGAAAAGCTGGTGGATCTGGAATATCATTTCCAACGCTGGCGCTTTGGTCATCTGAAAACCGTTGAGCGGATCATCGGGTTTAAGCGCGGGACCGGTGGCACGCCGGGCGTGCCTTATCTGGCCGGAGTTTTGAAGCAGGCCTTTTTCCCCGAGCTATTAAGTGTTCGGACCGAGATATGACGGCAGAAAAGCGCCGACGAATCTGGGAAATTTCCCAAAAACTGAGCCCGAAATTGCCCGTTTGGCCAGGTGACACAGCGTTTCAGCATGCGAAAACGTGGACCATGGATGATGGCTCGCCCGTCAATGTGTCCGCGGTCACACTATCAACGCACTCGGGCGCGCATGCCGATGCCCCCCTGCATTACTGTGCCGCGGCGCCCGATATCGCCTCGGTCGATCTGGATGCTTATCTTGGTCCCTGCCAAGTCATCGATGCGCGCAGTGCAAATGGCCTGATCCAAGTGGCAGACTTGCCCAAAAAGCTTTCCGCCGAGCGGATTTTGCTACGTAGTTTTGACCGCTTTCCGCGCGAAAAATGGATGGATGAAACTGTGGCGATAGCCCCGGATGCGATCGACTGGATGGCAGGCCAGGGCGCTAAACTGGTCGGCATTGATGGCCCATCCATCGACCCACAAAGCTCCAAGACGATGGACGCTCACAAGGCAGTATTGCGACATGATATCCGCGTGCTGGAAGGCTTGGTCTTGGATGACATTGCCGAGGGAATCTATGAATTGATCGCGTTGCCCTTGCCGATAGTGAATGGCGATGCTTCGCCGGTGCGCGCAATTTTGAGAGAGCTGCCATGACATTGCTAGAGCAAGCGCGCGAGCTGGATGCAGCTGACCCGCTGGCGCACTTTCGAGACAAGTTTTTGCTGCCCGATGGCCCACACGGCCCCATCATCTATCTCGACGGCAATTCGCTGGGTGCTTTGCCCAAGGCGACCCCTGCGGCGATGGCTCATGCGGTTGAGCGCGATTGGGGTGAGGGCCTGATACGCAGTTGGAATGATGCTGGCTGGTTCGAAATGGCGGGGCGGATCGGGGGCAAGATCGCTCCGCTGATCGGTGCGCAGCCCCATGAAGTGATCGCCTGCGACACGGTCAGCGTGAACCTGTTCAAGCTGATCGCCGCGGCCTTGAACATGCGTCCGGGCCGCAAGACTATCTTGAGCGAGCCGGGCAATTTTCCAACCGATATCTACATGATCGAGGGGCTTGAAAGGCAAGGTTTGGCGAAGAAGCGCTTGGCCAAGCGAGAGGCTTTGCTGGATGCTTTGGACCAGGATGTCGCGCTGCTGATGTTGACCCATGCGCATTACAAAACCGGCGAGCTGTTCGATATGGCCGAGCTGACCCGCGCCGCCCATGATGCAGGGGCCTTGGTTTTGTGGGACTTGTCGCACAGCACAGGCGCTATGCCGGTAGACCTGAACGGCGTGGGCGCAGATTTTGCGACCGGCTGCGGCTATAAATATTTGTGTGGCGGCCCAGGCGCACCGGCCTTTGCTTATGTGGCCGAGCGTCATCACGGCGATCTGGCCCAGCCGCTGACGGGCTGGTTTGGACATGCCCGACCATTCGCATTTTCTGACGCATATGAGGCTGCGCCTGGGATCGAACAATTGCAATGCGGCACTGCTCCTATCCTTGGTCTGACGGCGCTGGAGGTTGGGGTTGATGTAATTGCCGAGATTGGCGTCAAACGGCTTTATGCAAAATCGCAGGCTCTGTCGGAATTCTTTCTCGAATGCTCAAAAGAATTGGGCGTGGATTTGGAAACAGTTAGCCCTGCGCAAAGTGACCGGCGTGGCAGCCAGCTAAGCTTTCGGCATCCTGATGCCTATGCTCTGTGCCAGTCTTTGATTGCGCGCGGTGTGATCGGAGATTTCCGTGATCCCGATATTTTGCGCCTTGGTTTTGCGCCGGCATATCTCAGGTTTGAGGATATGGCAGAGGCGGCACGCCACCTCGCCGAAGTGCTGGACAACCGCGAATGGCAGCGGGCCGAGTTCAATCAGCGAGCCACTGTTACCTAAAGACACGCCTGGCAACCGCAATCATATCTTATGGCAGCCCAACATATGTTAAGGCGGCGATCCGAAAGCTGCCTAAGGCGTCATGTTATGACAGGCATGGCGGCGGCATTATACACGCTAACATTTGATGGTGGACCGGCAGCCGGAGAGCAGACCGTCTCTTTCCATGCTGAATCAACTTCAACAGCATTGGAAATGGCCACGCGCGAAGCAAAGGGCGATTGGGCCAAGCTCTCGCTTGATGGACGGCTGCTGTGCAAAATGAAGCTGGTTAGCGAGACCGGTGTTTGGCTGTTGGAAACATCAAACCAATCCGAAGGTGTTCAAGCACGCAGTGGCTGAACCTGATTCTCCCGCAATCCCAAGATCAAGCCCCTGATGATTGCAGTTTGGGACCGCACCAATGGTCGACGCAGTGACCGCAGGCGCGGTTCCGTCCCGCCGGGCTTCCACCAGCCTGGCGGGACATTTCATCATCAGCGACTGAGCCAGGACTATAGAGTGCCTAGATCGTCCTTGAACCATTCGAGATCAAGATCGTCATAACGGTTGCGGAATTGAGCCAGTTCACACAAGCGGTCCCGGTCAATGGCAACGATCCTGCCATTCTCGCGCTCTATCAGCCCGTCTTCAGACAGCTCACGCATAAGGCGATTTACCTGTATTTCAGTTAGGCCAATGGCGTCGCCAATTTGGGACTGCGTCAATCCGATGCGGAATTGATCTTTGCCTTCGATCCCCATCAGTCCGTGGCGCGACACAATCTCCATTATCAGCAAGGCCAGTCGTTCACGACCGCGCGTCCTTCCAACCGACACCAATCGATCGTTTAGAATTGCGTTTTCCATCGCTGCGAATGTGTAGAAGATTGCAGCAATCCGAGGCATTTGCGTGAATGCATCCACCAATTTGCTTCGGGGAAAGACATAGATGCGCGACGGAGCGTTAACCGTAATCGTATGTGTGGCGTGTTCGAACGGTATGTTTGCAGTACCCACGATGTCACCGGCAAAATAGAGCCGCGTGATGGCGCGAGCGCCGCTGGGTAACTCCATCGAGGCGAACAGTTCACCCTCATCGATAATGAACAATTGATCTGGTCCATCAAGCTCGCTGCAGACAAGCGTTTTGCCTGGTTCGTATTCGCGGATAGTCGACGCGAGGCCCTTGAAGGATTCCTCCTCCTCCGCGCGCAGCGGCGTGATCTTTCCGTATTTTGCAAGCAAAGTTTCCATCGATCATTTCCCTGCGAGCGCGACGTTTACGTATGTGCATCGGCGCGCCAAGAAGGTCGAGCGAAAAGTAGAGTGCTGGAATTCAAGCTTCCAGTTCAATGTCCCAATACAGCCAGTCGCGCCATGTCTCATGCAGATAATGGGGCGGAAACTTCTTCCCATATTGCTGCAATTGCCAACTGGTTGGTCTGATCGGCTTTATCATCACAGGCATTTTGGCTTGCTGCGGAGTGCGTCCACCCTTCTTCATATTGCACGGGGCGCAGGCGGTCGCGATATTCTCCCATGTGGTCTTGCCGCCCAATCGGCGCGGAATGACATGGTCGAACGTTAGCGATTGCTCGCTTCCGCAATATTGGCACTGAAAACGGTCGCGCAGGAATACATTAAACCGCGTGAAGGCCGGAAATTCGCTGTGCTTCACATATTGGCGTAGCGCGATAACGCTGGGGACCTGCATATCGAGCGATGGCGAATGCACCTCGCGATCATAGCTGGCGACAATGTCTACCCGATCCAGAAACACCGCTTTGATCGCGGTTTGCCAAGGCCACAGGCTGAGCGGGTAATAGGATAGCGGCGTGTAGTCCGCGTTCAGCACAAGGGCAGGACATGCCGACAAATTGCTCGTCGGGTCCTGTTCCGCACCTCTAAAGCGCGCCGCTCTTTCGAGCAGTTCAGCCTTAAACATCGAGGTTCAACACGTGCAGCGCTCCTCCTTGATAGGTCTGAACATGCCGTGCCAGAGTGGCAAGGCAAACCCGTTACCGCCTGGCTTTCCACAAGGATTTTGCCTCAACGGCGGCATTTCTCGTCCTTTCTGCATGGTTGTGGCATGAAGGACGAGCGATGATTGTCACCCGATTTGCCCCCAGCCCAAACGGACCGTTGCATCTTGGCCATGCCTATTCAGCGATTGTTGCGCATGATCTTGCGCGCGAGGCTGGGGGACGGTTCTTGTTGCGCGTGGAAGATATCGACGGTGCACGCAGCAGACCGGAGCTAGCCGCGGCATTTCGCCAAGATCTAAAGTGGTTGGGCCTGACGTGGGAGGAAGTGCCAGCGCAATCTACCCGGCTTGCCAGCTATCTCGAAGCAGCAGAGGCGTTGAAGGCGCGCGGTTTGCTCTATCCCTGTCAATGCACTCGGGCCGAGATTGCGGCAGCCAAGCCTGTAATAGGGCCAGAAGGGCCGATCTATCCCGGAACCTGCAAGGGGCGCGAGCTGACGCCAGACGCGCGGATTGCATGGCGGTTGGATGTGCAGAGCGCTTTGGCAATAACCGGCCCGTTGGAATGGGTCGATCAGATCGCGGGATCACAACAGGCGCGACCCGAATTGTGGGGCGATCCTGTTTTGCTGCGAAAAGATGAACCCGCCAGCTATCATCTCGCCGTGACATTGGACGATGCAGCCGACGGCATCACCTTGGTCACACGAGGCGCTGACCTGTTCGCAGCGAGCCATCTGCACCGATTGCTGCAGGCCTTGCTCGACCTGCCTGTTCCTGAGTGGCATCACCATGATCTCTTGCTGGATGAGACAGGACGCAAGCTGGCCAAACGGCGCAGCTCGCCGTCCTTGGCAGACAGACGAGCCAGCGGTGAAGATGGTCTGTTGCTTGCAGAGCAACTCAGGTTGCATGCTTTTCCATCTGGAATTTCGCTGGGGAAGGACTAGATACTGCGCATGACATATTTCCTCATCGCTGTGCTGGTAGTGCTTTGTGCACTTGTTGTGATCTCTCTGGTGCGCGGGATTGTCGCATTTTTGCAGACGACCAAGATCGATCTGGAGAGCGGCGAGGGCACCAACGTCACCGAAATGCAGTTGCTGCAAAACAAGGCTATGTTTGCGCGGATTAAATATCAGGCCATGGCCGTTGCTGTTGTGGCAGTGATCCTGGCGATCTCCCGCTAAACACAGGGCTGCTGACCGGTGGTAAAACTCAACAAGATTTACACACGCACCGGTGATGATGGGTCAACGGGCCTGGTGGACGGATCGCGCACGCCAAAACATTCTGCCCGGATTGAAGCCATTGGCAAGGTAGATGAAGCCAACAGCGCGATCGGGTTGGCTGCCGCGGCTGTTTCAGGCGGCGAACATGCCGAGGCGCTGTTTCGTATTCAGAACGATATGTTTGATTTGGGGGCTGATCTGGCCACCCCAGCGCCGGACGAAAATTTCGATCCGTCAGAGATGGTCTTGCGCATCGTCACTTCCCAATCAGAATGGTTGGAGCAGGCGATTGACCGGCTGAACGAAAATCTTGAGCCCTTGACCAGCTTTGTTTTGCCCGGCGGCAGCGAGGCAGCTGCCCGTACCCATGTGGCCCGGGCATCGGTGCGCGCAGCAGAGCGCTCCATCGTGCATCTGGCCTCCAATGAGCCGGTCAATCCAGCGGCCATTGCCTATATAAATCGTCTGTCAGACTTTCTGTTTGTGCTGGCCCGAGTGTTTAATGACCAGGGCAAAGCAGACGTAAATTGGGTGCCTGGCGCCAACCGCTGAGGATTACAGCGGCGAAGATGCTGGCCAAGCTGCTGGTTGCTCGCTAACAGCCCTTTTGCTGCAGTTGCGAAGGAAAATTGAGATGCGGAAAATCGCGGTTATTGGTGCTGGTCAAATGGGATCGGGCATCGCTCAAACGGTGGCCCAACATGGGCTCCACGTCATGGTTTCCGACATCGATCTGGCTCATGCCGAAGCTGGCAAGGCAGGTATCGAAAAGGCGCTGACCAAGTTGGTTGGTCGCGGCAAGATCGAGGCTGATGAAGCCGAAGCTGTGCTGAATCGTATTACGCCCGTGGCTGATTATGCTCCTATGGCTGATGCTGATCTGATTATCGAGGCGGCGACCGAGCGCGAAGAGATCAAGCAGAGCATCTTTGAAAGCGTAGGCAAGGTCCTGTCGAAATCAGCGATCATGGCAAGCAACACCAGCTCTATTCCTATCACGCGGATGGCCAATTATTCGCCGGATGCGGAACGATTTATCGGTTTACACTTCTTCAATCCGGTCCCCGTGATGGGATTGATCGAAGTTATTCCTGGTCTGGCGACGGCACAGGACACAACCGATCGTACCACCGCATTTGCGGAGATGTTGGGCAAGCAAGTGGTCCTTTCTCAAGATGAGCCTGGCTTCGTGGTCAACCGCATCTTGCTGCCTATGATCAATGAGGCGGTGTTTGTTCTAGGCCAAAGCACTGCTGGCATCGTTGATATCGATAAGGGCTGCCGATTGGGCCTGAACCATCCCATGGGCCCGCTGGAATTGGCCGATTTTGTTGGTTTGGATACCTGCCTCGATATTATCAACGTGCTGTATAGAACGACGCGGGACACCAAATATCGCCCAGCGCCATTGCTGGTTAAATATGTCGAAGCGGGCTGGCTGGGTCGTAAGACCGGGCGCGGTTTCTATGACTATTCGGGCGATGCACCGGTAGCGACACGCTAAAACCGAGAATACCCCAACCTATCAACTGGTAGACAAGACAGTTAATAATCCAAAGCTTTGCCTACCTATGGGTAGGCAGCTGGGTAAATGCAGTTTTGGATGGCTCAGGCCGCGGGGCCTTCGTGCAAGATCCATAGCGCTGCGGCGAGAAGGATTGCGCCAGCGGTCACGCCCCAACCCATCCACCGGATGCTGTTGATCTTGGGGGCGTGCATCTGGTGCGCAGATAGTCGCTCAAAGGTATGACAGGCGCGCCGTTCAGCTGTGTAGGAAACAATCGCTCCGAGCAGAATGAACGCTGTTGCGATTACACGTGCCAGATAGGGCGGATCAAACTCACCGAAGACGGCGCGGAACCCCAGCCCTATACCGATTGCCGCAAATGCTGTGCGCATCCATCCCGCAAAGGTTCGCTCCATCGCCATGATATTGCGATCTTCCGCAAGGTCGGTACGTTCCTCAGCAAGCTCGTTTGAGCTGCTATTCGAAGATGATTTTTGATTGTCGGTCAACTATACGGGGCTCGCTCAAATTTTGATCATACACACCGAAACCATTATCGGCGGGTGTAGGATCAAAACCCCTCGTATCATCGATTAGTTCCTCGTCAGAGGAAAATTCAAAGCTGGGCTGTTCATCATCAGGCCGTCGCCGAACATTTTGCTGCGCCTGTGAGACGATGGAATCGTCACCAAATTCGTTCGGCATTTCTGCGATCTCGCGCTGCCGCTCCAACTCGCTGGTGGCAACCACCAGCGCGCCTTCCTGGTCTTCTGACCCGACCAGCAAGGCGGCCCCCAACATTGTGGAGCCAACAAAGATCAATGCGCCCTTGGGATTTTGAAAAATGTTCTTCGCCATAATCACGCATGGTAACCGAACGAGCGTTAAAGTTTGGTAGACGTGCGGTAGACGTGCGGTAGACGTCAATTCTTGCTGGATTGGGCGTCTTTGGTCAGCTGATACAGCAATTCCAGTGCTTCGCGCGGCGACAGAGCATCCAAGTCCACCGCAAGCAATTTGTCCGCCAGATCGGGCTCTGCCTCTTCCTCTGGGTCATTGACCGAAGCAAACAACGGCAAGTCTCCCATGCCAGCGGCGATACCGCCTGTTTCGGATCGAGCCTGCTCCAGCTTGTCGAGCACCTGTTTTGCGCGCTTAACAACTGTGTTGGGAACGCCGGCCAACCGGGCAACTGCAAGTCCATAGCTGCGGTCAGCAGGTCCTTCAGCCAATTCATGTAATAAAACCAAATCACCCTTCCATTCACGCGCACGAACATGATGGAGCGACAAGGCTTCACAACTGTCGGCCAGTCGGGCCAGTTCATGGTAATGCGTGGCGAACAGGCAGCGACATGCGATGTTGGAATGCACAGCTTCGACAACTGCCCAAGCCAAGGCCAATCCATCATAGGTTGATGTTCCGCGCCCAACCTCGTCCAAGATCACAAAGCTGCGGTCGGTCGCCTGCGACAAAATTGTGGCGGTCTCGACCATCTCGACCATGAATGTGGACCGTCCACGAGCCAGATTGTCCGATGCGCCGACCCGGCTGAACAAGCGGTCCACCAATCCAATTCGGGCGTTTTCGGCCGGTACAAAACCACCTGCCTGGGCCAACAAAACAATCAATGCATTTTGCCGCAGGAAGGTAGACTTACCGCCCATATTGGGCCCACCAATCAGCCATAGCCTGTCGTGCATGGCCAACCCGCAATCATTGGCCACAAACCGTTCACCGGTCCGGGCCAATGCCGCTTCGACCACCGGATGACGGCCACCTTCGATCGTTAAGCTAGCGCTATCGTCAATTTGCGGACGGCACCAGCCGCCCTCAGCTGCGCGTTCGGCCTGACCGGCAGCCACATCAATTCGGGCGAGCGCCGCCGCTGTTTGGGCAATAGTCGCGGTGGATTGGCAAACGTCTGCCACCAATTCCTCAAAATGCGATTCTTCGGCTGCCAAGGCATGCCCGCCAGCCTCGGCGATGCGGGTTGCCTCTTCGTGCAGAGCGACCGAGTTAAACCGGACCGCGCCCGCCATGGTTTGGCGATGGGTGAAGCCGCTGTCAGGCGCCATCAAAGCATCAGCATGCCGATTGGGCACCTCGATAAAATAGCCCAAGACGCCATTGTGTTTGATCTTGAGCGCGGAAATGTCGGTATCTTCGCGATAGCGAGCCTCCATCGCAGCGATGGCGCGCCGAGCATCGCCCGAGGTGGAGCGCAGATCATCCAGTGCCGCGTCATACCCTTCCGCAATATAGCCGCCATTGTGCCGCTCGGTCGGCGGAGAGCCCACCAGCGCCCGCTCCATCAGGTCAATCAAGCTGCCATGACCCCTCAGGTTGGGCAGCAATTGTGCCAGAATTTCAGGTTGATCGGGTAGGCCGCCCAGAAAGTCATGAATTCGCCTGGCATCGCGCAATCCGTCCCGGATCTGGCCCAGATCACGCGGAGTCCCGCGCCCAGCCACCAATCTGCCTAAAGCGCGCGCCAAATCAGGAACGCTGCGCATCGCTTCGCGCAAGTCAGCCCGGCTGATCGGATCATTGTGCAGCCAATGGACCAGCGCGAGCCGTTGTTCGATGGCGTGAACATCCAGCAGCGGTGCCGCCAAATCCTGTGCCAGCAGACGCGCCCCTGCACCTGTGACGCAGCGATCGATCGACGCAATCAAGCTGCCCTCGCGCCCGCCTGATTGCGCGCTTAATATTTCTAGGCTGGCCCGTGTTGCCTCGTCCATCAACATGGATTCGCCTGTGGCTCGTTTGCGCGGAGGCAACAGCAACGGAAGCGTTCCGCGCCCAACATGGTCAAGATAAGCCAGCAGCCCACCGGCAGCCGCCAGCATAGCCCGCGAAAAATCGCCAAACCCATCCAGCGTGGCGACACCGTGAACAGCAGAAAGCCGCCGCTCACCTTCATCACTGGCAAAGTCAGACCGTGGGCGCTCAATGGTTTCTTCGGGCTCGCTGTCCCACCCTTCGGGGGCGACGCATTCGCTAGGCTGAAGCCGGGCCAGCGTCGCAGCAACGGCATCTCTTGCGCACTCTTCCAGCACCATTTCGCCGGTCGAGATATCGCAGCTGGCAACGCCGATTGTTCCGCGAACTTCGGCCAGAGCGACCAGCAGGTTCGACTGGCGCGGTTCCAGCAAAGCCTCTTCCGTCAATGTCCCGGCGGTAACGAAGCGCACAATGTCGCGTTGGACCAACGCCTTTGAAACGGGCGTGCCTTCTTTTCGCGCGCGTTCTTTGGCCTGCTCAGGAGTTTCCACCTGCTCGGCAATCGCAACGCGGCACCCGGCCTTGATCAAGCGGGCCAAATACCCCTCGGCAGCATGCACAGGCACGCCGCACATAGGCACCGGCTCTCCGTCGTGCTCCCCGCGCGATGTCAGCGCAATATCAAGAATACTCGCAGCTTGGCGTGCATCTTCAAAAAACAGCTCGAAAAAATCTCCCATGCGATAGAATAGCAAGCAGCCTTCGGCCTGCGCCTTCAGCTTATGGAATTGCGCCATCATTGGGGTGGTTTTTCCGGCCATAGCCAGTGCGTAGCCGCGCTGAGACTGATTCGGGAAGGGACGGCGAGGCGCTTTCCCCTACCGCAGCTATAACCTGCGCTTATAGGTCACCTCTGTCACGAACTGCGCGATTGGGTATCGACCCTCTATCGCTTGGCGATGCAACCCGATAAGAGGCGATGTATTGCAAAAGGACCAATCTGTGGCTGACGAGAAATCCAACGAATTTACCAATCGCGAAGCTTTGTTTTATCACGAGACAATTCGGCCGGGTAAAATCGAAATTGTTGCTTCCAAACCGATGGCAACGCAGCGTGATCTCAGTCTCGCCTATTCGCCTGGTGTGGCGGCTCCGGTGGAGGCGATCGCCAAAGATCCATCGGCCGCTGCGCGTTATACCGCTAGGTCAAATCTGGTGGCTGTCATCTCGAACGGAACGGCCATCTTGGGGCTGGGCAATTTGGGCGCATTGGCTTCCAAGCCTGTGATGGAAGGCAAGGCTGTCTTGTTCAAACGCTTTGCCGATGTTGATTCGATCGACATCGAATTGGACACCGAAGATCCTGACGCGTTCATCGAAGCAGTAGCCCTGATGGAGCCAAGTTTTGGCGGGATCAATCTGGAGGATATCAAGGCCCCGGAATGCTTTATTATTGAACAAGCTTTGCGCGACCGGATGAATATTCCGATCATGCATGATGATCAGCACGGCACCGCGATTATTGCCGCGGCTGGCTTGATCAATGCGTGCAAATTGACAGGGCGCGATCTCAAAGATGTGAAGATGGTCGTGAATGGCGCTGGCGCATCGGCGCTGGCATGCACGGCCTTGGTCAAATCCATCGGTGTACCGCATAAAAATGTGATTGTGTGCGATCGCTCTGGCCCGATCTATCCCGGCCGTGACAATGTCGATCAATGGAAAAGCGCGCATGCGGTAGAGACCGACGCGCGCACTTTGGAAGAAGCGCTCGACGGTGCCGATATTTTCCTTGGCCTTTCAGCTGCGGGCGCGCTGAAACCCGATTGGGTCAAGAAAATGGCCGATCAGCCGATCATCTTTGCGATGGCCAATCCCGACCCTGAAATCATGCCGGACGATGCCAAGGCTGTGCGACCCGATGCGATCATTGCAACGGGCCGTTCAGACTACCCCAATCAGGTCAACAATGTGCTGGGCTTCCCCTTTATCTTCCGCGGCGCATTGGATGTGCAAGCCACCGCGATCAACGAGGAAATGAAGGTCGCAGCAGCCCACGCGATTGCCGAATTGGCGCGCGAGCAAGTGCCTGAAGAGGTCGCGGCAGCTTATGGGAAGAATCACAAATTCGGTGTCGACTATATTATTCCGGCACCGTTTGATCCGCGCCTGATGGAGGTCGTGTCTTCTGCCGTGGCCAAGGCTGCCATGGATTCAGGTGTGGCGCTGGCGCCCATTGAGGATTTCGATGCCTATCGTCTGGCCTTGAAGGCTCGGCTCAACCCGACCACCGCGGTTCTTACCAGCACCTATGAGGAAGCGCGCTCCAACCCCAAGCGGGTGGTGTTTGCCGAAGCAGAAGAAGAAGTGGTACTGCGCGCGGCCATCCAGTTCCGCGATTTCGGTTATGGAACGCCGGTCTTGGTGGGTCGCACCAAAGCGGTTGCGGACAAAATGCACATGCTGGGCGTTGAGAACCCACGCGACTTTGAGATCCAGAATTCGGCCGATTGCGAGCATATTCCTGCCATGGTCGACTATCTCTACAAGCGGCTGCAAAGGCGCGGCTATACCGAGCGCGATGTGAGACGTTTGGTCAATCAGGAACGCAATGTATTTGCCGCACTGCTGGTGGCTCTTGGCCATGGTGACGCTCTGATATCCGGATTGACGCGAACCTTTGCCCAAACCGCGCGCGAAGTGAATATGGTGTTCGACGCCAAAGAAGGTGCGGTGCCATTTGGCATCCACATGATGATCGGCAAGAACCACACCACCTTCTTGGCCGATACGACCATTAACGAGCGCCCAAGTGCAGAGGAATTGGCCCATATCGCCCGCGAAACGGCAGCGGTTGCGCGCCGCATGGGCCATGAACCGCGCGTTGCGTTTCTGTCCTACTCAACCTTCGGCAATCCAAGTGGGCGGTGGTTGGACAATATTCGCGGGGCCGTGGCCATCCTGGACAAGGAAGATCCCGGCTTCGAATATGAAGGCGAGATGGCACCCGATGCCGCGCTCAATTCCAAGGTCATGGAGCTTTATCCGTTCAGCCGTCTGTCTGGTCCGGCCAATGTGCTGGTCATGCCCGGTCTGCAGTCGGCCAATTTGTCTGCCAAGATACTAAAGGAATTGGGCGGTGATGACACGATTGGCCCGATGTTGATCGGTATGGAAAAACCGGTTCAAATCGCGCCGATGACGGCGATTGCCCCTGATGTACTGACGCTGGCTGTGCTTGCAGCTGCCGGCGTTGTGGGCTGACCCGATGAGCGCGATCAGCCGTGTTGTTTTGACCGTAACTGGCAGCGATCGTCCCGGTTTAACATCGGCATTGGCCGAGGCTGTCGCGGCGGCTGGTGGTAACTGGCAAGAAGGTCAGCTGAGCCGATTGGGCGGGCTGTATGTGGGATCGGTTCTGGTCGAAATTGATCCAGCCAAATTGGACTCTCTGCAAGCCGGTGTGCATGCGATTGATGCGCATGGCCTGACGGTATCGATCCACCCAGCTCAAGATGATCTGCGAACAGATGGGGCGCGGCTGTTGTTCGAGCTGGTGGGGCAGGACCGACCCGGCATTATCCGCGAAGTGACGGCCATCCTTGCTCAATTGGGCGCCAATATCGAAAGCCTGACCAGTGGCGAGCAAACCGGCGCATGGGCCGGAGAACGGTTGTTCCATGCAGAGGTCACAGCCACCTTGCCGCAAAGCGTTAGCCCGGCAGACGCTCAATCGGCCTTGGAAGAAATATCGAGCGAAATCATGGTCGATTTCAGTTTTTCTGCCGAGGGAGAATAAGCTCAGGCTCTCTGCTCGGCATCGACCCATTCTGACAGATCGACATAGTATCGTTTGGGATTCGCTGGATCGATCAACATATCCAGATCATTATTGGACAGCTGCTCGGTCAAATCCAGCCAGATTGGTCCGCTCTTAAAGCTTTGCAAGCGACCAGTGGCAGGGTGGGTTGCTTGGCACACCACCCGAAAAGGGCTGCGGCCGTTAATCTTTATGCTAGTGTCGCGATAACATTCGATAAATTTGGCGCTGATCGGAACGCCGGTCTGCTTAAGCTGGGCAACGATTCTGCGCCGTCTAACAAAGTGCAGCACCGTTCCGCCGCCGATCATGGTGAATATGCTGCCGATGACGGTAAACATGGCAGGCAGAAAATGACGCTGCATAAAGCTGTCGATCGCAGCATCGCCAGGCGCGGAGGGATCATACAAGACCTGCACTTGTTCACCGCGCGAGAACCCGGGAGAGCTGCTGGAAATGTGGCTGCGAAACCGATGCACCGTTCCGCGTGCGTCGGTAAATTCTACCTCTGGTCGGTACATGCGATCACCATCGGAATCGTAATGCTGGTGCAGCGCCACCACTGTGCCAGTGGTCATGCCCCCCTTGGCGGCTAATTGCCGGTCGGCAGCCAGAAACCACAGTCCGATGCAGGCGAACAGCAAGCCTGTGGCGGCAAAGATCGCTCCGATCCTAAGAGTCACCTTGCTGGCCACTTAGCTTACCCCCGCGTTAGCGATTACCGCTTTCGATAGCGGAAATACCACACTTCGTGTTCATACACTTTGCGCGCCTTTTGCTCATAGCGGGTCATGGGCCATCCTGAAGGCCGTGTCTCCCAGCTGTCGCGGCCATTTGTGACCCATTCAAAACTGTCTGTGTGGCGCTGCATCACCATTAAGGCATGGCGCAGATAGACGGCATGATCGGTGCCAAACCGGAATTCTCCACCCGGCTTCAGCTTGTCGGCGAACATTTGCACAGGACCATCATTCATCATCCGGCGCTTGGCATGTTTGTTCTTGGGCCAAGGATCGGGGTGCAGCAGATAGATCATGGTCAATGATCCATCGGGAATGCGTTTCAGCACATCCAGCGCGTCGCCATGAAACAGGCGAATGTTGGCCAGCCGCTGTTCGTCAATATGGCCTAGCGCCGCCGCTACTCCGTTCAGAAATGGCTCTGCCCCTATAAACCCGTGATTGGGCAGCAGATCGGCGCGATAAGCGAGATGCTCTCCGCTGCCGAAGCCAATCTCGAAATGAAGCGGACAATCTTCCCCGAACAAATCTTTGGCGGTTACCGGACCGGCGTCCGGGACGGCGATTTTCGGCAACAGGTTTTCGAACAATTCTTGCTGCCGACCACGCAGGGGCTTGCCTATGGACCGACCATACAGCCGGTTGATCGTCGTTGGATCGCCTTCCTTAAATGCTGACATGTCGCGTCGTTAGCCAAGGCTAACGCTGGGCTCAAGTCGCAGTTTCGTGTCCCGCAGGCTCTGTTCCCACCTGCCGTCTTGGGAAGCTGACAAACAGCACAATCAGAAACCCCACAGAAAGGCAGCCAATCAGAAACCAGATCATGCCCAAGGGCTCGGAAAGAAATGCAAAACTGGCAACCAGGATGCCCGCCAGCGTTATACCCTGGTTCTTCAAAGCCATGAAGATCGAGAATTGCGTGGCCGCGATACGTGGCGGACTGAACCGCATGTTGAAGACTGTCGACCCGATGCTGATCATTGTGTCGAGCAAGTTAGCAATGATGAAAAGCACGATCAGTATGCGCGAGTCCGACCAGCCATCGGTGAGCATCGCAAGTGCGACCAGACCACTGATCAGCAGTATCTTGAACAGGATAATCGATCGCTGGCTGCCGATCCAGCGGACCAAAATACCGCCAATAGTTATTGCGACAATTGCACTGATCATCTGACTAGTGGCGTTGAAATTGTTGAGCTGAGTTTGATCCCAATTACCATATTGAGTCGCGACCAGCGGGACAATGATTATCAGGAAGCCATAGGTAAGCCCCCGGATGACAAGGAAAAACAGCCAGACCAGATGCAAAGGTTTGATTGTATTTTGCAGCGTTTCCTTCACCAGCGGCCACCAGGCACCTACGCTGAATGACTGGGAAACAGGGCTGGCGCTTCCTGCGGACCATGGCATCCGTCTCTCGCCCTCTCTTTCCAGCGTAAAGACCATGTATATTGTCACGCAGCCAAGCAAGAGGGCGCCGACCAGATAGGCTGCGCCAATTCCGAACGCATACACCAGCGCACCCGCCAAGGCAGCAGCTGCTGCTACTCCCAGCGAATATCCTCCTGAGCCGAGGCTGCCGCCAATTGCTCGTTCATCTTCCAGGAGGATGTCTACGGTCAAACCATCGGCGGCCACATCCTGAAAAACGGTGGCCGTGTTCACTATGAGCGCAGCAAAGCCAATGATCAGAATCTGGTCTGGCGTAGGAGAAACAATCGCAAAAATGACCAGGCATGCGATCATGACCACCTGCGCTCCGATGATCCATGATCGCCGTCTGCCCATTGGCAGGAATGTGTAACGGTCCATGATGAACCCCGCGATGAACTTCAGGCTCCACGGCGCGCCTGTCATGGCGACGACGAAACCGAGGTCAGCTGCTGATGCGCCATTGGCTGCCAGCCAGGCAGGCACAACGAAATCGAACAGGCCGATGGGTATTCCCTGTCCAGTGTATAAAAGCAGCACTGTGGCAAAACGCACCAATGCGCTTTGTTCCATCGATTGTGAGCGTACGAAGCGTGAAGCCACCACCAATTCCCCTGACTTTGCAATGTGCTCCCCAGGGCAAGGCGTACATAATAAGTGGGGGAGAGCAAGTGTCGTGCTCACTCGCCCGGGCATAATTCAATGCTGCAAGAGCCGAGGTTTCTGCGTTGTCGCCCGCACACCCATTTGCCCGCGAGGCTTGAATCATGCCGGCAAAGGCATAGGTGCCACCCAATATGCAACAAATGATAGACATCTTTAACGCCCAGCCAGACTGGGCCCAATCGCTGGTTGGCCTGGCTGTGCTCTTGCTGGCAGCGGTGGCCGTCAATTTCTTGATCAAACGCGTATTGTTGCGCGCAGCGGCTCCGTTTCTGGACACGCGCACGCTGACCGCTGATCGTGCTGCGGCCCGGTTTGCCAATATCCTGCCCCTGCTGATTATCTCGCGCGGCATTCCTTTGGTGAAGCATCTGCCCGATGAAGTGGTGACGGTGGCGGTCAATTTGGCCGAGGCTGGCATGATGCTGACCGCCGCCTTGGGCCTGAGCAAGCTGCTAAGCTATCTGGAAGAGGTCTATAACCGCAGGCCTGATGCCCATGCGCGCCCGATAAAAGGCTATCTACAACTGCTGAAGATCGGCGTTTTCTGCGCCGCAGCTGTCATCATGATCTCTATTCTGATCGAGGAGTCACCCTTGCTCCTGCTGTCAGGCTTGGGCGCGATGGCTGCGGTCTTATTGCTGGTGTTCAAGGACACCATCTTGTCCTTGGTGGCCAGCGTGCAATTGACCAGCAATGACATGCTGCGGGTGGGCGACTGGATCGAAATGCCCAGCATGGATGCCGATGGCGATGTCATCGATATCGCCCTGCATACGGTCAAAGTGCAGAATTTTGATAAGACGATCACCACCATTCCAACGCATCTGTTGATCTCGGACAGCTATCGCAATTGGCGAGGGATGTCAGAAAGCGGTGGCCGCAGGATCAAGCGATCGCTGACGATTGACCAGAACTCCGTCCGCTTTCTCGATGAGGAGGAAGTCGCTTCTCTCAAGCGGTTCCGTGTCTTGAAGGACTATCTTGCGCATAAGAAGCAAGAAATCGCTGAATGGAATGAGACCGAGCTTGCGGGCGAGGACGCTGTGAATGCTCGGCGGATCACCAATCTCGGCACTTTGCGGGCCTATATTATCGGTTATCTCAAGCGCCATCCGTTGATCAGTGACGAAGGCTTTACCCTGCTGGTGCGGCAATTGCCGTCAGGTCCAGAAGGTATTCCGATTGAGATCTATTGCTTCACCGCCACCACCAATTGGGGCGAATATGAAGCAATCCAAGCGGACATTTTCGACCATCTGTTGGCTATTTTGCCCGAATTTGATCTGAGGATATTCCAGCAACCTAGCGGCCTGGATATGCGTGGCTTGGTGAAGGGATAACGGGTTGGCGTCCAAATACTGCCCAAACTCAACACCAGTATGAAAAACACCCGAGGTGTTGCCACCCCGGGTGTCTGTAATCTCGTAAAAAACCGGTCAGGTCAGATTAGGCAGCTTCCGCCTTTTCTTCTGGGTCACGCAGAACATATCCGCGGCCCCAGACGGTTTCGATGTAGTTGTCGCCGCCACATGCCAAGCTTAGCTTTTTGCGCAGCTTGCAGATAAAGACGTCAATGATTTTGAGTTCCGGCTCATCCATCCCGCCATACAGGTGGTTAAGGAACATTTCCTTGGTGAGCGTGGTGCCTTTGCGCAAGCTGAGCAGTTCCAGCATGGCATATTCTTTGCCGGTCAGGTGAACCCGGGCGCCGTCGACTTCAACCGTCTTGGCATCAAGGTTTACCGCCAGTTTGCCGGTACGGATGATCGATTGGCTGTGGCCTTTCGAACGACGCACAACAGCGTGGATGCGAGCTACCAGCTCTTCACGATGGAAAGGCTTGGTGACGTAATCATCAGCACCAAAGCCAAAGCTGCGGATCTTGCTGTCCATTTCCGCAATACCGGAAAGGATCAGAACCGGCGTTTGCACTTTGGCAACGCGCAGTTTCTTCAGCACGTCATATCCGTGCATGTCCGGCAGGTTCAAATCCAGCAGGATAATATCGTAATCATATAGCTTGCCCAGGTCCAAGCCTTCTTCGCCTAGGTCGGTCGAATAGACATTAAAGCCCTCGGTCGTGAGCATAAGCTCAATCGCCTTGGAAGTTGTCGGTTCGTCCTCAATCAACAGCACGCGCATGGGTAATCCCCTCTTGCCCCAGTCCGTCGGTAACTACTCGTCAAGAGAAGTTGCCATGTATTAACCACACAAGGTCTGAACGGAAAAGGTTAATTTTGCGTAAACCCGCACAACTCCACGAGTCGCGTGCCCTTGTGAGTCATATGCGCAACAGGTGCCCGTGTGGTTATTAACGTGTTTGCACCCAAAGGTTATCAGGTGGAATGCAGAGCGGGTTGGGGGCAGTTGCGAAAAATTCGCTTCACCCCAAACTGTCCAGCTTCTTTTGCCGGCGCCGCTGCGCTGAAGAGCCCAAACCGATGGCCTCACGGTATTTCGCCACGGTCCGACGGGCCAGATCGAACCCCTCGTCCTTCAATACATCGACCAATTTTTGATCGGACAGGATGGTCTTTACAGTTTCGGCATCAATCAACGCCTTGATCCGCGCCTTGATCGCTTCAGAGCTCGCCCCTTCGCCATCGGCCCCTTCGCCGGTCCGGCCAACTCCGCTGGTAAAGAAGTACTTCAATTCGAACGAGCCACGATCGCAATGCAGGAATTTGTTGCTGGTCACCCGGCT
This sequence comes from uncultured Erythrobacter sp., assembly GCA_947495695.1. Lineage (GTDB taxonomy): Bacteria > Pseudomonadota > Alphaproteobacteria > Sphingomonadales > Sphingomonadaceae > Erythrobacter. The sequence continues at coordinate 414,071 of CANLZP010000001.1, read as the reverse complement.
GATTGTGCTTTCGTGCATATCAATCGCGTCAGCCACTTCACGCAAGGTCAGCGGTTTGAGTTCGGATACGCCGCGCCGGAAGAACCCATCCTGTCGTTTCACGATTTCTGCAGCGGTTTTCAAGATCGTCCGTTGGCGTTGATCCAACGCCTTGATCATCCAATGCGCGTCGTTCAGCTTTTCCTTGAGCCAGCTTTGCGCTTCCTTGTCAGGGCTGCCGTCACGCAATTCGACATAATAGGACCGGTTAACGATCAAGCGTGGCAATGTGTCTTGGTTAAGCTTGATATCCCACCCCCCATCATCGGTGCTGGCCAATAAGACATCGGGCACAATTGCTGTGGCGCTGCTCGATCCATAGGCAAGGCCTGGCTTGGGGTCATAGCTGCGCAATTCCGACAGCATATCGGCAAAGTCTTCATCATCGACATCGCACATACGTTTCAGTCGGGCGAATTCGCCGCGCGCGATCAACTCCAGATGCTCGATCAGCCGTGCCATGCAAGGATCATAACGGTCCGCTTCGCGCGCCTGTATGGCCAAGCATTCGCTCAATGATCGGGCGCCAACACCGCTCGGCTCAAGCGATTGCACCAGTTTGAGCGCTTTTTCTGTCTCCTTCTGGCTGACCCCCAGATCCTGCGTCACTTCCCTAAGGTCAAATGTCAGATAGCCGGCCTCGTCCAACAGGCCGATCAAATGGCGCGCAATGAAATCCTCGCGCTGATCGCTGACCAGAGTGCCAATCTGCTGCCCCAAATGTTCGGCCAGAGTGATCTCGCCCGTTCCGCGCTCTTCGATCGAAGGAAAGTCTGAGAAATCGGCTGCATGCGCGCCCGCTGCCCCCCAATCGCCATCGCCCGTGTCGCGGTCCCGGTCGATGCTGGATATTTCGATATCGAGCGGCTTGTCCGTCTCGCCCTGGGTCTGCGCCATTAATTGGTCAGAGGTAAACTCCTCGCGCGGGATGTCGTCCGGCTCGCCGCTATCGGGGCCGCTATCTTCGCGCGACACATTGCCCACTTCCAACAAGGGATTGGTCTCCAGCGCGTCGCCGATAAAGGCCTCGATCTCAAGATTGGATAGCGCAAGCAGCTTGATCGCCTGCTGCAATTGCGGCGTCATAACCAGCGATTGGGACTGCCTGAGGTCTAACCTTGGACCCAGCGCCATGGCTTATGTCCTGTCCCGGCTCACAAGGTGAAGCCTTCGCCAAGATATAACCGGCGTACATTTTCGTCCGCGACCAGATCCTGCGGTGATCCAGAGAACAAGACTTGCCCGCCATAGATAATGCAGGCGCGATCAACGATATCCAGGGTCTCACGCACATTGTGATCGGTGATCAACACGCCAATGCCGCGCCGCTTCAGGTCTTTGACCAGATCGCGAATGTCGCTGATCGACAGCGGGTCAATCCCTGCAAAGGGTTCATCCAGCAGCATGATCGATGGCTTTGCCGCCAAGGCGCGAGCAATCTCGCACCGTCGCCGCTCACCGCCTGACAATGCCATAGCCGGGCTTTCGCGCAGTGCGGTCAGCCCAAATTCGTCCAACAGACGCTCCAATTCGGCGCTGCGGGTTTCGCTTTCTGGCTCCACCATTTCGAGCACCGAATTGATATTCTGTTCAACCGTCATGCCGCGAAAGATGCTGGTTTCCTGCGGCAAATATCCCAGCCCCAGGATCGCGCGGCGATACATCGGCAGCTTGGTTACGTCTTCACCGTCCATCAAGATGCGGCCCGCATCAGGACGCACCAAGCCCATGATGGAATAAAAGCAAGTCGTCTTTCCAGCGCCGTTGGGGCCCAACAGACCCAGCACTTCACCTTTAGCAACCGACAGTGAAATGTCGGTCAAAATGGCGCGTTTGTCATAGCTTTTGGCGATTGAGACGACTTCGAGGCCATCCGATGTCAGACCGTCATCAGGCTGGGCGTCGGCTGGATTGGAGGCCGGTTCGACCGTATCGTCAGCAAAAGTCTCTGTATCGCTCATGCAAGGGTTTTAGCAGCCCAATCCCGCCAGAAAAGCCCCAATCGCGAATTTGGCAGGATTTATGCATGGCGTTGTCTGGCGTAAGCTTTGGCGCGCGGTGCGTAATATAGTTACTGTGCTTGCAACATTGGCCTTGTTTTGGAATACTCTGATCAGAGGGACTCGGGGGAAAATTGCAAATGAACGACGTAATGTCGCAACAACAAGAGGAATATGCGCAGCGCCGTGACTGGCGCAAAAGCATGAGCGACAATGTCGCCTACGCATTGCTAGTCTATACAGCACTGCAGATTTTTGTGACCGTAGCAGCGATGAAATCGGGAATGGATTCGATCCTTCCCTATTTGGCGTTGGTCGTACTGGTGGCGGGTATCATTCCGGCTTGCCGCTGGTTTGAACGGCGCTGGCGTGACCTCAGCGATGACGAGGCGCACGATCCAGCGCTGGCCGGAGCCTTCCGCAAAGATCTGTTGAAGCTATGGGTGTTGGCGGTAGGGCTACCGTTCCTGCTGACCGGCTGCTTCAAGGCGATTACGGCCATTTTCTGACCCTGCTTCGGGAACCGCCCGACGCTTTCATACGCTGATTGAGCAATGGGCCGCAGATATTGGTGCGGTTGTTGTCAGGGGTATGTAATTTTGGGCAGCCAATTAAAGGCATTGAACAGTTTTCTGATGGGCGAGTCTGCATGCTTGCTGCTTGCATTCTCAGCACCTGCGCATGCCTTGCTGCCTGACGTCCCGGCAGGCGATGAAACGGTAGCCAGCACCGGCACAGATCAATCCATCCAAACCTCCCCCGCCGAAGATATGGACGACCGAATTGCCCAACGCATTCGTGACATTTTCGGTGAATTGCCGGCGTTTGACGAAGTGGAAGTTCAGGTCAGCAAAGGCGTGGTCGATCTGTCCGGCACCGTGCCCGATGCCGCAGCGATTGACCGAGCGGCCAACATCGCTGGCCGGGTTTCTGGCGTTGTCACGGTCGAAAACGCCCTGGAACGCGATCTGTCGGTTCAGGAAAACCTGTCAGTCCTAGGGCGAATGTCCGAATTCGCATCTGACTTCCTCGGCTTTCTGCCATTACTCATCGTCGCAGCCCTGGTGGCCGCCGCAATCGGCGCCACTGGCTATCTGATTGCAGGTTTTGCTAGCCTATGGAATTGGATCGCTCCCAATCGCTTTCTGGCTGATCTGGTTCGAAGTGCCATACGGTTCGTGTTCGTAATTGGCGGTGTGGTGATCGCATTGGATATGATCGGCGCAGGAGCATTGCTTGGAGCGGTTCTGGGCGGTGCCGGGGTTATTGGTATCGCGCTGGGCTTTGCGATGCGTGATACAATCGAGAACTATGTTGCGTCACTTATGCTCAGTTTGCGCCAGCCTTTTCGGGCCAATGATCACGTTTTGATCAATGATCAGGAGGGGCGGGTTATTCGCCTGACAAGTCGTGCAACCGTGCTGATGACGCTGGATGGCAATCACCTACGCATTCCCAACAGTCAGGTCTTCAAGGCGGTGATTCTGAATTTCACCCGCAATCCCCAGCGGCGGTTTGCCTTTGAGTTGGGCATTGATGCTGATGATGACCCCCGCGCCGCCATGAGTTTGGGCAGCCAGGTGCTGTTGAATTTACCCTTTGTACTAAACGATCCAGAGCCATCAGCGCTGGTTGAGCGTGTGGGTGATTCGAACATCGCGATCAGTTTTCTGGGTTGGGTCGATCAAACGAATGCAGATTGGAGCAAGTCCCGGAGCCTGGCCATCGCTGCGGTTAAGCAGGCTTTGGAAGAGGCTGGTTTTGCTTTGCCCGAGCCGATCTATCGCTTGCGGTTTGACGGCCGGACCGATCCTTTGCCGATCGGGCGTTCGAGGGCACCTAAACAAGATGATGCCCCTGCTCCGCAACCTGCACCAAAGAAGGCCTCACCAATTACGGCGGGAACGGATGCAGATGATGTCCGGCCAGAAAGCGAAATTTCCGATATGGTCGATAACGAGCGCCAGACTGACGCAGAGCAAGCTGATGATTTGCTCGATGACACCCGACCAGTAGAGTAGGTGGCTAACGCTCGACAGCGCCCCGCGCTTGAGTGGCCATAGGCAGAGCCTACAATCTAAGCAGCGCCGCGCTCGATCGCCTCGATAACCACCTGGCGCGCTTCTGCAGCATCGCCCCATTTGCCCACCCGGACCCACTTTTCAGGCTCAAGATCCTTATAATGAGTGAAGAAGTGCTCGATCTGTTGCAGGATGATCGAGGGCAAGTCCTTCGTCTCACCAACATCAGAATAATAGGGGAAGGTCGTGTCCACCGGCACGCAAATCAGCTTTTCATCGCCGCCATGCTCGTCTTCCAGATTGAGCACGCCAATCGGGCGAGAGCGCACCACGCAGCCAGCGATAAACGGGCTGCGCGCAATCACCAGCGCGTCCAGCGGATCGCCATCGGGTGACAAGGTGTGCGGAATAAAGCCGTAATTGGCCGGATAGCGCATCGGCGTATGCAGAATTCGGTCGACAAACAGCGCGCCTGATTCCTTATCGAATTCATACTTCACCGGTTCGCCGCCCGTGGGAACTTCGATGATGACATTCAAATCTTCAGGAGGATTGGTACCGGTGGAAATCTTGTCGATGCGCATGGAGGAGCTTTCTGTTCAATATAGTCGGTTCCGGTCGTCATGCCGGATTGATATTTGGCCCCTCTCCCAAGGTGTGAAGGCCCAATAGCGGGGTGAGCGGCATTGCGAAAGGGCTTCCTTGCCCCTAATCGCAGCGGAATGAGCAAGAACACGCCAAACGCCATCCGCGGCACGCAGGATATTTTCGGACCCGACGCCGAGGCATTTGCCTATGTGGTCGAGACCTTTGAACGGGTCCGTAAGCTGTACCGGTTCCGCCGGATAGAAATGCCGGTGTTTGAAAAGACCGAAGTGTTTGCCCGCTCTTTGGGCGAAACCACCGACGTGGTGTCGAAGGAAATGTATTCCTTCGAAGATCGCGGCGGAGATTCGCTCACCCTACGGCCCGAGTTTACCGCAGGAATTGCGCGCGCCTTTCTGACCAATGGCTGGCAGCAGCATGCACCGCTGAAAGTTGGTACGCATGGCCCCCTGTTCCGGTACGAGCGTCCCCAAAAGGGGCGCTATCGCCAGTTCCACCAGATCGATGCGGAAATCATTGGCGCGGGCGAACCGCAAGCCGATGTTGAGCTGCTCGCCATGGCGGATCAATTGCTCAAGGAATTGGGCATCGAAGGCGTTACCTTGCATCTCAACACGCTGGGTGACGGAGAAAGCCGTGAGGCGTGGCGCGCCGCGCTGATCGACTATTTCCGCGGCGTGAAGGACCAGTTGAGCGAGGATTCGCAAGAGCGGCTGGAGAAAAATCCACTCCGCATTCTCGATAGCAAGGATCGCCGTGACCAGCCATTTTTGCCCGATGCGCCCAAGATCGATGCGTTCTTGTCGGACGAGGCGCGCGCGTTCTTCGAAGCGGTTACCAGCGGCTTGGATGCAGCTGGCGTGAAATGGGTGCGGGCCGAAAATCTGGTGCGCGGGCTCGATTACTACCGCCACACCGCGTTTGAATTCATTCCTGATGAAGGCTCAGCAGCTGCAGACGCACTTGGCGCACAAAGCACGGTGCTGGGCGGCGGTCGCTATGATGGTCTGATCGAAAATCTGGGCGGCGCACCGACACCAGCTGTTGGCTGGGCTGCAGGTATCGAGCGGCTGGCTATGTTGGTGGGTGAGAAAAGCGAGCCGCGGGTAGACGTTGTGGTTGTCGTTGAAGATGATGAAATGATTGCTACCGGACAGGCCGCTGTTTCAGCCATTCGAGGGCACGGCATGTCTGCAGAATTCATCGCTTCAGGTGGAAAGAAAAAGCGCTTCGATAAGGCTGTGAAAATTGGCAGCCACGTCATTCTTGCAATGAGCGATGGCGAGCGTCGCCTGCGTTATCAGACCGAAGGCGGGGTCAAAGATCAGTTGGTGTCAGCCTTGAAGGCCCTGAGCCTAGACTGATGCAAATACCCACTGAACGCCTTGACCAGATCGCGCATCGCTTTGCCGAGCTGGAGGCCCGCATGGCTTCCGGCACGCTGGAGGGCGATGAATTTGTGCAGGCCAGTCGCGACTATGCCGAGCTGGAGCCGGTGGCGAAAATCGCTGCCGACGTGAAGGCTATGCATCAGGAAATTGCGGGTCTGGAGGAGATGCTCTCCGACCCGGAAATGAAGGCGATGGCAGAAGATGAATTGGCCGAGTTGCGCGCTCGTCTGCCCGATGCTGAGCGCGAGCTTGCGGTGAAATTGCTGCCTCGCGATAGCGCCGATGCGCGGCCTGCTATGCTGGAAATTCGGGCCGGTACGGGCGGCGATGAGGCAGGACTGTTCGCAGGCGATTTATTCCGCATGTATGAACGCTTTGCCGCAGAACAGGGCTGGAAGGTGGAACCGGTCAGCATGAATGCCAGCGAGGTTGGCGGGTTCAAGGAAATCGTTGCCAATATCAAAGGCACAGGTGTGTTTGCCAAGCTGAAATTTGAAAGCGGCGTGCACAGAGTTCAGCGTGTACCGGCCACTGAGAGTGGAGGCCGGATTCATACATCTGCTGCGACGGTTGCGGTGCTGCCTGAACCCGACGATGTCGATATTCATATCGACCCCACGGACTTGAAGATCGACACCTATCGCGCCAGCGGTGCGGGCGGCCAGCACGTCAACACCACCGACAGCGCGATCCGCATCACGCATGAACCCAGCGGGCTGGTGGTGACCTGTCAGGATGGGCGCAGCCAGCACAAGAATCGCGAAAAGGCGATGCAGGTATTGCGCGCTCGACTGTTCGAGAAAACCCGCGACGAGGCACAAGGGGCCGAGGCCGAAGCGCGCAAGGCGATGGTTGGCAGCGGCGACCGTTCAGAACGGATTCGGACCTACAATTACCCGCAAGGCCGCGTAACCGATCACCGGATAGGTCTGACCTTGCACAAGTTGGACGAGATCATCGCCGGATCAGGTCTTGGCGAGTTGGTCGATGCGCTGATTTCCGAGGACGAAGCCAAGCGATTGGCGGCGCTTAACGAGTGAAGGTCGCCGACGCTATTCGCCAGGCAACCGACAGGCTTGGTGCGACCAGCGACACCGCGAGATTGGATGCCGAATTGTTGATGGCGCACGCCCTGAAGGCATCGCGTTCGGATATGTTGCTGCGGCATATGTCAGACCCAGAGCCGAGCGATTTTGCGGGTCTGATTGATCGCCGGATCCTGCATGAACCCATTGCCTATATCATTGGCGAGGGAGAGTTTTTTGGCCGTAGCTTCACCGTCAATCCTGCCGTTCTCATTCCGCGTGGCGACAGCGAAGCGGTGGTCGAGATGGCGCTGGAATCGCTATCCGACACAGGGCGCGTGCTCGACATGGGAACGGGCTCGGGGGCGCTGCTGCTGACCTTGCTGGCGGAGAAAACCCGCCTGACCGGGGTGGGGGTGGATGCCAGCTTTGACGCGGTGCAAGTGGCGGCGCTCAATGCGCGCAGGCTGGGTGTGTCGGACCGGGCGCGATTGGTGCAAAGCGATTGGAATGAAGCCAATTGGGCCGAGGGTCTGGGGCAGTTCGATCTGATTATTTGCAATCCTCCTTACGTTGAAAGCGGTGCGGTTTTGGACCCGGATGTGCGCGATTTCGAACCGGCCAGCGCTTTATTCGCCGGGAATGATGGATTGGACGATTACCGCACGATAATTCCACAATTGGGAAATTTACTGAGGCAGACAGGGGTGTCCATTTTGGAGATCGGGCGAGATCAAGCCGAGTCCGTCGCCCAAATTGCCGCTAAATCGGGCTTTAAAACGGAACTGCGGCGTGATTTGGCCGGTAGGCCGCGCGCCTTGCGGCTTTTCCGGCAAATTTGACCAAATCCAACTCTAGGGCTTGGCAAAGTGGATTTGCCCCGCTACCCCAATGTCCAGGTCTCTGGTCTGCGCTTTCAGCCGATCATCGTACCTAACCCCGCATATACATTTCGTTTGGCAGCACATTGAGGCTGTTGGATCATGCGGATGGGCCGCGTTGCGCATGCAACGCTCGCTCGCAACAGGATTTTAGGGCCAGCAAGGAATGTAAACTTGCGCGCTAGCGGATGAGGAAGAATTTTCCTTGAATAACAATCGTAATAATAATCGTCGCCGCGGTCGCGGTAATCGCAATCAGGGCGGCGGCGGTGGTGGCGGTGGAAACCAGCTTAACCGAATCGACAGCCGCGCGCGCGGAAACGCGCCGCAAATGCTCGATAAATATAAGAAGCTGGCTCAAGACGCTCAGCATAATGGCGACCGGGTTCAGGCCGAATACTACCTGCAATTCGCCGACCATTACTTCCGTGTGATCGCCGATAATAAGGCGCGTCAGGACGAACAGCGTGCCAAGCGCAACGAAGATCGCGAGCAATCGGGCGACGACAATGATGAGGATGGCGATGATCGTCGCCGTCAGCACCGTGGCCGGAACCCGCGCGATGATCGTTCGGATAACCGCCGCAATGACCGCAATGATCGAAACGATCGTGATGATGGCCCGAACGAGGGTGATCGCGGCCTGGAAGGCGAGCCGATCACAACTTCGGATGCCAAGTCTGACGATGATAAAGCGCCCAAGCCGCGCCGTGCCCGGCCCGAGCGTCAGCCTCGTCGCAAACCTCGCGAAGACAAGAACGGTGCTGCCAAGGCATCAGATGATGACGGCGCGCTCGATCTGGCTGCTTTGCCTCCTGCTATTGGCGGCGATAGCGAAGAAGCCGAGGAAAAGCCTGCTCCCAAGCTGAAGCCACGCCGAGCCCGCAAGCCAAAGGATGATGGCGAAGGCGGCGATGACGAAATGCAGGCCGTAGGCTGATATCCGCGCATATTATGGGTTGTGACAGGGGTGGTGGTTCGAAATGAGCGATAGCCCTGCAAACCCAGTGCAATCCGGCTTGGCATTGGCCCAGCGGCATCCGCGCCTTACGGTGCTGACGCTGGGAGCATTGGCAGCGCTCGGATATCCTCCCATTGGGCTTTGGCCCATCGCATTTCTAGCAATGGCCGCCCTGATCGCAATTGTGCGGCAGGCGGGCAGTGCCAAGCAAGCTGGCCTATTGGGTTGGCTGTTTGGTTGGGCTCACTTGAGTGTTGCCAACAATTGGATCGCCACAGCTTTCACCTTTCAATCCGAAATGCCCCAAATTCTGGGCTGGGTGGCAGTGCCGATGCTGTGCCTTTATCTGGCCGTCTATCCCGCAATAGCCGCCTATGTGGCCCACAAATTTTCCAAGCAATCGAGCATCTTGCCGTTTGGCCTGATGTTCGCTGGCGCATGGATAGTGACCGAATGGCTGAGAAGCTGGGTCTTCACCGGATATCCCTGGCCGCCAGTGGGGCTGATTGCATTGGGCAATTGGGACACGCCCGGCCTTGCAATGGTTCTGCCATGGATGGGCACCTATGCCCTGTCTGGAGTGGTGATTGTGATCACTGCCGTTCTTGCCTGGTCATTCTCCACCAGGCGTTGGCTGGTGGGCGGATTGACGGTCATGGCCATTGCATTGGCGATGATGTGGCCTGCCCCCACTTCAAATCTGGCAGCGCAGGAAGGAAGCCTGCGTTACACTTTGGTGCAGCCTTATTTCCCGCAGGACGAGATCCACAATGCCAGCCAATATGAGGAGCAATTTGCCCGGCTGGCCGGTCTGAGCGTGCCAAACACTATGGACCAGCGTTTGCTGCTGTGGCCTGAATCGGCGATCCCTGACTATCTGCGCGCAGGCTATCCCGCGCGCTATTACCTGCGTAGCACCGCCGCGGCTGATCCCGATTTTGCGCGGACCCGCATTGGCAATGTGATCGGCGAGCAATCGCTGCTGCTTACCGGCGCCACCGATCTTGAGATGGGGCAGGTGCTGGGGCGGACCAGGGCTGTGGGCGCGCATAATGTGGTGACCGCGCTGGATGGCAATGGCGACATTCAGGCCAGTTACAGCAAGGCGCATCTGGTGCCCTTTGGCGAGTATCTGGCGCTGCGCTGGTTATTGGAACCGCTGGGCGCGACGCGGCTGGTGTCGGGCTCGATAGACTTTATCCCGGGGCCGGGGCCGCAAACGCTGGAGCTGGGTGATTGGGGCAAGGCCGGTATCCAAATCTGCTATGAAATTGTCTTTTCCGGTCAAGTGATCGACCCGGAAAACCGCCCCGATTATATCTTCAACCCATCGAATGATGGCTGGTTTGGCGCATGGGGGCCTCCGCAGCATCTGGCGCAGGCCCGGATGCGCGCGATTGAAGAGGGATTGCCCGTGCTGCGCTCTACCACCACTGGAATCAGCGCGGTGGTCGATGCCAATGGCGTTGTCCGCCAACATATTGGTGCGGGTGACGCAGCTGCCATCGAAGGGATGGTCCCTCCCGCAAATTCGCCCACTGTGTTCGCTCGGGCAGGCAATAGCTTGGCGTTGGCTTGGGCAATTGTTCTATTCTTGGCATCTTTTGTTGCCATGCGATGGCGCAAGGTCTAAGCGGAATTTGAAGACATAAAGAACTCCTTATATCCCCATCTCGATGATTTAGAGGCACCATGCGCAGCGAATTTCTTTTCACCTCGGAAAGTGTTTCCGAAGGCCATCCTGACAAGGTTTCAGATCAGATCTCTGATGCGATTGTGGACCTGATGTTGTCCAAGGATGCCGAGGCACGCGTCGCCTGCGAAACCATGACGACGACCCAGCGCGTTATCCTATCGGGGGAGATTCGTTGTGCTCCGATGTATGATGAAAACAATGCGGATTGGGCGGTCAATGGCGGCTGGGCACCCGGCGCCAAGGAAGAGATTGAACAGGCTGTTCGCTCGACCGTGCGCGACATTGGCTATGAACAAGATGGCTTTCACTGGAAGACATTGACCTTCGAAAACCATTTGCACGGCCAATCGAGCGAAATCGCCATGGGCGTGGATGCGGGACAAGACGGATCGAACAAGGATGAAGGCGCTGGCGATCAGGGCATCATGTTCGGCTTTGCTTGCGATGAAACGCCTGATTTGATGCCTGCGACATTGGATTACAGCCACAAAATTTTGGAACGCTTGGCAGCTGACCGCCATTCGGGCGCTGCGCCATTCCTTGAACCTGATGCCAAAAGCCAGGTCACGCTGCGTTACAAGGATGGCAAGCCGGTCGCTTGCACCGCTATTGTGGTGTCGACCCAGCATGCGCCGGGCTATCACGAAGGCGAAAAAGAGGCCGAGCTGAAATCTTATGTCCGGCAGGCCGTGAGCGATGTTCTACCAAGCGGATTGCTGAGCGATGAGACGGTGTGGCACATCAACCCTACCGGCGCGTTTGAAATCGGCGGGCCTGATGGTGATGCCGGCCTTACCGGGCGCAAGATCATTGTTGATACCTATGGCGGGGCCAGCCCCCATGGCGGCGGCGCATTTAGCGGTAAGGATCCGACTAAGGTTGATCGCAGCGCTGCCTATATCACCCGCTATCTGGCCAAGAATATTGTCGCTGCTGGCTTGGCTACGCGCTGCACCATCCAGCTGGCCTATGCCATTGGCGTTTCAAAGCCATTATCGCTTTATGTTGATACGCATGGCACTGGCACGGTGGATGATGCCCAGCTGGAAGTGGCAATTGAATCGATCGACGAATTGGGCGGCCTGACCCCGCGCGGTATTCGCATGCATCTGGGTCTTAACAAGCCAATTTATCGCAAGAGCGCTGCCTATGGTCACTTCGGCCGGACAGCGGAGGACGATTTCTTCCCATGGGAACGCACCGATCTGGTCGACTCGCTCAAAGCTGCTGTGGCTTAATCATCCTCACCCAACAGGGGCGAAGGGCGATCCAGTGCCAGCTCGGCGTCGGAAAAGTTGAACGGGCTGCGGACACTGGGTTGGCCGTCCAGCTGGGTCTTCATGCCGCGGGCAATCACCTGGGGGTCTTCGAACACCTGATCCAGTGTGTTGATTGGTCCGGCTGGAACGCCAGATTTGGCGCATTGCGCCAGCAAGTCCTCGCGGCTCCATGATCCAGTTTCATCGGCGATCATCGCATCGACCACGCCGCGATTGGCCACCCGCGCTTCATTGGTGGCAAAGCGCTCGTCCTGCAGCAAATCATTGCGATCCAACATGGCCAGCAGCTTGCGGAACAGATTGTCATTGGCTGGGGCCAACACCACAGGACCGTCCTTGGTCGGAAATACGCCATAGGCGCTGACCTGAGCATGCGAATTGCCCATTCGGGGCGGGTTTTGTCCGGTTGCGAAAAAGCTGGTCGCCTGATTGGCCAGCAACGCCACCGAGCAATCGAGCAGGCTGGTGTCGATATGCTGGCCTTGGCCCGTGCGGTATCGCATCAGCAGGGCCGCTTGAATGGCATTGGCGGCATAAAGGCCACAGGACAGATCAGAGATCGACACGCCGAATTTGGTCGGGTCGCCGGCGGGATCGCCATTGAGCGACATGAACCCGCTCATTGCCTGAATGACAAAATCATAACCGGCTTCATCGCGGCGCGGTCCATCTTGACCAAATCCAGTGATGGAACAATAGATTAGACCCGGATTGCTGGCTACCAGGTTAGGGTAGTCCAAGCCAAATTTGGCCAATTTGCCGGGCAGGAAGTTCTCGATCACCACGTCGGCGCCATCGGCCAGCGCGCGCACCTTTGCTCTGTCCTTGTCTGATTGGAAATCAGCGGTGATGCTGCGTTTGCCGCGGTTGCAAGCGTGGTAATAGGCGGCCTCTCTTCGGACCTTGCCTGAGGCGTCTTCTCGCTCGACCCAGGGCGGACCCCAAGCGCGGGTGCCATCGCCCTCCAGGCTTTCAACCTTGATCACATCCGCGCCCAAATCGGCCAATAATTGGCCCGCCCATGGCCCCGCCAAAACGCGGGCCAGTTCCAGCACTTTAACCCCGGCCAGCGGAGCTTTGGGATTGCGAGGATGATCAAGCCACATGGAAGGTTTCAGACGCTTTCCAGTGCCACTTCATAACGGGCTGTCGTTTTCGCAGCGATCTCGTCTACGGTGACACCCGATGCCAGCTCAATCAAACGAAAAGGGCTGCTATGGTCGGCCCGATGGAACACGCCCAGATTGGTGATGATCATATCGACCACATTGGTGCCGGTTAAAGGCAGAGTGCATTCGGGGATGAATTTGGCGTCACCCGCTTTGCTGGTATGATCCATCACCACAATGATTTTCTTGACGCCCGCGACCAAATCCATCGCGCCGCCCATGCCCTTGATCATCTTGCCCGGGATCATCCAATTGGCGATGTCGCCATTTTCGGCCACTTCCATCGCCCCCAGAACGGTCAGATCGATATGGCCGCCGCGGATCATTGCAAAGCTGGTTGCGCTGTCAAAATAGGCGCTGTGAGGCAGCTCGCTGATGGTTTGCTTGCCGGCGTTGATCAGGTCTGGATCAACCTCGTCATCATAGGGGAAGGGGCCAATGCCCAGCATGCCGTTTTCGCTTTGCAGCGTCACTTGCATTCCATCAGGAATGTGGTTGGCGACCAGCGTCGGGATGCCGATACCCAGATTGACGTAATATCCGTCCTGCAATTCCTTGGCAGCGCGCGCAGCCATTTGATCGCGGTTCCAACCTGTTTGTTCTTCCGACATGATCGGTCCTATTCTTTGTTTAACGGCATGAGCGGCAGGGGCGTGATAAACCAGCCTACGTTGCGAAGGGAGTTGAGGCGTAGGGCAGAATCGGGATTCTTCAGATAATCGAACAGCTCGTCGAAATCCGTCATCGTATCGCCCGCGATTGCCACCAGACAATGGCTCTGGCCAAATGCACGGCGGCGCTGCTGCTTGTTCTGGTCGAACGAATTGAGCAGCAGCAACACATCTTCGCCCAGTGGATCGAGGCCAGCATTGGCCAGTTGTGCGCGGACCCGCTCGGCATCGATGACCAAGCGTTGGGAGATCCAGCCGATTGTCACATCCTGACGGCGCAACAATTCCAGTTGCGACGCAAACGCCGGATCAGATTGCATCGCACCTTCCAGTGCAAGCATCTTGCCCGCCGGGTCAAGGTCTATCAGCACAGCAGCAGGCACGCCTACACAAGCCGCGCGCGCACCATCCAGTGCTCCGGGATTTTCCAGTATTGCGGATTGGGCACTGCCGTCAGCAAGCATGGCCTGGGTCAGAGCATAGGATGCAAAATCGGTATAAGCCGACGCCGCAGCAGCGCTTTGGCTGTTGGTGGGCTCGACGGCAGTTTCAGAGACTGCCGCAAGATCGGCGTCCGAGGCTGAAGTAAGAGCGGTTGGAGTAGGTGCGGCAGCAGTTTCAGCAGGAGAAGACGTCGAGGCGCGATCGTCGCGGCTCTCGTTAATCACATCGCGTGAGGCCATTGCGCCGCCAGCCACCATCGGGATGGCTGCGACCAGGCAGCCTTGCAGCATCAGTGCCGCTCCGATCAGGATGGAGCCGCGCATCACAGATTGACCGTATTGGCGCGGCGACGCGATACGCATTACACGGCTTCTCTTTCGCGGGTGGTCCTAAATTCGATCTTCTTGTCATAGGGCGCGCCCACAATCATGCGGTTCACAAATACGCCGGGCAGGTGAATGGCATCAGGATCGAGCGATCCGGCAGGCACAATTTCCTCCACCTCCACCAGGCACACCTTGCCGCACGTGGCGGCGGGCTGGTTGAAATTGCGTGCGGTCTTGCGGAACATCAAATTGCCAGTCTCGTCAGCTTTCCATGCTTTGACGATCGACAAATCGGCGAAGATGCCGTGTTCCAAAATATAGTCCTCGCCGCCGAAATTCTTGACCTCTTTACCCTCGGCCACCTGCGTTCCGACGCCTGTCTTGGTGTAAAAACCGGGAATGCCTGCACCGCCGGCGCGCATCCGTTCGGCCAGAGTTCCTTGAGGGCAAAATTCCACTTCCAACTCGCCCGACAAAAACTGGCGCTCAAACTCCTTGTTCTCGCCAACGTAAGAGCTGATCATCTTCTTGACCTGCTTGGTGCGCAGCAGTTTGCCAATCCCTTCATTGTCGATTCCTGCGTTGTTGGAAGCGAAGGTCAGGCCTTTCACCCCGCTGTCACGAATGGCGTCGAGCAATTTTTCTGGAATACCGCAGAGGCCGAACCCGCCAGCGGCGATCACCAGATCATCTTTCAGCAAGCCATCGAGGGCAGATTGGGCGTCAGGATAGAGTTTCGTCATTGGGTTTCCATTGGCAAAAGTTGAATGGGTGCAAATAGAGCTTTGGTTGAATGCTGTCACCCCGATCTTGGGCGGGAGGCGAAAAATCTTGCCAAGCCATTTCAGAGCTAAGTCCGAGCTCCAAAATCACCTCGCATTGCTGCATATGCGAAGGGTCGGAAGATGCAAAGGCAGGCAATATAAGGAAGGCAATACAGTGCCTTATGGCTCAAAACCATCTATTGCGTTTTTTGCAACATTAGGTGCTCTTTTCGCACTTGCACAATACGCGGCGGCCCCGCATATGGGACGAGCCTTTTAGGCATCCTCTCCCAAAACTTTCAGGCTCGGCCAGCAATGGTCGGGCCTTTTTCTTGCCCAAAATCCAGCCTGCACCAATCCACCTTTCGGGCCTCGACATGCGCCTGATTTGGTCCGCCTTGCACAATTCTGCCGTGGGGCTTGGGCATTCTACCTTGCCCATCGAACCCCATTTGTAAGTGGATTCAGATGCATATTGGCAGGCCGCGCATTTGCAACCAGCTTGCAGGGTTCCTAGCTAGGGACTGTTCCTGGCTCAGGAACGTGCACTGATTCGATGTGATGGAGAGTTTCCCCGATGGCCGATGCTGACGCAGCACCCGAAAAAACCGAAGACGATAGCAATTCGGTAAGGCTGCAAGTTGCTGCCGCTCGGCAAGAAGAATCGGGCCAGGGCATTGCCCGAATGCCGCGTTCTGCATTCCAAGCGCTCGGCATAACCGAAGGCGATGTGGTCGAACTGACTGGTAAACGCACGACCGCCGCGATTGCGATGGCGTCTTATGAGGAAGATGAGGCGCTGGACTTGGTCCGGTTGGATGGTCTGCAACGCGGCAATGCCGAAGTGGGATCGGGCGAGCATGTGCGCATTTCCACCGCGCAATCGCGTCCGGCCACTCGGGTGGTGTTCGCCCCTGCTCAACGCGAGATGCGCTTGCAGGGCCCATCCCAAGCACTGAAGCGCAATTTCTTCCGCAAACCTCTGGTGACGGGCGACCTGGTCGCCACAACCGGCCAGCAGCCCGTTCAGAACATGCCCAATGATGTTCGCCGCATGCTGGCCAATCCAGCCTATGCACTGACCCAAATCCGATTGTCTGTGGTGGCGACAACGCCAAAGGGCATCGTCCATATTGACGAAAATACCGAGGTTGAACTTCGGCCCGAATTTGAAGAGCCGCGCGATGCCCGCGCGGTGGTCAATTATGACGACGTTGGCGGCATGGCGGACACGATCCAGCAATTGCGCGAGATGGTGGAATTGCCGCTGCGCTATCCCGAATTGTTCACCCGTCTGGGTGTGGACCCACCCAAGGGTGTGCTGCTGCATGGCCCTCCCGGCACGGGCAAGACCCGGCTTGCGCAAGCTGTCGCCAATGAAAGCGATGCGACCTTTTTCACCATCAACGGCCCTGAAATTATGGGGTCTGGCTATGGCGATAGCGAAAAGGCGCTCCGCGAAGTGTTTGAACAGGCCGGCAAATCTGCGCCTGCCATCATCTTCATAGATGAGATTGATTCCATCGCGCCCAAACGGGACCGCGTGCCGGGCGAAGCGGAAAAGCGATTGGTCGCGCAGCTGCTGACATTGATGGACGGGCTGGAGGCTCGGTCCAATCTGGTGGTGATTGCCGCCACAAACCGCCCCGATGCGATAGACGAGGCGTTGCGGCGTCCCGGCAGGTTCGATCGCGAGATTGTGATTGGTGTGCCCGATGAACGCGGCCGCCGCGAAATCCTTGCCATCCATACCCGGGGCATGCCGCTGGGTGACAAGGTGGATGTGAACGAGCTGGCGCGGATCACGCATGGCTTTGTCGGGGCCGATATCGCCGCTTTGGCGCGCGAAGCTGCGATTGATGCTGTGCGTGGATTGATGCCCAAGATCGATCTGGATGAACGCACCATTCCGCCCGAAGTGCTGGAGGAGTTGTGCGTCACGCGCGAAGATTTCATGTCGGCGCTGAAACGCATCCAACCCTCGGCCATGCGCGAAGTGATGGTGCAAGTGCCGACCGTCCAATGGAGCGACATTGGCGGGGTGGCCGATGCCATCGACAAGCTGAAGGAAGGCATCGAACTGCCGTTGAAAAATCCTCATGCGTTCGAACGACTGGGGATCCGGCCGGCCAAAGGCTTCTTGCTGTATGGCCCTCCCGGGACAGGTAAAACCTTGTTGGCCAAGGCTGTTGCCAAAGAGGCATCAGCCAATTTCATCTCGATGAAGAGCTCGGATTTGTTGAGCAAATGGTATGGCGAAAGCGAACAGCAAATCGCCAAGATGTTTGCTCGCGCGCGCGCGGTAGCTCCTTGCGTCGTGTTTATTGACGAGATTGACAGTCTGGTGCCAGCCCGCGGATCGGGCCAGGGCGAACCGCAAGTCACTGGCCGTGTGGTCAACACCATTCTGGCTGAGATGGATGGCTTGGAAGACATGCAATCGGTGGTGGTCATCGGGGCCACCAACCGGCCCACTCTGATCGACCCGGCATTGCTGCGTCCCGGCCGCTTTGATGAACTGGTTTATGTTGGCACGCCCGATCAAAAGGGTCGCGCGCATATTCTGTCGATCCACACCAAGAATATGCCCATGGCCAAGGATGTCGATCTGGCAGCCATAGCCAAGCAAACCGAGCGATTTACGGGCGCTGATTTGGAAGATGTTGTGCGTCGGGCCGGGCTGAATGCCTTGCGCCGTGTTGGCGGCGAGGTTTCCGAAGTGGAGGGCGTCGATTTCGACGAAGCGCTGAAGGATTCGCGCGCCACGGTCACATCAAAAATGGAAGCCGAATATCGCAAGATGAGCGGCGAGCTGAAGAAACGCGCTCTCGAAGTGCGTCCTATTGGTTTTGTCCATGAAGGTATGTTGGAACCGACCAAGGCGAAAAAGCACGATTGATCGGAAAAGCGCCGGACCCAATTAGGTCCTGTCAGTTATGGAGCCCTAGGGTTCGCCAGCTTTTGGATGGCCGTTGGGCACTTCCAGCCGGTGCCGGATCAGCGATTCGGGCAAATTGTCCCGCAGCCATTCGAGCATGTGTTCGCGCACCGCGCAGCGCAATGCCCACAGATCGCCGATCGATTGCGCGCTGACGGATAGGCGCAATTCGATGCTTTCCGGGTAAGCCTCTGTCATCAGCAGCGCCATGTTGCGGCCATCAAACAGATCATGCTGCGATACATAGCGTTCAAATTCTTCCCGGATCGGTTGGATTGGTGTTGCTGGGTCAAGATGCAGGAATACCGGCCCTGACAATTTCTCGTTCACCCGCGACCAGTTTTCAAAGCTCGCGTCCAAGAACTGGCTGGTGGGCACGACGAGCACCCTCTCGTCCCATGTGCGCACGGTGACAAAGCTCATCCTAATTTCTTCAACCCGGCCCACTTCACCATCAACCTTGACCAAATCGCCCAGCCGGAATGGTTCGGTCAATGCCACCTGCAGGCCCGCAATCAGCGATTTGAGCGCCGGCTGAGCCGCGGCGCCCACAGCCAGTGCAGCAAGACCAGCAGAGGCCAGCAAAGTTGTCCCGATGTCGCGCACGGCGGGGATACCCAGCAGCATCAAACCGACAGTGATAAACACGATCGCAAAGGTGGCCGCGCGCGACAAAACTGCCAAACGGGTGCGCCTGCTGCGCACAGCGATGGGGTCAGAGGAAACCTCCATTCTGAATTCCATCGCCACAGTGAATGCCTTGACCAAGGTGTAGGCAATCCAGCCCAACAGCGCCGGTCTTAGAAAGCGCGCCAAGGGCTCCCAGATCGCCTGCAATTGCGGATCATATTGGGCCACGAAAGTCACGCCCAAGACGATGAAGGACCATTTCGCCGGAGCCCGGACGCGGTCCACAACCAGCTCGTCAATTTTGGTTTCGGACCCGCGTGTCAGCCGCGTGATTACTGCAAATATGACCCTATACAGCGCATAAGCGATGACGATGGCCACTATGACAGCAACAGCTGCGTTGAAGACTTCGTCCCACAGGATCTGCCAATTGGCAGGGTTGTATCGATCCAACATAGCGCGGCTTCTAGGGTTTGCCCGCTAGAGATTCAACCATGGGAAGTGGTTAGCGTCCTTGGGAATGTGATTTCGATATGGCAGCCATCAGCATTGATTTGCCGGTCGATCTTGCCACTTAGCTGGCGCGCTGCGCTGGTCATCAACAAGCTGCCAAAGCCTGCCTTTTGCGGCTCGGTGGAATTTTGGCAGCCGCTCTCGCGCCAGTTGATGCTGATCTGGTCATCCACTTCGGCCCAACTGATATCCAAGCTGCCCGATTGGGCCCAAGCACCATATTTCACCGTGTTGGTGGTCATTTCGTGCAGCACGAGGCCTAACGGCGTGACCGCCTTGGCCGGTAGCACAATTTGATCGCCGGTAATGGTCGCGGAGTGGGTTTCGGATTGGTAGGGTGACAATGTTGTCTTAACCAGATCGCCCAGCAAGGCGACCGGTTCTTCCAGCGCGCCTTGGGTCACCTCATGCGCGGTCAACAAAGCCCGAACCCTTTGGGAAATGCTCTCGATCAGGGGTTTCGCGTCGGGCTGATTGCGCCCGCTCATTTGAATAATCGCCAGGATAACGGCAAACAGGTTCTTGACCCGATGGTTGAGCTCACGCGCGAGCAAATCGGCTCGATCATGTGCTTCTGCAATGACATTGGCCTGCGCCGCCTCGGTTTCTGCCTGCGCAGCCCGAGACGCCAATCGCGCGCTGAATATCACGAAGACAAACGCCAGGAACATCAGCACGCCCAGCAGAGGGATGGTGCGCGCCTGCACTGTTTCGGCCGCAGCCAATGCCTGATCCAGGCGCTGGCGCTCTATTTCTTCCAGCTCTTCGACGGCAATTTGAAGTTGGGTCATCGCCTCCTGGCCATCGTCTGTCAGAACACGGCGACGGGCGTTGAGCAATTCACCAGCTTCCAACAAGGCGACCGTTTCATCCAACTCGAGCAGTTTGCGCGAGGCATGCTCGTCAATTCTGTCGACCAGCTCCAATTGCCGGGGCGAGCCATCGGAAGTGATTAGGCGGCGCAGATTTTCCAAGGCTGGCACCACATTCTTGCGCCCATCACGGTAAGGATCCAGGTATCGGCGATCCAGCGTAATGAGATAGCCACGCTGCCCGGTCTCAGTTCGCAAAGTCTGTTTGGAAATCACACCCAATTCGCGCAAAATCAGGCTGTTCTGCTGCGCTTCATCCCTTGCTGTGCGTTCTGCCTGAACTGTTTGGTAGGTGATCCAGACACCTGCAATCATGGCGCTGGCGATCAAAGCCAAAAGCACCAGGTTCATCCATCGCGATGATGGCTGCACGCGCAATGCAGGTGTTCGTTGCAACATTACCATGAAAATTGCCTAGGCTCGGCCAGCCCGGCGTTCAAGCTTTCTGAAGCCCAGAATCTCAGGCTGATCAGTGCGCTGCGTCCCAGCTTGGTCCTGTGCCGATATCCACGCCCAGGGGCACATCGATCGTAACCGCTGGCATTGCTGCCTCGGCCATGATCTGCTCGATCACCTTCGAGGCCGCCGGCACATCACCTTCGGGCAGTTCGAAAACCAATTCGTCATGCACCTGCAACAGCATGCGAACATTGTGCAGACCAGCCTGCTCCAATGCAGGGACCATCCGCACCATTGCGCGCTTGATAATATCGGCGCTGGTGCCTTGGATCGGCGCATTAATGGCGGCGCGTTCGCTGCCCTGCCGTTCGGCCTGATTCTTGGAGTTGATCCGAGGGAACCACGTCTTGCGGCCAAACAGCGTCTCGGAATATCCGCGCTCCCGCACGGTCTCCAAGGTTTCCAGGATATACCGCTGGATGCCGGGAAAGCGTTTGAAATAGGTGTCGATCATGGCCTGAGCCTCATCTGGCTCGACTTCCAATCGGCCGGCCAAGCCCCAACGCGAGATGCCATACAGGATCGCAAAATTGATCGTCTTGGCCTGGGCGCGAGTATCGCGGGTTACTTCGCCAAACATTTCCTGCGCTGTGCGGGCATGAATGTCCTCGCCTACGGCAAAGGCCTCTTTCAGGCTCGGCACATCGGCCATATGGGCCGCCAGCCGCAGCTCAATTTGGGAATAGTCCGCCGCCAGCAGGACATTGCCATTTTCGGGCACAAATGCCTCGCGGATCTGGCGTCCGATTGCGGTGCGAACCGGGATGTTCTGCAGATTGGGATCGGTTGACGACAACCGGCCGGTTTGAGCGCCCACCAACGAATAACTGGTGTGGACGCGGCCTGTGTTGGGATTGATCGCCTCTTGCAAAGCATCGGTATAGGTCGATTTGAGCTTGGCCAATTGCCTCCATTCCAGCACTTTGCTGGCGATTGGCGCGCCTTCGCCGCTCAGCCGCTCCAACACCGCCTGATCGGTGGAATATTGGCCGCTTTTGCCTTTACGCCCACCCTTATAGCCCAGCTTGTCGAACAATATCTCGCCCAATTGCTTGGGACTACCAACGGTGAATTCCTGCCCGGCGATGGTATGGATCTCGCCCTCCAGCCGGGCGGTCTCGCTGGCGAATTCTTCAGACAAGCGTGACAGTTGCGCGCGGTCTACCTTGATCCCCTCGCGCTCCATGCCAGCAACAACCGGGATCAAGGGGCGGTCGACCCGGTGATAGATCTTTGACCCACCTTCAAGCACTAGGCGCGGCTTTAGATGGCGATACAGGCGCATGGTCACATCGGCATCTTCGGCGGCATATTCGGTCGCTCGATCCAGCGGCACTTCGCCAAAGGGAATTTGCTTTTTGCCGGTGCCGCACACGTCTTTGAATGTCAGCGGCAGATGGCCCAGATGGCGCTGTGACAGCTCGTCCATCCCGTGGCCGCCACCAATGCCCACTTCGCCACGACCTGCATCCAGATCAAAGCTGATGATCATGGTATCCTCAACCGGGGCCAGCGCTATCCCATAACGGGCCAGGACGTTGATATCATATTTGATGTTTTGCCCGATTTTCAGGACCGAATCATCTTCCAGCAAGGGCTTCAGCGCCGCCACAGCAGCCTCGCGGTCGATTTGATCGGGCCGGGTATCGAACATGTCGGTTCCGCCATGAGCGAGCGGAATATAGCACGCATCATTGGGCCCTAAGGCCAGGCTTACCCCGACCAATTCTGCCTGCATCGCATCAAGCGCGGATGTTTCTGTGTCCACCGCGACCAAGCGGGCAGCACGGGCACGCTCGATCCAAGCGTCCAATCGCTCAGCCGATTGCACCGTTTCATAGGCGCTGCGATCAATTGCCGGTGCTTCGGGTAGGGGCTGCCGATCGCCTTCGCCATCTCCGCTATCTGTAGCTGCTGCGGTTTCCGGTTTGGCCGGGTTGAGGTCATTGGATCGGGAAGGGCTGCCCCTTCCCGCATCAAGCCTGCGCAACAAAGAGCTAAAGCCGTGTTTTTGCAGGAATGCGGCCAGAGGCTCAGGCGGCACACCGTCCAGTTTGAACTCGTCGAGCGACTGGGGAAGGTCGCAATCTTCCTTCAAGGCGACAAGAATACGGCTGAGTTCGGCCTCGGCGCGGCCTTCTAACAGGCGCTCCTTCAGCTTGGACTTTTTCATGTCTGGCGCCGAATCCAAGGCTGCGCCCAAGGAGCCATGCTCGGCAATCAGCTTGCTGGCCGTTTTGGGACCAAT
The DNA here is from genome assembly GCA_947495695.1 of uncultured Erythrobacter sp. Taxonomy (GTDB): domain Bacteria; phylum Pseudomonadota; class Alphaproteobacteria; order Sphingomonadales; family Sphingomonadaceae; genus Erythrobacter. Next base: position 391,137 of record CANLZP010000001.1, on the reverse strand, counting down.
GCCGTAAATACCCGGCACATTGTCGACGCTGTCTCCCATCAATGCCAGCACATCGCCCACCAATTCGGGGCGAACGCCAAACTTCTCTTCCACTTCTTCCAGATAGATCCGCTGGTTCTTCATGGTGTCGAGCATGTCGATCCGAGCCGGGCCATCTGGACTGTCAGCCTCGCCCACCAATTGCATCAAATCCTTGTCGGACGAGACGATGGTGACATCCCACCCTTCGCGCTGGGCGGCACGGGCATACGATGCAATCAGATCGTCGGCCTCTAAACCGGCCTGCTCGATGCAGGGCAGGCTGAAAGCCTTGGTCGCGTCACGAATCAGTGGGAATTGCGGCACCAGATCTTCTGGCGCAGGGGGTCGGTTGGCTTTGTATTCAGGGTAAATATCGTTGCGGAAGCTTTTTGAGCCCTTGTCCAATATCACCGCCAAATGGGTCGGCCCATCGGCCTGATCCAGGTCCTCTGCCAGCTTCCAAAGCATGGTGGTGTAACCGTAAACGGCGCCCACCGGCGTGCCTTCAGGATCGGTCAGCGGCGGAAGTCGGTGATAGGCCCGAAAGATGTAGGACGAGCCATCGACTAGATAGAGGTGTTTTTTCTCCGACATGATTGGCTTGCTAGCAGTGCAGCGCGTGGCTGATAAGTAGCTATCCACCGGGAATTTTGGCCGGGAAGGGCCACAAATGGGGCAAAACTTCCGGGGTGAAATAGGGCCAAAACAAGGCAAAATGTGCGATTGCGCTTGCATTGCCACATTCCTGCCATTATTTAGAGCCCCAGAAACTGGCCGTGTCTGGCTGGTTTTTTGTTTGGGGCCAAATGGCCTCAGGCACACAACACTCGCTTAATTCGAGGATTTTTTCTATGCGTAAATTCGTACTTGCTGCCGCAGTTGCCGGCTCTGCTTTGGCTCTTACTGCTTGTTCAGAAACTGCAGATTCTGCTGCTGACACTGCAGACGCAATGGCTGCTGACGTTGAAGCAAACACCGAAGCTGCTGCTGACGCCGCTGGCGAAGCTGCTGAAGCTGCTGGTGAAGCTGCTGACACTGCTACAGAAGCTGCTGGCGAAGCTGTTGAAGCTGCTGAAACAGCTGCTGACGAAGCTGCTGCTGCTGTTGAAGCCGCTGCTGAATAATCAGCAAGCGCCTTTAGCGTAAGAAAAGGGCGGTGCCGGTTGGTGCCGCCCTTTTTCTATGGGCGTTCTATATTGCCCGACTATCGATTAGGTTCGCCCCAGGGGCCTAGCCTGGAATGAAGCGCTGAATTACCCGCCCGTGCGGGTCGCATTGGTCCAGACAGGCTGGCTGCGGGCATTGCCGGCAAAGCCATCATACAAAGCGCGTGCGATGGTTGCGATCCGGGCTTCGCGGGCGCGCCGCGCGCCTTGGCCTGTTACATATATCGCCACTGCAATTGCGCGGCCATCGGGCGCTTCGATAATGCCAATATCGCTGGATGTGTTGTTGAGCGAACCGGTTTTGTGGCTGACAGCTGCATCTTCCGGCATCAGCGCCGGTATGCGCCGTGTGCCAGTACGAGTGCGGCTCATCGCGCCCAAAATCACATTGCGGCTTTCCGCGCTTAGAAACTTGCCCTGATACAGACCCTGCAACAGCTGGACCATGGCGCGCGGCGTTGCGGCATCGCGCTTGTCGATATGGGAAGCTGGATCAAACTCGCCATCGTCGCGCACCAAGGTGGCAATATCGCGATTGATGCTGAATTCGGTAATGCCCTGGCGCCGCATCCAGTCATTGACCTTTGCCGGACCTCCAACCGCTTTCAGCAAGGCGTCTGTCGCCGGATTGCTGGAGCGGGTAATCATGATCTCGATCAGATCCACCGCCTGCATGTAATTACCCTTGCGGACCGGCGCGGCCGCGCTGGAATATTTGGCCGAGCGGACGGGGATCAACAGCGGAAATTCGCTGGTCAGCGAATAGCGGTTCTGTTCGACCATCTCGAGATAGGCAGCGGCAACCGCTATCTTGCTGGTCGAGGCCATGGGGAAATGCTGGTCACCCAGCACCATAATCTCTTTACCGGTCGCCAGATCAATCGCTGCCACACCGATCCGGCCTTTGCTGCCGTCGGCCAGCTGCGCAATCCGGCGCTCGAACGATGTTTCGTAAACGGCTTCGAATGTTTGGGGTGCGCGAACATCCGTGCCCAGCAGGCTGTCAAAGCTGGCTTCCAGCTGAGTGCCCTGGGCGCGTGTCTGCGTTTGTGACTGAGATTGAGCATGCGCAGGCGTGGCCATAGCCACAACCGCGGCCAGCGAAACCAGACTCAATGTTCGAATGCGTTTGAACATAGACATTGTTATAACCCCTGCATGCTTGGCCGAAGGTTAACGAGGTAAGATTCCGCCTAGCAAGCGAAATAGCCCGTTCGCACGATGAAAAGTGCCTTCGCAGCGGCAAAGGCCCGAAACAGCGCCAAAAATTGCGGGATTCGGGCCCCTTTCGCCACTGTTAGTCCTGGTTATTTAGCTTTTTCAGCCTCGATCCAGCTGTTGATGCGGCGTTCCAGCATCGACAAAGGAAGCGATCCGTTGCCCAAAACGGTGTCATGGAACCCGCGAATATCGAATGCTTCACCCAGTTCCTGCTCCGCCTTGGCGCGCAGTTCCTGAATCTTGATCATCCCGATTTTATAGGACGTTGCCTGACCCGGCATCACGAAATAGCGCTGCACTTCTGCCTTAACCGCTGTTGCAGGAATGGGTGAGTTGGCGAGGAAATAGTCATTTGCCTGCTGCTCGCTCCATCCTTTGGAGTGGATGCCTGTATCCACCACCAAGCGAATGGCTCGCCACATCTCAGTCGTTAGACGCCCGAAGTCGGAATAGGGATCCTGAAAGGCACCCATCTCCTTGGCGAGAATTTCCGAATAGAGCGCCCAGCCTTCACTGAAGGCAGAAATTGATCCGCCTTGCCCGCGGAATTTCGGGACATCAGTCAATTCTTGCGCGATTGAGCCCTGCATGTGGTGGCCCGGATTGCCCTCGTGATAAGCAACCACCTCAAGCGATGGGATCGACATTGCACGCATGTCAGACAGATGGGCATAATAGATACCGGGTCGCGAACCGTCAGGCGTTCCCCGGCGGTAATGCTGCGGCGCGCCATCTTGCTCGCGGAATGGTTCTACCCGTTTCACCACCAGATCAGCCTTTGGCAAAGTGCCAAAAAATTCGGGCAGCTTCGTATTGATGAAAGCCAGATGCTCTTCGGCCTGATCGATATATTGCTGCGCGCCTGCATCATTGTCGGGATAGAAGAATTGGTCGTCTTCCCGCACAAAGGTGAAGAAGGATTGCAGATCGCCGTCAAAGCCAACCTGTTCCTTGATTTCTTCCATTTCTGATCGGATTCGTGCCACTTCATCCAATCCGATTTGATGGATTTCATCAGCGGTCAGGTCGGTCGTGGTCATCGCATTCAGGCGATAATTGTAAAAGTCACCCCCGTCGGGCAGTTCGCTAACACCTTGGGCTTCCTCGGAAGCGTTGGGCCGGTCCTGCTCGAACCAATCGATGACCCGCTGATAGGCGGGCGCCATTTCTTCGACCAATGCGGTGCGGGCTTCTTCGCGCAATTCATCGGCGCGCTCGGCGGTGATAATGTCGTCTTCAACCAGCTTGGCCAGGTGATCTTGAGAAGCGGTCCACAGCGCGGCTGGTGCTGTATCTTCAGCGTCATCGAACGGCTCGCCGCTGATCAATTTGCGCGATTCAGCGATCACGGCGTCATAAGAGAAGCGGGGCGGGCGCGTGCCGAACTCGGCATTGGCTTGCGCGCGCTCCAGCAATTGATCCATGGCCGTGCCAATCCCGCCCAAGCGGGCGATGAAGGCAACCATGTCGGATTCGTCATCCACCTTGTGTTGGCTGATAAGGAAGCTGGGCAGCGACGCATGCGTGCCGTTCATCTGGTGAAGGATGTAACTTTGGCTGCGGAAATTGGCCTCGGCCTCGGCCTGATCCTTGCGAAACACCCACATGTCCCAAGACAATTTGTCGGCCTCGGACAGCGTATCGTAATCGAAATTGGCTTCCATTTCGGCCACGGTCTGCAGCCGCCATTCCAGCAATTTTTGACTACCAGCGACCGAATAATCGTCGATCTTGTCATAGTCAGACTTACGGCCAAGTGCGGTTTGGCGGATCGGGCTGAACGCGATTTCCTCCTCGAATTTTTCATCAAACCATTGGTTCAAACATTCGGACTGGGTGGTTGCGCATTCAATGGTGGCGACGGGCGGCTGCATCATGTCGCATCCAACAAGCGCAACCGATGACAGGAGCAATGCGGCGAATTTCGTTTTCATGGGGCGACCCTCTCTCAGTAATAGAATGTGTCCGATATGCGATATTTTCTTTCAAAAGCAAAGAAGGGATGTCCGCGATAGGTTTTTGGGTCGGTTCGCACATAGCTTCCGGCCAAACCGATGGGGCATCCACCCCATATCTGCCGATCACGGATTAGGCTCTTATCGCTCTGGTCAACAATGCAGCAGCGGAGAGGATTTGAGCGATGAATAAGGTAATGACAGGATTGATGGTCGCCGCGGTGGCTTTGCCATTGGGTGCATGCGTGCCCGATTACGGGGTTGGGCCGGCAGTGGGAGCACCTCCAGTGAAGCAGCGCGCCTCTATCCCCAACAGCATTTCGACCCGAGACAATGACACGATTTATGTCTCAACCAGCGATTCTCCGGGTTCGGGGGTCAATCTGTGCATGCGCAATTCGGCCACATGGGACAAAGGCTTCACGGTCTATAACAAGGGCCGCAACAAGGTGGATAAGGGGCGCACAGTTTGCACACGCGTGGTCGCAACCTCGGGCGTTATCGTCGGCTTGGAAAAGCGCAAATTCCCTGGCGATTTCCGCAAGGTGGGCACCCAGACCTTCGATTTCACCGGCTGGGATGGCTATCAAGTGACGATGGATTGGCAGAAGGAAAGCTGAGACTTTTTGGTTCACCCAAATTGTAATACCCCAAGAAAAAGCCCCGGCGGATCGCTCCACCGGGGCCTTTTTGTAAGCGTGTTCTGGGTGGCTGGGCTTAGAAGCCCATGCCGCCGCCCATGCCGCCCATGCCGCCCATATCGGGCATTGCAGGCGCGCTTGCCTTGTCTTCCGGAGCGTCGGTGATCGCCGCTTCGGTGGTGATCAGCAGGCCAGCAACCGATGCTGCGTCCTGCAGCGCGGTGCGAACAACCTTGGTCGGGTCGATCACGCCGGCTTCCACCAGGTTTTCATAGGTGTCAGTCGCAGCGTTGAAGCCTTGCGTTTCGTCGTTTTCGCGCAGCAGATTGCCCGATATAACCGCGCCATCATGGCCGGCGTTCTCAGCGATCTGACGAACAGGTGCCAGGATCGCGCGACGAACGATGTCGATGCCGCGGGTCTGGTCATCATTTTCGCCCTTCAGGCCTTCCAGAACCTTGGTAGCGTAAAGCAGAGCCGTACCGCCGCCAGGGACGATGCCTTCTTCCACTGCAGCGCGGGTAGCGTGGAGCGCATCATCAACACGGTCCTTGCGTTCCTTCACTTCAACTTCCGAAGCGCCGCCAACCTTGATCACGGCAACACCGCCAGCCAGTTTGGCCAGACGTTCTTGCAGCTTTTCACGGTCATAGTCGCTGGTGGTTGCTTCCATCTGCGCCTTGATTTCGCCAACGCGTGCTTTGATGTCGTCTTCGCTACCAGCACCATCAACGATGGTGGTGTTGTCCTTGTCGATGGTGACGCGCTTGGCTTCACCCAACATGCCCAGCGTTACATTCTCCAGCTTGATGCCGAGATCTTCGCTGACCATTTCACCCTTGGTAAGGATCGAGATGTCTTGCAGCATCGCCTTGCGACGATCGCCAAATCCAGGAGCCTTAACCGCAGCAACCTTCAGGCCGCCGCGCAGCTTGTTGACTACCAAAGTAGCAAGCGCTTCGCCTTCGATGTCTTCAGCGATGATCAACAGCGGGCGACCGCTTTGAACAGCAGCTTCCAGAACAGGCAGCATAGCCTGCAGGTTAGACAGCTTGGCTTCGTGGATCAAGATGTACGGGTTTTCGAGTTCAACCGTCATCTTGTCAGGGTTGGTGATGAAGTAAGGCGACAGATAACCGCGATCGAATTGCATGCCCTCAACAACGTCGAGCTCAAATTCGAGGCCCTTGGCTTCTTCGACGGTGATCACACCTTCTTTGCCGACCTTATCCATGGCTTCAGCGATCTTCTCGCCAACTTCCTTGTCGCCATTGGCAGAGATGATGCCAACCTGAGCGATTTCAGAAGAGCCAGCCACTTCTTTCGAGCGACCTTGGAGGTTTTCAACGATCTTGGCGGTTGCGGTATCGATGCCGCGCTTCAGATCCATCGGGTTCATGCCAGCTGCAACAGCGGTCATGCCTTCGCGGATGATCGCTTGGCCCAGAACGGTTGCAGTGGTGGTGCCGTCCCCGGCCAGATCATTGGTCTTGGATGCCACTTCCTTCAGCATCTGCGCGCCCATGTTTTCGAACTTGTCTTTAAGCTCGATTTCCTTGGCGACGGTAACGCCGTCCTTGGTGATGCGCGGCGAACCAAAGCTCTTGTCGATCACAACGTTGCGGCCTTTCGGGCCGAGCGTTACTTTGACGGCATTGGCGAGCGTATCCACGCCCTTGAGGATGCCTTCGCGGGCATCGCGGCCGAACTTTACGTCCTTAGCAGCCATGATTTATTCTCCTGAATAGGTTTGATTGAATGCAAAAGCGCGGGTGATTGGCGATCAGCCAATGATTCCCATGATGTCGCTTTCTTTCATAATGAGCAGGTCTTCACCGTCGATCTTGACCTCGGTGCCGGACCATTTGCCGAACAGAACCTTGTCGCCGGCTTTCACGTCGAGAGCGATGCGGGCACCGCTGTCGTCGCGGGCGCCTTCACCAGCAGCGACGATTTCGCCTTCGCTTGGCTTTTCTTGGGCAGAGTCGGGAATGATGATGCCGCCAGCGGTTTTCTGGTCGGCTTCGATGCGGCGTACGACAACGCGGTCGTGCAGCGGACGAAATGCCATATTTGATGACCTTTCTCTTGGGTTGAACAAAGTGTATTGGCACTCTCCGTTTGAGAGTGCCAGCTGGGCGCAAATGGGGATGGCCAGGCCATGAGTCAACACTTGCCATGGAGAAAATTTCTCAGAATTTTCTGAAATTGCAGCGCGCAGATCAGCTGGGGCGCTGAGTCAACCCCAACCGCTCGCGCAGCATCCAGCGCCAGGTTAACAGGCCCGCTGCGAAGAACAGACCGGCGGCGAGGCCAATCCATACGCCAATCCCGGCCAATGGCGTGAAAAATCCCAGCCCGATCGCCAGCCCCATTCCTGGCACCCAATAGCTGAAGGTGGCAATCCACATCGGCACGCGTGTGTCTTGCAGCCCGCGCAAGGCTCCTAAAGAAACGGCCTGGATGCCGTCGGCCAGTTGGAAGATCGCGGCCCACACCAGATATTGCAGGGCAAATCCGACCAGCGCCGCATTGCGCGGTGCGTTGACGTCAACATAGATCGACAGCAGCGCCTTGGGGGCAAATATCATGGCCAGAGCGGTGGCGGCCATAAAGCCTGTTCCCATCAACAATCCGGCAAGGCCAGCCTGAGCGATGCCCTGCCGATCGCGCGCGCCATAGAAATAGCCGACCCTGATCGTAGCGGCCTGGCCAATGCCGAAGGGCACCTGAAAGGCGAGCGCCGCCAATTGCAGCGCGACCGTATGCCCCGCCAGTTCGGCCGCGCCAAACCGTCCCATCATGAACGCCGCCGCGCCGAAAATTCCTGCTTCGGCCACAACCGTCAGCGATATTGGCGTACCGATCCGCACAAGCGTGCCGAACACTTGCCAATCGGCCCGCCACCAGTTGGAAAAGATGCGATAGCGGTGCAGCAACTTGTCCCACCGGATCACTGCAACATAGGCCAGCAGTACCACAATGGTTGTGATGATGGTGGCGATCGCTGCGCCGACCAGCTCCAGCCGAGGCATTCCGAAATTGCCGAAAATCAGCGCATAATTTGCCGCCGCATTCACAAAGATACCGGCCCCGGTTATGGCGGTGGCAAGATACGGCTTGCCCAATGTCGAGACGTAATTTCTCAGCACGCTGGCCGTGATCATTGGCACCATCGAGAACACCAGCACCGCCATATAGCCGTTCGACAAATCGATGATCGCGCTTTGCTGGCCGGTCACCTGCATCAGCGGTTTCAGCATGAAATAGGACAAACCCATGCCGATGCTGCCAGCGATAATTGCCAACCACAACGCCATGCGGGTGGCCCGGCGTACCGGTCTGACGCCGCGCGGATTGGCGCCCAATTCGGCCGAGATTACCGGCGCGACCGCGCCTGTCATCGCGCTCAGCGCCCACACCAGCAGTCCGAACCATGACACTGCAAGCGAGCTAGCCGCCAGCTCTGCATCCCCAAGTCGGGCGATAAAGATGACATCAATCGCATAGGTCAGCATTTGCAAAAGATTGGCGAGCGCCAGCGGCCACGACAGCCGGAAGGTCGCCCGTATTTCTTCGCCCCAGCTAGGGGTTTGGAGAGTTTGTATCTCTTGCATCGTCTCTTGCGTGGTCAATATCTGCCAGCCAAAAGACCAGCCGGACCGGATAGGCGCGTATGTTTTTTCAGGCAATGTGATTGGTTGTCTTGGCCGAATTCCGGCGCGAGGTGCGGCTTGCGCACAACAGCTGTTCTTCAGCTTGCAGCAAGGCCCAAGCTGCCATAGAAAATTTACTTCAAGAAAATCAGGAGACTAGTCATGCGCAAGGCAAAACTTGCAATATCCTGCCTCGCTTTGGCTTGTGCGGCGATTTCAGCGCCGGCGCAGGCTGATGAGGTGTTTGGGGGCATTTATGTGCATGCGGTCGACACGCCGCTCACCTTTCAAACCAGCGAGGGCGGGGCGGATTTCCAGATCGGCTATCGCTTCGATCCGATTGACGGCGCGCTTGATCTGCAACCCTATGTGATCGGCTCACTCAACACCGATGGTGACACTAGCTTTGGCGGCATCGGGGTCAGCCGCAAATTTGACTTGGGTCCAGTCTATCTGCGGCCGGGCGTGGGGCTGGTGGTGCATGACGGACCATCGCGGCGAGTGGATCTTGCCAGCGGGCGGCGCACTGATCTGGGCAGCCGTGTGTTGTTTGAGCCAGAGATCGCGCTGGGCACGCATTTGTCCGAGCACATTTCGCTGGAGGCCAGCTGGGTGCACATCAGCCATGCGCGACTGTTCAATTCCGGGCAGAACCCCGGCATCGACATGATGGGCGTGCGGTTGAATATGGCCTTTTGAAAGCGGCTGCGCTGAACATTACCTGGCGCAGAAATTTATCGCATTGGGATCACAGCACATCAGGAACGCAATAGAGGCTGCGTCAGGCAATGCGGGCCTCCGTGCCAATTCCACAGCTCTCGCCCGGGGAAGGTATCGACCATGATGCCGTCTTCCTTCAGTGCGGCGATTGTGGCCGGATTGCCATCATAGGCGATCACTCGTCCTGGCACTGCCTGGACTACGTTGGAGGCTTGGCGACGTTGTTCGGGATAGGTTACGCGCATGAAGTGATCGAATGCAGCTTGGTCACCGTCCGGAATGGCGCCACCAGTGTTGGTGATCCGGTATCCTTGATCACGGCAGAAATCTACCAGCTTCATGCCCTCTATTTTCTCCGCTTTGCCTGAACCAGCCGCATAGCGGGTGAGAGTGCCAATCCCTTTCAGCAGTTCGAGGCCCTTCTCGGCGTCCTCTTTGGGCAAAATGGATTGTCGAACGGCCCCGCGGATAAAGCGCGCAAGCGGATTGTCTTCAGCATGCGCAGATTCGAAAACATACGGCAGAGAAAGCGCATGTTTGGGGCCAACCAGTGTAAAACTTGTATCCAGATGCAGGAACAACACGGCCAGTTCGCTGGAATCGTTGGTTTCACCTGGATAGACTTCACGCAAATATTCAGGCGTTCCGATTTGGACGGTGTAGATATCCATATCGAGTTCACGGGCGAGGACAGCGCCTGCTTCGCGTGATGTCCGGTTGCCAACGCCTAGGAACATGGTTTTCTCATCCACCATCATCGCGTCTCCGCCTTCGATGATGAAGCCTTGCTCGACGGCATCAACCGCAATGGGCACGTCGCTTAGCATGGGGGAATAGCGGTAGATAAATCGCAGCAGCATGTTTTCCCGCCCACGCCATGGCGATGCAGAATTGCAAATCACCAGTCCCTTTGGCGTCATGAAGGCGCTGTCGCGGGTCCACATTGTAGCGGAAAAATCATCGACCAGATGATCGTAATTGCCCTCGCTATCCAACCGATAAAGCCAATCCTTGTCCTGCCCCATGATGACTTCGGCCGTGATGTCATTGGGTGAGCCACCAAGGCGTGGGTAGGCGGCGTCAATCCAAGCTTCCCAAATCCCGTTTGCAAGGGTGGCTTCGCGCGCCGCATTCAAGGCATCGACGACTTCGACCAGCTCTGCCCCGCTTTGGCGCAGCAGATCGTTCAATCCAGCGTGCTGTGCCTCGGCATCAATGGGCGAAAAATCCACTCCGGGAATAAGCGCCCGTCCGAACTGGGTGGTAATTCCGCTGGTAGAGTTGGTTGAATGAACAAGAACCTTGTCGAGCTTGCCGATGTCGGAGGTTAGTGGCGGTCTTGCGCGTTGCGCCAAGGCCAGTTTGGGCATGCTTCCCATGCCAGCGAGCGTGGCAGCTGTGCTTCCAGCAAGAAATTCTCGTTTCGAAATGCGCATAGATAGGCCCCGCTAGAATTGACTGCGCGACCGTGGATCAATCTGGCATCTCACAGACGCTTAAGCAAACTCTTGATTGTAATTATGATCCGAAGGTTTGGAAGTGATGAGATGTGCCCTGGCAAGTTGGCATCATTGTGTCCGGCCCAAGTCGCCAGACCCAACAATTCGCCAGAACCAAAAGGGGCGGCGCCTTGCAGCACCGCCCCTTTCTTTACATCTGGGCTTCATTCAAAATGCGGCCCGTTATTGGCCGCGCTTGATCAGGCGCCGATCATCAACCGCCGGCGCGGCTGGCGGAAAGCTGTGACAGCACATCTTCGGGCCAGCTGACCTGCGTTTGCGTTTGCGGGTTAAACACCCCGCCATCATATTGCGCTGCTTCGGCCGCCGCGATTTCCTCGGCGGTCAAAAACTCGCTTGGCTCCAGCGCAAACACGTCCAGCCCGCGGGTAATCTCGGTCGCGTAAATTCGCCCGTTGTACCAATAGGCGGACCAGTAACCGCCACCGACCAATTGCTCGTCATTGATCGGCCCGCGATCGAAATAGGCGATCTCGAACGGGTTTGTCGCATCGGTGAAATCGATCACGCTGATGCCGCCCTGATACCAGGCCTGCACAAAGATATCGCGTCCCGGCACAGGGATGATCGAGCCATTGTGCGCCACGCAATTTTCCATGTCGCTTTGCGGAGCTGGCAACTTGTAGGTGCTGCGGAAGGCGAGCTTGCCATCGACGAATTCGTAAATCGCATTGGCGCCCCATTCCATGGGATCGCCCGCCTGACAGCGCGGCCGCCCGCCACCGCCCCATTCATCGGTGAACAGCACTTTGGTGCCATCATTGTTGAAGGTGGCCGAGTGCCAATAGGCAAAGCCCTTGTCGGTCACATCGTCGATCCGCACAGGCTTCATCGGGTCCGAGATATCCAGCACGATACCATTGCCCGAACAGGCGCCCGCCGCAATGTTCTTGGACGGGAAAACGGTGATGTCGTGGCATTGATCGGTTCGACTGGTGTCTTGCGTATCGTCGCCATGGTCGCCGCCGCGCCATAGGCCCGCAATCTGGCCTTCACTGGCAAAGATGCGAGGGCTGTCGATGATCTTGGCTTGGCTCGGGTCCGCCAAGGGGATTTCGATCACATCGATGCTGAACATTGCCGTGCGATCATCACCGGGAATTTCGCCGATGCAGCCGGGCAGTTCTTCTTCATCGCGGACATAGGATGTCCCCGAATTATAGACCACGATGCGGTCGGCATCCGATGCCACCACCGAATGGGTGTGGCTGCCCCGGCAGGTCTGGACCTGACCGATCTGGATCGGCTGAGCAATGTCAGAGATATCGAAGATTCTCAGGCCGCGAAAACGCGCTTCATCGACCTCGCCGATGACGCCTTCCAGTCCGCAATCAACACGGCCACGACCATCTTCAACGCTCATGATCAATATGTCATCGACAATCGAGACGTCGCCCTGTCCTCCAGGACACACGGTGGAGCCGATCAGTTGCGGCACGCCATCCTCGCCCAAGCGATAGGAGTTGAAACCGTGGTAATTGCCCGCAACCATCACATCGCCGGAAAATGCCATGTCGGTGTTGGCAAAGCTGAGCATTGCGCCACGCTTGCTGAACTCGGGCTTGTCCTCTTCCTCGCTGTCCTTGGCCTGTTTGGCTTCCTCCTTGTCATCATCCTTGGGTACCAAGGGCTGCAAATCGCCAGGGTTGGCCGGGTCAAAGAAGCCCGTCGGCTTGGGAAGCGCTGCCACCATGCGAAGGTTGGAAATGGCCTCTCCGGCATCGGTTAAACCGGCTTTCAATGTGGCGCGCGGATCATCGGACAATTGGGCCAGAACGCCGTTCATGCGGTCGATTTCAGATTTCTGATCATTGACGATATCATTGGTGAAATTGAACATGACCGGGTCGAAGGCCGAGCCGCGCTCGCGGTGCAGATCGTCCACCATTTTGACCGCTCCCTTGTGGTGCGTGACCATCAATTGCAGGAACAGACGGTCAAATGCGGTGCCATTGCTTTGGGCCAATTGTGCCATTTGGGCGGGCGTTGCCATCCCGGCCATTTGGTGATCGCCATGATGCATATGATGGCCTGACATTTCGGTGGACTCGCCTCGATCTGCCAGCCAGCTGGTCATGAAGATGATCTCATCGGCCTGGCTTGCGTCAATCTTGTCAGCGATTTTTACAACATCTTCCTGATTGGTCCGGTCCTTGACCAGTGCAGCCATCTCGACCGCCTGCTGGTGGTGCACAATCATGCCTTGCATGAAGCGCACGTCAGCCGGGGAATAACTGGAATCGGCCAGATCAATTGCCTGCTCTGCGGTCAGAACTTGCGAGGCTTGCCCGGGCGCGCCGGGTTGAACGATGGTAACATCTTGGGCTGCTGCGGGTGCAGCGGCAATGGCGGTTGCGACCGCCGTTGTAGACACAATTGTGCGGAGAATTTTCATGAGCGACCCTTTGCGTAAAGCTAATCGGTCAAGCTCTAAGGTGGCGGATGAGTCGAATAAAGGGCTTTCTTGTGGGCGGCAGAATGGATCGCTGTGCGGCAGATTGACTCAATCCGGACGACCTAATGAGAAGGCCAATGAAAAAGGGCGGCACCTTGCGGTACCGCCCTCCCATCTGCGGGCGCTTCAAGACACCCACAAAACTTGAGAACAAGATTACTTGAGCTCGACGGTACCGCCAGCTGCTTCGATCTTGCCTTTGATTTCTTCGGCTTCCGCCTTGTTGACGCCTTCTTTAATAGGCTTAGGCGCGCTTTCAACGAGACCCTTAGCTTCGGTGAGGCCCAGGCCAGTGATGGCGCGGACTTCTTTGATGACCTGGATCTTCTTGCCACCGTCGCCGGTGAGAATGACGTCGAATTCGTCTTTTTCTTCTGCAGGTGCACCGGCATCGCCGCCACCAGCAGGACCAGCAACAGCAACGGCAGCAGCGGCGCTAACGCCCCACTCTTCTTCCAGTGCGGTAGCCAGTTCAGCCGCCTCAAGGACGGTCAGCTTCGAAAGTTCTTCAACAAGCTTGGCAATATCAGCCATGATGTTCACTCCAAATATTGTGCCCAAATTCGGGCGGGGCGGATGGGTTCATCCCACGGCCCCAATGGTTTGTTTCGTCTCTTACGAGAGCGTCTCTTAAGCAGCCTTATGCAGCGTCCTTGGCGGCATATGCGCCAAATACACGAGCAAGTTTGTTGGCGGGTGCGTTGACGACCTGAGCAACCTTGGTTGCTGGTGCGTTGACGAGACCCACAATCTTGCTGCGCAGCTCGTCGAGGCTTGGCATGGAGGCAAGCGCCTTCACTCCAGCTTCGTCGAGCACCTGCGTACCCATCGAGCCACCAACGATTTCCAGCTTGTCGTTCGTTTTCGCGAATTCGACAGCAGCCTTTGCGGCTGCAACAGGGTCTTGTGACCATGCCAGTGCAGTCGGACCGGTGAGAAGCTCATCGATGCCGACATAATCGGTGTCTTTCAGGGCGAGCTTGGCGAGACGGTTCTTCGCAACCTTATAGGAAGCACCGGCTTCACGCATCTTTCCGCGCAGAGCAGTGGACTGGTCCACCGTCAGGCCGAGGTTGCGGGTGACAACCACCACACTAACTTCGTTGAAAGCTGCATTGAGCTGGGCAACCGCATCGGCTTTTTGCGAACGATCCATGCCATACTCCTTCACATATGATCACATGGGAGAAATCCCCCGCATGATCGGCTCACATTTGCTCCTGCCGCTAATCGACAGGAACGAAGGTCCAATGATGGGGAAGGAGGGTATGCCAAGCGGCACGATTGCGGGCGCTGTTGGCGCAAGCGAAAATCTCTATTCCCCGTCTAGGCTGGAAATTAAGACCGGCAAATTCCGATCACCAACTGTCTTGGACGGATGACCTTCAAACCTTTCGGCTCGTCGGTCGGATGGGGCCAATAGCGTATTACAACGATGAGTCAACAAAAGCGGCGCTATTCCACCAAATCAGCTGCCCCTTGAGTAAAGTGCCATCGTTTGCCCCTGCACGCAACAACCCGGCCCGCCTGTGAAGCGAACCGGGTTGGAGGGGGGGCGGCTTTGCGATCAATGCGCTCCGGGCGATCAGCTGCCTTTGCTATCAAACGCCAGCAGGTCACCGGGTTGGCATTCCAGCTCGCGGCAGATCGCTGCCAGAGTGGAAAAGCGGATCGCCTTGGCTTTGCCGGTTTTCAAGATCGACAGATTGGCCAGGGTCAGTCCGACCCGTTCTGCCAATTCGGTCAAGGTCATGCGGCGGTCGTGCAGCAGGTCATCGAGTTTGACCATGATTGTTGCTCCTTCATCTTCAGCAGGCATTACACGGTCCCTTCCAGGTCTTCGCGCATCGCGGCGCCATGGCGGAATATGCGCGCCAGAATGAACAGGACGATGGCGAGCAGCAGGCCGGTCAACGAGAATTCATAATCGACGGTCAGATTTTCCTCTGGAACGAATTGAGCCAGATAGAATGCCAGCGCGCCGATCGGGAATGAAGCGATCTGAAAGGCCAGAGCGATCCAACCCATCCGGCCCAGTCGCTGTGCGTTATCGCTGGTGAACGGGTCATCTTGACTGACTGTGCCGATAATCCGGCTCAGCAATTGGAAGAAGTAGAACGCTGACGCAGTGACTGCAGCGGCGATTACCAGCAACAGGATGGCTGCGCCCAGCGCCATGCCAACATCGCTGCCGCCAGCTTCAGTCACGGCCTTGGCGAAATCGGGCTGATTGAACAGCAATACGGGAATAACGCCGATCAGGATGATCGTGACCAGACCGGTCAGTACCATCAAAATTGTGGTCATCACCTTTCCTGCAACGAGCAAGGGATCTTTGGGTTTAAGAGACATGGATCAGAACCTTTCTGTAAATTTGTTCAGGCGAGTTCTGGCAGGATGTGGGAAGTCGCATATGCCGGTGGAACGGTTACCACAGCATTCATCGAAACGGCCACAATCAGAACAGCGGCGAAAGCGGCGAGGGTGTTAGGAAGTAGACGAGCCATTTATTGATCTCCTTTATGTGTCATATTGATATTCAATAATGTTCAAATAGGAGCGATTCGTTTTATTGTCAATCGATAATATCGAAAAACAATACATCTCTTATCGTTTATCGAATTTCCGGCTCGTCTGAGATCGCGAAAAAGGCCGCGTGTGGCAGGCATTGTGGGAGACTCATCGGGCCAGTGCGAACTGCAGCCCTTTCTCTGAGGCATTATATATAGCGCCTGTAGAGGGCCCCTTACAGGACGAGCGCGTTGACAGGCGGGGCTAGCTTTCCTAAATGGCTGTCAACCGCTGGCTTCGAGCAAGACCGATTCATGCGCGGGGATTGGTCATAGGATGGAAGCAGCGTTTCCATATCGCGACGTTTCTAAAGCTGCTTGCGGCACCCCTAAGGGTGTGCCTGCATGCGGCCTTTTTCGCGTCGAATATGGGCCACGAACCGCGCGTGGCACATTAATCCGCCGGCTGGTCCGGCACCAAATCAAGAGGCAACACCCCTCCTATGGCGACTAAGGCAAAGGCAGGCTCGAAGGTTTCGGGCACAGCTAAGAAGCGCATCCGCAAGATTTTTGGCGACATCCATGAAGTCGTCCAGATGCCAAACCTGATCGAAGTTCAGCGCGAAAGCTATGAACAGTTCCTGCGTTCCAACAAGGAAATCGATTACGTTTCGGGGCTGGAAAAGACTTTGCGTTCGGTATTTCCCGTCCGCGATTTTGCCGGAACTGCTGAACTCGATTTCGTTCATTACGAACTCGAAGAGCCAAAGCACGACACCACCGAGTGTAAGCAGCGTGGGATCACCTATGCTGCTCCTATGAAGGTGACGCTGCGCCTGATCGTGTTCGAAGTCGACCAGGAAACCGAAACCCGTTCCGTGCTCGATATTAAAGAGCAAGACGTTTACATGGGCGACATGCCGCTCATGACCGAGAACGGCACCTTCATCATCAATGGCACAGAGCGTGTTATCGTGTCGCAGATGCACCGTTCGCCGGGTGTTCTGTTTGACCATGACCGCGGCAAGACCCACTCTTCGGGCAAGCTGCTATTTGCTGCTCGCGTCATTCCATACCGTGGTTCGTGGCTCGATTTTGAATTCGACGCCAAGGACATCGTCAATGTCCGGATCGACCGTAAGCGTAAGCTGCCGGTCACAGCGCTGCTGTATGCGCTGGGCATGGACAGCGAGGAAATCCTCCACCTGTTCTATGACCAGATCACGTGGAAGCGTGCGACGGGCAAGGCTGGTGACGGCTGGAAAATTCCGTTCGATGCCGAAGCATGGCGGGGACAGAAGCCTTCATTCGCTTTGGTTGATGCCAAAACAGGCGAAGAAATTTTCGCAGCCAACCAGAAGATTTCGCCTCGCGCTGCCAACAAGGCTGCCAAGGATGGCTTGAAGGAGCTGCTGCTCCCAACCGAAGAAATCGTCAGCCGTTATGCCTCGCGCGATATGATCGACGAGAAAACCGGCCGCATCTATATTGAAGCCGGTGACGAGCTCACTCTGGAGCACGTCGAGACCTTCGATGCTGCCGGGATTGATGCAATCGAATTGCTCGACATCGATGAGATCAACACAGGTCCGTGGATCCGCAACACGCTACAGGTCGATAAGGCCGAAAATCGTGACGAGGGTCTTGAGGCGATCTACAAAGTCATGCGTCCTGGCGAGCCGCCAACGAAGGAAACTGCGGAAGCTTTGTTCGAAGGCTTGTTCTTCGATAGCGAGCGTTATGACCTTTCTGCGGTTGGCCGCGTAAAGCTGAACATGCGTCTTGAACTGGATGCAGAAGACACCGTGACCACGCTGCGAAAGGAAGACATCCTGGCCGTGGTCAAGGAACTGGTCGATCTGAAGGACGGCAAGGGCGACGTTGACGATATCGACAACCTCGGCAACCGCCGTGTGCGTTCGGTCGGCGAGCTGCTGGAAAACCAGTACCGCGTTGGCCTGCTGCGGATGGAGCGTGCGGTCAAAGAACGGATGAGCAGCGTCGATGTGTCGACGGTCATGCCAAACGATCTGATCAACGCGAAACCGGCTGTGGCTGCTGTGCGTGAATTCTTCGGCTCTTCGCAGCTGTCGCAATTTATGGATCAGACCAACCCATTGTCCGAAGTGACCCACAAACGCCGCGTATCGGCGCTTGGACCTGGTGGTCTGACGCGTGAGCGCGCTGGCTTTGAAGTCCGCGACGTTCACCCGACCCACTATGGTCGGATCTGTCCGATTGAAACGCCTGAAGGTCCGAACATCGGCCTGATCAACTCGCTGGCATCGTTCAGTCGGGTCAACAAATATGGCTTCATCGAAACCCCTTACCGGACGATCAAGGACGGCAAGGTTTCCAGTGAAGTTGTTTATCTGTCGGCCATGGAAGAACAAAAGCACACCGTTGCCCAGGCATCGGCTGAGCTAACCGAAGATGGCAGCTTTGTTGAAGAGCTGGTTTCCGCCCGTCAGAACGGCGATTACTTCATGGCTCCGCGCGAACAGATCACGCTGATGGACGTTTCGCCCAAGCAGCTGGTGTCGGTTGCAGCATCGCTCATTCCGTTCCTGGAAAACGATGACGCCAACCGCGCTTTGATGGGGTCGAACATGCAACGTCAGGCTGTGCCTTTGGTGAAAGCCGAAGCGCCGTTTGTCGGAACCGGTATGGAAGAAACCGTGGCGCGCGATTCGGGTGCTGCGATCACTGCAACCCGCGGCGGTATCGTCGATCAGGTTGATGCGACGCGTATCGTTATCCGTGCACAGGGCGATGTTGAACCGGGCCAGTCCGGTGTGGACATTTACTCGTTGCAGAAGTTCCAGCGTTCAAACCAGAACACCTGCATCAACCAGCGTCCGCTGGTGAAGGTGAACGATGTGATCGAGCCAGGCGATATTATCGCTGACGGTCCATCAACCGATCTGGGTGAGCTGGCACTGGGCAAGAACAGCCTCGTCGCGTTTATGCCCTGGAATGGCTACAATTACGAAGATAGTATCCTGATCTCCGAGCGTATCGTGAAGGATGACGTCTTCACATCGATCCACATCGATGAATTTGAAGTCATGGCGCGCGATACAAAGCTGGGCCCAGAAGACATTACCCGAGACATTCCCAATGTCGGCGAGGAAGCTCTACGCAGCCTTGACGAGGCGGGCATTGTCTACATCGGTGCAGAAGTGCATCCGGGCGATATTCTGGTCGGCAAGATCACACCTAAGGGCGAAAGCCCGATGACTCCGGAAGAAAAGCTTCTGCGGGCCATCTTTGGCGAGAAGGCTTCGGACGTGCGCGATACATCGCTGCGTCTGCCTCCGGGCGTTGCTGGTACAGTCGTCGAAGTGCGTGTGTTCAACCGTCACGGTATCGAAATCGATGACCGTACCCGTGCGATCCAGAACGAAGAGATCGAGCGTCTGCGCAAGGATAGCCAGGACGAACGCGCGATCCTCAACCGTGCAACCTACAACCGTCTGCGCGATATGCTGGTTGGTCAGACCGCTTCTGCTGCACCCAAGGGTGTGAAGAAGGGCTCCAAGATTGACAGCGACATGCTGGACAATGTGGAGCGTCACGAATGGTTCAAATTCGCGGTTGCCGATGACAAGCGTCAAACCCAATTGGAAGCGGTTAAGTCACAATATGACGAAGCCGTTGCCACGATCGACGCCAAGTTCGAAGATCGTAAGGAAAAGCTTGAGCGCGGTGACGAATTGGCACCGGGCGTTCTGAAGATGGTTAAGGTCTTCGTGGCGGTGAAGCGTAAGCTGCAACCGGGCGATAAGATGGCCGGCCGTCACGGCAATAAGGGTGTGATCTCTCGCATCCTGCCAGCTGAAGACATGCCATTCCTGGAAGATGGTACGCCAGTTGATATCGTGTTGAACCCGCTGGGTGTTCCTTCACGTATGAACGTCGGTCAGATCTTTGAAACGCACCTTGGTATGGCGGCACGCGGATTGGGTCAGCAGGTTACTGCTGCTCTGTCCGAGTGGAAATTGGCCAATCCTGATGCGGCACAAGATTACAAGAAAGCCAAGGCACCTTCTGCCGTGGTTGACCGTCTGAAGGAAGTTTACGGCGAGCAGTATCACGCCGAAATCGAAGCGCGTGATACCGCCGAGATCGTCGAGCTTGCCGGCAATCTGACACATGGTGTGCCCATGGGTACGCCAGTGTTTGATGGTGCGCGCGAAGCCGACGTGACCGCAATGTTGCATCAGGCCGGTTTGGACGGATCGGGTCAGGTGACGCTGTTTGACGGCCGCACCGGCGATGCTTTCGACCGTAAGGTGACCGTGGGCTATATCTATATGCTCAAACTGCACCACTTGGTTGATGACAAGATCCACGCCCGTTCGATCGGACCGTACTCGCTTGTTACCCAGCAGCCGCTGGGCGGTAAGGCGCAGTTCGGTGGACAGCGCTTTGGTGAGATGGAAGTGTGGGCATTGCAGGCTTACGGCGCTGCTTACACCTTGCAGGAAATGCTCACCGTCAAGTCGGACGATGTGGTTGGCCGGACTAAGGTTTACGAAGCGATCGTCAAGGGTGACGACACCTTCGAAGCCGGCATTCCGGAGAGCTTCAACGTGCTGGTCAAGGAAATGCGCTCGCTGGGCATGAATGTCGAACTCAAGTCTTTGAATGAAGGCGATGATGACGACAGCGATTTCAGCCAGATTGCGGCGGAATAAAGGGCGTGGGGCCCAGTGCTCCCGCCTCCACCGCCCTTAAGAAATCACCCGTATGGGAATGTGAAAAATGAACGAACTGACAAAATTCACCAACCAGCTGGCTAAGCCGGAAACATTTGACCAGATCCAGATCGGTATCGCTTCTCCAGAGCGTATCCGCAGCTGGTCTTTCGGCGAAATCAAAAAGCCGGAAACGATCAACTATCGTACCTTCAAGCCAGAGCGTGATGGCTTGTTCTGTGCCCGCATCTTTGGTCCTGTGAAGGATTACGAATGCCTTTGCGGCAAGTACAAGCGGATGAAGTACAAAGGCGTCGTTTGTGAAAAATGCGGCGTTGAAGTCACCGTCACCAAGGTGCGTCGTGAGCGCATGGGCCACATCGAACTGGCCGCGCCAGTTGCGCATATCTGGTTCCTGAAATCGCTGCCTTCGCGCATTGGTTTGCTGCTCGACATGCAGTTGAAGCAGCTTGAGCGTGTGCTGTATTTTGAAAGCTACATCGTGGTTGAGCCTGGCCTCACCCCGCTGGAGAAATTCCAGCTGCTGACCGAAGACGAAATGCTCGAAGCGCAAGACGAGTATGGCGAAGATGCGTTCAGCGCCGGTATCGGTGCTGAAGCGGTCAAGATCATGCTGATGGATCTGGATCTTGAGCAAGAACGCGATGATCTGATGGAAGATTTGGCGACCACCAAATCGACCCTCAAGCCCAAGAAAATCATCAAGCGCTTGAAGGTTGTTGAAAGCTTCATCGATTCGGGCAACCGCCCTGAGTGGATGATCCTGGAAGTGATCCCTGTGATCCCGCCTGAGCTGCGCCCGCTGGTGCCGCTGGATGGTGGCCGTTTCGCAACCTCGGATCTCAACGATCTGTACCGCCGCGTGATCAACCGTAACAACCGATTGAAGCGTCTGATCGAGCTGCGCGCACCGGACATCATCGTCCGCAATGAAAAGCGCATGCTGCAAGAAGCTGTCGATGCTTTGTTTGACAATGGCCGTCGTGGCCGCGTCATCACCGGCGCCAACAAGCGTCCGCTGAAATCGCTGTCTGACATGCTGAAGGGCAAGCAAGGCCGCTTCCGTCAGAACTTGCTGGGTAAGCGGGTCGATTATTCAGGCCGTTCGGTCATCGTGACCGGCCCTGAATTGAAACTGCATCAATGTGGTTTGCCCAAGAAGATGGCGTTGGAGCTGTTCAAGCCGTTCATCTACGCCCGTCTGGATGCCAAGGGTCTATCCATGACCCTGAAGCAGGCCAAGAAATGGGTCGAGAAGGAACGCAAGGAAGTCTGGGATATTCTGGACGAAGTGATCCGCGAGCACCCGGTTATGTTGAACCGTGCGCCAACGCTTCACCGTCTTGGCATCCAGGCGTTTGAACCGGTTCTGATCGAAGGTAAGGCTATCCAGCTGCACCCGCTGGTCTGTTCCGCCTTTAACGCTGACTTTGATGGCGACCAAATGGCCGTTCACGTTCCGCTGAGCCTCGAGGCCCAGTTGGAAGCGCGTGTGCTGATGATGTCAA
The DNA here is from genome assembly GCA_947495695.1 of uncultured Erythrobacter sp. Classification (GTDB taxonomy): domain Bacteria; phylum Pseudomonadota; class Alphaproteobacteria; order Sphingomonadales; family Sphingomonadaceae; genus Erythrobacter. The sequence goes on along the minus strand of CANLZP010000001.1, from coordinate 369,043 downwards.
CTAACAACATCCTGTCACCAGCCAATGGTAAGCCGATCATCGTTCCTTCGCAGGATATGGTCTTGGGCATCTATTACCTTTCGATGGACCGCGAAGGCGAGCCAGGCGAAGGCATGATGCTGGCTGACATGGCCGAAGTGCACCAGGCATTGGAAGTGGGCGCGGTTACGCTCCACTCCAAGGTTGTCTCCCGCGTTCCTCAGGCAGACGAAGATGGCAAGATCCAGCTCGTCCGCTTTGAAACGACACCGGGTCGCATGCTGATCGGTGAGTGTCTGCCAAAGAACTTCAAAGTGCCCTTCGACATCGTCAACCGTCTTCTCACGAAGAAGGAAATCGGTGACGTGATTGACCAAGTGTATCGTCACACTGGTCAGAAGGACACCGTGCTGTTCGCTGATGCGATCATGAGCCTCGGCTTCCGTCACGCGTTCAAGGCCGGCATCTCCTTTGGTAAGGATGACATGATCATCCCCGAAGAAAAGATCGGCATGGTAGAAGATACCAAGGCCCTGGTTGCTGACTATGAACAGCAATATCAGGACGGTCTGATCACCAAGCAGGAAAAGTACAACAAGGTGATCGACGCCTGGAGCCGTTGCGGTGACCAGGTTGCGGACGCCATGATGGACAAGATTAAGGCCCGTCCAAAGGACAAGGACGGCCGCGAGGCGCAGATCAACTCGATCTATATGATGAGCCACTCAGGTGCGCGTGGTTCGCCAGCGCAGATGAAGCAGCTTGCCGGTATGCGCGGTCTGATGGCTAAGCCTTCGGGCGAGATCATCGAAACGCCGATCATCTCGAACTTTAAGGAAGGTCTGACCGTCCTTGAATACTTCAACTCCACCCACGGTGCCCGTAAGGGTCTGGCGGATACGGCGTTGAAGACGGCAAACTCGGGTTACTTGACCCGCCGTCTGGTCGACGTATCGCAGGACTGCGTGATCGTGACCGAGGACTGCAAGACCGAAAACGCGCTGGAAATGCGTGCCATCGTTCAAGGTGGTTCGGTCATTGCTTCACTTGGCGAGCGTATTCTGGGCCGGACCACGGCCGAGGATCTGGTCAATGCCAAGACAGGCGAAGTGATCGTACCTGCTGGCACACTGATCGACGAACCGATGGTGGTCGAAATCGAAGCGGCTGAAGTTCAGTCTGCCAAGATCCGCTCGCCACTGGTTTGTGAAGCCGAACAGGGCGTTTGCGGCACATGCTATGGTCGTGACCTTGCTCGCGGTACTCCGGTTAACATCGGCGAAGCTGTCGGCGTTATCGCTGCTCAGTCGATCGGTGAGCCGGGCACTCAGCTGACCATGCGTACCTTCCACATTGGTGGTGCCGCACAGCTGAATGAAACATCGCATCTGGAAGCCATTTCGGACGGTACGATCGAACTTCGTGACATGCCGACCATCATGGACAAGAAGGGTCGCATCCTGTCGCTCGCTCGTAATGGCGAGATTGCCGTGATCGATGCCGAGGGCCGTGAACGTGAAATGCACAAGGTGCCTTATGGTACCGTGTTGATGTTCAAGCACGGCGCCAAGGTCAAAGAAGGCGATCGTTTGGCGGAATGGGATCCCTTCACCCTGCCAATCATCACCGAGCAATCGGGTGTTGTGCGGTATCAGGACCTTGTTGAAGGCACCACGATGGAAGAACGTTCGGACGAGGCCACTGGCATCGCCCAGCGCGTCGTGACCGAAAACCGGGCAACCGGCCGCAAGAAGAAGGAAGATCTGCGTCCGCGTATGACTCTTCTGGGCGAAGGCCAGACCGATGATGGTGAAACCGAAGCTCAGCGTTACATGCTGGCGCCGGGCACAACCTTGTCGGTTGAAGACGGTCAAACGGTTGATGCAGGTGACATTCTGGCTCGTGCTTCACGCGAAGCTGCGAAAACGCGCGATATTACCGGTGGTTTGCCACGGGTTGCTGAACTGTTCGAGGCGCGTATGCCGAAAGACGTTTCGGTCATCGCCAAGATTTCGGGTAAGATCGAATTCGTTCGCGAATATAAGGCCAAGCGTAAGATTGCGATCGTTCCCGAGGAAGGTGATGCAGTCGAATATCTGATCCCCAAGACCAAGGTGATCGACGTGCAGGAAGGCGACTTTGTTAAGAAGGGCGATACGCTCATCTCCGGTTCGCCCAACCCGCATGACATTCTGGAAGTTCTGGGGATTGAGGCTTTGGCCGAATATCTCGTCAACGAAATCCAAGAAGTTTACCGACTGCAAGGTGTTAAGATCAACGATAAGCACATCGAGGTGATCGTTCGCCAGATGCTGCAAAAAGTTGAAATCACCGATGGTGGTGACACGACGTTGCTGCCGGGCGAGCAGGTCGATTACGAGGAAATGCTCGAGTACAATGCGAAGCTGACCAAGAGCAAGAAGCCTGCCCAGGGCACGCCAATCCTGCTCGGCATCACCAAGGCTTCGTTGCAGACACGTTCGTTCATCTCTGCCGCTTCGTTCCAGGAAACCACGCGCGTGCTGACGCAGGCCGCGGTTGAAGGGAAGAAGGACACGCTGATCGGTCTGAAGGAAAATGTGATCGTGGGCCGTTTGATCCCAGCCGGTACCGGCGCGGGAATGAACCGTATGCGCGTTACTGCCAACAGCCGTGATGCAGCGCTTAAGGCTCAGTGGAAGAAGCAGCAGGACAAATTGGCTGCAGCCAATGCGGCCGAGGCTGAACCTGTCGCTGATCCTGTATCAAGCGAAGAAGCCATGAAGGCAGCTATGGGCGGATCTGCAGGCGCAGACGACGCACCGGCAGCCGAATAAAAGCAGCAGCCTTCCAAGCCTAATAAAGACCCCGCCCGAGCGTAATGCTCTGGCGGGGTTTTCTTTGCGATTTGACCGGTTAGATTGGCTTCGATTGGAGGGCGTCGTGAGTGACAGGAATGATGCGGGCAAGCCGGACGATGAACCAGGCCCCCTCATCCAGTTTGAGAAAATGGTTTTTGGCAGAACGCCCCCTCCCGCACCGCATCTGGTGCGCCTTGGCAAGCAATTTACCGGCCGCGCCAAGCTGAAGTTCAAGGACTTCCGGGTTGACAAGGAAGACATACAGTCAACCGCGGTAGAAGCGGCCAAGAATGGCGAAATCAGCAGCGAGGACGCCGGAATGCTGTTCTTGGACAAGGGCGATGTGGTTTCGCGCCCGCTGGTCGAACGGTATCTAGAGCGCCGCGAATTTGAACTTATTGCGCGATTTCTCAAACACCGAATCATGTATCATCCCACGGGCTGGCTGACAGAACGCAATCGTGTTGCCCTGGATGGTATGATCGAAGGTGGCGAGACTGCGATGGCACTGGGGTTGCTGCGAGATTTCCTCAAGAAACTGTACCAGCATACCCAGGAAAAATGGCGCACGTCAGGCCGCAAGACCCCGAAATCCCTCACTGACCCGGAGGCGATCAAAACCTTTGATCGAATGCGTGAACAGGCCTTGCATGAATTGCCCGCGCATCTTGAGATTGCAGAGCTGGAAATGGCCGAAATAGAGGTTTATCTCGCGCAGCACGGAAGCCGTGAAGACAACAGAGCCCTGGAAAAATTTCGGGATGAAGTCGCCAAGGTGCGCAAACGCTTCAATCTGCCGTAGATCAGACTATAGGGGGTGCATGATCAAAACACGTTTTGCCCCGTCTCCCACCGGCCTGTTGCATGTCGGCAATATCCGCACTGCTTTGCACAACTGGATGCTGGCCAAGCAAAGTGGCGGCCAGTTCCTGTTGCGGATCGACGATACTGACGCGCAACGGTCCAAGGAAGAATATGTCGATGCGATACGGGTCGATCTGGCATGGTTGGGTCTGGTGCCGGATGGCGAGGAACGTCAGTCTGATCGCCTGGCCATCTATGATGCTGCGTTTGATGCGCTGAAGGCGGCGGGCCGGGTCTATCCCGCGTATGAAACCGCGCAGGAACTCGACCTCAAACGCAAGATCCAGCTGGGCCGGGGCAAGCCGCCCATTTATGACCGCGCCGCACTGGAAATGACCGAGGCCGAGCAGGCCGCCAAGCAGGCCGAAGGCATTGAACCGCATTGGCGATTTAAGCTCGATCATGACGAAATGATTACCTGGGATGATGGCGTTCGCGGGCCCCAGAAGTTCGATCCAGCCACCCTGTCTGATCCGGTGATCCGCCGGGCCGATGGGTCATGGCTCTATATGCTGCCCAGCGCGGTTGACGATATGGATATGGGCATCACCCATGTGCTGCGCGGCGAGGATCATGTCTCCAACACAGCTGTGCAAATTCAGATGTTTACCGCACTTCATGCTGCACAATTTACTGCAGCACAAAATGCAGCAAAACCGCACCCAAACTTCGCCCATGAAGCACTGTTGGTGGGCAAAGAAGGCAAGTTGTCCAAGCGTCTTGGCTCTTTGGGTATGGACGCATTTCGCGATGCCGGGCTGGAGCCGATGGCGCTTGTTTCCTTGCTGGCGCGTCTGGGCACATCGCAGCCGGTGGAAGCACATGACGATGTCGCCACGCTGCTGGAAAGTTTTGATCTGGGCACCTTCGGGCGCGCTCCGGCCAAATTTGACGAGGCCGATCTGGAGCGATTGAACACCGCCATTGTGCACCAGCTGGATTATGATGTTGTGGCTGACCGCTTGCCTGAGGGGATGGGCGCAGATGCATGGCACGCTATCCGGCCCAATCTGGAAAAGATTGGCGATGCAGCGGAATGGTGGCGGCTGGTCACCGGTCCGATTGATGCGCCAGAATTTTCAGACGAAGATCGTGCATATCTGGGCCAGGCTGCCGCGGTGCTGGCTTGGGGCGATGACCCATGGCGGATGCTGACCGGGGCATTGAAGGAAAGTACCGGGCGTAAGGGTAAGGCCTTGTTCCTGCCGCTTCGTCAGGCACTAACCGGGCAAGACCACGGCCCCGATATGGGTGAATTGCTGCCCCTAATAGGCGAAGATGCGGTGCGGGCACGATTGGCGAGCGCCGCCGCTTAAACCGCGCTCTGCCATGGCGGTAGCCCGTCAATCGAGGCGGCTGCCCGCGCGCTTGTTTACTTCGTCTAAACCATGTTCGTGCACCAAAAATCCGCCATGCTCATAGTGGGATTAGCAAGCCTGCTGGCTTACTTCAGGGCAAGCACGAAACCATGAAGTGGGAATGATAAAGATGGAGCGTAGGGTCACTGAGCGGCAACCAGCGGCATATAATGCCGAGGTACGCTATCAATCCGGACGAAAATTGACACTGCCGGTGCTCGATATCAGCCTGGGTGGCTGCATGGTCGATGCGCGCTCGTGGTCAATTCGCCCTGGCGAGCCCGTTTCCGTCAAACTGCCCAGCCTAAACTGGCAGCCGGCAAAGCTGGTTTGGAATGAAGATGGCCGTGCCGGCATCGCGTTCGAAGAAATGCTGTACGAACCGACGTTGGAACATCTGAACGCGCTGGCGGCGTAAAACCCCGGGCGCTGAGCGCTCAGCAGCTTAACCCTTATGCTTGTCCAGTTCGTCGCCTTGCAAGGTCACGACATGCAGCAAATTGGTGCTTCCGGGCGTTCCAAATGGTACACCGGCCAGCGCAATCATCTTGCTTCCGGCCCGACCAAAGCGATGGCGCAAGGCCATCCGCTTACCCTTGGCGATCATCTCTTCAAAGCTGCCAATATCCTTGGTTGGCACCGCATGTGCGCCCCACAGCAATGCGACGCGGCGCGCGGTTCGCATCGAGGGTGTGAGCACCAGCATCGGCGTGTCAGGCCGTTCGCGAGCCACCCGGCGCGCGGTTGAGCCAGAGGAGGTGAAAACGGTAATCGCGCTGATCGGAACCGTATCGGCAATGGTCATACAGCTGTGGGCCAAGGCATCGGATGTCGTCGCATCAGGCGGCGTATCCAGAAAGCGCACCCGCGCTTTGTAACCCTCGTCGCGTTCCACTTGCCCAGCGATCTTGTCCATCATGGTGACCGATTCTTCAGGCCAGTCGCCCGCAGCGCTTTCGGCGCTCAGCATTACCGCATCGGCGCCATCATACACCGCATTGGCTACGTCAGAGACTTCGGCGCGGGTTGGCATCGGGCTCTCGATCATGGATTCCAGCATCTGTGTCGCCACGATCACCGGCTTGCCCGCGGTGCGCGCGGCGTTGACGATCTTCTTTTGCAAGGGCGGAACCTCTTGCGGTTCCAACTCCACGCCCAGATCTCCGCGGGCCACCATCAGCCCATCCGACATCTCCAAAATTTCGCTAAGTCTGCTAACCGCCATTGGCTTTTCAATCTTAGCGCATAGCGCGCCATAACCGCCCATCAGTTTGCGCGCTTCGGCCAGATCTTCTGGGCGTTGGACAAAGCTGAGACCAATCCAGTCAGCGCCTTGCTGCACGGCAAAGCTCAGATCCTTGCGGTCTTTCTCGGTCAAAGCGGGAATTGGAACTTCTGCGTCTGGGACGTTCACGCCCTTGCGGTCAGAGATGACCCCTCCAACCTCGGCCGAGCACAGGATTGCCTCATCATTGGCGCGGATCACCTTCAGGCGGATTTTGCCATCATTGATCAGCAGGCGCTGGCCTTTTTCCAACAGACCGAACAGTTCTGGATGGGGCAATTCAACCCGGGTCTCGTCGCCTGGCTCGGGGTTGCGATCCAGCGTGAAGTGTCCTGAATGGCGGATAACCGCTTGGCCGTCCTTGAATTTGCCAACCCTCAGCTTGGGTCCTTGTAAATCACACAGGATCGCTATTGGGCGATGAAATTCCTGCTCCATCGCGCGAATGGCGGCGATTGTTTTGCCATGCGTTTCGTGATCGCCATGGCTCATATTCACCCGAAAGGCGTCTGCCCCTGCAAGGAACAATTTTCGCAACATTTCGGGCGAACTGCTGGCTGGGCCAACTGTTGCCAGAATTTTCACTTTGCGGTCTCGCGGACCGACACCGTTTTGATCGTGTTTTGCCATCATGAACTGCTATGACACAGCTTTGTTGCAACTCAAGGATTAGTCGCGTGAATAGCTCTTCTGCGGATACGAATGCACCTGAAATTTTGGACCAGATCGATGATGCGGTGGCCGCTGCTGCGTTTCGGCGGTTGGTTCGCCACCTACGCCATCGCCACGATGCGCAGAATATCGAGCTGATGGGGCTGGCTGGATTTTGTCGCAACTGCCTGGCTGATTGGATTCGTGATGCCGGATTTGAAGGCGACAAGGCCGCAGCGCGCGAGGTGATCCATGGAATGCCAATGGATCAATGGAAGGCCAGCAAACAGTCCCCGGCGACGCACAAGCAAATACAAGCGATGGAAGAAAGCCTGAAGCGCAACGATCCGGATCTGCGCTGAACCTTGCATCTGCGGCGCAGCAAAAGCCGATGACCCGCGTGTTCTTATAAAGCTTGTGGATTTGGGTCTTTTGCGAATCTGTTAGCCCGCCTATCGCGCTTGCCAACACATTCACCCAAACCATTGGAGCAAAAATGGCTGAAGCCACTGATGATCGCCTGCGCTTGCTGATCGAACGGATCGAGCGCTTGGAAGAAGAGAAAAAGGGCATCGCTGATGATATTCGCGATGTTTACGCAGAAGCCAAAGCCGTTGGGTATGATCCCAAGATCATGCGTCAGGTCGTGCGTCTGCGCAAGATGAAGCCGGATGACCGCAACGAAATGGAAATGGTGCTGGACACCTACAAGGCGGCGCTGGGCCTGGGTTAACTATAGATCGACCCAACGGGCGGATAGGTGCGTGTTTTTCTTGATTTTTCAACTGTGTTATGATAGTAATACGGCATTCGAAAATCAATTAGGAGAAGAACCTTGGCCAGCCCTTGGAAAGACGCGCGCGGCGTCACCGTATCGACCACCCCAACCCTGGAAGGGCAACCGATCCAGCAATATCTTGGCATCGTCACCGGAGAGGTGATTGTGGGCGCCAATTTGTTCCGCGATTTGTTTGCCAATATCCGCGATATCGTGGGTGGCCGCTCGGGCAGCTATGAACGCATCCTGGCCGATGCGCGCAATCAGGCGATCGAAGAACTGCAAGCCGAATGCTCGGCGCGCGGCGGCAATGCTGTTGTAGGTGTCGATTTGGATTACGAAGTGATCGGCGATACCGGATCGATGTTGATGGTCAGCGCCAGCGGGACAGCGGTCAAAATCTGATCACTGGGTCATACTGAGGCCAGCCAACACGAACATCACGATAATGCCATTGTGGAGCGCATGCAGGAGCATTGCGCTCCACAGGCCGTGATGCACGCGCAAATAGGCGCAGACCGTGCCAAGCACCAATTGCGGCAACACCAGCGGCAGCAGAGCGTACCAATCGCCCTCTTTATAATTGGCTATATGGATCAGCGCGAAACCCAAGGCACTGACCCAAAAGGCGAGGGGGAAGATCGCCTGAAACCAGCGCATTGGTGGCCGCTTCCACACGATCAGCGATGCAATGATGGCAACAATTATCCCGCCCAGCAGAGCAATGGCGGTGCCTTCAGAGGCATCTTCGCCGGTCCTCGTCACCCCGATAGCTGCTGCCGCTGCAGCCGCGATCATCAAGATCGGGATGACAATAAGATAGCGCGGTCGGCCCGAAAGCCAGCTTCTGAAGCCCAATTCCTCCAACAGCGGTGCGCCGATCACTAGGCTCAATATGACGATGGGGGTCAGTTCCAGATCATTGAGCGCATTGCTGGGCAATTCCCCTCCGGCCAGAACAAAGACGAGCACCAAGGACAGCAGTGCGATCATGATGACCAAGTCCAGCGCCAGCATCCGCAGCACCGCCACTAAACCTGTGGTCAATCTGGCACCGAAACTTGCCGTTTGACCACCCATCTCATTAGCGGATTGGGCGGGCAAGGCCGGGCGCTGAATGAAGCGCGCAAAGTGTCGCCATTGCGCTGGCGCGGAATTTACCAGCGCAAGGCTTGTCGATTCAGTGTTCATGCGGCTATTGCGACCCTTCAATTTCCACCACCGGATAACAAAGAGTTCCCATGGCAGGCCATTCCAAATTTAAGAACATCATGCACCGCAAGGGTGCGCAGGACAAGAAGCGCTCGAACCTGTTCTCGAAACTGAGCCGCGAGATCACTGTTGCAGCAAAGATGGGAACACCCGATCCGGATATGAACCCGCGTCTGCGGCTGGCGGTCAACACCGCCAAGTCGCAATCCATGCCAAAGGACAATATCCAGCGCGCGATCGACAAGGCCAGCACCGGCGATGACGAGAATTACGAAGAAGTCCGCTATGAAGGCTATGGCCCTGGCGGTAGCGCGATCATTGTCGAAACGCTGACCGATAACCGTAATCGCACCGCCACCGCTGTGCGCACAGCCTTCAGCAAGAACGGCGGCAATTTGGGCACTGAAGGCTCGGTTGCGCATGGCTTTGAGCGCTTGGGCTATATCGAATATGGCGCCGACGCAGGCGACGAGGAAAAAGTGCTTGAAGCCGCGATGGAAGCGGGCGCGGAAGATATCGCCTCCAGTGCTGACGGGCACGAAATCTGGACCGCGGCGGAAGATTTGCATGAAGTTGCCGGCAGTCTGGAGAAGTCGCTGGGCGAAGCCAAGGAAGTCAAGCTCGCTTGGAAGCCCAATTTGACTGTCGATCTGGACGAGAAAAACGCCAGCACTTTGCTCAAGCTGATCGATGTGCTGGACGATGATGACGACGTGCAGACCGTATGGGGTAATTACGACATTTCTGACGAGGTTATGGCGAAATTGGACTCAGACGGTTGATACCGGGCTGGTTGATGTGATGGGCGGGCGCAAACAGGGTCGGACGGATGTCCGGACCGCACTCAACCCATGACCATCATTCTCGGCCTTGACCCCTCGCTCAGCTGCACCGGTTGGGGTGTGATCGTGTCGGAAGGCGCGCGCCTTTCACATGTCGCCAATGGCCAGATCAAAACCAATGCCAAAGCGCCGATTGCTGATCGGCTGCATCATTTGCACGATGCCATTACGGCGGTTGTCGCGGCCCATGCGCCCGATCGCGCTGCGGCGGAGGAGATCTTCCTCAACAAGAACCCTAAGTCTTCCCTGAAATTGGCGCAAGCGCGCGGGGCGGTTTTGGCGGGCTGTGCGGCAGGGGGTCTGCAAGTGAATGAATATGCAGCCAGGCTGGTCAAAAAGTCGGTTGTAGGCACCGGAAGTGCGGACAAGGCGCAGGTTCAGGCTATGCTCAAAATCTTGCTGCCCAATGCGGCAATTGCCGGAGAAGATGCGGCCGATGCGTTGGCCGTGGCAATCTCTGACGCGCATTTGGCGCGGTCACTCTACGAAGGATGAAGGCTTTGCATTTATACGGCATTCCCAATTGCGACACGGTGAAAAAGGCGCGCCAATGGCTCGAGGCCGAAGGGTGCGAGTTCACCTTTCACGATTATAAGAAGGAAGGTGCAGATCCGGCCAAATTGACCGCGTGGGCAGACCAAGTGGGCTGGGAAGTGCTGCTGAACAAGCGAGGCACAACCTTCCGCAAACTGCCAGACGAGGACAAGGCCGATATTGATCAGGCCAAGGCGGTTCGCTTGATGTCGGACAATCCATCCATGATCAAACGCCCTGTGGTAGAGCATGCCGGCGGGTTGTTGGTTGGGTTTAAGCCAGACGAGTGGGCTGAGGCGTTATGACGCGGGTTACGCCTCGTCACCCCAATTGTCGTCGTCCAATTGCGAACGGCCGCTCAGCATGCCAGCCTGATCATCGGCGACATTTAAAATGCGGTCTTTGATCCCGGTCACATTGTAACCGGCACCCCACAAACCAATGATGACGATCAGTGTCGCCAGGAGAAGCTTCTTGAACATAGCTAGGGAACATAGCGTGATGGCTGCTAATAAAAAGTTAAGCATCAATGACGCTGCCATACGCCTGCCGACGGCATGGGGCCTTGCCGCGATTGCTGTGCTGTTGACGGCGTTCATGCCCGAAATTTCTAATGCTGCCAGTGGGAGAAGCGGCGACATGATGATTATCGCGCATCGCGGTGCCAGCGCCGAGCGGCCTGAGCATACGCTGGCCGCTTATGAATTGGCGATTGATCGGGGCGCCGATTATATCGAGCCGGATCTGGTCGTGACCAAAGATCTGGTGCTGGTTTCTCGGCATGAAAACGAATTATCAGACACAACCGATGTTGCCAGTCGGGAAGAGTTTGAAACGCGCCATCGCGACAAAATGATCGATGGCCAGCGGGTTGCGGGGTGGTTTGCCGAGGACTTTACCCTGGAAGAATTGCGCAGCCTGCGGGCGAAAGAACGCGTTCCGGCGTTCCGGCCCGCCAATGTGCGCTTTAACGGGCTGTATCAGGTTCCAACCTTTGAAGAGATCGTGAAACTGGTGCGCGCCAAAGAGGCCGAGACTGGCCGCACAATTGGCCTATATCCCGAACTGAAGCATCCCAATTTCATGCTGCAGGAAGCGGGCATCGATATGGTTGATCTGCTGCTGAAAGAGCTGCGCGATCTGGGGATCACGGATGCAGACGCGATCATGATCCAAAGCTTTGAGGTTGGGGTGTTGCAACGCCTCAATCAGCGCAGCGACTTTGCACTAGTGCAATTGCTCCATCCCGAAGGTGGCCCTGCTGACGAGCCGGACATGCGCTATGCTGAGATGCAAACCCCGTCGGGGCTGGTCGATATTGCTGAATATGCCGATGGTATCGGGGCCAGCATTGCCAAGATCGTCCGTCCTGATGGTGCAGCCACAGCTCTGACATCCGATGCCCACGCGGCTGGTCTGGCCGTCCACGCATGGACTCTGAGGCCCGAAAACGCATTCTTGCCACCGAGCCTGCAAAGCGAGGGCGGGGATAGCGCCTTTGGGTGTGACAATCTGTTGATGGCAGCGCTGGCCAAGGCCGGCGTCGATGGCGTCTTTGCCGATCATCCGGGCCGTGCGCGGGCCCTTATGGAAGCCAATTATGTGGGCGATTGCGCGCTATAATCGAGTGCCATTATAGCTTTCGCACTGCTGCAATATAGTTGAGCGACATATCGTCAGACAGGTGCAGCCCTTTGCCAAGGTTCCATGCAATGCCGCGCGGCGCCTCCATGGTCAGACCAATTTGTGCGAGCAGATCACCCAACTCCTCTGGTGTGATAAATTCGTGCCAGTCATGCGTTCCCTTGGGAACATATCCAACTGCCTCTGCCGCACCAACCAGCAGCAATCGGCTGGCGGCGGTGCGGTTGGGCGTGGATAGGATCATTAATCCGCCCGGTGCCAATCTGGCGGCGCAATCCTGCAGAAACTGCCGTTTGTCCGCCACATGTTCGATCACCTCCATAGAGGTGACCAAATCGAATGTGCCTATGTCAAGCTGCGCCAACTCGCCCGCCATATATCGGATGTCTAATCCTGCGCCTGCTGCATGCGCGCTGGCCGTTCCGATATTCTCGACCGAGGCATCCACGCCGGTGACCTGGCCACCCAACCGGGCGAGCGGCTCGCATAGCAGACCGGCACCGCACCCAACGTCCAGCACCTGCTTGCCCTTTAACGGCAGCGCGTCGCGCGAATTGCCGCTCCAATGCATATCAATCATCTCGCGCGCAAAGCGTAAGCGGACCGGATTGATCTGATGCAGCGAGGCCATTGGCCCCTTGGGGTTCCACCATTCGCGCGCCAAAGTTCCGAAATGGGCGGCTTCTTCTGGACGGATAGTTACATTTGAGACATTTGCGTTTGCCATGTAGCATCCCTAACAGCGCGCGGGACATGAAACTAGCGGCCAAATACGCAGGCCAGAGGGAAGAGTAGCAACACGTGGCACGCATTGTGATGAAATTTGGCGGCACCTCTATGGCGGGGACCGAGCGGATTCGTCGTGTGGCCAACATCGTGCGCAAGCAGCAGGCCGCCGGTCACGAGGTCGCCGTTGTGGTCTCGGCCATGGCTGGCGAGACCGATCGGCTGGTGAATTTCTGCCGCGAAGCGAACGCGATGTATGACCCGGCGGAGTATGATGTTGTGGTCGCAAGCGGAGAGCAGGTCACCAGCGGATTGTTGGCCCTGACCTTGCAATCTATGGGGTGCAAGGCGCGCAGCTGGCTGGGCTGGCAAATGCCGATGCGCACCATTGAGGCCCATTCGAAAGCGCGGGTTGAGACCATCGACTCGACTGAGCTTATTGCCAGTTTGCAAAGCGGCACGATTGCTGTGATTCCTGGTTTTCAAGGCGTTAGCCATAACGGCCGTGTGACAACGCTGGGTCGAGGTGGTTCCGACACATCTGCGGTGGCAGTTGCCGCTGCGATCGGCGCGGATCGCTGCGATATTTATACCGATGTGGACGGGGTCTATACTACCGACCCGCGCATCGTTGCGAAGGCGCGCAAGCAGAAGGCCGTCACTTACGAAGAAATGTTGGAGCTTGCATCGGTCGGAGCGAAGGTTCTGCAAACCCGCTCTGTTGGGCTGGCGATGAAAGAGGGCGTGCGGTTGCAAGTCCTCTCCAGCTTTCTGGGCGATGACGCTGTACCCGCCGACGAGCTGCCCGGCACCATGATCGTGTCGGACGAAGAAATGGATCAATTAGTGGAGAATGGCGATATGGAACGCCAACACGTCACCGGAATTGCGCATGACAAGAATGAGGCCAAAATCATTCTCACCCGCGTCCCGGACGAACCCGGCGCTGTAGCCCATATTTTCGAACCACTGGCCGAGGCGTCGATCAATGTCGACATGATCATTCAGAACGTCGGCCGAGATAAGGGTGAAACCGATGTGACCTTTACGGTGCCGCAGACCGATCTGGCGCGCGCGCAGGCCTTGTTGGAAGACAAGCGTGAGGCGATCGGGTTCAACCGCGTCATCACTGACAGCAAGATCGCCAAGATCAGCGTGGTTGGTGTCGGCATGAAAAGTCACGCAGGTGTGGCCAGCACCATGTTCCGGGCTTTGTCCGATCGTGGGATCAATATTCAGGCGATCTCGACTTCAGAGATCAAAGTCAGCGTGATGATTGACGAAGATGAGACCGAATTGGCGGTTCGCGTGCTGCACACCGCCTATGGCTTGGACCGGCAAGACACGGACGCCTGATCGCGTGTTTAGCCGCCGGGCTAAATTCAGCTGCAAATTTTATCCTTATCAGAGCATTCATTGTCGTTTGCTAATCGATCTTAACCCGCTCGGTTGACGGTGCTCTCTCTTAACAGGAGAGAACGGTTTGTCCGGCAACGCTTATCTGCACACAATTGAAACTGCCCCAGGCAATACAGAGCCAGGCACACGGCGGCACCCCCGGCGCCATTTGCAGTTGGAGGCCCTTGGTACCTTGCGTTCGGGGGAGAAAACCAATGTCATGGTGCATAACGTCTCGATCACCGGTCTGCTGCTCCAAACCAATATCAATCTGGTTCCCAATGAGACGCTGACGGTTGAATTACCGGAAACGGGCGCGGTTGAGGCGCGTGTGGCGTGGAGCAGCGCTCCGCTGTTTGGCTGTCAGTTTGATCGCCCCATCAGCGAGGCCGCACTCAGCGCTATGCAGCTCAAAGGTGGCCCGGGTTTGAGCGAAACGACCGCCCTGCCGACGGGATTGCGCCAATCGTCCAGCGCCACCATGGGCAAGCAACTGGAGCAATTGCGCAAGAAACGCGGAATGACCTTGGCCGATGTGGCAGGTCAATTGGGGGTCAGCAAGCCAACCGTTTGGGCTTGGGAAAAGGGCAAGGCGCGGCCTGTTGAAAGCCGATTGCCCGACATTGCCAAAGCGCTCGACATCTCTCCTCAAGACTTGGCCGCAATGGCCGTTCCGCCTGCAGTGAACGATCTGTTGGATTCCAGCAAACGCAAGATTGCCGATGCATTTGGTACCGCACCTGAAAAAGTGCGAATCATGATTGAGCTGTAGAAACAGATAATTAGGTGCTCATACGGATTTTCGACTGCCGGAAAATTTCTATTATGGTAAACAGAACTTAGTGTTGATTCGTATTTTAGTTGGGTTAATCTAACCACCTAACGATCAATTGGGTTCTTTAGTGTAATACTATTGAATAAATATAAATAAAAAGAATTCCAAGGGTCAAAAGTTAACTAACTGGGTGTAGGATTGACTGAAATACGGCTCAGCGAGGATAAGTCGCGCAAGCCGGGGGCAATCGGCCATGAACAGAGTCATTTCCGTCAATGACGGAACGTTACTATACGGTTTGCTGGCCGAAATGGCTGGTGACATTATAGTACGCACCGATACCAAGGGGTATGTGCAACATGCCTCGCCGGGGCTAGAGCCCCTAGGTATCGATCTTTCAGAAATGTTGATCGCACCGCATTTGGCGGACCTTGCCACAGGCGAGGAGCGCAGCGCCATTTGCGCCTATATCGAAGATGCGCTGACCGGCATCACCGCCACCGAAAATGTGCAATTTGCCGGACCAGTTACGCAGCAAAGCGGAGACGATCCAGCGTGCCAAGGTCAGTGGTATTCTCTCACCTTGCGCCCTTCACCCAACGAATTTGGTCAGATGTCTGGTCTGGTTGGGGTGCTGAGAGAAATTGAACCCAGCCATGTGCGCGAACAGCAATTAATGGACGCGGCAATGACGGATTCTCTTACCGGCCTGCCCAATCGCCGTGCATTCATGTCGGCAGCATCTTATCTGTTGGAGCGCGGACCCGGCGGGGCTCTGGCCCTGCTGGAAATCGACGATTTTCGTGCCGTGGGCCTGCGTTTTGGACAGGCGGCCACAGACGAAGTGGTTATTGCATTCGCGCAATTCCTGAATGTCATGCTGCAACCCGGACACAGTGTTGCCCGTCTGGAAGGTGGGCGATTTGCTATGTTGTTGCCCGATGCACATCAGCACAGCGCCTATGCTTTGATTGAAGAGATCATCTCCACTTTTGCCCGCGTGACAACAGGATCATCGGGTGGATCATCAGGCAGCGCGGGCGTGGTCAAGGCCAGCGCAGGGGTAGCCACCATTGCCGGCTCTCTCGACAGCATCCTAGCCAAGGCCGAGCGCGGGCTGGTGTTGGCCCGGGTTAGCGGGGGCGGGCGGGCTGAATTGGGCGATGAATCTCCCAGCTATCTGGCCCCGTCATCGCGAGGCAAACGCAACAGCGGCAGCATTGATGCCAACCACCGGCTTGCTCACAAAGGCTATCGCGCCTAATCGCGCGCAATGACTGATTTTCCCAAAACCCACGCGCTGATGCAGCGCGGCACCGATTTTCTCGGCTCTGAACATGCGATCCTGTGCGGCGCGATGAGCTGGGTTTCCGAACGCAATCTGGTTTCGGCCATTTCCAATGCCGGTGGCTTTGGGGTGATTGCATGCGGAGCGATGACGCCGGATTTGCTGGATACAGAGATTGCCGCGACCAAAGCGCTGACGAGCAAGCCATTTGGGGTCAATCTAATCACCATGCATCCGCAATTGTTTGACCTGATCGATATTTGCGCCAAACATGGCGTGACCCATGTGGTGCTGGCGGGCGGCATTCCGCCAAAAGGCAGCGTCGAGGCGATCAAGGCTTTCGGGGCCAAGGTCATCGTTTTTGCGCCGACCTTGGCGTTGGCCAAGAAATTGCTACGCAGCGGCGGCGATGCTTTGGTTATCGAAGGGATGGAGGCAGGCGGCCACATCGGTCCGGTTTCAACCAGCGTCTTGGCGCAAGAATTCTTGCCCGAACTGAGCGAAGATCATCTGGTATTCGTGGCGGGCGGCATTGGCCGCGGACAGGCCATTGCAAGCTATCTGGAGATGGGCGCCGTGGGCGTGCAATTGGGAACACGCTTTGCCTGCGCGCAGGAAAGCATCGCTCACCCGGATTTCAAGAAAGCATTTTTCCGAGCCAATGCTCGCGACGCCATTACCAGCGTACAAGTTGACCCGCGTTTGCCGGTTATCCCGGTGCGCGCGTTGAAGAACAAGGGTACAGAAGAATTCACCGCCAAGCAGATCGAAGTCGCGAAGCGGCTGGATTCTGGCGAGATCGAAATGGGCGAAGCGCAATTACAGATCGAGCATTTCTGGGCAGGCGCCCTGCGCAGAGCCGTGATTGACGGCGATGTTGAAAGCGGTTCGATCATGGCGGGCCAATCGGTCGGGATGCTCAAGGAAGAAGAGCCCGTGGCGGACATCATGCACAAATTGATGCTGCAATGCGAAGAGGCGCTGTCAAAGCGGTGACTCAAGCGATGAATGCCTTGGTTTTGACCTTGTCCTGCTCTGATAGGCTGGGAATCACCGCCCGCGTCTCGACATTCCTGTCGGACAGAGGCTGCAACATTCTTGAAGCCCAGCAGTTTAACGATCAATCTACTGATGCCTTTTTCATGCGGGTCGAGTTTGACCCAGGTGCGCTCAGCAGCGACAAAATTCGGTCTGATTTTTCCGGTCTTGCGAATGAAATGGGCATGAATTGGAAGGTGGCTCAGGCCAATCGATCACGTCGCGTATTGATCTTGGTCAGCAAATTTGATCACTGTCTTGCGGACTTGCTCTATCGCTGGCGGATTGGCGAACTGGCGATGGAGCCGGTGGCCATCATATCCAACCACCCGCGCGAGGCGATTGATTCCACTGACATTGGCGATGTGCCTTTTTATCATTTGCCGATCACGCCCGAGACCAAGGCAGAGCAAGAGACGCAGGTTCGAGCAATCGCAGAAGAATGTGATGCAGAATTGATCGTGCTGGCGCGCTATATGCAAATCCTGTCAGACGAGCAGACCGCATATTTCTCAGGTCGTTGCATCAACATTCATCATAGCTTCTTGCCCGGTTTTAAGGGAGCAAAGCCCTATCACCAGGCGCATCAGCGCGGGGTCAAGATGATTGGTGCAACCGCCCATTATGTTACCACCGATTTGGATGAAGGCCCGATTATCCATCAGGACGTCGAGCCGATCACCCATGCAGACAGTCCCGAGCAATTGGTCCGGAAGGGGCGCGATATTGAACGCCGCGTTTTGGCCGAGGCTGTTCGGCTGCATATTGCCGAGCGTGTGTTAATCAGTGCAGGGCGGACCATAGTATTTAACGGGTAGGCTGCAATTGATCAGGAGCGAGCCACATGATTGTTGAACGGTTGGATCACGTAAACATCATTACAGATCGGTTGGATGAAACCGCCCGCTTCTATGCAGAATTGCTCGATCTGGAAGCGCGCGATGGCCCACCTCCACTAGAGCCGGATCAGGTGCGCTGGATGTATGATTCATCCGATCAAGCGATCTTGCATCTCAATTCGATTGACTGTCCGCGCCAATATGACCGCCAGGTTGCCCCCGGAGCAGAAACGGGTGCCATTCACCATGTGGCGCTGCGGTGTGGCGATTTTGACGAGGTTAAAGATCGGCTGGATGCGCGCGGCGCCGATTATTCGGTCAATGATCTGTCCGCGATCGGATTGAAGCAGATTTTCACCGCCGACCCGAACAATGTATTGTTGGAGCTGAATTTCTTCTCGGCCTAACCCGATCCCACCGTGATAAGGAGATGCCCCGATGTGTGATGAAAAGAAGCTTAAGACTTGGGCCAAGGATCGCCTCTCTCGCCGCCAATTTGGTGTCGCCGCCGGGGCAGCCTCTCTTGCAGCGTGTATGCCGGCTGAGCAAAATTCGGCTGAAGAGAATTCAGGCTCCGACGCAGGATTAGCCGGAAAGGCAGTCTCTTTCGAAACGGAAGATGGGACGATGGACGCGCTGTTCTTTGCTGCTGCTGGAGGCAGCGCAGCCCCCGGCGTGATCCACTGGCCCGATATCGCCGGGATCCGTGCCTCGCACATCAACATGGCGCATCGCACCGCAAGCGATGGTTATGCGGTGCTCCTGGTCAATCCCTATTACCGTGACGCGCAAGGCGTAATCTGGCCAGACTTTGCCAGTTTTGCCGATGGCGGCTGGGATCGCGCGCGGGCCATGCGCGGCAATTTGTCCTCCGATGCGATTGGCCGGGATGCAGCGGCGATTGTCGCCTGGCTTGACCAGCAGGCCGAGGTCGACAGTGCGCGCGGCATAGGGGCGGAAGGCTATTGCATGGGCGGACCCTTCACCGTCTATTCCGCGCATAGCGTGCCTATCCGGGTCAAGGCAGCGGCCAGTTTTCATGGTGGCGGCTTGGTGCGCGACGATGCGGCCAGTCCGCACCGTCTGTTGGCTGAAACGCAGACACAATATCTGTTCGCCATCGCTAAGGACGACGACGCCGAGGCACCTGATGACAAGATTGTGCTGCGAGAGGCTTCGGATGCTGCCGAATTGACGGCGGTGGTAGAAGTGTTCGATGGCGACCATGGCTGGACCGTTCCGGACAGCCCATCCTATGCTGAGGCGGCTGCGGAGAAAGCCTATGCGGCCAAGCTCTCCTTGTACAAAAGCGCGCTATAGTCCGGACACAGATGCTCTATAGCCGTTCCTTACAGGCCAATATATTCGCAGCCATTGCCATGGCCAGCATTGCGAATAGTCATCCGCTTTCACTTTGACCCGCGGTCAAGTCAGGCTACACTGCTGAAATTCTGGAATTTGAGGGAAATTGCGATGGAATATGCTTTGATCGGTCTGCTGTTCTTGCTGGTCGTGTTTATGTTGCTCGCCGTGCGGGTTGTGAAGCAGGGCTTCGTTTATACCATCGAACGGCTGGGCAAGTTTACCCTCGCAGCAGAACCGGGCCTGCACATCATCATCCCCTTTATCGACCGGGTTGGCCGCAAGGTGAATGTGATGGAGCAAGTGCTCGACATTCCAGGCCAAGAAATCATCACCGCAGATAACGCCATGGTGGGTGTGGATGCCGTGGTGTTCTTCCAAGTGTTGGACGCAGGCAAAGCGGCCTATGAAGTGGCCAATTTATACGCTGCGATTATGGCGCTCACCACCACCAATCTGCGCACGGTGATGGGATCGATGGACCTTGATGGTACGCTGTCCAAGCGCGACGAAATCAACGCCCGGCTGTTGTCGGTTGTTGACCACGCAACCTCGCCTTGGGGGGTCAAAATCACCCGGGTAGAGATCAAGGACATTCGCCCGCCTGTCGACATTTCTGAAGCTATGGCTCGGCAGATGAAGGCAGAACGGCTGAAGCGCGCCGAAATTCTGGAAGCCGAAGGCGATCGTGCCTCCAACATTCTGCGCGCAGAAGGCGACAAACAGTCCGCCATCCTCAAGGCAGAAGGCACCAGAGAGGCTGCATTCCGCGATGCCGAGGCGCGCGAACGGGCGGCTGAAGCCGAGGCGAAAGCAACCCAGATGGTGTCGGACGCTATTTCCGCATCGGGTAATCAGGCGATCAACTACTTCATCGCTCAGGAATACACCAAAGCGGTCGCGAAGTTTGCTGACAGCCCCAATGCTAAGACTATTCTGTTCCCGGTTGAGGCAACGCAGCTGATCGGATCGCTAGGCGGCATTGGCGAACTGTTAGGCGATGCGCTCAAGCCGGCCGAAGGTAACGTCACCGCCCGATCGGGTACGCCTGTGCCCAAAGGCCGCGTTCGCGCCAGCGTGCCGCGTTCCGGCGACAGTTGATGGACGGTTTTGACAGCTTGGACCCGCATTGGGCATGGGTCGTCATCGGCTTGGTGCTTGCCGCGCTCGAAATGCTGGTGCCGGGGGTCTATCTTATCTGGTTGGCGGTTGCCGCGCTGATTACAGGGGCGCTGACTTTCGGGCTCGGATTGGGACTGCCCGCGCAAGTCATCGTGTTTGTCTCACTCGCGCTAATCTCTGCCTTCAGTGCGCGCCGTTTCTTGCGAGATTCTCCCATTGTCAGCTCAGACCCGCTGATGAACCAGCGAGGGTCGCGGATGATTGGTCAGATCGCCATTATCACACAAGCGTTTGACGGCGGCACCGGCCGGGTCAAATTTGGCGATAGCGAATGGCTGGCGCGGGGCCCCGATGGTATCGAGGGAGACAAGGTTCGCGTCACGGGCAGCGAAGGGGCGATTTTGTTGGTTGAGCCGATCAATCTTTTGCCACCAGCAGAGGACGAGGCCTCGCCGGAAGCTGAGGCAGAACCCGAATCCTAGGCGGCTCCCCAAGCTTAGGCCAGGGCCGGAGGTTTCTAGCCAGCCGACCGCACGTTTGGCGCGCTAAAGCGTCCATGCTTGCGATAGCGAACCATCCATTTGTCGAGGAACAGGCCAAGCGGCTTGGGCTCGATCCCTAGTTTGTCGAACCCGGGATACGCGCCTGATACGCAATTGCCTTCCTTCAGCATGACCCATTGATCGCGATTAATCGGCGTTAGCGGCAAAGCGGCAAAGATGGCCGACGCGGCGTCCGGCACAGGCAGGAATGTCCGCTTGCGCCCTTGAGCTTTGGCAATCCGCTGATTGAATTCCATCATGGTCATCACTTCAGGACCGCCCAGTTCATACGTCTTGCCACCGTGCTTTTCCGGATCGGACAAGGCCGTGGCAATCGCTTCGGCAACATCATCGACAAATGCCGGTTGCAGCGGCGATTCCGGCCCGAACACAGGCAATACGGGAGACATCTGCACCAAACCTGCGAATAGATTGACGAAATTGTCATTCTCACCAAACAGCGCCGATGGCCGCAAGATCGTGGCCTGAGGGAAATGCTTGCGAACCAGCTCCTCACCATGGGCGTTGGCACGGGCATAGCTGGAAGCGGACTCCGCACTGGCACCGATGGCGCTGATATGGACCAGCGTGCTTACACCCGCCTCTTTCGCCGCTGCTGCCGTGTCGCCTGCCGCATCACCCATCAGCTTCATCAGATCGCCGCCGAAACTGCCGACCAGATTGGCCACCGCATCGGCGCCCTGCACTGCAGCGCGAACCTGGTCCGGATTGGCGATATCGCAGCGAACAAACTGGATCTGACCCAGATTGGCGAGCGGTTTAAGCTTGTGGCTGCGTTCTGGATTGCGGCTGGCAATACGCAGACGCGCACCGCGCTCCAGCAGGGCCTGCGCCAAATAATCGCCCAAAAATCCGCTTCCGCCAAAAACGGTCACAAGCTTGTCTGTCAGGGGTGCTGTTTTGGCCATAATGATTCTCGTAAATGGGCTGGATCGTGTTGGGGACGCATTGCCGCAATGCCGGCATATCTGCAAGCATTCCAATATGGGGTTGCCGGGAATTGAAATCATCTGATGACAAGCGTTGACAGGCAGAGCCGTCCACCGCTATTGGCCCGCGCCTACCGCGGTAAGATCTTTGGATGATCTGACTGCTCCCGTGCCCAGATGGCGGAATTGGTAGACGCGCTAGCTTCAGGTGCTAGTATTCGCAAGGATGTGGAGGTTCGAGTCCTCTTCTGGGCACCATAACACCGTTTCTTGACATTGCTGATTCTCTCGCCAAAACCCCAGAATACTGCGGGTTTCAGGCCCTTTTTGTTCGTAGTGTCTCAGGTTGTACCCCCATAGTTCATTTATCGAGGGGGTATGCTTGGGGGTATCCAAAAGGGGTGTTTAGAGGATTCTCGAATGCCTTTGACTGATTCTCAAGCCAAAGCTCTCAAGCCTCGAGATTGCCAGTACAAAAAGGGAGACGGCAAAGGGCTATACCTATTGGTGAAGCCGAGTGGCTCCAAACTTTGGCAACACAAACTTCGCTTTGCGGGCAAAGAGAAAACCATGAGCTACGGCAGCTACCCCGAGGTTGGTGTGGCGGAAGCTCGACGTAAGAGAGACGATTCCAGGCGCCTCTTAAGAGATGGGATCGACCCAGCGCTCGAACATAGGAAGGCCAAGGCTGCCGCAAAATTCGGCGTCGAGAATAGTTTTGAACGCGTGGCCACAGAGTATATTGAGAAGCGGATAAAGGAAGGCATTGCCAAGGCGACCGAGAAGAAGCTGTGGTGGTTCCTGAGTTTGCTTGAGGCTGACGTCGGGCGTCTGCCGATCGACAATGTCAGCCCCCAATTGTTGCTGATTGCGCTCAAAAAGCTTGAGGCGAAGGGTCACCATGAGACGGCAAAGAAGACGCTTAGCTTTGCAAGCCGTGTTTTCAAATATGCCGTCGCGACTACGAGGGCAGAAAGCGATCCCGCTTTGCTTCTAAGAGATGCGCTTACATCGCCAAAGGTCCGACACTATCCTGCAATAACAGATGCTGCAAAATTTGCAGGCCTTCTGAGGGCCATCGATAGCTATTCGGGCTATCCGTCGACGTGTATCGCATTGAAACTCGCTCCTCATGTTTTTTTGCGTCCCGGCGAACTACGAAAAGCAGTCTGGTCCGAGATTGATCTTGAGGGCGGTAGCTGGACCGTCCCGGCCGAACGCATGAAGGCAAGAAAAGCCCATTCGTTCTCATTGTCAAAACAAGTCAAAGAGCTTCTGTTGGAGGCGAGAACCCATGAGTCCCGTAAGAGCTATGTCTTTCCTGCTTATCACAACAATACTATCCCGCTCAGCGAAAACGCGCTCACACAGGCTCTAAGAAGGCTGGGTTATGATTCAGAGACCATGACTGCCCATGGATTTAGGGCCAGCGCGTCGTCACTCCTTAATGAAAGCGGTAAGTGGAATCCGGATGCCATCGAGCGAGCACTCGCTCATGGCGATTCTAGCGCTGTCCGTGGTGCTTATCACCGTGCCGAATATTGGGATGAGAGAGTCGAAATGCTTCAGTGGTGGAGCGACTATCTCGACATGCTGAAAGCAAGTTGAGAACCTAGCTAGCAAGTTAGTGCAATTAACTGCACGGCACACCCTGCCGCATAAGACGAACGGTTCGTCGTGGGTTTGGCTGTTACAAGTTTGGGCAGTATTCCCTCAACTTGTGTTTCCGGAATTGGACGTAATGCAAAGGGGCAGAAGGTTGGCGCACCCAGAAAGCCAACTAAAAAGTCCAGGAGGTCCGTATGGCCCAACTTATATCAATACGAGATTTTTCAGAGCGGTATTCTATTAGTCGCGCGACAGTCTATCGGCTGAAAAATAAGGGTGAAATTTCCTTCTTGAAGATTGGGAGGGCGACACGAATAAAGACGGAAGACGCCGAACGTTGGTTTGCTTCGCTAAATCATATCGAGGACTAAGCCCATGGGAAGCGTCACTATTGATGGAGTGCTCGTTAGTGAGACCTCGAACGAGGGCTGCTCTAACAAGGCCAAAACCATGGTCATTTCGACCCAAACTATGAAATTTCAATCCAAGTCTCTGCCCCAATGCTCAAGCCCGTTCATTGATAGACTTAGCGTGGTAGTCAATGTTCACGACCAGGTGTTGCAAAGCGATTTGCGAGGGTCACATTGGTGGGCTGCTGAGGACCCTGCTGACTATGTTCCTGCAAAGGCAAGCAAAGGGTTCAAAAAAGCCTTCAGACTAAAACTTCCATCAGTGGTGAATTCTAAGCATTGGCCGCACTATCAATTCGCGAGCGACGATGACGGTGTGACAAAGCTTCGAATTGACTTCGTGCCCGTCGATCTCGGATCAGAAGGAATGATTGAACTGAATGCTTGGCTCTCGACACTTGTGCCCGACGGCTGGAGCTTCTTCATCAAGCATGGAAGAATAACCAGAATTGACATTGCGACAGACGTTTATGGTCTGACGATGGCTGACTTTCTAATCATCCCACCACAATGTCTGACCGTGAAGCATTTCGAGAGCGATGGCCTTTTGCAAACGGTCGAACTTGGCAAGCCCAAATCCAATCAAACTTCTATCTATGACCGACACAAGAAACGAATAGCCAAAGGTCAAGGAAACAAGTTCGGCCCCTGCGTTAGAATTGAGCGGAAACTACGAATGCCCAATCTTCAGCTATCAGAACTCCCAATGTTGGAGAATCCATTCGGCAAACTCTTCCTTGTCTCGCCCAAATTAACCCAGCCCGCTGCGGAGATTAGCGCGAGCAAATGGATGAGGTTTTGCTGCACGGTTGCGAAAATTGGATTGGAGAATGCTCTTGGTTCCTTGGCGAAAAAACGCCGAACTGCCTATCGCAAGCACCTTAAAACACTTGGAACAGGTTGGTGGAATCCTGAGCAAATCTGGTCTCAGTGGCCAAAGGCCTTAGACCAGTCTTTGGTCTCCGATCCCAAAGCCTTCCCCTAATCCCGCTGTAGAAATCCATGTTTTAATCTAGGATCGCCTACAGAATTGCTTCAATCCTTGTAGAAAATGGAACTTTTTTGAGCGTTCAGCTACAAACTGCACCAACTTCTTGTAGAAAGGCCCTGTTTTGGCTGTCGCAGACCGCCCAAAATGTTGTAGCCAGGGGTCTCTCGGCTACAACATGGTTAGGGTAGCAAACTGTTGGTAAGAATCGTACACGCTCGAAACAGGGAGTGCTCTGATTTTTAACGTATTTCCTTGTTTAAGGGGTCAATGCAACAGGCCAAAAAAACAGGCACATTGATCTTGATAACTTCAGCCTGATCAATCGAGCATTTTCTGTATGAGAGCCGATCGATGGTATCTCGAAATTTCTCTTCACTAGTCTGGCGGCAACCCTAAAGTTCGATCTGGGCATCTCGCATTTGACCTCCCCAAAGGAGGTGAGAATGAACGAGTACAACTGCCCACGAGAGCTGCTTAACGATGCTTACACATCGAGCTCGCTGCTACAGAAAGCCATACGAAGGGGCGAAGCAGAATTGGCCCTTCTGGCTGCCGAGAAACTGCTACCCAAACGAGGTAAAGGAATATGGAGGCGCCTGCTTGCCATCGCATTTGAGGATGTGGGTGTAGCAAACTCAAAAGCATTGGGCCGCGTCTTGGAATTGGCCGAACATCATTTAAGTGACCGCACCTCGGCGGCAAGCCACGGTATAGGTGACGCAATTGTAACGCTCGCAGAGAGCCCAAAGTCCCGTTCTGCGGATCATCTTATTTGTAGCGCCAGGCAGCACCTCCTATCAAAATCCGTTGGTGAACGAGTAGAACAGTCAGACTTGTCAGAAGTTCTCGCTATTGCTGGCGATCCTAGCCAGCCATTGATCACGAGAATGGCAATCTTGATTGATACTTGCGGACGAACCGAAAAGAGGGCGCTATCGATCCAGTCTGAGCGGCAAAGTAGCCTGAGAAGTGTTTTGCCTCGCCAATCGCATGATGCAATCGACCTTTGCTTGCGAGGCTTCAAGTTGCTTAAGGACGGGATTGTGCTTCCCTTGCCGTTACTGGATGCTGCGGTTTCGGACGTAGATAGTTCGCTATTCGTCTTCCATCAGAAGTTGCCCGAATATTGCTACGTTAATGAGGTGCCGACTTGGGTGTGGGACAAACATACTTCGATTGGGAAACGAGCGTTCCGCAAACTCATTCAAGAGAGCGAACCTGTATCTGATTGCTTGGGTCATTACGTCTGTCCTGAGAATTATTTGGCTGCCGCCTGCATGGCAGGCTTCTATGTAGATGCAGCCCCGGTGGTGCAGCGTCTAGAGTGGGCGGGATCAGTTGAATTGGAGCTAGCGGGCAGGACAGCAGATATGCGGAAAGCCGGCTGCCCTCCTTGCGGTATTGAACCGCTTGTGAACGCTGTTGCTGACAATATCGATCATCTGAACGCGATTAGGCTCGAACTGGCTGGGGTTAATCTGGCATGAGCGGTCTAACATTCGATAAACCCCACTTATCGGAGTCAAAAAACCGACCCGATGAAACCTCTAGAGACGTTCGTGCAATTAATTGCACCAACCAGAGGGGTGTCGCTGAAGCTCGTGCAATTAATTGCACGAGCACTCCACAAGGGCAGTTCGAAGAAGAGGTTGATGAACTTGTTCGTGAAAGCCTTTCAGACAATACGCGTCGAGCTTACGCTTCTGATCTTCGACGCTTTGAAGCTTGGGGTGGGATTCTGCCGGCTTCTCGTGAGACCATCGCCGCTTATCTAGCAGACCATGCGGAGAGCCATTCAAGCTCCACGATAACTCGATGGCTTGCGTCAATCTCTAAGGCCCATAGGGCAATGCATGAACTTGACCCCACCAAAACTGAGTTGGTCAAATCTGTGCTGAGAGGCATTAGAAGGCGCCATGGAAGGCCAGCCAAGCAAGCCGCACCGCTCACGCGAGAGATTCTCTTTGAAGTCCTAGGGGCCATCCCTCAAGACTTAAGGGGTATTCGCGACAGAGCGCTCTTATTGGTCGGTTTTGCAGGGGGCTTTAGACGATCTGAATTGGTGGGACTAAACGTTCATGACGTCGCTCGCCATGAGAAAGGCATGGTCCTGACGCTTCGTCGCTCCAAGACCGATCAGATGGGTCGTGGCAGAGCTATCGGGGTGCCATTTGCGCGAGGCCGCTTCTGTCCGGTGAAGGCCTTAAGAGATTGGCTCGAAGCAGCAAAGATTGAGGATGGACCTGTCTTCAGAAGCATTGATCGACATGGCTCTGTGTCACAGAAAGCGCTGTCTGGGCACGCTGTCTCATTGCTTATCAAGCTACGGCTGGCAGAAGCTGGAATCGCTCACGTGGGCTTTTCTGGCCATAGTATTCGATCAGGTTTTGTTACCAGCGCTGCGCAAGCGGGCATATCATCATGGAAGATCAGGCAACAAACCGGCCACGCTTCCGATGCCATGCTGCAAAGGTACATCCGCGATACCGAGGTCTTTGAGGACAATGCTGCTGGCGCTTTACTCTAAGCGAGCGGAGACTTTCTACTGTGCTTAGCGGCCCAAACGATAATGTCTGGAAAAAGCGGTTCAAACCCGCCTCATGAATGTCTGAAATTGGGGTGGAAAGCGGACATTCGAGAGCAGCTCGTCGTATTCAATCACACCAAGCTTTCTGCAATGCTTCTCACGCTTTCGATGAATGCACGTTGCTTGACTGTTGCGCCGCGACGGCTTGGATAGAGTGCCGAAAGTTTGGCGTTGGTGGAGCTCCATTTTGGAAGAACTTCCGCAAGTCTGCCCGATGCACATTCGGCACGCACAGCATAGGTTGGCAGCATCGCGATGCCCCCGCCAGCAATTGCTAGATTTCGCAACGTCAGAAAATCATTGATCACTGCGGAGCTAGGCACTTTGATCTCGGACACTTCTTCGTTCTGTTTCAACATCCAACCTGTAGCCCTGATTTCATTGCTAACAACCAAACATTGATGTGCCATCAGATCCGCTGGTGACTTTGGTGTCCCGGCAACGCTGAGGTAGTCTGGACTAGCATATAACTTCAGCCAAAATGACCCAATGGCTTGCGAAATCAATCCTGCGTCTTGGTTTTCACCAATGCGGAATGCCAAATCAAAGCCCTCTTCAATAAGGTTCACCCGTGCGTTTGTGAGCTCAAGGACGACCTGCACTTTTGGGTACTGCCGCACATAGGCCGCTATCGCCGGAGCGATAATCTGTTGGCCGACTAGAACAGACGCGGAAACACGCAGTTCTCCCGACGGCTCGGCCAAACTTGCTTCAATAATCGCGTCAGCGGCATTCGCCTCCTCAACCATCAAACGACAATAGCTCGCATATTCACCACCGATTGGCGTCAACCGGCTGCTGCGAGTATTGCGCTCGACCAATTGAACGCCAAGCCGCGCTTCTAAGCGCGCCAGCCTGCGACTTACATTCGATTTTGGTAGGTGCAGCTTCTTTGCCGCACCGGTTATTGTGCCTGTTTGTGCGATAGCCGCGAAAACGGCCAGATCGTTCAAATCTCTATGTTCCAAATTCAGAACTCAGTTTTATAAATTGGCTCAATTGATCTGCAGTTAGAATTATATATCTAGTTCCTCAAGCGAAACAACGCATTTGTTAGGAACCGACATGACACCTCAAAATCTAGAAATTCTGCATCGTGACCAACTCACGTTGGGCGGTTTTTCTGGTCTGAAAGAGCACCGTCTAGTGACAGGTAAAAAACTCTGGGGTGACCGAGCAAATCCTGAAGCTTGGGACGGCCTCGGCAACTTTGTCTATCTGGCCGACGCGCAGTTCGATCCGAACGGTGAAACAGGTATGCATTCGCACAAAGAGATCGACGTGATTTCCGTCATGGTGAAAGGCCGTATCGCACATAAGGGCTCGCTAAAACATGGCGGTTCGCTCGATACATTTGATGCCCAAGTGCAAAGTGCAGGTGGTGAAGGGTTTAGCCACAATGAAGTAAACCCCGACAATACAAAGAACCGGATGCTGCAACTGTGGGTCATGCCCGAAGTGAGCGGACAGCCTGCTCGATATGAGAAGTCGTCCGCAACTTGGGGAAACACTACCCGAATTTATGGCGGCTCAACCAAAGATGGGCTGCCGTTTCCTGCACAAACCACAATCGACGTGGCCATGCTCAAGGCAGGCGAAAGCATCGGACTGAGCGATCCGTACTTGGCCTATGTCGCGACTGGAGACGGGAAGGTGAATGATACTACCGTCACCGATGGCGACCTTATCAGAGGCGCAGACGCCTCCTTCACAGCCACTACCAACGTTCAGCTCGTTGTCGTCGGAACGCTTGTTTAACCAATTCAATCATCAACTAAGGAGCATTACAATGTCTAACCTCCATTCAGAATTTTTGACGCCCGACAACGCTGTTTTGGCGATGATCGATCACCAGACGGGATTGCTTGCAAGTGTACGGGATATTTTGCCTGAGACGCTGAATAAGAACATCAACGGCCTGACCAGCATGGCTGTCACAGCGGGCATTCCGTCAGTCATTACCGCGTCTATGCCTGAAGGTCCCAACGGTCCGGTTTCGTCTGCAATCACCGATGTCCTCGGCGACAAAGTGATCAACCGCGCGGGAGAAATAAATGCTTGGAAGTCTCCCGAGTTCAAAGCCGCGATTGAAGCCACTGGTCGTAAAAAGATCATTATGGCGGGGATTGTCACTGACGTCTGTTTGCTTTTCCCTGCACTCTCCGCAGTCACAGAGGGATATGATGTCTATGCGGTAGTCGATGCCTCGGGAACATGGGACGAAGTTACCAGAGATGCTGCGATGCTCCGGATGAGCCAAGCCGGCGTCAAAGTTACGACCTGGGCGTCAGTGCTGGCTGAGGTCATGGATGATTGGCGTTCTGAGAATGGCATGGCCCTTGGCGGTGTGCTTGGTGGCCACACCGCGTACGGATTGGTCTACGAAAGCTTCCTTGCGTCGCAATCGAAATAGCAAACACAGATAGTCGCTCTGTGATCCCCGGTGGCTCTGCCGCCGGGGATATTGCTTCCCAACCATAACTGGCGCGCAAATTTCCCTGCTGGAACGGAGATCAAACTATGGACAATCCGATTACACTGGCAGTGACTGATCACGTTCCGCTAACGGGAAAGGTCAGATACGAAGCGCAGGTTCTCATAGAGCTGCAGCCTGATCGCAGTATCATCCCGCTCCTGGAGGATATCGCAGCCAAGGACGGACCGATCCCGATTGTGCAGGCGGGAGGAGCAGGACTCGCTTGCCGCGCCGACTGGCTCTTGGAAGAGGTCTCGGTATCGATCGACACCACGGCCGCAGGGGGCAATGCCAGCCTTATGGCATTGGCGTGACGGATCTATTCGAATAGCCGCTTTCGACAATGAATTCGCCTAGACCCGACAGTCTGCTTCCGGCTCAGTTCACGGCGCAGAATAATTTCCGAAACTGGGGTGGAAAGCGGACAATGCCGCTTTGTGCTCGCGAGCTTTGGCCTCGCTGACACATTACAAGCATTCAAATCTGCTATTTCACTTCTGGCAATCGTACAGGCGGACTATCCAACGTGGTCCGTTATTAGGCCCCATGGCTTGAACTGATGGACCAGAGCTTCGTAAGTTTCGCGCGTAGCTTGCTTACGCCGCCGCTCAAGTCCGACGCCGCCGCGTAAGCTGCAGGAACGACGAGCAGTGTGAGGAAAGTCGAGGTCGTTAAACCTCCGATGATTATGAACCCCATTGCGTTGCGCCATTCGGCGGCATCGGACTGCGCGAGCGCCACAGGTAGCATTCCAAAGACCGCTGCCAGCGCTGTCATCAGCACAGGTCGCAACCGCTCTGGGGCAGCGCTGCGCATCGCAGCACCGGCCTCGTCGCCTCGGTCTCGATATTGATTGGCGAGATCGACCAATAGGATACCGTTTTTCATCACGATACCCATCAGCGCGATCATTCCAATTTGGGCGAAGAGGCTCATCTCTTCGCCCGTTGCCCACATCAGAAAATAAGCGCCGGAGAATGATAGCGGCGCGGTTAGCATGATAATTATCGGCTGGCCGAAGCTGTTGAACTGGCTCGCCAATACAATGTAGAGCGCCACAAGCGCCAGTCCGAAGGCAAAGATGATGGCCTCGCTCGTTTCGGCCAAGCGGCGTGCGGTACCCTCCATTTGGGTGGCCACTCCAGAGGGCGACGGGTTAGCCGCCAGCAAATCTTCAACCTGTGAAACGGCGACGCTCAAAGGCACACCGGGAGCCGTGTTTGCTAACACTGAAATCTGGCGAGATCGATCGATCCGCTCTATTTCTGCGGCGCTCTGATTCACCTCAACCGTAGCGACCGAAGCAAGGTCGACCAGCGTTCCTTGCCCCGTTCGCAACGGCAGTGTTTCGACATCGTAAAGGCTCTGCCGCGCGCTTTCATCAAGGCGGACCCGCACGTCGTAGCGCCGTTCATTATCGTTGAATGTCCCCGCATCGCTGCCACCGATAAGGGTGCGTGAGGCGGCAGCTAGGCTGCGAGCGGAAATTCCCAAATCTGCCGCGCGGTCGCGGTCGACCACAATTTGCAATTCTGGGCGCCCACCTTCGTAGGTTGATCGCACATCGACAAAATTGGATTGAGCAGCAAGTTCGCCTGTGAGCAATTGTGCATAGTCGTTGATTGCGGCTGAATCCCGTCCCGTGATGATAAGCTCAATGGCGACCTGTCCAACACCGGCCCCGGAAACCCAAGGGACCTCTTCGACGGCAATTTCGCGCGCGCTCGGCACATTTTCGCTAAGCGCGTCGCGTGCAAATGTCATCAGATTATCTTGTGACAGATCACGGGAGCGTTTATGCGTGAGGCCAACATAGATATCGAGTTCATGCACCTTCGGGTTGCTTCCGCTGCCTGCACTCACAAATACCAGTTCGACCTCTGGGTGCTCTCGTAAGGCAATGTCGACTTGCTGTGCGGCTTCCTTCGCACTGGCAATACCCGTTCCGAGCGGCAGTTTGACCGTTACAAGAAATTCAGAGCGATCCGTTGTCGACATGAAGGTGCTGGGAACTTGGGAGGCGAATAGGCCACCGATAAACACGCTGGCGAGCGCGCCTCCGAGCACCAGATAACGCCGGTCTATCGCCCATCCAACCAGCTGTTCATAGCGTTTGCGCATCCCGACATGGAAGCTTTCAATCCTGCCAAGCCAACCACTATCGGCATGTTCGGGACGCAGTAGCCGAGCCGACATGGCCGGTGTCAGCGTGAAGGCGACCAGCATCGACACGCTGACCGAAAAGACGATTGCAAGTCCGTATTGGAAGAAGAAGCGACCGACGATACCTTCCATGAACGCGATCGGCACAAAAACCGCCAGCGTTGCGAATGTTCCGGCCAAGACTGCCAGCGCCACGCGTTTGGTCGCTGAATGCGCTGCCTCTGTTGGCTCAACCCCTTCGTCGACGTCATTTTGTACCGCCTCGACCACAACAATCGCATCATCGACCAGCAGGCCAATCGCGACCGTTAGCGCCAACAGTGTCACCATGTTGATGGTGAAATCGAACGCTGCAAATGCAACAAAGGTCGCAACGATTGAAGTCGGAATGGCGAGCAGCACAATGATCGTCGCACGCCAACTTAGTAGAAACAGGAAGGTAACTGCCACGACCAACAGCACTGCGATAAATAGGTCGAACAGAACATCCCCAATCGCCTGTTCGATAAATCGCGAGGTGTCCCGTGCGATGACAAAGTTCACCCCTTCGGAAGCGGTGGCTTCAATGCTCTCGATTTCTGCGCGTATCTGCTCTGCTACTGCGACCGTGTTCTCGCCGCTCTGCTTGCGCACTTCGAGCACCACGCCAAGTTCGCCGTCGAGCTGGGCGTAGCTGTTTTCGTCTTCGACCGAATCCTCTACCCGCCCGATATCGCCTATTCTAACCGTTTGCCCATTGGGCCGATAAGCGACCGGGATCGCTGCAAACTCTGCCGCATTTGCCGCCTCGGCCAATGTGCGAATGCCGAATTGCCGGGTCCGCCCATCGATAACCAGCCGCCCGCCCGGCAGCTCTGCGTTTTCGCGCTGGATCGCAGACAACACATCATCCGCTGTAACCCCGCGCGCGCGCATCGCTGATGCATCAAGCCAGACGCGCATCTCGCGCTCGCGTCCGCCTACCAACTCAACCGAGCCAACACCCGGTACGCGCTGCAATCGTTCTTTGACCACTTCGTCTGCGAAGGTGGTCAGATCACGGATCGGCAAGTCACCCGAAAGAAGCACCGAAAGGATTGGTGCCGCGTCTGGGTCAACTTTTTCAATTACCGGCGGTTCAGCATCGCCGGGCAGGTCGCCCCCGAGGCGAGAGATTTTGTCGCGAACTTCTTGCGCTTTTAGGTCCGCGTTTTCCTCAAGTTCGAATTCTAGATTGACGATGCTGACCCCTTCAGCGCTGATGGACCGCATCTGTTTGAGGCCGGATATTGTGTTGAGCTGCTCCTCGATTATGTCGGTGACTTCTGTCTCCACCGTTCCCGGAGAAGCGCCGGGCAGAGCGGTGGTGACCGAAACGTAAGGGAACTCAACTTCGGGAAAGAGATCGACGCCTAGGCGGCCAAATGAGACAATGCCAAGCACGACAAGCGATGCAATCAGCATTGTGGCAAAGACCGGTCGCCGGATTGAAACGTCGGCCAACCACATATTAGGTTTCGCTCGTGGTGCGGCGCGACTTGACTGGCTCGCCAGCGCGCAAGGTTGCCGGAGGGTTGAGTATGACCTCATCTCCCTCGCTTAAACCCGACCGAACGCGAACTCTGTCGAGGTCGAT
Source organism: uncultured Erythrobacter sp. (assembly GCA_947495695.1). GTDB lineage: Bacteria > Pseudomonadota > Alphaproteobacteria > Sphingomonadales > Sphingomonadaceae > Erythrobacter. The sequence goes on along the minus strand of CANLZP010000001.1, from coordinate 335,166 downwards.
ACTTTCGTATGTAACCTCGCGGCGCTGCGCTCTGCCATCCTCAACCACCAGAACAATGGCGGTGGCGTTATCACCTTGAATTGCTGTGCCCGGCAGAATGATTGCCTGTTCTGGCGGGACCTCAATTTGAGCGCGCGCAGCTAGTCCGGAGCTAATCCGATAATTCGGGTTGCTGATCGGAAGCCGCAGTTCAACCATTCGGCTTTCCGGATCGACGCGGTCATTGATGATGTAAACGATGCTATCGAGCGGCTCATCGAACCCTTCGATAAACACGCGAGCGGGCATGTTAAGACGAAAGGAGTCTACGTATTCCTGCGGGGCATTGACGATAGCGGCTACTGTCCCGAGCTCTTGCAATTCAAGCGCTGCCGATTGCCCGCCCATCGAGAACCGATTGTTGAGATAGACGCCCTCATCGACCAACCGCGCGGTCACGACGCCGTCATAGGGTGCGCGTGTGATCGTATCGCTGAGCGCTTGCCTCGCCGTTCCAAGAACGGCTTCGGCTTGCGCCTTCTGCGCACGGGCTACGGCCAGCTCGGTTTCGACAGCGTCGACTTGCGCTTTTGAGACGAACCCCCTTGGGGCCAGCGCCATCACCCGGCCATATCGGCGCTCTGCTTCAATCGCTTGTGCTTCGGTCAGATCAACTGCTGCCTGCGCTTCTGCGACCCGCCGCTGATAATCAGCCTGACGAATTCGGAAGAGTGGCTGCCCGCGCGTTACTCGGTCGCCGACTTTGACGAATATCCGTTCGACCGGACCTTCGGCCAATGCACCAATTGCGCTACGCTGCTTTGCCGCGATGGTGCCAAATGCCTTGACCGGGTTGGCCAAGAGCTCGGGCTTTACGATCATCGTTTCGACTTGGCGTGGCTCTGCCTGAGCTTGGGCTTGATCGGTCGCCTTGCTGGTTTCCGAGTTGTCCGAACACGCTGCCAAAGCTACCGCGCAGACAATTAGCCAAGCAAGAATTACGCTCCGCAGCATCTCCTTCAACCGCGCACGATCAATAGCGATTGGTCCTGCGGTCACGGGGCCTTTGCCTCCATACCATGATGGCGTTTGAGAAATCCGACAATTGCAGCCGAAAATGCATCATTGGAATCTCCAACAACCATGTGCGTTGCGCCTGCAATGTCCGTGTATTCGGCATGAGGGACGAGTTCATGCAGGTGCGCGACTGACTCCTCAGAAACTAGATCGCTCGACCCGCCCCGGATTAGATGGAGCGGTAGCGACAAATTTGCCGCCGCTTGGCTCAGCCCTTCAAACTGTCTTTCCTGATGATCTGGAGCCAAGCGCTGCTCATTCATGATGTTGCGGATGAACATTGGATCCCAGTGCCAATAGAAGCGGCCATCGTCCTTTTGCCGCAGATAATGTTTGAGGTTACCTCCAGCCCCGCGCTTCTGGCGATGCGGCATGTAACTGGCGATAATTTCCGCCGCCTCTTCCGCGGAAGCAAACCCGCGATCAATATGCTTCTCCATGAAGCCCACCACGCGCATGACCCCGCTTGGCTCCATCCGTGGCGCGATGTCCACCAGAGTGAGCGAGGCGAAGCTACCCGAAGCAAGTTCACCCTCGGCAATCATGCCCGCAAGCCCGCCAAGCGAAGCACCGACAACCGCAGGTTTGCAATCCAGCTGGGACGCAATCGCAACGAGATCGGAAGCAAAGTCACGAAGGTCATAGGAGCCGTCTTCAGACCATGCGCTGTCGCCATGGCCGCGCAAATCAAGCGCAATGACACGGAAGCCAGCCGAGGTGAGTTCACCAGTGACACGCTTCCAGGCGCGGCGGGTCTGCCCACCACCATGCGCAAGCAAGACAGGCAGTCCTATTTCACTTCCTGAGACTTCGGCGGCAAGCTCGATCGCCGCATGGCCTCTGATGGTTTGAACTTTAATCGGCATAACTATCAGTTCCTATATTGTAATTCATTTTACAGTAAAGTACTTTATTTTTCTCAGCCCGGTGGTATGGCTGCCCACATGGAAATCAATTTGGACAAAGACGCTGATGCAGCCGCAGAGAGCTTTCTGACTGACACTGATCGGTTCGTTTTTTTGCTGGAGGACGTAACCTCGCGTTTGCGGCGCAACTTTGATTTTTCAGTCGAGCAGTTTGGCCTCACTCGCACGCAGTGGCGCACTTTGGCCTATGTTTACCGGACACCTGGAATGACTCAGACGCAGCTAGCAAAGCGGCTAGACCTAGAACGCGCCAGTATTGGTCAGGCAATCGATAGGCTTGAGAAAATGGAGCTGGTCGAACGACGAAGTGCGCAAAATGATCGGCGCGTGTGGCATGTACACCTGCTGCCTGCTGCAATTGAGTTACTGCCAGCATTGCGCAAGGAGGCAGACGCCACCTATGAAAGGCTGCTCTCTGGTTTGGATTTCAACGATCTGGAGCGCTTCGGTAGAGCCCTAGCAAAGATGCGTGATAACCTTGATATCGATTAGGCATTGGTTGGTAGGGAACGGGCCATCAGTTGGGCAGACTTAGATGAACTTCTGCTTTTGGGTCGTAAGCGGTCAGTCTGTTATCGTTCGATCATGAGCGAAAAGCCGACATTCTGAAAACGACCCAATAGCGGACGTTCATGTCAACGACCTTGCTCGCCAAAAACGGTCGTTATTCTTGCCAAGCTAGAATGGCCGACATTGAGGGTGAAAGGGGACTTTCCGATCGCTCTTCCAAGAGCCGCACCATGAAGCTATCTTCAGCTAGTGACGAAGTCTTCTTCCATTTATTCGCGCAAGGCGATTGAACACGCTCCAGAGCATTTGGATCGAGCCGAGTTGTTCGCAATTTGCAAGCTCGATATGCACGCGGCACCAGACCTTGCGACTATGGTCTCAGAAGAAGATTATGTCGGGCTTCTCGAGACGATAGCTCAAGCTGAAGACGGACTTCCAAGGGCACACATTCGACTTGGTATGTCGATGCGTTGCGAAGAACTTGGGGCCGTTGGCCTAGCATGGAAAAGCTCTCCCACACTGATGGATGGTTGGGACCGCGCACAGCGCTATGTTCGTGTTGTCGCCGGTGTAAGAGCGCTCGAGATAGTTCGAGGCGAGGAGACCACAGAGATACGTTTTCTGCGCCTGACCGACGAGGCTCCAGTGGGTGCAAAGTTGTCGAACGAAGCGACCTTCGCATCTTTCACGGCCATTTGCCGTGAAGCTTCTGGCCGTCATTTCAAGCCCGTTGAGGCTTATTGTGGGCATGAGTTTATCGGTGACAAGAAATTTCTCGAAGACTATCTTGGATGTCCACTCGCCGATCGCGCCGGGGGTAATGCCGTAGTCATTTCCAATGATGAGCTTGCCCAACCCAATGCTGTTGGCGACGATGCGATATCTCGCTTTTTTGACGAGCGGGTCGAGGAGATGTTGGCTGAAACTAGGGCGGGCATTCCAGTAGCGTTTCAGGTCAAATCTGAAATCGGGAAAAATTTGAGCAGCGGCATTCCAAAGCTGTCTGATGTCGCGAGCTCTCTTGGTATGAGCGCCCGTACACTTCAACGCAAATTGAGTGATGAAGGGGCTGTGTTCCAGGACCTGGTCGACCATGCTCGCCGGGAGCTGTCCGAGCGCTTGCTGCGCACAACGCAGTATCCGCTCGTTGAGATTGCTTTCCTTACCGGTTTTGCAGAACAAAGCGGCTTTACGCGAGCATTCAAGCGCTGGGCCGGAGAAACCCCGCGGTCTTATCGGTTGAGTTCCACATCGCGTCCTTGACGCCATCTGCACAAAGCTTGGCATGCTAAGGCAAGAGAACCTGTAGCGTCGGATCTATCCCATGCTTGTCTCCAACAAACGGGAACAAGCCAATGACTAACAAGACCGAAGACAAAAAGATCACCTTGGTGATCGGTGGAACCGGCAAGACCGGCAAGAGGGTTGCCGATCAGCTGATCCAAAAGGGACATGAAGTCCGCATAGGATCGCGAACAGCCATCCCCGCATTTGACTGGGATCGGGAATCGGGCTGGGATGCCGCTCTCGAAGGTGTCTCGAGCATCTATATCACCTACTCACCTGATCTGGCGATGCCCGGTGCGACCGACGCCATCAGTGCACTCGTCTCGCGAGCCAGGCTTCGGGGTGCCAAACGCCTGGTCCTGTTGTCAGGACGCGGCGAGAAGGAAGCTCAGGCTTGCGAAGAAATTGTCCAGGACAGCGGCCTTGAGTGGACTATAGTGCGTGCCAGCTGGTTCAATCAGAATTTCTCGGAAGGTGCCTTTATCGACATGGTGCTCGGCGGAGCGATTACCTTGCCAGCAGGAGGCACCCCCGAGCCGTTTGTCGATGTTGATGACATTGCCGAAGTTGCGGCCGCTGCGCTTATTGAAGATGGACACAATGGTGAGGTCTATGAAGTCACAGGCCCGCGACTGATGACAATGTCCGATATTGCTGCGGAACTCTCCGCCGCAACGGGACGCGAGATCACATTTGTCGATGTGCCGCATGACGCATTTATCGACGAGCTTACCAAGTCCGGCGCGCCCACAGATGTTATCTGGATGCTCGACTATCTGTTCGCGACCGTGCTTGATGGCCGAAATGCACACCTGACTGACGGTGTTGAGCGAGCGCTTGGCCGTACTCCTAAAGACTTTGCAGACTATGCCCGCGATGTGGCGGCGACCGGTGCATGGAGGGTTGCGGCGTGACACACGTTGGCACACGCACAGCCTTGGCCGTTTCGGGAGCGATCTTGGTAACTATCGGAAGCTGGATCATGGCCGCACCGACAATCTTCCTCGCCACAAGCGAAGTGATCGTTGAGCATGACGCTGGCCTGATGTCCGAAGTTACTGCGCCAAGCGGTCTGCTTCTCATAGCAGGCGCATTCATGATGATCAGTACAATCAAATTGAGGTTCGCAAGGCTCGGTCTCGTTGTCGGCGCTGTCGTCTATGGCAGCTACGGTCTTGGCCGTCTCGTCAGCACCTATCTGCACGGCACGCCATCAGAATCACTCGTCGTCGTCATGTATTTCGAGCTTGCCATCGCAGTGTTGTTGCTCGCGCTCAATTTCAAAACTCAATCGGTAGAGGCCTCCAAACCCTTGGGTGGCTTCGACCAGGAGGTTCCCCAATGACCTATGACTGGCCACTCTATTTTTGCCTATTCCTCGCGCTCTGGAGCGCTATTGTGGGAGGTGTCTTCTCCGCATTCTCAGAGTTCGTCATGTCGGCACTCTTAAAGACAGAGGCTTCTGGCGCGATTGAAGCGATGCAGCACATCAACCGCGATGTGATCCGTACTCAGTTCGTTGCAGGCATTCTGTCAATCGCGGTCTTTTCGGTGCTCTTCACGTTGTACAGCATCGCTGTGTTTGAGGGCGCTGCACTGGTCACTCTGATCCTTGCAGCTTTGGTTTACTTACCGAGTGTCTTCCTGATGACGATGCTTGGTAATGTGCCAATGAACAACAAGCTCGAAAGCCTCGATCATAAAAGCGCTGAGGCAAAGGATTACTGGCGCGAATATGGCGAGAAATGGACTCGTCTCAATCATGCCCGTTCCATTGGCAGCGTTCTAACAGCTGGTCTCTACATCATTGCGGCCATCACACTCATCACGAGCGGGCAGGTGCAATCATGAGTTACGCAAAGATATTTATCGCACTGATTGCGGCAAGCGTGATCTGGGGTGTCCTCGTTTTTGTCACCTTGGATCGAGGTTGGGGGCATAGTCCCATTGCCCAAACTGGCGATGCCCGAGCGTTTGAGCTCGCGGCCAATACAATCGCCGAAGATCGCAATGCAGGCAATGTTAGTTTTGCCCTTATCGAAGGTGGCGCTCCGGTGACTGAATTCCACCTTTCGAAAGGTAAGCCCATAAACGGTCAATCTGTGTTTCAAGTCGCATCTTTGGGAAAGTGGCTCACCGCATGGGGCGTGATGACCCTTGTCGAAGATGGCAAGATTGATCTCGATGCCCCGGTTTCGCGGTATTTGACACGCTGGCAACTGCCCGCCTCCCAGTTCGACGCCTCGGGCGTCACAGTGCGTCGACTGCTGAGCCATACGGCCGGCCTAACGGATGGCCTTGGATATGATGGATTTGAAACCGCTGTGGATCGGCAAACGCTCGAGGCGTCGCTGACCAAGGCAGAGGATGCATCACCCGGTAAGGATGGAAAAACATACCTCGGCAGTGCGCCGGGTTCAGGCTTTGATTATTCGGGAGGTGGCTACACGATGCTCCAGCTTCTGATTGAGGAAGTCTCTGGCCAGTCGTTCTCTGGCTATATGAACGAGCGGGTCTTTGTACCCTTAGGCATGGAGCGCACCACCTTTGACCATGCCACGGCATTGGAGCTTGGGCTCGCACAGAATTTCACCCCTGATGGCAGTGCAGCACCATTCCGCTGGTACGCTGCGCTTGCTGCGACATCCCTCTTCACCACGTCGGACGACTTGGCGAAATTTGTGACAGCGCAGGCTCCGGGCAGATCAAACCCAGTCCTGTCAGACTCGACAATAAGCCTGATGCGTGAACCTCATGCCTCGGATATGGGTGCCGACATTTGGGGACTGGGCACAATGCTTTATGCGCCCAACAATTCTGGCGGCTTCATTATCGGCCATGACGGCAGCAATGAGCCCGCGATCAACACCGCTGCAAGGCTTGATCCAAACACTGGCAATGGGATTGTTATCCTCTCGACCGGGAACCCGATGCTGGCAACCGAGCTGGCGGGCGAATGGGTGTTCTGGAAGACTAGCAATGTCGACAATCTGACGTTCGCCTCACGTCTCCCCACCGCTTTGGCGGTGTTTGCAGGCGGTATTGTCATCATCTTGGTAGCCAGCGGCCTGCTCAGCTGGCGGCGCAAGCGTAGTCAGCTGGTCATGGGTTGCTAAGGCGATGCTGACAGGAAACCGAACTACATCCACACCAAAGACGGCCATGCGCGATCTGGTGTTTGTCGTAGCTACACTCGTTATCGTCAAACAGTCGCTACTCCCTATCACGCAGCTCTACGCGGGGCCGGCATCTACTTTCAGCGCAATGACAGTCGCGAGTATATTGCTCTACCGTAGAGGCCTCGGGTGGAGCGATCTGGGCCTTCGTTGGCCGGAAAGTTGGTTCAGAACGTTGGGTCTCACCCTGCTCACTATGGCCTTCTTTCTCGTCTGCACTCAGCTAATGGCCCTCGTCGCAGACCAGTTTTTCGAAGACATCGGAACAAGCGACCGTTTCTCCCATATCGAAGGCAATCTAACCGCTTATCTGGTCATTATGGGGCTTGTATGGACGCATGCTTCCTTCTTTGAGGAACTTCTCTTCCGCGCCTTTATCATCAACCACACCAGTGAGGCCTTCGGCGGTGGCGTGCGAGCCGACATTTGGGCGCTGCTCATTTCATCTATCTTCTTCGGATATCGCCACGCTTATTACCAAGGCTGGCACGGCGCACTCGTGACCGGAGCAGGCGGGTTTGCTTTTGGCGTGTTCTACCTCTGGTTCGGGCGACGCAATATCATGCCCCTGATTTTGGCCCACGGTGCGTTCAACACTCTGGGACAAACCTTCCGTTTTCTCGGCATTGAGGACTAGGTACGCTGGCCTGACCGGCGTTGTCAGAAGGTCACCAGATGCTCTTGCGACCCTTGCGTGGCGCAATCTGGCAAAACTCTGACGCGGTCCGGCAAGAGCGCCTGTGCCGGGACGACTAGTCATTGTGCATCAAGTCGAACGGAGCCTTGGACATGCAGACCCAAACATCATTGCAACGCACATCACCAATCACTCGCGTTCATCAAGAGCCTAAAAACGCCTCTGCCCCTGTAACGGGTAAACCGTTCTCAATCCGGTCCGGTTTCAAAGCGCTCAGTTTCAAGCACGCGATGTTTGACGGTTTGATGGACCCGCTCGTGATGGTCGATCATTACACCATGACCGAACCAACATTCGGCGCGCATCCACATGCAGGAATGTCTGCGGTGACGGTCTTGTTCGAGGATAGCATCGGATCGTTCAACAATCGCGACTCTCTTGGCAACGACATCGACCTGCAGCCCGGCGATTTGTATTGGCTCAAGGCAGGCAGCGGAGCGGTGCACGACGAGAAACCCGTTCCTGGTGCTGCGGCCCATGGCCTGCAAATGTTTGTGAACCTTCCTGCGCGCATGAAACATGATGCCCCGCAGACGCTGCACGTAAAAGCAAGCGAGATGCCCGTTATTAGGACCCATGTCGCGAAAGTTCGCCTCGTTCTGGGCGAAAGCAACGGGCTTCGCGGTGCCAGCTCTCCCGCTCTGCCGATGACCATCCTTGATGCGATGATCGATGCTGGAGGCCACTTTGACCACGATGTAGCACCCGGCCACTCTCAATGGCTTTGCGTCATCGACGGGCGCATCGAAGTCACCACCGGTGAATATGATATCGCAATTGCTGCTGGCGAGGCCGTCGCAATTGGCGCGGACCAAGAAACTGCATCGCTGAGTATTCGTACCGATACTGACAGCCATGTTGTGGTCGTGACAGGTGAGCCGATCGCTGAACCCTTTGTGCAGCGCGGCCCCTTTGTGATGAATAACAAAGCCGAAATTGCGCAAGTCGAAGCGGCCTTCCGCGCGGGGCACTTGGGCCGGGTGAGCGAATAACGCTGCAGCCTCAGCGAGCAAACACAAAGAGCCAATTCAAAACCTCAATTGAATCAGAAGGAAACTGAACATGCCAAATATTCGAATAGCCATTGTCACCGGCAGCCTGCGCCAAGACTCAATTAATGCATCGCTTGCTGAGGGTTTGACCCGGCTTGCCCCTCAACATGTTGCATTTCACCACGCCGAAATTAGCGAACTACCGCTTTACAATCAGGATGACGATGCCGCCCAAGCTGAATCGGTGAAACGCTTCAAATCGCAAATCGCCGAAGCTGATGGCGTGCTTTTCGTAACACCTGAATACAACCGTTCCATTCCTGGCGTTCTCAAAAACGCCATTGATCATGCATCAAGGCCCTATGGCGAAAGCGTTTGGGGCGGCAAGCCTGCAGGGGTAATCGGAATTTCGGTCGGATCAATTGGCACTGCGATGGCTCAGCAACATCTGCGTAATGTTCTCGCCTTTCTTGATATGCCCACGCTCGCTCAACCCGAGGCATTCCTTCAAGCCGCTCCGGAGTTTTTCGATGATGACGGCAACATCGGACCGGCTAGCCGCGACTTCTTGAAAGGCTGGACCGAAAAGTTCGTGGCTTGGGTCGAGAAACATGCAAATCAGAATTGAATGTCCGGAACTGGGTCGTTGGCAGTCATTCGGCTGAGTTCGTAAAGGCATCTGCTTGCATAAACCTATCCATGCAAAGCAGACTGTCCGCTTTCCACCCCAATTCCAGCCATTGAGCCTTAGCCAAAGCTCAGCCGGAAGGCGAAGGTCTGCTTTAGGGCAAAGCTGGTGCACCTAAAAACTAGCCGCTAACCTTCGATAATCCCCTCTTATCGCCACCCAAAATGAGCTCAACCTTTCGCCTTCTCGGCCAACATGATCCGCTCGATTCTCGATCACGACGATGAAGGCTGCCAGATCAGCGATCACTTCGGCGTTTCAGGCTGTTGTCACCGCAAATGATTCTTCCATCCGGGTCTCGACCGGACAACATTAGTTTCGAGCCAACGATCCCGGCTATCCAGCCAATTGCACAGGGCTTCGACAATCTGCTCAAAGCCCTTTGTTCTTGTGGCACATTCCCAGACGATGCCGACCCGCCAGCCCTGATCCAGAAGTGCAAGCTGCTGCCGGTGATCGCGTTCCACATTGGCGCGAAACTTCGCCTCCCAGAAGTCGCCTCTTGCTTCTGGATCGGTGCACCAGTGACAACCTTGATGGCGATGCCAGAAGCAGCCGTGAACGAATATCACGGCACTTCGCGAAGAGAACACGATATCGGGACGACCGGGTATACCTGCTCCGTGCAGCCTGAAGCGAAAGCCCCGACGATGCAGCGCACTTCTGACCTTGAGTTCAGGCCGGGTGTTCTTCCCGCGTATCCCAGCCATCATTCGCGATCTGGTTGATGTATTGACAGAATCTGGCATTAAGGTTCTCGTTTTTCTTTGCGGGCCCGTTCTCGCACAGGTCTTTCGCTTTTACGGGGTCCGTTCTTGCATAGATATTCTGTTGTCGACATTTTTGCAGGTCCCGGCGGGCTCGCCGAGGGATTCTCGAAGGTGCGCAACATCGACGGATCCCCTGCCTGTGAAATTGCACTTTCAATCGAGAAGGACCCGACTGCTCATTCCACGCTTTTGCTGAGGAGCTTTCTGAGGCAGTTCGCTAGTCCGCCTTCGGACTATTATGAATTCTTGAATCAGCTGGGCCCTGAGCCCGATTGGTCATCGCTCTATCCGGAGGAATGGCAGCGCGCATGCGATGAAGCGTGGTGCCTCGAATTGGGAAGCGAGGATCCTACCCTCAGGCTCGATGCAAGGCTGGACAGAATCCGCAATGAAGGAAATGACCGCGTCATCCTTATCGGCGGCCCTCCCTGTCAGGCCTACTCCCTAGTCGGCAGGGCAAGAAATGCTGGCAAGACTGGGTATATTGCCTCCGAAGACAACCGACATTTTCTATATGAGGAATACATCCGCATCCTCGACAGACTCAGTCCGGCTGCTTTCGTTATGGAAAACGTGAAAGGCCTGCTCTCGTCCACTGTCGATGGCAATGTCCGAATAGTCGATCAGGTACTTGCTGATCTTCGCGGCGATCGCGCAGAGGGCGGAAGGTATCGCCTTGTTGCACTGGCCCCGAGAACGGAGGCGCTGGGCTTTCGGCTAGTCAATCAACCGGAAGCTTGTGACTTCATTGTGCGTGCAGAGGAATTCGGAATCCCTCAGGCGCGGCACAGGGTGATCATCGTAGGAATTCGCGAGGATATCGCCGCGAACATCGACCATGAGACGATGACGACTTGTATCGCGCCTGCCGCAGGGCGCGCAGCCGTCCGAGATGTTCTCGATCAGATGCCGCGACTTCGCAGCGGCCTCAGCCGATCCGCGGACGGCCCCGAACAGTGGAAGGTATCTGTCCTGGCGGCGTTGGACAGTGTCGCTGGGATCAAGACCGGGCTGACCGACGGAGTACGAGAGAACTTCGTCAAGGCCACAAGGCGATACCAGGCCCGCCTTCGGGCTTTGAATGAAATTCCGGCTCGAACTGCCGATGGAGTCGGAATTTCCGATTCTTGCCCGCAGGAACTGAAGGAATGGCTGGTGGATCCATGCCTCAAGCGCCTACCCAACAATGAAACGCGCGGGCACATGCCAGCAGATCTTGCTCGGTATTTCTTTGCCGCCCTTCATGCTGAACTGGTCGGCAAATCCCCGACTTCATCGGAATTTCCGGACGAACTTGCTCCCTCGCATCGGAGTTGGTCATCCGGGAAATTCGCCGATCGCTTCAGGGTGCAGAGCTGGGACAATCATTCGACAACGATCACATGCCATATATCCAAGGATGGGCATTATTTCATTCATCCGGACCCGCTCCAATGCCGAAGCCTCACTGTGAGAGAGGCAGCAAGGCTTCAGACCTTTCCCGACAACTATTATTTCAAGGGGGGAAGGACCGCGCAGTACATTCAGGTTGGAAATGCTGTTCCCCCACTCCTCGCAAGAAAGCTGGGAGAAGCTCTTATATCCATCCTCTCAGGCAGGAGGGAACCTTGCGGATCTGCCGACCAACGGGTCGAGAGTCTCGTTGATGCAGGCTGACTATGATCTGGCAGGCCCGGGAGCAACTGAGCTCTTCGAATCGCTTCGCGCATTCGGATACGATCTTCCTACCGCGCTTGCAGACATAATCGACAACAGCCTTACCGCCGATGCCCGCAATATCTGGATAGACATGCAATGGGCCGGCAGATCCTCCCGTATTGTCATTAAAGACGACGGGAAGGGGATGAGCGAGGAGCGCCTGATCGACTCAATGCGTCCCGGTAGCAGGAGTCCCGTTCAGGAACGCGACCCCGCTGATCTTGGCCGCTTCGGGCTCGGGATGAAGACTGCTTCGATCTCACAATGTCGATGCCTAACGGTAATGACCAAGACCGCCGACACACCGGTCGCAATCAGAAGGTGGGATCTCGACTACCTATCCACCGTGGAGACTGGAGAGTGGCGCCTGCTCAAGGGCGCAGCCCTTCTCGAGCCAACCGACATCGAGCTCTTAGACGATTGGAAATCGGGTACTGTTCTCTTCTGGGATCGGCTGGACGCTCTGGTCGGGGACATCAACGAGGATGACGATGTCGGACAACGACACTTTCGCGAGCGCGCAGAGGCGGTTCGGGACCATCTTGCCATGGTCTTCCATCGCTTTCTCAGAGGCAGGGGCTCCGTCAAACTGCATCTGAACGGACGCGCCATTGAGCCGTGGGATCCCTTCCTCGAAGACACCAGTGCCACCGAGCCCCTGCCTTCCGAATTCCTCGGAACTGGTTTCGAAGCGTTCGAAGTCAAGGCCTTCATCCTGCCTCATCACAGTCGTATCAGCCCGGAGGAACACTCCCGAGCAGCCGGTTCCAGAGGCTGGAACGCTCATCAGGGCTTCTACATCTATCGCAACAAGCGGCTACTGGTGGCTGGTGACTGGCTCGGGCTGGGAATGCAGAAGGAAGAGCATTTCAAACTTGCGCGGATCCGGATCGACCTTCCGAATTCCACCGACCTGAGCTGGCAGATCGATGTCAAAAAGTCGCAGGCTCACCCTCCAGCAGCACTTCGCAAGGATCTCAAGCGGATCGCAACGGCGGCAAGGAGCCGAGCCTCAAGCATCTACCGACATCGGGGCAAGATGATCCAGAGGAGTCTCGGCGATGACTCGGTCTTCCTGTGGAAGCATCTCACCAAGCACGGCAAGAAATTCTACAAGATCAACCGCGACCACCCGCTTGTATCAAAGGTGCTTGCCGACAGTAAGGACAGCAAGCCTCTCAGAGCGCTCATGAATCTTATCGAGCAGACCGTCCCAGCACCGCTGATTGTCATCAACAACGCAGAGTCACCCGATTCTCTCGCACAGCCTTTCGAAGGAGCGACGGCCGAATTGCAGAAAGCGATGCAAGAGGTGTTCGAAGCGTTGGTCGAGAGCGGGAGATCGCGCGACGATGCATCTAAAGCCCTGGCGCAGATGGAACCCTTCAGTTCCTTTCCGGCGATACTCGCCGCGTTCGTCGAGACAGCAGCACTGCCCGCAAGAACGGACGGCTCAGGAGATGACAAATGACCGCTACAGACGATGAAATCTTCTCGGCCGCGTATGGCGTTGCCAGTTCACTTCTGCAGCTGGAGAAGCCTATCACGATAGAAGGTCTCGACAGGACTATTGCACTGGTCGCCGCAATGGACAAATTCTCTCAGGTCAACCTAGATCAGCTGCGCAAGGCACTTGAGGCAGACAACAATATTCGCGTTGGCGGATATTCGGTCATCGACGACAGGGATTTTCAATCGTGGATCAACGGAGCGCGAGACAATCGCCCATTCGACTTCTGGGATCGTTACAAGCATTTCCTCAGATTGAAGAAACGGTTCGCCAAGTCGGTCGTGGATCAGCTTGATAGTTTGACAGACGATATTCTGGACCGACTTCGCGATCCATCAACACCGGGAAGCTGGGATCGCAGGGGCCTTGTGGTCGGCGATGTCCAGTCAGGCAAGACTTCGAATTATACCGGTTTGATCTGCAAGGCAGTAGACGCAGGGTTCCCACTCATCATCGTTCTTGCCGGTGTCCACAACAGTCTGCGAAGCCAGACGCAGATCAGGCTGGATGAAGGTTTTCTCGGCTTCGATACTCGCCTCAACCTACGTGGAGATCAGGAAAATCTTCGGATCGGGGCCGGAGCAATGCCAGGGCAGAAGCTGCTCATTGCCCACTCCTTGACCAGCAGCAACGACAGCGGGGATTTCAAGCGCGCAACAGCCGACGGCACCCAACTGATTCCCGGCGGCAAGGATCCCATAATCCTTGTCGTGAAAAAGAGTGTCAGCATCCTCGACAACCTGCTGAAATGGGTGTCCTCGGTACGAGGTGTGAACGATGACACCATACCAGGCGGCAAGATCATTCGCGACGTGCCGGTTTTCGTGATCGACGACGAGGCCGACTATGCGTCTGCCAATACCAGGGAGTACAGGGACGATATCGGCGAAATCGATCCCGATGCTGACCCAACCAGAACCAATAAGCTCATCCGCAGACTTCTGACCACGTTCGAGAAGAGCGCGTACGTCGGCTACACCGCCACTCCGTTCGCCAATGTCTTCATGCATCATGAAGCAACGAGCAAGGAAGTCGGTGAAGATCTCTTCCCACGCAGTTTCATAATCAACATACCCGCACCGTCGAACTACATCGGGGCCGAGAAGGTCTTCGGGCTCGATAGACCCGGTGACGAGAAGGAATCGAAGGGGTTGCCGATCATCCGGCGGATCGACGATGCGTCCAATATATTTCCACTTCGACACCAGAAGTGGCTGGAAGTCGACACGCTCCCGGTATCGATGCACGAGGCAATTCTGAGCTTTATCCTTGCCTGTGCTGCTCGGCGGGTTCGCGGTGATTCAGAAGCGGACAACTCAATGTTGATCCATGTGACCCGGTTCACTCTGGTTCAGGCGCAGGTAGCAGAGCTCGTGTCCGAAGCGCTAACCGACATTCGCCGTCAGCTGGAATTTCCCGGTACTGGAGGAGATGCCGAAGCAAGGCTCAGGAAGTTGTGGGATATTGAATTTGTCCCGAAGTTCCCGACGATCTCTGCGGCACTGCCGGAAGAAGATCTCGAGCCCGTCTCATGGGACGAGGTGCAGGCCGAGCTTTACAACGCCGTTAAAAGGATAACCGTTCGGGAGATAAACGGATCAGCAAAGGACGCCCTCGACTATGCCGAACACCCGCAAGGGCTTTCGGTCATTGCGATCGGGGGTGACAAGTTGTCTCGCGGCCTGACGCTGGAGGGTCTGACCGTCAGCTATTTCGTCAGAACCTCCAGAATGTACGACACACTTATGCAGATGGGCCGGTGGTTTGGCTATCGGCCTCGCTACGCCGACCTCTGTCGGCTCTATACATCTCCTGAACTCGTAAAATGGTACCGGCACATCGCAACAGCGACAGCGGAACTCCGGGAAGAATTCGACCTCGTCTTCGACAGGGGAGGGAATCCGCTCGAATTTGGCAACAGGGTGCGTACTCATCCCGACGGACTCATGATCACGGCAGCCAACAAGATGCGCTCAAGTACTCTCATTCGCGCCGGATTTGCTGGAACGATCTCGGAAACGGTCTCGTTCGATATCAAGAGCGCCGAGCACAATCTGGATGCATTTTCTCGGCTCTTCCAAGGTCTCCCCAAGGCGTCGCTCGATAGTGGGCGATACGTCTGGAATGGCGTTGGCGGCGCCGATGTCAGCGAACTTCTGAGCGGCATCGAGACGTCTCGCGATTCTTGGAAGGCGAATGCACAGGCGCTTTCCCGATACATCCGGAACCGTGTGGACCATGGTCGACTCGAAAACTGGACCGTGGTGCTACTGGCCGGGGGCAAATCGCCGCGACGAGGCACAATAGGTCCCTACGAGCTGCCATTGAACACGCGCGAGGATCGGTCGGAGGGAGATGAGGAAAAGTTCACCATAGGGCGGCTCGTCAGCCCGCCCGACGAAATGATCGATTTTACAATGGAGCAGAGAGAACAGGCAATGGCGGAAACCCTGGCGGCGTGGTCTGCCAAGTCGGGTCCCAAGCGCGATGCGCCAAAGACACCATCAGGGCCATTCATCAGAAAGCAGCGGTCTCGGAACAGGGGGCTGCTTCTCGTCTACCCAATCGATCCAGGACCTTCGAGACCGGATGTTCCTCCGATGATCGGCTTCGGTGTGAGTCTGCCCTTCGATCACGACGCCCCGTTGATCGACTATGCAGCCAACAGCGTGAAGCAGCTCGAGGACCTCTTCGCATGAGGCCCACTGAGCTGATCGAGCTTTGGGGGCAGATGTCATCAGGAGCATCGGGACCTGCTGGCCTTGATCGCAGACTGCTCGATGTGGAGGCTCCGGTCAGCATATATGCCTGCATCTACTGGCCGGGTGGCCAGCCTGGTCTGCTGGTGGAGGGAGTGGGAGCCGTCCGGCCCAGTGGTGGACGTCTGCCCAAATGTAGAGGCGTCCGACTGTCGCATGAAATCCGCAGGGGCGACCCCGTTCGAACCGTCGTCAGGATCCTGCTCGAAGACCAGCGCCTTCTCGAAATCTTTGCCGTCTTGGCTATCGATCTTCTTGGAGTGGCAAAAGCTCAATCCTCTGCAGCTGAAGCGCTGCGCCAATGCATCGACAGAATTGCAATGTGGCAGGGTCTGTTCGAGCGCATCCCGGCTGACGGACTTTCCGATGAGGCACAAAGAGGCCTCTTTGGTGAACTCTGGGTACTCAGGGATCTGTTCTTCGCTGCGTTGCCTCCTTTCGAAGCAGTATCAGCCTGGGTGGGGCCTGATCCGGCAAACCAGGATTTTGTACATCGCGGCGTGGCGGTCGAGGTCAAATCCTCTCTGGCAAAAAGGCATTCGCGGCTTTCGATTGCCAACGAGAAGCAGCTTGACGAGACGCCGTTTCGAGAGCTCTTTCTTGCACATGTAAGATTGGACGATGGATCGGCGCAGGGAGAGACCCTTCCGGGCCTCGTGAGGTCCTGCCGTGATCGCCTTGATCACGATCCCTACGCGGCAAGAAAGTTCGACAATAGCCTGCTTGAAGCTGGCTATCTCGACGTGCATGCGCAGCTCTATGCCGACAGGAGCTGGCTGGTATCAAGCCTGCGTTTCTTCAAGGTTGTCGGCGAATTTCCGCGACTGACTGAAACCAATCTGCCCCCCGGGGTCGGGGATATCAGATATACTATAATCGCTGATGATCTCGCTCAGTACGAATATGAGCGGGAGGATGTGGTAGCATCGCTTGAAGAGAAGCCAGATGGAGATTGATGATCTCAAGGTCTTTGCCGAAAACGTTCGGCAGGATGTCTATTCGCGCGCGGATGCCGCGGAAGACGGAGCCATGCGCGCAGAGGCGTTCGCGGAGATCATGTTCGAATACCTGCGCGAGGCAGAGGAGATTGAGGACGGCATCGCCTGCCCCTTCGAAGGCCGCGGTATGCGGTGCAGCGGTTACTTCATTTCGGAAGCCAATGAGAGACTGGACCTCTTCCTTGTCTTGCCGAAGCTGGACGGTGCTGCGTCATCCGTTCCGAAATCCGAAATAGAACAGGCCTTTAAACGGTTGAGGACCTTTCTCGAAAAGGCTCTGGATGGACTGCACGACAATCTCGAATCCGCGCTCGAGCGCTACGACATGGCTCGATCAGTTTGGGAGTGCCGCTCGGAGCTCAGTAGCGTGCGACTCTTCGTCGTCACGGACGGCCTCGCCAAGGTCGATCGCATCGAAAACGAGATGATCGGTAACATGGAAGTCTCCAGCCACCTCTGGGATCTTCAGCGCCTCCATCGAACGGTTTCATCCGGGTCCGTTAGAGAACCAATTAGGGTTGATTTCGCGAGACTGAACGGAAGCCCGATCCGCTGCCTCTCCGCCTCCCCGAAAGGCGGTGGATATCGATGCCTTATGGCAATGCTTCCCGGATCGTTGATCGTCGGCATGTACAGGGAGTTCGGTCCAAGGCTTCTGGAACGCAATGTCAGGAGCTTTCTTCAGCTTCGAGGCAAGGTTAATCAAAGCATCCGCAAGACGATCATAGAAGAGCCTGAGATGTTCCTTGCCTTCAACAACGGCCTGTCCATCACGGCCTCCGGGCTCGAGCTTGAAGACTGCGGCGATGGGACGGTCAGCCTCGTCTCCGCCCAGGATCTGCAGATCGTCAACGGTGGCCAGACCACGGGCTCCATCTTTCGCGCATCGAGAAAGGACAAGGTCGATCCGGTGGAACTGCTGGTCCCTGTCAAGATCACCGAAATACTATCCGACGGCGATGTCGAGAAGATCGCACCAAGAATATCCCAATCCGCGAACAACCAGAACAAGGTCAACATCGCCGACTTCTCGTCCAACCATCCGTTTCATATTGCGCTTGAGGAGCTCTCGCGGTCTATTTGGGCTCCGCCTGCAGATGGGCACCAGAAACAGACGAGGTGGTTCTTCGAGCGAGCGAGAGGCCAGTACCATGACGCGTTAGCACAGAATCCAACTCCGGCTAAGCGCAAGGCTTGGGAAGCCATTCACCCGCGCCGGCAGATGATCAGCAAGACAGATCTGGCCAAGTTTGAACATTCATGGTCTCAACTTCCTCATATCGTCAGTCGCTATGCCCAGAAATGCTACCTCGATTTCATGGATCGGCTAGATCGCCGTGGGACATTCGTTCCTGATGAGGAATACTTCCGCCATGCTATGGCACGAGCGATAATGTTCAAGCAGACGGAGCGGATAGTCTCACGCCAGAAGTTCGGCGGCCACCGAGCCGAGATCGTGACCTATTCACTGGCATGGCTCTCACACCATACCGCAATGAGGGTGGACCTCGAAGCGATCTGGGCCGCGCAAACCATGCCAGATCCGCTGGCTACCTTTCTCGAATCGGTCGTTGTCCATGCACACGCTCATGTCACCAACCCTCCCGGCGGGCAGAATGTCACCGAATGGTGCAAGAAGGAAAAGTGCTGGGAAATCTTTCGCGAAACCGCGATTCCCATTCCCGCGGCAGTGGAAGCTGGCCTGCTGACTAGGGACAAGGGAAATGCTCGGAAGAAACCCGAGCCGCTCGGAGGCAGGCTGACGCCGGAAGAAGAAGAGTCAATAACAAGAGTTTCGGCGGTACCAGCGGAAACCTGGTTCGGGCTTGCCGCATGGGCAAAGGATACGAACAACCTGCAGTCATGGCAGCGAGGTCTGTCCTTCAGCTTGGGAAGACTAGCCAGTAACGAGAAAAAGCCCTCGCGGAAGCAGGCAGACCATGGGGAGCGCATTCTCGCTGAAGCGAGGAGCCTCGGATTCAAAGGATGAATTCGTGGCATCGGAACTTCTTGCTGGGACTTTTTGAATCGTTCGATACGAACAGCAGACGGCAAGAATGGGACGATTACCAAAGTTTACGACCGATTGATGGCTGGTATTTGATACCGGTCTGACTTTAGTGTCGAGATATTGAAATGCGGACATTCGTGAAATGGCCTAGGTTCGGATGTCCAAACATCGATAATACCCGCTTATCGGTAGCCTAGTTCTCACTACATTGGGGATCAGCGACTTTTGCAAGTTGGACCAATTTTGCCTAACTTGCTAGTGATCCAATTCTCGGGAGTTGGTATGCGGGCTATTCTAGCAATTTCAGTAGTGGCTTTGAGCGGCTGCCAATGGATTCCAGGCACTGATGAGCATTTTGTCGCAGAAGCAGAGGACCTTGCTGCAGAGTCCTTGATTGATCCAACATCAGCGATGTTTCGAAAATCGAAGAGTTTCAAGTATGAACATGAAAGCGGTTCAAGCAAGCGCGCTGTTTGTGGCGAAATAAACGGTAAAAACCGCAACGGTGCTTATGTCGGCTACACCCGATTTATTGCGTCACCTGAGTTCGGCGCAGTGAGCCTGCAGCCAACTCTGATGTATTCGGAGGCAGATAGAGAAAGGCATAAGCGCGAGTGCACCTCATCTGCAAACGAGCGTAAGCGTTTTTCTGCACAGTATGAAATTGCAATGATGAAATGCGAGCAAGCCAAAGAGTCGGCGGAAGAGAAGCTGATCGCGGTGCAGTTCGAGGGTGACTGGGCTTCGATATGCGTTGACGGGGAAACAGTCTATTTGGAAGAGACAATCCCACCGGAACTCCGCTTTTTCGAAGAATCTGATGAGAGAGAAACCGTTGAGTGAGTATGGGTATGGGATTGAGTCAGTTGAACCTAAGGGCTCTTATCTAAGGCTTGGATAACCAAAATAGGGGCATTTTTGGGGGCACCCAAACATTATCTGCATGGTTTATCACCCTAAAACAAAACACTGGAGAGGCTCTTCGAGTCCTCTTCTGGGCACCATTAAATTAAAGCATTGAAATATATCGGGAAAATTTTGGATTTGGAGGACTCACATTGGTTCTGCAAATCATTGCCTCTATTTGCCCTTTTCCTTCTCTGTCAGTGACTTTCGGTCCAACGCGCTCGAAGCTTGATTCGTCCCGGATAATCAGGGTCTTAGATTTTGCGGTCCCTTCTGCGAGCTCCCGCGAAACCATAAAAAGGCCCCCACATGCCTCTGCCGGATACCGGACTCCGAGCCCTCAAACCAAAAGCTAAGCCAAACTGGTCGCTGACGAGCGTGACCTGTACACCGAGGTCACAACCGCTGGCGGCAAACTGTGGAGGTTTCGATATCGAACCTGTGGTAACGAAAAGAAGTTGGCTCTTGGTGTCAGGAGGACATGGGTCAGATGCGGCAAGCTGCCGCGCGCCGCAGCGACCTTCTTATTGTAGTCAAGCGGTGTAGCGAGCAAGACATTGGCCTCGCCGAATTCGAAGCGCGAGCGTACGGGCTCTGGGCCGAACGCCGACTAGGCGGGCAGAAAACGCTGCCGGCATTGAGCGTGCCCAGCGCGGCGATGTTAAGCCAGCGGCCCGGCTCGGCATCCAGCCAGGAGCGGAAGGTGTCCCAGTCTAGCTGTTGATTAGCCGTGGCATAGTCGTGCAAGACCGCGGAGCGCTTGGCCTAGTCGGATTTGCGGATGGACTCGTAGGGCGAGAGCAACCCCCGATTGCGGTGTTCGTTTGTCCGGATGGTGAGGCGCGCTCAGGCGAAACGCGTAATTACGCGATGGTCCGAGGCTTGTGCCCTATGGGAACCGGCCAAGAAACGGACGCGCAAACAAGGAACAATGCGTAATGCTTGCCTTTCTACAGATCCCTAGCCTGTATCATTCCAAACAGGTCTCGAGCGATTGGATAGGTCTTTGGCTGCAGAGGAGCGACATCCGCCAAGCTACGAGGGGATTGCCATCAGGCGCGCGACCACGGATTACGCGCCTGCCGATGACTATGACGAAATCCTGGCGTTCCTCTCCAACCGGGAAACCTATGAGCCGACACCGGAAATGGTCGAGGTGCTCGAAACCCATATGTCGATGGTCTTTCTCGCCGGGGAACGCGTCTACAAACTCAAGCGACCGATAAAGCTCGGTTTTCTCGACTTTCGCACGCTCGAAGCGCGACGAAAAAGTTGCGAATCCGAGGTCGCCATCAATCAAGCGCTCGCATCAGGAATATACCTGCACAGCATCCCGGTGGTGCGCACGGCAGGCGGCGGGCTCGCACTGGACGGTGCTGGCGATACCCGCGAATGGCTGGTTGTGATGCAGCGGCTCGACAACAACTTGGCACTCGACAGGCTGGTTGAAGAGGGGGCCGTAACGTCAGGCGATCTTGATCGCCTGTGTGACAGGCTAGCGGACTTCTATCGCGGCCAGCCGCCGCTCGACCTGTCGCTCGATTGGATGATGGAGCATTGGCGCGAACGGGTGGAACTTGATGCCGCAAGCCTGACAGACCCGCTATTCGCTCTGCCTGCAGAGCTGGTGGAACCGCCGATTACAGCGCTACGACGCTTCGTTGAGCGGAATGCCGAGCTGTTCGAAGCGCGGCTGACGGCAGGCCGGATCGTAGATGGACACGGTGATCTCAAGCCCGAGCATGTCTATCTCCGGCCTAAAGTGCTGCTGATTGATCGGCTCGAATTCGACGAACGCCTGCGATGGTGTGACCCATTCGATGAGATCTGCTTTCTCGGAATAGAGTGCAGCCGGTTGGGTGCGCCCGACTTCTTGCCTTATCTCGTCGATCAACTGGCCGATCGGCTCGACGACCGGCCGCCGGAAACCCTTCTGCGATTCTACAGCTGCTACCGAGCCTGCCTCCGTGCCAGGCTCTCAATCGAGCATCTGCGCGATGAAGCGCCGCAGACGCCTGAAAAATGGCCGCGCCAGACGCGCGCCTATCTACGTCTTGCGGCTGAAGCGCTACCCCTGACCGACTAATCGTAGGGCAGTAATTCACTGACAGGCTCGCCCGATTGCAGACGCGAAATGACATCTGCCACAAGCGATGAAGTTTCGATCATCTGGATCTGCGAGCGAGCACTGCTCGGCAACCCGTCAGGCAAAGGAATCGTATCGGTCACGAAGATATCGTCGGGCGCGCCTTTTCCGAACAACGGCGCGTCTGGCGCGAACATGGCATGCGTTGCGAGTGCGATCACGCGCTCGGCTCCAGCTTCGCGCGCCGCCTTGCAAGCGCGCAGTATAGTCGTGCCGCTGCTGATCAGGTCGTCGACGATGATCGCTGTTGCACCAGAGAGCTCGCCTGCAAACAGATAGCCTGACACAACGCCTTCGCTGCGATGCTTGTCCATGATCGCCTTGCCTACCGTGCGACCAAGCCGAGCTTCCAGTTCGTGGCGCAGCAGTTCAGCGCGCTTATTGCCGCCGGCATCGGGCGAGACAACTGCAACCGGTCCCGCACTCAGTCCCGGGGAAAGGTGTCGCGTAAACAAGCCCGCCAATGAGATATGCTCAGGTCGGCACGCGTGGAATGCATTCTCGAACGCACTTATATTGTGCACTTCTAGGGTGACGATCCGGTCCGCACCTACCGCTTCGAAAAGCGCAGCAATGTAGCGAGAGCTGACCGGGTCGCGCGGCTTTGTGCGGCGATCCTTGCGGCTATATGCTAAGTATGGCGCAATCGCTGTGACACTGGCCGCGCCCGCATCTTTGAGCGCTCCGATGAAGAATAGCAGCCGGATAAGTTTGTCATTTGCGCTTACGCCCGGCTCTCCGTGTAGACTTTGGATCACATAGACATCGCGCCTACCGATCTCGACCAAAGGACGTGCCTTGTGTTCGCCGCCTTCAAATTCACGTTCTTCATGCTCAGACAGAGCAACACCCAGATCGAGCGATACCTTTCGACCGAATTCCCGGCTGGTATCGATAGCGAATATGATCGGATCCTGTTGCACGGTGCACCTTGCTTCTACTCTCTAACAACGTTTGGATGCACTTGCCTATACAGCCGTTCCCTACGGCCATATTGGGAAACATACGGAGTCCCGATCGGCCTCGGTAGATACGCGCGCCGCCAGTTCATCGAACGCTCCGTATGGAAACGATGAACCCTCAACTGTGTTCTTCGGCAGAGCGGCACGGCGCGGGAACTTACGTATTTTGCGCCGATGTAGAGAGGGCGGTCCTTGCATCGTTACGTTCGATGGAGCCCAGTATGACCGAATTCTCATTCACGTTTGCCAGCTGAAAGGCTGCTGGGCGCGCCCTCGCAGTTGAACTGGCGCAGCGCGATCTGTCGAATCCAGTTGTTCTCGCTCTTCCACGCGGCGGAGTGCCGGTTGGTTTCGAGGTTGCGCAAGAGCTTAGCGCGCCTCTTGATCTCGTCATGGTGCAGAAGCTGGGAGCGCAGGGCCGCCCAGAATATGCGATTGGAGCGATCGTAGATGGCCAGGATCCCGAAGTGGTAATCGATTATCAGGTGGCTGCTGCAGTCGGTGCCGAAGATGGTTACATCAAGCGACTGATCGCCGTTTCGTTAGAGAAAATCCGGCGTCGCCGCGCAGCCTATGGGCTCGACTTGCCGCTTGATCTTCGGGACCGCACAGCAGTTCTAGTAGATGATGGAGTTGCCACTGGCAGCACTGTCAAGGTCGCCTTGAAAGCGGTCCGTAAAGCGGGGCCGCGCAGCATTGTGCTCGCCGTTCCTGTAGCGCCGCCCGATACGCTCTCGGAGCTGGTACCTTTGTGCGACGAAATTATTTGCCTCATGGCTCCAAAACATTTCCATGCGGTTGGCGCGCATTACAATGACTTCGGACAGACGAACGATGCGGAAGTGTTGGACTATCTCGAGCGGGCCCGAGATTTCGCCAAACAAGTGAGCCAGTAGCGATCGCCAGTTGCTTCGTTCGATGCGGCATGAGCGAGGTTTAGAGGGGAGCGACCCTTCCAACGGCGTCACTTGGCCGAATAGAGCAGGCGGCCTGACCCCAGTAAGTCAAGCACTTCATAAATTTCGCGTCTTTCGAAGGCAAAGCAACCAAGACTGCGACCGACCCGGCCTTGTCGCTCTGCCATTGCCCTATCGACATAGCCCGCACCATGAATAACTATCGCCCGATCATATGCACGGTCGTTTTCCGGCTCCAGTCCGTGCAGGCGGCGAGAGCGACCATGCTTGCCGTAATAAGTCTCGCCCGTCATGTAACTGCCGCGCGAAGATGCATTGGAACCCGGCCGATTCGAGAAGCGCTGCACCAAGCCACTGTTCGACCTGTCCGACCCCTTGCCGTGGGAAACCAGGTAGGATTTCCTAATGCGGCCACCGGCGACATCGACCAAATGGAAGCGATGCTCCCTCGAATGGAGCGAGTAGTCAGCTACTGCGATAACGTCGCGATGGGTGATCTGTCCCGAATGGCGGTCGAGGGCAGAAAGCGCTTGTGCAATGATGTCCGGTGGGCCGTCCGGACTGGGCACCGCAGGTACTTTGGATTCGTGGCGCGTGGCTTGTGTCGCGAGCGCGCTCGGCGTGACAAGCCCGGCAGCCGCGACAACAGAGGCGCCGATAAATTGGCGTCTGTCGATACTCATATGTTTCACCTGATTTTGCTGTTTCTTCGACATGGGTCCAATTTTTTGTCTGCGCAAGGTGAGGCGGGCTTTAGGCACGATGAAGCGAGGCCATTTTGCGATATCCGCGCGAGTGCGTCGCCATCTGCCCTACCGATAGACCATGCTCGCCCGACCAGACTACACTTCAAACGAGCTCCATTTCGAGCGGCTCTCGGTTCCACGATTGCTCGAACGCTGCGACGCCCTGCTGTTCCGGCAGGATCGGCCATCGGGTATTGTCCTGCTCGCGCCGGGCAGACTCAATCGTGGCGGCGCCGACTTTGTGGCTATTGCCAAGGACCAGTCCGCTGCCCGGCAGTTGAGCGAAGATGCAGTCGTACGCCTTTCTGGGCATTCTTGACCGAAACACTGTAGCGATGTCGCCCATGCGGCGTAACGACGCCTATCCGCGAAATTGCGTATAGCTCATCCGCCTCAGTATGTCGCAATAGCTCTCCATCCACGGCTATTTGAGCCAAGTCCAATGCCGCAAGCAGCAGGATTTCGATAGAGGAGAAGGAGTGCGAAAGTGACTGATAGGGAGCGCCTTGTGAGGGCTCTGCATTGGATCGTCTTGCTGGCCGCAATGGTGATCGCCGTTTTCGCATTTCCAACTCGGGCTGCTTCCGATGAAGTGATTGTAATGCGGGTGGAGGGAGCGATCGGGCCGGCTACCGTTGCCTATCTCGCCGACGGACTCCAACAGGCGCAGCAGGCTGAGGCAGCCTTGGTAATCATCACACTCGACACGCCGGGTGGCCTCGACACGTCGATGCGTGAGATCATCCGAGAAATTCTCGCATCGCCGATCCCCATCGCAACCTTTGTCCACCCCAGCGGCGCACGGGCGGCGAGCGCGGGGACCTTCATCTTGTATGCCAGCCACTTCGCGGCGATGACGCCGGGCACCAATCTCGGCGCGGCCACTCCGGTCCAG
Organism: uncultured Erythrobacter sp.; assembly: GCA_947495695.1. Classification (GTDB taxonomy): domain Bacteria; phylum Pseudomonadota; class Alphaproteobacteria; order Sphingomonadales; family Sphingomonadaceae; genus Erythrobacter. The sequence continues at coordinate 309,516 of CANLZP010000001.1, read as the reverse complement.
ATTGGCGACGTTCCGACACCCAATAAGGGTGCGGAAGACGGCGATGGCCAACCGGTTCCGGGCAGCACGCTAGACCGCAAGGCGGTGAACGACGCAGCAGCCTATATCCGCTCGCTCGCGGAGATGCGCGGGCGCAACGCAGATTGGGCCGAAGAGGCAGTCCGCGGCGCGGAAAGCCTCTCAGCGCAAAGCGCTCTTAATCAAGACGTTATCGATGTGGTCGCGCCTACTATCGCCTCGCTCATTGGACAGCTCGACGGGCGCGAATTTTCGGTCGACGGCGAGACCCGCGCACTCGATACCGTCGGCATGACCATAAGGGAAATCGAGCCTGACTGGGTCACCCAAATCCTTGCCGCAATCACCGATCCGAACATCGCGCTTATCCTGATGATGATCGGGCTTTACGGACTGTTCTTCGAATTCCTCAATCCAGGGGCGCTGGTACCGGGGACGGTCGGCGCGATTTCACTGCTGATCGGCCTTTATGCTCTTGCGGTTATGCCTGTGGACTTTGTCGGCATAGCGCTGATCGTACTCGGTGTCGGGTTGATGGTGGCGGAAGCTTTCGCGCCATCTTTCGGCATACTCGGCATTGGCGGGGTCGTTTCCTTCATTCTGGGCGCGACCGTGCTGTTCGATACCGATGTGCCAGACTTTCGCGTCGATCCATCGCTGATCGCCGCGCTCGGTGTGTTCAGTGCTGGGCTTATCATCCTCATCTCGCGTGTCGGTATTCGCTCTTTCAGGCGCCGCATCGTCACTGGTTCCGAAGAACTCGTCGGCGCCAGCGCCACGGTCCTCGATTGGCGAGACGGTGAAGGCCATGTCTTCGTCCACTCTGAACGCTGGAATGCGAAAGGCCCGAACCAGCTAAAGCCCGATGACTGCGTCGTGATCGACGGTATGACCGGGCTGGAACTGTCCGTTTCGCCCACTGGCCGGGCGCAAGAAGACACCGAAAGGAAATGAGGATGGAACTCATCGATTATAGCTTTTTCGCTCCACTGCTGATCCTTGTCGTCGCCTTCCTGTGGGCTGCGATCAAGATCCTGCGCGAGTATGAACGCGCGGTCGTCTTCACTCTGGGCCGCTTCACTGGCGTGCGAGGGCCGGGACTCATCATCCTGATTCCTTTCGTTCAGCAGATCGTGCGCACCGATCTGCGGACCATCGTGCTTGATGTCCCGACGCAGGACGTAATCTCGAAGGACAATGTATCCGTTAAGGTCAATGCGGTGGTCTATTTCCGCATCGTGGATCCCGAAAGTGCGATCATTCAGGTCGAGGACTTTGCGCTTGCCACGAGCGAATTGGCGCAGACGACCTTGCGCTCGGTGCTGGGAAAACACGAGCTCGACGAGATGCTGTCCGAGCGCGACAAGCTCAACGAAGACCTGCAAGAGATCCTCGACAAGAACACCGATGCGTGGGGCATCAAGGTTGCCACAGTCGAGATCAAACATGTCGATATCGATGAATCGATGGTGCGTGCGATCGCCCGCCAGGCCGAGGCTGAACGCGAACGCCGCGCCAAGGTGATCAACGCCGAGGGCGAGCACCAGGCGGCCACCAAGCTGCTTGATGCCGCGCGCATCCTGTCGGAGGCGCCCGAAGCGATGCAATTGCGATACCTGTCGACACTCAACGTTCTCGCGAACGAGCAGAACAGCTCGACGATTATCTTTCCCTTCCCGATGGAGTTGGGCGATTGGTTGAAGCAGACGGGCGATGATGCTGGATCGCGCCAATCCCAGATCAAACCGGAGAAATGACATGCTCGCTATACATCCTGTCCGAATCCTGTTGGCAGGCCTTGTGGCAGGTGTGATCATCATTGTCGGAGAATACGTCCTCAATGCGATACTGTTGGCAGATCAATGGGCGGAATTGCGTCAGGACTACGGGATAGCGGTGCCAGGGACGACACAAGTTGCCGCTGGCGGGTTTCTCACCCTGTCATACGGCGTGGTGCTCATGTGGATGTTTGCGAGCATGCGCGCATCGTTCGCAACCGATTTTCAAACGGCGATCGTCACCGGATACACCTTCTGGTCGATCGCCTACCTACTGTTCCTTCTTTCCGTCTGGGCGAGCGGATTCGTGACTTTCGCCATTGCAGCAACGTCGATCGCATGGGGCATTGTCGAAGCCCCGTTAGCGACAATCGTGGGCATGAAGGTCTATCGTGCCGGGCTGCGATCGCAGTAACAGTGAGAGGGTTGTAATAATCGATTATGAATGATCACGGTTGCCACAGCCATAAGCCAAGACCCGGCGGTGCCGAAACTTCGCATGAGACACGCTTCGACATTATTCCGCCAGACCGCTCGGGGCCGGTCTATACCTGCCCGATGCATCCTCAGGTGCACCAGCTCGGGCCGGGGTCCTGCCCGATCTGCGGGATGGCGCTTGAAGTCCAGTCCGTTACCCACGCCGCCGAACAGGGCCCCAATCCCGAACTGACCGATTTTGCCCGCCGTTTCTGGATCGGCGCAGTCCTGACCGTTCCCGTGCTGCTGCTCGCCATGGGACCGATGCTCGGCTTAGGAGCGATCCGCGACGTTTTGGGACACGACCTTGCGCAATGGGTTGAGCTTGTCTTGGCGATGCCCGTCGTATGGTATTGCGGCTGGCCGTTCATGGAGCGTGGGTGGAATTCTTTCCGTTCGTGGAACCTCAACATGTTTTCGTTGATCGCGATGGGCGTGATGGCTGCGTGGCTGTTCAGCGTGGTCGCGGTAATAGCGCCCGAGACCTTTCCCGCCGGGTTCAGGGATACACATGGGAAAGTCCCAGTCTATTTCGAGGCGGCGGCTGTAATCGTCGTGCTGGTGCTTTTGGGGCAAGTGATGGAATTGCGGGCGCGCGAGGGCACCGGTAAGGCGATCCGAGCGCTGCTCGACCTTGCGGCCAAAACCGCAAGGGTGTTGCGGAGCGATGGCCGCGAAGAGGAAATCCCGCTCGAAGATGTTCTGGTCGGCGACCGTGTCCGTGTCCGGCCGGGCGAGAAGGTCCCGGTGGACGGCCATGTAATCGAAGGACATTCCTCGATCGATGAAAGCATGATCACTGGCGAGCCCCTTCCGGTCGAGAAAAGTGCAGGCGAGGACGTCACCGGTGCGACCATCAACGGCACTGGAACGCTTGTCATCGAGGCGCGGAGGGTGGGCGCGGACACGATGTTGAGCCAGATCGTGGAAATGGTTGCGATAGCCCAGCGTTCGCGCGCACCGATCCAGAAATATGCGGACACGGTAGCTGGATGGTTTGTCCCTGGAGTTATCCTTGTCGCTTTGGTCGCTCTTGTCGCCTGGGCAATCTGGGGACCCCCACCTTCGCTGTCCTATGCGCTGATCGCGGCGGTTTCGGTGCTGATCATCGCCTGTCCCTGCGCACTCGGGCTGGCGACGCCGATGTCGGTGATGACCGCAACGGGGCGCGGCGCTCAGGCGGGTGTCCTGATCAAGAACGCCGAAGCCCTTGAACGGTTCGAAACGGTCGATACGCTTATCGTGGACAAAACCGGTACGCTGACCGAGGGCAGGCCGAAGCTGATCGCGGTGAGCCCGGAGGAGGGCTTTGCCGAGATGGATATCCTGCGTATTGCCGCCACACTCGAGCGCGGCTCGGAACATCCTCTTGCCCAAGCCATCGTCGAAGGTGCGCAGCAGCGCGGCATCCAACCGGGCAAGACCGATGGTTTTGAGGCTGTCACCGGAAAGGGTGTGAAAGGCATTGTTGATGCGAGTGTTGTCGCGCTGGGGAATTTGAGGCTAGTCGAAGATCTTGGCCTGGATGCGCGCGAGCTTGCAGAAAACGCCGATGCCCGCCGCGGCCAAGGTGAGACTGTGATGTTCGTGGTGGTCGATGGTGGAGTCGCAGGTTTCGTCAGCGTGGTTGATCCGGTTAAGGCGACCACGCCCGCCGCGCTCGACGAACTACACCGGCTTGGCTTTCGCATCATCATGGCGACCGGCGACAATGAACGCACCGCGAGGGCTGTTGCGGCAGAGCTGGGGATCGATGAGATTCGCGCCGACGTTCTTCCCGAGGACAAGGCAAGGATTATTCGCGAACTCCAACAGTCGGGCTGCAAGGTCGCGATGGCGGGGGATGGTATCAACGACGCTCCCGCGCTGGCCCAGGCCGATGTCGGTATCGCTATGGGTACAGGTGCCGACGTGGCCATCGAAAGTGCGGGAATCACTCTCGTCGAGGGCAATCTCGAAGGGATCGTGCGTGCGCGTCGGCTGGCGCGCGCTACTATGCGGAACATCCGCCAGAATCTCTTCTTCGCGCTCGTCTACAATGGCGTGGGCGTACCGATCGCGGCCGGAGCGCTGTACCCCTTCTTTGGCATGCTGATCAGCCCCATGTTTGCAGCCTTTGCGATGAGCGCTTCGTCGATATCTGTTGTGATGAATTCGCTGAGATTGCGGAATGAGAAAATCTAGCCCGGAGCCTTTCCTGCTGCGAGCATTCTGAAGAAATCGAGATGCAGGGGTTGGGCATATATTTTGGGGCAATTTTCAACTCGGCCACCAGCTAGTTGCTGTCAGCCTAATGCTAACTCGTTTCAACTTGGCAGAATGCTCCCCTCTCCTCACATTGCCTCGAGCCATAAAATTTTGCCACTCAGCCAAACCTGCTGAGCGATCGGCCTTGTAAGTCAAGGGGTCGATGAGGTGGCGGTCTAAGCTGACCAGAAGGGCCGCGAAGTGATCGCGTGCCTTGGCGTGGACGCAGGCGAATTTCTGAAGCGCCTTTATCTGCCGAAACTTGATCATGACGAGCGCACTTCGTCGGAACGGTGAGTGTGAATTCACAGCCCGATTGTCCGTCTGCCTGCCAATCTCGGGACGTACTTCACCACCAAGTTCGTGAATTGCCGAAGGATAGGATTTGAGGACGTCGGCCACGATCGCCTCAACCTGAGCGTGATGTGCTCTGGCTGTCGAGGACCTCGCCGTCGTGATCAACAATATGCCACAAGGTAGTGTGTTTCACCATTGATCTTCACAAACAACTCATCGAGGTGCCAATACCAATGACCCAAGCCGCTGTCGCTTGATGAAAGCGGCAAACATAGGGACGAAGCAGTTCTATCAAAAGTCGAGTGACCTACGGCTATAAGTTGAAATAACGGAACGGATTATCGATCTCATTCGTCCTGCCCGACTACCATCGCCCCAGTCCCTCGGCCAATTTGCTTTGGCAGCACGACACCTCCTCAGTTGACAGATTTGGTCTGGAAGGCCAGCTACGTGGCTAAGATAAATTGTCCGGACAAGTAGTGAATTGGAGTTTAGGATGTGGCCCAAACGGTTTGAATATTTTGCCGCAGTGGCATTGGTAGCCCCAATCCCGGTCACGGCTTTCGCGCAGGCGGATGACAATATTTCCGAAAACCGGCTGAAGCAATTGATCGATGACGGCTACGATGCTCTTTCCGCGCCGACCGAAGTGCTCGATGCGCATTTCTCGCAAGTACCGATGGCGTATTGGCAAGCCCTGCTGGCCGGCGGCGTGCCAGTCGCCCCGGTTTATGAATTGGGCGATGCGCTCGACAATCCATGGCTCGAAACCATCGGCATCCGGCAGAGCATTGACTATCCCAATCTGGCTGACACGCAAATTCTCGCCAGCCCGCTCAAGCTCGACGGGCAGCGCCTACCCAACCGCGCTGCGCCTTTGTTGGGCGAGGATGTAGACGATCTTCTGGATGAATTGGGTTATGACGAAGGCGAGATTGCAGACATGCGCTCCGCCGTAGTGGTATAAGCATATCCATGGATAAGCTTTCAGGCATAACAGTCGTCGATTTATCGGTCTTCCTTCCCGGCCCGATGATGACGGTCATGATGGCCGATCAGGGTGCGCGGGTGATCAAGGTGGAGGCTCCGGCGGGCGATCCGGCGCGCGAGCAGGCCCCATTCGACTCTTATGACGGGGCGCAGCATTCAGTGTGGTTCGCCAATCTCAACCGCGGCAAAGAAAGCGTGGCGCTTGACCTCAAGAGCGACGATGGCCGCTCCGCGCTGACTGCGTTGATCGAAGGTGCAGATGTTTTCGTCGAAGGCTTCCGGCCTGGCGCGATGAAGCGGCTTGGGTTTGACTATGAAGCAGTCAAGGCGATCAAGCCTGACATTGTCTACTGCTCGATTTCGGCCTTCGGACAGGAAGGCGAGTTGGCGCATCACCCTGCGCATGACATGGCTGTGCAAGCCATGGCGGGTTTCCTCTCGGTCAATGACGGGCCGGACGGAATGCCGGTCGTCCCCGGCGCGCCCAGTGCAGACATGGCGGCAGGTCTTACCGCTCTGTCGGCCACGCTGATGGCGCTAGTCGCGCGCGACCGCACAGGTGAGGGTGCCTATATCGACTGTGCAATGTTCGACAGCCTGCTGCCGTGGTGCGTCCATACTGCGGGCAGCGCGATTGCGGGCGGGAACAGCCCCGTCTCTTCGCGCCAGCGCTCGCTGGGCGGGGCGGGTTTTTACCAGGTCTACAAGACGTTCGACGGCAAGCATGTTGCTCTAGGTGGTCGCGAGATCAAGTTTGCGCGCAATTTACTAACTGCGCTGGGGCGAGAGGATTTGGTGGCCCATGCAGAGCGTGATGCGGGCGAACAGGGTGAGCTCATCACCTTCCTGAGCGAGACCTTCGCCGCGAAGACCCGCGACGATTGGGTCAGCTGGTTTGCCGACAAGGATGTCGCCTTTTCGCCCGTGCTCGATTTCCGCGAGGCGCTGGACCAGCCGCATATCGCCGAGCGTCGCCTGTTGGTCGAATCTGGTAATGGCGGTAAGCATATCGCCCCCCCGATCCGGTTTGCCGGCAAAGTCTGGCAGCCGGGTAGAGTACCCGGGCTGGATGAAGGGTGAGCAGACTACTTCTCGACGTCGATGTGCATCGAATAGGCGAACCGGTCGCCGGGATGATGGCTGATCGAAATCTCGAACACCTTGCCCTTGCCATCGATATAACAGCGTAAGATCTGGAGAACGGGTGCTCCTTCCTCGACCTCGAGGATCTCGGCGATTTCCTTTTTGGCTGCGAGCGCCTGAATATCTTGCGTAACCGTAGCTGCGCTAATACCGGTAAGCTGTTCGATCTGACTGAAAAGCGTCTTCCAGCTGGCCTTGAGGTCAAGCGCCTCTACTGCGTCACCCAGCTGCTCATGCAGATAGGCATCGGTCAAAGCAATTGGGCGCTCTTCATAACCCTGCCGCCGAACGCCGCTGAACCGGCTCCAATTGCCTGCCGTATCGGAGGCGATTTGTTCCGCGATTTTGGCGGGAAGCAATCCCACGCCATTCGGTTTGTAGACGACCGCGCTGCCCCGCGCATATTGCAGCAGTTCGCCGAGGTTGGAAAGCGGCTGGTGCAGGGCACCGCCACGCGCCGCAGCAGGTTGAACTGTGGTGCCCGAACCGCGTTTGCGCTGGATAAGGCCCTCTGCCTCAAGCAGGCGAAGCGCTTCGCGCACGGTAAACCGGCTGACACTAAACTGCTTGCATAGCACCGTTTCGGTGGGGAATTGCGCACCCGTCGAATGTTCCCCGGCAAGAATTGCTTCGCGCAACTCACCGGCGAGCTGGAGGTAACGGGGAATTCTCGATTTCTTGCTGGTTTGCTTGGTAGGCAAAATGCATCCCGCCCGTTTACGCAGTCGCGAGTAGCGGTGTCATGAATAACCCGCTCCTCCCAAAATTTGTCCAGACATTAACGCGGCCCATTGGAAAAAGCGAGAGGCAGCGCGCACGTCTGCACATGCTCGATTGGCTGGCCTGTGTGGCCGCTGGTCGCCTCCGCAATAGGCTGGCCCGGCCGGAGCGTGCCACGCTCATAGGCCTTGCGCAGTATATTGAGCGCCATGCGGTCCTTGATGCTGCCTGACAGGTTGAACATCTCTGCCTTGGCGAAGATGTCCAGCGTTCTATCAACATGCCGCAGGCGAATGTGCGCTATGGGTATGAGGGTGAAAACGCCCTGAGTGAGGGGACTGATAAGTCGAATCCGTATTTCGACTTTGATCCGTCAAAATGCATCACCTGTTTGCCCTGACAATGGACGGTCGAGGCTTTGCTTCCAAGATCAGCGCCGGGGCAGCGGGAGTTGATTTTCTTTCCAGCGAATGCGTCAGCTTCGGGGCCGGAACAACGTGCGGGGTGCCTGCGACATGGGCAGCTTCCGCGCGATCTACATCCAGGGCGAGCATATTCTCCAATCTGATCCCGACACGAAACATGTCGTAGCCGGCCTTTCGGCAATGGATTCTATCGGACCAATATTACGTTTCCTGCCACCCTTTCACACGCTAGATCACACACTTCTCAACAACCAAGATTGCCTGCCCATTGGGCATCATTCCGGTTAGTTGCAGGCAAGCGTTGCAAGGCATTGTCCAGTCTTTGGCAATCGAATGTGGCGCCGGCTCTCAGGCTGTCTGTCAGCGTCTCGGCAAACAGATCCGCTGGCAGCACCAAGGGCCCATGGGTCAGAAAGTTTCTGCGCCAACGCGCGCTGGCCAAAATTTCAGCAAATTGAAGTCGCGCTGCTGGTTGCTCCAAAACTGCGGGTGAATATTGCCGCAGCACATCACGCTCGCCGGCCAGCGCCCACAGCGCGGCCAGATGCAGCGCAGCTTGTTCGTGATCCTCAGCTTGCATCGCCAACACCAGCATGGATTGCTGAACGCCCAGATCGCGCCACCCATGCTGCGCTGCGCGTTGGATTGCCAGGGCAGCACCCTTCTTGTCGCCATTGGCCAACATGGCCTGTGCCAACCAACGCTGATGTTTTGCCGGAATAGGGCGCTTGGCAACCAATGCGCTCGCTTCCCGCTCCGCTTCAACTGTCTGGTCTTCGCCAAGACTGCGCTCAAGCGCATGAGCCTGGCTAAAACTGGCAAATGGGGCTGGGACCCAGCGGCTTATCTGTGGTGCATATCGCGCCTGACGATCTAGCTGGGAAAACGTCGCGACTATGGCGAGAGCCAATAGTGCCAACAGCCACAATATCCGCGTCATGCTGCGGCCTTTCCAGCAATCTTGTGCTGATGGAACACGACCACCAGCGCATAGGCAGCGACCGCCAGCATGGCTTGACTGCGCAACGGGTAATCAATTGCTGATTGGCATGCTATAGCCGCAATAATCACGCTGCCTGACCAGGAGGACCAAGGCGGCAGCCTCCCCTCATTGCGCGCAATTTTCCATCCGATCAGCACCAGCCATGCTGACATCAAAAGGATGCCAGCCAGACCGGCCTCTATCGCGATCTCCAGATAGTCATTATGCGCGCGGCCCGCGGTCTTGCCAGGCAGATTTTCCAGCGATTCATCGACTTGAAAAACTTCATCAAATGTTCCCATGCCGGCGCCCACAGGCCAGTACTTCTGTACCGAAAACGTCGCATCATCCCAGATGTATGCGCGCGCCTCATTGCCTTGGCTGAACCGGTTCAAACTATCGTCCAACCGCGATTGTGAGCCGAATGCGAATAATGCGGCCAAGGCGACAGCCAATGCGCCACCCAGCACGACAAGTCTGGCTTTGTTGCCGGTCAAAAAAGGCCATAGATAGGATCGATGCCGCAGTCCGATGCTGGCCAAGGGTAAGATTGCCAGTGCCATTGCGCTGCGTGACTGAGTTAGAACAATGGCCAGCAGCAGCACAATTGCCACAACTGTTCGGAACAAACGGCTGTGGGTCAGTCGGCCCAAAGCGGGCAAGTGCACCAGCAACGTCAGGCAAATCACCAGAAACAAACCGGTCGAGTTTCGATTGGCAAATATGCCAAACAACACGCCGGACATGGGGTTCTCCGGATAGATTAGCCAAGCTCCTTGGGGTCCCAGAAGTTGCGGAATTCCCAAGGCGAAATTCGCCAAACCCAGTGTCACAATGGCCCATCCTGCCGCCGCAAGTGCGCGGGCATCGGCTCTTAATCCGATCACAATAAGGGTGAGTGGTGCGACCAGGCCAACCAGTGCGACCAGGGTGCGGCCGCTATCGAGTGAAAGTGGGTGCCAACCCAATGGTCCCACGGCTGCTCGCGCGTCCACGGCCAGCTCTCGACCCGGAAGATCGGCCCATATGGCAGGCGGTAGCGGGACCAAATGGAGCGCGGGCAAGGCCAGAGTGCAGGCCATCAATATGCGCAAAAAGACTGGTGAGTTTTGCCAGAATTCCACCACCGCTGCGCGATTCAATGCCAGCACGCCAATTGCTGCCAGTTGCACCGCAAGGTTTAACAGTCCGTAGGCGACGCCTCCACCGCCCAGTGCGATGGCGACAAATATCAGCAGAAGGAATTGCAGGTTTAATCCATGCCACAGTTTGTGCGATGGCATAACATTGGACCCCAACTCAGTTTGGCTCAATCAGGCTTAACTTGCGCCATTTGATTGATTGTTGGGGACGGTGGGCCGCTCGTCATTAGCACCGCCTTTGATCCCAGCTGCCAAAAGTGCCCACAGGGCGGCGGCGCCAAAAAGATACACCCATACAGCGACGCCTTCATCGTCATCATCATTGTCGACAATCGGCACAGCATAAGCAGTGGCATTGTCACCGGCCCGCGTGTTGGCTTGCGCGGCAATAGGGGCAGCGACCAGAGAGAACGCAGTTAGGCTGGTCAAAAATTGTTTCGCTGCAAATGCCATAGATCGCTCTCTTTTCATCAATGCGATGGGCCTGATACCGATTGTTAATCCTATCGTTCAAACCGATATATCGCAACACTCATTAACAGATCTTCACTTGCGCTGCCACCGTTGCAACGCAGACTGGCCGAATGGAAAGAACCAGCGCAGATGTGTTTGCTCATACGCGGGGAGCGTCTAGGAACGATTGTTCCATGATGGATGACTTTGATCCCCCGCCTGCCTCGACCAGACCGAGCTTTCCTAGCATAGAAATCGCCGGCCCAGAGGCGCTATCGGTTTTGCGTTATGCGATGGATGCGCAGCTGACTGATCGGGCCAATGCCGAGCAAACATCCGACGGCGAATTGTTGTTCGAAGACGATTTTGTGCAGCTGCGACGCGATGGATTCCTCTTCCGGTCTCCGGGTGGGGTGCACTTCCGATACCACCTTAGTGATCAAGTTTATTACCATGTGCCTGCGGGTTTGGAGGACGAAGCCGAGCTGTTCTTGTGGGGTACGGTGTTTGGTGCGGTGTCATGGCTCAATGATCTGCTGCCACTACATGCCAGCGCCGTGGAGGCAGGCGGGCGCATCATTGCATTCACTGCGGATTCGGGTGCGGGAAAATCCACCTTGGCTGCTGGTCTAGCTGAGAGGGGGTTCCGCCATGTTTGTGATGATACGCTGGTTTTGGCGCCCAGCAGCGCCGGATTGGTAGGTCTGCCAGACGGTAAGCCTCTGAAACTTTGGGACGACTCCTTGTCATTCGTCTCGGCAAGCAAGACGTCCTCTATCGCGACGGTCCCTGGCAAGAATTACGCAACAGTGGGCAATATCTGCACCCAGCCAGCTTTGCTGCGCGATTTGGTGTTTCTGGAGGAAGGGGATGCAGTGTCGCTTACTCCGATCAAAGGCAGCGAGAAATTGCAGCTATTTCCCCAAGCGATGTACCGCAATTTCCTTCACACGGCGCGCGATGATGCAGACTATCACGCTCAGCTCATGGTGATGGCTGCGACCTCTGTGCGCTTCTGGTGTTTGCGCAGACCGCTTGATGCCCCCAATTTTGCAGGCGTGATGGATGCTGTTGCGCAAATGCTACGCGATGCAGAGGAGCGCTAGCATGGCGAAAAACCATCGGATTTCAGCGCACCCATTCTTGCCATCTTCACTGTCAATTCATACAGAGGTTCAGAAGGTGTCCTCGGGCAAATTTGATGCTGGAGCAATTCCGATGAATAGTATGAATGGCGGCGATAATCGAAAGGCGTGGGTTGCGCCCGTGCTTCATCGATTGACGATTGATCTGGAAGCTATTCGGCAGAAGCGAAGTGGCAATACGGATGCCAAGGGGAACGGCGCAGTAAGCTAATTTCTATCGCCCGGATTTGAAAGTAAACCATGGCTGACTTGCAAAGATTACGGAAATTGCCAGACAATTTTCTGGCCAGCGAAGTCGATGGCGAGCTGATTTTGGTGCATGGCGATACTGGCAGCTTTTTTGCGCTCAAGGACATCGGCCTGGAGATATGGAAATCGTTCGAGGATGAGGCAGAACTGGACCAGATCTGCAACCATCTGCTGGGGGTCTATCATGTATCTCGCGAGGTCTGCGAAACTTCGGTCTCCTCATTTGCCAACCAATTGGTTGACGCGGGCTTTGCCGACTTCGCTTGAACGCCGCCGGGCAGCACCGGACCTATTCCTGGCAGCCAGCCATCCCATTCCGATGAATCCAGCACCGTGATGGCTTCGAAAGACCAGAACCCATCAGTTTCGATCTGGTCGCTCCGAGCCGGCACTTTGAAAGCCATGTTCCTGATACTGAGAGCGCAATGGCTGATCCGGCGCTCTGCGATGTCGAGTTGGCGCGGCTCGCTGGGGCAACTGGTCGAAGACAATCCAGCCGAGCATAACCAACCCATAACAGATGAACGATTGCGTGCGGCGGCCGGATTGGCGCGCCGGGTAGAACGCGCTGCGGCTCGTTTTCCCACCGAACCTAAATGCCTGTCGCAAGCCATGGCATTGCAGTGGCTGTTGCGCGAAATGGACGCGGGTTCGCGGTTGGTCATTGCCATGCTGCGCGGGGCTGAGAGCGGCAATGACGCGGCGGAGCATGCCTTCCACGCTTGGGTTGAGTGGGGCAATCAGATGCTGATCGGGCATTGTGACCGGTCGCAATATCGCATCGTGCTAAGCTTCCAGCACATACCAAAAGGCGGCGAATAGAATGGCCGCCGATCTGCTCATTGCCGCCTGTCTGGACCTGACCGGCGATGCGCCGATTGATGAACCAACGGTCGACCGGATGGTAGCCTCGCTCGGATTGGGGACGGCGGGCCCGGTTCGATTTGGCAAGGTCGACGGTGGTTTCTTGGCCGCTCGCCGCGAATTGATGTCGCCCTCTGATACTCGCGGGCCGCCGCGCCCGGCATTATTTGAGCCAACACCGGGCGATGATGGCGGCTACACTCTGTTTGCTGGTCGGCTGGAAGATCGTGCGCAATTGTGCGCTGCATTGGGGGTAAACCCCTCGATGGACGATGCGGCACTCTATGGCTTGGCCCACGCACGCTTTGACGACGATTGCGACAGTAGAATCAATGGCGATTACGCGGCTGTGCGCTGGTTTCCTGATCGGCGGACTGTCTGGTTGTCGCGCTCTGCCACCAGCATGCACCCCTTGCATATATGGCGGGCAGGTAGGCGCTTGGTGGTCTCCTCCATCCCGCGCGCCTTGTTCGCAGCAGGCATGCGTGCCGAAGTGGACTCACAGACAATGAGCGATGCTCTGCTGCTCAACTTTCAAGATGGCACCAGCAGCTGGTACTGCGATGCCAGCCGGGTCGCCTGCGGGACTTGGCAAAGGCATGATCGGAATGGGGTCAAATGCGTCACCCATTGGTCGCCAGCCTCAGTGCCAGAGGTTCGATTGGCTCGTGACCAAGACTATGTCGACGCTGTGGACGACCTGTTTGCCAAGGCTACGCGCAATGCCATGGACGGCATCACGAAACCCGCGATTGCGCTGTCGGGCGGCTTGGATTCGCAAGCTGTGGCTGCCTATCTATGCGACCATTTGGGCGATGGAGAGGTGGTCACCAGCTATACGGCGGTGCCTCAGAGTGGATGGGTTTCGCCCGACAAGCCCTATTCCTTTGGCGACGAAAGCGATCATGTTCGCGCGTTGGCAGCAATGTATCCGCAAATTGAGCCACGCTTTGCCTCAGGAGAAAGCCGGATATTCGGCGCTGATCTGGATGCGATGCATATGCTGGGATCATGGCCAATGCGCAACGAGAGCAACATGCATTGGATCCACGAGATGTATTCTCGGGCAGCGAAGGCCGGTTCGGGCGCCATATTGTTCGGCGCAGCGGGGAATAGCGGATTCAGCTATGATGGCATGACAGGCTATGGCGAGTGGCTGCGCAAGGGACGCTGGGGCTTGCTGGCTCGCGAGCTGTCCATGGCGGACGATCCGCGCCCATTCTGGCGCAAGGCGGTGTCTCTTGCGGTGATGCCCAATCTGCCCGCTGCCTTGAGAAAAACCATCGATCAATTTCGCGGAAAGTTCGCTTCGGCCTTTGAAACATGGTGCCCGATGCGGCACGAATTTGCCAACCGCAACGGAGCGTTTGACCGGGCTAAAGCGGCCGGGTTTGATCGTGATTTCTATACCGCATATTCGGCACGTGATTGGCGGGCAGCCGTGCTGGCGGACACTCTGTCACAAGGGGCAGAGATCGATCTGGCGATGCAATTGCACCACGGGATTCCGTCGCGCGATCCCACGCTGTATCGCCCCTTGCTGGAGCTGTGCATAGGCATTGGTGACGACCAATACCTGCGCAACGGGACTGATCGTTGGCTGGCCCGCCGCCTACTAAATGGGCGGATTCCCGAAAATGTGCGGACCGAACGCCGTTTCGGCAGGCAATCGCCCGATTGGGCCATGCGTTTTCAACGCGACAGGACGATGTTGCAGGCTGAATTGCAGTCTATCCAGGCCGACCCAACTCTCTCTCGCGTGTTCGATACCGAGCGTTTGAGCCAAAATTTGGCCGATTGGTCGGGCGAGGAAGACAGCGCGGGGGACAATAAGCTGAAAATCAACGCAGCAATTGGCCGGGCAGTGTCGACGGCGCGCTTCATCCGCTATGTCCAAGGGCGCAATGCAGCAGGATAGTGCTCATCCCAATGAAGCAGGCCCCAACTTTGGAGGGTTGAGGTTTCTCGTCCAACAAGCAGGTGCTGGGCAGATATTTGCACTGGGCCTCTTGCTTCTACTGACCAGTTTATCCGAAGGGTTCGGGCTGCTGCTGCTGGTACCGATTACACAGGCGCTGGCCGGTCAATTGCCCGACACCGTTCCGCTGGATTGGCTGCCCTTCGCGCAATCTCTCTCTGCCGTCGCGTTGCTGGTGATCGCGGTGATGCTGGTCTGCCTGCGCGCTGTCATCGTCTATATCACCAACGAACGCAGGCGCAGGCTCGGCCTGTCTTTGACCAATCGGTTGAGGGCGCAATCGCATACTGCTTTGCTCGAGGCGGACTGGCGCTGGCTGAGCAAGCAAAACAGCGCGGATCACGCCGCATTGATCATGGGAGAGACCGTGCGAGCGGGCAATCTGGTTGATCATGCGTTGAGCCTGGCAACTTCCGTGGTCACACTGTTGGCCATGATAGCCGCCGCTGCTTTGATCGCGCCGCAACTGACGCTGATCATCATTGCCGCCGGGATTATCCTTGGCTTTCCTTTGCTGGTGCTTCGCCGGAAAACCGCGGCCCGCGCGCAGGATTATTCATCGGTCTATGCCGATTTACAGGGTCTGGTTTCCAATGGTCTCGATCATTTGCGGGCAGCCCGGATTGCCAGTGCAGCTGATCGATTGGCGGATGACTTCAGGCAGGCCTCGGACCTGCTTGAACAGCATGAGCGTGTCTATTTTCGCGACAGCTATCGTGCCCAAGCCACCTTTCAGATCGCCGTGGCCGTCGCATTGGCGCTGGCGATCTATCTCGGCATCATTGTGGCCGGAATTTCGATTGTGATCTTTGTTCCTTTGTTGGCCATCGCCGCCCGATCATCCTCCATGTTGATCAGGATCCAACAGGCTTTGCACAGCTGGCGCTATAATTTGCCGGCGCTTGAACAATTGCTCGAATTGATCGCACAGGCGCGGGCCAATCGAGAACCGCAAGAGGTCAGCCCTACCAGCATCGCCTTCAAAGACGCGATTGAGCTGCGCGATATCCACTTTGCCTATGGTGAGGGAGCGCGCGACATATTGGCAGGGTTCAATGGCACCCTGGCGGCTGGCTCACTTGTGGCAATTCGCGGCGCTTCAGGCGCGGGCAAGAGCACTTTCGCTGATCTGCTCAGCGGATTATTAAAGCCTGATCGGGGCAAGGTCATGGTGGATGGTGCCGTGATGACCGACGCACAAAGGATGCGATGGCGCAGCCAGATCGCCTATGTCGAACAGGCCGCCTATTTCTTCGACGGCAGCATTGCGGACAATTTGCGCTGGGGGATGGAAGACGCCGATGATGCCGCAATGATCGCTGCGCTAAAGTTGGCTTCAGCCACATTTGTGCTCGATATGCCCGATGGGCTGAGCACCCGGATGGGCGAGGGCGGACGGTTGTTTTCGGGCGGAGAATTGCAGCGGATCGCATTTGCGCGGGCTTTGATCAGACAACCTGATTTGCTGATCCTGGACGAAGTAAGCGCCGGATTGGACGCGCCGAACAAGGCCTTTGTCCGGCAGTCGGTTGCCAACCTGAAAGGTGATCGTACCATCGTGCTTCTCAGTCATGACCAAGATATGATCGACATTGCCGATAGCGTGCTGGACTTGGATTTGCCATGACCGTGGCGAGTACGCAGCAAAGCCTAACCAATGCCGGCAGAGCCTTGCTGGCCATTTGCGCTGCGCCTGAGAATGACCATGAGGCACATCTTTCCGCACTCGACCAACAGGGGTGGGACGAACTGGCGCTGCTGTCTGGGCAGACCCGCACATCCGGGCTTGTCGCCCGATCGATTGATCGGTGCACTGGTCTGGATGACGCTGATAGCAACGCCATCAACACCATTGGGGAGCAGGCACAGCTCGACGCTTTGACCGCTTTGGCGCAAGGGCAAGTAAGCGCGCAAGTAATCGAGCAATTGCAGCAAGATGGCTTTGCCCCGATTGCATTAAAGGGGCTGTCGCTCGCTTTTCGCTATTATCCCGACCCCGCCTTGCGGCCGCTGCGCGATCTTGATCTGCTGCTGCGGCCCGATGATGCTGTGGCGGTCAATTGCGTGCTTCTGAAAGATCCCGGGTTCAAGCAGCGCGTGGGTGTGGCAAGCTATGGTCTGGAATATGGCCACCAATTGCCTGAGATCGAAAACATCGAAAGCGGGTTGGTGATCGAATTGCATCACCGCATCAATGCACGCGGGTGGAAACAAGAGCCGCAACTGGTCGAGAGGCTCTTTGCCAATGCTGAAGTGCTCGAGCTGTTGGGCCGGCAGGTTCTCGTGCCATCTCGCCACGACAATGCACTCCACCTGATAGAGCATGCAACGCTGCATCATATGTTCGCCAATGGGCCGCTGATATTGTCCGATTTGCATTATCTTTTCGATCAAAGCAGTTCGGATATGGAGCGATTGCGCCGCGATGCTGAAGGCTTGGGGTTGGGGCGGTCCTGGGTGTTTCTGGCACATCTGGCGGACAGTTTGGGCGCCCACTGGGTGCCGAAAGATTGGCTGGGGAACGCGGATATTGCGCCTTCTATGCTCGAGCATGCATGCGCTGCGATGCTGGAGCCGCGCGAAGAGACCGAGCAGATTGCTATGCTTCGACGATTGTCCGAACGTGGTGATGGCGATGCCCGTGCGGCCGATGCATTCATGAAAGTGCTGCTCCCCAGCGCCAATCAATTGTCGCGATTGTCGGGACAGCCGTCGGACAGCCCATTGCGTTGGTTGGGGTATCCAGCGTGGTTGTTGGAGAAGGGGCTGCGCTATTTCTCCGCGAAGAAGGCCCCGAAACTAGCGGGTCAAAGCCGTGCGCGTGAAGAATTGTCGCAATGGCTGAAGGCTGGCTGATCTGATGGCATCGATCCGCAAATCCTTATTCTTGTCCAACTTTGCGACTTTCGCCAATTTGTTCATATCACTGGCGCTGGTCGTGGTCGTGTCGCGCCTCCTGAACCCGGCAGAGATCGGCGCATTTCTGATCGCCTATGCGGTGATTATGCTGATCGAGCCGTTGCGCGAATTCGAGCTCAAATCCTTTATCATCGTTACCGACAAGCTCGACCATGGCACGATGCGAGCGGTGCGCTTGATCGCTCTATCAACGGCAGCGGTGGCGCTAATATTGTGCTTGGCTGGCAGCTGGATTTTGTCGGCCAGCTATTCCTCCCCGTCTCCGGGCAATTGCTTGCTGATCATGTGCCTGATTTACGCAACCCGGCCGTTTTCCCAACCAGCCGAGGCGGTCCTTGCCCGTGACCTTCGCTATGGCGCAATTGCTGGCATCAAGATCACTGGAGCATTGGTACGCACGGCGGTTACCTTGGCGTTGATTGGGCAGGGCTGGGGGGCTGAGGCCTTGGCCTGGGGGGTGGTTGCCGAGGCCGCAAGTGAATTGCTGTGCCTGGCACTGGTGGACCGGAAGTATCGTATCGGTTTACCCGGAGCCAAGGGGGCGAAGAAGGTCTGGACGTTCTGCCTTCAGATGACCGGAGCGCAGCTTTCAACGCGAGCTGCTGCCGCCTTGGAACCATTGCTGATTGGTGCCGTGCAAGGCTTGGCGATGACCGCCTTTTACAACCGCGGCAATCGTGTGGTGCGCGTTTTTCGCTCAGGTATCGAGCAGGCGACCCTACCCATTGCGCTGAGCCATTTTGCCCGAGCAGAAGGGGATAGGTTGGCGATCAAATCGGCCTATCTGCGGGCCGTCAGCCTGCTAACTGGCATTTCATGGCCGGTGCTGGCGGTGTTTATCGTGCTTGCCGAGCAGGTGGTGCTGACATTGTTTGGCGATCAATGGGGCGAGGCTGTTGGGCTCGGGCAAATTTTGGCGGTCGGAGCGATTATCTATGCCGCCTCTGCATTAAGCCAACAGGTTCACGCAGCCTTGGGCGAAACAGCCATCTTGATGAAGCGTGATGCGGTTCTGGCCATTTTCAGGATAGCAGTGCTTGTCGGCACAGTATTCATCAGCACTTCGGCGGTTGCGTGGGGCTTGGTGGCCGTCATCGCTATTTCTCAGATCGTGCACCTACATCTCTTGCGGCGGTCGGTCGGGTTGAGCTTTGCCGAGATGAGCGGCTCTGTTTGGAAAAGCGGTTTGGTCGGTTTGACCTGTGCAGGAGTGGCGATGTTGAGCCTCAACATATTGCCATCTGGTCTGGCTGTTTGGCAGCAGTTGCTGCTGTGCGGATTGGCCGCAGCGACGGCATGGCTGGTGCTAATCGGGCTGGTGCGGCATGTCTTGTCTGAAGAAATCGCCGTGATTGTGCGCAAGCTGCGCGGCTGAGGCGAACCTCAGCGATAGTCTTGCAGGGCGAGGCCTACGTCTTCTTGGGTCACACGATTGTCTGGCAGAAGCGTGAAATGTGCGGCCTCTCCAATCTGTTTGGGAGCGCCCAATTGCTGCTCCAGCTGTTGATAGGTCTGGCGTCCATCCATGAAATAATCGTCGAACAATAGCTCGGCCGATGACCCTGTCTCTTGTGCCGCGATGGCGCAGCGCAACGCGCACGCTCGGCGGAACCGCCCATCGACTAAGATCAGATCGGGTAAATGATCTAACTTAGAGAACGGGGCCTCGACATAGTTTCTCCACTTGGCCACGCGCCGGGGTTTCGGGCTGCCGGGTAAGGGCACGCCCCATGGACCGGTAAGGCCGATATCAACGTCGATCAGAGATACTTTATGCGGATTGGGCAAGGACTTGCGCACACTGCGAGCGAAGAAGCGGTCGCATTCAATGCTGACGGTTTTGATGCCCAGTTCCGCCGCCCAAACGGTGGATCCGCCCGAACCAAACTCGAGATAGGACTGAGCCTTGCCCAATTTCTCTGCGAACCATTCCAAGGCTTGCGGGTCCAGCCATGGCTGCGTGGGAACATCAAATCCCCTGATCCTCTGTTGAAAAAAGAAGCCGACCAGATCCAGCATTCGCTCAAGGTTCATGACGAGAAAACCTTAGCCAATTTTTGCATTAGCCTCTGACCAAGCTGAGCAGCGGTTCGTCGTAGATTGGCGTAGTTTGCAGAGAGGCCCGGGCGCATGAAAACCCGGTCCAGAGCAATTGTGCCAAACCCGTGCAGCCGAGTGGCGGAGTAATTGTTGGGTGTGTGCCAAACACGGCATGCTTCCAAGGGCTGCAAGCTGGCATCAACCGGTACCACAATTCGAGACGGCATGCTGGGCGGGACAGAGTGGTAAGTCAGAGCCCAGGCCGATTGCACCCGGCACGTGTGCCCCGATGATTGGGGCTGTGCATCCGCGCTATCGATATCGGCCCATGGCGAGCGCAAATATTCCTCAGCCAGAGCCTTATCCAACACAAATCCGGCCCAATAGGGATATTCGGATGCGACAAATGAGGTGCCGGACAGGTTGATGATCTGGCTGTCTTCGACGATCTGGTGGGCGCGAAAATCGGTCGAGATTGTGCGATCATTGGCATCTATTTCATACCGCAGGAATCCGGGGATCACGCCTAATTGCTTAGCGGCGTCCAGATATTGCACAAAGTAGTCGAGGGCTGCTGGCGGAACCGTGATATCATCTTCGATGTAGCAAAACAGGTCCCCATCACCGGCCTGCTTGGTCCATTGGCGCAAGCGCTGCTTGTGCCACCAGGTCAGATGCCATGGGTGCTCCAGTCCGTGCGCCTTGTCGAAAATTACTGTTCGATCGTTATGGCGCAGCGCGCCCAAAATGTCAGCTAGACCAGGGTCTTCAGCCAAGGCGAGGTCATTCGTTACAATAGAGATTGTGACATCGCTTTGCTGCCATTGATTGATCGCGTCCAGCGCTCGCGCCAGAAATTGAACCCGCTGCGGCACATAATGCGCGGCGATCGAAACCTCGACCGATCTATTGTCCTGGATCATATTTTCCCGCGACTGGATCTTGCAATTGCGGGTTAGGTCGGAATGAATGCACGACGCAAGTTAAATGCTGTTGAGAAGCGCTCATATGAGAACGCGAGGCACGGCAATGGGAGATATTACCGTGCCTCGATAGCCTATCGAACTGCGCCCGCCGGTGCGCTGGCGCCCCGAATGTTGCCGCCCTTATCAAACCGAGCGATAGAGGCTTTTGGACTGCTTTGAAGAGCGCCGATGGGTGAGAAATTGCCCTGAGACGCATCGACAAAGATGTCTTGCTTGGTACCAGAAATGGTCGTTCGCTTCGCGCCCACCGGATTGACCGCTGCACCAAACAGATGGTTGTCGGTAATCGAAAACCCAGCATCGGGAGTGCCAGTCCACTCGATCCCGCGCATCGCATTATTGGCCAGCATGCAATAGCTATCGGCGGTGAAGCCCTGCGAGGGCCGAACAAGCTGGATCTGATTGGACAGGCTGTTGTGGGCCACCACCACATGGCTGCTGGGTTTCGACCATTGGCTGAACTGATCGAGGAAATTGGGATTGAGCACCTCGTCGGAATCAGCGGCGTTGTTCACCACCAACAAGTCCTCAATCGAGCTGTAACCCAATGTAATCACTGGCAGGGCATTGCCGTAGAATGTGTTGCCGAACATGATGCTGTTGCGCGATGATTGCAGGTTCAGCGCCCAGATATCGCCATGAATATCGAACACTGTATGGAGCGATACTGGCGCCGTGTTTGCGTCAATTGCCGCAAACCCACTGCCCAAGCTGGACGCGCTATCATGCGACAATGCCGTTGCCCGGCGCGTGTCATCGAGCAGCGTGGCGCTCCATTCTGTCAGCGAGTTGATCCATGCCACAACGTCTGAGACCGAATAGTTGGTGTCGGCCTGATAATCGGCCACTTGATTGCGCAGATCAAAACTTTGGTCAGGCTGGCCGTCCACTTTAACAGTGATTTGACGGTTGTTTGCATCGCTTGATCCGGCCAGTTCGATCGTCGCCGTGGCGGCGCTGCCTACATATTGCACGGTCATCGCTGGCACAGGTGTGCGCCAGTCAATATTGTGCGAACCGGTGACAACATTGCCCACCATGCAGCGGGCATAGGACATCACATCATAGGCAAGATTTTCAAAGCTGCAGCCCCGCACGAGCGAGGCGTTGAGACACGGATTTTGCACAATCTCCACATCGCATTCGAGGAAATAGGGGTTGTCGCGGGCGATATACGGGGTTGGCTTTTGACCTTTCAGCCACAACGCACCTCGACCCTTGCTATCGGTGAAATTGACGCCTTCAAAAACGTGCTGCCGATTGGCTGCGTTCTCGTGATAGATGTTCCCAATCTCGGCAAAGTCGACCGTTATGTTGCCTCCGCGCAGCCACATCCCGTCATAGCGCCAACGCAAGGAGGTTGATGCGCCAGGAACATAGGCTGGCTTGTCGATTGTTATAGCAACACTGGCCTCGATCGTAGCATAGCCATTGCCTTGGTAGCTGCCATTGACGGGATCAAGAGTGTAATTGCCCGGCTCTGTGACCGTGATCAAAGGGTTCTGTGCTGCCAGGTTTCGGCAGATGTTTCCTGCATCCTTCAGGCTTTGATAGCGTTGGTTGGTGATCTTTGGCTGCGATGGAGCAACTTCAAGAAACAGATCGTGCGGTGTCCAGCCGCCTTGTCCATCATCATATCGCTGCGGGAAGAAACTGACCGGGCCAAGCACCCGGCTTTGCATGGCGGGATCCTGCGGCACGGCCTCGAAATAGATCAAGGCCTCGCCATTGGTCCCGTTGTGCTCCAGTTCAACCCACCAACCAAGATAGGACCGGGCGGTGCCGTTCACATCGATGAATTGATAGAGGCTGGGCTCGACAATCGAATGAACATTGCCTTCACAATGCACATCCACCCGAGACAGGCCCATGGCGTTGTAAAGTGAACCTTGAGCATTGGCTCCGGCAAACACACCAATCACCAATTTGTCGGTAAAATGCTGATTAGGCGGAACCATCAATTGCATCGCTGGCTGAGCCGTCACGCGGGTCCGATTTACCGGCGTGGAGCCAAAACCCGATGCTGCGGTTCCGTCCCATTGGGCAGAAGGTTGGATCATCGCAAAGCCAGTCGTGTCAGACCCTCTATGCGATGCCGCTAACCGGTGGTGATGCGGCAGGGTGCCGTAGCCAAAGCCAGGCATCAGGCAAGGCCGATCAGGTCTGTGGCGGTCGTTCCATTGGCGCGGACAGCGCTGGCCCGGATGTCGAGAATGTAGCCATCGGGGACATTGCGAAACACCACATCGGTGTCTGCACGCAAAGCCCGGACAACCACATCTCCGCCTGAACCAACATAGATTGCCTTGGTGATCTTGGACAATTCCGCGATGTCGTCAGGTGCGATTGGGAAGCAATCCTGAGCAGGTGCGATCGGACTGTCTGATGTTGTGCTGAAGTTATCGATGGGCATGGCATTCTCCGTTTGGGTGAAAACGGGCGGACAGCTAATGCCATATTCTCATGTAGGAAAATGAAAAATGTACCAAATAGGATAATTATCTTAGCGAGTGATTGCAAAACTTCGATGTTTCGTTAGTGATTGCTGAGCTTGCGATAACCATTCCACCATGTCCACGGTCGCAGAGCTATCGAGGCAAATCCCGCTGACATCTGGCGGTATTTTTCGCTGCGCAGACCCATCAAACCGCCCGCGGCAAAGCGCACCCAAGCAGAGACCCACAGCACAGCGATGCAAGCGGCCGCATGCGCGGGATTGCTATGCTTGCGAAAGTAATGCGCGTTGCCCCGCATCTGCAAAAGCAAACGGTTGGGCGCGAAGTAACTCCCGCTGCCGACATCGTGATAGATCCGCGCATTGGGCACGAGCGCCAACTTGTATCCCATGGCGCTCGCTCGCTTGCACAGATCGATATCCTCTCCATAGAGAAAGAAGTCTTCGTCAAAACCCCCCAAGCGTTCCCAGACTTCGCGGCGGACCATCATGCAGCCTCCGCTGACGCAGTTCGCCGGGATGAGGCCGCCAGATTGCGTCACGGATAGTGGCCTTGCCGCTCGACCGATCAAACCTCGGGCCAGCGTTCGGATGCCGGGCAACTCCATTTGCGGCAGAGTCTGCGATCCATCGCGTTCGGTACTTGTGACAGCGCCCAATATCGGATGGTCTGGATGATCGGCGGCGGCGAGCAGCAGAGCTCTGATCGCGCCCGGCGATGCCTCCGTATCGGGATTGAGCAGCAATAAATGCTGGCCGTTCGCATGCTTGGCGAGGCAATTGTTCGCCCGACCAAACCCGATGTTGCCTTGGCTTGGCACGATGCGGACTTGCGGAAAGGCATTGGCGAGCAACTCCTCCGATCCGTCATCGCCATTATTGATGAAAAGAACCTCGAATTCTGGCTGATCCAGTAAGGGCTTGATCGACCCAATGCAGCTTTCCAGAAAACCAGCAGAATTGTAGCCAACGATCAAGATGCTCAGAGCGGCAGAGTGCGCTGTGTCAGCCTGGGGTGCCAGGGTCATGAGCCAGCATCCAGAGTCCGGAATCTTTCCTTCATTCGGTTCAAGATCGATCGTCGTTCTTGCTCTGGCAAATGCAGGTTGGATTGGATCAGAACGGCTAGATGATCCTCGTGCAAGTCACTGACGAAGCGATCGACCTCGCTGGACGAAAACAAATCGTAGCCCCAGCAATTGTGACAAGATTGATCGCTTGATGGAGTGATGAGTTGCTGATGCCTGCCAGCGATATGATCGCAGAAAATACCGTAGATAATATACTCTGAGAAGCGAAAGTGCCTCGCCAGCACCTTTATCCAGTCGGCTCGGTTGGTGGCTTCAATCCGGTCAATTATGGCGCTGATCACAACTGGAGACCACGACACCAATGGGCCGATATAGTCAGATCCGCTATAACCGGTTTGCGGCAGGCCAAGCACTCTTTGCGCCACCTTATGCCATTTCAAATGGTGTGGCCCTTTGCCGCTGCCAGGCTGATGGTAAAGTCTGACAGCACCATCTGGAAAAACATGCTCGGTCTTGATCGGCTGAAGCAAGGCAACATCGCTGTCCAGATGGACCGCTGCATCCTCCTCCATAGTAGCGACAAAGGCGATCTTGGCGATCTGCTGATAGATCCAGCCTCGTACCATCCGTGTGAAGCCGATCCGCCAAAACCGGCGGCGCAGCAGGTGTGTCTCGCGCAATTGAGGAAGCAACTGCGAACAATCGATGATGGTTCGCTTTGGCCCTTCGAATGGCGCAAAGGCTGCTGCATCTGCGTGATCGATCAGGACATAATGCTGAGTGTCGGGCATCAGCCGGTCGATGCTTTTGCAAAGATCGGTAAAGGGCTTGATGTCGCCGAGATATGTCTTTGTTACCAAGGCAAAGCTGGACATCAGCGCTCGACCCGGTCGTTCTTTGGATCGGTGGCTACCGCCGCAGGCTCAAAACCAAATTTTGGAGTGCCGATCGTAATCGCAGCGCCGCACAGCATATAAGACCAAGCGGCCAATCCGCCCCAAAATGCCACTGTAAAGCCACTAAAGACGAGCGCCAGCAGACAAATCGCCAAGCCCATCGAAACCTTTCGGGCCGCTTCATTTTGTAGCTGCATGTTCCACAACAAATGCAATGCGGATCCAGCAAATACCAAGACGCAACCCACGCCAGCGACAAATCCGAATCGCATTGACCATAGGAGAAAATGCGCGTCGATGGAGGATGTCACCATAAAGGACGGCCGGAACCAATCACGCAATCCAATGCCGAACAATGGATTGTTGAGTGCTTCGGCACCAGCATATTCCCAAATGAGCAATCGCCAATAACCCGACGCGGGATCAAGCGTTAGCCGATAGATCGCAAATGTCAGTGGCCCGCTGTCCGAGGCGACGGTGACAAAGCTGAATAGGGTCAGCGCACCAATCGCTGAAAGGAGTAAGACCGGACCGCGCGAGGCCTTTTGAAACCATAGGATGACAATCAAAATTAGGGCGAACAAGAAGCACAATATCGCCGTGCTGCTAACCGTGAAAATCATGCTGCAAGCAGCCACAAGGCCTATCGTCATCCATGCCTTTCGGTCAGTCGCGAACATGGCAAGCGGCAGCAGAGATGCCATGAAGACCCCGCCCAGAATTGGGTGCGGGAATGGCCCGGCAGCGCGGTAGAGCCCCAAACGCACTTGTTGGTGAAGCGAAGGGGGAGGTTCCCCCAAGAATTGCGCGATGAAGGGGCGCACCCAATGCCTGTGGGTTAGAGATTCGACCATCATCACAAAGGCCAAACCCGCCAATAAAGGCATCAGCGCTGCAAAGTAGACCTTGAAATCGCGTGTATTGCGCAAGGACACTCGGCCAGCGAAATAGGCGATGCCAAAGTCTATCGAATGGGCTGTCCCAAATTCCAATGCACGCAATGCCGGCTCGTTGATTAGCATGGCGATGGTCATCCATACGGTTACGAGTCCCGCCAATGCGTCGATGCCATGGGCGCGCAGACCGCCTGAAAAGAAGCTGTGCAGCAGCCAGGGAATGCTGACCAATAACACCAAACGGTACGGAAACAGCATGGCGCCGCCCAGGCTGATGGCCAGTTCTTGCGGCAGAACTGCCGCATAGGTGATGATGATCGCAGGCCACACATGGGCAGGGATGCCGAGTCGGCCGAGACCGCGCGTGCTCCCTGTCTGCCCGCCGCCAAGGTTGATTGCTCTGCTGGCCATCATGCTATCCGCGAAGATGCATCGCGCGCCCATTCGCGCTTGCCTCTGATCAGGTTGAATTTGAAGCGCGCATAGGCTGCCAGCTTGACGGCTATATAGATCGCGAGGTCGAGCAGGTTTGCCCCTTTGGAAAGGCTTCCAAAAAGATCACGCCATCTGTTAATGTTGCCGCTTTGCAGTGTGGGATAGTGGCGGTCGACCTCGTGCTTACCCATCCTGCGCCTTGCCTCTATCTTGATGAGTTCACTCAAGGTTGTTGGCGGTGTCATGATAACGCCAATGGCATGACCGTCTGAAGTGTGGGAGACATTGGCCCGTTCAGATTGTGCAAAGCGGGTCCGCACATAAAGATCATCGCCGATGATGTCGGGCAAGGGGGCAACGCGCCCCCAACCTTCTTGTGACAGGCCATAGACGCCTCCACCAATCAATCCGTTGGCAGCATAGGGCAGGGTCAGCCAGACCTTGTAATAGGACCGGACGGCGCGGCTGGATTGTGCCAGATTGAGTTTCATGAGCGGTGATGCTGCAAGCGCGCGACCCTGCCGCAGAACGTCTGCGGTTGCTGCCAATGTGTCGAACGAAGCTTCGATATCGGCATCCATGATCAACCGCGGAAAGTGGCTGGCAACGCTGCTGGCCTGATTGATTGCCCCGGCTTTTGATGGCTGCTGAATATCAAGAATCAGAGCATTCGGCGCCGCTGCGCGAGCTTTAGCAACAGTCTGATCGGTGCACCCATTTGCGGCCACGATCACTTCGGGATTGTTGTCTGTAATTGCACCAGAGTAGATTGACCGCAGACACCGTTCGATCACGGCCTCTTCATTATGGGCAGGAATAATTACTGAAAAGCTCGCCCCATCTCCGGTCAAGCTTGGCCCTTCAGACTGGCTTGATGGCCCGCTTGCCATCAAGCATCCTTGGAATAGGAATAATATTGATATTCATAGCCATAGGACTGCCCGGCTTCTTGCGGGCGATATTTGGTCAAGATCAGTCCGGGAACATTTGCGCCTGCTGCCTTCAGCCTGCGCAAAGCAGCCTTGGCTTGTCCAAAGTGAACCCGGTTGGCCTCAACGATGAATATTGTCGAATCCACCAGACGTGACAGGATCGGCGCGTCTGCAATGCCAACCACTGGTGATGAATCGAAGATCACATAGTCATATTGCTCGCGATATTGGGCAATGAAGGTGCGGATATAGCCCGAAGCCATCAGCTCGACAGGATCCGCCGGTAAGGTTCCTAGCGGTAGGACATCCAGGTTTTCATGCACCTCGGGAAGCAGCACCGATTGAATGTCTGCCTGACCCTTCAGAACTTCGGCGAAACCTTGCTGCGGTTTGTCCAATCCATAGGCCCCTGCCATGGCAGGACGCCGCAAATCGGCATCCACCAACAAGGTTTTATGACCCAGTTTGGCGTATTTCTCTGCCAATGCGATGGCCGAGGTGGTTTTGCCTTCAGACGCCTGGCTGCTAGTGAATTGCAATACTCGATGCCGTTTGGGCAAGGCATAATGGATCGCCAACGCAATGGAGGAATAGGATTCCATCAAGGCGATATGCGCGGCGGACCCCTCATCATCCAGATCATCAGCCACCAGATATGGGGTGTGGCCCAACAGGGGCACGCCAAAGCGATCTTCCACTTCTGCCAGTGACCGAAGACGATCATCGAATACTTCGCGCAAGATTGCGATGGTCAGTGCCAATCCGGAGCCCAAGATCAATGCAATGAACAAATTTCGGGTAAGATTGGGGGACACGGGAGTGGTGGGCTTCAAAGCAGGGTCGAGCAAAGTGATTGACCCGGTCTGTACATTTTCAGCAGAGGAAATCTGGTTGTAGCGATCAAGCAAGGTCGCCAACTGGACTCGGATGGCGCTGGCCTCACGATCAAGAAGGCCATAACGCACGCGCCGGTCCTGCTCGTCTAAAGTGTTGCGCGAAACACGGCCAACTTCGGCTGACAATGCTTGTTCCTGACGCTTGGCAACTTCAAAATCGCTGCGGATACCAGCCTTGATGTCGGCTCCCGTCTGGTCGATTTGCCGGTTCAATTCCGCCAGTCTCGCGTTCAGCTCCTGAACCTGCGGATAATTATCGTCGTACCGCTGCCTCAGATCCGCAAGATTGGCGGACAGCGTAGAACTCTCGCCAATCAAATCCCTTAGCACTTCGCTGTTTTGCACAGCTGATATTTGGCGCGCGGGCGTGCCGGCAATCGCCAGCCATTTTTGCTCAAGCTCGATCCTCTTGGCGCGGGCCTCGGTATAGCTGGCGTTGATC
This sequence comes from uncultured Erythrobacter sp., assembly GCA_947495695.1. GTDB lineage: Bacteria > Pseudomonadota > Alphaproteobacteria > Sphingomonadales > Sphingomonadaceae > Erythrobacter. Next base: position 280,680 of record CANLZP010000001.1, on the reverse strand, counting down.
TGTGCCAGATTCAGCGCGGTGATTGTCTGGCCACCTTCGCCGCCATAACTGTTGTCGGCATTGATCGACGTAGGCCCGACAATACTGTTGCGCCGGGCATAGGCGTTTGCGGCCAGCTCGGCATCCTGAAGGCGCTGCCGCGTTTCGGTAATCTGGCCGTCGAGATATTCCAGAGCATACGCATTGTTGGCCAAGGTTTGACGGCTGTCGTCAGCCGCGAAATTTTCTGCATAAGCATTGGCAAGTTGGGCTGCGATGGCTGGATTGCTGCTGGAAAAGCGGATCTTCAGAATTCGGCTGTCATAGGGAATTTCTGCTGCGACGCCGCCCTGCGTAATCGCAATCGCCATTTCCTTCTTCAGCTCAGCCCATTGTTCATCACTGATTTTCTCGGGGCGATTACTATCTACATCGTCGCCAAGAAAATCGCTGCGGTTCTGCAGGTTGAGTGTTCCGACGACCAATTCAGCCATCTTCCGGCTTTCGATCACCTCTCCCAAGGTCTGCAGATATTGCGAGACTTGGCCCGATGTGATTGCCGGTGCCAGATCTTGGCCTTCGACAATATAATTGCCTTGCGGTTCAACCCTGACGGACGAGCGCGCTTCGTAAACTGGCGTAGCGAGCAGGGTAAGAATGAGCGCGGCCAGCAATGACAGAATAATTGTAGCGATCAGAATGTAGCGTTGCCGGAACAAAAATCCGCGCATGGTGGGCAGGTCAAATAGAGTAGACAAACCGCCTCCACCCGATCTGGTGCCGTGTTCATCTGACATGGTCACCCAGTCGGATTGGTCATCCCATTCGCGTTGATCCCCCGACGAAGGGCTGGTGGTTGAAGGTGTGTTCATTTCCCGCCCCTAAATCTGCGTAAACAAGCCAAAGGCGGGCAAGGCACGGATAGTGTCCTGCCATAGCTGCGATAGACCAGAAATGCCCACTACTACGCGGTCGCCAGGTTGCATGACGGGGTCAATCATCGTGCCGCGCCGGACGGCTTGATAATCAAACTTCGCGATGGAGACTTGCTCGTTGACCTCTCTAAAGACGACGACGTCGCGCAGTTTTGCCACCCGGTTTGGGCCCTTTGCCAAGGCAATGGCTGAGGACAATTTGGCGCCCGGAGTGAATTGATAGACACCCGGTTCTTCGACACCGCCTTCGACGGTCACTAAATGCGAGGCAAACTCGACCACATTCACGCTGACATCGGGCTGGCGCAATCCTGCACTATCCAAACGGCCTCTTATTTCCTGTGCTAGCTGGTCGGTGGTCAGGCTGGCTGCCTGAACATTGCCAATCAAGGGCAATGCGATGGTGCCTTCCGGCCCGATGGCGATCGCTTCGGCCGACAAATCTGGCTCTCTGAACACCAGAACGCTCAACCGGTCGCCTGCATTCAATGCATAGGCTTCGGCTGTTGCGGAATGATAATCGGCCTGTCCCAGATCGGCATTGGCTGTTGCTGTAACAGGCCCAATCAATGGCTCGGGAGTGGACGCACAAGCAGCCACCAGCAGCACCAAAGGCATAGCTGCTGAAAATTTTATGGAATGCACATGGCTGCTGATCAGCACTTAGCCAATACTCCTAAGACGATGGCCTTAGAAACTAGCCTGTGCCGACGCAGCATGCAATTCAACCGCGAAGCGATCACCAGTTAATTTTCGATAATTGTCCAGCAGGATCCTCGCTAGGTTAACCTGAGGCCCGCGATCGGCAACGCATAGGTCAATTTCTAGCGGGGCGAAGGGCGCGTCGACCGGCCAGGATGAAGCGATTCTTCGTTGCATGTGCGCGTGTCGGATGAAAGAACGGGCAAATCTTGGAAAGCGCGACCCCCTCCATACTCAGCCTGATGGCAGCGGCCCTTTATGTTGGCGTTGCGCTGGCTTGCTTATGGGCAAGTCGAGGGTGCTCGGCCCGCAATGCTGCGCGTTTTTGGTTACTGGTCGCAGCCATCTTTATCGTATTGGCAGTGTTGCGGGCCTTGGCTGCAGAGGAAATCGCCAGAGATCAATTGCGTGAATTTCTGGATCAGGAAAACGCGCGAGAATGGCGCCGTGCGATACAGATGCCCTTGGCGGCATTGTCAGGCATGATTGCAATCGGACTGATTGTCTGGATGGCAAGGCAATTGCGTCATCTACGCGATAGGCCCAGATCGAGATTGCGCTTGATCGCAGGCATGGCATTGGTGGCGATGGCCGGGTTGATGGCGCTTAGGATTGTGTCTTTGCACTTTACCGACTGGCTGCTTTTCAGCGGACTGATTGGTCCAATTCGTCTCAACTGGATCATTGATCTGGGCGCCAGCGCGACAGTGTTTTTGTGTGCAATCTTGCATCGAAGGCACAGTTCGACTGCTGGATCAGCGAACAATCGTTCCGTCAGCCAATATCGGCAATAATTTGCGCGATACGCATCGCCGCATTGCCATCACCATAAGGATTATGCGCCTTTGACATGGCGGCGTAGGCAGCGCGATCATCCAGCAATCGGGTCGTCGCTTGCACAATGTCTGCAGGATCGGTTCCGACCAGCCGGGCGGTGCCAGCATCAATACCCTCGGGCCGCTCGGTCGTATCGCGCATCACCAGCACTGGCTTGCCCAGACTCGGCGCCTCTTCCTGAACGCCGCCGCTATCAGTCAGCACGATATAGGCCAGCTCCAGAAGAGCGACAAAGGCAGGGTAGTCGAGCGGCTCAATCAAGCTGACGTTAAATGCATCGGCTAAACCGTGGCGCATAATTTCGGAGACCTGCGGATTGGGATGCAGCGGATAGATGATCGCTACATCGTCGCGGGCGCTGATTAGTTTCAATGCTGCCGCGATATTGCGCATGCCTTGGCCAAGGTTCTCTCGTCTATGCGCGGTCACTGCAATGATCCGCTTGTTCTGGTGGAGCTTTGCCAATTGCGCGATTTGCGGGGCGAGGCTGGGTGTGGAGTGGAGCGCTTTGCGCGTGGCTAGCAAGGCATCCACGACCGTGTTGCCAGTCACATGGATGCGGTCGTCCGGCACATTCTCTTGCTGTAAGGCTTCGGCGGCGGCCTTGGTCGGGGCAAAGTGCAGATCGGCAATGGTGCTGACAATCTTGCGATTTACCTCTTCGGGCCAAGGGGCGTAATTGTCGCCGCTGCGCAGACCTGCTTCGACATGACCCACCGAAATCTGCCGGAAATAGCAGGCTTGGGCGACCATCGATGTCGTCAGAGTGTCACCATGGACCAGCACGCGGTCGGGGCGCTGCGCGTCGAGCACTTGACCAAACTCGGTTAGGATCCTTGCTGCCAAAGCGTCCAGACTTTGGCCGTGCAGCATCAGATCAAGGTCAATGTCGGGCGTAATCTTTGCCACTTCCAGCACTTGGTCGAGCATTTCTCGGTGCTGTGCGGTGACCGCGACCTTGACGTCAAACTGAGAAAATTTGGTCAAAGCCTTTATAACGGGAAACATCTTGATGGCTTCGGGTCTGGTGCCGAAGCTGACGAGAATTTTCGTGCGAGCATCGCCCGCCATCAATCGCTCAAGATCTGTTGATAGGCATCCAGCAATGGTGTGATTTGATGTGACCAATCCAACTGGTTGCGCAGCCGTTCGGCGCCCATCTTGCCCATCGCCTCTGCTTGCTCGGGCTTGTCCAGCAATTGTAAGATCTTGTTGGCCATATCGGCGGGATCATTGGGGGCCGCATACAAAGAGGCACCTTGCGCTGAATAGCGCCCCTCAGTCACATCAAACTGAACCATGGGTTTGGAAAAAACCATATATTCCATAACTTTATTCATGGTGGATTTGTCATTCATCGCGTTTACACGGTCAGGATTGACGCCCAAATCCATCGTCGAGAGCACTTCGAACAGAACCGCATCAGGGGCCCGTCCGGTAAAGGTGACAAAGGGGCTCACCTGCTTGTCCTCGGCAAGCTGTTTCAGAGCTGCGAGCGAAGGGCCACCGCCTACCAGCACAAATTGAATATCCGTGCGGCCAAGCTGGTGCACGATCAGGTCAATCGCCTCGATCAGCAGATCAATCCCTTCCTGCGTGCCCATCACTCCAACATAGCCAACCATATGCGCACGGCCGTTTTTCCAGCGCGGGGCTGGCGGCACCTGCGTCAATCGGCTGAGGTCAGGACCAGAACGCACCACATGGACCTTGGCCGGGTCCATCTTGCCGCGCTCAACCGCGATCGCGCGATAGCTTTCGTTGGTGGCGATGGAGACGTCAGCTGATCGGAAGGTCAGCCGTTCCAGCCAAACCATCAGTTTCCAGAATGGGCCACGCTTGCCGAATTTTGCCTCATATAATTCGGGATTGATATCGTGATGGTCGAACAGGAATTTCACACCGAACAATTTGAACGGCAGCGCAACCAGAAAAATCAGATCGGGCGGATTGCAGCCATGGATGACATCAAACCGTCGCTTCAAGAATATCCGCCAAGCAAGCCAGGTCTCCCACAGCAGGGCGGCCCCATATTCCAGCGCAAACCCCAGCGCACCGCTCGCCTCCAGCGGGAGCGGGTGGCGATAAATATCCACGCCCTCGATATGTTCGAAGGAGGCTTCAAATCCTTTGCCCTTGGGACAGATGATAGAAACCCTCGAGCCCGCCGCAACCAGCGTTCGGGCTTCTTGCCACACGCGGCGATCGAACGGCAGCGGCAGATTCTCGACAATCATCAGCACGTGGCGACCGGCCAATGGAGTGCCTGCTATCGAGTCTGAGATTGCGGGGGAGGCGGTCTGGGTCAAAGCGCTCACACTATTGTGCTCAAATCCACGATTAGGTCCGCATCCGTGCCTTCAACCTGGTCAAGCGTATCGATCAGCCGGTTGGTTGCAATGATCCGGTCATAATTGGCCGTTTGGGCGGTGGCTGCATTAACCAGCATGTCCCCGATTCCGGGCAGCAAAGCGCGTGCGTAACCCAAATTCTGACCGATCAGGTTTTCCGGTTCGATCTGAGGATCGTAAATTTCCACCCTCATTCCTGCGTCCAGCAATTTGCGCACCAGATCCAGCGCCGGACTTTCGCGCAAATCATCGGTGCCCTGCTTGAACGCCAACCCTACCACCAGCAATTTTGCGCCGCGTTGCAGCCCCTTGGTCGCCTGAGTGAACTGGTGATGTTTGTGCGCTTCATTGCTGCGGATCAAAGCGTCCACCAGATGGGTTTGCGCGCCAATATCGCTGGCGATGTTCTGCAATGCGCGCACATCTTTGGGCAGGCACGACCCACCAAATGCACCGCCCGGCCTTAGATAATGGGTCGAGATATTGAGCTTTGTGTCGGCCAGAAACACCTCATTGACCTGCTGCGCGCTAACCCCCAATTGCTCGCAAATGCGGCCGATCTCATTGGCAAAAGCAACTTTTGTCGCGTGCCAGCTGTTGTCGACAAATTTGGTCATTTCCGCTTCGTGCAGGCCGACATCAAAACGCGGTGCCTCAATCCCGGCATAAAGGCGATTCATTGTCTCTGACCCCGCCGCGCCGCCGGTGCCGATGACGATCTTTGGCGGGTTGAAATAGTCTTCGATTGCCGATGCTTCGCGCAAGAATTCCGGATTATAGACCAATTCGATCTGGGCCGAGGCAGCCTCGCCCAACTCGTCTTTCAACAGCGGCCAGATGATGTTCTCGCAACTGCCGGGCCGCATGGTCGAGCGATAGACCAAGGTCAGCGCGGCTTTTCTGTCCGCGGGCAAATTCTTGGCGATTGATCGGGTCACATTGACGATGTGGCTCATGTCGTGGGCGCCATCGGGGCCGCTGGGCGTGCCAACGCACACCATTGCAATATCGGCATCGGCCAGCGCGGACGCGACATCCTGAGTGGCTTTAATGAGAGAGCCTTGATGCCCGCTTGCCAGCAGATCATCCAACCCTGCCTCGTGCACCGGAGACTGGCCAGCGTTGAAAGCGTCAATCTTCGACTGAGCAATATCCACGCCCACAATGGTGTGCCCTTGGCTGGCCAAACAACCCGCAGCAGTGCTGCCAACATATCCGAGGCCAAAAATGGCGATCTTCACCAAACGCTCCTGAATTCCGTGCCGCAGTCCTGCGTCTGAAAACTGCCATATTCGGATTTTTGACAATTGCGAGCCTTGGACAAGATGAACATGCTGTAACCGGTGCAAAAACACGCCGATCTGAGCAACAGCTTGTCATGACAGCGCAGCCGCGCCATGCAGGCACCGACATAGCCACCTCAGGGATGGGCGGGCTCTTGGGAGAGAATGAGTATGACGCAATCGAACGGTCCGCTGACAGGATTGAAAGTGATGGAGTTCGTCGGGATTGGCCCGGGACCGCACGCGACCATGCTGTTGGCAGATATGGGGGCCGAGATTGTTCGGATTGAGCGGCAAGGCGCGAGCACTCTCAACCCTGTGGTGGAGCGCGCCAGGCACCGTGTGGCAGTTGATATTCGCAGCGACGAAGGCCGTGAATTTTGTATTCAAGCGGCCCGCAAGGCCGATGTATTAATCGAAGGATTCCGGCCCGGTGTGATGGAGCGATTGGGTCTGGGTCCGGAGGTTTTGTGCGAGCACAATGACCGGTTGGTTTATGCCCGCATGACCGGCTGGGGGCAGGAAGGTCCGCTGGCCAAGGCCGCCGGGCATGACATCAATTATATCGCCATCACTGGCGCTCTGGACGCGATCGGAAAGCCCGGTGAAACCGCCACACCACCGCAAAATCTGGTCGGTGATTTTGGCGGAGGATCAATGTATTGTGCGTTTGGAATTTTGGCGGCGCTGTATGAGCGTGAGCGCAGCGGCAAGGGTCAGGTGGTGGATGCAGCGATTGTTGATGGCGCTACCAGCCTGATGAGCTTTTTCTTCGGAGCGCGCCATCTGCCGCATCTCTCGACCGATCGCGGCAAGGGCATTCTGGGCGGCGCGGCGCATTTCTATCGCTGCTATAAATGCGCTGATGGACGCGAGGTTTCGGTTGGCGCAATCGAGCCGCAATTCTATGCCGAGCTGTTGGAGAAATCAGGTGCGCCCGCTGAACTTGCGCAAGGCCAGCAAGACCCGCGCAATATTGCTGATTACACCGAGAAACTGGCTGCGTTGTTTGCGACAAAGACGGCAGCGGAATGGACCGAACTATTGGAAGGGACCGATGCTTGCTTTGCGCCTGTTCTACCGTTGAACGAAGCGCGTGAGCATCCGCATCTCAAAGCGCGCGGCTCCTATGTGGAACGCGATGGCACATGGCATACAGCCCCTGCGCCGCGGTTCAGCCGCACCCCTGGGGCAATCCGCGATAGCGATATGACCGGTGAAAGCGTGGTCGAGCGCTGGATGAGCGAAGGTTAGGGACAGAAAAATGGCAGGAAAATTTTTCGACGAGTGGCAGTTGGGCGATCAGATCAAGCATGAGATCCGCCGTACGGTGACCGAGACAGACAACCTATTGTTCTCCACCATGACCCACAATCCGCAGCCCCTGCATATCGATGTGGAGGCTGCCAAGGCAAGCGGCTTTGGTCAGATATTGGTGAACTCGACCTTCACCTTCTCCTTGCTGGTCGGGCTGTCGGTGGGGGACACCACTTTGGGGACGTTGGTTGCCAATTTGGGGTTCGATAAGGTGAAAACGCCCAATCCCGTCTTTATCGGGGACACCTTGCGCGCGCGCAGTACGGTCAAGGAATTGCGGGAGAGCAAATCGCGTCCACAGGCAGGGATTGTTACCTTTACGCATGAGATGCTCAATCAGCGTGACGAGGTTGTTTGCGTTTGCGAACGGTCTGCCCTGCTGAATAAGCGGCCTGAATAGCTGGACTGACAAAAAGTCGTTTGCTCAGAGGCTCCGGCTTGATCAAACTTGCTCTATCGGCGCACAGGTAAATACAAAGAAATACAAATAGTTTTGAGGGGATCGCAATGGCTAAGAGTTTTGTGAAATCGGCATGGATTGGTGTGGCCGCCCTGGCCTTGTCCGCATGTGGCGGAGAGGACGCTGACAGGCGGAGCGGAGATGGTGAGCGGACAATTGAACTCGCTGAATTTCCTGACCGCCCTTATTGGGGGGACACCCATCTTCACACCGACAATTCTGTTGATGCCTTTGGCTTTGGGGTACGCTTGGGCCCAGAGGCCGCTTTGCGCTTTGCTCGTGGGGAAGAGGTAACGGCGACCACAGGTGGGTCAGCTCAGCTCGCAAGGCCGCTCGATTTTCTGGTCATCTCGGATCACTCGGACGCGCTTGGTGCCACCCGTGCCCTTTTTGATGCACCGCGCCTCGCCATCGTCGCCATGGGCGATGAGACGGTTTTGCGTTGGTACGACATGATGCATGAAAGCCCCGAGCAATCTCAGCTAGCCATCGCAGAACTGATTACGGCTGCGGGCAACGGCACTGCTCCTGAATCGTTGAGCGATCCAGAGCAACAGGTTGAACGGACCCGTGATGTTTGGAACACCCATCTTGAAACCCTTGACCGTTTTAACGAGCCAGGCGTCTTCACCGCCATTGCTGGTTTCGAATATTCATTGATGCCTGGTGGCAACAATTTGCACCGGGTGGTGATGTTCCGCGACGGAAGCGATCGGACCTCGCAAACGGTGCCTTATCCCGGTCTTACCACCACCGCCGAAGGTCTATGGGATTATATGAGCGCCTATGCCGAGGCGACCGGCGGGCAAGCGCTAGCCATTCCGCACAATTCTAATCTTTCCAATGGCTTGATGTTCGAATTGACCATGCCCGATGGCAGTCCGATGACCGCAGAATATGCGCGCAAACGCGCAGCGGCGGAACCGGTGGTGGAGGTAACCCAGATCAAGGGCGACAGCGAAACACACAGCTTCCTGTCACCCAATGACGAATATGCCGGCTTTGGTGATACAGGTTGGGAATTGGGCAATCTGCCCCTCACCCAAGCAGCCACCGATGATATGCGCGCGGGCAGCTATGTCCGCGATGCGTTGAAGCGTGGACTGACCCTGGAAGAGCAAATCGGCGTGAACCCCTATGCCTTTGGCATGATCGGTTCGACCGACAGTCATACCTCGCTGGCGACTGGCGATGAAGACAATTTTTGGGGCAAACATTCGGGCAATGAGCCGGCCAATCAGCAGCGTGCCTTGCTGCCTCAAAATTTGGGTACCCGACTGGGCCGGTTCGGCTGGAATTATCTGGCTGGTGGCTATGCCGCCGCATGGGCGCGGGGTAACACTCGGGCGGAAATTTTCGACGCGTTTAAGCGACGCGAAGTTTACGCGACAACCGGCCCTCGCATGGTGGTCCGGATGTTCGGCGGGTTTGGTTTTGCCGATAGCGATTGGGACAATGATTGGGTCCGCAAGGGGTATGAAAGCGGCGTCCCGATGGGCGGCGAATTGGCCGATAGCGGCACAGCGCCCAGCTTCATGATCTCGGCCCAAAAAGATCCCGACGGGGCCAATCTTGATCGCGTGCAGATTGTCAAAGGCTGGGTTGATACTGAGGGCAATGCTCGCGAAAGAATCTATGACGTGGTGTGGTCTGACATGGAAAAACGCACCAAACTGGGCGGCAAAGTGCCGGCCGTGGGCGATACGGTTGATCGTGAAAAAGCGACCTACACCAATGACATAGGCGCGGCACAATTGCGGGCGGTTTGGTCAGACCCTGACTATGTCGAAGGGCAACGCGCATTCTATTATGTGCGCGTGTTGGAAATTCCGACTCCGCGCTGGACCTTGTTTGATGCGGTCCGATTTGGAATTGAACTGTCCGACGACGCCAAGGCCGATGCGGTGGCTCAAGAACGGGCCTATTCCTCTCCGATTTGGCTGAAGCCGGCGGTTGCCAAGGCACTGGAGGCGCAGTGAGACTTCCCCAATGGGCGCGACAGCCGCTGGTCCATTTCCTGATCGGTGGAGCCATTTTGTTCGGCTGGTTTGCATGGACCGGCACTCCGGTTGATCCGGCCAGTCGGACCATTGCAATCGACCGCGATGTCGTGGGCAATATCTCCAGTGGCTACCAGCAACAAATGGGTCGCGCTCCCAGCGATACGGAATTGGACGCTCTGATCGAGCGCTATGTTCGCGAAGAGGTGCTATATCGCGAGGCTTTGCGGCTGGGGCTGGACCAAGACGATGCCGTTGTTCGCCGCAGAATGGCACAAAAGATGGACTTGATCGCAGGATCGCAAGCGGAGGTCGCAGCGCCGTCGGACGAGGATTTGGAGAGTTGGCTGGCAGACCACCCGGCGCGCTTTGCGCAAGACATACGATACAGTTTTGACCAGATCTTCTTCGTTGAGAGATCTACCGCAGACCTAGCCTTGAAATCGGGAGACCTCGCTTCCAAACTTGAGACCGAGGCCAAGAAAATCGATCTGCCGCAAGGTGTTTCGGACATGCCTCGGCAGGAAATTCTTTCGCGTTTCGGGCAACAATTTGCGCGCGAATTGGATCAGTTGGAAGCTGGCGATGAATGGCAAGGTCCAATTCCTTCAGGGCTTGGCTGGCATGTTGTGCGATTGCGCGAAGTGTCCGGTGGAAAGCTGCCTGAGCTGGCTGAAGTTCGGCAAAAGGTCGAAGATGATTGGCGGCTGGGCACGGCTGAGCTGCGCAAGCAGGAAGCCTATCAATTGTTGCGCGATGCCTATTCGGTAGAGATCGAGCGGTGAGAATTTTTGCTCGCGCGTGGCTGTTGGTGCTGGCAGCATTGTGGGCACCGCAGGCCAGCGCCGATGAAATCAGGCCGATGGCGCTCGATCTGATCGAGCAAAGCCCAGGCAATTGGTCGCTCAGTTGGAAGCAGCCCTTGGCCACCGGTGCTGCCGCAATTGTGGTTCCAGTGCCTCCGAAAAATTGCAGCATGACGGCCGAGCCTGTGATCCGCCGCGGCGATGCGGCGCTGCTGGGCTCTGTCAATTTGGACTGCGATGGCGGATTGGGCGGGCAAAGCGTCAGCCTGCCGGATATGGCGGGTAATTCGGATGCATTGCTGCGGGTGCAAGCAATCGATCAGCCGGTGCAAAGCCTGCGTCTGACCGCGAGCAATCCCAGCGTTACGATCATTGCCTCGCCCGATCGCTGGCAGGTCATGCGCAGCTATTTCGTCATTGGCGCAGAGCATATTTTGATGGGCTGGGACCATCTGCTGTTCGTGATTGCATTGGTTCTGTTGGTGGGCAGGGGATGGGCCGTGGTTGGCGCGGCCACCGCCTTTACGGTGTCGCATTCGATCACACTTGCCGCCAGCGTGCTGGGCTTTGCGGGGCTTCCTCAAGCGCCGGTAGAAGCCTTGATTGCGCTGTCCATCGTCTTTCTGGCGGTTGAGCTGGCGCGAGCGGCTACGGACAGTTGGACCCGCCGCTGGCCTTGGGTGGTCGCGTTTGGATTTGGCCTGCTGCATGGCTTTGGCTTTGCCGGCGCATTGAGCGATATCGGGCTTCCCCAAGGGGAGGTGCCGGCGGCTCTGCTGGCGTTCAATCTGGGTGTGGAGGCAGGGCAAATCGCCGTAATTGCGACGGTTTTGGCCCTGCGGGCTGCCATCCAGCGCTTTGCTCCCAAGGCCGAAGCGCTATCCTTGCGCATCACCACCTATGGCATCGGGATCATCGCAAGCTATTGGTTGCTAGACCGGGTTTTGACGTAAGCGGGTGGAGCCTGCCGATTTCACATTGGGCCAGCAGGCTCCAGACCATCTCGATTACAGAACGCCCAACAGCACCCCAAACAGTGTGAACATCAGCGTCGAATATCCACCATCAATCAGCCACAGCGCCATCGGGCGCTGAGCGAACAGATAGTTGATGCCAAAGCTGGCAGCCACCCAGCACAGGCCAGCTGATGCGCCATAGGCCGCGCCTTGCTGCACCGTGATGTCTGGCCCCAAGAACATGGAGAACACAAAGGCAGAAATGAAGGTGAGCACAAAGGCCCCGCCAAAGATCTTGGCCATATTGGCACCTTGAACTTGCTCTTCGCTCAGCCCGACCAGCGTTTGCCACTTTTTGCCGAACAGCGGTCCGTACCACAGTCCGCCCAGCACGAATGCAGAGACGCTTGCCGCGATGATTCCCAACCAGTTGATTTCCATTATTCCTCTCCCTCTATTTAAAGTGAATTTGCAGTCAGGAAGGCTCTTTGGCCTTTTCCAACAGCAAATTGATGTGCTGGCGCAGCACCTTGATATTGCGGTCAAACACGGCAATATCGCGGGCAGTGCGAGCCTGCATGATGGCCCCTTCCATGATCGTCAGGATAAACTCGGCCAAGGCATGGGTATCGGTTCCCGCCGGCAGTCGCTCGTTCGCGGAATTGAGGCAGCGTTCCACCGCGTCGATCCAATTTGCAAAGTTCACATCCAGCAGTTCGCGAATGCGCGGATCGGGTTCGCTGATCTCAAGGGCCAAATTGCCGATCGGACAACCATGCTGAAAATCGCTCATCATCAGACCGATGCGATAACCGTTCAGCAGCGCAAAGATCTTTTCGATTGGATCGGTTTGATCGGCCCACGCTATGCTGAGCAAATTGTCTTCGATGCCATCACGATAAAATTCCAGAACAGCGACCAGCAGGTCCTGCTTGCCCGGGAAGAAGTGATACAGACTGCCCGAATGTACCTGACTGCGGCTGAGGATATCGGCGATGGAGGTGGAGTTGTAACCCTTGACATAGAACATCTCTAAAGCGGTCATCACGATCCGTTGGCGCGTGTCAGAATTCATGCGAATCACCTCTTGATTGAGCGTTCAACTCAGCAGAAGTTGATCAAGCAATCAAGTGGGAACTTGAATGATCGATCAAGTGGGTGTGGAAGGTGGGTTTTCGCCTCGCTCGGGGTTATCGCTGCTAAATTCGCCCAATGCAGGAAAAAAGCGTGGTTTCTTCGGCGGCGCATTATCTTGCCATTCACCCAAGCGCGCCTACATTGGGAGGGTAGAAAAGGACCCAACACGCGATGAGTGACCAAAACGATCCTCGTGATAACAATCCGCAAGACCCCAATTCGGAAGGCCCCAACCCTTGGGTGAAAAGCCTGATGATCTGGGGCGGTGTCTTTATGGCACTGCTTTTGGTCGTCTCGATGTTTGGCAATGACAGCCAGCAGCCGGGCACACAGATTGCCTATTCCGAATTCCGCGACAAAGTGGCTGAAGGGTCGGTCAAGCAGGTGGAGATCGGTCCCGAATTGATAACGGGCACAATGAAGAATGGTGACGCTGCTTTCTCAACCGTGCCGGTTCCCAATGATACCGAGCTGCCCAAATTGCTGGAAGACAATGGCGTCAAATTCTCTGGTGTAGAAGCTGAGCGGATGAATGTGCTGTGGGTCGTTTTGATCCAGGCGCTGCCCTTTATTTTGATCCTGGGCATTGCGTTCTTCGCGCTTCGTCAGGTGCAAAAAGGCGGCGGTGGCGGGGCCATGGGCTTTGGCAAATCCAAGGCAAAAATGCTGACCGAGCGTCAGGGTAAAGTGACCTTCGCAGACGTTGCGGGCATTGATGAAGCGCGCGAGGAGCTGGAGGAAATCGTCGAATTCCTCAAAGACCCCAACCGCTTTTCCAAGCTGGGCGGCCAGATCCCCAAGGGCGCATTGCTGGTCGGTTCACCCGGTACCGGTAAGACCTTGCTGGCCCGCGCCATTGCAGGCGAAGCCGGCGTGCCTTTCTTCACCATTTCCGGTTCTGACTTTGTCGAGATGTTCGTTGGCGTAGGTGCCAGCCGCGTGCGCGACATGTTTGAACAAGCCAAGAAGAACGCACCTTGTATCCTGTTCATTGACGAGATCGATGCGGTTGGCCGTTCGCGTGGCCATGGGCTGGGCAATTCGAATGACGAGCGAGAGCAAACACTCAACCAATTGCTGGTCGAGATGGATGGTTTTGAAGCCAATGAAGGCATCATCATCATCGCCGCGACCAACCGTCCCGATGTGCTGGACCCTGCCTTGCTGCGCCCAGGCCGGTTTGACCGTCAGGTCGTCGTCCCCGTGCCAGATATCGATGGGCGTGAGAAAATCCTCGCCGTCCATATGAAGAAGGTACCATTGGCACCCGATGTGAACCCTCGCACAATTGCTCGCGGTACCCCTGGATTCTCAGGCGCTGATCTGGCCAATCTGGTCAATGAAGCGGCGTTGCTGGCAGCGCGCCGGAACAAACGTCTGGTTGCGATGCAGGAATTCGAAGACGCCAAGGACAAGGTCATGATGGGTGCGGAACGCCGCTCTATGGTGATGACCGATGATGAAAAGAAAATGACCGCCTATCACGAGGCCGGTCATGCCATCGTATCGGTCCATGAAGAGGCGTCTGACCCGATCCATAAGGCAACGATCATCCCGCGCGGCCGTGCGCTGGGAATGGTGATGCGCTTGCCAGAACGGGACAGCTATTCCTATCACCGTGACAAAATGCACGCCAATCTGTCGGTCAGCATGGGCGGCCGTGTGGCTGAAGAAATCATCTTCGGGCATGACAAGGTTTCCTCCGGTGCATCGTCAGACATTCAATATGCCACCAGCCTGGCCCGCAATATGGTCACCAAGTGGGGCATGTCGGACAAGCTTGGCCCGCTGCAATATGAAGAGAGCCAAGAAGGCTATCTGGGCATGGGTCAAACCGCACGGACTATGGGCGGTGCAGAAACCAACAAGCTGATCGATGCAGAGATCAAGGGGTTGGTCGAAGGGGCGCATAAACGCGCCACCCAATTGCTTAAGAAACACGAAGACCAGCTGCATTTGCTGGCTCAGGCGATGCTGGAATATGAAACGCTCACCGGGGATGAAATCACCCAATTGCTGGACACAGGCAAGATAGAGCGTCCTGACAAGCCTTCGGGTCCGGTTGTGGTCCAGCCCGCCGGTGGTTCGGCCGTTCCTAAGGCCGGCAAGAAGTTTGGCGGGGAAGGTGGAGCATCGCCGCAAGGCGCCTGATCTCCCGCTTTCACATACGACATTAATGGGGCGTCTGGAGAGATCCAGGCGCCCTTATTGTTGGGAAGACAGTTGGCTCAATATCCGCCCAGCACCAGCAAGGCTTGCGCGAACAGGGCAATTACGATTGCGATGAAGAACATCAGCATGATCAGCCGCCACAGAGCGCTGAGACGCCCCAGCTGATAGGTGCCGCGCAACTGCTTATACATGTGCAGGGGCGGAATGATCAGACTGCCGAACAACAACAGGTTTTCACCAAAGCCAATCCGGCCCAATAGGGAGATGGCGATATACAGCAGTGACATAAAGGCGAGCGAATAGGTCACAAAGATGGCGTGATCATAGGCCCCGAAACGCCGCTTCCATAGAAACATCAAGCCAACAAATGGGATCGAAAGCGGGATCAGTAGCCAGCTGAACTTATACGCATTGTTTTGCATCTTATAGAGCATCAAGCTCGGGTTTTCTCGCCACTTCGCAACAATGTTGTCGATCATTGAAATGCCGGTCTTCCCTTCGGCCAAATCAGTCCCGCTGGTGTCAGAATCTGGAGCATTTGGGTCCTCCGCTGCATCGGGGCTGGCCTGTAAGTCGATAGCCCGCAAACTGTCCAAGCCACGCTGGGCTATGGCTATCTCGGCAGACAAATCGTTATGCTCTGGCGATCCTGCAGGCATTGCTGCCAGTCTTTCACGGGCGTCGGCAATCTCGGCTTCGGCAGCCGCTTGAAGGTCCTCCACCCCGCTGCTGCCGCTGGCCAACAGCCACTCGGATATGCCGGTTGCGCGCGCATCCAACAGGTCGATTTCAGACAGCCGCTCCTGCATTTGAAGCTCTAAAGATTCGCGTTCGGCGGGTGTCAGATCGTCATTGGCCAGTTGCGTGTCCAGCTCGAGCACTTGGGCATCCAGCCGGTCAGATTCTGCGGCAACCAATTGGTCAACCTGCTCGCTCGCACTTCCTGACACATCTGTCGGGGTTGAAATGCCCAAGGCCTGAAACAGGGCAAACATCAGGAACACGCTGAACAAGAACATCGCCATTGGGGAGACGAATTTGGCCCGCTCGCCATCAATATATCGGCGGGTCAGCTTGCCCGGTTTGAAAGCCAGCAGCGGCAGAGTGCGCCACAGCTTGCCATCTAGATGCAAAACGCCATGTATCAGATCGTGGCCAATCGCCGCGATCGAGCGATGGATATTGGTCGATTGCCCGCAGTTCTGACAGTAATTTCCGGCTGGCGCCGCGCCGCAATTCAGGCACGCACCTTCTGCCAACGCATCGGTTTGGCTACCTTTTTCACCGTGACCGGGCTCGACAGCGCGGCCCGCCATCGCGCCTTCCACCGCGCTTCCCAATCCTTCGGTTATGTCGCTCATGCCAGCCCCCCAGCCAATATCTTGCGCCCATCTATAGGCGAGCAGGCGCAAGGATCAAAATTGAGAGTGCTTAGCGCTTGGCCAGTTTGCGCTCGATCGCAGTCCACAGCCGGGCGAAGGCCTGTGCCGAAACAGAGCGCGGATCAAATGCTCCCACCGGGCTTTGTCGGACGGCGCATTGCTCCAAAGCGCTGGAGAGCGGAATGGCGGGCCATTTGGGGTTATCGGCGCGGGTTTGGCGGTGCAATGTGCGGCGCATATCCATCATCGATAAGACAGGCAGGATGGGCGGATGCGTCTTGCCCGACCCTTTGACAATATCCACCACCTGTTCGAACGCGCGGGTTGATAGCGGGGAGGGCGGGAGCGGCACGATGACCAGATCTGCGGCGCGCATGACCTGCTCGCTCATTTCATTCATCACCGGAGGGCAATCGAAGATAATCCGGTCATAATCCTTGGCCAGACCCTTGGTCAGCTTAGCCAGCCGTTTGGCGCTGTTCATCTGGGCCAATTCGCGATCCAGCAGGCGCAGGCTTTCGTCCGCTGGCAGTAAATGCAGATTGTCATATCCGCTCTTCCGGATCAGCTTGGCCGGATCACGTTCGCGTTTGAAGATACTGCTGGCGGGCTTCTTCTTTTTTGGGCCAACATCCAGCAGAAATCCCGAGCCATTGGCCGGATCGAGATCCCACAGCAGAGTTTTGCGCCGCGAAATCGTGGCTGCGCACCAGGCAAGGTTTACCGCGAAGGTTGTCTTACCCACCCCACCTTTTACGCTGTAAACTGCAATGGACGCCATAGCCCGCTCGATTTCATCCTTTTGAGTGAAGGATTATGCGTCGCACAGCATCGCTGCAGAGTCGATATCGGATTAGCCAGTGTCACATAACGCAACAAAAAAGCCGCCCATGGGGCGGCTTGATTGTGATTATGGCGGCGCAAAAGCGCACATCGTGACAGCAATTAGCCGTCGTAGTCAGCACCGATCGATGTTGACCGCGTTGGCGCCGATGCGGTGATCCGCAGCGCTTCTGCCGATTGGCTGAGCGAACCGATTTCATCCGCATCATCTTCATCATCAGGCAGAATTTTCTGCAGGCTGGTGACGACGCTTTCGAGCAGTTCTTTCGGCTTAATTGTCTGCTCGGCGATTTCACGCAAAGCAACGACCGGGTTCTTATCTCGATCGCGGTCAAGGGTCAGTTCTGACCCACCGGAGATCTCGCGTGCACGTTGTGCAGCAAGCAAGACCAGATCAAAGCGGTTAGGAACCTTGTCGACGCAATCTTCGACAGTAACGCGCGCCATAGGGCACTCCAGTAAAAGTAAGTGTTTCGGAAAGCGCGCTAGCTAGAGATTTCACCGCAATAAGTCAAGAAATTGCACAAATGGGCGCGGCTCGACTAAGGGGCATAGATCATGGACCCAATCGACAGCATTGATTCCTTCACCGCATCGGATGAGGGCCAACTCTTATATCAAGAGCCAGAGCCGTTTGTGGTCGATGCTGCGGGGCATCGATTTTCATTCCATCCGACCGGGAAAGATCGGTTTGCAACGCTTTTGGGATTGATCGAAAGCGCCGAGAGAAAGCTCAAGATATTTTACTACATGTTTCAGGACGACTTTGCCGGGCAACAGGTCAGGCAGGCTCTGATTGATGCGGCCGAGCGAGGCGTTGATGTCTATCTGATTGTTGATGCCTTTGGCACAGATGCGCCCAGCAGTTTCTTCAAGCCGTTGGTCAAAGCAGGGGCGCGCTTTGACGTGTTCGAGCCGAGGTTTGGTGCGCGCTACTTCATCCGCAACCACCAAAAGATGGCAATTGCCGATGACGAGCGCGTGATGGCTGGCGGGTTCAATATTTCGGACAATTATTTCAAGCCGCCAGACGAAGATGGGTGGAACGATCTGGGCGTGCTGATCGAAGGTCCGATTGTCGAACGGTTTTGCGACTGGTTCGAAAAACTGGATCAGTGGGTGAGCAATCCGGGCTCACAATACCGGCTGATCCGGACGATGTTGCGCGAATGGGATCACGGCGCTGGCCCAGTGCAATTGTTGATGGGTGGACCCACTCACATCACCAGTGATTGGGCGCGCCAGGTGAAAAAGGATCTGGCGCATGGTGACCGGTTGGACCTCGTCATGGCCTATTTCTCGCCTCCGCGCAGCATCCGGCGCTTGATTCGCCGGATTGCGGAGCGCGGCTCTGCGCGGCTGATCATGGCGGGCCGATCTGACAATAACGCCACCATCGGAGCATCGCGTGCTTTGTATCGCGGTCTGCTGAATTCCGACGTCAAAATTGCCGAGTTTCAACCCAGCAAGCTCCATTGCAAATTGGTGGTTGTGGACGATGTGACTTATTTTGGCAGCGCCAATTTCGATTTGCGATCGCTGCGGCTTAATCTGGAACTGATGGTGCGCGTCAAAGACGAGACACTAGCGGCCAGGATACGCGAATTGATTGATCATATGGAAGAAGCGAGCGAACCCATTACCGATGAATGGTATGCTGATCGCGCCAGCTGGTTCAATCGGTTCCGTTGGCGGCTGGGCTGGTTTCTGGTTTCGGTGGCCGATTATACGGTGACCCGCCGGCTCAATATCGGCCTATAGAGCGGTCTGCAAAGCGGTCGGCTTATTCATAACCGTATTCGGAATAATCCTTCATATTGGGCGAGGTAAATTTGGTGATCTCAGCCTGGAAATGCAGCGGGACATTGCCGGTAGAACCGTGGCGTTGCTTGGCCACAATCAAGGTCGCCTTATTGCGCAGCTCCAAATAACGTTCTTCCCAAATCCGATATTTTTCTTGCACATCGGCGGAGCTGGTTTCGGTCGCGACATCCGGTCGCAACGCCTCATGATAATAGTCTGCCCGGAAGATAAACCACACCATATCAGCATCTTGCTCGATCGAGCCGGATTCGCGCAAATCGGACAGCATCGGACGTTTGTCTTCTCGCTGTTCCACCGCACGGCTAAGCTGCGACAGTGCGATAACGGGCACGCCCAATTCCTTGGCCAGCGTTTTCAAGCCACGGCTAATCTCGGAAATTTCGTTGACTCGATTGTCATTGGCGCGGCCTGAACCCTGCAACAATTGCAAATAATCGACCACGATCATGCCGATATCATGGCGCCGCTTCAGCCTGCGCGCACGGGTGCGAAGGCCGGCAATGGTCAGCGCCGGCGTATCATCAATATACAGTGGCAATTCGGCCAGGCGCTGGCTGGCAAAGGACAGTTTCTGAAACTCCTCGCGGGTCAGCTTACCCATTCTCAGGCTTTCGGAAGAAATCTCTGCCTGCTCTGCCAGGATACGCGTGGCCAGCTGGTCGGCGCTCATTTCCAGACTGAAGAATGCAACCGGTGCGCCATAGTTAAATTCACCGCCATCCTTTTGCCAATTGAGATGTTCTTCGGCGCAATTGAACGCGATATTGGTGGCCAGCGAGGTTTTACCCATGCCGGGACGGCCAGCCAAAATGACCAGATCCGAATTGTGCAGGCCGGCTGTTTTTTGATCGATTGAATCAAGGCCCGTGGTTTTGCCCGACAGGCCGCCGCCAGAATTCATTGCGGCTTCGGCCATTTTGATAGCGGTCAGCGCGGCGTCCTTGAACCCAATCGCTTCGCTGCCGCTGGTTGCGCCTTCGGCAACGCGGAACAGATCCGCCTCTGCCAAGGCAATCTTGTCCATCGGGGCGACCGCTTCTGAAGTGTCCAGCGCGCCTTCGACCAGGCCTCTGCCAACGCTGACCAGTTCGCGCAGCAAGGCCAGATCGTAGATCTGCTCGGCCAGTTCGCCTGTTGCCAGCAGCCCTTGGCCATCAGCGGTCAATTGCGCGAGATAGGTCGTTCCGCCCAATTGGCGCAGCGCCTCGTCGCTTTCAAAATAGGGCTTCAGTGTGACCGGACTGGCGGTGGCGTTGCGATCCACCAAGGTCAAAATGCGCTCAAAGATACGCTGGTGCAGAGGTTCAAAAAAATGTTCTGCGCGCAGCGGGGTGCGCAATTCTTCCAACACCCGATTATCGATCAGGACCGCGCCCAGAAATGCGGCCTCAGCCTCAATGTTTGAGGGTAGGGCACGCGTGGGCGTTGCCGAATCATCGGGACGGACGAGCAGATCACTTTCGGACATGGGCACCTTTTGCGCCCGCTAGGCCCAGTTGCGCAAGGGCAATTGGGGGCAGAAAATGACAATAAGGTCGCACTCGCTTGTGGATAGCGGGGATGGATGCTCGAAAAGCTTGAACCTGCCACCCAATGTCTGCGAGAGCGGTGCCACGATGAACAATCCGTCTTCAACTGCGCGGCCACAATACCGCATTGCCAACATTGCCTTGGACGAGGACACGATTCTTTGGCGCAATGCGGATGTTGAACAGGAACGGCGGGTCGCGATCTTTGATCTGATCGAAGAAAACACGTTCAAACCTGTGCGCAGTGTAGAGCGCGGGGCCGACGGACCTTATCATCTCAAACTGTCAGTGTTGGATGGCCGACTTAGCTTGCTGATTAGCGATCAGAATGACGAGATGCTGGAAACCTTGCTGATCGGGTTGGCCCGTTTTCGCCGCCCCATCCGCGAATATTTCGCCATCTGCGACAGTTACTATCAGGCCATCCGCAAAGCCACGCCGAGCGAGATTGAAACCATCGATATGGCGCGGCGCGGTATCCACGATCACGCTGCAGAGCTGTTGTTGGAGCGCTTGGAGGGCAAGGTGGAAACCGACTTTGCTACAGCGCGACGTTTGTTCACGCTGATCTGTGTTCTGCACATCAAGGGTTAGAGGCGGTCCTATTTACAATGGCTCGAAAGCGTAAATCTGGCGCGCGCAAATGGCGACTGTATCTGCTGGCTATGGCGATATTGGCCGGGATGGCGGCCACGTTGTGGTATTGGTGGGACATTCAACATTGGACCCCGGACGAAGTGACCTATCCCGATCAAGGCGTGGCCATTTCGCAGGAAAACGGGCTGGTCGGCTTTGTCACCGTGCGCGCTCTTGGCGGAAAATTCGCTTACCTTCAGGCCAGCACTGGGGCGAATGGCAAGGATGCCCGCTTTGCTGAAAACTTGGCGGCGGCGCGCGATGCCGGGCTGAAAGTGGGGGCGTTGCACCGGTTTGATCCGTGCCAAAGCGCGGACCAGCAATCGGCCAATTTCGTCACAATGGTTCCGCGTGATGCGACGCTCATCCCCACCGCAATTGTGCTGGACAGGCTGAACGATGCCTGCCCCGAAGCGGTCAGCGATGCGGCGATGGAAAGCGAGCTGCTGACGTTGATCAATCAGATCGAAATGCACGTTGGAAAGCCGGTCATCATCAAACTGTCCAAGCAGTTTGAGGAGAGGTTTGGCTTTTCCAACACGATCGAGCGCGACCTGTGGCTCAGCCGGGATCGTTTTGTGCCGCGTTACACCGACCGGCCATGGCTGCTATGGAGCGCGAACCGTGCGCTGAACAGCGAGGCAGCGCAGGCGCCGGTTGAATGGGTTGTGGTGCAACCCTGATGGGGTTGCCAACAGGGCGGAGCTAGGAGCGAATATGAGTGAGAAAGAACTGATCGAGGCGGCCAAACTTGCCGCACAAAGCAGCTATTCGCCCTATTCCAACTATCCGGTGGGGGCAGCCTTATTGTTCGCCGATGGTTCGGTGGTGACCGGAACCAATGTAGAAAACGCCAGCTATGGTTTGGGTCTGTGCGCTGAGACGGTGGCGGTTGCAAAGGCGATGGCGGATGGATTGCGCGGCGGATTGACGGCGGTTGCGGTCACCGGACCCAGCGATCGCGGCGATGGCGCGCCGATCACGCCTTGTGGTCGATGTCGTCAGGTGTTGAACGAATTGGCCGCGCTGGGCGGGACCGATCCGACTATCTATTGCGTCGGCGAGAACCAAGTGAACGAAGTGCACCTGTCAAAGCTTTTGCCCCATGCATTTGGACCTGCGCATCTGGACTGAGCGAGGAGCGTCCTCGGGCGATCGAATGGCGCCTCAGGCCTCGTCCAGCCATTCCAGCAAGGATGCCAGGCAATCGCGGGCCAGCAACTTACAGCGTTCCGGCGACCAGCCTTGTTCGGGCTCGGGCGTCGCGGCCAGATCCTTATAGGGCATCTCCAGCGTCATGGCGGTGCAGCCAAACCGCTCGGCCATTTGGTTGGTGCTGATCGACAGATTGGCGCGGCCAGCCGGCGTCTTGGGATATCCCAGCTTCGTCTGGAAATCGGGGGTCCGGCGATCCAGAATGCGTTGATAGCGGTAATAGGTTTCGCCCAATTCGTCGGTCCAAGAAGGGATGCCTTCAAATCCGGCCAGAAAGACCGCCGGGATAGCCTCGTCACCATGCACATCCATCGCGAAGTCGACCCCGGTTTCGTCCATCTTGTTGCGTATGGCGAGCACTTCGGGCGAACGCTCGGCGCTGGGCTCGTGCCATTCGCGATTGAGGTTGGTGCCCACTGCATTGGTGCGCAAATGTCCGCGCCGCGACCCGTCAGGGTTGCAATTGGGCACAATGTGAAAGGTGCAGGCCGCGCGCAAGGCGCGGGCGACAGGGTCGGTGTCATCTGTGAGGCACTCTAGCGCCCCTTCCATCCACCATTCCGCCTGGGTTTCGCCCGGGTGCTGGCGGGCATAGAGCCACACCTGCTTGTCTCCGGTTCCCATGGTTAGATAGTCCAGCGGCTGGCCATCCAGCGTCGTCCCAATGCGTTCCAGCGACACGCCTTCGCAAGAGGCGGCTTCGGCTACCAGATCGTGATGCCGGTCCATCGAATAGGGCGCGAAATAGGCAAAATACACGATATCGCTGGCGGGCGTATAGGTGATGGTCAGCGTGCCATTGTCTGCGTCTTTGTCAAAGCTGCTGTCGGCCCGCGCCCAATATTCGCGATCTTCCGAAGCGCAGGAATTGTAATCAGGCCAACCCCCGGGATAGGCGCTGGCGTTCAGCCCGGTCAGTTTCAGCGTGACTTCTTCGCCAGCAGCTCCGGACACGCGGAAATGATACCATTGGGCAAATTCCGACATGTGATCCTTGGGGATCGCCAGCTTGGCGGTCGTCCCGTCAATCGAGAGAACCTCGATATTGCCGCTGTCAAAACCTGCATCAATTGCAATTGTCGTCACTGAGATACCTCTATTTCGATGGTTTCGCCGTCATTGCCCGGAAAATCCCGGAACAAGGCATCGGCGATAATGGCGGCATTGGCTGCGGGCTGAGCCAGTGGCGAATCGCGCCCGACAGCTAATGAAGCTCTGCCTTCCCACAAGGATTGCTGTGTTTCGGCATCGCGAATTCTAACCGAGACATCGCTGCCGACGCGTTCCTTTTGACCGCCGCCGCCCAAATTGATGCCGAGCCCTAGTCCCACGCCTGATCCAAACGATCCGGTTGATCCGCCAACACCCACGCTGACCGGACCACGCCGATTGCTCTCGGGCTCTATAGCAAAGCGTTCCAATGCGACCAGCGCGATATGATCCGCCTCGGTCCGCGATGCCTCGCGATAGCCTAGCGCCAACAATTGCTGCAAAACTTCGTTCTTATAGGCGTTCAGTTCCAGCGCCTCGGTTTCATCACCCGGAGCGGTTTCCACAAAGACTGTTCCTGTGCCCACTTGCGCCAGTGCGGCAGCATCATGGAACCGGGTCACTTCAACCGGGCCAGCAGGAGCTGTTGTGGCGCATCCGGCCAGCAATGTTGCGGCCATTGCGGTTCCCAAAAGAGTTCGTACTCCAGACAGGCTTGCGTTCGGCATGGTCAGCTCCTTTCCAAGGGCATTGCTATAGTCTCCAACGCTCAAAGTGCCAGTCTAGCACACGGTCGATCCGTTTTACTTGGGGATCGAGGGGCTTTAGGCCATCTCAGAGCGTACAATTTTTGCTAGCCGCATAGGGATGAACGAAATGTCAAAGCCTCCCGTTCTTGTCACCGGCGGTGCTGGATATATCGGCAGCCATGCCGTGCTGGCATTGCAAGACGCAGGCTGGCGTGTTGCGGTGATAGACAATCTGTCGACCGGTTTTCGCTTCGCAATTCCAGATGCGATTGCCTTTTACGAAGGCGACATTGCCGATAGCGATCTGTTGTCACGCATCTTTGCTGAGCAAGGGATGGGTGATGGCGTAGGTGCCATCATGCACTTTGCCGGTTCTATCGTGGTCCCGGAATCGGTCGAGCATCCGCTTGATTATTATCACAACAATACGGTCAAGAGCCGAGCCTTGATCGAGGCTGTGGTGAAGGCAGGCGTGCCGCACTTTATCTTCTCGTCCACGGCTGCAACCTATGGCATCCCCGAAAGTTCTCCGGTCAGCGAGGATTTACCCAAACAGCCGATCAATCCTTACGGCTGGTCAAAACTGATGACCGAGCAGATGTTGAGCGATGCATGCAATGTGCATGATCTGAACCATTGCGCGCTGCGCTATTTCAATGTGGCGGGCGCTGATCCGCAAGCGCGCAGCGGGCAATCAACTGCCGGGGCCACCCATTTGATCAAGGTTGCGGTGGAAGCTGCGCTGGGTAAGCGCGATCATGTCAGTGTGTTTGGCACAGATTATGAAACGCCTGATGGCACAGGCGTGCGTGATTACATCCATGTCAGCGATCTGGCTGCGGCCCATGTGCTGGCGCTGGAGGAGCTGATAGAGCAACCAGGCAAGTCGATGACGATGAATTGCGGATATGGTCGCGGGTTTTCGGTGCTGGAGGTGCTGGATGCCGTCGACCGGGTTATCGGGCGGACGCTGAACCGCAAAATCGAACCGCGGCGCGCGGGCGATCCCGATTCGCTGGTATCCGACCCTGCACGCATTCGCGCCACATTGCCGTGGCAGCCTCAGCATGATGATCTGGACACGATAATTGCCCATGCCCTTGCGTGGGAGCGTAAGCTTTCCCACCTTAGGGAGTAGCAAGCCAATATTGGTCGTCGCTCGCGCCATTTCTGCGCGGTCTGGGCCTTGACTTGCGCTCTGGGGTGCACTAGCTGCGCGCCTTGAATTTCCGGCATCGGGGGTGTCTCCGGTGCCGATATTTTTTGCAGGAAAAAACCATGAAGATCCGCAACAGCCTTAAGTCGCTGAAGAACCGCCATCGCGATTGCCGTGTCATTCGCCGTCGTGGCCGTACCTATGTCATCAACAAGACCAATCGTCGCTTTAAGGCTCGTCAGGGCTAATTGCGTGAATTGGCTGGTCGTCTGAGAGGGCGATCAAGCAGAACTATCGGCCCGCCTCCATAGTGAGTGCGGGCCGTTGCTGTTTGGGGCGAACAAAACAATTCAAAGCGAACTTTTTGGCCAATACGTTCGGGTTCAAAAACATTCTGGTAAGCATGACCGGATAATCAGGGCTGGATAGGCAGGGCGCAACACTATGCCGCAAGATGCCGCGCTGAAGAGGAGATGGGTGAGTGTCTGAACCAAAAGCAGTGGTGTTCGACGTGGGCCGTGTGATGTTCCAATGGCAGCTGCGCTCTCTGTTTGAGAAGCTGATCGACGATTCGGCTGAGCTTGACTGGTTTTTGGAAAATGTTGTCACCGAAGATTGGCATTTCCAGCATGATCGCGGCGTGCCGTTGGCCCAGATGTTGCCGGCCCGGATGCAGCAATTCCCCGATCAGGCACTGCGCATCGCTGCCTATGCCGCTCGCTTCAATGAAACCGTGGCGGGGCCAGTACCAGGCACCTTGGATATTGTGCGGGAACTGCATGGCGCTGGGATCCCACTGTTCTGCCTAACCAATTTTGGCGATGAGTTTTTCGTCCAGTTCCGCGCAACCCAGCCAATCTTTGACTTGTTCAAGGACATTATCGTTTCCGGAGAGGAATTGGTCGCCAAGCCGGACCCGCAAATCTATCAGATTGTAGAGCAGCGCAGCGGCTATATGCGCAGCGAGCTGTTCTTCACTGATGACAATGCGGCCAATATTGCCGTCGCAAATAAGCGCGGATGGCACGGCCATCTGTTCGAAAATGCCAAAGGTTTGCGCGAAGAATTGACCGATCTGGGTCTGCTCTAGGCACAAAAAACCCCCAGCACCGGTTTTTTGGGGGTGGTGCCGGGGGTCTGGAGGGTCCGCTGGGGTCCTGGAGAGGAAACAGCCCAGCGGATGGAGACTAATTCAGATTAATTGCCGTTGCATTTGGCCAGCTTGTCTTCAGCCAAAGGCTCGCCCTTGGCAGTGAAGCTGGCGATCTCGCCGAATTCGCGGAACAGGCCGCGACAAATGCGGATTGGCCGCGAATTGCCTTTGCCAGCAACGCAGGTGGTGCCTTGACACTTCCATGCGATGCCTGACGCAACAGCGCGATTGTCTTTGGCTGGCTCAACCAATTCAGCGACATAATAAGGGCCACTGCTTGCTGCTAGTGCAGGGGCTGGGGTCGTGGCCGCGGCAAATGTGAAGCCGGTGTAAAAAAGCGCCAAAGCAAGAATACCAAGGCGGCCAGCGAATGGAGAGGGGAGGGTCATCATTCTAGTCCTTTTCAGTTTTGTTTTAAAACCAGTTGCGAATCACTACTTAAGTGCATAGGTTTCGAGTTGCAACTAAAAACTTAAAAATTTTTGCATGCGGGCCAAAGCGCGCTAGATAGGTTGCAGGGAAAGGACTGAAATGGGCGAATTACGCGAACCACTGCGCGAGCTGCTTGAATGCGGATTGCCACAAGCTCTTGAAGTTATGGGAGAACGCTGGTCATTTATGATCCTGCGCGCCAGCTTTAACGGGCTGCATCATTTTGAGGAATTTTTGAGCGAGCTGGGCATTGCTCGCAATATTCTTTCGAATCGGCTGGCCAAATTGGTTGAACATGGCATTCTCAAACGCGAGCCTTGTCCTGATGACCGCCGCAAAATCGAATATCGATTGACCGAAAAGGGCTTCGATCTGCTGCCTGCGATGCTGGCACTTCGCCAATGGGGCCAAAAATATGGCACCGAGTTTTCCGAAGATCCCGTTCTGGTCGATGACTATGATTACTTACCAATTGGCCCGGTTTCCATTCTCGCGCATGACGGACGTATTCTGAATCACAAGGATCTGTCGCTTGTCGCCAAGGAAAATGTTGGCAAACGTGCCGATGGATCGGTTGCCAGCGAGGCCGGAACCTTGAAACGCGGTGATGTAATTGACCTGCGTGCCGCAAAACGGGCCGCCTCAGCCGTCTAATCAACCGCAGTTTTGAGCTTCAGACGGGTCTGAGTGTGTAATCGATCCGTATCCGCACCCATGATCCAACTTGAGATCGCCCGCCTACGCGCGCCGGGCGCACTCTGAACTGCCACGCTGCAGCCAGGACGGCGCGGCCGATTTGTGATCCTCGCGGCACCTCGCCCAACAATTTGCAATCCTCCACCCGAAAATCAGGGACGGTTCGGCACTCGATCAGGGCCGAGCCTGGTCCGCTGGCGGTTGACAGATAGCCAGCCAGTTCCTGATCGGTCGGCTCGCGGTACCACCGCGCTGCATACAGTGGTTCTCCATTGGAAGCTGTTCCGACACGAGCACTGTCTGGCGGGCCGGGTGGCCCAGCATTGGGCGGTCCATAGACGCGCGGCGGGCCACTGGGCGGTGCTGGCGGCGGCGGAGGAGGTGGAGCAGGGACCGGCGGGGTTAGAATGATCGGATCGGGTTGAGCGGGCTGTGGCAGAGGTATCTCTGGCACCAGTTCTGGAGGCATCTCAACCGGAGCCTCTTGCGTTTCGACCTGCTCTTGCGGTTCGGGCTCTGGCTCGGGAGGGGCTTCTTCGGTGAAATCCTGCGCGTCGAACGTGACCAGATCGTCCACTGCTTCGTCTTCCGTCGCAATCCCATAGCCGATGGTCAGCAGTAACAGCAGCAGCAATGCCTCGATCGCCAGAGCAATCGACAGGCCTAAGATGCGGCGCTTCAGCGGACGATTTGCGCCATTGTCCAGAAACCCGCCGGGTTCAGAAGCCGTCGCTGCATCGGTGGTTGGCACGATGTCGGGGAACCCTTGGCGGTTGAGAGAGCTGGCGAATCCACCCAGCACGCAGTGCGATACCACATCCAGTCATTGCGCACAGGTGAATGGTGCCACTTTTGTGGGCGACCGGCGTTTTGGTGCGCTAGACCAATCGCCTAGATGTCGCGTTTATGCTAAGAACGCGGGGCTTGCCTGCGATAGCTCAGCGCTTCTGCAATATGCACGCGGCCAACTTGCTCCGCTCCCGCCAGATCAGCAATGGTCCGCGCCACGCGTAACATCCTTGTATAGGCGCGCGCGGAAAGCCGCATAGTGTCGGCGGCCTGTCGCAGCAAAGCGCTGCCCGGCTCGTCTGGCGCAGCAAATTGATCCAGTGCATCACCATCCAGCTCTGCATTGCTGCGCGCACCTGTTTCGCCATAGCGGCGTGTCTGGCGTTTCCGCGCCGCTGCAACGCGCGCTGCCACCTCGGCTGAGCCTTCTGCGGGTGGGGGCAGGCTGAGGTCAGCCGCACTAACCGGCTCAACCTCAACATGCAGGTCGATCCGGTCGAGCATCGGTCCCGAAACCTTGCTTTGATAATCCGCTGCGCATCGCGGCGCGCGCGAGCAGGCCAGCGCCGGATCGCCCAGATGGCCGCATCGGCACGGGTTCATCGCCGCGATCAGTTGGACGCGGGCGGGGAAGGTCACATGGGCATTGGCACGGGCAATATCGACCGATCCAGTTTCGAGCGGTTGCCGCAGCGAATCGAGCACAGGCCGCTGAAACTCGGGCAGCTCGTCCAGAAACAGCACGCCCAGATGCGCCAGGCTTACCTCTCCCGGGCGCACTTTCAGGCCGCCGCCTGTCAATGCAGCCATGCTGGCGGAGTGATGCGGTGCACGAAACGGGCGGGAGCGGCTAATCTTGCCGCCCTCCAGATTGCCTGCGACCGATTGCACCATAGAAACCTCCAGCGCCTCGGCGGGGGTCAACTCTGGCAAGATGCCGGGCAGACACGATGCGAGCAGGCTTTTGCCAGCCCCCGGCGGCCCATTCATCAGCATGTTGTGACCGCCGGCAGCTGCAATTTCCAACGCTCGCTTGGCTGTCTCTTGTCCCTTTACCCGCTTCAGATCCGTCGCTGGAGGAGCAACCTCAACCTCACCGCGGGGTGGCTCGGGCAGGCTTTGCGTGCCTTTCAGATGGTTGAGCAGACTAACCAGATCGGGTGCTGCCAACACCGGAACCCCGCTCGCCCAACGCGCCTCAGACCCTTGTGGGGCTGGGCAGATCAGGCCCGCCTCTTGCTCGCTGGCATGCAATGCGGCCAACAGCACGCCGGGCGACACGGCGATCCGGCCATCGAGTGACAATTCTCCCACCGCGATCCAGTCGGCCATTTGCTCGGCATCACACACGCCCATTGCGGAAAGCAGAGCGAGAGCGATGGGCAGATCGAAATGCGATCCTTCCTTGGGCAGGTCTGCGGGAGACAGATTGATGGTGATGCGTTTGGGCGGCAAGGCAAGGCCCATCGCCGATAATGCGGACTGAACCCGCTCACGGCTTTCGCCCACCGCCTTGTCGGGCAGGCCAACAATCGCAAAGCGCGGCAGCCCGGGCGCGATCTGACACTGCACTTCGACCGAGCGGGCACTAAGTCCCAAATAGGCAACCGTTCTGACCAATGCGACCATGACATGCTCTCAAAAGCTCAAATTGAGCTAAGGCATGCTCATGCTGGCCATGGGCGAGCAAATTAAAGGATTTTAACCGCCAGCTGTACTAAGCTAATCGGGATCGAGCGGGTCGGTGTTGCCGCCATTTGGCGCGTCTGTTGCAACCAAGAAATTGAGCGATCAAACGCGTTGATTGCTTGACTCGGCAGCACCCTTGTCCTAACCGCGCGCCCACTGAGGCGGTCGTCGTTTGAAGGCGGCCCTTTTTATTGGTGCCGGTTACGCTTAAAGCGATGGCTGCATCACTTTTGATTTTGAGGACGATATGAAGCGGACATTCCAGCCAAGCAATCTCGTGCGTGCACGTCGCCACGGATTCTTCGCACGCAAGAAAACCGTCGGAGGCCGCAATGTTTTGCGCGCTCGCCGCCGTCGCGGTCGCAAGAACCTTTGTGCGTAAGCACGCACGCTAATACTCAAGAAATCGCGGTGCTAACGCGTCGCGCCGATTTTCTTGCTGCGAACCGGGGCCTGCGCATTGCACGCCCCGGTTTCGTGCTTTTGGCGAACCCGAATGGCGGGCGCGGCAAACGCTATGGCATCACCATCACCAAAAAAGTTGGCAATGCGGTGGTGCGCAACCGAATGAAGCGCCGCTTTCGTGAATTGCTGCGCGCGGCTTTGCCTGACAGCGGTCTGCCCGATCACGATCACATCTTGATTGGCCGCGATGGCGGGATTGAGCGTGATTATACCGCTTTGGCCGCAGAGCTGGACCAGGCCTTGGGCCGCGCTGCCGAGGGTAAAGGCGACCGTTCACGCAAATTTCGCGGGCCGCGGAAAGGTGCACAGAAAAGCAAGCCATGAAGCACATTTTCATCGCTATCGCCCGGCTGTGGCAAATCGGACCCAGCCGCATTTTGCCGCCCACATGCCGTTTTTCACCGTCATGCTCGCAATATGCGATCGAGGCTTTGGGGAAACATGGTGCGATCAAGGGTGGATGGATGGCAACAAAGCGGATAATGCGCTGCCACCCTTGGGGTGGGCAGGGCTATGATCCTGTACCGTAGTACCTATATAACACACTTATGACCTTTAAGACGCACAGGATTTGATCTTGGACAACCAGCGTAATATTCTCTTCGCCGTGGCGCTTTCCTTCCTGCTCATTTTGGGTTGGGATGCGGGCATGCGCTATTTCTATCCAGAGGCCTCGACCGCTGGCGCGCCGCAATCCAGCGATCCAACCGTGGCCGCATCTGCCGCCCCACAGGGTTCTGCAGAATTGGGAAGTGCGGCGGGTGAACCTGCTGGACCGGTTGACCTGTCAACCGCGCTGTCCTCTTCGCAGCGAGTCAGCATTGATGCAGCGCGGGTTGAAGGCTCGATCAATTTGGTCGGCGCACAGCTGGACGATATCGAGCTGAAGGATCACCGTGAGACCACTGACCAAGACAGTGGCCCCGTGCAATTGTTTGCTCCCAAGGGGACCCCTGGGCAATATTTTGCGCAATTTGGCTGGATCGGAAATGGCGTAACCCTGCCAACGCCGCAAACCGTGTGGCAGGCCGATGGCCAAACGCTGACCCAAACTTCGCCGGTCACGCTGACCCATGACAATGGCGAGGGCCAGACCTTCTTGATCAAATATTCGATTGACGCCAACTATATGATCACTGCCGAACAGTCGGTGGTTAACAATGGTGATGGCTCTATCGTGGTTCAGCCCTTTGGCCTGATCAATCGCAACACGGTCAACGCCAGCCCCAGCACATTCAACGCGCATTCTGGACCCATCGGAGCGTTTGGCGATTCGGTTGATTACGGCGTTGATTATGACGATCTGGCCGAGAGCGGCACGTATACGCCGGCCGCCGGCAAGACGCATTGGACCGGCTTTAGCGACATTTACTGGCTGTCTGCCCTGATCCCTCAAGGCGATCAAACTGTCACTCCGGGCTTTCGCTCGTTGGGCGATGACGTGTTTCGTGCCGATGTGATCTACGGACCTGAAACGGTTGCTGCCGGCTCTACGGTGTCCAGCTCTACATTGCTGTTTGCAGGCGCCAAGGAAAGCGCCGTTCTCGATACTTATCGTGATGATCTGGGTATCGATAAATTCGGCAAGGCAATCGACTGGGGTTGGTTCGAATGGTTCGTCAAACCGATGGTTTGGCTGCTGCGGACCTTGTATGATTTTGCCGGCAATTTCGGCGTTGCCATCATCTTACTGACCATCATCATTCGTGGTGCCTTGTTCCCGATTGCGCAAAAGCAATTTGCCAGCATGGCCGGAATGAAGGCGGTTCAGCCCAAGATGAAGGCGCTGCAAGAGCGTTACAAGGACGACAAGCAAAAGCAGCAGCAAGAGGTCATGGCGCTCTATAAGAAAGAGGGCGTCAATCCGCTGGCGGGCTGTTTGCCGCTGTTGATCCAGATCCCGATCTTCTTTGCTTTGTATAAGGCGCTGATCCTGGCGATCGAAATGCGCCACAAGCCATTTGTGCTGTGGATCGAAGATTTGTCTGCGCCCGATCCGGCCAAGATCCTGAACCTGTTTGGCCTATTGCCGTTCGACCCTCCCGGGTTCTTGGGCATAGGCGTTTTGGCGGTTCTGCTGGGTGTTACCATGTGGCTGACGTTCAAGCTGAACCCCAGCGCGATGGATCCGATGCAGCAGCAAATTTTCAACTTCATGCCTTGGGTGCTGATGTTTGTGATGGCTCCATTTGCGGCAGGTTTGCTGCTGTACTGGGTCACCTCCAACCTGCTGACATTGGCCCAGCAAAGCTATCTCTATTCCAAGCATCCTCAGCTGCGTGCAGCCGCTGAGAAGGAAAAGGCAGAGAAAGCATTGGCCAAGCAGCGCGAAGAAGCGTCCGACAAGTGAGCCAGTCTGATCACAGCGAGGAAGCCGCTCAGGCTTTTGCCGAAAAATCGGCGAGCAAGCTCTTTTCAGGGCGGGTGGACTTCTTGCTGTCTGCGCCGCAGCTGAAATTCCTGCCCGATCCAAAAGTGCCGGAAATTGCATTTTGTGGCCGAAGCAATGTCGGCAAAAGCTCGCTTTTGAATGCGCTGACCGGGCGTCGGTCGATCGCTCGTGCATCGGTGACGCCGGGCCGCACGCAGGAATTAAACATATTCGAGGTGGGCGATCCCACTCTGTTTCGGCTGGTCGATATGCCCGGCTATGGCTTTGCCAAGGCTCCGCCCAAAGTGGTCGACAATTGGAAAAAGCTGGTCCGGACTTATCTGAAAGGGCGGGTGGTGTTGAACCGCACGTTGTTGCTGGTGGATAGCCGCCACGGCTTGAAAGAGGTCGACCGCGAGATGATGACCATGCTCGACGAAGCAGCGGTCAGCTATCGGTTGGTTTTGACCAAGGCGGACAAAATCAAGGCGAGTGATCTGGCAAAGACCGTTGCGCAAGTGGAAACAGAAGCGCGCAAGCATTCCGCAGCCTTCCCCTTGTTGCATGTCACCAGCAGTGAAAAGGGTATGGGCATTGCCGAATTGCGGGCCGCCGTTGTGGCCGACGCGGGCGTGCAGATCACCTAAGGCCAATTTGCCCTCGGCCTTCCAATTTCGTTGACGATTGCGGCTGAGCCAGCCACTCACAAACCATGCAATTGGGTGTCTGTTATTATCCTGAGCACTGGCCGCGCGAGCGGTGGGAAACCGATGCGCGCATGATGGCCGAAACTGGCTTGTCGCGCGTGCGGATTGGCGAGTTTGCGTGGAGCCGGATCGAACCGGAACCAGGCCAGTTTAACTGGCAATGGCTGGATGAAGCAGTCGAGGTTCTTCACGTAGCCGGGCTGGGCATCATCATGGGAACGCCAACCGCCACGCCGCCCAAATGGCTGTGCGATCAAATGCCCGATATGGTTGCGCTTGATCGCCATGGCCGCCCGCGCGGATTTGGATCGCGGAGGCATTATTGCTTCAGCCATGCAGGCTATCGCGAACAATCAGCCCGCATCACACGCGCCATGGCCGAGCGGTATGGCGCGCATCCCGGCGTAATCAGCTGGCAAACCGACAATGAATATGGCTGTCATGACACGGTGCAGAGTTTCTCGACCTCAGCGCGCGATGCTTTCCGCGTTTGGCTGGAGCGCCGCTATGGCCAGATTGAGGCGCTCAACCGTGCATGGGGCAATGTCTTTTGGTCGATGGAATATCGCAATTTTGCCGAAGTTGAGCTTCCCAATCTGACCGTGACAGAGGCGAACCCGGCGCATTGGCTGGCGTTCCGGCGGTTCTCTTCTGATCAGGTGGTGTCCTTTAACAAGGCGCAGGTTGATATTCTGCGCGAACACTCACCTGGGCGGGATATCACTCACAATGCGATGGGTTTTTACACCGGCTATGATCATCACGATCTGGCAGCAGATGTGGATGTGCTGGGTTGGGATTCCTATCCGCTGGGCTTTCTTGAGCAGTTTCGCTTCTCACCGTCGGACAAGCTGGGATATGCTCGTCAGGGACATCCCGATATCGCGGCATTTCACCACGATCTGTATCGGGGCTGCGCGCGCGATGAGCGTTGGAACGTGCTGGAACAGCAACCCGGGCCGGTGAATTGGGCGCGGCACAACCCTGCGCCTTTGCCCGGCATGGTCGGCTTGTGGACGCTGGAGGCTGCCGCGCATGGCGCAGAAATGGTCAGCTATTTCCGCTGGCGCCAAGCGCCCTTTGCGCAAGAGCAAATGCACGCTGGATTGTTGCGGCATGATGGAGCGCCTGCGGCCGCTTTGGCAGAGGCAAAAGATGCCGCGTCAAAATTGGAGACCTTGGGCCCAATTGGCGAGACCTGCCGAGATGTCGCGCTGATCTTTGCCTATGATGCGGAATGGATGACGCAGATCCAACCGCAAGGCGAAGGCCTGTCGGCTCTGTGGGCGCTGTTCGATTGCTACAGCGCTTTGCGGCGTTTGGGCGTCAATGTAGACATAGTTCCACCCGCTGCTGATCTTGCCGATTATGCGATGGTCGTGGTGCCATGCTTGCCTATTGTGCCAACAGCTTTGGCCAAGGCATTGGAGCAGTTCCAAGGGCAAATCGTGGTCGGACCGCGCACTGGCAGCCGCGATGCTGATTTTTGCATGCCTGACAATTTGGCGCCGGGCTCTCTGAGCCCATTGCTCAATCTGACAGTCACCCGCAGCGAAAGTCTGGCTCCAGGGCTCAAGCATGATGGAGACGGCTGGGCGATTGCCCGCTGGCTTGACCATGTCGAGGGTGATGCGGAACCTGAATTGACCGCGATGGATGGCAAAGTGGCGTGCTGGCGCAATGGCAAGGCGCGCTATTTGGCCAGTTGGCCGCAAGGCGCGCTGTTGGACGAAGTGATTACGCGGGCATGTGGCGATGCCGGAATTGCGACCACCCCATTGCCTGAAGGATTGCGCATCAGGCGGACGGGAAATTATCTGTTCGCGTTCAACTATTCAGCGAGCGAGATCGCTCTGCCCGATGCATTTGAGGGTGAGGTCATGATCGGCGCACGAACCATGCCGCCCGCCAGCGTAATGGTGCTTGTTGGTTAGCCTGCTTGGCGGGCATCCAGCCGTTGAGCCAGCTTGACCCCACCGGTGATCAAAAACGGCACCAGCACGATGCTGAGCGTGACCTTGGCGATGACTTGGCCGATCAACAAATCGGTGATGTCAAACTCGCCATAGAAGGCCAGTGTGATGAAAATCACCGAATCCACCGCCTGGCTCAATGCCGAGGCAATGGCCCCGCGCACCATCAGGCCGAAGGTATTGGCCTCTCCACTGCCGGCCAGCTTTGAGAATATCCAAACATTCAGCAGCAGCGATGTGATGTAGGCCGCCGGTCCCGCCATCAAGATGCGCGGGGTTTGGCCCAACACGCGCTCAAAGGCAGCAAGATCATCACTGCGGAACTGCAGCATCTCGTTTGACGGGGGCAGCTGCAGCACCAGAAAGATCAGCGCCGCTGACACAGCCAGCGGAATAAAACCTATCCAAATCATTTTGTTAGCCAGCTTCTGGCCATACAGCTGGGCAATGGTGGACGTGATCACCACCAGCAAGAGGAAGGGGAAGATACCGGCCTCAACCGCCAGATTTGTGGGCCACAATTGCACCTGCTTATAGGCGACAAATCCGGCCAGCACGGTCATCCCACCATACAGGATCATATAGATGAACAAGGCAGTCGGCATGGTAACGCCATGCTGGACCGTTGTGGTGGCAGCGGATGATGAGTGCGATTGGCTGTCTGTCATGCGGTGGTGATTATGGCGCTCGCGATAAAAAGGGAAGTCACCGGACCAATCCACCTGTGCATTTGACTGTTGGCGAGCAAAAGGCGAGACGATCCCAATTGCCGGGTTCACCGAATCTGGCAGACACAATTCCGGCAGCGCAGGGGAGTTACATGCCGCCATTTGTCATGAGTATTGCCGGGATCTTTGCGATCCTGCTGTTCGCCTTCCTGCTGTCCAACGGGAAAAAGCGCATAAAATTGCGCGTAGTCGGTGCAGCCTTTGCGCTGCAAGTGCTGATGGCATTGCTGGTTTTGCGCACCTCTGTTGGCGTCAATATCATCGAGTTTCTGTCCAATGGTGTCATCGCTCTGTTGGGATACTCGGTTGCCGGTATCGAGACATTGTTTGGACCGATGGATTCCAATCCGTTCACCAACACATTCCTGATCGCAGCTTTGCCGGTGATCGTCTTCTTCGCTGCTCTTGTTGCTATCCTCTATCACCTCAAGATCATGCAAGTTTTGGTGCGCTGGATTGGCGGCGCGATTGGCTGGATAACCGGTATCAGCAAGGTTGAGGCATTGGGCAGTGCCGCCAATATTTTTGTTGGCCAATCGGAAAGCCCCCTGGTGGTTCGTCCCTATCTGGCCTCGCTCCCACCCAGCCGCCTGTTCACCTTGATGTGCGTCGGCATGGCAGGGGTCGCCGGAACAATCCTTGCCGCTTATGCTGCATTCTTGGGGGACGAGGCAGTACCCTATTTGTTGGCCGCTGCCTTCATGTCAGCACCTGGCGGAATATTGAT
This sequence comes from uncultured Erythrobacter sp., assembly GCA_947495695.1. Lineage (GTDB taxonomy): Bacteria > Pseudomonadota > Alphaproteobacteria > Sphingomonadales > Sphingomonadaceae > Erythrobacter. The sequence continues at coordinate 243,691 of CANLZP010000001.1, read as the reverse complement.
GGCAAAATTGATCATGCCTGACGATCCCGAAGAAGCGGCCGAGCATGACGCCTTGATGGCAGATGTCTCTGTGGCTGAAACTTTTGAAGAGGGTCACAAGCCCGCCAATATTATCGAGGCCGCAGCGCAAGGCACCCAGACCGGCGTGAAACTGGCGGTGGCCGTAGGTGCGATGGTCATGGTGTTTGTCGCTCTGGTCGCGCTTGCCAATGGCTTGTTGGGCGGAGTTGGCGGCTGGTTTGGCTATCCCGATATCTCGTTCCAGCAATTGCTGGGCTATGTCTTCGCTCCGGTGATGTTCCTGATTGGCATTCCGTGGGAAGAGGCGGGCGCCGCTGGCGGCCTGTTTGGCACCAAGATCGTGCTCAACGAATTTGTCGCCTTTATCGAACTGGGCCAAATGAGCGAGCTGGCACCGCGCAGCCGGGCGATTGTTACCTTTGCCCTGTGCGGCTTTGCCAATTTCTCCTCAATAGCGATCCAGATGGCGGTCACAGGCGGGCTGGCACCCAATCAGCGTCCCGTTATCGCGCGCCTCGGGCTGAAAGCCTTGGCAGCAGGCAGTCTGGCCAATTTGATGAGCGCAGCCCTAGCGGGACTGTTCCTGCCGTACTAAGTATAGCGTATGACTGACATTGCATCTGTATCGATTGCCCGTCCGTTAGAGGACGTTGCCGATGAGCTGGGTCGCAGCTTTGCCGAATATGGTTTTGCCGTGATCCGCGACCACGCGATCCCGCAGGAATTGATCGATCGGGCCGAGGCCAAGTCGAAAGAATTCTTCGCGCTGCCAGAAGAAGTGAAGCGGGCCTATCAATTGCCCCAGGGAGGCGGCGCGCGCGGTTACACTCCATTCGGTACGGAAAAAGCCAAGGACGCTGAGATTTTCGACTTGAAAGAGTTCTGGCACGTTGGCCGTAGCCTTCCCGAAGGCCATGCCTTGTCCGAATTCATGGCTCCCAATATCTGGCCGAGCGAAATTGACGGGTTCAAGGAAACCTTCACCCAGCTTTATGATGCATTCGATGCAGCCGGCTTGCGCGTCCTGGAAGCGATCGCACTGCATCTTGGGCTGGACCGCAACTTCTTTGCTCCCACCGTTGAAGACGGCAATTCGGTGATGCGCCTGCTGCACTATCCTCCCTTGGGAGAGGATGCGCCCGATGGTGCGATCCGCGCCGCCGCCCATGGCGATATCAATACCATCACGCTGTTGTTGGGTGCCGAAGAAGCGGGATTGGAACTACTCACTCGGCAGGGCGAATGGAAAGCGGTGGAGGTTCCTGAGGGCGCACTGGTGATCAATGTTGGTGACATGTTGGACCGGCTGACCAATTCGCGTTTGCGTTCAACCACGCACCGTGTGGTCAATCCGCATGGTGCCGCGAAAGACCGCTCGCGCTATTCCATGCCGTTCTTCCTGCATTTCCGGCCGGACTATGTGATTGAGACCTTGCCGAGTTGCATCGAATCGGGCCACGAATCCGAAGCACCAGAGCCGATTTCTAGCCATGAATTCTTGCTTCAGCGCCTGCGCGAGATCAATCTCGCCTGAGCGCCTGTGGGCAGGCAGTTGATAACCCAAATAAGCTCAAGTTGTTGCGATGCAGCAACACTTGCCCTGAAGGCCGCAGAATCCCGTGCTTTTCGCAAAATTGCGAGGGCACGGTGCGCGCTCGATGCCGTGCTTGGCAGCCCAATTTCACGATAACGTCACAAAACTGGCTTTTCAGGGCTTTGCTACGCACCTAGCGCGGTATGCGGAACTCACTCCTTTTTTGAATCAATTTGTGACCAGGGGACATCTGTCATGAAAATCAAATATCTATTGGCGGCCAGCGTTGTATCGCTTTCGGCTGCCGCGACCATTGCTACACCAGCAATGGCACAGCAAATTACTTCGGGCGTTGAAGGCCGGGTAAATGATGCCGATGGCAACGCGCTTCCTGGCGCCACCGTCACGATCACTGACACTCGTACGGACTCGACCCGGACGCTAACAACCGGCGGAAACGGTGGCTTCAATGCAACCGGCCTTGTGGCTGGTGGACCTTACACCATCACAGCAACAGCGCCTGGCTTCGAAGGCCAGACACTGGAAGGCCAAACGCTCAGCGCCAGCGGAAGCCTGCGTCTGACATTCGGTCTAACGGCAAACGCAGATGGCTCGGTCATCGTGGTTACAGGTGCCAGAGTTCAGGCTGCTCAAGTTGCTGTTGGCCCTGGTCAGATTTTTGACCTTGAAACATTGGACGGTTTCCCATCGATCACTCGCAACGTGGTGGATATCATCCGCCTCGATCCACGCGTCAGCCTGGACCGTAACAACGAAGTTGACCGTATCAGTTGCTTGGGCGGAAACGACCGCTCCAACACATTCACGGTTGACGGTGTGGTTCAGTCGGATGTGTTTGGTCTGAACGGAACGCCTACCGCGTCGCGTAATACGTTCCCGATCCCATTCGATACGATCCGCCAAACCTCGGTGGAATTCGCACCGTTTGATGTTGAGTATTCGGACTTCACCGGTTGTGCGATTAACGTTGTCACCAAATCGGGCGAGAACAAGTTCCACGGTTCGGCCTTCTTTACCTTCACCAATGATGACCTTCGTGGTGACACCGCTGGCTCTGCCAGCTCGCAAGTTTCTCCTTTTGAAGACAAGCGCTGGGGCGTGACGCTGGGTGGACCCATCATCAAAGACCGGTTGTTCTTCTACGCCGGTTACGAAGAAACAGATTTGGGTCGCCCGAATGACTTTGGCCCAACAGGCGGCAATTTTGCTGTCGAAGCTGACTTCGTAACGCAGGACCAGTTTGACGAATTCGCTCGCATCGCGCGCGATGTTTACGGCCAGGATGTTGGCGGTTACCCAACGGTCTTGAACGAAACCAGCGTTCGTTACTTCGGACGGGTGGATGCCTATCTCACTGAAGATCATCGCTTGGAAGCGACGTATCAGCGCCTTGAAGAAACCAAGGTCGAAAGCGATACCGGATCAGACAATCTGACCGGTCTGAACAGCTTTGAAGACGAAGGGACGATCTCGGATTATTATTCGGTTCGCTTGTATTCGGATTGGTCTGACCGCGTTTCGACCGAAATTCGTCTGTCACGCGCTGAAGTTGGCGATAAGCAAGGGCCGTTCGGCTTTGGCGAAGCACAGTCCGAAAATCCAACGGTACGTCTTGCGGTAGGCATTAGCCCTGTTGCTGGCGAAACTTCGGAGTTCGGTCTGCTGTCAACGGGTCCGGGTATCTTCCGTTCGGCCAACCAGCTTGATACGCAGATCGACCAAGCACGACTTGTGATGAACATCGATGCCGATGATCATCAGATCAAGCTGGGTGCAGAAATCAATGATCTTTCGGTGTTTAACCTGTTTGCGATCAACGCGACCGGAACGATCTTCTTCCGCGGTCTGGACGACTTTGCCAATGGCATCGTAGCCAGTGGTTCGGGGTCGAGCGCATTTGCCAGCCCAACCGATGTTGTTGTTGGCGGTCGCTTCGGTCAAACGGGCGGTGCAACTATCGCCGCTTCTGCAACCGGCGACATCAACGATGCAAGCGCCACCTTCAGCCGTCAGATCTATTCGTTCTACGCACAGGACCAATGGCAAGCTACAGACCAGCTCAGCCTGACGGCTGGCCTGCGGGTTCAATTGTATGATGGCTCGGGCACACCGCGCTTGAACCAACTGTTCCAGGACCGGTTTGGCTTCTCCAATTCGGTACCCTTTAGTGCTTTGGATCCTGTTGTCCTGCCGCGTTTTGCTGCAACCTATGATTTATTCAACGACGGTTTCTTCAGCGAGACCACGTTTACAGGCGGTGTCGGCATCTTCTCTGGCGGTGACCCTGTCGTGTTCTTCTCGAATGCATTTTCCAACGACGGTTTTGCATCGGCCAATGGCGATTCGTTCGATTCCGAATGTGATGGAGTGGTGAACGCTGACGGTAGCTTTAACGTGGTTAGCGGTGGCCAGTTCACCGGTTTGCCACAATGTGTCGTCGATGCAGCGGTTAACTCTGCTGCTGCCGGACGCGGTGATATCAAGTCAACCGATCCAGACTTCAAGGTGCCAACTGTGGTGCGTGCCAATATCGGCGTGGACACCATGCTGGGAACAGAAAGCGGTTTCTTCTCAGATTGGAACCTGCGCGCCGACTACATCTACTCGCGCTTCAGAAACACTCTGGGCATCAACGATCTGGTTCAGGTTGTCGATCCTCGCGAAGGTCTGAACGGCTTTACAGTAGATGGCCGTCCGATCATTGCGGCAATCGATCCGCTCAACTCCGGCTGTAACGCTCAGCTGGTTGGAACTGGCGGCGTGCCACCAGTGTACACTGGCGTGACTGACGATTGCTTCGGCACTCGGATTGATGACTTCAACCAACTGACTAATGGTCGCAGCTATGACAGCCACGTTGCGTCGGTTGCTCTGTCCAAGCGGTTCGAAGGTGGGATCATCACCGAAGGCGGAAGCGTAAACGTCAGCCTGGGTTATGCCTTCACGGATTCAAACAACACTCGCAACTTCTTCGGTGCGACCGCAAATGGTAACTTCGAAGACACCGCGGCGTTTGACTTCCAGGATCCAGCTGTATCGACCTCAAACTTTGAAACACGGCACCGCTTTACCGTTGCCGCCAGCTTCAAAGAGCAGTTCATTGAAGACTATAACACGCAACTGGGTGTGTTCTTCTCTGCACGCTCTGGTCGTCCTTACAGCTTGACCTTCAGCGGTGACGGGTTCCAGGATTCAACATCTGGCGACAACAACGCATTGCTGTACATCCCGACCGGTCCAAACGATCCGAACATTTCACCACTTTCGTCAGCCACTGATGCCGACATCACAAACTTGGTGAATTTCGTTGACGGTCTGAAGTGTGACTACACCCCCGGTGAAACAATCCGCCGTAACACCTGTAAGAATGACTGGGTGTACGACATGGATCTGCGCTTCAGTCAGGAACTTCCTGGCTTCGGCAGACTGTTCGGTGTTGACGACAAGTTTGAGCTGTTTGCCGATTTCGACAACTTCCTGAACTTCATCGATGGTGACTGGAACGTGTTCCGCAACCGCGATGATGAAGATGGCCTGGTTGATCTGATCGAGGCAGATGGGGTTGATTCGGCAGGTCGCTACATCTTCGAAGATCTCAACCTGAATTCCGATGGCGCGATTGACGATCAAGAGCGCATTGGTTTCTCAAACTCAGTTTGGCGCATTCAGGTTGGTGTTCGTTACGAATTCTAATCCAGCCTGATTGATCCAAGATCAAACAAGCGGCGGGGTTCCTTCGGGAGCTCCGCCGTTTGCTCTTATGGGCCTTAAAATTGGTTCAAGCAGCTTTGAGCAAGTCCATCGCTAGCTGAGTGCGGATTTCGGTATCGACTTCTGATCGTAAGGCTCGCTCAAAGGCTGCGGCCTTATCGCCCAATTCCTCTTCTCCGAACATGCCCGCTGTTCCGGCGAGCTTGTGCACCAGTCGGGCAAGGTCATCGCCCTCTATGCCTGTTAGCCTACCTTCTCGCACGGCCGCATCAACGGCCTCCAGAGCTTCTCTGCGGCGCTCTTGCCAGCGTTCGAACAATGCAGGGGAATGAGCGATTTTGCACGCGTCAGCGTCAAATTCGTGAACATTCGCGCTTCCATCGGATTCTCCGCGAGCCTCGGTAAACAACTGGCCATTTTCCTCGACGATTTTGGTGGGAAGCCATCTCTGCAAGGCGCCAACCAATTCTGAAAAACTGAGCGGTTTTGAAAGATGTGCCTGCATTCCAGCATCGCGGGCGGCTGCGATATCCTCTGGAAATGCATTGGCGGTCAAAGCGATGATTGGCAGCACGTCGGCGCGGATACCCTCGGCCCGAATGGCCCGAGTGGCGGCATAACCATCGCATCCAGGCATCTGCACATCCATCAGCACCAGATCATAGGGTTCTTCCTTGAGATAGGAGTCCAGAACCATCTCGATCGCTTCATTGCCATCATGGGCAATGCTGACCTGCTGGTTGCAGCGCTCCAGCATAGAAGTGACGAGCAAGCGATTGATATTGTGGTCCTCAGCCAGCAATATTCTTGATGCTTGTGGCAAGGAGCTTGGCTGGGTTAGCTCCGGCTCGTCCTCAGAAAATTCACCATGTGAGGCCATAACCAGCGGCAGGGTGAGTGTGAAACATGTGCCAATTCCCGGACAGGAGTTTGCGTCCAGAAATCCACCGAGCAGCTCGGCCAATTGACGACTGATCGACAAGCCCAAGCCTGTTCCCCCATACCGTCGGGCAGTGTCATTCTCACCTTGTTCAAACGGATTGAAGATCCGCTCCAGCCGGTCTGCGCTAATTCCGATGCCTGTGTCCTTGACCGAAATCGTCAATTGGTCTGCGTGGGTCGCATAGCTGACGGTGATTTCACCTTGCTCGGTAAATTTCACCGCATTGCCAACAAGGTTCAGGATAATCTGACGCAGGCGAAGACCATCGGTTTGCACCCAAGGATGCTCGTCTTCACCGGCCAAGGTGACCTCGATATTCTTTTTCTCTGCGCTTGCACGATGCAGGTCCGCACATTCTTCAACCAATTGGTGCAGATCGATTGGGCGGTTATCGATATTGATTTGGCCCGCTTCGATCTTGGATAAATCCAAGATATCATTGAGCAGCAGCATCATTGACCGGCCGGACTGAACAATCAATTCAGCATGGCGTTGTTGTTCGTCGTCCAAATCGCTTTGCAGCATCAGTTCTGCAAAGCCCAGAACGCCATTCATCGGTGTGCGGATCTCATGGCTCATATTGGCCAGAAACTCGGACTTTGCGTTCGCCGCATTTTCGGCATGACGGCGGGCTCTGGTCAATTGTAGTTCAAGCTCAACCCGCTCGGTCACATCACGTGCCGATACCACTATACCTTCAGGCTCGCCGGTTTCAGCATCGGCGGCGATCGCGCATTCCGCCTCGATATAGACCGGGTTGCCATCTTCAGAATCCAAAAACCGCCTATAGGTAAAGCGTTCTTTTTCGCTCTCGCCGTTGAGCAGCCGGGTTTCAGCGCCGCTGATCTTCTCACGAGCATCAGGGTGCATGCGCGCGCTGGCGCGCTGACCAAGGAAGCTTTCGGACGGTTCTCCCAAAACATCCCTGACAGAGGCCGATGCGTAAGTGCATTTGCCAGATAAATCATAGCGCAAGACCGCATCGGTAATGTTGTCAGCCAACAGAGCGAGCTGCCTTTCACGAGAAGCGAGCTCTTCTGTTAGACGCTGCCTGCCAGCCAGAATTGCTGCCGCCGGTAAACCGGTCAGAAAACTTGCAGCCAAAAATGCATTCATCACCATCAATCGATATTGCATCGATCCTGAAATCAGATTGATTGGCCCTGTTCCTGCCGATGTAAACACCGAGGCGATTATCGCTACAAATAGAACAAAGATTGCCGTGCCCAAACTGCCCAGTCGAAATGCACACAACATTACTATGGGGGGCACAACAAACAGCAGGGGGAAACTGGACTGAGTGAAGACCAGCCCAGTCGCAAGGATGCCTGCAATTAGTATCAGAGCGTTTTTCTCCAATTCGATGCCGCTGTATCTGTCTTTCAGTGAGATCGCATCGGCAAACAACAGGGCCAGCGGAACAACCAAAATCATCCCCAATCCGCCAGTGATAAACCAGGTCAGCCATCCAATGAGTGGCTGCAAACCATCCTGTGTCAGGCCGGCTAAGGCTATCACGCCCGCCACAGCTGGAGCGATGATGCCAGCCGCTAGAATCAACCGGCAAAGGTCGCTCATCGATTCCATGTCGATATGCTTGCCGCACAGCTTTCTACTCAAGATCACAGCAATGCTAACTTCCACCAGATTGGCACATGCGAAGATCACGGCCTGAACGGTTGCGAAATCCATCACCAGATTGACCGAGGCACTGCTCAGAAAAATTGCAGCATAGAAGGGTATCTCGTTTGTCGGCTGAGTGCGCAGCAATATGGCAACTGCAAGCGCATTGGGTATCCAGATCGCTGCGATAGGCCCATCAATCCTCGAAATGACGATGCTGGTGGCAGCGAATGCGCTGAATACGAGCGCACCGATCAACGCAATCCAGACATTGCGCACCTCGCTGTTTCTGACCCCACTTATTTCAACCATTTGCGCTGTAAGCTGTCGCATCGATTTTCCCTTCGTTATCAATTATAGAGAGGACGAAAGCTATTCGGGCGGCAGCGCGAAACTGATTGTTCCGCGTTGGTTGGATTTGAGAGAGATTGTGCACAATCAAGGGTATTTGAAGCGCCGGAGAAAGCCCAAGTTCAGCACAATATTGCTGATATTTCTGCTGCATATTGCTGCTCTGTACGGTTTGGCCCGCGCCTTTGCCCCCGACATCACGGCAATCGCGCAAGACGCAGTGGTGTCCGCATTCACCGTAACTGTCACGGCTCCGCCCGAAGATCCGCCGCCAGAGGCTGAGTCGGCACCCGATGAGGGTGCGGCAGGAGCGGCTGGGGAAAAAGCGGTGCCAAAGCCGGTTACTGCTCCCACTCCCAAAGTGCCCGTGAAGCAGGATGTTCCTTTACCCAAGGCATCCTCGGATGGCTTGGACAGCACATCTGGAGCGAACGATGACGGCAGTGGTACCGGTGCGGCGGGAGACGGCATCGGCACAGGAAGCGGGCGCGATGGCGGCGGGACAGGCACCGCAATTGCTCGCAAGCCAGAATTGATTGCTACAATCACCGATGCAAGGGCCTTTCCCGTTCCACCCGGTGGGCGAGAGGCGCGTGTTGGGCATTCTGTGATCGTTCGATTGACGGTGAGCGCCCAAGGTCGCCCAACAGCTTGCCGGATCTATCGTCCCAGCCCTTTCCCGGCGACCGATCAGGCGGTATGCGATCTGGCATTGCAGCAGGTGCGCTTCCGGCCCGCGTTGAACAATCAGGGTGATCCGGTCGCCGCGCCGTTCTATTACAAGCAGGAATTCTTCGATTGACCCGGCAGGCGAATTGCATCCAAGCAGCGCAGGAAGGTTCGATCACGCAATGATATTTGTGTCAGCAGGACAATTACAATGAGCTTGATCACACCGGTCATTCTGTGCGGAGGTAGTGGAACCCGGCTGTGGCCGCGCAGCCGCAAATCCGCGCCCAAGCCTTTCATCAATCTCGTCGGACAATCCAGCCTGTTTCGCCAAGCAGTCGATCGCTGCGGGAACGCCGCGCAATTCGCGGACCCGGTGATTGTGGCAGGTCAGGCCCATGTTGCGTTGATCGAGCAGCAAATGGGCGGCGACCAACCCTTTTCGCTGCTGGTCGAACCCGTGGCTCGTAACACTGCGCCGGCCATTGCACTTGCGGCGGCCAGCCTTGATCCAGATGCGATTATGCTGGTGTGTCCCAGCGACCACCACATTGCTGATGCCGCAGCCTTCGCCCATGCTGCAAGTACCGCAGCCGATCTGGCGCGGGACAATTGGCTGGTGTCCTTTGGAATCGCGCCCGACCGTCCCGAAACCGGATATGGCTATATCCAGCAAGGTGAGGCGATGGGAGGCGGCTATCGTGTCCAGAAATTTGTCGAGAAGCCAGACTTAGCGACCGCCGAGCAGTTTCTGGCCGCAAGCAGGTATTCATGGAACGGGGGCATTTTTGCTTTCAAGGCTGGCTATCTGCTGGAAGAACTCTCGCAATATCGGTCGGAAATGGCGCTAGCCGTGACGCAGGCCATTGCGGGGGCCACTCGGCAGGATAATGCAATCCACCCTGACCCTGAAGTATTTGCAGCCATTAAGGGCGAATCAATTGACTATGCGGTGATGGAAAACACCGCGCGCGCGGCCATGGTGCCGGTGTCTATGGGCTGGTCTGATATTGGCAATTGGGCCGCAGTGCATGATGCGCTGGAGCAGGATGGAGCGGGGAATAGTGCCGCTGCTCAACATCAGTTGGAAGATTGCAGCAATGTGTTGGTGGTCAGCGATGGCCAGCGCGTGTCGGCGTTGGGCCTGGAAGACCTGTGCATCGTGATCGACGGTGACGACATATTGGTAACGCGGATGGACCGTGCGCAGGATGTCGGCCGGCTGGACGGTCCCTCCTCACAATAAAGCGATAGCCCTACGCTATCAGTCCTTGGTTAGTAGCTTTTGTCCGTTGGAACGGATCGCATTTTCAATGAGCGGGCGCACAAAGAACAAGGATGAGGGCAATTCTACCTCGAAAATGACCTGGGCATCCTCGACCTCGACATCGCCCGAGATCCGCTGACCCATGGCATTGACGACCAGATGCATGGTGTCTTCATTGGTCCATGATGTGTCGACATCGGCCAAGCCGCCAGGAATGTGATCGGCGATTTCGTGACTGCGTTCGTGCAAGCGTCGGCGAACTTCGTCGCGCCCCAGATCATGCGGCAATGCGATTCTCATGAGCTTTTGTCCTCCAACGCTTCGGCCCCGCCAAAGCGATAATCCAGATAGCGTGACTTGATCGCCAGATCATCCAGCGCGCCTTCGGCCATGCGGCGCGTGACGCGGTCCACTTCTGTGCTGATCTTGGTCAGGCTTTCGGTCAAGCGATCATCGGCGGATTTTCCGGCGTGATTCTCCTGCCGCAGATGCTGCGGGATTTTGCGATAATCGTCGATTGTTTCCGGGATATATTCGCCCACCAGCTCGCGCACTTCGCTAACCGCGGGATGGTTTTGATCCATGGTCTCCAATTGCAGACCCAGAGCATCCAGTTGAACGCCCAATTGATCGACCACCTGCACCGCTGGCGGCGGTAGAGCCGGGCGCTGGGCTTCCAGCCACAATTCGGTGCGGGCCACCATTTGCTTGGGATCGCCCTTGGTCAATTCAGCCCTCTTTGGCACTTTGACTTTGCGTGCCGAGACGACGCCGATCACTGCGGCAATGGCAACCACCGAGAGCATGATACCCCAGAACCCGATCCCGTTCAGGATGGCCCCGGCAATGCCTGCGGCAATGAATACGCCGACGACACCGATCGCGATCTGCACCAATTTCTTGGTGAAATGCTTTGCCTTTATCCCGGCAGAGCCTCGGCCAATAGAATCAGCGGGTCGATGCGTACCGCCCTCGCGCTGGGTGACGAGCGAGCGCCCCGCAGCACTGAGGATCTGGTCGGATTGGTTGGTGGTGTCAGCCATGGGTCAGCAGGCCTCAGCTATCCAGCGCAAGCAAAGAAGGCTCTGATGCAACCTTGGCCTGAGCCTGCGCCTGCCCCTCAGCCCGTGCTATATAACCCTTGGACTTCTCGACCTCGTTCGACAGCGTGTCTACCGTCTGCTTCATGCTGGCGAGCGCCTTCACCTTGAAATCATCCACTTCATCCATCGTGTCATAGATGTTCTGGAAAGCGCGTTGCAGTGTCTCCATTGGAATGGTGCTGGATGCGGCTTGCTCGTGAATCTGGCCGGTTTGTTCGCGCAGCATGGTGCTGGTCGAATCAATAATGCCGGCGGTTGTCTGGTTCAGTGACGTGATCTGTTGCAACACCAGCCTTTGGTTGGTCATGGCCTGCGCCACGGTCACAGCGGTACGCAGCGCGCCAACCGTGGTGGTGCTGGCGCGGTCAACGCCTTTGACCAGCTCAACATTGTTCTTTTTGACCAAATCGAGCGAGAGATAACCCTGCACGCTGACCGCCATCTGCGTCAGCAGGTCCTGCGTACGCTGGCGGACGTAGAACAGAGCGCTTTCGCGGATCGCCTTGGCCTTGGCCGGATCGGTAGCATCCAATTCGGCCGCCTTTTGCTCCAACCGCTCGTCCAGCGTCTTGGCGATGTGGATCATCTGTTCCAGTTCGCCCATCGCTTCCCACAGCTTCTGGCGTTCAACGTCGATCGCTGCATTGTCCTGGTGTAGTTCTTTCTTTCCCGACGCGAGCCGTTCCAAAATGGATTGGATATGGCCCTGCGCGCTGGTGTAGCCATCAAAATAGCGCTGCAATTTGTTCCCGAAGGGGATGATGCCAAACAGTTTACGACCACGCAGCTTGCCCTTCCGCCCTGGATCGAGATCCTCGACCGTGCGGCGCAATTCGGCCAGATCCTGTCCCACACCGCTATCGGCATTCATTGCCCGAACGGGGCGATCCAAAAAGCGGTTGGAATGGGCTGCTGCGGCGCGGATCTGTTCCTGACCCATGCGCGTGATTTGATCGACCTTCTCTCCGAAAGCCGGCGAATTGGCATCTTCGGCGATCAGCTCTGCGACGAAATTATCGACCTTGGAGTCCAGTTTCGAAACTTTCTCTTCATCCACCGGGACAAGGCCAGCGGCCTTTTCGGGCGCAACGGCAGGCACCGGTGCGGGAGGGGTAAGGTCGAACGCCACATCAGTGGCGGTTTTGGTTTCCTGCGTCGTCATCGCTGCTTGTCAAACTCCCTGAGGTAATGCGGCCATATGAAACATTGCGTTTCGTAATCTGATTGCCGCATATAACTGTATTAGTAATATAAGACACGAAGTTCAAGAAATTTGCCGGATTCCTTTCGCTACGTCTATGCTTTCGCTTACAGGTATTTGCGCGTAAATCGAAGCGTATCCTCCTTCATTGTGGGAAATTGACATTGAACGAAACTGCATCAAACGCCTCTTCCGCTGACAATGGGTCGTCGGCTGTGACCGCAGCAGAGGCTGGTCCAGAGGCGACTGCTGACACTGCGCCCGATGCCGGTCGCGTTGCCATTTCGCGCGTCAAATTCGGCCTGTTGCGATATTGGCGGCAAGATGTGGTTGGCACGGTTGACCAAGCCGCAGTGATTGAAAAACGGCGGGCAGAATGCGCCTTGTCGGAACGGTATTTGTTCATGACCGCCATTTCAGGCGGCATTGCGGTGCTGGGCCTGCTGTTATCCTCACCAGCCGTGGTGATCGGCGCCATGCTTTTGTCGCCTCTGATGGACCCGATCATGGGCTTGGGCTTTGCTTTGGCGATTGGTGATTATCGCTGGCTCAAACAGTCAGCGCGTTCTTTGGCGTGGGGCTCAGCCATGGCGATCCTGCTGTGCTCTTTGATCGTGTTCTTCTCACCCATCCAGACAATTACACCTGAGATCGCGGCGCGGACCCGGCCAAACCTGTTCGACCTGCTGGTGGCGTTATTCTCGGCGCTGGCCGGCGCCTATGCGATGATCCGTGGACGCGAGGGAACTATTGTTGGCGTGGCTATCGCGACCGCCTTGATGCCGCCTTTGGCCGTGGTCGGCTACGGCGCAGCGACCCTCAATTGGACGGTCTTCTCAGGTGCTTTACTGCTCTATGTGACCAACCTGCTGACCATTGCGATCACCGCTTGGGGCATGGCGCGTCTCTATGGTTTCCGCACGACTTTGAGCGAGCGCAATACCTTGTTCCAGAATCTGGCAGTCTTCTCTGTGGTCATCGCACTGGCCATACCGTTGTTCATCTCTTTGCAGAACATTGCATGGGAGACCAATGCGCAGCGTATAGTTCGCAATGAGCTGCAGGATACGTTCGGCTCAAATGCGCGGATCGACCAATTCGACATCGATTTCAGCAACCGGCCTTTGGTGGTCGATGCAACCATTCTCACCCCCCGATTGAAGGACGATGCTGATGCCGAGATTAGCGCCGCACTTGAACGCCGTCTGGATGAAGATGTTGAATTGCTGCTAACGCAGTTTCAGGTCGGAACGAGTTCAAGTGCAGCAGAGCAGGCACAGCTCTCGGCTGCTCGGGAGCGCGAAGAGGCGAATGCGCGCGAACAAGCCGACGACTTGGCAAAGCGTCTGGCACTGGTCGCCGGTGTTGACGAGAGCCAGGTCACGATTGATCGTGGGCGCAAGCGGGCGTTTGTTCGCGCGCGCGTTCTCGAAGGCGCCACGCTCTTGACCTACAAGGCGCTTGAAGCGCGGATTGGTGCGACCGATCCGGACTGGATCGTTGAGCTGCTGCCGCCTGCAGGGCCGCTTCCTGTGGTTGGGTATGACACCATTAGTGAACCGGGCTCAGAACCTGCTCAGGTTTTAAGCCCGGGCGGGATCGCCGCACGCGATCTGACCGTGTGGGCGGCGCAGCGTCTGGGATTGCCGATAGTGGTGTCCGGGCCGGTGGCCTTGGTCGAAGACTTCGAAACACAGCTGAAGGCCGCCGGGATTATGGATGTGCGCCGCGGAGAGGTTTCTCGTGGCGGGATGCAAGTGACGGTGAGCTGGGGCGAGGTGGAATGAAACAATACTGCGAAATCGCTTCGTTCAGGAAACGACGATCATTTGCAGCATTTGTCATAATCTCTGTTGGAGCCGTGGCGTACCCCGCTATTATTTCCGAGCGCGCCTTTGCGCAGGATATGGTCGAGCATTTCAGAGCCGCAATTCCAGCGGCCAGTTGCGAAATTGGTTAAAGCGGCGAAGTAGCAAAGACGGGAACGACAGAGGCTGGGACCTTATCGATCGCTGCGGCTCAACGGTCGGCTAGCGAATAGAGGTGCAAGCAATGCAAACGGAAATCACGGTATTGATGCTCTGCTCGCTTCTTGCGCTCGTGCATATCTTCAGCGCGGTTCACTACAAGACCCAGCAATACGGCATAGACTGGAGCTTGCGCGCGCGCTTGATCTATATGCCGCTCTATTGGGCAGGCATTCCCCATGTCCGCACGCTTACCTGATTCGCCTCGATGGTCGGTCTGCTCGGCATCTTCTACCAGGTGCTGCTGGGGTGAGGTGGAACAGCCAAGGCCTGAGCGCGCTTTAGGCTGCTAGATCCAGTGGCTGGATTTCACCCGACAAGTACAGCTTTTTCGCTTTGGCCCGGCTCAGTTTGCCTGAGCTGGTGCGCGGCAATGTGCGCGGCGGCACCAATTCCACAACGCAGCTCATGCCGGTGACAGAGCGCACCTTGTCCGAGATCTGATCGCGCAGCTTCACCCGCTCGTCAGGGTCGGAAATACGGCAATGGACCAGCACTGCCGGCGCTTCCTCGCCATTTGCTGTCTCGACAGAAAAGGCCGCGATATCGCCATGGTTGAAGCCGGCCAATTGCTCGACCGCCCACTCAATATCTTGGGGCCAATGGTTCTTGCCATTGATGATAATCATATCCTTGGCGCGGCCAACGATGAACAAATACCCATCAACAGTGTAGCCCATATCGCCGGTATCCAGCCAGCCGTCAGTGATGCAATCTTCGGTCGCTTGCGGATTGCGGAAATAAGAATGCATGACCGATGGACCCCGGCACCACACCGTGCCGATCTGGTGATCGGAGCGTGGTTTGCCGTCGGCGGCACGAATTTGTACGTCCATGTCAGGCAAAGCCTTGCCGCAATTGACAATGGCGCGATAGCGGGCCGGGCGCGTGATGTCTCGAGATGCGCCCGACAGGCGCTCTTCCTCGACCAATTCCACCCGGATGCCTTCACCCGGCGGCATCACCGTTACTGCCAGAACCGCCTCAGCCAGCCCGTAGGACGGAGTGAAGGCGCTGGCGCTGAAGCCAGCTTCGGCAAAGGCGTTGACGAAGCTTTGCATGACATCGGGACGGATCATGTCCGCACCATTGCCCGCCAACCGCCAACGCGACAGGTCGAACCGTTCCGAAACCTGACTTTGGCTGGAGATGCGCCGCGCGCAAATATCATAGCCAAATGTTGGCGAGTAAGAGACTGTGTTGCCCGGATTGCGGCTGATCATATCGAGCCATGCCAATGGCCTGCGAGCAAAGGCATCCGGCTTCAGATAATCGACCGAGAATTGATTGGCTATCAATGACAGGAAGCATCCGACCAGACCCATGTCATGGTACAAGGGCAGCCAGCTGACGCAGCGGTCATTCTCGCCCAAATCCATCGATACCGCATGGCCGTATAGATTGTGCAGCAACGCGCGATGGGTCACCGCCACACCGGTTGGAAAACGGGTGGAGCCAGAAGAATATTGCAAATAGCAAATATCTTCCGGATCGGCCTTGGGCAGATCGCACTCGGGCGCATCGCGCTTGGAAAAATCTTCCCAACTTTCGCCCTTGCAGCCTTGTTTGGCAGCTGCGGCACCGGCCATCTCAGAAATTTCTTCCGGGTAGATCAGGATAGCAGGATCAGAGCTGTCCAATTGGACCGCCAGTTGATCAATATAGCTTTCTTTGCCGCCAAAGGTGGTGGGCAAGGGCAGGGGAACGGGCCACGCGCCGGCATAGACGCAGGCGCAGAACAGGGATGCAAATTCGGGTCCGGTCTCTGCAATCAGGGCAACGCGATCTTCTTTCGCAATTCCTGCAGCAATCAGGCGGCGGGCCATCACCAGAGCATCTTCGCGCAATTCGGAATAGGGATAAACGCGCTCTAATTGTCCACGCATATCGTGGAAATTGAGACCCTTTTTGCTGCGGGCGGCATAGTCGATAGCATCATTAAACGTATCGAACTGGGCCCTAATGCGCGGTAGATCGCAATCATTCGGCGTCGGCTTCAATGCGGCGTCGGTCATAATTATCAACGATACCCGTTATTTACGACGCTGTAACGCGCCTTTTCCCGTTTACTATGCGGCGTGTTTTCCCCTCTCCGCACAGTTTCAATCTTTCCCATTTGATAAGGAGTGTGGCACGAATAAGGCGAAATGGTCACAAAGGAAACCTCAAGCGGTAAACGGAGGCGCAAGCCCAAACCGTTGGACCAGCGAAAATTGAACGATTTGGCGCTGTCCTATGTTGCCCGATTTGCCACCAGCGCGGCCAAATTGGAGGCATATTTGTGGCGCAAATTGCGCGAGCGCGGACAGGCTGACGAAGACGAGCAATTAGACATACCAGCGATTGTCGATCGGATGGTGGAACTGCGCTATATTGATGACGAAGCCTATGCCCGGTCAAAGGCAGGGGGACTGCTGCGGCGCGGATATGGCGGTCGACGCGTGGATCAGGCCTTGCGCGCCGCCGGAATTGACGAAACTGTCCGAAACGACGTCGCACCGTGTGAGAAAGAGGCTCGGCTGGCCGCCTTTGCCCTTGCCCAGAAACGCAAGTTTGGCCCATTTGGCGCAGAACCGGTTGAACGTGATCGCAAAGAAAAGCAGATTGCTGCCATGATCCGGGCAGGACACGGGTTTGATAGCGCCCGCGCCTTGATAGAGGCGCAAACGATAGAACAGGCAGAAGAATGGCTTTCCCAAGCAGACGAATGAGCAAAACCAGACCTGCAGGCTCACGCAGGTCGAATGGGTTGCGCGGTATGGCGATGTGCCTCGCGGCTATTGGTGTGCTCGGTTGTTCGGCGCAACCAGCAGCGCAAAGCGCCTCGGCAGACAGCACGCCTACAGCCTCCAGTCCGGCGATCCATCCAGTTTCGGGTTTGCAGATCATTCCATTGCAAGTGATCAGTGGGGATCAGGTGCATGAGTTTGCGGTTGAAGTGGCCAACACTCCTCAGGCTCAGGCCAGAGGCATGATGTTTCGGACCGAGATGGCTGCGGATGAAGGAATGTTGTTTCCCTCCACAGTGCCTAGCGTGCGCGGTTTCTGGATGAAGAACACCCCGCTGCCGTTGGATATCATCTTCATTGGCACCGATGACCGAATCATCAATATTGCCGCCAAGACTGAGCCCTATTCGCTCCAGTCAGTCTATTCCAATGGCCCGGCCAGCGCGGTTCTTGAACTGATCGGTGGAAGAGCAGCGGAACTGGGTATTGCGCCGGGCGATACAGTGCAATTTTCCCTGCCCGAGTAAGCTTCTGGCTTGGCCTGTCGATTGGAATCGGCTAGGCGCGGCTCATGGGAATTTTGGCAAATCTTTTTACCTGGTGGGACGGTGCCACACTGACCACTATGCTCGACACGGCGCGCAAAGGCGAACATGTCGGCACCGATGGTCAGGGCAACAAATATTACCGCGCTGCGACCAAGCAGGCCGGTAAGGATCGCCGCTGGGTAATCTATAATGGCGCCAATGATTCCAGCCGCGTGCCTGCTGAATGGCATGGATGGCTGCACGGATCCTTTGATGATGTTCCCGAAAGCCATTTGCCGCCGCCCAAAATCTGGGAGGTGGACTACACCCCCAACGCCACAGGTACGCCAGAGGCTTATCGTCCCAAGGGTGCGCTGGAAATGGGCGGACGCCGCGCCAGCGCAACAGGCGATTACGAAGCATGGACCCCCGAAGGCTGATTATGCGATTTTCAGCGCTGGTCATAATGGTGGCGCTGGCAGCGTGTTCTCAGGAAAGCGAAGGGCCTGCTGCGGCTGGTTCTGATACTGCCGAACAAATTTCTGCCGAAGCTGGGGGTCAAGAGCTGTCCGGCACGAGCGAAGTTGACCAATCGGGTACGCCTATGGAGCAACGCGTGGCAACGATCGGCTTGCTGAACAAGCGCAACAATGAAACCCGCGATCTTGAAATGACGCCGGGTGACAGCGAGCGCATTGGCAATGTCATTATCAAGCTGGATGCGTGCGAACGGACCCCCCCGTGGGAAATGCCGCAGGAAACCGGCGCATTTGTGCAAGTTTCGGTGCAGGAGCGCGGATCGGACGATTTCGAGCAAGTGTTTTCTGGCTGGCTCTTCAAGAACTCACCCAGCCTGAATGTGGTCGAGCATCCGATTTATGATGTCTGGGTCAAAGACTGCGCGATGAGCTTCCCGGGCGAGTGATCGCCAGCGCGGGTTTTCACGGCTGCATAGGCCCCCGCCAATGATTGTTGCGGCTCGCCCCGCGCCGCTGCCAATTTCTCGACATAGTCGGCCTGACTGATTTCCACCGCACCCATGGATGCCAGATGGTCGGTCATGAATTGGCAATCCAACAATCGATAGCCCGCTTGTCGCATCAGCGCGACCAGCCAACACAGCGCCACTTTGCTGGCGTCGGTGGCGCGGCTGAACATGCTTTCACCGCAAAAAACACGATCAAAGCTGACCCCGTATAGCCCGCCAAGCAATACGCCATCCTGCCAACATTCGATCGAATGGGCATGGCCAAGGCCGTGTAATTGACGATAGCTGGCCTTGATCAGATCGCTGATCCAGCTGTCGGGATGATCGCGCCGGGGCTGAGAGCAGGCCTCTATCACGGCACCAAACTGTTGATCGATAGTCACTTCATAGCGATCTTGCGCGACCGCTTTTTTCAAACTGCGCGACATATGAAATTGATCGAGTGGAATGATCGCTCGCTGCTTGGGTTCAACCCAAAAAACCTCTGGATTATCGCGGCTATCGGCCATCGGGAAAATCCCGTTGCGATAGGCCAGCAACAGCATATCTGGCGAAATTGGGGCGGGGAAGGGCGAGTGCATTGCCGCGGCACTATAGCACTGAATTTGGCCAATGCATCAAACCTGTCTTGCCAAGCTCATCGCTTGCGCCTAGAGCGCAGCCCGCATCAGTAGGGGCGTAGCTCAGTTGGTAGAGCGTCGGTCTCCAAAACCGAAGGTCCAGAGTTCGAGTCTCTGTGCCCCTGCCATTCTCTCAGATGCGATTTTGCACATCTTCACGTCTTTACAGGCTGGTCGGCATGGATTGCCGGTGCTTATGGTGCGCCTATCTGGCAATGGCCATAGTCTGTGTGATGGCGGGGGGTGACGCAATGAGCAAAATCCTGGCGTTTGTGCGCGATGCTGAATGGCTGGATAGCGGCAAGGTGCGCGCCTATGCGATGATCCTGGCGCTGTGTTCATTGGCCACGATGGGTTTTTATTTCTACCTCGCCACCCATGTTGATTACAGCGATTTCCTGGCCTTTTGGGGAGCGGGAAAAATCGCCCTGACAGGCGATTTTGCCGCCGTTTATGACACTGCACGCCAGCAGGCGGTGCAGGGAACAACCGGCTTCGAAGACACCTTTGCCTTCGTCAACCCACCGCCTTTGCTGTTTGCCGTGATACCCTTCGGCGCATTGCCTTATCCGATGGCATGGATCGCCTGGATCGCATCCACCTTCGCTCTGTGGATGTGGGTCACCACCCGTTTCTACCCGCATTATTGGCCCCTGATACTGGCCTATCCCGGAGCCTTGGTGGCGGCCAGCCATGCCCAGAACGGATTACTGACCGGAGCATTGTTGGTGGGCGGCGTGGCAGCCATCTCCAGCAAGCGGCAGTGGGTTGGCGGAGCCTTGATCGGCGCATTGGTGGTTAAACCCCATCTGGCCTTGCTGACACCGTTCTGGCTGGCTGCAGGAGGGCGCTGGAAGGCCTTCGCTGCCGCAGCGATCTCCGCCGTCGGGCTGGTGCTGACATCTTGGGCGGCGTTCGGGACCGAGACGATGCTGGCCTATACCACCAGCTGGTCATTCAGTGCGGAATTGATGCAGCTTGACCGGCCCGAATTCTATCTACGGATGGCGACCCTATACGGACAATTGCGCGTCCATATAGGGTCGGATTTGGCGCTGGGATTGAACGCCATTGTCTCTGCGGTGATGGTGGCCATGGTGTGGCTGTCCTGGAGGCGGTTTGGTGGTGACGCTCAAGCAAGCGGTGCACTAGCGATTGCAGCAACGCCCTTGGCCTCGCCCTATCTGTTCAATTATGATCTGGCGTTCCTGATCCTGCCAACATTGTGGTTGGCGATTGAGGCACGGCAAGCGGGTTATCGGCCTTGGGATAAAGCCATACTTTTGGCGCTGTATCTGGCGCCCTTTGTCACCCGCGCCTTCGCGCTGCCGCTTCAGGTCAATCTGATGCCACTGGCCAGCTCTGTGATGGTGTGGCTGATCTGGCAGCGGGGCAAGACGGATGCATCGGTAGGCTAGTCTTTCTCAGACAGTTCGCCGCCCGATGTTACTGCATTTTCAAAATTCTTGCGCAGCAAGGCGTATTCTTGCTCCATGATGTCATAGCG
Organism: uncultured Erythrobacter sp.; assembly: GCA_947495695.1. Classification (GTDB taxonomy): domain Bacteria; phylum Pseudomonadota; class Alphaproteobacteria; order Sphingomonadales; family Sphingomonadaceae; genus Erythrobacter. The sequence continues at coordinate 222,849 of CANLZP010000001.1, read as the reverse complement.
TTGCAGCAGTCCAGTGATGTATGCGCGGTTTTCGTGAACAGCGACTGCCAGTTGCAGAACATCCTCCTCCACACCCAACAGGTCATAATAATTCTTCAAGGAATTCAGGATTTCAGCGTGGTTCTTGATATTGCCCACCGCGCCCTTCATCGCTGAAAGTTTGCCAATGATGCCAGTCGGCGCTTTCCCATTGGCGGTCAAAATGATCGAGGCGGCATAATCATAAGCCATTTTCCCGATTGCTGTTTGCCCATCGCGTTTGGCTGTCCGTGCAATCGCCGGATCATAGTCTATGCCCGATCTCTTCAATGCAGCTTTCAGATCCTTGTCTCGCTGCGCATCGCTAACCGGCTTGCCCTGGGCCTCCATGCTTGCATAGCGCTCTCGCAGGGCATCAAGTTGTGGCGCCAAAGCTTCAACCTTAGCGGCCGCGATACCTTCACCAGTTAGCATGGATTTGAGCTGACCTTTGACGAGGTCATAGGCCTTGCTCTGAGCCTTATTGATTTTCTCATCAATGCTGCTGGCGTCGGCCAAGTCGCTATAAAACTGCCTGGTCATTTTCTCGTGGAGACGGGTTGCATCCGCCATCCTAGCCTGCAGAGCCTGATCACGGTTCGCTCTTAGTTGGGCCATCGCTTGATCGGCTTGCAGGACGGACTGATAGGCGGGCTGGTGAGTGAATTTGGGGCAAGGCTCGCCCCGGGCCTCTGCATCTTGCGCCGCGACATCATACTGGCGCCGCGCCTCAAGATAGAGCTTGCGGATCTGCGTCTCGGCTTTGATCAAGGCCGCATCTGGCCCGCTGTTGGCAATCAGTTCGCCGGTCACCGCCTCAATCCTTTGTAGCGCCTGATAGTCCTCGAAATCTAGGAAGCGCGGAATGTCCGTCGCGCTTTCGACTGGCGATGGATAGAGCCGGCCGGCGGGCATATCGGGGTCATAGGTCGCCACTTCATCCACGTCATGTTCGAATGTTGCGATCACCGACTTGGTCGATTCGCCGACCAGCATGGAATAGAAGGAATAGTCGCAGCGCTTATTATTGGTCGGCGCTTCTTCTGATGCAGGCGCAGTTGGCTGGGCGGTTGTAGCAGGTGCAGGAGCACCTTCTGAGCCTGTTCCAGGGGTCGGATCTGCACCTGGGGCAGCAGTCGTTCCGGCAGGACGGGCGGCAGTGCTGCCCGAGATCTTCACCCAGTGGGAAAAATCGCTGATCCCACCCAAATGACTCAGCTTGCCAGTTTCTGCGTCGACGTAAACGATCCCCAAATTGGTCCATTGGCCATCGTTCTTGTTGATGACCGATCCGCCGCCAGCCGAATTGGTCCAAACTGAAGGTGCTGAGTTAGAAGTCGATATGCCGCGAATAAACCGCTGCCCGACCAATTCGGCCAGCAGTTTTTCCGAACTGTCCATCCATTCGCTGGTTTTATCGAGCCGCGCGGAAACCGTGCCATCGGCTTCGAGGTAAAATGTCACCTGTGCACCGGCTCGTGAGGAGTTGGGGCCGAACATGTGATCGCCGCGCCACGTTCCCAACAACCAGGCAAAATTTGCGCGCCGCTCTTCCAATGCCTCTACCGAAATGGCGGCATTATCGACGGGTGCGGTGGCGGGTTGGGCAATCAGGGGCACAGACACACCCATGGCTAAGATTGTTGCCGTTCTCAGCCAGATTTTCATTCTGTTCCCCGTTGATGACATCATGATAGCAGGAAACTGTAGGAGCGAGCCGCACCTGTCAAATAAGCGGGATGCACGACAGAATCAGAAAGGGCCGATCGCGATGACCGGCCCTTTATTGTCTTTGATTGTCAGTGCGTTGGCCTTCGTCGGCCTGAAGACTATTTATCAATATTCTTCAGGCTCTTCCGGCGTATCGGCGGTGTGGGTCGGCCCGGCATCTTTCTCTCCGCGCGCGAGCTTGAACACAACGCCCGACAACAAGAGCAGAGCTAGCAAATTGGGCAGCGCCATGGCGGCGTTGGAAATATCTCCCAAACGCCAGACCAATTGCGACGGCTGGGTTGCCCCAACGAAGATCGCGACGCACCAGATCACCCGCCAGATAAGGTGCAGCACCTTTTCGCCGCCACGGGTTGATCCCGGCACACGGTCATAGATGAAGGTTATCGCCCGCTCACCGTAATAACTCCACGTCAGCAAGGTGGTGAACACGAACAGGATCAGCGCAACGCTGACCACCAATGTGCCCAGCGGAATCCCGCCGATCAAGGTCGGGAAGGCTGCTGCATAGGCGGCGATAGTGGTTGCCACACCTGCGGTTTCCACCGTGCTTAGATCGGATTGCCAAACATGCTCGACCGCTTGACCTCCTCCGGTGAAGTCTCCTTGCACCGTCAGGATCACCAGCGCCGTCATGGTGCAGATCACCATCGTATCAATGAAGGTTCCCAACATCGCCATACGGCCCTGCTGTTCAGGATCATTGGTTTGGGCCACCGCGTGAGCGATTGGGGTGGAGCCTTGGCCAGCCTCGTTAGAGAACAGGCCGCGCGCCACACCGGCACGGATGGCAATAATGATCAATGCGCCAACAAAGCCGCCTTCGGCCGCCTGATTGTTAAACGCGCCCGAGAAGATCCGACCGAATGTTTCCGGTAGATCGCCCGCATTCAGGATCAAAGCTATGATCGCCATTACGATATAGGCTGCAGCCATAAAGGGCACGACCTTTTCCGCCACATTACCGATCGATTTGATCCCGCCGATGATGACGACAAATACGGCCACAGCCACTATTAATCCGCCAATCCAGCGTTCAATTCCGAACAATTCATTGAGCCCGGTTGCGACCTCGTTCGACTGGATCGAGTTGCCCGTCACCAGTGCAGAGAACAGCGTGCCGATGCAGAAAATGATCGCCAGCCAGGTGTATTTTGGACCAAGGCCCATCATGATGTAGCTCATTGGGCCGCCGCGATAGACGCCGTCTGACGTCTTTTCGCGGTATCGGATCGATAGCGAACCTTCGGCAAAGGCCAGCGCCATGCCGATCAATGCAGTCACCCACATCCAGAATACAGCGCCCGGTCCGCCCCAGGCGATGGCAAAGGCGACGCCAGCCAGATTACCCGTTCCGACTTGACCTGAAAGCGCCGTGGATAGAGCGGCAAAGGGAGAAATTTCACCCGCGCCTCTGGCCTGACGACCAGCAAACAATCCTTTGAAAGCGCTGCCTAGCTGGCGGATCGGATAGAATCGCAACCCGATCATAATATAGAGGCCAATGCCCAGCAGGATGATCACCATCGGGGGCACGGCCACCCCTCCAATGCTCAACCAGGAAACGGGCTCTCCATTCCATTCGCCGCCCCAGATGAAATCGGATACATTGACTACGCGATCGACCAGACTGCTCGATCCACTAGCTGCTGCTGACATGTTTTGGGGTTCCCCTCTTGCGACCCATTTATTGCGCGATGCACGCTAATAGCGGGCGCAAGACATGACCAGCCCTAAACTTGCAACTGAAACCAACTTACCTGCCCAATTGCCTTGTTTGGTGGCCACATTGGCTTGCTTTTGCGCCCATCCGCGACTAGATCACCCGAGTCTTTCCGACATTGGAATCAGTTAGAGCCCCTCCCGGACCTTGTTCGGGGCGGCGCGAAACCCTACCTGAAAGCCAATTGCGGATTTGGCCGCAGAGAAATTTGAAGAACGAAAGAGGTCACCCATGGCCGAAGATAAAAAGCGCAAGACATCGCCAGCGGAATTCGTGAACCAAGTGCGCACGGAAACCAGCAAGGTTGTGTGGCCCACTCGTGAAGAGACCATCCGTACATCGATCTTCGTCTTTATCATGATGGTTATTTTGGCGCTGTTCTTCCTTGGGGTAGACACCCTATTCAACGGCGTTGTCCGTTGGTTGCTGACCTTGGCCTGATCGCCAAGACCACATAAACCGTTCTTATTTGCATTTAGATATTTGAGTTTAGACAGGGAAATTCATGGCTCGCTGGTATATCATCCACGCCTATTCCGGCTTTGAAAACAAGGTCAAAGAAGCGATCATTTCCGAGGCCGAGCGTCTGGGATTGTCCGAAGGGGTCGAAGAGGTTGAAGTGCCAACTGAGACCGTGACCGAAGTGAAGCGCGGCAAGAAGGTTCAAGTCGAGCGCAAATTTATGCCTGGCTATGTGCTGGCCAAATTGCGGATGAATGATGACATTTATCACTTGGTCAAGAACACGCCCAAGGTCACTGGGTTTCTGGGTAACAATAACAAGCCTCAGCCGATCTCTGAAAAAGAGGCCGCGCGCTATTTTGGCGGCGTTGCCGAAGCGCAGTCTGCACCCAAGCGCGAAATCCATGTCGAATACGAAATTGGCGATTCCGTCAAAGTGCTCGACGGACCCTTTGCCAGCTTCAATGGCGTGGTCGAGGAATTGGACTTCGACAAAGCCAAGGTCAAAGTATCGGTTTCGATCTTTGGTCGCGCAACGCCAGTTGAGCTGGACTTTGAACAGGTCGAACTGGTCAAGTAACCAACCTCCGAACAACCGAATTCGTAAAAGGGCGCTGGCATATGCTTGGCGCCCTTTTTGTTGGCTACCGGCTCGGGCCTGACTTTTCGTTGCACCCTGGTTTTCCTACTCACGCGGATTCCGGCAGGGGGCAAGCTGGTTATGGGCATTAACAGGCACCTCTTGGGCGGATTTTTGGTTGGAGAAGTGTCAAAATCGAACCTCAAAGAATCCTTGCAAGATGGCCCAAAATCGTTATGTGCGCGATTCCTCATCACATCGATGGGAATCCGCGCGGGAGGTTGGCCATCTGGTCAGCCGTTGGACCGCTTAACATGACCTGCGTTCGAAAGAGCGTCAGGAACAGTGAGAAAGGAAGGCCTCATGGCCAAGAAAATCGAAGGCTATATTAAGCTGCAAGTGCCTGCGGGCACCGCAAACCCATCACCACCGATTGGTCCTGCGCTGGGTCAGCGCGGCGTCAACATCATGGAATTCTGTAAGGCGTTTAACGCTGCAACGCAGGATCTTGAGAAGAACGCTCCGATCCCGACAACGATCACCGTTTATGCGGACCGTTCGTTCAGCTTCACCACCAAAACCCCGCCTGCCTCATTCTACCTGAAGAAAGCTGCCAAGCTTAAGTCAGGTTCGGGCGAGCCGGGCAAGGTTGTTGCTGGTTCGATCAAGAAGAGCGCCGTCAAGGAAATCGCGGAGGCCAAAATGGCTGACCTCAATGCGAATGATATTGATCAGGCTATGAAGATCATCGAAGGCTCTGCGCGTTCGATGGGCCTCGAAGTGGTGGAGGGCTGAACCAATGGCTAAACAAACGAAAAAGCAGCAGGTTGCAGCCAAGCTCGACCGTGAAAAGCTCTACACTGTAGACGACGCAATCGCGACCCTGCGCGAGCACAAAGCAAAGTTCGACGAGACCGTCGAGATCGCAATCAATCTGGGTGTCGATCCACGCCACGCTGACCAGATGGTTCGCGGCATGGTTGCTCTGCCATCAGGCACGGGCAAGGACGTCAAGGTTGCCGTATTTGCCAAGGGCGAAAATGCGGAAAAGGCAACGGCCGCTGGTGCTGACAAGGTTGGTGCTGAAGACCTGATGGAAGACATGCAGGCTGGCAATCTGGATTATGACCGCGTGATCGCAACGCCCGATATGATGGGTGTTGTGGGCCGTTTGGGTAAGGTTCTTGGCCCCAAGGGTCTGATGCCTAACCCCAAGCTGGGAACCGTTACGCCGAATGTGGAACAAGCCGTTAAGGACGCCAAGGGCGGCCAGGTTGAATTCCGCGTCGAGAAGAACGGCATCATCCATTCCGGCATCGGCAAGATGTCGTTCAAGGACGATGCTCTCAAGTCGAACTTCGAAGCGATCACTCAGGCCATCGTTAAGGCGAAGCCATCAGGTTCCAAGGGCAAATATGTCCAGAAGGTTTCTCTAACCTCGACCATGGGGCCAGGCCTGAAAATTGATCTGACGCAAATCGAAGGCGCTTGAGGCGCTAACGGACCGTTTGGAAAACCACTTTCCTACTGGGAAAGTGACAGACACAAGAGGGGCTCTTTCCAGAAACGGAAAGGGCCCCTTTCTTATGCAGCACGCTCGCTCTTCAATTGCCGCGTATAGAACCAGCCAATGCCGATCAGGCTAAAGCCTAGAGCCATAAAGCTGGCGATGCGAAGCAAGCCGTCCAATCCGGCAGCATCGATCAGGAACACCTTGGCGACAGCCATCAACATCAGCACCAGCGATCCGACCCGCCAACTGCGCAGACCTTGCCTGCTGCCCCACAACAGGAAGCCCAGCGCGAGGACTATGCCGAGCAACGACAAAAGCAGACTTTCGGTTTGGCCGATTGGGACCTGGCTGAGCAGCGATCCAGCAAAGATCTGTCGCAGCAGGCTGGCGGCCATCAACGCGAGCAAGCCCATCATCACCCCATCGAGCGCTATGCGCAGCACATGGGGGCCGGTGTCAGGGATCAACCGTCTTCCCATCACCAGCGCAGCTAGAGCCACACCATAGGCCGGTGTAATCCAGTTCATGATTGGTAGGCTGCCGACGTGTTGGGTGTCCCACAGGGGATTGTGCAGCATCAGCGTGAACCAGGCGAAATGACCTAATGCGGCCATGATCAAACCGATGCTGGCCGCTCTCGCCAGTCGATCCGTGCCAAATTTCTGCACCACCATGGCCGCGCCCAGCAAAAGTGCCTGCCAAACGGTTCTTTCCGCCATGCCCAGCACTTCAAAACTGGCGATGCTCGAAATGTTCCAAGCACCCTTATAGAGGCTGTGAACGCAGATCAGCGCCACCGCGCTCGCTCCGCCAATCAACGCCGTGCGCGCACGTATTGGTAGAGCGCCATGCCGCCATGCGATCAGCGCTGCGGCCACTGCAGCTGGTGCGACAATTCTGAGCAAATCGGCTGCCGAGATTGCATCGGGTGCCAGAAATTCAATTCCAGCCAAAGCGACCAGCGCGGCGGCACACCAACCAAACAGAGGCTCCAGCGCCCAAAGACCAGAAATCGTCAGCAAGGTACCCCAGCCAGCGTTCTCTTCCCGGCGCCATTCGGCCACCGCCACTGCGCCCGCTGCAGCCACCCATGCCAGCGCTTCGCCCGGAATGAATTGCGCCACCAGGCCATAGGCGAACAGAGCCGCTAATCCGCTGGCCACCTGTCGTGTCTGATGGCCTGCCAATGTGAACCACAGCGCCAGCATCGCCGCGAAAACGGCTCCCCAGCGCAAAATGGCCTGAAGTACATCGGTTTCGCGATAGTAATTACCCAGCAGCTCCAGCTCGTCTTCAAAGCCAGGTGATCCGACCAGCAGTAGCACGGTCACAATGGCTCCGGCCCATGCCATCAGTCGCAGCGGTGTCTGCTGGCGTTGGTGGACCAATGCGGCCAATCCCAGGGCAATTGCTGCACCCGCCACAGGGGCCAACCATCCCGGTGTGATGATCAACATGGCCCCCAAGGTCAGCAAGCCTGCGCTGGTCAATTGCGCCAATGTTTGTGGCATGCCCAACGTTTCATCGCTGCGCCAGCTGAGCGCAAAACTGGCGGCAGGGAAAACGGCCATCGCCGCAAAGGAAAGGCCCAACTGGGTGTCGCTTGGCCCATCTCCAAAGAAGGCAAACCGGGCATAGGTCACGATGCCACCGAGCAGCGCGAAGACCGACAGTTGTGCAAGATCTAGCAAGGTGGATTTGCCGCGCCACTGTAGGGCCAAGGGAACGCCCGCAAAGATCAGCAATTGCACAGCACATACCAAGGCAAAATGGGTTGGGTCCGGATCGGGCCAAAAGGCCAACAGCCACAGACCAATGGCCGCCGCAACCGCGCTTCCTGCGCGCAAGGATGGATTGCGCCAACCCAACAAAGCGAGCGCACCTGCGATCAACAGATACAATCCCCATGTCAGGAAGGAGTATCCGCCTTCATCGACCAGGTAAGCCATTTGCAAAGTGGCAATCGCTCCGGCTCCAATCTGGGGCAGACCAGGGCCGCTTCGGATGCCCATAAAGGCAGGTAAAACCGTTCCAATCACGATCAAATAGCCGCCAAAGGCCAGAACATCGGACGTGCTCTCGATCCCGCCCAGCATCATCAGGACACCCCAACCCAGACCCGCTGCCATTGCGGCAAATCCCAACCAGGACCGTCCTTGTCGTTGACCAGTCCATGCCAGCCCTCCGGTGACAAGGGCCAGATACAGCGCCAGCAGCGGCACATTGGCCCCGTCGCTATCGACTAGCATTGGGGCGGCAAAACCGCCCACCAAGCCAACGATGGCGCAGGGCAGGCCAAATCTGTTCGACAGGGCAATGGCCGCCGCCGTGACCGCCGCCAATCCCACGAATGCAGCACCTGCACCGATCAAGCCATAGCCCGATCCTGCCAGATAAAAGCTGCCGAAAAGCGTGGCCAATCCGGCACCAGCCAAGGCTTGGCGAACGCGCTCGTCGCGCAGTTTTAGCTCAAAGCGATAGGCCGCTTCTGCCCCTGCGATCAGGCCAAGTCCGAACAAGACGCTGAGCAAGACACGCACGCGTGGTGTGATCAGACCTGCTTCGATCGAATAACGAACGAGGAATATGCCCGATATGGCGAGCGCGATCCCGCCCGCCCAAATCGGCAAGCGACGGCCAAAGATATCTTCAAAGTCGAACTGGAAACGCGGTGGCTTGTCGTCTTCGAAATCGTCCTGTTCCTGCGCCACAGCTGGCTGCTGGTCCGCTTCCCAAGCGTGCTGAGAAGCAGCGGGCTCAACCAATTCGGGAGCGGGCCCTGCCAGTGGTCCTGGTTCTGATGTCGGCAAGGGGCTGGCCGGACTGGCCAGCGGATCGAAGGACGGTTCACTCGTTGCGGCATCAGCCTGATCTTCCGCCACATCGGGGGCGGAGGCGGCAAATGCAGGTGCCGAGGATTCGCGGCTCTCCAATTGGGACAGCCGTCTTTCAAGGCCCTTGAAGCGGTCCCATAACAGCGCGAAGCCACCGATCAGAACTGCAATGAGCACAAATTCCAGCATGCCTATCCCCCTGGCCGGAAGGATAGGGAATTACGGCCCGGTGGAAAGGGGAATATTTCTTGTGATGCAGCCAAACCCGTTCCAGCTGCCCATTGGTGCTGGTCAGAACTTGTTGATTGTGCGGTGGTCTAGATCCCGCCGGGGGTGAAATCAAAGCCGTTAGTCGCCAATCCATCGCACAAGGTATCAACGCAGCTTTGCAGCGTTTCCTTGTCGGTCGAGCGGATGACGAAATTGGCGCCAACTTTCCCCTCTCGAAAGAAGGGATAGCTGCCGATCTGGCAATTTTCGTGGGCCTCTTCTGCTTCGCGCAGCAAGCCTGCGACTTCGCTTTCAGCGACCCAGCACCCGATCGTTTCTGCCAGCAAGGGCGCGCCGCCCTCCAGCTCTCCGGTCAACGCATCCAGCATGCCTGCGGTGATATGCGGTACACCGGCCATCAGGTGAACATTGCCCAGTTTGATGCCGGGCGCGCCTGACATGCGATTGGGGATCAATTCAGCGCCTTGCGGCACCCGCGCCATACGCAGGCGGCCTTCGGTCAGCCCGCCCTTATCGGCATAATATTTTTCCAAGATCCCGCGTGCAGTGGGATGAACCACAACTGGCAAATCCAACGCCTTGGCCACGGCATCAACCGTGATGTCATCATGGGTGGGGCCGATTCCTCCGGTGGTGAACAGATAGTCATTCTCGGCCCGCAGCGTGTTAACCGCTTCGACGATCTTGTCGATCACGTCGGGAACCACGCGCACTTCGGCCAGCCGAATGCCTTGCACCTGCAACCAGGATGCGACCTGCGCAATGTTCTTGTCATGGGTGCGGCCGGACAGGATCTCGTCGCCAATGACGACCAAACCCGCAGTCCAGATCTTGTCAGGTGAGCTCATAGCTCGCGCTGTAAGCGATTGCGACGCAGGATGCTACTCCGCAGCTTCCAATTGCGGTGCATCTTTGGCCTCAGCTGATTGGCCGGGATTGCTGAATTTCAGGCATCCGTCTTCCAAAGCAGCGGTGCGCATTATCTTGCGGTCGCTGATATATTCTTGGCTAAGCCGCCAAGGGTAATCCATCGCATTGCGGGGCATGATGTGCTTGGAACGCTGGATATAACCAGACGAGAAATCGAAGATGTCATCTTCCTCCAGCTTGGCTTCAGCATCGCTGCTCAATACCGGCTCGGCAATTGACGAACCGGTTTTTTTCATGTGGTTCAAAACCCGGCACACATATTCGGACACCAAATCGCTTCTGAGGGTCCAACTGGCGTTGAGATAGCCGAACACGCCAGCTAAGTTTGGCACATTCGAGAACATGCAGCTCATGTAATAAAAACGGTCTGAGAAATCGACTCGTTCGCCTTCAACGCTGATGTCGATTTTTCCTGCAACCGCCATGCTCAAGCCGGTAGCGGTTACGATGATGTCCGCTTCGAGAAGTTCACCAGATTTCAAGCGAACGCCTGCTGCTTCGAACCCAGCGATATGGCCTGTTTTTACTGAGGCCTTCTTATTCTTCACGGCGTCGAAAAAATCGGCGTCAGGTACCAGGCAAAGGCGCTGTTCCCATGGATTATATGGCGGAGTGAAATCGGCTTGATCATAATTGCCAACACCCAGATTTTGATCCAGACCCTTTTGTAACGCCTTTATCGCCTTCTCAGGCTTGTTGCGGGCCACCTTAAAGGTGAAATCCTGCATCCGGATATTCTTCCACCGGGTTATCGCATAGGCGATTTTCTCGGGCAGGAATTTGCGCAATGTGTTGGCGAATTTGTCGCGCGCGTCTCGCGAGATCATCCAAGTAGGAGTTCGCTGCAACATGGTAATGTGCTCGGCCTGCTCGGCCATCGCAGGAACGATTGTGACCGCGGTTGCGCCCGATCCCACCACGACCACTCTCTTGCCGGAATAGTCCAGATTATCTGGCCAGAATTGCGGGTGCAGAACCTGACCTTCATATGCGCTGAAATCAAAGCCAGCGTCATAAGGATCGTCATAATCATAATAGCCCGAACCCAAGAACAGGAATCCTGCCTTCAATGACCGCTTCGTTCCGTCGCTAGCTTCAATCTCGACATGCCAGCAAGCATCTTCCCGCCGGAAATCGGTGCTAACCACTTTCTCGCCAAACCGGATCTTCGGGCGGATATCGCGTTCATTAACGATCCGATTGAGGTACTCCAAGATCGAAGGTGCATCCGCGATGCTCTTCTCATGTGTCCAAGGCTCAAACGAGAAACCCAGCGTGTGCATATCGCTGTCCGAACGAATGCCGGGATATCGGAACAGATCCCATGTACCGCCCAGGTTTTCGCGTCGCTCAACAATGGCGTAGCTATGGCCCGGCGCACTCATTTGCATATGCGCCGCCATCCCAATGCCGGAAATACCCGCTCCGACGATCAATACATCGACATCTGTCTGCACTGTGGCCATGGCCTTTTCTCTCCCAATTGACACCAATGTAAGCACAGCTCTGGCGCAAAAGCGAGTCTCAATAGCAATTTGCAACTGACTGGGATCGCAAGATCGGTTAGGGCGCGCGCCATGATCAAAACAATCGCCAAACTTCTCGCCGCATCATCGCTTGTGTCGCTGGCCTCACCATTGGTCGCGCAGACCGTTTCGACACCGACCGTGGCCCAGAAGACGGGTGAGGAACAGAACTCTCCGGACCAAGCGGATGCGGGTGATAGCTTGGCCGATCAGGATTTGGATGGGGCAATAATTGTGACAGGCAATGGGTTGCCAGATGCGCCGTCTGTCGCAGCCTACGCCAGCACCACATTGCAACGTGACGAAATTGTTGCTGCGCCTTCTGGCAAGATCGAGGACGTGTTGAGCAATGTTGCTGGCTTCCAGCAATTTCGCCGGTCGGACAGCCGCTCTGCCAATCCTAGCGCTCAAGGAGCAACCTTGCGCAGCTTGGGCGGAAATGCCTCCAGCAGAGCATTGGTCCTGCTGGACGGGGTGCCGATGGCCGATCCCTTCTTCGGCTATATTCCCTTCAACGCTCTCGCACCCGATCGCCTTTCATCGATCCGCGTAACGCGAGGAGGCGGCTCCGGCCCGTTCGGCGCAGGCGCTTTGACCGGTACAATTGAATTGGAAAGCGCCGATGCGGCAACGTTGGGCACCTTTTCCGGGCAAGCCCTTGTCAATGATCGGGGCGAAAGTGAGGCGAGCGCCAGTCTGGCGCAGGAATTGGGCAGTGGCTTTGCCGTTGTCAGCGGACGCTGGGACAGGGGCCAGGGATTTTTCACCACGCCCGATGATCAACGTGAGCCCGCCTCGGCCCGTGCCGGCTTCGACAATTGGTCGATTGGGTTGCGCGCGGCCGCTCCCTTGTCAGACAATGTCGAGCTGCAAGCCCGTGGTCTTGTGTTTGATGATCACCGCACGCTGCGCTTTGCCGGAGCGGACTCAACCAGTGAAGGCCAAGACGCCAGTATTCGGATCGTGGGCACTGGCAAATGGCAGTTTGACGCGCTGGCCTATGTTCAGGCGCGCAATTTTTCCAATGTGGTGATCAGCTCAACGCGGTTTGTGCGGGTGTTGGACCAGCGCAATACGCCTTCAACCGGGCTGGGCGGCAAGTTGGAAATTCGCCCGCCTGTGGGTGCTAACCGGACTTTGCGGCTGGGTTTGGACTATCGCAGCTCTGATGGAGAACTGCAGGAAGAGGCCTATAGCGCGTTCACCGGGGCCTTGCGCGAGCGTCGCAGGGCAGGGGGCAACAACAGCGATCTTGGCTTGTTCGTCGAGCATGATTGGCGGCTGGACAGCTTGACCCTCACAGGCGGTATCAGGTTGGATCGCACGCAGATCTCAGATGGATTTTTTCGCGCTGTGGATGCCAATTTCGCGTTGGTGAGTGAAACCCTTGCCGAAGATCGCAGCGATTGGTCCGCATCATGGCGCGCAGGCGCGGCTTACGCTGCTAGCGATGCAGTGGCGCTGCGTGTGGCCGCTTATACCGGATTGCGGGTGCCCACACTGAACGAGTTATACCGCCCCTTTGTAGTGTTCCCGGTGGTAACACAGGCCAATGCAGAGCTTGAGAACGAGCGACTTAAGGGCTTCGAATTCGGGATTGATCTGACTCCATCTGAGGATGTCACCGTCACGCTGACCGCCTTCGACAACAAGGTAGAGAACGCGATTGCCAACGTCACCTTGGAGCCAAATCTGCGCCAGCGTCAGAATTTGCCTGCCATCAATGCGCAAGGTCTTGAGGCAGGGTTATCGTCCGAGACGGGCCCATGGCGCCTGAACGGTTCGCTCTCCTATACCGATGCGAGCGTAGGGGGATCAGGCGCTTCGCTAGCGCTGGACGGCAATCGCCCCCCTCAGACACCCAAATGGGCCGGCTCAGCGACTATTGGCTGGCAACCATCGCCGGGTTGGGATGTGGCGGTTACATTGCGACATGTAGGGGCTCAGTTCGAGGATGATCAGGAGTCCCAATCCCTGCAATCGGCCACCACACTGTCTGTTTTCGGGCAAATCCCTGTGTTCAAACGATTGTCTCTGGTGATGCGGGCAGAGAACTTAACTGACGAAACAATCGTAACCCGAAACTCTGGTGGAGCCATTGACTTGGGTGTTCCACGCACATTTTGGCTGGGCTTACGCTACGGTATCTAAGGCTTTTTGACCCCATGTGGCAAAATTGCATCGCGCCTGCCACAAGCGACGAACGTGGGTTGTAAGAATAGGAGTCATACTGGTAGTCTGACGCAACAAAAGCACATATCTAAATGTGCATTGTATGGAGAGGACAACAAATGAAGCATAGGCTCGCATCATACGCGGCCGGCCTGATGGTCGGCACCTTCCTTGCAACACCAGTTATGGCACAAGAGGCGCCCCAAGATGGCGCTGATAATGCTCGGGACGATAACATCATTATCGTGACGGCGACCCGTCGCGCACAGGATGTTCAGGATATTCCGATCGCTGTTACCGCGGTTACGCCAGAACAGCTTGACAAGCAGGGCGTCGTGAACGTCCAGAACATCACCCAGGTATCTCCCAGCTTCTCTACCTCTAATGCACAAATCGCATCGGGTTCGGTCGTGCTGCGTATTCGCGGTGTGGGCACCACGTCCAACAACATCGGTTTTGAAAGCGCCGTCGGTATCTTCGTGGATGGCGCCTATCAATCGCGTCCAGGCGTTGCGCTCGGCGAATTTGTGGATATTGAGCGGGTTGAGGTTCTTCGCGGACCGCAAGGCACGCTTTTCGGTCGCAACACGTCGGCTGGTGCGCTCAATATTACCACCAAACGTCCTGATCTGAGTGAATTCGGCGGCTTTGCCAATGCAACCTATGGCAATTACGATTTGCTCAATATTCAAGGCGCAATCAACGCGCCAATCGTTGAGGACACTCTGGCTGTTCGCCTAACCGGTGCTTATCGGGAACGTGATGGCTATGTCGACATAATCGACCGGACCGGAACGAAAATTGGCGAATCCAACTCAATTGATCAATTCCTGGTTCGCGGCCAATTGGGCTATGAAAGCGAAGGGGGCGTCAGAGGTCGCTTGATCTTCGATTACACTGAAAGTGAAAACCAGTGCTGTGCCGCGATTGAAGTTCTTGCGAACACAGCATTTGAAACAGCAGTCGAAAGCGTGGGCGGTCCCGTTCGTGCTGGCATGGCAACTGCGTTGCCTGCGACTGACCCGTTCGATGTAAGGGGCGCACAGCGGGCGGTCGATGGACTTACCGCTACTGCCAGTCGTCTGCCGCTCTCCAATGCAGAGCAATGGGGCGTAACCGGCGAGCTGGAATTTCCAATTGGCGATAACGCTGATTTGATTTTCATCGGTTCTTACCGCGACTTCTCATCCTCTGAGAATTACGATTCTATCTTCTCTGGCCTCGACGTGTTTGACGTGGATCGGCTCGATACCGATATCGAGACCTTGACTGCAGAATTGCGCTTGCAAGGCGAAGCAGTAGACGGCCGGTTTAACTGGCTGGTCGGCGGTTACTATTCCGACGAGAAAATTGATGCAGAAATCGATTTCTCGCTTGGTACTGATTACGATTTGCAGATTGCCGGCCTGTTCGGCGGAGCATTTGGTCCCGCACCGATTGGCCTGCTGACCGGATTGATCAGCGGCACGCCGGTCAACCCAGCCGGTACCTCGGCCACCAACCAATATGCGCAGAGCAGCGAAAGCTGGTCGGTCTTCACCCACAACTCGTTCGACATCACCGACAGCCTCACCCTTACCTTGGGCTTGCGCTATTCGGATGAGAAGAAGACGGGTGGTTTCCAACAACTGGCTAGCAACAACCCAGCCTGCTTGACCTTGCTTGGCGGTGTTCCGACAATTGCAGCCGTTGCTGGTGCAGCCAACGTTGGCAGTGTATTGGGAACGGGTTGCTTTGCCTTCACCGCACCAGCAATCGGATCAGACGCGATTGCATTCCCGCTTCCGCGCCCATTCGAAGTGCCGTTCAGCGATAATGAGCTGATCTACACAGGTAAGGTAACGTACCAATTCGAAGCGCCGGTAACAGCTTATGCCAGCTTTACGCACGGCTATAAATCGGGCGGTATCAACCTGGATATTACGGCCAATGCCGGCGGCGCTGATCCTTCCTTCCTTTCGGAAGAAGTGGATGCCTATGAAATCGGTCTGAAAGCGAAGCTGCTGGATGACGCGGTAACGCTGAACATGGCTGCGTTCCATGAAGAATTCTCTGACTTCCAGGTTCTTGAATTCACCGGCGCTCAGTTCACCACCTTCAATGTGAACTCGGCAAAATCATCCGGTTTCGAGTTGGAATCGGTGATCCGTCCAGACCAGAACCTAACGTTTAACTTGGGTCTGACTTATACGAACGCTCGCTACCCTGAAAATTGCGATGGCGGTGTTCCAAATGCGAACGTTACTTCACTGTGTGGCAACTCGCTGACCAATGCGCCAAGCATTGTGGCGATCGCAGGTGTCAATTACGATCGTGATATCGGCAATGACCTGCGCTTCTTCGCATCGGGTCAGATGCGGACTGAAAGCGACCGTCGCACCTCGACGCAAGCAACCACAGTCCCAAGCGCAGCGGTAATTGCCAGCTTTGGTGGTGACATCAATGCAGCGGTCGATGCAGCGCCGCTGGTTCCGTTTGATGTTCAGGACGGCAACACCAAGGTCAACCTGCGGATTGGCATCGGTGCCCAAGACGAGAGCTGGACATTGGAAGCCTGGGGCGTGAATGTTACCGATGTTGTGACACGCGGTGTAACATTCAACACCGTGCTTCGCGGATCATCACGCTCTGCCTTCGTGCAGGAACCAGCGACTTACGGTGTAACCGTTCGCACCAAGTTCTAAGGTGCAAGACGGTTAAGCCTTTGGGAGAGGGCAAAGAAAAGGGCGGTTCGCACAAAATGCGAGCCGCCCTTTTTGATGTCTGGGTGATGCGTCAGCGCAGGTTCGCTGATACGCGCGCTTCTACATCGACCGTGCGATCAGCATTTTCATCACTTCGTTTGAACCGCCATAGATGCGAGCGATACGGGTATCGCGATACATCCGCGCAATCGGGTAATCATTGATGTAACCCGCACCGCCATGCAGCTGCAGGCATTTGTCCACGACTTCGCTTTGCAGCTCGGTCACCCAATATTTTGCCATGCTTGCGGTTGCGACGTCCAATTCTCCATCAAGCAATTTCTTGATGCAATCATTGACGAAAATACGCGCAGCCGTTCCCTTGGCCTTTAGGTCCGCGAGGACGAACTGTGTGTTCTGGAAATCCCATATGGTCTGTCCAAAGGCCTTTCGCTCCTTGACATAGGCAACCGTCGTTTCGAGCGCTTTTTCGATGCCCGTTGCGGCGCCCATGGCGATCACCAAGCGTTCCTGAGGAAGCTCGCCCATCAATTGATAGAAGCCTTTGCCTTCGACACCGCCCAGAATATTCTCGGCTGGCACGAACACATTATCGAAGAAAAGCTCTGAAGTATCAGCTGCGTCCAGCCCGATCTTGTCGAGCTTCTTGCCGCGTTCGAACCCTTCGGCACCTTCTGTTTCGAGCAGCATGAGCGAAATGCCCTTGGCCCGCTCGTTCGGATCGGTCTTGGCGACCACCACGATGAAGTCTGCGGTCTGACCATTTGAGATATAGGTCTTTGACCCATTGATCCGGTAGCCATTACCATCTTTCAGCGCGGTGGTTGTGATCGATTGGAGGTCGGACCCAACACCAGGTTCGGTCATGGCGATGGCGCTTACCAATTCGCCGCTGACCAATTTGGGCAGGTATTTCAGCTTTTGCTCTTCGGTGCCGTGGCGTACCAGATAGGGCAGGATGATGGTGTTGTGCAGGCTCGCGGCAAAGCCTTCTACTCCATGCTTGGCTTGTTGATCCAGTACCACCATGTCGTGTCGGAAATCGCCCCCATGGCCCCCATATTCTTCAGGCACAGAAACGCCCAGCAAGCCAGCCTCGCCAGCTTCATTCCAGAACTCTCGTTCTACTTGGCCGTCTTCGCGCCACTTCAGGACGCGCTTTTCACCGGCGCGTTGCTGATAAAATTTGCCAACCGCATCGGCGAAGATCGAGATTTCCTCGTCTTCCATAAATTCTGGCTGGGGGACATTAATGACAGGCATATTATTTCCCTTTCCAATTCGGAGCGCGCTTTTCGGCAAAAGCGGCGGCACCTTCGCGTGCATCTTCTGATGTGAATACAGGAGCGATCAACTTACCTTGGCGATCATAGCGTTCGTCCATCGGCCAGCCGCGCGATTCTTTCATGACAGCTTTCGAAACACGGACCGCCAGCGGGCCATTGGCCGCAATTGCACTGGCCAATTCCAGCGCTCCATCCAAGGCGGGGCCATCGCTGATGCGGTTGATCAAGCCGAGCTCGTAAGCGCGCTGGGCTCCGATGAAGTCACCGGTCAAGGCCAGCTCCATGGCGATCCTCTCGGGGATTTGATCGGGCAGCATCATCACCCCGCCAGCGGCAGCAACCAGGCCGCGCTTGGCTTCGGGAATTCCAAATTTTGCGTCTTTATGTGCGACCACCAAATCGCAGGCGATCATCAGTTCCAGACCACCGGCCAAGGCATAGCCTTCAACGGCCGCAATCAAGGGCTTCTTGGGCGGTGCCTGGACAACGCCGCCAAACCCGCGACCTTTTACCGACGGGCTTTCGCCGCGCAGGAAGCCTTTCAGATCCATGCCAGAACAAAAGGTGCCACCTGCGCCGGTAATAATGCCGACCCGCAGATCATCTTCGGCGTCCAATCGGTCCATCGCTTCTGCAATAGCTTCGGCAGCAGCCTTGTTCATCGCGTTTTTGGCTTCTGGGCGGTTTATGGTGACGATCAAAACTCCGTCACGAACTTCGGTTAGCAACTCTTCGCTCATGCATGCTCTCCTATTGCAGGCCTATCACTTTTTGGCATTTCAAAATGCAACTCAAATGTTGTGCGAGTGGTGCAGTCGGTTTACGAACACGTCAACCGCAATTTCGATAAGTGAGAGGATTTCCGTTATGGCCGAAGCCTATATCATCGATGCCGTGCGTACACCGCGTGGGATTGGCAAAGTTGGCAAAGGTGCCCTTGCCCACATGCACCCACAGCATCTGGCGGCGGCTGTCCTCAAGGCGATTGCCGAACGTAACAATCTGGATACGTCCACCGTAGGCGATGTGATTTGGTCCACCTCCTCGCAAGAGGGCAAGCAGGGCGGTGACCTTGGCCGGATGGCGGCGCTGGATGCAGGCTATGACGAAACCTCCAGCGGGATGACGCTGGACCGTTTTTGTGGGGGAGGGATTACCTCGGTCAATCTGGCGGCGGCTCAGATTATGAGCGGGATGGAAGATTGCATCGTTGCTGGTGGTACAGAAATGATGAGCCTGACCGGCGAGATGGCGAAAGAGCGCGCGCACCTTGGTCTGCCGCCGCGGATCATGGGCAGCCATAACGAACGCTTGGCCAAGACCCATCCGCAATCCCAACAGGGTATTTGCGGAGACGCGATTGCCACGATTGAAGGTTTTACCCGAGAAGATCTGGATATGGTCGCTTTCAAAAGCCAGGAAAACGCCGCCAAGGCGATTGAGGAGGGCCGCTTCGACAAATCTGTTATTCCCGTGCTGGATGATGATGGCAATGTAGTGCTGGACAAGGAAGAGTTCCCTCGCCCAGGAACAACCATGGAAGTCCTCGGCGGATTGCCAGCCTCGTTTGAGAAGATGGCCGATATGTCGATGGGAGAAGGCCAGCCGACGTTCCGTGAAATGGTCAATCAGAAATATCCTGATGTGGACATTCAACACTTCCACGGTCCTGGTAACTCATCAGGCGTGGTTGATGGCGCCGCAGCCGTTTTGGTGTGCTCGAAAGAATATGCGCAGAAGCATGGGTTGAAACCGCGCGCGCGGATCGTGGCCACAGCCAATATGGGCGATTGTCCAACTCTAATGCTGAACGCGCCTGTGCCAGCGGCCAAGAAGGTTTTAGCCAAGGCCGGGATGAGCGTGGATGATATCGATCTGTTCGAGATCAACGAGGCTTTTGCCGTCGTAACCGCCAAATTTATGAAGGACCTCAATCTGGATTGGGACAAGGTCAATGTGAACGGCGGATCCATTGCGCTGGGCCATCCCATTGGGGCAACCGGTTCGATCCTGATCGGCACGATTGTCGACGAGCTGGAACGTCGCGAAGGGCGCTATGGCCTTGTGACGATGTGCGCAGCGGGCGGAATGGCCCCGGCCATTATCGTTGAGCGCGTTACTGACTTCGTAGACTGATCGCACACAACAAAAGGGGCTGAGGCCATGGTAGCGGACAACACGCCGGTCATCATTGGCGTTGGCCAGTATTCCGAGAAAGTTGGCACGGACAGCTATGAAGCGCTGTCCTATATGGACCTGGGCGGGCGATCTTTGCAGGCAGCGATTGCTAACACCGGGGCCAGCGGTGATGTTGCCGGTGCGATTGACGTGCTGGCCGTAATCCGTGCTTTCGAAATGTCTCGCCCGGACAGAAAGCCGCCCTTTGGTACTGCCGATAATATTCCGCGCGCCATCGCATCGCGCGTGGGCGCTCATCCCAAGCGTGGGATATTGACCACCACCGGCGGGCAGACCAATCAGCAACTGGTTGGCGAATTTGCGCGCGATATTGCAGCCGGTGATGCGGGCGTTGCAGTTATTGTCGGGGCCGAGGCGATCTCGACGGTGCTGGCTCTCTCGGCCAAGGGCGAGCAGCCTGACTGGTCAGAGACGCATGGCGGCGAGTTTGAAGATCAGGGCTTTGGCGTTGATGAAATGATGGAGCCGGCAATCTTCGCCCATGGCGCCACCGGGGCGATCCCGCTTTATGCCATCGCCGAAAATGCGCGGCGGGCCAAGCAGGGCAAGGGGCTGGAGGAATATCGGCTCGACATTGGTGAATTATTCGAACCCTTTACACGCGTTGCAGCTGCCAATCCGCATGCCGCTGCACCGGTTGTACGCAGCGCCGAGGAACTGGCGACAATCACCGAGCGCAACCGCATAGTTGCAGAACCCTATACCCGGATGACCGTGGCGCGCGATCAGGTGAATCAAGCGGCTGCAATTATTGTCGCGTCGGCCGGTAAGGCGCGTGAATTGGGCGTGCCCGAGGACAAATGGGTGCACATCCATGCCGTGACAGCAGCAACCGAGCTGAAACTGTCAGAGCGGCCGGACCTGTCCGCCAATCCGGCATCGATTGCATCGGTTGAGCAAGCTCTTGGCATGGCGGGCAAGGGCATGGAAGACATGTCCTATCTCGATTTCTATTCCTGCTTTGCTATTCCGGTGTTCAACCAGATGGACCGCTTTGGCTTGAGCACGGATGATCCGCGCGGGCTGACCCTGACCGGGGGGCTGCCTTTCTTTGGTGGTGCGGGCAATAACTACTCGGCCCATGCGATTGTCGAGGCGGTAGAGCGCGTGCGCTCTGACGCAGGCTCATACGCTCTGGTTGGTGCCAATGGCGGCTGGATGAGCAAATATGCCACGGGCATTTACTCCACCGATCCAGCTGACTGGTCTGGCGAAACGCGCTTTGCCAAATTGCCTCGGCCCAGTGACCAGGTATCCTTCAGTACCGAGCCCTTCGATAGCGCCAGCGTGGAAAGCTACACCATCAACCGTAGCAAAAAGGGGGCTGATGCTGTCTTTCTGGGACGCAATGCTGCTGGTGAGCGGGTTTGCGGCAAGGCGGATCTGGATCACCCGGCCACAGCAAAGCTGTTTGAGAGCGGGGAGCCCTTTGGCGCGCAATTGTCCGTCACCCAAGACGAACGCGGCCTCAATATCGGGCGTGTCGCGGGCTAGGATCAGGCGCTAAGCGATCAGCGAGGCGAGCACCCGGCGTTTGCCGGCAAAGGGCCGCCGCCCATGCATGACCAGATAGTTGTCTAGCAGAGCAACGTCTCCAGCTTGCCATGCGACATCTCGCGTCAACTCCTCTGACAGAGCGATGGTCTGCGCCATGTCTTCGCCGGTGATCGGTGATCCATCGCCAAAAGTGACCGATTTGTGCGCTTCGTTGCGACTGTCCGACCAACCGCGAAAAGCCGCGATCAGCTGGTTGAAGAAAGTGCGCCTGCCATCGGGCAAGGTACGGATAGCGGGTAGGGTTGGAGTGGTGGCGCGCAGGCTGTCGTCAGCCTGCCATTCCCATGCATAACCCAACTCGCGCAATCGGGCTTCGGCCCCTATGCGGTCGGCCGTGCCCAAGGTGCTGCGCCAACTGCGCCCCTGTCCAGATCCGGCATCGTCGCTGGCAGGCATCACATTGGTGTAACGCACGCCTAGCTTAGCAAAACGCGCCACTAGGGCCGGATCGGCTTGCTCCATCTTCTCCAGCAACCAGTCGGACCGACAGACCGGGGTCGCGCCGCCTGCGCCAGGAGCAATCTCGCAATAGAAGAACAGCTTGGATGGATAGAGCGGGGTCTGTGCCATCTCGTGGTGCAGATGAATTGCGGTTTCCGGCGGCGCTTCATTGGCCGTGAAGACACGCGGTGTCACATTGACCCGAACCGCATTGCTGAGCGATTCTTCATAGGTGAAGCCTGCTTCCCCATATCCGGTAACCGCAGCATCGAATGCTTGCGCATCCGGCACATCAAATCCGCGGAACAGCAAAGTTCCGGCATCGTCCAGCGCCGCATCCACCGCTGCCTTGTTGTCACCCAGAAAGCCGGCGAGGTCGCCTTGGCCCTCAATAATTGCAGGAAATTCGATCATCTGATGCTCAATCGTAGATGGGATGGAAGGAGCCAAAGGCCGCCTCGGTAAATGCGCCGGGATCATTGAAACGGCGGTTTTGGTTGAGCGCGCTGATTGCGTGCATTTCGCCAGGCGATAGTTCGAAATCGTCGAGCGCCAGATTTTCGCGCATGCGGTCGGGCTTGGACGTCTTGGGAATGATCGACGTTCCGCGCTGGATGCCCCAACGCAGGACCACTTGCGCGGGTGTTTTGCCATGCGCTTCAGCTGCGGCAAGCACTGCAGGCTGCGTGAGAACAGTGTCTGCATCGCCGGCCATGTCCAACTCGACATAGGATAGCGCACCAAGAGGCGAAAATGCGGTGACATGCATGCCATAGTCCTTGGCAAGCCGGATCAGTCTTTCCTGCGTCAGATAGGGATGAGCTTCAATCTGCAAGGCATAGGGCTGCACCCTGGAATAGGTCATCAGGTCATGGATGAGGGCAGAATTGTAATTGCACACGCCAATTTCGCGCGTCAGCCCATCGTCAATCAAAGCCTCCATCGCGGCCCAGGTTGCGTGCAGCGGGACCGGCGCTCGCACCATTCCTGAACCTTGGCCTGAATTGCTCGCCGGATCGTGCACCCATTCAGGCGGATATCGAGTTTCAATCGGTACATATTCCAGCGCAATCGGGAAATGGACCAGATAGAGGTCCAGATAATCCAGGCCGAGGTCGCCGAGGGATTTTTGGCACCCTTCCTTCACATGCTCTGGTGCGTGAAAAGTGTTCCATAGCTTGGACGTGATCCACAGGTCGTCGCGCGTCACCAGCCCATCGGAAATAGCGCGCGTGATGCCTTGACCAACTTGCGTTTCGTTGCCGTAATCCGCCGCGCAGTCGAGGTGGCGATAGCCAGCCTTGATCGCTGCATAGGCGACGTCGGCCGCATCTTCACGCGCGACCTTCCAAAATCCGAAACCGATAGTGGGGATGTGGTCCATGTCTATTCCTGAATATCCAGAGCAACCGGGAGCCCGGTGGCGATTGATTGCTGTGCCGCTGCGCCCATTTCAACCGAGCGCAAACCGTCCCATGTCGTGATGATGGCGGGGCTGCCTTGCGTCAGGCAGGAGTGAAATTCGCGCAATTGGAAATAGGTTGCGCCCCAGTGATCGCCTGCCGCCAAAGCGTCGGGCGGGGTTGCCACGGCTTCTTCATGCGGGCCGCTCTGGTCGCGGGGGCTCCAGATGATGCTGGCGCGGGGCAGGGCGACTTCCAACTTGCCCGCTGGTCCCAGAGCATAGATGTCTTCTTGCTGCTGTGATCCTTCGGCGAACATGCACAGATCAAGGCTGGCGCGGGCGCCCCTGGCAAAATCCACCGTGACCAGAGCATTGTCCAAAATGTCGGGGACTTCGCCATTATAGACCTCGTCCAGATGGTTCACATCTTGGCCACCGCTGGCGAAAATGCGGACTGGTTCATCCTGCAAAATATGACGCATCAGGTCGAAGAAATGGCAGCATTTCTCCACCAGAGTTCCGCCAGAATTGCGATTGAATCGGTTCCAGTCGCCCACCTTTTCAAGGAAAGGGAAGCGATGCTCGCGGATCGTCAGCATCTTGATGGCTCCCGCTTCGCCGCTGTGAACCCTCTCAACAAAGCGGGTGACCGGCGGCATATAGCGATATTCCAACCCGACCCAGATCGGCATTGGATATTCCTCGGCCATGCCATGCAATGCGCGGGCATCGTCCACGCTCGTACACATCGGTTTTTCCAGCAGGATTGCGCAGCCATGCGGCATGATTTGCTGGACCACATCGAAATGGGTGAAATTGGGGCTGGCGATAATCACAGCGTCGGGCTTCAACTCCGCCATCAGCGCTTCGGTATCGTCAAAACCTGTGATGGTATGACCCAATTGTTTGGCCAGTTCCAAGGCCTGCTTGCGAGAACCCGCATCGGGATCGGCAATGCCAACCAGTTCAACCCCGTCCACAATCGCGCAATTGCGCATGTGCTCGCGGCCCATCATGCCGCAGCCAATGATGGCGTAAGTGCGCGTGTCTCCCATGCCCAGTGCTATCGTGATAGCCGCCCGTAAATTCAAGCGTTCAATCGTTTGGCATGGCGAGAGATTTAGTCTTTTGTGCGGTCAGAATTGAAGAAATCGGTCGCCTCGAACCCTTCAGGAGCTGGTACTTCGGTGATCGGGTCATCCCGGTCGTCAAATTCGGTGCGAAGCGCTCGGCTCATCACGGCGTGCATCTGATACATGCAGGTGACGTAAGTCAGTTCGAGGATTTCCTCGTCCGAAAACTCCGCCTTCAGGTCTGTGAACAAAGCATCGGGAACGCGCCCGGCATGGCACACCAATCGATCTGCATAGGCCAGCACCAGTCGCTCTCGCGGATCATAGCAGTTGACAGTTTGCCAGTGCGGGATGGCGTTGATCTTCTCTTCAGAAACTCTAAGCGCGCGAAGGCTTTTGCAATGTTGCGAGAAGACGAACTGGCTGCCTGTGGCCCAACCAGCCCAGGTTTGGCCCAATTCGCGCAGCGCAGGCTCCAGCTTGCGATCCTTGCTTTGATAATAGGCAAAGCCTTGGGCAGCATGTTGCAGAGTGGCGGGCGAATTGGCGAAGACAGTCCACCAATCGCCTGGGGTCCCGGTGGCGGTGCCTGGCTCAGCCACGGGATCGCGATCACCAAACAGCATTTTGTAAAGCGGCAGTGCGACTTTCTCATCCGCTTCTGCTCTTGAGACCTTGCGAAGTCGGGGCATGGCTCAGACGTCCTCTCTATCGGCGGCGGTGGCCGGTTCATGGGCAATATCGGCCGGGCCAAAACTTTTGGTGGTGGCGGCAAATTCCAGCATGATTCCGTTGGGATCGGTGAAATAGACCGAGCGGACGAACACACCATCGTGCAATTCGCGTGAGACACCCATGCGGCTGTCATCGTGGTTGACCACGGCGTGGGTATGCGGGACGTCAGCCTCCTCCAGCCGGTCCAAGGCTGCTTCCAATTCCTCCTCGGCCATATCGAAGGCAAGATGGTTCATCGACCCAACAGCAGTCTTGGCATCCATCGGGAATTTACGCACCGATGCGATCCCCGGCGCGGCTGGTGGCCCATCCTTCCACCAGAAGAACGCCACCGCATTGCCATTACCGCAATCAAAGAAGAAATGTTGGCCACCATCGGGCAGTTCCACCGTCTTGAACAAGGGCATGCCCAACACTTCGGTGTAGAATTGGACGGTCTCTCGCATGTCGCGGCATACCAGCGCCACGTGATTGATCCCGGTGGTCTTGATCATATCATTTCCTCTCTCGTCACAGGGCTGCACCAAACACTGCGGTCATGCAAATGGGATTTGTGGTATGGTGGCGGGCTCGCTTGCCAAAATGCGGGGCAAATGCTATTTAGTTTCAAAAGTAACTATATTTATCTATCGATTCCTATTGAAGGTTTAAGTTCATGACCAAGCATCCCGGCGATCTGTTCGAAAATCCCGCTGGCCTTGATGGCTTTGAATTTGTGGAATTTTGTGCCCCTGAAAAAGGCATGTTGGAGCCTGTGTTTGAAGCCATGGGGTTCACCCATGTAGCCACGCACCGGTCCAAGGATGTCAATCTGTGGCGGCAGGGCGGAATCAATCTGATCGCCAATTACGAACCGCGCAGCGCGGCTTGGTATTTCGCCCGCGAACATGGTCCTTCGGCCTGCGGCATGGCTTTCCGCGTGCGCGATGCACAACAGGCATGGGATCACTTGATGGCATCGGGTGCAGAGCCAGTTGCCAATGAGCCAGGCCCGATGGAATTGCGCATTCCCGCTATCCGCGGCATTGGTGGCGCGATCCTGTATCTGGTGGATCGTTATGCCGATGATAAGGGTGATGGCCTGTCGATCTATGACATCGATTTCGAATATCTGCCTGGCGTGGAAAAGCATCCCGAAGGCGCGGGCTTCCAATTGATCGATCACCTAACGCACAATGTGTACACTGGCCGGATGAAATATTGGGCGGACTATTACGAAAGCCTGTTTAACTTCCGCGAGATCCGCTTCTTCGACATCAAGGGCGAATATACCGGGCTGACGTCAAAGGCGCTGACCGCACCCGATGGTAAGATCAAGATCCCCCTCAATGAAGAAGGCGAGGGCGGCAAGGGCCAGATCGAGGAATTTCTGCGCGAATTTAACGGCGAAGGCATCCAGCATATCGCGTTGATCTGTGATGATCTTGTGGCTTGTTGGGACCGCCTCAAAGGCTTTGGCGTGCCGTTTATGAGCGCGCCGCCTGAAACCTATTATCAGATGCTGGACGAACGCCTGCCCGGCCATGGTGAAAACGCTGACGAATTGAAGATGCGCGGCATTTTGCTGGACGGCACAACCGAGGGCGGCCAACCGCGCTTGTTGCTACAGATCTTTGCCGAAGCACAAGTTGGCCCGGTGTTCTTTGAATTTATCCAGCGCAAGGGCGATGATGGCTTTGGCGAGGGCAATTTTAAGGCCCTGTTTGAAAGCATCGAGCGCGACCAGATCGCGCGCGGCGTGTTGGACGCCAAAGCACCGGAGCCAGCCGAATGAGCGCTTCAGAGATTTCAGGGCATCCCATCAGCCTCGGCGGGATCCATCACGCGGCCTATCGGTGCAAAGACGCCAAGCAAACCGTGGAATGGTATGAACAGGTTCTGGGGATGGAATACACCTCGGCCTTCTCAGAAGACCACGTCCCCTCAACCGGCGAATATGATCCCTACATGCACGTCTTTCTGGACGCAGGGAACGGCAATATTCTGGCCTTTTTCGAGCTTCCCAACCAGCCCGAGATGGGCCGTGACGAGAACACACCGCAGTGGGTCCAGCACCTTGCCTTTCGGGTTGCATCGGAAGATGAATTGCTGGCGGCCAAAGCGCATGTAGAAGGATTGGGGATCGATGTGCTGGGGCCAACCCATCACGGCATTTTCAAATCGATCTATTTCTTCGATCCCAATGGCCACCGCGTGGAATTGGCAGCCGATATCGGCACCGATGATCAATATGCCGAGCTTAAGCGCGTCGCCATGCCGATGCTGGAGGAATGGTCAGAAACCAAGAAAGCCCCTCAGCACGCGGCTTGGCTGCATGAAATTGCCCGGAGTGAACACGGCCAATAAATTGCATAGCGGGCTGCATTGGCGTTGCGCTGTCTCCTACCTAAGGTAAGCCGCCATCGAATACATTGATGGCAGGCCCGAAGGGCAAGCGTCGATCTTGGTTAAATCCTGATTGGGCGGGAAGCTCGCTTTGCCACAAGATCTTGGCGTGATCATAGGGTAGCAATTCGCGGACGGCAGCCTGGTCATGATCGGTCAGCGCAGCAAACCGCCGGCGCAATTCTTCAAGGCACCAGACCCGATATCGCGAGGTTGCGATGCCTTTATAGTGGCACCCTTGCACGGTCATATCGAATCGTGGCTGGCCCGTTGCAAATCCGTCAAGATTGGCCCCTAGCTGCACCAAATGCGTCTCGCAGATCTCACGCAATAACGAAGCAGTATCATCGGGGATGGTGGTAACAAATTCGGGCGGCCCTTGGTCCTTGGCCCGCCACATGCGCGCGACCCATTCGTAAACCGTAGGCGCTTTATTACGCATGATCTCTTGCGGGGTAGGGTCTTGACCAAAGTGCCTGAACATAGGTCCCATCATTCCAAAATCAGCAAGAGAAGGGGCCGATCCCAGCAGAAACGGACGCTTTTCCAGTACGGCGGTCATCGCGCTGAGCGCATTGAAATAGGATTGCTCTACATGGCCACGTGTTGACTCCGTGATCCCGTCACGATCGAGATAATGGCGCATTTGACGCCGTATAATCATGCGCTTGCGCATCCATCGCGGGGCTTTGAGATGACCGGTAACTTCATCGGTCAATGTGTTCGCCGCCAGTGTTCTGTCATCGCCATACCACCAGCGGAAATACATCGCCGGACGCCATAACCACTCGTCCGCATAATCTTCGATCAGATGAGCAATGAAAGCAGTTACGCGATTATCTGGAAGCACGGGCCGATCTGTGTGGATCGTCTCAAGATGTTCGATGATCGGCGTGGTGTCTGACATCCATGACCCATCGTCATCGACGATCGGCATTTGCACCGCGCCCACCTTTTCCTTGAGCATCTTTGCTTCGCCATATGGCGTGGGGAGGGCGGTGTACTCAACGTCCTTGTAGCGCAAATATGCCTCGAGTTTTCCGGTGTAGTAGGAAATGCGTGATCCGTAGACTTTCATGATTGCCCCCATGTTGGTCGCTCAAAAGATCGCATTGTGCTGCCCTCCGTCGATCACAATATTCTGACCGACGATGAAGCGCGCCAATCCACTGCACAGAAAGGCTGCCATCGGCGCCAGATCATCGGCATCGCCCATAAATCCTGCCGGTATGAAATTGTGTGTCTTGAAATGCTCGCGAACTATCTCCGGCTTGGGCTCTAGGCCGAATGCACTGGCATAGGCTCCCATGATTTCTGATGCGCCTTCAGTAGCAAACATGCCAGGCAACAGATTGTTCAAGATGACGCCATGCGGTGCAATCTCGCGCGATACGCTGGCGGTATAATTCAGCAATGCTGACCGCGCAGGACCCGACATCAATCGCCAGATCATCGGGTTCTTGGCTGAGAAGGTCGCAATGTTGACGATACGGCCCCATCCTTTGTCCTTCATCGATGGGATGTAATGCCGCATGATCTCAATCGGGCCGATCAAAGCGGTCTCGACCGATCCGCGCCACATATCAGCTGTAACCTGCAAGAAGTCTCCATTGGGGTCAGGCGGTTTGATCGTGATCGCCAAAATATCGGGATCAGGACAGGCGGCAAACAAGGCTTCTCGTCCCGCCTCGGCCGACGAATCGGCCACAACCGGTGTGACTGTAACGCCATGCTTGGTCGCAATTTCATCTGCAGCCTTGCGCAAGCGCTCTTCTCCGCGCGCGGTGATTACCAGCTCCGCGCCGGCCTCTGCCAATCGTTCAGCTGTGGCTCGACCCATGCCTGCGCTGCCCCCCGCCATGATCGCTTTCTTGCCTTTGATCCTAAGGTCCATGCGCCTTCTCCCTATGTCCGAAGCGTTGACGATAGGCGGGTATGATGAGAAAGAATGCTAACAAGTTACATTTGGGCATTTATGAAGATACTGCGCCAACAAAACGTCACATTTGCAGACCTCTTGCCTGACGAGATTTGGACCGAACTGTGTGCTGCGGGTAGATCCACGTCCTATACCGATGGCCAGCTTATCGAAGAGCGAGGCGACGCGCGCGATGGCATATCCTTGGTCAGCGCTGGCGAAATTGCGGTGGGGAATATCAGACCCGATGGCTCATTTCTGGTGTCGGGATTGCTGCGCAAAGGTGAATGTTATGGGCAGTTCACAGTGTTCTTGGGTTTGCCCCAAACACACAGCCTGTGGTCCGTTGGCACCACACAAGTGGTGTTTGTGAGCCAGCCAGCACTGACCGGCTTGTTGCACGCTTGGCCTGAGATTTACGAAGCGCTGCTGAAGCTGGCGTTGTGGCGTAATGTCGAGATACTCGATTTCCTCGATGCCCAAAGAAGGTTGCCCTTGCCGCTGCGCATTGCGCGATTGCTTTTGGCATCCCCTGCCAGTTCATCGAGCCCGCGCGACATTGATTGCCGGCAAGAAGATTTGGCGGACACGCTGGGCGTTTCAAGAGTTGCTATTGGCAAGGCGCTAAAGAAACTGGCAGCACAAGGCCTGATCGAGATAGGCTATGGCAAAATCACGCTCATCGATAGCGCCGGAATGGCCCGGCGCATTGAGGCAATCCATTCACAGAATGCGCCTTGATGCTGCATAGCGTTGGTGGCGTGTTGCAGCGCGCCTATTCGTCTTCCTCGTCGATCAGGATGCGATGAGCTGCCCCGTCCATATCGTCGAATTGGCCGCTGCGCATGGCCCAGAAAAACGCAGCCAGACCGAACAGGCCCATGCCCAGGGCGATAGGGATGAGAAACGCCAAACCGGTCATGTTTCATCCTTTCCAGATCGGGCCAGCCGCAGAGAATTGCCGACCACAACCAAAGAGCTCACCGACATTGCAATGGCGGCAATCAGCGGCGTCACCATGCCAAACAGCGCCAACGGAATGGCAAGGATGTTGTATCCGATTGCGAAGGTAAAATTCTGGCGCACGATGCGCATCGTTTGGCGGGCAATGGTCACCGCAAATGCCACTGGCGCCAGTTTTTCGCCAATGAACACTGCATCGGCAGCTTGCTGACTGGCATCGCTCGCGGTGCTGGGTGCGATGGAGGCATGCGCCGCTGCCAGGGCGGGTCCGTCATTGATTCCGTCCCCAACCATAAGTGGCTTATGCCCATCCGCCTTGAGGCCTTCCAGCAGCGCCAGCTTTTCATGCGGAGTTGCGCCTGCTTGCGCTGGAACGCCAAGGTCACTGGCCACCCGCTCCACCGACTGGCTGACATCTCCAGACAAGATACGGCTCGCGATCCCCAGGCTTTCCAACCGATTGATCGTCTGGCGGGCATCACCGCGGACCGGATCTTTGAAACGCAATGTCCAATGACGATCACCAACAGTCAACTCGCTGGCCATTCCATCCTGAGCGGTTTGAGGCTGTCCTATCGACACAGCGGCCCCTTCCCATTGCCCAGTAAGGCCTTGGCCACTTTGCTCCTCGATCTCATCGACAATGGCCGCTTTTACGCCTTCTTCGATCAAAGCATCGGCCAGTCCTTGGCTTAAGGGGTGGCGGCTGGCCTGCGCCAAGCCCAATGCGACCGATCTCGTGGTATCATCCAGAGTGGAAATGTCGGGTCGCGGCGCTCCCAGCGTTAGAGTGCCTGTCTTGTCGAATAAGGCCACATCAACCTCGGCCAAGCGCTCCAATGCGCTGCCGTCTTTGACCAACAGACCTCGCTTTATCAAAGCACCAGAAGCCACCACTTGTGCGGCGGGTACGGCCAGCCCCATAGCGCAGGGACAGGTGATGATAAGCACCGCGATGGCGATGACCAGCGACTGGTGCCATCCGGCTCCGGCCAGCATCCAACCGATAAAGGCCAAAGCGGCCAGGCTGTGGACCACGGGCGCATAGAGCCGTGATGCGCGGTCAGCGATCCGAACATACAGGCTGCGCGATTGGCCGGCCTCGTCCATCAGGCGCGCGATTTCGGCCAAGGCCGTGTCGCCGCCAACGGCTGTCAAACGGACATGCAAAGGTCCAAGCAGATTGATCGCACCGGCGTGAACTTCGCTTCCTGAACCAACGGTCTGCGGGGTTGTCTCGCCGGTCAACATGGCGTTGTCGACCGCGCCTTCGCCGTGCTCGACCACACCATCAGCGGCCAAGGCCTCGCCCGCCGCGACCAGCACCAGCATGCCTGGTTGCAATTCTTCTGCAGAGACGCGTTGGCACGATCCATCTGGCTGAAAAACGCTGGCGCTCTTACCCATCCGGCCAAGCAGCGCACCAATTCCGGCCCGGGTCCGCGTGCGCATCGTGGCGTCAAGGGCTCTGCCGCACAAAAGGAAAAACAACAGCATGACCGCGCTTTCAAAATAGGCATGCGCACCGCTGGTGGCCGTTTCATACAGACTAAGCGCGGTTGCCAACAAAACCCCGATAGAGATCGGCACGTCCATATTGGTCCGGCCATAGCGCAACGCCATCAATGCCGAGGCGAAGAAGGGCCGCCCAGCATAAGCGATTACGGGAATAGCGATTATGGCCGAGAGCCAGTGAAACAGGTCGCGGGTCGCACCGTTGGCACCCGACCAAACGCTGATCGACAAAAGCATGATGTTCATCATGCCAAAGCCGGCCACCGCCACGGCGCGCAAGATCATCCGCGTGTCTGCATCATCACGCGCCAACGGGTTTTCGCTGACGGGCTGGGCTTCAAAACCGATTTCACGCAGCGCCTTGGTCAAATCGACGTCATCGAGCGAGGTGGAATGGTGGATCGCAACCCGCTTGGCCGAGAAATTGACCCGTGCGTGTTCAACGCCGTCCAGTTTCGGTAACTCACGCTCGATCTTGGCGATGCAGCCGGCGCAGCGAATGCTTGGCACGGTGAAGCGGGTGTCGCGAAATTGCGCTGGTTGGCCAGAGGCTAGGGCGACAGGTACGTTCATTGGAGCGACGTTTCCTGCGACCAGCTGTCTTGGCCCGATGTGATTGCCAGACGCACGATCCAGCGCCCCTCGCTGACGGGCTGGGTGGAGCGATAGATTCCGCCTTCAATGCTCGCAAAGGTGATGGACGCAGTCTCGTTTGCGCCGATGGGACGCCGCAATTGCGCTGTAACGGTGGCTTCTTCTGGAACACCTGCTGCGGCGATTGTGAGATATCCATCGTCGCTGCGCGTGACATCTGCTTTCCAGCCGAGCGCCTTGCTGCGTTCTGCCTTGTCCAGCCAGCGGTTAAATTTCTGGCTGGCGACGTAGGAATTTTCGACCACAACTCCGCCAAATCCGCTTGTCGCAAGATTAGCCATCAGGATATTGACCGCAAAGACGATCCCAAAGCCGGCCACCATCACAAGAGCCATGTCGCGTCCGGTAAATTCTCGGCTCATGGGTTACCTCCCGGTGTTGTGAAAAGGGTTTGGGCAGTGTCACTTTCGCGTTGCTCGTCGAGAGAAGTCAGCGTGAAGGTGAAGCTCTGCTCGCTCGAATTGGCCGGGGCCAGCACATAGGCGCGAACCGTGCGGGTCGCGTCAGCAGGAACCTCGACCTGCTGGCTGGTCGCCGCATTCTCGCGCGTTATTGAATCGGTCCACATGGTTGCCCCCGCCAGTCCGCTAATCTCCACCTGCATGGTGCGCGGCCTGCTCTCCATGTTGCGCAATTTGAGCGTGTAGGCGTTTCGTACCGATCCATCACGCATCAGCATGAAGGGCGGGTTGCGGTCTGGCGAAACGGTGATTTCGGTATGCGTGCGAACGCCAAGCGCAAACAACAGGGCCGCACCGATAGAGAGCCATATGGCACCGTAAACCAGGGTGCGGGGGCGGCGCAGCGTTTTCCAAGGCGATTGCGGTTTGCCTCCTGTCGCCTCGTGCTTGCAATCCTCCAGCGTTGCATAATCGATCAAGCCACGCGGCCGACCTATGTCGGCCATCACACGGTCGCATGCGTCAATGCAAAGCGCGCAGGTGATGCAGCCAATCTGCGGACCTTCGCGGATATCGATCCCAGTGGGGCAGACCGCAACACATTGCTGGCAATCTATACAATCACCATATTCATCGGGCTGTTTCAGCGCCTTCTTCAGGCTTCCGCGTTTCTCGCCGCGCCAGTCTTTGTAGGTGACGATGAGCGATTTTTCATCGAGCATGGCGGTCTGGATGCGCGGCCAAGGGCACATGTAAATGCACACCTGTTCGCGCAGGAACCCGCCCAGCGCAAAGGTCGTGGCGGTCAAAACGGCAACTGTGGCATAGGCGATGGGAGCGGCCTCGCCGGTAAAGAAGTCCCGCAGCAGGGTCGGGGCATCGGCGAAATACAAGATCCACGCACCGCCGGTGACAAATGCGATCAGCAGATAGACCGTCCATTTCGACGCACGGCGGGCGAGCTTGGCCGGCCCCCACGGCGCCTTGTCCAGCTTTACACGTGCATTTCTATCGCCGTCGAACAGCCGATCGACATGCTGGAACAGATCTGTCCAGACTGTCTGCGGGCAGGCATAGCCACACCATGCGCGGCCAACAGCGCTGGTCACCAGGAACAGCCCGATACCGGCCATGATCAACATGCCGGCGACAAAATAAAACTCGTGCGGCCATATCTCGATACCGAACATGTAGAAGCGCCGATTTGTCAGATCGACCAGCACCGCCTGATCAGGAGCATAGGGCCCGCGATCCCACCGCAGCCACGGCGTCACATAATAGATCGCCAGGGTCAGCACCATCACCGTCCATTTGAACCGCCGAAACGGTCCGTCGATGCGCTGATTATGGACGACTTTGTGCTTTTCGTAGAGGTCGCCAATCGGAACGTCTGCGCCGAGCGTGGCCGGTTTGCGCGCAGGTTTTGGCTGCACCGGGGTGATGGCCTCGGCCCAGCGATCGCGTTCCTCTGTCTTGGGATCAGGTTCCTCAGGGTTGTTCATCGGCTGCTTCGGCTGGCTCGTCGGACTGCTGAGCCAGAGTTTCACCGCCGCCAAGCGAGTGAACATAGGCGGCGAGCATCTTGATGGTCGCAGGATCCAGCCGGTCTTTCCAGCCCGGCATCACGCCATGGCTGGGCGCGCGGATCTGCCCGCGAATAGCTGTTTCGCTGCTGCCATACAGCCAGATTGCATCATTGAGGGCAGGGGCTCCTTGGTCGCGGCTGCCTTCGCCAGACTGGCCATGGCACGACAGACAATTGTCTGCGTAAAGCTGGACGCCTGTGGCCGATGATTCCGACCTGCCGGTAAAGGACAGCACATGGCCAGCCAAAGCGTTGATTTCCTCGGTTGTGAAAATATCGCCAAACCCGGGCATCAGGCTGAACCGGGTCTGATCCGATCCATCCCAACGCACGCCATGCTGCAAGGTCAATTCGATCGATTCCAAATCGCCGCCCCACAGCCACTCATCATCATTGAGATTGGGATAGCCGGGTGATCCGGCTGCCCCGGCACCATGGCATTGCACACAATTGACCTTAAAAGCCGCGGCACCACCGGCAACGGCCTGTTGCATCAATTGCGGATCATCGGTCAGCAGCGCGGTGTCGGTTGCCGCGATCTGCTCGAGCAGACCTTCGCGCGCCTTGTTGGCCACGCTAATCTCCTCGGCCAACTGCCCCCGGCTGGTCCAGCCGATGACGCCTTCTGTTGCGCGGTCAATCATCGGCCAGGCGGGATAGGCCACCACATAGCCAATCGCCCACACAATCGTGGCGTAAAACGTCCACAGCCACCACCGCGGCAACGGAGTGTCGAGCTCTTCAATTCCGTCCCATTCATGGCCGACAAACTCGGTTCCGGTTGGCTGATCAACGCGGTTCTCAATATTTGACTCATTCGCCATCTTCGTGATCCTCGAGAATTGAGTTGGCCGCATGGCGGTTGCGTTCGTTCGCACCAGGTCGGAAGGGCCAGGCACACAAAGCGAGAAAGATGATCGCCATGACCAACAGACCGAAACTGTCTGCAAATTGGCGCAAGGTTTCGTAGTCGGTCATCTGCCAGTCTCCTCTGCCAATTCCTGTTGAGCGGCAGCGCTTTTCACATCAACCAAGGTGCCGAGCATCTGCAGATAGGCGACCAACGCATCCATCTCGGTCAGACGATCGGGATCGCCATCGAAATCGCGCACCTGCGTCTTGGGATAGCGTTCCTCCAGATCTTCCCGATTGCTGAACGGATCGGCTTGGGCGGCAAGATCGGCCTCTGCCATTTGAATATCGCGGTCGGTATAGGGAACGCCGACACGGCGCAGCGCCGTGAGCATTCCTTCCGGATCGGCCACCTTCAGATCTGTTTCGGCCAGGAAGCTGTATTGCGGCATGATGCTCTCTGGGACCACACTTTGGGGGTCTTTCAGATGCTGGACGTGCCATTCATCTGAATAGCGGTCGCCCACCCTGGCAAGGTCAGGTCCGGTCCGTTTGGATCCCCACTGGAAGGGATGATCATACATGCTTTCCGCCGCCAGACTGTAAGGGCCGTAACGCTCCACTTCGTCGCGGAACGGACGGATCATCTGGCTATGGCAGGTATAGCAGCCTTCGCGCACATAGATGTCGCGACCAGCCTGCTCCAGCGGAGTGTAGGGACGCATCCCGTCAACTTTCTCGATCGTGTTGTCGAGATAGAACAGCGGGGCAATCTGCACGATGCCACCGATGGAAACGGTAATCAGAGTAGCAATCGCCATCAACGTGATATTGCGTTCCAGTTTCTGGTGGCGCGAAGTGGCCTGTGTCGGCTCAGTGCTCATCGAAACGGCCCTCCTATTCTGCGGGTGCTGCGGTGATGGGACGGTCGGCTGCGCGATTGTGCTTCGCGTCGGTCATTGGCGCTTCGTCGCGCAAATGGCCCGCAATCGTCATCCAGACGTTGTAGGTAAGCAGCACTCCACCAGCGAGGTAGAGGATCCCGCCAAAGGCACGGGCTGCAAACATTGGCTTGAGCGCTGCGACGGTGTCGACAAAGCTGTTCACCAGATAGCCATTGGCATCATACTCACGCCACATCAGGCCTTGTGTAAGGCCAGCGACCCACATGCTGGCTGCGTAGAAAACGATACCCAGCGTCGCGAGCCAGAAGTGCCAATTGATCATGCGCATCGAATACATTCGTTCGCGGCCCCACAGGCGCGGCACCAGGAAATACACGCATGCAAAAGTGATCATGCCGTTCCAGCCCAACGCGCCAGAGTGCACGTGTCCGATGGTCCAATCGGTATAATGAGACAGCGAATTGACCGCCTTGATGCTCATCACAGGACCTTCAAATGTGCTCATTCCATAGAAGGCGAGCGACATCACCATCATGCGAATGATGGGATCGGTTCTGACCTTGTCCCAGGCGCCGTTGAGGGTCATCAGACCGTTGATCATGCCGCCCCAGCTCGGCATCCATAGGATGATCGAGAACACCATACCCAGAGTCTGAGCCCAATCGGGTAGCGCGGTGTAGTGCAGATGGTGTGGGCCTGCCCAAATATACAGGAAGATCAGGCTCCAGAAGTGGATGATCGACAGGCGATAGGAATAGACCGGCCGCTCAGCCTGTTTCGGCACGAAGTAATACATCATTGCCAGGAAGCCTGCGGTCAGAAAGAAGCCGACCGCATTATGCCCATACCACCACTGCGTCAGGGCATCTTGAACCCCGCCAAAGGCGCTGTAACTGCGCGAGCCAAGGAAGCTGACCGGGATGGCCAGATTGTTGACAATATGCAGCATCGCAATCGTGATGATGAAAGCCAGATAGAACCAGTTGGCGACATAGATATGCGGTTCATGTCGGCGCACAATCGTGCCAACGAAGACGATAAAATAGGCGACCCAAACGATGGTCAGCCAGATGTCGACATACCATTCAGGCTCGGCATATTCTTTGGATTGTGTAACGCCCAGCAAATAGCCTGAAGCGGCCAGAACGATAAACAGCTGGTAACCCCAGAAGACGAACCGCGCCAAAGAGGGAAACGCCAGTGTGGTGCGGCAGGTGCGCTGCACCACGTAAAAGCTCGTCGCCAACAGCGCATTGCCGCCAAATGCGAAAATCACCGCAGATGTATGTAGCGGACGCAGGCGGCCAAAATTTAGCCAGGGTTCGATATTGAGCGCCGGGAAAACCATCTGGAGCGCAATAGCAACGCCAGCCAGAAACCCGGCCATGCCCCAGAACACCGTTGCGATGACACCCCAGCGCACCACGTCATCATCGTAGCGCGATGGCCCTGGTGGCATCCGGAACATGCTCTGTGCTCGTGCCAGCGGATCATAGCGCATCACCGTTACGCATAGAAACGCAAAGGCGATTACTCCCACTACAACTGCATGTGCGGCAAAGCCTGCGTCCTGCGCACCGACATATGCGGCGAGCGCCAGGAACATTATCACAAACCAAAGGCCAGCCCGGCCAAGTACGGCTTCCATATTTACGCCCCTTCTGTTGCCCTCACGGCTAGCCGCTTTGTGCGACCCACACATTGATCCAGATCAAATTTCGAAATTTTTGGGAGGTTTTTTGTTGGCTTGTTTTGCGTGCCCAGCCCGCTTGGCCAATTCGCGTATGTCTCGCAGCACTATTTGCGATCGCCCCCTGGTTTCGATCAAGCCCGCTTTGCGCATGGCGCCCAATTGGCGGCTTACGGTTTCGATTGTCATTCCGAGTGAATCGCCGATGTCCTGACGAGACATGGGCAGGTTGAGGACGATTCGTTCGCCAACCCGTTTACCCACCCGTTCAGCCATCCCAGTCAAGAACCCAGCTAGCCGCTCGTGTGCGCTCATCCTTCCCAACGCAACGGCCTTCTCGCGGCACCGGTTCAAGGCGGCTGGCAGCCGGTCGAACAGCGAGCGGGCCATGGTGCTTTCTGCTGACGCCTGATCGAAGAACTCGCGGGCCGGAAACACCAATAGCTCTGTTTCAACCAGACTGGTCATGACATAGATGTGCGAACCGTCTGAGGGGATAGAAACGATATCTCCGGCAAAATGAAAGGCGACAATCTGCTCTCTGTCACCAGAGGCATGTACGGCCAATTTTGTTGCTCCGCGCGTTATGCAGGCGATTTGATCTATCGAACGATCGAGCGGCGCGATCTTGCCCCGGTCTAGCGATAGAGTGGTCGCAATGGTCTCCAATTGGTTGCAGGTCTTGCCTCCAGGCTCCATCCCGAATGCAGCT
The DNA here is from genome assembly GCA_947495695.1 of uncultured Erythrobacter sp. Taxonomy (GTDB): domain Bacteria; phylum Pseudomonadota; class Alphaproteobacteria; order Sphingomonadales; family Sphingomonadaceae; genus Erythrobacter. Next base: position 184,148 of record CANLZP010000001.1, on the reverse strand, counting down.
CTCATGAAAGTGTCAAATGCGCTGTGATTGTTCATTGGCGCGCCTCGATCAAATCTGCCCTCAACGCGATATTTGGGCGCAAAAAGCGGAATGGTCTTTGATCCAGATCAATGAATGCACCCCAAATTGCAGCCACTTAAGGCACCGAGCTGCAACAATCCTTGGTCGCGAAGGGTGGCCACTGCAGCTTTGGGGATACAGAACTATGAAACCGTTTCTTGCATGCATGATCGCTGGTCTGGCTTTCTCGGCCACTCCCGCTCTCGCGCAGAGCGATGATCGAGCTGGCCAATTGCAAGTCAAACTGCTTGGAACAGCAGTGTTGCCCGATGGAAAAATCACCGAGCTAAACGTCGATACCGTGGGGCTTCCGGTCAACACGCAAACCAAGGCGAATGACAATATCGTCCCGACCATTGCGGTCGAATACTTCATCAGCGATTCCTTTTCGGTGGAAACGATTTGCTGTGTCACTCAGCATGATGTTGATGCGATCAGCGGGTTGCCCGGTGCCGAGCTTGTCTCAAACGCCAGGCTGATCCCTGCGACGGTCACTGCAAAGCTGCATTTCGACCTTGGCAATGCCAAACCCTATGTCGGCGCCGGGCCTGCCTATTTTCTCTGGATCGAGGACAAACCAGGAGCAGCAACAATCCCGCTCGGCGTCACTGACACCGATTTGTCGGATGAATTTGGCATCGCGCTTCAGGCGGGGATCGATATTCCTATTAGCGATCAAGGGTTCGGCATCAATCTCGATGCCAAGCGCTACTTTATTGATACCACTGCGCGTTGGTACGCAGGTAACACGCTCGCCATTGAAACCAAGCACAAGCTGGACCCATGGGTTGTCAGCGCCGGAGTAAGCTATCGCTTCTAATGGGGAGTAAGCCGCCATGCCTGAACAGGGAACTGTCGCACCATATTCTGTCTCGGACAGTCTGAGCCTGGCCGATTTGAAACATGCGCTTGCAGCCGGTTGGTCGGATTTCTGCACCTATCCGACATATGGTCTGTTTTTCGCAGCGATCTATGTGGCAGGCGGCATCCTTATTTCGTTGGTTATGCTGCAGTGGGGCGATGCATCGTGGCTGATCCCCGCTGCAGCTGGCTTTCCTTTGCTGGCACCCTTTACAGCGGTGGGTCTGTATGAAGTAAGCCGCCGCCGCGAAGCGAAGGAGCCTGTCAGTTGGAAGCCAGTGCTGGGCGCGCTAAGAGGCCATGGAGACGAGCAGATCGTCTCGATGGGCGTGATCGTATTCGTAGCCTTCGCCTTCTGGTTGATGCTGGCCCACGGCGTGTTTGCGATTTTCGCTGCGGAGAGCGGCACGGATGCAGAATCGCTGGCCTTCCTGCTCACGCCGACCGGTCTGGCCATGCTCGCAGTGGGCAGCGTGATCGGCGGGATCATGGCTCTGGCGTTCTACTGTGTGACAGTCATCAGCCTACCCTTACTGGTTGATCACGAGGTTGATTTCATAACAGCGATTATTGTCAGCCTTGCTGCCATCCGGTCAAACAAGCAGGTGCTGCTGGTCTGGGCTGTGATGGTTGCGATGATCTTGTTTGTGGCGCTCCTACCCATGTTTCTGGGGTTGTTTGTCGCTCTGCCGGTTCTGGGACATGCAACCTGGCACCTCTACCGCCGCACGGTGATTTCGGTTGCTGCTTAAGCGATCCAAGTCGGCTGTGAGCAAAACCTATAATCACTTATTTTGGCCGATATAGGTTTGCGGGCCATGGGAGAGGATCGCACCTGACTTTCCCAAGCGTGCTCAACCGTCGATCAGATGCAGTAGTCTGACAGTGCCGCTTGGTCAGCGCATGGTTTGCGGCGACGGTTCGTAACCATGCGATTGTGCAGCTTGCTAACAGCTTTGCTGCCCGTGCCCACGAATAAGAAGGGCAGCAGGCCGTGCAGAAGGCACGCTATACCGGGTGCTGTCAGTCTAATGCGAACTCGTCTCCACTTGGCGGAGTTGTCCTCTACCTAACTACTCTTCAGGCCATGAGGTTTTGCCACTCAGCCAAGGCGGCTGAGCGGGCGGTCTTGTAAGTTTGGCGATCGATTAGGTGGCGTTGCGAGTTAAAGTGGTTGTGAACATTTGCATGAACTGAAGCAAACTTTTGCAGTGATTTCATCCTCCGAAAACGCTGCATGACACGCTCTTTTCGCCGGAACGGAAGGTGGCTGTTTTCCACTCGATTGTTCTTCCACCTGCCCATCTCGCGGCGGCCTTCATTGCCAAGTTCGCGCATCGCCGCAGGGTAAGACTTAAGGCCGTCGGTCACGATCTTTTCAGCCTGGCCGTGACGCTTCAACGCCTTGCGTAGAAACTTCAATGCAGCCTTTTTATCCCTTTTCTTAGTGACATAACTCTCGGAAATTTCACCTTCGTGGTCGACCGCTCGCCACAGATAATGGGTCTCGCCATTGATTTTCACGAAAACCTCGTCGACGTGCCAGCGCCAATTCCGAAAGCCTCGCATCCGGCTGATACGTTGTCTTCGAATATCGGATGCGAACAGCGGTCCGAACCGATTCCACCAAAACCGGACCGTCTCGTGGCAAATATCAACGCCATATTTGAACAGCAGATCTTCAACATTGCGAAGGCTCAGAGGATACCGAACATACAGCATAACTGCCATACGGATCACTTCCGGCGACGAGTTGAAACGGTGGAATGGACTGGCGGGTTTACTTGGCCTGGGCATAAAACCACCCTATCCCAACCACCTCAATCCGCAATCGGTGCAGTTAGTCTGACAACACCCATTCGAGCCGGCCAGCAGCCCTTGCCTGAAGCTGCCACGTTAGTCTGACGGTGCCGGCGAGAGGAAGCATCAAGAGCGGTTTAGAGGCGCGAGCATTTTGAAAAGGTCGAGCAGCGCCGCATCTCGCGGCCTTCCGGTCACTTTGTCATCGAGCGGGACGAACATCCCTGACAGCCTCATATCCAGATATCCATGTATCATGGACCAGAAGGCAACCGCCACGGTATCACGATCAAATTCGACCTGAGGCATAGCAAGCTCGATTTGGCCACAAAGTTGAAGATAGACTTGATCCATAACCTTTGAAAGGTCGGGATCCTTTAGATCGATCAAATCACCGCGCCACAGCAGCTTGTAGCGGTGTGGATATTTAAAGCCGAATTCCAACAACGCTTTGCCGAACACTTCAATCCAAGCATTGGAACCGCCCGGTGCCGCGGTGAGGCCGTCTTCAACAGAATTCAGGATCGTTTCAAATTGCCGCTGCGCAAGTGCAGTCAGCAAGGCCTTGCGGTCTCGGTAATGATTGACGGGGGCGCCATGGGATACCCCGGCCTCTCGAGCTACCGCTCTGATAGTCACACCATCCACGCCGTCCCTATCAAGAAGCTCAAGAGCTTTTTCGAATAGCACGCGTTTCAGGTCGCCGTGGTGGAAGGATTTCTCTTTAGGCATAACTCATATTGACGCCGTCAATTTGATAGTCAATATAGACGCTGTCAATTTGATAGTAAAATGAGGCCACCTAATGCCCAAGATCACACTCTTTTCCGTCGCTCTATGTGCATTCGTGCTGTCTGCCGTGATACCGTTCATGGAAATCAGTAGCTCGCATCTATTCAATCCCGAATGGCCTAGCCACGCGCGCCTTCATGAAGCCTGGCAACTTATTGCGAACGCAGCAATTGCCATCCTGGCATTCATATTGGTTTGGAAACGCATCGCGCCGCGACTGGGAATTGTCCTTGGATTGATCTTGAGCGCATCTTTCTTGATCGCATGGGCTGCTGGCCCCCTTTATGGAGGGTCAATGGTGCATTCTGACGGTACCAATTTCACAATCGGCGGCATGAGCGTTGTGGTAGTCGGAGTTACAATCATTGCAGGGCTTCTACTGCTCGGATGGCGTGCGCTTTCGCAGGATGGCGGCGTATCAAAATGAGTGTGGTTGTTCACGGATCGCCGCTGTCACCTTTCACGCGCAAGGTAACACTCGTCGCTATGGAAAAAGGGATATCTTTTAAGAGCAACGACATAAACCCCTACAATCCACCGGATCATTTTGAATCGATAAGCCCGCTGAAACGCATTCCGATTCTGACAGATGGTGCTTTCCGGCTCAACGATAGCTCTGCAATCTCGGCATATCTCGATGCGGCATTCCCTAGTCCCAACGGCACAATTATCCCGACCGAACCGAAAGCACTTGGTCATGCCCTCTGGATCGAGGAATATGCCGATACCGCACTGTTTGGAGACATTAGCGAAGGTGTTTTCCAACCGACATTTATCAATCAGATGCGCGGCGAGCCAATTGATACTCTAATGATCGAAGAGGCGGTCAGACACAAACTGCCCGTTCGATTCCAATATCTTGAAAGCGAGCTTTCCGGCAAAAAATATTTTTCTGAGAACCGGCTGACAGTTGCAGATATCGCAGTCTACGCTCAACTCGCCAACCTCGACCATGCTGGGCAACTACCAGAACAAGAGAGCTATCCCTACTTGATGGGGCACTACTTCCAGATGAAGGCACGAGAAACGTCAAAGACTCTATCCTCACAAGAAACTCGGTATCTGAAACTCATGTTAAGCCAATTGACGTCATCGATATCGGCTGATGAATCAGTCTAAGCCTTGAGAAAGTTGTATGCATCTAATCGGGGAAACCCGAATGTACTTCTATCAGTTCAAATTCTGATGACCAAGTTGGTTCTTCAGCTGTGAATATCCTGATCCTTCCCTTCACCTCCGGCTCTCCATTAAGGCAGCCCGCTGGCACGATCATCATTGCCCCGTCGCTACTGAGCCACGGAACACCAGAACCACATTTTCGGCAAAACGATTTCGCGATATCCCTGTTCGGTACTTTGTAGACGGCGATACCATCAGAGCCAGCCAGCCAATCGAAGCTTTCAATATTGACGAAAAGGTTCGATGCGAAAGCCGAACCAGTTATTTTTCTGCACTGATTACAGTTGCAAAAATAAAGTTTGGCAAAATCATTGACGATCTCGAACGAGACTGACCTGCATAGGCAGCTCCCTTGTATCCTATTCGGTTTCTCGTTCATCTTCAATTCGCTCCTTTCCCTAAACCCGTGATCACTATGAAGCCCATTCCTACGATTGCCATCTAGGGGTCACTGATTGAAATTTGTAACGCGGCCAATCTCGGCGATAGTCATTAGCTCTAGTATCCAATGAATCAGAACGAGGAGGGGATGGTGCCGTTTGGCGATATGACCTTCCTCGTGATTTGTACTTGCCACTGCGAATTCGGACCTTTCTTGCTGCCAATTGTTCATGCAGAATCACGTGAATCGGTTATTAGCTTGTCAGCCAAGTCGAGCCGCATCAGCCTCTCCTTCGAGATCCTACTTCGTCGACTTTACAAGCGATGATCTAGAACAGACGCTCCCCTAGGGAGTGCCAATATGTGCAGCGAATTGTCTGACAGCGCAGTAGTGGATGCCTCCACCCACTAGCTATGCAGCGGGTATCCCTATTAACTCGATCTTGTATCCGTCCGGGTCTTCAAGAAATGCGATGTCCTCGCGGTATCCAGTTTCATCCACTGCGTGCGTCATGGGCCCGGCATCGCGTGTTATCGCAATTCCCATGCCCTTCAGCCGTTCGCAGGCCCCATAAATGTCAGCGACCCCCAGAGCCACATGCCCAAATCCGCTTCCATGGGAGTATTCTTCGGCATCCCAATTCCAGGTCAGCTCGATCATAGGTCCATTGCAATCGTTAGCGTACCCCATAAATACCAATGTGAAGCGGCCGTTAGTGAACGTTTCCCTCCGCAGTTCGCGCATGCCAAGCGCATCCCGGTAAAACGCAATGGATTGGTCTAAGTCGCTGACTCGGACCATTGTATACAGGATTGATGACGGGAGAGCGGAAGGTTCGATTGAAGTGTTCATGAATTTTCTCAGTGTGCGAGGGGGCCAAAAACTGGCGAGCGGCACCAGGCCACCCGCCAGCGATAGCTTCTACGTGGCCCAATGGGGGTGGGCGGACCAGTAGAGCTATTTACAAATCGAGCCGGTGTAGCGGACAAGACCAACGAGATTGTCGGGGTCTCGCAGATCGACGAGTCCGTAGCTGCTGAACTGGCCAGTATAACCCTCAAGCGTTCCGCGGGTTACGTCGTCTTGGATATGGTAGGTAATCTCGATCATATACCGACCTGGTTTTCCCGGAATGGCCGTGAGCACGCCCAAGTCCTTGGTCTGAAACGCGCCGCCGTCATCCCGGCCGAAATAATGTTCCATATCCATTTCGAGGCCGGTGGCTGTCTCCCTTTGCGCCGTAATTTTGCCAGCAGCATTTTGGACACTCCCTGTAAGGGCAGCAGAAATAATCATCGGGTTACCTTCACCTTCTGCGTAGAAGTGAGGGATCGCGACGCCGCCGATTGGCATGCAACTTTGTGCTTGGGCGGTTGAGGTGAAGCCCGCGGCCAAAATGGACGCGGCAAATAGTCCGATTGTAGTTTTCTTGAGCATTGGTATTCCTTTGCATGTTTACGAGGGTTCGCTCGGATTAAGCGGCTTGCTTAATGTTCATTGCTGACTGGATATCGGGCAAGCGAAGAACCTGCCCCGCCCCCCAGTTGCCGTCGGTAATTTCGTAGAGCATCGTCCAATGGTTCAGACGCCCCTCAATTGGCCCGGCGATATCATCGACAATATTGCCGATTGCGCTGACAAGCCTGCCTCGGGTGATATCAGTGAGCGCGCCTTCAGGAGTGTGTATGGCGATGCGAAAAGGCGGTGCTTCGATAACTTTCCCACCAACATAAATGGCGTCTTGCGGAAGCTCAAAGTAATGCGCCCAGACAAGCGATTGCGCAGCGGCATCACCAATTTTGGCGCACTCGGCTTCCAGAATAGCATTGGAAATACGACAAACCAGCGCCCCTTGCGCTGCTTTGTCCAGCGAATCCTGTGAAGTAATAATTTGAAGATAAGGCATATTTTTCCTTCATCGGTCAGCAAAGCACCTATGCTTTGCAATTATATAGAGATCGTTATATAACGTTCGTGAGGGCCAGATATATAACGATCGCTATGCCGTCAAGTAAATATAACGACCGCTATATAAATTTGTGGATTTGATAAGGAATTGAGTTTGACGAAGCAGGATGAGCGTAAGCTGGAAACAAGGCGCCGGATTCTGGACGCGGCAGGTCGCGGTTTCCGCAGTAAGGGTTACGATGGCATCGGAGTTGACGGGCTTGCAAAGGGGGCTGGCGTCACATCCGGGGCGTTCTACGCACACTTTGGCTCGAAGGCGGCAGCATTTGAGGCCGCGCTTATCGCTGGCCTTGACGAGGTCATTGCGGCCGTCCCCGAGTTTCAATTGAAGCATGGCGATGATTGGACGACGGAATTTTCAAACTATTATCTTGGCAAAGCGCACCGCGATAATCTGTCCGGCGGATGCGCTATGGCAGCATTTTCTCCAGAAGTTGTTCGCGCTAACGAAAAAACACGCGCGCTCTACGAACAGAAGATGCAAGCAATTGCTGGTTTGGTCGCGGATAAGATGGATGGGGCAAGCAAACCGGAACGACTCGCAAATGCATGGTCCTATCTCAGCAGTTTGATTGGCGGTGTCACACTGGCACGCGCTGTGAACAGCCCTTCATTATCTGACAAAATATTGGACGCTGCGAAGCCAACTTGAGCAGCGACTAGCGGTGCGAATTCTCACGGCGCTAGCTGCCACCGAAGATCATAGGCCAGATCTTGCCTCAGCTTGGCGTTCTCCAATCAGATGCACTGGCGTTCGGCCGGTCAGATTGCGGAGGTCGTTGATCATGTGAGCCTGATCGAAATATCCATAACCATGGGACAAGGCCAAGAGATTTCAAAAATTGACAGTGTCTATATATACGGTAAGAACACCTCTCTCGGTTGGGATTTGGTCTCAGCAGTTCAGAGATTTCTAAAGGAAAAATGGTAGTGACCAAAACTCAAGACAATCGGTTCAAGCGGATGCGCATTCTGCTCGTTTCTTTGGCTTTCACAATCGGACTGATGATTGCAATCTTCAAATTGTTTGAACCCGTTTTCGTCTTCAATAGCGGTTGGAAAAACATTCCAGCTCTTGATCGAACTGCAGGTGAGCAATCGCCCATACCAGACGAATTTGCTGCGGTTATTGCTTCGGCCAATGCGAGACTGGATGACGCGGTAACAGCGAATAAATTTCCAGCCCTTTCAATTGCCATCGGCAAAGACAGCCGAGTTGTGTGGGCACGCGCCATGGGATTTGGAAACCTCGAGACTGAAACGCCCGCTAAACTGGATACAATGTTTCGGATCGGCAGTGTTTCAAAAGCTGTGACCGCAACGACAGCCGCGAAACTTGTGGAAGAGGGTATTCTGGACCTTGATGCGCCCATTCGAAGGATCGTTCCATACTTCCCTGCGAAAAAATATGACATCACTCCACGGCAGCTGTTCACTCATACCGCTGGCATCCGTCATTATGAATTCTGCTTTTGCTTCCCGTTCGACGAATACAGCAACCAAACGAGCCACGACAGTGTAGAAAGCGCCGTTGCGACTTTCGCGGATTCTGAGTTACTGTTCGAGCCCGGAACAGAATTTTCTTATAGCTCGCATGGGTTTACGCTGGCGGCGGCAGCCATGGAGGGTGCGAGCGGCCTGTCCTTTGATGAGATTATCGCAGCTAAGCTGACATCGCCACTCTCTATGACAAATACAATGAGAGAGGGTCTAGCGAACGGAGACATAGCCGTGCCCTATGCAGTTAGGGACAATGAGTACAAACCCGCATATCCGGTCGAAAACTCCAACAAGACAGCCGGCGGGGGATTTGTTTCAACGCCCGCTGACCTAGTTCTGATGACGCAGGCGATCTTGAACGGCGGATATGTCGATGCCGCCACCAGAGACAATTTGTTTTTCGCGCCGCAGATGCTGAGAAGCGGCGAAGTCAACGAGCAGAATTACGCCTTCGGTTGGCGGAGCCATCCTTTAGATGGCACGCTCGGCGAAGACCGCAAGGTAATGGTAAGCCACCACGGGGGCATCGCGATGGGAGGTACAGCGTTCCTGATAATGTACCCGGAACATGGAATTTCGATTGCGATCATGACCAATCGCCAGATGGACGGCGTTGGCGAGCTGATTGAGCTGACGCAATCAATCGCCGACGATATGATCTTAGAGTCTGACTCAAAGTGATGGCGGATATTGGGCCGATTGCGGAATGTCTGCTCATGGGGCTGTGAGCGCGAAGAGCCGCCATTCCGCTAACGACACCATGAGCGGTCATTTCCAAACGTACCGAAGCCCCAAATTGACGGCGATGACCACATAGTTGGCATGTGGCCTCTGGTTGGGTGCGTATCTTGCTAGGTTCAGTCGATAAATCTCGGTGATTTCGCCGCATGGAGCCGCCTGCAGCAAGACCAAAACCGGTTAGCTATTCTATCCTTATTGAAGCACCTGGTTAGCCGTGTAGCGATCTCAAGCAGAAAAGCTTGGAGAGCGACTTTGACCACCACAAAGATTCCGATAGCAACAAAGCTTGCGTATGGTTTCGGAGCTATCGCCTATGGGGTTAAGAACAACGGGTTCGATTTCTTCCTGTTGTTGTTCTACTCACAGATTCTTGGAGTTGAAGCAGAACTGGTCGGGCTGGCGCTGCTTATCGCACTGGTCTTCGACGCATTCTCCGATCCGTTTGTCGGCTATCTGAGCGACAATACCCGCAGCCGGTGGGGGCGCAGGCACCCATGGATGTATTTCGCTGCAATACCGGTCGCGATTGCCTATTTCTTCCTTTGGAGCCCGCCAGAAGGCATTTCGGGCAATATGCTGTTTGCCTATCTGGTCGTCCTATCGATCCTGATCCGCACGCTTATCACGCTCTATGAAGTGCCAAGCTCTGCGCTAGCCGCGGAACTGACGCGCGACTACGACGAAAGAACGTCACTGATGGCGTGGCGCACATTCTTTGGCTGGATCGGCGGGACGCTGATCGCAGTCTTTACGCTGGCTGTCATTCTAGCGCCCAATGAAGCCAATCCTAGTGGCCTGTTCAATCGCGACGGCTTCACCACCTATGGTCTGATCGCCTCCGCAATGATCTTTGTTTCGATCATAGTGGCAAGTCTCGGCACGCACCGATTGATCCCGACCTTGCCGGCCGCGCCCGCGAAACAGGCCAAGAAGCTGGGTTTGATATTCGCTGAGATTCTTGAGACTTTGACAAGCAAGTCGTTCTTCGCACTGTTTATGGCGACCATCCTTTCATCGGTTGCCACCGGCCTTGCGATGAGCCTCAATCTCTACATCAATTCCTTCTTCTGGGGCTTCACGCAGGAACAGATTAGCATACTGATCCTCGCATCGCTTGTCGGAGCGGCACTTGCGGTGGTGATTGCACCGTTCTTCACCAAGCAGTTCGGTAAACGCAATGGAGCGCTTATCGCGGCAGGCGCGACATTGTTCATGTCACCCGTGCTGATCACCCTGCGCTTGCTCGGCGTTCTAGAGCCGATGCCGGTAGATGGGCAATCGTTCCTATTGCCACTGATTTTCGTCGTCGCGGTGATCGAGATGACCCTGATAATCTCATTTCAGGTGCTGATGTTCTCGATGATCGCCGATCTGGTGGAAGAAAGCGAGGTTAAGACCAAGCGTCGGTCAGAAGGTGTGTTCTTTGCAGCGATCACTTTTTCGGCAAAGGCAACGCAGGGTTTGGGGATTTTCGCTGCATCGCTGGTGCTTGCCGTTGTCAACTTCCCTGAGGGAGCCGAACCAGGCCAGGTTGCAGACAGCACTGTGCAGGAATTTGGCAAGACTTACCTGATTGCGATTGTGGTGCTTTGGGTCCTGCGATTGCTTTGCGTGCGCCTCTACAAAATCAACCGCGCCGCTCATGAACGCAATGTCGCGCAAACCCTAACCCCGGCTGATTGAGAGGAAGATCGAGTGTTCAAGCGTGATCCAACTAAGAGCCACATGATGCCGGCACATTTCGGCGCGCGCTATCACGGTCCGGGCAGTTCCGGCTGGTATCGCGACGTGACCGCGCTGACTGTTCCATATGTAACCGATGGCAGCCAATTGGCGCAGTTGCTTCCGCAAGGATTCGAGCCAGCTGCCGAGCCGATCATCTCTGTCTTCTATGCCTGCAACCGACAAGTCGATTGGCTTGCCGGGAGGGGATACAACATGATCGGCGTGAATGCCGACGTTACTTATCGCAGTGATGGCGAATCCCTTGGAGGGACCTTTGCGTTGGTCATCTGGGAAAATCTGACCGATCCAATCCTGACCGGGCGCGAGTTACAGGGAATTCCCAAAGTCTATGCCGATATTCCGGACCACAGCGTCTCCAATGACGTCTGGCGCTGCAATGCGAGCCATTTCGGACACACGATTGTCGATATCGAAGTCTCTGGACTGCGCGCGCCTGAACTTGAGGAGATTGCCGCCAGTGAGAAAGCGCTCAAGGGCAAAGATAATCCAATGGGCTGGCGCTACATACAGCAGGCTGGATCATTTGAACCCAAACTTGACGAATACACAACTTTCCCGAGCGAAAACCACATCACGCAGATCATGCTGGGCGAAGGCAAGGTCGAGTGGAAAAATCTGAGCTGGGAGCAGAATCCGACTCAATTCCATATCGTCAATGCTCTCAAGTCGCTGCCAATTCTTGATTATCGGCCTGCTGCGTTGACTAAGGGCAGCACCAATCTGATCCTTCCTGATCGTCTGCCAAGGCCGCTCAAATGAAGCCTCACGGCGAAGGTCATGTCTGCTTCATCGGTGGCGGCACGATGGGGTGTTACAACGCGCTCTTAGCCGCGCTGGCTGGCTACGACGCGGTGGTTTACGACATTGCATGGGACTCCCTGCTCGAAGTGCCACAGCGTGTATCTGAGATAGCCGGAGAGATGGCGATAGCAGGACTTATCTCGCCCAAAGCCGCGCAGGACGCCTCTTCACGGATCGCGATCCAGAAAGATCTGAAAGCGGCACTTTACGGTGCAGGGCTAGTCAGCGAATCCATTTTTGAAAATCTCGCAGTGAAGCGCGAATTATTCGCCGAATTGGAGAGATACGCGGCATCCGATACGATCCTTACCACCAACAGCTCATCTCTCTTGGTTTCGGATATCGAGGACGCGGTCATTGATGGAAGCCGCTTTGCCGCGCTGCATTCGCATCTGGGAGCGATGTTGTTTGATATCGTGCCCGGTCCGCGGACGTCACCGGCTACACTTTCACGTTTGCAGGACTATGTGCAACACCTCGGTGGAGTGTCGCTTGTCCTCAAAAAAGAGAACAAGGGGTATGTTTTCAATGCTATGATCGGCCCTGTGCTGGCGGCTGCTATGCTGCAGGTCATCGATGGCGCAGCGAGCATTGAAGAGGTTGACCGGGCGTGGATGAAGCGCACGGGTTCTCCGATGGGGCCGTTCGGGATGATGGACCTGTTCGGCACGCGGCTGATCTATGATAGCTGGAAGAACCGCCCGGCGATGCCGGAACAACCATTGATGGATCTGATGAAGCGTAAGGTCCTGTCCTTTCTCGCACCTGTTGTGGGGACGGGGCGATTTGGGATGAGGAGCGGTCGCGGGTTCTATACTTATCCTGACCCCGCTTATGCCGCGCCCGACTTTCTCCAAGCTCATCCCGAAACGTCTTTGGCCGACTATGCTCTGACATCGGCATGGACTCAGAATGCAGTCTTGATCGCAACCAATGACGTAGCGCGGCCCCACGATGTCGATCGCGCTTGGATTGCGGCCACCCGACAGGCCAAAGGACCTTTCGCTATCTTGGATGAAATCGGATTGGAGCGCGCATTGACACTGTTCCACGTGACAGGACCACTTGCAGGGCCGGAGAATGCAGGCAAGGTGCATAAATGCCTGATCGATCAGCTTGCGCAAGGTCGATCCGGCTTGCAGGTGGGCAAAGGGTTTTATGAGTATCCAGACCCAGCCTATGCTGCTGTAACTTTCCTGTCGGGGAGTGTGATTTGAAAGCCAGCGACTGGTCACAATCTTGCGGCTCTTTGATCGAAGGAGTCCAACTGGCCAATGCCAGCGATTCAGAAATCGATCAAATGCGGCAATTGCTAGCGCAGCGCGGTGTCTTATTCTTTAGAGATCAGGACTTTGCACCGGCAGCGCATTTGGCCTTTGCGAAGAGTTTCGGCGACCTCGTCCTCAACAAATTCTTCATGCCGGTTGAAGGGTTTCCTGAGATTGCCGAGGTGCGCAAGGAAGCCGACCAAACCACGAATATCGGCGGCGGCTGGCACACTGATCACAGCTATGATGTTGCACCTGCGCTTGGATCCATCCTTGTCGCCCGCGAATTGCCGACAAAAGGCGGCGACACGTTGTTTGCCAATATGCACGCCGCATGGAGCGCTTTGCCTGATCCGCTCAAACAGCGCGCAAAGCAGCTAAGAGCGGTACATTCCAATGCCCATATCTATGGCCGGGACGGCTATTATTCGAGGACCGATCTTGCCAGCTCTCTTAAGGGTTCGGATGATGTCGGTTCGGCGACCCATCCGGTGATGGTGCGTCATCCGCAGACGGGCGCGGAGATCCTGTATGTGAATCCGGCACACACAATTGCTTTGGAAGGATTGGCGCGCGAGGAAAGCGAGGAATTTCTAAGAGTCTTGTTCCACCATGCTCAACAGCCGCAATTCCAATGCCGGTTCAATTGGCAACCAGGCTCGGTTGCGATCTGGGATAACCGTCTAACCTGGCATCTTGCCGAGAATGACTATGATGGTGAACGCCGCTTGATGCATCGCATCACACTGGCCGGAGAGCCATTTCCTTTGCCCACATAAGGGCATTGCACATCATTATATGGACGTGGCCTCGCGCCTCATCCTTCACACAAATTCAGCTCGATCGGCGACGTCCGAAGGTTTGCAAATCCACCTCCGGACGCACCGCATCTTGTCACTCCAGCTCAAAAGCTGAACTGAACCTCTGCGCCAAAACTGCGCGGCGGAGTGTAGCTCAACGTCTGGCCAAAACGCGAAGACCGGCTTCCTTCCAGTGCATCTGCACCGTCATAGCCAAGCGTATCGAAGACATTGCGGACATAAGCGATCAAGCGGATGTTCCTGTCGGGTGCCACATATGTCGCACGCAGATCCACCTGATCCCAACCCGGAGCGCGGTAGTTTGGATTGTCAAAAACACCGTAGTAGGCGTTTGAGCGATAGACGTAGCTCCCCGCAAAGAACAGGTCCCCCTGCGCAAGCGGCACGTCGATCAGGCCTGACACGGAAAATTTGTGCTTTGACGATGCCGGCAAGCGGTTGCCATCAATGCTGATCAGATTGTTGCCCGGCAGATTTGGATCATCAAAGAGCATATCGATCTGAGTGATCCGCGCATCGAGATAGGCGTAGTTGGCATTGAATTCGAGCCAGTCGGTGGCTTCCCAGGATGTCTCAAGTTCAAAACCGGTCGACTTCGACGTCGGCACATTGAACAGATTGCCGAGGCCAATCCCGCCGGTTTCAACCTCGATCGGAACTTGCAAACCATCATAGACGTAATGGAATGCAGTCGCATTCAGCGTAAAGCCGTAAGCTGGACGGCTCTTGATACCGATTTCAAACGCATCGACTTCCTCTTTGTCGACCACAGCATTTGCGGAATAGACACCAAGATTGAAACCGCCGGATTTGATGCCGCGCGAATAGCTGCCGAATATCAAAGTGTCGGGATTTGGCGCATAATCAAGGCCAAGGCGCCACGAAAGTCCGTCCCAGTCATCCTCGAATGAACGGGTTTGGGCGCCAGATCCAGTCAAGCCCGGAAATACTGTGTTGAGGACCGGAACGGTCACATCGAATGCCGGCGTGAAAGGCCCGCAACCAAACCCGAAGCAGCCAACCGGATCAACCGTCGGATCGGTGGGGTTCCAACCAACAAGACGGAAAGATTCATCGCCCTTCTTCTCGTCACGCGAATAGCGCAGGCCTACCGTGAGCTTTAGCCCGTCCGACACCTCGAAATCCGCCTGACCGAAAGCAGCTAACCCGTCGATCTCGAGATTGCTTCTGCCTTCGTAAAATGAGCGGCGGGGATTGGTGGCACAGGTCGCGGTTGGAATGCCAAACTGGCCCAGACAGATCGGTGCTACGATCGCGGCACTCAGATTGTCTGACCCATCTGCATCGACGAATTGAGTGATCGGCTGTGAGAAATCTTCGTGATATTGGTAGAGGCCAACGATCCAATTGAACGCGGCTGGGTCGCTGTTCGATAGGGTGATCTCGTTGCTATAGTAGCTCTTGTCCTCGATGTATTCCTGCACATAGGTCGGGTTGTAAGTGTAGGTGAATGCAGCGAAAGCGGGGCTCAGCGCAGCCAATGTTCCCGCACCAGTTGTGACAGAATCCACGCTCGTGAAATCGTAGTCCGAAATCTGCTCGTAAAAATACTGCGAATAGCCACCGACATATTTGACAGTGACACCGCCCATATCCGCGGTCAGGTGAGCGACGATATTGTGGTTGTCCGTTAATTTTTGGCTGGCGCGGGTATTGGCATCGAAAGACCGCGGATCGGTCACACCCGGAGACGCAACCGCATACCCGAAGGCCGCACTCGGCACGAGTCCTTCGGGCAGAACCTCGGTTGTAGAAAACGGCGTAACCAAGCCTCCAGTGCGGTTGTGGTCATCCCATTCGGCGTGGGAATATTTTAGCCACAATTCGGTGCTGTCTGAAATGTCCCATTCCAGTTGCCCCTCGACAAGAAACCGATCGAGTGTCCCTTCGCCTTCGAGGCCGGAAATATTGGTATACGGCTCGTCAAAAAAGCGGGGCCCGACCTGAACGCTGACACGCGCTCTCAACTCATCAGTGATCGGACCAGAGAGGTAGCCCTCTCCGATCCAGAAACCCAAACTTTCGACAGTCGCGCGCACTTCGCCTTCAAATTCGTCGGTTGGACGCTTCGAGACGACATTGAGCGACCCGCCGATCGAATTTCGTCCATACAAAGTGCCCTGAGGCCCACGCAGCACTTCGACACGCTCAACAAACATCGGCGTCTTGGACGCCTCGGCGGCCGAAGCCGTGTAGAAGCCGTCATTGTAAGTAGCTACACCCGGGTCGGTGCCGATAATATTGGTCAGCCGGCCAATGCCGCGGATCGAAAGCCGATCGAGCGAAGCCGAAAAGCTGAGTCCGGGGGTGAAGTTAGACATGTCCTGAATCGTGCGAATTCCCAGACGATCGCGATCTTCATCGGAAAAGACCGAGATGGCGATCGGCACATCTTGAACGTCTTGTTCGCGCCGCTGGGCAATCACGAGAATTTCATCGCGCTGCTCGGATGCAGGCACACCCTCCGCGCCTTCGCTGGTTTCGACTGACTGTCCGTAAACTGGTTGGGCGGCTGCCAAGCCGACGATAGAAACTGTTGTGAACAATGCGCTTTTCATATCCCGCTCCCTTGAATGACACTTTCCTGATCGGCGCGGCAGGCGCGATCGGTTCATTTCAGAATTGCAGGATCATCAATCTATCTATTTCAGGCAATAAGGTTAGAATAGCTATCCAAATGGAGTGAGTGATGGACGAACTTTGGCGATTTAGGCAGCTCATAACTTTGGCCGAGTTGGGTAATTTCCGGCGTGCTGCAGACAAACTTGGCATCACCCACGGTGCACTGAGTCAAACCGTTGCCAAGTTCGAAGAGCAATACGGAACCCAATTGTTCGAGCGCAAGAAGCGCAAGACCACACCGACAGCATATGGTGAGCGCCTCTTGGTCGCAGCGCGCCAATCGGTTGAATTGGTTTCACAGGCAAGACGCGACATCGCCTTGATGGAAAACCTAAAGCAGGGCCGGCTTATCATAGGGGTCGACACTGCGATCACAGAGGGCCTGCTTGCTCCCGCAATGGCCGCCCTGCTCGCAAAATTTCCGGAACTCCAATTCACGACCCTAGAACACAACTGGCGCTCGATGGAAGACGATCTTTCGAGAGACAGAATCGATATGTTCATCGGACTGTCGCCGGACCGTCATAGCGATCAATTCGACTATCGGAATTTTCCATTGGTGCCACCAATTTTTGCTTGCCGGGCGGGACATCCGCTCACCAAAAAGAGCACTTTCGAAGTTTCAGACCTTATCTCCTATCCTTATGGAGGGTCCGAGGTGCCGGACTGGTTTCTCAAGCAATTCGTTGACGCATTTCCCGCGCAGTTTGAATCGATTTCATCTTTGAGAGAGATCTTCCTGACGACCCATGAGCTTGGCCTGCTTCGCCAGTTGCTGACCAATACCGATATTTTGGGCCTACTCCCGGAGGCTGTGATCAGGCAGGAAATTCATGCGGGCAAAGTAGCAGTTCTCTCTACGCTGGATCAGTTGATGCCTGTTGAAGTCGCTGGGACGATAGTCACGCGGCAGGACCGGTCGCTCCCGCCATCCGCTATTCATCTCTCTGCGATTGTCGAGGATATGGCGCTACGTGGATTTGGTGCGCACCAGAGGCTGGTTCGTTAGCGCCTTGGTAAGGCCATCCAGCTTCATTTTTCGATAGTCGATTTTCTAGCTTCCGTCCATTAGGCGACCAAGATTGATTGTAAGCGGACGGTCAGTCAGCACTCCCGATAGCGAGCGCCAGCCAGGTCGTGGCTGGCGCCCAGCAGCGGTCAGATTTCGGTTTTCTCGGCAAGAGTGAGGGCGTCCTCAATGTCCACACCCAAGTAGCGAACTGTGTTTTCGATTTTTGAATGGCCCAGCAGGATCTGGATCGCGCGGATGTTTCCGGTCGCCTTGTAGATTATCGAGGCTTTGGTGCGGCGCAGCGAGTGAGTGCCATACTCCTCGGGCCGCAATCCAATAGCTGCCACCCACTCATCAACAAGCCGAGCGTATTGTCGCGTGCTCAAGTGGCGAGCGGGATCAACTCGGCTCGGAAAGACAAAGTCCTCGACGTCACCGCCTCTGAGCTCCAGCCAGGCAAACAAGCTTGCACGCGCGTCAGCTGCGATCTCGAACTGGACTGGCCTACCTGTCTTTCGCTGCGTGATTGTTGCTCGCGTCCTGATGTCCGGACCGCTGACCAAATCGCCGATCTTCAACTCGACGAGATCACAGCCTCGCAGCTTGCTATCAATCGCCAGATCGAACAGCGCTCGATCGCGAAAGCGCTCTTCGCGATCTAAGAAGAAACGGATCGCCCAGATCTGCTTCTGATTGAATGGACGCTTAGGCCCGATCTTCGCTCCAAAATTCCACGGCACTCGATTTTGAGCAGCGGGGTCAAAGTGTGAGTAGGTCATTTTCATTCTCCTTGGCCGGAATGGCCTCGAAGAATGTCTGCTTTCCGGAACTAAGATCTCGGATGCTTACGTCTTGGACTGGGGCGCATTGCAGACCAGAAGTAAGCAATTTTTTTGGGTTTCGATAAGGGGGGATTATCGAAGGTTAGCGGCTAGTCTTTAGGTGCAACAGCTTTGCCTTAAAGCAGACCTTCGCCTTCCGGCTGAGCTTTGGCTAAGGCTCAATGGCTGGAATTGGGGTGGAAAGCAGACCTAGTCCGAGCTCAGCAGATTTGGCTGACTAAACGGGGGAGGACAAAGCGCGGATAACGCCGCGTATTTCCGCCAGACCTTTCATCCTTCCGATCGCCGAATAGCCAGGATTGGTCTCCTTTGAGATATCTCCCATCATCAAATGGCCGTGATCGGGTCGGACGAAGATCTCACGGTTCGTGGCCCGCTCATTGGCGAGCAGATTGCGGATCACGCTGAGCATGTCGATATCGCTGTCCAAATGGCTTGCCTCAACAAATGTGCGTGCTTCCTCAGGGTCGCGCGAAACACCACGTAAATGGGCAAAGTGAATTCGATCGCGGTAATCGCGCGCCATTTGCGGCAAATTGTTGTCTGGCCGGCTGCCAAACGTGCCGACGCACAGAGTAATGCCGTTTGACCGGCTTGGTGCAGCCTCAAACAGCATATCCAGGTCGGCTGGCGTGCAGATGACCCTCGGGAGACCAAACATGCTCCATGGTGGATCATCGGGATGGATCGCGAGCTTCACATCAAGTTTCTCTGCGGCGGGCAGTACACGCTTCAAGAACTGGACGAGATTTGCACGCAGTTGGTTATGGCTGATCCCGTTGTAGCGCGCCAACATCGCGCGAAAATCGTCTAGCGAATAGGCATCTGTCATCTTACCTGGAAGACCGGCAATGATCGTGTTGGTAAGGCCAGCGACATCCTCCGCTGACATCGCTTCAAATGCGGCGCTTGCGCGGGCAAGTTCGACCTCGCTGTAGTCAGCCTCCGCGCCCGCTCGTTTGAGGATGAAAAGATCAAATGCCGCAAAGCGTTCCTGATCAAATTTCAGCGCATATGCGCCATTCGGAAGTTGGTGTCGCAGGTCTGTTCGCGTCCAATCAATAACGGGCATGAAGTTGTAGCAGATGGTCTTGATGCCCTCCGCCGCAAGGTTCCTAATGCTTTCGATCCACGCATCGACATAGGCGTCGCACCCGGGCGAGGCGATCTTAATGTCATCATGAACAGGGATGCTTTCGACCACGGTCCAGTGCAAAATTGAACCTGGCACATTGCCTTGCTCGACCATTGCGCGATGCGCCGCAATCTGTTCGCGCGGCCATGGCTCGCCGATCGGGATATCGTGCAACGCGCTCACAATATCGGTCGCACCAGTTTGGCGAATTTCCTCCAGCGAGACCGGATCGCTTGGCCCAAACCAACGCCAGGATTCGCGCATCAGCCTAACTCCATCAAAGCATGCCCATTAGGCCCTGAAAGCCCATATAGCCGGTTACGAGTGAGAAGAAGAATATCGCGCCAAGCCCAACATTGGTCAGCCATGAATGGCGGTATTCACCCATCAAGTCATTGCGATTGCCGAGATAGAAAATGCACGCGACCGTCATCGGCAAAAGCGCCACATTGAATGCCTGACTCAAGATAAGGACCAAAACCGGTCTTGCCTCAAAAAGAGGTACGACAAGCCCAAGCAGGGAAATGATACCCACGAATAGGCGGTATTTCCAGATCGTCATGTCGCGCGGCGTGCTGCGAAAATCGCAAATGAGCCATGGAATGAGAATTAGGTTCGGAAACTGAGACGAGACCCCTGCCGCAATAATTCCGATGGCAAAGATTGAGACAGCCAACGGTCCAGCAAGCGGCTCCAGCAACCCGATCATTTTCGATGCGCTGTCTAGCGTAATGCCCTCCACGAATAGGCTCCCCGCTGCGGCCGCCATAATCGATGCGCTGATGACGAACATCATGATTGCGGCGAATGCCGCATCGCGCCGTTGTTGTTTGTCCTGTGCGATCGTCCAGCCTGCCTCCTTCACCAAGGTTGTGCGCATGATGAATAGCCCCGAGAAGATCGTGGTGCCGACCATCGATGCGACAAGCAGCAAAGGTCCCGCCTCGCTCGACCCAGTATCCGGCACCGATGGGATGAGCCCTGCGGCCATCGCCGAGACAGGCGGCATGAGGATGAAGAAATTGAGCACGAAGCTCACGCCCATAATGGCTACAACCACGGCCAAAATGCGCTCAAAAACCTGCGTGTGGCCGCTCCAGAATATGAAATAGGCGACCGAGCAAAAGATCGCTGCCCAATAGATCGGCTTTACGCCACCTGGGATGAAAGTCTTCGACCATTCAAAGCTGATTTCGGCCACTATCCCCATCACGCCCATAAGGCTTGCAAACACGCCTACGCTAAGGGCGGCGATAAAGAACAGCCCGACGGCTGGGTGAATATGTTTCCGAAATGCCTCGAGCGCAGTCTCACCCGTGACTAAAGTGTAGCGACCATATGTCGCAACCATCAGATAGGTCGCGGCGCATGAGATCAGCACCGTCCATAGAAGCGCCATGCCGAAATTCGCGCCAGCCGAAGCCATGGTCGTGACGCTGCCGGTTCCGATGTTGAAGCCAACAAGGAATATTCCTGGAAGGAAGAGTGCTACTTTTGATTTCCAGCCCTTTGCAGTACCTTCGCCGGCCATCATAGTACCGCCCCAAAGTCTACCATCTTCAGCCCCTCTCCCCCAATTCAGTAAGGACTGTTTCCGCTCATGTCTATTGATCTTGGGCAAAGGAGTGAGTCGCGGTTGAACAAATGCAAATAGGCCGCTCAGTCCGTTCCGAAATTCCTCGAGGGATGAATACTAGCATTCGAAATTCAGCCCTCAATTTTAGGTAGCACGCTTTCGAGAATATAAGTCCCTTCCCGATCCAAGGCAGCCCGAGCATCCCCTAAATCTTGAGCAGATGCTTAACGTCCGCAACTGGGTCGTGAAAGGAACGGCAGCTTCTGGGTCGTAAGCGGACTGTCAGATTCTGGCCTGTTGTGAGCGAAGGCTGACGCTAGAAAACTAGCAGAAAGACCACTTTCTCACATCCAATCGTTCCTTGTGTTGCAAATCTCAACGAGTGTCTCGTTGACTATAAGTTGAGCCGTTTTTGGGAAATCCTTCGTGAGCAACCATGAACATACCCCACCCTTGTCTTGATCCAACCCCCATGGGGCTCTCTCTCCCGAAAAAGAATTCTTTCTTGTCGGCACCAAGCTGTCCGTATCGGCAAGGCAGCGAGTGGCTAAGCTCAAGCATTCCCTCTCCAGGCCTCGTCGAGCTCAGTTTGCCCGCAATATCAGTAATAGAATTACCCTGTCGCAGGGCGCGCAGCCAAGCTTTTGTGTGGGGCTTAATGTGGGGCCCAAGGAGCGAGAGAAAAATTCAATCTTAAAGTCAAAAGATTACACAAAATGGTGGCGGAGACGGAGGGATTCGAACCCTCGATACCGCTATAAACAGTATGGTCCCTTAGCAGGGGACTGGTTTCAGCCACTCACCCACGTCTCCGCATCGCATTGGCATGCGAAGGGCGCGCTATAATGAGCAGTGGGTAAGGCGGCAAGCTGAGTCTTCACAAAAATTGCGATCGGCCCAAGAAAATGGCCCATGTCCGGCATTGGACGACCATAGGACTCGGTTCGCCGTATTTTCGATTCCGTTCATCGACGCGCAATTGCCCGCCACCCATCAAAGGATTCTGTTCACGCTGGATCGGCCCGCGCACGGGCCAGGGAAGGGTACAATGACACATATTCTCGCAAGTTTGAAAACCGTAAGCTTGGCGTTCGCCGCCTCGTTTGCGTTGATGGGCAGCGCCAGCAGCGCTCAGGAACTGGAGAGCATTGATCCCGACGCAGCCTATACCGGCGCGATCGATGGTGATCTTTTTGCACCAGCCAGCGAGCTACCGGCAAGTGATGCCGGCGCCGCCCAGAGTGTGACCAATACGACTACCTCCGCTGCCCCGGCAACCACCAATGCATATGACGCTCCGACAGCGCCCGAATGGGCCGATCCGGTGTCGGTTGACCAGGCGCCCGACGCTGTGCCTCCCCCCACCGAAACAACCGCTGCTAATGCGGGCGTAGGCAGGGAGACCACCTATGGCGAGGATGATCTGATTGGCGCAGCAGAAGGTGTCTTCGGCAAGGGTGCCAAAGGCTTGGCCGGATTGATTGAAAAGGCTCTGAAAGATCAGGGCGAACCCAATGCCTATATTGTCGGCCGCGAAGCCGGCGGCGCATTTGTGGTGGGCGCGCGCTATGGATCGGGCAAACTATACCATAAGATTGAAGGCGAACGCCCGGTGTATTGGACCGGTCCATCGGTGGGCTTTGATGCAGGTGCCAACGCCGGCAACACCTTTATCCTGGTCTACAATTTGTATGACAGCGAAGAGCTGTACGAGCGCTATCCTGCAGGCGAGGGCCAAGCCTATGTGGTGGGCGGTATGCACGCCAGCTATCTGCGCAAAGGGGATGTTGTGATGATCCCCATTCGCGTGGGTGCGGGACTGCGGCTTGGCGTGAACGCTGGCTATATGCGATTTTCCAAAAAACAGCGCTGGCTGCCGTTCTGATTGGGAACTTTGCCGGAGCATCTTGATTGAGCGGGCCCGAAAACTTTTGACCGATAGCTGAACTATCTCCGCCAACAGGCAATTGCCTGTTGCGAGCGCGCCAGCCGCGCGGCATGGGGAGTGCGCCATGTTAGAACGACTCACACCACAGCCCGCCGATGCTCTCCTTGCCTTGATCAAGGCCTATGCTGACGATCCCAACCCCGACAAAATTGACCTGGGCGTGGGGGTCTATCGCACCGGGCAGGGCGATACGCCCGTGTTTCAGGCGATCAAGCGCGCCGAGCAGATGCTGGTCGATACGCAAGACACCAAGGCTTATCTGGGGCCAGAAGGTGATATGGGCTTCGTCGATGCTCTCAAGCCTTACATTTTCGGCGAGAAAGATCCTTCCATGGATGGCCGCATCCAAGGGATGCAGGCGCCAGGCGGAACCGGCGCAGTCCGATTAGCGGTTGCCTTGGCCCAGCGCGCTGGTGTTGATCGCCTGCATATTGGTACGCCAAGCTGGCCCAACCACGCACAGATCCTGGGTGATATCGCGCTGGAGATGATCGGCTTTGCCCATGCCAATGCCGATGGAACGGCCAATGTTGGCGCACTGCTGGATGTCATCAATAGCGCAGGTCCAAGCGACGCCATTTTGCTGCATGGTTCGTGCCACAACCCGACCGGCGTGGATTACACCCATGCAGAATGGGATGCGATTGCTGACGCGATAGCCGTCAAAGGCATCTTCCCCATCATCGATTGCGCCTATCAAGGCTTGGGCAAAGGCATGGAAGAAGATGCCTACGGCCTAAGGCGAGTTCTAGCCGCCGTGCCCGAGGCATTTGTCGCCTATAGCTGTGATAAGAACTTTGGTGTTTACCGCGACCGCGTGGGCGCATTTTATGCCATGGCGAGCGAGCCATCGGGCCTGGACACGATCTTTTCCAATGCCAACGCGTTGGCCAGGGCGAGTTGGTCCATGCCGCCCGATCATGGTGGAGCCGCTGTTCGGATGATTCTGAACGATCCTGAGCTTACCGCGCTGTGGCTGGACGAGTTGGAAACGATGCGCAATCGCATGCGGCAAGTGCGCCAAGTGCTGGCTGAGGCGGGTACGGCGGGCAGCGTCGATCTGACGCCTTTGGCCGCGCAAAACGGCCTGTTTGCCACGCTTCCGGTTTCCAAGGAGCAAGTACAACAGCTGCGGGCCGATCATGCGATCTATATGGCGGGATCAGGGCGGATCAATATTGCCGGCTTGCACATGGGCAATATCGACAAATTCGTCAGCGCGCTAACCGCCGTAACTGGCTAACTCTTCTGGGGTTAGTCCTGCCCAGCTTTATCCCGCCCATTTTAATCTGGCTTGGTTTAGTCTTTTTGGGGTTTGGCCTGAGCGATCATGAGCTTTTCCGCTTCGGCGGTCCGGCTCATGGATATGACGTGATCAACCCCCTCGATGGTGATCGCCAACTCGGCCTGTTCGGTCACGCTGATGAGCCCTTTGGATTTGAGGTACCAGACGTGAAAGTCAAAGCTTTCATCTGAGCAGCCCAGCATTCTTTGCACGAAATACCCCACGACTCCGGGTTGTTCGGCATTTTCGCGTCTTTGCTTGTATAGGTGCATCAGGATTTTCTGATGCGCTTCGGCGTCGGCTAAAGCCTCTGACCCTTGCACGGCGGCATCTTGTGCACTGGGGAACGCAAACACATTGTCGCCATGATGGGCGGCATATTGCTTGTCATATTCGGTGCGCTTTTCCCCATCGCGCAGCACGGTATAGGCATCAACGACTTCCTGAAATTTTCCAACATCGGCCGTTTCGGCCTGGTCCGGATGATATTTCAGGGCAAAGTGATGATAGGCTTTTTCCAGAATTTTGCCGTCGCAATCGGGGCTCACCTGAAGGAGCGCATACAGATCGACAAATTCAATATTCTCGGTCATCGCATATTCCTGTCGAGCGGGGCCAAATGGCCCGTCATTTGCTGAATGGATTGATGTCTATCCAGCGGTATACTTGAATGCGATTGGCTCTCTTACTGGTTCAACACCAACGGAGCCGTTACCCAAAATCATTATTCAGTCGGAATGGGCCATTGTCAAAGAATAAGGCTCCTCTGTATCGGGAAGGGTGCTGCATGCAGGCCGTAACTTTCCGGCAATGCTAAGCTATTGTTGGGATATTTCGCCCGCACGTTCTTCCCGCTCGGTGCGAATGCGCTCCAGCTCGGTCTCTTCCGCAGCACGCTCTGCAGCAATCTGGCGCTCCATCGCGTCCACATCCATGCCCGAGGCACGACCCAGCGAGCGGTAAAGTTCTCGTTTGCGCTCAGCGATCTCTTCCAACTCGGCGGCAATAGCGTCCTGCCGACGTTGGTTCTCTTCGTTTGAGGCAGCAATCTCCGCATCGCTGCGGCCATCTTCGAAGCTGGTAATATATTCGATGGTGGGGCGTTCGGGTGGATAATAATACCGCTCTTTGGTTACGGCATACAACAGGCTGCAGGTAAACAGCGCAGACACGCCCAAAATCGGCCAACGGTAAGGCGTTGGCTTTCTGAATTCGCTCCAGAAATCTACGATTCCTGTGCCGGGGTTAAAGCGAGAATTGCGAAGCATGGTCCCGATATAGAGATAAGGCGGTCCCTTCGCCATGCAAATTTTGGGAGTGAAGGCAGACGAGCAGCCAGCTAGCCAAAATGGGTGTAGAGGCCACGACCGTTCTCTTTCAGCCAACGATCGGCTGCGGCGATGTCATCTTCGAACAAATCCGCTAGCATGGTGTGGAATGCGGGGCTGTGATCAAAATGGACCAAATGGGTGACCTCATGCGCAACCACAGACCTGCGCACCATGTCGGGGGCTTGGATCAATCGCCAGTTCAGCCGGATGCGCAAACGATCAGAACAGCTGCCCCAACGCTTTTGTGCCCTTGAAAGCGCGACCGGCACCTGTTCCAGTTCAGCTCTTTGGCAATAATGGGCCACATCGCGCTCGAACAGTTCCAGCGCTTGGCCCTCAAGCCAGCGCTTCAACCTGTGCTCAAGCGAATGCAGCGGTCCTCCCAATTGAACCTCAGTGCCCTCGATAACAGGCTTGCGGGGGAGGTCCTGCTGCCATTCAATCCGCATATCTTGCCCGCGATACGCAATAGTGTGTCCAGGCTGTGGCGCGATGCGTTGCGGGATCTTTTGATGCTGGCCAGCCAGCCATTCCCGGCGGGCATGGGCAAAGGCAATCGCTTCGGCGCTGCGGGCCCATTTGGGCATGGTGATGCGCACTTCGCTGCCATCGGGAGCAAGGCGCAAGGTCAAACGGCGAGCGGTTGGGTGGCGGCGCAACACAATCGGGATGGTGCTTTGGCCTAGTACAATTTCTGGCTCTAGCATGTCACGTCGCAGCCAATCCATCATGGCGCGTCCCATTCGACCACATGATGTTCCAGCGGGCCAGCATCCACTTCGCTCACCACTCTTCCAGCCACCGAAATACCCGCGCGTTTCACTTCTTCGCGGTCACCGCACAGCAGATAATGCCAAGGCTCAAGCGGGCGATCCTCGGCTCGCAAACGATAGGCGCAGCTGCGCGGCAGCCACGCAACTTCCTTTACAATCTTCAACGTCAGACGCAGGCAATCGGGTACAAAGGCCTTGCGATTGCGGTAATCGCTGCATTGCGCTGTGTTGGTGTCGAGCAATCGGCACGCGACGTTGGTGTCTTCGATCGCACCGGTATCCGCGTCCTCGATTTTCTGCAGGCAGCACCGACCGCAGCCATCGCACAGCGCCTCCCATTCGGACCGGGTAAGTGCCTCCAGCGGCAATTCCCAGAACTGGTCCCTTAACTCACCCATTTGGCCAATTCATCTGCCACAGCTTGCGCGCCCTGATCGGTTGGCAGGGTCGCCAAAGGCTCACCCGATCTTCCAAACAGATACACAATCGCCGAATGGTCGACGAGATATCCGCCGCCCGGTGTATCTTCCCCGCGCGAATAGAACACGCGGAAATTGTCGGCCGCGGTTTTGACCTGTTCTGGCGATCCGGTCAGACCGATTAGATCATCCGAAAATGCGGCTGCAAATTCGCCAACGATCTCGGGCGTATCGCGTTCGGGATCGACGGAGATAAAGATAGATTGCACTTGCGCTGCGCGCTTGGGATCGCTTTCGGCAAACATTCGCAGGCCCTGAGACATGCGTTGCACATCATTGGGGCATATGTCGGGACAATAGGTAAAGCCGAAATAAACGATCCGATATTGGCCATCGAAATCCTGCCACCGGACCGTTTCACCATCCTTGTTGATCAGTTCGAACGGGCCTCCAATGTCAGCTCCGGCCAGAGGAGGTTCTGCTGGCGGATCGGGCGTTGGAGAGCATGCAGCGACGGCAAATGCCATGGCAATGGACATGGTCATTCGAGAAAAATTTGAAAGCATGGCGTCGCGGTTCATCGTCTGCTAACTGGCAATGGTTCAGGGGCTGTGACAAGCTATTTGGCAGGAAATGTGAAAGGATAACAGCATGGCGCGTGCCGTTATGCGCAGATTGGCAATTGTTTTGGCGGTTTTCGGATCGGCCTTTGCGGTTCCAGCAGCAGCGCAATTGTTCTCTGAGGGCTATGAATTTCTGGAAGCGGTTAAGGAACGTGACGGCACTGCGGTAACGCAGGCGCTGAACGAGCCGGGCAATGTCCTCATCAACACACGGGACATTTCCACGGGCGAAACCGCCTTACATATTGTCACGGCTCGCCGTGACGCCACTTGGGTCAAGTTTCTGACCCAGCGCGGTGCCAATCCCAACATCAAGGACAAAAAGGGCGTAGCGCCATTGCAGCTAGCGGTTACCTTGGGTGACGAGGAAGCCGTTGCTACTTTGATCAAGGCTGGCGCAAACCTCAACATCACCGATTCATCGGGCGAGACTCCGTTGATTGCGGCCGTGCATCGACGAAATGTGGCCATCATTCGCCTGCTCTTGGAAAAGGGTGCGAACCCTGATCGAACCGACAATTCGGGACGCTCGGCGCGCGAATATGCAAAGCTGATGACGGGCAATAAACGGGTTCTGGACGAGTTCACTCGCGCGGATGAAGAGCGCGAGACTGGCGGTGTTACGCGTGATTATGGTCCTTCCGCCTGATGGTGCAATCACCGGACATGGCTGATCTGACGCTGGACGAATTGCGTTTGGCGATGGCGGGTGAAGTTGCTTCTGCGGCCATTTTCGATGGCTGGAGCGATACTGCTTTGGACCATGCAGCGCAGATGGCTGACGTTGACCCGGATGTGGCGCGGCTGGCCTATCCCGGCGGCGCGATGGACATGATCAGCGCGTGGATCGCCTCGATCGATCTGGCGATGGTGGAGGCTTTGCCACCTGAAAAGCTCGCTGAAATGAAGATTAGAGAACGCATTCGGGCTTTGGTCGCGTTCCGGCTGGAGGCGGTGGATGGTTTGGAAGAGGCCTTGCGCCGCGCGATGGCGATCATGGCGATGCCGCACAATGCTCCAAAATCGCTGCGAACGGGCTGGAAAAGCGCCGATGTGATGTGGCGACTGGCGGGCGATACGGCGACTGATTACAACCACTATACCAAGCGCACCATTTTGGCCGGGATTTACACCGCGACCTTGGCCGTATTCATCGATGACGAGAGCGAAAGCAAGTCCAGCACCTATGCCTTTCTTGACCGGCGCATCGATGGGGTGATGAAGTTCGAAAAGACCAAGGCCAAGTGGCTCGGGCGCGAACGAGACAGCTTCAGCGTCTCGCGCTTTTTGGGCCGTTTGCGCTATCCGGCGCGATAAATAACCCGATCTTACTAATGATAATTAGTTGCAATTAGCGACGCTGTCTGGCAGCGCGATGGCATGACGCTCGACCAGCTTGCAAGGGGCGAATCAGCCCGCATTTCGTATATCGATTGGGATCAGTTGGTTCCTTCAGAAGGCCAGCGCTTGCGCGCTTTAGGGCTGGATGAAGGCGCCGACGTCGCGATCGCCCATCGCGGCGTGTTCGGTGGGGCTGACCCGATTGCGTTGACAGTTGGCCGGATGACGATTGCGGTGCGCCGCGCCCACGCCGCCGCCATGCAAATCACCCAAGATTAAGGGCGCAGCGACTATGTCATCCCCCCACACTATCGCGCTGGTCGGCAACCCCAATGCGGGCAAAAGCGCGCTGTTCAACGCACTCACTGGCGCTCGGCAAAAAATCGCCAACTACCCCGGCGTAACGGTCGAGCGCAAAGCGGGTCGGTTGCAATTGGCCCATGGCGCCACGGTTGAGCTGCTCGATTTGCCGGGCAGTTATGGCCTGTCTGAAACCAGCAGTCCCGATGAAGAAGTCACCCGCAAAGTGGTTATGGGCGAGATTGACGGCCAAGCGCAGCCCGATGTGATCATCATCGTGCTGGATGCCGCAAATCTGGAGCAGCATCTGGTGTTTGCGCAAGAGGTGATTGCGCTGGGCCGTCCAACCGTGGTTGCGCTGAACATGGTCGATCTGGCCGAGCGGGATGGACTGATCCTTGATCCTGATGCCCTGTCCCATGCGCTGGGAGTGCCAGTGGTCTCTACCGTAGCTGTGCGTCGGCGCGGGTTGGATGAATTGCGCCAAGTCATAACCGATGTCAGCAGTGGGCGCGATGTGGCCGATGCAGATCAGGAAGATGCGCGGCGCACGATCCACATTACGCTGCCGGAACGGCGCTTGGCCGCCAAAAATATCGCCAAGGCGGCGATCCTTTCCGAAAGTGGCACCCACCGCCTGCATTCGGGGTTGGACAAGGTTTTGCTCAATCCATGGATTGGCCCGGTGATCCTGTTCGGGTTCTTGTTCATTATGTTTCAGGCGGTATTCGCCTGGGCAGACCCCTTTATTGGCCTGATCGAAGGCGCGACCGAGGCTGCCTCGGGCTTTGTCACCTCTACCATGCCAGAAAGTTTCGTGCGCGATTTCCTAACCGAAGGACTGATAGCGGGCGTGGGCTCGGTGGTTGTTTTCCTGCCCCAGATTATCATTCTGTTCGCCTTTATTCTGGTGATGGAGGCGAGCGGCTATATGGCCCGTGCAGCCTTCTTGATGGACCGGCTGATGGCCAGCGTGGGCCTGTCGGGCCGCAGTTTCATTCCGCTGCTGTCCAGCTTTGCTTGCGCCATTCCCGGTATTATGGCGACGCGTAGCATTGCTGATCCCAAAGACCGGCTGACGACCATTTTGATTGCGCCGCTAATGACCTGTTCGGCCCGGCTTCCGGTTTATGCCGTGATCATCGCCGCGGTTATTCCCGCCAACAGCGTTGGGCCTGGCATCGGATTGCAAGGTCTGGTCCTGTTCGCGCTGTATATTGCGGGAATTGTGGGTGCGATGGTGGTCGCGCTGATCCTGCGCCTGACGGTTACGCAGGGCGGGGCAAGTGGGTTGATTATGGAGCTGCCGCGCTATCAATGGCCCCGAATCAAGGATCTGCTGATCGGACTGTGGCAGCGCGCATGGGTGTTCCTGCGCCGCGCCGGTACGATCATTTTTGCCGCGACGGTCATCCTGTGGCTGCTGCTGACTTTTCCCAAAGCCGATCCGGGCGAGAGCCAATTGGATGCCAGCTTTGCCGGTCACATCGCCAGCGCGATGGAGCCAGCCTTCAAACCGATTGGCTTTAACCGCGAAATGACGCTTGCGTTGGTGCCCGCGATGGCCGCGCGCGAAGTGGCCGTGGCCAGTTTGGCTACCACCTATGCCGTGGATGCAGAGGGTGATGAAGCAACCGAGGCAGCCTTGCGCGATCAGATCGCCGCGCGGTGGAGCCTGCCCACAGCTCTGGCGTTTCTGGCTTGGTTTGTGTTTGCCCCGCAATGCCTCTCCACCATTGCGGTAACGCGCCGCGAGACCAACGGCTGGAAATGGCCATTGTTCATGCTGGGGTATTTGTTCGCGCTTGCCTATGTATTCGCCGGTTTGACGTTCTGGACCGCGACCACAGCCGGACTTTAGAATTCTCGGTGCACAAAGTGCCCTTTACAGGTTGGCTGCCAGACCGGCGGGGCCTACATATTATCGAGAATCACCTATGGGAGCGCGCTGGCACTTGGATTGCAGCGTGCGCCAATAGAACGACAGCATCAACGCGAAGGAAGTTTGAATGGCCGGGTCACTGAATAAAGTCATGCTCATCGGGAATTTGGGAGCAGATCCGGAAATTCGCAGTTTCCAGAACGGCGGCAAGGTCGCCAATCTGCGCATCGCGACCAGCGAGACCTGGAAAGATCGCAAAACAGGCGAGCGCCAGGAACGCACCGAATGGCATACCGTCGCAATCTTCTCTGAAGGTCTGGTCAATGTCGTCGAAAACTACCTCAAGAAAGGCTCCAAGGTCTTTGTTGAAGGCAAGTTGCAGACCCGCAAATGGCAGGATCAGCAGGGCAATGACCGCTATTCAACAGAAGTGGTTTTGCGCGGCTTTGATGGCACACTGACCATGCTCGACGGACGCACTGGCGGCGGCGGCGGCGGTGGCCAAGGTGGCGGTTATGGCGGCGGCGAAAGTGGCGGTGGTCAAGGTGGCGGCTGGAACCAGGGCGGCGGCAATGGCGGCGGTGCAGCCGGCGGATCGCAAGGCGGGGGTTCGCAGGGTGGCGGCTATGACGATCTAGACGATGATATCCCGTTTTGAGGATAACACCGCTTCAACATAAGGTTGAGGCCGACGGTTGAACTGCATCAACACCCAAAGCTTGAACCGGCCATTTCTCAATTGTGTTGGGAATGACCAATCTGCGCGGCTGCTGACAGGCTAATTGCGGATGATCGGGTTGAATACTGCCCCTGGATGGGAAGTTTAGTTACGAAGGAGCAGACCCTCGCGGCTTTGTGCGTCCTCCGATCACAAAATGAAGTAGGGCGCCAACCAACATAAGGCTTACACCCAGGACGCTTGCCTCCGCGCCAGACCCGTAAAGAACCCAACCGCAAAATCCTAAGCCCAGCATTGCCAATATGGGTTTAGTCCCATCTTTGAGTGCCGCGAGGCAAATGCCAGCGTAAAACCAGATATTTGCGGCGACCGTTAGCCGAAGTAGAAAATCGTAAACCTGAGCACCGAAAGTGTTTGAGCTCATAAGTATTACGGTTGCGGCAATTACAAAGGCGACGATTATTGGTCGCCTCCCAACTCCACGATCGCTTCCAGGAGCAACCCAATCTGGAAATTGGCCATCGCGGGCCATCCCGAACGGCACCTCGCCGAGCAGCAAAACAACCGCGTTCAGGCATCCTATTGCCGAGATAACTGCAAACAGCGCGACCATATTTCCAGCCCATGGGCCAGCGTGATTCGATACAAAAGTTGCGACTGGCGCGCTAGCACCTCGCAACTCGTCAGCAGGTGTTGCGAGCACAATGCCTGTGCTCACCAAGAAATAGAGAAGCAGGACAAATGACAATCCAAACAATGTTGCTCGAACAACGTTTCGCTCTGGGTCACTCACTCGTTGGGCAACCAGGCTTGCTCCCTCAAATCCCAAGACAGCGAAGAATGTGACGCCTAGCGCCGGAGTAAGAAGCGAGACCATGAATGGTTCGGATTGCGTCTGCGTATAGGTCGCAGGCAATGCAAGTGCGAGGTAAGCAACGATTGAAACAACAATAGCAAGCGGAAGCAACTTCAAGACGGTGGTTGCAACCTGAAACCTCCCAACGCCCTTTACTCCTCGAAGGTTTAGAACCACGACCGAGGAAAGGATCAGGGTCGCGACTATTGGTTTCAACCAATTGTCAGCCCCAGCGTCCGGAACAAGAAAGATCAAATAGTCTGCCGCAGCCAATGCCAGTATTGCGGCAGCGACCAGAATCCCAAACCAATAACTCCAAGCAATCAAACGCACTGCAAGGAGGCCGAGAACATCGCCAGAAATGGTAAGGGCGCTCGGCTCCTTTGGATATTTGATATGGAGTTCCGCAATCACCCGAGCA
The DNA here is from genome assembly GCA_947495695.1 of uncultured Erythrobacter sp. GTDB lineage: Bacteria > Pseudomonadota > Alphaproteobacteria > Sphingomonadales > Sphingomonadaceae > Erythrobacter. The sequence continues at coordinate 151,163 of CANLZP010000001.1, read as the reverse complement.
ATTGTCATAACTCCGGCTCCGGTGATTATCCAACCAGCGACCGAGGTCCAGCCGAATTGGGAAAGATCGCTCGGAAGAACATAGATCCCGGCACCAATCATAAACCCGACCACCATAGAAACGGCAGTCCAAAATCCAAACGGTCGTTGCATACATGATCCCCCGTCTCGAAAGTTGCACAAGGTAGCAGTAGGTACAAGTAATAGCCGCTATCGAATCATCGGCTTTTCAACTCAGTTGCGAACGTTTGATTCGATGCAGAGTGCGGCTGGTTCGCAAGTTTCGGAGAGGGTCGCATATCCAGCACCTGCTCAGGTCATGACGGCTTCCATCACGCTGCCAATGAATAGGTTCGCATTGCCAGTGACAAATTGGTGCAATGCAGCGTAGGGGTGAATGGATGAATCGATCAACCCTGCCTCTTCCTCCATCGTTTGCCTCCTTACAGTCGGCTTCAGCGGTATCGCTATTTCTGGATTTTGACGGAACACTGATTGAAATTGCCGCTGGGCCTGATGTGATCGAAGTGCCTGACAATATTGCCGGACGGCTGAAAGCGGTCGCTGATAAAATTGGCGGCCGATTGGCGCTCGTAAGCGGTCGCGACTTGGGCAATTTAGAACAGCATTTGGGAAAGCTTGAGATCGCCCGCGCGGGCTCCCATGGAGCAGAGCAAATCGGCGCAGATGGCGCGCCACTAGGGGCAAAAATCAAACCAATACCCGCGAATGATATTGCGCAATTGCGCCAGCTTGCCTCTCAGCATGGCGCATTGTTTGAAAGCAAACGCCACGGTGCGGCGCTGCATTTTCGCGCGGTGCCTGCAAGTGGTCCGGCGATCCAGGATGCCGCTGCCATCATCGCAAAACAGTCCGGCCTAACAATGAAATGCGGCAAATGCGTGATTGAGCTTGTTCGCCCCGGTGCCAACAAGGGATCTGCAATTGCTACATTTATGAACACGCCAATTTTTGCGGGCAGCACACCTATTTTTATTGGTGACGACGTTACCGACGAGGATGGCTTTACTGCAGTGCAAAAATATGGCGGATTGGCTATTGCTGTTGGTGAACGGCCATCTCACACTGCCAACTTCAAACTCAATGGCGTGCAAGACGTCCATGCGTGGCTGAACCTATGATCGATACAGACGAAATGCTGCCTAGTAAATTGCAATCCGATCTTGACCTATGGCCGATTGGCAATTGCCAGATCAGCGGTTTGATCGACCGGTCAGGTGCGCTTGTTTGGGGCTGCGTTCCGCGCGTGGACGGTGATCCGGTGTTCTGTGCGCTCCTTAATAATGGCAATCGCGACGAAGGCATCTGGCGCTTCGAGCTTGAGGGTCAGAGCAATGTAACCCAATGGTATGAACGCAATACGCCCGTCCTTGTCACCAAGCTGGAGGCTGAAGACGGTAGCGCCGTCGAGATCCGCGATTTTTGCCCCCGCTTTGAAAGTTCAGGTAGAATGTACCGACCGGTAGCATTCACACGTATCGTGCGCCCTGTCGCAGGTGCGCCGCGCATGAAAGTCGTGTTGCAACCAATGCATGATTACGCGGCCAAGCTCGCCGAGCGAACAAATGGCACCAATCACATTCGGTATCTGCTGGGCGATCAAGCGATGCGCCTGAGCACGGATGCTCCGGTCGGTTATATTCTTGAAGGCCGCAGTTACCGCATAGAAAGCGACCAACATTTTTTCCTTGGCCCCGATGAGCCATTTGTTGGAAATGTTCGGTCTGAATTGCGCCGGATGAGTCAAAGCACGATGCGTTACTGGCGGCATTGGGTTCGCGGGTTGCACTTGCCGCTTGAATGGCAGGAAGATGTGATCCGCTGCGCGATTGTCCTGAAATTGTGCCAACACGAAGAAACCGGCGCCATTGTGGCCGCACTGACAACCTCTATCCCAGAGGCATCAGGAAGCGAGCGCAATTGGGATTATCGTTTCTGCTGGATCCGCGATTCCTATTACACTGTGCAAGCACTCAACCGCCTTGGCGCATTGGATGTGTTGGAGAAGTATCTCGCATACCTACGCAATATTATCGATGGCGCGAAAGGTGGCCAAATCCAGCCGCTTTATTCGGTCATGGGTGAAAGCGAGCTGCATGAAAATATTGCAGAAAGCCTATCGGGCTATCGTGGGATGGGCCCTGTGCGGGTTGGAAATGCTGCGTACAAGCAAGTCCAGCATGATTGTTACGGGCAAATTGTGTTGCCGACGGCTCAAGCCTTTTTTGATCACCGACTGCTGCGAATGGCTGACGATGCTGACTTTGTCAGCTTGGAAGAAGTTGGCGAAATGGCTTGGGCAATGCATGACCAACCCGACGCGGGCCTGTGGGAATTTCGCACCCGCCAGGAAGTGCACACCTATTCTGCGGTAATGTGCTGGGCGGCCTGCGATCGGCTGGCCAATGTCGCCGATCATTTGGGCAAGGCTGGCCGCGCCAAGTTATGGCGCGAGCGTGCTGATGCTATTCGCGCAAAGATTGAAAGCGCGGCTTGGGTCGAAAACGGTCAACATTACGGAGCCAGCTTCGAGAGTGACTATTTGGATGCTAGCCTGCTGCAAATGGTCGAACTGCGGTTTCTTAAACCCGATGATCCTCGCTTTAAAAGCACGTTTGCTGCGATTGAAAAAACACTGCGCCGCGGGGAGCATATGCTCCGCTATGCCTCAGAAGATGATTTCGGTCTGCCTGAAACCGCTTTTAATGTGTGCACATTCTGGCTGATCGAGGCCTTGCATTTGGCAGGACGCGATGAAGAGGCGCGTGGGTTGTTTGAGGCGATGCTGAGCCACCGCACCGGATCTGGAATGCTGTCTGAAGACATGGATTTTGAAACTGGTGAGCTATGGGGCAATTTCCCTCAGACCTATTCACTGGTTGGTGTGATTAATTGCGCTGGCTTATTATCGCGCCAATGGAGTGAAATACGATGAAGCCATCATGAGCCGCCTAGTCATTATCTCAAACAGGGTCGCTGTCGCCAAAGCGCGCGGTGCGGCTGGCGCGCAAGGTGGCCTGGCAGGCGCGCTGAATTCAGCATTGAAGAAATTTGGCGGCATCTGGTTCGGGTGGTCAGGCAACGAAGCGGATGAGACCACCGGGCACATCCAGTTGAACAATAATGGCGGGGTTACGACAGCCACAATCGACCTCAGTGCACATGACGTTGAAGAATATTACAACGGCTATGCAAATTCCACACTGTGGCCGCTATTTCACTACCGCCTCGATTTAACCGAATATGAAAATGAGTTCGGCAAGGGGTATGAGCGGGTCAATGAGCACTTCGCTGAGAGCGTTTCACCGCTAATCGAACCAGACGACCTGATTTGGGTGCATGATTACCATCTGCTGCCCTTAGGCGAGCGGCTCCGTTCGCGCGGCTTTAAGAACCGGATCGGGTTCTTCCTTCACACACCTTGGCCACCAGCGCGGCTGTTTGTGTCACTCCCATATCATGAGCGTTTGGTACGCACGATGCTGGAATATGACGTGATCGGCTTCCAGACCAATGAATGGTTGGGCAGCTTTCAGCATTACTGTGAGAAAGAACTTGGCGCTGAGGTCAACGAAGACACCGGAGAAATCCGTTTTGAGGGCAAGGTTACTTGCGCGCGGGCCTATCCCATCGGTGTGGATTGGGATCACATCCAAGCCCAAGGCGCCACTTCAGAAGCTAAGGAGGCCGCACAAAGACTGCTCGAAAGCACCCGTCATCGCACCGCTATGATTGGCGTGGACCGGCTCGATTATTCAAAGGGATTACCCGAGCGGATCGACGGAATCTCGCGGTTTTTTGACCAAAACCCTGATCGGGTGCGCGATCTAGTGTATATCCAAATTGCCCCGCCAAGCCGCGAAGATGTGGGCAGTTATCAAGATATTCGGGCTGAACTCGAACAAAAAACCGGCCAAATCAATGGGGCCCGCTCGGAAGTCGATATTGTGCCCATCCGCTATGTGAACCGCGGGCATAGTCTGGCTGAGCTTTGCGGTTTCTTTCGTTCGGCGAAAATCTGCTTGGTAACGCCCCTGCGCGATGGGATGAATTTGGTCGCCAAGGAATATATCGCGGCGCAAGATCCACAGGATCCCGGCGTGCTAATTTTATCAAAATTTGCTGGGGCGGCCCATCAGCTAACGGATGCAATTTTGGTCAATCCACACAGCCCAGACGATCTATCTCGGGCAATCCGCACTGCGCTGGACATGCCGCTCGAAGAACGCAAAAAACGGTACGCTGCGCTGGTGGAAACGGTCCGCAATGATGACATCCACCAATGGACATCGAATTTTGTAGAGGATTTATCTGGACGCAGCGGAGCATAGGATCATTTATGATCTCGTGGCGATTGAAAGTGAGGGGTGTTTGGCCCTGCATCGCAATATGAGTAGACAGAGTATCTCGTCCATAATCTGATCCGCTTTCCACCCGATTGCGGACGTTGACCTCGGCCACTGTATCAAGGCGATTCTGCGCCTCACATGTACAAGAGCAATCGAAGTCGCAGCAGTTCAACGAGTATTGAGGTGGTCGGAGATTTGGCGCTCAGCGGCCAGCCGACTTTCGATTCGCGCTAAACTTGCCAGAGCAATGTCCTTGCCTGGCTCGTACGACAGGACTCGAAGGTAGTACTTGCGAGCGTCGCCAAGTTCGTCTTGGCTCTCCTGGCACAGGCCTATGTTGAACAAGATAGAGACGTGTTTCGGGTAATCGCTTTCAAGCTTGATGAATTCTTGGCAAGCGGCGGCTGGATCGCTTTTTGTCAGCCTGACTGCATCTTTGAACTTTGGCCTATCTGCCTTGGACAATCCTTTGCGACTTTCCAGGATTCGAAAACGCTCGGCTCTGAATTGGGGGGCCATCTCTAATCTTACGGAATACGCATACTGCGCAGCAAGCGAGGCCAGCATATTGCCCGGGTCGGGAATTCGATCTTCATCTTCGCAGTAGGTTTGGGTGGCTTCTCTGTAGTCCGAATTCTCGTATAATAGCGCACCGTCAGATGCGATGAGCCGCAGAGAGGGCGAATAGCTCACCGTCAGATCGCGACATTCATAGACTTCTACAATGCGCTCAACGCATTTGCCGTTCTCTTTCTCGACACATGACTTCACCTTCTTGGAGCTTGTCTCGTAATCATTGGTTTGTGAGCGTGCAGTTCCTCGCAAGACAGCGATAGATTGAGGAGAATGCGCTCCGCTCGGCTCAACCCCGGCCAATATCCTCGAGTCTTGTTTCTCTATCGAGCCGATCTGGGCTAATGTTGCTGCCGGTACAAACGAGAACCAAGGCTCTTCGGTGACGTCTACATCCTGCAGCAAGTCAGTGAGTAAGAATGAGAGCTCTTGTCCAGCGTCACCGCCGAAGCCTTCAACGGCTATCGTGTGGATGTCGGGGGCAATGTCGGCCTTTGCTGCATAAACGCCTGCGACAGTCAGTGTTTCAGCGCTTGCCGCTGAACATGTGCAGAGTAAAGCAGCGATTCCCATACTTTGCTTCAGCATACATATCCTCCCTCTAAGATTTACCCGTGGGAAAGAAGACTGGCCACGCTAGGGTGAATTGGTGTTGAACCCACTGTTCATGATCGAACGCCAAAGTGGTAGCAGAAATCGTGTTTGCCGCTCCGCTTGCAGGCGCTGAAGCGAGTGTAAACGATGCCTTGTCGCGGTCATTTGACTTCCTCTTCAACATCATGTCATCGCGCCAAGAGGTAAGGCAGCCCAACTGTGTTGCGGCTGATCTGGCGGAGCTGAGGGGCGCATGGTTCTTTTTGCAATTTTGGTTCAGAATGTTCTTGCGCTGAGCATCATCTGGATGGTGGCTTCGGCCCGGGCGGTCGATCGTCGCAACTTCGCCCTGCTGGTCGCAGGGGCAGGCCTTTTTCTGATTGGCCTGATGCTGGCAGGGATATGGGTTTATCCTCCAATCTATGGCGCTGGCCTCTATCTGGTTCTGTTTCTGCTGGCCATCTGGCGAGCACGAAGGCCAGTTCCTTCGGCGCGCCAATCACCTTCGCGACTGGCTATGGTTGCCGGTATGGCGATGTCAGTTATGGGTCTGTTGTTGATTGGATGCGGCGCAACCGGACGCATGCAGCCGGACGGGCCTTTCGCCAGATTGGCGTCACCGCTGGCCCGTAGTGCGGGGTCTTGTGTCCTATCGGGTGGCAATTCGTTGCTGTTGAATGCGCATTTTTATGAAGGTCCAAACACAGGCTCGTCCTTCGAGAAACATTCGGTGGATTTTACAAAGCGAAATCAATTTGGATTTCGGACCCTCGCGCATTTGTCCTACCATCCAAAGCCCACTGATCCGGCCCATTATGCCATTTTTGGCGAGCTCGTTCGCGCACCTTGCGGGGGCAAGGTTTTGTCCGTCGAGAACAACAAGCCCGACAATCTGGCGGGGTTTGAGTACCGCTCTGACGAGGGAGCCAATCTCGTGGAGCTTTCCTGCAAAGATGCACATGTTGTCTTGGCGCATTTTCGTCAGGGTTCCATTCAGGTGGTTGCAGGCCAGCAAATCGAAGTTGGAGACCTGCTCGGACAAGTTGGAAACTCTGGCAACACCGAAGAGCCTCACCTGCATATCCATGCACAATCCCTCCCTGGCCATGCAGCCAATTCGCGCGTGCCACGACCAATTCCCATGCTGTTTGACGATCGATATCTCAGCCGCGGCGACTGTTTGTGATAGGATGGTAAAGCGGTTTCAGAGACTGTGCTTTCCGCCCCGTTTGAAATCACGACTTGGCGAAGCTCTTCAGCTTTGGGCGGGGTTATTCATCCCGCTAACGTGAGGCGCGGGAGGATTGGGTAATACCCTTCTCGAGAATTTTTCGCGCTATACTCGCGATGTCGAGGCTATCGTTATCTTGCGACCAGACCGCATATCTCAAGCCCAAAAATACATTCATACCCATAACAGCCCAAGCGTGCGCTTCTTCAACGTCCGGGCTCAATTCGCCTGCCTGCGCACCCGCCTGCAGTCGTTCGAGAATACGGGCAGCAGTTCCTTCGTAATGCGCGCGATAGGCCACCGGATCGACAAATTCAGATTCGTCGATGATGCGGTAGATCTCCTTATGCTCGCTCGCAAAACGTAGGAAGCTCGCCAATGCCACTTCCTCCACATCCAGCGCACTGGGCTCCGCGTTCTCTTTCAGTGCGCCCACCGCCGATGCGGCATGCGATTTAACCTGACTGCTCATGTCTTGGACCAAAGCTTGGAACAGAGCATCCTTGCTGTCGAAATAGGTATAGAAAGACCCCAAGGCGACTTCAGCACGGCTCGTTATGGAAATGACGGAGGCTGCATGAAACCCCTTCTCACCAAACTCGACAGCGGCCGCATCGAGGAGCTTGCGCAAAGTTTTGCGTCCGCGTGCGGTGCGCGGCGTCTTTGCTCCAGCGATAGATTCGGAACCTTTGGCAGTCATAGTATCGATATCATGTCCCCTGTCGCGATGGCTTTAGTAACAGACCAATCGGAAAGCACGCAAGAATAAACTTGAATGGTGGTTCAACTTTCAATAAGGGTGCTCGATATTGCAGATTGGGAGAGAGATCATGGCTCGTATTTCGCTAAGTTCGAATGGAAAGTTTTTTGCAGGTTGTGCTGGCCTCGCCATAGCGGCGGCCATGGCACCGGCCTCTGTTGCGGCTCAGGAAACCCAGCCCGCTGAAGAGGTAAGCGATGACGAGAGCGGCAATGTAATTTTTGTTACCGCACGTCGCCGCGAAGAACGCGCCTTGGATGTGCCGATCGCCGTGACCGCCATATCGGCTGAACAATTGGAGCGTTCTGGCACTCTGGAGATTACCCAGATTGCACAAGAAGTGCCCAATCTGACCCTGGAAGTGAGCCGCGGCACCAACACCACGCTCAGCGCATTCATTCGCGGTGTTGGCCAACAAGACCCGGTTGCTGGATTTGAAGCGGGCGTGGGTCTGTATGTCGATGATGTCTATCTCAACCGTCCGCAGGCGGCCGTATTGGACGTCTATGATGTTGAGCGGATCGAGGTTCTGCGCGGCCCTCAGGGCACCCTCTACGGTCGCAACACCATCGGCGGCGCGATCAAATATGTAACCGCAAGGCTGCCCGATGAAATGCAGCTGAAAGTGCGCGGCACATATGGTTCCTACAATCAGGCCGATCTGGTCGTCACTGCATCCACCCCAGTCAGCGAAAATTTGCGTATCGGTGCGAGCGGAGCGCGACTGTCGCGCGGCGGTTTTGGCGACAATATCAATTTGGGTACAGAGAATTATAACAAAGATGTCTGGGCTGCGCGCGGCACGATCGAGTATGACAATGGCCCGCTGTTTGTCCGTCTGTCCGGCGACTATGTGAAAGACAACAGCGAGGCGCGGCAAGGCGGCCGGTTAATCACCAGCCTGTTCACTGGGGCTCCTGTTCTGGATGATCCCTATGACACGCGTGCCGGCCTGAATATCGTCGACCAGGAAGTTGAAGCCTATGGCGGATCGCTCAACATCGCGTTGGAAGTGAGCGACACGATTACTCTTAAATCGATCACCGGCTATCGCGAGGATAGCTCCACCAGCCCGATCGATTTTGACAGCCTTCCCGCAGCCGATCTTGATGTTCCCGCAATTTATGAAAACGATCAATTCAGCCAAGAACTACAGCTCTTGTATGAAGGTGATCGCCTGTCCGGTGTCCTCGGCGCCTACTATCTGGATGCCAATGCCTTCACCGCATTTGACGTGGCGTTGTTTACAACAGGAGACCTGATTTCGCTGCCGGGCCTTAACGCGCAGACATTGGGCGACGTGAATACCGAAACATGGTCTGTCTTTGGTGATTTTACCTATGATCTTACCGACCGCCTGAGCGTTTCGGTGGGTGGTCGTTACACCAATGACAAACGCTCCAGCCGCGTCTTGCGGACAACATTTATTGGTGGCTTTTCGGATCTGTTTGGCCCTTCAACCGCCATTCCAATTGCGGTTACATCGGATTTTGACGGTAGCGAGACCTTCAAGGAATTCACTCCGCGCGCCTCAATCAATTACCAGCCGAACGAGAACCACAATCTCTATTTCTCCTATTCGCGCGGCTTCAAAGGTGGCGGCTTCGATCCTCGCGGCCAGACCAGCGCAGCACCCGATCTGGATGGCGATGGCGACATCGACTTTGCCGACCAGTTCGAATTTCTGCGGTTCGCTCCGGAAACCGTAGACAGCTTTGAATTGGGCTGGAAAGCATCCCTGCTCGACAACCGGCTGAACATCGCCCTTGCGATCTTCAAGGGAGACTACAACGATGTGCAAATCCCAGGCTCGGTTGGGGTCGATTCAACCGGTGACGGCGTCAATGACAGCTTCATCGGGGTCACGTCGAACGCGGCAAGCGCCGATGTAAACGGTTTTGAATTTGAAGGTTCAGCCTTGGTCGGACGCGATTTTGCCGGTGATGGTAGCCGCTTCTCGGTCAATTGGTCGCTCGGCGTGGTGGATGCAGAATACAACACCTTTATCGATGCATTTGGAGTGGATGTCGCTGATCAACGCGTGTTCCAGAACACCCCCGATATTACTGCCCACATGGGCTTTAACTTCGGCATTCCGGCAGCCACCGGTATGGTCGACTTCCTTGGCTCTGTGTCGCTGCGTTCCGAGGCCAGCCAGTTTGAAGTGGCCAATCCGTTCTTGGATCAGGAAGGGTTTGAACTCGTCGATGCGAGCATCGTTTACACCGATGATAGCGACCGCTTCTCAATCGGTGTTCACGGCAAGAACCTGTTCGACAAGCGTTACGTCGTAGCAGGCTATAACTTCGTCGCTGGCGGCACAGGCGGTGCGCCGTTCGCCTCTACATTGGGTTTGGAGGGCACATTGACCGGGTTCTACGGCGATCCACGCAGGTTCTATGTGACTGGCGAGGTGCGCTTCTAAAGGGAGCCATGATGCCCATGGGCAGACCCTTTAGCGCGCACTATTTTCGCAGCGCGGATGGCCGATTAAGGCTGTTCGCGCGCGATTACGCCGCCACCCCAAATGCCGACCCTGCAACACCTTTGCTGATGATGCATGGGCTCACCCGAAATGCGGCCGATTTTGAACCCTTGATCGAGCTATTGGGCCAAACCAACCGACGCATTATTGTGCCGGACCAGCGTGGGCGCGGCCTGTCTGAAGCAGACAGTGATCCGACCAATTATCGCCCCGACATCTATGTCGCCGATATGTGGTCTCTGCTGGACAAGCTTGGGATCGATAAGCTCATTTGCATCGGCACATCAATGGGCGGGCTGATGGCGATGATGATGGGCACGCAACAGCCACAGCGGATCGTCGCTATTGTGCTGAATGATGTAGGTCCAGAGGTCAGCGAAGAGGGGCTCAACCGTATTCGCAGCTATGTCGGACCAAGCGAGCCAATGGCAAATTGGGATCAAGCGGCCGCCCAATGCAGGGCGATCAATAGCAGCGCATTGCTGGACTTTGAGGCGGATGACTGGATGAACTTTGCCAAGCGCACGTGCCGCGAATTGCCCGATGGACGGGTAGAATTTGCCTATGACCGCGCGATTGCCAAAGGCATGGAGCCCGATAACACCACAGCTGTTCCGCCCGATCTTTGGTCCATGTGGGATGGGCTAAGGGATATTCCCATTCTGACCATTCGCGGTGGACATAGCGATATTCTCAGGGCCGAGACCGTCGCCGAAATGCGCAGGCGGCGAGATGGTAAAATGGCTTTTGCCGAGGTTCCCTTGCGCGGCCATGCGCCGATATTGGATGAAGACGCAGCTGTTACTGCCTTGCAAAGCTTCTTGGTTCAGAACTGAACGCGCCAAAGGCTCCTTCTATCAGTCAAATCGTGCTTGCCTGGGCATAATCCAGCTGTGCGAACTGTTTGAGGTTTGAAGGAGCTCGTTATCCGCCCTGCATCCCACCTTTCACTCCAGATGGTCTGAGCCGCCATTTTGAAGCCAATCGGCATAGTCTGGCGGAAGCTTGCTCATCGCTTCATGGTAAAGCGCCAGATCCTCATCATCCAGCACACCAACCCAGCGGCCATTGGTCCCCTTGTTGATAAAGGTATCTGCACCGCCTTTAAACGCGAAAGCAATGTTCTCTCCCACCACCTTTGACGGGTCCTTCTTGACCTCTGCAAAGGTGCATCGTCTAACCACTTCGGGCCACAGTTCAGCGGGAACGTCGATGTCGAGAAATCCAGCGATATCGCGCATCTGGCCATCCAGATCGGACAGAAGATCGTTGAAATGGACCAGCTTGATATTGGATTGATGTCTGTGTTCCCAGAAGGTCAATGCATAGCTGAGGTGCGACCAATAGGGGTAGCCTCCGATCTCCCAATCGAACCAGCTACGCGTGATCCAATCGCGCCAGATCTGCTTCACATCTCCGCCATATCTGGGAAATTCATCACCAACGCGGCCCGGAAGCCCGTTTGCCGCGGCATAGAACTCGTCCGTGTGACTGCCCCAATGATTGAGCAAAGACATGAACACGTCTCTTGGGTCGCGAGTAACACAAAGATATTTGGCCTGCGGGTAATAGGGCAGCCCATCCAGCGGTGTATGGGTCTTGATATATCGGCGATGGTCCTGCGCCTCCAGCTGGCCAAGCACCATTTCCAAAGGGATTGGCCTAAAATCGAGCCAGGGTGAAATGAACGAGGCGGGGCCAGGCAGATCTCCGGTCGGGAACAGCAGGTTTCCAACAATCGTCTGCATCAGCGTTGTCCCAGCCTTATAGGACGTTGCGATGATGATATCGTCGTCGCGCGGGTCGAACCACTTCCACCGCGTCGAATCCAGATGATGATTTTGATAGAGGCGCGTCTGAGCTGGTTGGTCGGGCATAGTGATCCTTGATGGCAGGCCGCGACCCCTGATTGCGTGACGCTATAGGAAGTTGGCAAATATCTCAACTGCGACGCAATTGTTCGCTGCCGAGCCTAGATGTCGACATTAAACGAAAAGGGGCCAGCAGTTTGTGCCGGCCCCATCCTAGTCAGTATGCGCGCGCTGATCTAGGCGGCTTGTGATTTGCCTGCAGCCATATCATGCACATCGGCAGCAAACAGCATGTGTCCACCAATACCCCAGTCACCCTGCTCAAATTCATTGATCCGAACCCAAGTGACCGGACGCAAGGCTTCACCTTCCAGTGCGACCATTGTGTCTGTAATTTTTTCGATCATTTCCGCTTTTTGAGCAGGCGTGAAAACATCTTTGATGACGTCGATTGTAACCATTGGCATCGTAATTCTCCTAAATGCGACCGGACCATTCCGGCGACACAAGAACAATCGCGCAATTGCTGATCAGCAGATAGTTTGCGAAACGCAGCAAGCCGCTATTTTTGACGTAGGATGCCGCTATGCTTTGCGTAGTAACCCGTGCGAAGCCTGCGAACTGTGGTAGGTTTGGCCACGGGTCGCGTTTGAGTGCGCACGAAACAGGAGAAACCAATGAGCAGTTCTGGGAGCCTGTGTCCGGCGGTGAAAGCGGCGGACATTATCGGAGACCGGTGGGTCCTGCTGATCTTGCGAGAATTTCTTTTGGGGGCCACACGCTATAAGAATTTTCAGCGCGCGCTGCCTCGCATATCGCCCACCGTTTTGAGCAACCGCCTCAAGCAGATGGAAGCCAATGGGCTAATCATCAAGAAGGCCGGAACCGGGCAAACCACCGAATATCATCTGACCCGTTGCGGGAGGGAGCTTGCGCCCCTGATCGATCAGATGACAAAGTGGGGTTTGCGTTGGGCGCGCCGACGCATCCGCGACGAGGATCTGGATGCCGGCACATTCATGTGGGATTTTCACCGGTCGCTGAAGGCCGATGAATTGCCTGACGGAGAAACGGTGATCAGCGTAACCCTAAGCGATGTTCAGACCTATGGTCGGTGGTGGTTGATCGCTTCTTCGCAAGATGTTGATCTATGCACCGATGATCCGGGCAAGGATGTCGATCTGTATTTGCATACCAAGCTGGCTGATCTTGCAGAGGTTTGGATGGGAGATGTCGCGGTTCGAGAGGCCATCTCGTGCGACAATATGAAAGCGACCGGTTCCGCCCATCTCATGCGAACAATATCCAGCTGGTTCCCCCAGTCCCGCTATTCTAACATCCGCCCCAAGAGGATTATGGGGCAAAGCTAGAGCCGCATTTACCCCTGCGTCTGGCCATCTCCGCGCAAGCGCAATGGCTGGATTTTCCAATAGGTTAGCGAGCGCCACAGCCATTCGAACGGGCCAAAGCGAAACGCCTTGAGCCACAGCACGCTCCAGATCAGTTGAACGATGCAGATCGCGCCGACGATGTAATACAGCTCGTAGCGCTCAAATGCCCCGAACAACGCAAATCCAAAGCCATAGAACAACGTGACGCAGATAACCGACTGCATCAAATAATTGGTCAGAGCCATTTTTCCAGCGGCTGCAAAGGCGCGCTGCAATGGCGCAAGGATGCCAGATTTGATAATCAAGAGCAGCAGTCCAAGATGCCCGATGACCATCGCCAATCGACTGATCTGATAGGTTCGATCGGCCTCGGCAATCGACACGGCAGAGAATTCTCCGGCCACGGTCAGCCCGACCTCATACATGCCCAGCGGAACGCCCACTCCATAGCCTAGGACGAACATGGCCAGATATGTTCGGGTTTTGGCAGCCGCGTTCAGCAGGCCAAGCTTGAGGAAAGCCATTCCGATCAACATGAAAGGAACGATATCCAGCAATAGCCAACGTGGAGCCGTGGCCCATTGGTAATCGTAAGCCAAGGGGAATTGCGCTTTCACCGCTTCCCAATAGGGCAGTGTGCGGATCATACGCTGACCCTCAGCGTCCTGCTCGCTGATCGAGGCGTGGGCCTGATGAGTTTTCCATTCGTCGATCACGCTTTGCTGCTGCGCTGTGGGCGTCGCGCCTTCTACCAGTGAATTCTCGACCGATTGATAGGCAACTTCGCTGGCTTTGGTTGCTTGATAATCCTGATTGGCCATGAACAGCGCCACGGACAAAATCAGACCGGCGATAATCAACTGCTGGGATGCCGGCAGTTTTCTAGGGGCGAACAGAAGTAGCCCGCAAATGGCGTAAGCAAACAAAATTTCGCCGATCCACAGCATCAGCGCCCAATGGATGAAGCCAAACAGCAACAGCCACATCATCCTGCGAAAGTGGATCTCGGCCGTCATCAGTCCGGCCCCGCCTTCTTCCATTCTTGAGGTTAGGAGTACAATGCCCGCCCCAAATAGCAGCGAGAATATCCCGCGCATCGTGCCTTCAAACAGCACGGTCACTACCTCATAGGTGGCAAGATTTGTGCCGGTTGCACCGCCATCAATGGTGGGGTTGTAATAGGCAGGAAAGACCAATGCGAAGGCAGTGATATTCATCAACAAGATGCCGAAGACGGCAACTCCGCGTAGAATGTCGAGCGATTGGATCCGCCCACGATTGCCAATTGGTGCTGCATTGGTCGCATTTGTCATTTCGATTCCCCCTAAGATTCGAGTCAGGAAATCAGGCTGCGACCTACCTGTTTCTCAGCGCATTTTCCGGTGGAACCCTGCGCTGCTATGCCAAGCTACACGCTTGGTCGCTCAGCGCAACAAACTTGAGTGGGCGAGGGAGATGCCGGGTATGCGTATGCGATCGCCGGCTGCCGTTTTTCGGCGCAATACTGGCTGCTGAAGGGCTCTAATTCTTCTTGAGGGCTGCCAAAGCTTCGGCCAGAGGGCCAGAGGGTTGATCATCAGCGGATAGGCCCGCCTTTTCCCGTATCGCGTCGGCATTGGGGCCTTCTGCATAAGGATCAATTGCAAGCCCCAGCGTCTGCGCAACGGCTTCGCCCAGATCGAAAGTCTCGCCAGAATATTCGATTTCGTCGCTTTCGTCCGAGGTCAGATCAATCTCGATCTCTTCGCCTTCTTGCGTGATCGTCACGGGGGTTTCCTGGACAAAGCGCAATCGCAACGGCTCAGCAATTACAGTCGGGAAATCATCGCCCGATACGGCGCATGTTTGGATGATACGCGCTTTCAGCTTGCCTGTTGCCAATATTGCCTTGCCATCGGGTTGCAGGACAATTTCGGCGGTCAACCGTTCCACCGACGGGATGGCAAAGCGCTGCGCCAGCGCGGCGCACTCTTCCGGTTTTGCGGTGATGCGGATCGGTTCGGCGGGCAGCTGGCGATCCTTTACCGGACGGGAAAGTTCGGGCGCGCTCATTGAACATTCTCCGCGGCCAGAATGGCGTCGTCACCAAGCTCGATCAGGCGCTTCGAGAAGGCGAGCAGTCTATGCGCAACGCAATCAGGCTGGCCATCCTCGGCAAAGCTGATGTTACGCTGGGCGGCCTGGGCCAGCTCGCCCGCCGGATCATCGCTGTCTATTGCGGCGCGATAGGCACCCAGGCGTCCACCCATAGCGGCCATCAATTTACCCATTCGCTTGCCCACCACAACGTCATTGGTGCCAAGCTCTCGTAATTGTCCGTCCATATCTTCCACAAACAATTCGGTGATCAAGGCGCTGTAAGGGCGCAATTCATCGCTCGCCTCTACCCGCACCAAGGCGACCGAAAGCACGGCTGTAATCATGTCGAACCGGCCATCCACCGTATCGGCCACTTTGCACGTCGCATACCATTGCGGATCGCGCGCGACCGAAATGACTTGATGCCACAAGGGACGCACCAACTCGCGCGGATCGGGTTTGGTGGAAAACAGTCTGGAAAAGAATGACATTGATTATATTGGTCCCACAATGGCGAAACGCGATTACGTTCAGCCAGAATTCAAACGGTAATACCCAATGGCTTGTGCTGATAGCGTTGCATGGCGCGCAGCATGGCCGTAAGGCTTTGGCCAGAAATACAGGGCCGGTGATATAGGCCCATTGATATAGTTACGCATCGCCCGGTAGCAAACACTCGTTGCCCTGGGTTGGTTGAAAGTGAAAAGGTTGGCGTTTTGATGAACATGCACATGAACTTGCACAAGGCTGTAAAATTTGGCCTGATTGCGGCGATTGGCGTGGCCTTGTCTGGTTGCAGCTCGATCCGCGAATCGCGTGGTTATGTGGTCGACAATTTGTTGGTTCGCTCGATCCAACCCGGAATTGACAATCAGCGATCTGTCGAAGGCACGCTGGGCCGCCCGACCTTTACCAGTCAATTTGGCGAGCCAACCTGGTATTATGTCTCGTCCGTGACGGGCCGCAAACCTTTCATCCGCCCGCGCATCCAGTCGCACGCCGTGATTGCTGTGCAGTTTGACGAAGCTGGCAATGTCGCTTCGGCAGAGCGGACCGGGATCGATCAAGTTGTGCGGTTGCGCCCCGATGGTGACAAGACACCAACGTTGGGCCGTGAACGCGGCTTCTTCGAAGATCTGTTCGGCAATATCGGGCAGGTCGGCGCACCAGGTGCCGGCGGTGGCGGGGTCTAACACCTTCGCCTGAAAGGCGTGTTTGGTTGGATCTCGTTCAAACGAAGTGACTTGATCACGCATCGCCACGCCCCATATTGCGGTGATGGACGATAAACACTCCGCTCACGGCCTTACGCAATGGCACGGTACAACCATCATCGGTGTAAAGCTGGGTGATCAAACTGTGATTGCCGGCGATGGCCAGGTTTCCATGGGCAACACCGTGATGAAGCCCAATGCGCGCAAAGTGCGCAGGATTGGTGAAGGCGGCAACGTGATCGCCGGATTTGCAGGCGCCACGGCGGACGCATTCACCCTGTTTGAACGGTTGGAAAAGAAGCTGGAGCAATATTCTGGCCAGCTTTTGCGCGCCTCGGTTGAATTGGCCAAGGATTGGCGGACCGACAAATATCTGCGCAATCTGGAAGCTTTGATGATTGTGGCCGATGCCGACAGCCTGCTGGTGTTGACCGGCAATGGCGATGTGCTTGAACCCGAAGGTGGGATCGCAGCGATTGGCTCAGGCGGAAATTACGCTTTGGCCGCAGGACGCGCTTTGGCTGAATATGAAGACGATGCCGAAACGCTGGCGCGCAAAGCGATGCAGGTTGCGGCCGATATTTGCGTGTTTACCAACGGCAATGTGACCGTCGAGACCATTTGAACTCTCTTACTGAAAATTCAGGACCTATGACCGACAACCTCACCCCCAAGGCCATTGTTGCCGCGCTCGATGAACACATTATCGGCCAGAAAGACGCCAAACGCGCAGTTGCGGTTGCCTTGCGCAATCGCTGGCGGCGTCAGCGGCTTGGCCCGGATTTGCGCGACGAGGTCACCCCCAAGAATATCCTAATGATCGGGCCCACCGGTTGCGGCAAGACAGAGATCAGCCGCCGTCTGGCCAAGCTGGCCGAGGCGCCTTTTATCAAGATCGAAGCGACTAAATTCACCGAAGTCGGCTATGTTGGCCGCGACGTTGAGCAGATCGCGCGCGACCTGGTTGAAGAAGCGATCCGGCTGGAAAAAGACCGCCGCCGCGATGCTGTGCGCGAAGCCGCCAGCGAAGCAGCCATGGAGCGTCTGCTGAATGCGCTGGTAGGAGACAATGCCTCTGAAGCTACGCGCGAAAGTTTCCGCGAGCGGATCGTCCAAAATGCGATGAACGAGGTCGAGGTTGAGATCGAGGTGAGCGAAGCCCCTAGTATGCCGATGGATATCCCCGGCATGGGCGGCAATGTCGGCATGATCGACCTGAGCGATATGATGGGTAAAGCCTTTGGCAAGACCCCGACCAAGCGGCGCAAGCTGCGGGTGCCCGATGCGTGGGACAAGCTGGTTGAAGAAGAAGCCGAAAAGCGGATGGATCAAGATGATGTAGCCCGGGTTGCGCTGGAAAATGCCGAGACCAATGGCATCGTGTTTCTGGACGAGATCGACAAGATTGCGGTCAGCGATGTGCGCGGCGGATCGGTCAGCCGCGAAGGCGTGCAGCGCGATCTGCTGCCGCTGATCGAAGGCACTACCGTTTCGACAAAATATGGCCCGATGAAAACCGACCATGTGCTGTTCATCGCCAGCGGTGCGTTCCATGTCGCCAAGCCGTCGGACATGCTGCCCGAATTGCAGGGACGGCTGCCGATCCGGGTGGAGTTGCGCGCCCTGACGGAAGAGGATTTCGTGCGTATTCTAAGCGAAACCAAGGCCAATCTGGTTGAGCAGTATAAAGCACTGATCGGTACCGAGAAGGTGGAATTGGACTTTGCCGATGACGCAGTGACCGAGGTGGCAAAAATCGCGGCACAAGTGAATGACACGATAGAGAATATTGGTGCTCGCCGATTGCAGACGGTGATGGAAAAGCTGTTGGAGGAAATCAGCTTTGAAGCCGAGGATCATGTCGGCGAAACGATCAAGATTGACGCTGCCTATGTCCAAGATCGCTTGTCCGATCTGGCGGGCAATAGCGACCTTAGCAAATATATCCTGTAGCCTCCGAATTTCGCCGTGGCCCTATCAGACATCTCGGAACTGATTGCATCGATGGATCCAGTGCTGGATCAACAATTGTACCGTTTCGTCCTCGTCTCTCGTGAAATTGCGCCGCAGATCTTGGGCGCATCCATCGGCACCTTTCGCGAACAAGAAGGCGTCACCGCTATCGTTCCCGCCGGTGTCGCTATGGAGCTGGAACAATCTGGCGCCGATTTCGCCCGGATTACCTTGCAAGTACAATCTGATCTGGAGGCAGTGGGTCTGACCGCTGCTGTCTCAAACGCATTGGCTGCACAAAATATCGCCTGCAATGTGGTGGCCGCATTCCATCATGATCACCTGTTTGTACCGGCAGAGGGCAAGGATGAAGCGCTGCAGGCTCTGCTTGATTTGTCCGACGCCACACGTCGATAGATATCGGCGCTTGATAGTGAATTCGGCCTCGCGTCCTTGAGCAGTGGTGAGATTGCCGCTCTAACGCAGGCAGTAATTTTTCATGGGACGAGATTTGATGATCAGGCACATTCTGTTTGGCAGCGTTACGGCTGGCACTCTGGCATTTACCTCACCGGCTATGGCCGATGGCCATACGGATGCAGCGGGTGCCTCTGAAGCTCAACTCTCCGCACCCAAAATCGAGTACACTATGTGGACACTCGACAATGGTTTGCGCGTCATTGCCATCCCCGATGCCAGCACCAGCACGGTGACAACATCGATGTGGTATCCAATTGGCGCGCGGCTCGATCCCGATGGACGCAGTGGGTTTGCACATCTGTTCGAGCATATTCTTAGCCGCAAGACCGAGAATATGCCTTACAATATGATCTATGGCCTGACTGCCGATATTGGCGGAACGCGCAACGCCTCGAACGGGATCGACCGGACGAATTATTTCGAGCAGGTTCCCGCGGCCTATCTGGAAACCATGCTGTGGACCCACCGCGAACGCATGGCCAAGGTTGTGGTGGACGAAGAGGTGTTCGAAACCGAACGCGGCGTGGTGAAAGAAGAATTGCGCCAGCGGGTTCTTGCGCCTCCCTATGGCCGCCTGACGCGGTTTGTGCTGCCCGAAAACGCATTTGACATAATGCCTCACCGTCGCCCCAGCATTGGTTCGATCGAAGATCTCGACAGTGCGACATTGGATGATGCACGGGCATTTTATGAAGCCTATTATGGCCCCGATACAGCAACGCTGATTGTTGCGGGCAATTTTGAAATGGACGAGCTGCGCAGCCTTGTGGAGGAATATTTCGCCGATATCGAGCCACGCCAAAACCCGATCGCTCTGACGGTTGAAGGGCAAGAGCCGGCCTTGCAAGATCCGCGAACGGTCCATGCCACCGCGCCCAATGTGCCGTTGCCTGTTGTGGGTGCGATCTGGAAAGCACCTGCCACAACCCATGGCGATGCGGCCGCTCTCAAAGTGTTAGAGGCGATCTTGAGCAGAGGTGACAATAGCCGCCTCGACAATGCTCTGATCCGAAGCGGGCAAGCGGTGGAGGTATCAGCCAGCGCTTGGCTTTATCGTAATGCCGGGCAGTTCAACAGCTATGCAGTGGTTGCCGGAGACGATGCGATCGATCCGGCCATGGCCAGTCTGAACGCCGTTGTGGCACGTCTGCGTACCGAACCTGTGAGCGAGGCAGAATTGGCCGAAGCCAAGAGCGAAATCGTCGCAAGCGAATTGCGCCGCCGCGAGACCGCTCGGGGTAGGGCCTTTGCCTTGGCAGAGGGCCTGGTTTCCTCGGCCGATCCAGAATTTGCCGATCAGCGACTGGCTGAAATTATCCAGGTGAGCGCCGCCGATATCCTGCGAGTAACGGCAAAATATCTTGATCCCCAACGCCAAGTGAGCTTGACCTATACAAATGGCGCTGATGACCCGGCCAGCTATGCCAATCCAGCGCCGATGCCCACGTTCAAGACTTTGCCACCCGCGACCGGCGACATTCGGCAAGTCCTACCCGAAGAAGAGCGCATGGCTCCCCCAGGCCCCGGTGCGAGCCCGAATGTGGCCAATCCAGACATCGTTGAAAGCACGCTTAGCAATGGGATAAAGCTGGTGGCTGTGCAAACCGGCGAGGTTCCGATTGCGACGGTGACGATGATGGTGCCGGGTGGCAGTAAGACCGACTGGAGCTCGCATGCTGGCGTGGCCGATTTGGCGGCCGATTTGGCTGACAAGGGTGTCGAGGGCATGGACGCGACTCAAATTGCGGCCAGCTTTGAAAGTCTGGGCGCATCATTTGGGGGCGGGGCCGACAGCGATGGTACCTTCTTCAGCCTGACGGCTCCGGTTGCCAATCTTGAGTCTGCCGGCGCATTGGCAGCCAAGATCATTCGCGGCGCGACCTATCCCGAGAAGGAATTTGAACGAGAGCGCAGCCGTGCTGTGGCCAATTTGCAGGTCGCGGTGAAAGACCCAGGCAGCCTGGCGCGTTTTGTGGCGCGCGCGGCCATGTATGGCGATGCGCCTTATGGCAGCCAGCCGGGCGGCACAGGCGAAAGCCTTGCAGCGATCACGCGGGACGATCTGCTGGCTCATCGCCAATCTTATTATCATCCCGATGCCATGCAGATTGTTGTCAGCGGCGGTATCGCGCCTGACGCAGCCGCTGCAATGGCGCAAAAGATGTTTGGTGATTGGTCTGTTGAAACCCCGGCAGCGGTCGTGCCGCAAAAGGGGGCTGGTGCGGTTCAGCCGGTCCGCACCATTGTGGTCGATATGCCCGATGCAGGGCAGGCTGCGGTGATCGCTGCGGTGCGCGCACCATCGCGCAAAAGCGTCGATTTCTATGCCTTGGAACTGGCCAACAGCGTGCTGGGCGGGGGATCAAGCGCTCGGCTGTTCACTGAGATCCGGACCAAGCGTTCGCTCAGCTATGGCTCGGGCTCGGGATTTGCGGATCGGGCAGATGATTCCATCCTGACTGCCAGTGCGCAAACCAAGAATGATACAGCAGACGAAGTTGCGCAGATTTTCTTTGATGAATTTACGCGGTTGGGCGCAGAGCCACTGCCCGAAGATTTGCTGCAAAAGCGCAGGCTGTATCTGACGGGGCGTCATGCTAGATCCTTGGAAACGAGCGGCGGGTTTAATAGCATTGTCGCCAGCTTGCTCCAGCAAGGCCTTGGGCCGGACGAGGCGATGCGGTTTGCCGATGCCTTGGCCGGGGTAAGTTCTGATGCGGCCAGTGAGGCGGCCCAGAAATATGTCGATCCTGCCAAGGCGACCTTGGTTGTGGTGGGCGATGCCAGCCAATTCCTCGATGAGCTGCGCGCCATTCGTAGCGAGATCGAGGTGATCGCAGAGGACGAGCTGGACCTGTCTTCGGCAAGTCTGCGCAAGCCAGTCAAAAAGCCCTCTGGCGAATAGTGCTGCGGTACTAGGCGGGCCTAGGGGTGGGGCGCCAATCCGATCTCAACCCCGGTCTTGTCGGTCAGGGCATAACGGTCAACCAAATCGGCGCTGGCCGTGTTGAGACCCGTGACCTCTACGCTGCGGCCATTGCGGCGCATCCGCTCGACCACCTTGTCCAGCGCATCAATCGCGGAAATATCCCAGAAATGCGCGGCGGACACATCGATCAGCACATGCGGTGCAGGGTCGGGCTGGGTGCTTTCAGGACCCAACGCAGCGGTAAACCGGTCCACGCTGGCAAAGAACACTTGGCCGGTCGCGGTGTAGATCGCGGTCTCGTTCTCGACATGGCGAGTGATTGTAAACATGCCCATCACCTTCTGGGTGAAGAAGATGCCCGATAACAACACGCCCACCAACACGCCCAGCGCAAGGTTATGGGTAGCGACCACGGTGATGACAGTCGCGACCATAACAACCGAGCTTTGCCAAGGATGACGTTTGAGGTTGGGGATCGAGTTCCATGAAAATGTCCCGATGGAAACCATGATCATCACAGCAACCAATGCGGCCATCGGGATCTGGCCAACAATTGGGCCGAGCAACCAAAGCAGGATCAGCAGCGTCAGGCCAGCTGTAAAGGCGGACAATCTGCCGCGCCCTCCGCTGGTCACATTGATGACCGACTGGCCGATCATCGCGCAACCACCCATGCCGCCGAACAAGGCTGCTGCTATATTGGCGATGCCTTGGCCCGCGCTCTCGCGTCTCTTGTTGCTGTTGGTGTGGGTCATATCGTCCACGATCTGCGCGGTCAGCAAGGATTCGAGCAGGCCGACGGCAGCCATTGTGGCAGAGTAGGGCGCGATAATGCTGAAGGTTTCCCATGTCAGCGGCACGTCAGGCAACACGAAATAGGGCAAGCCTTCGGGCAACTCTCCCATGTCGCTGACGGTGTTCACATTCATATCGAGGCCGATGGTGAGCGCCCCCAGCACGATGATGGCCACGAGCGGCGAGGGCACTGCCGTTGTGATCCGTGGCAAGAGATAGATGATGGCCAAAGCGCCAGCGATCAACGGATAGGTTGCCCAGGGCACGTCGATCATTTGCGGCAATTGCGCCATGAAGATCAGGATAGCGAGCGCATTGACGAAGCCGGTGATGACCGAGCGGCTGACAAATTGCATCAGCAATTCCAACCTCAGCAAGGCAGCGATGCCTTGGAAAATCCCCATCAATATGGTCGCCGCAAACAGATATTCGACGCCGTGATCGCGAACCAGCGGGACAACCACAACAGCGACCGCCGCCGTTGCAGCTGAAATCATGCCAGGCCGGCCGCCGGTAAAGGCGATAACCATGGCAATCGTGATCGAGGCGTATAGTCCTACCCGGGGATCAACCCCTGCAATGATTGAGAACCCGATTGCCTCAGGAATCAACGCAAGGGCGACCACAATACCGGCAAGAATTTCAGCCCGCGGATTGGTCAGCCAATCGCGGCGCAAGGCTTTGGTGTCGATCATCGAGATAATTGTCCGGTTGATGCGGGTCACAATGCGCCGCGCACGTTAAAGTGAACGGCGCACATACTTGCTGGCTTGGCTATTGCAAGGCTGTGGCGGTTGGCACGATTAAAGATGGGCGCAGTTTAAGCGACGGCTGGCTATGTTAGAGCGTCTTGATCTTCCTGGCTTTCGGCCTGCTGGCGCGCCCACATGTCAGCATACAGACCATCTGCAGCCAGCAATTGTGTATGGCTGCCTTGCTCGGCCAGATGCCCTTGATCCAGAACCACGATATTGTCCGCATCGGCAATTGTGGAAAGCCGGTGGGCGATGGCAATGGTGGTGCGGTCTTGTGCAATCCGCCGCAGCGTAGCCAAGATGTCTTGCTCCGTTCGGCTGTCCAACGCACTGGTCGCCTCGTCGAGTAGCAGGATTGGTGGGTTCTTGACCAGCGTGCGAGCGATCGCAACGCGCTGCTTCTCGCCACCGGACAATTTCAGCCCGCGTTCGCCCACCTCTGTTTCCAGACCTAATGGCTGAGCTTTGATGAAAGGCATGATCGCTGCGTCTTGTGCCGCGCGCAGCACATCTTCCTCGCTTGCAGCTGCACTGCCATAGGCAATGTTATAGCGCAACGTGTCGTTGAACAGCACGCTGTCTTGCGGAACGATCCCAATAGCGGCACGCACGCTGTCTTGCGTTACGAGGGCAATATTCTGACCGTCGATTAAGACGCGGCCTGATTGCGGATCATAAAAACGGAACAGCAGCCGTGCTATGGTGCTCTTGCCCGCGCCCGACGGACCCACAATGGCGGTTTGCGAACCGGCGGGCACTTCAAAGCTGAGGCCTTTGAGGATTTGCCGACCATCCTCATATTGAAAATGGACATTGTCGAATTGAATGGCGGCATGTTTCACCAACAGGGGAGGGGCATTGGGCGCGTCCTGCACCTCCACCGGTGTGTCAATCAACGCGAACATTGCTCCCATATCGACCAGCCCTTGTCGGATTGAACGATAAACAAAGCCCAACAGATCAAGCGGGCGGAAGAGCTGCAATAGATAGGTATTCACAAACACCAGATCGCCCACGGTAAAGCGGCCTTGGCTCCAGCCCCACACACTATAAGCCATGGCGCCCGCCATCAGCAGGTTGGTGATAGCGGCCTGTGCGATATTGAGCAGGCCGAGCGAATTTTCCGATTTGATCGCAGCTTTGGAATAAGATGTGGCCGCTTCGCCATAGCGGGCCTCTTCGCGCTGCTCGGCGTTGAAATATTTGACGGTTTCATAATTAAGCAGCGAATCCACTGCGCGATCCAGCGCTTTGCCGTCCAGATCGTTCATCTCGCGCCGCAGCTTGGTGCGCCATTCGGTGATCCAGCGGGTAATAGCGATATAAGAAACCACTGTGATGGCAGTGGCGATGACCAGTTCGCCGCCGAAATTGATGTAGAAGATCACGCCAACGGCAGTCAGCTCGATGGCAGTGGGGGCAATGTTGAACAACAAGAAATAGAGCATGGTGTCGATGCTCTTTGTTCCGCGCTCGATGATCTTGGTGACCTCGCCCGTGCGTCGCGACAAATGGAACCGCAGGCTGAGACTGTGAAGACGATGAAAAACGTCTTGCGCCAGTGTCAGCGTTGCAATCTGGCCGACCCGCTCGAAAACGATGTTGCGGAAATTGTCGAAAGTGACGCCGGTAAATCTGCCTAAGCCATAGGCGAGAACCAAGGCCATCGCGACCGAGACTGCCTCGCTGGTCGCCTCGTTGCCGGACATCGCATCAACTGCGCTGCGGTAGGCATAGGGCAGGGATAAGATGACGGTCTTTGCCGCCAGAACCAGCACCAGCGCGATAACAATCCGCACCCTTAGCGATGGATTGCCGCGCGGCCACAGATAAGGCAGGAATCGCCGCAGCGTGTGCCAGCCATCGGCCTCTAATGGGCGGTTATCTCCAGAATCGGGCGGCATAGCCAGCAGGATGTGGGCTCGCAGGCACCGAATGGCAAGGCGCAGTGCTAACGCTTTCTATGTCTGGTCGGAAGCTACAGTTCAGGTGCTCGAGTGTAGATTACGATCGCTTGTTCTAATATTGATTGTCACATCCGCGGGGCATTGCGCCTGCGCAGATCGCGAGCAACTGCGCGGGGCAGGTCGAACAGGATGCGCTGTTTGGAGAAATCAATCGCAATCCGGTCGAACATTTTCAAATGCTGCATACCCAGGGATAGGACTGGTGTGTCCGTCAATCCTAGCGCCTCAAATGCTGGCGCATCTGCATAGGTGATTGGCACGTCGCGAATGGAAATATTCTGGATGGTCAAATCACGCACATATGAAAGCTGCCCCATCATCGAGACACCATTGACGTCGGTGGTCTTCACTTCCTGACTGCGTTTAGCCCTCAAGCGATTGCGCAAGGCCATATTGCCCAAGCTTGCTTGCGCCCCTGTGTCTACGATGACGGTCGTCCGCACACCTTCGATAGTGGCGTCTGTAATCAGCAATTGGCCCAGCTTATGGCGCGCCCGCACCACAATGTCGAAGCCGCGACGGCTAAAGTCTGAATCCACATCAGCCACCGCAATCGTTTCATTGCGAAAGTCGATCAGAACGCGCAGGTCTTGCAAGCTGTCCAAACCAATGATCCCGTCGGCACCCACATGATTGCGCTCAAGAACAGGTGCAGCGAGGTTATGAAAGGTGCGCTCGCCCACTTCGAGGCTGTCCAGTTCGACCACCTCTACCGAGCGGCGACTGGCCATACCTACCAATGTGGCTGTTCCCAGCGATTCCAAATTTAGCCGTTCG
>CANLZP010000001.1:0-120000 GCA_947495695.1 uncultured Erythrobacter sp. | reverse complement strand
CGGTCCTAAGGTAGCGAAATTCCTTGTCGGGTAAGTTCCGACCTGCACGAATGGCGTAACGACTTCCCCACTGTCTCCAGGATATGCTCAGCGAAATTGAATTCTCCGTGAAGATGCGGAGTACCCGCGGTTAGACGGAAAGACCCCGTGCACCTTTACTGCAGCTTTAGAGTGGCATTAGGAAAGAACTGTGTAGAATAGGTGGGAGGCTTTGAAACTTGGGCGCCAGTCCGAGTGGAGCCAACCTGTGAAATACCACCCTGTTGTTTTCTGATGTCTAACCTAGGTCCGTTATCCGGACCAGGGACCCTCTATGGCGGGTAGTTTGACTGGGGCGGTCGCCTCCTAAAGAGTAACGGAGGCGCGCGATGGTATGCTCAGGCCGGTTGGAAACCGGCTGCGAGAGTGCAATGGCATAAGCATGCCTGACTGCGAGACCGACAGGTCGAGCAGAGACGAAAGTCGGTCATAGTGATCCGGTGGTCCCTCGTGGAAGGGCCATCGCTCAACGGATAAAAGGTACGCCGGGGATAACAGGCTGATACTGCCCAAGAGCTCATATCGACGGCAGTGTTTGGCACCTCGATGTCGGCTCATCACATCCTGGGGCTGGAGCAGGTCCCAAGGGTTTGGCTGTTCGCCAATTAAAGTGGTACGTGAGCTGGGTTCAGAACGTCGCGAGACAGTTTGGTCCCTATCTGCCGTGGGCGTCGATTGTTGAAAGGAGTTGCCCCTAGTACGAGAGGACCGGGGTGAACATACCTCTGGTGTACCAGTCATGCCGCCAGGCGTGCCGCTGGGTAGCTATGTATGGACGGGATAACCGCTGAAAGCATCTAAGCGGGAAGCCTCCCTTAAGATAAGCAATCCTTGAACCGTGAGAGACCATCACGTTGATAGGCCGGGTGTGGAAGCGCAGTAATGCGTGAAGCTAACCGGTCCTAATAGTTCATTGTCGCGCTTGATGAATCTGCACCATCAATAACAATCCTGTCCAAGCAATTGGATAGCGGTCGTTAGGTGGAGGATGACTCCAGCCAGATACGCCCAACAATCATCGATTTAACCCTCACCCGCCTGCTTCATTGCTTGGTGGCCATAGCGTCTGTGACCCACCCGATCCCATCTCGAACTCGGCCGTGAAACTGGACAGCGCCGATGGTACTAACGCTCAAGCGTTGGAAGAGTAGGTCGCCGCCAGGCATTGTAGCCGGCGGGTGTGCGGTATAAACCCATTCACTAGTCAAAGGGCTGACCCCACAAGGGCAGCCCTTTTGGCGTCTCTAGCCTTTGCGGCTACAGATGTTTGGCTTGGTTCTTGTTGCCAGCCATTAGGTGCCGCGGGATGGAGCAGTCCGGTAGCTCGTCAGGCTCATAACCTGAAGGTCGTTGGTTCAAATCCAACTCCCGCAACCACCAAAAACACAAAATTGCCGCCCTTGGCTAACGCCTTGGGCGGTTTTTTGCGTCTGCTGCACACACGGCTGCGCCGTCCTGCCTGCCGAAATGCTTAGGTGGTTTGGTGGCCGGCTTTGCCTAGAGGAGTGAGGCACATCAAAGGATCATGCAGATGCCCAATATCTCACCCGAAGCCGTCGCCATTGCTGAACGTGTAGAAGCGTTCGTTCGAGAGACGGTGGCGCCTTATGAGCATGACGCTCGTTGCGGCGCACACGGACCCTCTGACGATTTGGCCATAGAGCTGCGTGATTTGGCCAAACAACGAGGGTTGTTGGTGCCGCATATTTGCGAAGATGGATCGCATTTTAGCCATGCGGAAACGGCCCTGATCTTGCGAAAGAGCGGTCTATCCCCGCTCGGGCCGATCGCATGTCATGTAATGGCACCAGACGAGGGCAATATGTACCTTCTCGGTAAGGTTGGTGATGCGATGATAAAAGAGCGGTTCTTGGCTCCCATGATCGCCGGGGAAGCACGCTCAGCATTCTTTATGACCGAACCTGCCGAGGATGGCGGGGCAGGCTCCGATCCGTCTTTGATGCAAACTACCTGCAAGATGGATGGCAATCACTGGGTCATCAATGGACGCAAGGCGTTCATCACCGGCGCCGAAGGTGCCAAGGTTGGGATCGTCATGGCCAAATCGGAAGAGCCTAGATCGGAAGGCGGGGCATGCATGTTTCTGGTCGACTTGCCCGATCCAGCTATTCGGATTGAGCGGGTCCTAGACACCATCGACAGTTCCATGCCGGGCGGCCATGCCGTCATCGCGATTGAGAATCTGAGGGTTCCGGCCGACCAGATGTTGGGTGAGGCCGGAGAGGGCTTCAAATATGCGCAGATCCGCTTGGCTCCGGCGCGGCTGACGCACTGTATGCGATGGCTGGGGGTGGCTGAGCGGGCTCAAGAAATCGCCACCGATTATGCCTGTCGCCGGCAAGCCTTCGGCAAGCAATTGATTGATCATGAAGGGGTAGGCTT
This sequence comes from uncultured Erythrobacter sp., assembly GCA_947495695.1. Taxonomy (GTDB): domain Bacteria; phylum Pseudomonadota; class Alphaproteobacteria; order Sphingomonadales; family Sphingomonadaceae; genus Erythrobacter. The sequence goes on along the minus strand of CANLZP010000001.1, from coordinate 117,558 downwards.
CATGCTGGCCCAGAACAAGATCGACCTTAAGGCGTGTGGCTTGATGATCGATTGGTGTGCCGAGGTGCTGGATACCGGCGATCTTGGCACGACCGAAAGTTCCATGGCCAAGACCTTTGTGGCCGAAACTCTGTTCCAAGTGGCCGATCGCTGCGTGCAGACGATGGGCGGGACCGGGGTTACCGGCGATACAATTGTCGAACAACTATTCCGCGAGATCCGCGCCTTTCGTATCTACGACGGCCCGACCGAAGTTCACAAATGGAGCCTTGCCAAGAAGATCAAGCGCGACTGGCGCGAAAGCCAAGCGTAATCTGGACGAGCGCTATGAGCGCCCGCGATTAACCCGCGCGGACCCGATCGAGGAAGGCTTGCACTTGCGAGCTCAAGGTAGACGCTTGTTCTTCCAGATCGGTCGCTGAAGACAGTACCTGCGAGGCAGCTGCACCGGTTGAGAGCGACAATTCGCGGACATCCTCGACATGGCTGGAAACGCGATCTGTGCTGCGCGCGGCAAGGTCGATACTGCGCGCCAGATCCTGACCTGCGACCGATTGCTGATCCACCGCCGAAGCGATGGAGACAGCGGTGGTCTCCAGCTCGTTCACCTGGCCAGCAATACTGCGCAAGGCCTGTACGCTGGCATCGGTTGTGTCTTGCATCGTGCTGATCTGCTCGGCGATCTGTTCTGTTGCCCGACTGGTCTGCATGGCCAACTCCTTGACCTCGGATGCGACCACCGCAAATCCGCGACCCGCCTCTCCGCCGCGCGCAGCCTCAATCGAAGCATTCAGCGCCAACAGATTTGTCCGCTGTGCGATAGTCTGAATCAATTCAACAATTTCACCAACTTGCTCAGCTGAATTCGACAATTCAGAGATTGTCACATCGGCCTCATTCGCAGCGCTGGTAGCTTTGCGGGCCAATTCTGCTGATGAAGCGGCCTGGCGACTGATTTCTCCGATCGACATCGCAAATTCATCGCTCGCCGCAGCTGCTGATGTTGCCCCGGCATTCGCCTCTTCCATCGAATTGGCGACTTCTGCGGTCTGTCGGGTGGATTCCTCGGCCGACGAAGCCATGCTTGCCGCGGTGGTCTGCAATTGGGTCGAGGCGCTGGCAACGCCATGGATGACATTACCAACCGACTGTTCAAATTGCGACGCAACACTGTCTAGCAATTTGGCGCGTTCTGCTCGGGCGACATCCTTTTCCTCGATGCTCTTTTTCAACTCTTGCGCGCGCTGTTCGTCAATTTCGATCATCCGGATCGTCTTTTGACGAAAGTCTTCAATGGCCATGGCCACTTCGCCATATTCATCCACACGGTCTTGGTGAGGCACAACAAGGTTCAGTTTGCGGTCTGAGATTCGTTGCATTGCGTCAATCAGTTGCCGCGATGTCCGGATAACGTCGGTGTTGATCACCCGCATCAACACCAGGAACATTCCAACGCCGCAAACAAGCGTGGCGATGAGCCCCAACCCAATATTGTGCGCGTCTTCTGCGGCCTGCTTCATGGACTCTTGTGTGCCCGTGCTGAGGCTTTCCTCGATAGAGCTGATGCCAAAAAAGGCGATCCCGGCCGATGCCAGAACCAGCAGCAAGGGCAATCCAGCCACCAGCAGCACTTTCACCTGTGTGCTTCTGCGACGGAACCAGCCTGTGACCGCATCGACATCTTCAACATAGCGATGGGGTTCTTCATCCTGCGGTATGGCGCTGGTGAATTGGTCTGCGTTGGTGAGCATGTTCATGCTGCGTTTCCTTCGATAGTGCCGCCTGGATTGACCAAGACGATTTTTTCATCTGCCTTATTTAGCAAGTCGCCAATCTCGCTGCTGGGCATAGCCTTGTAGTAAAGCCATCCCTGGATTTGATCACAGCCAGCGGTTCGCACCAGATCGGCTTGTGCCTGGGTCTCGACGCCCTCTGCGGTGACCCCCATTCCCAGCGCCCTTGCCATACTGATGCTGGACAACATCATGGCGCGTGATCCATCATCTTCGCCTGCTTGCACGACCAGCGAGCGGTCCAGCTTCAATTTCTCGAAACGGAATTGACGCAAGAAGCCGATCGAGGCGTATCCTGTCCCAAAGTCATCCAGCGACACGTTGACGCCAAAGCCGCGGATAACATCCAGGCTGCGTTCGGCCACCACTGGGTCGAGCACCAGGCAGGTCTCGGTTATTTCAAGGTCAAGGCGCTCGGCTGGAAAACCGGTTTCCTCCAAAATGTGCCCCATCTGAACGGGAAATTCCGGGTTGCGCAATTGCGCCGCCGAGATGTTTACCGACAAGGTTATGTCGTCCCATTGCAGGGCGTCGGTGCAGGCCTTGCGTAAGACCCAAAGCCCGATCGCGTTGATCAGACCAGATTGTTCTGCAACGGGAATAAAGACGTTGGGACCTATCGCTTGGCCATCAGGTCTGTTCCACCTTAGCAACGCTTCAACAGCGGTAATCTTACGTGTGTCTGCATCGACCAGTGGTTGATAATGCACCACGAATTCGCCATTCGCCAAGGCGTAGCGCAGCTCGTTGTCCAGGTCGCGCAGGGCTTCGCGATTGCGGTCGAAATCGTCGCTGAACCAAGTGCAGCGCATCCGCCCGCCGCGCTTCGAGGCGTACATTGCCACGTCTGAACGACGCAAAAGTTCGGAGGAAGAAATGCTGTGATCGAGAGTTGATCGCGACAGGCCAACGCTGGCGCCGATGGTAAAACGATGATCGCCAATATTAATCGGCCGTGCCAATCGTTCCAGGAAAGTCCGACAAATACCTTCAAGAATGGTGCCGGCAACCGGACCAATCATGGTGATGGCGAATTCGTCTCCACCAAGTCTGTAGCAACGGGCCTCCGGCTCGCACAGATCTTGCAGTATGATCGAACATTCGCGGATAAGCTGGTCGCCCAATGCATGACCGTGGTGGTCATTCACCAGTTTGAAGCTGTCGAGGTCAATCAGAGCGAGCGCAACTTCGTCTCCGACTTTCGCGTCACTCGCGATATCAATATGCAACGCGCGACGGTTTGGCAGCTGACAAAGGCTGTCGGTCTGCCCCAGTTTTTCGAGCCGATTGATGTTCGAAATACCAATGCGCCCCAATCCGAAAATTGTCGCTGCGTAAACCGTAATACAGGCAATCAACAGTGAGGCAGGTGAGATCAGGGCGACCTCGTCGCTCAGATAGACGGCGATCGAAATTGCACCGAAGAGTACAGATAGGATAACCAGAGGGGCCACGACAATCGTCGCGCCCTGCACATCAAAAAGATGCCTCTCTTGGCTCACTCATACCCCCATCTTGCGCACCAAATCTGCGCCGAGGATAGGGTCTAATTGATCATGGATAAGAAACAGTAAACGCCGAGTTTACCCTATGGGCAGACGCGTGCCCGCCGATCGGGATTAATCAAACCGCGATTGCCAAATCTTGCTTTGGTTCAGATGAACAAACAGGCTCATAAAGGCTGGCGCGATAAGGGGAGGGTGCAAACATGTCTGTTTGCCCAACCACGGTTTCGCCGGCGCCCAGCATCAAATAACCATCTAAGGCCAAACCACGATGGAGTTGCGCAAACGCCTTGAGGCGATTCACAGGATCAAAATACAGCAGCACATTGCGGCACAGGATCAGGTCAAACTTCCAAGGACTGGGCAATTCGATGAGAAGGTTCTGACGCTTGAAACGCACGCCAGATGCTGTTTCGGCATTGATTTGCCACCCATCGCTGCGTTCTTGGAAATGGCTCAGCATTTGGGCCACGCCCAATCCACGCTGAACTTCGAATTGACTGTAAATTCCACGCTGCGCCACCGAAACCGCTTTGCTTGAGATGTCTGTACCGACAATATCGATTGTCCATCCGTTCCAGTGTTTGAACTGGTCGGCAACCTGCATCGCAATTGAATAAGCTTCTTGCCCCGTTGAGCATCCTGCACACCAAATAGAGATTTTGCGTTGCTGTTCGCGGCGTTTGGCAAGCTGGGGCAAGATATCGGCGGGCAATTGATCAAAGGTAGGCTTGTCGCGGAAGAAATAGGTCTCATTGTTGAGCAATGCTTCAACAATCTCCTGCGCCAGCCCGGCTTCACCCGGTTGATCGAGCAGGCAAACCAATTGGTCCAGGTTTTCCAGACCTCGATCTCGGAATATGCCAGACAATGCCGTGTCGATCCGCCATCTGCGGCTTTCGGTGAGCTGCTGGCCGGTATGCTCGGCCAATAGGTGGGCAATGATTTGCTGGGATGCGCTGCTTACTTCCACGCTGCCACTCCCGCCCGCTCGACAATGGCATTGGCAAGCTCTTCAGGCGGAAGCAAAGCACTGGCCAAGTCTGCCTTTGATACTGCGCCGGGCATGCCCCAAACCGCCGATGACCCGGCATCCTGGGCAATCACTTCCCCGCCTTTGTCTGCTAAGGTTTTGGCACCCGATACGCCGTCATTGCCCATACCGGACAAAATTACGGCCAATGCATGGCCATCGCAGGCCTTGGCCAAGCTTTCCAACATGGGATCAACCGACGGCAAGCAGCCGCTGCGAGACGTCTGGGTGGACAAGACTGTTTCCAGGCCGTCCCGACCACGCCGCACCTCCATATGGCCGGCACCCGATGCGATTAGGATTTCACCTGGCCGGATTGGTGTGCCATCTCCTGCGATATGTGTCCGTCTGGCGGACGCCACCTCCAGCTGGCGGGCGAAAACCGGCATGAAAGAGGCTGGCAAATGCTGTGTAACCAAAATGGGCAGAGAAAAATTCTGTGGCAGGGCTCGCAAGATGATGTTGAGTGCGTGAATTCCTCCGGTCGAAGCACCGATGGCAATCACTTCGGGTCTCTTGGAGAAACCCCGCACTTTGGCAGAGGCTTTGCTGCGATCGGCGTGGGTGGAGCCAAACTCGGCCTTGCCCAGCGCCTTGATTTTTTCCAGCAGCGTTTCCCGATAGTCCCGGTCAAAGCCGCCGGACTGGGGTTTTTGCAGCGTATCAGCAGCACCCATCGAAAGGGCCGCCAAGGTATGTTCAGCACCATCTTCGGTCAGCGAAGAAACGACCAGAACTTGAGCATTCTTGTTTGTCGCTAATACCTTGGGGAGCGCCTCAAGGCCTCCCATACCCGGCATCTCGAGATCGAGCAGTATGACGTCGACATCAATTTTTGCAAGCTGGTCAATCGCTTGTTCGGCACTGTTTGCGGTGCCTGCGATCTGCAAAGCCGGATCGCTCTCTACCACGCGCGAGAATACAGTTCTGACGGTCAGAGAATCGTCAACAATCATTACGCGGATAGGGCCGGAGTTGGCCCTGCGCGCCTTGCTTGCCGTGTTCAGAGTGCTGCGATCAGACTGCATTGGCCGTTTCTCAGGCCATGCCTACCAATTGCAATTTGATCTGCAGGGTTTCGTGATCGAAAGGCTTCATCACATATTCGTCAGCGCCTGCGCTGATCGCTTCACGGATGTGGGCCACATCGTTTTCAGTGGTGCAGAACACAACTTTGGGATTTTCGCCTCCGGGCTGCTTGCGCAGCTGTGTGATGAACTCGATGCCGGTCATGATCGGCATATTCCAGTCGAGCAGAATTACATCGGGCATGGTATGATCACAGAATTCCAGCCCTGCGCGGCCATGCTCTGCTTCTTCCACCGCGAAACCCAGGGTTTCAAGAATATGCCTTGAAACCTTTCTGATTACGCGTGAGTCGTCGACTATGAGACAAGTTTTCATCGGTTCTTTCCGTTCTTTGCGACCTATTATCTATAATACGGCGGTAACTATTCCATTAAGCGGCTCTATCGGTACGTGTCGTGCTGCTGACCAATTGGTCGATGTCCAGCAGCAGAGCAGGCCCGTCTGAGGTTTCCACCATGCCGTGTGCGACCGCGGCCCATTTTTTGCCAAAACCACCCAAAACCTTGCTCACATCTGAGGCAGACTCGGCGATATCCTCAATGGAATCGACTGCGAGCGCATAGGCATAACCATCCACATCGACCACAGCAGCACGGGCATCGGCTGGCAGAGGTTCACCGTCTTGGGCGGCAAGGGATTCTCCTACCACCCGGGCGCAATCAATGACGGTCAGGGTTTGGCTACGCATTGCGGCCAGACCCAACACCATGTCCGCTGTTCCCGGGATCGGTGTGATCTTGCCAAGCTCTATGACGGACCGAATACTGGTAGCGTGAAACGCGCACCGCCGTCCGGCGACCGTTGCAATCAAGAGAAGTTCGTTCATGCGGCTTCTCCTTTGCCAGCCAGCCGCAAGGCAGCCAGCAGACCATCGCGATCATATCGATAGATTGAATGCGGTCGATCGGCTTTAGGAATTTCGGTGTCGGGTTGGCTGCGCAACTGAATGACAGATAGTCCGGAGCTGGATATCCCGACATCAGACGGTGCGTCTTGATCCAGGGTTATGACAATGTCGGCCGAAGATTTCGCGCTGTGTGTTACGCGGTAGCCGGCCGATGAGACCAAGGGTGCCAACATCGTCTTGGCCCAATCACTGTCAGGTAACAGGCATGTCAGTGTATTGACCAGTCGCGGCGTCGATCCAAATTTGGCAAATATTGCATGCCCATCAATGAGGGAAATTGAGTTTCCTTCGACCAGCGTCATCGCTTCAGTGAAGGGCACATCGTCAACCGCAACAAGATCCCCCGTCAGCTCAATCGCATCCTGCACTTTCGCGACTGCATAGAGCAACTCGCTCGACCCGTCTGATAGCCGCAGGACGCGGACTTTACCCGATGGCTGTTTGGCATTCTCGTCGCCTTCTTCGGGCAAACCGATGATTGGTAAGATCTCCCCAGCGACCACGGCTCGCACGGCGCCATCATCCCCTTCGATTGAATCGGATTGGATAGTTTCAATCCGCTGGACCAGCTCCAGGCGTATTGCTTTGCTGCGGCCCGAGAAATCGGTGAACATCATCACGTGCTGGTTCGTGCTTGTGTTTGCCGCTGGCACAGCATCGACGCTGGGAAATGTCTGCGACCGCGCGTCAGAGACCAGGCCCATCTTGAACGCAATTTGGGGAATATCCAGCAGCAGAACGGGGCTGCCATCTTCCAGCAACGTTGTTCCGCCAAACATTTTTGTTGCCATTATGGCAGGGGGCAGAGGTTTGACGACCATGTCACCATGACTGTGAATTCGGTCAATCGCGAGCGCGAACATGTCTCCATTGGCCATTCGGAGAACCACCAGGACTTGCTTGTCAAAGGCCAATTCCGCCTCGACACCCAGAACCTCGGCAAGCGAGAGGCAAGGAATGCGTTCGCCGCGGAATGTAACCAATGCAGTTTCGCCAGCATTGCTAAACTCGAAATTGCCATTGGCCAGATCGATGATCTCTTCGATATAGGATTGCGTCAGAGCAAAACTTTGTCCGCCGATCTCTATCGTCAGTCCCGCAATGATGCTCAATGTCAGTGGGATCTGCAGGTAAAATAGCGAACCTTTGCCCGGCGTGCTGGCAACCCGGATCGATCCGCCTACCTTCTCCAGATTGTCCCGAACCACGTCCAAGCCAACGCCTCTTCCGCTGATTGAGCTGACTTTCTCGGCGGTGGATAGACCGGGCTCAAACACCAATTGTAGAATTTCTTCCCGGTTTAAGGCATCGCAATCAGCCTTGGAAATTATGCCATTTGCAACCGCTTTTTCGGCGATTTTTGCTTCATCCAATCCGCGACCGTCATCGCTAATCACTAGCGATATCTTGTTGCCAGATTGGCGCGCGGCAATGCTCAAGAGGCCAATTTCACGCTTGCCGTTCTTCAGCCGCTCTGATGGTGTTTCGATCCCGTGATCGATGGCGTTTCGGATGATATGAGTCAGGGGATCGCGGATCATCTCGATCATTTCGCGATCGAGCTCTACCCCGCCGCCTTCCAGATCAATCATGACCTGTTTGTACAATTCGCTCGACAAATCGCGCACCAGACGTGGGAAAGCGCCGAACAGATGCTCGATCCGCTGCATCCGCATGCGGGTTATGGCCTCGCGCACATCGGTCAAAATGGTGGTCAGTCGTTCGAACGGGCCATCAATTGTCGGCTGGTTTCCGGCCTGACGCAGCCTATGTGCCAGATCATTGCGAGCCAAAACCATGTCAGAAACGCCGCTCATCACGCGATCCAGCAGATCAACAGGCAAACGAATAGAGCGCTGCACGGCGGGAGCATTATCCGGCGCATTATTGGCAGATTTGGATGGGGTTACGGGGTCTGCAGCATCGTTATCAGCATCCACTGCACCGTCCGCGCCCATTGCGTTCAGTTCGATCTCGGCATTGACCTCCAAAGCCGCAATCAGTGCGTCTTCGCCATCTTCGGGCAATTCTTGACCTTGTTCGATCGCATTGGCCATTTCGCCAATTCTGTCGATGATTGCCAAAACGGCGGTCACCAGCGCTGCATCGGGAACGCGGCGCCCAGCGCGCACTTCGGCCAATGCATCTTCGGCCGCATGGCTCAATCGCTCAAGCCGAGGAAAGTCAAAGAAACCGCAATTGCCCTTCACCGTATGTACAAAGCGGAAGATTGTATCGAGGCGCGACTTATCGCTCGGATCAGCTTCCCAGGCGATAATCTCGCCTTCGCTGGCCTCCAGCATCTCACGGGTTTCTGCGACGAAATCCGCCAGCAGGTCATCCATTACTCGTGCCCCCACAAAAACAGATTTCTCTATGGGGGATGATGGTTAACGAATGATCACTGAGGGTCCTATTGTTGCTTCGGGCTGCGTTGCAGCAATGTCCAAGCGATGACAGCAGCGATCAGTCCACCGACAAGGTTGGCAATCAATTCAGATGCATAGATGCCATTTGAGCCCATCAGAGGCTGCAACAGCCACGCGGCGGGCAACATGATCAGAAACACGCGCGCAGCCGACTGTCCGAGAGCAAAGCTGGCCCGGTCTATTGCGTTCAACGCTCCATTGGCGACGATCAACAGACCAAAACCGGCATACCCCCACGCGGCAATGCTGAGATAGTTGGCAAACTGTTCGATGACCGCGGGATCATCGCTAAAGAAATCTGCAAACCACCATCCGCCAAACGCCAGCAAGGCCGCCGTCAGCATTCCGTAAGTGATGCAGAAGATGCCCGAATACAGCAGAGCCTTGCGTGATCTTTCTGGCTGGTTGGCTCCCCAATTCTGTCCGACAATGGCGCCGATAGAACCAGACAATGCCAGCAAAGGCACCAAAGCAAAGCTTTGCACTCTGCCAGCAGCGCCAAATCCGGCGACAGAAGCCGCGCCCTCAGACGCGATCAGCGCAGTCAGAATGGACAGGCCAACCGGATTGATCGAGTTGGAAAAAGCAGCAGGAGCCGCGACGCGCAGCATAGCAGTAATCGGCTCGCGCAGTTTGCCTTTACGCAGAAGTTTGAGACTTAGCGGCAGGGCCGTTCTGCGGACCAGTATCAAGCCCATCCCAATGCCCATCGCCCAGCCAATCAGAGAGGCATAGGCAGCCCCGGCAATGCCAAAGCCGCCAAACCCAAATGCTCCTGTGATCAGGATAGGATCTAGGATCCAGTTACCACCGGCATAGGTCAGCGAGATATAGGATGTTTTGCGCGCCTCTCCTTGCCCTCGAAGGATGCCGTTCAGCCCCATAATCGATAATTGCAGCGGTATGCCCAGCACAAATGGGTTCATATAGTCCGAGATGATGGGCAGCAGATTATCCGGTGCCTGCAGCAATCGGAACAGAGGATCGACGCCGACATATAGAAGGGCGCTCACGATTAGGCCGAAAGTAATGGCGGCAACAAACCCTACATTGGCGCGCCGTGCGGCCTTTTCATGATCGCCTTCGCCCAAGGCGCGCGCAACAATAGAGTTGACCCCGACCATGACCCCCACGCCCAGACTGCCGAGCGCCATGGTGACTGGAAACACAAAGGCAATTGCTGCCAATTGCTCGCTGCCAAGCTGTCCGATGAAAAAGGAATCGACTAGGCCGATCGACATGATCGCAGAAACGCCGACGATCATTGGTAGGGTTTGGCTGACCAGGTGCCCGCGGATTGATCCGCTCGTTAGTTTTGCTGCCCCGCTCATTGCGATGATCAATAGCTGTTTGGGTAAGAACAAAAAAGCGAAAACGGGCTGGCAAGATAGCTATATTGGGTAAATGCACCATGCGTTGTGCCTCGCGACTTGTGCCGCTGGTCGCCATCATGCGATAGGGTGCCCCGCAAGCCGACTGAAAGAGAGATCGCCGCCGATGCCGCGCATGACAGTGAATGAGCGTCCCCTTGAATTTGATATGGACCCGGACACACCATTGTTGTGGGCGTTGCGCGATGCGGCCAATCTTACTGGCACCAAATTCGGCTGCGGAAATGGTGATTGCGGTTCGTGCATGGTGATGGTGGATGGTGCGGCCTTGCGGTCTTGCCTGATCACCATTGCTGAGGCTGAAGGGCGCTTCATCACCACTATCGAAGGCCTATCGCGCGATCGCTCGCATCCGGTCCAGCAGGCCTTGGTCGCAGAACAGGCCATCCAATGCGGGTTTTGCACGCCTGGCATTGCTATGGCGGCGGCGGCCTTGTTGCAGCGAAACGCTGCCCCCAGCGAAGCCGAGATCGAGGCCGCGATCCCCAATCTATGCCGCTGCGGGGTCTACCCCCGGCTGGTTAAGGCAATCGAACGGGCAGGGCGCGTTACGCGTCGGCGCGAGACAATCAGCGCTGCGCCAGCCCCCGGGATCAGTGCTGCTGATGCAGCCAAGGCGGTGCCGGCGCTGCGGGCGACCGGAGCTGCCACTTCGAATACTTCCGACGAGTAGGCGCTGAGCCTTAGAAACGCCCTTTGACGGTGAAGCGCGCGTTCAGCGGTGCGCCAACGGTAATGTTGTTCGCGGTGTGCGCGCTGGGATAATAGTGTGCGCCAAACAGGTTCTCGACATTCACCTGCAGACGCAGATTTTCGTTCACATCGTAAAATGCCGCCGCGTCAATCCGCACGAAATCGGGCAGGGTGGTGCCATTGCCATTATCGGCAAAGCTCTCGTCCTGATAGGTCAGCCCTGCGCCCAGTCCCAACTTGTCAGTAAGCTGAAATTTGTTCCAAAGGCTGAAGGTATGCTCGGGCAACTCGCGCAGCCGGTTTCCTTCGCTGCCATCCCGGTTCACCTGATCGCCATCCAGATAGCTATACCCGGCAGAAATCTGCCAGTTCTCGGTCACCCGGCCCTGAATTTGCGCCTCCAGTCCGCGAATTTTGCTGTCGATCACATCCAATGTGTCAGGATCACTATCGGACACTTGAGGCGAGCTTTGCTCGATTTCAAAAATGGCGGCTGTGAAGCTCAGCGCGTTGGTAAAATCCCATTTCAGGCCAAGTTCCAGATTGGTGAAAGTGTTTGGGTCCAAAGCATCGTCGGGTGGGTTAATGTCGGCAAATTGCTCGCCCGAACGAGGCAAGAAGCTCTCGCTATAGCTGCCATAGATCGAGATGTTTTCCTGCGGCTTGAGGATCACCCCAGCGCGCGGCGAGAAGTCTGAATCGGCCCGACTGAGCACTTGGCGCAGCCCTGTGTCGATGAAAGTCTCGATATTGTCGACCGTGATATCGAAGCTGTCGAAGCGCCCGCCAACAACCACATTCAACCAATCGGTGACTTCGATCTCGTTCTGGAGATAGATCGAATAGACCGTCACATCAGCTTCTGTATCATCATTCAAATCAGAAAATGCAAAGCTGGTGGGGTTGCCAGCAGCGTTTACGCCGGCAAAATTGTTCAGGTTGAGCGGGTCCGACGCGAGGAAGCTTTCCTGATCGTCCATGCTGGTATCGAAGAATGTGTTGAACCGATCATTATTGTTGGCCGTATCAATGTATTCGCCGCCGATCAGCAAGGTGTGGTGGAGGCTGCCGGTATTGAATTCGCCCACCAGATTTGCGGAAAGGACAAAGTTCTTGCGTTGCGTCGTGTCGACATAGCCATCCAGGGTGACGACATTGGTCGCCTCGTCATAGGCAGCAGGATAAAGGTTCGAGTACAGCTTGTCGTAATCGCCATAAGAGGCGGTCACATTGGCTTTGAAATTGTCCGAGAAGTTGTGCTGCAGAGACCCGCGCACGACATGCGCGTCGAAAGTGGTGAAGGCATTTGCTGGATCTGCGAACACCACATCAGCGAGTGCTTTAGCTGGCAGGCCATCATCACCCGACGGGATTCCGCGATCAACGAAGCGTTCGTTGTTGATATATTCGTAGGACAGATCGACAATTGTATCTGGCCCCAGTTGCGCGCGGAAAGTCGGGTTGATGCCAATACGCTCGCCATCATAGAATGCGCGGTGATTGTTCAGGCCTTCAAAGGCAGCATTGATGCGCAGAGCCGAATTATCGCTCGTTTCAAGGTTGACATCGACCTGGCCGGAAAAGGCACCAAATGTGTCGAGCGAGCCAAGATAGCCGACAAATTGCTCGCCTATGACGCCCTTTTTGGTCACGCGGTTCAAGACACCGCCAGTACCGCCACGGCCAAACAGCAGCGCATTTGGACCGCGCAGGATTTCGACCTGTTCCAAATTATAGAAACTGCGGAAATATTGGACGTCATCGCGCACGCCATCGACGAAGAAATCTGCGGTCGAACGAACCCCGCGAAACACCACAGAATCACGATGGCCTTCGCCTTGTGATTGGGTCACGCCGGGGGTGTACAAGACGATGTCTGCAACGCTGTCGAACCCTCGCTCGACAATTTGTTCCTGCGTCGTGATAGATAGTGACTGCGGTACGTTCAGGATCGGTGTGGGGGTTTTCACCGCATTGACTTGATCGTTGTACAGCACTTGGCCGGTGACCACGATCTGGTGCTCCATCTCTTCCGTAATGGCATTGTTTTCCTCTGCAAAAGCAGGGCTTGTAACAATGGCAGCACTGGCCAGCAGCAAGGTGCGGTGGAAACGATGGAACAAGCAGACCTCCCAATAATTGCGAATCGTTCGCAGTAACTATCAAAGCTGTTATTGCGAATAATTCTCATGTGCAAGCTGCAAAGTGCGCTTGAGTGCTGTTTTCTGTGTGGTACTGGGCGGACTGTCTCTTTTCGGCATCGAATGGCCGGGCGAACCAAGACTTGCAGGAGTATCAAAATGAAGGCGACTATCTGGCACAATCCTAAATGCGGCACGTCGCGCAAGACGCTCGCAATCTTGGAAGAGCATCCAGATATCGAACTGAGCGTGGTGCAATATTTGAAGGATCCGCCAAGTCGGGCCAAGCTGGCTCAATTGTACAAGGATGCGGGAATTACGCCCAACCAAGCCTTGCGGTTGCGCGGCACAGATGCGGTAGAGCGCGGTTTGCCTGATGCGGATGTGAACACGGTGCTGGATGCGATGGCAGCCGATTCCAGCCTGATGGAGCGTCCGCTGGTCGAGACCGAGAAGGGCGTGCGGCTTTGCCGGCCGCAAGAGAAGGTTCACGAGATATTGTAGCCGGGCGATTGGCGCGCCTTGGTGGCCAACCTCGGCCTATTTCAGCCCCGGCTTTGATCTGCGTTTGTTGAATCTGAGGTCAATTTGGCGTCGGATTGAAGCGATCGCCATCCCGATATCAATACCGCGATGCAGATTGTTACGATGAGCGAAAAGGCAAAGCCTTCATGGAAATTATAGAGCCCAACGCCCAGGGCTGGAGCGAAGACAAAACTTGCCCCGGCAACCGATGCCACAATGCCGGACGCCTGCCCTTGTTCAGCCCGCGACACGGCCAATGATGTGCCTGCTGTTGTTCCCGGTCGAGCTAGGCCAAAGCCCAGCGAGGCGATGGAATAACCCAAGGCGATGCTCTGCAAATCCCGGGCAAGCCCAAGCACGACCACACCAGCCGCTGCCACAGCCACACCAGACAAGGTTGAGGAGCGCGGCCCCATATTGAAGCGAGGGATCAGTCCCCATTGCGCCAGCAGTGTGGCTAGGGCACCAGACATCAAAACGATGCCAACCGGTCCTGCGCCTTCTGCCGGGCTATCGCGCAGTCCCAAGCGATCGAGCACCAAAAAGCCAGAGATCCCCAGCACCATGGCCTGCGCATGGCCGCTTCCCAGTCCGGTAATCACCCAGGGCCGAATGCGCGGATCCAGCCACCGCAGTTTGGGCGGAGCTTCGGTTGGTAATCCGTTTGAACCCGCGGCATTGGCGGGTGCGTCCTCTTCCTCGTCATCGTAATTGCGATCATTGGGCGCGCCGCTCGATCCGCTGGCATAGGGTGCATCATAGGCTTGGCCCCGCGCGGCAAATTGCGGCTCGTCATTGGGAAGGCGCAGCTTGATCACAACCAAAGCGACGACAGCTATCAGAGTGAAACTGATGAAGGGACCGGTCAGGCCGATGCCCCAGAAAGGGAACACCATCAAAGGCGCAAGAGCAGGGCCGATTACGGTGCCAACCCCAAAGCTGGAGGCGATCAGCGACAGTGCTTGCGTGCGTTCTGACCGTGCCGTGCGCGAAGCCACATAGGCTTGAACGGCTGGCGGTGCGGCGCTGCCAAACCCGCCGAACAGACTGCGCGCGAGGGCAAACAGTAGCAAAGTCCAGAATGCTGAGAGCAATCCGACCAGTCCGAACCACAGGAACAGGCCGCACAAACCCATCGACACGATAAAGCCGGTTAATCCCAAAGCCATCATAGCTTTGCGCCCGCGCTGATCTGATCTTCTGGCCCATATCGGTGCGCAGATCACCCACAACAATGCCGACCATGTGTAGGCTAGACTGATCCAGACATCGTCGACCTTCAAAGCTGTGCCGATGGACGGCATGACCGATTGCATCGCCGTATTACCGGCCGCAGTCACCAACATTACCGTGAAAAGCAATGCCATGCGCCCACGTGAGATGGAGCTGGGCTTTGGTGTCGCCGCGCCGTCACCGCCACTTGGGCGGTCGGGCAGAGCGGGTTCAAGATGTGGTTCGACTTCGGCCATAATTGTTACCCGCGCTAGGCTAGCCGGCAGCTGCTTTCAATCAGGCATTTGCCGCTGTGTTATTGGCGGTATTTGCAATCAGACCGGAAGTCAGGCGAATGTGTCGCTTTCATCCTCAATCGTAGCACCAGACAGTTGGCGATGTACCCCGGCCAGAACGGCCAGCGTTACGACTGCAAAGACGGTGTTCAGCAATCCCGAAACGATTGCCGTTCCAATCACTTGCATTTGGCCGCCAATTGCCGCCAGAACCACTGTGAGAATGCCATTGATCACCATGAACAATATGCCCATCGCAATCATGATCAGCGCAAAGAAGCCCAACAGTCTCAGACTGTTGCCAGCGGTTAGCGTCCAGGATCGTTTGATGATGGTGATCGGATTGTAAATTTTCTCGATGGCGATCACCGCCGAGATCAAAACTGTCTTGATGACCATGTAAATAATCGCAGCAATGGCCACCAAACTCATGATCGTAACCAGCACCGTGTTCCCACTCGCCACGGCCAGTCCGACGGGTAAACCAATCACCAAACCGGCACCAAGGCCGAGCAAGATTTGCGCGCCCAGATAGGGAAACACGCCACGTGCCCCCTGCTTCAATGCCTCGGCCACAGTGGGCCGACTGGCGTCCGTCAGCAGGGTCAACAACGCCAGCGTGCCAACAGCCTGAAACAATGCAGCGGCTGCAAACGCCCACCAATATTGTTGATAGGTTTCAACAAGAGCAGCGAAGACGGCGTCCATGTCTTCTGGATTGGCTGGTGGCTGATCCAGTCCCGGCATCAGGAAATTCAGGGCAAGAGTCGGCAGGAATATGAACATACCGGCGACAATCAGCACCACATCCTTATTCTTGCCGAGCAATTCTGTCGCCGCATTCCACGCCTGACCCATATCGAGTTTCATCTGTATTCCTTCGCTATTGGACCTGCACAATTCACGGGGCATCGGCCTGTTGCCTCTTGATAAGCGCGTTCAATGCCTTCACGCAATCACCCATGAGTGCCGAAGCCACATCTACGATCGAATGGCGCCGCGAACAGGGGCAGGTTCCCTATACGCAGGCGCTGGCCGAAATGGAGCAGCGCAATGCTGCCATTGCTGCTGGCAAGGCCAGCGAGCTGGTGTGGTTGCTGGAGCATCCGCCTGTCTACACCGCTGGCACCAGCGCGGCGGCTGACGAATTGCTGGACCCGCGCTTCGAGGTGGTCGAGGCTGGCCGCGGAGGGCGTTACACCTATCATGGGCCTGGACAGCGCATTGGATATGTCTTGCTGGATTTGACCAAGCGCGGGCGCGATGTGCGCCGGTTTGTCCATTCGATCGAGGGATGGGTGATCGACACTTTGGCCGATTTTGGTGTCAAAAGCTGGCGGGCAGAAGGCCGTATCGGCATTTGGACGCATGACCAGCAAGGTGCCGAAGCGAAGATTGGAGCGATTGGTGTGCGCGTGCGGCGCTGGATCACCATGCACGGGTTTTCAGTCAATCTGTCACCCGATCTCACGCATTTCAGCGGGATCGTGCCTTGCGGGATTGAAGAATTTGGAGTGACTAGCCTGGCTCAGCTGGGGCTCGACATTTCGCCGCAGCAATGGGACGATGCAATGATAGCCAATGCCGACAAATTTCTTGGCGAGTTGCAACAGGAAGCAGGACAAAATTGATGCGGAAATTTGCGATCATCTCAATTGCGATTGGCATGCTTACAGCGTGTGGAAATGACGTTGATACTCCAGCCAGAACTGACGACAACAGCCAAGCCGAAGGAGAAGTCTTGGGTGGCAGCGTCAGCGATGCAATGTTGCCCCTGGATCAGCTACAATCTCAATCCGCATCGATTGAGCGGGTCCCGACAACGCAAGACACCGACGGTGATGAAGCTGGCAACCAAGAGGCTCCGACTGAGCCTGCAACCTTCGAAGAAGCCTTCGGTGCTGCTGCTGGGGAAGCAGGGTCAGAAGGTGCGGCGCCAGCAGGACAACCGCCAGCGCCGCAACCTTCTGAATAATTACGGCTGCGAGGTCAGGCTGCGTTGGCGGCCTTTTCTTCCTCCAAAGTCGGGTAATCGACATAACCTTGCGGGATAGGGAAGTACCAGCTTTTGGGAACGTCCTTGTTCGGGTTGAACTCTGCCCCTACGGCAATCCGTTTTTCCAGATCAGGATTGGAAATATACGGGCGGCCAAAGCTGACCGCATCGCAGCGCCCGCTTGACACATCATCATCGGCCTCTTGTGCGCTGTAATCAGAGTTGAGGATCAACGGGCCGGAGTAATTGGCGCGGATGACCGGATCTTGTTTGGGCACGTCCGTCTGGCCAAATGTGCCATCCGGTCCTGGTTGGCGAAGCTCGACAAAGGCGATGCCCAGCTCTTCGCAAACTTTTGCCGCAGCGCCGAAGGTGGCTGCTGGATTGCTGTCATTGGCGCCTTGTGAATCGCCATTGGGCGACAGGCGGATACCGACCCGGTCTTCACCCCATACATCGATCAATGCTTCGAGAATTTCGCGCATGAAGCGGGTCCGGTTTTCGGGCGAGCCGCCATATTCGTCAGTGCGCAGATTGGTATTATCGCGCAGGAATTGGTCGACCAGATAGCCGTTTGCACTGTGCAATTGCACACCGTCAAAACCGGCGGCTTTGGCATTTTCCGCAGCACGGCGATAATCGCCAATGGTGCGCTGGATGTCTTCCTTGGTCATCTCGCGCGCTTGAGCATAGGGCAATTTACCCTCGGGCGTATGCGCATCGCCGGGCGCGGTGGTGGCGCTGGCAGAGACTGGGGGATTTCCATCGAGAAAAACGGGATGAACGATCCGGCCCATGTGCCACAACTGCATGACAATCAGTCCGCCTTTGTCATGAACGGCCTTGGTCGATGCTTTCCACGCTTCGGTTTGCTCATCAGACCAAATGCCAGGTGCAGAGGGCCAACCCAATCCTTCACGGCTGATGCCGGTCGCCTCGGTCAAGATCATGCCGGCACCGGCCCGCTGTCCGTAGTAAGTCGCCATCAACTCGTTCGGTGTGAACATCGGATCCGCTGCCCGACCGCGAGTGAGCGGAGCCATGAAAATGCGGTTCTTGGCCGTTAGTGCGCCCATGGTAATTGGTTGAAAAAGACTGTCGTGCACGCGCTGATCCTCTCGTCAGAAATAGATTGTGTTTCGCAACTGGGGGTTAGATCGCTATTCCGCAACCATGGAAATTGGTGAGACCTTGAAAGCCAAACTTGTTGGCCTGGCATTGGTTGGGGCGCTTTTGGCCGGAAACATGGCCTTAGCAACCGGGCCGTGGTTGGTGCGATTGGCGGATACCGGGCCGGTTTCCGCCGGGTTTTGGCGGTTGTTTTTGGCTCTGCCATTTCTGGTCTTGCTGGCGCGGGCCAATGGGCAAAAAATGGGCGGAATGCCGCGCAAAACACTGATTTTGGTGGGGTTGGGCTCTGTTGCCTTTGCACTTGATCTGGCCAGTTGGCATGTCGGGATCGGGTTGACCCGGCTGGGAAATGCCACTTTGTTTGGCAATGCTGGATCCATCATATTGCTGTTCTGGGGCTTTATCATGGCGCGCATGCTGCCGCGCGGGCTGGAATGGATGGCCATTGTTTGTGCACTTTGCGGTGCTGCAATCTTGCTTGGCCGTAGTCTTGAAATCTCGACCGAGACATTTGTTGGCGATCTCTTTTGTCTGGCAGCCGGGCTGCTTTACGCGGTATATTTGCTGACGCTTAAGGGCGCGCGATCGCATTTTGGCAGCTGGAGCTTGCTCGCTTGGGTCAGCCTGTTCGGCTCGCCAGTTTTGCTGCTCGTGGCGTTGATTGCAGGTGAGCCCATTTGGCCCACAGACTGGACGCCGATTTTGATCTTATTCGTAACCAGCCAATTGATCGGGCAGGGGCTGCTGGTGTTTGCCATGCGCCACTTCACCCCGCTGGTCATCGGGCTTGCGTTGCTGACTCAACCCGCCGTGGCAGCCTTAATCGGTTACGGGATATTCGGCGAGGTGCTAACCGGATTGGATATAGTTGGCATGGTCCTGCTCGGCAGCGCGCTGGTTCTGTCGCGCATTGCGGCGCAAACTGACCGAGTTCATGCCTCAAAGCGGCTCTGAAACTCGTCGTAGCGTTCTTCTATCGATGTAAGATCTGGCCCGCTCAGCGCGATACGCGCCTGCTTAACGAGCATCTGTCCTTGCTCGTAAATGGCGGTTTTGCGCCTGCCTGCGCTCACAGGCGCTGCCGCATCGGCCAGGACGTCCAACATTACCTTCGCCGCATTCGGGCTTGTAGCAACGGCGCTTCGCATCGAGCCGAATCCGCGTTCAAGATAATGCACAAAGTCATCGGCAAGCGGGATAACCGGACAGTCTTCGGTGTCTTGACCGCACACATCCTTGCGCAAATCCCGACGTGCGATTTCCGATGTCGCGGCGCCCAGCCAGTGCAGTGCCGTTATCGCAGTGAATGGATCGTTGATCCCTGGCGAGAGCGCGCGCAGCCCGATTTCCACCAGCTCGTCGATCAGGAATTGCGGGTCTTGTTCGGGAGTGCGAAATGCGCCGAGCGTGAAGTTTTCTAGGACAGTATCGTCCACATCGTCAGGATTGCAGTTCTTCACATCCATCAAAGGCAGGCCGCGATGGACGAAATCTCCGGTCCTGACCCTCAGAGAAAATATACCACCGCAATCGCGTGCTTTCTTTTCGAGATTTTCAAAGTCGATCAGCTGGACATAACCGGTATCCCAGGCTTCAATCGTCTCCCCACCTTCGGACGGACGCGCTTCTGAAAAATCGTCCTCGACCGGGTAGGTTTCGCGAATGGCGCAGACCAACCGGTTTCCGATCAGTTCGAGCACCTTGTTGATCCTGATCGAGGACGGCACGTGATTGAGAAAGAACACGAGCACTGCAACACAGGCTGCAAGCAGACCATATGCGACCAGCAACGAGAGTTGGGGCGCGAATCCCGGAAGCGCGGTGGCCGCTGCCTCGGCGCCACTACTGGCGGATTCGTCTTCCGCCCGAACCGAACGTAGCACGACCAGCGCATAGACAAATGTGCCGATAAAGGTTGCCAGACTGATCTGGTTGCCCTTGTCTTCGAGAAAGTTGGTCAACAGTCGCGGCCCATATGTACCGCTGGCATAGGTCACCGCGACCAGCGTGATAGAGAATACGGTCGAGGCAACGCCGATCATGGTCGCCGCCATAACGGTCAGAATGTCAGACGCGCCTTTCGGGCGAACAGGGACGATCCAGTCAATGTTGTTGAGGTTTTCAGCAAAGCCATTCCGATCCAGCCAGATCATGCCTATGGCCAGCAATGCGCTGAGCACGGCAAACAACGCCGGATAGAACCAGTAATTCGCGTTAAGGCGCGCCCAAAAAAAGAGGATTTCAGCTGTCATGCAGTGTTAAACGCTCGACAAGCGAAAAAGGGTGCCGGTAAACCCGCGACAGAGGTCAATCCGCCTTGAACGGGACCTTGCCCAAATCGCCCAGGCCTACCGTGCCGCTCGCCATTCCCAGCATCCGGTCGAGGCTTGCCTTGGCCTTGATCCGCATGTCTTCCTCGATCTCGATCTGCGGTTCCAGATCGCGCAGCGCGGTGTACATTTTTTCCATCGTGTTGAGCGCCATATAGGGGCAGATGTTGCAGCTGCAGTTACCATCAGCACCCGGCGCACCGATGAAGTTCTTCTCTGGCAGCGCCTTTTCCATTTGGTGGATGATGTGCGGTTCGGTCGCCACGATCAATGTGTCGCCCTCAAACGTCTTAGCGAAGTTCAAGATACTGCTGGTCGATCCAACATGATCGGCGTGGTCGATGATGGTTGGCGGGCATTCCGGATGCGCAGCAACGGGCGCATCGGGATATTCTTCCTTCAGCTTGAGCAGCTCTGTCTCGCTGAAGGCTTCATGCACGATGCAAACACCGGGCCACAGCAACATTTCGCGGTCAAATTTGCGGCTCAGCCAGCCACCAAGGTGACGGTCAGGGCCAAAGATGATCTTTTGATCGGCCGGAATTTGTTCAAGAATGGTTTCCGCGCTGGAACTGGTCACGATGATGTCGGACAGCGCCTTCACCTCGGTTGAGCAGTTGATATAGGTCAGCGCGATATGGTCGGGATGGGCTTCGCGGAAAGCCTTGAACTTTTCTGGCGGGCAACTGTCTTCCAAGCTGCAACCTGCGTCCATATCAGGCAGGATCACAGTCTTGTCAGGGCTCAGAATCTTGGCAGTGTCGGCCATGAACTTAACCCCGCAAAACAGGATAACATCCGCATCGGTTTCCGCCGCTTTCCGGGACAATTCCAGGCTGTCGCCTACGAAATCGGCAATGTCCTGAATATCGGGCGTCTGGTAATAATGCGCGAGGATCACCGCATTGCGTTCTTTACGCAGACGATCAATTTCTGCGAGCAAGTCGTCGCCCGATGGAACTTTGGTTTCGATGCTCACGTCTCGCGCCCTCAATTGCTGCAATATGCCTCTGATATAGGGAAGTTAGCCCGAATTGCGAGAGTGTTTGAACGCAAAGGTGCCTTGCGAGCTACATGTTGAAATCAGGCGGCAAGAAGGGTTCGATCGGACGCTCGGCTCCGGGTGTGCCAGCGATCAGCCACTGCGTTGCTTCCATACCTGGCCCCGTGTGGGCGATCGCGACAGAGATCACGAATACCGCGACGTAAATGCCCAACCCCCAGTAATAGGCGGGATGGATACGGCCATCACGGCGATAGTCGGCAATCATTCCGATCACTGGCCAGATAAAGGTTGTTAGCGTGATGATCGTCCACGCGTGCGGGATCATAAGGGGAGCGGGCAGTAGCCTGCCGATGCCCGGACCGCTCAGGATCGCCATGGCGCACAGCATCAACCGTCGATGCCAGCCGCTGTATCTGCGCGCCCGCAGCGCCCACCAGGTCAGCGCGCCAAAGCACCAAACCAAGGCAATGTTGCTCCACAAAAATTCGCTCACGTGAAAGAAGAATGGCCCGCCCGTGCGTTGCGCGACCACAATCATGATCATCGTGCCAGCCACCACCATGATCGGTACAAACCCATAGGCCAATCGGCCCAGCCGAGCGTGCAGCGTCAAATTGTCGCTGAATATGGTGACATGTTGGGCCAGATAGAGCCCAATCCACGCCATGAAGATCACCCCATGGACGTGATAGGGCCATGGTGCGTCAAAACTGGACCGGCCCATTACCAATTGAACGGTGAAGCCAGCCACGATGACAATGCTCATGATCACGGCCATGACCAAGAAGAAGCGCGTCTCCTTGGCTGATTTATTTGACACTGTTCTCATCGGTTCAACAACTCCCCCCAAGTTTTGACCCAAGTTTTGTCCCATATTTTTATGGGCCATGTCCCATCGAACCTAAAGACCGCACAAAAACTCGTCAAACACCGTGATTCCGGCGCTTTCATACAATCTTTCGTGCCGGCGGTTCTTAGATTGGGTGGTGAAGGGATCAGCGACATGTACGACGTCCATCTGAAAGACTCCTATTTTCCGGCGCAGGCGGACACGCCCTTTCGCAAGATGACGATTGCTGGATTGTTGCAGGAACAGGCCGATGCTCGGCCTGATACGCTGGCTCTGCGCGAATTGCTGCCCGATGGACAAATGGGCCGCGAATGGACCTACGTTGAGCTTCAGGCCGAATGCGAAAAGCTGGGTCGAGCGCTCGCATCGCGCCATGCCCCGGGCAGCCGGATTGCAATTTACGCGATGAATTGCCCCGAATGGGTGCTGACCCAATATGGAGCAGCGCTGGCAGGGCTGACCGTAGTCACCGTCAATCCCGCATTTATCGCGCCAGAGCTGCGCTACGTTCTCGAACAATCCGGCGCAGAGGCGGTGTATCATGGCACCCATGCGCGCGGCACGCCGCTGGCCCCAATCGCGCAGGAGGCGAGCAAGGATCTGCCCGCTGTCACCACATTGATGGATTTCACCGATCTGGACGCTTTGTTCGCGGGCCATGATCGCGGCACGCTGGCCCCGGCTGGTACGGACGATATTCTGCAAATCCAATACACATCGGGCACTACTGGCTTTCCCAAAGGGGTACTGTTGCGGCAGGCGGGCATTCTTCAGAACAACACCGACACCATGCTGCGGTGGGGAGGGGAGCCAGGGCTTAGGAATTTGACGCCAACACCTTTGTTTCACGCTGGTTCGTCCTGTTTCATGTTCGGCTGTCTGGGGGTCGGGATGACCTTTACCCCCATGCCGCATTTTGATCCGGTAATGATGATTGAGGTGATCGAGCGTGAACGGCCTGACCTAACCGGCGGCGTACCCACAATGCTGACCATGATGGTGGATGAGGTGAAACGCAGCGGCAGGGATGTCAGCTCGGTTCGTGCGCTAATGTCAGGAGCTTCGATGGTCGCGCCTGAATTGGCCCGTGCAGCGCAAGACAGCTTCGGCGTGCCGATCCAGGTGGTCTATGGTCAGACCGAGGCATGCCCCGTCATCACATTTGGTTGGGCGGGCGACAGCATGGAAGATCGCACGCAGACGATCGGGCAACCCATCTCTCACCTTGAATTGTCCATTCGCAATGTGGACGACAATTCAGTCTGTGCCCTTGGTGAACAGGGGGAGATTTGCGCACGCGGCTATAATTTGATGGCAGGCTATAATGACAATCCAGAAGCCACCGCCGAAACGATCGATAGCGAAGGCTGGCTGCATACGGGCGATTTGGGCACGATTGACGCGCGCGGTTATGTGAAGATCACTGGACGGGTCAAAGAGATGATCATTCGCGGTGCGGAGAACCTGTTTCCCGCTGAAATTGAAAACGCCATTCTTGAACACCCCGCCGTCGCCGAGGTTGGCGTGGCCGGTATACCAGACGAGAAATGGGGCGAGATTGTCGCCTGCTTCATGCGCCTAGCTGAAGGTGCAGAAAAACCGACAGACTATGAGTTGAAGGCCTTCATCCGTGAACGCCTCTCTCCGCAGAAAACTCCTGCGCATTGGATATGGGTCGAAGAATTTCCGATGACCGGATCGGGCAAAATTCAGAAATTCGCGATGGCCGATGCATTTGTGGCTGGCGAATATGGTTGATTGCACCAGCGCAAGAATGTGAGGTGGCATCCGACCCTAGCGCATAAGTGTGAGGTGACTGGCGAATGCGGCCGCCGTAGTTTGGCTTGCAAGCAAGTGAGGCAAACCTTCAATCATGACCCAATATGATATCGTCATTCGTGGTGGCTCGATCGTCGATGGCACGGGTGCCGCGCCGATCCAGGGCGACTTGGCCATATCGAATGGCAGGATCGCCGCAATGGGCAATGTTAGCGGCACTGGCGCGCAGGAAATTGATGCATCGGGCCGCATTGTTACGCCTGGCTTTGTCGACGTGCACACCCATTATGACGGCCAGTCGATCTGGGGAGAGGAACTGAGCCCATCCTCCTCGCATGGGGTAACAACCGTAGTGATGGGCAATTGCGGGGTCGGTTTTGCGCCCTGCCGCAAGGAAGATCACGACCTGCTGATCAATGTCATGGAAGGCGTGGAAGACATCCCGGGCGTGGTCATGTCAGAAGGCTTGCCGTGGGATTGGGAAACCTTTCCCGAATATCTGGACCGGCTGGATGCTGGCGCGCGCGATATCGATGTGGCGGCCTATCTACCGCACAGCCCTTTGCGGGTCTATGCGATGGGAGAACGCGGTGCGAACCAGGAAGCGGCTACGCCAGAAGATCTGGCCAAGATGCGCAGCCTTGCCTCCGAAGCGGTAAAGGCAGGCGCACTGGGCTTTGCCACATCACGGCTGTCGATCCACAAAACGGCCGATGGCGGCAGCATTCCCAGCTTTGAAACCGACGTCAATGAATTGGCCGAGATTTGCAGCGGCGTGACCGATGCGGGAAGCGGAACCTTCCAGATCGTGCTCGACGCATTCAAAGGTTGGGACAAGGAATATCGTGTCATTGATGCGGTTGTCTCGGCCAGCGGTATACCCGCGACCTTCACCCTAGCCTCGGGCAATGACGCCCCACCGCGCTGGCGCAGGGTGCTGGGCATGATGGAAGAAACCACCAAGAACGGCGGCCAAGTAACCGCGCAAGTGATGCCGCGACCGATCGGGCTGATTGCCGGGCTGGAATTGACCGTGCATCCCTTTGTGCTCTGCCCCAGCTGGGAAAAAATCGCCGATCTGTCGGTTGAGGAACAAGTTGCCGCCATGCGTCAGCCAGAAATGCGCGACGCATTGCTGTCGGAAGAATTTGGCGAGGGGCATCCGTTCAATGAATTGGCGCGCAATTGGGAATGGCTGTTCCCGCTGGATAACCCGCCAGATTATGCGCCGCCCAAATCCATGAGCATGGCCGATCAAGCGCGGGCAAAGGGCTGCACCCCGCAAGAAATTGCCTATGATCGCCTGCTTGAAACAGACGGCAAAGGGTTCTTCCTGGCCGCCCTTGGCAATTATGAAAACGCCAGCCTGGAAAGCGCGCACACGATGCTGGCGCATGATCATTGCATCCCCGCACTGGGCGATGGCGGCGCGCATTATGGCGCGATCTGCGACGCCAGCTATTCAACCTATCTCTTGTCCGAATTCGTCTCTGGCCAAAATCGTGAAGGGTTGAGCTTTGATCTGCCTCAGGCGGTGCATATGCTGTCTGCCAAGGCCGCGCGGGCGGTAGGTCTGAACGATCGCGGCACGTTGAAAGTCGGCGCAAAGGCCGATGTGAATGTAATCGATATGGACCGTTTGCAGCTGCACTTGCCAGAAATCGTGCGCGATTTGCCCGCCGGTGGCCGCCGATTGACGCAGCGCGCAACCGGCTATGAAGCCACCATCGTTTCGGGCCAGATCATCCGCCGCAATGATCAATCAAGCGGAGCCTTGCCCGGCAAATTGGTGCGCGGCGCCCAAGCAGCCTAGCTTCAATCTGCTCTTTTCTTGCGGTTAGGCTTGTCTGAAAACGGTCCTTTGGGCTTGCCCTTGTTCTTGGACTTTACCTTGCCTCCGCCTTTGCCTTTGGGACGGTCGTCATACTTACCATCGGGCTTGTGGCTCTTTTTGAAAGGTGCATCTGACGCGGGTCGGTCTTGGCCTGATTTGCCCCCTTTGCCTTCAAACTTACCACTGCTTTTGCCTTTATAGGCAGGCTTTCCGGCCCCTTTGCCCTTGGGTTTGTGGGGCGGGCGGCCACCACCGCTATGGCTGGGGCGGGCATAGGCCTTGCGGTTTCGGTTGCCAGAATCGCGCGGACCCTGTGCCGAAGCTTCGATCACAATGTTATCGCCTTCATCGCCCGTATCGCTCTGGCTTTCGCCGCTACGTGCAACGGCGGCTGCAAATTTTTCGGCATGAGCGCGCGGTATCTGGAAGAAGGTTTCGTCCTGACCAATGCGGATGGCGCCAATTTCATTGCGGGTCACATGGCCCCTGCGGCAGATCAACGGCATCACCCAGCTTGGCCCGGCATTCTGCTTGCGGCCAATATTCATGCGGAACCACACCGTATCTTCAAAGCCGGGGCGCTTGCCATCGTCTTTGGCCGCACGGCGCGCTTCGGGCGTGTTGGGAATAATGTCCTCAGGCTCGGGCATTTTGGCCCGATGCGACTGAACCAACATCCCGGCTATTTCCTCAGCGCTGCGTTGGCTGAGCAAGGATTTGGCCAGCTCGGCATCGCCCTCGTCAATCTCGACCGGAGCCAGCAATTTCTCCAGCAGGCGCGCGCGGTCTTTCTCGCGGATTTGTTCGCGGCTCGGAGCGTCTTTCCATGTCGCCTCGATCTTGGCTCGACGCAGCATTTCATCCACTCGGCGGCGGCGCGAATAGGGCACGATGATGACCGCAGTCCCTTTTTTACCGGCGCGACCTGTTCGGCCCGAGCGGTGCTGGAGCTTCTCGGCATCGCGCGGAATTTCAACATGGATCACCAGACTGAGCGAGGGCAGGTCGATCCCGCGAGCTGCCACGTCGGTGGCGACACAGATGCGCGCGCGTCGATCGCGCAATGCTTGCAAGGCCTGGTTGCGTTCTTGCTGAGTATGCTCCCCAGACAAGGCCACCGTACCAAATCCGCGTTCTTGCAATATGGCGTGCAGATGCCGCACTTTTTCGCGCGTTCCACAAAACAGAATGGCGGTTTCTGCTTCATGGTAGCGCAGCAGGTTTACTACCGCGTTTTCGATCTCGGTCGGAGAGACAGTAACCGCCTCATAGGCAATATCACCATGTCCGCGTTGTTCGCTGATGGTGGCAATCCGCAAGGCGTTGTTTTGATAACGGCGCGCCAGCGCCTCAATCGGGCGTGGCATAGTGGCCGAGAACAACAAGGTGCGGCGCCCGTCCGGCGTGGCATCCAAAATGCCTTCCAATTCCTCGCGGAAGCCCATGTCGAGCATTTCATCTGCTTCATCCAAGACGATGCAAGATAGCTGCCCCAAATCCAAAGCACCGCGCTCTACGTGATCACGCAAACGACCCGGCGTCCCCACAACAATGGTGGGACCATTGCGCAAAACCTTGCGTTCTTGTGAGGGGTTCATACCGCCAACACAGGTGGCAATGCGTGCGCCGGCCTCGGCATAGAGCCAGCCCAATTCCTTGCTCACCTGCATGGCCAGTTCGCGGGTAGGCGCGATCACCAGGGCCAAAGGCGATTCAGCTGGCCGCAAAGACCCATCTTCGGTCAACAGCTCGCTTGCCATGGCCAGACCGAAGGCAACCGTCTTGCCTGACCCGGTTTGTGCCGAGACGACAAGATCGCGCCCTTGCACTTCTGGTTTTAGAACTTCGGCCTGGACCGGAGTGGGTTTGTCATAATCGCGCTGAGCCAGGGCGGCTTGCAAATGCGCTGGGAGTTGGGAAAAGCTCACTGAAAGATACTCGCTAAAATCATGCGCAAAAACGCGCAGAGCGGCTCGAAGAACCGCTTAAGAAGGTGAATTGTGGGTGTAGGGCGTCACGCCGTCCGCAATGTGTTGCATTGCACCATACGAGCAATTTGCGGTTTTGGCTTGCGAAAAATGATCCCCGCCAGCGAGCCGGTCCACAAGTTGGCTGGTTAGGCCATCAATTGGCTCGCCAGACGTCGCCTTGGCTCGAAACCAATCCGCGCCTTTCCAGGTCGAGGAGATGGGCCTCAACGCTCATTTCGGCAGCCGGAATCAGGCGTTCGTCCAAGCCCTTGTACATCTCGGGAATGAATTCAGGGATCGGGCGGGCACGTTCACCCATCAGGCGCAAGATTTGGTTTTCGCGCTGGCGCCTATGTCCAATCATACCGCGCACCAATTGGCGCGGCTTCTCAATCGGCGCTCCGTGGGCCGAGTAGTACACGCGGTCCTCGCGCGCTTGGAGATGCTCCAGGCTTTTCAGATAGTCACCCATGTCGCCATCGGGAGGAATAACCACGCTGGTGGACCACCCCATTACGTGATCGCCGGTGAACAGCGCGCCGGATTCTTCCAGCGCAAAGCACAGATGGTTGGAGGTATGACCCGGTGTGTGCACGGCTCGCAAGGTCCAGCCGGTGCCGGTCATTGCCTCGCCATGTTCCAATACGCGGTCAGGCGCATAGGTGGTGTCAAAAGCCTCGTCGGCGCGGGGGCGGTCAGACTTCAGGACCAAAGGTGCACATCCGATCACGGGCGCACCGGTCCGTTCTGCCAAGGGGGCAGCGGCCGGCGAGTGATCGCGATGGGTGTGGGTGCACATGATAGCTACGAGTTTGGCATCGCCAATGGCTGCCAAAATCGCCTCAATATGCGCAGGCTCGTTTGGGCCGGGGTCGATCACCGCGACCTCGTCCGCAGCGCCAACCAAATAGGTCTGCGTGCCGGTGTAGGTATAGGGTGAGGGGTTGGGGGCGAGCACGCGCCGCACCAGTTCCTCGCATTGTTCTGCGAGGCCAGTAGGCCATGGTTTGGGTGGCATCTGCATGGCTTGCATATGACGTGCAACGTGGCAAAAGTCACCCTATCAAAGGCGCTAGAGAGTGCGCGAGACGGGCTAAGACCGGTCGAGACGGGGCGAGATGGAGCGAGATCTGGGCGTTCAAAGCCGAGACCTCGGCAGATCGGGGCCTCAAACTGGCCTCAAAATAGGCCAAGATGAGATGGAAAACTGATGAGCGAATATATCCTGGTTTTGGATGAAGGCACCACCTCAACCCGGGCCATGGTGTTTGGATTGGATGGCGCATTGCATGGTGTCGCTCAACAGGAATTGACGCAGCATTATCCTCAGCCCGGCTGGGTCGAGCATGATGCAGGAGAGATCTGGGAAAAGACCCTGGCCTGCCTGCGCGAGGTCACAGACAAATTTGGCGCAGAGGCGATTGCGGCTATTGGCATCACCAATCAACGCGAAACAGTTGTGGCCTGGGACAAGCAGAATTTAGAACCATTGTCCCGCGCGATTGTCTGGCAAGATCGCCGAACGGCGGCCTTTTGCGAAGAATTGCGCGCAGCGGGTAAGGAAGAGCTGGTTCAGGGCAAGACAGGGCTGCTGCTGGACCCCTATTTCTCGGGCACAAAGATGCGCTGGCTGCTGGATAATGACGAGCGGGTTGCGCAAGCCAAGGCGGCGGGGCGTTTGGCCTTTGGGACCGTCGACAGCTGGCTGGTGGCTAAGCTGTCCGGTGGCACGCATATCAGCGATGCCAGCAACGCCAGCCGCACCCAATTGCTGGCGCTGGATGGTGCGCAGTTTGATCCCGAATTGTGCGAAACGTTGGGCGTGCCAATAGAGGCTCTGCCGCAGGTGGTTGATACGCAAGGCCAATTGGCGCAGTCCGATGCCAAATGGCTGGGGCGGTCGATCCCAATCACAGGCATGGTGGGCGATCAGCAAGCCGCTACGCTGGGCCAAGGCTGTTTGACGCCCGGAGATACCAAGGCGACCTATGGGACGGGTGCATTTGTGCTGGCCAACAAAGGGCAAGAATTGCCCCGATCATCCAATCGGATGCTCGGCACGGTGCTGTGCCAAATAGACGGCGTGCGAACCTACGCCGTCGAAGGCTCGGTTTTTGTCGCGGGCAGTTTGGTCCAATGGCTGCGCGACCAATTGGGACTGATTTCCAGCTCGGCCGAGACAGAGGCCTTGGCGCGATCGATCGAGAGTTCAGGAGAAGTGGTGATCGTGCCAGCCTTATCCGGCCTTGGCGCACCGCATTGGCGGGCCGAAGCGCGCGGCGTAATCTCTGGCCTCAGTTTTTCCAGCGGCAAGGCGCAATTGGCCAGAGCGGCTTTGGAGGCGATGGCCCACCAGACTTTTGACCTTGCCCAGGCGTTTGCCGCAGATGGAGCGCCTTGGGGCATCTTGCGGATTGATGGCGGTATGAGCGCGAACAATTGGATGGCGCAAGACATTGCCAATATACTGGGCCTGACGGTTGATCGTCCAGATTTTGTCGAGACCACGGCCTTGGGCGCCGCCATGAGCGCAGCCGTTGGGGCGGGATTGTATGACACGCTGGAAGATGCTGCTCAGAATATGCGCGGTGCCGTGAAGCGGTTTGAGCCCGATATGGATGACAGTTTGCGCAAGGAACGGCTGGCGCGCTGGCGCAAAGCGCTCACAGCAGCCTAAACCTTCGGAAAAATTCTCTGAGAGAGAATTAGGCGCGCAATTGCGGGTGCTGCATCAATTCGCGATTGAGCCGCTCATGCATCGATCGCACGATTGGCTGCGTTTCAAATTCGTCGCTCCATGCCTGATCAAGCCGGGCAATGCGGCGATGCAAATACATGGTTTCCTCGATCAAGTCGCAGGTTGCCGGTTCTAACATCTCGAGATTTTCCGGTCGGGCTACCCGGTCTTCCGGCAGTCGGCCGTGCTTGCGCAATTGGCTTTCATTCAGATCGCCAGCAAAGAATGCGCGTTGGTTCAGCAACCATGCCAGCACATGCATCATTCGGGTGGTGCATTTCAGACCCTCGCTGGACAGTGCCAATCGAAAATCATCTTCACTATGCCCTGTCATCTCAACATGACCAGCCATGTTGCCGCCCAGCGCGAACGCAGCGCGCACTTCATCGGCCAATACCAATGCTTCGGTATACAGCGCCTCGATGATCGGGCGTGACAGGTTTGTAGTCCTCGACATGGAGATTGGGCTAGGGCCAGCATTCTGACATTGCCAGCTTAGAAACCATATTATCCTGTGGTTTCATATGCCTTGTCCCATAGCGGAACGGTTTGACCCTAGAACCTTCCGATAAATCGCAGAAATGGGGCGAATTCAGGCGATTATGTCCGGTATCAGATTGTCTTCGATAATCGCGATCTGGTCTTTCAGGCGCAGTTTGCGCTTTTTCAGCCGAGCAATTTGCAATTGATCGACAAACCCGCTGGCCTCGCTCGCCTCCAGCAAGGCGGCAATGGCTGCATCCAAATCGCGGTGTTCGCTGCGCAGATATTCCAGCCGTTTGGTAAGCTCTTGCTCGTTCACTCAGCCGGTCCTCATTCACAATTCAGCGCGGAAATCTGCATATGTATCGATTCACGCTTCGGTTTCGCTTTGCAAGATAGGGATGTTGTGGTTTTATGACAATTCGCGGTTCGTCCGCACGGGACGAGTCGCTTTTCGCTCGGGGAACACCCTCGCAAAGGAGAGCCAGATGGATTCGTCTCACGCAAACGCACTTCAGTCCAAACATGCCGGTATCGAAGCAAAGCTTCGGGACGAAATGCTACGACCAGTGCCGGATGCGGTTGCGATCCAGGCCCTGAAAAAGCGCAAGCTGCGAATAAAAGAAGAGCTTTCCGAAATATAGCGCTCTGACCCTTCGGGCCGCACAGGCAAGCGCACTTATCAATTAGCGAAAACCGGAAACCGGACATCGCTCAATCACGTTGACGTCAGCTTTTTCGCTGAAGGGAATTTTGTATTTACGTTCCTGTGCTATAGGCGCTGGCACTATGTCAGCAGCCGCAGCCGCCCGTCAGATTATCACACGCCTGCACGAGGTGATGGCCTCTCGCATGCATGCGCAGGGCAAGCTGGATCAGGTCGTCGATATTATCGGGGAATCGCTCAACAGTGAGGTTTGCTCGATCTATCTGCTGCGCGGGGGCATGCTGGAGCTGTTCGCCACGCGCGGTCTGAACCAAAGCGCGGTCCATGTGACGCGGATGGCCATTGGTGAAGGGCTGACCGGCACCATTGCCCAAAATGTGGAAACATTGAACCTGGCAGAGGCCAAGGCGCATCCCGACTTTCTTTACCGGCCCGAAACGGGCGAGGATAAATTCCATTCCTTTGCTGGTGTCCCGATTGTCTACCGTGAACGTGCGGTGGGCGCGGTTTGCGTTCAGCATGTCGACCCACGGCGTTATGAGGATATCGAGCTAGAGGCGCTGCAAACCACTGCCATGGTGCTGAGCGAGATGATCGCCAATGCCGAATTGGTGGATGAAGATGAGGCGCTGGAACTGACCAAGGGTCAGACGGGGATGCAAAATCTGTCTGGACTGACCTTGGTCAAAGGTTTGGCTGCGGGACAGGCCGTTTTCCATCAGCCGCGCGTTACCATCGATCAGGTCATGGCCGATGATACAGAAGCCGAACGGCAGCGGGTCTATCGCGCCTTCGATAAAATGCGCGAGCAGATCGACACTATGACCAGCCAGGCCGAATTTGGCGTCGGCGGCGAACATGAAGAGGTTTTGGAGACCTATAAAATGTTCGCCTATGATGAAGGGTGGAGCCGACGCATCAATGAGGCGATCGATAGCGGATTGACTGCGGAGGCCGCAATTGAACGGGTTCAGCAACACACCCGAATGCGCATGCGCGAGATTGACGATCCGCTGTTGGCGGATCGGATGCACGATTTGGAGGATCTGGCAAATCGGCTGCTGCGGATTGTGTCGGGCCAATTGGGTACAGCAGCGACGCAAGGCCTGCGTCGTGAAACGATTTTGATCGCGCGCAATTTGGGCCCGGCAGAGCTGCTTGAGTATGACCGGCGGCGCCTCAAGGGCGTAATACTGGAAGAAGGATCGCTCACCGCTCATGTGGTGATTGTCGCTCGCGCAATGGGCGTGCCGGTGCTGGGGCAGGCACGCGGTCTGCGCGGTATCATTCGCGAAGGTGACGAGATCCTGCTGGATGCAGATGCAGCGATGGCAACCGTGCGTCCATCGCAATCTATGGCCGACGCGTTTGATGCCCGATTTGCCAAGACGCGCGAGAAGCAGGCTGCCTATGCCGAATTGCGCGATGTAGAGCCCTTTACCCGCTGCGGCACGCGCATCCAGGTGATGATCAATGCGGGCCTGCGCGATGATATGTCTTCGCTGGCAATGACCGGTGCAGACGGGGTTGGCCTGTTCCGCACCGAATTTCAGTTTCTTGTCTCGGCCACGCTGCCACAAAGAGAGCGCCAATTAAGGCTGTACCGCGATGTGCTGGAGGCGGCGGGCGACAAGCCGGTGATCTTCCGCA
Organism: uncultured Erythrobacter sp.; assembly: GCA_947495695.1. Classification (GTDB taxonomy): domain Bacteria; phylum Pseudomonadota; class Alphaproteobacteria; order Sphingomonadales; family Sphingomonadaceae; genus Erythrobacter. The sequence goes on along the minus strand of CANLZP010000001.1, from coordinate 84,111 downwards.
CGGTTGATATCGGCGGTGACAAGGCCGTGCCCTATCTCAGCGACGAGACCGCCAAATTTGATGAAAACCCTGCCATGGGTTGGCGCGCGTTACGCTTGGCGCTGGAACGCGAAGGTTTGCTAAAGGCACAGGCGCGGGCTTTGTTGGAGGCGGCCAGTGGCAAGACATTATACGTCATGTTCCCCATGGTGTCCGAACCGTGGGAGTTTGACGCGGCCAAAGTGGTGTTTGAAGAGCAGCTCGCATTCCTGAAAAAGCGGAAGAAAATTCTGCCCGAAGCGATCCACTACGGTGCGATGTTGGAAGTGCCTTCGCTTGCGGAGATGCTCGATTTGCTTGCGCCAAAGCTCGATTTTCTTTCCATCGGGACCAATGATTTGACCCAGTTCCTATTTGCGGCGGATCGCTCCAATCCAAAGCTGGCAGAGCGTTATGATTGGTTGAGCCCGGCGATCCTGCGTTTCTTGAGGCGCGTTATGCAAAACACCGTTGGATATGATGTCGATCTGGGCGTCTGCGGAGAGATGGGCGGCCGGCGGCTGGAAGCGCTTGCACTGATGGGGCTGGGTATCCGGCGTTTGTCGATTACCCCAGCTGCAGTCGGTCCGATCAAGGAACTGGTGCGCAAGGTTGATCTGGAAGAAATTAGCAAAGCAATGGATCTTTGGCTGGCCGATCCAACCACAGACATTCGCGCACGCTTGCAGGAATGGGCGCAAGAACGAGGCATCGAGACGGATTGATAGGGGGCTGGGCGCTCTATCAGGCCACCTCACCGCAAGGCGAAGTGGATGGGCGACACAATGCTTGACAGTTAAGTCGATCAGATATTGTCTCCGCTGCAATAATTATGAAACCGCAAGGTACGGGTCATGTTTGAGGAAGAAGATACAGCCGAGGCGCAGCTGCCGCTCGACGGGGCAGGGCAGAAATTACGACTTCGGCGTGAAGAGCAAAAGCTGACCATTGAGCAAGTGGCCGCTGAAACCCGAATTCCCATCAGACACTTGCAATCGATTGAAAATGGAGACTTTTCATCGCTTCCTTCGCGTGCCTATGCGATTGGTTTTTCGCGTACTTATGCCAATGCGGTGGGCTTGGATGCCGAGACAGTAATCTCGGAAGTGCGCGCCGAACTGGCTCTCTCGCAAGGGGAGCCCGGCGAATATCACAGCAGTTTTGAACCCGGTGATCCGGCCAAGGTCCCGTCCAAGGGATTGGTTTGGTTTGCAGCGATTGCAGCGTTGTTGCTGCTGGCTGGAATTATCTCTGTATATGGCAATTACTTCGCTGCAGGAACTGGTCCAGGATCGCTTTTGCCTCATAGTGAGGGGGCAAGCGCGGGCTTGGCGCAGACTGATGACGCAGTCGATGGAGCGAATGCGTCTGGTCAAGCCGGTGGCCAAGGCGATGCCGCACAACCATCAGCCAGCGGGCAGGTCATCTTTACGTCGCTGGAAGACGGAGTTTGGGTGCGCTTCTACGATGGGGCCGGGCAGCGCTTGATGGAAAAGCAGATGGCGAGCGGCGAGAGCTTTGCCGTTCCGGAAGATGCAACTGATCCGCAAATTTGGACCGGACGGCCCGATGCATTTGCGATTACCATAGGCGGTCAGTCGGTGCCTAAACTGGCTGAAGACGACTTCGTGATGCGGGATGTGGGCGTTTCGGCCCAGGCCTTGCTCAATCGCAGCCAACAAACGCCCGAGATTTTGCGAGAGGCGGAGGCTGTCTCCCAGGTCGAAACCGCGCCCGAGTCTGAGCCTGCAACGGACTTGGAAACAGAGCCTGCTGCAACACCCGAAGCGGCTCCCGAAACTACCAGCGCAATATAGATAATCGGCGTCGCGGCGCTCTTGCCGCACGCTTTCCCCCAATTTTGCAGCCGCGCTGCTCGACTTATGCCCCGGGTTTAAGGCAAGATTCGGCTCATGTTCATACCCGCCTGATTACTGATCGGGCGCAGTGGCCCAATTGGGTCGTCCAAATGCTGTCAGGAGCTGTCAAAGCCATGTCTTCACCCATTTCCCGGATTTTCGCAGCGGGTCTCGCCGTCAGCGTGTTGGCAACAACGCCGCTACCGGCCATTGCCCAGGACGAAATCTCTGAAGCACGCATCCGCAAGATCGAGGCCGAAGTTCGCGCCCTGCAGCGCAACGTCTTCCCCGGCGGAGATGGACGCTTTTTTGAGCCGCAAATCAGCGCGGGCGAGGGATCAAGCGGCAACACCGCCTCCAATGCACCTTCAACTACGGCTGTGACCGATATTCTGGCGCGGCTCGATGCGCTGGAAACGCAATTGCAGCGCCTGACCGCTCGCAGCGAAGAAAGCAGCAATGCGGTTACGCTGCTGACCAGTCGGGTCGCGGCTTTGGAAGAAGCCGGGGCAATGGCAACTCCGCAAGGCCCCACCGCGGCTGAGACAAATCTTGAGGCGATGACAGGCGGCGCGTCCAGCCCGGCACGCAGCAATCCAGCGCCAGAGATCAGAGTGCAAACCCAGCCAAACTCACCCGCACCGGCGCAAGAAACACCGCGCGCGGCTAACCCCAGCGCAGAACGTCTGGCTGCGGTTCAGCAAATCGCAAAGCCGCAAACAGGCGATGAAGCGGATGATGATTATTCCTATGGCTTCCGCCTTTGGAACGCAGGCTTCTATCCCGAAGCGCAACAGCAATTGAGCATGTTTGCCGAGAAATACCCTGACCACTGGCGCGCCACCTATGCTCGCAACCTGCTCGGCAGGGCCTATCTAGACGATGGCAAGCCGCGCGAGGCTGCGCCCTGGTTCTTGCGCAATTACCAGACCGACAAACAGGCCGCTCGTGCCGGTGACAGCCTGTTGTTCTTGGCCGAGGCCATGATCGCGCTGGAAGACACCAACCGAGCCTGCATTGCCTTGGCCGAGTTTGGCGAGACTTATCCAGCGCTGGCTAGCGGCCGCTTGCTGGATCGGTACGAAAACAACCGGCAGAAAGTCACCTGCAATTGATAGCGCGCTTCATCCGCATCTGATCGCGCGGTTTCGCGAGGACATCGCCACGCTTTGGCCCGAGGGCGAAAAGCTGGCCTTGGCCGTTTCGGGTGGCCCTGACAGTCTGGCTTTGCTGCTGCTGGCTCATGGAGCAAGGCCCGGCATGATCGAGGCGGCGACGGTTGATCATGGCCTGCGCAGCGAAGCCGCCGACGAAGCCGATTTGGTGGCGCATATCTGTGCAGAGCTTGGCGTACCGCATCAAATATTGCGGGTAGACGTGGCTGCGGGCAATATGCAGAGCATGGCACGCGAGGCTCGCTATGGTGCGCTGACCAAATGGATGAAGCAGCGCGAGATTGGCATTCTCGTCACCGCGCACCATGCCGATGACCAGGCCGAAACGCTGCTGATGCGGCTCAACCGGGCGAGCGGATTGTCGGGGCTGGTGGGTGTCCGAAAGCGAGGCAAAGTGCCAGCGTCTCCTGGCAAACAAGCCCCTCCTCTAATCCGGCCCTTGCTGGGCTGGCGCAAGGCGGAACTGATTGCGCTTGTGACCGATGCCGGGCTCGCTCCTGCACAAGACCCATCCAACAGCGACGACGCATTTGACCGTGCGCGGATCCGCAAAGCCCTGGCCCAAGCTGACTGGGTCGACAGCGAAGCCATTGCCCAAAGCGCTGCCCATCTAGCCGATGCGGATGAGGCACTGGAATGGGCCGCCAACCGCGAGTGGGACGAATGCGTGCACATCGGCTCTGACCAGATTTCCTATACCCCAGCAGCACCGCGCGCCGTTCGGCTGAAAGTGCTGGCCCGTGCGATCGGTCAATTGGGCAGTGAACCGCGCGGCGGCGGGGTCGCTAAATTGCTCGACGCGCTGGAAGCGGGACAGGGCGGCAATATCGGCGGTGTCATGGTTGCTATCGGCGATGCGGATGCGGGCGAGTGGGTACTGCGGCCCGAGCCGCCCCGCCAACAACAGTCCTAACGTCATACCTTGGCGGCCTGTGTCAGGCCGCTTGGATTCTATCCATGCGCCCCGAATTCATTGGCAATTGCCGTGGATAGGCGCAGGCACAAGCCATAGGCGCGCTCAAGCGGATCAATATAATCGCGCCCGATGTGGTCATACCCATCGCCTGAGCCCTCGGGATAATCGCTTGGCTCGGTCACAGCGAAATCGGTGATCTGGGGGAAGCTGGTGGGATAGGCCCTGCGCAATTGTGCCAGCGCGTCATCAATCCGCAGCGTGAACACCATCTCCAACACGTCATCCCGGCTGATATCATTGGCCCGGCTAAAGGTCGGGATCGAGACGGCTTTGATAAACATGTGCTGGAGAAGGGCGAGACGCAGCGCTTGGGCGGCACCAATATTGCGGCGTGTGTGTTCGCGGTCTTCCAGCGGATTTTCGTCTGGGATCAGGTCCAACAGGCGGTGCAGCTTCAACGCATCCACCCGCAAGCGGGACGCGAGACGGCGGAATACGCCGGTGCGATCATCCTTGGTCAGATGCTCGGCCAGCGTATGGCAGGCCTGCGACAGATGGCTTTCGGTGCCGCGATAGGGACGGCTCGCCCAATAGGCAGAATTGAACAATTCGCCATAGGCAGCCACGGTTTTGATGCTGGCTAAGGCATTGGAAGACCGGACCAATCGCACCAATTGCCGGCCGCGATCGCTCTCTTGCAACAGCGCCGCCAAATCCTCGTAAGAACCATCCGCTGCGCTGCCAAATCCAGCGATGACATTCACCGGATAGCCCAGCTGTTGCAGGATCGAGTTGTGCGGGATTGCGCGAATTTGGCGCAGGCTCATATCTCGATCGGCAGACAAGTCACCCTGACGGCGCGAGACACGGCTGCCCGTGGCGTTGAGCAGGCCCAAGCCAAAGGCGGTGACCGCCCGCGAATAGGTTTTGCTTTCAAGATGCTCGCGCTGGTGGGTACGAATGGCGCGATAGAAATCAAGGCTGAGATCGGTGCGGCGATAGAACGGATCTGTGGGCGCGTCAGGATCGGTATTGGCAGGTTGCAACTGAGCAATGCGCGTCAGTGTGGCCCGTGCCAGTTCAGGCGTTGCGAAGAACATATAGCCATCGCCGCCCTGAAAGCTGACCTCTGGTTCCAACCGGATGCCAGCGCGGACAAAGCGGCGCTTTGCCCAGTTTGACAAAGGCCAGACCAGGCGGTCCGAAAAACTGTCCGGATGGGCGCCGCGCCCCATGCTTTCGCCATGCGTGTTGAAGATCAGCGCGGCGACATCGGTCAGCCCGTTTTTCTCCATCGACTGGCTTAGGCGACCTTGCAGCCGTTCAATCGCCAGACTGGCTGGGATCTGTCCGACGAAACGCCCGGCATCGGAAAAGCCTGTCTGGATTGCAACGCGGCCACGCTTGCGAGCATAATCTTGGTAGGTTTTTTCCGAACACAATGCGTCCAGAAAACGCCCGCCATGTTCCAACGCGCTTTCGGTCTCGAACAGCGGAGAGACATCCACCTTGTCCTCGATCCCGAACAATCGCGCGAAATATAGTGCGGCCAGAATAGTTGAGGGCTGCTCGCATTCTGCAATCAGCATGCGGATGGGGGCATCGGCATCGATATGGTGCAGGATTTGCGCCATCGCCAGAAACTGACGGATCGCGGTCGAGCTTTCGATCGCAAGCGCAGCAAAATTGGTTTTGAGCGGGGTCACTTCGCCCAAAATCTTACGCAATGTCGCCATTGCACCGCGGCTGCCCAGATCCAACGTGTTGTCAGGGTCAATCCGGCGGCGGATCGCGTTGTGCAATTGGCTGGAATTCACGCGGAAGTGGATCCAGCTCATCCCTAAGCCATCTGCGCGCATGGCGGCGGCCAAGGTCTTCAACTGAACCGCGCGCTGCGTTTCGGCTGATTTGGCCTCATCTTCCAACGCATCGATCAGCGCGGATAGGCTGAGCAATTTGTGCGGATCGTCCTGCGTCAACCGATTGGCGGCCTGCGACAGGGCATCGGGCTCACTCAAATCTTGCGAGAAATCTTCAGCGCGCGCCTGCGCATAGGCATGGGCGGGACGCAATGTGTCGAGCAGCTGATGCTGTGCATCAATCGCCTGCAAGGATGCGGCGTAACGCTCCAAACGCTCGGCTTTCTCGCGCAGCCGGAACCCAATGGAATCAAACCATTTAATATCTGTTCGGCCGTCCATGTCATAGCCGATCCAGCTGGCAAAGCGGAACGGTAACGGGGCCATTTGATGCCATTCGCCGGGCCAATTCTGTGCCGCATGGGAAAGCAATTCACCTACGATCCCATCGCGAGCATCCTGTGCATGGGCGATGGCGCGCATGGCGCGGCCATGTTCGTATTTCAGCGTCACTTGCGGGCGTTCATGCCCGGTCACGCACACTTCTGTACCTATGTCATCTTTGTGGCTGGCGGCGTTTGCTACGGCCTCGGACTGGTCCGGGGTCAGCAAGAAGGTTGGGTGCGCGGTGAACACAGCATGCAATTGCGGCGTTTCCCAAGCGGTCTTGAAATCGGCAAAGCTGGTGCTGGACAGGCTGGCGTCCAGCGCAGCGGTGTTCTCTTCAAGTGAGACCGGTGTCACCAACCGGCGCAGGCGCTGGGCGCGGCTTTGCATGCTGTCGCATTCCAGCTCTGCGACCATGGATTCCACAGCATCCAGATCCATGTCGCCAGCTTCAAGCGCGCGCGACAGATCCAACCCCAGCTGGAATACGGGGTTGAACAACGGTGTTTCGCGGGTGCGGACATGCAGCTCGCTAAGGCGCTGTGCCAAATCGGCGGTGGTTCTGAGCTGCGGGTGGGTCATCTGTTCAGTTCCAATGCTTGGTTGGTCATAGCTTATTTTGTGTCAGAATGGCGGCCAGTCCGAGCAAAATTATTTGAGCGCGGTCACGAATGTTCTCTGACAAAGGCGGTTGCCGCACCCAGCAATCCTGGCTGGGGATGGCTGACGATTTTCACCGGGATGCTGGCCATCAATTGCTCATAGCGGCCCTTGAATTGAAACCGTTCGGCAAAGCCAGAACGCTTCAGCGTTTCGCGGATACGATAGCCCAATCCGCCGGCAATCACCACGCCGCCAAAGCCACCTTGGGTCAAGGCGATGTCGCCTGACACGCTGCCCAATGCGAGGCAAAAGCGGTCAACTGCGGCTGCCGCCAGGCTGTCGCCGCCATCTTGCGTAGGACTGGTGCCCTTGGTCCAGATTTCAATGTCATCCAATTCGGGGATGGCGCGGTTTTCCATCGCCGCCAGCGTAGCATAAATCTCGCAAATCCCCGGGCCAGAGACGACCCGTTCAACCGATACGCGCGTGTGACGCTTGCGCAGCCGCGCCAAAATGGCATCTTCGATGGTGTCAACGGGGGCAAAGTCGGCATGACCACCTTCGGTCGCCTGGACGCGGTATGATCCTGCGCCATCGCGCCACATATGCGCCACGCCCAGCCCTGTGCCCGGACCGATCACGCTGATCGTCCCTTGCGAGGCAAGCGGTTGATCGGGGCCAGCTAGGTGTAGGAAATGCTCGTCACCCAATTGCGCGATGGCATGGGCCACGGCCTCAAAATCATTGACGATCGTATAGCGTTTTACGCCCAGCTTTTCGGGAACCATGGCGGGCCGGATAACCCAAGGGTTGTTGGTGAAACGGATCACATCGCCATTGATCGGGCCAGCGATGGCCAGCGCAACATCGACGGGCAAAGTTCCGCCCATACGTGCGCGATAATCTTCCCATGCGGTCTGAAAACTGGCGTGATCATCGGTGTGCAAAGTTTGCGGTTCGTCCAGCTCGATCCGCCCATCGTCACTCACCTGCGCCAATGCAAACCGCGCGTGCGTGCCACCAATATCCACTGTTACCAGTTCGCGCACATTGGCCATTGTTATAGTCCTGCGCTCGCCAATACGGCTGAGCCACCTTGCTCGGCTCCATCGGCCAGATTGCGGAACATGGCGAACAATTCGCGGCCGACACCAATTTCTTGGGCCGGATCGGTGGCCGCTTGACGTGCGTCCAGATCAGCTGACGTGGATAGAGTGCCCGTTGCAGCGCAAACCTTCACCACATCGCCATCGCGCAGCTTGGCCAGCGGGCCACCGCCCAATGCCTCTGGCGTGACATGAATGGCGGCCGGGACTTTGCCCGATGCGCCTGACATGCGGCCATCGGTCACCAAAGCGACGCGATAGCCACGGTCCTGCAAGACACCCAAGGGCGGGGTCAGCTTGTGCAATTCGGGCATGCCGTTTGCGCGTGGTCCCTGGAACCGGACAATGACGACCACATCCTTGTCCAGCTCGCCAGCCTGAAATGCTTGGGTTACAGCGGCCTGTGTTTCGAATACGCGGCACGGCGCTTCTACCGTATAGCGGTCTTCGCTGACGGCTGAGCTTTTGAAGCAACCGCGCCCCAAATTGCCGGTCAACAATCGCATTCCGCCATCCGCGCTGAAAGGCTCTGAAACGGGGCGCAGCATTGTGTCATCACCCGATGGACCAACCGCGCGCCAGGTCAGCGCCTCATCATCGTCCAGCCCCGGCTCTTTGGCGTAGGCGCTCAGATCGCTGTCACCAATTGTCACAACATCGCGATGGCACAGTCCTGCCTCCAGCAATTCGCCGATAACATAGCCCATGCCCCCAGCATCGTGGAAATGGTTCACATCGCCAGCGCCATTGGGATAAACATGCGCGAGCAAGGGAACGACGGACGACAATTCGGACAGATCGGTCCAGTCAAATTGAATGCCGGCGGCCCGCGCCATGGCCGGAATGTGGATCGCGTGATTGGTTGATCCGCCCGTGGCCAATAGGCCAATCGCGGCGTTAATGATCGCCTTCTCGTCGACGCATTTGGCCATGGTCCGATCCTTTGTACCGGACAATTCGGCCAAGCGATGCACCGCTTTGCGATCAAGCTGTTGGCGCAATTTGGTGCCAGGCTGGATGAAAGCAGAGCCGGGGATATGCAACCCCATCATCTCCATCATCATCTGGTTAGAATTGGCCGTGCCGAAGAAGGTGCAAGTGCCCGGCGAATGGTAACTGCCCAGCTCGCTTTCGAGCAATTCCGCACGCCCCACTTTGCCTTCTGCGTAAAGCTGCCTGACGCGTTGTTTTTCCTTATTGGCAACCCCGCTCGGCATGGGGCCTGACGGGACAAAAACAGCGGGCAAATGCCCAAAGCGCAGGGCGCCGATGACCAGGCCGGGCACGATCTTGTCGCAAATGCCCAGCAATGCCACCCCGTCATACATCGCGTGACTTAGCGCGACGGCGGTTGATAGGGCGATTGTGTCGCGGCTGAACAGCGACAGCTCCATGCCGTCCTCGCCCTGCGTCACGCCGTCACACATGGCGGGAGTTCCCCCGGCCACTTGCGCCGTTGCGCCCACTTCGCGGGCATAGATCTTCATCCGGTCAGGATAGCGTCCATAGGGCTGATGCGCGCTCAGCATGTCATTATAGGCTGTAACAACGCCAATATTAGGGCCGCGATCATGCTTCAACGCGTCCTGATCTTCCAACGCGCCAGCAAAGGCATGCGCGAGGTTTGAACATGATACCTGAGAGCGATCAGGTGCGCGATCAGCTTCCCGATCCATGAGATCAAGATAGGCTTGCCGGCCTGAGCGTGACTTTGCGATGACCCTGTCGGTCACCTTGGTGATGACGGGATGCAGATCACTCATGCCAACTTACTCCATCGCGTTCGGCCAAAGCTATTGCAGCGCTTGGCCCCCAAGTGCCTGCCGTATAGGTCTTGGGTTTCTGGTCAGTGGAATTCCAAATCTCGCGGATAGAGTCGACCCATTGCCATTGGGCCTCAACCTCGTCGCGGCGCACAAACAGCGTTTGGTCTCCTTCAATCAAGTCCAGCAACAAGCGCTCGTAAGCGATCCGTCGATGCTGGCCCACAAAGGCATCGGGCATGGCGATGTTGAGCGGCACCGGGCGCAGCCGAATGCCATCCTGACCCAATCCGGGGACCTTGGCGGTCAGGTTCAAGGTAATATTTTCTTCCGGTTGAATGCCTATGACAAGACGATTGGGCTCCATCGTTGCACCCATACCGGCAAAGATAGAGTGCGGGACACAGCGGAACTGCACGACGATTTCGGTCACACGTTCGGGCAAGCGTTTGCCAGTCCGAAGGTAGAACGGAACGCCTTTCCAGCGCCAATTGTCGATATGACCCTTGATCGCGGTAAAGGTTTCGGTGTCGCTGTGCTTGCCCAGTTCCTCGTCATAACCGGGTACGGCTTCGCCAGAGATAGCCCCGGCGCGATATTGGCCCGTCACTGTCTCGGCAGCGGTCACTTTGCGCATTGCGCGCAGCACTTTGACCTTTTCATCGCGCACCGCTGTTGCATCAAAGCTTGTGGGCGGTTCCATCGCCAGCATGGCAACCAATTGTAGCATGTGGTTTTGGACCATGTCGCGCAAGGCGCCTGCATCATTATAAAACGCGACGCGGCCTTCCAGCCCAACCGTTTCGGCAACGGTCACTTGGACGTGCTCGATGTAATTGGAATTCCAAATCGGTTCGAACAAGATATTGGCGAACCGCAAGGCGAGTAGATTTTGAACCGTTTCCTTGCCCAAATAATGATCGATCCGGAATATCCGGTCTTCGGGAAATGCCTGCGCGACCGCATCGTTGATCTCGCAGCTTGAGGTCAGATCAACCCCCAATGGCTTTTCCAGACACATGCGCACGTGATCGCCATCCAGGCCTGCGTGCTGCAATCCTTTGATGGTGGGTTCAAACAGGCTTGGGGCCGTGGACAGAAAGATTGCCAAGCCCTTCTTCAGCTCGCCAACTTTGGCCGCGAGGTCTGAAAATCCATCCGGAGTGGTCGCGTCGAGCTGCTGATAGCTTAGCCGATTGAGGAAATTTGCCATCCCGCCGCGCCGTTCAGCTGGCAGATATTTTTCCAGCGCCTCGCGCGCGAGATTACGGAAAGAGGCATCATCCAGATCCGACCGGGCAGTACCGATAATCCGAAGATCGGGATCGAGCAGTTCATCTGCATCCAAGGCACAAAGCGAGGGCAGCAACATCCGTTGCGACAGATCTCCGGTTGCTCCGAAAAGCAGCAATCGATCAGCGGTGAAGCTCATATGCTCATGTTCCCCAAATTTTGCATCATGCAATCCATTGCCCGTGTTGCTGTGCGACAGGTCATGATATGCAAGACTTTAGACACATGTGTCTATCAGCGAGAGCGTCTGCCCACCATAGTAAGCGGCGCAGCCTGCATAGCTATTCATTGCTCCAAGCATTCACCTCGACACTTGAACGCAGAAAGTCGCACGGACCAAAACTGGTTAGAAAGCTGACATCGGCAGCATCGCGGCCAACGCCAATTCTGGCAAAGGCAGATGCATCGGCCATGCCGGTTGCATCAATCAAGTGCCATGTGCCAACTCCATCATTGTCTGGGTCTTCCAGAAACACCTCGGCCACGGCATGAAAATCGGGTGGATTAACGTGCGGCGCATAACCAGCGACAAAGCGTGCCGGGATACCTGACGCACGAGCCAATGCGATGAGTACATGGGCATAGTCACGGCATATTCCTTGCCGTTCAATAAAGCTGTCTCGGGCATCGGTACGGGCGTCTGATACGCCAGGTTGATAAGAAAAGTTGCCTGCGATCCAAGCTGTAATGGCAGAAATTCGTGCACCGGCGCTGCTGTTGGCAAATTCCTCATTCACAAAGGATTGGAACTGATCAGCCTGACAATAGCGGGAATCAAACAGATATTGAGCTGTCTCGCCCGGCAAAGCATGCAGCGGTATGGCTGACAGGCCGGCCAAATTGGGGGAGGGACGATTTACAGCAACTTTTGCGGTGTAATCAACTTCGATCAGACCCTGTCCGTGAAGCCACAGCCGCTCTCCCAAATTGTCTTGCGCAGGCACGCGCGATGTTTTGTGACCACGCGTCAAATTGGTGTTTGATTCTATAATGCGCTGGCCCGAGGTCTCTGCCGCTTCGAATTGCAGCAAAACGTCTGCCGGTTCGCTCAGCTCAAACGCAAAATGGGTGGTGATGGAAAGGTCCATAGGTGACCGATTTCATGACAGGTCCGGCGTGTTTGTCAAAGCATGCTGGCCATCGGGGTGACCAAGCGCAGGAGTAGCAGGCGGCTCGGCTCGCTTTGAGGCAGAAATTTGTGCTGGGAAAAGGATCCCAAAATGAAAATGGGGCCCCAAAGGACCCCATCTCAAAATTCGCTTTTGTAGGAGTTCAACCGAACATCCATCTCCAGAAATTAAACATGGTTCATTCTCCTGTTTAGCCCAAGTTGAGCGCAGGATTACGTTAACCATACTTGTTTGTAAAGTTTAAACCACGTTTGTTAAGCTCTCGCTGGATCCTTCACTGAGGTAAATCAATAGGTTAGATAGAGATATGGGGCGAGAAAGCGCATAGCCTTGCACCTCTGTGCAGCCGATTTCCCTTAAGATTTCCAACTCTTCGGCATGTTCAACACCCTCAGCGACCACTGTGATTCGCGCTTCATTGCCCATTGCAATCAGGCTGGTCGCAATTGCGCGTGCTTTTGGATCGACGGTTATGTTCTTGATAAACAAACGATCGATCTTCAATTCATCGAAAGGCAGCTCGTAAAATGTCTCGAAGTTCGCTTCTCCGACGCCGAAATCGTCCATGGAAATGCGCACGCCCAAGGTTTTGATTTGCTTGATGATGGCCGCTGCCTTGGCCAGATCGCGGATCCGAGCCGTCTCGGTCACTTCCAACACAAGCAGATGCGCGGGAAATTTGGTAGCCTGCAAGGTATTGCGTACCATCTCTACCACGCTGGCATCGCTGCAAAGCGTGGCAGAAATATTCACGGACATCGATATCCGATGGCCACTCGCGTGCAACATCCGACCTGCGGTACAGGCGCTTTGCAAGACATAGCGTGTAAGGTGTTCCATCCGACCGGCCTTTTCGCATTCCTTGATGAAATGCAGTGGCGGGATGAAGCCGCGCTCGGGATCGTCCCAGCGCACCAGCGCTTCAACGCCTTTTGTCTTCCCGTTCTCTACCGCGACTTTGGGCTGGTAAACGCAGAATATCTCGCCTGATTCCATTGCGGCATCAATCCGTGCGCGCATGGAAATGTCCCACAACCCGTCACGCGTATCGGCATGTTCTGCCAATTTGATCGGGCACAATGCTTCTGAGGTCTCTTCAGCCGCTGCCACCGCTGCTGGAAGGATGCGTTGGTTGTTGCCAGCGGTTTGCGCAACGCCGAATGTAATACCCACATCGATCTGATTGCCGGCAATATGCAAAGGCGCTGCAAATAGAGCACGAAGACCTTCAAGATGCTCTTCCAGAGACGGGTAGTCCTCTGCTTTTGAGAACCATGCAAAGTAGTGATTGGCAAAGTGCAGATCCAGATCGGGCTCGGTTGCCCTAAGCCTGTCAGCGATTTTCAACACATAGGTCGACTGCAAAGAGCCAGGCAGCAGTTTTAGGACGCGGCCAAAGTCATGGATTTTGGCGACAACAACATAACCGCTGGCTTTGTCACTAATCATATTGCGCTCAAGCGCGCGCAAGGTCGGCAGGCCTGTGTCCTGATCTTTTAGAGATGCCCAATCTTGCCAAAGGATGCGTAACCGCAGTGCACCGTAAACAATAAGTGCTGCGATGGCATAGGATAATACTGGCCTGAGGTCGTAGACCGTGCAGAACACAAGGAAACCAGGTATACCGACTGCGACCGCAGCATATCCGACACGTCTAAATGACGCAGCCGTTGTAACCGAAGCCAGCGCAACCAGCATCGCCAGAAGAAAGACCAGAGTGACCCAGCCTTCAACGCGGGTCACACCGCCTTGCTTGATGGTCTCGGCCGCGAAAATGGGAACATAGCTTAAGGGGACATCGCGTTGTCCCGGGATGCCAGTGGTCGCAGCAGTGGCATCTCGTCCAGGGCCAATAATAACCTTTTTGCCAGCGATCTCGGGAATGGCGCTGTCGCCGTCTACACCAACCGCGTTGGAAACGTCAGAGAACCGGACCGATGCGATGTCTGCAATCGGAACTGTATATCCGATGGAAATCGGAGTGTCGGTGGCCTGCTTTTCGCCGGCGAGGGCGCTACCCAATGTTTGGTACCGTGTTCCATCGAAACTTTGGAAGCGTGGGATAGACCATGCGATACCAAAATAATCTGAATGGTCGGAATTCGTTAGTTGTTCTGCATAGCCTGCGATTTGCGGCAGGGACTGGACCCATTCCGCGCTGCCATCAAAGCCTTCGTCAATGTGACCAACCACAGCAACGCGGTCGTCGAGATCGTCAATTGCCTGCGCCAAAGCTGTGTCATTTGATTCATCGGATGGCCGATCAAACGCCATGTCGAGATAGATTTTCTCGGCGCCACGCCGATCCAAGTCGCGCAAGACCTTAGCCAATTCTGATCGACGCGGGGCAGCGAGGGGATCGGTGAGATCCATTTCGGCGCCGATAAAAACGATGTCATTTGAAGATTGTGTGACAGCGGTCCGGGATTGAAACGTCCAGATCAACTGATCAATGGGATCAAGCAAACTAATGGCGAACAGGGCAAGCGACGTCACCGCCGCCCAAGCAACGTGATTCAGGCGCTTTTTGCGTGCGGGTCGGCCAGTTTTGTCGGCCGTTGTTCCCCACTCTTGCGCACCTTCAAGATGATGCTTCCCATTCATCACGGATGGCTATGCGAGAATAGGCTTAAGAAACCGTTTATCTTGCGCCTAATCAGTTACCAAACTCTAGGAAGTCTGCCATTTTTGATGGTTTATACAGCGTTTACATTCAGCATTTTGCGGCCCTTTTGGCACTCAAGCGGATAGAGCAAGAGTGTCGCTTTCATACCATTTTGGGCAATTACTGGTGCTCAAGCGCGGATTTCAATTGCCCCGTACAGATCATGCGCATCGGCATCTTCGATCACCACATCGACAATGTCGCCGCTGTTCAGAGAGGCCGGTACATTGCGCAAATAAACCGCACCGTCGATCTCTGGCGCGTCGGCCTGGCTGCGGCCGGTTGCGCCGATATCGCCATCTTCGTCAACTTCGCCCACTTCATCGATAATAACTGGAAGGGTACGCCCCACTTTTGCGGCAAGCTTGGCCGCGCTGATCCGCGCGGTGACTTCCATCAGCCGGGCATAGCGTTCTTCCTTGACTGCCTCTGGCACGGGATCGGGCAGAGCATTGGCGGCAGCGCCTTCGACCGGTTCAAACCGGAACGCACCCACTCGGTCCAATTGGGCTTCTTCCAGCCAATCAACGAGGTATTGGAAATCTTCCTCGGTCTCGCCCGGGAAACCCACCACAAAGCTGGATCGAACCGCGATGTCGGGGCAGATCTCGCGCCAGTTCTTCAACCGTTCCAGCACCTTTGCTTCATTGGCAGGGCGTTTCATACGCTTCAGCACCGATGGGGCGGCATGTTGGAAAGGAATGTCCAGGTAAGGCGTCAGCAGACCCTCAGCCATCAACGGGATCACCGCATCAACATGGGGGTAGGGATAGACATAATGCAGCCGGACCCACGGTGCAGCGCCGGCCGCGGTTCGAAGCTGGCCCAGCTCGCGCGCCAGATCAGTCATATGAGCGCGCACCTCGCGGCCTTTCCAGTCGCGCGCATCATGCCGAGTGTCCACGCCATAGGCGCTGGTGTCCTGACTGATCACCAGTAGCTCATTTGTGCCAGCAGCAACCAATTTCTCCGCTTCGCGCAGCACCGCATCAATCCGGCGGCTGGCCAGCTTCCCGCGCAATTGCGGGATAATGCAAAAGGCGCATGAATGATTGCACCCTTCCGAGATTTTCAAATAGCTATAATGGCGCGGCGTCAGTTTGATCAGGTCTTGGTCGGGCTGCGGGATCAAATCGATAAACGGGCCTTGGCTTGGCGGAGCATGGGTATGCACCGCTTCAACCACCTGTTCGTATTGATGCGCGCCAGTCACAGCCAGCACCTGCGGGTGGGCCGCGCGGATCGCGTCAGCTTCTTCCCCCATGCATCCGGTTACGATCACGCGGCCGTTTTCACTGATTGCTTCACCAATTGCGGCCAAGCTTTCTTCCTTGGCTGAATCGAGGAAGCCGCAAGTGTTGACCAGCACCACGTCCGCTCCGGCGTAATCCGGGCTCATGGCGTAACCATCCGCCCGCAACCGGGTAAGGATGCGTTCGGAATCGACCAAAGCCTTGGGGCAGCCAAGGGAAACCATGCCCACTTTCTTGGGAGGATCGATCTGCGTCGGGTCAGCTGTGTGTGTTGAACTGGTCATCAGGGCCGCGCCTCTACACTTGCAACGCGCTTTGCGCTAGCTTTTGCGTAGGGAAAGCATAATTGGAGGAGGCGTTATGGACCTGTTTGATGTGAATTGGCTGGGTGTTGTGCTGGCCGCAGCCGCAGGATTTGTGGTCGGCGGCATTTGGTATGGACCGGTTATGGGCAAGCGCTGGATGGGCGCGGTTGGCCTCACCGAGGACGACATAAAGCAAGGCAATATGGGGGTCATCTATGGTGCGGCCTTTGGATTTTCGCTGCTGGCTAGTTGGACCCTGGCGCATACATTCCAGACCTATGCAGAGCTGGGCGCTGACCTGTCAGTCTTTGTAAAAGTCATTACCAGTTTCGGCGTCGCGCTGGGCTTCATCGTTCCCGCAATCGGTACCAATTATCTGTTCTCGCAAAAGTCGAAACAGCTGTTCTTCATCGATGCGTTTTACTGGTTGCTGTTCTACACCGCTATGGGGTTGGTGCACGCTTACCTGCCGTAAAGGCAAGCGCAGGCGTTATTCATCTTCTGGGTGGCCATCACCCATGGTCGTGCCGTTCTCGGTCGGTACAATCTCGACGACAATGTCGCCGGGACGCAGGTTTTCGCATTCCTTTTCCCAAAACCCCAGTGCTACGCCATCGCGATAAACGCGCAGGCCACGTCCGCCAGTTTTCAGGTCATAGATGGAACAGCCGCACTCTTCCTCGGTGACTTCGCGTTCAATCAGCTGGACCCGTCCAGCAACGGACGCCAGATCCGCCAGATAGTCTGCGATATGCGCGCCCTTGGCAGATCCGGCCAGCAACAGGCCGGTAAAGTGGACTGGGTTGATAACATTGTTGGCGCCTGCTTGACGGGCCAGTAATTCATTATCATTGGCCCGCACCACCACGCTGATTGGCACATCAGGAGCAAGGTGCCGCACGGTCAGAACGATCAGGATCGACGTGTCATCGCGGCCGGCCGATACCAGCACATTCTTTGCCTGACGGATCCGGACCGCTTCCATTGTCGAATCGCGCGTTGCGTCGGCAGCAATCACATTGCAGCCCAGTTTCTCTGCTTCGACCAATCGGTCTTCGCTCGGGTCAACCACAACGATTTCATGCGGCTTGGTGCCACGTTCGATCAATTCGCTGACGCTTTCAGAACCGGATACGCCGAAGCCTAGCACGACGATGTGATCCGACAGCTTTTCTTGAATTCGGGCCATGCGCCACTTCTCCCAGCTGCGCTTAATGATAAAATTATAGGCGGTGCCAACGAATATGAAGAACACCGCAAAACGGATAGGGGTCACGATGACGGCTTCGACCAAACGCGCCCGGTCGCTGATGGGCGCGATATCGCCAAAGCCGGTGGTGGTGATCGAAATCATCGTGAAATAGATCACGTCGAGGAAGCTAACCTCGCCATCCAGATTATCGACCAGACCTCCTCGGTCCAGCCAATGTATCATCACCACTATCGAAATCAGGAACAGGGCGAGGCCCAGCCGGATACTCAAATCACCCCAAACGGGCACATTGACCGCACGGCGCAGCGGCTTGAACTTCGGGCCGCGGACACGGCGTGGTGGCTTGCTGTTCACAATGCGATCGATATTGTCGCTCACAACAGTGCTCCTGCAATCATTTGCCAAACCGATCAGCAAATTCGCCCAACACAGAGTGATTGGTGAGATCAAGTTGCAGCGGAGTCACGGAAACATAGCCTTCGTCTATCGCCTCCAAATCAGTCCCATGGTCCAGTGTGTGCTCAATTGGGTGCAAGCCAAACCAGAAATAGCGATAGCCGCGCGGATCGCGTCCTTCAACCACAGAGCCGCGCGAATAATCATGGAAGCCCTGACGAACCACGCGGATGCCTTTGACTTGATCGGCGGGCAGGGCGGGGAAGTTTACATTCACCAATGTGCGGTCAGCAAAGGGGGCGTTCAGCAGGGGCGCAATAATTTTGGCTCCCCAAGCGAGGGCTGCGCCAAACGGCACGTCATCGCCCATGCCTTCGCGCGAATAGACCTGGCTAAGCGCGATGGAGCGGACCCCGGCCAGCGCGCCTTCAATGGCTGCAGAGACTGTGCCGGAATAGGTGATGTCATCGCCCAGATTGGCACCGCGATTGACGCCGGACAGGACCAGATCGGGCGGAGCATCCATCACTTCGCGAAGGGCCATCATGACCGAATCTGTTGGAGTCCCACTGACCGAGAAGCGCCGCTCGTCATGCTGACGCAGGCGCACGGGGCTGTTCAGCGTCAGAGAGTGGCCCGCGCCGGACTGTTCTTCAGATGGTGCACAAATCCAGATGTCGTCGCTGAATTGACGGGCAATTTCTTCCAGCACCGAAAGGCCAGGAGCATAAATGCCATCATCATTGGTCAGCAATATACGCATCAAGCAGCAGGTTCCAACCGGGTGACACCGCCCATGTAAGGATGCAAAACCTCTGGCACATCCACACTGCCATCGGCATTCTGATAATTTTCCATGATCGCTACCAGTGTGCGACCCACAGCAAGGCCGGAACCGTTCAGCGTGTGCAAAAATTCGGTCTTTTTCTCACCGTCAGGGCGATACCGCGTGTTCATCCGGCGGGCCTGAAAATCGCCCGTATTGGAGCAAGAGGAAATCTCGCGATAGGCACCTTGTCCCGGCAGCCATACTTCCAAATCATAGGTTTTGCGCGCGCCAAAGCCCATGTCGCCGGTGCACAGCAGCACTTTGCGATAGGGCAGATCGAGCGCTTGCAGGATGCCTTCAGCCGCCGCGGTCATGCGTTCGTGCTCGGCCTCGCTGTCTTCTGGTTTGACGATGCTGACCAGCTCGCATTTTTCGAATTGATGCTGGCGGATGAAGCCACGCGTATCTTTGCCTGCACTGCCAGCTTCGCTGCGGAAACATTGGGTTAGCGCGGTGAGCCGCATGGGCAGAGCGTTACTATCCAAAATTTCGCCCATAACGCTAGCGGTCAGACTGACTTCAGCGGTGGGGATTAGCCATCGACCATCGGTTGCAAAGCTGTCCTCGGCAAATTTGGGCAATTTGTCGGTGCCATACATGGCTGCATCATTGACCAATACGGGCGGGGCGCATTCGGTATAGCCATTGGTGTCTGTCTGCTGGTCCAGCATCCATTGACCCAAGGCGCGGTGCAGCCGGGCCATACCGCCGCGCAAGAAGGTGAAACGCGCGCCAGAAATGCGCGCACCTGTTTCAAACTCCATCCCCAGCGCGGGGCCAAAGTCTGCGTGTTCTTGCGGGTCGAAGTCAAAATTTGGCTGATTGCCCCAGCGCGCCACTTCGACATTGTCACCCTCGTCAGCGCCTTCGGGTACATCGTCGGCGGGAAGGTTGGGGATGACGGCCAGCATATCTTGCAGCTTGGCGGCAAGGTCCCGGTCCGCCTCTTCCATAGCGGGCATGGTTTGCTTCAACTCGGCAACTTCGGCCTTTAAGATCTCGGCGGTTTCGGTGTCGCCTTGGCCCATTGCTTTGCCGATGGCTTTGGACGCCTCGTTACGGCGGCTTTGCGCCTCTTGAACCTTTGTGGTGAGCGCCCGGCGCTCTGCGTCTAGGGCGAGAATTTCCTCGGCAATCGGGGCAAGACCCCGCCGCGCCAGGGCGGCATCGAATGCTGCAGGATTATCGCGGATTGTTCGAATGTCGTGCATGGGCAGGGGCTATGCCTGCTCGCCAATCCAAATGCCAGTGGGGAAATGGCCAATTTGCCCAACCCCCATCACGCGCTGGCGTACGCTGCCCTGCTTTGACCCTTCCTTAGCGCAGCAATCCGCCAAGCATGGCCAACCAGCCGGTCAATTGTCCTGATGGCGCCTGTGCATTGACGGTGGCGGCCTCTCGCGGACATTCGAGGCAATAGGCCTGAACCCCTTGGCTGGAAGACAGCCGGTTCAAATCGCGCAATATTGTGGCAGATATTGCTGCGTTCTGCTGGGCGATTGTGCTGAACAGGCCATTGTTGGTTAGCCCAGAGGCGGCATCACCCACCATCATTTGCCGGATCAGTGAATCATAACGCGATTGTTCTTCACCCAAACGGACCACATGCCATTCGCCATCGGGCAATTCTGCTTGCTTGGCAGCCCATGCAACAGCGTCTTCAACGCCGCCAAACTGGTCAACCAGGCCCAATTGGCGGGCTGTTCCGCCATCCCACACCCGGCCTTGTGCCAATTCGTCAACTTGCTGGGATGTCATTCCTCTGGACTCGGCAACCAAGCCGATAAAGTCGGCATAGATGTCGTCGGTCAATCCTTGCAGGATGGCATCAACTTCCGGTGGGAACCCGTCGAGCAAATCAGGCTGGCCAGACAGGGTAGTGGTGCGCACGCCGTCGGCATTCAGCCCCACTATTTTGGCCGTACCTTCAAAGGTCGGAACAATTGAAAATACGCCGATTGATCCTGTGATGGTCTCTGGCTGAGCGAAGATCCGATCACCCGGGGTTGATACCCAATAGCCGGCACTGGCAGCGACATTGCCCATCGATACCGCAATCGGTGTGCCTTGATCCTTGTGCCGCAAAATGGCCCGCCGCATCACTTCCGCGGCCAAAGTGGACCCGCCCGGCGTGTCGACGCGCACAACGAGTGCAGCCAGATCGTCGTTCAAGGCATCGTCCAGCAGTTTGGCAATACGATCACCGCCTGCAACGGCTGGGCCGGCCTCGCCATCAACCACATCGCCTGCGATGGTGATGATCCCGATAGCGCGGCCTGGCGTTTCGGGCGCGTTATCAGCCAAAAACGCTTCAAGATCTGTTGATACAAAGCTGCCGGGGCTGGAATCCCAACTGTCCTCGCCCACGATTTCAGCCACGCGCTCGCCAAAGGCCACGCGATCTCCGAGAGTGTCGACCAGGCCAGCCTGCAAAGCTGCCTGCGCCAGATCGCCAGACGATTCAGCGATCCATTCGGCGGGTTGCTGGGTTACGCGATCGATATCAACCGAAGGCCGGGCCTTTTTGACATTGGCTTTCCATTCTTCCCACATGACATCATACACTGCGCCAATATTCGCGCGCGAGGCGTCCGACAATGTGGAGCGGGTATAAGGCTCGGTCGCGGCCTTGAAGGTGCCAACGCGATAGACCCGCGCATTGACCTGCAATTTCTCCAGTAATTCACCATAGAACAGGATGGTCCCGCCGGGTCCGGCCAGAACCGCGCCGCCCATCGGATCGACCCAAATCTCGCTGGCATGGGCGGCCAATTGCATCCCGTCATCGCTATAGGCGACGGCAAAGCTCAGCACGTCCTTGTCCGCAGCGCGAACCCGATCAATCGCCTCGCCAACCGCCTGCAAGTGAACCTGTCCGCCGCCCAAAAAGCGCGACAGATCCAGCACAACAGCCTCAATCCGATCATCGGTCGCTGCCTCGTTCAGCGCATGGACCAATTCATGGACCGGAAATTCTCCCACCGGCGCCTGCTGGCTGAGCAGAGCATCGAGCGGATCAACCTGCGATTTTTCTTCGACGACATAGCCGTCCAATTCCAGCAGCAGGGCTCCATTGCGCACCTGGCCGGGGCTAGGGCTGGCGGAGAGCAGGGCGAAAAGGGCTGCGAAAAACAACAACAGGAACACCAGGGCGAGGCCATCCTTGATCCCGACCAGCAATCGCCAAACTTTGCCTGCAAAACTCATCAAACACCCCGTTGCGATGGCCGATATTGGCCAATGTGTGCCGACTAATTAAGCGATAGTTGGCAAAGGTCCAATGCAATCCGCCAAACTAAAAGGTTGAGTGGTCAACCTGCCTCGACTAAGGGCGTTGCTTTAATGACATCGACGGAAAACAAATCGCTCACCGACCGCTATCCAGCGGGCGCTCTGGCCTTCCCGCATCGTGACCTGTTGGGTATTTCCCAGCTGGAACGGCACGAGATCCTGTATCTGCTGGATTCAGCGGAACCATGGGTCGAACTGAACCGGCAATCGTCCAAACGCAGCGACACGCTGGCCGGTCTTACGATCATCAATGCATTCTTTGAAAACTCAACCCGCACGCTGCTAAGCTTTGAAATTGCTGGCAAGCGGCTGGGCGCAGATGTGGTCAACATGCATGCAGCGCAAAGCTCTGTAAAAAAGGGTGAAACGCTGATCGACACTGCGATCACGCTGAATGCCATGCGACCCGATGCGATTGTGATCAGGCACGCTTCCAGCGGCGCGACCCAGCTGATTGCGGACAAAGTGGATTGTCCGGTGCTGAATGCCGGAGACGGTCAGCATGAACATCCCACCCAAGCTTTGCTGGATGCTCTGGCTCTACGCCATGCTTTGCGCGAACGGGGTGAGAAAGCCGATGATTTTACCGGCCTGACCATCACGATCTGCGGCGATATTCTGCACAGCCGTGTGGCCCGCTCCAACATCCTCTGCTTGCAAGCCTTAGGCGCCAGCGTCCGACTGTGCGCGCCACCTGCTCTGATGCCGGACGGTGTCGAAGCGATCGGGGCACAACCGTTTTACAATTTTGACGACGCGCTGGCCGGATCGGATGTTGTGATGATGCTGCGCCTTCAGAACGAACGGATGCAAGGGCAATTCATTCCCTCTGCCCGCGAATATCATCACCTCTACGGCTTGACGATGGAGCGATTGCAGCGCGCTGCGCCCGATGCGCTGGTGATGCACCCCGGCCCGATGAACCGCGGGGTGGAAATCGATAGCGAGGTTGCCGACATGCTCGACCGGTCGATCATCACCCGGCAGGTTGAAATGGGGGTCGCGATCCGTATGACCTGCCTGGATATTTTGACCCGCAAGGCTCGCGGTGTGGAGGGCTGGTCATGAAGCACGGCCAAACCATCACCATCATTAACGGCCGCTTGGTCATGCCCGACGGGGTTGTGTCGGGCGGTTTGCGCATGTCCGATGGATTGATCGAGGCTGTGGGACCCGATGTTGCTGCGCACAGCGATGACCAAGTGATCGACGCAAAGGGACAATTGATCGTGCCCGGATTGGTTGATCTGGGTGTCTTCGCAATCGACAAACCTGCCTTTCATTTCGGCGGGATCACTCGCGCGGCACTGATGCCCGATCAAAGCCCGCCGCTCGACTTGCCCAGCCGGGTTTCTTACATCGCGAAAAGCGGCAAGCCCGATCTTTGGGTGCATCCCTTGGCCGCTGCGACAGCCGGATTGGCGGGCCAACAGCTGGCAGAGATCGGGTTGATGAAAGAGGCCGGCGCGCGCGGTGTTGCAACCGGGCGTCACTGGATCGCGGACAGCGGCGTCATGCTGCGATTGATGCAATATGCTGCCATGCTCGATCTGGTCGTGGTGTCGCATTCTGAAGATGCGGGATTGGCCAGAGATGCGGCGGCGACAACGGGCGAAATGGCCACGCGGCTGGGGCTTCCCAGCGCTCCTGCTCAAGCAGAGGCCTTGGCGATTGCGCGCGATATTGCTCTGGCCGAAATGTCTGGCGCACGATTGCACTTGCGGCAGGTCACAACGAAGGATGGATTGGCATTGGTTCGCGCTGCCAAGGCGCGCGGCGTGCAGGTAACCGCTGGCGTAACGCCTGCGCATTTCATGCTGTCAGACCTTGCTACGGGTGATTTCCGCACCTTTGCTCGGCTTTCTCCTCCGCTGCGCAGCGATGATGACCGTAAGGCTGTGGTTGCGGCGATCGGGGAGGGCACGATTGATGTGATTTCCAGCGGCCACGACCCATTGGGCGCAGAAGATAAACGACTGCCCTTTGCCGATGCCGAAGCCGGTATGGCGGGCGCTGAGACTTTGCTGGCCATGACACTGACTTTGGTGCGGGACGATGTGATTGATCTGTCACGCGCGCTTGATTTGCTGTCGCGCAATCCAGCCCAATTGCTGGGAGTGAACGCTGGCAAGCTGGAAGCAGGCTGCGAGGCTGATATTGGCCTGATTGATCTGGAAAAGCCCTGGATCGTCGACCGTCGGAGAATGAATTCCACCGCTGACAATACGCCGTTTGACGGCCAACCGACTCAAGGCCGCGTCATAGCCTTGTTCAAGGGTGGCCAGCCAATCGCTGACTAAGTCACGGCCAGCTTGATCGGAAACCGGGCGCAAAACACAAAGCCCCCGACCACAAATGGGGTCAGGGGCTTTGCTCGCTTAATGATAGTATCGTTCAGGTTTAGCGCGAAGCAACCCGCACACGGCCACCAACTGCGCCTGGAAGCGGCGATGACTTGGCATAGGCGATGCAGCCATTGCCCGATGCTTTAACCGTTGAACACATGGCTTGGGCGCTGTTCGAACCAAAGCCCGATGCAGCGACGCGGTAATAGGTTTTACCGCCAACTTGCGCCTGTGTGATCACTCGGTTTTGCTTACCCAATTGCGGATAGCGCTTCATATAAATTGACCATGCGCGCTCGGCGCTGTCTTTGCTCTGGAAGCTGCCCAATTGGACCAAATGCGAATCATTGGCGCGATCCGAAGTGGAAGCCATCCGGCGCTGCGAACTGTTAGCGGTAACCCGTGAAGCCGGACGCGACACTGGTGCTGCAGCAGGGCGCGAAACCGGCGCTTTTGTGGCAACGCTATAATTTACAGGAAGGCTCTGAACCACAGCGTTTGCAACATAACGGCGTTGCGGGCGTGAGACAGGTGCAGCTGTTGGTGCTGGGCTTGCTACAGCCACAGGAGTTGCGACAACTGGCGCCACTTCCACTGGTTGTGCAACGGCCAGCTCAACACTTTCAACCGGCTCTGCAACAGGCATCTGAGCAGCTGCTTCGGCAACCATCATGTCCTGGCTTGGGAAATTGTTCAAAGCCAGATGTACAGGTTGACCGGCGTCATACACGGGATCGACCTGCAGCAGGCCGGCAACACGGCGCTGATAATCTTCTGGCTTGGCCATATGCGCCCAATCGCTGATCCGGGCATCCAGCTCGTTTGCTGGTACATCTTCGGCAGCCATCACGCGGGCACCGCGCCAATTGCCCTGAAGAGCATAGGTATAGGCGAGGTTCTGGCGAACCTTTGCGTTGTTTTGACCGGCGCGCAGAGCGTTACCAATCACGTGAACACCGCGATCAGCATCCCCGGCCAAGGCAAATGCCAAGCCCAGATCGGCGGGATCAATATCGTTCTGCCACAGGTCCAGTTTTTCAATTGCAGCGGCATTATCGCCCAAAGCGATCTTGGCCAAAGCAAAGCTCAACACGGTGCGTGGATCGCTGTCACCCAGCGCCAATGCATCGTCAAAGCTGGTGGCGGCAGAATTGAAACGGCCCGATTCAAGATAGGCGGCACCCAACATGGCGCGATAACCTGCATTGCGCGGGTCTGCCAAAACGGCGGCCTCGGCATGCATAACAGCCTTGTCGACCTTGCCTTGGGCAAGGGCGGTCTGGGCTTTGTCGAATGAGGTTTCTGCGCGCGGTGCGGCGCTGGTGGTGCAACCAGCCAAAGCAACACTGGCCAGCGCGGTTGTGACTGCCAAGGCTACCTTTGGTGCAATTACCTGTTTGGTCTTTGTGGTGGCGCTCATTGTCATTTCCCCTCGTTCAACGAGAATTCAAAAGTTTCATTTCAGTTTACTGACGGCTCATCTTGGCGGCCAGCGCATCCAAGTCTTCAATCTGGCCAAGCAATGTATCGAGTGCTTGAGTTACCAATTGCTGGGCGCTTTCGCCCTTCATGGTAGAAGCCAGGCGCAGTTTCAGATGCCGCTCGGCATCCAGTCGCAAGGTAAAGGCGGCGCGTTTGCCGCGGCCAAGTGCCGAGCGTCGCTGTGTCTTGACCTTGGTCGAAGGCGATTTGATCAGAGGCTCGTTATCCTGCTGGATCGGCTGGACTTCACTTCCAATCATCGGTGCCAGCTGAACAATATCGGCGGTTTGCTTGGCATTCGGCTGCGCTTTGACTGCTACAGCGTCCTCGCCCATGTCGTTCCAGCCCAAATCTTCCAGATTGGTAGGATCAGCTGCATCGGGAATCGGTCCCAATTGCGGCCGCATAGCCGGCTTGGCTCCGCCTTTGCGGGCCAAAATGGCTGGGTTGAGAGAGGCGAAGCTGGCTTCGGACATCTGGCCGATCGCTCCTTATTGGGCGACGCGGCGGCCGAAACCACCTGCGGGCCGTTGCATGCCAGCTGCCTGCGGCTGAGTGCCGGGAGCCGCGAAGACCGTGCGGCGGAAATTCTTTTCCAACCGGTCGGAAATATACTTCCACAAGGCTGTCATTTCTGCAGCGCTGCGGCTTTCCGGGTCCACTTCCATGACAGTGCGCCCATCGATCATTGATGCAGCAAAGTCTGTGCGATGGTGCAATGTGATCGGAGCAACGGTGCCGTGCTGCGACAATGCAACAGCAGCTTCCGATGTAATTTTTGCTTTTGGCGTTGCGGCGTTGACCACAAACACCAATGGCTTGCCGGCCCGCTCACACAGATCAACCGTCGCACCAACAGCGCGCAGATCGTGCGGGCTGGGGCGGGTTGGCACAACAATCAGTTCAGCAACGCTGATTACCGATTGAATGGCCATGGTGATGGCGGGTGGTGTATCGATAACGGCCAATTTGAAGCCCTGCTGACGCAGCACCTGCAAATCATTGGCCAGTCGGGCGACGGTGGTTTGGGCAAAGGCAGGATATTCCGCCTCGCGCTCGTTCCACCAATCAGCCAACGATCCTTGTGGATCAATATCGATCAAGACGACCGGACCAGCGCCTGCGCGCTGTGCCTGGACGGCGAGATGGCCGGATAGAGTCGTTTTGCCCGATCCGCCCTTCTGCGATGCTAATGCAAGTACTCGCAACGCCTGGCTCCCCCTGGTTTGCCAAAAAACTTTCCGTCCGATGACGGCTTCGATGACTGAGATCGCAGGATACCCCTAATTTTGGGTTAACGACGGTTGCAGTTTTGCTGAGGTTAGCGCGTAAACGGGGCTGAACGCGTTGGCGTGCTTGCAAGAATGTGTCGCGTCTTTTGCCCTGCAATCGTCCGTTTGGCCTTCCTATCGCACCGATCATTGGTAGGATGAAATCAGAAGATGGCGGGGGAAGATCAATGAGTGATGCAGCTAAGAACAGTGGCGGCGACCAAGGTATGGCAGCAATGCCGGCCACCGCTGCGGATCGGATCTCCAGCCTGGATTTCATTCGCGGTATCGGCGTGATGGGGATTTTGGCGGCCAATATCCTCGCCTTTGGGCAACCCTTCACTGCCTATATGGACCCTTCGGAATTCCTGGTTCCCAGCGGCGATGACAGCGGCTGGATGTGGATTGCCCAGTTTGTGCTGGTCGATGGAAAGATGCGCGGCCTGTTCACACTGTTGTTCGGCGCGGGGCTGTATCTATTCATGGAGCGGGCCTGGGCCCGAGGGGCCAGCCGTTGGCTGCAAGCCCGAAGGCTATTCTTCCTGATCCTGTTTGGGATGATCCACTATTTCCTCATCTGGCGCGGCGATATTCTGTTCTATTATGGTGTTATCGGCCTGGTCGTTCTGCTCTGTCTGGGATGGAGCGCAAAGGACCAGTTCAAGGTTGGATTGTTGGGCTATTTTGTCGGCGCGATCATATATGCAGCGATGATGGTACCCCTGACGCTGGTTGCGGACACATCCTTTGGCGAGTCTGCGCCTATGGCGGAAATGCGCGAGAATTTGGAGCTGGGTAAGCAGGAGGCTTTGGCAGACGATGCAATCGCGACCCAGTTGAAGCAGTCAGGCGATTACCTTGGCCTGATTGAGCATAAGGTAGTCCAGCATTGGTATGAGCCTTTTGCCAATCTGTTTCTGTTTGGCCTGGAGACCTTGCCGCTGATGCTGATTGGCGTGGGCCTATACCGGCTGGGCTTCTTTAGCGGGGGAATGGATCCGGGCCGGATGAAGACCTGGGGCTGGGCTGGCTTGATTGTGGGCAGTCTGTTGCATCTGGCGATCGGCCTGTGGGTGCAGGCGGGGGGCTTTACCTATTATGGCACATTGGCGGCATTTATGGGCTTAAGCGCTTTGCCACGCCTTTTCATGGTGCTGGGCATAGCTGCGCTGTTGGTGATCTATTCACCGGCCTGGGGCGGCTGGTTGGCAGAACGAGTACGGGCTGCCGGACGCGCGGCCTTCACCAATTACCTGGGAACCTCGATCCTCATGCTGTTTGTCTTTCACGGATGGGCGCTAGGATTGTTCGGCCAACTCAACCGACCAGAGCTGTATCTGGTGACCGTTTTGGCCTGGGCGCTGATGCTGGCATGGTCCAAACCCTGGCTGGAGCGTTATCGCTACGGTCCGTTGGAATGGCTGTGGCGCTGCCTAACCTATGGAAAGCTTTTCCCATTGCGCAGATAAGCACTTGCTATTGAGAATAATTCGCATAAAACAGCTATTGCGAATCAATCGCAGGAGTTGAACGCTTATGTATATCTGCATTTGCAACGCTATCCGGGAAACGGACCTACGCCGTGCGGCGCAGGTTACCAATGGCGATGCAGAGGCGGTTTATGCAACCTTGGGCAAACGGCCCAATTGCGGGCAATGTTTGGTTGATGCTCAATCAATCCTGTTCGAAGAGCGCGAAATGAATTGCGAAACAGTCTCAGCTTGAGCGGAATCGCTGATACTGAAAATCGCTCGCAACTGGCGGAATTCTGGGGTTTTTTGACGCTTTCACCTTGTCACAAAGGTCGCTTGCGACCATAAGTGCGGTGATCATTTCCCATCAGGAGAACCGCTGTGAAGGGCGACGAAAAAGTCATCGAATTTCTGAACAAGGCTCTCACCAACGAGCTGACAGCGATCAATCAATATTGGTTGCACTATCGCGTGTTGGACGATTGGGGCGTTCATAAACTGGCCGAATATGAGCGGCATGAATCGATCGATGAAATGAAGCATGCCGATCAATTGGCAGAGCGTATTCTGTTCTTGAGTGGGCTGCCCAATTTCCAAGCCATTCACAAATTGAAAGTTGGGGAGACCGTTGAGGAAATCCTCAAGGCTGATTTGGCAATGGAAGAAGAAGCCATTCCCCTGCTGCGCGACGGGATCGAACATTGCGAGAGCGTGCGTGACTATGTCAGCCGAGATCTGTTCGCCAGCATCCTCGAAAGCGAAGAGGAGCATGTCGATTTTCTGGAGACTCAGTTCGATATGATCGAACGGATGGGTTTACAAAATTACGTGCAATTGCAGAGTAATGCCGCACAAGACGGCTAAATTTGCCCGATTGTGTCGGGTACATACAATTCAAGGCAGTTTCATTTGACACCACCGTTTTTGGGGTCCAGCAACTTGCATATTGAAGCGCTGAATGGATTCACTCAGCCTTTCATATCGGGGTCGCGTGTACATCAATACAATAGGGGTATGATTATGAAGACGATCTTGAAAAGCGCAGGGTTCGCCTGCGCAGCAGCAGCCATGGCTTTTGCCGCACCGGCCGCCGCAGAAATCAATGTCTATGAAGATTACACACCGTCTGATGAAGTGGTCGAGATGACCACCGTCAAAGTCGACGAAGGTCAGTTTGAAACCTATCTCGAAGGCCTGATGGGCACTTGGGTTGCGGCCAATAAGGTTGCCAAAGAACTTGGCCACATCAAGAATTACGCGATCTGGGCGGTTCCTTATGGGGACAATGATGTGAACCTGATCCTGACGGTCACCTATCCCACGACGGCGCATACCGGTCCCAGCAAGGAACGTTATGACGAGTTCATGGCGAAATGGAGCGAAGAGCAGATCGAAGCCAGTAACAAGCAGGTCCTCGAACTCTACAACAAGATCCGCAAAATTCAGGGCACCTATGTGCTGCGTCGGATTGAACTAGCCGGTGAGTGATTAACCACCAGTTTGATTTTGCGAGAGGGCGGGGCCAGTGGCTCCGCCCTTTTGCTTTGCCGGTCACACCAAGCTCTGGTCCTAGCAGCCCCGCTTAGTCGCTGCTTTTTTGCGCGGCTTTCTTCTGACCACTGGCAGCCATAACTGTCTCCAGCGCAAAATGAACCAGGCCGGTAATCAGGAAAGCCATCGAGGTGATCCATGCGACCGCTATGATGGTGCCGATCTGGGTGGTAATAAATGCGCTGACGAACAGCAGTGCGATCACAACACAAATGGTCAGCGCAGCGGCGGTTGAAAACATCACAGCCCGCTGAGACAATTGCCGTCGGCGGCACAATGTTGTCAGTTCAGGCGGAGTATCCATGCCGGGATCGTCGCGCAGCTTGCTATCCAATCGCTCGATCCGCTCGGCGATCCAGATGAGCCTGCTCATCATGACATTCATGATTGCACCAATACCGGCCAATAAGAATGCTGGTGTCAGGCTTAGCTCAACAATTTGCTGAACCCGCATTGTACTGGAGGTACGCTCAAGCAGTTCGCCCGCAATGTTAGCGTTGGCAAGAATATCGATCATGCTCAGCGCTCCCCGCTTCCACTGCTGTAATTGCCGCCACCCCCACGATTGGCATTGTAGGGGTTCTTGGGGCTTTTCAGCGTCACGCGAACAGGAACCGCATCAAATCCCAGCTTGGCCCGGATACCGTTCACCAGATAGCGTTCATAGCTCTTGGGCAGCGCCTCAAGCCGGGTGCCAAACACGACAAAGCGCGGCGGGCGCGTCCCGACCTGCGTGATGTAACGCAGCTTGATCCGGCGACCATTGGGCGCAGGGGGAGGGTTGGCATCCAGCGCATCGTCGAACCACCGGTTCAGCGCAGCGGTGGGGACACGTTTGGACCAGCTTTCCCGCAGGTCATGGGCCGCGCCCAACATCGTATCGAGACCTTTGCCGGTCTTGGCGCTTACGGCAAACAGCGGCACGCCGCGAACCTGCGCCAAACCGTCGTGCAACGCATCCTTGATCCCGTTGAACAGGCTGGAGGGATTTTCGGCCACATCCCATTTGTTGATCGCAACCATCAGGGCGCGGCCTTCTTCCAGCACCATGCTGGCGATCTTGAGGTCCTGATGCTCAAGCCCTTGCGTCGCATCCAGCAGCAGCACCACGACTTCGGCAAAATCCACCGCACGGCGCGCATCGGCGACCGACAGCTTTTCCAACTTTTCGGTCACATTGCGCTTTTTGCGCATACCCGCTGTGTCGATCAGACGAATATCGCGCACGCCGTCTTCATCGGGCCCGGCGCGCGGATCGGTCCATTGCCAATCCACTGCGATCGAATCGCGCGTAATGCCTGCCTCGGGACCGGTCAGCAGACGATCTTCGCCCAACAGACGGTTGATAAGGGTCGATTTGCCTGCATTGGGGCGGCCAACGATGGCCAGCTTGAGTGGACCCAAGGCCAGATCGTCAGGCTCTGCCTGTTCGCCAGCACGCGCTGCGGCGGCCAGTTCTTCTTCGGCTGCGCCAATGATCGGCCACAACGCGCCAAACAGATCAGCCACGCCTTCGCCATGTTCAGCCGACAGCGGAACAGGCTCTCCAAGGCCGAGCGAATAGCTTTCAAAAACGCCGCTCTCGCCCTGTTTTCCCTCGGCCTTATTGGCCACCAGAATGATGGGAATTTCTTGTCCACGCAGCCACCGGCCAATTTCTTCATCGAGCGGGGTTATCCCGGCGCGCGCATCGATCACGAACATCGCTGCATCGGCGCCTTCCAGGCTGACTTCGGTCTGCTTACGCATTCTGCCGGGGAGCGATTCGGCATCGTCATCTTCCCAGCCGGCCGTATCAACAACGGTGAATTCCAGTCCGGCCAGCTCAGCATCGCCCAAGCGGCGATCGCGCGTCACACCCGGCTGATCATCAACCAGGGCGAGCTTCTTGCCCACCAGCCGATTGAACAGCGTGGATTTTCCGACATTGGGTCGGCCAATGATGATGACTTGTGGTTTCATAGGACTGCAAATGCCAAGTGGCCCCTCAGGCACCGCTTGGCAAGGCTCGTTAGGAAAGGCCGGCTTGAAATAGCCGGTCTGGAATGGGGCGTCGGGAAAGAGCCGCACCTTGGCTGGCGCAGCGTTAGCCTTTCTTGGCGACCGGTGGCTCGTCACCCAGATCTTCGTACCAAGCTTCAACCGGGCCGGTCAGCTTGATCGTCAAAGGACGTCCCTTACGATCGACCGTCTTGCCGGCCTGCACTCGGACCCAACCTTCGGAAATGCTGTATTCCTCAATATCGGTCCGCACGCGGTCTTTGAATTTGATACCAATCCCGCGTTGCAGTTTCTCTGCGTCAAAATGCGGAGAGTTTGGTTGAACCGAAATCCGATCCGGCGGAGTGTCGGACTTTGGTGTTTCGGCGGTTTGTTCTTCGCTCATAATATCTATCCAATTGCCACCGTAGCTCGGCCCAATTTGCGGCCACGGTCATATAATATAGCGCGCCCTTAGTCTGCTGATGTGCGCAGAACAAGACGCAAGTGCTTGCCCTTTGCCGCGCGCCCTTCTAAGGGCGCTCCCTTAACCGTGCGGGTGTGCCCTCAGGGGCGCGCTCATGCGGCATCGTTCGGGTTGCGGGCGTGGCGGAATTGGTAGACGCGCTGGTTTTAGGTACCAGTATCGTAAGATGTGGGGGTTCGAGTCCCTTCGCCCGCACCAGAACGCCGCCTGACACCCCCGAGAATTTAGAGATTTTGAGAAGGCATCAGTTCAAGTCCATGAAGATCAAGGAAACCACCAACGAAGGCCTTAAGCGCGCCTATCAGCTCACCATTCCAGCGGCAGATATTGCTGCGCGGATCGAGGGCGAGGTGAAGAAAATCGCGCCCCAAGTGAATATGCCCGGCTTTCGTCCCGGCAAGGTCCCCGCCAATCTCGTCAAGAAGATGCATGGTGAGCAGATCCACGCTCAAACCATCAATGATGTGATCCGCGAATCGGTTGATAGCCTGATGAAGGACAAGGAACTGCGTCCTGCGATGCAGCCTGCCGTCAACCTGGGTGATGGGTATGAAGAAGGCAAAGACGCCGAAATCGGTGTTGAGCTGGAAATCCTTCCCGCTGTTGAAGCGCCTTCGACCGACGGACTGAAGTTAGAAAAGCTGGTTGTTCCGGTTTCTGAAGACGCTGTTGATGAAGCTGTTCAGAACATCGCTGGCCAGAACAAAGCCTATAAGGACGCAGCCAAATCGAAAAAGGCTGCTGAAGGCAATCAGCTGATCATCGATTTTGTCGGCCGCGTTGACGGCGAAGAATTCGAAGGCGGCAAGGCTGAAGATGCCGCGTTGGTTATCGGCAGTGGCCAGTTTATCCCTGGCTTCGAAGAGCAATTGACCGGCGTTAAAACCGGCGATGAAAAGACCATCAAGGTTACTTTCCCGGAAGATTACCCGGCTGAAAACCTGAAGGGCAAAGAAGCCGAGTTTGACGTTTCAGTGAAGGCCGTGAAGGTTGAAACCGAAACCAAGGTTGATGATGACTTTGCCACTTCGCTGGGCCTCGACAGCCTCGACAAGCTGAAAGAATTGTTGCGTGGTCAGCTGGAACAGCAAACCGCCGGCCTGACCCGCACGCAAATGAAGCGGGCTCTGCTTGATCAATTGGCAGCCGGTCACGATTTCGACGTGCCAGGCAGCATGGTTGATGCCGAATTTGAACAAATTTGGAACCAGTTGCAGCAAGAAGCGGCTCGGGAAGAGAATCCAGAAGAAGCTATCAAGGAAATCGAAGCCGAGAAGGACGATTATCGTTCGATCGCCGAGCGCCGTGTGCGCTTGGGTCTGCTGCTTTCCGAGATTGGCCAAGCCAATGGCGTGGAAGTAACGGCTCAGGAAATGAGCATGCTGATCCAGCAGGCCGCTCAGCAATATCGCGAAGAAGATCGCGAACGCTTTGTCCAATATGTTCAGCAAGAACCAATGGCTGCCGCTCAGCTGCGTGCGCCTTTGTATGAAGACAAGGTCGTCGATTTCTTGTTCGAAAAAGCTGAAGTCACGACCCGCGAAGTGACCCAGGAAGAGCTGGAAGCAGCGATCGAAGCTGAAGAAGAAGCCGAAACCAAGCCTGCCAAGAAAAAGGCTCCGGCCAAGAAAGCTGCTGCCAAGAAGGCTCCGGCCAAGAAAGCCGCAGAGAAAAAGCCTGCAGCCAAGAAACCGGCCGCGAAGAAGGCACCAGCTAAGAAGCCTGCTGCTAAACCAGCGGCGGAAAAACCAGCCGCCAAGAAACCAGTCGCCAAGAAGGCAGCTGCAAAGCCAGCAGCGAAGAAGCCTGCAGCCAAGAAACCTGCGGCTAAGAAAGCTCCTGCCAAGAAGCCGACTGCCAAATAAGCTGGTATTGTAGAAAACCGCATGCGCGGATGAGAATATGGGGCGGCCCGGGATTACTCCTTGGCCGCCCTTTCTTTTTTCAAGCGTGAAAGGGATCAAATATTGGGATGATCGCCGGTTAGGTATTGTCCCAAAGGGTTAATGCCCTTGAACATTGGGCAGCAGCGTCCGACATAGGTCTTCAATCAATTCGACGAGGAAATTTTCATGATCGATCTGTTCGGCAGCGATGCCCACGCAAGCCAGGGCCAGTTCACCCGCGACCCACTGACCGGAGCCTTGGTGCCAATGGTGGTGGAACAGACCAGCCGCGGTGAACGCAGCTTCGATATTTTCAGCCGCCTGCTGCGTGAACGGATCGTGTTTGTGACCGGTCAGGTGGAGGACAATATGGCCTCTCTGATTATCGCCCAGCTGCTGTTTCTGGAAAGCGAAAATCCCTCCAAACCGATCAGCATGTATATCAATTCGCCCGGCGGCGTTGTGACGGCCGGCATGGGTATCCATGACACCATGCAATATATCAAACCGCGGGTTTCCACCGTTTGCGTTGGCCAGGCCGCATCCATGGGCAGCTTCTTGCTGGCCGCTGGCGAGCCCGGCATGCGGATCGCATTGCCCAATGCCCGCGTTATGATCCACCAGCCATCAGGCGGTGCGCGCGGCATGGCATCCGATATCGAAATCCAGGCTCGTGAGATCCTGCGGATCAAAGCCCGCATGAACGATCTGTATGTGAAATATACCGGACAGACATTGAAGGACGTGGAAAAAGCGATGGATCGCGACACCTTCCTGGAAGCAGATGAAGCGATGAAGTTTGGCCTGGTGGACAAAGTGTTTGAAACCCGTCCAGAAAGCGATTCGGGCGATGATGAGAAGGGATCGGGCGGCGCACCTGAGTAATTTCCCACAATGTTTGGGCTCGAGGATGAGCCTAAATGGGACATTACCCCTTGTCTTAAGGCGTAAATTCGCACTTCAGGCAGGAGCAGGTGAGAAAAGCGTCAGCTATATATTGATTCATAATCATCGCGAGATAGACTCGTGCGAATCCCCTTCTTCGGGGTTCGGGAACCTTAGGAAATGACGAAATTGAGCGGAACTGACAGCAAGAGCACCCTATATTGCAGCTTCTGCGGCAAGTCGCAGCACGAAGTGCGCAAGCTTATTGCAGGGCCAACCGTGTTCATTTGTGATGAATGCGTAGAGCTGTGCAATGACATTATCCGCGAAGAGACCAAGGCGGGCATCGCTGGCAAGAAAGAAGGCGAAGTTCCCACGCCTTCGGAAATCTTTGCCACGTTGAACGACTATGTGATCGGGCAAGACAGCGCCAAGCGCAACCTCTCGGTCGCGGTTCACAATCACTACAAACGGCTAAAGCACTCGGGCAAATCGGGTGAGGTCGAACTGGCCAAATCCAACATCCTGCTGGTTGGCCCAACCGGAACGGGTAAGACTTTGCTCGCCCAAACGCTGGCGCGCACCTTTGATGTGCCGTTCACCATGGCCGATGCGACCACGCTGACCGAGGCTGGCTATGTTGGTGAAGATGTCGAGAACATCATACTCAAGCTGCTTCAATCGTCTGACTACAATGTCGAAAAAGCTCAGCAAGGCATCGTCTATATTGACGAGATCGACAAGATCACGCGCAAGGCTGAAAACCCCTCGATCACGCGCGACGTGTCGGGCGAAGGTGTGCAGCAGGCGCTGCTCAAGCTGATGGAAGGCACCACGGCTTCGGTTCCGCCTCAGGGCGGCCGCAAACATCCGCAGCAAGAATTCTTGCAGGTGGATACAACCAACATCCTGTTTATCTGTGGCGGTGCCTTTGCTGGCCTCGACAAGATCATTGCCGACCGTTTGCAAAAGCGTTCGATCGGTTTCGGCGCGCATGTAGCGGATCCTGACAAACGCCGGATTGGCGAGCTGCTGGAAAAGAGCGAACCGGAAGATTTGCTCAAATTCGGCCTCATCCCGGAATTCGTTGGTCGTCTGCCAGTGATTGCAACTCTGCACGATCTGGACGTTGATGCGCTGGTCACAATTCTGACCGAGCCGAAAAACGCCATCGTCAAGCAATATGGCAAGCTGTTCGAACTGGAAGAGGTCGATCTGACCTTCACCGATGATGCGCTGAAGGCAATTGCCGAGCGTGCGATCAAGCGGAAGACCGGGGCCCGTGGCCTGCGTTCAATCGTGGAAGGCATCTTGCTCGACACGATGTTCGACCTGCCTGACCTGGACAATATCAGCGAAGTTGTAGTCGATGAAGACGTGGTTGGCGGCAAGAAACAGCCGATCCGCGTCGTATCCAACGATGATGAAAGCAAGAAGGACGAAGCTGCCTGATCATGCTGACAACGCCAGCGATCATCATCACGTTGATCGCTGTGGCGCTGTTGCTGGTATCAGGTTGGTGGACAGACCGGACCTATCGCCGGTTTGACCAGATTCCTGCGCATTACGATATCCGTGGCAAGGCGACACGCCTAACATCGCGCCGGCAGATGGCTTGGGCCATTCCCGCCGGTTTTTCGCTGTTCCTGATCGGGTTTGCCGCCATCGTGCAGTTTGTTCCGGCTGACATGCAAAATGGCGATCCGGCGATGAGCCTGATCTCAGCCAGCCTGATTATGCTGGCCGCACAAGGATTTGTTCTGTGGCTGTTGCACCGCTGGGCCCAGCAACAATAAACCCCGCCCGGCTCTGGAGGATGAGCCGAACGGGGTTCATGGAATGCGCCGCCCGATAAAGGGGGAGGTTGGGCAGCGCTCGACAAAGCCTATAACCAGCAGATCATCAGGCTGGGAGGAAGACTCCATCGGTCACATGGATCACGCCATTGGAGGTTTGCACATCCGCTTGTGTCACTGCGGCGGCGCGACCCTTGGCATCAGTGATGACAACAGTGTCGCCAGACAGGCGTGCAGTCAGCTCGCCACCAGACAAAGTGGTGATTTTTGCTTCGCCGCCATGCTTGTTGATCAAAGCCACCAGGTCACCTGCCGTCACCGATCCAGAGACAGCGTGATAGACAAGAACGTTGGTCAAAGTGCCTTTGTTTTCCGGACGGAGTAATGTTTCCACCGTGCCTTCAGGTAGCTTGGCAAAGGCGGTGTCCGTAGGGGCGAAGACCGTGAAAGGTCCGGGGTTTTGCAGTGTGTCAGCCAAACCGGCTGCAGTCACAGCGGCCACCAAAGTGGTGTGAACGCCCGTGCTTTGCGCGGTTTGTACAATGTTAGGCTGCGACATTTCCTTGTGGCCATGGGCCGCAATAGGAGATGCAGTGGCCAGTGCCATGCCGGTGGTTGCTGCGATAGCTGCCAGGGCAGCGGCTTGAAACTTCTTAGAACTTTGCATTTCATGTCTCCTTCAAAAGACAAGCCCCGTCCAGCTTGTATGAGGAGTTACGCAAGCAGCATCCCTGCGGATGCCAAGCGCCGAGAAATTTTTTGAGATATTATCTAAGTGGTTGAAAAGGAACCACTTGCCACAACCGGTCCGGCATCAATGCCATCGGGTTTTCCGCCCAATGGTTCGCGAGTCAGGAGCAATTGCGACCCGTTGGCAATATTGCGCGCAATGTCCGGTGACAGCTCAACGCGGCGTTCCTCGCCGGGCGCAACGACACCCAAAGACAGCAAATCGCCTTCTGCAGGCACCAGCCACAACTCATGATCATGTACCCCGTCGGCACTGAGGCCGCTGGCCGAAACCAACATCTCTGATCGGTCGGGCAAGTACGTCACGCCCAACCGCAAGGGTGTGTCGGCAATCGGGATGGAGGCCACCAGTGGCACTGCAGTGGGCAGGTTTGTTGGTGTGCCCGGCTGGTTCGGGGTCAAGACAACCATCGCCAACGCTGCAACAGCAGCCATTGCTGATGCCGTTCCGGCGACCTGCCAATTGCGCAATCTCTGGCGCAGGGCGGCCATTTCGATCACCTCTGCCCCGTCATCTGGCTTTGCATCAATCTCGGACTGAATTCTGGTCCACAGTTGCGGGCCTGGTTCGATAGCGCCGATATCATCCAGCATCGGGGCGAGGCGGGCATCCCATTGTGCCACCGCATCAGCGAAGGCGGGCTCGCGAGCAATTCTGCTGCGCGCAATCAGCAGATCCTCGCCTTCAAGCAAGCCCAAGGCATATTCTGCTGCCAGTTGGTCCAGATCGGTCATTCCGAGGCCTCCAGACATGTTTTTAGCTTTGCCATCCCGCGCCGGATCCAGCTTTTCATGGTCCCAAGAGGCACATTCTGTGCCTCTGCCAGCTGGGCATAGGTTTGCCCTTCAAAAAAGGCTGTCTTGATTGCGCTGCGTTGATTTTCTTCCAAAGTCTCAATGCATGTATGGACCTGCTCTGCGCGTTCGGAATCGATCATAACATCGTCTGCCCTTGGTGCATAGTCAGGCACAGGCGCAGCTTCTTCTACGGGCACAGCATTCTGACGCACTTTGCCCGTGCGCAATCGATCCACCGCGCGGTTTCGCGCGAAGGTTGCAAGCCAGCTGATCGGGCTGGCACGCGTCGGATCATAACGGTCCGCCCGCTGCCACAAATTCACATAGACGTCCTGCAACGCGTCTTCGGCCTCCTTTCGGTCACCCAAGATACGATAGCAGATCCCGAATAGTTTCGTTGAGGTCGCGCGATAAATGTATTCGAGTGCGGATTTGTCGCCAGATGCAAGTTGCACCATTGCGTCATGCAAACGCTTGCGAGCCTCGGATGTTGCTCGTTCCATCAGCAGCCACTCACGCAATCATGACGCTCGGTCTCGATCTGGATCGTAGCGTGCTGGATATGGAAATCATGGTTCAATTGATGGGTAAGGTCGTGCAAGAACTCATCGCCAGGATGGCCAGCTGGCATTACCAGATGGGCGGTTAATGCGGCCTCCGTGGTCGACATCGGCCAAATGTGCAAGTCGTGAACTGCAGCCACTCCATCACAACTTGCCAGATGGGCGCGCACGGCGCTTTCATCAATACGATCTGGCACCGCCAACAGGCCCATCTTCAGACTGTCCTTGGCCAATCCCCAAGTACCCCAACCGATCACCGCCACGATCATGAGGCTAACCAAGGGATCGATCCAGACCAGATTGGTAAAGATAATCGCAATCCCGGCAATGACCACGCCTAGCGAAACCAACGCATCGGCAGCCATGTGCAGGAAAGCGCCGCGAATGTTCAGATCATCGTGCCGACCGCGCATAAACAGCATGGCGGTCCCCGCATTGATCAGTATGCCGATGCCGGCCACCACGACCATTGTCATGCCTTCCACTGGAGCTGGCTCGACAAAACGATGGAATGTCTCAAACGCGATGGCCCCGATCGCCACCGCCAACAAGCCGGCATTGGCAAGCGCCGCCAGAATGGTCGAGCTTTTGAAACCATAGGTATAGCGGGCCGATGGAGGGCGCTTGGCGGCCAGACTGGCTCCCCAGGCCAGCAACAAGGCCAACACATCGGACAAATTGTGACCGGCATCGGCCAGCAACGCCATCGAACCTGATAGGAGGCCGAACACCGCCTCGACAATCACGAACCCTGTGTTGAGTATGATCCCGATCAGAAAGGCGCGATCAAAATTAGCTGGAGCATGGGAATGTCCGCCATGACCCGGACCATGATCATGCGAATGCGCGTTACCATGACTACGCCCGTCGTGGCTGTGTGCTTGTTGCGACCCCATGGCTCTATTCATAGACGCAGGAATCGAGCCCGTCACGCCTCACCACATTCATTCGTGCCGAGATGGTGCGGCCATGCCTGGCCAACCAGCCAGATGGGCTGACCACTTCGCGCTTCTTGGGCAAGGGCAGGGCAACCGCCATCCGGGCTGCCTCATCGCGCGTCAGCCGCGCCGCTGAATGCCCGAAATAGCGCTGCGCCCCGGCGTGGGCGCCATAGGTGGCGATGCCTGTCTCAGCCACATTCAAATAGACTTCCATGATCCGGCGTTTGCCCCAGACCTTCTCGATCAGAACGGTGAACCAGGCCTCCATACCCTTGCGGAAATAGCCCCCGCCTTGCCACAAGAAAACGTTCTTGGCGGTTTGCTGGGAAATCGTGGAGCCACCGCGTATGCGCCCACCCTGAGCATTGCTGGCGGCGGCCTTGGCGATAGCAGCGGCGTCAAATCCACCATGCTCGCAAAACTTGCCATCCTCTGCTGCAATAACCGCCGTCACTAGATTGCGGTCGATATTGGACAGCGGCTCCCAATCCTTGCTCAGCCCATGCTCATAGACTTCGCCGTCCAGCGCCATGGTCGCGCTGATCGGTACCGGCACCCATTTGAACAGCAGCACCAGCACGAGACTGAGCACGATGAACAGCAAAATAGCTTTGACCAAAAAACGGGTGAGAGTGCGGATCATGGGAAATCCAATAGCGAGGCGTTGTGCAATTACAAAGAGGGTAAGCGGCAGATTGGTTGGACTGCTTGGGGCCTAGGATTTGGGGGCTCTGACAAAAAAGAAGGACCGAAAGCCGAAGCCTCCGATCCTTCCTGAATTTTCAGAGCATGCATTTTACACAGCGTCGGGCATCAGCCTTTCGCCAGCGATGGTCTTCATCGCCTTTTGCAGCTTTTCAAATGCGCGCACTTCGATTTGGCGGATGCGCTCGCGGCTGACTTCATAAACCTGCGACAATTCTTCGAGGGTCTGGGGCTTTTCGGTCAGGCGCCGTTCGGTCAAAATGTGCTTCTCGCGATCGTTCAAAGCGTCCATCGCTTCGATCAACATGTCATGACGCACTTCGGCTTCTTGCGCATCGGCAACCGTTTCATCCTGCAAAGGACGATCATCGGTCAACCAATCCTGCCATTCGCCAGACCCATCTTCGCCATTGCGCATCGGGACATTGAGCGACCCATCGCCGCCCATCATCATACGCCGGTTCATGTTGATCACTTCCTGCTCGGGCACGCCGAGGTCGGTTGCGATCTTGGTCACATCTTCGTGGCTCAGATCGGTGTCTTCATACGCCTCAAGCTGCTTTTTCATCCGTCGCAGGTTGAAGAACAGCTTTTTTTGCGCGGCGGTCGTGCCCATTTTGACGAGCGACCAGCTGCGCAGGATGAATTCCTGCATCGAGGCTTTGATCCACCACATCGCGTATGTCGCGAGGCGGAAACCGCGATCGGGTTCGAATTTCTTGACGCCCTGCATCAAGCCAACATTACCTTCGGAAATGAGGTCGCTGACCGGCAGACCATATCCGCGATAGCCCATTGCGATCTTGGCCACGAGCCGCAGGTGACTTTGAACCAGTTGAGCCGCAGCTTCGGGGTCTTCATGCTCCTCATACCGCTTGGCGAGCATGTATTCCTGCTCGGCTGTCAGCACAGGATATTTCTTGATCTCGGAGAGATACCGGTTGAGACTCTGTTCGCCACCGAGTGACGGGACAGTTACGCTCTTATTGTTACTCACGTCTTCCCTTACCTTTCTAGCGTCGACCTCTCGCCTCGGACCCCTGATGGGCATCCGCGAAAACGGGCCACTTGGTTACATATAGACGATTCTTACGGCTTTTGCAGTGCGTTTCATCGATTTCAACGTACGGTTTGGTCGATTAGTTCCTGCATATCGCCGGGCAGTTCGGCTTCGAATCGCAAGTTCTCTTTTGTCACTGGATGTACAAAGCCGAGGCTGGCTGCGTGCAGGGCCTGTCTGGTAAAGCCCAAATCCTTGAGAATCGGGCGCAATTTCGCCGGAGTTCGTCCATAGATAGGGTCTCCTAATAGCGCATGACCGATTGACGCACAGTGAACGCGGACCTGGTGGGTTCGCCCTGTTTCCAGCCTACATTCGATCAATGCGCATCCATCGAGGGTTTTTATGGTGCTAAAATGCGTCACAGCATGCTTTCCGCGCGCAGAATCCGGCGCCAAAACTGCCATTTTCTTGCGATTCGTGTCGCTGCGGCCAATCTTGCCTTCGATTCGCCCTTTCGAAGGCCGGGGATGTCCGTTGCACAAAGCCAAATAGCGCCGTTCGATCGAATGGTCTGCAAATTGGCGCGCCAGTCCCTCATGCGCGGCATCGCTTTTGGCGACCACCAACAGGCCTGAAGTGTCCTTGTCTATGCGGTGGACGATTCCCGGTCGTGCTACTCCGCCAATGCCCGACAGTGCACCTTTGCAATGATGTAGCAGGGCGTTGACCAAAGTGCCGTCGGGATTGCCCGCGGCTGGGTGGACCACCATACCAGCTGGCTTGTTGATCACGATGAGGTAATCGTCTTCGAAAACCACCTCCAGCGGAATATCCTGCGCTTTGGCTTCGGGCTGAGATACGGGCGGAATGGTGATCGCAAATGTTTCACCAGCGGACGCCTTGTATCTGGTGCTGGTAACCGACGCGCCGCCAATGGCAACCTTGCCATCGGCGATCAGGCCCTGGATCCGTACGCGGGAAAGATCGGTGGCATCGGCCAAGGCCTTGTCCAGCCGGGCCGGGTTGG
This sequence comes from uncultured Erythrobacter sp., assembly GCA_947495695.1. Classification (GTDB taxonomy): domain Bacteria; phylum Pseudomonadota; class Alphaproteobacteria; order Sphingomonadales; family Sphingomonadaceae; genus Erythrobacter. The sequence continues at coordinate 41,108 of CANLZP010000001.1, read as the reverse complement.
CAATTGTTCCTGTGATGACTTCTGTGCCGCTCATCGGTAGTCCATGCGCGATGGTTATTGAGCTGACAAGTGATCTGATCGAACAGCTGCAGGAGCACGCCGCTGCCGCACATCCGCAAGAGTGCTGCGGTTTGTTGCTGGGGCAGGGCGGCCAGATTATCGAGGTTCAGCCCGCCTCCAATGTCCATCCGGCACCGCAAACTCATTTCGAAATCGATCCGCAAGCCTTGGTCGACGCGCATCGCGCAGCCAGGAATGGTGGCCCCTCAATCATTGGCTATTACCATTCTCATCCGAACGGACCGGCCAAGCCATCGCAAACCGATGTCGCCATGGCGTCAGGCGATGGGCGCGTCTGGGCGATCATCGGCGCAAATGGGCAATTGCGCCTGTGGCAGGACAATCCCGGCGGTTTTGAGGAGCGCTCCGCCAGACTTGCTTGATTGGCATTTCGGGTCAGCTTGCCTTTGGTGCACGCCAGTCTCCAACATCTTTTCCAACAGATGGGTAGAAGGCGACCAATTTTGTGCTTAGGACAGCAGGATCAGTGCAACATTCCAACTAAAGACGGACCCGCTCTTAATGAACACATCTGCCACCGAACTTGCCAGCCTTTTGTGTTCGCGATTGTGCCATGACATGCTCTCGCCTGTGGGCGCGCTAAGCAATGGGTTGGAGTTGCTCGCCGATGAGACGGATCCGGCGATGCGTAAGCAATGTATGGAATTGCTGGAGCAAAGCGCGCGGATCAGCCGCGACAAGCTGAAGTTTTTCCGGCTGGCGTTTGGCGCGGCTGGCGGATTTGGAGATGCCGTTCCGGTGGAGGAATCCAAAGCCGTAATCGAGGCATTGGCGGTAGACGGTAAGAAAATCGAACTAAATTGGGCCATCGAAGGGCCCAGCCTGCCCAAGCCTGCGGTCAAGGTAATGCTGAATTTTGCGCATATTGCGCTGGATGCTCTGATCCGTGGTGGCTCGTTGGATATTGGCGCCGAAATGCGCGAGGGCGCTGCTGAAATTGTGGTCCGAGCCAGCGGACCGCGGATCGCCTTTGACGACACAATCGGCAAGGTGATTGAAGGCAATATGGCGCCAGGCGAATTGTCGTCCCGAACGGCGGCGGCCCATATGATCGCCTTGCTGGCCGAAGAAACCGGCGGCGGATTGCAGTACAAGCGCACCGATGAAACGCTGGTCTTGGGCGCGGTGTTGCCGCAACCAGCGGGAATGATTGGCTGATATGGCTGACGAGCTGGTCCATGCAGAGCGGCTCTCGCCCAATTTCAACGATCGCAAACTGCCGATCAACATGTTGGTGTTGCATTACACCGAAATGGAAAGCGCCGAGGCCGCGATTGAGCGGCTGTGCGATCCTGAAGCAGGCGTAAGCGCCCATTATCTGATCAGCGAGCAAGGCGTGGTGACGCGGCTGGTCCCTGAAGAAAAGCGGGCCTGGCATGCCGGCGCGTCGTTTTGGCGCGGGCACAGGGACGTCAACTCAGCCAGCATCGGGATCGAATTGGATCATCCCGGTCATGGCTTGGGCTATCGTCCGTTTGCAGATGCGCAGTTTGAAGCGCTGGTGCCCCTGGTGGCGCGGATAATGAAGCATCACGATATCCCGCGCTCCAATGTCGTGGGGCATTCCGACGTTGCGCCCGCGCGCAAAATCGATCCGGGAGAGCTGTTTCCATGGGATCGTCTGGCGGAATATGGCCTGTGCTTACCAAAGCCGGAGAGCTTGGAATTGGGCGATCCGTTTGACAATGACAGCTCGTTTTATCTCGCGATGGAACGGTTCGGTTATGACATAACCGACGGTCACAAAGCGGTTGAAGCCTTTCAACGACGCTGGCGTCCTGAAAAAATCAACGGTCAGATCGATGGCCAGATCCGTGCCATTTTGTTCCAATTGCTGCTGGATCGGGACCGCGGCACTGCACGCTGAGCGCAAAATATCCCCAGCCAGATTGGCCAATCACCATTATCCGGTTTTAAGCTCAGGCTTGGAGTAATTTCCACGCAATCGTGCACGCAATCGGGAGAGGGATTGATATCATGATGAGAAAACTATTCGCCGAGTTTTTCGGCACATTCTGGCTGGTCTTTGGAGGCTGCGGTTCGGCCGTTCTGGCCGCCGGTTATCCAGAACTGGGGATCGGTTTTGCCGGAGTTTCGCTCGCTTTTGGTCTGACTGTCCTGACCATGGCCTATGCAGTTGGCGGGATCTCGGGCGGACACTTTAACCCCGCTGTTTCACTGGGATTGGCCATTGGTAAACGCTTTAGTTGGGGCGAGCTGGTGCCGTATTGGGCCGCGCAAGTCATCGGTGCGTTCTGCGCAGCGGGCATGCTGTTTTTGATCGCCAGCGGTCAAGATGGCTGGAGCGCTGGCGGATTTGCCTCGAACGGGTTTGGTGACCTTTCCCCGGGCGGATATTCGATGCAGGCGGCTTTGCTGATCGAAATCGTCCTGACAGCAGCGTTTCTGATTGTGATCCTGGGATCGACTTCCAACAAGGTTCCGGGCGGATTTGCACCAATTTCCATCGGCTTGGCGCTCACGCTGATCCACTTGATCTCGATCCCGGTAACCAACACTTCGGTCAATCCGGCTCGGTCCACCGGTGTTGCTTTCTATGCCGAAACCGGCGCTGTCGGACAGCTATGGCTGTTCTGGGTTGCGCCCTTGGTCGGTGCAGCAATCGGTGCGCTGATCTGGCGTTACCTGCTATCTCCAGACGAATCTCTGGAAGGTATCGGCGGAGACGCTGACTAGAAAAATTGTAGGTGCTGGCACAGCGGAATGCTTCCCTAATGCCAGCACCCGCACTATATGCCATCTTGCCAGGGGGCCGGGCAGCCGCGAGCGTTTCGTTCGAGGAAAGTCCGGGCTCCATGAAACAAGGGTGGCGGGTAACGCCCGCCCGGCGAGTGTCTTTGGATGCGAAGTCGAGGGAAAGTGCCACAGAGAGTATACCGCCGATGGAGCGCCTTGTTCGCAAGGCTGTCTCACAGGCAAGGGTGAAAGGGTGCGGCAAGAGCGCACCGGGGCCGTTGGTAACAACGCCCGCATGGCAAACCCCACCCGGAGCAAGGCCGAATAGGGGCGGCGCGCCTGAACCGCTTGCGGGGATGGCCGGGTTGTTTTGACCCAGTCGCCCGGGTTGGCTGCTTGAGCTGCGGAGCAATCCGTAGCCTAGATGAATGGCTGCCCATGCGGGGCTGATGTGTTTCACATATCGCTCGCATGACAGAACCCGGCTTACAGGCCCCCTGGCAACACCGCCTGCATCATTCAAACTGCCAGTATTCTGGGACGAAGTGTCGACCCGGCTCGACATATGTCGTTGCACAGGACTGGTGTTTTGTTGCGCGTTTTGGCAAGGTTCGCCCAGCTTAACTTTGCTCAATCTTGGCCTCAACTAACTTCGCCAAGCATAACAGGGAGAATTCCATGCCAAAGAAATGGCTCGCCACCGCATTGCTCACCTCCAGCATCCTTGCCGCCCCATTGGCTGCACAGGCAGAGGAAACCAAATTGCTGCGTGATCCGGCCCTGTCCGATAACGCGCTGGCATTTGCCTATGCGGGCGATATCTGGATCGCCAATGCCGATGGGAGCAACCCGAAGCGGTTGACCTCCCATGTAGCGGATGAGCGGGACCCCATTTTCTCTCCTGATGGGACTAAGATTGCCTTCACTGCCGATTATGACGGCAATGATGATGTGTTTGTGGTGGATGTTTCCGGCGGCCAGCCGCAACGCCTCACGTGGCACCCCGGAAATGACTTGGCCGTTGATTGGACGCCCGATGGCACCGGCGTTGCGATGGTTTCGGCGCGCGAAGTGCGCTCTGGCCGCTCGGGTCAATTGTTCCATGTCTCGCTGGATGGCGGATTGCCCGCCAAGGTGTCTGAGGCGGTTGTCACTGGCGGAAGCTATGATGAAACCGGCCGCACCTTCGCCAATGTTCCATGGCGATCGGGCAATGCGAATTTGACAGGCGGCGTGAACGGCTGGCGAGGATATCGCGGTGGCTTGGCTCCTTCGTTGCAATTGATCGATTTCGATGCCGATACAATGGTCACCATTCCCGGTGACCGCACGACCGAATTTGATCCGGTGTGGATGGATGGCAAACTCTATTTCCTATCCGACCGGTGGAACACACGGTCCAACATCTTCAGCTTTGACCCCGCATCGGGCGAGCTTTCCCAACTGACCACAGTGGCAGATTGGGATATTCGCAACATCACCGCCAAGAACGGACGTATCGTCTATGAAGCGGGCGGCGTGTTCCATTCGTTCGATGTTGCCAGTGGTGCGACATCGAGCTTGCCCATCTCATTGGTGGCCGATTTGCCCGCGCGCCAGGCTGGTTGGAAAAACGTTAGCGAGCAGATGACGTCTGCGGCGATTTCACCCTCGGGCAAGCGCGTAGCGGTGACTGCGCGCGGCGAGGTTTTCACCGTTCCAACAGACAAGGGGGCCACGCGCAATATCTCGCAAAGCGCGTCTGAGCGTGATTACGGTGCAATCTGGTCCGAGGACGGCACGCAGATCGCCTATATCAACGACAATGGTTCGGGTCAGACTTTGGTGATTGAGGACCAAAGCGGAATCAAGCCTGCTCGCACGATTGCCCTTGGTGAGCATTTCTATCAGCTGGTTGGTTGGGGCAACGAGGGTAAGACCATTGTCTATGCTTCCAACAAGCTGACCTTACATGGGCTGGATGTTACCACCGGAACCAGTTGGCAAATCGCATCGAGCGGTTGGCGCAACGGTGATTTTGACGCCAGCATGTCGCCCAAAGGACGCTGGATCAGCTACACAGAGCGCGGCGCCAATGCCAATGCGAGCTTGCATCTGTATGACTTGAACACGCGCACCAGCCATCCGGTCAGCGGCAATTTTGCGGACATTGGTTCGCCCGTTTTCTCGAAAGATGGCAAGCTGCTGTTCTTCACAGCATCGACCAATGCCGGGACAGTATTTGCCGGATTGGACATGACGACGCAGGACCGTCCCTATCGCGCAGGCATCTATGCCGCAGTGCTAGAGGCTGATGGCAAGTCGCCGCTCGCGCCAGTGTTGGCCAATGAAGAAGCCGACACATCGGATGATGATGACGAGGAGAAGGATAGCGACAAAAAGGACAGCGGCGTTGCGGTTTCGCCCGCGAATGTCGCGAACCGGATTGTTTCGCTTCCTGTGCCAGAAGCTTTTTACTCCAGCCTTGCGACCGCCAAGGATGGATCGCTGTTCTTTGTCGAACAAGTCCAGGCTGGCGTGTCCACCGGGCCGGGCAGCGGGGCAGAAAACAACAAATTGATGCGGTTCGATTTTGAAGAGCGGGAGGCCAAGTCGGTTGGTTCCGGGATCACTGCGGTTTCCACCGATGCGAAGGGGGCCAAACTGCTGCTTACCAAGAGCGATGGCAGCCTGGCGACAGCCGATGCAGGCGAGAAATTGGAGCAAGAGCCGGTTGGCATGTCCGGCGTTCGGATGAATGTCGATCCGTTGGCCGAATGGACCCAAATCTTTGGTGATGTGTGGCGGATGGAGAAAGAATATTTCTACGATCCCAATATGCATGGTCTGGATTGGGCCGGAGTTCGCGCGAAGTTTGAACCGTTCCTCCCGCACCTGGGTCGGCGCGAAGATTTGAACGAATTGCTGGTCGAAATGTCGGGCGAGATGGGCGTTGGCCACAATTACATTGGCGGCGGGGATGTTTACGACAACAGCTCAGCATCGCCAGGCCTATTGGGCGCAGACATCGCGATTGAGAACGGCCGCTATCGGATCAAGCGGATCTTTACCGGAGAGCAATGGAACCCGTTCTTGTCAGCGCCCTTGGCTGCGCCAGGTGTCGATGTGAACCAGGGTGATTACATTATCGCAGTCAACGGCCAGGAGTTAACCTCCAGCGACAATATCTATGCTGCTTTGTCTGGCTCTGCTGGGTCGCAAGTCGCCTTGACCGTGGCCAGTACGCCAGCTGGCACACGCAGGACGTCAACGGTTGAACCTGCCGGAAGCGAGCGGCAATTGCGCCTGTGGTCTTGGATTGAAGACAATCGCAAGCGGGTGGATCAGGCTAGCGGCGGTAAGGTCGCCTATGTCTATATGCCCAACACGGCGGGGGATGGGTACACCTTCTTCAACCGGATGTATTTCTCGCAGACGGACAAGCAGGCATTGATTCTGGACGAGCGATCCAACGGCGGCGGCCAAGCGGCAAATTACATCATCGATGTTCTGAGCCGGAAATATATGTCGGGCTGGAAAGATCGCGAAGGCGGGAACTGGGCGACGCCGGGCGGCGGAATTTACGGTCCGAAAGTCATGCTGATCGATCAAGACGCAGGCTCGGGCGGAGACTGGATGCCTTATGCCTTCCGCGAAAGCGGGTTGGGCACGCTGATCGGGACACGCACATGGGGCGGGCTGATCGGCATCAGCACAAACCCCAGTCTGATCGATGGCGGCTTCTTAACCGTTCCGTTCTTCCGCTTCTTCGACCGAAACGGACGTTACACAGTCGAGAATGAAGGCGTTGCGCCAGACATTCGCGTCGAGCTGGACCCGATTGCGCTGGATGGCGGGCAAGACACGCAGTTGGAAGCGGCCATTTCAGTCGTCATGGAGCAACTGGACCAAAACCCGCCGCCTGCGCGCCCCGCGCCGCCCTATCCGACGCAAATCGGGAAATAGGCGTAGCGACTCTGGGTATACGAACTCGAGATATCGGGCGGGCTTAGTCCCGTCCGATACTCACATAGGTAAAGCCTGCTGATCGCACATCAGAGGGTTGATAGATATTGCGCAGATCGACCAGAACAGGGTCTTGCGCCAATTCTTTCATCCGGTTCAGATCGAGCGCGCGGAACGTATCCCACTCAGTAACAATGGCCACCACGTTGGCGCCTTCAATCGCGTCGTAGGGATTTGAACACATGGTCACGTCGGGCATCAGCGGCTTGGCCTGCTCCATACCCTCTGGATCATAAGCGGCGATCTCTACCCCTGCATCGTGTAAGGTTTGCGCAATAGCAATTGCAGGAGAATCGCGCATGTCATCGGTGTTGGGCTTGAACGTCAGGCCCAGCAAAGCGACCTTCTTTCCGCGCGCCGTGTCGGCTCCGCCCAAGGCTTCCAAGACTTTGCGTCCCATCGCGCGCTTGCGGCTCTCATTGACCTTTACCACGGCCTCTACAATGCGAATTGGGCTTTCATAATCCTCGGCAGTTTTAAGCAGCGCCAAGGTGTCCTTGGGAAAGCATGATCCGCCATAGCCGGGCCCGGCGTGCAGGAATTTCGGTCCGATGCGATTGTCCATGCCAATCCCGCGCGAAACATCCTGTACATCCGCGCCCACTTGCTCGCACAGATCGGCCATTTCATTGATGAAGGTGATCTTGGTCGCGAGGAAGGCATTGGCCGCATATTTGATCAATTCGCTGGAGCGTCGGTTGACGAACAGGATCGGCGATTCATTAAGGAATAGCGGGCGATATACCTCGCGCATAATGTTACGGCCAAATTCTTCTTCTGCCCCAATCACGATCCGGTCGGGGCGCTTGAAATCGCGGATCGCCGCGCCTTCGCGCAGGAATTCCGGGTTAGAGACAACCGAGAATTGGTGCTTGGTACCGCTATCGGCCAAGATCCGTTCCACTTCGTCACCTGTGCCGACGGGCACGGTCGATTTGGTCACGATTACAGCGTCATTGGCCAAATGCTCGCCCACTTCGCGCGCGACCTGATATACAAAGGTCAGGTCAGCGTGGCCATCGCCGCGCCGGCTCGGGGTGCCAACTGCGATGAAGATCGCCTGAGCATCCTTTATTCCCTCGGCCAGATCGGTGGTGAAGGTCAAGCTGCCGGACTTCACATTGCTTTCGACCAATGCATCAAGGCCGGGTTCGTAAATCGGCATCACCCCGTCATGCAGCAGGTCGATCTTGGACTGGTCCTTGTCGATACAGACAACATCGTGGCCGAAATCGGCAAAACATGCGCCTGACACAAGACCAACATAGCCTGATCCCACCATCGCAATTTTCATCGGTTCAAATCCTCATTAGCGATTTTGATCGCGCCATCGGTTTCGACGGCTTTGATAGCGCGCTTGCTATCGCCTTCCAGCACCAGCGCGGTCAGAACGCCGGTTCGAAAGGCTCCGGTGTCCACACCGATCCGGCTGCCACGATCTTGTATATCGTCAAATATTGTATGGCCATGCACCACGACCTTGGGCAGCGGCCCTTCGTGTTTCAGAAAGCGGTCGCGGATCCACAGCATGTCGCGGCGCTTTTGTTTATCCAATGGCCGCTCGGGATCGATCCCGGCGTGGACGAAAACATAGTCGCCAGCGATGATCATTTCCTCGAAGGCGGCCAGATAGTCGCGATCTTTCTGTGGTACTATGTCTGGCAGTTTTTCGTGCAATTCTTCTACCGAAAGCGCGTTGAACTGCTTCGATGGAATGCCATAGCTGAGCAAAGTTTCTCGTCCGCCATGCTTGAGAAAGTGACGCAGGACGTCTTGGTCGTCGAAAGACTGGAGGAACATTTCCTCGTGATTGCCGGCAAGGATGCGAATGTTCCGGGTCTTTTGCCACTTCCGGCTGAGGCGGATCACGCCAGCGCTGTCGGCACCGCGATCAACCAGATCACCCAGCAAGATGATGCGCACATCGACAGGATCTTGCGCTGCGATATCGTTCTCGATCGCGTCGACCAATGCGGAATACAGATCGAGTCGCCCATGGATGTCGCCCACCACATAATAGCGCTCGCCTTCCGGCGTATGCGGCAAAGCGGGCTTTTTGCTGCGGGAGCGAAAGAGATTTTTCAAAGGATCGAGCATCATAAAAATGTTGTGGTCGTTGTTCCAGCGCGCCTTAAGCCACCGCGGGCTGAACAGCAACTGACGCGGCCAATCTTGACGCTGTTTCTGTGGTGCAAAAAACCCACACAAATGGATTGGCATTCGAATGCTTGTAATTTCTCTTGTGCAGTGCAGCGTTTTTGTGCACGATTGTTTCGCACTCAAGTGAGATCACTCAATCAAAAGAAGTGACCGCTGGGTACGCAGGCGGGACGAAGCAACAACAAAAGTAAGGAAGTTGTAATGCTCACGTCCATCCGCGGCCTCATGGCTGCAAGTTTCGCTACCGGTCTCGCCTTTGCGGCTACACCGGCATTGGCTGAAGAATCATCTGAAGAGAATTCAAGCGCAACCACGCTCGTACTTTCCGAGGAGATTTCAGACGCCGATTTTGATCGTGCCATCGAAGAAGTCAAAGCCGACACCGCCAGCTCAGTTGGTGGTGACAGCGGTTTTGAAATTTCTGCAAATGTCGCGCTCGCCTCTGAATATCGTTTCCGCGGCGTAGACCTTTCTGGTGGCAATCTTGCCATCCAGGGCGGTGTCGATTTCTCTCACAGTTCAGGTTTCTATATTGGCACTTGGGCCTCCAACCTTGACGATGATACAGTCGGCTTTGGCTCTACAGAGCTGGATGTTTATGCCGGCTTTGGCGGGTCATTGGGCGAAGGTCTGAGCTATGACATCGGCGGTATCTATTACCTTTACCCCGATGCCGTGTCTGGCGCTGAAACCGACTATTTCGAGGTTTATGGCTCGCTCGGCTTTGGTCTGGGACCAGCCGAACTGACGGCAGGGATCGCCTATGCTCCCGATCAAGCATCGCTTGGCAGCACTGACAATCTGTATCTCTATACAGATATCGGATTTGGCATCCCGGAAACGTCGCTGACATTAACGGGTCACCTTGGTTATACCGACGGTTTCTTGACCTTTACCGATGACGGCAAAGCATTTGACTGGTCGATTGGCGTTGAAGCTGCTCTCGCCAGCCCGCTAAGCGTTGGGGTTTCTTATGTTGGTGTTGAAGGCGACGGATTGATCGATCCGGGTGGCGTATTCACAGACGACGCCATCGTGTTCACGCTAAGTGCGAGTTTCTGATCGCGGACTTTTGATCAAAGTGTAACGCTTGATCGCATGAGGAACGGGGCGTGGATCATCACTGATCTGCGCCCTTTTTCCCATTTACAGCGAAGGAAATCTGGCCAAATCAGCCGAGGGAGAAGTGGACCGTGGTGACCACGCGCACCTTCTTATAGGGCGAATCGCTGACACCCCATCCGCCCGAATCTCCATCGCGGCCTTCTATGCTGAAATATCCTTGAGTTGCATCACGGATGGCGCCCACTTGCGCACCGCTATCTTGGGCAAACTGTTCTGCCGAGGCGCGGGCATCTTTGGTTGCCTCGGCCACCATCTCTGGCTTGATGTCGTTAAGCCGGGTGAAGGTGAAGGCCATGCCCGACCCCTCTTCCAAAAAAACGCCATCATTGACCAGTTCGAATTGGCTGGCGACGGCCTTTTGCGCCCGCTCTATGTCCTGCGTGCGCAGGGCCAGCCTTTGTCGCACGGTGTAATGGGTTACGCCTTGGCGCGTGTGGCTGGAGACATTGGCGCCGGTTGGTTGCAACGCATCTTCGGGGAAGCCCAGCCCATCAAAAAACTGTTCGATTGCCTGCGTGTCTCGGCGCACCTTCGCCTGTGCGTTTGAAAGGTTGGTTGAGGTGGAGGAATAGGAGATTGTCCAGGTCGCTAGATCAGCGGTTACGTTTCGCTCTGCCAAGCCGCGCACAGTGACTGTGCGCTCGGATTCCTTCGCGCGCAGCAGTCCATCGCCCAACAGATACCCGCCCAGCACAAGCCCGGCAGCGGCAATTGCGGCAGTGGACAGCCAGCGCAGGGTGACCGGATCTTTGAAGAAACCGCCGCGTTGCTCAACTGTTGCTTGCTCATTCTCTGCGTTCATTGCATCCTCCGTCTGCACCCATTCGATGCGATGAACAGTGCTATTTCATCGATGAACTGATTTTGAACGAGGCTTTGCTAAACAATGGTCAAATTTCTCCATTCCATGATTCGTGTGTCCGATCCCGATGCCACGGTCGATTTCTTCAGACTGATTGGTCTGGAGGAAGTGCGTCGCTTCGATATCGAGGCAGGCCGTTTCACGCTGATTTTTATGGCAGCACCGGGACAGGAAGATGTGGCCGAGATTGAATTGACCTATAATTGGCCAGCAGAAGATGGCAGCGCTGCTGAAGAATATGATGGCGGCCGCAATTTTGGCCATTTGGCCTATCGCGTCGATGACATTTACGAAACGTGCCAACGTCTGATGGATGCCGGGGTCACAATCAATCGACCCCCGCGCGATGGGCATATGGCTTTCGTTAAATCACCCGACGGCATTTCGGTCGAGCTTCTCCAACAAGGATCGCTCGAGCCCAAGGAGCCATGGGCCAGCATGGAAAACACCGGAAGCTGGTGAGGCAACAAGCCTGCTTTGGCGCAGGCTATCCACCGATTACCATCTTTTAATAGGGGCTCTGATCAGGTCAGATGCCCCCATTAGCTGTTGGCTTTTTGGGTGCCTTGATCGTTGCAATCTTCTTCTGGGTGCTTCGTGGTCAGACGCAGCACTGTATAGCCCATGATGGCTGATATTGCTGACCCCAACAGGATACCGATCTTCGCCTCGTCAATCAGCAATTGATTGCCCGGGAAGGCCAGACCGCCTATGAACAGCGACATGGTAAAGCCGATCCCGCACAGGATCGACACGCCATAGATTTCCATCCAACTGGCGTTGTCAGGCCGCTGGGCAAAGCCACTTTTCACGGCCAGGAATACCACTGTGAAAATGCCGAGCTGCTTACCCACAACCAAGCCCGCAGCGATGGCGTAGGGCAGCGGATCAAACAGGGCTTCTACACCCATTCCCGCGAACGAAACCCCGGCATTGGCAAAGCCAAATATCGGGACAATCAGATAGGCGCTCCATGGGGCCAAGCCGTGCTCCAACCGTTCGAGCATAGAGTTGCCGTCTTTGCGCTTCATCGGGATGGTAAGGGCGGCAACCACACCTGCGATTGTGGCGTGAACGCCGGTGTTCAAGACGCAGAACCACAGCACCAATGCGACCAGAATATACGGTGTGAAGCTACTGATTTTCATGCGATTCATGCCCACCATCACGGCGAAGACCACGATCGATGCGACCAACCAAACCATCTTAATAGTCGGCGTGTAGAACAGCGCGATGACCATCACTGCGCCAATGTCATCAACGATGGCAACGGTCAGCAGGAACAGGCGCAGCGATGCAGGAACGCGGCTGCCCAACAGGCCCAACACACCCATGGCAAATGCAATGTCGGTCGCCGCGGGAATGGCCCAACCCGAGGTGTATTCTCCGCCGCCTGATACCAACATATATACAGCGGCTGGAACGAACATGCCGGCAGCCGCCGCAACGATGGGCAACCTGCGTTTCATCGGGTCGGCCAATTGCCCCGCGATTAGCTCGCGCTTTACTTCAAGCCCGACGACAAAGAAGAAGATCGCCATCAAACCATCGTTGATCCACAGATGCAGATCATCCAGCTTGGCAATCGGGGTCCAGGCCAAATCGCCATAGAACAAATCCTGATAGGCACCCGCCAATGGCGAGTTGGCCGCGAGCATCGCTGCGGCAGCTACCAAGATCAAAAGTATGCCTGCTGATGCATCCCCAACGAACAGGGCTTTTACAGGTGCAAGGAAAGAACGACGCGGGAGATTTTTCTGGGTCATGGTTGCTGCCCTCTCTCTCGAAAACTTTCCCGCGTTGCAAGCAAAGAGTGGACGCGTTACGCAGCTTTTTTAGGGAAAGGGGGTCGTATGCCTTTCTGGGGGGTAACTTTCTGGCAAGTGTTCGCACTTGTTCAGCACGAATTGTTGCTGTTTGCAGGCATTTTCTTTTTGATTGGTGCGGTCGATGATTTGGCCGTGGACATTACATGGCTCTGGCTAAAGCTGACCGGACGGGCAGATGCGGCCAAGTTTGACCGTCAAGAAATCAGCGCTGCAAAGCTGTCGGGCGAAGTCGCTGTGTTTATTCCGACCTGGAGTGAAGCCGCGGTGATCGGCGATACCATTCGGCATATGCTGAAGGTTTGGCCTCAATCCAACTTGCGGCTGTATGTTGGCTGCTATCCCAATGATCCCGGCACAATCGCGGCAGTGATCGCTGCTCAGCCTGATGATCCACGCCTGCGTTTGGTGATCAACGACAGACCTGGCCCCACGACCAAGGCCGATTGCCTCAATCGCCTGTATCAGGCGTTGTGTGAGGATGAAACGCGTTTGGGTCGGAAGGCCCACATGGTGGTGTTCCATGACGCAGAAGACATGGTCGATCAGGCCGGCCTCGTCATGTTGGACCGCGCGATTGGACGCGCGTCACACAAAGTCGCATTTGCGCAATTGCCCGTGCTTCCTCTGCCCCAAAAGAACAGTCGCTGGATTGGCAGCCATTATTGCGAGGAATTCGCCGAGTCGCATGGCAAGGCGATGGTGGTGCGTGGCGCCTTGGGCGCTGCCTTACCTGCCGCCGGTGTCGGCTGCGCGGTCGAGCGACATGCGCTGGCTGGTTTGGCTGCTGCGCGGTCTGACGAGACCAATGGGACAGGCCTGCCGTTCGAAGCGGATTCACTCACAGAAGATTACGAAATGGGCATGGGCGTGGCTGCCCAAGGCGGCCGTTGCCGGTTTATCCGGGCTCGCTCCCCCGGTGGTGATCTGATCGCCACCCGCGCCTATTTCCCCGCGCGGCTGGATCACGTGATTACGCAGAAGACCCGATGGGTTCATGGCATTGCTTTGCAAGGCTGGGACCGGTTGGGCTGGACCAACAATTTTGTCGAGGGTTGGATGCGGCTACGCGACCGGCGCGGCCCCCTATCGGCTTTCGTTCTTATGGTTGGATATGTCTTGCTCGCTCTGTCGGGGCTGGGGTTTGCGGCCACCCAATTGGGCTATGGCACGCCGATCGAGCTGTCGGCATTTGCGAAATCGCTCTTGTGGGCCAATCTGGTGGCACTGTGCTGGCGCGTGATCATGCGGTTCGCCTTTACAGCGCGCGAGTATGGCAGGGTCGAAGGCATTAGAGCGGTCCTGCGCATGCCGGTGGCCAACATCATTGCCATCATGTCTGGCCGTAGAGCCGTGATGGCCTATGCCCGAACATTGATGGGCAGCGCGATTGTGTGGGACAAGACACCGCACTTCGCCCATCCCACACGGCAGCGAGGGCCAGCTGACGATACGCCAATCAGCGTGCCTGTGCTCGCCGAGAAGCCAGCATGAGCGCGCCTGCCAACAATGCCGGATTGGGCCAAGCGCGCCCGAGCAGATCCCGCGCCAGATCTCGCGGCAGACCATTGGCGATGTTGGCTGTGCTGTTACTTGCCTGGACAAGCGGACGGGCCATGGTTTGGGAAGCCCCTTGGCCACTGACTGAAAGCCTGTCGGCACCTATATTTGGCAGCGATACACCTGCTCGCCGCCTCGCTGGTAATGAACCCCTCGCGCAATCGCCCGCCGCGCCAATAGCCCAGACTTGGCAGGGTTTTGCGCCTCTTCCTCCGGTCACTGCGATGCGGGTTGAAGGTCTGGACGCTGACGTATCTGAGAGTGCTGGAATTGTGCCTGGCCCACCTGTGTTTGCCCCCATGCAAAACCACGCCGCACCTGCTGGGCACCAGCTCGTTTGGATGGCGGCGATGTCCCGCCTGCCTGTTCCAATGTCGGTCCAACAGTCCTTTGCACAAGCCAGTTCGGCGACGCCTCAACCGGTCCCGCCACTGCCCAATGCGGCCACCGGATCCAAACGTTGGTCGGCCGATGCTTGGGTTTATTGGCGACAGAATTCCAATTCTGCATTGGTCTCGCAAGGCCGCGGCCCGACCTATGGAGCCAGCCAGCTTGGCGCGGTGTTGAATTACCGATTGGCTCCAACCGCATCGCGCGATCCACGCATATTTGTGCGAGCCTATCGTGCCTTGGTCGATGGCGGGGAGAGCGAAGTGTCCGCTGGCTTGTCCGCACGACCCTTGGCAAAACTGCCGCTGCGTGCCCATGCGGAATTGCGCGCAACACAGCGCAGCGGCGTTGCCGGGGTTGAGCTTCGCCCGTCTGCCTTTGTAACCACTGAAATGCCTCCGATTGATCTGCCGCTTTCTGCCCGAGCCGAAATTTATGCGCAGGCCGGATATGTTGGCGGAGATGACGCAACCGCATTTGCCGACGGGCAATTGCATATCCTGCGAGATGTCGGTCAATTTGATCTGGCCAAGGTCAGTTTGGGCGCAGCAGCCTGGGGCGGGGCGCAAAAGGGGGCTGAACGGGTCGATTTTGGGCCAAGCGTGCGAGTGGATATGACCATCGGTTCGGTTCCAGCGCGCCTTTCGGTCGATTATCGCGAGCGGGTTGCAGGTTCGGCGCAGCCCGATTCCGGTGCTGCTGTGACACTGTCGACCAGCTTTTAATCTCTAATCCAACGCTGCGCCTTTAATCCCTGCCTCCGGTAAGGTAGGCGGAGACCCATGGACGTCTATCTGCCTATAGCGAATCTCTCGGTGAACGGTCTGCTGATCGTAGCCTTGGGCGCGCTAACGGGTGTTCTGTCCGGTCTGTTTGGGGTTGGTGGCGGATTTCTGACCACGCCTCTGCTGATATTTTATGGCATTCCGCCAACCGTGGCTGCTGCCTCGGCTTCCACACAGGTTACCGGAGCAAGTGTTTCCGGCGTTCTGGCCCACAGCCGGCGCAATGGCGTGGATTATCGCATGGGCATGGTGATGGTGGCAGGCGGTGTCATCGGCGCGTTATTTGGTGCCTTGTTGTTCCGCTTTTTTCAATCGATCGGACAAATCGATGTGGTCATCAACATCCTCTATGTGTTGATGTTGGGCACCATTGGCATGTTGATGGCAAAAGAAGCGATGGATACGCTCCGCCCCAAAGCTGCAACAGCGGGCAACACCGTAAAGAAACGCAGGCATCACCCATTGGTAGCAGCCTTGCCGATGCGGTGGCGCTTCTATCGCTCTGGCCTGTATATCTCGCCACTGGCGCCGCTTCTGCTTGGCGTAATCGTCGGCATTTTGACGATGCTGATGGGCGTTGGAGGCGGGTTTATTCTGGTGCCGGCCATGCTGTATATTTTGGGCATGAGCGGCAATGTTGTGGTCGGCACATCGCTGTTCCAGATCATGTTCGTCACAATGGTCACCACCATGATGCACGCAATGACCACAAAGGCGGTCGACATTGTGCTGGCCGGCTTACTGTTGCTCGGCTCGGTTATGGGTGCGCAATTCGGTACACAGATTGCGTTGAAGGCTCGCCCAGAGATTTTGCGGCTGGTCCTGGCAGCCATTGTGCTGGCGGTAGCGGTGCGCATGCTGCTGGGACTGGGGTATCAGCCGGATGAAATTTTCACGGTGACGCCGTTATGAGATGGCTGTTTCTGATCCTTGCAGCGTTGATGCTATCGGGCCAGCGCGATGCGATTTTGGTGCCTGAAGTGTCGCAAGACGAGGTGCAGGTGCGCCAGGGCTTCACCGGCACTGAATTGCTATTGTATGGTGCCATCCTAGATCCTGGAGGGCGACGCGGAGGCGCTGCTTATGATATTGTGGTGGTGCTCAAGGGCCCCACACAGCCCATTCGGATGCGCGAGAAGGAACGGTTTGCAGGCATCTGGATGAACGCTGAGAGCAGTGATTTCCGCTCTGCCCCGTCCTTCTTTGCAGTGGCTGCTTCGCGGCCAGTGGCAGAAATTGTTGATGACCGAACGGCTGCGATTTACGAATTGGGAACCGACTTTATCCAACTGTCTCCCTCGGGCGAAATTGACCCTGACAAGCAGGCCCGCTTCTCGGCGGGGTTGGTGGATTTGCGTCAGCGCGAAGGGCTCTACAAGGAAGATATGAACGGTGTTCGGATCAGCGAACAGGTGCTGTATCAGGCGCGTATTTCCTTGCCATCAAATGTGCAGACTGGCCTTTATACCGCTGAAACATTTGCGATTTCCGATGGCCGCGTGATTGCATCAGCGATCGCAGATGTCGAGGTTCGTAAGGTTGGGTTGGAGCGTTTTGTCGAAACCGCTTCGCAACGATCGTCTTTCGTCTACGGTCTTGTGGCGGTCATGCTGTCGATAACGATGGGCTGGATTGCTGGGCGTTTGTTCGCAATGATTTAGGCCGTAAATTCGGCCCCCTAATTTCATTGGATTCTGACTAAGCCGACTTATCGTTGACGCGATCTTAACCTCATCTGGGCTATGGCCACCGTGAAGAACTATTTACGGGATTTGGGGCCATTTATGACCGACATGGGCAAGCAGAATTTTGAGCCGTTTCAGCAGGGCGTCGATCAAGGCGCGCCGAAAGGTGTTGCCGGTGAGCCGTCTTCTGCGATCGGCCAAGGCAAGCTAGTAGAAGCTGCCGCCGCGGCAGAAGCAGAAGCGCAATTGGCTACGACTGCTCAACCCGCTGATCCTGTCTCGGGTGATGCTCAACAAACAAGTGTTTCCGATAGTGATAACGCGCGTTTGCCAATCGGCGTGGTGCTGGAAATCGCCGGTTCGGGCTCGCAGATCGCGCTCGACACTGAACGCCTTAATGAATGCATGGAGGATGATGATCCTTCGATTGCTCTGTCGGGACAGGTCGGCAGTCAGATCAAGATCCGCGTTGGCGACAACTGGCTGCTCGCCAGTGTGCGCAATCAGCGCAAGGACCGCCGCTCTGGTGGTGGTATTCTGGCCAACATCGACTTTCTGGGTGAGGGTCAGGAAGAGAAGCTGACGGGCCGCATCCACAGCTTCCGCCGCGGTGTCACTCGCTATCCGGTTCCAGGAGCCATGATTTATCCTGCGACCACGGCTGACCTTAAGCAAATTTACGCCAGCGATGGCCGCGCAAATGTGGAAATCGGAACGGTTTATCCCACCACGGACATCCGTGCTGGCATGTATATCGATGCCATGCTGGGCAAGCACTTTGCTCTGCTCGGCTCGACCGGTACGGGTAAATCGACCAGTGCTGCACTGATCCTTCACCGTATCTGTCAGGCCGCCCCGCAGGGCCATATCGTCATGATCGATCCGCACGGCGAATATTCTGCTGCCTTCCGTCAAACCGGTATGATCCTGGATGTCTCGAACTTGCAGATGCCTTATTGGCTGATGAATTTCGAAGAGCATTGCGAAGTCCTGCTGACCTCCAGCGGCAATGAACGCCAGGTCGATTCCGACATTCTGGCCAAATGTTTGTTGCATGCGCGCAGCAAGAACCGCCTGGCCGATGGCATGGGCAAGATTACCGTGGACTCGCCCATTCCTTATCTGCTGTCTGATCTGTCCAACAAGATCCAGGACGAGATGGGTAAGCTGGACAAATCCACCACATCTGCGCCGTATATGCGGATCAAGAACAAGCTCGAAGAGCTGAAAGCCGATCCGCGTTACCAATTCATGTTTTCGGGCATGCTGGTGGGTGACACGATGGCCGAGTTCATCGGTAAAGTGTTCCGCATGCCGGGCGATGGCAAACCGATTTCCATCATCGACGTGTCGGGCGTTCCGTCTGACATCACCAGTACCGTTGTCGCCGTGCTCAGCCGCTTGGTGTTCGACTTTGCCATTTGGGGCCGCGACGACAAGACCCGTCCAATCCTGCTGGTTTGCGAAGAGGCTCACCGCTACGTGCCCAACAGCGCGAATGAGGATGGTTCCTCGGTTGGTCGCATCCTTTCACGGATCGCCAAAGAGGGCCGTAAATACGGTATCTCTCTGGGCCTGATCACGCAGCGTCCATCGGATTTGGCCGAAGGCGTACTGTCGCAATGCGGTACCATCATCTCCATGCGTCTGAACAACGACCGAGATCAGGAATTCGTTCGCTCGGCCATGCCCGAAGGCGCGCGTGGTTTCCTCGATTCCATTCCCGCCCTGCGCAACCGCGAGTGCATCATCTGCGGCGAGGGTGTTGCCATCCCGATCCGCGTGTCATTCGACCATTTGGAAGAAAACAAACGGCCTGCATCGGAAGATCCGAGCTTTGTCGATCTGTGGTCTACCAGCGGTGGCGAAGACGAGATGGTCGAACGTGTCGTTCAACGGTGGCGGAGCCAGGGCTAACCCCAAATCAAAGGCGGTTTTTAAGCAGCTTTTCTGCGATACGTTTGACAGTCCGATACGGCTTGCCGCTTAGCTCAATTCCTATGCCGGCCCGGCGTAGTGTAATCCGCTTGTTCTCGTGATTGCTTGCAATCAATTCGCGTGCGGCTGCTTCAAAAATATGCCTGGCGTCGATCGATGGGTCATTTGTGAAGTACTGGTCTGGCCCAATCTCTGCCAGCATTCGGTAGCCAAGGTCGTTGAAAATCTGAGCAAGCCGTTCGCCATAATTTTCGATTTGGATGATTACAGCGCCAGCAGACAGGATCTTTTGGGCGCCAAGGAGGACCTGTTCCTCATGCCCTTCCACATCAATCTTCAAACCGATTGGATAAGGTGCATCTTTAAGCGCTTGATCCAATGTGTTGGCAGCAACCGATTCACGACGCGAATATTCGATGTTGCCGCGCGATGTTGAGGCTATTCCACTAGTCCCGGCGAATTCGCTGACGATACCGAATTCTACGGTCCCGACTTCGTTGGAAACGGCCTCGCGCCTCACCTCAGCCTCTACAGAGTTTAGCCGCAAATTTTGGTCTAGTTCGTCTGCAACTTTTTTGTTGGCTTCAAATGCAACGATCTTCGTCAGGCTCGGCACTTGGCTGGCAAGCACTGAGTAGGCACCGACATTTGCGCCAACATCACCAAAGCTCGCGCATTCCAACGTCTTCATGGCGCTGAGCAAGAAATAGGGCTGCAGTGGCTCATATTCCTCGGTGACCGAATTGCGGCGTGCGGATGTAGAAGTCCACGAAAATCGATGAAACATGTTCGGTTACGTCCCTCGCGTGTCGCCATAGAGGTGGATATGCAGCCGGTCGCTCATCCTGAAGCCATGCTTCACGCATAGCTGGCTGAGCCATTCCTCGCGGCTGCGCAATGTGGCGCTGTCGGTGCCTTCGGGCATCAGGAACACATGGCCCGGTTTGAAGCGATAGCGGCGCTGCAATTCCAGCACTTCGGTCACATCACCGGGTTCAGCAATCACGAATTTGAAGAAGGCGCGCGGATCGGTGGCAAAGGCGTCCAACCGTTCAGGGATCAGCGCCAGATCAGCCGCATTGCCCGAATGGGCGAGCTTGGGGCTGATGTTGAATTGGTCCACCCGAACATCCAGCCTGGCAGGGGCCTTGGCCGTGCCATTGGTTTCAATCTCGACCGAGATATCGGGCAAATGTTCCAGCATATCGGCCAAGGCGCCAGCTTGCAGCAACGGCTCGCCGCCAGTGATAACCAGCCGCTTTTGCCCCAGACCAAGAATACGGTCCGCTGCGTCTTTGGGATCAAGCGCAACTTGATTGGCCTTGCGATCAAACACTACGCCATCGCGATGATCATGGGTTTCATCAAACCGCCATGTGTAGGCCGTGTCGCACCATGTGCAGGCAAGGTTGCAGCGCGACAGTCGGACAAAGGCAACCGGCATGCCAGCGCTGGGCCCTTCACCTTGCAAAGAGGCGAAAATCTCTGGCTGCCCTGCATCGTCAGTGGCAAGAATTATGGCCAAGTTGAGCCCACTTTCAATTTTGACACATTTCCAACTTCGAAATTGCACCAATGCGGTGCTTTTTTGAACCTCATTCTAAGCTTATCATGCCACGATTGCTGGGAGTAGCAAACTGGCTCAACCCAATCGGGCAAGCGCGCCTTGCAACCGTTCAGCCTCGGCCGAATGGTGGGCGAAATCGGCCTTGGCTTTTTCCACCGCTTCGGGTTTCGCACGTTCGACAAAGTTTGCGTTGGACAGCCGCCCCTCCAGCGATTTGGCTTCTTTCTGAGACACCGCCAAAGCCTTTTCCAGACGCGCCTTTTCCTCGGCAATGTCGATGATGCCTTCCAGCGGGATGATGAACACATCACTGCCTGCGGTAACTTGCATGGCAGCGCCAGCTGGCGCGTCGCCAAGCGTCACCGGAGTTAAGCGGGCCAGTCGCTCAATCGCTGCGCTGCTGCGCTCCATTGTGCTGGCGGCCAAGTCCGAGGCAGAGGGCAAGAATGCCGCCAGCTTTGCACCCGGAGCAATGCCCAGTTCGTTCTTTGCGCTGCGTACATTGCTGGTGAGGTCAATGACCCAGTCAATCGCGTCGGTCGCCTCTTTCGAGACCTCGGCACGCGGATTGGGCCATTTGGCGGTGATCAGCGGATAAGTGCTGCGGTCCATGCCGTTCAGTTCTCCCTGCGCATGCCATAATTCTTCGGTGATGAAGGGCATGAAGGGGTGCAGCATGACCAAAATCTGGTCCAGCGCCCAACCGGCCACTTCGCGAGTTTCAACCACCGCTGGATTGTCCGCATCGCCTGAGAAAACAGGCTTGATCAGCTCAAGATACCAGTCGCAGAACCGGCTCCAGGTGAATTGATAAATGGTATTGGCCGCTGCATCAAAGCGCAGATCGGCCATCGCCTTTTCCAATTCCAATGCTGTTTGCTGCACTTCGCCAATGATCCATTGGTTGGCTGCAAGACGAGCCTGGGGAGCCTTCAACGTGGACGAGGCGCCAATACCATTGGACTGGCAATAGCGCGTCGCGTTCCACAGCTTGGTGGCGAAATTGCGGTATCCCTCGACCCGCTTTTCGTCCATTTTGATGTCGCGGCCTTGGCTCTCCATCGCGGCCATAAAGAACCGCAATGCGTCTGCGCCAAACTGGTCAATCAGGCCGAGCGGATCGACCACATTGCCCTTGGACTTGGACATTTTCGATCCATCGGCAGCGCGCACCAGCCCGTGCAGATACAGCTTGGGCCAGGGGGCCTCACCCATATTGTACTGGCCCATCATCATCATCCGCGCATCCCAGAAGAACAGGATGTCGAAGCCGCTGATCAGCAGAGAATTTGGGAAGTGCTTGTCGAGCAGTGGCTGACCCTTCTCGGGCCAACCCAGCGTGGCAAAGGGCCACAATGCGCTGGAGAACCATGTGTCGAGGACGTCGGAATCTTGCGTCAGCACGGCCCCTTGTGGAGCCTGTGATTGCGCTTCTTCTTCGCTCGCAGCGACATAGACATCGCCATTTTCGTCAAACCATGCCGGAATCCGGTGGCCCCACCACAGCTGGCGGCTGATGCACCATGGCTGGATGTTCTCCATCCAGTTGAAGAAGGTCTTCTCCCATGTTGCCGGGACAATCTCGATTGTGCCGTCGCGCACGTCTTGGATCGGTTTTGCGGCCAGCTTTTCCGCATCCACATACCATTGATCAGTCAGCCATGGTTCTATGACGACGCCGCCGCGATCGCCAAAAGGTGTTGCGATGGTGCGTGGTTCGGCGTCGAGCTCTTGCTCCTCGCCCTTTTTGGTCTTGGTGATATGCGGGATCAGATAGCCATCGGCCTTTAGGCGAGCGACCACGGCCTCGCGTGCGCCATTAATACCGTCTTTCTTGAAGCGGTGCAGGCCAATGAATTCATCCGGCACCATACCATCTGACGTCTGGCAAACATTGGCATCACCATCCAGCATATTGAGCATATCGCCCGCTGCAATGCCGGCGCGCTTGCCCACCTCGAAATCGTTGAAGTCATGGCCCGGCGTGATCTTCACCGCGCCACTGCCCAGTTCCGGGTCGGCATGTTCGTCGGCCACGATCGGGATACGCCGTCCGGTAATCGGCAGCACCACATGCTTGCCCACCACGCTGGCATAGCGGTCGTCCGTGGGGTGAACCGCAACCGCCATATCGGCCAGCATGGTTTCGGGGCGCGTGGTCGCAACCTCGATATAATCTCGGCCATCGCTGAGCGTGACACCATCTTCCAGCGGATAGCGGAAATGCCAGAAGCTGCCCGGCATATTCTGGCTCTCGACCTCAAGATCGCTAATCGCGGTTTTCAGCTTGGGGTCCCAATTGACCAGACGCTTGTCGCGATAGATCAGGTCGTCATTGTACAGATCAACGAATGTCTTGAGCACCGCCTTGGTGAAATGCGGGTCCATGGTGAACTGCTCGCGGCTCCAGTCCATCGAACAACCCAGCCGGCGCAATTGGTTGGTGATGGTGCCGCCGCTCTCGGCTTTCCATTCCCACACCTTGTCGACAAATTCTTCGCGGCTGTAGTTGGTCCGCTTGTCTTGGCGCTCCTCCATCTGACGCTCGACCACCATTTGCGTCGCGATACCGGCGTGATCGGTGCCAACCACCCACAAAGCATCCTTGCCGCGCAGCCGCTCGTACCGGATCACAATGTCCTGCAATGTGTTGTCCAGCGCATGGCCGATGTGCAGGCTGCCCGTTACATTGGGCGGCGGGTTCACAATGGTGAAGGGCTCCGCATCGGGACGTTCGGGGCGAAAGCTGCCGCTTTCTTCCCAATATTTGTACCAGCGCGCCTCAATCTCGGCTGGGCTAAATGTCGTATCAAGTGTCATATTTATCTGTGCTCGCTAACGCTCGCAGGGCGCGGTTGGCTTGTCCCCTCGAAACCAACGCCTTTGCCAGCGCAAATGCTGCGATGCAACGGGCGATCCGGGCGAATTCACCTAGCTTGGCTGATCTGGGCGCTTGATTAAGTGCCTAAATTGCTTTCATAGATTTGCCTATGACCGGTTTGGCCAATTTTGCCGTGGAGCATGACGAGCAGGGACGGGGCAAATTGTCCTTGTCCGGCGCGTTGTTGGTCTCGACCGTGGGCGAGATTGATCACGGCCTGGAAGCGATTGATGTGCCGCTGGTCTCGGTTGACCTCAGCCAAGTGGAAGAAATCGACACTGTCGGCGCGTGGATCGTGTGCCGCCTGTCGCAGCGTCACGATGTAGAGATTTTGGGGGCGAGCGAGCGAGCGCAGCGATTGCTAAGCGCCGTGCACGGGGCCAGCAATGATGCTGATATCAAGCCGCCGGTTGAACCCTTGTGGGAACGCGTAACCGGATTCCTGGGTACCAAAGTTACCGGAATGGGGATCGGATTGGTCCAAGTGGTTGGATTCCTGGGCCAGATCCTGATTGGCATGGGCAATATCATCCTGCATCCCAGCCGGTTCAGGGGCCGGGCCCTTGTCCATCAGCTGGAACTGGTCGGCGTCGCCAGCCTGCCAATCATCGGGTTAATGAGCTTTCTGATCGGCATTGTGATCGCGCAGCAAGGCGCGGTGCAATTGTCGCAATTTGGCGCAGAGGCGCTGACCGTCAATCTGGTGGGTCGGATCACTTTGAGAGAGCTGGGCGTGCTGATGACCGCTATTATGGTTGCTGGCCGATCTGGCTCAGCATTCGCCGCGCAATTAGGCACGATGAAGCTGACCGAGGAAGTGGACGCGATGCGCACCATCGGCATCTCCCCGATCGAGGCGCTGGTCATCCCGCGGATTCTCGCCTGCACCTTCATGATGATACTGCTGGGCTTTTACGCATCTGTGGTCGCCATCATTGGCGGGGCCGTGGTGGGCGAATTGTCGCTGGGCATACCGTTTTTCACCTTCCTTGAGCGGATCAAGGATGTGGTGCCGATCTACGACCTGTGGGTTGGCCTGCTAAAAGCGCCCGTCTTCGGCCTGATCGTGGCGCTGGCAGGCTGCTATCACGGCATGCAAGTCAAAGGAAATTCGGAAGAAGTTGGGCGCCGCACAACCATGGCGGTGGTCTCGGCCATTTTCGCTGTGATTGTCCTTGATGCATTTTTCGCGGTGTTCTTCACCAAGATCGGGTGGGTTTAAGCTGTGGTCGATGATGAGAATGGACTGCGCAAGGCGAGGCGTTTTCAAGGCGAATATCCGGTCGTCGTAGAGGGGCTGGTCAATCGATTTGGTGAGCAAGTGGTCCATGATAATCTTTCGCTCAAGGTCAAACGCGGCGAAATTCTAGGTGTGGTTGGTGGATCGGGCACCGGCAAAAGTGTACTGATGCGCTCTATCATTGGCTTGCAGATACCGGCCGAAGGCAGCATCGAAGTTTTCGGCCAATCCATCACCAATGCTGAACCGGATGAAGATATCGGCGTTCGCCGCCGCTGGGGCGTGTTGTTTCAAGGTGGCGCATTGTTTTCGACGCTGACCGTGGGCGAGAATGTTGAGGTGCCCTTGCGCCAGTTCTTCCCCGAGATCAGCGATGAATTGCGCGCCGACATCGCCCGTTACAAGGTGATGCTGTCCGGATTGCCGGAAGATGCGGCGAGCAAATATCCCTCGCAATTGTCAGGCGGTATGCGAAAGCGGGCTGGTCTGGCACGCGCCTTGGCGCTGGACCCCGAAGTCCTGTTTCTGGATGAGCCAACGGCTGGCCTTGATCCCGTGGGTGCCTCCAAAATTGACCGTCTGACTAAGGAATTGAAAGAAACCTTGGGCCTGACAGTGTTCCTGATCACACATGATCTGGATACGCTGCACGCGATATGTGACCGCGTGGCGGTGCTGGCCGACAAGCAGGTAATCGCGGTTGGGACGATCCCGGAATTGTTGGCCACCGATCACCCTTGGATACAGGAATATTTCAACGGACCGCGTGGCCGCGCCGCTCAAGACAGCAGTACGCGCAGAGACAGTATAGAGATAGACAAACCCCGCGTTTCAGGGGATTAGAGGCAGCGAGATGGAAACACGCGCAAATCATATCTGGGTCGGTGCCGTAACGCTGCTGCTTTTGGCGTTGCTGGCGGCTGCCATCGTCTGGATTGCCCGATTGGGGCAGGGCCAGCACAATGAATATGACATTTTCTTCAAGCAGTCGGTCTCTGGTTTGGCCAATGGATCGCAAGTGGCCTTTGCCGGTGTGCCGGTAGGGCAAGTGTCCGAGATTACCCTGTCCAAAGATGATCCCGAATTCGTCCGGGTGCGGGTGCGCGTGCGCGATGAAGTGCCCATTCTAGTGGGCACATCTGCGACGATGCAGGGCAGCTTTACCGGTGTTTCAACCATCCTGCTGGATGGCGCTCGCAGCGGTCAGCCCCCGATTAGTTGCGAGACCACCGCATGTCCCGAAGGCGTGCCGGTAATCCCGCCTGCACCAGGCCAAGGCTTGGGCGCGGTTCTGGCCAATGCTCCACTGCTGCTTGAGCGGCTGGCGACCCTGACCGAGCGGATGACGCAGGTTTTGTCCGACACCAATTTGGAGCAGATGGAAGGCATTCTGCGCAACACCAACCAGATGACAGCCAATCTGGCCGATGCCAGCCCGCAGGTCGAACGTACCATGGCCGAATTGCAGGTCACTTTGCGAGAAGCAAGCGAGGCGTTGAACCAGTTCGAAACGGTGCTGGGGTCAACCGACAAACTGATCAATGGCGAAGGCGCTTCGCTGGCCGAGGAATTGCGAGATACGCTTGCGGCGGCCAACAAGGCGGCCACCTCGCTGTCAGCGACGCTGGAAGACACCCGGCCTGCCGCGCGCGAGTTGACCGATACAACATTGCCAGCAGCCGAAGCGACGCTGCGCGATCTGCGCGCCACCAGCAAGGCCTTGCGCGCGATTACGGAAAAGCTCGACAATCAGGGGGCAGGGGCATTGATCCAAGGCGAATCCCTGCCGGATTACAAGCCATGACCCCACTGCACACATTGAGGAACGCCATGATGATCCGTCGCGCCAAAACACTGGTATTGCTGGCACCGGCCCTGCTCGGATCAAGCATGCTTCTGACCGGATGTATAAGTCTGGGCAGCGAACCACCAGAAAGCCTGCTGAATTTGACACCAACACAATTGGCCCCAGCGGGTAGCGCATCCAGTGCATCGCGCAATGAGGCTTTGGCCATTTACGAACCCGAAGTGCCTGCAAAAATCGATGTGCTGCGCGTTCCGGTTCAGGTCAGCAGCACCGAAGTTGCCTACCTGAAGGATGCGGTCTGGGTCGAGAAGCCTGCCCGCTTGTTCCGCCGTTTATTGGCCGAAACTGTGCGCGTGCGGACCAACCGCCTGGTGCTGGATGCCGATGATCCGGGCCTGTCAGCACAAAGCAGACTGCGCGGCGTGCTGCGCGAATTTGGCTATGATTCCAGTAATTCGTCGGTGATTGTGCGCTTTGATGCGATCCGTCGGGGCACCGATGGCACGATGGAAACGCAACGTTTCGAAGCGGTCGAGCAAGGCGTGGAAGCGCGCGCTGGTGCGGTCGGGGCTGCGCTGAACCGGGCCGCCAATGATGTGGCCGGACAGGTGGCTGACTGGGTTGGCGAGTAACGCCAACTTATCCGCGCACCCAGTTAAAGATTTCAGGAATGGGCCAACTGGGTCCAGCGAAACGCACTAAGGAATTGATCGCGCTTAAGCGCTCTGGCTTCCTCGGCCTCCTCATCGCGTCCCCACAAATCAGCCTGCCATTCCTCTTCCAGCACCGCTGCGCTCCACAAGCCATGCGCATCGGCATCTGGCTGCAAAGCCTCCAACCCGATGCACAAAGATGCGGTTAGCGAAACCATGGTGTGAAGGCCCGCCAGTTGGAACGGGTTCATTTGGACCAGCCGGTCCTTCAATTTTGGCAGAGTTTGTTCGGGATGGGCGCTATGGACAATCCCGCTGACGCGCGCAAACTGCACCTGCTCGCGCTGTTCAACCGCGGTGATGATCGGCTCCCACACAGATTGCTGGCGTTCAAACACCGCATCTTCGGGATCGCCCCGATAACACAGCGTATCGGTCTCGCCAAAGGCCAGCGTGCGGGTGATCGTCTCGGTCGGATCAACCGCAACCTTGTCCAGTGCAAAATCGGTTTGGTCGCGCATCACAAAACCGGCTTGTTCCAGCTTGTCGCCTTGGGCATTCCACTCTTGCGCTAAGGCATCGGCCAGTTTGGCAGAGGGCACAATCTGGGGCCTGCCGCCTACGCTTTTGAGGGGGCGACCATCCAAACAAACCTGCCAACCGCCGTCCGCTTTGATGCAGTCAGCGTGCTTGTAAAACCGCTTCATTCTTCGTTGCTTTTCCAGCTTTTGGCGATGATGTTGGGCATCAGGAAAAATTCCAGCAAGCCAAAGATCGCCAGCACCACGCCCACTGCATAGGGCAGATCAATCGCGCCCTGAGTGATGGCAATACCAACCAACACCATGGCCAGACCCATCAGTCGAACCAGATTGAGCAACATAAAACGTTGCTTGGCCAAACCCTCGGCTTCGTCTTGTGGCGGATCGGTCATAGCAAGGCCTCCAAATGGGTGGGGTCGTCGGCAATTACTTCGGCGCCTGTTTCCAGCAATTCTGCAGGTGTGTGATAGCCCCACGCTACGCCTATGGCGCGCACCGCTGCGCCTCTGGCCATTTCCATGTCAAAGCTGGTGTCGCCAATCATCACGGCATCTTGGGGCTGCACGCCGGCTTCGAACAGGGCGGCCTCCAACATGGCGGGATGGGGTTTAGAGGGGTGTCGATCAGCCGTTTGCAAAGAGACGAATTGGTCCTTGATCCCATGCGCTTCAAGGCACGCGATCAAGCCTCGGTCACTTTTGCCGGTCGCGACCGCCAATTGCCACCCGCTGTGGTGCAATCGAGCCAGAAGATCGACAATTCCATCATACAATGGCTCGCGCAAATGGCCTTGCGTACGTCTGTTGCGGAAAGCGAATTTATATCCTTCGACAATGGTCTGGCGTTGCGCTTCATCCAGACTTGGCGCCAGACGTTGCAGAGCGAAGGGCAGGCTCAGCCCAACAGATCGGCGTATTTCATTGCGGTCAGGCGGTTTCAGGCCAGCATCGTTGAAGGCAAATTCCATCGTATCGCAAACATCGGCCTGGCTATCGACCAGCGTGCCATCGCAATCGAACACGGCGAGGCGGGTGGTCACCGCTTGCGCCCCTTGGGAGCGACGCCTTTGGGTGCAGATTTTGACCGGCCGGTTTTACCCTTCGCAGCGGGCTTGCCCCGAGCCGGAGTGCTGGCCTTTTTCGCATCACCGCGGGCGCGGCGCGGCGCGCGCTGGCTTTTGCGATATTGTTTGGCATGTTTGCGCGCAGCCTGCTTCTTTTCGATGCCGGTGCGTTCGGGCGGGCCCACGCTTATCGGGGCAGCATCGCTCAACCCCGTGTCAAAGCCCAATTGTTCCATCGTTGCAGCGAAATGTTCCGGCAGTTCAGCGGTCACATCCAGCTTGCCACCACCCGGCTGAGAGATAACCAGACGCCGGGCATGCAGGTGCATTTTGCGGCTGACGCTGCCGGTCAGAAACGCATCCTGCCCGCCATATTTGCCGTCGCCTACAATCGGATTTCCGATGGCCTGCATATGGACCCGCAATTGGTGCGTCCGTCCGGTCAGCGGCTCCAACTCGACCCATGCGGCGCGATTGCCGACCCGATCGACGATGCGATAACGGGTCTTGGCCGGTTGGCCTTCCTCCTCGTCCACATGCATTTTCTCGCCGCCGGTCCCGGGCTGTTTGGCCAAGGGTGCATCAATCGTGCCCTCGCTAACCTCGGGAATGCCGACCACCAGCGCCCAATAGATCTTGCGCGCGCTGCGTCCGGAAAAGCGCTTGGAAAAAGACGCTGCCGCGCCCGGAGTGCGGGCAATCAGCAAGACGCCCGACGTGTCCTTGTCCAACCGGTGGACCAGCCGGGGGCGGATCTCGTCATCGCCCACAAATGCATCCAGCAGTCCGTCCACATGCTTGGTCGTCTTGCTGCCGCCTTGGGTCGCGAGACCGGGCGGCTTGTTGAGCACGATGGCCGATTTTGTCTCGGTGATAACCATCGCCTTGGCCTCGGCCACTTCGGCCTCGGTCAACTCGCGTTTGGTCTTGGTCTTTCGCGCTGGGCTTTCGCCGCCAGGGGGAACGCGCAATGTCTGGCCTTCTTCCAAACGGTCATCGGGCTTGGCCCGTTTGCCATCGACGCGGATCTGACCCGTTCGGGCCCAGCGCGACACAGTGGCAAAGCCGATTTGCGGCAGGTTTCGCTTGAACCAGCGGTCCAGCCGGATGCCGGCGTCATCCTCGCTGACGGTAAATTGGCGGACGGTATCTTTGCTTTCGGCGCTCATGCTGCCCCCCGCATCATCATTAGGCCGAGATAAAGCGCTCCCAGTCCGGCCAGCACCGACACGGCGGCATAGCTGATCGCAAGGCCAGCCGAACCGCGCTGGATCAATTGCATCATCTCGAGGCTGAAGGCGCTAAATGTGGTAAATCCGCCGAGCAATCCGACGCCCAGCAGCAGGCGCAGGCTTTCGCTGCTACCTTCGCTTTTGGCCAGCCATCCCACCAGCAGGCCCATGGCTAAACAGCCGATCACATTGACGGCCAGCGTTGCCCAAGGAAAGGCGCTTCCTTGCGCAGTCCATTGCGTAACAGCGCGGCCCAATTGATAGCGCGCAGCTGCGCCTACGGCGCCGCCAATCGCGACATTCAGCGTTGCATATAGAGGGGTAGGATCACCGGCCATGGCTCGCCCTTTAACGAGGCCGGCCGTCTCTGCATAGCGTTGTGCATCAGGCAAAGGCGCTTTTACGCTACTGAACACCTTGCCATTTTACCGATCCAGCGTTAAGGAGCCCCAAGTTGAAGCGCGTTCCGTGCCTTTAAAGGGTGGGAAACGTGCGGTTTTTAACGTCAGATTTACGCGTTTGCCCCGCGATTCGGTTTTGGGGGGCTTCGTGCTTATGGATTAAGGTAGTAGTCTTTTATGCAAATCATGGTTCGCGATAACAATGTCGATCAAGCCCTCCGCGCGCTCAAGAAGAAGCTGCAGCGTGAAGGTGTGTATCGCGAAATGAAGCTGCGCCGCCATTATGAAAAGCCTAGTGAAAAGCGCGCCCGCGAAAAGGCTGCTGCGGTTCGCCGCGCTCGCAAGCTTGAACGCAAGCGGATGGAACGCGACGGTTAAGTCCGCGCCCAGATTCTTTGCGGTTGGCATTGCAGCGGTTTAACTGCCGAATTGCTTGATGCCAGCACGATGATAAGCCAAAGGGGCGTGGGATGATTCCCGCGCCTTTTTGCTTTTTGAGGCTCTTTTTGCCCCTTTATACTTTGTATTTCAGGAACGCTGTATGACCGAAGTCACCCGAGTACCCCTGCATCCCATCGCCAAGGGATCGCTGACCAAGCTGTGGCTTGGTGTGATCATTGCGGTTCTGATCGGCGCTGGCCTTGCATGGGCAGCTGTGCCCAAGGGCGTTGAAGTGGACACCATCACAGCAGGCACGGGAGCTTCTCCGTCAGCCGATGATGTGGTGTTCGTGCATTATGTCGGCAAGTTGGCAGATTCGGGCGAAATTTTTGACGAATCACAGGAATTGCCGCTGCCGATCGAAGGCATCTTCCCCGATGGCAGCCCCTTGCCTTTGGATTCGATGTTGCCGGGCTTCAGCGAAGGCCTCACGCAAATGCAAAAGGGCGGCAAATACGAACTCTTCATCCCGTCGGACAAAGCCTATGGCGATACGCCGCAACCAGGTTCGCCAATCCCGCCTGGTGCAGATTTGGTGTTCGATATTGAATTGGTCGATTTCATGAGCCGCGATGATTTTGATCGCCGCATCGCTCTGCTGCAGCAGGCAATGCAGTCTGCGCAACCGGGCGCACCAGCCGCTTCGGGCGCTCCTGCACCCATCCCCGCACAATAGAACCAATCAAGGCACGAACCCCATGTCGGTAGACAAACAGACCGTCGCCAAAATTGCGAGCCTTGCTCGCATCAAGATGAGCGACGAAGAGCTGGAGCGAATGGCGCCCGAGCTGAACAATATCCTCGAATGGGTGGAGCAGTTAGGCGAAGTCGACACCAGCAATGTCGCTCCGATGACGGCCGTTATCCCGAATGTTTTGCGCCTGCGCGATGATGTGGTGGATGCTGATCCGCTGACGGGCGGCGGCAAGCGAGATGACATTCTGGCCAATGCGCCAGCGGCAGAGCACGGTTTTTTTGGCGTGCCCAAGGTGATTGAATAGAATGACTGACTTTACCTCTCTCGGTGTCAAAGACATCCGCGATGGCGTTGCCAAGGGCGACTTCACTGCGCGCGAAGTGGCGACAGCCTTTAACGCTGCGGTGGCTCAGGCCGCTTCCTTGAACGCCTTTATCTTGACGACGCCCGACCACGCTTTGGCTGCTGCCGACGCGACGGATGCCGCACGGTCTAAAGGTGAGACGTTGGGCAAGATGGCTGGCGTTCCCATCGGAATGAAGGATCTGTTTGCTACTCGCGGCGTGCAGACAACCGCCGCCAGCCACATTCTGGAAGGCTTTGTCCCCGAATATGAAAGCACCGTTTCGTCCAACCTTTGGGCAGCAGGCGCGGGCATGTTGGGCAAGCTGAATCTTGACCAGTTTGCGATGGGTAGCTCGAACGAGACAAGCTATTTCGGCAATGTTTCCTCGCCATGGCAAAAGGAAGGCAGCAATGCTCCGATGAGCCCGGGCGGCTCGTCGGGTGGCAGTTCCACCGCAGTTGCTGCGCGCATAGCGCCCGCTGCGACGGGCACTGACACTGGCGGTTCTATCCGCCAGCCTGCCGCCTTCACCGGCATTTGCGGGATCAAGCCGACCTATGGCCGCTGCAGCCGCTGGGGCGTTGTGGCCTTTGCCAGCTCGCTCGATCAGGCAGGTCCGATGGCGCGCAGTGTGGAAGATTGCGCCATCATGTTGGAAGCGATGGCCGGATTCGATCCGAAAGACGCGACCAGCCTGCAAATGGATGTCCCCAATTGGGAAGCCGCGCTATCGGGCGATCTGTCTGGCAAGAAAGTCGGCATTCCAAAGGAATATCTGATGGAGGGCACCGATCAGGCGATCCTCGATAGCTGGGACCAGGGCAAGGCGTGGCTTAAAGATGCTGGCGCTGAAATCGTCGATATCTCTTTGCCGCACACCAAATATGCGCTGCCCGCCTATTACATTATCGCACCAGCCGAGGCGTCTTCCAACCTCGCGCGCTATGACGGTGTGCGTTACGGTCTGCGCGATCTGCCAGATGGGGCGGGGCTGCAAGACATGTATGCCCAGACTCGTGCAGCGGGCTTTGGTGACGAGGTGAAGCGCCGCATTCTAATCGGCACCTATGTGCTGAGCGCGGGCTTTTATGATGCCTATTACAATCAAGCACAGAAAATCCGCACGCTGGTGTCGCAGGACTTTGAAAAGGCCTGGGCGCAATGCGATGTGATCCTGGCACCCACAACACCAACGGCCAGCTTCCCGCTCGGATCGCTCGATGCTGATCCGCTGACGATGTATCTGAACGATGTATTCGCCGTACCAGCATCGCTGGCAGGACTACCAGCGATGAGCGTTCCAGCGAGTTTGACCAAAGATGGTCTGCCGCTGGGTCTGCAATTGGTAGGCAAGCCATTTGACGAACAAGGCGTGCTGAACGCGGGTCTCGCGATCCAGCAGCGCGCCGGATTTACGGCCAAGCCGGAGCAATGGTGGTGAGCGCATTTGAACTCACCATCATCGGGTTGATTGTGGTTGGAGTGGTCATCCCGGTGTGGGTGTTCCTCTCCATTCTCTACACTGGACGCCAAGTGGCGATCGAGAAGCAGCCTGGTACGCGGTATCGCGCCTATATGGCGGTGCTCGACCGACTGGTTCATGAGGTGAACAAGGAAGCCTCCAACGGGCCAGCGGTGGTCGCCAGCATGCGCGAGCTACGCGAATTTCCCGAGTATCGTGACATTTCGGTACTGCTGCTGAATGCCACCAATATCACCGGCAAGACCCCCTATGACCGCATGTTGCAGGTCGAAGTTCAGCAGACAGAGGCCTATTTGCTGGAAACCACGGGTGGGTAATCCGTGACGAAACAATCGCTCCAGTCGCCCCATACTGCGGCTGAGCGGTTTGAAGTGCTGGACGCATTGCGCGGCATCTGCGCGCTGCTGGTGGCGCTATACCACTTTCAAGCCAATGGCCTGATCGCCCGGTCTTTGCTGGTGCAAAATGGCTGGCTGTTCGTCGACTATTTCTTCGTCCTCAGCGGCTTTGTGATTGCCCATTCCTATGGCGCGCGGTTGCGTGATGGCGCGGTCTCAATCGGGCGCTTTATGGCGCTGCGGATGGGCCGCATCTATCCGCTTCATATTGCGGTCTTGCTGGCTTTTATCGCGCTGGAATTGTTGCTGGTGTTTGGCGGGGATTGGATCGCGCAATTTGTCACCCGCGAACCCTTTACCGGATCGCGCAGCATGGGCGCATTGTTGCAGAACATATTCTTGTTGCAGAGTTTCGGAGTCGAGGGTGGCCGCGGCTGGAACGGCCCGGCGTGGAGCATTGCAGCAGAGATGTGGACCTATCTCCTATACGCGATGATCTTTGTGGTCGCCCGGCGATGGTTCGTGTGGGTTGCGGGACTTTTGGTGCTGGCCGCGGGCGTGTGGTTATACGCCAATGCCCAAGATCTGCATGTGACCTTTGAAGGCGGGATCGTGCGCTGCATCTTCGGCTTTTCAGTCGGCGTGTTGACCTATCAGGCCTATCGCAAGTTCGGCGGTCTGCACGGCCAATTGTGGGAAGTGCTGGCCATCGCATTGGTGTTGGGTTTTGCTTCATTTGCAGTCGGTGCATGGACGTTTTTTGCCCCACTGGTGTTCGCGCTGACCATCATGGCACTGGCCACGCAAAGCGGGCTGGTCTCGACCATGTTGCGACGGCCCTTCTTCCAGTTGCTCGGCCTGATCAGCTATTCGATCTATATGGTGCATGTGTTTGTGCAGGGACGCCTTGGCGAGGTGCTGCAAATGACCGATCTGATCGACATTTCGGTGGATGCGCAGGGCCGCACCTTGCTGACCGGATCGCCCTGGGTCGGGGATGCAGTGACATTGGCGATGCTTGCTGTGCTGATTGGCGTGTCATGGCTGGGATATCGATTGGTAGAAAAGCCAGGGCGTGATTGGTCGCGTAAATTGCTGTCTTAATCGCCCGATCTTCGCAGTTTCAGGCGGTATTGCCTGGCCAAGAACCTCTCGAACAACCCCAAGGAGAGAGCATTCAAAGTGTTGTCGCGCCGGCCTGATATATTCGGTACAATCTGATCCAGCTTTAAGCCGCCTCTGGTCGCCAGCTCGAGCATGGTCGATTTGGTAAACCAGCGTAGATGGGTCCGGTCCATCACCCCCGCTTCGGCATAATCGAACCGCCCGCGCAACAGCAGTGGCATCACAAGCCCATGATAATTGATGTTGGGCAGCGATAGGATCATGGTTCCGCCCGGTTTGAGCACACTTTCGAGAAGCGGGAAGATTGCCCAAGGATCAATGAGGTGCTCCAGCACATCCAGACATAGGATAGTGTCGAATGGCCCCGCATCATCCAGCGCGTCCTTCACCCGATCGCTATCATTCAGATCAAGCGCGACGGCTTGGTCCACATCGCCCAGCGCCTTGTCCGCCACCTGATCCAGCAGAGTGACATGGCCTGCGCTGCCTGCCTGTCTCAGCGCCGCAGATGTCGCTCCAACCCCTCCGCCAAAGTCCAAAACCACGCCCGCATTGCCTTCCAGCATGGCCAGCGCATCAGTTCGGACAAGGTCGTGATAGGTGGTAATAGTCTGCAGCATAATTGGTCTTGGACCTATCCCGCTGCTTGGCTTGGGTAAAGCGATCTCTTGGCTTAGCCATAGTGCCCCGCTTTTTTGCAGTGAAATGGCAGACTGGGGCATAGATTTACCCGGCAGAATCGCTAAATAGGCCAATAGAGAATGCAGGCGGTGGCCACGGGTGCGCTGCCGCTGCACAATTCTGGTGTTTCGGAGTTACAATGAGTTCTTATCGCATTCAGGGCGCAACGGGTGATTGGGAGGTTGTAATCGGCCTCGAAGTGCATGCCCAGATCAGCTCACAGGCCAAGCTATTTTCCGGCGCCTCCACCGAATTTGGCGCCGAGCCCAACACGCAGGTCAGCCTAGTGGATGCGGCCATGCCCGGAATGCTGCCCGTCCCCAATGCCGAATGCATCCGACAGGCCGTGCGCACCGGCATGGCGATCGAGGCCGAGATCAACAAATATTCGCGGTTCGATCGCAAGAATTATTTCTACGCCGATTTGCCGCAGGGTTATCAGATTTCGCAGCTCTATCACCCGATTGTGGGCGAGGGGCAGCTGCTGATCGAGGCGGATGAGAAGTCCGGCATTCCCGAAGACAAGGTGATCGGGATCGAACGGATCCATGTGGAACAGGATGCGGGCAAGCTGATGCATGATCAGCACCCAACCATGTCCTATGTCGATCTGAACCGCTGCGGTGTGGCGCTGATGGAGATCGTGTCCAAGCCGGATATGACCTCTCCAGCAGAGGCGGGGGCTTATGTGCGTAAATTGCGTTCGATCCTACGCTATGTCGGGTCGTGCGATGGCAATATGGAGCAAGGCTCTATGCGGGCTGATGTGAATGTCAGTGTGCGCAAGGTGGGCGACCCTGAATTGGGCACACGGACGGAAACGAAGAACGTCAATTCGGTGCGGTTCGTGATGCAAGTCATTGAATATGAAGCGAACCGTCAGGTTGATCTGCTGGAAAGCGGTGGCTCGGTCGATCAGGAAACGCGGCTGTTTGATGTCGCGACCGGCACCACGCGGACCATGCGCAGCAAGGAAGACGCGCATGATTATCGCTATTTCCCCGATCCCGATTTGCTGCCGGTCAATCTGGAGGACGATTTCCTAGCCGATTGCCGCGCATCGCTGCCCGAACTGCCCGATGCCAAGCGTATCAGATACGAGCAGGAATTGGGCCTGACGCCGTATAATGCGCGCGAATTGACCGCCGAGGTGGAGACTTTCGCTCGGTTTGAAACGCTGCTGGGCAAAACCGCCAGCGCATTGGGCAAGGCCGAGGCAAAGGTTGCCACACAGGTCGCCAATTGGGCGCTGTCTGTTGCGCCCGGCGTTATCAAATCGCTGGGTGATGAGGCTCAGGTGGAGCACGCCACAGCTGCACGCCAGGCCGCAATTCTCAAGATGCAGGATGCTGGCGAAATTTCCGGTGGTCAGGCCAAGGAAATCTTCGAGATCGTTCTGAAGACCGGCCGCGAGCCCGATGAAATTGCCGATACAGAAGGTCTCAAGCAGGTTAGCGATACCGGCGCGATCGAGGCCGCGATTGACGAAATTCTCGCCAATAATACGGACAAGGTTGAGCAATATCGCGGCGGCAAGGACAAGCTGTTCGGCTTCTTCGTTGGTCAGACGATGAAGGCTATGCAAGGCAAAGCCAATCCGGGTGTCGTCAACCAGATCCTGAAGGACAAATTGGCTTAAGGTGTCATTGCGCCGCGCCGTGCATCGGGCACAGTGATCAGCCATTTTGAGAGAATATTGGTGAGCAATTTCACCGAAATCGGCTTTGCCAAATGGTCTTGCATACCTGCTTCCAAACAATCCTGAACGTCGCTTTTGAATGCATTGGCGGTCATTGCGACTATCGGGAGTTTGGCCGCTGAATAGCCCATCTTCCGCAATTCGCGGGTAGCCGACATGCCATCCATTTCGGGCATCTGGATATCCATGAGAACCAAGCCAAAACCGTCTCCAGCGTCGTCCGCCTCGGCAATGCCTTTCACGGCCTCTGCGCCGTTTTCGAAGAGCTGGGCGTCAACCCCCAGGTCTGTCAGCATTGACAGGATGAGCATCTGATTGATGTCATGGTCTTCTGCGACCGCAATTTTCTTACCGCGCCAATCAATCTGGTCGTCCACGTATTGTTGTTCCGTGCTCACCCCGACCGCGGCTCTGGCATTTTCGGGTAGCTCAACCGGGTGCCTGATGACTACCTTGGTGCCTTCTCCCTCTATGCTGGTCAGTGCCATTGACCCGTCCAAAAGCTCGATAAGTCGTTTGCTGATATGAAGTCCCAGGCCCGATCCGCCATATTGTCTTTGGGTGCTATCATCGGCTTGCGAGAATTCGCCCAGGACGCTCTTCTGCCTGTTCAGCGGAATTCCGATTCCCGTATCTTCTACCGCGATCTCTATCGATCCATTGGTAATGCTGGCGGAAACATCGATGCGTCCGGTGTGGGTGAACTTGACCGCATTTCCGATCAAATTGTTCAGAATCTGCCTGAGCCTCAATTTGTCGCTCAGGATTTGGTGGGGCAGATCAGGAGCGAAATGGCATTCGATTACAAGGCCCTTTTTGATCGCAGCAGCCTTGAACAGTCTGACGCAGCTGCTGACCTTGTGGCGGATGTCGGTCGGCTCTTTATGCATGGAAATATGGCCAGTTTCGACTTTTGACAGATCTAAGATGTCATCGATCAGTTTGAGCATTGTCTGGCCGGATTCGTGAATAAGGCTGACTTTTTGATGCTGCTCGCGGGTTAGATTGTCTCTTAGAAGGAGGTCTGAGAAGCCGAGTATTCCATTCATGGGAGTACGGATTTCGTGGCTCATATTGGCCAGGAATCTCGTCTTTGCCTGCGATGTGCTCTCGGCTTGTTCGTGTTGGCGTTTTTGCTCCTCGCGTTCGGTTTCGGCTTCTGCAGCGCGCGCCATTGCCGCCGCCGCACTGGTCTCAAGCCGGTTTGTTCTGCCAGCATCTCTGAACAGGATGGACGATAGGCCAACCACCATTCCGGTCGCGAGCAGGCTAAGACGAAAATTCTCGTCAAAGACCTGCTCTTCCATTGCATAATTTGTCCAAAGGATGAGCGCGAGAGGCAGGCCGATCACCCATGGCATCAATCGGCGCAGGTCAGTCGAGCCTCGACCTGATCCCAGCAAGACCTTCATCCAGCCATATTCGCGCAAATGGAGCAAAACAGCGATGAACAAGAATAGAAAGGCGACTGCGGTGGGAAGAGATAGGCTGGAGTACATCGCTGCGGTGGAAAGAGAGCGTGCGTCGAGAGAAAAGACAATCAAGGCGAGCAGGGTTATGGTCACCCCTAACGAGGCCGACGAAACGGCAATCCGGTGCTGGCCGCCTTTGATCGGTATTTGCACCATGCATGTGCCCAGACACAAAAATCCAGTTGAGCTGGCCTCCGACATTTTGGCTTGGATGAGCTCTCCGGGGGCGGGCCAAATTAGCTGATCAATTCCGGACTTCCAGCCCGAGAAGAGGATGAGCAAATTTGCCAAGGCAATGGCAATTATCGCCAGCCCCACCAACCGCACCACAAAGCCCAATCGCTCGCTTGAGGAAAAGTGATGAAATGCGAACAGTGATACGGAAGAAGCCAAGAACAGAATGGCCGTGGAAGGCGCCATGGCAGAGAATTGATTGCCGAAGTTGGTGAATTCCCTCGAGCCGATGCCCCAACCCAAAGTAAGAACCATGCCGGATAGGATGACAACAATCAGGGTCATCAAATACCCCAGCAGCACGGGCATTTTGCTCGGTCGATTGCTGTGATCTTCTGCGTGCATGGTGTTTCACTTTGTACTGAATGCACAAGACGCATGTGCCGCGAATTCAGTTGAAAAACTATGCAAATCTAGGGAAAATTCGATGAAGCACCTGATCAGCACTTCTACTTAGGATGCCCGGGAGGGACCTTCTTTACTAGAGACCGAAGCGGACCCCATAACCAATGCCAAGCGTAAACTGGGTTGCGCGGCCGCGCTGCTCAACCAATGGAGAATTGGCGGCATTGTCTCCCAAACGCTCAAGGCTGGTGAACACAGTCACCGCGCTGCGCCGGTCAATAGGATGGATGACCGTTCCCCCAATTCCCCATGACAGCAATCCGCCATCTGCGTCATATGTGGCCAGGCCGGAATTGGCAGACTGGGTGGGATCGATCCCGAAATAGGTTTGCATGAAATCGCCACTGGCCAGCGATGCGCGCGGCCCAAAGTTGATGATCGTGCGGCCTGCTCTTAGGCGATAATTGAGCGAGACATCGGCCACTATGCCTTCATGTCCGCCGAAGCCTTGCAAGACCTCCCCTCTCAATTGCCATTCATTGGCCGGGCCAAACCGCTTCTCGACGAAACCGCCAATTTCGCCAGAGGCTCCGATATCGCCCAATCCGGCCAAGGCATCGCTGTCGCCCGCGATCAAGAAGGGCGATCCGCCGGTATCCTCATCACGGCCAAAGCGGATTTTTGCCAAGGGGCCAGCCTTCCAGCCATCGGCGTTGATAGCATTCCAGCCAAGCCCTTCCGGGATGGAGGCAAATACATCTTCGCCGTATTTGACCCGCACATCCGGGAATATTGACAGAGTCATATCGCGCGAACCCTGAAACGCAGGGCTGAGGACAGGGGCGACACCCAGCGTGACAGACAAGCCTTCCGCTTTCGGTCGACCCGGAGGGCCTCCTGCAACGCCCGGTGGCGGTCCCGAAATGTCTTCGCTCGTCTGATCAGCCACTGCGGATGATTGCGGATATTCTTGCGCTGCGGCTGAACCAAGCGGCACGATGCTGGCAGCGAGGAGGGCAGGCAATGAACGAAACACCATGATGCGATCCTGTAAATATCGAAAGATAATTCCAGAACGATTCAAGCCTCGTTTTTGATCCAGCATTCGAACGGTTTAGAAAA
The DNA here is from genome assembly GCA_947495695.1 of uncultured Erythrobacter sp. Lineage (GTDB taxonomy): Bacteria > Pseudomonadota > Alphaproteobacteria > Sphingomonadales > Sphingomonadaceae > Erythrobacter. The sequence goes on along the minus strand of CANLZP010000001.1, from coordinate 625 downwards.
TTCCGGCCACTCCTACACTGGCACCGGTGTTTGATCCGCCGCTGTGCGAGACATTGGCGTTGATCGTAATCGGCACTGCAAGATTGAGGCGATGCGACAGGCCTAGGCTAAAGGCCTGCTCTCCACGAAATGTGGCACCGCGCATGGCATAGCCAGTTTGGCCAGGCTCCGGCGGGAAGGGCGCATCGGCCTGAGCCATTGCTGCGGCGACGCCTTGGCGGTAATCCGTGCTGAGGTCTTGCAGCTGGAAGCCGAGCGTATCCACCCGGCCTTCCAATGCGGCGAATTGCGCATCGGATACAGCGGCCAATTGGCGCAGATTGTTGTTCACGCTCGCGACCGCCTGCATGCTGGCTAGGGCAGAGCCCTTGCCCAAGGTGCCATTGCCATCGACGGTTACAGCAAACAGATCGCCAGATTGCGCAGCGGTTGAGGCATCGATATCGCCCACACGAACACTCGAGCCAAGCCCGCCCAGCGTCACCTGATTGTCAGCCGTAGACGTAGCATTGGCGCCGATGGCGGTGGAATTCGCATTGGTTGCCGCTGCACGGAAACCAATCGCGGTCGCACCGGTACCGCTGGCATTCGCTGTATCACCTACAGCCGTGGCATTGGCTCCAGC